>CP130741.1:0-2400000 GCA_030586155.1 Eubacteriaceae bacterium ES3 | reverse complement strand
GCAAGCGATAGAAAAAAACGCTGAGGATATTCATGAGGGCGGAAATATCTACCGGACAGAAGTGATTAAAAGAGGTCAAGTAGACAAGGCTTTGCGTGAGTCAGCCCATGTTGTGACCATGTCTTACTCAACACCTCATCAGGAACACGCTTTTCTGGAGCCTGAGACTGCTTTGGCTGTTCCTGAGCAGGAGCGTTTAACTGTCTATACTGGCGGTCAGGGGATTTATGATGAGTATCGTGAAATAAGCATGCTTTTGGGAATTCCCAAAGAAAAGCTGCGGATAAAAAGTGCAGTTGTTGGGGGCGGATTCGGCGGTAAGGAAGATATGAGTGTTCAGCATCATGCTGCTCTGCTGGCATATATTACAAAACTTCCGGTGCGTGTTAGTCTGACAAGAGAAGAAAGTTTTCTTGTTCATCCTAAACGTCATCCAATGGAGATGGAATTAACCACAGCTTGCGATAAAGATGGCAGACTGACCGCGATGAAGCTGCGATTGAACGCTGATACCGGGGCCTATGCTTCATTGGGCGGTCCGGTCCTGCAAAGAGCCTGTACCCACGCAGCTGGACCATATAATTATCAGAATATAGATATAATCGGCAAGGCAGTTTATACCAATAACGTTCCCAGCGGGGCATTTAGGGGCTTTGGAGTAACACAGACGATATTTGCCACAGAATGTAATATTAATTTGCTGGCTGAGAAAGTCGGATTAGACCCCTATGAAATACGGCATTTAAATGCTATCAGACCGGGACAGACTTTGCCCAATGGACAGATTGTCGATGAAGGTACTGGACTTTTGGAGTGTATTGAAGCAGTTAAAGATGCTTATTATGATAACTATAAACGCGCTGGCATAGCCTGTGCCATCAAGAATGCAGGTGTGGGCGTGGGGATTCCAGATACCGGTCGTGTACGTCTGGTAATTATCGATGGCAAGGTATCGTTAAGAACCAGTGCCTCCTGCATGGGCCAGGGAATTGCCGAAACAATGAGAACAATCTTATGTCAAACCACTGGTTTGAAACCAGAAGACGTGATAGTCTCAGATCCGGATACAGATATTACCCCTGATTCAGGAACCAGTACAGCTTCAAGGCAAACGGTTATTAATGGTGAAACGACCAGAAGGGCCAGCCTTAAACTCGCACAGGATCTGAATAATCATAGCCTTTCAGAACTGGAAGGAAAAGTCTACTATGAAGAATTTACTGGTATTACTGATCCGATGGGAAGTGATAAAGCAAACCCGGTCAGTCATCTGGAGTATGGATACGCCTGTCAGGTTGTTATACTGGGGGAAGATGGAAAAGTCGATAAGGTAGTGGCAGCCCATGATGTGGGCCGGGCCATTAATCCGACTAATGTAGAAGGTCAGATAGAAGGTGGTATTGTAATGGGCCTGGGCTATGCGTTGACAGAAGATCTAAAAATTAAAAATGGTTGTCCGACAGCAAGCTTTGGAAAATTGGGGCTTTTACGTTCAACTGATACACCAGATATAGAAACGATTCTGATTGAGAAGAATCATGCTGAGTTAGCTTATGGGGCGAAAGGGGTAGGAGAAATTACCCTGATCCCGACAGCGCCTGCAACACAGGCCGCTTACTATAAATGGGATGGGAACTTTAGAACATCATTGCCGCTTGAAAATACACCGTATTCTAAATAATTGGAGACATGACGATGACGAAATCCGGAAAAATATTGATAGGAAATGGAAGGCTGATTACCAGAGATCCATTAAGACCTTTTTTAAAAAATGGAGCATTAGTGATAGACGCAAATCACATCGAAGAAGTTGGAGAGACCCAGGTCCTTTTGCAGAAATATCCCGGTTCAGATTATATTGATGCACAGGGAATGTTTATAATGCCAGGCTATATCAATGCCCACCATCACATTTACAGTGCTTTTGCCAGAGGGATGAGTATACCGGATAACCATCCTCAAAATTTTCTGGAAATTCTGGAAGGAACCTGGTGGAATTTAGACCGGCATATGACACTGGAAGAAACTTATAACTCTGGAATTGCAGCTTATCTTGAATGTATCAGAAATGGTGTGACAACATTAATTGACCATCATGCAAGCTATAAAGAAGTGACTGGAAGTCTGTATGCGTTGGAAAAAGCGGCCGCGTTAACAGGTGTAAGAACCTGTCTTTCTTATGAAATATCAGATAGAGACGGAAAAGAGAAAATGCTGCAAGCGGTAGAAGAGTCTTTTGACTTCGCAGAAAGTCTTGAAAATAGCACAATGATTGAAACCCTGATCGGTTTACATGCTTCGTTTACGCTGAGTGATGAAACACTCAAAATTTGCAAAGAAAGAAATTCCCGGAAAATTGGTTATCATGTACACGTTGCTGAAGGCCTTTATGACCAGGAACATTCCTTAAAAGAATATGGATGTTCAGTGGTAGAAAGATTGAAGCGTTTTGACATATTGAACGAGAATACTTTGGCAGGCCATTGTGTCCATATTTCTAAAGAGGATATGGATATTCTGAAAGAATCAGGTGTTACCGTTATCCATAATCCCCAGTCCAATATGGCAAATGCTGTGGGCGTACCGGATGTATTGAGAATGATTGACAAAGGGATAACCGTCTGTCTTGGTACTGATGGATATACCTTTGACATGCTCGAATCGGCAAAGGCTGCCCTGGTACTGCAAAAGCACCAAAGCGGGAATCCGGATAGAGGCTTTGCAGAAACGTCAGCGATGTTATTTGAAAATAATGCCAGAATCGCTTCGAAAATATTTGGTGAGACTCTAGGTATAATAAAAGAAGGCGCAGCAGCCGATGTGATTATTGTTGACTATCGACCTTATACACCGCTTAATGAAAGTAACATTGATGGCCATCTTTTCTTTGGTATTACCGGAAATCATACAGACACCACAATTATCAATGGAAAAGTTTTGATGCGGCATAAGAAGATGATGGCTGACACCGAAAACTTATCGGCTAAATGTGTGGAAAGCGCGGCCGAATTATGGAGGAAACTATATGAGTGATGTAATGGTGCCGATTTCGTTTGAAATGCTTTTAGCAGATCTGCTTAAAGGATATAAGGAAAAAAAATGCTTTCTTGATGTCCCGGTAGACAGAAATAAAAACTGTTCAACGGGGCAAAATATAGGTCCTGCTGCTGGCCCGCATACGCAGCTTGCGGGAAATATTGTCGCCGCTTATGGGGCGGGCGCGTCCTGCTTTGAACTGAAAACTGTTCAGATACTGACGGGTGAAGCATTAGGAATTGTCAAACCCTGTATATACGCTGCCACAGAAGTTTTTAATACAGAATGGTCGACTGAGTTGTCTATCGAAGAAGCGAAAGCGGAATATATCAAAGCCTATCTTCTTCTAAAAGTGCTGATAAAGGAATTCGATCTGGGTGATCCCGATGAATTTGAATTCATTATGAGCGTTGGATATGATTTAGCAGGGATACAAAGTGAGCCTGTGGATGGGTTTATCAATCAACTTATGGATGCCTCCCAAGCTGAGGAATGGAAAAAAGATATCGCTTATCTGCTGGAAAATGTGGATTTGTTTGACAATATTTCAAGGGATTATATTAAAAATATCAGTCCTTTTATCAGCAATACCATTGCCCTCTCTACCATGCACGGCTGCAAGAAAGAGGAGATTGAAGTAATTGCCGGACATCTCCTTAAAAATAAGGTTATGAATGTTTATGTCAAGCTAAATCCAACGCTTTTAGGTAAAGAGAGCGTCAGAAGCATTCTTGATAAGCAAGGCTATCAGCATATTCTATTGGACGACCATGTTTTTGAATTGGATATCGATTTGGACAGTGCCGTAGATATGCTCAAAAGACTCATGTCAGAAGCTGAAAAAGATGGAAAAATATTCGGGGTTAAACTTACGAATACACTTCCGGTAAAAAATGCTAATCATGAACTCACCGGTGATAATATGTACTTATCAGGACCAGCCCTTTATCCTATAGCAATTGGCGTAGCCGATATTCTGGCCAGGCAGTTTGATGGTAAACTGCCCATATCTTATTCAGGCGGTGCGGATGAGCATAACATCTCTGATATCCTGGCCTGTGGCATTAAGCCGGTAACCGTTTCATCTTTACTACTGAAGTCAGGTGGTTACAAGAATTTTAATCGCCTGATTACTGCAGCTTCGGGAGTTGATTGTCCGGCGACCATTGATTTGGAAAAACTGGAAAATTTATCTTTAAGTGCTTGTGAAGAAAGCTTGTATCAATACAAGGAAAGAAAAATTTTCAAACAGGCAAAAGCCTATACGTCATTATGTTCAGCCTGTAATAATTGTGTGGATCTATGTCCTAACCGGGCTAATCGTGTGATTGAGCTGGAACAAAAAAAGGTCGTTATTCATATTGATGATCTCTGCAATGAATGTGGCTTATGCAGCTTATACTGTATAAAAGGGCATGAACCCTATCAGGCTAAGTTCACGCTATTTTCGACCAGAGAAGGGTTCGAAAACAGTAGTAATCCTGGCGTTTATAGTGATAGCGAAGATCATTTGCGTAATGATGAGCATGAAGTAAAGATGTTTTTAAAAAACGATAGCTGGTCGAATTGTTTAAGGGAGTTTCTGAAAACAGGTCATCATTAATCAGTCATTCTATTTTAAGTGTAGCAGTGTTATGCCAAAGGATTTTTATTGAAGCGCTTGATTTTTTTGGAGAACAATTATATAATAAGGCAGAATTTGTGTTGAGTTAACCACATTAAATACTCAGATCGAGTAAATAATGTGGTTTTTTTGTGCCCATAACCACTTGCTTGATCAGAAAGGATCGATCATGTCCAGTTTACTGTTGAAAAAAATTAAAACAATTTATACTTTTAATCATGATGATGAAATTTTAGAGGAGACTGATCTCTTTGTGGAAGATGGGGTCATTATGGAAATTGGCAAAAGTTTGGATGAAAAGTACACAAAAGTTAACCAGGTGGTTGACTGCAATGGACTGGTAGCTTTACCAGGCTTTGTAAATACCCACCATCACTTGTATCAGACTTTATTTCGGGGAATAAAAGAGGTTCAGGAATTACCCCTATTTCCCTGGCTCAAAGGATTATATCAATTCTGGCAGCATATGGATGAAGAAGCAATTTATTATGGTGCAATGGTTGGGATGAGTGAATTATTGAGAACCGGCTGTACCTATACGGCAGATCACCACTATGTTTTTCCACAAGGGGCTGGCAGTCAGCTGATCGATACTCAGATTAAAGCAGCAAAAGAGATTGGGATCCGCTTTCATGCAACCAGAGGGTCTATGTCACTAGGGGTAGATGATGGGGGTCTGCCGCCGATGAGTGTTGTGCAAACAGAGACGGAGATTTTAAATGATTCTCAAAGGCTGATTGACAGCTATCACGACACTGGCGATTTTGCGATGACAAGAATTGCCCTGGCACCGTGTTCGCCTTTTTCGGTTACGGATTCACTGATGAAAGAAACAGCTAAAATGGCGAGGCAAAATAAAGTGATGCTTCATACCCATCTGGCAGAAACAAAAGATGAAGAAAAATTTTGTTTAGAGAAATATGGACTTCGCCCCTTTGAATTAATGGAATCCTTAGAATGGGTCGGACAAGATGTTTGGTTTGCCCACAGCATTTACTTGAATGATCAGGAAATATCTCGCTTGAATGGTAGTGGAATTGCCCATTGTCCTTCAAGCAATATGAAATTAAACAGTGGAATCTGTAGAACCAGCGAATTGGTGAAAAGTAAAGCAAAACTCAGTCTGGCTGTTGATGGCAGTGCCAGCAATGATGGATCAAACATGTGGGAAGAAGTAAGGCGGATGTATTTATTGAATCATTTAAAATACGGAACCCAGGGATTAAACGCATATGAGTGTCTAAAAGTTGCAACAAGAGGGGGCGCTGAAGTTCTTGGTAGAAATGATATCGGTTATATTCAAGAGAATATGGGGGCAGATCTGATTCTCTTTGATCTGAACGACATTGCCTATGCGGGATGCCATGATCCATTAGTATCCCTGGTTTCTCTGGGAAATCATTCCTATACAAAGATGACGATTGTAAATGGGAAAATTGTTGCCAAGGATGGAGAATTGACTTCAATAGATACCGATGAGATGGCAAAAAAAGCAAATCAATTGGCAACGGAGATAGTGATGTATCAAAGAGAAAAGAGCTTTTAGAAAAAGTCGTGATAATAAATTATTATTGCGATGAGATTTATGTTGACATCATAGGATAACCATGTTATTATTACGGCACAAAGAAAATATTGTATCGAAATAACAAAGGCGTTATTGATTTTTAATCAATGCGCCTTTATTTTTTGCCAGAGAATATAGAATAAAGATATTGGCTCCATAAGGACTGAAAAGTTTAGAAAAATCAGGGAATTAAGATTGAACCATACTCAGGAGGCATCAATGAAACTGCAAACAAATATAATAAAACCCCTCTTATCCATTGTATTTGCGCTGATATTCGGAGCACTCATCATAGCTCTGATTCAGCAGAATCCGGTGGAAGTTTATCAGGTCATGTGGCAGGGGGCCTTTGGTTCAAAAATGGCCATTGCGGCAACACTGGTCAAAGCGACAACGCTGATTTTTGTCGGTCTGTCCTATGGATTTGCCTATAAGTGCGGCCTGGTCAATATCGGGATCGAAGGCCAGCTTTACATGGGAGCCCTGTTTTCCACATATGTCGCGGTCTATATGGAGCTGCCGATGGTGCTGCATGTGCCGCTGGCACTCCTGGCAGGTTTTATCGGAGGCGCCTTCTGGGGAGGGATTGTCGGATTTTTAAAGAACCGTTTTAATGCCAGCGAAATGATTACCACAGTAATGATGAACTATGTGGCAGTGTATATCGTATCAGCCCTGGTCAACGGACCGATGATGGAAGAAAAGGCGACCTATCCCCAGTCGGACATCATCATGGACAGTGCCAAGCTGATTAAGCTGATTCCCAACAGCCAGCTGACGATTGGATTATTCATTGCTCTGGCGGCCTTGGTGGTCTATTATATCTACTGGAAATATACCCCCCAGGGATTCAGAATGGCAACAGTGGGAACCAACAAAGACGCCGCTGAATATGTAGGGATTCCGGTAAAACGGATGGTGCTGATGGCGATGGTTATTTCGGGCGGAATCGGTGGCCTGGCGGGCAGCATGGAAGTGCTGGGCGTTCAGCATAAACTGCTGGAAGGTCTGTCGGCTGGATACGGTTTTGACGGGATTGCGGTAGCCCTTCTGGGCAACAGCAGTGCCATCGGAATTTTCTTCTCCTCGATTCTGTTCGGTGCTCTTAGAAGCGGCGGAAACGCGGTTCAGATGTTCACCCGACTGCCGATTGCCGTCATCTATATCATCCAGGGACTGGTTATCATATTTGTGGTGGTGGATCAGTTCAAGCCGTTCAGCTTCAAAAAGTCTGAGGGTTTAGGAAAGCTTCTTGAAAGAAAGCGGTTGGAAAGAAAGGAAGTATCCCAGTGAATCTATTAAGTTTCCTGACAACTGTAATAAATACATCAACGCCGATTCTTCTGGCGGCAATGGGGATTCTGATCATGCACCTGGCCGGTGTGATAAATATCGGAGCGGAAGGGATGATGCTGATTGGTGCCTTTTCCGGTGTGGTCGGGTCCTATCTGTTTGGCAATGTGTGGCTGGGAATGCTCTTTGCTCTGGGTGTCAGCGCAGTGGTCGGCCTGCTCTTTGCCTGGCTGACGGTGGGAATCAAAGCCAATCAGGTGGTGGTGGGGATTGCCCTGAATATCATTGCTGAAGGCCTGACGACGACCCTCTACCGGACCCTGTTTGGGATGAAGGAAGGGTCGATGAAGGTGGCAGGATTTACAGAGATTGGCGGCGGTTTTACCCTGCCGGTGTACCTGACGATTCTGGCGGTTATCCTGCTGAGTCTGTTTCTGTACAAGACCAGACCGGGGCTGAGAGTCAGAGCAACCGGTGAATATCCGGCGGCGATTGATTCTGTGGGTCTCAGTGTTGAAAAAATCCGATACCTGAGTACCATTGGCGGCTCGATGTTTATTGGAGCGGGCGGCGCCTATCTGTCACTGGGTCTGTTGTCTTTTTTCACCGAAAATATGGTCAGCGGCCGTGGCTTTATTGCCCTGGCGGCGGTTATTTTCGGCAGATACACCCCTGTGGGTGCTTTGCTGGCGGTCCTGCTCTTTGGTGCGGGAGAGGCCATGCAGTTCAGGATTCAGTCCTTTGGCAGTGACATACCAACCCAGCTGCTTTTAATGATTCCCTATGTGCTGACCATTGTCATGGTTTCGGTCTTTGGCCAGAAATCAGGCGATCCCTGTGCCCTGGGAGTACCATTTAGCAAGGGTAAATAAGCGCTTAAAAAAGAATAGTTAAAGACTAAACAGTTATGATAGACATTATATGATAGACGTCAGTTTGGTAACCTTTTTCAAAGGCCGCTTGCTGGCGTTTTCTATCGTTTTATCGAGATAGTTATTCAAACGTAGAAAGGTCAAGTATGTTAATCAAGAATGCTAGAATCGTTACAGAAGAAAATATTTTTAGTGGTGATCTGAGAATAATTGGAGAGCTTATTACAGAAATTGAATCTGAGCTTAAGCTTTTACCTGAAGAAAAAGTCATTGATGCAGATGGCATGGTTTTGATGCCGGGTGGTGTTGATGTCCATACGCATTTTGATATGCCCTGGTCTGGAGGAACCACCTCAGATGACTTTTATCGCGGTACCAGAGCAGCCCTTGCTGGTGGAACAACGACAGTGATTGATTTTACCGAGCCGAGTCAGGGCCAGTCTCTTCAAGCAGCTCTTGATACCTGGCATCATAAGGCCAGGGGGAAAGCCTGGTGTGATTATGGATTCCATATGACCCTCATCGAATGGCATGAGCGGATGCCAGAAGAAATGGTTAAAATGAAAGAACAAGGCGTCACTTCCTTTAAAATCTATATGACCAACCTGGAAGGCATGGGCGATACCGGGACAATTAGGGAACTCCTGAAGACATCAGGCGAATTAGGGACCCTGGTCAGTTGTCACTGTGAGCGTGGTGAGATAATTGAAGGACTTGAGGACCAGATGGCAGATAAAGGGTTGTTAACACCTGCATATTACCCGGCATCAAGACCGGAAAACGCAGAAGTAGAAGCAATTGACAGCTTTATTTCTTTGGCGGCTCAAGTTCAGGCACCAATCTATATTGTCCACCTGAGCTCGGCTGCCGGACTGGATGCGATTCTTGAAGGGCGAAAAAACTTTTCTGATATTTACGCTGAAACCTGTCCCCAGTATTTACTTTTGGATGAGAAGCGATACCAGTTGGAAGCTCAAGAAGCGGCTAAATTCATGATAAGTCCGCCTCTTCGTAAAAAGGAAGACCAGGAAAAGCTGTGGCAGGGTCTATTTGAAGGAGTAATACAGAATATTGCCACCGATCACTGCTCTTTTAATCTGCATAGTCAGAAGGATGAAGACTTGACGGATTTCAGAAATATTCCCAAAGGGATGCCATCTGTTGAAAACCGAATGGTCTTATCTATCCATCATGGTTTGGAAAGAGGGATGGATCTGATCCAATTGTCCCAGGTTTTATCGGGAAATCCGGCAAAAATCTTTGGCATGTACCCGCAAAAAGGGTGTCTTGCCGTGGGCAGTGATGCTGATCTGATCCTTGTGCGACTGGATAAGGAAACGCTCATTTCAAAGGATAGTCAACATCAGGAGGTCGATTACACACCATATGAAAACTGGAAAACAAATTGCAGCGTTGAGCACGTTTTTTTAAGGGGCAGACAGGTGGTTGAGGATGGCCTGCTATTGGATGAGATGCAGGACAAGCTAGTCATACCCGAGGGTCGGTTTATCAAAAGAAGATCTTTTAAGTGATGGAGGAAGCATAATGCGAATGATAATGGATGCCAAGTGGTTACTGGCCACAGACGGTTTGAAAAAAAATTGGAGCATTTTGATTGAAGACGGGATCATTATGGGTATAGGACCTACAAGAGACTTTGAAAAAGAGCCTTGTGATGAGCGGCTTCAATTCGAAGACAGGATGCTGATGCCAGGATTTGTTAACGGCCACAACCATATGTATGGATTTCTGTCTCATGGCATCCATGTGGCATCGATTGTTGAGGATTTTAGCGATTTTCTTGAAGATTACTGGTGGCCATATATTGAAAATCGTGTGGATCATGCTGAGGTGACTGCTACGACTAAAATGGCCTGTCTTGAGATGATTGAAAGCGGTGTTACTTCATTTGTTGATGTACTGGAAGCACCCATGGCCAAACCGGGGGTTCTGGAACTTGAAAAAAGTATCATTGAAGCCAGTGGATTGCGTGGACGCCTTTCTATTGAAGCCTGTGAAAGAATCAGTGCTGAGAATGGAATTGGCTGGCTGGAAGAAAACCTGCGATTTATTGAAAAGGCCAGTGAAACTCAAGGGCTCGTAGATGGTATTATGAGCATCCATACCCTTTTCACCTGTTCCGACGAATTTGTGATTAGGGCCAAAGAAATGGCCAAAAGTATTGGCACTACGATTCATATGCATTTGAGCGAAAGCGATTATGAACCGGAATGGTGTCTTAAAAACCGAAATGAGAAGCCGGTTGACATTTATGAGGGCCATAATTATCTGGATGAATCGGTTCTGGCCTCCCAGGTGGTACAGGTCTCAGACCAAGAGCTGGATATACTGGCCAAACGACAAGTCAGGGCTGTATCCATGCCGCTTTCCAATTGTGAAGTGGGCGGAGGGTTTGCCCCTTTAACGAAAATGCTGGAACGTGGTATGACCGTCGGTCTGGGAACCGATGGCTACATCAACAACTTCTTTGAAGTGATGCGTGGGGCCTTTCTGATGCACAAAGCCAACCAGAAGAACCCCCAGGTCATGTCTGCTGAGACTGTCTATAAGATGGCGACAGAAATGGGGGCAGAAGCGATTGGAAAACCTCAAGCCGGTAAATTGGCTCCAGGGGCTTATGCAGATATCATCAGTGTTTCACTTGATCTGCCAACGCCAATCACTGATCACAATGTTTATGAGCAGATTGTCCTCTTTATGAATCCCCAAAATGTCATGGACGTTATGGTGGATGGCAAATGGCTTAAACGCAATGGCAAACTGCTGACGATAAATGCGGTGGAAGTAAAAGAAGAAATGCGATCGGCGGCACAGGGCTTCTGGTCTGTAAATACGGAGGAATAGCAAATGTTTGATAAGAACCGATTAGAAGGTGCGGCAATCGATATTGAATTCTGTGGAAAAAGGCTGCAAAGCCCCTTTATCCTTTCATCAGGTCCGCTGTCTTATGCGGCGGAAGGGATTATCAAGGCCCATCAGGCAGGGTTTGGTGCAGTGGTCACAAAGACCATCAGGCTTGAAGCGGCTGAAAACCCGACCAACCATATGAGTCGAATTGGTAATACCAGTCTGATTAACAGCGAGAAATGGGCGGATATTGATCGGCTTCAATGGTATGAGAAGGAGATTCCTGAATCGGTAGCAGCAGGTGCGACTTTAATTGCCAGTGTGGGCCACACGCCGGAAGAAGCCAAAGCCATCGTCAGAGATGCCGAACTGGCAGGAGCCCATATGATTGAGCTGGTTTCCTATACGAAAGACACCATGCTTCCGATGCTGGAGTACACTAAAAATCATGTCGATATTCCGGTTATCTGTAAACTCAGTGGCAACTGGCCGGATGTGGTTGAGATTGGCAGTGAATGCCTTGAACGGGGTGCTGATGGTATCTGTGCCATTGACTCTATCGGCCCGGCCCTGAAGATTGATGTCACTACCGGTCGTCCAGCGATGATGACGCCTGGCGGCTACGGCTATCTCACCGGAGAAGCGATTAGGCCAATCGCACTAAGGATAAATGCTGATATTGCGAAAAAGCATCCAGAGCTAAAAAACTTGTATGCCACCGGCGGTATTATGAAAGTGGATGACGCCATCGAATACCTGATGGCCGGTGCTTACGGCTTGGGTCTTTGTACGGTTGGGATTCTTAAAGGTGTCGAAACAGTGGAACAAATGTGCTATGACCTGTCCAAACGACTAAAATCGCTGGGCTATGACTCTGTTGACAAGGCTCATCGCGTGGCTCTGGAGCACATGGTTTCTGAGGAAATCATGACTCCCTTCACATTTTCTTTCAATGCTTATTGTGAGAATGGCAAAGCCCATTGTGTCGATTGTGGAAAGTGTGTGACAGTCTGTTGCTATGATGCTCGAGAGATTGATTTTCCGGAGATGAAGTTTGACGAGCAAAAGTGTCGACAATGCGGTCTTTGTGTGGATGTGTGTCCCACTGGTGCGCTAACTGGAAAAATTGGGTGACGTTATGAATCGATGGTTTGATCTGCATATGGATACACTCTATGAGCTCAAGAAAAATAAACAGGGTTTAAAAGAGTATTCTCGCCATTTTTCACTGGATAAATGCCAAAATATTGATGAATTGACGGTTTTTTTCGCTGTGTTCGTACCTGAAGATTTGTCAGGGAAAGAAGCCATCAATCATACCTTGTCCCATCTTCCTTATTTGGATTGGCTGAAAGAAACTTACCCTGAATTAGGGGAGAACAGAAAGATTCTGCTTTCCATCGAAAACGGAGCTGCCCTGGGAGGGGAACTCTCTATGGTGGCAGATTATGTCAATCGGGGATTCAAGATGATGACCCTGACCTGGAACAACGGCAATGACATCGCTTCAGGTCATCTTAAGCCCGGCGGTCTGTCTAAGTTTGGTCGTGAAGTAGTGGTTGAAATGGAGACCAAGGGAATGGTCATCGATCTCTCCCATATTAATGAACAGGGCTTTGATGAAGTCTGTCAACTGACCAGTCAGCCTTTTGTTGCTTCCCATTCCAATATGCGGTCAGTATTTGACCATAGCCGAAATCTGACCGATGAGCAGTTTAAGGAAATTGTCCGAAGGGGCGGTCTGGTAGGTTTTAACCTTCATGAGCCTTTTGTCGGTGATGGTCGGTTTGAGCCCAAGGAAGCGATTTTCAGACACATTTATCGGATGCTTGAACTGGGTGGTCAGGATGTCATCGCCTCCGGCAGTGATTTTGACGGAGCAGATGTAAGTAGTGAGCTTGATTGTCCCGATAAGTTAATGTCCTTAAAAGCTTATTTATCCCAGATGGGCTTAACTGATAGGATTATTGAAAAGATTTTTTATGAGAATGCAAGTGCCTTCTTTGAGAGCAGAAATGAGGTGGGGTAATGGAAACAATCAAAATGACGGTGAATGGGGACGCTTATGAACTGGATATCGAGAAAAACTGGACATTACTCCACATCCTGCGAGAAGTCATCGGCCTGACCGGTACCAAATGTGGATGCTCAACTGGCGATTGCGGCGCCTGTATGGTGCTGTTTAACGGTGGTGCACAAAAGTCCTGTTTAATAAAGGGTAAAAAAGCAGATGGTGCACAAATCATGACCATTGAAGGCTTTTCAAGCGGTGAAGTCCTGCATCCCATACAGATGGCCTTTATTGAAGCAGGCGCCGTCCAGTGCGGATACTGCACACCTGGAATGATTATTTCGGCCAAAGCTTTACTTGATAGAAATCCGATTCCCACCGAAGAAGAAATCCGTAAAGCTATTGATGGTAATCTGTGTCGCTGTACAGGTTATGAGAAAATCGTTGAAGCTATTATGCTGGCATCGCGACTTTTACAGGAGGAAGACTGATGGAGGAAAAATTCAACGTTCTGGGAAAAGGAACACCGATTCGTGACGCATCGCTTAAAGTCACGGGACGTAAAGTCTATGTCGATGATATGAAGCTTCCGGGTATGCTTTATGCAAAAGTCCTCTTTAGTCCCCATGCCCATGCAAAGATCATTTCCATCGATACGACTAAAGCCAGTCAATTAAAGGGTGTCAGAGCGATTGCCACCCATATGAACACACCGGACAAGCGTTACAATAGCGCGCTTCGTTTTATCGAACATGATATCCCCAAAACTGAACGGATTTTTGATGACAGGGTTCGCTTTGTCGGTGACCGGGTTGCAGCTGTTGCCGCAGATACAGCGGAGATTGCAGCAAAAGCCATTGGTCTGATTGAAGTGGAATATGAAGAGCTGCCGGCTGTTTTTGATTCTCTTGAAGCGATGGCGGAAGGGGCGGTGCCAATCCACGGTGACAGCAATATTGTTGGAACCAGTGACGTCGAAGCCGGTGACATCGAAGCCGGCTTTAAGGCCGCAGACCATATCTTTGAAGAAACCTTTACTACTCCTGCTATTCATCATGGGGCGATTGAAACCCACGTTGCCATAGCGGATTACCGCCACGACAACAAGCTGACGGTCTTTACACCCTGCCAGAATTCCTTTGGTTTCAGGTGCATTTTCTCGGACCTGTTTGACCTGCCCTATAATAAAGTACGAATTAACAGCCCGGCTATTGGCGGTGGTTTTGGCGGCAAGCTTGAAGTAACACTGGAACCGGTGGCCGCTGTTTTATCGAAAATGTGCCGCAAACCGGTGAAGCTGGTCTACAACCGAAGAGAAACGATGATTTCAACCCGTGTTCGTCACGCCAGCCGTTCGAGAGTCAGAATTGGGGTTACTAATGAAGGCCGGCTGACAGCTGTTGACATGGATATGACCCATAATACCGGAGCCTATGCCTCCAGTGCCTTGAACGTCCTGGGTGCTTCCTCGCATAAAGTTTTTAAACTGTATCAGGTTGAGAACATGCGTTTTCAGGGGCGGACAGTCTACACCAATACACCGGTTGCCGGTGCCATGCGAGGTTATGGTAGTCCCCAGGCCTTCTTTGGGATTGAGCGATTGATGAACAGAATCAGCATGTCCCTGGGAATCGATCCGGTGACTCTTTATCGAAGCAACCTGGTTAAACCGGATAGCCTTGATCCCAAGTTCAAGTCACCAATCGGCAATCCGAGACCTCTGGACTGTCTGGAAAAAGCAATTGCTGATTTTGGTCTGGAAAAAGCGCTGGCTGAAGCAAAAGCGTCAAGTAATGACCGATATAAAATTGGCGTCGGTATGGCGGCCGGTCTTCATGGAAACAGTTGTTTTGGTGCTCATCGGGATGTAACCACCCTAATGGTTAAGATGAACGAAGACGGTTCGGCTATCCTTTATACCGGGGCCCATGATATGGGAAATGACAACGTTGGGGCTCAGATGGCGATTGTCGCCGAAGTGGCAGGCCTTTCCCTTGATAAAATCGATGCAGTGGAAGCGGATACCGATGCCTGCTTGTGGCATCTTGGTGATTATGCCAGCCGCGGGGTCTTTGTTGTTGGTCAGGCAGCTTATAAAGTAGCTTCTAAGTTAAAAGAAGAATTAAAAATTGAAGCGGCGAAACTGCTGCAAACCACTCCCGACAATATCGAAATCAGCAACAATATGGCTTGTCTGATTTCTGAACCGGACAAACAGGTCTCGGTCAAAGAAGTCATGAAGAACTGCCAGAAAAACTCGATGCGGGAAATCTGTGTTTCGGAAACTCATGCCGCAGCTTCCGGTCCGTACAGTTATGGCTTCCATATTGCCATGGTAAGCGTTGATACTCAAACTGGAAAAACGCAAGTTTTAAAATACGCAGCTGTTCATGATGTTGGCAGAGCTTTGAATCCAATGGCTTTGGAAGGGCAGCTGGCAGGTGGTATCCAGATGGGTATCGGATATGGTTTGTATGAAGGAATGAAGGTTGATGAAAAAGGCAAGACTTTGACAAGTACGCTGAAGCGATTTAATATGATGAATGCCAGCCAGATGCCGGAGCTTCTGCTCGGCTTTATAGAAGAAGGCGAAGATGGTGGACCATTTGGTGCCAAAAGTCTGGGGGAATCGCCGGTAGTGCCGGCAGGACCAGCTGTGGTTAATGCGGTTAGTAATGCTATCGGTTATGAGATTAATGATCTGCCGGCCAATGAAGAACGGATTCTGGCAGTGTTCAATAAAAAATAAAGAATAATATGTGATAAAAAGGAGAAATTCAAATGACAAAGATATTAGGAATATGCGCCAGTCCAAGAAAGAAATCATCTTATACGGCACTGGTTGCGGCAATGGAAAGTGCGGCTCAGATTCAGGGGGTTGAAACTGAACTGGTTGAATTAAAGGGAAAGAAAATTGCGCCCTGTATCCACTGTAACAAATGCTTAAAAGATAAGGCGGATCGTTGTACTGTTTATGAAGATGATATGGCACCGCTCTACGATAAATTTTATGAAGCGGATGGGATTCTGATTATCTCACCGGTATATGATATGAACTATACGCCGCAATTGGCTGCATTCTTCAGCCGTTTTCGCTCATCATGGAGTATTGGTATGACCAGGCCTGATTTCTTTATCCGTAAAGCCGGTGCGGCCATGTCTGTTGGCGGCACCAGAAACGGTGGTCAGGAAGCGGTCATTCAGTCCATTCATAATTTCTACCATACCCAGGGAATCACTGTCTGCAACAGCGGTGGTGCAGGTTACGCCGGAACATCACTTTGGAGTCCAGGGGATGGTTCGACAACGATGGATGATCCCTTTGGACTAGATAACGCAAAAGGTTTGGGAACCAGGCTGGCAAAAACGGCGACCTGGTTGAGCCAGGGTAAATCCCTGTAGATAAGGAGCATGAGTATGGAAAGTTACATACTGACAATCAACGGAAAAAAACATCAGATTCTGGCAAAACCAAACTGGACACTGATGTATGTCATCAGAGAAGTAGTCGGACTGACTGGCACCAAATGCGGCTGCAGCACGGGAGATTGTGGTGCCTGTACCGTCATTCTGGATGGGGAAGCGGTCAGATCATGTACAACACTCGTCAAAAATGTTAAAGACAAAACGGTTGAAACCATTGAAGGTCTTTCAAAGGGCACCGATCTGCATCCGATTCAAAAGGCTTTTATCGACAATGGGGCTATTCAGTGCGGTTTCTGTACACCGGGAATTATCATGGTGATTAAGGCATTTCTTGACCGGAATCCTGATCCCACTGAAGATGAAATTCGGCAAGCGATTAATGGCAATCTTTGTCGATGTACAGGTTATGCCAAGGTTGTTAAAGCAATTCAGCAGGCAGCCAGAGTGATGAGACATGAGGACCAGGTCATGGAGGCAGCAGTCACAGCTGCATCGACAAAAGGTACGATTGGTCGTGGGGTAGCGGTTATCGATGCAGACCTTAAAGCAACTGGGAGCCTTAAATATACCGGGGATATTGTACTACCAGGAATGCTTCATGCAAAGGTGCTTTTCAGCCCCCATCCCCATGCAAAAATCATCAGCATTGATACCAGTAAAGCAGAAGCTTTGGAGGGTGTTGAAGCAGTTGTTTGCTACAAAGATTCTCCGGATGTTCGCTTTAACAGTAATGCGGAGGATAAAGATGCCAGTCCCAGCGAATTGGTCTTTGATCAGATTGTTCGTTACGTTGGCGATAAGGTAGCGGCCGTTGCAGCAACATCAATTGAGATTGCTGAAGCGGCGGTCAAGCTGATTGACGTGGAGTATGAAATGCTTCCTTATTATCTAGATCCCAAGGAAGCGATGAAGGAAGATGCTTACCAGATACATGACTTTGGTAATTGTTTGGACCCGGCGGTTATTGAGACTGGTGATGTGGATGGTCAAATGGCCAAAGCGTCCCATGTCTTCGAAGATACTTATTCACTGCAGCCGATTCATCACAGTGCCATGGAACCCCACGTTTCAATTGCTCAATATGATATCAGCGGTAAATTGACGGTCTACACACCAACCCAGGATGTCTTTGGACAGCGTTCCAACCTGTCGCGAATTTTCGGCATGTCAATGAATAAGATCCGAGTGATTCGACCGGCTATTGGCGGCGGCTTCGGCGGCAAAGTGGACCTGGTGACAGAGCCCGTTGCAGCCCTGCTTTCGATGAAAGCGATGAAGCCGGTCAAGCTGGTTTATACTCGTCGGGAAGACATTGCTTCATCACGAATTCGCCATGCGATGGATGTTAAAGTTAAGACTGGAGTGGATGAAGAGGGACGTATTATCGCCCAGGATATCCAGGCCGTTGTTAATGCCGGTGCCCACACCAGCTGTTCCACCAGCGTTGCCTGGGCTATGAGCGGTAAATTTCTAAAAGTTCATAAGAATAAAAATATCCGGATTAATGCTCAGCCGGTCTATACCAACACACCAGTTGCGGCAGCGATGAGAGGGTTTGGCTCGCCCCAGGGATTTTTCGCCCAACAACGGCAACTTAACCGGATTGCCCATGAGCTGAATAAGGATATAACAGATCTCCAGCTGTTAAACCTGGTAGATCCATGGGATCTGGAATCTGATGGGGTGATGAATGTTGGTAATGCCAGAGCAAAGGATTGTGTCATAAAAGGAAAAGAAGATTTTTCATGGGCCGATGAAATGGCGACAATGGCAGCATCCAAGCAGGAAAATGGCCGTTATAGAATCGGTGTTGGAATGGCACTCGGGGCCCACGGCAACGGCTTATTCAATGTTATGGCTGACACAACGGGCATTATGATCAAGCTGAATGAAGATGGTTCGGCGACATTCTTCACCGGTGTATCGGATATGGGTAATGGTTCCAGTACTCTCCAGGCCATGGCTATCTCTGAAGTTTTAGGGATCACAATGGATCGAATCGCCTGTCACGAAGCTGATACGGAAACGACTCTCTTTGATGTTGGCGCTTATGCCAGTCGTGGCACCTATATTTCGGCCCAGGCTGCCCGAGTAACAGCGGTCAAAGTTCGAGAAACTTTGGAAAAATATGCCGCAGAATATCTGGATATACCGGTTAAAGATGTGGACTTCATCAATAACGAAGCAGTTAGTGTTAGAGATTTTAAAACGAAAGCCAGCATCGGTGACCTGGTTATCCATGCTCATGAAAAACATGGCAAAGATATCTGCGAATCAGATACCTTTTCAGCTGAAGCTAATGCCGTTTCATACGGGGCCCATTTTGTAAAAGTTCAAATCGATACTCAGACAGGAGCCATAAAAGTTCTTAAATATGTCGCAATTCATGATGTGGGCAAGCCGCTGAATCCGCTGGGTCTGGAAGGACAGGTAGAAGGCGGCATTCAGATGGGAATGGGTCAGGCCCTTTCAGAGGGAATTATCTATGATAATCAGGGCAAGGTCACTAATCGGAATTTCAAAAATTATACGATTCCGAGAGCAATGGATATGCCTCATATCAAGGCCGGATTTATTAATTCGAATGAAGCTTCCGGTCCCTTTGGCGGCAAGAGTATTGGGGAGTGTGCGGTGGTTCCATCCTTAAGCGCAATCGTTAATGCGGTGGCTAATGGGATGGAAAAAGAATATAATGACCTGCCGGTAACTGCTGATGCGGTTTTGGCAAGTCTTAATAAGAATGACCAGAAATAAATCAGATATCAGCAAAGGAGTAAAGAAATAATGTCTATAGAGATTGTACATCGCAGTGATGAAAAAAATAATAAACCGGGGCTTGACCATGTCAGTATGGAAGTCGCGGAGAAAGTCGTCGGTTATCATCGGACTTTTCCGGCTTATGAGGAGACCCCGTTAAGGGAATTGTCATCCCTTGCCAGTCAGCTTGGTGTGGGAGAAATCCATGTTAAGGATGAATCCTACCGTTTCGGTCTTAATGCTTTTAAGGTGCTTGGCGGATCTTACGCCATCGGCCAGTATATTGCTGAAAAACTGGGTGAGCCAATCGAAAATTTGAGTTTTGAACGAATGATCTCCAGTGAAGTTAAAGACCGTCTGGGCGATCTGACTTTCATTTCGGCTACCGATGGTAACCATGGTAGAGGGGTGGCCTGGACGGCCAACCAGTTGCAGCAAAAATGTGTGATTTACATGCCAAAGGGTAGTGCTCAGGAACGGTTGGACAACATTCGCAGCGAAGGGGCAGATGCTTCAATAACCGATATGAATTATGATGATGCTGTAAGACTAGCTAGTCAAAATGCCAACGACAATGGCTGGGTTATGGTTCAGGACACTTCCTGGCCAGGTTACGAAACCATCCCAACTCACATCATCCAGGGTTATATGACCCTGGCATATGAAATCTATCAGCAGTTAGACGGTAAGAAGCCGTCCCATGTCTTTCTTCAAGCTGGTGTAGGATCTTTTGCCTCAGCGGTAACTGGATTCCTGGCTTCAGTTTATGGTGAAGATAAACCACAAATCATTATTGTGGAACCAACTGAAGCAGCTTGTATCTATAAAACGATGAAAGCCAATGACGGCCAGATTCATGTGGTTGATGGTGATATGGATACGATTATGGCTGGTCTCGCTTGTGGCGAGCCGGTAACGGTAGGTATCGATATTCTTAGAGCTTATGCTGATCATTACCTTGCCTGCGATGACTATGTTGCGGCTCAGGGAATGCGTGTCCTGTCATCACCGGAAGGCGATGATAGCAGGATCGTGTCAGGAGAGAGTGGGGCCGCTGGTTTGGGAGCAGCCTATGAGATTCTGACCAACCCCAAGTTTTTAAGTATTAAGGAAGAGCTTGGTATTAATGAAAACTCTTCACTGCTTTTTATCAGCACTGAAGGGGATACAGACAAAGACAACTATCGCAGTATCGTTTGGGACGGTCTGTATCCAAGACCATAAGGAGGAATACTATGTTAAATGAAGAACAGAAATCACAGGTGATCGGACTTTGTCAGGACCTGATTAGGCAGGAGTCTTATTCAGGCAATGAAAGCGGTGTGGCTGGTGTCCTGGAGAACTTTTTTAATGATAACGGATTTGATAATGCTGTCGTCGATGCCTATGGCAACATTTATGGTGTTATAAAAGGAAACGCACCAGGGAAAAAAATCCTTTTCGATGGACATATGGATACGGTGCCTGTTGGAGATCTGGCTGATTGGAGCAAGGACCCTTTTGCTGGCGAAATAGTGGAAGATCGTCTGTATGGAAGAGGAACTTCGGACATGAAAGGGGCTATTGCTGCTATGGCCAGTGCGGCAGCTCAGTTTGCTAAAAAGACTCAGAAGCAATTTCCTGGTGAAATATATGTGGCAGGGATTGTTCATGAAGAGTGCTTTGAAGGAATCGCAGCCAGAAAGATGAGTGAGTCGGTTCAGCCGGACCTGGTGGTAATTGGCGAAGCTTCCAACTTAAATCTAAAGATTGGACAGCGGGGACGAGGCGAAGTGGTTGTGGAAACATTTGGTGTACCGGCCCATTCGGCCAGTCCAGAGGCTGGTAAAAACGCGGTCTATGCAATGGCTAAGGTGATTGGGGCAATCCGAGAAATCGAAGCACCGGTCCATCCGATTCTGGGCAAAGGGATTCTGGAACTGACTGATATCAAATCAAGTCCTTATCCAGGTGCATCGGTTGTACCGTCTTACTGCAAGGCAACTTATGACCGACGACTACTGGTTGGGGATACCAAAGAAAGCGTGCTGGCACCCATTCAGGCTGTGATTGATGCCCTGTCCGCGGAAGACAAAGAGGTTGATGCCAAAGTTTCTTTTGCTGTTGGCGAAGAAGATTGCTATACTGGTGAAAAGATAAAAGGCGAGCGTTTCTTTCCTGGATGGCTGATGGATGAAAATTCAGAAACTGTTCAGACTGTTAAAAAGCATCTTGAAGACAAAGGTTTCAAACCGCAAGTGACCTATTACAACTTCTGCACTAACGGCAGCCATTATGCGGGAGAAGCGGGAATTGAGACAATTGGTTTGGGGCCGTCTGATGAGAAACTGGCTCATACCATCGATGAGTACATCGAACTTGGTCAGTTGACCGGTGCCGTTGAGTCTTACATGGGTATTATGGAAGCATATCTCGTTTAACGGAAGGTGGATTGAAGTGGTCAGGAGGGATCATGAAGCTAAAAGATGTTTTAATAGTTGTTAGAGGCGGAGGTGATATCGCTACTGGTACGATTCACAGACTGCATTCCAGCGGTTTTAAAGTGGTTGTGCTGGAGGTGGAAGAACCTTCTGCTATCAGGCGGCAGGTATCATTCTCTGAAGCTGTTTACGATGGACAGGCGACTATTGAAGGAGTAAAGGCGATTCATGTTGATACTGCATCTGAAATCGAAAGAACCTTGTCTGAGAGAAATATTCCGGTTCTTATTGATCCTCAGGGATTGTGGATTAGCAGACTAAAACCTCAAGTTGTCGTCGACGCAATTCTGGCGAAAAAAAATCTGGGGACAGATTATGAGATGGCACCCTTGACAATTGCTTTGGGACCGGGTTTTACCGCAGGTGTAGATGTAGATGTGGTGATTGAAACTATGCGAGGACATAACCTTGGTCGTATCATTCGAAAGGGAACAGCAATCGCCAATACCGGTATTCCAGGCAGCATTGCAGGCCATACCAGCGATCGAGTGATTCATGCTTCACATCAGGGGTTAATCAGAAATGTTAAGAGCATCGGTGATGCAGTAACAAAAGGCCAGGAAATCGCGATTATTGAAAACAGTGATGGAGCTCATCCGGTGGAAGCCTCAATTTCGGGCATTATCCGTGGCTTAATTCGTGACGGATATAATGTAACACAAGGTTTTAAAATTGCTGATATCGATCCACGAACTGAGGAATTGAAAAATTGCTTCACCATATCTGATAAAGCCAGGTGTATAGCAGGCAGTGTCTTAGAAGCGGTTTTGTATGGCGTCTGTAATTAAAAAGAACTTAAAAGTTTATAGATAACATCATTTTGAATAATTATAACTACGCTTAAGGTCAAAGGACTTGCCTATTATGTGGATTGATGCTAAGATTTTATTGTTATGATAAAATAATTTGACATAATAATTGGAGGAGCGTTATGAAAAATTATGATGTGAAAGATTACATACCAATGGTGAATTTTCTAGCTAAAGTATTAGGTCCAAATACTGAAATTGTCCTGCATGATCTTAGAAACTACGAAGAATCGATTATTGCAATAGAGAATGGTCATATTAGTGGAAGAAAAGTTGGCGGACCGGTGACCGATCTGGTATTAGGTATTGTCAAAAACCGGGAATATGATGACAGTGATTATGTTGCCAACTATACAGGTAAAACAAAAAGCGGCAATCTGCTTAAATCATCTTCTTTCTTTATAAAAGATGCTCAAGGTTCTATTATTGGAATGCTGTGTATCAATACCAACATTTCCGTTTATATGGAACTTCAGAAACAACTGGGTGAATTAATCAATTATGGCATGGATCAGAAGTTAGTAAGTGGAGATAATAACGAAAATGCGGTTGCAGCAATAGAAGAAAATTTCAGTGAATCAGTGGAAGATATTACACTAGGTTCGATTGAAGCTGTCCTGGCTGATTATGATATTCCACCAGAAAGAATGTCATCAGATGAAAAGATGGAAATTGTTAAGAAGCTATTTGATAAAGGCATCTTTCTTATAAAAGGGGAAGTAAGTAGAGTGGCTGAATACCTGAAAGTATCAGATGCAACATTGTACAGATATTTACATAAAATTAAATAGACTGCGGGTTTAAAAATTATGAGAAGTTATTTATAGGATAGCTATTATTGCTCTTTAGCATGCTTAAGAGCAGCAAAAAACATTGATAATAAATTATTGCGATGATAAAATAATTGTACGGCTAGCAATAAGGATTATCAGACGGTGTTTAAACAAGATCTACACCTTAACTATTTGATGGATTATTATTTAAATTATATACTTATTAATGATATTAAAGGAGAACA
Source organism: Eubacteriaceae bacterium ES3 (assembly GCA_030586155.1). Lineage (NCBI taxonomy): Bacteria > Bacillati > Bacillota > Clostridia > Eubacteriales > Eubacteriaceae > Eubacteriaceae bacterium ES3. Next base: position 2,376,239 of record CP130741.1, on the reverse strand, counting down.
ACTATGAATTCTGACGTAACAGTAAACAAAGAAATAATTGAAACAAAAGAAGCACCTTCAGCTATAGGAGCCTATTCTCAGGCAGTTGTTGTAGGGAATATGCTTTTTACATCCGGTCAATTGCCAATTGATCCGCAAACTGGTGAAATGGTCAGTGACTGCATTAAAAAGGCAACAAAACAAAGCATTGAAAATATCAAGGGGATTTTAGCCGCAAAAGGAGCAACTCTTGATAACGTGGTGAAAACAACCGTGTTCTTAAAAAATATGTCAGATTTTGCAGATATGAATGAAGTCTATTCAGAATATTTTACTTCTACCCCTCCGGCAAGGTCGGCAGTAGAAGTTGCTCAATTACCTAAAGACGGTTTGATTGAAATTGAGGCGATTGCCTTAGTTTAAAGCTTTATAGTATACTATATACCAATATGTATTAAACTATTCAGACAAAATTAGATGATATAAGTGGCAGAAACGGTCGGGCATTTATTTGTCGGACTGTTTTTTAATATTAAAAGAAGTGTTTGCTGGGAGAAAAAGTTACTGATTAATCCTAAAAATTTATGGTTTTAAACAGCTGTTGTGAGTGAACCGCATCAATTTAGAAAGACGTGTATTAAAAATGAAAGAACAAATTTATTTTGATAATGCAGCCACTTCCTGGCCCAAAGCCGATGGTGTGGGTAAGGCGATGTATCACTATATAGAAGATATTGGTGTCAACACTGGCAGAGGTGTTTATCATAAGGCAATGGAAGTCTCACGAGTTGTGTTTGAAACCCGTGAAATGTTACGAGAGCTTTTTAACGGAGAAAGCAATCAGAACGTCATCTTCACGCAAAATGTAACCCTTGCTCTAAATATGGTCCTTAATGGTTATTTAAAACCTGGCGATCATGTCTTAACCAGTGGGCTGGAGCATAATGCAGTAATTCGACCGCTGTATCAGCTCGGGAAAAAGGGTGTGGAATATGAAATTATTCCTGGGAAAGACACTTCTAAAAAGCAAAATCAAGATTTTCCAGATTATGAAATGGATATTACAGCCCTGGAAAAAATGATAAAGCCTAATACAAAAGCGATTGTTATGACGCACGGATCAAATGTTAGTGGTGCCATTCTGCCGCTCAAAGAGGTAGGGGAGATTTGTGAAAAGCATAGTATCCGATTGATTATTGATACTGCTCAGACGGCTGGCACGCATGGTATCGATATGAAGGCCAGTAAGATTGATGTTCTTTGTTTTACCGGACACAAGGGACTGAGAGGCCCCCAGGGAATTGGCGGCTTTCTGATTAATACTGAAATGGCTGAAGAATTGGATGTGCTTTTATCAGGAGGAACCGGTTCCTCATCTGATTCTCTGGAAATGCCGGATTTTTTACCTGACAGGTTTGAAGCCGGGACACTTAATATTCCTGGGATTTATGGTTTGCACGCAGCACTCAAAGCGTTAAAGAAACGTGGGGTGAATAATAGCCGGGAAAGACAGTTAACGAACAGTTTTTTAAACGGACTGGCAGCTATTAAAGGAATTGACGTAATTAACAGACACTTCGATAAAGAACGGTGTGCGTTGGTTTCGATCACATCTTCCGTGAAAGATCTCTCGGAAGCTGCATTCGAACTGGAACAGGGTTTTGGAATTATGACCCGGGTGGGCCTACATTGTGCACCAATTGCTCATCAGACTTTAGGGACTTATCCCAAAGGCACTTTACGATTCTCGTTTAATAGCCAGAATACTGAAGATGAAATTAAAACTTGTCTTCAAGCCCTTGAAGAAATCTTTGGAAGGAAACAATAGTGATGAAAAAACGACTGACAGAAATGGTTAGAAATTGCGGTTGTGCTGCTAAACTTGGCCCGGGAACCCTGTCTGAGGTGCTGGGCAATATAAGCCAGATGAAATGTGATGAACTCTTAATCGGGTTTGAACATTCGGATGATGCGGCAGCTTATCGGATCGATGATGAGCGGATTCTTCTTCAGACCCTTGATTTCTTTCCGCCAATCGTGGATGACCCTTATATGTTTGGACAAATTGCAGCAACCAATGCCCTGAGTGATATCTATGCAATGGGTGGAAAGCCCTTGACTGCCATGAATATCGTCTGTTTTCCGGAAAATGAAGATAAAAAAATTCTGGCTGAGATTCTAAGAGGCGGTGCTGACAAGGTTTTAGAGGCCGGGGCAGTGATTGTCGGCGGACACTCTGTTGAAGATCTTGAACCCAAGTACGGTCTTTCAGTCACCGGCATAACCGATAACGAACATTTGCGCGGCAATTGCAGTGCTGAAGAAGGTGATCTTGTTATTTTGACCAAACCCATTGGGACTGGCATTATTATTTCGGGAATTAAAGGGGGAATAGCCAGTGACGAAGCTGAGCAGGCAGCGGTTCGTTCCATGTCAACTCTGAATAAGACTGCCTGCGAAATCATGAACCGGTTTCCTGGGGTTCATGGCTGTACTGATGTGACCGGTTTTTCACTGGCTGGCCATGCCATTGAGATGGCAAAAGCCAGTGGTCTGACGATGATTATCAATACTGATGGTATCCCGGTTATGCCGCAAGCGATTGAGCTGGCAGAAATGGGTGTCATTCCCGGAGGTACATACCGGAATAGAGATCATTTTTCTCCTGATTATCAGTCGGAAGTGGAAATACTCTGGGAGGATATTATCTTTGATCCCCAAACTTCAGGTGGTCTACTGATTTCAGTAGCACCTGACGATGCCCCGAAACTGATCGCAGAATTTGATAAGAATTTAGAAACAGATTATGGTATTGTTGGCCGAATGGTCAAAAAAGAAGATAAATATTTAAAAATAAGTGAAGGAGATCAAAATGATTATTGATGCTGTAGGGAAAGCCTGTCCAATGCCGGTCGTTTTGGCAAAAAAAGAAATTGATGAAAATCACGGCAATTTTATCATTCGTGTTGATAATCAGATTGCAATAGAAAATCTCAAGAAATTGGCCAGAAAAATGAATTATACGACGCAGGTTGCAGAAAAAGATGGGATTTTTGAAGTCTCTTTTATAAGCGGAGACGATCAGGTTGTGGCAGTTCAGAAAGTCCAAACGCCGAAAATGGAAAAAAGAATTATCGAAAATGCTCAATATGTCGTTTTTATGGGAAAAGAAATGATTGGTGATGGTGATTTGAAACTGGGGAGTCTCCTGACTGAAATGTTTTTTTACACCTTATCAGAATCAGATGACCTGCCGGAAAGTATCCTGTTTATGAACGGCGGTGTTAAAATCGTTGCGGCCGAAAATCGTACCGTTGGACACCTTAAAACCCTAAGGGAGCGGGGCGTCAATATTCTGGTCTGTGGAACCTGTCTTGACTTCTATCAGCTGACAGACAGTCTGGCCATTGGTGAAGTCAGTAATATGTATGATATCACTGAGAAAATGCTAAACGCCCACAAGGTAGTAACCTTATAGGATGGATACATACTCTTTGCTTACATTTGACGGAACCCATCGTTTTATGATGGCGGAATCAATTTTAAAAGATGAATTTGAAATCATCGTTATCCCGACGCTTCGGGAGATTTCAGCTGGTTGCGGAATCTCGATTAAAATTGACGAAAGTCTTGCTGAAGCGGCTTATCAAAAACTGAGGAGCAACGGTTTTTCGCAAAAGATGGTGCAGCTTTGGTTGATTCAGAAAAATGATGGGGTAATTAAACCGCAAAAAATTTATTGATCGCCATTGTTCAAAGCTTCAGTTGATTTGATTTTTTAAATGAAATAGGAGATTGATATGATCACAGGAATTATTTTAGCTTCCGGTTTTTCGAATCGGATGAACAGAAAAACCAATAATAAGCTGGAATTAAAAATTTCTGGAATTCCGATGGTTGAGCGGGTGATCCAGGCGGCTGTTTCATCAGACCTGGATGATGTTCTGCTGATCTATAGAGATCCCAAAATTAAAGATTTGGCAGATCGATATCCGATTAAAACCTGTGAAAATCGGAATGCAGTTGTTGGACAAAGCGAATCGATTAAAATTGGAATTAAAAATTCCGACAATTTAACAGAAGCTTTTGTTTTTCTTGTCGGAGATCAGCCTTTTATTAGCAGTCAGCTGCTCAACCAGCTGATCCGGCGGTTTAAAATGGAAGAGGATGCGATTATTATCCCGCAGTATAATGGTAAGAATGGGACGCCGGTTGTCTTTCCCGTTCAATATAAAAAACAGTTAATGGCGCTCACCGGTAATAAGGGGGGACGGGAAATCATAAAAAAAGGCCAAGGTAAAATCTGTTATGAAATGATTTCGGATGTTCGGGCCGGTGTAGATATTGATACCTGGGATGCGTATCAAAACTTTGGCGATTCAGTAGAAAATAACAAGCAGATCAACTCTGCAAATGATGAAAACTTAAAAAAGGTGAAAAATGAAACTTATTAATACAACAGAAGCAGTTGGACATATTTTATGTCATGATATAACCCAGATTATAAAAGGCTCAAAAAAGGAAGCAGTGCTTAAAAAAGGAACTGTTATTAAAGAAGAAGATATTGAAATGCTCTTATCAATTGGTAAAGAACATTTATATGTATGGGAGAATCAGGAAGGTTTTCTGCATGAAAATGAAGCTGCGGAAATTCTCTGCAACTGTTGTATTAATGAAAATATGAGCAGATCAGATGTAAAAGAAGGAAAAATTGAAATCTTTTCGGAGCTTAAAGGTTTGCTGAAAGTTGACAGCGATCGGATCAATGCGATTAATGCAATGGGCGATATTATTATTGCAACCCGACATAATAATACACCTGTTAACGCTGGTGAATTGCTGGCAGGCACCAGAGTAACCCCGCTGGTGATTGCAAAAGAAATAATGGACCAGGTTTCAAATCAGGCAGGCAGTATGCCCTTGCTGGTGATCAAACCCTATCAGAAGAAAAAAGTTGGGATTCTGGTAACCGGCAGTGAAGTTTTTAAGGGGCGGATTAAGGATGATTTTGGACCGGTTATTTTAGAAAAACTTGCTGAATATGATATTCAACTGCTGAGAAAAGAGATTTTAGATGACAATCCGGAAATGATTGAAAAATCGATCAAAAATTTAATAAACGATGGCGCTGAACTGGTTATCTGTACTGGTGGAATGAGTGTCGATCCTGATGATCGGACTCCTTTGGCAATAAAGAACACCGGTGCTGAAATTGTTTCTTATGGAGCGCCAGTTTTACCAGGAGCTCTGTTTTTGCTGGCCTACTATAAAAATCAGATTCCGGTAATCGGATTGCCTGGATGTGTCATGTATTCAAAGCGGACAATTTTTGATCTGGTTCTGCCAAGAATTATGGCGGATGACCGGATTACAAAAGATGATCTGGTGAAAATGGGAACAGGCGGTATCTGTTTGTCCTGTGACATTTGTACCTTTCCCAATTGTGGATTTGGTAAATAGCAGTTTTGAGAGTATGAAATGAAGCTGATTAAAAATTTTAAAATCAAGAACAATGAGCTGATTACAATTACCGGTGGTGGCGGAAAAACATCGCTGATGGTTGCTCTGTCCCGAGAATTAACAGCTGCTGGAATGGCAAATATCCTTACAACAACAGCAAAGATATCTATAGCAAATATTGATAAAAGACGGGTTTTAATTAATCAGAACATCGAAGCAATTAAGCATGAGCTGCTAAAGACAAAAGAAGCGGGGATGATTATCGGTAAATGTTTACTGGAAGATGAGAAAATTTCGGGATTTTCAGATCATGAACTGGAAAAAATCCAAAATGATTTGGCACCAGTGGTGATTCTTAACGAGGGTGATGGTTCGAAAGGAAAACCTTATAAGTTTTATCAGGAATATGAACCAATTATTCCGAAGAAGACAACCAAGTTAATTCATGTGATTGGGGCTGAAGTCTTATATAAACCGATGAACGATGATTATATTCATCGTTCAAAGCTTTATAAAGGGGAGAAGTTGCTGCTAGATGAAAAAGTGCTGGAAGATTCACTGAGAAGCTTTTACCAGACAAGACTTTTGCCATATCAGCTCGATAATCTATCTCTGATTCTTTTTGTCAATAAGGCCGAGGGTTTAAATGAGCAAAAAGCTGAAAAAATCTGTAAAGTTGGGAGCTCGTTTTTTTCTCAGTGTTTTTGGGGATCTTTGAATGAACATTGGATCAGAGAGTATAATAATTGATTTTTGATGTAGCCTGAAGTTAGAGGATTTTGGTAAGTCTGCTCAGGTGATGTGGATATAGCAAAGTAAACATTATATTTAGAGGCTAAAAAGAGTCTCTTTTTTTTGCAAAATTTCCAGCTAATTTCAATAAATTGAAATATGAATACTAAGATAGAGTAAGAGTGGTTTTAATGGCATATCAGCCTTACGTATATCAAAAAAGTATAATAATCGAACAGATGATATCTAGAGAAAGGTTACGACCATAATTAGACTTGTTCAAGGCATTGACACCGATTTGTTAAGTGTTATTATAAATATAAGATTATGATTGTTGACGGCGAAAGGGGGCGACAAAGCTCGTTAACAACTGTTTGAGATAATGAAGTAAACAAGAAAGTAGAAATGAATAATAAGGAGACTAGTAAATGTTAGGTATAATAATTATGATTGTTCTGCTTGTGGCGCTGGTATTTGGAATTTTGTTATTGAGCTATGTTAAGGCACCACCAGATATGGCTTATGTAATTTCAGGCATCCGTAAAAGGGTTATTATTGGTCGGGCAGGGATTAGGATACCGTTTCTGGAGCGGGTTGATAAACTCAATCTGCAGATGATGTCGGTTGACGTCAAGACTGGTGAGACGGTACCAACCAACAACTATATTGACGTTATGGTCGATGGAGCAGTTAAGATTAAAATAAGCTCTGATCCGGAGTCTATCGCTCTTGCATCGGAAAACTTTCTAAATATGGGAAGTGACTACATTGTCAATACGGTTAAAGATGTGCTGGAAGGTAATGTTCGCGAGATTATTGGCTCACTCGATTTAAAAGATATGCTGACTGATCGAAAAAGCTTTTCCGAAAAAGTACAGGAAAACGCCGTACCAGATCTAAAAAGAATGGGACTTGATATTATTTCTTTTAATATTCAATCGATCAGAGATCAGGCCGGTGTGATTGAAGATCTGGGGATTGAAAATAAGGAGCAAATTAAGAAGACCGCTTCAATCTCAAGAGCGATTGCTCAAAAAGAAGTTAAAATAGCTGAAGCGCAGGCAGAAAAAGAAGCTAATGATGAAAAAATTAAGGCTGATCTTGAAATCGCTCAGAAAAACAATGATCTGGAAATCAAAAAAGCGCAACTAAAACGCCAGGCTGATCAACAAAAAGCGCAGGCGGATGCTGCCTATGAAATAGAGACAGAAGAACAGCGAAAAGAGATTGAATTAAAACGGCAGGAAGCTAATATCGTCAAACAGGAGAAAGAAGTTGATTTAGCGGTGCAGGAAGCAGAAGTTGAAGAACAGCGGCTAAAGGCACAGGTTAATAAAAAAGCGGATGCTGAACGGTATGAACGAATGCAAAAAGCGGATGCCGATTTATATGAGCGCCAGAAGGAAGCGGACGCTGCCCGTTATGTAGAGGAACAGAGGGCAGCGGCGGAAAGAGTAAAGGCCGAAGCTGACCGCTATCGACGTGAGCAGGAAGCTGAAGCAGTTCGAATCAATGGTTTGGCTGAGGCCGAAGCCATTAAAGCTAAAGGTTTGGCTGAAGCCGCGGGAATTGATGCAAAGGCCGAAGCGATGAACAAATATAATGAAGCGGCTGTATTGGAAATGTACTTTAAGGCTCTGCCGAGCATTGCTGAAAAAGTGGCATCCCCACTTCAAAACGTGGATCGCATTACCATGTATGGTGATGGCAATTCGACTAAGATGGTTAAAGATATTGTTAACTCAGTATCTCAGGTGTCAGATGGGATATCAGAAAGCACTGGTATCGATCTGCAGTCTCTGATTGGCGGATTCCTAGGTGGCAAAATGGCTGTCCCTAAAGATAAGGGCATATCTGAACAAAATCCGGAACAATAACACCAGGGGTTAACCCTGGCAATTCAGTATTCTATGCAAGGTGCCTTCTAAGGGCGCCTTTTTTGTGGTAATATATGAAAAAGCCTATTTATTCTAAAAATTGTGTGCTATAAAGGGACAAAGCTTATAAAGAAGAAAGGGAGTGGTAAAATTGATGTTAGTGTTAATTGCCATAGGTCTGGCGGCATTAATAATAGTAGTGCTGCTTAATAGAAGTAATAATGTTCAAAACAGACTAGATACCGTAACTAAAGAGGTGTCAGTCAGTAAACAGGCTTTGCCGGAAATCGATGATCTGCAAAACTTAATCAGTCTAGTGCGTTCGTCAGGAATAAAGGACTCGCTTTTTGACCAATGGCAAAGCTTGCATCAGTTAGAAGATATCTTAAAACAAATAAGAGATTATCTGGACAAGAAGCCAGATTTGCTTCTAAGACAACCTTTTAAAGAATACTATATTAAAACAACGGCTCAGCTTTTGGAAACCTATCAAAGTCTGGATCGAATTACGAAACAATCCTCTGAGCAGATTCAAAATGCGGAAAAAAGCAAAGCGGAAATCATATCAGTTTTGCCTTCTGTCATTGATTATTTTAGCAACTATCTTAATCGCTTGTTTGAAAGTCAGTATTATGATATTGCCAGTGAAACAGAGGTTATTGAGGCGATTTCCAATCCTGAAAATAGAATAAAATCATAAAGGATATGTTGAAATTTTGAACGAGAAAGCTAATGTTAAAGATTTTTGGAGACAGCCTGGTAAACGGTAAAAATTTCACTTAATATTAATGAGCCTTTTATTTGACATCTTCTAAAAAAGGGTTTATACTTAAAACAAGAAAAACATATAGAGTTAATATGAATTAAGGAAAGTGAGTGATAGATATGGCTAATATTAAAAAAAGTCTGACGGAGCTGATTGGGCATACACCTTTATTGGAAACAGTAAATTACGAAAAAAAACATCACTTAGAGGCGTCTCTAATTGCGAAATTGGAATACTTTAATCCTCTATCATCAGTTAAAGATCGGGTTGCTTTTGAAATGATCGAAGCAGGTGAAAAAAGTGGACAAATAAAAGCAGGAACAGTCATTATTGAGCCCACCAGTGGCAATACTGGCGTTGGTTTGGCTTTTGTAGGGGCAGCTAAAGGTTATCGTGTAATTCTGACAATGCCGGAAACCATGAGTATTGAACGGCGAAATTTATTGGCTGCTCTAGGTGCTGAACTGGTGCTGACACCAGGTGCAAAAGGAATGAAAGGGGCGATTGAAAAAGCAGAGGAACTGCTAAGTTCTATGCCTTCTGCATATATGCCTCAGCAGTTTGAAAATCAGGCGAATCCCGAAGCACATAAAAAAACAACAGCCCTTGAAATCTGGGAAGACACTGATGGTGAGGTGGATATTTTTGTTGCCGGAATCGGAACAGGCGGGACCATTACAGGTGTTGGTGAAGTGCTCAAAGAAAAAAATCCTGCTGTTAAAATTGTTGGAGTAGAGCCGGAAGACTCTCAAATATTGTCGGGTGGACAGCCGGGGCCTCACAAGTTACAGGGAATTGGTGCTGGTTTTGTTCCAGGGGTATTGAATCAGGGTGTCTATGATGAAATTATAACCGTCGGTAATGAAGAGGCCATGGAGACTTCTCGGGAACTGGCAGGGCTGGAAGGTCTGCTGGTTGGAATTTCTTCGGGAGCTGCATTTTTTGCTGCAACACAACTGGCTAAACGTCCCGAGAATAAGGGTAAAAAGATTGTTGTGCTTTTGCCTGATACGGGCGAGCGATACTTATCAACGGGGTTATATCAGTTATGAAAATCTCAACTAAAGGAAGATATGCTTTGCGTTTGATGTTGGATTTGGCAATTAATGATACTGGTGAGTATATTTCGATTAAAAAAATTGCCAATCGACAGGAAATTTCGGAAAAATACCTTGAACAAATTATTACCCAGTTATCCCGCGCCGGTTTTGTCGTAAGTGTACGTGGTGCACAAGGTGGTTATAAGCTCGCTAATCCACCGGAAACATATACGGTAGGAATGATCCTAAGGCTTCTAGAAGGCGATTTGGCGCCAGTTGCCTGTGTGGGTGAAGCAGGCGAATGTAATCGTGCAGATCGTTGTGTGACAGTAGATGTTTACCGACAAATTAAAGAAGCCGTGGATCAGGTGGTGGATCAGACCACTCTGGCCGATCTGGTTTTACGTTATCGGGAAAAAGGCGAATGTGAATACTGCATTTAAAATATTTGATTATAAGAAAAGCGCTATTCTTAATCCAAGTAATAAGAATAACGCTTTTCTATTGCCTTAAAATATTAACAATGCTCCAGATGTTTGACCTGAAAAGCTTTCAAGTATTCAATGAATTGGTCTATGGACTGGTAGTTTCGATTGTGTTTAAGTACTTCGTGTGAGACTTCCATACCGAGACTGGCAGGACATAGCTGGTCTTTTTCAGGCAGTCTTGCAATATCATAGCAGAGGCCGCGGATAGCCAGTCGTGAAAGGGCATTGACTCCAGTATAACCCAGTGCATTTTGCATCTGATCGATTAAATAACTTTCGACATCCAGGTTTTTTAGAGTATATGAGTCATCTTTAAATTTGGCAACCAGGGCTTTAAATTCAGTTTGGAAGCTTTCGTACAGCTCTCTAATCGTACCCAAGAGGTAATTCTGGAAGTCCGTTTTTTCTGTAGCGGTTCTGGAAGAGTCACCGAACCAGCAGAGGTAGTTTAGAACCAGACTCCCGGTAAGACGGCCAAAATCCTGGGCGATTGGACCAAATCCGGCAAATTCTCCGTCGATAATGCGAACATCATCATGGTTAATCATGATGTTTGAACTGTGCAGATCAGTATGAATCAGACATTCTTTGTCGTCGATAAATTTTTGGTGCAAACGCTTGAACTCTCTTTGGATGTCTGAATCATTGATAATGTTTCCACGAATTACTTCAAGCCCAGGCAGACTTGGACGATCCCAGGAAACACCAGCCCCTTCTTCGAATAAAAAATGTTCCAGCGCTGTATATTCAGGATTATCAAAAAAACGTTCAACTTCTGACTTTTTATAGTTGGTCAAATGTAGATTAGAAGAATAGAAGAGGTTGTGAGCAAAAAAATGACCGATCTTTTTAGCGAAGTGGGTATATTTTATCATTCGGCACAAATCAAAACGTAGAAGACTTAGATCCATCAAATCTTCCATCACGATGATCCGATTTTCTTCATCGAAAAGATAAATATCCGGACAGATTCCTTTATAGACGGAATTCCAGAAGATTAAGGTTGCGATTTCTGAACGCATCCGTCCTAAATCCAGAGTCCATTCGTTTAATTGACCATGGGGATCTTCACTTTGCTCGTCTTCGATTCGCATACGTGGTAAATTTAACATCTGCTTGAGGATGACCGAATTTCCTTTTTCATCATAAACATGATAAATAAGATTCACAAAACCTTCAATGCTTTCTTTAACAGCGTGAAGATCGACGACAGTTAAGTTGGCGTCAGCGTCAAAGAGTTGCTTAGCCTTTACATAGGATTCAACCCCTTTTACAGTAAGATTTCCATAGTTGTCTACAGTCATAGGACACTTCCTTTATTGTTATTTTCGGTATTTTTGCATATAGTGATGAATGATACCTTCAAGTTCTTCGATCCCCTCTCCGGTGTAGGAGCTGACTTGGTAAATGCGTGATTTTTGAATACCTGCATAAGAAAGATGGTTGCGGCTGCGTTTGATATTTCCGTTTTCCTGATCGATTTTTGTGATCACGCCAATTGTCGGGATGTTATAGGTGAAAACAAAATTCGGCGAATAGGAATTTTGCGGATCAATACAGGAAGAAACTAGAATAACAAGACCGGCATCCATAGTAATATTTACTGCTTGCCGCGAAAAAAAGGGGAGCTCAAGAAATTCCCCTGGGGTATCAATAAAATCATCGTAGTAGGTTATCATCTGGGTTTTTTCGTATTTTAGTTCATCTTTTGACAGTCGTTGTTTAAGGGTGGTCTTTCCACTGCCTATTTTTCCGATTAGGGCCACTCTTTTTCGATTGTTGGCCATATTAAGAATAAGTAATTTTAGGAATATCGAATCCTAAAATCAGATTGAGGGTGTTAAGAATTTCCGAAACTGCCGCTTTAACATCGCTGACGCGTCCGGTTAAAACAAGTGAACCGCTGAAGCGATCCAAAAATCCGATTTCAACAGCCGATGCCTTAGTTGCAGCATCGGCAGCAATAATGGCAGCTTCGCTGGGAGTAATTGTTAAAATACCAATAGCATCGCTGGCTTCATCATCAAGCCCCAGTTTGATGTAGACTTCATCTTTTGGCTTTGCTATGATATGGGCAAGTGTGACCTGTTTCCCTGGTACATATTCCTGTATGGAACGGTTCTTTTTTTCGGTTTCCATATATTTCACCTTTTCATCTTATTAGAATAATTATCGCTATTATAGCATTTATCAGAAATGCTTTACATGACTTAGCGATTTTTTACTTCGATTTGTCAAAATTGTTTCTTAAAAGATTGAATGAATTTCTGTTTATTTTCTTGACAAAATAAGATATAATAAAAAATCTGGTTTTAAAACTTTAGAAATTCTTGTTAAAATGTAAAAAGTCGATAAGAATGGGCTTTGAATCAATTATTTTTAAATTAAGTGGTATAATAATAAAATCAAGTTATGGAGGTAATGGGAATGCTTTGGAAGGAAGTTCAAATCACGACAACACTGGAGGCCGAAGAAGCGGTGGTTAACGCTTTTTACGAGAGTGGGGCACAAGGTGTTGTGATTCAGACACTTCAGGATGTGCTTCTTTTACAAGACGATCCGAAAGTAAATTTTATCGATGAGTCGTTGCTGGAGATTGATCCAAATGCCTCCATTGTGAGGGGCTATTTCAGTGAAGTTGAAGATACTGAGGAAGCATTGCATCAACTCATTACAGCAGTAAAAAATTTGCCTTCCTGCGGACTTAATCCCGGAAATTGCGAAATGGTGATAACCGAGGTTGAAGAAGACGACTGGGCAAATTCCTGGAAGAAATTTTATAAACCGACCAAGGTTGGCAAGAGCATCGTTATTAAGCCGACCTGGGAGGAATATGAGACTGAAGAAGACGAGATTGTTATCAATATCGATCCGGGGATGGCATTCGGAACGGGTACCCACGAAACAACTCAACTTTGCGCCATGCATCTGGAAAATTACATCAAGCCTGGGGATGTGGTTTTAGATATTGGCTGTGGCACGGGAGTTTTATCCTTAATAGCCGGAAAGTTAAAAGCTAAAAAAGTTGTTGCGGTAGATTTTGATACGCTGGCTGTGCAAATTGCCAAAGAAAATGCCCAGCTCAACGATCTGGGTGCGATGATCGAAATTCGTGAGGGTAATTTAACCGACGTGATCGATGAGGTGGCAGATGTGATTGTTGCTAATATTTTAGCTGCTGCCATTGTGGAATTGTCTTCACTGATTCGGCCTTATCTTAAAAAGGATGGGATTTTCATCTCCTCAGGTATTATCATCGACCGTCTTACAGATGTTTTAAATGCGCTGGAATCCGAAAATTTTAAAATCTTATATATTCAGCAGATGGGCGAATGGGTTGGTGTGGTAGCCCAGAAAATTGGGTAATTATGCATCGGTTTTTTGTGGCAAAAGAGCAGATTGAACATGATACAGTAAGTATTGATGGTGAAGATTTTAAACATCTGACAAGAGTTCTGCGAATAAAAATAGATGATGAGATCGAAGTTTGTGATGGTCAGGGTTTTGATTACCGAGTTAGGGTTGATTCAATTACTGAAAAAGAACTGAGCGGAAAAATTCTTGATCGATATATTTCACTGGGAGAAAATAAAGATTTTACAATCACGCTTTTTCAGGGGATCCCCAAAGGAACTAAAATGGAAACCATTGTTCAAAAGACAGTGGAGCTTGGAGTTTCTGCAATTGTTCCATTTGCTTCCAAACGTGCAGTCGCCGAGATTTCCAAAAAAGAAGGAAAAAAACTTGAGCGCTGGCAGCGAATTGCCTATGAGGCAGCTAAACAGTCAAAGCGGGGCATAGTCCCGGAGCTTCGACCAATGCTAACGGTTAAAGGCTTATGTGAATGCCTGACAGATTTTAATCTGATTCTATTGGCTTATGAAGCGGAGCAGGAAAACAGTTTAAAAAAAGTGCTGTCAGGAATTGAAGGAATAACAGAGGATAAAATGAAAATCGCCGTGATTGTTGGACCGGAAGGCGGCTTTGACCCGGAAGAAGTTAATCTTCTGACAGCTGCAGGAGCGATTAGTGTTTCGCTTGGTAAGCGGATTTTACGGACAGAAACAGCTGGGATGCTGGTGATTGGACAAGTGAATTTTTGGAAGGAATAAGAATAATTTTGTGAACAGAAAAAAAGTTGGATTTATGACGCTGGGATGCAAAGTGAACAGCTATGACAGTGAAGCCTTAATGGAAATTTTTGAAAAGGACAATTATGAGATAGTTGATTTTTCTCAAGTTGCTGATGTTTATGTGGTCAATACCTGCACCGTTACACATTTGGGAGATCGAAAATCTCGAAATGCCCTGAGAAAAGCCAGACGTTTAAATAATGATGCAGTGATATGTGCAGTTGGCTGCTATGTTCAGGTAGCGCCCGAAGAGGTCAGCAAGATTGAAGAAGTGGATCTGATGATTGGTACAAAAAATCGTTCTCAGATCATCGAATATATTAAAGCTTATCAACTGAATAGAAGTCAACGGGACTTTGTTACTGATATTATGAGCGAGAAAGTGTTTGAACCCCTTAAAATATCCGAAACCAAAGGTAAAACTCGGGCTTTTATAAAAATTCAGGAAGGGTGTAACCGCTTTTGCACCTATTGCATTATTCCCTATGCCAGAGGGCCCGTTCGCAGCAGAGAACTTTCTGCTGTAATTGATGAGGTGAAACGGGTTGTCTTGTCGGGACATCAGGAAGTGGTGTTGACGGGAATTCATATAGCTTCTTACGGGATTGAGAAAAAGGATGTGGATCTGCTAGACCTGTTAGAAGCGGTTGATCAAATTGAGGGGCTTGAAAGAATTCGTTTGGGATCTCTGGAACCGGCATTTTTAACCGAAGATCGAATCAAACGTTTAAGAGAACTTAAACACTTTTGTCCTCATTTTCACCTTTCATTGCAAAGTGGATCGGATGGAGTACTTAAAAGGATGAAGCGGCGTTACGATACAAAAGCTTTTCAAGAAACTGTAGAATTGATTAGAAGTACTTTTCCAGATGCTGCTTTAACGACAGATGTAATGGTGGGCTTTCCAGGGGAAACCAAACAGGAATTTGACGAAACCCTCTTATTTGTGAAAAAAATTGGCTTTTATCAGATGCATATTTTCAAGTATTCCAAACGCCAGGGAACACCAGCTGCCGATTATCCCGGTCAGGTTAATGAGAATGTGAAAAATGAGCGAGCCATGGCATTAAGCGAATGCGGAACTGCTATGGAACAGGCTTTTTTAAAGAAAAATGATCGAAGAAAACTGAATGTACTTGTGGAACAAAGTCAAAATCAAGACGAATATGAAGGTCATACTGATAATTATATTCCCGTTAAGATTCAATCAAATCAAAAAATTAATGGTAAAATCATTGAAGTTACGGTATTATATGATGAGCATTTGAATTATTTGACCGGTACCATTTTTTAAGGAGGACTTTTATGTCGCAGGATTGTATATTTTGTAAAATAGTAAAAGATGAACTGCCGTCGGAAAAGGTGTACGAAGATGATCTGGTGTTGGCCTTTAATGATATTGCGCCGCAAGCACCTGTTCATGTTGTGATAATACCAAAAACGCATTACGAATCGATTCTGTCAGTTTCAGCTGGAGATGAGATTATTGGACATATTCACAGTGTAGCGAACCGGATTGCATTAAAATTAGGGATTGCCGAGACTGGTTTTAGACTGGTAAATAATTGTGGCCAGGATGGTAACCAGACGGTCCCGCATTTGCATTATCATTTATTGGGAGGTCGACCCATGTTATGGCCGCCAGGCTGATTTATTGTTTGACAGTGCTGCAAAAATTCGATATAATATAGTTTGACTCATACTAAGAATGCATTGTTCCGGAAATTATCATCGGATTAGAGGGGGGGGTTGAAAATGTCTGAGGTTAGAATTAAAGAAAATGAAACATTAGAAAGCGCGTTAAGACGCTTTAAGCGTAAAACAGCCATGGCAGGAGTTATGTCTGAAATTCGAAAAAGAGAGCATTACGAAAAACCAAGCGTAAAGCGTAAAAGAAAATCAGAAGCTGCTAGAAAAAGAAAGATGAAAAAAAGATAGGATGTGACTAATTGGCATTAAAGGATCAATTACAGGCTGACTTAAAAACGGCAATGAAGGAAAAAGATAAGGTTCGCAAGTCGACCGTGACAATGATTCGAGCTGCAATTTTGCAGGTGGAAAAGGATCAGAAAACGGAATTGACTGAAGAACAGGTCATTGAAATCATTGCAAAACAGTTAAAACAGCGCCGGGATGGGCTGGCAGAGTTTGAGAAAGCTCAAAGAGATGATTTAATCCAACAGGCTCAGGCTGAAATTGCCATTATTGAGAGCTACCTTCCTACACAGTTAACCCTTGATGAAATCAAGGTGATTGTCGATGAGACGATTCAGGAAACTGGAGCAAGAGATATAAAAGATATGGGTAAAGTGATGGGGGCCCTGATGCCGAAGGTCAAAGGCCGGGCAGATGGAAAACTTGTCAATCAGGCAGTTAAAGAAAAACTGGCATAAATTTTAACCCGCACCAATTAAGATTATTAATTGGTGCGGGTTTTTTCTGTGTAAGCTCAGGCATAGATCCGGTTTTTATTACTTATGGATAGGAGCATAGCCGGATTTAAAAAAGGTTTAGGATCAATGATTGGCGCTGTTGCTAGGATTATTTAAGACTCAAATGTTATAATGCAGCAATTATTTTTGGCAGGAGGCATGTATTGATAAATAAAATCAATCCTGAAACTGGTCTTACTGGAAAACAGGTTGAAGAAAGAATCCGGGAAGGAAAAGTTAATCAACAACCCGAATCGAAAACCAGAACCGTTGGTCGGATTATACGTGAAAATACGCTAAGCTTATTTAATCTTTTAAATCTGATCCTGGCTCTAATGGTTTTTTCTGTCGGCTCATATAAAAATCTGCTGTTTATCAATATTGTTGTGATTAATACGATTATCGGCATTGTTCAGGAAGTCAAAGCCAAGCAAACGGTAGATCGACTGACATTGATGACTCAGCCGCTTGCGTCTGTTTTGCGCGATGGAAAAATAATCGAGTTAGGTTTTGAAGATATTGTTCTTGATGAAATAATTCTATTAAAAGCAGGAAACCAGATCCCCACTGATTCTATTGTTTTAGAGGGAGAACTGGAAGTTAATGAGGCGTTACTTACAGGTGAATCGGATACCATTTCCAAGCTTAAGGGTGAATCGCTGTTATCAGGCAGTTTTGTTGTTTCAGGGCAGGCTTATGTTTGTGCAACAGCTGTAGGATCCCAGAATTATGCTTCTCAGCTGATTGATCAGGTTAAGGCTGTAAAAGTATCTGATTCTGAAATCATGAGATTGCTGAGGCTGATTGTTCGGGTAGTTGGGGCTTTAATTGTACCGATTGGACTGCTTCTTTTTTACAAGCAAATTTTTGTACAGGATCTTCCCCTGGAAACGGCGGTAGTTTCTGTTGTTGCGGCCATAATTGGAATGATTCCCCAGGGTTTGGTACTGCTAACCAGTGTGGCGCTGGCAGTGGGGGTGATTCGATTGGGACGTCATCAAATACTGGTATCAGAACTTTATGCGATTGAGACTCTGGCCCGGGTGGATGTCTTGTGTTTGGATAAAACCGGTACTATCACGGAAGGAAATATGGAGGTTTTATCGGTTGAGACCCTTTTGGCTGAAAAAAATCCAGTTAAAGCCTTACGCGCCCTTGTTGCTAATGTCAAAGATGAAAACCCGACAGCAAAAGCTTTGCGGGAATCTTTTCAGGGTGAAGTCCAAAATTGGGACTGTGACGAGGTAATTCACTTTTCCTCAGAGCGTAAATATAGTGGTGCGCATTTTAAGGGGATTGGAAGTTATGTGATCGGTGCACCCGAATTTGTGCTGAAAAACCGATATGACGAGATTCGTGATAAAGTGGAAGGCTATGCCCGTGAAGGTCAGCGTGTTTTATGTCTTTGTCATTCGGACGAACCATTCGGCGAAAAGGCTGAATTGCCAGAAAATCTGAATATTGTTGCCCTGATTTTATTAGGGGATAAAATTAGAAAAGAAGCCAAAAGAACGCTGGAATATTTTGCTAATCAGGGTGTATCAATTAAGGTGATTTCCGGAGACAATCCCCTGACTGTTGCTCAAGTTGCCAGAAGGGCAGGTCTTTTGCGTTGGAATTCATATATTGATTGTAAAATCTTAGAAACCGACGATGCGGTTGTCCAGGCAGCACTTAAGTACAGCGTTTTTGGTCGGGTAAGTCCAAATCAGAAACAACTAATTATAAAAACTCTTAAAGAAAAGGGACATACTGTTGCAATGACCGGTGATGGGGTCAATGATATACTGGCACTTCGAGAAGCTGATTGCAGTATTGCAATGGCTAAAGGAAGCGACGCTGTGCGTCAGGTTTCCCAGGTTGTGCTTTTAGATTCTGATTTTTCCGGTTTTACCCGTGTCCTGATGGAAGGACGCCGGGTAATAAATAATATCAGTCGCGCGGCGTCCTTGTTCTTAGTCAAAACCTTATTCTCGTTAATGTTGGCTATTATTCTTTTGGTAGCCAATCAGGCTTATCCCTTCGTTCCAATTCAGTTGACCCTGGTTGGTGCTTTAACAACGGGAATTCCTTCGGTATATTTGGCCCTTGAGCCTAATCGTAATCGGGTTAGTGGTAATTTTCTGGAAACAGTCATTCGAAAAGCTTTACCAGGTGCACTGGCGATTGTTATTAATGTACTAGTGATTATGTTTGTTGGAGACTATTTGGGTTTATCCTATCAGGAAAAATCAACTTTATCGGTGATTGCTGCGGGAATTACCGGTTTGGCTATTCTATTTAGAGTTAGTCGGCCTCTTACTAACAAAAGATTACTAATGTTTCTGGCTATGACTTTTTTATTCTTAGTGGCAGTCTTTGTTTTCGATCCCTTTTTTTACCTGGTTTCGCCGGGAGCGTTTACGCTGCCGATGGCGCTAATAACAGCGATAAACATGATTTTAATTTATCCGGTTATGCATACATCAATCTGGCTGATCGACCGAACGGAGGCGATTTTCTTAAAGAGGCAGAAACAAAAGAAAAAAGATATTCGTGAATAAAAAAAATATAAAAAAATGAAAAAAAAGTATTGCAATGGGTAATGTTATTGTGCTAAAATAAGCAAGTCGTCAAGTGATTCGGATGATTTTCTGAAAAGAAAATAAAAAAGTGCTTGACACTAACAAAGCAATTTGTTATAATAACAACGTTGTATCGAGGTGTAGCGCAGTTTGGTAGCGCACATGGTTTGGGACCATGGGGCCGGAGGTTCGAATCCTCTCACCTCGACCATTTTTTTATGAACATTTGTGGGGGCCTTTAGCTCAGTTGGTTAGAGCAACCGGCTCATAACCGGTAGGTCCGGGGTTCGAGCCCCTGAAGGCCCACCATTTTATGCCCAGATAGCTCAGTCGGTAGAGCAGAGGACTGAAAATCCTCGTGTCGGTGGTTCGATTCCGCCTCTGGGCACCACCAAAGCTGTATTTAATCATATAATATAACCGTGAACAAAGTTAAATGACTTTTTTCACGGTTTTCTTTTTGTCTGAATTTAGGTACAATAATATAAACGAGGTGAATTAATATGACTAGTGGCAATATTGTGCAAATAACAAGAAGTATCAGTAAAGGGGTAACCGAAGATCTTTACAAACCAGTTAGGTTGATTAAAGATTTTGGCATACAAAATGATTTTCATGGAAAAAAAGGCAGCAGACAATTAAGTCTGATGACAAAAAGTGTAGCCGGTTCTTTAGGAGAAGTAAGAGAACAGGGGTTATGTACAAAACGTTTTATTGCCAACATTCTGATTTCAGATGTTGATAAAAGAGATTTGCAGGTGGGAGCAATAATTTGTTTTGAACAGGCCGAGATCGAAATAACGGAGAGCGGAAAACAGTGTTTTGGGTGTGCGTTATCTGAAACGGGACAGTATTGTCCACTTGTTGATGATGTAATTTTTGCAGAAGTTAAGAAAGAAGGTTTAATTAAGCAAGGCGATTATTTTGAGATAAAGATTTAAAATCTCATGATTTGTCACAAAACCTTCACATGGAAGTTGTACAATTGTTACAAATGCTTTACGAAAGGATAACAAATGAAAAAAATCAGCCCCCAAAAAAGAAGAATCATCAGACAAAAACGTCGTAAAAAACGAATAACCATCGGGATGAGTCTGCTTATTATGGTGGTGCTGGGAGTTGTTTGTGTCAATGCCTTCGCTGATCAGGAAGTGGTAGTTGAGGAGACGGTAGCTAAAGAGCAGCGTAATACTACGCCTTCTGAGATACAAGAAACAAAATCTTCTGAAATAATAGTTCGTGATGGTGATGTCGAAGTTGATGATGAAATTCTAATGCCAATTGAAAATTTTTTCAGAGTAAATTTTGACGATTTGTCTAGTCTAACTTCCACTGATATTACAACACTTTTCTATGAGCCCGAGGCTGAAAATGCGAAGTTGAATCAGGCGGCTCTTCAGTATATGATTGAGCTTCGCAGTGGTCAAAGCAATGACCTGACAATGTCTTCTTATTTATGTGGTTTGACCTTTACTGATGTATCAGAAAGCTATGGCGAAATTGAAGTATCGGTTCTAGAGGATCATACCGTCAATTTTTCTTTTCTGGCGAATACTGACTCCTCAAGCAGCGGAATCGAACATTATTTTACACTGGTAGAAACGGCAGCAGGTTATATGATCAGTGAACATTACAAAGAAGAAGACAGTTTTTTGATGATCGAGGCGGCAGTGGATGAAGGCCTTGAGCCTTATCAAGCTGAGCAGGAGCTTTTAAACAGCGCTTTTGATGCTGTTGCAGATAACGAAGCTCAGAAACTTGGTTTTAATAATGGAATGAGTCAGGAAAGGATTACCGAGGCTGAAAATGACTATGATCGCGAGGCAGCTGTAAAATACGCCTTGAAATGGGTTGACCCCATTGAGGTCGTGCGAAACGATAGCATTTATGGTGTTTATGACACATATGGCGGAAATTGTAATAATTATATTTCGCAGTGTTTGTTTGCCGGTGGGATCCCGATGGATACAGATGGGGACCTGTATGAGCAGTGGAAATGGTATGGAGAAAATGTTGATGCTTACCAGGAAGATTACGGTAGAAGTCCCAGTTTTACGGGAGTCAATGAATTTTATTCCTATGCTTCATATAATTCAGGTTATGGTCTGGTGGCAGTTGTAGATGATAATCTGTTTTCCGGGCAGGAAGGCGATATCCTGCAATACGGATACGAAGATAACTGGATGCACTCTGTGATTGTGACTAATGTTGTTGAAGACGATAGCGGCGATATCGTTGACTACCTGATTAATTCCAATACCACTGATCGAATTAATTATCCAGCCTCTGCTTATGGCTATCCACAGATGCGGATTATAAAAATTGTTGGTTGGAATGATGAAGAATTGTAAATGATTTAGATAAAAGTGTTGAAATGACGTACAAATAATGCTAAAATGTAAACAAGAAGTAACAATTATTTGACGGGGTGACTATGGAAATTTCAGCAGAACGCGAGATAAGAAGAAAAGAACGAAAATTAAAGAAACGAAGACAGACAATTATTACCTTAACGATTATTGTCATTTTGATATCTGTGGGTGTTGTTAGCGCCCAGACGCAAGGATACGAGATTTTTTATCAGGGTGAGAGCCTTGGATATATCCAATCAGCAGGGATTTATGAGGATGCAATCGGTCAGATTGAAGCCCGGTATCAGGATTATTACGGGAACGATGATATTTTTATTGACCAGGAAGTTGAGTTGAAATCTTGCCGAGTTGAAGATAGCCTTAACGTTGAAACCTGCATGACGGTATTACTTGAAGCAGGACTTAAAATTAATACCAATGGCGTCCTGGTGCTGTGTGATGACCAGGTTGTGGGGATGATGGCATCGCTGGATGAAGCCGAACGATTATCAGATGCTTATTCGCGAATTTATCCGAATGGTGATCCCCTTGTGCTGATTCGTCAGACGGCAACCTTAGCTGAAACGTCTGATTTCCAGACTGTCCTGAATCAGATTAAAGCAATAAAATAAACACCGCAAGGTGTTTTTTTAATGGAGGGGAATATGGAGAAATGCATGGAAGCAGCAGTCAGGTTTTTGTCCTACCGAAGTCGTACTGAGAATGAAGTGCTTGAACATTTAAGAAAAAAAGGCTTCTCTGAGGAAGTGATTGTCAAAGTTATGGAGCGACTCCGGGAATACCACTATGTGGATGACCAACAGTATTTGAATAGCTATTTGTCTAATAATGAAGCAGTAAAAAAATATGGACGAAAGAGAATTTATTATGATTTGGAAAAAAGAGGTTTAGCTGATCATTTACTGCAAAAATTAGATGACTATTTTTCGCTGGAAAAAGAAAAAAAGCTATGTGTAACACTTGCGGTCAAGTATGAATCTACGGTTAAAGGAAAGTCTGTTCGCGAACGTCAGAAAAAGCTCTATGAAAAACTGATGCGTTTAGGTTATAATCATCAGATGGTTTTGGAGGCTGTTAATAATCTTGAATGGCTGGAGGATCAGCAGGATAAAGAAGAACGCTTTAAGCGCCTTGAAAAAGATTTTCAGAAGGCAGCTGAGAAATTAAAGAAAAAAGGTTACGAGGGATATGAGCTGAAGCAGCGCCTTATTAATAATCTGGCCCTGCGGGGGTATGACTATGAAAGTATTCAAAGACTGTTGGATAATGAACGGTAAAAGAATTTATCGGGACAATAATAGATTGTAAATGAAAAGCCGGTGTAAATATGGAATTGGATTTTCTTACAAAGTTTTTCAAAGATGTTTAATGAGTTGAAATGCCTGGCAGAATATAATAATTCGGCCAGGCATTTCTAGTATTTTATGCTTTAAAAGATTTATTCAGAAAGATTCAAACGTTTGATGAGATAGGGGATTGCTTTTTCAAAACAGACACCGTAACGACGTTCCTGATCGTATAAAAGCGTTTTAATGATCGTTTCACGAGTATAATCAACGGCTATCTGTGTCGCGTCAGTGAGCTCAAAACCGTTTAAAAGGGCGGCCAGCAGAGTGCTGCCAAAAACATCACCAGTACCGTGGAAGTGATCAGAAATACGTTCATTGTGAACATATGAATAGAGGCCTGTTTCAGAATCATAAGTTGCTGCTCCCAGTTTAGTTTCATCGTAAGAGATGCCGGTTAAGACGATTTTTTTAGCCCCAAGATCAGCCAAACGCCTCAGTAGGTCTATCACATAGTCTTCATCGTAGTCTTCCCCTCGATATGGCTGATCCAGCATAAAGGCTGCTTCTGTCAGATTGGGGACGATGATATCTGCTTTAGCACAGAGTCGAGCCATCCCTTTGGCCATTTCTGGAGAATAAACAGAATAAAACTCGCCATTATCAGCCATGACCGGATCGACCATAATAAGCGTACTATTTTCTCTAAATGTATCAAAAAAGTTTGAGACCAGGTCAATCTGTTCATATGAGCCCAGAAAACCGCTGTATAAGGCATCGAATTTCAGATCAAGTGACTTCCAGTGGTTGGCGATAGGGGTTAAGTCCTGGGTTAGATCGCGGTAGGTGAAATTCTCAAAACCCCCAGTATGAGTAGACAAAACAGCGGTCGGCAAAACACCGGTATCGATTCCGGCAGCCGAAAGTATGGGTAGGGCGACCGTTAGTGAACATCGGCCAACGCAGGATATATCGTGAATAGCGGCAATGCGTTTTTGTTTCATAAGTCCTCCTGAAAATGTAAAAGCGCAAATACTTTGCGTTTTAGATTGATTTAATTATTATAAGTTATTATTGAACCTATTAAAAGAATCAGATTTAATAAAATTAACAGTATCAAAGAGGGGCTATGCTGACAATAACATTTAAAAACCAGGAAAAACATTTATACGAAGAAATATATGAGCAGATTAAGGCGCAAATTATTGGAAATCATTTGAAAAGTGGGGAAAAACTGCCTTCAAAACGCAAACTTTCTTTACAGTTGGCAGTAAGTGTCAATACGGTAGATGCCGCTTACAGTCAGCTGGTGGCAGAAGGTTATCTTGAAGCCGTTCCCAAATCAGGTTTTTATGTTTGTGAGATAGAACCCTACTTTAAGGGGAATGAAGAAAATATCAATAGTTCAGTTCAAAAAAGAGGTGAAGAAATTGCGATAGATATCGATTTTTCACCGAATGCAGTAGATGAACAACTTTTCCCCTATGAGGCATTTAGAAAAGAGTTTAAGAATATCTTTTGTGAGAGTGATGATGATCTTTTAAAACTTCCTGATCCCCAGGGCAGTAGTGAACTTCGTCGAGCTTTGGTTGAGCTTCTCTATCGGAGTCGGGGCGTCAAATGCACGGAAGATCAGATTATTGTTGGGACTGGAACGGACAGAATGCTCCAAACACTGGGTTTAATCTGGGGAAAGGAAAAGCCTGTTATTCTTGAGAACCCTGTATATTTAAAGGCTTATCATATTTTTAAGCAAATTGGTAATTCTGTTGATTCAATTGATATTGATCATAAAGGAATTCAAATTGAGCCCTTAAAAAATTATCGCGATGCTGCCATTTATGTCACGCCCTCTCATCAGTTTCCGTTGGGGATCAGTATGCCCATTGACCGCCGGATGAAACTTCTTAACTTGGCTAATCATCAGGAAGCAATGTATATTATCGAAGATGACTATGACAGTGAGTTTCGTTATAATGAACGTCCGCTGCCGTCCTTAAAAAGTATTGATGAAAACGGTAGGGTGATTTATATGGGGACTTTTTCAAAATCGGTAGCCCCCTCTTTTAGAATTTCTTATATGGTTCTGCCGGAGGATTTGATGATCGGCTATCATAATCTTTATGATGACATTGGGTCATCCGTCTCAACTCTTGAACAGAAAATGCTGGCCCGTTTTATCAGCAGTGGTCAATATGAAAAACATTTGAACCGGATGCGCAAAGTTTATCGGGAAAAACATGATTTTTTGAATGAAGCCTTACAAATATTTGAGGGGAAAATAAAGATCAGTGGTGAAAAAGCAGGACATCATTTATTGGTGAGTTTAAAAGATGGCCCTGATGAATCGACAATGGTGAGAACAGCCCTAGAGCAGGGGGTGAAGGTCTATCCCTGTTCAAGTTATTTTTTAAAGGCAGTCCCGAAAAAATATCAGTCAACGGTTTTGCTGGGTTTTGGCGCCCTTAGTAAAGCCCAGATCAGGTCTGGAATTAAAAGATTAAAAATTGCCTGGGATTTATAGAGGGATTCTTTAAATCTGTGTTATAATAAAAAACCAGAAACAATATGAAGAGGTACGAATGAAGAAAAAACCCGAGCTGTTGGCTCCAGCTGGAAATATGGAGTCAGTTATTGCGGCCATTAATGGTGGTGCGGATGCCATTTATCTTGGTGGAAAAAAATTTAATGCCAGGCAGAATGCCGGGAATTTAAGTGACGAACAACTGACTGAGGTAGTTCATTTAGTCAAAAGCTTAGGCAAAAAAATTTACATTGTTTTGAATACACTGATAAAAGATTCGGAATGGGAGATTGTGACGGAAGTAGTCAGCTTTTATAACGCACTTCAGATTGATGGACTGATTGTTCAAGATTTGGGGTTAATTGACTGGATTCAAGAAGCCTATCCCCAGTTGGAACTTCAAACCAGCACCCAAGTTTCGATTTATGGTCTGGAAGGGGTGCGTTTTTTTGAGAATCTTGGAATTAAACGGGTCGTTCTTCCTCGGGAAATGCCTATTTCAGAAGTCAAACAAATTAAAGATGAGAGCACTGTGGAATTGAAGATTTTTGTCCATGGGTCCCTTTGTTATGCCTATTCCGGCCAATGTCTGATAAGTAGCCAGATCGGAGGAAGAAGTGGTAATAGAGGACTTTGCGCCCAGCCCTGTCGAAAAATATACCGGCTTCTTGACGAACAAGGTCAAGAGTTGAACAAAGGATATCTCTTGAGTCCTAAGGATTTAAGTACGCTAAATAGCCTTGAGTCCATTGTGGCATCGGGAGTTGATGCCTTGAAAATTGAAGGGCGGATGAAGACCCCTGAGTATGTTTATGCAGTGACGAGAGCTTATAGAAACCGGCTGGACCAGATTGAAAATGGCGAAAAAGGTGATATTGATGACCAGGAAGTGATGCAGGTTTTTAATCGGGATTTCACTGGTGGTCATTTAATCGGAGATTCACAAATTCTTAATCCTCTAGTGGCAAAAAATCGCGGTATTCGAATTGGCGTCGTGGGAAAAGTAAAGACTAAAAAGCAGGCAAAAGGTTACTATAACCTGCCCTTAGAACTTGATCCGCAGATAGTTCTTTCTATCGGGGACGGACTGTCCTTTGGTGAATCCGGTGAAAAAGGAAGCCGGGTTGACCGGATTTTTTTGCCTACTGGTGAATCCCTTGAAAAAAACACAGGCTATCAGGATGTTTTGATCCCTGTTAAAGGAGAATTTGATGAAGGGATGCCGGTCTATCGAAATTTTGATGCTGATTTAATGAAACGCTTAAAAAAAGAGGCTCTGGCAGAGATAAAGATCTCAGATCAGGAAATTATCATGTCAATCAGAATTTTGGCAGATAAACTGCCTGTGATAGAGATTTCAGACGGTATCAAATCCCTGATCTATACAGGCTGCGAAATTCCTCAGAAAGCCCAGAAAAACCCGCTGACCGAAGAGTTGATTAAGAACCAGATGAGTCGGCTGGGTGGTACGGGTTTAAAACTTTCTGACTGCCATGTGGTCTGCGAAAATGGCTTGTTTTTGTCTAAAAGCCAGCTCAATAATCTTCGAAATGAAAGTGTATTAGCTTATAAACAGTCCAAAGAAGGCATGGAAAGAAGTGGAAAAACTGAGAACATTAATCAGGTCGAGCGGCCGAATGTAAAAAATAATTTTGTTCCTGAAATTATTTCGCTGCAGTTTGAAGTTCTGCCAGATGATGATTATTTGGATGAGCTTCTGGATGAGAATAAGTCATATCAAGGAGTGCTGGAGCTTGTTTTGCCATTAAATCTTGACCAGGCAGAACAGTTTGTTTTGGAAAAAACTGCAAGACTTAGAAGCAAAGGCTATAAAGTGTTTTTCTCCCTGCCCCAGGTAATCAATCAGAGTCAAAGCCAAAAGTTAATTAAATATCGGGATTTAGATAAAATAAAAGATTTTTGTGATGGCCTGATAGTTGCAAACTTCGAATCGCTGCAAATTCTAAAGGACCGAGGCTTAAACCTTCAGACCGATGTTTCTTTTAATGTATTTAATTCGAAAACGGCCTGGGCGCTTAAAAAATGGGGTGTCTCTGAACTGGCTCTATCGCTTGAACTCAGTAAGGAAGAAATAATAGGGTTAAAAAGTCCCTTGCCTCTGGTGCTTAACGTCTATGGGCAGCAGAAGCTGATGGTTAGTCGAAAATGCCCCTTTTCCTGCAAAGTTTGTTCTTCGGACTGTAAGAAAATAAAATTAGGTACACTTTCCGATGAACGGGGTTTTACATTTCCAGTACGACGGGATAGACAGGGGCTGATTCATATTTATAATGGTGATTGTCTCTTTCTTGAACATGAAATTCAAGAACTTAGCGGTATAAAAACCTGGCGGATACGGGTATTGGATGAGGATGTCCAAACAGTGAGGGAGATCATTGATTACTATAATGGTATATTAGAAAATCAGTCAGGCAGAGAACCTGGACTGACAAAGAAAGTTACTAGAGGAAGTTTTAAACGAGGAGTGAAATAGCTTGGATCAACAAAGTCTTAATGTTTTGGAATTTAATAAAATCATCAGCCAGCTCAGCGGAAATTGTGTGACCGAGGGAGGGAAAGAAGCAGCCCTAACCCTTAAGCCGCATACCAGCTTAGCGGCTGTTAATCATGCCCTCAATCTGACCCATGAAGCAATGGGAATGATTTTAAGAAACGGGCGGCCACCCCTGGCACCAGTTAAGGATGTCAGAGACTATTTGAAGCGGAGTGCCATCGGATCGATGCTGTCGATGGGTGAGCTTTTATCAATTGCATCTTTGCTTCGGGTTATTAGGGACCTTAAAAATTATTATGAAGCCGATACTCAAATGGAAACCCTGCTTCTTTTAAAAGATAGTTTTGAAGTGATGGATGACTGTCAGGTTTTAGAGAAGGAAATCAGCCGAAAAATTCTCGGTCCAGAGGAAATGGCTGACACTGCCTCGCGGGAACTGGCAAGGATTCGTCGGGAGATGCAGTTTAAAAATAATCGAATTAATGACAAACTTAACAGCATGGTCAATTCTTCTTCATATGATAAAATTCTGCAGGAAAAAATTATAACAATCAGAAACAGCCGTTATGTGGTGCCGGTTAAACAGGAATACAGAAATCAGGTGCCGGGAATCGTCCTTGATAAATCAGCTAGTGGTGCTACCCTGTTTATTGAACCTTTAGCAGTGGTTGAGTTAAATAACGATATAAAAATTCTGGTGGCTGAAGAAGAACAGGAAATGATCCGGATTTTAAAGGAGCTGACAGCCAGAGTTTCAGAATACCGGGAGACGATTGCTCCTGACTATGAGCTGCTGGTAGATCTGGACTTTGTCTTTGGAAAAGCCAAGTTTGCCCTTGCTACCGGCGGTGAAAAAGTTAATGTTAAAGAGACTGGAGCCATTTCATTTTTGCGGGCCAGGCATCCGCTGATTCCTGTTGAACAGGTGGTTGCTTCCGACATTATATTTGAGCCGGGAATTGATACGATGGTGATTACCGGTCCCAATACCGGTGGAAAAACGGTCACCTTAAAAACCGTTGGTTTACTGAGCCTGATGACCCAGTCCGGTTTGTTTGTACCTGTGCGTGAAGGCAGCGAAACCCGATTGTTTAAAAACGTTTTTGCCGATATCGGTGATGAACAGAGTATTGAGCAAAGTCTATCGACTTTCTCTTCTCATATGACCAATATCGTTAAAATTTTAAATGAAGCCGATGAAAGCTCTCTGGTTTTATTCGATGAACTGGGTGCCGGAACGGATCCTACAGAAGGGGCGGCCCTGGCTATTTCGATTCTAGATGGCTTACATAAACGAGGGGTCACCAGTCTTTCAACCACTCATTATAGTGAACTAAAAGAATACGCCCTGGTCACACCGGGCATTGTAAATGCCAGTGTTGAATTTGATGTTAAAACCTTAAGACCGACTTATCGTTTATTGATAGGCGTTCCGGGAAAATCCAATGCGTTTTCCATCGCAGCTCGACTGGGTCTGGCCGAAGCAATTATCGAAAATGCCAAAGACTTGATCAATACAGAAGCGATTCGCTTTGAAGAAACCCTGATTAAGATTGATGAAAAGCGAAGAAAAACTGAGGCTGAACATGATGCGGTCATTCGCCTGAAACAGGAAGCGGATGAGCTGAAAGAAAAAATGGCAAAGGAGTATAATCAGTCATTGCTTGAACAGAAAGCTCTAATTGAAAAAGCGCAATTGGAGGCCATGGAGATTGTTAAAAAAACCCGCGAAGAAACTGAGGATATCTATAGAGAAATCAGGTCAATTCAGGAATCTACTGCCAATTCGGTTAAAGATAATAAGCAGCTGGAAGCGATCCGTAAGCGGATTAAAGAAAAGGAAAAAAATATTTATGAATTTGGCGGTGACCCTCGTGACTTGATGCAGGATCACTTCGAGTTTGAAGATTTATCAGTGGGAATGAAGGTATATGTCAACAGCCTGAGACGAGAAGGAGAAATCGTAAAGCTTTTGCCCAATGATCAGAAAGTAATGGTTCAGGTCGAGGTAATGAAACTGAAACTTGATATAGCGGATCTTTCACCATCAAGGGCTGTGGGAAAAACCAAGGAGAAACAGGTAACCTATAAGAAAACTGACCGTCATGCCATGGAAACAAAACTTGATTTGCGCGGAAAAAATGGCGAAGAGGCCTTGATGCTGGTGGAAAAAATGCTGGATGATGCAGTCCTGTCTGGCAGTAAACAGCTGATGATTGTTCACGGCAAAGGAACCGGACGGCTGCGTCAAATCATTCATGAATATCTGAAGGAATCAAAACTGATTGAAGATTTCAGATTAGGGGCTATGAATGAAGGCGGTTCGGGTGTTACGGTGGTTAACCTGTAGGAGGCAAAACATATTTGCTGACTTGCAGATAGAATTATAAGACTTGGAGGAATTATGATATTATCGGATAAGACGATCTATAAATATCTTGAATCGGGGGACCTGGTGATTGACCCGCTGGAAAAAAATCAGGTCCAGCCCGCATCGGTAGATATTCGGTTAGGAACATCATTTCTAAAACTGGATGAAAACAGTTTTGAGGCTATGTCCTTAACAGATGAAATAAAATATATTTCCCTGGAGGCTGATGAGATTATTATCCCGTCTAACTCCTTTTTGCTGGCTACGACCATGGAGTATATTAAGCTTCCCTGTGACTTGACAGCTTTTGTAGAGGGCCGCAGCTCGATCGGACGAATGGGCCTGTTTATTCAAAATGCCGGCTGGGTTGATCCGGGTTTTGAAGGTGAAATCACGCTTGAGCTTTATAATGCCAATCGTCTGCCAATCAAATTAGAAAAAGGTCGACGGATTTGTCAGCTGGTTTTTGCCCAAATGGACGATGTAGCCTTAAATCCCTATCAGGGGAAATATCAGGGGCAGCGAAAAGCCATGGGCAGCCGGATTTTTATGGATGAAGAGTGCGAAGATAAATGAGAAAAGAAATCTATTTAGACTATGCAGCAACTACCCCCATGGATGAATCAGTGATCGAAAAGGTCAGTCAGGCATCAAAATTATACTATGGGAATCCGTCTTCGCTCTATCGGCTGGGAATGGATGCAGAACAGGCTGTAACAGGTGTTAGACAGAAAATTGCCAAAACTTTAAATTGTCAGGAAAATGAAGTTATTTTTACTTCTGGCGGAACCGAAGGCAATAAT
The DNA here is from genome assembly GCA_030586155.1 of Eubacteriaceae bacterium ES3. NCBI lineage: Bacteria > Bacillati > Bacillota > Clostridia > Eubacteriales > Eubacteriaceae > Eubacteriaceae bacterium ES3. Next base: position 2,344,897 of record CP130741.1, on the reverse strand, counting down.
ATGGTGATTCGGGGAATCGTTGAAAAAAGCCGCAGAGACAATATGCGGATTATCACTACAGCTATTGAACACCCATCTGTTTTGGATGTTTTTTCCTTTTATCAGTCACATGGGATTGATGTAGTTTTTCTTGAAGTTGATGAACAGGGGTTGATCTCTCTTGACGATTTGCAGGCAGCTTTAAACGAGAATACGGTTCTGGTCAGCATTATGGGTGTCAATAATGAACTGGGCACCATCCAGAACCTTCAAGCTGCTGGTCAGCTGATCAAGGAGCGTTTTCCCAGATGTGTTTTTCACAGTGATTTTGTCCAGGGCTATTTAAAAATTCCAATTGATGTAAAAGCTCTAAGGTTAGATGCTGCTACCATCTGTGCCCATAAAATTTTTGGGCCCAAAGGTGTAGGGGCGATTTATCTAAAAAAAGGCCTATCTCCCAAACCTTTATTGTTAGGCGGCGGCCAGGAGCAGGGGCTTCGATCAGGTACTGAAAATGTGCCGGGAATTCTGGGTTTTGGACAAGCCATCGATATTCGGGAAAATTCTTATCAAGAGGATTTAAAAAAGTTGCGGCAAATCAGAACAAAACTGATTGAAAAGCTGGAAAATAGGATTGATGAGATAAAAATAAATGGGCATGAAACTGGCAGTCCATACATTTTAAATATATCCTTTAATCATATTCGGGGTGAAGTTCTTTTGCATAGTCTGGAGGCAGCAGGAATTTTTGTCTCAACCGGATCCGCCTGTTCATCCCATAAAAAAGAAAAGCAGTATGTTTTAAAAGCTATAGGTCTGCCAGAAGATTTAAAAGAAGGAACGATTAGGATTAGTTTTTGTAAAGATATAACAGAAACAGATCTTGATTATACGGCAGAACAGATCGAAAAAGCGGTGAACAGTTTAAGAAAGCTGATTAAACCCAAGGGGCAGAAAAAAAGATAAATGCAGGAGATAAATATGGAACATGTAATACTTGTGCGCTATGGTGAAATTGCGCTAAAAGGCCTTAATCGGCGTTATTTTATAGATTTACTGGTTAAAAATATAAAAAATACCCTAAAACAATTTGAATCGGCAAAAGTCAAAAAAATTCAGGGACGGATTATTGTATCAATTAATGAAGAAGAATTGTCAGAAGCGCTTTTGCGGGTGCAAAAAGTTTTTGGCATTGTTTCCATCAGTCCAGCAGTTGTAATTGAGTCAAAGATGGAGGTCATTGAGGCCCAGGCTGTCGTAATGATGGCAGAAGTCAGTGATGTTAAAAGTTTTAAAGTAACTGCCAGACGAGGCGACAAGCGTTTTCCCATTCAGTCCCCGGAAATCGGTGCAAGACTGGGAGGGGTAATCCTAAGTGCCAATGAAAATTTGAGTGTGGACCTTTATGAGCCGGATTTTAATCTTTGGGTTGAAGTGCGGGAACAAACTTATATGTATCACCAGTTTATTCCTGGAAATGGCGGACTGCCCGTTGGCTGCAGTGGCAAAGGAGCGCTTTTATTATCCGGCGGAATCGATTCGCCGATTGCTGGTTATCAGATGGCTAAAAGAGGCGTAGATCTGACCTGCGTATATTTTCACAGTTTTCCCTACACCAGTGACCGGGCCAAACAGAAAGTTGTAGATCTGGCCAAAATAATGAGTCAGTACTGTGGTAAGATCAAACTTTATGTGGTGCCTTTTACTGAGATTCAAACAAAAATTGTTGAGATGTGTCCACCTCGACAGACCACGATCATTATGCGCCGGTATATGATGCGGATCGCTCAGATGATTGCAGAAAATGAAGGAGCAAAATCATTGATCACCGGTGAGAGCCTTGGTCAGGTGGCCAGTCAGACGATGGAGGGCTTGGGGGCCACTAATGCGGTTGCTGAAATTCCGGTTTTCAGACCGCTGATTGGTTTTGATAAAACTGAAATTGTCGAGATTGCCCAACGGATTGGAACTTTCGAAACATCAATTTTACCGTATGAGGACTGTTGTACAATTTTTGTACCTAAACATCCGGAAACCAGACCAAAGGTTTCGGCAATTGAAAACTCGGAAGAAAATATCAAAGAGATGATGATCGAAATGATGGAAACAGCTGTTTCGGAGTCAGAAATAATTCAGTTATGAGTAAAATCAAAAGTGACCTGAAAAAATCGGTCAAAATGCGTTTGGATGATCTGGTCGGGATTGAGATGGAGAACCTACTTGATGAAGCGGTTCTCAATGAGCTTCGCGACTTAACTTTGGAGACAGGACGGGAAATTCTTATCGGTACCAGTGATAAAAACCGGATTCTCTGGGTTAATATTGGAGACGCTGCTAATGTCTCGGTGGGTGATTCTCAGATGGAATCCTACGTTAAATCGCTTAATCGTTATCGGGTGATACATACTCATCCCGGCGGAAATCCCCGGCTTTCAGCAGAGGATTTTTCAGCTGCAAAAGCCCAGTGGCTGCAGTGTATTGTAGCAGTTGGGGTAGATGAAAAAACACCTTCTCTATTTGGAATGGGAATACCGATGGTGGCAGAAGATAAAATTATTTACCGCCAGGGTTATTTCAATTCTTTAAAAAAACTCAATGCTTTTCCCCTGGAACAGTTTATTTTAAAAGCCAATCGTTTTATAAAAAATGATCCCAACCGGATTTATGAGTCGGAAAATGAGGAGGAGCGGGTACTTCTTTTAGGTCTGTCAACTGCGTCTCAAAAAGGGATGGATATTGATGAATCCATGTCAGAGTTGGCTCAATTGGTTTTAACAGCAGGGGGAACGGTTTTAGAAACGGTGACTCAAAACCGCAGCCAGATTGATCCTACCTTTTATTTAGGACGGGGAAAGATTCAGGAAATTACTAAAATCATTCAGAACAATGATATTAATATGATTGTCACTAATGATGAACTTAATGCCCGGCAAATCCACAATATTGAAGCTTTAACATCTACAAAAACTATCGATCGGACAACCGTTATTCTGGATATCTTTGCCAAACATGCCAGTACCAGAGAAGGAAAGCTTCAGGTTGAACTGGCCCAGCAGAAATATCGAATGAGTCATTTAAAAGGGCTGGGAATAGTGATGTCAAGAACCGGTGGCGGGATTGGAACCCGAGGTCCGGGTGAAAAGAAACTGGAAACCGATCGCCGTCATATTAGAAAGCAAATTGAAGAGCTGGAAGCAAAAAAAAAAAAAATTGAAAAAAGCAATGAACTCAATGCTGTTCAGCGGCAGAAAAACCTCGTCAAGACGGTGAGTCTGATCGGTTATACCAACTCTGGAAAAAGTACTCTTTTTAACAGATTAACTGCCAGTCAGGCAGTCATGCAGGATGGTCTTTTTATTACCCTGGATTCAACCATGAGGAAAGTCAGCCATGACAAGCACGAGTATTTAATCTCCGATACGGTTGGTTTTATTGACAAGCTCCCCCATGATCTGGTCAATGCTTTTAAAACGACACTAAAAGAAGTGGAGATGGCAGATCTTTTATTACACGTGGTGGATGTTTCCAACCCGCATTTTAAGGAGCAAATTGAGGTTGTTAATGGTGTCTTGAAAGAGTTAAATGTGGTAGACCGCCCGATTCTGCTGGTCTATAATAAAATTGATCAGCTGACCGTTGAAATGCGTCAAACTCTGGCCCCGGAGGAAGAAGAAGTATTTATTTCTGCTAAGGAAGGAATTGGTATCGATGTTCTTTTTGAAAAAGTTGATGATCAGCTTTTAGGAATGCGCAGGGAAGAGACCCTCTTGATTCCTTACGAGGATACAAAAACCATGGCTTTTCTGCATGAGAAAAAGGTGGTCCTGGAGCTTAGTTATGAAGAGGCTGGAAGTTTGGTACAGATTGAAGTGACAGATGATTTTCCTCTTCACCGTGTGGAAAAGTATTTAATTGTGAAAGAGAGCTAAGCGGTGGAAGATTATACAACCATTCTTGAATCGACTGAAACAGAAATAGAGATAAAAAAATCGCGTTTTCTAAACTTTGTCTTTCATGTAGAAAATGAAGCAGAGGTAGAAGCGGTCTTATCAGAACTTCGTAAAAAGCATTATAAGGCCACCCATATCTGCTGGGCATATGTATTAAACACGATACCCTTAAGGCAGAAGGCGACTGATGATGGTGAACCGGCTGGAACCGCCGGTAAACCGATTCTGGAAGTGATCAATCATAAAGAACTGAAAGATGTTTTAGTTGTTGTGATTCGATATTTTGGAGGAATTAAGCTGGGTACTGGCGGTCTGGTCAGAGCTTATGGCGGCGGAGCCAGTGATGTGATTAAGGCCGCTCAGGTGATTAAGAAACAATTTTCCAGCCAAATCTATATAGAAATTGCTTATCCTTTATATGGAGGGTTGATTAATCAGTTGACTGAAAAGAAATGGTTGCCGGTCGAGGAAGATTTTGCCGATAAGGTCACCTTGTTTTTCCAGATTCCAGCGGCAGAAGCGAAAGAATTTCTGGCCTGGATAACGGAAGAAACAAATGGTCAGTTTGAACATACTGAAGATGAGCCGGAGTATGTTAATGTCAGGTTAAAAGATTGTTAGATAATTAACTTAGTGCAATTTACTTTACAAACAATGCAACTTCCTGTATAATCATAGGAAATAATAAGCGTTTTAAATTAGTGTGGATACAATAATGTATTTTAGTTTAAAACAGAAGAATAAAAATATCGGAGGAGATCTTTCGGTATTTTTTCTTTTGCTACAGTAAAACGGGTGCGTTCCGTTTTACTTTTACATAACTAAAATGATGGGAGAGCATTAATGGAAAAAGAAAAGAAATATTCCGGTTTTAAAGATTTTCTTGCCAAAAAGAATATCGAATTCACAGTGGAACGCTATCTTCTGGATGCCCTGAAATTTATGGCTTTTGGCTTATTTGGAACCCTTTTAATGGGGTCTATTCTGAACCAGGTCGGGATCCTTTTTAATATCCCCTTTTTATCAGAAACAGTTTGGCCGGTAGCTCAGTCGATGACCGGTCCAGCCATAGCCGTGGCCGTAGCTTACAGTTTAAAGGCCCCGCCCCTGGTGATGTTTTCAATCACGATTGGTGGAGCCTTGGGAAATAGCCTTGGTGGTCCTGCCGGTGCTTTTATCGCTGCAGTAGTGGGAACCGAGTTTGGTAAGGCTGTTGCTGGAGAAACAAAGGTGGATATTTTGGTCACGCCTTTTGTTACAATGATAATAGGTGCTTTAACGGCATCAGTTGTTGGCCCGCCGATCGGATCATTAATGACATGGTTAGGGGATGTCATAATGTGGGCGACTATTCAGCAGCCGATAATTATGGGAGCGGTTATTGCTGTTGTGGTCGGGATTGTTTTAACCCTACCCATTTCCAGTGCGGCGCTTTGTATTATGCTTGGTCTTTCAGGTTTAGCTGCTGGAGCAGCTACTGTGGGGTGTTGTTGTCAAATGGTCGGTTTTGCCGTCCAAAGTTTTAAAGATAATGGTGTCGGTGGACTGGCTGCACAGGGAATTGGAACATCCATGATTCAGATGCCTAATATTATTAAAAATTATAGAATCTGGATTCCCCCAACCTTGGCATCACTGATTTTAGGCCCCCTGGCAACCACTGTTTTTCAGATGAAGAATACTTCCGTAGCGGCAGGAATGGGGACTTGCGGATTTGTTGGCCAGATCGGAACGGTAATGGCCATGACAGAAGCCGGAGATTCGATGACCAATATTGTTATGGGCATCGCTTTGTTACAATTCATTTTTCCGGCACTGCTGACATATCTGTTTTATCGCCTTCTATATGCTAAAAAATGGATAAAAGATGGGGATATGAAACTGGACTTATAAAGTAATAACATTTACAATTTCTTTACAACCTTTAAATTCCTGTGGAATTTTAAAGGTTTTTTTTATATAATAGATGAGCTTAAAAAAAACGAGGGGAAATTTGGATGATAAAAAATAATCGGGCCAGGTTTATGATCAAACTTGTCTTCTTTGCCTATCTGATTGGTCTGTTTATGATGACACTCCTGCCGGACAGCAGCAATATTACTTATGAAACAACTTATAATCTGGTGCCTATCACCAGTATTGACAATTTTTTCTATGATATCGTAGAAAATGGGATTATCAACTGGGATTATCTGGCAACTAATCCTACTGATATAAAAGAAATTATTATGAATGTTTTCACATCTTCTTTTATTAATCTATTTGGAAACATTCTGCTTTTTGTTCCCCTGGGACTCTTATATCCTCTTAGTCGCAAGAAAAAGGTGGGCTTTCTGGAAATTTTTCTGGTATGTCTGGGAACAACAGCTTTAATTGAGGTAATCCAATTCCTGTTTTTGACCAGCAGGCGGGCTGATATTGATGATATCATTCTCAATCTGATCGGTGGTCTAATCGGTTATCTGATATATAAATGGATGGAATAAGGAGGAGACATGGCTAAAAAAAAGACAGTTTTTGTATGCCAGTCCTGTGGCTATAATGCGGCAAAATGGATGGGAAAGTGTCCGGAATGCGGTGAGTGGAACTCTCTGGTGGAAGAGACGGATTATTCCGCAGCCACAAAAGCTCCAACCACCCGAGAACGGGGTGTTTATTCCAAACCCAAATCTTTAAATGAGATCTCCTATTCTGGGGAGAATCGAATTAAAACGCTCAATCAGGAATTGGATCGGGTGCTAGGCGGCGGGATCGTCCCGGGAGGAATGATCCTTTTGGGGGGAGATCCGGGAATTGGTAAATCGACTTTGCTTTTACAGGCCACTGAAAGTTTAGGAGCCCAAGGACAAAAGGTTCTGTATATCTCCGGCGAGGAATCCGAGCAGCAGCTGAAAATGCGTGGCGAGCGGATGCAGGTAAAATCAGAAAATATTCTTTTTCTATCGGAAATTAATATTCCCTATATCCTTGAAACTATTGAAAAAGCCAGCCCGGCAATTGTGATCATCGATTCTATTCAGACTATGTACAGTCCTGAAATTACTTCTGCTCCTGGGAGTGTGAGCCAGATCAGAGAGAATACCGGTGCCTTGATGCAGGTTGCAAAAAAAGACAACATTGCTATGGTACTGGTAGGTCATGTTACCAAGGAAGGCAACATTGCTGGCCCCAGAGTGTTAGAACATATGGTTGATACGGTCCTTTATTTTGAGGGCGAAAAATATCATACTTACCGGATTTTGCGGGGGGTTAAAAATCGTTTTGGTTCAACCAATGAGATTGGCATTTTTGAAATGACACAAAAAGGTTTGCAGACCGTATCTAATCCCTCAGAGATGATGCTCGACAGCCGACCGGAAAACACCTGCGGCTCAGTAGTAATTCCCTGTATGGAGGGAAGTCGGCCGCTGCTGGTCGAGTTGCAGGGACTGGTTTCTTCCTCCGGTTTTGGGAATCCACGGCGGATGGCAACAGGAATGGATCATAACCGGATGGTTTTATTAATGGCAATTCTAGAAAAACGATTAGGAATTGATCTATCTTCCTTTGATGCTTATATCAATGTAGTCGGTGGAATCAGAATTGATGAACCGGCGCTGGATCTGGCAGTGATATCTGTGCTTTATTCCAGCCTTAGAGAGTTCGAAATACCTGAAGATCTGATGATTCTTGGAGAGGTGGGCTTGACCGGTGAAGTCAGAAGTATCTCACAGATGGAAAAGCGTCTGGTAGAAGGTGTTAAATTGGGCTTTAAACGCTGTATCATTCCTAAAAGCAACAAGAAAGGTTTAAGCGTTAAAGGAATTGAAGTTTTAGCGGTTGACAATGTTCGGTCTGCACTTGAGCTGATCTACTAGAAGCTGTTTCCTGCAGGTGAAAATTTCTTCTTTTAATTTGAAGAAAAACAAGGTATAATATGGATATCCCAAGGTGATTGTCGCCTACTTTATTTTTGAACCTACATCATTTTATAGGGAGTCTGACTGTTCGCTGGCAGATGTCGGGCCTCATTTTTATCAGTGGAAGGCAGAAACCAGAGACAAGACACCCACCTGGCAAGCGCTAGGGCGTCAAAAATGAAGGACATCTCTTGGGACACTTGAAAAAGCTGCCAAAGGAAATATTGTTTCCTTTGGCAGCTTTTTCTTTACGGAGTCTAAAGAAAACTAAAATATTAGTGGCTACGGTTGAAAAAATTGTGTGATCTGATAAAATAGTCAGAGTTAAATTATCAGGGACAGTAGTGTTTAAGGAGGCGTGATGTACGAATATATTATTGGCGCATTAAAAGAGCAATACAGTGACTCGATCGTGGTGGAATGTCAGAAAATCGGTTATCTGTTAAAAACCTCCAACACGACTTTACAGGAATTACCGGCAATGAACGCAGAGGTGAAGTTGTATCTGCATCAGGTTATTAAGGAAGATGAACACGCCCTTTACGGATTTATGACGACTGACGAACGGGAAATGTTTCGCACCATGATTGGGATCTCGGGTATTGGCCCTAAGGCAGCCATGGGTTTATTATCCCAGTTTTCCAGAGGTGAGCTGATTATGCATATCCTTAACAATGATCCCAAAGCGATTGCCAAGGCGCCGGGAATTGGTTTAAAAACGGCAAGCCGGATTATTCTAGAACTAAAGGATCGTTTTAAAGACGTGAAACTGGATACTTCAGATGTGATAGTTGGGATTAAAACTGGTGGCCTTGCCCAGGAAGCTACCGAAGCACTATTAGGACTTGGATTTTTGGAACAGGAAGCATCACAGATGGTAAAGAGCATTTATTCAGAGGAGCTGTCACTGGAAGAGTTGATTGCCGGAGCTCTTAGAGGGGCTAATCCGCTGAAGGGAAGGTAGATAATGAAAGATCGCATCATCACGACAGATTTTACTGAACAGGATCTGGATATTGAAAGAAATCTACGTCCCCAGGGTTTAAGTGAATATGTCGGCCAGGAACGGGTTAAAAAACAGATGGATATTTTTATCAAGGCGGCGAAAAAAAGAAGTGAAAGCCTTGATCATGTACTCTTGTATGGGCCGCCGGGTTTGGGAAAAACTACCCTGGCAAATATTATAGCCAATGAAATGGGCGTGGGGATTAAAACCACATCCGGACCGGCAATTGAGAAGGCTGGAGATCTGGCTGCCATTTTAACCGCTTTAAAAGAAGGCGATATTTTATTTATCGATGAGATTCACAGACTTCAGCGTTCAGTTGAAGAGGTTTTGTATCCGGCAATGGAAGATTTTGCACTGGATATTGTTATCGGCAAAGGGCCAGGTGCCAGATCGATTCGTCTGGAGCTCCCGCCTTTCACCTTAATTGGTGCGACAACCAGGGTGGGTTTACTGACTTCACCGCTGAGAGATCGCTTTGGAGTGATTCAGCGGCTGGAACTATACAATGCCGAGGAACTGACAAAAATAATCAGCCGTTCTTCAGGAATTCTGGAAGTGGAAATCGATGAAGATGGGGCAAAAGAACTGGCTATCCGGTCCCGGGGAACACCTAGAATCGCCAATCGTCTGCTAAAAAGAGTGCGCGACTACTGTGAAATTGAAGGACGAGGTGTGATTGACCTGCAATCCACCAGAGAAGCGCTTGATCTCTTTGAAGTGGATGCAGTCGGGCTTGATCAGATTGACCGAATTATGCTGTTGGCAATTATCGAAAAATTTTCTGGTGGACCGGTAGGATTAGACACTTTAGCAGCTGCAATTGGTGAAGAAAAAAACACCATTGAAGAAGTTTATGAACCCTACCTGATTCAATTGGGATTTCTCGTTAAAACTCCTCGTGGCAGGATGATAACACCTCATGGTTATCGTCATCTGGGATTAATGGCACCGGAAGAGGATGCAAATCAGCAAATAAGTATGTCGTTTAATAATGATAAGGAAGAAGTGAATGAATAAATCAGATTTTTATTATGATCTGCCGGAGGAGCAGATCGCCCAGTCACCGTTGGAAAAAAGGGATGATTCCCGATTGATGGTGATTAACCGGGAGACTGGGGAGATAAAGGACCAGCATTTTTATGATCTGCTGTCTTATTTAAAAGCGGGAGATCTTTTGGTGATGAACAATACCAAAGTTTTGCCGGCTAGATTGTTTGGTAAAAAAGAAGGTTCGGGCGGCCAGGTAGAAATTTTACTTTTAAGACATTTAGCCAGTCATGAATGGGAAATTATGGTTAAGCCGGGAAAACGGGCAAAAATCGGGTCGAAAATTCGTTTTAGTCCGGAATTGACCGGTGAAATTGTCGGGACCACCGAAGGTGGACTGCGAATCATCCATTTCTATTATGAAGGAATATTCGAGGAGATTATAGATAAAATTGGTTTGATGCCGATTCCGCCTTATATCCATGAAACCTTAAAAGATAAAACCCGCTATCAGACAGTTTATGCTAAAATTGAAGGCTCGGCGGCAGCCCCTACAGCAGGTCTTCATTTTACACCTGACTTGATTGAAGAAATCGAAAAAAAGGGTGTTAATGTGACTGAAGTAACCCTCCATGTGGGGATTGGGACCTTTAGACCAGTGAAAACTGATGATATCGAAGCCCATCATATGCATGAAGAATACTTTGAGGTTTCTGAAGAGACCGCCCATCTAATCCAGGAAACCAGAAAAAATGGGGGACGGGTGATTGCCGTGGGAACAACTTCAGTGAGAACGCTGGAGAGTAATGCCAACATCCATGAAGGTCAAGTATGCGCTTATGCCGGTTCGACTGATATTTTTATTTATCCGGGTTATGAGTGGCGGGTTGTGGATGCTCTGATTACCAATTTTCATCTGCCGGAGTCAACGCTGCTGATGCTGGTATCAGCCTTTTATGATCATCAGTCAGTCATGGAAGCTTATCGGCAGGCGGTAGAAAGAAAATACCGCTTTTTCAGTTTTGGCGATGCCATGTTTATCTATGGTAATAAAAAGGAAAAAGTCCTGTTGACTGATTGTACAAAAAGGAGTAATTAAGAGAGTAATGAGTGAGTTTCGATATGAACTGATGAAGGAGTGTAAAGATACTGGGGCAAGAGTGGGAAAAATCCATACCCCGCATGGTGTTATCAATACTCCGATTTTTATGCCAGTAGGAACCCAGGCGACGGTTAAATCAATGACTTCCGAAGATCTGGTGGAAATGGATGCAAATATTATTTTAGGAAATACTTATCATCTGTATTTAAGGCCTGGTCAGGATATTATGGATAAGGCCGGCGGACTGCATAATTTCATGAACTGGGATCGTCCAATCTTAACTGATAGCGGTGGATTTCAGGTTTTTTCTTTAAATGACTTAAGAAAAATCACCGAAGAAGGAGTTGAATTTGTTTCCCATCTTGATGGTTCCCGCCATTTCATGACCCCGGAAAAATCAATTGATATGCAAAATTCGATTGGTGCTGACATCATTATGTGCTTTGATGAATGTGCGCCTGCTGATGCTGACTACGAGTATACGAAAAAATCCATGGAAATGACCACCCGCTGGGCCAGAAGATGTAAAGAAGCTCATAAACGGCCTGATGTTCAGGCATTATTTGGAATTGTTCAAGGGGGAATGTATGAAGATCTTCGGGCACAAAGTGTTAAAGAGCTGCTGGAAATCGATTTTCCCGGTTATTCAATTGGCGGCTTAAGCGTTGGAGAAGCGAAGGACGTCATGTATCGGATACTTGATGCGACGACGCCTTTATTGCCAAAGGATAAACCCCGATATTTGATGGGAGTTGGATCTCTAGATGCACTCTTTGAAGGGGTAGTACGTGGAATTGATATGTTTGATTGCGTACTCCAGACACGAATAGCCAGAAATGGCACCGCGTTTACCAGCCAGGGGAAAGTGGTCGTTCGTAATGCCACCTATAAAGAGGATTTTTCACCCTTGGATCCGGAATGTGATTGTTTCGTTTGCCGAAACTATAACCGTGCTTATTTACGTCATCTGATTAAGACCGGGGAAATTTTGGGGGCCAGGTTATTGACATATCATAACTTATACTTTACACTTGTAACGATGAGAAAAATTCGTGAAGCGATAATGGATGATCGTCTATTAGCTTACAAACGTGAGTTTTTTGAAAAATTCGGAATAACCGAATAATAAAATAAGGAGTGTTAATATGGGATTGGATTTAACAATGATTCTTCCTTTGGTGCTTGTTCTGGTTTTCTTCTATTTCTTTGTGATTCGACCACAGAATAAACAGCGAAAAGAAGTTGAGAGCATGCGCTCAAACATGAAACCAGGAGATGAGATTCTGACCATCGGCGGTTTTTATGGCATTATTTATGCAATTGGAAACGAAAATGTTACCATTGAATTATTGCCGGATTATCATAAGGCGTTAATTACTAAATCGGCTATCGCTAAAGTGGTTAATTCAGCAGATACTGAAGATCTTGAGGAAGAAGCAGCAGAAACTCAGGATGACGCAGAACTGGAAGAACCAAGAGTGGTAGATGCAGAATACGAAGAAATTGACGAAACTAAGGAATAGAGGTGAAAAAATGAAGCATATTAAACTTGTGAAAAAAGGTCGTTTAACTGATGTGAAAAATAAGGGTTGTGGCGAATGTCAGACATCTTGTCAGTCAGCTTGTAAAACCTCTTGTACTGTTGGTAATCAAAAGTGTAAACAATCAAAATAAGCGAAACATTAAAGCTGTCTCGTAGAGATAGCTTTTTTTTCGTTTTAAAAATCCCAAAATTCTAGGAGAAAAAATGATACATCAATACCAGTTAAATGGATTAAATATAGTATTAGACGTGGATACCAGCTCAGTACTGACAGTCGATGAGCTTTCTTATGAGATTCTTGAACGTTATGAAAAAAATGACAAAGAAGCAATTACTCAGTCCTTAAGCCCTAAATACGATAAAGAAGAGATTTTAGAAGCTTATCGTGAGATAGAAAGCCTGATTAAGGAAGGGGTTTTATTTAGTAAACACGACTATAATCCTGCTGAGTATGGCAACACTGATTTAATCAAGGCGCTTTGCCTTCATGTTGCCCATGATTGTAACCTGAAATGTGAATACTGTTTTGCCGCCCAGGGCGACTTTGAAGGTGAAAAATGCCTGATGCCCTTGGAAGTTGGGAAGAAAGCCATCGATTTTCTGGTTAGACAATCCCGTAATCGAAAAAATCTGGAGATTGACTTTTTTGGCGGTGAACCTTTGATGAATCTGGAGGTCGTCAAGCAACTGGTCATCTATGGAAATGAAGTTGCAAAAGCGAATGATAAAAATTTTAAATATACCATGACCACCAATGGTGTTTTACTTGATGAGAAGACCAGAGAATATCTTAATGATACTATGGATAATGTGGTATTAAGTCTGGATGGTCGTAAAGAAGTCAATGATCAGATGAGAAAAACTATCAATGATCAGGGCTCTTATGATGTGATTATCGAGAATATCAAAAAAATGGCGGACTTAAGAGGGTATAAAGATCACTATATTAGAGGGACATTTACCCACCACAATCTTGATTTTTCAGAAGACGTCAGATTCATGGCTGAACAAGGATTTAAAAGTATTTCAGTTGAGCCAGTTGTAGCAGAACCCAAACATGATTATGCGATTCGTGATGAAGATCTGGAAATTTTAAAAAAAGAGTACGATAAACTGGCCCTTGACTACTTGAATCAGGAAGAAGAAGGTCTTGACTATAATTTTTTCCATTTTAATGTTGAACTTGATCAGGGTCCCTGTGCCTACAAAAGACTTTCAGGTTGCGGAGCTGGGAGAGACTATGTAGCCGTAACGCCGCAGGGAGATATTTACCCCTGTCATCAGTTTGTTGGCGATGAAAGCTTTAAAATAGGGGATGTCGAGTCTGGGATTATTAATCACGATATAAAGGACCACTTTGATGCCGGTAATCTTTTAAAAAAGGAAAGCTGCCAGAGCTGCTGGGCCAAGTATTTTTGTGGTGGTGGCTGTCATGCCAATGCCTACAATTTCAACGGGACAATTATGAAACCCCATGAAATAAGTTGCGAACTTGAAAAAAGACGGGTAGAAAACGCGATTATGATCGAGGTTATTAAAGAAGAACAGAACTGATGCTCCTGAGTGTCGTAATTAAACAGCTTAAAAAATTAAATAGACGAAACACAAAAAGATGTTGGTTGTTAGCGAGATTTTAAAAATCAGAGCAATACAACGAACATCTTTTTGATTACGCGTCATTAGTGAGTAGTGAATTTACCATCTGCCACCGTGGTGTTGTCCTGTTTCTAACGGCATATTATCACAAACACCATCGCCATCTTCATCGATGAAAGTACCATCACAGTCTTCATTAAGGTGTTGAACGACACCGTCGTTTCCTATCCCTAAGCCGGTTCCGTCACAGTCACCATTTCCTGATCTTCCGACTGCCATAGCGGTTCCTGCGGTTGCTAACATAAGCACCAGTGATAAAATGAGAATCAGTTTCTTTTTCACGATTATAACCTCCTTATTATTTGAACCTGATAGGCATTTGCGAAATGCCATAACCCGCATAATAGCGGGATATTTTTAACATAAAAAAATATAACTCCTCACCAGATTATGATAAAATTGAGTTACAACCACAACAATCCATCATCCTGAAAGGAGTTATATATGGATATTTTACCACAAAAACAGCTTTCGTTTGCTGAAATTTATGCTGATTGCACTCATTTTTTTGAACAGGACAAACATCACTTTCTTTCACTGCTGGAAGAAAAACTTGACCTTCATGCTCTGGTTCCACATTCTTTTTACAGTCATTACTATGCTTGTAATGGGCGACACCGTGATTTTGAGCTTTGTTCCATTCTTTGGGCATTCATTCTGCAGCGAATTTTTTCCATTCCCACTGACACCCTGCTGATCACTTTTCTCAAGTTTTCCAGCGAATTAAGGGATTTCTGCGGTTTCAGCAGAGTTCCCCACGCATCCCAGCTGACTCGCTTCAAGCAAGATTATCTTCCGGACTTACAATCGTTTTTTCATCAACTTGTTGATGTAACTGAACCAATCTGCCAAAAGATCGATGCTCATAAGGCCATGATGACCATCTTTGATACTTCGGGAATTGAAGCCTATGTTACTGAAAATAATCCCAAATTTGCCAATAAAATCATCAAACAGCTCAAAGCTTTCAAGAAAACCCATCAGCTGAATGATTCCTATGATCCCTACAAGGCCGCCTATGGCGCCATGCCCACCCACGCTAAAGCCAATTCTTCTATTAAACAGCTTTATATCAACGGTCATTTCTGTTATGTCTATAAATTCGGCATGATCACCAACGGCCTTGGCATTGTCCGGGATATCTCTTTTTATGATGCCAACTTTCTGGTTGATCATCCTGATATTGCTGTTGAGAAAAAGTCTGATTCTCCCGACGAGGACAAGTCGCTCCATGATACCAAAGCACTTATTCCTGTTCTTTCCGACTTTTTTAAAAAGCATCCGCTGATTGTTCCCAAACTTTTTATTGGTGATGCCGCTTTTGACAGCTCAGTCATTTATCACTCGCTGCTGACTGATTTAAAGTTTGAAAAAGCCTTCATTCCCCTCAATTCGCGGGGCTCCCTTTCTTATTCCGATTGCCCGGTTAATGAGCATGGTATCCCCTGTTGTCCGGACAACCCTTCACTTCCCATGAAACCGGAAGGTAAAACCAGGCGTAAAAATGGTCTCGTCCGCTTTAAATTTACCTGTCCCAAAACCCGATGGGTCAGGCAGCAATCCGGTAAATCCAAACGTCAGTGTTTCTGCGAAAAACCCTGCACACCTTCTTCCTGTGGCCGGATGTTCTATGTTTACCCTGAAAAAAACCTTAGAGCTTACCCAGGTACGCTTCGGGGTACTGACGAGTGGCAGCAAATCTATAAAATTCGCGGTGTTGTTGAACAGTCACTCAATCATTTCAAAGATTCTTTCTGTGTTGCCGGTCGCAAAACAAGAAATGCTCGGACGCTTCGCGCGGATCTGCTCCTGGCTGGCATTACCCAGCTGATTACTGTCATTCTTGCTGACAACATTCATCAGCTTCAATACATCCGCAGTCTTAAAAAACTGATTGCCTAACTGCTAAAATAAAGTTTTTTTCAGGCTTTTCTCAGGCTTTTATTTTTGCGCCTTTTTTTTGCAACGCTTCCTGCTTTTTTTGTCATACTTTTTTAATCAGCTCTCTTCATGCTCTACTTTCTCATTTTTTTCATTTTTGTTTTCATTTCGCAATTACCTAATTTGAACCTGATTATTCCGACCACTTATCTTTACTATAGTATAAGGAAGTTTTGTGTCAATTTGATGTCAAAACAAAGAATTCATAAATTTAGCTTAATTTTCTAAGGATATATTTGACGGGTTCAATCCATAATACGGATAATGCAGAAAGTCCTAACGCGGTCAATAGCTGAATATAAGATAATGGCGCCAGTTTTAAAAAGGCGGAAAGCGGCGTGTAGAAGATCGTTAGAATAAATAAAATCATTAGGATATTTGCGCCCCACATAACACGATCTCTGGCCAGTCTTTTTATTGAAGTGAAAATTGAATCATAACTGGAACTGTTGACCTGAACCAGAAAAAGATTAGATAACATAATAATACTGAGTCCCATTGAACGGGCTAAAAGTACATTTTGTGGCTCATTGCTAAGGGTATAAAAATAAGCACCGAATGAGGCGGCAAAGATAAACAAGCCCTGGAAAGCAGATTTCAATAACAGTGACCTGTCCAATATGCTGGCACCAGTTTTACGGGGTGGACGTGTCATAACATTTGATTCGGCCGGTTGTCGTTCTAATACAATCGAACAGGTTGGATCGATCAGCAGTTCCAGCAAAACAATATGAACCGGCAGCAGTAAAACGCTGGCAGGTTTGATACCGAGTAACGGTGCTAACAGGGAAGCAAAGGCAATGGGGACATGAATGGTTAAAACATAACCGATAGCTTTTTTAATATTATCATAAAGTCTGCGACCATCTTTTACGGTTTCAACGATGGTCGTAAAATTGTCATCCAATAGAATCATATCGGCAGCTTCCCTGGAGACTTCACTGCCTCTTTTACCCATAGCAATACCAATATCAGCTTTTTTGAGAGCGGGCGCGTCATTAACACCATCACCTGTCATTGCGACGATTTCACCATTTGATTTAAAAGCATCAACAATCCGCATTTTATGTTCAGGAATAACTCTTGAAAAGATACTGATGTTTTTAACTTTCTCTTTGAGTATTTCATCAGACATTTCATCAATCATCGCGCCGGTAAGGTGACTGTCACACTTTTCCATCCCGATTTTTTTGGCAATCGAAGCAGCGGTTATACCATTATCACCGGTTATCATGACCACTCGAATTCCAGCTTTATTACAAAGGGCAATATCTTCACTGATCCCTTCCCGGGGCGGGTCTAACAAACCGACCAGGCCACTGAATAAGAACTGGCAATCAGTGATTTGAGATGGAATCTCTTCCTCACTTGCTATAAGCTGGGTTGCAACAGCGATAACACGCAGACCTTCTTTAGCCATCATAGATACTTTTTCATCAATTGTCTGACGGTCGAGTGCAGTGAGATTACACAGCTGGATGATTCGTTCCGGTGAGCCCTTGGCAGTGATAATTATTTGTTCGTCTTTTTCCCAAACATGGCCCATCATTTTAAGATCATTGGTAAATGAGTATTCTGTAATAAGTCGACCGCTAAAAAGTTCCTTTCTGGTGATACCTGATTGCTCGCAAAACAATAACATAGCCTTTTCCATGGGATCATAAGCATCAGTCTCACAGGCCATCCCCATATGATGGAGTAAGGCGCTCTCAGTATTTACCGGTGACCAGGTTTGCTGGAGGGTCATTTGGTTCATGGTTATGGTTCCGGTTTTATCAACACACAAAACAGACACGGCCCCTAAAGTTTCCACTGAAGGCAGCTTGCGAATTAGGGCATTTTTTTTGGCCAGTCTCCAGGCGCCCAGAGATAGAAAGACGGTTAAGATAACAGGAAATTCTTCAGGAATCATTGCCATTGCCAGCGTGATCCCCGATAAAATGCTTTCAATGATCCGTTCTGTTAATGGCAGATCAGCAATATTGATAAAGGTAAAGACTCCCACCATAACAAGCAATACACCCGCTATGGATGCGAATATTCTGACCAGGCGGCTGGTCTGCTTTTGAAGCGGGGTTTCCTTTTCTTCAGTTGTAGCGATATGCATTCCTATTTTTCCGTACTCGGTTGATGGACCGGTTTTTAATACTTCAACAGTTGCAATTCCCTGAGTGACAAGAGTTCCGGCATAACACCAGTTTATTTTCCAGTAATCCTGGGAATCATTGGAAGTTTCATCAGTTTTCCAGACGCCTTCTGCTTCCCCGGTCAGTAAAGATTCATCAACACAAAGATCACTGCAGTGAATAATGACGCCATCGGCAGGTATCTTTACCCCTTCATACAGAAGCATCAGATCACCAGGAACCAGATTGCGGCTCTCGATGGTAATTTCCTGACCATCGCGAATGACAGTGATACGCGGAGCGGATAAGTCTTTTAAAGCATTAATGGTTTTATCAGTTTTTAACTCCTGAATGACATCTATGCTGATCATACCGATGACAAAAATTAGCATCACCCCGCCGTCACCAGGTTCACCTAATATAAAGTATATGACAGCCGCTACCATCAGCAGTAAAAACATCGGTTCGGAAATAATATGTAACAATTTTTGAGGCAGGTTTTCTTTTTTTAGAGGAGTCAGTTCATTTTTTCCAAATTGAGCCAGACGTTTATTAGCTTCGGCCGTTGATAATCCTGAAAGAATTTTTTTCTCAACCATTACAAATCCTCACTTTCCATGCTGAAAAATAAAAGCACATCTGTAGAACATAATCCTGTCCCACAAATGTGCCAAGTCGCACATTGCTGCTTTCATCTGAAAGCCCGGCTCCATGATCCGTAAGGATTCATCGCCTGTTCAGTTTAATTATTAATAGCTGGATATAAATCTATTTATATTTTGAATATAGCACAGGCCACTTAAATCTGTCAATATTTAAAATAGAACTGAAAATTGGAGTCTTTTCAGGTTTGTCAATTCGATTTTGACATTTATAGGAGTTTATGGTACATTTAGGCATCTACAATTTATAATTCTACACGATTCAAGTGGATCATTTTCTCAAAATCTATTCTCGGAGGCCTCAATTGGATATAAAACCATTGGAAGAACTGACCCTGGTCGAGTTGCGTAAAGAAGCAGAAGCGCTGGGCATCGAAAAAATCAGCCGTTTAAAGAAAAACGAATTATTAAGTCTGATTCAGGAAAAGAAGAAACAGCAATCGATCAAAAAAGAAGAAACCAAAAAGGTTTCTGAAGTTAAACGACAAACAAAGAAAACTGAAATTGGACGTTCTCCTTACTATAAAATAAAGGATGATATGGACAATGTAGTTGTCGTGGAAGGGGTCTTGGAAATCGTTCCTGAAGGCTACGGATTTATTAAAACACCGGAAATGAAGTCTCAGGAAGAACACGTTTATATTTCCGGTTCACAGATTCAGAAATTCAAGCTGGAAACCGGTGACATTTTGAGTGGAAAAGTCAGACCGCCCAAGTCCGGTGAAAAATATTCAGCGATGCTTTTTCTGGAAAATGTTAACGGTCAGAAAACGGCAGATATTATTAAGAAAATCAATCGTCTCTTATATGTGGATGATAAAAAAGATATGGAACGGTTTAAGAATTCCCAGGAAGGGATTCTCGACGTCAGTTCTGAAGGGTATGGTTTCTTG
Organism: Eubacteriaceae bacterium ES3; assembly: GCA_030586155.1. NCBI lineage: Bacteria > Bacillati > Bacillota > Clostridia > Eubacteriales > Eubacteriaceae > Eubacteriaceae bacterium ES3. The sequence goes on along the minus strand of CP130741.1, from coordinate 2,325,150 downwards.
AGAACCAACCATTATGTTTCAGGTGACCAGGATATTTATGTGCCGGCCAATCAGATCCGACGTTTTAATCTGCGTACCGGTGATAAAATTGTCGGGAAAATCAGGATGTCGGGCGAGAATGAAAAATATGATGCCTTGCTTTATGTAGAAACCGTCAATGGTGATATTCCTGAAAAAATTGCCCAGCGACCGAAGTTTGAACAATTAACGCCAATCTTTCCCAATCAGAAAATCACGCTTGAAACAGACCAGGATATCCTGTCAACCCGGATGATGGATGTTTTTTCGCCGGTGGGAAAGGGTCAGCGTGGTTTGATCGTAGCACCGCCAAAAGCTGGAAAAACTATTCTTTTAAAAGAAATAGCTAATGGGATCACAACCAATCACAAAGAAATCGAGTTAATTATCTTATTGGTTGACGAGCGCCCTGAAGAAGTCACGGATATTTCGCGGTCGGTCGATGCCGATATTGTCTATTCAACTTTTGATCAGCCGCCGGAAAACCATATCAGGGTAGCAGAAATTGTATTAGAACGTGGTAAACGCCTGGTTGAGCAGGGAAAAGATGTGGTGATACTGGTCGACAGTATCACCAGAATGACCAGAGCAAATAACCTGGTGGTTTCGCCTTCAGGTCGGACTCTTTCTGGAGGGATTGATCCCGAATCCTTGTATTTCCCCAAAAAATTCTTCGGTTCGGCTCGTAAAATAGAAGAAGGGGGCAGCCTGACAATCCTGGCAACTGCTCTTCTGGACACCGGAAGTCGAATGGACGATGTAATCTATGAGGAGTTTAAAGGAACCGGAAACATGGAACTGCATCTGGAAAGAGAACTGGCAGAAAGACGAATTTATCCAGCTATTAATTTAAGTCGTTCTGGAACTCGGAGAGAAGAACTGATTCTTACTGAAGACGAATTGAAAGTCAGTTTTGATATCCGGAGACTTTATAAAGGGTCTACGGTTTATGATTTGACTGATAAAATCATCACTATACTGGAACGAACCAAAAATAATGAAGAGTTTCTGAACAAATTTCTTGAAAAATATAATGCACAAAACATTTGAAATTTTAAGAAAGATCTGATATACTGTTACGGTTGATAAAATAATAATGGAAAATTATTAATAAAATAAAGAAATGAGGTGAATTCGATGAAAGAAGGCATTCATCCAAATTATGGAAAATCTGTAGTGAAATGTGCATGCGGAAACACATTTGAAACTGGATCAGTTAATCCGGAATTAAAAGTTGAAATCTGTTCAGCATGCCATCCGTTTTTTACTGGTAAACAGAAACTTGTTGATACTGGTGGTCGTGTTGATCGATTTAATAAACGATACGGCATTAAAAACGAATCAGCAGAATAATGTGATAAAGAGTCGGTTTCTCAACCGGCTTTTTTATTGTTGATTTTAAATAGGAGTAATGAATGACAGTCGGGGAAATATTGAAAGAAGCGCGCCAGATTTTAATGAAGGCAGGAATTGAAAACTGTGGTTTTGAGGCTGAAGTGCTGGCTTCACAAGTATTTAAAAAGGATCGTGTTTTTTTCTATACCCACAATGATGCTCAGGTTACTGAAGAAGAAAAAGTGGCCTACTTATCATTGACAAAAAGGCGTGCGGCCCATGAGCCAGTTGCCTACATTCTAAAAAATAAAGAATTTATGGGGCTAAACTTTTATGTGGATAAAAATGTTTTAATCCCCAGACCAGATACGGAGCCCATGGTAGAAGCCCTAATAAACTGGTTGAAAGAAAAAGAAACTGACAATATTAAAGTTCTGGATCTTTGCACTGGTAGTGGAGCGATTGGTATTTGTCTTAAATCTTTTTGTCCACAAATTGAAATCGCGCTAAGCGATTATTCAGAGGTGGCACTCGAAGTTGCCGGGAAGAATGCAAAAGATCTGGTTGCTGGCAATGTCAAACTATATTGGTCCGATCTCTTTGAAAATATTCCAGCAGAAGAGGAATTTGATCTAATTGTTTCTAATCCACCTTATATTCCGACTGGGGATATTAAAAAGCTGTCTCAGGATATTACAGAATATGAACCGGGAATGGCTTTAGACGGCGGTGAAAGCGGACTTGTTTTTTACAGACGTATTACAGATGAAGCAGATAAATTTTTAAAACCAGGTGGCTTGCTGGCCCTGGAAATTGGCGATCATCAGGAAGAAGACGTCACTGAATTACTTAAAGGCAAGGGGTTTTGTGAGATTGAGAGTATCTGTGATCTTACCGGATTAGTACGGGCGATTACGGCGAAAAACCCCGGTTCTTCCTAAAGAAATGTAGATGACGTCGGTGTTGATATATGTTAGAATAATGGTGTTAAGAAAAAATGGGAATAAGCATACTCATAATGGAGGTAAAATATGGTTTCAGCGGGTGATTTTAAAAAAGGCGTAACTTTTGAAATGGATGGTCATGTCTTTACAATTATTGAGTTTCAGCATGTAAAACCGGGAAAAGGTGCAGCCTTTGTACGAACAAAAATTAAGAATGTTATTACCGGAGCAGTAGTCGAAAAATCGTTCAGTCCTACTGAGCGTTATCCTAAAGCGCAAGTAGAAACGCGGGAAATGCAATATCTGTATGAAGACGGTGGTTTGTATTATTTTATGGACGGAGAAACTTATGAGCAGATTCCATTGAATTATGCACAGGTGGAAGAAGCCATGAAATATTTAAAGGAAAATGATAATGCGACTGTTAAATCATTAAAAGGCGTGGCCTTTTCGGTCTCTGCACCTAATTTTGTTGAGCTTGAAGTTACTCAGACAGATCCTGGATTCAAGGGAGACACTGCAACTGGTGCTAACAAACCGGCTACAGTTGAAACTGGCGCAACTATCAATGTACCTTTATTCGTTGAAACTGGTGATGTAATACGAATTGATACACGTACTGGCGAGTACATGGAAAGGGTCTAAAATGAAATTTATTAATGAAAAAGTAGCTTACACCAAGGGTTTGATGGACGGTCTTGAGATTGATGGAACCACAAGCGAAGGTAAAGTTTTATTTCAGGTAATGGATATTCTGGAAGATGTTGTGGACGCCCTGGATGGTTTAACTGAAGCCCAGGAAGACCTGGAATCCTATGTTGAAATGGTTGATGATGATTTGTCGGATCTGGAAGAGTTTATACTTGACGAAGATTTTGACGATGAAGATGACTATGATGAACTGGATGATGATTTCTATGAGGTGATTTGTCCGGAATGCGGCAATGTTTTTATTACGGAGTTTGAAGCATTCGAGGATGATTCAGTAGTTTGCCCGGAATGTGGAGAGCCATTTATTCTCGATGAATCTGTATCCTCTTGCTGTGGAGAAGATGGTTGTGATTGCCATCAGGAAGTTTAATCACAGGTGTCTGAAATGAAGAACAATCCGGTTTTTGATGTAACAGATGAAATGATCAGCTCCATAGTCAGTCTTTCGGCGACTGGCGTAAACGGTGTTGAGCGGATTTCCCTGCGCATTACTGATGAAATTATGGATAAGCTGTCCATCACCAATACATTAAAAGGGATAAAAATCAGTCGCGAAAATGAAGGCCTCACGATCTGGGTATACCTGATTACTGAACCTGGTGTCGAGATTGTTAAAGTTTCAAAAGAGGTTCAGAAAAAGGTGAAGCTGGCTGTTGAGTCAATGGCTGGTATTGCTGTTATTGCTGTAAATGTACGTATTGAAGGATCTGGAATGTAGGGATCTTGAAGAAGGACACCGGCTGGTGTCCTTCATTTTAAAGGAGAAAGAATGAGCCGTAAAAAAGAACGGGAATACGCGTTTAAAGGTATTTTCCAATTGGATTTTCATCCAGAATCCCAGGATTTTTCTGATAGCGTGGATTCGTTTCTGGAGAATGAAGCGATGAATCTTGATTATGGAAAAAATGTGATCGAAACCACTAAATCTCATTTGCAAGAGATCGATGGAATTCTGGATGAGTATCTAAAAGAAACGTGGCAACTGGACCGAATTCCAAAGATTGAAAAATCAATTTTGCGTATGGCGATTTGCGAATTAGTTTATATAGAAGAGAAAGTTCCCTATCAGGTAATCATTAATGAAGCTATCGAACTGACTAAAAAATACGGAGATGAAAATGGCCGTAAATATGTAAATGGAATATTAAATCAACTGGTAAAGGATGGTCGGTATGTGTGCCCTGAGTCTTGGGATTGATACCAGCAACTATACGACATCGGTGGCATTGGTAGACGATCAACTTAATCTAGTATATCAACAGGGGATCCTGCTGACGGTCAAACAGGGAGAAAGAGGTTTGCGTCAGTCGGATGCTCTTTTTCAGCATATAGGCAATCTTCCCGGGGTATTAAAAGGTCTGCGGCTGGAAGATGAGATTGCGATAATCTGTTGTTCTACAAGGCCACGACCAGTAACGGATTCCTATATGCCGGTTTTTAAAGCCGGAGAAAGTATGGCTGAGAGTCTATCGATTCTATTAAACAAACCGTTAATAAAGACCAGTCATCAGGAAAACCATATTAGGGCTGCTATATATGGCAGTGGTGGGCAGTTAATGGAGGATTCCTTTGTTGCTGTTCATTTTTCAGGTGGTACTTCAGAAATTTTATGGGTAGAAAAGAAACAATCAGGTTATAATTGTGAAATTATTGCAAAGACCCTGGATTTGAATGCGGGACAATTAATTGACCGAGTTGGAGTTCTTCTGGGTTTGTCTTTCCCGGCGGGCAGAGAGATGGAAAAATTGGCGCTATCAGCGGATGATAACGCTGAGAAACTATTTTCATCGGCGATTTCAGATGGCAATTTTCATTTTTCGGGACAGGAGAATCAGGCCAAAATTGCGATAGAAAAGGGATTTGATTCCAGGATTATAGCCCTGAGATTATTTGAAAATATTGCAACAACGCTGGTTAAGTCGATAAAAGCTCTGAAAAAAAAGAAGGCGATCTCGTCCGTGCTTTTTTCAGGCGGGGTGATGTCAAATTCGATCATTAGACAGCAAATCGAGAGCCAATTGAGTGGAATAAAACTATACTTTGCACCGGGTGAGTTTTCCCGGGATAATGCCATAGGCAATGCTCTACTGGGGATGGATGAATTTCTGAAAACTGGTCAGAAACAGCTTTAAGAAGGAGGCTTTTTTGAATACAAAGGCATTAAGTGTTTCAGATGTTAATCAGTATATAAAAACGCTGCTGGAAACCAACAGTCTGCTCAAAAACCTTTTAATTCAAGGCGAATTATCCAATGTGCGAAAATCGGCAGCAGGCCATCTATATTTTTCTCTAAAGGATCAGAAAAGCAAACTGGATTGCGTAATGTTCAAGAATGCGGCAGGAAAACTTAAGTTTCTACCGAAGGAAGGCCAGCAGGTCAGTCTTCGAGGAGCGATTGGACTCTATTTGCCAAGCGGTCAGTATCAGATTACCGTAAGAACCATGGAACCAAAAGGCCAGGGGGATTTATATCAGGCATATCTGATGCTTAAAGACGAACTGGAAGCAAAAGGCTTTTTTTCTCAGGCTGCAAAGAAAGAATTGCCGGAAGCCATTGGCCGGGTCGGGATAGTGACATCTCCTACCGGAGCGGCGCTTCAGGATATGATTACAATTATCAAAAGACGCAATCCCTTAATGGATATTGTTGTTTATCCCAGTTTGGTCCAGGGTCCGGAAGCCTATAAAACCATTATTTCCGGAATCAGAGCCTTTAACACGATTCAAAATGTGGATGTTATTGTACTGGCCAGAGGAGGCGGATCGATTGAAGATTTGTGGGCATTTAATCATGAAGAGCTGGCAGAGGCTATTTATGAATCACAGCTTCCAGTTATATCGGCAGTAGGGCATGAAATCGACTTCACGATTGCTGATTTTGTGGCCGACTTGCGAGCACCCACTCCATCAGGGGCGGCGGAACTGGTGGCAGAAGACCAGCATACTCTGATACAGCGGATGATTGAATTAAAAAACAGGATGACTACAAGTATGGTTCGACAATTGGAGGCTCACTCTTTAGCGGTAGGTGAAATGAATAAACGCATAAATCGCTATAAACCGATTAACAGGATTGAAGACCTGAGATTGCGAATTGACGTAACTGAAAAACAGATTCGTTCTTTAGTGAACCGTCATCTGTCGCAGGAACGGATTCTTCTTGACCAGTACAGACTGCGAATTGAGGCTATGAATCCGGAAAATATCCTTAAAAAAGGTTATATTTTAGTTGAAGATGAAAATCGGAAGATTGTTTCTTCCGTTAAACAAATAAAGCCCGGTCAGAAACTTAAAATGAGGTTATCTGATGGTCGGTCGTCAGTGGAAGTTTTAGAAGTGGAGAATAAAAATGGCAGTAAAAAAAATTAAAACCAGAATGAATCGTCTGGAGGCGATTGCTGAATCACTGGAATCGGAAGAACAGGAAATAGAAAGCTCCATTAAATTATATGAAGAAGGAATGAAATTGATTAAAGCATTAAATGTTGACCTTGATCAGTTGGAAGGACGGGTTTTACAAATGAATGATGAAGGCGAAGAAAGTGTTGGAGGTTCGGATAATGAACTTTAAGGAGACGCTGAAAAGCCTTGAATCCGAGATAAATGAACATTTGAGACAACAGTTTGATCAGCACTTTGACTGTCCGGAGGTCATTCTTGACGCTATGCATTACAGTCTCTTTGCTGGCGGAAAGCGGTTGCGTCCGATTCTGATGCTGGAAACCTGTCGTTGTATGGAAGGGGATGAAGCTCTTATCTGGCCGCTGGTAATGGGAATGGAGATGATCCATACCTATTCACTGATTCATGATGATCTGCCCGCTATGGATGATGATGATTATCGTCGGGGAAAGCTGACGAATCATAAGGTTTATGGCGATGCAATGGCGATTTTGGCCGGCGACGCCCTTCTTAATTATGCGGTTGAAACCATGCTTGAAGGGAGCAAGAATTTAACTGGTGATACTCTGGTCAGATATATCCGGGCGGTTCGGATTATTATGGGAGCTTCAGGTATTTTAGGGATGATTGGTGGTCAGGTAGCAGATCTTCAAAGTGAGAACATGGTGATCGGGATTGACGAGCTCGATTATATCCATCTGCACAAAACTGCAGCTCTTTTGGAGGCCAGTGTTCAGGCTGCCTGTATTATTGCCGATGCAGAACCAGCTACCCAAGGCAGATTAATCAGTTACAGTCACCGGATTGGTCTGGCTTTTCAGATTGTTGATGACATCCTTGACGTTGAAGGTGATGAGAAAATATTAGGCAAACCAATCGGGAGCGATGAAAAGAATCATAAATCAACTTTTGTCAGTCTTTATGGTCTGGAAGCTTCAAAATTAAAAGTGAGTGAACTGGAAAAAGAAGCGATAGAGATGGTCAAACCCATCGGTGAGCGGACAGAATTTTTGAGGAAGCTGGCGCATTATATTTGCAGTCGAAATCAGTAAAACGATTGGACATTTTGAAGTTTATATGGCATCATAAGTTAAAAAACAGATTAAGGAAGAATAAGTGAAAGAACGTCTGGATAAATTACTGGTAACGGGTGGATACTTTGATACCAGAGAAAAAGCAAAAAAAGCAATCATGGCTGGAACTGTTTTTGTCAATGGCCAGCTAAAAGATAAAGCGGGTGATCAGGTTGACGAGAACGCTGAAATATTGGTTAAAGGTGCTGAATTCCCCTATGTGAGTCGTGGCGGACTAAAACTTGAAAAGGGGCTGGCTGTTTTTATGATGCCGGTTGAAGGTAAAGTTTTTGTGGATGTAGGTGCTTCAACTGGCGGTTTTACTGATTGCCTTCTAATTAATGGCGCTGACAAAGTTTACGCTGTTGATGTTGGTTACGGACAATTGGACTGGAAACTTAGAAATGATCACCGGGTTATCTCAATGGAGCGCACTAATTTCAGACACCTGACAGAAGAAGCCATTCCGGAAAAAGCCGATGGGACCGTAATGGATGTTTCATTTATTTCGATCACTAAACTTTTACCAGCGCTAAAAATGGTCATGAAACCCGATGGTTTAGGAATCTGGTTAATTAAACCTCAATTCGAGGCAGGCCGGGATAAAGTTGGGAAAAAAGGCGTGATCAGAGATAAAAAAATTCATGAAGAAGTTGTTAACCATGTCCTATCAGCCATTGAGGCGGCAGGGATAACCGTTTTAAATCTCGATTATTCGCCGATCCAAGGGGCCAAAGGAAATATTGAGTTTTTAGTATATATAAAAAATTGCGAGAATAGCGAACTTCCTGATTGGGGTAGTAAAGTCAGAGAGATCGTGGAAGCAGCACATAAACAATACCGGGATCCGGAAAATAATTAGATTGAAGGAATGAAATGGCAGATCAGATTAAACAAATAGGCATATATATAAATCTACAAAAACCGGAAAGTCGAAATTTGGCAGAGGATTGCATAAAAACACTTCAGGAATTCGGGTTTTCAGTCTGTTTACTCAAAGGGCAAATCGGCTGTGAGGATCAGAAAGTGATTATTTATGATAAAGATCAGTTTTTCAAGAAGCCGGATTGTATTCTGGTTTTAGGTGGAGATGGGACACTTCTTTATGTCGCAAGACAAACCTGTTTTAATAAAATTCCAATTTTTGGGATTAATCTTGGTAAATTGGGCTTTTTAACAGAAAGTGAAGCAAGTTCTTATAAAAATGCGTTAAATCAGTTAAATAATGGGAATTACTATATTGAAGAACGAATGATGCTAGGGTGTATGGTGCGAAGTAATGGCATCCTATCGAAGAAGTATGTGGCTTTAAATGATGTGCTGGTAAAAAGTCGAGGGTTTAGGATGATGGATATTCAAGCTTATGCCAGTGGTTCGAAAATTGACGCATTTAGAGCCGATGGGCTGGTGATTTCAACGCCAACTGGTTCAACTGGTTATTCTCTGGCCGCGGGGGGACCTGTTGTTTCCCCGCGAGCGGGTGTAATGGTTTTGAATCCAATCTGTCCACACCGTTTGCATGACAGGTCATATGTGCTGTCGGAAGATGAGAAAATTACCCTCAAATTTGGCAACCGCGAAAATGACATCATGTTGACATTAGATGGGCAGACCACCCTTTCTCTAATTCCAGAGGATGAAGTGGAAGTATTTAAATCCGTTCATACGACAAGATTAATCCGTTTGAATCAGATTGGTTATTTTGACCGTTTACGCATCAAACTCAGTAGTGGAAATTAACTGCAAATAGGAGGAATAAAAATGAAAGTTGCAAGACAACTAAAGATCATCGAAATTATTGAAAATAATTTCATTGAAACCCAGGAAGAATTGGCCCAAGCTCTTAAAGATTCAGGTTTTACTGTTACTCAAGCAACGATTTCCAGAGACATTAAAGAACTGAAACTGATCAAAGTCATGAATTACGAAGGTAAGCAGCACTATGCACCGCTAAAAGATATTGGATCGATTTATAATGAGCGCGTTAGTGCGGTCTTCAGAGAATCAGTTTTAACCATTGATTATGTCGAAAATATGATTGTCATCAGGACTTTACCGGCTATGGCCCAGGCGGCAGCGCTAGCCATTGACTCTATGGACTGGAGTGAGGTAGTGGGGACTATTGCAGGCGATGATACGATCTTTGTATTGGTTAGAAATCGCGACCTAATTGAAGAAATTGTCGGTAAATTTAAAAAGTTGATGAAATAGGAGAACTGCATGCTTAGAAATCTTGTTGTCCGAGATTATACCTTAATTGATCATTTGGTGATTGACTTTGATAAAGGACTAAATGTAATTACCGGAGAAACTGGAGCAGGGAAATCCATCGTGATCGATGCACTGACCCTGGTTCTGGGAAATCGGGGCAATAAGGGGAATATCCGAAATGGTAAGAAAAAAATTGTGGTTCAGGGGCTGTTCGATATTGTCGGACGGGAACACCTGCTTGCTCTTTGCGAAGAGTTTGGAATCCCAGTTGAAGATGGACAGCTGATTTTGACCCGTGAACTGGATCTGCGCGGTCGCAATATCTGTCGGGCAAACGGGATGATGATTACAGTGACGCAGCTTAAGGCCCTTGGGGATGAACTCATCGATATCCACGGTCAGCATGAACATCAGTCTTTATTTAAAAAAGAAAATCATCGTAGCCTTTTAGATGCTTTTGGCGGTGAAGATAGCGCGGGTCTGCTTAATGTGACAGCAGATTTAGCAAGCCAGCTGAAAAATTTAAAGAACCAAATAAAAACACTGGAAATTAACGAACGCGAACTGGAAAGGGAAAAAGAAACCCTTTCCTTTGAAATGCGCGAAATTGAATCGGCTAATCTTTCTCTTCACGAAGATCAAAAATTGGAGGAGGAAAGGGCTATTCTTTCGAATCAGGAAACTCTTTTTGATAACGCGCGCCAGGCTTATGGCATTCTTCAGGGGAATAATTCTGTTTTGTCCCAGTTGGGGATGCTGCAGGACTATGTACGGGAGATTGCAAAAATAGATAAGCGATTTGAAAAAGATGGTGGGATGATAGAGGGGTTTTTCAGTGAATTGGAATCATTCTCTTTTAATTTAAGAAATTATTTGGATGAGCTGGAGTATAATAAAGGAGATCTTGACCAAATTGAAGAACGATTGGCTACAATTGAGACTTTAAAACGCAAATATGGTTTTGAGATTGAAGAGATTTTTGCCTATCTTGAATCAATTTCCACTCGCTTAAAAAGTTTGGGTAACCGAGATGAAAATTTAAAAAAATATCACGAAGAGATGCGTAGTCTGATTAAAAAATATGATGAAATCGGAAATAAACTTTACGAAAAACGCCTAAGCGATGCACTTATTTTAAAAGCTGCACTTGAAAAAGAATTGTCAGATCTGGCAATGGAGCAGGCACAGGTTGAAATTCAGATTGACCATGATAAACGGCGCTTATCTCCGAGAGGCCAGGACCAGGTCGAAATTTTGATATCAGTTAATCCCGGACTTTCCCCTAAACCCCTGGGGAAAGTAGCATCTGGGGGAGAGATTTCCCGTATTATGTTAAGTCTTAAAAGCATTTTTGGCCGATTAGACGGGATTGAAACCATGGTTTTTGATGAAATTGATACTGGTATCAGTGGCCGGACAGCCCAGATTGTTGCGGAAAAAATTCAGAACCTTTCATCGGTCAACTTTGGCCGACAAATAATCTGTATTACCCATTTGCCGCAGATCGCAGCTATGGCTGATGCCCATTTTCGGGTTGAAAAAACGAATCTTGAGGATTATACTGAAGTTTCTTTCGTATCGCTTGATGATCAGGGTAAAAAAGAAGAACTATCCAGAATGCTGGGTGGTGCTCAGGTAACCAATAAAACTATGGAGCATGCCTCTGAGATGCTAGAACTTAGCCGTAAACTGAAATGTGAGCAAAAAAGTAAAGAGGACAAAATATTGCATTAACATTTTGGCTGATCTTGGTTAGAATAAAGAAAGATTGTTAAACATTTAATTAAGTAAGGAGAAAGCTATTGGAAAGAAAAGTGCCCATTGGGCTATCTAACAAACACATTCATGTATCACAGGCAGATTTGGAAACATTATTCGGTAAAGGTTATGAGCTGACACCGATGAAAGATCTATCTCAGCCTGGTCAGTATGCCTCAGAAGAAAAATTGGATATTGTTGGACCGAAAAGTACGATTAAAGGTGTTCGTATTTTAGGTCCCGTTCGACCAGAAACACAGGTGGAATTATCAATTGGTGATGGTTTCGCATTAGGAATAAAAGCACCGCTTAGAAATTCAGGTGATACTGCCGGATCTCCCGGTCTTAAACTGATTGGACCAGCTGGTGAAGTGGAACTTGATCATGGAGCTATTGTAGCTGCCCGACACATTCATATGAGTCCTGAAGAAGGGGACGCTTTTGGTCTGAAAGATAAGGACGTTGTGTCTGTTAAACTTGATGGACCACGAGGTCTTATTTTTGATAATGTTTTAGTTCGTGTAAACCCTGAATATCGTCTGGATATGCATCTGGATGTTGAAGAAGGTAATGCTGCAGGCGCTAAGAACGGCCAGATGGCAACAATTCTTTAATGATGAATGCACCTGATCCGATAGCTTTTACATTATTTGGTCTGGAAATCCGCTGGTATGGGATATTTATCGCAACAGCGCTGGTACTGGCACTTTATATTGCCGTTAAAAGAGCACCTAAATTAGGACTGACAGCGGATCATGTGCTTGATTTTTTCCTGTTTATGATTCCGGCAATTATTGTTGGTGCACGACTCTACTATGTGATTTTTTCCTTTGATTATTATAAAAACCATCCAGCTGAAATTTTTGCAATTAGAAATGGTGGTTTGGCAATTCATGGAGGGATAATTGCTGGTATTATTGTTGCATTAATTTTATGCCGCGTTAAAAATATAAACTTTTTCACCCTGGCTGATGTCGTGATTCCTGGCCTTCCATTAGGTCAGGCAATTGGTCGTTGGGGAAATTTTTTTAACCAGGAAGCCTATGGGGGGCAAACCGATCTGCCTTGGGCGATTACCGTGAATGATCCGGTATATGGCCTAATCTCAGTTCATCCAACCTTTTTATACGAATCGATCTGGAATATTGGAGTGTTTGGTTTCTTATTATTTTATGAAAAACGCTTCAAGAAGAAAGATGGCGAACTTTTGTTCGTCTATATGATTGGTTACTCCATTGGTCGGTTTTTCATCGAAGGTTTAAGAACTGACAGCCTGATGTTTTTTGGTTTGAGAATTGCTCAGATAATCAGTTTGGTCGCAATAATTGTTGGTTTGGCTGGTATCTATTGGCTGAGAAAGCAAAAGACTTTGAAAGTATAAAATATAATCTAAAATTCAGTTATAAAAATAAAAGCATTGTCGACGGATTTAAGCAAGATGAATTCGTATGGCAATGTTTTTAAGTTATATGATGAGTTTTATTATTGTGAGTTTTTGATTTTAATCTCTTTTAGCCGAGAAAATATAAATTGAGCCGTTACTTCAAATTGAAATAAATTAGTTGCATTTAAAAAGTTGTTGACTTTTAGAAAAAATTTGATTTATAATTTACTTATCAATGTGTAGCAAAAGCGTAAGTCCGATTGAGACTTGCGCTTTATTTTTTTGCGCAGGTCAAAATAGATCTGCGCTTTTTTGTTGAAATTAAAAGATGAGGTGAATTATGGAAAAAAATGTTACACAAAACAAGATGGGAGTCATACCAATTAACAAACTTATGTTTTCAATGGGCTTACCAATGATTCTATCAATGGTCGTACAGGCTTTCTACAATATTGTAGACAGTTATTTTGTCAGTAGTATTCAGGATGGATCAGGAATTCAAAACCTAGGGGACTATGCGATCAATGCGCTGACGCTTTCTTTTCCGATCCAAATTCTCATTATTGCAATTGGGGTTGGGACTGGTGTGGGAATAAATGCTTTATTATCTAGAAGTCTTGGAGAAAACAATCGCAAAAAAGCAAGTATTATAGCTGGAAATGGGATATTTCTAGGGATCTGTACTTACATTGTGTTTTTGATTTTTGGGATTATTGGTGTGGAAGCTTTCTTTAAAACACAAACAAGCGATCCGCTCATCATCCAAATGGGTATTGATTACCTGACAATCTGTTCGGTTTTTTCTTTTGGTGCAATTGGATTTATGATTTTCGAAAAACTTTTACAGAGTACAGGGAGAACAATGGCTTCAACAGTAGCCCAATTAGCAGGAGCTGTGATCAATATTATCTTGGATCCTATTCTAATATTTGGATTTCTAGGGTTTCCGGCAATGGGTGTTACAGGAGCAGCAATTGCAACGGTTACTGGACAGATTTGTTCATTGGCGCTTGGTATGTTTTTTCACTATCGGCATAATCTTGAAATTGATGGTAATTTTCATTATTTAAAACCAGTACCGGAAACAATTAAAGCAATCTATAAAATTGGCGCACCAGCAATTTTAATGCTGGCATTAATGTCCGTTATGGCTTATGGGATCAATATTATATCTGGAATGATTTCAGCGTCTGCTGTTACTGCATTTGGTATTTATTATAAAATTCAGCAATTCGTTTTCTTTGCAGCGATTGGCATTAATAACGCTTTAATTCCAATAGTAGCCTATAATTACGGAAGGCAAGATGAAAAAAGGGTGAAAGAAGGCATAAAATATGGTCTAATTTATACCTTAATTTTAATGCTTATTGGGACTGTTCTTTTACAAGCATTCGCCGCGCAAATTTGTAGTGTGTTTTCATTATCCCAGGAGGTCCTGGATCTTTGCATTCAGGCAATACGGATTGTATCGTTAGGATTTTTATTTGCCGGTGCCAACATTGTTTTCCAGGGAACATTTCAGGCATTGGGGAATGGCATGAACTCATTGTGGTTATCATTGATCCGCCTGATCATCGTAACCTTGCCACTAGCCTATTATTTCAGTCTGCTATCCAATGCCTCAAATCTTGTCTGGTTATGTTTTCCTATTGCCGAAGGATGCGGGTTTTTGATTGGGCTATTTATCCTGCGACATGAATTAGTGAATAAAATATCAAAACTTTCAGCTCCAAAAGTTGCGGATAGTTTCAAAGAAGTACTAAATTAAAAAAGATATGATAGCTTTTTTCTAAAAATTTACTCATGAACTAGAATTAACTTTAATGATAATATATAAGAAAGTAGTTCAATCATCACTCAAATTCGGCCCAAGTGGATCAGAGTCTCTATTTACCATCTGTTCGATTAAGGCTGAAAATCGATCTGCTTTTTTAGAGATTATGTGGGTAGCAAGATAGATTATGATCGAAAGCAATATTGTTAAAAAGATTAGTATCAAATCTCTTATGTTCTGGACCGTTGAAAATTTTCGAAACATGTATAAGAAATAGATCCACAAGCCGGATATCATGTAGAACAACATAATAACAGGAAGTTCAATCATAACAATTGTTTTCCAGAACAATTTATATTTTTCGATCATATTTATCCTTCTTTCTAGTTTTAAAAAGCTATGATTCAGGAAGTACTGAAAATAGTCAATAATATGCAGTGCATGGATTGACTATTTTCAGTTACTGATTTTAAACAAAAATTGATTCAGTTATTTTTGGGGACCGATCTGACCTGCTCGAAAAGCTTTACTGTATTTACGACAATGTCTATCTTGTCCCATCAATGCGTAGGTGGCAGAAATAGTACCCATCATTTCTCTGTTGAGAGGATCCATAACAGCAGAATCCATACCGGCTTCCATGGCAAATGCCATACAGGTTTTATTAAGTAGAGCCCTTACTGGTAAGCCAAAAGAAATATTGCTGATCGCTCCGGTTACGTGGATAGTAGGATACATTTCTTTAATCGATTTAATCTCATGTACAAAATTCAGCATTGACTTATTTTCGGTTGATAAAGCCATGACACACGGATCAATATGAATTCGATCAGGTGTGATACCATAGGTAGCAGCTTTTTCAACCATGCTTCTTGTTATTGCAAGTTTTGTCTCAAGATCGTTGGGAATCCCATTGTTATCGCAGGTCAAGCCAACAACCTCCCAGCTATTACCAGATAAAAGCGGTAATAACACTTCGCATTTATCGCCTTCTTCTGAAATTGAATTAATTAGCCCAGGTTTTCTAGCGTATTTAAAGACTGCTTCAATGGCTCGTGGATTAGGACTATCAATGCAAATTGGTGTGTCTGTTGCATCCTGAACTACTTCCATTAACCATTTTAGGGTTTCAATTTCATATTCTGGGGCGGTACTGGCGCAAACATCGATAAACGATGCACCGGCCTCAGCCTGTTTAATCGCCCGATCGGCAATAAATGCAGCATCTCGAGCTTCAATTGCTTCTTTAACCACGGGAATGGTACCGTTGATTTTTTCACCAATAATAATCATATTGTAACTCCTAAGCCCAGGCCTGGCAGATTTTTACACCTTCTGCCGCATTTGTTGTAAATGCGTCGGCGCCAACAAAGTCACAGGCTTCTTTCGTGACTGGATTTCCGCCTATAATATATTTGGCGTTCACACCTGCGTCTTTTAATCCTGTTATTGTATCTTTCATCGAGTCAATCGCTAAGGTTAAAACACCGCTCATTCCAATGATTTTAGGATTGACTGCTTTTGCTTTTTCTACAAAAGTATCAATTTCGACATCAATTCCGATATCGATGACTTCAAAACCGGCAGCTTCAGACATGCTCTTGAAAATATTTTTTCCGATATCATGGAGGTCTCCGTGTACTGTTCCGAGAAGAATTGTTCCCAGACTGGAGGCATCAGCGCTACCTAATGCTGGTTTTACGACATTGATTGCTTCGGTTAATAATTCACCGGCAAAAATTAGATCGCCTACAAAATAATCTCCATTTTCAAACAGATCCCCAACTGTTGCCATGCCTTCCTGACAGGCGCTTACAGCTTCCAGTGCCTGTTCTTCAGTAGGATTTGTTTCCATAAAGTCTTTTAACATATCCAATGCCTGATCTTCTTCCAAATCTCCCATAAGTTGTGTTAATTTTTTTAAATCGATCATTTTCTTTCACCTTTCATTATTGATTAAAATTTTGATTTTTTTATATTATAATTTTCAAAACTAATATTAGTAAAACAGTCGGCAAACAAAATTTAACATTAAATCTTCATATTCTTCAATTGTACAAACTTCTTCAATATCAGAAACGACTGGATGTTTTTCTTTATAATCTTCCCAGTCTGTATAGTATTTTGAAACAATCTTTACTTCTTCTTTCATCAATTACCCCCTTAATATTTTCCATAATCCTGAACTGTTCTTAAGACCGCTTGAAGGTTTTCCATTGTACTGCCGCTAAAGGAAAGTACGGGTTTATCAAAGTTGAAAATATAGTTACCGTTGACACCCATCACATCAATAATCTCTTTTGCATAGTCAACACATTCTTGTTTAGTTGCTGTTTGCAACATAGTTACCGGATAAATTCCGGAAATGATATGTTTTGTGTTAGTGCGAGTTACAACCTCTTTCATATCACCAGTTTCATGTCGGATTTCCTGTCTGCCGGGAAGTTCGTTTAAGTATTCGATATATCGCATCATGTCACCTTGTAGAAGCAGCCAGCAGTTGGAACCACTCTCATAGATGTAATCAACCAATTTATAAAAAGATGGCCACCAGAATTTTTCAAATTGTTTAGTATTCATAAAGGCTGGCATATGGATCGGAATCATTGTTCTTCCATAATTTGATGACATTTTAGAAATAGCACACTTTTTCATATAGGGAAGAATAGCTTCACAAGCCTCAGAAATTTTTTCCGGGCATCTTCTAATATCCATTGATATACCAGAAAAGGATCGCAGGAGGTCAGCAACAAAATCGTATGGTGCTTCAGTTACACCGGCAGTTGGAAAATTTGCGAAGCCATACTGACCACTCAATTTTCCCATTGTCATTAACTGACTTTTTTTATAATCTTCAAAAGAAGCGAAGGCTTTTGTTAGATTTAATGAAGCTTGATGGGGATTGCCATCAAGACCTTTATAAATCCTGGGTAGCGCTTTTTCGACGAGAAAAGCATAGGGATCAGCTATAAATTCATCATATTCATCCTGTTCCATTGAATGGATTTCTGGATGTTGCAAGACGCCGCTGGAACTCATTACAAAAGATTTCGCTTCTAAAATCTGGTAAGTTGCAGCAATTCTGACATTCATGCTTACAGGAAAGGTATCTGCATCACTTAATTCCTGACAAATCGGTTCCAGATAAGATAAATAGGCACTAGAATCCCACTGGGTTTTCTTTAAATCAAGCTGACAATATTCTATTGCCGCTTCATGACCTACCTGAATATGAATAGGTATTCTAGCAGGTTTTTTCCCGTCATAAATATCTTTCAAATTTTGTTCTTTTTCTGTTTTTCTATTTTGTGACTCAATCATACATACTCCAATTTCTATAAGTTTTACTTTCATAACCAAAATAATAAAGAACAATTGTGCTGTAGTTAATAATTACCCCAGCCATACAGCTGCGAACGCAACTTATTGTGACATTGTTTTTTAAATTACAACTATAATTTATAAAGTATAAATACTAAATAGTATGCATTTTAATAAAAATATTATTTACTAATTAGTGAATTTGTGCGTATAATAACCTAAGTTACCTTTAATGTTTAATGTGTAACGGATACAAATAATCTAAATGTGCTTCAGCTGAAAGGATAGAACAAATGCATAGAGAACGAATTGGTAAAAACATTTCAATTATTCATCGATACAGTCAGGTCTTTCTAAATCCGATCCTAAAAAATTATAATCTTGGAAGTGGACAATACACTTTTTTAATGACTTTATATGATAACAATGGCATCAATCAGGAAAAGTTGACTGATCTTGTTAAAATAGATAAAGCAAACACCGCCCGAGCCATCAATAAACTTGTTGCTGAAGGTTATGTCACCAAAACTGTCAGCGAAGAAGATAAGAGGGCATACAAGCTTTACACCACACAAAAAGCTGAAGCAATTAAAAATGAGCTAAATGAAGTTCTTGATAACTGGAATAATATTCTTCTGAATGGATTAACTCAGGATGAAGAAAATTGTCTAGCTACACTACTTGATAAAATAGATTTAAATATTACAGAACATTTCCAGCAATAATTTTATGTTGCTAAGTTTCATAGGAAATCCTTTAAGTGAAAGAAACTCAAAGGATTTCCAAGATATTTTAATGGTGGCTATAATCTGGAATTGGAGCTTTCAAAATACCACGAGCCATTTTTTCAGCAGGGTCAGCTATAAGAATTGCCAAAATCCATGCTACCGGAAAGAAAAGATACAAATATTTAAGTCCACCTATGATTGCTTGTCCGATAGTCGCCTGATATTCTCCAGCTGATGGATCGACCAGGATAACAGTAGTAAGAATGCTCATTAGTACTGATAAAATAACAACCATGAAGACTGCAACAACGAAACAAAGAATTGTTTTGAACAAAAGCGTCCCATGTTTTGCATTCAACTTTAATGCCAAATTAATGCCCCAATTTATGACGGGTAGAAAATAAACAATCATGAATCCGATGATTGCCCCGATAATAGCTGGAATCCAAAACTTGATAGCACTAAACGATAATTCGGCAAATGAAGGTGCATAGGTAACACCGATGCTGCTGAGATAGTGCGCTTTTTCAAGCATTCCGACATATTGCCCTAATAAAGTAAAGACTAGTCCGAATACGATGGACTGTAAAACGGTGTTTAAAATTTTAACTTTTTTTTCTGTATCCATTTATTAAGTTTCCTCTCTCCTGATGATTATGATTGCATCATTCGCAAAATAATAAAAACACTGAAGGCATCAATAGCCTCATCGTTAGGTAAAAATTTCGAAAATATATGTTTTTTAGCCATATTCATTAAGATTTCCATTTCACTCATGTTGGTTTCCTCCTAATAGTTGGAATTATTTTTGATGTAGTCAGTGACTGCTTTGTAATTTTCAGGTTTTGCGTCTGTAGGTGATAAGAGCGACTTATCTGTCGTCAATACAAAACCGCCTCCAGGTGCTACTTCGTCAATTACTCTTTTGACATTATCAATACATTCTTCAGGACTTTTGAAATATAAATCATTCGTTTTAATTCCACCACCGATGCAGATGGTATCGCCAATTGCATTTTTTGCTTTAACAAGATCATCTTCTTCAAAAAGACCTAAAATACAATTCTTTGGAAGTTCTTGCAAATATTCGTAAAGATGCATCCAATTTTTTTCAAACATAATTAAAAATTTATAACCTCTTGAAGCAAAAAACTCTATGTAGGCTTTAAATGAAGGCCAGTAAATTTTTTCGAATTCTTTTGGTCTTAAAAATTGCGGGAGATGCAAAAATAACGACAGATAACTTTCATCCGATGGTGTCGGGCTCATTGCCAGTGTGCTTTTAATGCAAGGTTCTACCATTGCCATACAGGCTTCAGCAAGTTTATCTGGATTTCTCTTTACATCGGTCATTGTGCCCTTGAAATCTCGCAGGTAATCGAGAAAATAATCGCCTGGCATCAAAGATGCAGTACCATATAAAGCCGGAAAACCATATTCTGTTTTTAGGCGATGTTTAAACATTCCCGCCTGTTTACCGTAGTTTCCCATTTCACCGATAGCATTGCCCATTTTTCCGAATTTTTCTTCGATAGTTCCACTTTTAAAGATTTCAATTTTTCTGGGAAGGATTACATTTGTGATAAACTGCATTGGATCCTTTATAAAATCATCATATTCTTCGGCCTTCATAAGTTCAGACTGACTGGTATGCACCTGCATAGTCCCAGTTTCGATGTTCATAATAGAACCGCCCAGAGCATTATTGAATTTTATCGGAGAGCTAAGACCAATTCCTAAAGCAGCATCCGTTTCAAATTCGCTAAAAACCTTTGCATATGATTCGTATTCAAGCTCTGGATTATCCAATACTTGAGGAATTGTTACATTGTTGTAAGACAATGCCCAGGTTTCCATCAGATTTAGCATTGGAACGCGATCATTTTCTTTATGTTCAACAGCATTTGACATCCGGGTTATTCGTTGATCAAATAAATTATTTAGATCTTCCATATTACATCCCTTTATCTTTCATTGAATTTAGTAAATTTACTAATTTGACCATGGTTTATTAGATTATATCGACCTAGGTCAAATTAGTCAAGCAAAATATTTGAAATAATTTTAATGAAAAAATTTAAATAGATTGAATTTTGATGAAAATATCTGTATTTATGTTATAATAATACAAGTTTATGGAAAGAGAGTACCTTGATGGATACAAAAAGCCTAATTTTAAAGGTTGCGAAGAAGAAATTTTATAATGATGGTTTCCATGCGACGACTGCTCGTTCAATTGCTAAAGAATGCGGTATAGTTCATTCAAATCTTTTTTATCATTATAATTCTATGAACGAGATTGCATTGATTATAATGCAGGAGTTTGTTGAAAAAAGTCGTACTACAGTTCTTAAGCATGGTGAAGATTTAAGTCCAACTGAGCTTTATATTGCCTATACAATTGTAGGTATTTATTATTTGTATTATGACCAGAAGTTTGCAGAGTTGTGTTTTGAAATACCGGATATTTTTAGTGACGCAATCTACACGAATGCCGTTAAAGAAATTTTTATCGATCTGAACTTAAGTTCTGAATGTAAAGATAAACATGAAATTTACGCTTATCTTGATCTTCAAGCGGTTATCAATACTCAAATCAGAACGACATATCTGGTTAAGAAAAGGAATTTGAATTTAAATATTGATCAGGTGGTTAATTATGTTCTTGAACTCAAAAAAAGAATCTGGAACATAGATGAGAAAACCTTTAAACAGGCTGTTACCAGATCAAAAAGCATTGTAAGAAAAATTAATTATGAAGAACTGAATATTTTTACAAATAAAAAATAGCGAAATTCGCTATTTTTTATTTGTAAGTATTTTAATACCTATACATCAAGATTAAACAGTTTAATGGCATTGCCGCTGTTTATCATAGTTCTTTCTTCTTCAGTTATATCAAGGGTTTTCATAAATTCAACACCTTGGGACATCCAACCATAGAATACAGGGAAAGAAGATCCGAAAAGGATATGATCAGCGCCACAAACCTTAATAGCGCATTCAACCTGTTCTTTTCCCCAGGAAGCGGGATGAGTCATATCATAGTAAATATTGTTTTTTAAATATTTTTTGATTTTGTCACCTTCACTTAAATCCAAGCGATCCATAGCCTCATCTTTATTAGTCTTATGAGGAGTCATTAGATTGTAATTAGCAAACCAGTTGCCCCCAAACATGGTATGAATGAATTTAAGATCAGGAAATTCTTCGAACATATGACTGAACAATTCACGACCGACAGCTGTTCCTTGATCAATAACTCGACCAAATTCCCGTCGCAGGTTGGTATACTCGTAGATAGATTCATATCTTACAGGGAGTGGCGTATGATGAACCGCTACTGGCACCTTTGCTTCATTCAGTACTTTCAGGTAGGGTTTAAATGCTTCATCATCCAAATATAATTGTCCATAATGGCAAGCTAATTGTACTCCAACCATGCCTAATTCTTTTAGACAGCGTTCCAATTCATATAAATTTTCTTTTCCTCCCCAGGGTGGAAGAACGGCATTTGCAAATAATCGTCCACCTGATCGCTTACATAAATCGGCGGCATTATCATTTACAGCTTTACAGGTATCCAAACGTAACCATTCCTGCCAAACTGGAACACGCAGGATCGCCTTGTCTACGCCAGCATCGTCCATTGCTTTAAGTTTGGCTTCGAGATTATAATCGCCGTCAACATAATTTAAATTTTGGAATCCCTTAGGTTTTTCTAATGTCAGGGTTTTTTTCCCACTTTCTAAAGTCCCAACACTTGCAATTTCTCCGAATGATCGGGGAGCCGTACTGATAAAACCATCCAGAGTTTTTTCGTTTGTAAATAAATCTTCTGGAAGGTGGTGCATATTAATGTCAATAATCATTTATAATATCTCCTTAATAATAAATGGTATCGTAACAATATTGTTCTGTACAACCATATTATACACAATTAAAGTTGCTGACGCAACTATAATTTTAGAAAATTCAGATCTTTAAAATATAATATAGCGCTTAAAAAAATTAAACAATTATTAGAATTAAGTAAAGAAATAAAGTGAAAGTACAAAAAATAATTAGGTAACAACGTTGTAAACTTAAAGATTGACAAGTGATTCACGGTAAGATTATAATTCCATCTAGCAAATGAAATAAAAAATCAAACGCTGAAATATAGATCAAGCGTTATAAAAAGAGGTGCAGGATGGAACAAAAAGTAAAATTAGTAGTACAGACATCGGGATGTCCTTTTTACAGAGTTGGTGATGAAATTGTGTTTAACGGACCGATTATTGACAAAGAAAAGAGCGGAAATTTTTGTATGATGGCAATGAATGCAGTGTTCCCATATGTTTATGCGGCAAGAAAAGGCGTTGACAATAAGCAGCTTCTGCAATGTCCAGATTGTGATGATCGGGTTTATTTTGAAATTAAAAAAGCTAAATAAAATAATGTGAATTTAGAAAATTCTAAGTATTTAAAAAGCAACTGATAATGAAAAGTTGCTTTTTTATATCCAAATAATTTTATTTTTGATGATTTTAGAAAAGAAAAATGCAAATAAATTTGAATTCTTATCAGAAAAAACGAATAATTGGATATTTTATGAGTTGGAAAATCAACTTAATATAATTAAGAGAAAAGTAGTAAATATTTACTTAATCAAGTTGAAATGCTTAAAATAGTTTGGCTTCAAGGTTGTTAACTTAATGATTGACAAGTCGATTGTGCAGGATTATCATTGGCGTTAGTTAAAAAAGATTAATGTCACAGGAGAAGAGTATGAGTAAAGTATATGATCCCTATTTAAATGTTATCAATGTAATGTCACAGGCTATGGAGATTGGACAGATGGATAAGTATATGTTTGAGATCATTAAGAACCCACAACGTGAAACAAAAGTCTATCTGCCGGTTGAAATGGATAGTGGGGAAGTAAAAGTTTTTGAAGGCTATCGGGTTCAGCATTCTAACATTCGTGGTCCCTTCAAAGGAGGGATTCGATATCACCAGGATTGTGATTTGAATGAGGTAAAAGCACTGGCTACCTGGATGTCTTTAAAGTGCGCGGTGGTCAATATTCCCTATGGTGGCGCAAAGGGTGGTGTCCGAGTAGATCCCAACGAATTATCCCACCGGGAACTCCGGCGTTTAACCAGACGATATGCCTTTGCCATTGAACCTTTAATTGGAGCCGATACTGATATTCCGGCGCCGGATGTAAATACTAATGCCCAGACTATGGCCTGGATTCTTGACACCTACAGTATGCTGAAAGGCAAGCCTTGTCCCGGAGTGGTAACCGGTAAACCTGTGGAGCTGGGAGGCTCAAAAGGTCGAAATTCGGCAACTGGTCGTGGCGTTGCCATCAGTACCAAACTGATTTTAGCCCAAGATAATAAAACGTATGATGATGTCACTTTTGCCATTACCGGAATGGGTAATGTTGGCGGAAATGCAGCGAGAATTCTCTTTCACCGCAATGCTACAATCGTTGCTCTGAGCGATGTTTCCGGAGGTATTTACTGTAAACGAGGATTGGATGTCGATGAGATTTCCCGCTTTCTGGAGACTAAGGGAAATCAGTTAAAAGACTATCAGGCGGAGGGTGTTTCTCATATTTCCCATGACGAAGTTCTTACTTGTAATTGTGACGTGCTGATTCCGGCCGCTCTGGAAAATCAGATTAATGAAGATAATGCAGGAGAGCTAAAATGCTCTTACATTGTTGAAGGCGCTAATGGGCCGACAACCGTTGAAGCGGATATGATTCTTGAAGAACGGGGAATCACAATTGTCCCAGATATATTTGCCAACAGCGGCGGAGTCATTGTTTCCTATTTTGAGTGGGTTCAGAATATTCAGTCCCTGACCTGGGGACGGGATGAAGTCAAAGAAATGCTTGAGAAAATTATGACTGATGCTTTTTTTGAACTGTTGGAGGAAACTAAAAAATGCGGGTGTACTCTGCGAATGGCAGCTTATATTGTGGCGCTTAAGCGACTGATCTATGCCGAAGAGATTAAAGGGATTTTCCCGTAACAGAAGATGCTAGAAATTAGAGTTTGACATAGAAGAACCAGCCGCAGCAAATATTGTTGCGGCTTATTTGGTGAAAAAATTAAAAGTTACTTAAAGCGTTATTTATGAAGTATTTGAAAGAAAACTTATCTTATATATAAGAATAGCGTTATAAGGTGATGTAATTGAATGCAATGAAAGAAAGCTACTTCAGCTGTTCGAAAATATGTAAAGTGAATACTTGCATATACATATATCGACTGCTAATATATGTATATGCATATAAATTGGAGGATGTTTTGGAAAATCTTACTTATGGAAAACTTGTAGCAATTATTAATCAAAAGGGTTTAATTTACTATGAACGTCAATTGTCTCAGTATGGAATTGGATGGGGTCAGTACTTTGTTTTATTAGTTATTAGTCAAAATCCGGGGATAACAATTCTGGAACTTGCAAAAAAAACTTATCTTGATCAAAGTACTGTTACCCGCTCCCTTAAAAAACTGTCTGAAGAAGAATATATTTCGGTTGAAATAAGTGAATCAGATCGCCGGGTTCGAGAAATCTATTCGACCGAAAAGGCAAAGCCGGTTATTGAAGCAATTCTAATTGAACAAAAGAACTGGAATGAACAGCTGGTGACTGGAATGAATCAGGAAGAAACCCAAATTGCTTATGAACTACTTAAAAAAATTGCTGATAACTCCATATCGGCAGTTAAAAATCTATGTGAAGAAGGAAAAATCAATGACAAAAACTAATAAGGCAGAAAATAAAGAAAATAAACTGGGAGTTTTACCAGTTGGAAAGCTGTTATATATTTTTTCGTTGCCAGCTATCGTACAACTGCTGATTAATTCCATTTATAATATTGTCGATCAGATTTTTATCGGCCAGGGTGTTGGTTATCTGGGAAATGCCGCAACAACAGTGGTATTTCCGCTAATGATTATGATTATGGCGTTTGCATTAATGATTGGTTCAGGAGCGGCGGCTTACTCAGCGATTAAATTGGGAGAGAAAAATGAAGCAGAAGCTCAAAAAACTCTGATTAGTCAGTTTTGGTTGGCTTTAGTGGCAGGAATCAGCCTGTCGGTATTAGGAATAGTGTTTTTATCGCCTTTACTTCACCTGTTTGGTGTTACAGAAGCGGTTTATCCTTATGCATATGAGTATGGATTCATTATTTTATTGGGAGCACCCTTTAGTGTGATGGGGATTGCTTTATCGAATATGGCCAGAGCGGATGGTTCGCCGAAGATGTCCATGTACGGGGTGATCATCGGAGCACTGCTTAACTGTGTGCTGGATCCCTTCTATATGTTCGTATTGGGATGGGGTGTCAAAGGAGCAGCCATTGCCACGATTACTTCGCAGCTAATTACCCTGATAGTTATGCTGGTATACTTTTTTAAATTCAGCAAATCCATGCATTTGCGTTCAGTTCTGACAAAACCCGATCTGGTCATCTGGAAAGCTATTTTAGGACTGGGTTTCTCCGCTGCTGTTACCCAGATCGGAGCTTTAATCATGCAGACAGTAATGAATAATGTCCTCGTCTATTATGGTAATATGACCCCAGAAATTGGTGGTGACGCAGCATTGTCGGCCATGGGCATTGTGATGAAAATTATCATGGTCATGGGTGGCCTGGCCTTTGGTGTGGGCTTAGGCGCTCAGCCTATTTTTGGCTATAATTTGGGTGCTGAAAAACCGGAGCGGATTAAAAAGACATACCTTCTGGCGATTGGCACTGCGACTGCTCTGGTTCTGTTTTTCTGGTCTGTTTGTCAGATTTTTTCGGGGCAAATCATTCAACTGTTTGGCGGTGGAGACGAAGGGTTTATTACTTTCTTCACAAAAGCCTTGAGGATATACACCTTCGGTGTATTAACCGCTGGCTTCCAAATGGTTTCTTCGCAATATTTCCAGGCGACAGGTCAGCCTGTCAAGGCGGCGATTCTTTCATCGCTGCGGCAATTGGTTTTACTGGTCCCTTTAATCCTGATTTTCCCATTATTCTGGGGGCTTAATGGGGTTCTTTATGCAGGTCCGACAGCGGAATTTCTATCTACACTGATTGTTCTAGGTTTTATGGTAAGAGAGATGAAGAAACTTAATCAATGGATTGAGGTTGGGCATCTAAAGAGAACCCAACTCCAATATGATTGATGAAATCGGAGCTGTTAAGTTATGGTGAGATAAAACTGGATTGTCTATTTGTTATTAATAAACTGAACTAAGAAAAATAAAGAGGTAGATGTTACAGGCATCTGCCTCTTTTCTGGTTTAGAGTGGCAGAATTAAATTTTCTAAAAAGTACTGGTCTGTTTTACGGTTTAAGACTTAAACGCAGCTTTCTCCAGAAAATAATAAATATTAAGTGTCATCAGGATGCGTTCCCGCTCTTTATGGTCATCTAGGTTAAAAGGATAAAGGTCATTTAGCTTTTCAAGTCGATAAGAAAGCGTGTTGCGGTGTATGTGAAGAGCTGAGGCAGTCATTTGACTGTGTCGTTCATTTCTCAGAAAAGTTTCAAGTGTTTGAACAAAGTTTGTTTGTTGCAGTTCATCGTGGTGCTTGAGTTTCTGCACACCTGGATGACACAATGACTCTAATTCAGGCTTTGTGCTAAATGTTAGAAAAGGGTGAATCACCGCATAAACCGGATAACATAATATTTTTTTAGTTGGATCTATCTGATTGCCCAGCAGAATGGCAGTGGTAGCCTGAGTATAAAGCAGGTGGATATGAATAAATCCTTGAATTGTGTCACTTACACCAATAAATCCATCAAGATTTTCAGAAAAAAGCTGTAATGATTCCAGGAGTATTGTATGTGATTGGGAGTGTGAAGGGAACAATGTTATAATAGTATTATTGTATTGAACAGGCTTACTGCTATTAAAACTCTCCATGTGACGTGCGATTTGCTCATTAAAAAGTTCGTCAGGGGTGTTGGGTTTAATAACAACAACGGTATAAAAACCGTCTAAATCCAGGTGCAGTGCGTTTAACTGATTTTTTATATGTTGTAGATCCATTGATTTACCGTTGATCATATCAATAATAAAGTGTTCATAGTATCGCCCCCTGGTTTCCTGAAAGCTTGAATCTAAACGGAGAGCATTAAGAATATAAGGAGCAGCCATATTAGTCAGTTCAATATCACCTGGTGTAATTGTTTTGAACATTCCAACTACAAAGAAATGGCCCTGCAGTTTTCCCTTATATCGGATATTGTAATTAATAAAGGGGGTATAAAAATATTTCGAAACAATTAGATCGGCGCAATATCCTGATTCCATTGTCTGTAGTTCATTGCTTTCAATCAAATTCATTACTACATTATAGGGAATATAACCGTCTTTTAACAAGTGGCGCCAGGTGGCGCTCATTTCTGACA
This sequence comes from Eubacteriaceae bacterium ES3, assembly GCA_030586155.1. Lineage (NCBI taxonomy): Bacteria > Bacillati > Bacillota > Clostridia > Eubacteriales > Eubacteriaceae > Eubacteriaceae bacterium ES3. The sequence goes on along the minus strand of CP130741.1, from coordinate 2,297,073 downwards.
TAATTTCCGGTCCGTAAATTCCCAATACTTTAAAAGATGAATCAACCAGGTAAACAGGATTGCCACAGATAACAGATAGAATTTCAACGATTTGTTGAAGTTCTTTTTTTTGTAGAATTGCCTTGGTTAAATCAGCAAATTGTGATCGCAATTCGGCGATTAGATATAAAATTTTATTAAATAAATCTATAAGGGTAATGTTTGCAGTAATATAAAGTGTATCACAATCGAATTGAATAGAAGTGTTTATAAGACATAAGCCGCTGCCTGGTTCAATGATGAAGCTGCAGTCATCAATATTTTCGCCGATATAAAGATAATTTGATTCAAGGCAATTCTGATTGATATCTAACAGGCGTACATCAGAAAAAGTCGACTGATATGGAGATGATAGGCTTATTTCATGCTCCTTGAGATTTAGTTTTTCCATAATAAGCTGTAAAGAAATTTCCATAGAGCGCCTTTCTATTGTGCAATTTGCACATAAAAATAAATTAAAAACAGTCATTTTGTCCGATGAATTAATTAGTAAAAAACATGATAATATCAATAAGAACGATTACAGAAAAGAGATTATAAACTAATTATAGGTTGTTTAACTCAATTCTGTCAATAAATTATAGTAAAACATAAAACAAGGAGAATTAAAATGACTGAACGTGAAAATATGGAACTAATATTTGCCCATAAAGAGCCAGATTGGATTCCTCACTTAGGGCATGATGCCTATGGTATTCGAGATTACATTGTAGAACGACCTATTAGAACAACAGGTCATGATGCATTCGGTTGTCACTGGATCAGCTGCCCCACTGCATTGGGTTTAACCCATCCTGATACCAGCGATATTAAATTTGAAGATATTGAGGACTGGAAAGAAAAACTGCAGATTCCTGATTTGGATAAAATTGATTTCGCAGAAATGATCGATGAAGCCAAGACTTTTACTGACCGCGATAAAAAAATGCTGCAGTATGTTTCGCTAAACGGAATCTTTGAACGTTCACATATTTTAATGGGTTTTGAAAATGCTTTAGTTGCCTGTATGGAAGAGCCGGAAGAGTTTGGCGAGATGTTAAAAGCCCTAACCGATCATAAGATACGCTTATATCAAAAAGTGTATGATATCTGTCAGCCCGATATCCTGGTTTACCATGATGATATGGCCACCCAGCAGTCACAGTTTTTGGCCACCGATTTCTATAAAGAATATTTGTTCCCGCAATATAAGCGAATTGTTGAAGAAGCCAGAAAGATGGGCTACAAATATGTGGTTCACCATAGTTGCGGGAAAATTGAAAAGTTAATTCCTGACTGGCTCTCTTGCGGATTTGATGGTTGGGATTCTGTTATGGCCTGCAATGACCTGGTGGCTATTAAAAAAGAATTTGGAGATCAGATAGTATTTATGCCAGGGTTGGATACTCAGGGCGTGTTAGGTAATAGTGATTCAACGCGTCAGGAAATAGAGGCTATGGTAGTAGAGTGGATGAATATTTTGGCCAGTGATGGCAGAGGTCTTATTATTGACGCGACCCCAGCCTATAGCCTAAATCCTAAAAATGAGGAAATTTGTCTGGAATTTATACTTAAGCATGGAAAGCTCTTTATGGAGGCGAAAAAAGCTGGGAAAGAATATGTTCCAGAACTTGAAAAATAATTTTGACTACTCATGATAGGCAATCCGGATAGAAGATAAGTCTGTCAATGCATACTGTACATGCGAGGCATAAGTTTTTGCTTCTGAAATAATTTTCTCCTGTTTGATCGGATCTATTCCGAGAAGCTTGAGATGGAGGATGTTACACATATCAATGATTTCTTCATTGGTTGCTGTAATATCCTTTTCTTTTTTTGCCTTGATTAGCTCAATAATTGAAGCAGTGAAGATATGAGCATACATCCGCAATGTCGTCGTATCTAAATCGAGTTTTAAAAAAGCAGCCTGTTCTGTGAAATGGCGATAATCGGATTCGATAAGAGCTTCGCTTAAAATATTGGCACAGGCCAGCTCATAATAAAAATCCATGGTTTGATTGTGAGACAGAAAAATGCGGATCCAAGTCCGGATATGGACCGTATCGCGGATTATTTTTTCATCTTTGATGGGTAAGCGGCTGAATAATTCTTCGTTAAAATTTTTTAAAAACTCTTTACAGATCTCCCCGGCAAGAGCAGCTTTGCTATTGAAATGATAGTTTAAGCGACTGAGTGAAAGATCTGCTGCGCTTGCTATATCTCGAACAGTTGTAGCATTATAGCCTTTTTCGTAAAAAAGAGATGATGCGGTCTGAATAATTTTATCTTGTGTTTCAATACTTTTCTTATAAGTTGCCATATTTCTCCTAAATTTTTGCATTATTCCAGTGATTATACAAATAACCTGAATAAAGTATAGCATAATCATTAAATCATTTCAAAAAAATAAAAAAAGAACATGTTACTAAATCGTTGACAAAATCTGAAAATCATGTTATTTTAAGAATGAGAACGCGTTCGCAAATATATTATGTCAAAAACATCATGCGACTCATAAGGCCAAAAGCTTAAAAGAGCGTTGAGATGTGAATTATAATGGGCAATTATGTTTATTATGATAAGGATTAATCAAATTTAATTTCTTGGGAGGAAAAAAGTGTTAACAATTAAAGAGAATTTACATGAAGTTATGACTGGTGGAAATCCGGATCGATTTGTAAAACAGTATGAGTTTTTGAAATTTATTATGACTGTTCCTTTTATTCGAATGAAACCGCCAATTGGTGGGGAGATTGTCAATGAATGGGGAGTAACAATCAGATGGCCGGAAGGACAGTTGGGATCTTTTCCAGTTCATGATGATGAGCATATAGTACTAAAAGAAATTACTGAGTGGCGAGACTATGTCAAGGCTCCGAATGTTGTATTCCCTGAATCGGCATGGGAGCAGGCAATTGCTGATGCAAACGCTGTTGACAGCGACAATCAGTATGTAACCGCCTTCATCGTACCAGGTCTGTTTGAACACACCCATTATCTGATGGGCATGGAAAATGCTTTAATGAGCTTTTATGAAGAGCCGGAAGCAATGCATGAATTGATTGATTACCTGACTGAATATGAACTGGCTTATGCAAAGGAACTGGTGACTCATTTAAAACCAAATGCTGTTTTCCATCATGATGACTGGGGCAGCCAGATTTCTACCTTCCTGTCACCAGCTATGTTTGAAGAATTCTTCTTACCGGCCTACAAGAAAATTTATGGTTTCTATAAAGAAAATGGTGTAGAACTGATTGTTCATCATAGTGATTCTTATGCTGCTACACTGGTTCCATATATGATTGAAATGGGTATGGATATTTGGCAGGGACCAATGCGAACCAACGATATTCCTGCGCTTATTAAAGAATTTGGCGGAAAGATTACCTTTATGGGTGGGCTTCACAGTGGTGAAATCGATCATCCAGACTGGTCTCAGGAAGAAATCGATAAGGCAGTTGAAAAGGTCTGTGAAGAATTCGGTAAACTGTCCTTTATTCCATGTTCCAGCCAGGGAGTAAATAAAAGCTCTTTTGAAGGTGTATATGAAGCAATCGATGAAGCGATTGATAAAATGAGTGAAAAAATGTTTTAATTCGTTTTTCGAATTAAACTTAATATAGGAGAAAAGACTTTGATAATTATTGGAGAAAAAATTAACGGCGCAATTCCTTCAACAGCTAAAGCAATCGCAGCAAAAGACGCTGAGTTCATCAGAAACCTTGCTATCAAGCAGGCTGAAGCAGGCGCTGATTACATTGATGTTTGTGCATCAGTAGATGATGATATCGAAATGGAAACCATGAAATGGTTGATTGACATCGTTCAGGATGCAGTAGATACCCCTATTGCTGTAGACAGCCCTAATGTTTTCACTTGCATTGAATCCATGAAACTATGTAATAAGCCTGGCTTATTTAATTCCGTTTCCATGGAAGGGGATAAAATCGACGCGGCATTTAAAGCACTGGCTGATACAAAGTGGGAATGTGTTGCTCTTTTAAACAGTGACAAGGGAATTCCTAAAACAGCCAAAGACCGTCTGGATGTATTCCACGACATTATGGCTAAATGTAAAGAATACGGCATTGATCCTTCCCGTATGCACATCGATCCATTGATTGAAATGCTTTGTACCTCTGAAGACGGAATTAATATGGTAACAGAAGTGATCCGAGAAATCAAAAAAGCTTATCCAACTATTCATGTTACTGGTGCGGTTTCGAATATCTCTTTCAACCTGCCGGCCCGACGAATTGCCAATCAGGCCTTTGCGGTTTTAGCTATGAATGCCGGAATGGATAGCTTTATCCTCGATCCACTAAACAAAGATATGATGGGGATGCTGTTTGCAACTGAAGCCATGATGGGCGAAGATGAGTACTGTATGGAATATATTGGAGCTTTCCGAGAAGGAATCTTTGTAAAATAATTGGTTGAACACGCTTTTGATCTTGCACAGGATCAAGAACGTTTTTGATAATATATGAAAAGGAGAAAAAAATGTCTATTCAAGATGTAAAAACTTTAGTAGAAACTGGAAAATCGAAAAAAATTGGTGAAGCTGTACAGGCTGCTTTGGATGCAGGTGATTCAGCACAGACAATTTTGGATGCAATGATTGCATCAATGGGTGTTGTTGGTGAGAAATTCTCAGCTGGAGAAATCTTCGTACCTGAAATGCTGATTGCTGCTAAGGCAATGTCTAAAGGTGTGGATGTCTTAAAACCGATTATGGCTGGTGAAAACTCGACTTCATTAGGAACCTGTATTATGGGAACCGTTGCTGGAGACCTACATGATATTGGAAAAAATCTGGTTATCATGATGCTTGAAAGCTCAGGATTCGATATGGTGGATCTGGGTGTTGACGTGCCAGCTGACAAATTTGTTGAAGCAGTAAAAGAAAACAGCAATGTTGTTCTGGTTGCCTGTTCAGGGCTTTTAACAACTACTATGCCAGCACTCAAAGAGGCGGTACAAACTATTAAAGCAGCTTACCCTGATATGAAGGTTATCGTGGGTGGAGCACCTGTAACCTCTGAATACGCTGAGGAAATTGGGGCAGACGGATATGCTCAGGATGCCGGTTCGGCTGCAGTTAAAGCCAAAGAAATGGTAATGTAATAATTTCTATTATCTTTAATTTATACCCAACGGTCTCGAAGTGCGCTTCGAGAACCGGTTGGGATCGAAATCAATGGCCAAAATTAAGTAAACGTTTTATAAGTTCAAAAGGGGGATCTTTATTATGATCAGAATGAATGACAAAATTAAAAACTTTTATGGCGTCGGTGATATGTTTTTCTCTTTTATGGTATGTCTAGAAATCTATTTTATGATGGTTTTCTTGACCGATGTCTTAAAATTGGATGTCGCCATAGCAGGGACGGTCGTTTCCATTACAGCAATGGGTGACCTGATAACTTCTTTTATTGCTGGAGGGATTGTTGATAAATCCAGCATGAAGTGGGGGAAATACCGTTCATGGTTATTGTTTGCTCCAGCATTAGCATCAATTTTCTTTGTTCTACAGTTTTCAGGAATTGGTTCTGCTTCTACAGCCGCTGTACTATTTACTATCAGCTATCTTATTTCACATACCTTATGGAATGTTTTTTATACTGCCAGTCGTGCTTTAGCAGGAGCTGTTACAGATGATCCTACAGAGCGAGCCCATATCTCCGGTCGAATTTCAGCCTGGATGAATGTTGGTCGAATTGGAGGATCAAAACTGATTATCGTAATGGTCGGTTTCTTTGCAGCCAGCTTTGGCTCTAGTGACAGCCAACTGATTGGTTATACCATTACTGCCCTGGTTACAAGTATATTAATGTGTATTGGTTACTTAATTCATTTTAAAATAACTGATGGATATGATCTGCCGCAGGATAAAAGTGATGTTGAAAAAGCAAAAAAAGAAAAAGTTACAATTATCGATATGTTTAAAGGTGTAGGTAAAAATCCACCATTAATTGCTGTTCTTTTCTGCGAATTTATTCGACTAAGCGGATATTACATGATGATGGCTCTTGTCGCTTATTACTGTAAACTGGTGTTAAATAACCCGGCAGCGATTGGTAACCTCCTGATGGTAATGAATATTACCTGTCTGATTGGGGCCCTGTTATCAAAGACTTTTGTAGCAAAACTGGGAACAAAAATGACAACTGTGGTTGGTTTGGCTGGTGCTGCAGCGATGATGGTTGTAGCTATGTTTGTGTCGCCAAACCTGATGGCGGTAACTGTTTGTTTGGGAATCAGTCAACTTTTCTATGGCGTATCATTTGGTCTGACAACCAGTCTGTATGCCAACTCTGCAACTTATGCCGAATACTCTACTGGTAAAAACACCACTGGTTTTATCATGGGTCTTTTATCTTTCTCGATCAAAGGAGCTATCTTTATTCGTGGTCTGATTATCACAGGGGTTCTTGCTTTTATCGGTTACAGCTTCGAAATGGAAGTAACCGAACAGGTTATCAGCAATATGTCTAAAGGATTCTTTTTAATCCCGGCTGCCCTAATTGCCATTGCTATCATTCCAATGATGATGATGAAATTAAATGACAGTGACATCGGCGAGATGCGAAAGGCGATTGAAGAACGTAAAAAAGCAAATGCTTAAACAATAAATTAAAAAAACAGGTTCTGTTCAATCGGTATTTTTGACTGAACGGAACCTTTTTTAATTATTTAAATGTGAGAATAATCCGGCCATAATGCAGGATCTCATCATTCAGCAATAATGTGTATTTAGGAGTTTTAAATGGAAGAATTTGAAAGAACATTTAAGAAACTGTTTTTTTTGCAGGGAATCCCAGTCATTTTGACGGCAACTATGGTAGTTGGAATGATTATAGGCTTTCAATTGATAACACACAGTTTGGCATTAATAGTCGGTTTAGCTGCAATTATAACAGTTATCATTTTTATAATAAATCAATTTAAGATAGGTCAAAAAATTATAGAAGCTGAAAGGGTTGTTCATGAACAGTTAGCTGATTTGGGGATTGATCAAATTAAAAGCGACTTCCAATGGAGTCTCCAATTTTTTAAAAAAGAAGTGGAAGCACTTTGCGAATATCTTAGAAACATATCTCAAACCGAAGAAATGTTTAGTGAAGGTATTTTCGATATCGAAGCAGGGACGAAAAAAATACAGATAAAAGATTATAACTTACAAAAATTGAGTAAACAGTTGAAGCTTTTGGAAGAGGGGAGTCTTTCAATCGCACAGAATTATATTGACAATAATGATTTCGAGGACCAATTGATGGGTAGTTTTCGGCTAATTGACAAAAATTATCGTGAGCAGTACAAAAGGATTGCAGAAGAAAGAGATTTTCTGGGGTCTATCCTTGATGCATTACCATACTCATTACTGGTTTCCGATGAGAATTTTAAATATAAGTATATTAATAAGAATATGGCTAGTTTTTTAAAAAACAAGGGAATAGCCAAAAGTCGGGAAGTGGCTATTGGGATGGATTGCGAAGTTTCTGGTTCGAATATGTGTGGGAACGAAAACTGTGCCCGTCATCAACTGATTAATAATGGTACCACGGTTACGAAATTCTCCTCACATGGCAATTATTATAAGGAAGATATAGCCTATCTTTTGGATAAAGATGGAAATCCTACATCAGACATTTTGGAATTTACCCTCAATCAGACGGATGTAGTCAGTATAAATGTCTATAATCGGCAGGAAATTAAAAGGCTACATGAAAACCTTGAGCGTTTATCGAATGGAGATTTAAACTTTGATACGGAACTGGGTGAAGCAGGTGAATATACTAAAGAAGTATATGAACAGTTTGATTTGATTCGAACAATGATGAAAAAGGTTGGAGAAAATATTGGCCGGATGATTGATAATACCAGCTGGATGACTGAAGAAATCATCTGTGGGAATCTAAATGCTTCTGTAAAGACAGATGGTTATCAGGGTGCCTGGGCGACGATGATTAGCGGACTCAATGAGATTGTCAGAAAAACCAGAGAACCCCTTGATGAAGTTATATCTGTTATGAGTGCGATTTCACAAGGTGATTTAAACAATTCAATTAAAGGGGATTATCAGGGAGACTTTGAACGTTTAAAGCAAGCAGTAAATAATACAAATATTTCTTTAAGTCAGATCATTGGGAAGATAAAAGGTTTCACCAGAGAGATCAGTTGTAAAAACTTATCAATGCCTGAAATGAGCCAGTTTGAAGGTGATTTTTATGAGATCTCAGATTCACTGAACCATATTACTGAGATTTTAAATGAATTACTCAGAGAAATATTGAACACCGCCAGTCAGGTTTCCTCAGGTACCAGTCAGGTATCTAGTGGTAGTCAGTCGCTGGCCCAGGGATCAACGGAACAGGCAAGTTCGGTTGAAGAATTGACGGCCTCAATCAATGAGCTTACCGGTCAAACCAGAAATAATGCCAGTGCTTCGGAACAGGCTAAAGGTTTGTCACAAAAAGTACACTTTGGTGCGGAAGAGGGTAATCGTCAAATGTCTTCGATGCAGGATGCGATGAAAGAGATCAACCAGTCGTCAGTGGATATTTCAAAAATTATTAAGGTAATTGATGATATTGCCTTCCAGACCAATATTCTGGCCTTAAATGCGGCTGTTGAAGCCGCTCGGGCAGGAGAACACGGTAAGGGTTTTGCAGTCGTGGCTGAAGAAGTAAGAACACTTGCCGCTCGAAGTGCTGATGCGGCCAGAGAGACAACTGCTCTAATTGAAGGTACGATTGGCAAGGTCAAGGTGGGTACCCAAATCGCTGACGATACGGCAGAATCACTTCAAAGTATGGTAACGGGAATTGAAGAGATCGCCGCGATTAATCAATCTATTGCAGCCGCTTCCAGTGAACAGGCAACAGAGATTTTTCAGATTAGTCAGGGAATTGAACAGGTGGCACAGGTTGTTCACCAGAATTCAGCAACTGCTGAAGAAAGTGCTGCAGCCAGTGAGGAGTTATCAGCCCAGGCCGAGCTGCTTAAAGAAAAGTTGCAGATGTTTAAATTAAGAACATAAATATTCAAACCAGCTTTTGCTAAAAAATTGATGAGGTGATGAGATGAGTAAAAAACAGATCTTGGGAATGGCTCTTGGAATTATTGTATTGATCGCGTTTTATTTGTTGCCGGTTCCGGAAGGTTTAACCAGCAATGGAATGATTACCGTAGGTCTTCTGCTTTTCTTCCTAATTATGCTGATAACTGAAGCCCTACCAGTTGGCGTCACCTGTTTTCTCTGTTTGGCCTTGCTGCCGACTTTAGGGATTACAAAGAATCTGGGTTCAGCCTTAAGCGGATTTACCAATACAATTTTGTTTTTTGTTTTGGCTTCCTTCGGTCTGGCGGAAGCGGTTACTTCAACCCCGATTGTTAATAGGGTACTTCACGCACTGCTTAAAAAATTTGGCAAAAATGTCAAAACATGTGTACTGGCTATAATGATTGCGGCCGCTGTAGTCTCGTCAATCATCACCGATGTTCCCAGCGTCGTGGTATTTATGGGAATCGGCGAAGGTTTTCTGCAATTGTTTAAAAATGAAGAAGACCGGAAGCAGACTGCCAAGTCATTGATGATGGGGATTCCCATTGCCGTAATGCTGGGTGGTTTGATGACGTTGGCTGGCAGCGGAATCAATATCTTAACAGTCGGTCTATTACAGAGTATTGCAGGAATCCAAGTAACATTTCTTCAGTGGATGGTTTGTTCCATTCCAATCGCTATTATTATGGTGCCCCTATCCTGGTTTGTCCTGACAAAAGTTTTTCCGCCTGCGGAAATAGATGTGTCAGAAATTAGTGAGTTTATGGAACAGATTGAAGTAAAAGAAAACGTCAGCAGTCGTGAATGGAAGGTAATCACCATTGCAACGGCAATGATGTTTTTCTGGGTAATCAGCTCATTTTTCCCATTTATCGAAGTGGCGGTCGTTTCATTATTTGGTTGCGTTCTCTTCTTTATGCCAGGAATCGAGGTTATTTCCTGGAAACAGTATATGAAAGCGGTCAGTTGGACTTCCTATATTTTAATCGGGTCTGTTTTATGTATAGCTAATACAATTGTCGCCAACGGCGTCAGTGAGTGGTTTGTAACCTATGTGCTACCCAGTTCGCTATCGTTGTCGCTAAGGGGAGGTGTTTTCTTTGTAGCCTCGATGATTTTTCTGATTATGTTGATTGTACCTGTAGCACCTGCACTTATTGGGGTTTTAACACCGGTAATTATAGTCTTGGCGGAAACTATGGGCATCAACCCGGAGTTTCTAATTGTCACGCTAGGACTATGTGCTGGTAACTGTTATCTGTTTCCCATTGATACGATTCCGTTAATTACCTATACTGCGGGTTATTATAAAATGACAGAGATGCCAAAAGCGACGATTTGGCTACAAGTGGCGTTTGTATTATTGGCTACAATTTGGTTACCAGTAGCCGGATTGATGTTTTAGAAATAGATGCTATAGTTGTGAGAATCTGATGCTTAGCAGAATTAGTTTTATAAATTATACATAGTAATTCAAATAATGAAAAATTGCACCACCTAAACGAAAGAAAAAAGTTAAAGGCATATACAACCAGGTTAATGATTTCCTGTTGTGTGTGTCTTTTTATGTGCATAAAAAGTTAACTTAAAGAGGTAATGACATTGTTTTTTCAGGCAGGTAAAAAAAGAATAAGTTGACGTGCAATCTGAAAAGTCTGAATAAATTGTTTTTTCAGTATAAAAAAGAAAACAAAAAAATTAACTGGATCGTTATTGCTCAATCAGTATTTTGATATGAAACTTAATTCCCAATGAATAAAAAATTATCGGCATAGTAGATCATTTGCGGTATAATGTTAAAACAAAGATAAGTTTATTCTGAAACAAAACAGGATGGACATACAAGAGGAGTTGATGGTTTTGAAACAAATTCTTGCGACCTATTTAAAACCCAATATGGGGAAGATGAGTGTCGGAATATTTTTTAAATTTACCGGATCGCTGATGGATTTGCTGATCCCTTACATCCTGGCCCATATTATTGACCAGGTGATACCATTAAAGGATCAATCATTGATTTTTATCTGGGGCGGATTGATGATCCTTTGTTCGATAGCCGGATTTTTGTTTAACGTCATTGCCAACCGGGTAGCGGCAGAGGTGGGGCGTGAAACAACAAGAGGATTGAGACATGATCTGTTTAAGAAAATTTTGTTTTTATCCAGTCATCAACTGGATCAAATCAGTCGGGCATCAGTGATTTCGCGATTGACCAGCGATACCTATAATATTCATATTATGATCACAAGAATCCAGCGCTTAGGGATAAGGGCTCCGATTATGATTATCGGAGGGATTATTATTACCATGATGATGGATCCGATGCTGGCTTCCATTTTAGTGGCAACCATGCCCGTCATGCTTTTTTTTATGTTTATTGTTACCAGAAAAAGTATCCCATTGTTTGCACAATTGCAAAAAACTACTGATCATTTTGTCCGGATTGTCAGGGAAGACATTTCAGGCATTCGGGTTATAAAGGCACTGTCAAAAACGAGTCACGAAAAAAAGCGGTTTGATGAAATCAATAAAAACCTGAACAGTCAGGAAAATAAAGCCAGACGTAATGTTGCGGCGCTTAAGCCACTTTTAAACATTTCACTGAATTTGGGCTTGGTGGCGGTCATTGTTGTCGGTGCATATCTGGTCAATGCCGGCCAGTCGGAAGTAGGGAAAATTCTGGCTTTTATGACTTATTTTACCATTATATTAAATACCTTTATGGCTATTACAAGGCTCTTTGAGATTATTACCAAAGCGACGTCCTCAGCTAATCGTATCACAGCTGTTTTAAACTTTACCGAGGAACTAGCGGTAAAGCAGCTGCCTGAAGGGAATACTGAAGCCTATATTGAATTCGAAAATGTTTCATTTTCCTATAATAAAAAGGATGACAATCTGAAAAACATCTCATTTTCCCTTAAGAAAGGAGAAACCCTGGGGATTATTGGGGAGACAGGTGCAGGAAAGACAACTTTAATTAATTTATTATTGCGTTTTTATGATGTTGATAGCGGTCGAGTATTAATTGAAGGCCAGGATATCAGAGCGATCGATAAAAAAGACCTTTACCAGAAATTTGGCGTGGTTTTTCAGAACGATATGATTTTTGAAGACAGCATTTTTGCTAATGTTCAGTTTGGCCGAGAAATTAGTCAAGAAGTGTTTAATCAGGCCATTGATCATGCCGGGGCACGGGAATTTGTTGACAAAAAAGAACATGAGGGTCTTGATAAACTAAAAATAAGAGGTGCCAATCTTAGTGGTGGTCAGAAACAAAGAATCCTGATTGCCAGGGCTTTGGCCGGAAATCCGGAGATTCTAATTCTTGACGATGCCTCAAGTGCCCTGGATTATCAGACGGATGCTGATTTTAGAAAAGCACTGCAAGAGGATTACCGACAGACAACCAGGGTTATTGTCGCCCAGCGAATCAGTTCCATTATGTCGGCAGATCATATTCTTGTTTTGGAAGACGGACATAAAATTGCCTGGGGAAGCCATGATGAGTTGATGGCGTCCTGTGCAATTTATCGCGAAATTGCAGCGTCTCAAATGGGGGTGGACTTATGCGTCAATCAGTAAAAACGGATAAACCTAAAGATCGAAAACAGGCTCTTAAACGGCTTGTAGATTATCTTCTGCCCTTTAAATGGCCGCTGGTACTAGCCTTTATTCTGATGTTGGCTTCAAATATTTTAGTCCTGGTTGGGCCGATGCTGGCTGGTTATGCCATTGACGCGATTAAACCCGGGGCAGTCGATTTTCCAGAGGTATTTTTCTACGCTGGTCTGATGGTGGTTTTTTACCTGTTTTCAGCAATATTGATTTATCTGCTGGAGCTATTGATGATATATATCAGTCGTAAAGTATCTTATCTTATGCGGCAGAAGGTTTTTAACCAGATGATGGATTTGCCGGTAGGATATTTTGATTCCCATGCGACGGGAGACGTTATCAGTCGCATTTCATACGACATCGATACGGTGAATTCGTCATTGGCCAGTGATCTTGTCTCAATGGGATCAGCATTTATTATTGTTGTTGGTTCCCTGGCCATGATGATGTCAATTTCTCTAAAATTGATCGGAATTTTTGTTATAACAGTACCCATTTCACTCTTGGTATCCCGGAGATTGGTAAAGAGGAACCGTCCGCTATTTTCAAAGCGTTCAAAAAAGCTGGGTCTCTTAAATGCCTATGGTGAAGAAATGATATCTGGAATTCATGCTCTTAGAGTTTACGGTCAGGAAAACAGGACGATCAGCAATTATGATTCGAAAAATAAAGAAGCAGTGGATGCCTACTATCAGGCCGAATATCATGGTTCTATGGTTTTTCCAGCGGTCAATCTGATCAATAATATTTCCTTGTCACTGATAGCGGTATTGGGAGCGGTGTTCTTTCTTAATGGCAGCATGACAATTGGGATGATTTCTTCATTCATTTTGTATTCCCGAAAGTTTTCCGGACCGATTAATGAGATGGCGAATTTAAGCAATGATATTCAATCGGCTTTGGCTGCCGCAGAAAGGGTTTTTAACCTGCTTGATGAATTGCCGGAAAAGGAAGACGGCCAAACCGCCATTGAGCTGACCGATGTTTCAGGAAGTGTGAAGTTTACAAATCTTCAGTTTGGATATGAACCGGAACAGGTTATTATTCAGGATTTAAGCTTAAAAATAAAACCCGGCCATCTGGTGGCCATTGTTGGTCCTACCGGAGCAGGAAAAACGACGATTATTAATCTTCTGATGCGGTTTTATGATGCCGATGATGGATTTATTTATATTGATGGACAGGAAGTAAGGGAGTTAAAAAGGGACAGTCTGCGAAGTGCCTTTGCCATGGTCCTTCAGGATACCTGGCTGTTTAATGGAAGCATTTATGAAAATCTCGTATATGGAAATGATCAGGTTACGAAAGACCAGGTGATTGAAGCAGCAAAAGCAGCCCGGATTCATTCTTTCATCGAACATTTGCCAAATGGTTACGACACAATTTTAAGTGAAGAGGGAACTAATATCTCTAAAGGGCAGAAACAGCTCTTAACTATAGCCCGGGCCATGCTTCTGGATGCTCGGATGCTGATTCTTGATGAAGCGACTTCCAACGTGGATACCCGGACTGAGAAAAAAATTCAGGCCGCCATGCGCGACCTGATGAAAGACAAGACCTGTTTTGTCATTGCTCACCGCCTATCGACGATCGAAAATGCCGATCTTATTCTTGTCGTTGACGAAGGAAAAATTGTTGAAGAAGGCAGACACCAGGAACTTCTTGACAAACAGGGGATGTACTGGCGGCTTTATCAGGCCCAGTATCAGTAATTTATTCTCCCTGGAGGTAATAATATAAATATCTAGGTAACTGACTAAATGGTTAGTGGTAATCGACTGTATAGAATTTTTTAGGGATCAATTTGCTCGATCATAAAAGCAGATAAGCCACTGGAGAATTTTGCTCAATGTTAATATGATTTCTGAGGTTTTTATTACTTTATTGACAATATAGTCATAAAGTAGGTACAATCTAGATAAGAATAAATGCGTGAATACTATTTAAAAGGTGAACGAATGTTATATATCGATCGAAGAAAAGAAATATTTAATACAATATTAGAAAAGGGTTCTGTAAAAGTGTCAAACCTTGCTCAAAAATATGAGGTCGGCGAAGCAACGATTCGTCGTGATTTGAAATATCTTGCCGATGAATATGGCATCACCCTGTCTTATGGTGGTGCTTATCGACGAGAAAATATTAATTCTCATACAACGATTGAACTGGATATCTTTAAAAAAAGGACCCAGAACATCGAAGAAAAACAGTTTATAGCTCAAAAGGCCGCTAAATTAATTGAAACTGGTGACACGATTGCTTTAAATGCCGGCAGTACAGTTGAACTGATCTTAGATTATCTGGAAGATGTAAAAGATATTAATCTGATCACACTTTCTTTGAATGTGGCTTTAAAAGCCTCAACAATACCAGGCATCACCGTCTATATGCCTGGTGGAAAACTTAGGAGTTTTTCAGGTGCTTTCTATGGAAAAGAGGCGAATGAGTTTTTAAGAAGCTTTAATATTGATAAAGCGTTTATGGGCGTTATGGCAGTATCCATTAATAAAGGGGTTACTCATGGTGCCTTCGAAGAAGTGGAAATCAATCAAATTATTTACGAAGTCAGCAGTAAATGCTATCTGCTGGCTGATTACACAAAATTTGATCAAGTCTCTTTGACGAAAATTGTTGATTTAACTGAATTTGATGGTTTTATACTGGATGATAAAACGCCAGAGATTTACCGGGAATACTGCAGAACTAATGATATCGAAATAATTTAAAAAATTTTTTTACAGCGCTTCTTTGTTTGAAGCGTTTTTTTTATGTAATTAAAATCAATATCATTTTAGTATATTACATTATTATACGATTTTACAACTCTGAGGTATCGTGGAATTTATTCATAAATACATCTTACTATCAAATATCGAACACAAAGTTGCCATAATATTATCATAAAGTAGATATAAAGTTGCTATTCGACTGTTGACATTACGATAATATGATGGTATATTGTAGTTGTAATCAGTAGTAAATACTTTATATTTACGAAATAACTCGTGGCCACGGGTAATTCAGATGTTTTATTGTTCAGAAAGCGAGGATAAAATGAATTCACGAGAAAGAGTGATGGCAGCAGCCAATCATCAGGAACCTGATCGAGTACCAGTCGATATGGTACTTACCATTGATGTATACCGCGATATGAAAAAAGTATTAAATATGGATTATTTACCGGACAGTCCGAGAATGGGACGATGGACCGAGGTCCAGATGCCGATTGAAATGATCAAAAAGCTGGAACTGGATATGTATTATATTTCGCCACGTTCCGGGGTCTCAGTACATACAAAAAAATTTGACGATGGAAGTTTCACCGACGAATGGGGATGTTACTGGAAAAAAACAGCTATTGATGGCGGCCATTTCTACTTTGAGCTGGTTAATCCGCCGCTGGCAAATGCTACAATTGAAGATCTGGAAACGTATCAATGGCCTGATCCGGAAGACCCTTTAAGGTATGCCGGATTGAATGAAGAAATGAAAGAAGTTCGGGAAACCACCGACCTGGCTATATTGGCAAAATTTGCCGGCGCTGTATTTGAATTGGCAACCTATATGCGCGGTCATGAACAGTGGTATAGAGATATTATTAATAACCAGGAATTCGCCCATGCGCTGATGGACAAAATATGTCAGATCCAAAAAAGGACGAATGAAGTCATTATGGCCGAAGTTGGGAAATATGTCGACATTTTGAGACTCAGTGGTGAAGATCTGGGCATGCAGGATCGTCCTTTAATGTCTCCTAGAACTTTCAAAAAAGTTGTCAAACCGCATTTAAAGGAACATTTTGAACATGCCAAGAAAACCCTGCATCAATATAATCCGGAAGCGAAAATCATGTTGCATTCCTGTGGAGCTATTAAGCCTTTTATTGCTGACCTGGTTGAATGTGGAGTAGATGTACTCGATCCTGTTCAGCCTGCTGCTGCCAATATGAATCGATATGAATTAAAGAAAGAGTTTGGCGATGATATTGTATTTCATGGCAATATTGATATTCAAAATATCTTGCCTTTCGGAACGAAAGAAGAAATTACCTACGAAGTGCATGAAGCGATTAAGGCATTGGCACCTGGCGGCGGATATTTACTATCACCAGCGCATAATGTCCAGGGGGATGTCAGCGCCGAGAACCTGATTCACATGATAGATTGTGCCCATAAATTCGGAAAGTATCCCATTAATTTGGATTGAAATTTAGAAACGGAGAACAAAATGGAAATCTTAAAAAAGATATCAGACACCCTTTATGATGGGGATGAATTTGCAATGCCTGCCTTAGTCCAAGAAGCCATAGATGCTGGATGCAGCGCTCAGGAAGTGCTGGATGCCATGATGGAAGGGATGGCTGTCGTCGGCGAAGAATTCAGTCGCGATGAGTTATATATTCCTGAAGTACTTTGCTCCTGTCATGCCATGATGGAAGGTTCAAAGGTTTTAAAACCATTGTTAACAGACCAAGATTCAAAATCACTGGGAACCGTTATCCTTGGCAGTGTTCAGGGTGATATGCATGACATCGGTAAAAACCTGGTTGGCATGATGCTTGAAGGTCGCGGACTCAAAGTTATCGATATCGGTATCGATGTACCGGCTGAGAAATTTGTTGAAGCAGCCATTAAACATGATGCAGATATCGTCGCCTGTTCAATCCTGCTGACTACGACCATGCCGGAAACGCCAAAAGTTGTTAAAGCTTTTATTGATGCCGGAATTCGTGATAATGTAAAAATTATGATCGGTGGCGCACCAATTACTCAGGATTTTTGCGACAAAACCGGCTGCGATGCATTTGCAAAAGATGCTGGCGGGGCGGCAGCACTGGCTGTCAAAATATGTGAAAATAAATAAGCTGCTTGGATATAATATTATTACGGTTGTTGTGGAATTTATTGTAAACGATGAAGTCTTGCAGCATCCTTCTAAGGAGTAGGCATGATAATAATTGGAGAAAAAATCAATGGTACGATTCCAGTTGTCAAAGAAGCCATTGAAAAAAGAGATGAAGAATTTATTGCCAAAAGGGCAATCATGCAAGCTGAAGCGGGCGCTGATTATATTGATGTTTGTGCCAGCACATCACCGGAACTTGAGATCGACGCTTTAAAATGGCTGATGAATGTGGTGCAGGATGTTACAGACACACCGCTTTGTATTGACAGTCCTAACCCCAGAGTCATAGAAGCCGTTTTTAAAGATGCTAGACGTCCTGGTTTGCTCAATTCAATTTCAGGGGAAGGGGATAAATGCGAAGTACTTTTGCCCTTACTGTCAGGAAATACCTGGGAGGTTGTGGGGTTGACCTGTGATGATAATGGAATCCCGCGAGACGTTGACACAAAGATAAGAATAACCAAACAAATGGTTGAAAAAGCATCGAAATATGGGGTGACTACAGAGCGAATTCATATCGATCCATGTTTACTTGCTTTGGCAACGAAAAATGATTCATTTACAAATTTCACAAATGAAATTGAACAAATCAGGGCATTGTACCCAGACATCCACATTACTTCAGGATTAAGCAATATTTCATTTGGATTGCCTGGACGAGCGCTGGTCAACAAGACCTTTATGGCGCTTGCGATACAAGCTGGAATGGACTCTGCCGTTATGGATCCGACCAACAAAGATATGATGGGAACCATTTATGCGACCTATGCTTTACTCGGTAAAGACCGAAATTGCCGAAAATACAGCAAGGCTTTTCGAGCCGGGATCATTGGCACCAAAAAGAAATAGTTTCCTCAATAAAAATAATTGTCAGTCTCTGAAGTTGTCTTGGAGTAATTTAAAAGTGAGCAACACGGTAACTTCCACAGATAAATTGTATACCCTATTTTGCAGTTTTGAGATTCAGTTTTTATTCTAAGGCAACTGCAGGGACTGATTTAAAATCGAATCCACATTTTTCACAAAGAATGTAAACGTTATATTGAATATTTGATTAAAAGAATTTATAATTTAAAGGAGTAAAAAATGGGAAAATATGTACTTGTTATTGATGAAGGAACAACTGGAACCAGGGCTTTGATTTTCAATCAGAAATTACAAATCGTAGCTCAAAGTTATGAAGAATTCACACAATATACGCCAAGTGAAGATAAGGTCGAGCATGATGCCGTTGAAATTTATGATAAAAGTATTAAGATGTGTAAAAAAGCGATTGGTGAGGCAATGATTTCTCCGGAAGAAATTGCCTGCTTAGGAATTACCAACCAGCGCGCAACCTGTTTGTTGTGGGATAAATCAACTGGCGAGCCGCTTTATAATGCGATTGTCTGGCAGGATAACCGAACGGCTGATTTCTGCCAGGAATTAAATGCCGGTGAATGGGGTGAAAAGGCGAGAAAAACGACAGGCTGGACAGTGGCTCCTGTTTATTCGTCTTTAATGCTTAATTGGTATCTTGAAAATGTTCCGGGGATCAAAGAAAAAATCGAAAAGGACGAAGTCCTCTTTGGGACGATTGATACATGGCTGATCTGGAAATTAACCGGTGGCCAGAAACATGCGGTCAGCTATTCAAATGCTTCTGTAATGGGAAGTCTTGATTTAAAAACTGGAAAATGGTATGAAGAATTCTTAACCTTCTTGGGAATTGATACCAAAATTTATCCGGAGATTCTTGCTGACTCCGGCGATTACGGTAAAACGACAAAAGACATTTTTGGAGCAGAAATTCCTATTACTGGAGACATTGCAGATCAGCATGCGGCTTTATATGCACAGGGATGCCGTACTTCCGGAACCGGTAAAATCACCAATGGGACAGGATCTTTTCTGGATATTAATGTCGGAAAAGAATGTGTTATTTCAGATGAAGGACTGAATACTGTGATTGCCTGGAAAATTGGAGATGAGATGTATTATGCGCTTGAAGGCTATGAAGCGGTTACCGGATCATCAATCCAGTGGTTAAGGGATGGACTTGGAATCATTGCCGCCTCCAGCGAGACAGAAGCTCTAGCCCGGTCTGTTGAAGATACCAACGGGGTATATTTTGTTCCTGCGTTGGCTGGACTGAGCGCCCCTTATCATGATCCTTACGCCAGAGGTACTATTTTAGGAATAACCCGGGGAGCTACAAAAGCGCATCTGGTCAGAGCAACATTGGAGGGGATTGCATTCAGACTAAAAGATATTATGGATGTTGTCAGTAATGAAGCGGGCATCACAATGAAAACTGTGCGAATCGATGGTGGTGCATCAAAAAACAATTTACTGGCGCAGATTATGGCAGATATGATGAATGTCCAGGTGGATCGGCCTTTCTCGGTTGAAGCAACCAGTTTGGGAGCAGCTGAAATGGCGGGTTTATTTATTGGTCTTTGGAAGGAAGAAGATTTTGATACAGCCTTGACAATTGATGCCAGCTTTCAACCGGAAATATCAGAAGAAAAAAGAACCAGAGCCTATAGTGGCTGGAAAGAAGCGATTAAGCGCTCGATGAATTGGAATGTATAAGTAATGTTTAAACATTCATGCTACTTAAAGATGCATGGAACTACATTATAAATATACGGAAGAGAGCAAACCAAGCGAAAATTCCCATCATTCTTTTTTAGTCAATACTAAAACCCGATTACAGATTTTCTGTTCTGTAATCGGGTTTGTCTGTGCGCTGAAACCAAGGAGCAGACTTTTTTTGTGAATGAAACAATCAAGGCGTAAATATCTGCATATCCCGGTACTGAATAGCTTCTGCCAGGTGAGTAGTGGTAATATGATCTGAATTAGAAAGATCAGCAATAGTTCGAGAAAGTTTTAAAATACGATGATAGCCCCTTGCGCTTAGTTTCATTTTCTGATAACATTTCTCCATCATGCTCTGCTCCATTTTTCCCAATGCACAGTGCTTCTCAAGCAGCTTTGGGGTCAATTGTGAATTAAAGAAAATTCCGGAGTTCTGGTAGCGATTATTCTGTATCATTCGAGCCTGGTCAACGCGTTCTTTAATGGTTTTAGAGCTTTCACCTTTGGGGCGGGTCTGAATTTCTTCATAGGTTGAGGAAGGGATATGGATAAAAATATCCATCCGATCCATCAAAGGCCCGGAAATTTTACCCTGATAGGACCTGACCTGGGCCGGTGTGCAGGTGCACTGGTGATGGGGATCAGTAAGATAACCGCAAGGACAGGGATTGAGCGAGGCAATCAGCGTAAATTTAGCCGGGAAGGTCAACGAGGCATGAACCCGGGAAATCGAAACGGATTCATCTTCGATGGGTTGTCTTAATACTTCTAAAGCAGACTTTTTAAATTCCGGCAATTCGTCTAGAAATAAAACCCCCAAATGGGCCAGTGAAACTTCGCCTGGTTTGGGGATCCGTCCGCCGCCAACCAGCGATGACGTGGAAATGGTATGGTGGGGAGCACGAAAAGGGCGCTTGCAGATCAGGGCCTGACTATTTAAAAGACCGGAAATGCTATGGATTTTTGTGATTTCCAGAGCTTCATCCAGGGTCAGATCGGGAAGAATCCCGGGAAAGGCTTTGGCCAGCATAGTTTTTCCAGCTCCAGGAGCCCCTGACATCATGACGTTATGGGAACCGGCAGCAGCAATTTCAAGGGCTCGCTTGGCCTGTTCCTGACCGCGGATATCACAAAAATCAGTACTATAATCGCCATTTTGCTGATTGAGAAGGGTCTGAACATTTAAAGAGAAGGAATCTGGCAGCAGTTCGCCTTTTAGAAAATCGACGCAGTCACAAAGATTTGGCATCGGATAAACATCAATGTCATGGACAACAGCTGCTTCATAGCGGTTTTTTTCTGGGACCAAAACGCTTTTAAAACCATTTTTTTTGGCAGCCAAAATCATTGGCAGAACTCCGTTGACCTGGTGAATTTCACCGCTTAGAGAAAGTTCACCAATAATCATACAATCGTTAAGCAAATCAGTTTCCAGTTGACCGGAGGCACAAAGAATCCCTAGGGCGATAGGCAAATCATAGGCAGAACCTTCTTTTTTTAGGTCTGCGGGCGCCAGGTTAATGGTGATACGCTCCATGGGATATTGGAAGCCGGAATTTTTTATCGCCGAAAAAACCCTATCCTTGGCTTCGCGAATTCCGGCATCGGGCAAACCGACAAGTGAAAAACCGGGGAGTCCCCGTGAGATATCGATTTCAACGGTGACGGGGAACCCGTCAATGCCCATAAGTCCACAGCTGAATATTTTTGATAACATGATGCCCTCCCAGATTTATAAGTATAATTATTAAAATTATATGCTAAAAGTTCTGTTTGGAACAGAGAAAATTTTTATTTGGAGAAATAGATGAAAGAAGAAAAAGGAATTTTTCTGGTAGCACTGGCTATGATACTCTTTTCTACTGGTGGTTTTTTTATTAAACTCATTGATACCAGTGCAACGACCATTACCTTTGTTCGAGCGATTATTGCCTGTTTGATGTTTATGCCCTTTATGCAGTGGAAAAAATTAAAAATAAGTAGTAATGCCATCATCCTGGCCCTGGCATATTCTTTTTTAAGTATTGTATTTGTCCTGACAACCAAAATGACTACAGCGGCAAACGCGATTATATTTCAATGCACAGCCCCTTTATGGTTGTATGCCTACTATGTTTTGCGGGGGAAGAAAATTGAAGGCCGGGAACTAATGCCCAGAATTTTAATTCTAATTGGGATTGTGACTATTTTTTCTGATTCCACCGGCGGGAATATGGTCGGGGATCTGCTGGCTTTAAGTAATGGGATTGCTTACGCTTTTGTCCAATATTATATGGATAAAGAATATTCCTATTCGGATGTAACGGTAACAGGCTTAAATAATCTGGTTTTGGCTTTTGTCTGTATTGTGCTTTTTAATCGGCAGTTTACCTTTAATACGATTAATATCCCTGGCTGGATTGCTCTTCTCTATCTGGGCGTTTTCCAGATTGGGGTAGCCTATCTGGTGTTTTTAAAAGGTGTAAAACGGGTTTCGGCGCTTAAATCTTCAATGATAGCCCTTTTGGAGCCGATTCTAAATCCGATTTTTGTGATGATTTTTGTTGGAGAAGTCCCATCGGCCCTTTCGTTTCTGGGATTTGCTTTGATTCTGTCAGGAATTGTCTGGGCGATGGTTCCAGTTAACTTACGTTCAGCTCTGCCACAAAAAAAATAACCGGACAATTGTCCGGTTTTTTTAGCTTAAGAAATATTAGTTTCTACATTTATTCAACTTTGAAATTTTTGACGATTTGTACGTTGATGATTTTTGAGATTTCCAGAGATTCTTCAACCGTCTGATCAATCAGCTTAGCATCCAGGTGCATATTGGATAAACACATCCGAATGTTCATGTTTACAAATTCACTGGGGGAACAGTCGATCAGGCCGGCATCGTAAGCAAGGCTGACACCCTGGGTGGATCCCATATTGGCATAGGTTATATATTCGATTTCATATGGTTCCAGATCAAGGGAACAGCTCTTAACCAGATTATCATAGAAATCAAGCATGATACTTTGCTGTTTATAAATCACATTTTCTTCCAGTAAATTAAAATAAAAGCGGGCATAGTTTTTATTCTGACGCAGTGCCTGGTTTAAAAAACGCATTTCAACTGTGGTCTGCAAAAGGAGCGTCGTTTCGATGCCTGCCTGATTAAGCTTGGTTAGAATAGCTTCTTTGAAATCACGCATCAGCTGATTGTTGACTTCTATTCCCAAACCGCTTTTAGCACCAAAATAATAATTAATCAGACCGACATTGCTGCTTGAACTCTTAGCAATTTGGGCACAGGTCGTATTGGTATAACCTTTCTCATAAAAAAGACTTTTTGAGGTTTCAAAAATTTTTTCTTTTGTTTCAATCCCGACTTTATATTTCCCCATACTTCACTTCCTTCTATATTTGCTGTCAGGGAAATTATCCCTTAATTTCTTGTCGTTTAAGTTTTATTTCAGCTTATCACAATTTAGTATAAAATTCAAGATACATAATTGTACTGAATTTAAAAATAATGCGTTAATTAGGCATTAACGCATTATTGATAAGGACATAAGACTTACAGTTACTAAAGGACTTATTGGCAGCAGTACTGTGCCAGCCAACTGCGATTAAGAGATATCGCTTTTTTCACTTGTTCTTCAGCTGGACCCCCAGTGAGATTACGTTGATTGACGCAAGTGCTTAAATCAATTGCAGAAAAAATAGTTTCGTTAAATACTGGTGAAATCTGCTGATATTCTAAAAGTGTCAGATCATCCAGGCTTTTGTTGTTTTCAAGTGCATAGAAAACCAGTTTCCCGATAATCTCATGAGCATCACGAAAAGCAACACCCTGTTTAACCAGCCAATCTGCGGCGTCAGTTGCATTTGTAAAACCGCCGGCAGCCGCCTTTTTCATTGATTCGTGATTGACCTTGATGGTAGCGATCATTTTAGTAAAGGTAATGACACAAATTTTAATGGTATCCCAGGCATCAAAGACCGGTTCCTTGTCTTCCTGCATATCTTTGTTATATGCCAGGGGGATGCCTTTCATGGTAGTTAAAAGTCCCATCAGATCACCATAAACGCGACCGGTTTTACCGCGAACCAGTTCAGCAATATCGGGGTTTTTCTTTTGCGGCATAATGCTGGAACCGGTGCTGAAGGCGTCATCCAGGGTAATGAAACCAAATTCACTGCTGCACCAGAGAATAATTTCTTCAGAGAAACGGCTTAAATGCATCATCAGAACTGAAGCGGCTTCCAGAAAATCAATGCAGAAATCCCGATCGGCCACTGCATCCAGACTGTTTAAACTGATAGCCGAGAAATCCAGTGTCTTTGCAACCATTTCGCGATCAAGCGGATAAGTGGTGGTTGCCATTGCTGCTGAACCCAGGGGGAGAACATCAGCCATTTCTATGACTTGTTTAAACCGGATAATATCACGTTTGAACATTTCTGTATAAGCCATCAGGTGGTGGGCAAAAGTAATGGGTTGAGCCCTTTGTAGATGGGTATATCCTGGCATGATCGTTTGAGTATGGGTTTCAGACAGATTTAAAAGCGTCTGAATCAGATCTCTGACCAGAGTTGCTGATTCACCGGCGATTTCTTTGACAAAAAGGCGCATATCGGTTGCGACCTGGTCGTTTCGGCTACGACCGGTATGAAGTTTTTTTCCGATATCACCGATTCGTTCGGTCAAAATCGACTCAATATTCATATGAATATCTTCCATAGCAATTGAGAATTCAATTTGCCCGGCTTCAATGTCAGACAGAATGTCTTTTAAAGTTTTTACGATGATCTCAGCCTCGTCGGCAGGGATAATTCCCTGCTGTCCAAGCATTTGAGCGTGAGCGATGCTGCCCTGAATATCCTGTTTATATAACCGCTGATCGAATGAAATAGACGAATTAAAGTCGTCTGTTAAAAGGTCGGTGCTTTTAGAAAACCGACCTCCCCACATTTTTTTAGACATTTTCTATTTTTCCTGTTCTTCCTGACTCATACGCATAAGTGCTCGGACTTTAAGAGGCAGTCCAAACAAATGGATGAATCCTTCAGCATCTTTATGGTCGTAAAGATCACCAGTTGTAAAGCTGGCAATTTCTGCATTATATAATGAATAGGGTGAAGAAACACCGGTCAAAATGATATTTCCTTTGTAGAGTTTTAACTCAACACTTCCAGTGACTGTTTTCTGAGTTTCATCAACAAAAGCGGTTAAAGCCTCGCGAAGCGGAGTAAACCATTCGCCATTGTAGGCAAGTTCAGCAAACTTAACTGCCGCCTGCTGTTTAAAACCAAAAGTCTGGCGATCCAGACACATATGTTCCAGTTCTTCGTGGGCTTTATATAAAATTGAACCACCTGGTGTTTCATAAATACCACGGGATTTCATACCGACGACGCGGTTTTCAATCAAATCAACGATACCAACGCCATGACGTCCACCGATGGTATTGAGTTCAGATAGAAGTTCACGACCACTCATTTCCTTGCCGTTTAATTTGACTGGAATTCCCTGTTCAAAATCGATTTTGACAACTTCGGCTTCATCAGGTGCATCTTCGACGGGAGTAGTCATCTGTAACAGTTTTTTATATTGTGGTTCCAGAGTGGGATCTTCAAGCTCCAGGCCTTCGTGGCTCATATGTAAGATGTTTTTATCACGGCTGTAGCTGTTGCTGATTGTCATGGGAACTTTAATATCATGCATGATACAATAGTTCATGGCATCTTCACGAGATTTGATATCCCAGATTCGCCAGGGAGCAATAATTTTAAGCTGTGGAGCCAGGGCACCAATTGTTAATTCAAATCGGACCTGATCGTTTCCTTTACCGGTAGCGCCATGACAGATTGCTTCGGCGCCTTCTAAAAGCGCATATTTGACCAGAACTTTAGCAATCAAAGGTCGGGCCAGTGAAGTACCTAAAAGATATTTTTTCTCGTAGACGGCGTCAGCTTTAAGCGCAGGCCAGACGTAGTCTTCAACAAATTCATCGGTAACATCTTCAATATATAGTTTGCTGGCACCAGATGAAAGAGCACGTTCCTCAAGGCCCTCAAGTTCAGTACCCTGTCCCACATCGACGCAGACAGCGATGACTTCATAATCATAGGTGTTTTTCAGCCAAGGTATAATCGTGGTTGTATCCAATCCGCCTGAATAGGCAAGAATTACTTTTTTATTCATAATATCTATCCTCCTGTTTTGAACAGTTTATTTTACATGAATGATTATACATGGGTTTGAATAAAAGAGCAAGCAAAAAATGAAAAAAGTTTAAAAAAATAAATAAATATTCAGCAATGCGCTTGATTATTCAGTGAGAAAGGATTATAATACGGTAATAATCAAAAAACAAACAAAACCAGGACAGAAAAAGACATATTTGATAGAATAAAATAGAGAAAGTATGTAAATATGTCACAAAAGATGAGCTATCTGATACTTATTGTATTAGTATAACCGTTGGTATCAGAATAATGAAAATTCAGTCAGTTAAAATCTTAAGGAAAATTAAGATTAATGAAGGAAACAGGGAAAGAGAGAATTAAAATGATTAAAGCATCAGTAATCGGCGCAACAGGATACGCAGGACAGGAACTGGTCAGGTTGTTAATGAGACATCCTGAAGTTGAACTGGTATCTTTAGGTTCTAGAAGTTATTCGGGTCAGAAGTATTCGGAGATCTACAATAATTTCAGAGATTTAACCAATCTAATATGCGAAGCCGGAGACATGGAGGTTCTTGCAGAACAGTCTGATGTAGTTTTTCTGGCTATGCCACACGGAATTGCATCCAAAATGGTCTCGCCGGAGATTTTAGAAAAGACAGTGGTTATTGATCTTGGCGCAGATTATCGGCTTAATGATATTAATATATATAATGAATGGTATAAAACTGAACATGGCAGTCAGGAGCTTCTGTCGCAGGCTGTTTATGGTTTGTGTGAACTGCATCGGGAGGAGATAAAAAGGGCCAGGTTGATTGCCAATCCCGGTTGTTATACTACCTGCAGTATTTTAAGTCTGGCTCCGTTAATTCAGGAAGGTCTGATCGATGAGCATTCTATTATAATAGATGCTAAATCAGGAGTATCGGGTGCAGGTAGAAGTGTTTTACAGGATTCCATGTTTGCCGAGGTCAATGAGTCCATTAAGGCCTATAAAATTGGTGATCACCGGCACACACCGGAAATTGAACAGGAACTGCAGGCACTTAACAAAAAGAAATTTAACGTCCTGTTCACACCGCATTTGGTACCCATGAACCGGGGAATTTTAGCAGTATCCTACGCCAGCTTGAAGCCAGGAGTCACAGAGCTTGAGATTAAAGATGCCTACGAGAAAATGTATCAGAAGGAATACTTTATTCGCCTCACAGGCGAAAAAATGCCGGAAACCCGATGGGCCCGTGGTACAAACTTTGTGGATATTGGCTTTAAAATGAATCCCAGAACCAATCGAGTTGTGGCAGTTGGTGCCATTGACAATTTGATTAAGGGGGCAGCGGGACAGGCTGTGCAGAACATGAATATTGTATTTGATATTGAGGAAAAAGCCGGGATTGATATGATTGCCGATTTTCCGATTTAATAACAGGAGAAGAAAATGAAAATTATAAATGATGGAAATGCCGGATTGGCTCAAGGTTTTAAACTGGGCGGATTGCATTGCGGCATCAAGAAAGATAAACTCGATTTAGCTGTCTTAGTGTCGGAAAAACCGGCAACAGCTGCAGTAAAAACCACTACCAATTGCGTTAAAGCAGCACCAATACTTTGGTGTAACGAGGTTATGAAAAGTTCAAAAAAACAGGTGATAGTAGTCAACAGTGGCAATGCCAATGCCTGTACTGGAACTCAAGGTTCTCAAGCGGTTTTAAAGACGGCAGAAAAAGCAGCGGCTATTTTTGATGTTGATAAAGAAGCAGTCCTTATTGCCTCGACTGGTGTAATCGGCGTTCCGTTGCCAGTTAAAAAAATCCTGACAGGACTCGAACAGATCAGCCTGAATGATTCCCCTGAAGCGGGTGTGGAAGCAGCAGAAGCGATTTTGACGACGGACACCGGAATTAAAACAGTCGGAGTTGAAATTGAAATAAAAGGAAAAACTGTAAAAATTGGTGGAATGGCTAAGGGTTCGGGAATGATTCATCCCAATATGGCAACCATGCTGTCTTTTGTGACCACCGATATCTGTATTGATGAAAAATTACTGGATTCATTACTGACCGAGGTAACTCAGGAAACCTACAATATGATTTCAGTGGATGGTGATACTTCTACCAATGATATGGTGACTGTACTGGCAAATGGAATGGCTGGCAATGATTGTCTTTGCGAAAATGATCCGGATCTGGAGACTTTTAAGGAAGCCTTTTTATATGTACATAAAACCTTAGCAAAGAAAATCGTCCGTGATGGAGAAGGGGCTACAAAATTTGTGGAGGTTGAGGTGCGTGGCGCAAAGACTAAAGCAGACGCTCGGACTTTGGCAAAATCAGTAATCACCTCGAATCTTTTCAAAGCGGCAATGTTCGGTGAAGATGCCAACTGGGGACGGGCACTTTGTGCTTTAGGATATTCGGGAGTAAAATTTGATCCATTAAAAGTATCTTTGGTCTTTTCCAGCTCTGCTGGGATGGTAACGCTTTTAAACGATGGGATGCCAATCGCTTTTGATGAAGAAGAAGCATTGGCGGTCCTCAAGGAAACGGATTTGCATATCGATGTAGAACTGGAAGAAGGTTCGGAAAAGGCTATTGCCTGGGGATGTGATTTATCCTATGAGTATGTTAAAATTAATGGTGACTATCGTAGTTAAAGTTGTCACCGAACGGTTTAAAAAAAAGAAAGCGTGGTAAAATGGAAAAGTATATTGAAAAGGCTAAGATTTTAATTGAAGCACTACCCTATATTCAACAGTTTAAAAAGAAAATAATGGTCATTAAATATGGTGGAAGCTTCATGTACGACGAGCAGATTAAACAGTCGGTGATGGATGATATTTCACTGATGTGTCTGGTCGGTATTCGTCCCATCATCGTTCATGGTGGTGGTAAAGATATTTCCGGTCTGCTCAATGATCTGGATATCCAGACTGAGTTTGTCGAAGGTTTGCGTGTCACCAATGAAAAAGTAGTGGAAGTGGCCGAAATGGTTTTATCAGGTAAAATAAACAAGGAGTTGGTGCAGCTGCTGCAAGACCGTGAGATATCAGCAGTGGGTCTTTCGGGAAAAGACGGCGGTATGATCAAGGTTAAGAAAAAATTCGTCAACGATCTTGATATCGGATATGTGGGGGAAATTTTCCATATTGATGATAAAATCCTGAAAGCTGTATTAAAGGAAGATTTTCTGCCAGTTATTGCTCCGATTGGGACCGATAAAACGGGACAGAGTTACAATATCAATGCTGATCATGTGGCTTGCGCAATTGCTGCCCATTTGAAAGCTGAAAAACTGATTTACTTAACTGATACAGATGGGGTGTATATGGATCCGGAAAATCAGGATTCTATTATTCATCGTCTGTTTACCGATAATGTGCCAAAACTGATTGAAGAGGGGATTATCTCGGGTGGTATGATACCTAAAGTTGAAAGCAGTGTTGAGGCTTTAAATGCAGGGGTTAATTCAGTACATATCTTGGATGGAAAAGTGGAACACTCGCTGCTTTTAGAATTGTTTACAGCCGCCGGTGTCGGCACAATGATTCGAGAATCGATTGTCTAGGAGGATTTTATGGTTGAACGAGGAAATAAAGTTATTATGGAAACCTATAAACGATTTCCAATTGAATTTGTCAGTGGATCTGGTTGTACACTGACCGACAGCGAAGGAAAAAAATATTTGGATTTTGTGGCTGGAATTGCCGTAAACTCTTTGGGACATTGCCATCCTGGCTTTAGCAAAGTAGTTAAAGAGCAACTTGACAGCCTGATTCATGTATCAAACCTGTATTGGACTGAACCGGCTATAGCACTTGCAGAGGCGCTGGTAAAATATAGTGGACTGGATAAGGTTTTTTACTGTAACAGTGGGGCTGAAGCCTGCGAAGCTGCTTTAAAGCTTTGTCGGGTTTACGGCAAGCTTAATAAAAGTGAAGATGCTGTTGAAATTATTTCAATGGACCAGTCTTTTCATGGCCGTACCTATGCAGCTATCACCGCTACCGGTCAAAAGAAATATCAGAAAAATCTGGAACCGCTGATGCCTGAGATTTATCATGTTCCCTTTAACGATATCGAGGCTTTGAAAAAGCAGATTTCTCCAAAAACCTGTGGGATTATTCTGGAAGCAATTCAGGGCGAAGGCGGAATCAATCCAGCGGATGCAGAATATTTAAAAGAAGTGCGAGAGATTTGTGATCGTGAAAATATTGTCCTGATATTTGATGAGGTACAAACTGGGATTGGCCGAACGGGTGAGCTGTTTGCCTATCAGAAATATGGTGTTACACCGGATGTGGTGACGATGGCTAAAGGTCTTGGCGGCGGTCTGCCAATCGGCGGAATTATTGCCAAGGATAAGATGGCATCGGTCTTTACACCAGGTACTCATGCTTCCACTTTTGGTGGCAATCCTTTAGTTTGTGCAGGTGGACTTTTCGTGATAGAAACCCTGATGGCTGATGGCTTTTTAGCAGAGGTCCAGGATAAGGGGGATTATCTTAAGGGAAAATTATTGGCGCTAAAAGAAAAATATGATTGTATTAAAGATGTGCGTGGAATGGGACTGATGATCGGGGTAGAAGTTGATAAAGCACCAGGTGAAATTGTTGCCAAAGCAATGGAAGACGGACTGCTTTTAGTCGGGGCTGGTGATTCAGCAATTCGTTTTGTGCCGCCACTGGTAGTAACAAAAGCCGAAATCGATCAGGCTGTTGAAATTTTTGAGAAAGCGCTATAAAGCGCTTTTTTCATGCAGGTTTAAGGATTCTTAAATATAATAAAAAGCTAAGGAATAAATTGGATATTAATCTGGAAGGAGTTATTTAATGCGTATACTGTTTGTAGAAGACGAAAAAAAGATAACCGATGCACTTCAGGAGTTGTGCAGGATACAGAATATCGATTGTGATATCGCTAATGATGGCGAGGAAGGACTTTTATTTGCTTTAAATCCTATTTACGATGTGATCGTTCTGGATATTATGCTGCCTTTAAAAAGTGGAACAGAAATTCTTCAGCAAATTCGTGATCAGGGCATTTCTACCCCGGTTTTAATGTTAACCGCCAAGGGGACCATTGATGATAAGGTGAAGGGCTTGGATATGGGGGCTGATGATTATCTTGTCAAGCCATTTTCAGCTAAGGAGCTCTTTGCCAGAATTCGTGCATTGGGACGTCGTCCGGATCATGGCATAAAGGGAGAAACAATCGTTTTTGAAGATGTAAGCTTTAATACTAAGAAAAACGTTTTGCAGACAGAAGAGCAGGAATTCAAACTTTCGGTGAAGGAAGCTAAAATTCTTGAAATGCTCTTGAAAAGACCAAACCAGGTGTTTACCAGAGAACAAATACTGGATCGGGTTTGGGGATTTGACAAGGAAGTTAACGAAAATAATATTGAAATTTATGTACATAATCTACGCAAGAAAATTGCCAATACTCAGGTTAAAATTGATACCATTCGCGGAGTGGGGTATACGCTTGGTAAAAAATAAAACAGGTGAACTGAATGTTTGCTGAAATCAAACGAAAAATCACAGTGTTTAATACGCTGATTTTAATTATCTTTATGTTTATGTTTATTTTCCTTCTGGCTTTTCTGGTAAAATGGAGTCTGAACCTATCGGGAGAAATGTATCTGACCGATGTGGCCAAGGAAATTATTAAGGAAGAAGGCGGAAGCGTTACTGAATCCGTGGAATCATTAGATTCCGTACATGAGAAATTTGGCTATCAGTATATCCTCTGGAATTCCAGTAATACAGTGAAAAATATGAAACTTGAAGATCGTAATCTGATTACTAAAGGGTATGAGATTATTCTGGAAAACTCTGAATTTCCCAGGTTTAATACTTTTGCTACAGAAGCCCTGGAATACAGGGGATATACTATAAAATATTCCAACAATTCCGGAGATTACATCTTGCAGGTTTTTCAACAGGTCAGTACGGAGCGATCCATTGTTACTTATGTTATTTCGTTTTTATTTCTAATTGGTGTGGGTTCAGTGGCAGTCTTGATACCAATCTCTTATTTTCTGGCTGGTAAATCTTTGCAACCGATCAAGGAGACCTTTGAGGATCAGAAAAAATTCATTGCCAATGCATCACATGAATTGAGAACACCATTAACCGTTATCCAGACTAATATTGAAGTACTGAAGTTAAAAGAAGAAGATACAATTTGTAATAATGCCAAGTGGCTTGATAATATTGCCAGTGAAAGCGAGACGATGGCTCAACTGATTTCTGAACTTCTATTGCTTGCTCAGGCTGAAAATCAGAGCCTGGAAATGGATGTGGACAACTTTGATTTGTCAGCCATGTGTCATCAGTTAGTGGATCTAATGGAAACCCTGGCACATGATAAGTTGATTACACTGACGGATTCAGTGGATGATGAAATTTATTTTAAAGGCGATGAACAACGGCTGAAACAGGCTGTACGCATACTTCTTGATAATGCTATCAAGTATACGAAAGAAGAAGGTCAAGTTGAACTGTGCCTGAGTCAGGAAAAAAGACATGTTGTGATTGCCGTAAGAGATACTGGAATAGGTTTGACTGAGGAAGAAAAAGCTAAAGTATTCAGCCGTTTCTACCGAGTTGATGATGGCCGAAACCGGGCGACTGGCGGTGTTGGGCTTGGCCTCAATATTGCTGATTACATCGTTAAAAGTCATGGTGGGAAAATTAAAATTGATTCAACTCCCAATGTGGGTAGCGTTTTTTCAATTGTTCTGCCAAAGAACAGCAGTAAACCGGAAACAAGAAAAAACGGTCAAAAAATTGAACAGGCATCTGACGACTTCACAATTGAATAATCCAAAAGAGTTTAAAACTTACAGTGAAGTAAGCTTTAAACTTTTTTTGGTTAAGAAAGTATTCGACAATCAGGGCTGAAACAGGTATTATGAAAGCTATATTTAATTGAAAAGAGGAAAAAATGAACATCGTACTATATCAGCCGGAGATTCCCCAAAACACTGGAAATATTGCCAGAACCTGTGCATTAACCAATACTTGCCTGCATTTGATTAAGCCCTTGGGCTTTTCTCTTTCAGAAAAACACTTAAAACGGGCAGGACTTGATTATTGGGATCTGGTGCCGCTTACAATCCATGATGATCTGGCTGCCTTTGAAAAATTTCTGGACGGCAGACATTTGTGTATTGCGACGACTAAAGCAACAAAATACTACCATCAAATAGAATTTGATGAGGATGCATTTATTATGTTTGGAAAAGAAACGGCTGGTGTTCCAGATAACGTCCATGAACGTTATCAAGAGGGCCGTTTTCGTATCCCCATGCGTAATCATGAAAAGGCGCGTTCTCTTAATCTTTCCAATTCCGTTAATATCGTATTGTATGAGGCTTTGAGACAACATGATTTCGTTGACTTAATCTAAACAAAATGCCTGAAAACACTATGAAAAACAATGAAAATTTTGTGATATTGTTTTCAGTCTGTGTTATAATGAGGGATAATTAGGGAACAAGTTATTGATTTGAGAAAGGGAACAGATTTGAGAGTAATTCATACCGATACAATCATCCAGGCGGTCTCTGAAATGTGTATTGAAGCCAATATACATTTGGGAGCAGACATGGAAGCAGCACTGGATAATGCTATGCAGCAGGAGATTTCTGAAAATGGAATCGAAATTCTTAATACAATGAAAAAAAATCTGGAAGTGGCAGCCGAAAAAAACATACCAATTTGTCAGGATACTGGGATGGTGGTAATGTTTGTAAGCCTGGGACAAAACTTATCGATTGAAGGGGAAACCCTTGAAAACGCCTTGCAAAAAGGTGTGGAAAAAGGCTATAAAGAAGGCTTTTTAAGAAAATCAGTCGTTTCTGATCCACTTTTAAGAAAAAATACACAGACGAATACGCCGGCGATTATTCATTATAAGGTAGTAGCCGGCGACGGTCTGATGATTAAATTACTGCCAAAAGGATTTGGCAGTGAAAATACAAGTGCACTGAAAATGCTTAAGCCAGCTGAGGGAATTTCAGGTGTCAGAAATTTTATTCTTGAAACCATTGAAAATGGGAGTCCCAATGCCTGCGCACCAGTTGTTGTAGGGGTTGGAATTGGCGGAACTATGGACAAAGCCGCATTAATGGCCAAAGAAGCGTTGGCTCGATCAGTTGGGAGTCATCATCCTGAAGAACATATCAGGGCTTTAGAAGAATATCTTCTGGAAGCCGCTAATAAACTTGGAATAGGTCCCATGGGTCTGGGTGGTGTGAATACGGTTCTGGGTATTAATATATTAACCTATCCGACCCATATTGCCGGACTTCCGGTTGCTGTAAATATGGGATGTTATGTCAACCGCCACGTTGAGAGGGAGCTTTAATGGGAATTATTCAGATAAAAACGCCAATCACACAGGAAGTTAGAAATAAATTGAAAGCCGGAGATCATGTGCGAATTTCCGGTGTTATTTATACAGCTAGAGATGCAGCCCATAAAAGAATGATTGAAAACCTTGAAAAGGGGATTTCCCTGCCCGTTGATTTGAAAGATCAGCTGATTTATTATGTTGGACCTTGTCCGGCAAAACCGGGTGAAATCATCGGTTCTGCCGGTCCGACAACGAGTGGACGAATGGATTTGTTCACCCCAGAACTTCTTGAACATGGTCTGGGAGTAATGATGGGAAAAGGCAATCGCAGCGAACGCGTCATTAATGCAATGATTAGTCATCATGCGGTCTATCTTGGCTGCGTTGGTGGTGCTGGAGCCTTGTTTCAGAGTCTGATCAAGTCATCTGAAGTCCTGGCATACGAAGATTTGGGAACCGAAGCGATCCGAAAACTGGTGGTTGAGGATTTTCCGGCTATTGTGGTAATTGATGCCCAGGGCAACAATTTATATGAAACAGAAAGAAAAAAATATTCAAGATAAATTAAGAAAAATTGAGGAGATTGAAAAATGAAACAAGCAGAAATGGTTATTGAGTCATCATTGCGGGAAGGTGGCACAGATCCTATTTTCCGAATTGCTGGTGAAGCAGCGAAGAAAACGAGCGAACTGGGTCCTGAAGCGGTTATTAATTCAACAATTGGGGCGTTGATGGATGATGAAGGAAAACTGATTACAATGAAGTCAGTATATGATACCTTGAAAAATCTGCCAAATGAATTGATAGCCGGTTATTCTGGCTTAGCTGGTCAACCGGATTATCTCGAGGATGTTGTGAATGCCTGCTTTAAAGATTACAAACCGGATGAAGGTTTCATCAAGGCAGTGGCAACACCAGGTGGTACAGGCGCAATTCGCCATGCTTTCGCTAATTACACGGAACCAGGGGATCAGATTCTCTTGACTGACTGGTACTGGGCTGCTTATCATACCATTGCTGACGAAAACAGACGCTCAATTGTCACATTCCCGCTTTATAATGAACAGGGCAGTTTTAATATGGAAGCCTATAAAGAAAGCATGAAAGCGCTTCTTAAAAAACAGAAAAGAGTGCTGTCAGTTCTTAATACACCGGCCCATAATCCCACCGGATATACTATAACTGACAGCGAATGGGACGAAATTATTGCTTTTGTGACAAAAGAAGCCAATGATAATCCGGAATTTAAAATCATTCTACTGGTAGATCTGGCCTATATTGATTTTTCGGGTGAAGGGGATGAAGCCAGAGCATTCATGAGAAAGCTTACTGGGATGCCTCATAATGTTTTAACGCTATATGCCTTTAGCTGTTCAAAAGGCTATACTATGTATGGACTCAGAAATGGCGCCATTATTTGTGTTGCCCCCACCTTGTCGATTGCAGAAGAGTTTGCCAATGCCTGTACATATTCAAACCGGGGAAGCTGGTCAAACGGAACCAGAGGTGCCATGGAGACAATCAGCAAAATATATTCGGAACCCGAACTTTATAACCAGATGATTGCTGAACAAAATCATTATAAGGGTATTTTAAGAGCACGGGCCAAGGCTTTTGTGGATGAGGCTGAAAAAGTAGGATTAAAAATTGTTACTTATTCAGATGGCTTTTTCATCAGTATTCCATGTGAACATTCCCGAGAAATCAGTGATCGTTTAATGGAAAAAAATGTCTTTGTTGTTGGGCTTGCCAAAGGCCTTCGCTTCGCCCCGTGTGCAGTCTCTGAAGAGAAATGTCGGCGCTCGCCAGCTTTAATCCTTGAAGCCATGAATGAAGTTCTTAGTGCTAAAGCGTAATAATATAATTTAAAGAAAAAGAAGAGGTAATCAAATGAAAGTAAAAATTGTGGATGTTGCACGTGAAGCTAATGTTTCCGTTGCCACAGTTTCCCGGGTCGTCAATAATATCCCTCTGGTTAATGAAGAAACACGTGAGCGGGTACTTGAAGCCATCAAGAAAACGGGATATAAGCCGAATGCCATTGCCAGAAGTTTGAAAATTCAGAAAACCCATACAATGGGGATTATGATTCCAGATATCACTAACCCCTATTATACTGAAATTGTTCGTGGTGCAGAGGATGTATGTGGTATATACAATTATAATATCATTTTAAGTAATACTGATTTTGATCCTGAAAAAGAAAAAAAATCACTGAACGTTCTGGTTGAAAAACAGTGCGATGGTATTATTTATGTTGGAAAAGATCTGAGTAAAGAAATGCAGGAAGAACTGATTTCTGCTCCAAGTGAAGTAGTCTTAGGTTGTGTACCGGATAACAGTGGAGAGATGAGTGGCGTTCTAATCAATAATGAAAAAGCGGCATATGAATTAGCTATGGAAATTATTGACAAAGGACATACCAAGTTTATGCTGTTTTTTGATGAGCTGGAAGAAGGCTTTATCTATCAGGAACGTAAAAAAGGATTCCTGCGGGCTTTTGAAGAAAAGAACATAGATTTTTCTGATGACCGTGTCTTAGAAGAAAAATTAAGTCTTTCTGGCGGTTATAATATGATGGAGAAAGCGATCAATTCCGGAATGGAATTTACCTGTGTGTTCTGTTTTAACGATCAGACAGCTTTGGGTGCGATTCGTTGTGCTGAGGAAATGGGTAAGAAAATCCCTGAAGATATAAGTATTTGTGGATTCAACAATTTCTGGATTGCAGAATGGACAAGACCTCAGATTACCACTGTCGCCCAGCCGATGTATGATATTGGTGCGATTGCGATGCGCATGCTGATTAAACTATGTGAAAAAGACGGAGATCGTAATGTCAGTAATGTCTATGTTCCACATGAAGTAATGATTAGGGATTCGGTAAAGGAAATTTAAGGGTCAACCATGAAATACATTGATTGGAAAGAAACCGATCCGGAAATTAATCTGGCGTTTGAAGAATACGTCTTTAACAATATGGATCAGAACGAAAGTTATTTTTTATTATGGCAGAATGATAATGCCATAATTGTCGGAAAACACCAGAACACGATCGAAGAAATTAATCAGGAATATGTTAAGGAAAATAATATTAAGGTGGTTAGAAGATTAACCGGTGGTGGGGCAGTCTATCACGATATGGGAAATCTCAATTTCACCTTTATTGTAAATGACAATAACACGGAAGACTTTGATTTTAAGAGTTTCACTAAACCGGTGGTTGATGCCCTAAATTCACTGGGCGTAAAGGCTGAATTTAACAGCCGTAACGATATCGCCATTGATGGCAAAAAATTCTCCGGTAATTCCCAATATGCTAGAAAGCCAAGAATTCTTCATCATGGAACCTTATTGTTTAATTCAAAACTTTCTACGATACAAGGGGCTTTGAATGTTAAAGCCGATAAGATAGAGTCTAAAGGGGTTAAATCGGTGAAAGCCCGTGTGACTAATATTTCTGAATATATGGATCCGGGTTATAGCCTCGAAGACTTTAAAAAAGCCCTGATTGAGCGAATGTTTTCCAATGGAGAGCTTGAAGAAATAGAATTGAGTGCGGAAGAGTTCGAAGCTGTAAAGAAACTGCGTGATGAAAAATATGGGACCTGGGAATGGAATTATGGACGTTCTCCACAATATAATATTAGAAAAGAACGAAAATATGACTTTGGACTGGTGACGATTCTGATGCAGGTTGAAAAAGGCCTGATTACCGATATTAACTTTTTCGGCGATTATTTTGGTAATGGCGACATCAAAGAACTGGAGACGGTTCTAACTGGAATTTCACCTGAAAAGCAGGCGCTAAATGAAGTATTAAAAAATATCGAGCCGGCAGCCTACATAAATGGCTTGGATCGTGAGACTCTCCTTGATATGATTCTTATGTAAATTGTGTCAAAGAAAGGAATGGCATTGGAATCTAACAATATAACTAGACTGGAATATGAAGGTAAGGAGCTCATACTGATTGGTACCGCTCATGTTTCAAAAAACAGTGCAATCGAGGTACGGCAGCTGATTGAGTCAGAAAAACCTGATACTGTCTGTATTGAACTGGATCAGCAGCGATATGATTCGATCTCCCAAAAAGAGAAATGGTCCAATACAGATATTGTTAAAGTCATTAAAAGTGGACGAGCTGGCTTTATGTTTATCAATATTCTGCTCTCCAATTATCAGCGAAAAATGGCTGATCAGTTTGGAATTGAGACTGGTCAGGAAATGCTGGAAGGGATAGCCTGTGCAAAAGAAATGGGCTCAAAACTGGTATTGGCGGACCGAAACATTCAGATTACCTTTAATCGTATCTGGAGAGGTTCAGGTTTTTGGGAGAAGCTAAAACTGATTTTTTCAATCGCAATAAGTGTTGTTGATAATGAAGAGATAACAGAAGAAGAACTGGAAAACCTTAAATCCGAAGATATGCTGAGTGCCGCACTGGCTGAGATGGGAACGGCATTCAAAGGGGTAAAAAGATACCTGGTCGATGAGCGAGACCAGTATCTGGCCTACAAGATTAAAAATGCGCCTGGAAAAAAAATTGTCGCTGTTCTGGGAGCTGCCCATGTTCCGGGAATTAAAGAAGAGGTTTATAAAGAGCAGGATATTAAAGAGCTGGAGACGATCCCTAAAAAATCTTCGGCATCAAAAGTTATCGGTTGGTCGATACCGGCGATTATTCTCTTAATCATCCTGGCTACTTTTTTTGTCAACCCTCAATCTGGCCTTGAGCAGGCTAAAAGCTGGATTATTTGGAATGGTTTGCTCTCTGCACTGGGGACCTTGATAGCTGGTGGACATATCCTATCTGTTTTGACCGCTTTGGTGATGGCGCCTATCACGTCTTTGAACCCCTTGCTGGCGGCGGGATGGTTTGCTGGAATCGTTGAAGCGCATTTCAGAAAGCCCAAGGTTGAGGATTTCGAATCGTTAGCTAGTGATCTTTCTTCGGTTAAAGGTTTGTGGCGAAATAAGGTCACTAAAGTTCTGATGGTCGTTGTTTTTGCCAACTTGGGCAGTGTCCTTGGTACTTGGATTAGCGGGTTCAATATACTTGGCATTTTTATGGATGTTTTTTCCTGAATCGTCATTTTGATTGTTTTGCTTAAGCTGGTTTTAAGAGCTGTGAATTTGGGCAGTTTGAAAAAAACTTGAGAATTAGGCAGAATTAATATATAATTAATCACATTAGGAAGATGAAAAGGAGAAGAAAATGAAGAAAAAATTGTTAGCTTTATTTGTTGTTGTGACAATGGTATTTGCAGTGGTTCTGACCGGTTGTTCATCAAGCTCAACTGATGATTCAGCAGCTGCTGATGATCCGTTGGCTGATGGCGTTTTAACGATTGGTGTGGATGATACCTATCTGCCAATGGAATTCCGTGATGATCAGAACGAATTAGTCGGTTTTGATATCGATTTTGCCAATGCTCTGGCTGAAGAACTGGGTGTTGAAGTAGAATTCAGTACAGTTGCCTGGGATGGTATCTTCAATGGATTAAATGCAAAACAGTATGATGTCATTATTTCCAGTACCAGTATTACTCCTGAACGACAGGAAAACTTTGGGATGACCGATCCTTACGTTGCTAATGGGATTGTTATTGTTTCCCGAACTGACGCTGAACCTGTTACTGAATTCTCTCAGTTAGAAGGAAAAGTTCTGGGAGCACAGATTGAAACAACCGCCGATATTGCAGCAGAAGCTCTTAAAGTACAGGAAGGCGTTAATGTGGATATCCAGAAATTTGATGGAATGTTGGACGCTTTTGCTGCCCTTCAGGGAATGCAGATTGATAATGTTATCACTGATATTGGCGTAGCTATGTATTATGTCTCTGAAGATCCTGATACATTTGTGATCAGCTCTGATGTACTGACAAATGAACCGATTGGAATTACCTGTCGAGCTGAAGATACTGCTTTGGTTGAAACGCTTAATACAGCAATTATGACTTTACAGGAAAATGGAACTCTGACAGAAATTTCTGATGTTTGGTTTGGTAAAGATATGACAACTGATATCAATACTGAACTGATTGTTATTGAGTAGTAAAAAGTTACTGGGACTTGTCCATTTTGGACAAGTCCTGTCCTTGTTTTAAATTATTGACGAAGGGAAAAATACTAACGTGTTAAATGAAACCCAATTATGGGCGATTTTTGATGGAACCGTTGTAACAATTGAAATTGCATTGGTATCGATTGTTTTTGGGGTTCTTTTTGGTGTGGTAGTTGCACTGGGGAGGATTTCCAATAATCGTATTGCAAACGCTATTTCCTGGTTTTATATCTGGTTTTTTCGGGGAACGCCGCTATTATTGCAATTATTTATGATTTATTATGCAATACCGATTATTTATCTGGATGTTACAGGTAATTCTCTGATTATTAATCAGATGCTGTGTGCTTTTATTGCTTTCTCACTGAACTCAACGGCTTATCTGGCAGAAATAATCCGCGCAGCCATAGAATCTATCGACGGTGGTCAAATGGAGGCTGCTAAAGCCTTGGGAATGAGTTATCGTCAAGCGATGACTAAAATCATTATTCCTCAGACCTACAAACGGATGGTAGCGCCGGTAGGAAACGAACTGATTATTTTATTAAAAGATACTTCTCTGGTTTCGACCATAGCCCTTTTTGATTTGCTTCGAACGACAAAAACCATGGCCAGTTCTACGGGAAGCTGGATTTATTATATTTATGCTGCCGCGATCTATCTATTTCTGACAACGGTTATTCAGGTTGCATTCGATAGGATGGAGAAGAAACTGGGAGTTTATGAAAAAAGATAGGGTGATGATATGAGTATGGTAAAATTAGTTGATATTAGAAAATCATTTGGTGATCTCGAGGTCTTAAAAGGGGTCAATCTTGAGATTGAACCAGGTGAAGTGGTTTGTATCTTAGGAGCCAGCGGTTCCGGAAAAAGTACTCTTTTGCGGTGTTTAAATCACCTTGAACGAATTTCCAGCGGTGAAATTTATATTGAAGGGGAGTTAACCGACAAACGTGAAAACAATAAAGATATGATGCGCATAGATCCACAAAAGGTACAGCAAATGTGTGCGGAGTTGGGGATGGTATTTCAGAACTTTAATTTATTTCCCCATTTAACGGTTCTTGAAAACATTACGATTTCACCGATTATTGTTAAGAAAGCCGATAAAAAAGAAATTCAAAAAAAAGCATTAGATCTTTTGGAAATGGTCGGTTTATCGGACAAAGCAGCGCAGTACCCTTCAAGACTTTCCGGTGGTCAGCAGCAGCGTGTTGCGATTGCCAGAGCATTAGCTATGGAACCTAAAATAATGATGTTTGATGAACCGACATCAGCTTTAGACCCTGAGCTGGTAGGAGAAGTACTGGCAACGATGCGTAAACTGGCGGAAGAAGGAATGACCATGATGGTAGTAACCCACGAGATTGGTTTTGCCCGCGAAGTAGCTGATCGGGTAATTTTTATGGATGGCGGTGTGATCTGCGAGCAGGGCACGCCAGAAGAAGTCATTTTAAATCCGAAAGAAGATCGGACAAAGAGCTTTTTAAACAAAATATTATAATGAAAAACATTGTTGGGCGGTCCTATGGACAAAAAATAAAGCCGCGCACAGAAAAAGAGCCAAAAGAAATTGCAAGTTTAGCTAAGCATTTTCTTTTGGCTCTTTTTCTGTAGAGATTGAACCAAATGGAGAACTTACCCAGTAATGATACAAAATGCAGGGCTTAATTTTAATGTTGCATAAGAGAAAATAGGTGAGCAAGAGGGAGTTTATCCATAAAATTCATTTATAGAAACGTTTGCAGGCCTTAAATTTTCATTTTTTTATTTACTTAAAGTACATAGCATGATACAATCAGCTCATGCAAAGTTTTGGAGGGAACAAATTGATACAGGCAAATTATCATATTCATTCGAATTTTTGTGATGGTAAGAATAGCTTAGAGGAAATGGTTTTAGCAGCTATAAAGGCTGGACTTAGAAGCATCGGTCTCACTGGACATATGCCACTACCTTTTGAAAATGACTGGACCATTCAAGAAGAAAATCTAACAGCTTATTTTGCTGAAGTTGAACGTCTGATTAACTTATATAAGGACCAGATAGAGATATATAAAAGTCTTGAAGTAGACTATTTTATGGACAGAAAGTCTATTAGCCAACAGGCGAAGGGTTTGTTAAAAGACCTGGATTATGTGATTATGTCAATCCATACGATTAAGACTGTCAATGCTGATGTAATCGGCTATATCGATGAAAGCCGGGAAAACTTTGCCAATGCAATTACCAACTTCTATGCAGGAGATTTTAAATCTTTCATACAGGAATACTATCAGGCTATCGGCGATATGGTTACGACCTACCAGCCGGAAATTCTTGGACACCTTGATTTGATAAAAAAATTCAATCAAAATCAGTGTTTTTTTGATGACCGTGATGATTGGTATCAAGATATTGTTAAAGTCTGTCTGGATCGAATTGCTAAAACAAAAACGATGATTGAAATTAATACCGGCGCAGATATGCGTGTTCCGGGTGTGGGAAGATATCCCTCTGATTGGATTATCCCGGAAATGAAAAATAGAAATATCCCAATAACGATTGGTGGAGATACCCATTTTGATAATGGGATTGTGTTTGGATTCGAAGCAGCAGAAAACTATCTTTTGAATTGCGGGTATACTGAATACTGGATGCTCAAAAAAGGCCGATGGGAAGCTCAACCCCTTGGAGTATAGTATGGAAAAATACCGAAATAAACTTCTATACGTTCTCGTCGTGCTTGTTTTTTTGGGCGTTTTTTGGATTTGGTACCTGAATCAGAATTCAAATGAAAGTGAAATAAAATTAACTGGAGAGGCAGAAGTTCAAGAGGAAGCTGATACTTCGGGAGAAATGATTATGGTTCATATAACGGGTGCCGTTAATAAGCCCGGTCTAGTGACCCTGCCCAATGGAGCTCGCTTGATGGATGCAGTTACAGAGGCCGGCGGATTTACGGAAACTGCCGATCCGGATGCTGTGAATCTGGCTCGAAAAGTTAATGATGAAGAGCAGCTTGTAATACCAATAATTGGTCAAGTCGAGCAAAATTCAGGAGTTCAAGCTGATGGTCGAATCAATATCAATACAGCAAGTCTTGAGGAATTAAAAAGTCTACCAGGAATTGGAGATGTGATTGCCCAGAGTATTATCGATTATCGGGAAGCCAATGGAAATTTTACACAGTTGGAAGAATTGATGAATGTTAATCGAATTGGTGAGAAAACATATGAGAATATATTTGAATCAATAACACTATAAAGAAGGTTATATACAAACTAAAATGATAATAAATTATTATCTGTTAAAAATATTTAACATTAATGTTTACAAATGAAATATATGTGTTATACTTAATATCAACTTAGAGCTTAGGAGTAAGATATGCAACTCACAGAAAGACAACAGGAAATTGTTGATATTGTTAAAGAAAAACAACCTATTAAGAGCAATGAAATTTCAGAGCTGTTAAATATAAACCGAGCAACCTTAAGGCCGGATCTGAAAGTGTTGACGATGCTGGGGATTCTTGAAGCTAAAAGAAAAGTCGGTTATTTTTATACGGGCCGTTCGCTTCTTCATATGTTAGGGTCTTATATCAAAACCATTAGCGTAATGGATATCCAGTCAGAACCGACTACGGTAGAAGAAAATACATCGATATATGATGGCATAATTACAATGTTCACCAAAAATGCTGGAACCCTTTATGTAGTTGATGGTAAGTATCTTTCAGGAATCGTTTCGCGGAAAGATTTTATCAAAGCGATGATTGGTCGAAAGGAAATGGATACCCTTCCTATACCTCTGATTATGACAAGGATGCCGAATATAATCTATCTGGAACCAGAAGAATCTGTTTATGATGCAGCCTTCAAAACGATGTATTATGAAGTTGAATCTCTTCCAATAGTCGTTAAGGAAAAAGACGAAAACGGTAAGGAA
Source organism: Eubacteriaceae bacterium ES3 (assembly GCA_030586155.1). Lineage (NCBI taxonomy): Bacteria > Bacillati > Bacillota > Clostridia > Eubacteriales > Eubacteriaceae > Eubacteriaceae bacterium ES3. The sequence continues at coordinate 2,252,366 of CP130741.1, read as the reverse complement.
CGACTGGTCCTCATAGGTAAAGTATCCCGGACCAACATATCCAGATATGTTGTGAACATGGGAAATAGTGCTGAGTGATTGGGGGAAGTCATGAAATCCATCATCATTTATGTAGTCTCTGATAAGCCTAATGACATTGGAGAAATGCTTGTTAGAGCCGGTATTAGCGTTTTTGAAAAATCGATCCGCGAAGTTCGGCTTCACCCCTTTGTCGATGATAAAATTGGTATTGATTCAATGCTAGAGCGGGCAGCAAGCAAAAACGGTCTGATTGTTTATCATTTTTTCTCAGAAGAGTTAAGAAACTATTTTGAACTGGAAGCTAAAAGAATCCAAATTCCCATCTATGATGCAAGAGGCTCCCTGGTTGAGACCTTAAGGGGGATTACTGGTGAGAAGCCGGTTGCCAATAATATCTCAGATATTTTATTGGATCCGGAATATGCAAAAAAAGTCGAAGCAATTGAATTTGCTATTCGATGTGATGATGGTAAAAATACAGAAGAACTAATCGATGCGGATATTATCTTGATTGGGGTTTCGAGAACATCAAAAACTCCGATTAGTATATATCTGGCAAATAAACAATATAAGGTGGCAAACATCCCATTAATGCCGGAGATTGAGCCTCCAAAAGAACTATTTATGATTCCAAGGGAAAAAATTTTTGGTTTAATCCTTGATCCGGACCGTTTGGTCAGTATTCGCTCTGAGCGAATCAGATCAATGGGCATAGAAGGGCAGTCTTTCTATGGCAGTCATGAACGGGTTATTACAGAGTTACAAAGAGCTCAGGAGCTTTTTGATAAAATTGGATGTACGGTCATAGATGTGACATCCAAAGCAATTGAGGAAATTGCGGCGATAATACTTGCTAATGTTACGAGGAGGGGTCTAAATGACTAAAAAATGGGTTTATCTGTTCAAAGAAGGTAATGCTTCAATGAAAGCATTACTGGGAGGAAAAGGTGCAAATCTTGCGGAAATGTCAAAAATTGGGTTGCCAGTTCCACAAGGGTTTACAGTAACAACGGAAGCATGTTCCGAGTATTATAATCAAAATAAAAAATTATCCCAGGAGATTTTGTCACAGATTGCAGTAAATTTAAAAATCATTGAAAGTCAGACAGGAAAGCAGTTAGGTTTAAGAGATAATCCGTTACTGGTTTCAGTTCGGTCTGGTGCTAAAATTTCAATGCCAGGAATGATGGATACAGTATTAAATCTTGGTCTCAATGATGATACTGTGCTGGGAATTGCCGAAAATACAGGCAATAAACGTTTTGCCTATGATTCTTACAGACGCTTCATCCAGATGTTTGGTGATGTGGTTCAGGAAATTGATAAAAATAAATTTGAAGAAGTTCTTGATCGCATTAAAGAAGAAAATGGCTATAAAGATGATACGCAATTATCCGCTGATGACTTAAAAAATGTAGTTGCCGAATACAAAGCGATAGTTAAAGCGGAAACAGGGAAAGATTTTCCGCAAGATCCTCAGGAACAGTTGATAATGGCTGTCGAAGCAGTTTTTAGATCATGGAACAACAATCGCGCTATTACTTACCGAAATCTCAATGATATTCCCCATGATATTGGTACAGCTGTTAATGTTCAGTCAATGGTTTATGGAAATATGGGTAATGACAGTGGGACAGGCGTTGCCTTTACCCGAAACCCTGCTACCGGTGAAAAGAAATTGTTTGGCGAATTTCTGATTAATGCTCAGGGAGAAGATGTAGTTGCTGGTATTAGAACACCAAAACATATTGACGAGCTGGAAGAGATTATGCCAGAAGTTTATAAGCAGTTTTTAGAAACCGCAGAGCGCCTGGAAAATCATTATAAAGATATGCAGGATATTGAGTTTACGATCGAAAAAGACAGACTTTATATGCTTCAGACCCGTACAGGTAAACGAACAGCAGCAGCAGCTTTAAGAGCTGCGGTCGAAATGGTTGAAGAAGGCTTAATCAGTAAAGAAGAGGCAATTTTACGACTAGATCCAGTCTCTCTGGACCAGCTTTTACACCCAACATTCGAAGCAGAAGCCTTGAGTACAGCGTCAGTATTAGCAACTGGCCTACCGGCATCACCAGGAGCAGCAACCGGGCGTGTATACTTTACAGCAGAAGCGGTTTGCCAGGCAGTTGCCAATGGTGAAGAAACAATTCTTGTCAGAAAAGAAACATCACCCGAAGATATTGAAGGGATGTATGCTGCTAATGGAATTATGACTGCCAGAGGCGGGATGACTTCTCATGCGGCAGTAGTTGCCAGAGGCATGGGTAAATGCTGCGTAGCTGGATGTGAAACCATCAAGGTAGAGGAACAAAATAAACAATTCATTGTAGACGGTCAAACCTTTAAAGAAGGCGATTATATATCCTTGGACGGCTCTACTGGAACTGTTTATGAAGGAAGTATTAAAACCGTTACACCTGAACTATCCGGACATTTTGGAACGATTATGGAATGGGCTGATAGTGTTAGAACCTTAAAGGTGAGAACAAATGCCGATACACCAAGAGATGCCGCCGCTGCAGTGGCTTTTGGGGCTGAAGGAATCGGGCTTTGCCGAACTGAGCATATGTTCTTTGATGAAGATAGAATTCCAAGTGTACGAAAGATGATTCTTTCAGAAACGAAAGAACAGCGAGAAGTTGCTCTTACTGAAATACTTCCGATGCAGAAGGAAGATTTCATCGGTATTTACAAAGCAATGGAAGGCCGACCAGTTACAGTCAGACTTTTAGATCCGCCACTGCATGAATTTTTACCAACTGAGGAAAAGGATATCAAAGCATTAGCAGAAGATATGAAAATCAGTTACGAAGATATGGTGGTTGTGATTAACAGCCTGGAAGAGTTCAATCCGATGCTCGGTCACCGTGGGTGTCGACTGGCTATTACCTATCCGGAAATTGCCGAAATGCAGACTCGGGCGATTATGGAAGCAGCGATTGAGGTTTCTACCGCAGAAAGCTTTGATATAGTTCCAGAAATCATGATTCCATTGGTTGGGATTAAAGAAGAGCTGATGTACCTGGAAAAAGTTGTCAGAAAAGTTGCTGAAGAGGTAAAGGCAGAGAGAGATTCAGATATCTCTTACCTGGTTGGAACAATGATGGAAATTCCAAGAGCCACTTTGATTGCCGATCAGATTGCTGAAAAAGCAGAATTCTTTTCTTTCGGTACGAACGACTTAACTCAGATGACTTTTGGATTCTCTCGTGATGATGCTGGTAAATTTATTGCTGATTACAAGGAAAAAGGCGTTATGACCAGTGATCCATTCCAGAGCATTGATGTAGAAGGTGTAGGACAATTGGTAAAAACAGGTGTTAACTTAGGTCGAAAAACTAAACCGGATTTAAAAATCGGTGTTTGTGGAGAGCATGGTGGAGATCCTAAATCGATTGCTTTCTTCCATCAGGCAGGCCTTGATTATGTATCTTGTTCACCATTTAGAGTGCCAATTGCCAGACTGGCAGCAGCTCAGGCCGCCCTTAAAAAATAAAAGATCTAGAATAGAAACTAAATGACTCAAAAAATAAAGCGTTGCATCAGCAGAATGACTGATGCAACGCTTTTAAACTTTTTACTGGCATTTTTGAGGAGAAGGATTTCGTTTGATAAACCCATCCAGATCATCATCCTGATTATAAACTTTTAATAACATAGCATCGACATCAAAATCAAATTCGAAAGGAGTTTCAGATTTCAAAACTTCAATCGCTCCGACAATTTGATCACTATCGCCCATGTCACCTACTGAGATGCTTGCAAGTCCGTTGTCATTAAAACCTGCTGAATCAATTTTTTCACGAATCATTTCAATTATTCTCATTTTTTCCATAAAAACACCTCTTTCTTATTATAATGATTATTAGATATATACCCTTCTTCTATAAATAATCACAGCTTTTAAAATAAAATCTGATTAAATTTTAAAAAAAAGCAAATAAAAAGAAGGAGAATGAACAAAAAAACAGAATATTAGTATATAAGGATAAATTAAAGGAAGATGGGGAATTGAATGGCAAATTATTATTCTGATGAAGTGATTCAATCAGTCATCGAAGCTAACGATATTGTAGATATTATTTCGGGCTATCTGACTTTAAAGCGAACGGGTAATTCTTATAAAGGGAAGTGCCCTTTTCACAATGAGAAAACCCCTTCATTTTCTGTTTCCCAGGAAAAGCAGCTTTATCACTGCTTTGGTTGTGGGGCTGGAGGGAATGCAATTACTTTCATTATGGAAATGGAAAAATTGCCTTTTATGGATGCTTTAAAGCTCCTGGCAGATCGTGGTAACGTTCGTTTGCCAGAAAAGACTGAAGCTGACAGTGATAGTTTTGAACAGAAGAAACGACTTTATGAATTGCACCGTTTAACTGGAAATTATTTTTATAAGCATTTAAAATCAGACCATACTGCTTTAGCTTATCTTTTTAATCGTGGTATTTCAGCGTCCACGGTGAAACAATTTGGGCTAGGCTACTCAAGAGATGAGTGGAATGACCTTGGTTCTTATCTCAAAGAGCAGGGGTTTACAGAAAACGAAATGATTGATTCAGGTCTTGTGATGCGATCTGAAAGTGGACGTACATATGATCGTTTTCGGGGAAGAATCATGTTTCCGATTATCAATCCTCGGGGTCAGATTGTCGGATTTGGTGGTCGTATTATAAGTAAAGCGGCTCAGGGGCCTAAATATCTTAATTCACCGGAAACACTTATTTTTTCAAAAAGTTATGAACTCTATAATTTGAATGATGCTAAAAGACATTTGGCGAATGGTCGAATTTATCTGGTCGAAGGCTATATGGATGTGGTTTCACTTTATGAAAAAGGCATTAAAAATGCTGTAGCCGCATTGGGAACAGCTTTTACAGCGTATCACGGAAAAATTCTTGAACGGTATGTTAAGGAAGTGATTCTTCTATTTGATGGAGATTCGGCAGGACAGTCAGCTACAGAAAAAGCAATGAATGTCTTGAAAAAATCAGATATTAATGTTAAAATTATAGTTCTCGCTGATGATGAAGATCCTGATTCTTTTATTCAAAAGAATGGACTGGAGGCTTTTGAGGCGTTAACGAAAAATGCAATGACAGTGATAGAATATGAGTTGATGTTATTGAAAAAGCAATTTGATTTATCTCATACTGACGGGAAAATTAGTTATGGAACAGCAGCCATAAAAGTGCTGAAGGAGTGCTCCACAGCAGTCGAGATTGACTTTTACAGTCAAAGAATTGCACAAGAGACAGGCATCAACAAAAATGTAATCCGGTCAGAAATTATTAGGGCTCGATCGGGAAGAGAATCAGCAAATATAATTGAGACTGAAGTCAAAGGGGTAAGCGATAATGATATTCCGAAGGCCTATTATCTTGCTCAGGATTTGGTTGTCAGATATGTGCTTGAAAATCGTGAGGCAATTAATGAGTTTTCAACAGAAATCCTGACATTGAGTGAATATCGGGAATTTATCCGGGTACTAAAAGAAAATCCGGAAACTAAAGTGTCTGGAATATTGAGCCATTTTCCGGAGTCTTCAAAGATTAAAAGGCTGTCAGGTTTATTAATGGCTGAAGAATCAGTTTTACGAACTGATTTTGAAGATGCCTTAAAAATCTGCAGACGATTTTATAATGAGAGTCAATTGGAAAAGATTACTGGAGAAATCCAGATTGCAACACAAAATGGACAGGAAGAAAGAGTTGCAGAGCTTATGGAAGAGTTAATTAAATTGAAAAAGGAAAACGGGAGGCGTTAAGTATGGCCAATGAAAAAAATAAAAAAGCTGCTGAGGGGGAACAGGCAGCGGTTGAATCTGAAAAGTTTGATATAAAAGAACTGCCGGAGATCAAACTGCTTATGGAAGCGGCAAAAAAAGCCGGAACCCTTGACAATGCTGAAATGGAGAAAGTTGTTGAGAAGCTTGAAATAGAAGCGGAAGATATCGAAGTGATCTATGCTCAACTTCAAAAAGATGGCGTTGAAATTTCCTTGGCAGATCTTGATATGGATGATGATGATATTGATTTATCTGATGAAGAAATTGAAAAGCTGGAAGAAGAAAATCAAAAAGAGATTGACCTGGCTGATGCAGTGAGCGTTAATGATCCGGTTCGTTTATACCTGAAAGAAATTGGAAAGGTTCCCCTTTTAACCGGGGATCAAGAAATGAAACTGGCTAAGCGAATGGAAGAAGGCGATGAATCAGCAAAAAAAGAACTGGCAGAAGCTAACTTAAGACTGGTTGTCAGTATTGCTAAACGCTATGTTGGACGAGGTATGTCATTTCTTGATCTGATCCAGGAAGGGAATCTGGGGTTAATTAAAGCAGTAGAGAAGTTTGACTACACGAAAGGGTTTAAATTTTCTACCTATGCAACCTGGTGGATTCGTCAGGCAATTACCCGAGCCATTGCTGATCAGGCGCGAACTATCCGAATTCCTGTTCATATGGTAGAAACGATCAATAAACTGATTCGAGTATCTCGTCAGTTACTCCAGGAATTAGGGCGTGAACCTACTCCAGCCGAAATCGGCAAGGAAATGGATTTTTCAGAAGAAAAGGTCAGAGAGATTCAAAAAATTGCTCAGGATCCGGTATCATTGGAAACTCCGATTGGGGAGGAAGAAGACAGTCATCTGGGTGACTTTATCCCCGATGATGATGCACCAGCTCCAGCTGAAGCTGCGTCTTATGCGCTTCTAAAAGAGCAGCTGATTGAAGTATTAAACACCCTGACTGACCGTGAGGAAAAAGTGCTAAGACTTCGCTTTGGTTTGGATGATGGCAGAGCCCGAACGCTGGAGGAAGTCGGTAAGGAGTTCAATGTCACTAGAGAGCGAATTCGCCAGATTGAGGCCAAAGCGCTAAGAAAACTTCGACATCCTAGCCGCAGCAAAAAATTGAAAGACTATTTAACCTAAAATGAGCATAAAGTTGCCCCCTAGACTAAAAAGAATAGCGGAATGTGCAAGCGGTTTTCAGACGCTGGCTGATATCGGCACGGATCATGGATATATACCGGTTAAGATGATTCAGGAAGGCCGTGTTAAGGGCGCTATCGCCTGCGATATCAACAGAATGCCGCTTCAGAAAGCAGAAGATTTGATTCAGGCGAATCACTTGTCCGATAAAATTAAGACCCGACTTGGTTCGGGTCTTTCTGTGCTTGAAGAAAACGAAGCAGACCTGGTCGTTATTGCCGGAATGGGTGGGGTTCTGATTTCGGATATTCTTGAAGCTTCTGAAAAAGTCGCTAAATCGGTGAATACCCTGATTCTTCAACCGATGAATGCACAAAATGTTTTACGGCATTACCTTGAGGATAACGGATATAATATTGTTGGCGAAGCGCTGGCAAAAGAAGGAAAACGTGTTTATGAAATTCTGATTGTTCAGGTCGGAAAAATGAAGGTCAGAAATGAACTTGAATACGAACTTGGCATTGATTATCAAAAACGGTTAGATCCGCTACTGATTGATTTGATTGACAGAAAACTGGAACTTGAAATGCGGATTATTGCAGCAACAGAGGATAAAATTACTCCAGTTGCAAAAGAACAGTATAAAAAGAGCAAGGATTATATTGAAAAACTCAATGAGGTGAAGAGATGGCTGTCAGACTTGAACAAATTATAAAAGGGATTGAAACAGTTGCGCCGCGGTATCTTCAAGAATCATGGGATAACGTGGGATTGATGCTGGGTGAACGCAGTCAGATGATTGAGAAGATTATACTGACTCTTGATGTTACTGAAGCAGTGATTGAAGAAGCGATAGAAGAACAAGTCGACTTGATTATCAGTCATCATCCTTTTATTTTCAGCGGACTCAAAACGCTGTCTTGTGACACTTTAAAAGGCCGAATGATCAGAAGGTTAATTCAGAATAATATCAGTGTTTACTCAGCTCACACTAATCTGGATTTGGCAAGATTTGGTCTTAACGATTTTGTTGGCAATAAACTGGGATTAAAAAGCATGAAACCGCTGGAAAATTTTGTCGAAAATTATGTTAAATTGGCAGTATTTGTTCCTGCAACCCATGAAAAAGAAATACTAAATGCGTTGGGAAAAACTGGTGCCGGTGCAATTGGCAATTATGATTCATGCAGTTTTTCATGTTCTGGTACAGGACGTTTTCGTCCGCTGACGGGGGCAGATCCCTTTATCGGAACAGTTAACGAGTTTGAGGCTGTAAAAGAGCTACGCATTGAAGCAATAGTTCATGAAAGGTCACTTGAAAAAACTATTAATCAGGTTAAAAAAATGCATCCCTATGAAACCATGGCTTATGATGTTTATCCGCTAAAAACAAAAATGGAAGCGATCCACGGCCTGGGGAGGATTGGTGAACTCCAAGATTCCTGCAATTCTGATATATGGATTGAACAGCTAAAAAAAGCTTTGAACATTAAAATTTTACGTGAAGCGGGAAAAAGGCCAGCAAGAATCAAAAAAGTTGCCCTTTGTACTGGTGCTGGTGCTGATCTTTTATCGATAGCCAAAGCATTAAAAGCTGATGTGTTTGTGACCGGAGATCTCAAATATCACGACGGTCAAAGGGCTGAGGAATTGGGGATTTGGGTTCTGGATGCTGGTCATTTTGAAACAGAAAAATTCGCCCCGGACTGTTTAGAAAAAATATTAAATGAGCAACTTTCAGTGGATTGTCCGGCTATAATAAAGGCGAACAGTATGGAGGGTTTTCTGAAATTTATTTAAAGTGCTTTACTGTAAATTCAAAAAAGCGTATAATTAATTGATTTAGTAAATCATATAGTCGCAATCTTATGATTGAGGAAAGTCCGAGCTCCGCAGAGCAGGGTGCCGGGTAACGCCCGGTGGAGGCGACTCCAAGGCCAGTGCAACAGAAAGTATACCGCCAGCAATGGTAAGGATGAAAGGGTGAGGTAAGAGCTCACCAGCGGTATGGTAACATACCGGCTATGTAAACCCCACCTGGAGCAAGACCAAGAACGGATGTTAAAAGGCGATGGCTCGTCGCTGTCCTATGGTAGGTCGCTGGAATTTATTGGCGACAATAAATCGAGATAGATGACTATTTAAACAGAACTCGGCTTATAGATTTAGTAAATCGTTTTTGAAAACAAGGCATTGTGTTGGCACAATGCTTTTTTTTATAGGAGCAACCTTAAAATGAATAAACGGGAAAAGATTCTAAAAAAAATCAGAAACAGTTTGAAGATGAATAAACCGGTGATTGGTGTAGCAGTAGGATCAGGTCTCTTTGCCAATCAGGCAATTAAAGGAGGGGCAGATTTTCTGCTGGCCTTAAGTGCCGGAAGATTTCGGGTGGCTGGCCAGCCATCAATTGGCTGTATGCTTTCTTTTGTAAATAGTAATGAACTGGTCTTTGAATTTTCAGGTAAAGAAATTCTACCTCGCTTCAAGGAACAGTCAGTGATTGCCGGCATTAATGCTACTGATCCTAATTACACTCATGAGGAGCTACTTAAAAAAGTAGTTTCTAAAGGATTTGGCGGGGTAACTAACTTTCCCACAGTCGGTTTGATAGATGGTGTTTTCAGACAATATCTGGAAGAAAATGGATTTGGATATGAGCAAGAGATAGCATTTATGCAAAAAGCGGTGGCAGCTGACTTTTTTACAATTGCTTTTGTTTTTTCACGAGAACAGGCCAATAGAATGGCAAAAATTGGGGTCGATGTGATCTGCGCTCATTTTGGCTGGACAAGAGGAGGAGAAAAATCCGGAAAAGTATTTTCAAGCATAAATGAGTGTCTGGAAATGGCCGATGAAATATTTTTAGAAGCGGATCGTATCAATCCAAGCTGCTTTAAGATGATTTATGGTGGACCGATTAATTCACCCGAGGACGCCTATTATTTTTACAAGAATTCCCAAGCCATCGGATATATCGGTGGGTCAAGTTTTGAACGAATTCCCACTGAACTGGCAATTTCAGAGACCACCGATAAATTTAAAAACTATTATAAATTAAAACAGGAAAATAAGCATTTAAAAAAAGAATTACAGCGGAAAAGGGGCTTTGATGAAATTGTCGGCCAATCCAGCCTGATGCAAAATATGTATGAGGTTATCAATAAAGTTGCCAATAAGGATGTGAATGTCCTGGTTCAGGGGGAAAGTGGTACTGGCAAAGAATTAGTGGTGAAAGCCTTGCATTTTAACAGTAAACGTTACCTCGGGCCTTTAATTAAGGTAAATTGTGCGGCGCTTCCACCTAACCTTCTGGAAAGTGAATTATTTGGTCATGAGAAGGGGGCTTTCACAGGGGCTGATAAAAGAAGAATTGGGAAATTTGAATTAGCCAATCATGGAACGCTGTTTCTTGATGAGATCGGCGAAATGGAGCTTGAACTGCAGTCGAAAGTTTTAAGAATTATCCAACAGCAGGAATTTGAGCGGGTTGGCGGAGAAAAGACAATTTACGTTGATGTGCGTATTATCTGCGCAACTAACCTTGATTTAAAAACAGCAGTAGCACAAAATCATTTTCGTGAAGATCTGTATTATCGTCTGAATGTTATTGAAATCAATACTCCACCATTACGGCATCATCCGGAAGATATACCTTTGTTATGTCGGGAGTTTTTGAAAGAGTTTCAAGACAAATATCAGTCTGAAACTAAAAGACTGACACCTGATGCAGTAGATAATTTAATGTGCTACAATTGGCCGGGGAATGTAAGAGAACTTAAGCATATTATTGAACGGGCCTTTATTTTAAGTGATGGGTAGTTCATCAGACCGGAAGATCTTGAAATACAACAAACAGCGGTTCAGGCAAAGCCTAACAAAAATATGTCTCTGACAGAAGTTGTTGGCAGCAAAGAAGAGGTGGAATGTGCCTATATTATGGAGATTTTAGATGCCTGCCAGTGGAATAGGTCAATGGCTGCTAAGCGAATGGGAATATCTCGTCGTACTCTCTATAATAAGATTAAGAAATATGAACTGCAAAGCTAGCTAATTATATTTTCCCGTATTGGGAAAATATTACTCAGTGAGAAAGGCTTTGAGAAAACGTTTTCTCACTCATTCAATATCAATGTTATTAAATAGCCCTTTTGTAGTTCTGAGATGTTGGCATGGAACTTGCATTTATTGTTGTCATCAAAGGAACAGGGGGAATATTTATGAAAAATGTTGTACTTGTGGGAACTTTTGACACAAAAGGACAGGAATTTCAATTTGTCAAAGAGCTGATTGAAAAACAGGGTTTAACAACGACTACCGTAAATTGTGGAGTTATTGGTGAGCCTTATTTTACGCCAGATATTTCGGCTGAAGAAGTAGCTGAGGCAGGAGGATCTTCACTGGCGGCTTTGAATGAACAGCACGATCGTGGAATGGGTATCGATGTGATGATGGCCGGAGCCAGAAAAAAAGTGCTAAAACTTTTGGAAGAAAATAAAATTCAGGGAATTATCAGTCTTGGAGGTTCTGCAGGAACAACCATTGGAACCTATGTAATGCGGGCATTGCCAGTAGGATTTCCGAAGATAATGGTTTCAACAGTTGCATCTGGTGACACCAGATCCTATGTTGGCGAAAAAGATATCACAATGATGTATTCTGTGGTAGATATTTCTGGAATAAATGGGATTTCTAATCAAATACTTGCCAACGCAGCCCATGCGATTGCTGGAATGGTTTCTTTTGAAGTGCCGGAATTAAAAGAAGAAAAACCTTTATTGGCAGCAACGATGTTTGGTGTGACCACTCCATGTGTGACAGCAGCCAGAGAGTATCTGGAGTCTCAAGGTTATGAAGTACTGGTTTTTCATGCTACCGGAGCTGGTGGGATGGCAATGGAAAGTCTGGTAGAATCAGGCTTTATCAAGGGTGTCTTTGATGCAACAACGACAGAATGGTGTGATGAAGTTGCCGGTGGTGTATTTTCAGCGGGTCCTCACCGACTTGAGGCTGCGGGAAAAGCGGGCATTCCACAAGTCGTTTCAGTTGGCGCTTTGGATATGGTTAACTTTGGGGCGATTGAAACGGTACCGGAAAAATATAAAAATAGAAATCTCTATAAACATAATGCAAATGTAACTTTGATGAGAACAACTGTTCAAGAGTGTTCGGAAATGGGAAAAATCATTGCTGATAAACTGAGTTTGGCAACTGGTCCGACAGCCCTGTTTCTACCTTTAAAAGGAGTATCCGCTATTGACGTTGAAGGTGCACCTTTCTATGGCCCAAACGAAGATGCGGAACTTTTTAAACAACTTAAAGAAAATATTGCTTCTAATGTTGAACTGATTGAAATGGATACGGATATCAATGATGAATCGTTTGCTATTGCGATGGCAAAAAAATTATTAGACCTTCTGGAAAAATAGAATTATGTGGCTGCATAATTCAAAAGATATTAATATTTTAAATTTTAGGTCCAAATATAAAGGAGAAAAAGATGGCAATTAAACGTGAAGAAGTATTGAGACGACTAAAAGAACAGGCTGAAAAAGGCGTTTCTTGGCGCTGGGACTGGTATATCTGCTAAATGTGCAGAGGCTGGTGGAGTAGACCTGATAATTATTTATAATTCAGGACGTTATCGGATGGCTGGAAGAGGATCATTAGCAGGACTGCTTTCATATGGCGATGCTAACGCAATAGTAATGGATATGTCCAAAGAAGTGCTGACCATAGTTAAAGATACGCCAGTGATGGCGGGAGTTTGTGGAACTGATCCTTTCCGTGATATGGATGTATTTTTAAAACAGTTGAAAGAAGTAGGATTTTCAGGAGTACAGAATTTCCCGACAGTTGGTCTGATTGATGGCGTCTTCAGACAAAATCTTGAAGAAACCAATATGGGATATGATCTGGAAGTTGAAATGATTCGAAAAGCTCATGAGCTGGATATGGTGACGACTCCATACGTATTTAATGTGGAGGATGCAAAAAAAATGGCAGAAGCCGGTGCAGATGTTCTGGTTGCCCATATGGGGTTAACAACTAAAGGAAGTATTGGTGCAGAATCTGCTAAAACCCTTGATGACTGCGTTAAGCTTACACAGGAAATCTGCGATGCCGGAAAAGCAGTAAATCCTGATGTACTGGTCATTGTCCACGGTGGGCCGGTTGCTGAACCAGAGGATGCCGAATATGTATTGGATCGTACCACCGGCGTTTGCGGTTTCTTTGGTGCTTCAAGTATTGAACGTCTCCCAACAGAAGTCGCCATTACTAAACAGGTTGAAGATTTCAAAAAGATTAACATCAAATAAAATTCTATTAAATATTAAGACCTCCAAAACGGGGGTCTTTTTTTATTTAAAAATCGGTAAAGGATGATTTTTTAGATTTGCTTGTAAGTGATGTTTTGTTATAATAATGAAGACTTTGTGGACGGGAGAAACAAATTGGAAGAAAAGAAAGAACAGCTGGTACTAGCAATTGATTGCGGAACTGGTGGAATACGAGCAATAGTGTTTGATGCTTTAGGAAATGAACTAGGAAAGACAAATGCCATATTTTCTGGATACTATTCGCTAAAAGAAAGTTTCAGGGAAGCTGCACCAGATATGTTTTGGAATGCCCTGGTTTCAGTGGTTCGCCAAATGAAAGAAACTAAACCTGAAGCCTTTTCGAAAATCAAAGCGTTAACTATTGCCTGTCAGCGTGATGTTATCACCGTAGTTGATAAAACAGGCAGGCCGTTAAGGGATTTTATCAGTTGGCTTGATCGTCGGAAACTCACTAAGCCACTTCCTTTTCCCTGGCCTTATGCTCTGCTTTTTAAAGTGATTGGATTTACAGCTACAGCAAACTCTTTTAGTCGGACCTGTCATGCTCACTGGATTAAAGTATGCGAGCCTGAAATCTGGGAGAAAGCTGATAAACTTGTCTTTCTTTCTACTTATTTTATCAGCCGTTTAACTGGACGGATAGTTGAGAGCCGTTCATCCGTAGCTGGTCATGTTCCTTTTAATACCAAGAAAAAAGAATGGTGCAAAAAAACAGATGTTAAGGCAGCTATTCTCAATATTGAACCTGATATGCGCTTTGATCTGATTGATTCGTGTCAGGTTATCGGGCTTCTCACCGACGAAGTTTCAAAGGAACTGGGATTCGAAAAGCCTTGCCAAGTCATTGCCTCCGGCACCGATAAGGGGTGTGAAACCCTGGGGATTGGGGCACTAACACCGGAAACTGCCAGTGTTTCTCTCGGGACTCAGGCAACAATTGAAGTGACAACTGACCGCTACGTGGAAATTTATCCTTTTTACCCTTCCTTCCCGGCAGTTTCAAAACAAGCTTATAACCCTGAGGTTACCATCTATCACGGCTTTTGGATGGTTGACTGGTTTGTCAAAAACTTTTTATCTCATCTAAATCAGAAGGACGCTTTTGTGCAGCTTGAAGGGTATTTACAAGAGACGAAACCTGGAGCTGGGGGCATAATTCATCAACCCTATTGGGGTCGTGAGGCCTTTCATCCTGAAGCTAGAGGCGCACTGATTGGGATGACAGAGGGACATGACCGCAGGCATATTTATCGGGCAATTATTGAAGGCCTTGGCTTTGCCCTGCTGCAGGGAATTGAGCGAATTGAAGGAAAAACCAGGGTAGCTATTACTGAGATTGGGCTATCTGGCGGAGGCTCATCAAGTGATGAAATTATGCAGATTATGGCGAATATTTTTAATCGTCCGGTCTATCGGGTGCAGACTCGTGAAACAACGGGTTTGGGTGCTTCGATAGCGGCTTTTGTGGGTTTAGGTGTTTATAAAACACTAGATGAAGCATCTGCTGGAATGGTAAGAAAAAAAGATATTTTCTATCCCGATGCTAATATTAATGCATTATATGGTAAAATATATAATGATATTTATAAAAAAATGTACGGTCGTTTAAAACCGTTATTTAAATTGATAAAAATTTAAGAAAATAAGGGTATTATAGATTTTCGAGGAAAAGATCGAATCAGAAGCGTTAAACAAGAATTTATATTCATATACAAATAAGACGATGTGTCTTTCAATAAGAAGAGGTCATTTAATACATGAAAAATAATTATAAAATGGGTATTGATATTGGTTCCACAACGATTAAAATGGTAATTCTCAATAAAGAGGAAACAATTGTTTATCAAGCCTACAGACGACATTTGTCAAACATAAAAAACACTATAGTTGGACTTCTTAATGAAGCATATAAAGAAATGGGAGATTTATCGGCTCGAGTTTGCGTAACCGGTTCAGGCGGATTGATGATTTCCCAGTGGCTGGGAATAGAGTTTGTACAGGAAGTGGTAGCTGGAACTCGAGCAGTAGAGGAGCTGATTCCTCAGACTGATGTAGCCATTGAGCTTGGTGGAGAAGATGCCAAGATTACTTTTTTTAATGGCAATATCGAACAAAGAATGAATGGAACCTGTGCCGGAGGAACCGGAGCGTTTATCGATCAGATGGCAACACTTCTAAAAACAGATGCACAGGGTTTGAATGAGTTGGCAAAAACACATTCAACAATTTACCCGATCGCCTCTAGGTGTGGAGTTTTCTCTAAAACTGATATTCAGCCCTTAATCAATGAGGGGGCAGAGAAATCGGATATTGCTGCTTCAATTTTTCAGGCTGTGGTGAACCAGACGATTAGTGGACTCGCCTGTGGCAGGCCTATTCGCGGAAATATTGCCTTTCTTGGAGGCCCTCTCTATTTTCTTTCAGAACTACGTGAGCGGTTTATTAAAACACTTAAATTAACGGATAAAGAAGTTTTGTTTCCGGAAAATTCAAATTTGTTTGTTGCTATGGGTGCTGCTTTTCTGGCTAAGGATATTAATCCGACGGCTTTTTCGGATTTGGTATCGGCCGTGAGTCAGCTTGACGTAAGTATTGAAAATGAAGTGGACCGCCTGGAACCGCTTTTTTCTGACATTGATGACCTGGAAGCTTTTAAAGCGCGTCATGCATCTCGGGCAGTAAAACGAAAAGAATTGTCTGAATACCAGGGAATTGCTTTTCTGGGAATCGATGTTGGTTCGACAACGACAAAAGCGGTATTGATTGGTGAGAATGGAGAACTGTTATTCGATTATTATGGCAGCAATGAAGGAAGCCCATTAACACAATCCATTGTTATTCTCAAGAAACTTTATGAAATGTTGCCTTCTGACGTTAAAATCGGCAAGGCGACTGTGACTGGCTATGGTGAATCTTTGGTTAAGAAAGCCCTTAAAGTAGATATTGGAGAAATTGAAACCATTGCTCATTATAAAGGTGCACGTTTTTTCGAACCTGAGGTTGATTTTATTCTGGATATCGGTGGTCAGGATATGAAGTGTCTGAGGATTAAAAACGGTACAATTGATAGCATTATTCTCAATGAGGCATGTTCATCTGGCTGCGGTTCATTTCTAGAAACTTTTGCCAGATCACTGGACCTTTCCATGGATGAATTTGTGAATGAAGCATTAATGGCAAAACATCCGGTGGATTTAGGGACGCGTTGTACTGTTTTTATGAATTCAAAAGTCAAACAGTCTCAGAAAGAAGGGGCTGAGGTGGGAGAAATTTCCGCTGGCTTGTCCTACTCGGTGATTAAAAATGCGTTACAGAAAGTTATTAAAATTCATGATCCTAAGGAATTGGGACAATCGATTGTGGTCCAGGGAGGGACTTTTAATAATCAGGCGGTACTTAGAGCCTTTGAAAAAATAACGGGAAAAGAAGTAGTTCGTCCTGATATTGCCGGTTTGATGGGCGCTTTTGGTGCGGCACTGATTGCCAGAGAAGCTTATTTACCTGGCGAAACGACAAGCCTTTTGTCAAATAAACAGCTTGAGGGTTTTCAGGTAGATGTCAGTCATCGTCGTTGCGGTGGATGTACCAATAATTGTCTTTTAACCATAAACCGTTTTAATGATAAATCCCGCCACATTACTGGGAATCGTTGTGAAATTGGTGAAGGATCTGGGGCTAAAAATAAGGAATTACCCAATCTATTTGAATATAAGTATAAGCGTTTGTTTGATTACGTTTCATTAGACGAAAATATGGCTGAAAGAGGGAAAATTGGAATTCCTAGAGTTCTGAATCTCTACGAAAATTATCCTTTCTGGCATACTTTTTTCACAAAACTGGGTTATCAGGTGGTTTTATCACCAGAATCCAACCGACGGGTCTATGAAAAAGGAATGGAAAGCATTCCATCAGAATCCGTTTGCTATCCGGCTAAATTGGCTCATGGACATATTCAGGAATTGATTAATGCTGGTGTTTCGCTTATTTTCTATCCATGTATTCCTTATGAAGAGGAAGAATTTGAAAAAGCAGACAATACATATAATTGCCCTATTGTTATGTCTTATCCAGAGACAATAAAACATAATCAGGACGATTTAAACCGAGTTACCTATCTGAATCCTTTTCTGCCGCTTAATCATCCAGTCCGATTAGAAGAGCGTCTGATTGAGGTATTTAAGGATTTAGGTGTTGATAAGCAGGAGGTAGTTACCGCAATGGCGGTTGCTTTGGCAGAGAAAGAGCGGTTCAAAGAGGATATAAAAAGAAAAGGCGAAGAGACCATGGCTTTTCTAAAACAAACCGGTAAAAAAGGAATCGTTCTTGCTGGTCGCCCATATCATCTTGATCCTGAAGTCAATCATGGCCTTGATAATATCATCACGTCCCTGGGTATGGCGGTCCTGACAGAGGATTCCATCGCTCACCTGGCGCAAGAAGAAAAAGATGACCGTTTACGGGTGCTGGATCAGTGGAAATACCATAGCCGTCTATATCGGGCCGCAATGGTGGTGAATGACAGTCCTTTCCTGGAACTGGTTCAGCTGACTTCCTTTGGCTGTGGGCTGGATGCGGTTACCTCAGAACAAACTCAGGAAATTCTTGAGAGCAAAGGTAATATATATACCTTAATAAAAATTGATGAGGTTAATAATCTTGGGGCAATCAGAATAAGACTGCGTTCATTAAAAGCAGCAATGAGCGAAAGAGAAGTTAGTAATCATCCGGTTACCCCTAAAGCACTTCATAAACGGGTGATTTTCACCCGAAAAATGAAAAAAACCCATACCTTACTGGTCCCTCAGATGTCACCGGTGCATTTTGACCTGATTCAGGATGCCATGGAAAGCTCAGGATACAATGTCGAAATAATGCCCAGTGTTGACAACGCGGCTATTAATGAAGGGCTGATGTATGTCAACAATGATGCCTGTTATCCGACAATTATTACAACAGGTCAGATCATGGCGGCTTTAAAATCGGGTAATTACGATCTTGATCATGTTTCAGTTATGATGACCCAGACAGGTGGTCCCTGCCGGGCTTCCAATTATGTGTCCTTCATTAGAAAAGCATTGGATTCAGCAGGTATGTCCCAGGTGCCGGTGATTGCGCTTTCTGCTACCGGTATCGAAAAAAACCCTGGATTTAAGATTTCTTTACCTCTACTTAAAAAATTGCTGATTGGTGTCGTATATGGTGATTTGTTTCAGCGGGTTGTGAGCGCGACTCGTCCCTATGAACGATATAGTGGATCGACACTTGCGCTTTATCATTACTGGAGAAAGAAAGCAAAGAAAAATATTCAGGATGGGAATGTTAGTCGATTCAAAAGAAATGTTGTTCAGATAGTCGAAGAATTTGATCAACTCCCGAGAATCCCCAAAAATCTGCCTAAGGTGGCAATTGTTGGCGAAATTCTGGTTAAGTATCATCCGACCGCTAACAATAATCTTCAAAAAGTACTGGAAGATGAAGGGGCGGAAGTTATTATGCCGGAACTAATGGACTTCTTCTTGTATTGTGCTTATAATCAGGTTTTTAAATATGAGGAATTATCAGGTTCAAGACGTTCCATGAAAATCTCCCGCTTTGTTATTCACAGTTTGGAGCGCTTCCGTAAAGAAATGAAAAAAGCACTAAACAACAGTGAACATTTTTATGCACCATCAACAATTGAGAAGAAGGCTGCTAAAGCAAGTGAGTTGATTTCGCTTGGAAACCAGGGTGGTGAAGGTTGGTTCTTAACGGCTGAAATGATGGAACTGATTGAAGAAGGAGTTGAAAATATTGTCTGTGTTCAGCCTTTTGCCTGTCTGCCTAATCACGTAATGGGGAAGGGGATGATTAAGCCGATTCGGGAGAAATATCCGCGTTCGAACATAGCCCCCATCGATTATGATCCAGGTGCCAGCGAAGTGAATCAGCTAAATCGAATTAAGTTGATGATGGAAACCGCGAGGAAAAATCTGTCCAAAGAAAAATAAGGATTAATTATTCAAAAATTATCGATATAAAAAGAATTAAATAAATACAAAAGGCAGTGTCTATTGTTTCAAGAATACTTGAAAATCAGTGACACTGCTTTTTTAAATAGACCTAAATGCAGCAAAAAAAGAACCGTTACTAGACTCAGAAGTCCGGTAACGGTTCTTTTTTCTAAATGAAAAAGGGGAGTAATTCATTTAGGGATAAAGGATTATATGTGATATGTTTATTATAGAAAACGGACCTGAATAATACAATCATTATTTTTGCTTTAACGTTTGCAAATTTTAAAAAACGTTTACATTTTAATTTAAAATTAACATTTGCTTAACAGGACTTGTGTTATAATTATTAATTATATGAGAAAGAAGGCTGGGAATGAAGAAAATTCTGGTAATCGAAGATGAAGTAAATATATTTGAATTGATAAAATATAACCTTGAAGCGCAAGGGTTCGAGGTGTATGGTGTCCATGATGGTATGGAAGCAATGTCAAGAATTTTGGAGATTCAACCGACTTTGATTATTCTTGACCTGATGCTGCCAGGTAAGGATGGAATTAGCATCTGCCGGGAAATTAGGGAAAATTCAGCTGTATCTTATATTCCTATTGTGATGCTGACAGCTAAAAGTGAAGAGTTTGATAAGGTTTTAGGACTGGAAATTGGTGCGGATGATTATATTACAAAACCTTTCAGTGTAAAAGAATTATCAGCGCGGGTAAAAGCAGTATTGAGACGCACCGACCTGTTGCTTTCAAAAGATGAGGCGAGTATAGCAGTCGGAGATCTTTTAATCGAGCCAAAAGCATTTGAGGTCTATAAAAATGGAGAAAAATTAAGTTTGACTCTAAAAGAATATGAGTTGCTGGTGTTCATGGCTAAACATCGAGGTCAGGTTTTAACCAGAGACCAGCTATTGGATCAGATTTGGGGCTTTGATTATTATGGCGAAACCAGAACAGTAGATGTTCATATCAGATATCTGCGTAAAAAAATTGAAGACTCTGAGACCGATAAACACTATATTGAAACCGTACGAGGTGTTGGTTATCGGTTTATCGAGATTTAGGAGAAAATGTGAAAAAGCGATTAATTCTGGCGCTGACAATTGTCAGTGTTATCAGCATTCTAACCTGCGGAATTTTTGCGGCCATCAGTTATCGGGATAATTATTACGAGAATACTAAGCAAAGGTTAGTTCAGGATATCGATTATGTCAGCGGCAGCCTATTGTCTGATTTTTTGGAAACAGGAAAGACAGAGGAGCTGGAAGCCTTTTCGAATAGTACCTATATTCGAATGACGATTGTCGAAAGGGATGGCACGGTCTTGTATGACTCTCTTAAAGATGCCAGTGAGATGGAAAACCATCAGTATCGGCCGGAGATTATTGGTGCTTTTTCAGGGGAAATTTCTAGTGAAGCGCGTTACTCAAATACCCTTCTGGATGATATGCTCTACGTAGCGGCTCCTTATTATAATGATGTCGGTGAAATCAGTGGTGTAATTCGTTTGGCAATGCCTCTAAATGCTCTTGATACGGCTGTTTTTGAAATGATTAATAATATCATTTTTGTTTTACTGGCCACGATTATAGCAACACTGATATTGGTCACTTTTTTTGTCAATCGCGAATTAAGGCCGCTAGATGAAGTTTCAGTATTTGCCGAAGAAATTGCTGCTGGACAGTTTGGAAATGAAATGACCATGATTCGTGAGGATGAAATTGGAGAGCTGGTTGAGTCTTTGAATCAGATGTCCAGGCAGTTAAAAGGATTTTTTGAAGAAATGGACCATAAGAACTCTGAACTGACCTCGATATTGTCCAGTATGAATCACGGAGTTATTGCAATTGACGATGAGAATTATATCGTTCATTTAAATGATTCTGGGAAAAAACTTCTGAATATCAGGGATCAGGGAGATCTTACTGGTAAGAATATTCTGGAGGTGTATCGAGAATCATTTATGTATGAACTGATGGTAAAACTTGATGAAACCGGCACCGATAAAGTTCGATTTGAATCAAGGCTCAACGATAATCAGGTGATTCGTGTCAGCGTAAATCCGATGATAGAAAATAAAAGCGAGATTACTGGCCATATTATCGTTCTTGAAGATATTACCTTAATAAAAAACCTGGAAAAAATGAGACGGGACTTTGTGGCAAATGTCTCCCATGAGCTAAAAACTCCAATTACTACAATAAAGGGTTTTATCGAAACCATAAAAGAAAATGATATTAAAGATCAGGAGACGCTGGATCGGTTTTATAATATTATTTTTGAAGAAAGTAACCGCTTAAGTCGATTGGTGAGCGATATCCTGGTTTTATCTCAGCTGGAGAATAATTCAGGATTTGAAAAAGAAGAACAGCTGTTGAATATTCATGATGAAGTCCATCAGGTGTTTGATTTATTGGCTATTGGTGCCCGGGAAAAACAGATACAGTTGGAGCTGAGTGGGAATGCCAATACAAAAATTCGCTTTAAACCAGATGAGTTTAGGCAGATGATGATTAATCTGGTCGATAATGGGATTAAATATTCTGAAGCGAATGGAAAACTGGAAGTCTCTGTAGATGAATCAGAGAGTCAGATAGAGATATTAGTGAAAGATCAGGGTTTCGGAATTCCTGAAAAAGATATCGATCGCATTTTTGAGCGTTTTTATCGAGTTGATAAAAGCCGCTCAAAAGAAAAAGGCGGAACTGGTTTAGGTCTGGCCATTGTCAAACATATTATTATTAATAATAAAGGAACCGTGCGAGTAGAAAGCAGGGCCGGAAAAGGGACAACTTTTTTTATTAGTTTTCCTCTCTGATATTTTTGAAGTATGGTGTTTTTTTCAACAGGGACAGTAGCCCTCTGGCAGCTGTCCCTGTTACTATTCCTGTGGGAATGGCGATAAGCATTAGAACAGGAAAATAAGAAAAAATCAGATTTAGATTCTGGAGTACCAATGCAGCAACCAGAAGTTGACCAAAGTTATGGAATATCGATCCAAAAACACTGACAAGAATAATTGAAAATGAACGACGGTTCAATAAGGTCATAATAAGAAGACTAAGTAAACCGCCACACAGACTGTAAATAATAGAGAACATATTACCAAATAAAAAACCTGAGAGGATTACCCTGGCAATAACAAGAAGCAGCGTGAGCGGCCAGTTTAAAAGTATCAAAGAAATCATTGTTACAATATTAGGAAGACCTAGTTTGGCACCTGGTATGGGCAGCGGCATCGGAATAAAAGATTCAACATAGCTAAGTATCAGTGCAAGTGACAACAGAAGGCTTAAAAGCACGAGGCGGCTGGTTTTAGTATGCATTTTATTCACCGGATACTATTTCAACGATCAGCTTATGTGGAAGACAGACGATGGTTTCGCCTGGACTGGATATGGCATAGGTTCTTACACAAATCTGATCTGGACAATCGGCTTCGGTTATTTCGGCATGACCGCCGGAAATTGAAAGGGTATTAAATCCATTCTCCGTTTCAAAAATTTCGTTAATTTCAGAATTTAAGGGATATTTTGCGATTTCTTCGCCATTGACTGAGATGCGGACATAGAGGTCGGAATCAGTCATATTAAAAAGATAAAACAGGCCCATTCCGAGCAGAGAAATCAGAATAAGAGCGCCGATTATCAGCATTTCATTTTTTTTCATCAATTTTCCTCTTTTGAATAACAGAAGTTTGTTTAGTACAACCTATTTTATCGAAAAAACCAGTGATGGTAAAGGAAAAATATTTATGATTTTTTTAATGGAGTTTGGTATAATACTCTTATTTGTAACTTTAAATGGGGGTTTTTGATGAAGTTGGGAAAAAATAAAGCACTGGCAATAATTGCTACTGTCATAATACTACTGGTTATCACAATTGGCTTGTATCAGAACCGAACAGTAGAAACGGTGACGAAAAGCGGATTTTTGCTGGATACTTTCGTTAGCATCACCTTATTTGGTCAAACAGATGAAACACTTCTGCAGGAACCATTTGATCGCATTAAAGAGCTTAATGATGTATTGACTGCTTTCGAGGAGGGCAGTGACTGTCAGGAAATTAAAGAAAATGCGGGTGTGGCTCCGGTCGTAGTTTCTGATGAGACGATCGCGATTATTAAAGAAAGTCTACAGTTTTCACTGCTTTCTGATGGAAAGTTTGATGTAACAATTGGACCCCTTGTTGATCTTTGGGGGATAGAAAGTCCTGAAGTAAAAGAACCACCGACGGCGGAAGAGGTTGAAGCGGCAAAATCGCTGGTAGATTATCAGAAACTGTTTCTAAACGAAACTGACAAAACGGTTTATTTGGAAGAAGCTGGGATGGCTGTGAATTTCGGCGCAATTGCCAAAGGCTATATTGCTGATGAAATAATGGGAATGCTTCGTAATGAAGGCGTGCAACACGCGCTTATCGACCTGGGGGGCAATATACTGGTCATGGGTGGAAAAACTGATAGCCAGCCTTTTGGGATAGGTGTAGAAGATCCTTTAAACCCTGGTCAAGGATACATTGGCGTTATTTCTATTAGTGACGGGTCAGTAGTCACATCCGGGAATTATCAGCGCTATTTTACGGATTCAAGTGGGGTGCGCTATCATCACATTCTTGACCCGGATACTGGTTACCCGGCCGATTCAGGAGTTATACAGGTTAGTGTAATTGCTGAAAAATCGATTGATGCGGATGCCCTCAGCACGACATTATTTTTGCTGGGGACTAAACAAGGCCTTGAGCTAGTTGAGGGACTGGATCAGGTTGAAGCAATTTTTATAACAGATGATCATCAGATTGTCATGTCTTCAGGTGCAGAAAATTATTTCGTTTTTGATAAGGAGAATTATGGTGAAACTTATTCGATTAGTGAATAAGGCATAAAGAAAGGAAATCAATGTTAAAGGAAGCACTTAACGCTTATTTGAGCGAAGCAATAACTGTCCGAAGAGACTTGCATCAGATACCTGAAGAAGGATTTTCTCTTTTTAAGACCAGAGACTATATTTTAAAATATCTGAAAAACCTGGGCTTGTCGCCGGAAATCATCTGTGAATCAGGGGTAATTGTTTATATTAAAGGAAACAGCGATGAAGAAAATGCCATTGCTTTTCGTGCGGATATGGATGCACTGTGTATTGATGAAGAAAATGAAAAAGACTATTGTTCAAAACATCCGGGAATGATGCACGCCTGTGGTCACGATGGACATATGACTATGAATCTATTACTGGCAAAATATTTAGTTGATAATAGTGGAAGTATTCAGAGAAGTGTACTGCTGATCTTCCAGCCTGCGGAAGAGGGACCGGGAGGGGCAAAGCCGATGATTGAAGCTGGGATTCTTGAAAAGTATCCTGTAAAAGCGATTTTTGGATATCATCTGTTTCCCTTTATAAAAGAAGGCGTTTTAGGCACCCGACCAGGACCAATGATGGCGATGAACAGTGAATTTTTTATTCGAGTTCATGGTGTTAGTGGTCACGGTGCTGAACCACACCTGGCCAAAGATGTTATGATTGCCGGTGGGCAACTGATTATGGCTATGCAAAGTATTGTAAGTCGAGATGTCGATCCTAAAAAAAGTGCCGTGATTACTATTGGTATGATATCAGGAGGAACTAGAATCAACGTGATTGCGGATGAATTGAAACTATGCGGAACGATTAGGTCATTTAATTCTACAATTCATGCGATGATGCATAAAAGGATTACTGAGATGGTACGAGGCTGCGAGCTTACTAGCGGCTGCAGATTTGATCTTGAGTTTGTAGATATGTATCCGGAAGTATACAATGACGAGACGTTATTTGAAATTTTTAAAGAAGTTAATAAACCAGAAAAAACAAAAGTGATTGAAAAAATGATGTTGTCAGAGGATTTTTCTTTTTATCAGAAAGAAATTCCAGGCCTTTTCATTGGGATTGGTAGCGGAAATTCTAAAAAAGGTTTTGATAAAAATCTGCATACTAAAGAATTTAATTTTGATGAAAAAGTTTTGCTGACAGGCTTATCTTCTTCAATCCGTTTTGTTGAGTATAAAAATCTATATTAGTGGGAGAAAAATATGTATCAGGAATTTTCACAAGTTTACGATGAGTTGATGAAAGAAATAAATTATTCTGAATGGACAGATTATTTAAAACGTATTTTTTATAATAGTAAAAATGAAATAAATGAAGTACTGGAATTTGGATGTGGTTCAGGTAATATTACTCTAAAATTGGCGGAAAGCGGTTATCA
This sequence comes from Eubacteriaceae bacterium ES3, assembly GCA_030586155.1. Classification (NCBI taxonomy): domain Bacteria; kingdom Bacillati; phylum Bacillota; class Clostridia; order Eubacteriales; family Eubacteriaceae; species Eubacteriaceae bacterium ES3. The sequence goes on along the minus strand of CP130741.1, from coordinate 2,226,832 downwards.
GATGACAGCAATTGATATATCAGAAGATATGCTGACAGTTGCTGATGAAAAAGCTAATCAAAAGGGTATCAATAATATTTCATTCTATCTTGGAGATATGACAAATTTCATGCTTGACTATCAGTATGACGCTGTTATTGCTTGTTGTGACACAGTCAATTATTTAAAGGATATGGATGAGATACAGAGTTTTCTTATATGCAGTAGAGATTGTCTCAAAGAAGAGGGGTTACTCATGTTTGACATTAATACCTCCACCAAATACAAAAAAGTCATTAAGGATAACACTTTTATTTATAATTTAGATGATGTTTATTGTGTATGGGAAAATGAACCAGACTCAGATAACAACTGTGTTCATTTCAACTTGACATTTTTTGCGAAAAATTCTGACGGAACCTATAATCGTTATGAAGAAAATCAGACCCAATACTATTTTTCGCTGGAAGATATTCATCATTGCCTCCTTAACCTTGGGTATAAAAATATCAAATATTTTAACTTTGGAACTTTTCTTCAAGGGAGTAATGATGCCGATCGAGTCCAGATAGTCGCGGAAAAAAAATAAATTTGGAAAACTGTTGACAATGGGTTTGAATCCATGTATAATAACGTTCGTACCTTAAGTGCTGGTCGCATAGCTCAGCTGGGAGAGCATCTGCCTTACAAGCAGAGGGTCACAGGTTCGAGCCCTGTTGCGACCACCATTTTTACTAGGTTGGCCTGGTAGTTCAGTTGGTTAGAATGCCAGCCTGTCACGCTGGAGGTCGAGAGTTCGAGTCTCTTCCAGGTCGCCATTTGTGATTTGTTCAATTAAATGCCTTAGTATGATTATGGGCTTCGCGATATCAGATGTAATAATCTGCAGGAGTGGAGTCGTTAATAATGTTCGGGGGTTTAAACGATTACTTTCACCGGTACTATTTCTAACATCAAGAAATATTAAAACAAGCATTTAGTTGCCCAGATAGCTCAGTCGGTAGAGCAGAGGACTGAAAATCCTCGTGTCGGTGGTTCGATTCCGCCTCTGGGCACCATCTATGCGGAAGTGGCTCAGTGGTAGAGCATCGCCTTGCCAAGGCGAGGGTCGCGGGTTCAAATCCCGTCTTCCGCTCCAATTATCTGGCGCCATAGCCAAGTGGTAAGGCACGGGTCTGCAACACCCTCACCCCCAGTTCAAGTCTGGGTGGCGCCTCCAAATTTATTTCAAAATAAGCTTGACATTCGATAAATATGACGGTATAATAGAAAAGCTTCTTAAGAGAGGCGGCGGAAACTTAAACGTTTACGCAGGGTCATAGAAAAGAGAATAGTACCATAAAACCTGTAAATCAGTTGACTTAGGTCAACAACAATAAGAGCGGCACTCTTTAAAAAATGTCAACACGTGAAATCACGTTAAAAATGAGCTTAAGCCGAAAGGCTTTACAAACTTTTTATAGAGAGTTTGATCCTGGCTCAGGACGAACGCTGGCGGTATGCTTAACACATGCAAGTCGAACGAGAAGATTATGATTGAGCCTTCGGGTGAGAGAATAATCGGAAAGTGGCGAACGGGTGAGTAACGCGTGGGTAACCTGCCCTATGGAAAGGAATAGCCTCGGGAAACTGGGTGTAATGCCTTATAATATGCAGAAGTCGCATGGCTTTTGCATCAAAACTCCGGTGCCATAGGATGGACCCGCGTCCCATTAGTTAGTTGGTGAGGTAACGGCTCACCAAGACGACGATGGGTAACCGGTCTGAGAGGGCGAACGGTCACACTGGAACTGAGACACGGTCCAGACTCCTACGGGAGGCAGCAGTGGGGAATATTGCGCAATGGGGGAAACCCTGACGCAGCAATACCGCGTGAATGAAGAAGGTCTTCGGATCGTAAAGTTCTGTTATTGGGGAAGAACAAAGACGGTACCCAAGGAGAAAGTCCCGGCTAACTACGTGCCAGCAGCCGCGGTAATACGTAGGGGACAAGCGTTGTCCGGATTTACTGGGCGTAAAGGGCACGCAGGCGGTTTTTTAAGTCAGATGTGAAAGGTCCCGGCTCAACCGGGGAAATGCATTTGAAACTGGAGAACTTGAGTATTGGAGAGGCAAGTGGAATTCCTAGTGTAGCGGTGAAATGCGTAGAGATTAGGAGGAACACCAGTGGCGAAGGCGGCTTGCTGGACAAATACTGACGCTGAGGTGCGAAAGCGTGGGGAGCAAACAGGATTAGATACCCTGGTAGTCCACGCCGTAAACGATGAGTGCTAGGTGTTGGGGGAACTCAGTGCCGCAGTTAACACAATAAGCACTCCGCCTGGGGAGTACGACCGCAAGGTTGAAACTCAAAGGAATTGACGGGGACCCGCACAAGCAGCGGAGCATGTGGTTTAATTCGAAGCAACGCGAAGAACCTTACCAGGTCTTGACATCCTCTGACAATCCTAGAGATAGGACTTTCCCTTCGGGGACAGAGAGACAGGTGGTGCATGGTTGTCGTCAGCTCGTGTCGTGAGATGTTGGGTTAAGTCCCGCAACGAGCGCAACCCCTGTGGTTAGTTGCCATCATTAAGTTGGGCACTCTAAGCAGACTGCCGTGGATAACACGGAGGAAGGTGGGGACGACGTCAAATCATCATGCCCCTTATGACCTGGGCTACACACGTGCTACAATGGTCTGAACAGAGGGCTGCGAAGCCGCGAGGTGAAGCTAATCCCTTAAAACAGATCTCAGTTCGGATTGCAGGCTGCAACTCGCCTGCATGAAGTTGGAGTTGCTAGTAATCGCGGATCAGAATGCCGCGGTGAATGCGTTCCCGGGTCTTGTACACACCGCCCGTCACACCACGAGAGTTGGCAACACCCGAAGTCAGTGAGGTAACCGCAAGGAACCAGCTGCCGAAGGTGGGGTCAGTAATTGGGGTGAAGTCGTAACAAGGTAGCCGTATCGGAAGGTGCGGCTGGATCACCTCCTTTCTAAGGAAAACAGGGAGTCATGGTACTATTTTCTTTTGTATGACCTATGGTTATACAAATACATAAGCAATCAGCATAATAAGGAACGTAGTTTTTGTCAATTTACCTTGTTAATATAAGGGATGAAAGTTGTCATAAACGTCAAAAGTGGGGGTGTAGCTCAGTTGGGAGAGCACCTGCCTTGCAAGCAGGGGGTCAGGAGTTCAAGTCTCCTCATCTCCACCATTTTTTTACCGGGCTTGTAGCTCAGGTGGTTAGAGCGCACGCCTGATAAGCGTGAGGTCGGAGGTTCAAGTCCTCCCAAGCCCACCAGAATAACTTTTCAGGATGTTCTGTTTTATTTGAACGGAATGTCATTGGAAGCATGGTCATTGAAAACAGCATAGTGTATAAAAGAAAACATACAATTTCAGATGTAACAACATGAAAAACGTAAGTTTAAAGGATCGTAGTCTTTAGGGACTACAAGACTATTGACGAAGTTCTACTGTCAGTAGTTAAGGATCAAGAAATGAAGGGCACAGGGCGGATGCCTTGGCACTCAGAGCCGATGAAGGACGCGACAAGCTGCGAAAAGCTGCGTGAAGGTGCACATAACCGTTGAAGCGCAGATATCCGAATGGGGAAACCCGGCTGACAGAAGGTCAGTCACCATGGACTGAATACATAGGTTCATGGAGGGAACCCGGGGAACTGAAACATCTCATTACCCGGAGGAAAAGAAAGAAACATCGATTCCTTGAGTAGCGGCGAGCGAAAGAGGAAGAGCCCGGATTACAACAAATTTCTATTTTTAGCCGAACGGCCTGGGAAGGCCGGACGAAGAGGGTGAGATCCCCGTAGGCGAAAGGAATAGGAGTGGGTAATCGACGAGTACCACGGGACACGTGAAACCCTGTGGGAATATGGGGGGCCCACCCCCCAAGGCTAAATACTACTGAGTGACCGATAGCGAACAGTACCGTGAGGGAAAGGTGAAAAGAACCCCGGAAGGGGAGTGAAATAGAAACTGAAACCCTGTGCCTACAAGCAGCCGGAGCGCAAGTGACGGTGTGCTTTTTGTAGAACGGGCCAACGAGTTACGGTATGCAGCAAGGTTAAGTGCTTCAGGCACGGAGCCGCAGGGAAACCGAGTCTTAACAGGGCGACTAGTTGTATGCCGTAGACCCGAAACCGTGTGATCTATCCATGACCAGGATGAAGCTTGGGTAAAACCAAGTGGAGGTCCGAACCAGTGTCTGTTGAAAAAGGCTTGGATGAGTTGTGGATAGGGGTGAAATTCCAATCGAACACGGAGATAGCTGGTTCTCCCCGAAATAGCTTTAGGGCTAGCGTTGTAGAGAGAGTGATGGAGGTAGAGCACTGAATTGGCTAGGGGGCGTAGAGCTTACTGAACCATATCAAACTCCGAATGCCATACACTTATATACGGCAGTCAGACTATGGGAGATAAGTTTCATAGTCGAAAGGGAAACAGCCCAGACCATCCGCTAAGGTCCCGAAGTCCAGATTAAGTGGGAAAGGATGTGCAACTGCATAAACAACCAGGATGTTGGCTTAGAAGCAGCCATACATTTAAAGAGTGCGTAATAGCTCACTGGTCGAGTGGTTGTGCGCCGAAAATAAACGGGGCTAAAATCTGGCACCGAAGCGATGGATTATGGTACTACCATAGTGGTAGGGGAGCAATGTCTGCGGGGCGAAGCTTATTCGTAAGGATAGGTGGACTTCAGACAAGAGAGAATGTTGGCATGAGTAGCGAAAGTGAAGTGAGAATCTTCACCATCGAAAGCCCAAGGTTTCCTGAGGAAGGCTCGTCCGCTCAGGGTAAGTCGGGGCCTAAGCCGAGGCTGGATAGCGTAGGCGATGGACAACAGGTTGAAATTCCTGTACCACCTTTAATTGTTTGAGAGATGGAGTGACACAGAAGGATAAGCGAACCCGGCGATTGGAAGAGCCGGGCCAAGCGTCGAGGCTTACAGAGGAGGCAAATCCCCTTTGTTATAAGGCTGAGGCGTGATGGGGAACGAAAAACAAGTAGGGAAGTCGCTGATTTCACGCTGTCGAGAAAAGCTTCTATTGAGAGAGAAGGTGCCCGTACCGTAAACCGACACAGGTAGGCGAGGAGAGAATCCTAAGATGAGCGGGAGAAGTGTTGTTAAGGAACTCGGCAAAATGACTCCGTAACTTCGGGAGAAGGAGTGCCCCTTTAGGGGGGCCGCAGAGAAGAGGCTCAAGCGACTGTTTAGCAAAAACACAGGTCTCTGCTAAATCGAAAGATGACGTATAGGGGCTGACGCCTGCCCGGTGCTGGAAGGTTAAGAGGAGTGCTTAGCGGTAACGCGAAGGTGCGAATTTAAGCCCCAGTAAACGGCGGCCGTAACTATAACGGTCCTAAGGTAGCGAAATTCCTTGTCAGGTAAGTTCTGACCCGCACGAAAGGCGTAACGATTTGAGCGCTGTCTCGACAACACACCCGGTGAAATTGTAGTACTCGTGAAGATGCGAGTTACCCGCGACAGGACGGAAAGACCCCGTAGAGCTTTACTGCAATCTGGCATTGGATTCTGGTAGTAGACGTACAGGATAGGTGGGAGGCATTGAGTTTGGGACGCCAGTCTCGAAGGAGCCGCTGTTGGGATACCACCCTTGTACTATTGGAATTCTAACAAGTGTCCGTAATCCGGACATTGGACCGTGTCAGATGGGCAGTTTGACTGGGGCGGTCGCCTCCAAAAATGTATCGGAGGCGCCCAAAGTTACCCTCAGGATGGTTGGAAACCATCTGTTAGAGTGCAAAGGCAAAAGGGTGATTGACTGCGAGAGAGACATCTCGAGCAGGGACGAAAGTCGGGCTTAGTGATCCGGTGGTACCGAGTGGAAGGGCCATCGCTCAACGGATAAAAGCTACCTCGGGGATAACAGGCTTATCTCCCCCAAGAGTCCACATCGACGGGGAGGTTTGGCACCTCGATGTCGGCTCGTCTCATCCTGGGGCTGAAGCAGGTCCCAAGGGTTGGGCTGTTCGCCCATTAAAGAGGCACGCGAGCTGGGTTCAGAACGTCGTGAGACAGTTCGGTCCCTATCCGTCGTGGGCGTTAGATATTTGAGAGGAGCTGTTCCTAGTACGAGAGGACCGGAATGGACAAACCACTGGTGCACCAGTTGTCCCGCCAGGGGCATAGCTGGGTAGCTAAGTTTGGAAGGGATAAGTGCTGAAGGCATCTAAGCACGAAGCCCCCCTCAAGATAAGATATCTCACCGCAAGGTTAAGGCTCCTGGTAGACGACCAGGTCGATAGGCTGGAAGTGGAAGTATGGCAACATATGGAGCGGACCAGTACTAATCAGCCGAGGTCTTGATCCAAAAGAATTTATACACTGTGCTGTTTCGAGTGACCATGTCACTGGAAAGAAAAATAAATAAGCTAATTTGCTCCGTAACGATAGCAGAGGGGTCACACCTGTTCCCATACCGAACACAGAAGTAAAGTCCTCTAGCGCCTAAAGTACTTGGTGGGTGACTGCCTGGGAGGATAGGACGTTGCGGGGCATGAATATTCCTCAGTAGCTCAACGGTGGAGCACTCGGCTGTTAACCGATAGGCTGCTGGTTCGAATCCAGCCTGGGGAGCCATTTAGTCAAACAAGCGGGTGTGAGACACCGTTTCAGATCCGCTAAATTTAATAAGGCCCCTTGGTCAAGCGGTTAAGACACCGCCCTTTCACGGCGGTAACAGGAGTTCGATTCTCCTAGGGGTCACCAATAATGCGGCCTGGTAGTTCAGTTGGTTAGAATGCCAGCCTGTCACGCTGGAGGTCGAGAGTTCGAGTCTCTTCCAGGTCGCCATTTCTCAACAGAAGAATAGCAACACTATATATTTAAGCTGATGTGGCTCAATTGGCAGAGCAGCTGATTTGTAATCAGCAGGTTAACGGTTCAAGTCCGTTCATCAGCTCCATTTTTTTGTTTAAATATCGTGGGAGAATGCCCGAGTGGCTAAAGGGGGCGGACTGTAAATCCGTTGACAACGTCTACGATGGTTCGAATCCATCTTCTCCCACCATTTTTAATATATGACCCATTAGCTCAGTTGGTATAAGCAGAGAACCAAAAATGCACGACGACAGGAGTGAACATTTTTGTGTGAATCGCTAAGTCAGGCAGACAAAGTGCTTGTGCGTCCGGCTGAAGACGATCAAAAATTAAATACATTCATGACCCATTAGCTCAGTTGGTAGAGCATCTGACTTTTAATCAGGGTGTCGGGCGTTCAAGTCGCCCATGGGTCACCATTTCAATATAAAACGAGTTTAGCGCTCGATTAAGAAAGCAAGGAATTGTCTGTGACTGATTCCTTGCTTTTGTTTTTTTGTTTTAGTAGACCATTGACACAAAATAATCCCTTAATTTCCTGACTAAATCTGGCATTTATTTGTAAGCGTCAATTACAGACCACATACCAACCAAATAAAAAAACTGATACAATTCTTTCAAACTATTAAAGGAAGGATTGTATTTTTTATGGAGAAAAGTGAAAATCGGATACTCTGGGAAGAGCGGATCAAAGCACAATTGGCAAGTGGACTGACGCAGCGGCAGTGGTGCGAAAAGAATAATCTTGCTTTGAGTGCATTCCGATACTGGAAACTGAGAATCAGCAAAGCAAACCGGGATCTAAATGATCTGGAACCCCAGGAGTTTGCCGAAGAAACAGTCAACTTTGCCGGAATTGTTATTGCGCCGGAAATATCATTTAAAAAACCTTTATCTGGAACCCCAAAAGTAATAGAAATCCGGATTTCAGATGTGGTTGTTATGATACCGCCTGAATTTTCAGAGAATCATCTTACAAATATAATTAGCGCAATCAGAAAGGCCTGATCCATGTTGACAGGCCTCAACTCCGGAAATGTGCATATAGCTCTGGGAGCCACCGATCTCAGAAAAAGTATCGATGGACTGTCCCTGATTGTCAGGGAAGTTCTGAAAGAAGATCCCTTTTCCATGCACCTGTTTGCATTCTGCAATAAACGCAGGAATCTGATTAAAATCCTGGTATGGGATCAGACCGGCTTCTGGATTCATTATAAACGTCTGGAAAACGGCTGTTTCCAGTGGCCGGAAAAAAGTGGCGCCCCTTCCATTGTTGTGACTGAAAGAAGTTTCCGGTGGTTGCTGGATGGACTGACCCTTGATGAAAAACAGGCGCATCCGCCAGTGAAACAGCGGATTTTAATCTGAAAAATAAGGTTGAAAAAGCTTTTTTTGTCAGCTGATCTATGGTATAATAGCATCATAAAACGGCGATATTATGCCAATCATAAGTAATTGGAGTGGATAATGACAGGAAAGCGGTATAAGCATCAGATGGGTAAAGAAAACAGTTTAACAGAAACAGAAACACAAGATCCGGCACTGGATTTTTTATCTGTCATCACTGAACTTCAGAGTGAAAACACTCGGCTGAATTCAGAACTTGAAGAAGCGCAGGCAAAAATTAAATGGTACGAAGAACAGTTGCGTCTGAATGCCCAGAAGCGCTTCGGCAAATCCGCTGACACTGTCATAATTGAAAACCAGATCTCTTTTTTTAATGAGCCGGAGGTGACGAAACGCCCTGAGCAGGAAGAACCATCCATCGAAGTGGCTACCCACCGCCGTAAAAAGCGGGGACTGAACCGGGATTCTTTTGATGATCTGCCGGTTGAACGCATTGTTTATGATCTTAATGAAGATGAGAAAGTATGCCCTGTGTGTGACCATTCACTGCATCAGATGAAGGAGGAAGTGCGCCAGGAGCTCAAAGTGATTCCCGCCAAAGTGGTGCGGGTGGAACATGTCAGAAAAGTGTATGCCTGCCGACACTGTCAGGATCATGAGATCAAAACGCCGATTATTACAGCTAAAGCGCCCAATCCGGTTATTTCGGGCAGCTTTGTTTCGCCAAGTCTGCTTGCTTATATTCTATACCAGAAATTTGCGGCAGCCCTGCCTCTTTACCGGCAGGAGCAGACCTTTAAACACTTTGGCATTGAACTGTCCCGCGCGACGATGTCCAACTGGATCATCAAAGGCAGTGAGCGTTACCTTGAACCCCTCTACCGGCTGATGAAAAAACATCTGGAAAAAGAAAGCTTTCTGATGGCTGATGAGACATCACTGAAAGTTCTGACTAAAGATGGGGAAGCCTGTACCAGCAAGGCCTATATGTGGCTGTATCGTCCCGGGAAATACGGAAAACCCATGGCGTTGTTTGAATATCAGCCGTCCCGGAGTGGCAAACACCCCAAAAATTTCCTTGAAAATTTCAAAGGAATCCTTCAAACGGACGGTTATGACGGCTATAACAGCGTAACCGATATTACCCGGGTCTGCTGCTTTGCCCATGCCAGACGTCAATACACTGATGCGCTAAAAGCATTGCCAAAAGGGACTATAAAAACCGAAACCGAAGCCTGGCAGGCCGTTCAGATGATAGGTGAAATGTTTGTCTTTGAGAAAGCGCTGTTAAAAGAAGACCTGACCCCGAAAGAGCGTAAGGAGCGACGGGAAAAAGAGCTTAAACCGCTGATGACAGCTTATTTCGCATGGGTAAAATTAATGTCGCAGAATACCCTTCCCAAAAGCGCCTTTGGAAAAGCGCTCAACTACAGTCTCAAACACCAGACTGTACTGGAAAACATTTTGCTTGACGGCCAATGTGAACTTTCCACCAACATTGCCGAACAACAGATCAAGCCTTTTGTTGTGGCCAGAAAAAACTTTCTTTTCTGTAAAACAGCCAATGGTGCCAAAGCTTCCGCCACTGCCTTCAGCCTGATCCAGAGTGCCAAACTTAATGAGCTCAACCCTTATGAATATCTCAAATTTCTCTTTGAACGTCTGCCGGATATAAACTGCGATGACGAGGTCGCACTGGAACCTTTTCTTCCCTGGTCCGATCAGCTGCCCGAGATCTGCCGCCAGTCCTTGGCCCAAACTAATCAGCATCAATAAACCAATAAAGAAGTTCGACTTGCGAGATGATTTTTATCATTATCTCATATGTCGAGCTTCTTTTCTATGTGGTTTGTATTTGACGCTTACCTATATATTTAAGCTGATGTGGCTCAATTGGCAGAGCAGCTGATTTGTAATCAGCAGGTTAACGGTTCAAGTCCGTTCATCAGCTCCATTTTTTTGTTTAAATATCGTGGGAGAATGCCCGAGTGGCTAAAGGGGGCGGACTGTAAATCCGTTGACAACGTCTACGATGGTTCGAATCCATCTTCTCCCACCATTTTTAATATATGACCCATTAGCTCAGTTGGTAGAGCATCTGACTTTTAATCAGGGTGTCGGGCGTTCAAGTCGCCCATGGGTCACCATTTCAATATAAAACGAGTTTAGCGCTCGATTAAGAAAGCAAGGAATTGTCTGTGACTGATTCCTTGCTTTTGTTTTTTTGTTTTAGTAGACCATTGACACAAAATAATCCCTTAATTTCCTGACTAAATCTGGCATTTATTTGATATAATTAAATAAAACGAAAGGAAATAATTAGAGTATACATGAAAATTCTAATGCTTTCTATAGGTTCAAGGGGAGACTGTGAGCCTTTTCTTGGTGTTGGCGAAATGTTGCGTTCTTTTGGAGAAGACGTTATATGCGCCTTTCCTGAACAATACAGAAGTTTGGCAGAAGAATCCGGATTTTCATTCTATTCTCTGGATTCAGAGTTTATTGATTTATTAAATACAGACGTTGGCAGAGAGGCAATGGGCGGAGGCGGCAGTGGTTTAAGAAAAGCCAAAACGCTAATGGACTTGTCGAAAAAGTCCATGCCGATTCAGAAGAAATTGATAGATTTGCAGTTTGAAATTATTAAGCATGTTAAACCGGATTGTATTATATTTCATCCTAAGGTGACAGTGGCACTACCCTGGCATCTTAAAACTGGAGGAAAAATAGCAATGCTCTCGCCAGTGCCCTGTATGATTCATGAAGTCAAGGGCCACTCAAATGTTGGAATTAATAAAAACTTAGGGAGGCTATTTAACCCTTTAACTTATAAACTGGCGAATTATGGTACTGCAACCGCAGTCATGATGGCAGTAAAGAAATACTTTCCTAAAGAGTATTCGAAGAAACAGATTAATCGTGAATTGCTTAAAATGAAAATATTTTATACAGTATCCTCATCCTTGTTTAAAAAGCCTGTCTATTGGCCGGAAAATGCAATGGTCGCAGGTTTTTGGGAACGTAATAAATCTCATGTCTGGGAGCCTCCTAAAGACCTGTTAACTTTTTTTGAGCAGCACGAAAAAATCATATTTATCACTTTTGGCAGCATGGTGAATCCTAATCCAATAAAAATTACAGAATTATTTCTAGACGTATTAAATGAATGTGGCCTATCAGCTATTATAAATACAAATGGGGGTGGTTTAGTTCGTATTGAAAGTAAAAATCTCAAGAATGTATATTTTGTAGACGGGATTCCATACGACTGGGCATTTTCACATATGTATGCAGTAGTTCACCATGGCGGGGCGGGTACGACACATTCGGCAATTAAAGCGGGTTGTGCAACAATGACGATCCCACATACGGCAGACCAGCCTATGTGGGATGAAATAATCTTTACTTCGGGTGCAGGTCCTAAGGGAATTCCGATTGGAAAGCTCAACAAGAATAATCTAAAGTCAAATTTACTTGACTTGGCTAATAATCCTTCATACAAATTAAAAGCAGAAGAATTAGCAGAGGAGATGAAAAAAGAGAATTTTGATGATGAATTATACCAGTTTATAAAATCATGAGAATATTGGCTAATTCTTAAGAGGATGATATAGCTTTGTAATAATTATTACTTCATATAAAAAATATAAAATAATGGATTAGGCTTACATAAAGTATATTTTTAGTCTTATAGTTTAAAGTACCATATTAAAATTTAGCAAATATATTATTTTTTTCTGAAATTATATCATTGATAAGGAGAAGAAATGGGAAGAGAGTCTAACAACTATATTCGAAATATTATTAACATTATTTTAATTTTACTTCAACTGGCCATTTTTGGATTTGTTTTTATTCGGATTCTTGATTATGCATATCAGGTAATTTGGGTCATACAAGTATTAGCAATTTTATTGGTTTTAAGTATTGTCTACAAAAGAAATATTACATCATTCAAAATCTCTTGGATTATTTTTATTTTGACACTACCGGTATTGGGGATAATTTTATATTTATTATGGGGCAACAAACATATAACAAGAAAAAATAGAGAGACCTGGGAGAAAAACAATGAAAATACAATAAATCAACTAAAACAAAATCGGGAACTTTATACATCAATTAATAATCCCGGTTTTATTAAAGAAATCAACTTGATCAATCATTTAACAGGATTGCCAGTCTGGACAAATACCAAATCTACCTATTTGAAGCTTGGCGAAATCATGCATGAAGAGCATCTTAAACTGATTAATTCTGCAAAAAAGTATATATTCACTGAGTACTTTATCATGGCTCGCGGTAAAATGTATGATGAGATGATGGGTGCTTTAATCAAAAAAGCTCATGAAGGTCTTGAAGTTAGGATGATGGTCGATGAGATGGGAAGTTTTGGAGTTCTACCTAAAGATTTCTATAAAGTATGTTCTGAAAATGGAATCACAGTAATTCCTTTCAACCCTCTCTCTCGTTCCATATATAAATTTATCAGTTTTCGCGATCATCGAAAAATTACGATAGCCGATGGTAATAGAGCAATTGTTGGTGGTATAAACATTGGAGATGAATATATCAATGCAATAGTCAAACATGGACATTGGAAAGATATGGCAGTAAAATTAGAAGGGGATGCTGTCAATTCACTAGTTGCCCTCTATCTGAATATGTGGGATAATCTTTCCGGCCAACCCAGTGTTTTAGAAAGATATAGGGGTGAGTCTTTAAATATTGAAACTGATGACCTGGTTATGCCTTTTGGCGATGGACCAATGAATGAGAAAAATCCTGCTGAAAATATGTACATGAGTCTATTTGCCAATGCTAAAGAATATATTTATATTTCTACACCATATCTGATTTTAAATTCGGATATGATTAATTGCATTCAGATGGCTGCACGTGCTGGAGTTGATGTTAGAATTATGACACCTGGTATAGCAGATAAAGCGATTGTTCACAAAACAACCCGTTCATTCTATGGTGACCTGCTGGCTGAGGGTGTAAAAATATATGAATATACTCCGGGTTTCCTGCATGGAAAAGTATTGGTCAGCGATGATGAAGTCTGTATGATTGGTTCGATAAACATGGATTATCGCAGCCTTACATGGAACTATGAATCAGCAGCTTGGATTAATAGTCCCAGCACGGTATCAGATGTAAAACAAGACTTTTTCTCAATTATGGATGAGTGTAAAGAAATTAAGCTTGAAGATTGGGAAAACAGTTCATTTTTCACCCATTTGGGTCAAGCAATGTTACGGATCGTTGCACCGTTGATGTAATTATTTATTGTATAAATAATTACTTTTAAAGTCAGTGTTTGCGTGGGAAGCGGGAAGACGATTTATTTAAAACTAGGAGGATAAAATGAAAAAAAGAATTGGTTTAAGTCTTATCGTGTTATTGGCTTTTGGGTTACTAACAGGCTGTGCCTCTGATAGCAGCACAGAAACCACTGACTTGGCTGTAGATGGTATATCCTTTACTGCAGAGATTGATGAAGTCAGCGATACTGAACTTTTAGTAACGGTACTTGATGATGAAAACTATGATCAGGCGCGTATAAATTTGGATGGTTTAGAAGGTTTAGACTTTGAACCTGAAGTAGGGCAAACGATTGCCGTCACTGTAAAAAATCAGATGGGTATGAGTATGCCGCCCTTTATGAATCCCATTTCAATCGAACTAAAAAAATAAAAATAGTCCAGACGTTGATATGATCCCCTAAAGTAGAACGATAAACACAATCTACTTAAATGGGGGTCATATCATTGATTTCTGGACTGTTTTTATTTTTGGTAATATTTGTCTAGAATCAGCATGATTTCATCGATTTTTTCATCACCTTTTCCTTCTACAAAAGCTTCTTTCACACAGTTTTGCAAATGTTTTTCTAGAATTTCCAGATTTGCTTTTTTAAGAATCGCTGTTACTGCTAAAATTTGTTTAGAAATGTCGATACAATAACGGTCATCTTCAAGCATTTTAAGAATACCATCAATCTGGCCGCGGGCAGTTTTCAGGAGATTTGTTTCTTTAGTCCGGTCGATTTTTGACATTGCTATTCCTTTATAGTTGCGGGATATCCAGCGTCATTAATAGCTTTAACCAGTGGTGACAGGTCAGTATCCTCAGCTGCCATAAATTTTGCTTCTGCCTGTTCAAGTAAAACCTCAGGATTTTTGACATAGTCAAATTCCTGTAAAATTCCCATTACCCGTTTTACACAATGTTGACAGCTCATTTCTTTAACTTCAAGTACAAAATTTTTCATTTTTATTCCTTCTTTCTTCATTTCTGCCATTTCAGCATTTACCATTATGGCTGGAGGAACATCCTCTTTTTTTACAATTTCTGCTTTGGTTACAAACTTAGGTTTAAAAGCTTTAAGGGATAAAGCATTAAGGACGACTGAGACTGAGCTTAAACTCATAGCAGCCGCGGCGATCATCGGATTGAGCGTCAAACCGAGAGGGATATAAAGCAAACCCGCAGCGACTGGGATTCCAATGGTATTATAAATCAGAGCCCAAAAAAGATTTTGTTTGATGTTTTTCAAAGTTGCCCGGCTGAGTTGAACAGCAGAGACAATATTCAAAAGATCATCTTGCATCAAGACGACATCTGCAGATTCAATTGCAATATCAGTTCCGTTACCGATAGCAATTCCTACATCGCTTTGTGCAAGAGCAGGTGCATCATTGATTCCGTCACCAACCATGATGACTTGCTGTCCCTTGTTTTGTAAGGCCATAATGACTCCAGACTTTTCATCAGGCAGGACATTTGCTTTGACATGTTCAATACTGAACTTTTTGGCAATTGCTTCTGCAGTCCTTTCATTATCACCGGTTAACATATGTATATCAAGCCCCATGTTTTTGAGTTCTGCGATAGCCTGCCGACTGTTTGCTTTGATAGTATCGGCAACCGCTACAATCCCTTTTATCTCGCGATCCCAGGCAACTAAGAGCGGTGTTTTACCAGCATCGGAAAATTGATTATAAGCAGCAATAATTTCTTCATTTAAACTTAGATCATCATTTTGCATCATTTTTGGATTACCTATTAAGACAATCGTTTTATTGATTTCTCCAGAAATACCCATTCCCGGAATCGCTAAGAATTTTTCTACTGCGAGCAAAGGAAGATCGTTAGCATATTTTAAAATAGCTTCGCTTAGTGGATGTTCTGACATTTTTTCAATAGAAGCCATTTTAGTAATTAGTTCATTATCGGAAATATCTTTATCAAAAATCAATAAATCTGTAACTGAGGGCTTTCCTTCTGTTAAAGTTCCAGTCTTATCGAAGACAATCGCTTTAGACTTACCAAGTATTTCAAGAGCAGGTCCGTTTTTAAATAGGATACCTTTTTCGGCGCCCTTTCCGGTTCCAACCATAATGGCGGTTGGAGTGGCCAGTCCTAAAGCGCAAGGACAGGAAATAACCAGAACAGTAATACCAATACCAAGTGCGAATGAAAAACCATAGCCCAGCAATAACCAAATAAGAAAACTTAAAAGAGAAACGCCCATCACTGCTGGCACAAAATAGCGACTCACCTCATCAGCAATTCTGGCAATAGGTGCTTTTGAAGATTGCGCTTCTTCGACTAGTTTGATGATACGGTTTAAAGTTGTATCCTGACCGATTTTTTCAGCTTTAAATTTGAAAGCGCCGGTTTTATTGATGCTTCCGGCAATTACCTGATCACCTACCTTTTTTTCTACAGGAATACTCTCACCGGTCAGTAAAGACTCATCGATACTTGAACTTCCTGAGATAATTTTACCGTCAACAGGAATACGATCGCCTGGACGAATAATAATGGTATCGCCAACCTGTAGCGTTTCAAGAGTGACTTCGACTTCCTCACCGTTTTTTAGAATACGTGCAGAATCTGGTACCAGTTCAATTAGTTTTTCGATGGCTGATGAAGTACGTCCTTTTGCTCTCGTTTCAAAATATTTTCCTAAAGTGATCAAGGTCAGAATGACTGCTGTTGATTCAAAGTAAAGCGAGTGAGCATACTGGTGAATGAGTTCAGTATTCTGATAAGAAAAGCCATAAGAAAGTGCATATAATACTATCATCCCATAACCGAATGAAGCAGTGGTACCAACAGCGACCAAAGAATCCATGTTGGGAATTCTTTTAATCAGTGCCTTGAACCCATTTGTGTAAAATTGACGATTTATAATCATAACGGGAATCGTTAAAAACATTTGCGTCAGAGCATTGATTAAAAGGTTTTTTTGTCCAGACAAAAAGCCAAAAATTGGAAGACCGATCATTGGTCCCATGGCCAGATAAAAAAGCGGAACTGTGAATATAATTGAGTAGATTAGTCGCCTTTTTACCTCCATTAATTGCTGATTAACGTCTTGAGTTCTGGACTTAGGAGGCGGACCGTTTTCCTTTTTTTCCTGATTTAAAAGTGTCGCACCATAACCAAGCATAATAATGGCATCAATAATCTGTTCATAAGACACTTTACTTTCATCATATTCGACAACAAGGTTTTCGGTTGAGAAATTGATGACGGCGGTTGATACCCCTTCCATTGAAGAAACTTTTCTTTCAATAGCTGCCGCACAGGCGGTACAGGTCATGCCGTCTATTTTAAATTGTTGTTTCATATACAGTGCTCCTTTCCTACCCCTGGTAGGGAGGGGCAATTCAATAATACACCTATTTCTTATTGTTGTCAAGTTACTAAATCTTATTAATAATTCTTAAAGATAATTTAACTACAGCCATTATAGTAAATTTAAATTTGTGATTGATAGAAATATTATTAGTGCTATAATGAAATGAAGGAGTTTGGGTATAAATTTCTATAGTTAAAGGATCTGACAGAAAGGAGGCTTATATGTTACATAGTGATGATGCAGATATCAATAAAGTGATTCGCGAAATTATCGATCTTGATTCTAAAGCGGTTCGGATTAAGCAAAATGTAACGGCTCGAGCTGAGACTATTGTAACTCGTACAAAAGCTCAAGTAAAAGAACATGAAAAAACAGAACTTGAACAGGCGCATTTAATAGCAGATCAGAATTATCAGTCGCAGATTGAAAGTGCCAGACAAGAGCGTGAGTCCATTGTCAACGAAATGAAAGAAGAAATTAAAAGACTTCATGAAAGTTATGATGAGAAAAAAGACGAAAAAGCTGTTGAAGTACTGGAAAAACTGTTTAATATTTCACTGAGTAGCGAATTATAATTCTTAAGGAAAAGTGTGAAGATATGTCAAATAGTAAATTTTCCTGTGTCAATACGAAAGTTCTGGCTATGACAGCCAGAAAAATAAGAGAAGATCAGTATCAGGAACTGATCAAAATGAAAAGCCTAAGCGATGTATTTATCTATTTACGTGATCATACCTATTATGGCGAGTTTTTAAAAAATATGGACCCTCAGACGCTTCATCGAACTGAAATAGAAGCACATCTTAATGATCTGAAAATAAGTCAAATTGAGAAACTCATGCATTATCTTTCCGGAAATGACAAGCTATTTCTAAAAACTTTTCTGATTAGATCAGAGGTCGAGTCCTTAAGGGTTTTGATTCGCGGTTTGTCAAGAAATGAGGATCTGGAAAAGTTAAGCCCGTTAATGATTTATTCAAAAATTCATACAAAGCTCCCTTTTGATCGACTATTGAAAGCAAAAGATTGGGAAAGTTTTAAAAAGCTTACTATCGGGACTGACTATTATCGGGTATTGGAAATTTATAAAAATATTACCGATAATGAAGAGCTGATAATGATTGAAAAAAATCTTGACCGATATTATTATGATTTGTTAAAAAATCACCTACTTAAAATTGATCAAAAAGCAAATAAGGCTTTAATTCAAGTTCAAAGGAGAAATATTGATCTTTTAAATCTGATTTGGGTTTATCGTGGTAAAAAATTCTACGGATTATCCAGGGAGGAATTGATTGCCTATTCGCTGCGTGGGGGATATGAGCTGAATGAAGAAAAATTGAATGCGCTAATTACCGCGAAAAATGTTTCCGAAATGAAAACGCTGCTTGAGAATTCAGCCTATTATTTTCTTTTGAATCATGAAAAAACGATAGATCTGTTTATGGAAAGACGTCGCGAACGTTTTATGTACTATCAGTATATGAATCTTTTTGCAAAACGGGGCGACGGAATTTCTCTGGTGATCGCGTATATTCGATTACTTGATTTCGAAGTGGAAGATATTACGTCGCTTATCGAAAGCAAGCGATACAAAATGGAACCGGAGGAAACAAAAAAATATTTAATCAGATTCTTTGAATAGAATGTGAAAGGAAGAGTTTTATGGCAATTGAAAATGTAATTATGATGGATGTTGTTGGTAAGATTTCCTATGTGGATGATTTTGCCAGAGACATGTTTCTTTTCAATGACATACAAGTTGTAGATGCCATGCACGAAATTGATATCGGACGATTTATACTTCCGATTCGTGAAGAAAACATTGGTGAGTTATTGGGTTTTGCTCAGCTGATGTCTGGCGAAGCAATGATGGATGAAAAGAATTTTCTCAAAATAATTGATAAAATGGATAAACTTTATCAAAATAGTCTGAAACTGGATATGCTTGCCATTGCCGAGAAGCCTTGTGATTTGAAAGCGGCAATGGAAAATCTGAATCGATTTGAAGCTGTTTTGGGAAAAGAATATGCAGAACTTCAGGAAATGGAAAAACAATTGAAGTCCCTGGAAAAAAGCTGGACAGCATATTCCTATCTTGACGGTCTTGAAGTAGACATGGCTGAGCTTGATGGGATGGAGAACTTTTCATATCAGATTGGATCGGTATCAAAGGATAATGCATCCCGTTTAAAAAGCATTTATAATAGCGTGACTTCTATTGTTTTTCATGTTGGAAACACCAAGGACGGTAATGAAGAAGTATTTGTGATAATTTCTCCTAAGGATTTGGAAATTGAATCAGATAGAATTTTAAAAGCCTTGAACTTTAAAACAATCGAAGGTTTTAATGAAAAGTACAGTCGCTCCCCGATAGAAAATCTCAAACTGATCAAATCGGAAATCAGTGAGTTGGAAATCAAATACCGCAAACTTTCAAGCAGTTTTTCTAAACAACTCGAAGAAAATAGGGAAGCCGCTGTCGAGACTTACAATACCATTGGACTTTTTGCCAATTTAAGTGTTATTAAGAAAAGTATGGCATTTAGCGAAGAAAATTTTTATTTTTCAGGTTGGATTTCGGCAAAAGAGAAGCAGAAAATGGAAAAAATTCTATCTCGTTACCCTGATATAATTATCATGTTTTCAGATCCCAAAGACCGTACAGGAAAAACACCAACTAAGTTGAAAAATAACTGGATGATCAAACCCTTTGAAAATCTGGTAAAGATGTATGGGGTTCCCTCTTATAATGAGCTTGATCCGACCCCGTTTCTAAGTATTTCATATCTGCTTTGCTTCGGATTTATGTTTGGGGATGTAGGGCAGGGGATGGTAATGGCATTGGCAGGTTTTATTTTAGGAAGAAAAGGTGTTGAACTTGGAAAAGTGCTGATTCGTTTAGGACTGATAGCCTCTTTTTTCGGCTTTATGTATGGCAGTATCTTTGGAAACGAAGAGTTATTAACCCCTCTTTGGGTTTCTCCTTTTCACGATGAAAATACAGTATTGATTACCGGGGTAATAATTGGTATTGGTATGCTACTGATAGCGTATATTTACAGTATTGCCAACAAATTAAAAATAAAAGATTACAAAGAAGGACTTTTTGGAAAGAACGGTCTCTGCGGATTCTTCTTATATAGTTCAATTCTGGCACTGGCTGGTTTGAATTTGACAGGTATGTCATTCGCTTCAGTACTAAATCCAGTCCTGATCTTTACGGCATGTATTTTAGTCTTTATTGTATTAATCAGAGAACCCCTGGTTAACGCATTTATTTATCATAAACCATTATATGATGAAGGTGCATCTGATTATTATGTGGAAAGTGGGTTTGAATTATTTGAAATGTTGTTGGCAATGCTCAGCAATACTTTGTCTTTCATCCGAGTTGGTGCATTTGCTCTGACCCATGTTGGTTTATTTATGGCTTTTCAGACTCTGGCTATTATGGTTCATAATGAACTAATTGGAGCTGGAATTCTGATTTTTGCCAACGTTCTTATAATTGCACTGGAAGGTTTAATTGTCTTTATTCAGGCACTGCGTCTTCAATTCTATGAATTATTCAGTAAATATTATACCGGAGATGGTGTAGAATTTATTCCGGTAAGACTTCAGATTAATTTATTTTAAGGAGAATGAACATGAGTTTATTAACATTAATTACTATTGGAACAGGTTTGCTGGTGTTGGGAACCATTGCCTGCGGAATTTATTTTTTAGCTGCTGATTGTGATGCCCGTAAAGCAAAGCTGAAACGTTTTTTAAAGTTTAATCTGTCAACTTTTGTCCCCTTAGTAGCATTTGCCCTGATCATACTGGCACCAAATGCAGTATCAGCTGCTACAACTGGTGCGGCCGGTGGTTTTTCTGATGCAGGCTTTGGTTACCTGGCTGCTGCATTATCAACTGGACTTGCCTGTGTCGGTGCCGGTTATGCGGTAGGTGTTGTTGGTTCTGCAGCATTGGGAGCTGTTTCTGAAGATCAGAAAATTCTTGGGAAAACTCTGATCTTTGTTGGTCTTGCTGAAGGTGTTGCTATCTATGGTCTGATTATTGCTATTATGATTCTTGGTAGTCTTTAAAATGAAGTCTTTTTTAATCAGCGAAAACAGAGATTCTTTTTTAGGAATGCAACTTGCAGGAGTTGAAGGTGTTTATATCAAAACAAAACCGGAAATCGAGCAAGCGTTTAAAAATGCTCTGCAAAATAAGGATATTGGTATTGTTTATCTGACTGAAAAAGCATTTTTGATGATTGAAACGATGGTCATGGAAGCAAAAGCGAAAAATTTTGTCCCGTTGATTTCAGTGATACCGGATCGACACGGTTATCAGCGTGATCAGGGAATGATTACCCGATACATAAAAGAATCGGTGGGACTGTAAGGATGTGATGTGATGATTTCAGTAGAAGAGAAACTTCGGGTTTTTACCCAATATTTAATCAAAAAAGAACGGACCTGGGGCAAAGACATTATTCAGGAGGCCAGAAATAAACAAAAAGAACTCCTTGAGCAATCAGAGGCATTTTTAAAAAAGGAAAAACATGCCATTGAAGAACGAAGTTATCGCGTTATTTATCGTGATAAGAACAAAATTATTGCACAGGGAAAAAATAAAGCTAAGAATTTGGAACTGGCTGAAAAAAATATCATTCTCAAAGATTTTAACGAGCTGATCCTAAAAAAAGCTAATCAATTGATTAAAGGTGATGCCTATAAACAGTATCTGGAGTCTTGCTTAAAAGAGGTTCCGGAAGTGTTTAAAAATACTGATAAATTGCGAATCAGCTGCAATCAGAAGGATCATGAGCTGATAAAGGAGATTGCTCAGGATAAGCTACCAGCCTACGAAATAGAATACCAGATGGAAGACCATGAATGCTGTATTGGCGGTCTGATGGTGGAAGATGGCGAAGGCAGAATACAGATTAATTTTAGTATCGAAAATCTGATTCAGGGCAATTACAAAACCATTGGAATGACATTAAACGGATTTATGAAGAAGGTGAACTAAATGGCAGTAATTGAAGAAAAACAGTTTGAAGGGATCATCTCTGCCATTAACGGCCCGGTTATCAAAGGAAAAAATATGTCCTCCTTTAAAATGCGGGAAATGGTAATGGTTGGAGATTTGCGCTTGATTGGTGAGGTTATTGTCCTGGAAGGCGATATCGGAACCATTCAGGTCTATGAGGAAACTGAAGGTTTAAAAATTGGCGAGAAAATCATGGCGACAGGCCGTCCGTTGAGTTTGAAGCTGGGGCCGGGTATGCTAAAAAATATGTTTGATGGGATTCAAAGACCTCTTAAAAGAATACAGAATCTGTCACCGATTTTTATTCCTGAAGGAATAGGGCTTTTATCCATTGATGAAGAAAAAAAATGGGACACATCTTTAACCGTATCAGTGGGCGATGAACTGATGGAAGGGGCCATATTTGGGACTGTTCAGGAAACAGATGTTATTGAAAATCGGCTTCTGGTTCCGCCGGGGATTTCCGGAACGGTTTCTGAAGTTGTTCCCAATGGCAGTTATACCATTGAAGATGTACTGGTTAAAGTTTCAACTTTCGATGGACAAATGATTGATTTAAAAATGGCTCACGATTGGCCCGTCAGAACACCCAGACCGACAGCCTACCGAAGCGAAACACTTGTTCCTCTTATTACCGGGCAAAGGGTTATAGATATCTTTTTCCCCATTGCTAAAGGTGGTACTGCAGCTATTCCCGGAGGATTTGGAACCGGAAAAACAATGACACAGCATCAGCTGGCAAAATGGTCAGATGCAGATATTATTGTTTATATCGGTTGTGGGGAACGTGGAAATGAAATGACAGAAGTTATCGAAGATTTCCCTAACCTGGTAGACCCTCGTTCTGGAAAATCAATTATGGAGAGAACTGTACTGATAGCCAATACCTCTAATATGCCGGTTGCAGCCCGAGAAGCCAGTATCTATACCGGAATTACTATTGCAGAATATTTTAGAGATATGGGTTATGCGGTAGCGATGATGGCAGATTCAACTTCACGTTGGGCGGAGGCACTAAGAGAAATTTCCGGACGACTTGAAGAAATGCCTGCTGAAGAAGGCTATCCAGCTTATCTGCCCTCCCGAATTGCTGAGTTTTATGAGCGGGCTGGGAGCGTAGAAACCCTTTCCGGTGCAGATGCCTCCATTACCATTATTGGTGCTGTTTCACCGGCAGGTGGGGACTTTTCCGAGCCGGTTACTGAAAATACCAAGCGCTTTGTAAATGTCTTTTTAGCGCTTGATAAAAGTCTTGCTTACGCCAGACATTATCCGGCCATTAACTGGCTGGAAAGCTATAGCGGTTATATAAAAATATTGACCGAATGGTATGAGGATAATGTCGCCGACGATTGTATGCTTTTGCGTAACAAAATGATGGAACTATTATTTGAAGAAAATAAACTTCAGGAAATGGTTATGCTGGTTGGTGAAGATGTTTTGCCTGATGATCAGCGCTGGGTTTTAGAAATTGCCCGAATAATTAAAGTCGGCTATCTGCAGCAAAATGCTTATAATAAGGATGATACTTATGTTCCGTTGGAAAAACAGTATCGAATGCTTAAGATAATTGACCATTTATATGAAAAGGGGAAAGAAGGACTGTCACTGGGAGTTCCGACTTCGCAGCTGAAGAATGCAGAACTGGTTGGTCAGTTTATCAAGATGAAATATAATATTCCCAACGATGATTTATCAGGACTGGATCAATTGCAGGAAGATGTGGATACTTTCTACGATTCATTGTATGCGCGTTACGGGAAAAATTAGGGGGATGCTATGAAAAAAGAGTATTTGAGAATTGATAAAGTAGTGGGACCCCTAATTGAAATCTCCGATGTGGACGTTGTATTTTACGGGGAAGTTGTTAATATTGTTGATGCCCAAAGCGGTTCTGTTAAAAAAGGCAAAGTCATTAAGATTGAAGAAGACAAGGTGACGATTCAGGTGTTCCAAAATACCTCAGGTCTTGCCGCTGGAAACAGTGTCATTAAATTTACCGGGGAAGCCTTTAATCTTCCAGTTTCACTTGATTTGCAGGGCCGGATTTTTAACGGTATTGGCGAACCAATTGATGATGGTGCTGATGTATTTAGCGAGATTGAAGCGAACATAAATGGTCGTCCGATCAATCCTATGTCTCGGGAATACCCGCGAAATTTTATTCAGACCGGTATTTCTTCAATTGACACTCTGGCGACATTGATTCGAGGCCAGAAGCTTCCTATCTTTTCCGGTAATGGACTGCCGCACAATGAACTGGCAGCACAGATTGTTAGACAGGCCCGCTTAGGTGAAGGGGTAAAAGAGGATTTTGCTATTGTGTTTGCTGCGATCGGGGTAAAACATGACGATGAAAAGTTCTTTAGAAAAAGTTTTGATGAAGCCAATGTAATGGATCGGGTTGTCATGTTTGTAAACTACGCGGATGACCCTATTGCCGAACGTATCACAACACCCCGATGTGCATTGACAGCGGCTGAGTATCTGGCTTTTGAAAAAAATATGCATATACTGGTTGTTATGACGGATATCACCTCTTATTGTGAAGCCTTGCGTGAGATTTCATCCGCCCGTGAGGAAGTACCGAGCCGTAAAGGTTATCCAGGTTATATGTATTCAGATTTAGCGGCTCTTTATGAACGAGCAGGAATGCTTTCATCTCAGGAAGGTTCAATTACTTTCCTGCCGATTCTGACCATGCCCAATGATGATATAACCCATCCAATTCCTGACCTGACCGGTTATATTACAGAAGGACAGATAGTAATGGGCCGGGATTTATTCCAAAGAAGTCTTTATCCACCAATTTCAGTACTTCCTTCATTGTCACGTCTGATGAAGGATGGTATCGGCGAAGGCTATACCCGTGAAGACCATGCTGAAGTTGCTAACCAGCTGTTTGCATCTTATTCCAAAGTGCAGGAAGTTAGGGATCTTTCGCAGATTATTGGTGAAGAGGATTTGAGCGATACGGATAAACAATATATGGCATTTGGTCGTGAATTTGAGGCCAGATTTATCAACCAGGGTTTTGAAGAGAGCCGGACTATTATGGAAAGTCTGAATTTAGGCTGGGAGCTATTATCCCTCTTACCGGTTGCCGAACTGGATCGTCTCAGTCCGGAAAACATTGAGAAATATTTGCCTGAAGATATAGAATAGGAAGTGATTGTATGGCTCTAAAAATTACACCAACCAAAGCCAACTTAATCAAAGCTAAAGGGACTCTCAGTTTTTCGGAGAAAGGTTATGACCTGCTCGATAAAAAAAGAACAATTCTGATTCAGGAAATTATGCAGTTAGTTACTGAAGCGGAGTCCATCGAAAAAGAAATTGGAATATTGTTTAATGAAGCCTATGAAGCTTTACAGCAGGCAAGTATCAGCATGGGACTTAACCATCTTGAGGAATTTGCATTATCGGTAAAAAAAGAAGAGCCCTTTGATATTCTGGCAAAAAGTGTAATGGGAGTGGATATCCCGGAAATAAATTATAAAAAGGAATGTGAACTGACTTTACCTTACGGTTTTTATGAAAATAATCCGGCCCTGGATGTGGCAATCAGAAAATTTGACAATGTTCGATGTTTATCATATCATTTGGCTCAGGTTGAATCTACGGCTTATAAGCTTTCGTTAGAGATTAAGAAAACCCAGAAAAGTGCCAATGCCCTTGATAAGATTCAGATACCCAGGCTAAAGTCGCAGATAAAATACATTCAGGAAACGATAGAAGAAAAGGAGAGGGAAGAATTCTTTCGCCTTAAAAAAGTAAAAAGCAAAAAAAAATAAAATGATTAGAGATTGGTTATAGATGTCATCATAATCTGAAATTTGATTTTGCAGTAAAAATACACTAAAAAGTAGGGGAGATACCCCTTCTTTTTTTTATGCAGAAAAATAATTTAAAATAAAAAAATCAAGTTAAAAACGATGATTCTGCAATAAAAGATCAATTTTTTTATATACCCATAATATGTTACAATATGTAGTGCTGGCATACATTATTGTGCTAAAGTGAAGTATGAATGAGTGAGAAAGGTAAAATGAATGAAGATTATTGTTTGTATAAAACAGGTTCCGGATTCAACTAAAGTGGAAATAGATCCCGAAAGCGGAACTCTGATTCGAATGGGGCAAAGCTCAAAAATCAATCCTTATGATTTGTATGCGGTTGAAACAGCTCTAAGGCTTCGAGATAAAGTAGGAGGAACAGTAACTGCAATTACTATGGGTCCTTCTCAGGCTGAAGAAATGATGAAAGATGTATATATGATGGGGGTTGATGAAGCCGTGATTATGTCTGATCGAAAATTTGCTGGTTCAGATGTTTTGGCGACTTCCTATACTCTTGCTCAGGGAATAACACAACTTGAAAATGCAGACCTGATAATTTGTGGAAAGCAAACGACTGATGGAGATACTGCCCAAATTGGACCAGCTATGGCTGAACACCTGGGGATCCCCCATGTGGCATGGGTCTCAGGTATAAAAGCTATTGACGAGTCAAAGATTTCGGTTGAACATAAACTGACGGGGTATGTACAGGTGTCGGAAATGTCTTATCCTTGTCTGATTACTGTCGATAAGGACATTTATGTCTCCAGACTGCCATCATACCGACTGAAACTGGCAACAAAAGACAGGGAAGTAAAAGTCGTGTCTTTTTCCGATTTGCGAGACAAAAATCTGTCCCGATTTGGAATCATTGGTTCGCCCACTCAGGTTGACAAAATGTTTTCTCCTGAAGGAAATGCCGAAAGGGTTTTTATTGAGGGTGATAGTCAGACAAAAGCCAATCAGCTGGTAGATCTGCTGACTGGCCAGAAGATACTGTAGGAGGAAACCGATGAATTTTATACATTTTGATGTTGAAAAATGCACGCTATGCCGTTTGTGTATTGAAAAATGTCCATTTGAAGCGCTAAGTATGGGTAAAGAAGGCATTGAAGTTAACGAATCCTGTCGGATGTGCAATGTTTGTGTTAAAGTTTGCCCAGAAGGAGCGATCTTTTTTGAACAGAAAGCGGGACAGGTAGATAAAGGTCAGTGGAGTGGAATTCTTGTTTTTGCTCAACAGCAGCAGGGAGAAATTCACCCGGTAACTTTTGAACTGATTGGAGAAGCGCAACGACTATCCAGAAAAAACAGCTATCAAGTCAATGTAGTTTTGGTTGGTGGTCAAAAAACAGCTGAATGTGCTGAGGTTTTTAGATACTATGGTGTAGACAAAGTATTTGTTTACGAACACGAAGCCTTAACTGACTTTAGAGCCGATAATTATACAAATGCAATAGCTGATTGTATAACCAGAATGCATCCTTCAGTAGTTTTAATTGGAGCAACTGCACTAGGTCGTTCGCTGGCACCGAGATTGTCAACTCGTTTCCATACTGGGCTTACAGCAGATTGTACCAAATTGGAAATGAAAGAAAATACTGATCTTGTTCAGATTCGACCGGCATTCGGTGGAAACGTTATGGCTCAAATCTTAACAACCGATTCCCGTCCACAGTTTGCAACTGTTCGTTATAAGGTCATGGATGCGCCAGAAGTGGCAGAGGAAGCGGCAGGTGAAATAATTATCAGTCAGGTAACAGAGGAAATTATTACATCAGGCATCACGATTAAAGAAGTTTCAGCAATTGAAAAATCCCATAATATCGAAGACGAGGAAATTTTGGTAGTGGCAGGCCGTGGTGTTAAAGATGAAAAAGGAATTAAAATGGTTGAACAATTGGCTGAGGTCTTAGGGGGCCAACTTTGTTTTACACGACCGATGGTTGAAGAAGGTCATGGAGATCCCACCCATCAGATTGGTTTATCCGGTAGAACAGTTAAACCAAAACTTATCATAACATGTGGAGTATCCGGTGCCATTCAGTTTACCGCAAGTATGAATCAGGCTGACCATATTGTGGCGATTGATTCCAATCCTGATGCTCAGATTTTCAATTTAGCACACTATTGTATCAATGATGACTTGTATGAAGTCATTCCACCGTTAATTACACGATTAAAAGAGCAAAAGGAGGAGAAAGCCAATGTCTTTTCCCTATCATAAGATAAATGAACAGGATTTAGCGCATTTTAAAACATTTATCGATCCAGTACGAATCGTCGAAAAAGAAGATATTAAGAGCGAATATTATCATGATGAAATGCCAGAGTATGGCGTTTTTGCACCAGATCTTTTTATTGAAGCGATTAATAAAGAAGAAATCTCCAAGGTCATGAAATATGCCTATGATAATAATATACCTGTAACAGCAAGAGGTGCAGGTACCGGTTTAGCTGGTGGTGCAACCTGTAAGTACGGCGGAATTCTACTGTCGGTTATGAAAATGAATAAAATTTTTGATATCGATATGGATAATCTGACAATCACAGCAGAACCGGGAGCTCTTTTAAATGAGGTTGCGGCTGAGGCAGATAAAGTGGGATTGTTCTATCCGCCTGATCCAGGTGAAAGAACCGCATCGATTGGTGGAACAGTTGTAACCAATGCCGGTGGCATGCGGGCTGTAAAATATGGGGTAACAAGGGACTATGTCAGAGAAATTGAAGCTGTTCTTCCAGATGGGGAGATAGTAAATTTTTCGTCAAATGTTGTAAAGAACACCACCGGTTATGACTTGAAAGACCTGATCATTGGGTCCGAAGGAACTTTGTGTATTCTAACAAAGGTCACTTTAAAACTGATAGCTAAACCGGAAATGACCTGGTCCTTAGTGGTACCCTTTGAAACTGTTGAGGATTGTATCCATACAGTACCTAAACTTTTAAAAATGTCTTTTGTACCAACAGCCATTGAGCTGACAGAATCAGACGTATTAGATATGGTTGAAAAGCATTTACATAAGCCTTTTCCCGATCGTTCTGCTGACACCTATCTGATTGTTATGATCGATGCCAGCAATAAAGAGGATATGGAAAATATGGTGGAAGAGGCATCGGAAGTTTGTCTTGAATCCGGTGCGAAAGACGTATTGATTGCTAATTCAGCAGAACGTAGTGCTTCTGTCTGGTCAGTCAGAGCAGCGACCTTAGAAGGCTTAAAAGCAGATAGTGTATCCCAGGAAGAATGCGATGTGGTGGTACCCCGTTCTAAGATTGCTGAATATGTCATGGAAGCAAAAAAAATCAGTCAAAGGCACGGGATTCGAATTGTTACTGTGGGCCACGCTGGAGATGGAAATATTCATACAGAATTGCTTAGAGATTCCCATCTGACTGATGAATTCTGGAAAGAAAATACCCAGGCTTGTCTGGAAGAGCTTTATGCTGTATCAAAACGATTAGGTGGACAGCTTTCTGGAGAACATGGAATCGGAATTGGAAGAATCGAATTTATGCGGGCATTTATTGGTGAGCCCATGTACCGTTTATTCAAATCCATAAAACTGGTATTTGATGATAAAAATATTTTAAACCCTGGAAAAGTTGTTGCAGTTGAAGAAGTAAACTAGACAATGATTCCCAAAAATATAAAGCTAGAAGGGATATGAGGAGGAAAATTAATGGTTAACAAGGAGAAAATGCCGCTAGCAGTCGGCATAGCATTTGTCGCGTTTACGACACAGTTTGGAGGCGGTTTTGCCTCGGGAGCCCAGATTTATCAGTATTTTATCAATTATGGTATCTGGACATTGATTATGCCATTCGTGGCACAGGGATTACTGGCTATGTTTTTTTGGTATGGACTTCGGTATGCTTATGAAAACAAAACCTATGATTATCGAAGCTTTTCAGATAAGTTCTATGGAAGATATAAGAATATTTTTTCAAATCTTTATGAATTCATTTATTTATTCCTGATTTGTCTGGCGCCGGCAGTCGCTTTTGCAACTGGTGGGTCAACCTTGAATATGTTGACAGGAATACCTTATATGGTTTGTACTTTGATTATCGGCTTGGGAATATTTGTGATCGTCCTTTTTGGAACCGGGATGGTTAGAAAAGCGGCAGCGACAATTTCAGTTTTAATTATCTTGGGATTGGTGGTTGTACTTTTACCTAATATCATTTCTCAATGGGATCAGATTATGCTGGCAATCGACAATCTGAGTCAGGGAATTATGCCAGTTGCATCAACCCAGGACGGCAGTTTTGGAAGTGCGTTATGGCGTGCAATAGTTTATGCGCTTTTTCAATTGGCATCTGTTGGGTTAATGTATCAGCATGTGAAACCGGCAACGGACAAAAAGCAGATCAATATGAGTGTAATCTACATGTTTATAATCAATGCAGCATGTATGATGCTGGCAGTATTTGGCCTTTTGGCGATTGCCTATTTACCGGAACTTAAAGAAGCCACAGTGCCGATGGTGCTTCTGGTTCAGACTGGGGTAGGTTCATCAGTACTGACACCGATAATTTCAATTCTGATTATTCTAGGAGCGGTTTCAACGGGAGTAAATATGATTGCCGGTTTGGTAACTCGTATCGTAGATGCCCTTGAACGGCGCGATGAGAATGTGGAAAAATCTGATGCCAATCGGATGAAACGAAATACTATTCTTGCACTAGTAGTAACGCTATTTACTTTTGGGATTGCCCAATTTGGACTATTACCGCTGATTTCAAAAGGCTACGCTTATCTTGGCTATGGGACCCTGATTGCAGTAGGGATTCCGTTTATTATTCATTTTGTTTATCATAAATTTGTGAAAAAAGGCGACGAATTGGATGCCTAGGATAAAGATTGCATTAAAAAACCGGCTTATGCCGGTTTTTTAGATTGAAACAATAAACCTTATGGCCTATTTTTGTTGATAGACATTCTCACTTGGAATTAGAATAGCATCTGAAGTCTTTAGGACTTCAATAGCACGTTCCTGATCATCTGTTTTAAGAATAATTAGAGGAGCCCCATTATTGTTGGGCATTACAAAGGAATAGACATATTCAACGTTGATGTTTTGTTCATAAAGCAGACAAAATACATCATTTAAAGAGCCGATCTTATCGGTGGGATCAACAGCGAGAACCTGAGCAAGTTTAACCACATGGCCTGAATTGCGCAAAACTTCAGCCCCAATTTCAGGCTGATCCACAACCATTCTAAGAATTCCGAATTCAGAGCTTTCAAAGACTGAAATGGCTCGGATGTCAACACTGGCTTCCTTCAAGGTGTTTGTAATATCACAGAGACGCCCTTTTTTATTTTCGATAAATACAGATAACTGATTAATAAGCATTTTTGGCCTCCCTTATTTTTCGTTTCTCAGATCGATGACCCGTTTCGCTTTACCTTCAGAACGAGTCAATGATTTTGGTTCAACCAGATGGATACCGGCATGAATACCTAATACCGTCCGCAGTTTATTGGAAATTTCATTGTATAGGGCATCCAAAAGCGTTACAGAATCTAAAAGATCACTGTTGGCAACCTCAACATCAATTTCGATTTTATCAAGATAGCCTTTTTTAAGTACCCGAATTTGATAATTGCTGCCAATACCCTCGATTCCCAGAAGAACACCCTCGATCTGGGAAGGAAAGACATTGACACCGCCAATGATGAGCATATCATCGGTGCGTCCGGAAAGTTTTGCAATTCTAGTTGTTGTTCGACCACAGGAACAGGGCTTAGAATCTAATCGGGTAATATCTTTGGTTCGGTATCGAATTAAGGGTAGTGCTTCTTTGCTGATTGGGGTTATGATCAGCTCGCCAACTGAGCCTTCCGGAAGAACTTCCAGGGTATTGGGGTCAATAATTTCGGCAATAAAATGATCTTCACATAAATGCATTCCCGTAAGTGCCTGACATTCGCCAGCGACACCAGGACCGATTAGTTCGCTCATACCGTAATTTTCAGTGGCAAAAATTCCCCAGGCTTCATTTAATTTATTACGCATTTCTTCTGTTGACCCTTCTCCACCAAAAAGGCCATATTTAAGAAACAAATCATTTTTGGGATCAATACCCATCTCATAGGCTATTTCAGCCAGATGCAGGGCGTAAGAGGGGGTACCGATAAGGGTAGTGGTTTGAAAATCCTGCATGATCATGATCTGCTTTTGCGTGTTTCCTGAAGACATGGGAATAACACCAGCTCCTACTTTTTCAAGGCCTTGTTGAAGACCAAAGGCACCGGTAAAAAGACCGAAACCAAAGGTGATCTGCGCGGTATCAGCATCGGTAACGCCAGCCATGGTTACCAGGCGGGCAATAACTTCTGTCCAGACTTCCATATCTTTTCTGGTATAACCGACAACCGTTGGTTTTCCTGTCGTACCTGATGAGGCATGATAGCGGACAATTTCATTTTTAGGTTTGGCAAACAGACCAAAGGGGTAGTTTTTTCGAAGATCATCCTTAGTCGTTAAAGGAAGCAGATGCATATCTTCAAGACATTTTATATCATCGGGATGGACGCTATTATCAATAAACATTTGCTTATAATAAGGGACATTATCGTATACTCGGTGCAATGTTTCTTTTAATCGTGAAAATTGGATTGCCTTAATTTCATCACGGGATAAGGTTTCTTTATCTGACCAGATTTTCATAACGCCTCCTTAATTTTGTGGTTTCCAGGAGCTTTTAAGCGGTACGATCTGGTTAAAGACCGGAGCTTCTGGTTTTGAGTATTTGGGATCAGCCGAGAAATAACCGTTTCTTATAAACTGAAATTTTTCATAGACATTTGCAGCAAGAACAGCTGGTTCAGCCAGAGCTTTGACAATTTTTAAAGAGTCATGATTAATGGCAGAGAGAAAGGTTTCCTTAGTGATAGTTTCAGCATCGTCAAGAAGATAATCGTACTCATGAATTTCGACAGGCTTAGCGTGTGTTTTAGAAACCCAATGAATAGTACCCTTCACTTTACGTTCAGTAAAACCACTGCCTGATTTAGTAGCTGGATCATAAGTGCAATGAAGTTCTAAAATATTGTCATTTTCGTCTTTAATTACGTTGGTACAGGTAACAAAATAGCCACCTCTTAGCCGTACTTCGTTGCCTGGATAGAGGCGATAGTATTTTTTAGGAGGGTTTTCCATAAAGTCAGATCGTTCCACATAAATCTGTCGACTGAAGGGCGTCTGATAATCTCCCATTTCAGGGTTTTCCTGGTTTAGTGGGACAGACAGCCATTCTACTTCATCTTCAGGATAATTGGTGATGGTAACAAGAAGAGGATCCATAACAGCCATTAAACGTGGTGCTTTTAACTTTAGGTCATCGCGGATAAAATGTTCGAGCATGGCAATATCTACGGTCGAGTTGGTTTTGGCCACACCAATGGCTTCGCAGAAAGCCTGAATGGCTTCTGGTGTGTAGCCTCGTCGACGTAGTCCGGAAATGGTTGAAAGTCTAGGGTCATCCCAGCCGTCGACAATTTTTTCGTCAACTAACTGTTTTAGATAGCGCTTTCCAACGATGGTTTTAGTCAGGTTAAGTTTGGCAAATTCAATCTGACGGGGTGGTTCATTTTTAAAATCATCTATGTTGTTTAATACCCATTCATAAAATGGGCGGTGATCTTCAAATTCTAAAGTACACAAAGAATGAGTAATACCTTCGATGGCATCCTCAATAGGGTGAGCATAATCGTACATCGGATAAATATACCAGTCTTCTTCTGTCGAATGGTGTTTGGTGTGAAGAATTCTGTAAATAGCCGGATCACGCATATTCATATTAGGGCTTTTCATATCGATTTTTGCCCGCAGGACCCTGGATCCTTCCGGTAATTGGCCAGCTTTCATTTTTTCGAACAGCTCAAGATTTTCTTCGATGCCACGGTTTCTATAGGGACTTTCAGTTCCTGGCTCGGTTAAAGTACCGCGTTGCGTTCGCATTTCTTCAGCCGTTGAATCATCAACAAAGGCCAGACCCTTTTTGATTAGTTCTACGGCATATGATGCCATTTTGTCGAAATAACCGGAGGCATAGAAAAGCCGATCTTCCCAGTCGATTCCCAACCAGGAAAGATCTTCGATGATCGAATCAATGTATTCTGTATCCTCTTTTACGGGATTAGTATCGTCAAATCGCAAATTAAATTGTCCCTTATATTGTTTTGCAATTCGGAAATTAAGGAGTGAGGCCTTGGCATGGCCTATGTGTAGATAGCCATTAGGTTCTGGAGGAAAACGGGTATGAACCCGGTCGTCTGCATAGACTTTATTTTTGATGTCCTGATCGATGGCACTGGTTATAAAATTTGTGTTTTTTTCTGTAGATTCCATTAAATCCCTCCTGATTTCATATCGAATCATGATACCATAGAAACGGCGTTTTTTCAATCGAATGCGCCAAAAAGGCATCAAGGAAAAGGAATGACTAAATTGCCTTAACTTGATGCCCTGCAATAAAATTATTTGAGAAACTGACCGTTTCGATAGAAGCACTCACCATCAGCAAAAAGCTCGCCGCCGTTTTTCATGTCACAAAGCATATCCCAGTGCAGCAGGGATTCATTAACTGGACCGCACTCGGGGTAAGAACTACCTAAGGCAATATGGATTGTTCCACCAATTTTTTCGTCAAAGAGCATATTTCTGGTGAAGCGGTCGATTCCGTAATTTGTGCCAATGGCAAACTCACCGGCATAACGGGAACCTTCATCCGTATCCAAAAGTGATAAAAGCAGATCTTCACCTCTGCCGGCAGAGGCATCTGTTACTTTTCCGTCTTTAAATGTGAGACGGATGTCTTCAATTTCTTTACCACTGTAAATGCCGGGAAAAGAAAAACGAATATGGCCATCCAAACTTTCTCGAACGGGGGCGGTGAAGACCTCACCACTGGGGAAATTATGATGACCATCTGAGTTAACCCAAATGCGGTTTGCGCAACTAAGAGTCAGATCGGTGTCGACGGCAATAATTCGAAAATCACTTTTTTTACTTAGGAAGTCTGCCATTTTTTGTTGTTCATCGTGAAGTTTTTTCCAGGATTCAATCGGACTGGAGTGATTTAAAAAGCAGGCATCGTAAACAAAATCTTCATATTCTGAAAGAGACATTCCAGCTTCTTGAGCGCCGCTTTGAGTTGGAAAAAGACAAAGTGTCCAGTCCATTTCTCCTTGTGCAACCCGTTCTTTATAAATGGTATTAATAGGAGCTGAGGCTTTTTTCTGAAAAGTAATTCGCTCACCCGGGATGGAAGACAGTGCTTTTAAGTTCTGACTGCCTAGAATTGTCAGGACTTTGTCGGCCTTTCGATAGGCTTCCAGCATAATTGGTGAATTGAAACGCAGTTGTTCATCACTGCCTTCCTTTAAAAGTATTTCCGTTAAGCCTTCGGGTGTTAACATGACCGTTGGGTGACCGCCAGCCAATAAGACTTCCCGATATACTTCAGTAATCAGGGGCATGGTTATTTCTGAACCGCGGATGATTACCCATTCGTCTTTTTGAACATAGAGTGAATAATGAATCAGTGTTTTTGCGTACTGTTTAAGTCTGATATCTTGCATTTGTTTCTCCTTTTTGTGCCTTAAATATATTACAAAGATTAATGTGAATATGTTGTTAACAGTTTTTTTCTTGAACCTTTGAATTACTAATTTTGTTAATAGTAAGGTCTGTTTTTAATATATACGAAAGTTTAACTGAACTCAATAAAAAAGATAAAAAAATGATGACAAAATTTATGTAATCGTGTATAATGCTGTTAGTATAGAAATTGATTAAAAATTCGTAAATGGGAACTACATTAAGACTACTATGTCCATGCTCCATTTTAACAGAAATAATCAGCCCTGTACACAAATCTAATGGAGGTAACTCATGGAAGACAAGACTCTAATCTGTCAGGATTGCGGCGAAGAATTCGTTTTCACTGTTGGAGAACAGGAATTCTACAAAGAAAAAGGTTTTGATAATGAACCTAAAAGATGTCGCGAATGTCGAACAAAGAGAAAACAGACCAGACGACCAAGAAATAGTAGTTTCTAATTGATGTGAGAGAACAAGATCCCTGTGCTGGGGATCTTTTTTTAATGCAATTTCGTAAAATATTGTAGAAAAAGGAATTAAGAAAGATGGACAAAGCCTATGTATATATCGTAAAATGTAGTGACAGAAGTTTTTATACTGGATATACTACTGATTTAAAAGCCAGGCTTATAAAACATAATCAGGGACTAGGCGCTAAATATACTCGTGGTCGTTTGCCGGTAACACTTGTTTATTTTGAAGAACTTTCTGGAAAAAGTGAGG
Organism: Eubacteriaceae bacterium ES3; assembly: GCA_030586155.1. NCBI lineage: Bacteria > Bacillati > Bacillota > Clostridia > Eubacteriales > Eubacteriaceae > Eubacteriaceae bacterium ES3. The sequence goes on along the minus strand of CP130741.1, from coordinate 2,190,771 downwards.
CTATGAGCCGCGAGGCTGCGATAAAAAAGAAGAGTCGAACTCAAAAAGTTAAACTAATTGAAACAATTAAGAACCAGTCAATTCTTGAAATATTAAGAGATTAGTAATCTCAAATTCAAGAAAGGAAATGTGTCATGAAGGTATTCTTGATATATTTAGAAAAGAGAGGGTAGAAATGGAAAACCTGATTACAGATCTGCCGGCAGATCAAAACTTAGCCAGTGGAAATGCTATCATTATTGCTTATGATATTTTCATTCTATGTCTTTTTTTATTTGAGATGTATCTTTTCAAAAACAGAAACCATTATAAAGAAAAGCTGAAGAACGATCCAAAATTAAAGTTGGGACCGGTACGAATGTTTTTTTTGCGGTTGGCAACCTCCTACCATCGTCGGGGAATGATAACAGCTGCAGCTATTTTATTTGTAATTTCGATGATTGTAATTAATAAGCATAAGTTGATAACGGCTTCCCAACTGGTTGGAATTGGTTTAAGCTATCTGATTTTTCTGACCATTGTTTTCTTCACACAGAAATTTTTCGTCCGTCTGGATCAGTTCCAGGATGACATTGTGTCAAGGCACGTGGACCTGATTAACTATCTCATTTTAGGTCATTGTTTTGTGCTGTTTTCAGGAATGGTAATCCCCCCCACTTTGCCCATCGGTTTAATAGGTCTGGTTTTTGCGTTGGGACTGATCTTTTCAGTGATGATTAGGGCAATCGCAAATCCGCACAGTATCAGAAGTTCGGTATCCATGCGCCGGAAAAATCAGGAGACAGCCAGTATTTTAAAGGGAATGCTTATTTTAGTGCTTTGTCAGCTGATTATTCTCTATCTGATGGTATATAATTGTTATAGAATTGAACCTGGATTTTATTATTCTGATATTAATCGTAGTCTTGGTGCCTTTGATATGTTATATTATCTGATAGTGAGTTTTTCAACGATAGGGTATGGTGATATATTTCCAGTTGCTGTTAATGGACAAGTTTATTCTCAGATTGTTGCAATGATCATCGGACTCTCCAGTCTCTTTAGTACAGCCTGCTTTGTGGGAGCTGTGGTGTCAGGGGCTGCGGAAGTTGCCCGTAACGTTTCTGAAGAAGATGAAATTAGTCTGGAAAAAATAAGATCCCGGCTCTATAATAAGAAAGAATAATATGTAAATGTGAAAGGAATAATAATTTAAAATGAAATTTTATTTGGCATTATGGCTGGCAAAAATAATAAATGTATTAATCAGCCTGGTCAGTAGGGATCGGGGAACAAATCTTCCCGGTGAAAAAGCATTAATATTTGATCCTATGTTTGTGAAACATTTTAAAAATATCGATTGTAATAATGTGATTTTTGTCACTGGAACGAATGGGAAATCATCAAGTACTAATCTGATTGTTCATATCCTGAGAAAAAGCGGAAAAAAAGTGATTTCCAACCTGGAGGGTGCTAATCTTTTAGCAGGGATTGCGACTAGTCTGGCAAAAGAAGCTAGTTTGACAGGCCGTTTGAATGCCGATTATTTCGTATTTGAAACAGACGAGCGTTATTTGCCGCTGATTTATGCCCAATTGCCGGCAAAAAATTTGATGATTACGAATTTGCAAAAGGATCAGGTGCAAAGAAATGGCGACCCTGATTTCATTGTGAGAAAACTAAAAGAAATAATTAATCCCCAAATGAGGCTGATTTTAAATAATGAAGAACCAAGATCCCGAGCATTTGATCAGATATCTAAAGATGTCATTTATTATGGTGTGGATCACCATCAGGAATCTTTTAAAAAGTCAGATGATTATCCAAGTATGGCTTGTCCGATCTGTTTTCATGACATTGAGTTTAAAGAATTTCATGTTGATAACGTAGGTCCTTTTATTTGTCACCACTGTGGCTACAAGAGCATGGAAAAGCCAGCTTATTATTTAGAGAATATTGATTACGGGAATAAAACATTTGCCATGGGAGATATTTCTTTTAAAATGCCCTATGATCTGCCCTTTATGCTTTATAATTATTCGGCAGCAGTTGCGGTTTGTGAAGGTGTATGTGGGGTTTCCAAAGAAAAGCAAACAAAAGCATTTGACAGCTTTAAAAATATTGGCGGACGTTTTGAAATTCTTCATTACAAAGGCAAGACAATTAAGTATATGCGAATTAAGCAGGAAAATCCTGATACCCTTCAAAGTGCACTAAATATTGTTGCATCAGATTCACAAGACAAAATGCTTGCACTGGGACTGTATAAACTATGTGATTTTGTTCCAGATTATGCCAATACTTTTTATGCTTTTGACTGCGATTTTGGTCCTCTGGTTAAATCCAGCGTGGAGCGTTATCTTTGTTTTTCAGAGCATGTTGCTTTTGACACGGCAAACCGCCTGATTTATGAAGGAGTGGACAGAAGGGCAATTACGATAATGAACAGTGATGTTATTCCGGAGATTTTTGCCGAGATTGAAAAAGCTAAAACGGATAATGTTTATCTGATCACCTGGCTGTCTACCTTTGAAAAAATGAAAAAATTTATTGAAGGGGGAGCATTCTAATGGCAACTATTATAAAAATTGGCTGGCTCTTTCCCAATACGTTTAATCTTCATGGTGATCGGGGTAACATGCTAGCCCTGGAGTTTGAATGTCGACGACGTGGATATGAACCTCAAATTGATAAAATAACCCTGGATACAAAAGATTTTCATCCATTGGAATATGATGTTCTTTTTTGCCCACCTGGTGAAATGATATATTTTGAAACAATCATTGAATACTTGAAACCGGTGCGAGAAGAGTTTTTGAGTTTTATGGAAAAGCGGCCTTTGCTGGTAACAGGGACCTCGATTAGTTTATTTGGAAGACTCATTAAAAGAGATGACGGCACTAATATTGAAGGGCTTCATCTGATCGATATTGAAGTAGAGGAGAAGGACCATGTTTACGGAGATGATCTTTATTTTTCATGCCGGTATCACGGGAAAGAAATGAAAATCATTGGCAATCAGATTCAGATGATGAATGTGGTTTTACGTGATGAGTCTCCTTTTGGTCTACTTCATTATGGATATGGAAATACTGGTGAAACACGCTTTGAAGGAGTAGCTCATGGTCAGGCTATTTTCACCAACACACTCGGGCCGATCCTGGTGGGAAATCCCTGGTTGACCTGTGAAATCGTAAATCTGATAGAAGAGAACAAAAATCTGCTAGCGTTTGATATAGAACGAGATAACCAATTGGAGATGGCTTCCATGAGAACTAAAACCGATCTGATCGAGAAAAAAGAATCCCACCTTATACCAGTCGCGGGGCGAATCAGGTAAAGCTGTGAAAAAAAGCGTTCTATTGGGAATGAGCGGTGGAATTGATTCCACCTGTTGTGCACTAAGACTCATGAGACAAGGTTATCGTGTGATTGGTATTACCTTTGATTTTCTTGGTAATCCGGAAATAGGTGATAAAGCGGCAAGTATTGCCAAAATATTGGGAATTGAGCATTACTATATTGACTGCTACGAAAGTTTTGAAGAAGAAGTCATAACACCTTTTATTGCGGGATATAAAAATAATGAAACACCGAACCCTTGTCTAATCTGCAATCAGAAGATGAAATTTCCTCTGCTTTTTAAGTGGGCTAAAAAGCTTAACTGCGAATATATCGCCACAGGCCACTATGCCCGACTTATACGAGATGGGAGAGTAACCCATCTGCTAAAAAGTCTGGACCTATCGAAGGATCAGAGTTATTTTTTATATCATTTATCCCAGGCAGAACTAAAAAAACTCTTGCTGCCATTGGAAGATTTTGAAAATAAATGGGCTGTAAGACAAGAAATAAAAGCACTTTTCCCGCAAATTGCTGATGGTGATGAGAGTCAGGGTATCTGTTTTATTCCTGACAATAATCATAACAGATTTTTAAAGGAACGATGTCTTGGCCCTGGTCCGGTAAAAAAAGGGGCATTTCTTGATCGAATAGGGAATCGATTAGGAGCGCATCGAGGGGCTTTAGGCTATACGCGTGGCCAAAGTGTCAGGCTTTCATTAGGTAATCAGCATAAAGATTATTTTGTGTTTTCGGTGGATACAGAAAATAATCGGGTTATTTTGGGTGGCGAGCAGGATTTATTGAAGTATAAAATCTCGATAAAAAACTTGTCGTTAAACGAAATTTCACTGGCTCAATTAGAAAAACTGGAAGATTTGTCCTTTGTGGTTTGTTGCAAGGGAGAAACTTATCAGGGCAAGATAAGTTTCGAAGATGAAATAATGTCAGTAAAACAGGAAAGCTTTCAAGTCATTGGTGAGACCCCTGTTAGAGCACCGGCAACTGGTCAGGCACTGGTTTTTTACCAGGGACAGAGATTGCTTGGTGGTGGGATGATTATTGATGATTAGGTAATTTGTTTAGATTGGAATTACCCTTTTAATAAGTTGGGTTAGGTTGGGGTTATTCTGTCTAAAAGAGAATAGTGCTGTATAATTTAAAAATATTTAAGAAGCTGCTGACATAAGTGAATTATGTTGTATTAGACTAAGGAGTTAGAATGGGAAAATTATTTGGAACAGATGGGGTTCGGGGTGTTTTTGAAGAAGAACTGACATTGGAACTGGCGAATAAGTTGGGACAAGCCGGCGCCAAAGTGCTCGGAAACAATGCTCATCAGCCAAGAATTGTGATTGGAATGGATACGCGTTCATCGGGACCATTACTTGAAAACGCGCTGATTGAAGGCATTATTGCAGTTGGCGGAGAGGCTATCTCTGTGGGAGTGATGCCAACACCGGCTGTGGCAGTCTTAACCAGAGAACTCGGTGCCGATGCGGGTATTGTTATCTCAGCTTCGCATAATCCGGCCAAATACAATGGAATTAAGTTCTTTAATCAATTTGGTTATAAGCTTGCTGACGAAGTAGAGGATGAAATTGAGAGACTGGTTCTCGAGAACATTCAGATGGAGAAAAAAGAAACTGGCAGACAGGTGTCGTATGAAAATCCAGAACAAATCTATGTCAATCATCTAAAAAAAGCAAACAGTGGGGAATTAACAGGATTAAAGTTGGTTTTGGATTGTGCAAATGGTGCAGCATCCCAAATAGGTCCGGAATTTTTTCGTTCTTTGGGGGCAGAAGTGGTTACTTTAGGTGATCAGCCCGATGGTCAGAATATAAATCATAATTGTGGTTCCACCCACCTTGAAGCGCTGACAAAAATGGTGCTGGAAACAGGTGCTGATATTGGTATTGCTCTGGATGGTGATGCTGACCGTTGTCTGGCGGTTGATAATGATGGCAATAATATTGATGGTGATCAGATCCTTAACCTGATTGCCGGCCAATTAAAACGCGATAATCGTCTTAAACAGGATACTGCGGTTGTTACTGTAATGAGTAATATCGGACTTGATCTGGCTTTTGAAAAACAGGGGCTCAAAACTGTTAAAACTGATGTGGGGGATCGTTATGTACTGGAACGAATGCAGGCTGATGATTACAATTTGGGCGGCGAACAATCAGGACATTTAATCTTACTGGATTATAATACAACTGGTGATGGAATGCTGACAGCATTAGTACTGTTAGAGATCCTAAAAAATGAAGTTCGCGATATGAAAGAGCTGGGACAGATGATGACGGTTTTTCCTCAGGTTCTGGTTAATGCCCGGGTCCCAAGTAGTCGAAAAAAAGATTATCTGACCGATGCAGTTATTCAGCAGGAAATTAAGGTTGTGGAAGAGCATTTTCATGGTAAAGGACGGGTTCTAATTAGACCTTCTGGTACTGAACCGCTGGTACGGGTGATGATTGAAGGAGAAAACCAGGCAGAGCTTAATCAGATTGCCAGTGATTTGGCAGCTTTAATTGAATCGCGTTTAAATTAACGTTGCTTAAAGCAACGTTTTTTTTTCGAAAAATTTTGAGTTTTGGCCGGGTTTGTGTTAAAATTTATCGAATGATTTTGGACCGGTTTTTAAGCGCCAGAACTCATGTGAGGTCCACACAGATTGAGTTGACGAGGTCAGGGAGTATCGAAAATTCGGCGGATGCCCTGGAGGTGTGATGTGCAAAACCAAAAAGTGATTTTTGGGACAAAGGCATCATATAGAAAACGTAAGGAGAAGCGTATGTGTGGAATTGTAGGTTATATCGGAGACAAACAGGCTCAGGAAGTACTTTTATACGGTCTGTCTAGACTGGAATACCGGGGGTATGATTCAGCAGGTATTGCAGTTAGTGAAAGGGACGGCTTAAAAATTAAAAAAAAAGCAGGGCGACTTGCCAATCTATCAGAAATGCTCGAATTAGCGCCCTTAAAAGGAAATCTGGGGATAGGACATACCCGTTGGGCTACCCACGGGGAACCTAGTGATAAAAATGCCCATCCGCATTTTTCCAGTAATCAAAAGATTGCTGTAGTTCACAACGGGATTATTGAGAATTATCGCGAGCTGCGGGAGATGTTAAAGGCTAAGGGACATCACTTTTTGTCTGACACTGATACTGAGGTAGTTGCCCATTTAATGGCAGAACTTTATACTGGCGACCTGGCAGAAACTTTGCGCTTGGCAATTAAGGAGATGGATGGATCTTATGCCTTGGGGATTCTTTCGGAAGATGAACCTGATCGTCTGGTAGCTGCCCGTAAAGACAGTCCCCTAATTGTTGGTCTGGGACAAGGTGAGAATTTTATTGCTTCAGATATTCCGGCAGTGCTTTCCTACACCCGAAAAATTTACCTGCTAGATAACGGGGAAATGGCAGTACTTTCAAAAGAACAGGTAGAAATTTTTGATGAAGCTGGGAATCCAGTCGAAAAAGAAATCTTTAACGTTGATTGGGATGCTGGAGATGCGGAAAAAGGCGGCTATGATCATTTTATGATGAAAGAGATTATGGAGCAACCCAAAGCAATTAAAGATGTTTTAACCGGTCGTTGTACAAAACAGGAAGTGGTCTTTGATGGGATCAACCTGGGTGAGAAAGTTATGAAAGGAATTAATCGGATCCAGATAGTCGCTTGCGGAACGGCTTTTCATGCCGGCATGGTCGGTAAATACTATTTTGAAAAGCTGGCCCGTATTACCGTTGAGGCCGAGGTGGCTTCAGAATACCGTTATAAAAATCCGATTATTGATGAAAATACGCTTTTAATTGTTATCAGTCAGTCCGGAGAAACAGCAGATACTCTAGCAGCTATCCGTCTGGCCAAACAACATAATGCTCATATTTTAGCCATCACAAATGTGGTGGGATCTTCTATTTCCAGGGAAGCAGACGACGTTATTTATACTAATGCAGGACCGGAAATAGCAGTGGCTTCCACCAAAGCTTATGTTACCCAGGTTGCATGTATGCTGATGCTGGCTGTTTATCTGGGTAAAATGAATGGTCAGCAGGCCGAGGATTGCCTGTCAGAATTTTGTGACAATCTTTCTGAAACGGCCAACCAGATTGAAGCCGCTTTTTCTTATAAAGAGGTGATTGAAGCCTTTGCCAATGAAAAGAAAAATACTGAAGATGTCTTTTTCATTGGACGTGGTTTGGATTATTATACCTGTCTGGAAGGCTCACTTAAATTAAAAGAGATTTCTTATATTCACTCGGAAGCCTATGCCGCTGGTGAATTAAAGCATGGTCCGATTGCACTGATTGAAGAAGGGACCTTAATTATTGCGGTCTGTACCCAGAAAAACGTTTTTGAAAAAATGCTCAGCAATATCAAAGAAGTCAAGGCCCGGGGTGCTTATGTTTTAGCGGTAGTTCAGGAGAAAAATAAAAGTATCGAATCGGAAGTGGATGCAGTCTGGACAATTCCAGATATGGATGATGTGATGACACCAATCCCAACAATTGTATATTTGCAGTTAATGGCATACTATCTGGCTGTGGCTAGAGACTGTGACGTGGATAAGCCGAAGAATCTGGCAAAAAGTGTAACGGTGGAGTAGTATATTTTGAATCCGGCAGAATGTTGTAGTTTTAAAACAAAGATTGATAATTTTAAACAAAGTTTGATAATCAAAAACAAAGTTTGATAAAAGAAACCGTTTAGTGAATTATATAACTAAACGGTATTTTTTTAACTTTAATCACATATGCATGTTAGATAATAAACTTTCTGGAGGAAAAATATTGGCGAAACGAAGTAGAAAAAATTCTATAGATAAAAAGTTAAAGGACGGCAGAGGAATTGGTGCGGGGATAGATTATAAACCTTGGCTTGTTATTCAAGATGTTTCTTCTTTAGGTAGATCAACCCGTTTAAAAGGGATAAAAATACCTAGACAATATGAATTTTTATCTGATTTGGAAAAAAATTATTTTTACTTGTTGGAATTTTCTGACTACGTAATAGATATACGAGAACAATATCCGCTTCTACCGCTTGAGGATACATTATTAATCGCAGATGAATTAGGTATTATACATCCTCGTAATCCACATACCAATGAACCAATTGTTATGTCAACAGATTTTGTTGTTACAAAGAAAAATGATGGAAGTATTAAAGATCATGCGAGAACAGTAAAAATGAAGAAAGAATTATCAAATGAGAGAATATTGGAAAAGTTCGAAATAGAACGTGTTTATTGGGATCGGCACCAGATTGATTGGGGAATTGTTACAGAGGAAGAAATTAATAAAACAACAGCACAAAATATTGGTTTTGTTCATTCGTATAAAGAGTTAACAAATTTAGATGATTTTAAAGCGTGCCCAGAAATTGAAATGGAGGACTTTTTAACGGATTATATTAACAGGATGTTAAACGAATTGCTGTTAGAATATAAATAGTACAAGTCAAAATGAGAAAGTCCAAAATAGAAAAACATGATAAAATAAACTATCAGTAAACGGAGGATCTCATTATGGCAAAACACTTTGAAAAACAGTTTAAGCTCGATGCAGTTCAATACTATCAGGATCACAAGGATCTTGGATTGCAGGGATGTGCATCGAATCTTTGTATCAGTCAGCAGACGCTTTCCAGATGGAAGAAAGAGCTGAAAGATACTGGCGACATTGAATGTCGGGGATCTGGTAATTATGCTTCTGATGAAGAAAAAGAAATTGCCCGATTAAAGCGTGAATTACGTGATACCCAGGATGCGCTTGATGTATTAAAAAAAGCCATCGGCATTCTGGGAGAATAACAGAAGCCATCTATCTGGAGGTTTCTGAAAAGGCAGAAATTACCCATCAGGAAGACCGCCGAGTTTCTGTCTCCGGAGTGCTGAAAATTTTAGGCGTTTCCCGGTCCGGATACCGGGCCTGGCTTACCCATGTGCCTTCTGATTTACAGAAACGTAAGGAAGCCGTAAAAAGTAAAATCAAAGAAATCTATCATGACTCCCATCAGAATTATGGTGCGCCTAAAATCAGGATAGAGCTGCAAAAGGGCGGTGAAACCATTTCAGAACGAACTGTCGGTAAATATATGAAAGAAATGGGCATCAGAGCTCAATGGATCAAACCATGGACAACGACAACCAGAGATTCAGATTTCAGTCATGAACTTCAGAATATCCTTGATGAACGCTTCAATCCTGAACGCCCAAATGCCGTATGGTGCAGCGACATCACCTATATTTGGACAACCAATGGTTTTGTCTATCTGACAAGTATTATGGATCTTTACTCCCGAAAAATCATCCCTTGGACGCTTTCAAAAACGATGGAAGTATCTTGTGTTATCGATACGATTAATAAAGCAAAAGCACGGCGTTATACTGAACTGCCACTGATTATCCATTCAGATCGCGGCAGTCAATTTGTTTCGAAAGAGTACCGAAAGGCAACTGCTAAAATGCAGCGAAGCTACTCTAAAAAAGCATTTCCGTGGGACAATGCATGTATTGAATCTTTTCATTCCCTGCTTAAACGGGAATGGATAAAGCGCTTTAAAATCTGCGATTTCAAGCATGCCTATCGGCTTGTATTTGAATATATTGAATCCTTTTATAGCACAAAACGGATTCACAGTCATTGCGATTTTATGTCGCCCGATGATTTTGAAAAACTATTTGCAAAATTGAACAAATCAGATTTGCAATTAGCTGGTTAAGATGAGGATAAACTTCTCATTTTAATTTGTACTAAATCTTGACAGAAGACCATCTATATTAAATTATTATTTGAGAGATACAAAATTTCCCGACTTTAATACATCTTAACAAATGTTGTTAAAATGAATTAAGGTTGAGAAACTAAATAGAGTTATACAAAAAATTACCGCTTGAAAAGAGTGGTAATTTTTTGTATTTAAAAGACCGGGCTCTATCAATTGCTTTTCTATTCGCCATTCAAAATAGAAATCAAATTTGCTCCTGCGGTGCTAGCATCAAGAAGCGGAACGAATGCATCACTCTCAGCGCTATAATATAGAAGCAAAATATGGTATAATATGTAACCTAAAACAAGTATAAGAGGGGTGTAGAAGTGAAAAACAGAACATATATTGCCATCGATCTGAAAAGTTTTTACGCTTCTGTGGAGTGTATCGAACGTCAGCTCGATCCTCTAACCACAAACCTGGTGGTGGCCGATACTGCGCGAACAGAGAAAACCATTTGCCTGGCGGTTTCGCCAAGCCTGAAAAGCTACGGTATTTCTGGGCGTGCAAGATTGTTTGAGGTGGTGCAGAAAGTGAAAGAAGCGAATGTCAAACGCAAGCGAAAAGCACCAAATCACATTTTTACTGGCGCCTCTTTTAATAACGCTCAACTTAAATCATCATCGGAACTGGAACTGAATTACATTGTTGCTCCGCCACGCATGGAGCTTTATGTTGATTATAGCACACGAATTTATAGTGTTTATCTCAAATACATCGCGCCTGAAGATATGCATGTGTATTCCATCGATGAGGTTTTCATGGATGTGACAAATTATCTGAGCACCTACAAACTAACAGCCCGTGAACTGACCATGAAAATCATTTTAGATGTACTAAAAACCACGGGAATCACAGCGGCAGCGGGCATCGGTACAAATTTATATCTCGCCAAGATAGCAATGGACATTGGCGCCAAGCATGTCAAACCTGACAAAAACGCTGTACGGATTGCAGAGCTTACCGAGATGAGTTATCGTCGTTCCTTGTGGGGCCATCGACCCCTAACTGATTTCTGGCGAGTAGGCAAGGCCACTGCCAAAAAGCTTGAGGCTTATGGACTCTTTACAATGGGAGATGTGGCCAGATGCTCCCTTGGAAAAGAAAGGGATTTTTATAATGAAGACCTGCTCTACAAGCTATTTGGAGTAAATGCGGAGCTACTTATCGACCATGCCTGGGGCTGGGAACCCTGTACGATCGCGGATGTTAAAGCATATAAACCAACCACTAACTGTATTAGCTCCGGCCAGGTCTTACAGTCCCCTTATCCTGTCGATAAAGCCAGGCTCATCGTACGGGAGATGGCCGACCTATTAGCCTTAAATTTGGTCGACAAACAAATGGTAACGGATCAATTGGTGCTAACGGTTGGTTATGACATCCAAAATTTGCAGGACCCGGAGCTCAGGCGATCTTATAAGGGTCAAGTCACTACAGACCACTATGGCCGACAATTGCCTAAACATGCGCACGGAACTGAGAATCTCGGCAGGCATACGGCTTCGACTAAGCACATAATTGATGCGGTTACCGTGCTCTTCGACCGTATTATAGATGCTCAACTTCTGGTACGTCGGGTGAACATAAGCGCAAACCATGTGATCTCCGAAGTATCTGTACCCAAAGCTGCTTCAGACGAACAACTCAATCTTTTTACTGATTATGAAGCCCTGGAAAAGCAGCAGGCAGCGGAAGAAACAGAGCTTAAAAGAGAGAAAGAAATGCAAAAGTCTATCCTCAAGATTAAGAAAAAATTTGGCAAGAACGCAATCCTCAAGGGAATGAATCTGGAAGAAGGGGCAACAACAAGGGAGCGAAATGCTCAGATCGGAGGACATAAAGCATAATGAGTTCATATGATGACATTATCCACCTGCCTCATCACGTTTCAGCTACACGGTCGCAAATGCCAATTACCGATCGGGCGGCGCAGTTTTCGCCCTTTGCAGCACTTACCAGACATGGGGCTGCTATCGTGGAAACAGAACGGCTCACTCAGGAACGCAAGGAGTTGACTGAAGATGCAAAAGTAGATATCGAGCAGAGGTTAAATCTGCTGGCCGAACAGATTGCCAGCCAGCCCAAAGTCTCCATCACCTACTTTCAGCCGGACGAAATGAAGGATGGTGGCAAGTATATCACCGTTACAGGTGCGGTCAAAAAAATTGATGTTTACGACCATCTAGTTGTGATGCTGGACAAAACCCAAATTCCCACAGTGAATATCTTTGAAATAAATGGGGCCTTGTTTGCGGGACTGGACTGACTTATAGGCCTTGCAGGTCTGGCTAGATTGAGAAAATCTGACTTCATATAGGCAGACAAACATTTACTCATATTTCATCAATGAAAAGTCAAAGTCGATGTAAGTTTTTTATGTGACATATGTAAAAATTAATACAACTAAAGAACAACGGAATGTGAGAAGGAGAAAAATGACCGTACGACTGAATATCGATAATTAATGCAAACATATTACGAATACATTATTATTTAAGGCCAACGAAAGAGCTGGTCCTTGTGTTCGTTCAACCAGTCAAGCAAAAAACGTCTGAATTTTTGAGCTTCAGCTCCAGGCGTTTTTTTGTTTTTTTGCACGACATAGAAGGTTTTCATCATTGTTTCACCGTCGAAAGGTAAAATCACTGTATTGGGGCGGGGGTCAGAAAAGGCAATGTAATCAAGCGATGAACCGATACATAAATTAGCTTCAGCCATATGGTGGATAATTGAATAATTGGAGGCTTCGATGGTTTGAATCGGAACAATCCCCCTTTCAGACAAAAGATTCTGATGGATGCCATAAAGTGAATATTCACGACCTCTGATGGCCAGGGGCTCTTTATGCAGGTCTTCCAGCCTGATACTGCTTTTTTGCGAGAGATAATGCGAGGTATTTATGACAAAACAATAATGACAGGAAAAAATGTATTCAGTTGAAAAAATTTCTGGATCCAGGGGACCAGGTAAAATGGCGATTTCAACCTCTTCGTCCTGCAGGATCTGCTGAGCGATTTTGTCGGTGGTTTCGTTGAAGATCGGAAGAATATCCGGGTGGGCTTTCTGAAAATCTTCTATAAATGCGACGGTTAGATAGCTTAGAACGTCACATGAAGTCAAAATTTTCAAGGGGATTTTTCGACTGGGGGACAAAAATTGGCGGGATTGAATTAGCTCATATTCGTCCAGGATCTTTTGGGCATGGTGTTTTAACACTGTTGCGGCTGGAGTGGGAGTCAATGATTTGCCTTTGCGATCAAATAGGACTTCACCCACTTCTTCCTCCAGAGACAGAATGGTTTTACTGATACCCTGAGGGGAAATATGAAGGGCTTCAGCAGCTTTACTGATACTTTTATATTGATAGACTTTAAGAAAATATTCCAGATGTCTTTGATTTATCATTTTTCGCATCCTTTTTTGAATTATTATATTCAACCATTTGGTTGATGTCAACAACTATCTTTCTGTTTTACAATTTTACGAAATTGCTTTATCATAGTGTCAAGTTAAGAAAAGGCAAGGGCGCCGAGATTATTCTCAGGCGCCCTTGTTTTCTTTTTTAGACATAGTATAAATAATAGAAGCATACAGAACAATTTTTCAAAGATAAGTGACGTTTTGTAAATACGAGAAAATCCAAAAATTGTTTTTTATAGGTCATTTAAATGTAATGGAAATATAAAAGGAGCAGGTTTATGAGCAGAATCAATTTTTCATCAGGCGCACCACTGGAAGATGTGGTGGGATATTCAAGAATGGTTAAAGTAGGCAATACAATTATGATTGGTGGAACGACTGCAGTGCAATTGGATGGCAGTGTCTATGGCGAGGATAGTCCCTACCAACAGGCCAGATACATTTTTGAAAAACAGGTTAAGCTCCTAAAGGAGGCTGGTGCAACGGCAGCTGATGTGGTGAAAATCGATGCCTATCTGACTAACATGAAGGATGCTGCAGAAGTAGGAAGAGCATACACTGAAATCTTTTATGATATACGACCATTGTTTACGGCGTTTGGTATCAACGAACTAAATCGGCCATCACAGCTTTGTGAAATTGAAATGATGGCAATTATAGATCAATAGGAGGGACTACTATGGAACGAATCGAAAAACATCCAATACTGGGAGAAACACAAAAAGGCGAATTAGTTAATTTTACCTTTGATGGTCAGACTTTATCGGGATACGCTGGTGAACCAGTTGCGGTTGCCTTAAAAGCTGCTGGGGTGATGGTTCACCGTTTTACAAAAAAAGAACATGAACCTCGGGGAATATTTTGTGCTATCGGTCGATGCACCGATTGTGTCATGGTGGTAGATGGCAAACCAAACGTAAGAACCTGCATTACACCACTGGTAGCAGGTATGACAGTAGCGACACAGGACGGCGTGGTGGCGAAAGAGGAGAGTGCATCATGAAACGGGCAGATCTAATTGTAGTCGGTGCCGGACCGGCGGGTCTGTCAGCAGCGATTGAAGCAGCCCGTCGCGGACTTTCGGTTATCGTTTTTGATGAGAATGAAAAGCCGGGTGGCCAACTGTTTAAACAGATCCATAAATTTTTCGGTTCAAAAGAGCATCGGGCTAAAATAAGAGGGATTCAGATAGGTAGTGAACTCCTGGCTGAAGCACATGAGTTGGGTGTTGAGGTCATGTTGGGAGCAACTGTAATTGGTCTTTATCAGGATAAGGAAATTGCTGTCCGTTTTGGCGAAGAAGTTGATTATTTCAAGGGAGATGCCATCGTGATGGCGACCGGTGCTTCTGAAAACATGGCTACTTTTAAAGGATGGACCCTTCCCGGTGTTATCGGGGCCGGAGCGGCTCAGACGATGATGAACCTACACGGGATTAAACCGGGACAAAAGGTTGTAATGCTGGGCAGCGGAAATGTTGGGCTGGTTGTCAGTTTTCAGTTGATGCAGGCAGGGTGCCAAGTTGTAGCAATAGTGGATGCGGCGCCTAAGATTGGCGGCTACGGAGTACATGCTGCGAAGCTAGCCAGGTGCGGTGTTCCCTTTTATCTTTCCCATGTCATTAAACAGGCAAAAGGTGAAGAGCAGGTTGAGGAGGTAATCATCACACAAGTGGACGCCTCATTTAAACCAATTGCTGGAAGCGAAAAGAAATTTGATTGTGATACCATCTGTATTGCAGTGGGACTATCGCCAATGTCCCAACTGTTAAAAATGGCTGGTTGTGAAATGATTGATGATCCTTCAAAAGGCGGAGAAGTGCCAGTGATTGATCAGGACGGGGAAACATCCATTAAAGGAGTTTTTGCTGCAGGGGATGTATCCGGTATTGAAGAAGCAAGTTCGGCGATGATCGAAGGGAGCATGGCTGGTATATGTGTAGCCAGTCGCCTTGGTTTTATAGGTTTAGAAGAGAAAGATACTGAATTGAAACGCCGGAAAAAAGATCTTGAATCGCTAAGACAGGGGATGTTTGCACCGGAGAACCGGGGCAAAATAATTGAAAAGACGGATGAGGGACATTTTGTTTCTTCTTCACTGCTGCAAAACGGTTATATTTCAGATGAAGAAATTGGTCGTTATCCTGGTGTGAGCAATGGTGCGGCTATTCATCCGGTGATGGAGTGTACACAGAATATCCCGTGCAATCCCTGTCAGGATGCCTGCTCTAGAAACTGTATTAAAATTGGGGAGAACATCACTGCTTTACCGGTTGTTAACGATGAATCCAAGTGTTCGGGCTGTGGCCTTTGTGTGGCTGCCTGTTCCGGACAGGCGATCTTTCTGGTTTCAGAAAATGCTGAAGAAGGTTTTGCGGAAGTAACTCTTCCCTATGAGTTCTTACCTTTGCCCCAAAAAGGTCACAAGGGCATCGCGCTGACAAGAAGTGGAGAAAGCTGCTGTGAAGCTGAGGTCGTTGCTATCAAAAGTTTGGCGGCTTATGACCATACCAATCTGTTGACTATTAAAGTACCACTTGAATATTCCATGAATGCCCGGTTTTTCAAGGCTATTTAAGAAGAGGAGTCGGATATGAAAAAAATAAAAGATCGCTCAGTCGAGCTCAAAGCATTCACCGCAGAGCCTGATGATGATATGCTGATTTGCCGTTGTGAGGAAATTACCAAAGGTGAAATCAGAAGAGCTGTTCATGACGGAATGTATACACTTACTGAAATCAAAAGATATTTGCGAGCCGGAATGGGCTTGTGCCAGGGACAGACCTGTCAGAAACTGGTTAAAAGAATTGTTGCCGAAGAACTTCAGATATCACCGGGTATGGTGGCACCGGGTACCAGTCGAGCTCCTATCAGACCCACAGAAATGAATGTTTTAGGCAATGAGAAAGGACGGAGTCGTTGATGAAGAATACAGCTGATGTGATTATTGTCGGAGCTGGGATTATTGGTTGTGGAACAGCTTATTATCTGGCTAAAAAAGGAGTTTCCGTCATCGTTCTTGAAGCTGCTGACCATATTGGTAACGGTGGTTCTTCGAGAAATGGTGGAGGTGTACGCCAGTCAGGACGTGATCCCCGGGAACTGCCGATGGTCATGTGGGGAATTAAAAACCTTTGGCCAGGACTTTCAGAAGAACTGGGCGTGGAGGTTGAATATACCCAGAAGGGTAACCTGCGACTGGGAAAAACTGAACAGCATCTAAAAATACTGCAGGGATTGACCGAACGAGCTGTTGCTTGTGGACTGGATGTTAAAATGATCGATGGTGGAGAAGTAAGGTCAATTAATCCCCATTTATCAAATGAAGTAGTCGGTGCCTCCTGGTGCCCTACCGATGGACATGCAAACCCCTTAACAGCAACCCTAGGCTATTACAAGAAAGCCAGAGAGCTTGGGGTCCGTTTTATCACCGGTGAGCAGGTTATCGGCTTGACAAAGATGAAGGGTCGGCTTCAGAAAGTGATAACCGAGGGAGATGTTTATGAGGCAAATAAGGTACTGATTGCTGCTGGTGCAGCAAGCCGCAAGATAACGGCTGATGTGGGAATAGACATTCCCATGCATCCAATCAAAATGGAATGTCTTGTAACGGAAGCCGAACCCTATATGTTCGAGCAGATGTTAGGTACTGCTGAAGCAGACTTCTATGGCCATCAGTCAACCCATGGTTCTTTCGTCTTTGGCGGATCGACCGGGCTGGAAGCCTATAATCGGGATAATGACAACCGGATGCTTTCCAGTATTGGTGCTTCCTGTACTTGTCGGGCCGTTATGGGATATTTTCCGGCTCTGGCCAACACCAAGATTGTCAGAAGCTGGGCAGGATATATTGATGAATGTGCGGATAAGATTCCGGTCATTTCAGAAATTGATGAAGTTCCGGGCCTTTATGTGGCATGTGGATTCTCAGGTCATGGATTTGGAATTGCGCCAGGTGCGGCTTATAATATCGCGCAAATGATAAATGGTGACGAGACTACGGTTGCAATGGATGACTTCAGGTATGACCGGTTTAAAGCAAAAATATGATCTGCTGAAAAGGACAAGGATGTCCGTGGAGAAGAATAAAATGATGATTAACAAGACAAAGGCGTCTGACCGGTTTGTTCCGGCGGCGCTTTGCGTCGTTTAAAGATAAAAATAAAATATAAAGATAAAAATAAAATATAAGGAGAAAAATGATGGAATTATCAAAGGTGGAAATTATTACAAGTATGGCAAAAGTAACGGCTCTGCAGGAAGCTTTCGGGCAGTTTGGAATAACTGGAATGACGGTTATGCAGGTAATGGGATGTGGCGTCCAACTGGGAACTCAGGAATATGAAGTTGACAAAAAATCATGCCCCAGCCTTTTACCCAAACAGATGGTAATGGTAGTTCTGCCGACAAAAGAAGTGGATCATTTCATGGAATTTGTCAAAAAGGAGCTTTATACTGGGCATATTGGCGACGGTAAAATTTTCATCTCACCGGTGACTAATGCGGTTCGGGTAAGAACAGGTGAAGAGGGAGAAGAAGCGCTCATCGAAGGGGATTTATAAAAAGTAAAACTTGTGTTAAAACATGAAAAAATGAATTGAAGAAAAGGAGGGTGAAGAAATTGAAAGAAAAAAATCTTGGATTGGGTAGCGTTATTGCAACTGGCGTAGGACTTATTGTGGCAACCAGCTGTCTCTTATCGCTGGGACAGGGCTCTGCGGCAATTGGCGAAACAATTATTATTTCTATGGCCATTGCCTGTGTGTTAAATATTTTAACAGCTTTGTCCATTTCAGAACTTAATGCCATCATGCCTAATTTGACCGGTGGTCTGGCACAGTACACTTTAGCCGGACTGGGGCCTTTTGTAACTGTTATCGCCATGGTAGGAGGTTATCTGGTTTGTAATACGATTGTTGGCAGCGCTGAGGTTGCGATGTTTGGAAATACCTTGAGCACAGTACTGCCGGATTTGAATATATCAGGAACAGCCTATTGTATTGGCCTGCTGGTTATTTTAATGATTGTCAATTTAAATGGCGTTGATATGTTTGCAAAAATTCAGAATCTGGTAGCCTATGGGCTGATTATTTCTCTGGGTATTATGGGTGTCATTGGGGCCTTAAAACTTGGTTCAGGTCAGGTGATCGAACAGCCGGCTGTTTTATCTTACGATTTTTCGGATATTGCTGCCCTTTGCGGCTTGACATTTTTCCTCTTCATTGGTTGTGAGTTTATTGTGCCGATTTCCAATCAGGTAAAAAATCCCCGTAAAAATGTCCCCCTGGGGATGATTTTGAGTCTGGTTATCGTAATGGTTATGCAGACCTTCCTCGTTTTTGGTTTCAAAAATTATACTGACTGGGCTGAGCTGGGAGCCAGCACGACACCACATGTTTTATATGGAACCCTGCTTATAGGCAACGTCGGAACCTTGTGGATGGCACTAGTATCGATTCTGGCAGTAACCAGCAGTATTAACACAATTATTGCTTCCCTGGCATATATTTGTGTAGGTATGGCAAAAATCAAGCTGCTGCCAGCGGTCTTTATGAAAACCAATAAAAAAGGTGCTCCCTATGTCGGTATTCTGACAGTTGGCGGCAGTATCCTTTTAATTGTGGCAACCGGCTTATCCACCACAGAACAGCTCTCATTTCTAATTCTAACCGGTTGTGTTTTCTGGATGGTAGCATATATTATTGCTCATGTTGATGTACTGGTTTTAAGAAAGCGTATGCCTAAGGTGCCAAGAACATTTAAGGTGCCGTTGGGTCCAGTCTTGCCGATTATCGGAATTGCAGGAATCTTATGGATGATTTACAATATAGCTTTTGATCCTTCAATCAGAGTAGAGATTTACAAGACAACTTCGATTATCTTCTCAGCACTCGCGGTTTATGCGGTGGTATGGATCAAACTGGTGATGAAGGTGAAACTCTTCAAACCCTTTGCGATAAAGGATGTCATGGCTATGGAGAATGAACTCTATCATGCTGTCCGGGACAAAAATTTTATTTCTGATGAAACTGAAAAAATTGCTGCTGATTCAGCAACTGAATAAAAAGGAGAAAAAAATGAATACACAACTTGATTTTATTTACTTAAGTGAAGCGGATATGTTAAAGGCAAAAGTAGATGATGTGGTGCGATGCACGGACTGCATGGAAGAAATGCTGAAGATTTTAGACAATGGTGACTATCGAATGGGAGGAGATAATGGAAACTCCCATGGATGCATGATTACCTTCCCTGATGAACCGGAATTTCCCAATATGCCTCGAAACACTCCTGATCGCCGCTTTATGGCAATGCCGGCCTATGTTGGCGGTAAATACGATGTAGCGGGAATGAAATGGTATGGATCCAATACAGATAACCGAAATAAAGAACTGCCCCGTTCAATTTTAATGGCCATGCTCAATGATAAAGACACTGGGGCTCCTCTGGCTTTGATGTCAGCAAATCTGTTAAGTTCATATCGGACAGCTGGCGTTCCCGGTGTAGGTGTCAAAAATCTGGCGGTGGAAAATGCCAAGGTGCTGGGGATTGTTGGCCCAGGTGTCATCAACCGGACTGCTATTGAAACATTTGCGGCCCTGCGTCCAAGTCTGGATACCTTAAAAATCAAAGGTCGCGGTCAGGCTTCTATCGATCGATGTATTGAATTTGTTCAGGAAAAATGTCCGCAGTTCACAACAATTATTGTCTGTGATACCCTTGAAGAATGCGTTAGAGACTCAGATATTATCAGTTTTGCTACATCAACGTCGATGGGGGTTGGCGTAAGTGCTTATCCTCATGTTGAGACAGAATGGATTAAACCTGGTGCACTTTTCTGCCTTCCAGGTGCAGCAGATTTTGATGATGATTTTCTTTTAAGCGGAAAAGCAAAATTGGTTGTAGACAATATTGAACTGTATGAAGCATGGGCAGAAGAATATCCCTATCCAACCTATGATATCGTCTATATTTTAGGATCCAAATTTATGGATCTGGCTCATGAAGGTCGTCTCGATAAATCAAAAATTCATGACTTGGGTGCCATCTTAAACGGCAAAGTTCCTGGCCGCGAAAGTGACGAGCAAATTATATTGTATTCAGTTGGTGGAATGCCGGTAGAAGATGTGGCCTGGGGTAAAGAAATTTATGACTACGCCATCGCTAATGACATTGGAACTAAGCTACCACTCTGGGATAAGCCAGCACTTTTCTAAAATATCAGAGCCGCGAAAGCGGCTTTTTTTGCGTTAGCGGCTTTTAGATCTAAGCGGGAATGACTGCTTACAAATGAAACGCTCATTACCTAAATGATAAAAGCTTCACAAGTATTTCACACAAA
This sequence comes from Eubacteriaceae bacterium ES3, assembly GCA_030586155.1. NCBI lineage: Bacteria > Bacillati > Bacillota > Clostridia > Eubacteriales > Eubacteriaceae > Eubacteriaceae bacterium ES3. The sequence goes on along the minus strand of CP130741.1, from coordinate 2,169,897 downwards.
TAAGTTAGTATATCATTATAGAAATCTTCAGGGAGGTTGAGGTTAATGAAAAGAAATGGATCAAGAATTTCAGTATTGATGATGGCTTTTATTCTGCTCTTATCACTGTTGACGTTCAATGATATTTTGGGCATAACTGTTGTAGAAGGGGGAACGCAGACTCAAATTAAGCAGGCAGCACCAAAGCTTGACTTACCAGTTAAGTCTCAGCAGGTTGAAACACTAAAAAGTGCGATTGATCAGTTAGTCGAGCAAGGAAAGATGACAGAAGCGCAAATGCTGAAATTTCTTTCCTATATAAAAGAACAGCCTGGAAAGGAGCCGATCCGAATGGCTGTTGAAGAAGGGGTAATTACAAAAAAGCAGGCTAGGGCATTGGCTGAGCTGCTCGGTGTAGGACCAGAGGAAAATGAAGAGAATCTGCCAGATGAGGAGAATACGGATGATGTCAATACGGCTTCAAGCTATCCAATTGTTGATACAGGGCAAACCGAATTCTATAATAATTCAGCCAAGACCATAACGCAGGAAACAGGTGATCTGTTTTATGGACAGGATGCCAATTATTCTGGCTTTCAGGCCAGTTACACAGATAATGGCGACGGAACAATTACCGACAATGTCACCGGCCTGATGTGGGAGCAGGGATTCTCCTTGTGTAATTTTGATGAAGTCCAAAGTTATGCCAATGCCTGCACGACAGGTGGATATGACGATTGGCGAATACCGACTATCAAAGAGCTCTATTCCCTTATCGATTTTTCCGGCAACCAGGGCACAGGTGAACAATCAGCTAAAACAACACCAGAGGATGCCGTGCCTTTTATCGACACGGGCTACTTCGAATTTGAATATCCCGATGATGGAGTGAAACGCTACATTGATGCACAATATATTTCTGCAACAGAATATGTCAGCACCACCATGAATGGAACGGCAACATTTTTCGGTGTTAATTTCGCCGACGGAAGAATCAAAGGCTACCCGCAGGAGCCCGGCAATAGGGGTTCATCAGGTCAGTACTATATCAGGCTGGTACGGGGCGATACTGATTACGGCATCAATCTCTTTGTTGATAACGGTGACGGAACCGTAACCGATGAAGCTACGGAATTGATGTGGTCGCAGGTTGATAGCGGTGATGATGGATTTGACATGAGTGCTTTCACAAACGATAATGGCAGCCTTAACTGGCAGGAAGCGCTGGAATTTGCTGAGAATGCCGAATATGCCGGATATGACGACTGGCGTCTCCCAAACGCCAAAGAACTTCAGAGTATCCTGGATTACGCCAGGAGTCCTGACACTACAAACAGCGCCGCCATCGATCCGGTGTTTGAATGCAGCCAGATATTTAATGAAGCCTCACAAGTGGACTATCCCTTCTTTTGGACCAGTACCAGTTTTAACCCGGGAAAAGATGCGGCAATCCTGTGTTTTGGCAGAGCGCTGGGGTATTTTAGTATTCAGGGTAATGACGCTGAATTCATGGATGTTCACGGAGCCGGATGCCAGAGAACCGATCCTAAAATAGGGAGCGCATCTTATGGAAACGGACCTCAGGGAGATGTCAGGCGGGTTTACAACTATGTACGTCTGGTGAGAGATGCAAATTAATCACACTGATGTGTTATAATAATGATAATTAATTCAGGTCAGAATCATTTATACTGATCAAGTTACATCAGGATGGGGAGTAATTTTTATGCCAAAGGTTTTAGTGATTGATGACGAACCGAATATCCGAAGAATTATTAGAGATTTTCTGGAGCATGAAGGATTTTCTGTTCTTGAAGGAGAGAGCGGGGAAGCGGGGATTCAAGAGGCGCTTGAAAACAGGGATCTGGATTTGATCCTCCTGGATATTAGAATGCCCGGGATGGATGGTTTTGAAGTTCTGGAAGCGTTAAGAGATTTTATTGAAGTGCCGATTGTATTTTTAACGGCACTGAGTGACGATTATCACGAAATCAAGGGCCTTAACCTTGGGGCGGATGACTATATTTCCAAACCATTCAATTACAATGTCCTGATGGCTCGAATTAAATCTATTCTCAGAAAAAATTCAAATAAAGACTTACCAGTCGAATTGGGCCCGGTGACGATCGAACGCTCATCCAGAACCGTTTGGGTTAGCAAAGAGATTTGCGAGCTGACAATGAAAGAGTATGAACTTCTCAATTACCTGTTTGATAACCGAGGAATCAGTCTTGACAGATTAAGGTTACTGGATAGAATCTGGGGATACGACTATGATGGGGATCCGCGGACGATAGACACACATATAAAAACATTAAGAGCTAAATTGGGTGAAGCGGGCAAATTAATAAAAACAGTCAGAGGAGTAGGGTACAGGTTGGATGAAAATGAATAGCATACGAGTCAGACTAATGCTTATTTTTTCGGTTACTTTCCTTTTGCTCCTGTGTTTGCTTCTGGCAGTTACAAAGATGTTCTTTTATGAATACTATATATCAATGAATGAGAAGACTATGTCCACTAATGTGGAAGGTTTTAGAGATAGGCTGATGACAGAGGAACAGCAGAAACTACTGGCGGAATTAAAACAGAAAACGGGTGCATCAATTTTTATCTATGACAGTGAGCTTAATCCTATTGGTCCACAAACGAATCCGCTATTGGATAGGCTGGGAGAAGATTATTTAAACGATATCGAGCATATAGTAATGGCAGGAGAAGAAGAAAGCTATTTTAATGTTACTTCTGATGGACATGGCAGTTTGATGGTATTTGCTGAAAGACTTCCTAAGGATGAATTGATAATACTTACCAAGCGTACAGGCCTAGCTGACGAGGCTGTCAAAATATTTTTTAGATTCGTCAGTATTACTGCGGTGGTAATCTTTTTAACTGGTATCGTAGTTACATATTTCATTACCCGGCGTTTAACGCGGCCGATCATTAAAATGGAATCAGTAACAAGAAAAATGGCTGGACAGGATTTTTCTGAAAAGCTGGATGTGAAAGGCAGCGATGAAATCAATGCGTTGATGGGTAGTATAAACAGGATGGCTGAACATTTGTCATCTTCCATAGCTTCGCTTAATATGGCAAATGAGAAACTGGCACAGGAACTTTCAAAAGAACAAAGGCTGGAAACGATGCGGCGCCAGTTTGTATCGGATGTCTCTCATGAACTAAAAAATCCATTGGCTATGATTATTGCCTACACGGACGGATTGAATAAGGAAATCCCCAAAACGGATGAGCAGCGAAAGGACTATTACAACATTATCTTTTCTGAAGCAAATCGTATGAATACTTTGGTTAAAGATTTACTTGATCTTTCGGGGTATGAATCCGGTACGTTCACGATAGAAAAAAGTAACTTTATAATAAACGATCTGATACAGGAAAGTATTGAACGTTTCAGCTATATAACAGAGAATAAAAAAATTAAGGTTGATTTTGAACCTTTAATTAATATTGAAGTGTTTGCTGACAGAATACGGCTCCACCAGGTCATTATCAACCTTTTAAACAATGCTTTTAAATATGTAGATGATGGTGGAATCATTCAAATCGAGATAAGTAAATTTGATGATAAAATGAAACTGCTAGTTGCAAATTCCGGAAAATTATTGCCGGATTCAGCGTTTGATAAGGTCTGGAACAGTTTTTATCAAGTGAATACCGAGAACAAAGGAAACGGCCTGGGATTGGCAATTGTAAGAAGCATAGTACAACTTCATGGAGGACGTTGTCAGGCTTATACAAGCAATATGATGAATTGTTTTGAGATTATTTTCTAGCAAGGCATAAAATAGATCGTTATCGTTGAGAATAACACAAAACTAAAAACGTTTACAATTATATTACGACAATCATATAAAATAAATACAAACGTTTACAAGAAATCTATTTACTTTTTTCAAGGAAGTGCTATAATTATCTTACATCAAAGATAAACAAATTTTTCAGAAAAATAACCACCAAATAATTATTGAAACAGCAGATCAGTTAAAAGCTGAAACAGTCACTCAAATTGTATTTGGTAAAGAATCCGAAAGAATTCAAAGAATTAAGAAAAGAAGGCAAGTAAAAAAGCTTCACGAAAAAGTTTAAGATTGCAAGAAAATTATCGAAAAACTTCCGAGCATTATTAAAGGAAGTTAAACTCAATAAAATTCGCTCACTTCTCCAAAAGAAAAGAGATTAAAAATCATTAAACTTTGAAGCAAAATGAAAACCAGAAAATCTTAAATAAAAAGGTTAACAATTAACTGAAAAAGAAAACAATCTTTGATAAAAAATCAATAGGAGGAATCCAAACGGATGACAACTGAAGAGATTTTGGACTAAGCCGGTTCAGCAATAAAAAAATGCAGAACCGGCTAAAGTCTTTTTTGCGCGAAACAACGAGCCATGCGGCTCTGAAAATATAAAAAGAACTTAAAGCAAACTCGTTTGTTTTAAGTTCTTTTTATATTTTCAGAAGGAAGGAGCCATAAGGCGACTGACGCGACGAGGTGAAGCGTCAGCGGAACCGAGTGCCGCAAGGTTCGTTTTTTCGCTGTAGTAGGTTCTAAGAGTCTAGTTGACTATGGGTATTAGAAAAATCTGTTAGCCAGCCAGTAAAGAGCGCAGGTCAGCGAACCGACTGCAGGGTTTAACTGCAGGGTTTAATTAAAGCTAGTACAGAATTAAGATGCAGTTTCTTCTTGAAGTGGATGGTTTTTTAAGAATTCAAGAAAAGCATCCTCGGAAATGGGCTTTGAGAAATAGTAACCTTGCAGGTAAGTAATATTCTGTTCTTCCAGAAAATCACACATTTCTTTTGTTTCAATACCCTCGGCTACAATTTTGACATTGAGTTCCAAGAGCATATTAATCATATTTTTAAGAATAGCCAATGACTTTTGGTTATTATCATTAGTAAAGCACGGCCAGATCAGGCTTTTATCGATTTTAACCAGATCATACACCACTTCACTCATTTTAGAAAGGTTGGAATAGCCGGTTCCGAAATCGTCCATAGAAAAACTGCATCCCAGATTTCTCAGGTCAACCATATTTCGATCTAGCATTTCACCGGACTCTACTGAAGCCGTTTCAGTTATTTCAAGATTTAAAAAGGCTGGCGGAATATGGTGTTCTTTCATAATTGACTCAAGTTGTCGAGGCAGGTCAGGGTGAACACATTGAATTCCTGATAAATTGACTTCAATATAGTCAAATTCTCCCTCATAGAGCTTGTTTTTCGACGCAAAAGTACAAACTTTTTCAAAGACAATCCGTCCCAGATCCATAATCAGCCCCTTACGTTCAGCAATAACGATAAATTCTTCCGGAGAAATAAATCCAATAGTTTGGTTATCAGTGAGCCGAACCAGTGCTTCAGCTGAACGAAAACCTTTTTTATGGACATCGAATATGGGCTGATAGACAACGGTAAAGCCATCGTGTTCAATGGCATGATGTAATAGTTTGTCGATTGTAGTATAACGTTGTTTTTGGGCAATAATTTCATCGTCCAGCAAATAAACTTTTTTGCCGCGAATTGCCTGATGGTGGGCGGTCATATAGTTCATCAATTCATAAACTTCATCACAGGATTCCTTAACAACTTCTGTATTGATTATGTCGATATGAAAGCGTGGCAATACACTGAATTGACCGACATTGAACATCTGGTCAAGATAGGCTTCCATTTCAAGCAATCTGATTTCTACTAAATTTTGTGGTTGATGCAAAATAACACTTAAGACATTGCTGCGGGAATGAAAGACATAGGTTGAAAAAATGGTTTGCATTTTATTTGCAATGACTTCCAGCAGTTGATTGACATTACTGTGGCCAATAGTAGATTGAATTTGCAAAAGATCATCTATGACTACCGAAACTAGGAGGATATTTTTTTTTGCATCATACTGATCATTTAGCATCAGATGAAAGGCTCTTTTATTGAGGGTACGGGTTTCCACATCAAAATGTTCTTTAGGGTTTTCAAATGAGAGATAGATAAAGAGCGTCATCAAGGCAACTGCCATGGATGAAATTAGTATATCCCTGTTAAAAAACTGAACGATAGAAGCAATAACCCAAATCATAGTTCCAGTGATCAGCGAAATCTTTCGTTCATGATGGATCGTATTTCCAGCAGTTACAATTCGAATGACGGTCAGGCTAATGTAAAACACGACTGAAAAATAGGTTATGATACTTACTGGACCAGTAGTGTAGGTACTTGTGCTATCGACATGATAATCGAGCGGCCCGAAAAAGACAAATGTTATCATTAAAATTAGGGGTGCAAAGGTAAATAACAGTCGCTTTTTAGATAGTTTTTTATGGTTATTGGCTAAGATTTGAACATAAAGATATAAAAGCATCAGGATAATAATGGTAGTGGAAATAAAAAGCTGATGGATCGTTCTAAGCAGTAGCGGAGAAACAGTATCCATATTAAGCCTTGTATAGACACCGGTAATATCCAGGATAAGATAAAGTCCAGTAAAAAAAAGCATGGCAGAGAATACTTTATTGGATAAGAGCGGTAACTTTAAATTTTTGAAGAAATCATAAACAATGATAGTAAAAAAGAGAATGGCAGCAATCTGAAATCGAGTATTTAATAAGAATATCAATGGAACCCTCCTGAAAAAAATGAATAAATTTTTAAGTGATTTTTCTGATAGATTGTTCTTATTATACACATAAATATAAGAAAAATTCATAAAAGATACTAAAATATTTTGAAAATATATGATTTGAGGCCTTTTAGAAAGATTATCAGAATTAAAATCAGAAATAGTGTTAAGACTGTGTAAGATAAATTAAAAATTATACATAAGCCTTGGTAAAGGTTAATAGCTTATGACTATAGATATCAAAAATAAAACTTTTGAGGTTAAAGCAAAAGTTCTGTTTTATTTGGATTTTGACATCAGTATGTTAGCAGACAGGAAAGCTGGGAAGGTCTGGAAGCAGCATAATCGAAAACAATTGTTATTTGAATTGATTTGGTGGTATATAAGTAAAACTAAATAATTATTTTGGACAGCGTTATGTAGTGTTCTAATTAAAAATATCGAAAGGTAAAGGAGAAGGAGATGAAGAATTTTAAATGGCTGCTCCTGGCGATTTTTTTCACAGTTAGTTTATTTTTTTCTACAGGCTGTGAATCACTAGGCCGTGATATTAAAACGACTCAGTCAGAATGGACTGGTGGATTAGATCGGCATATTTCTGTTTATTCTCAAAGTGGTACGCTATTAGCAGAATACGATGGAAAAGTTGATATTGAGGACACTGAGTATGGTAATAAGGTTCTGTTTGATCTAGAAGGTAAACGAACAATTGTATATAATGCAGTAGTAATCATTCAGGAAAAATGATAGATAACGTTTACAACAAAAATACAAACGTTTACAAAAAATCTATTTACTTATTTTTTAAAGGTGCTATAATTACTTTAAATCAAAGATCAACCAAAACTTTTTAGAAAAGAAAAATTGCTATCCAAATAGTCTAACAGAAGAAAACTCAGAGTAAAAAACTGAAAGCTCTTTTGAACAAAGATTAAGGGAAAAGAGTAAAAGTCATCAGAACCTATAAAACAAAAAGTGAAAGAGATAGATTTAAAGAAAATCTAAAGCACAAAAGAAACAAGTGTATAGAAAATCTGAAAGTCAAAATCGAGTAAAGTATAATAGGTGACGGAGACTAAAGTATTAAAAATAGCAATATGTAAACTAAAAAGGAGAAAATGATTTTTGATAAAACTCAATAGGAGGAATCCAAACGGATGACAACTGAAGAGATTTTAGACTGAGCCGGTTCTACAGATGAAAATGTGGGATCGGCTTAAGTCTGTTAAAAATAAAATTTAAAAAGAGAAAGCAGCAAGCGAAAATGAAGAAAAGCAAGCATTTTCTCTCGCTGTTTTTTTTGTATTTTGATAAAATTGCCTTGTTCCTTATATGGAGTTACTGTAAAATTAAGTTTAGGCTTTAAAGAATGATGGTTTTTAGTGAATTTATTATAATTTTGGCTATATATATAAATAAAAAGGATTTAAACCCAATCAAAATTATATTTAGCAGGAGCGGGTATGAAGAACCGGTATCGGAAAAACAAAACAATTATCGCAATGGGAATCATTATCTCCGTAATCTGGCTGAGTCTTAGCGGTTTTTTAAATCAAATCTATGAAAACCGCACTCAGGAATATTTAGACCATCAAAGTGAAATGTTCACAAATGGGATCGAATCGCTCATCAGCACTTATTCATCATATGCTGATTTTATTTTTCAGTCAATGTTAAATACACCGGATATTAGAGCTATTATTTCAGAAGCAAAAGATGCTGATGCTGAAACAAAAGCTTTTTTAAGAGCTGAGTTGAGTCAGAAACTCGCTGAGAACTATAAAATTCTACAGGACCATAATTTTCGACATCTGCAGTTTCATCTTTCTGATGGCGAGAGTTTTTTACGTCTACATAAACCCGAAAATTATGGGGATAATCTTTTATCAGTGCGTGAATCAATCAGACAGATAACTGTTTATCATCAATTTGTCGCCGGTTTTGAAGAAGGGCGAGCTTCCAATGGCTACCGTTATATTTATCCCTTATTTGATGGTGTAGATTACATCGGCAGTGTGGAAGTATCCCTATCACCGGGAACAGTGATTGAAGGGCTATACAACATGACTGAAAACCAGGGATTTGGTTATTTACTGAGAAAAGATATCATGAAAAATGTGGATTTTTCAGAAGAGCAGGATCATTACCGGGATAGTCTGACTTCAGATCTGTATGTTGTTGATCTTGACGTTTATCAGGTAATGATTAATCAGACCGGTATACCAGCCCTTTTTTTCGAGAATAATTTTGTCAGGGAGGTTAAAAAGGGCGTAGAAGATGATCTGGCCAGTGGGGATTCTTTTGTTTATACGTTTCTTTATCAGGACAGCTATTATTTAGTCCAATACAATCAGATTAGAGATATTTCCGGCCAGAAGATGGGCTATTTTTTCTCGATTAGCGAAGACGACCAGATTGAAAATTTAATACGAGCCAGGGATATTAGTCTGGTATTGGTTTCAACGATCTATTTTATGCTACTGCTGGTGATTTACTATGTCAGCCTTCGGGATAAAGAAATTATTCAGGTGGCGATGTATGATCAGCTGACCGAAATATTTAATCGCAGGGCTTTTTTTGAGCTGGCCAATATCGAAGTTGCCAAAGCAAAAAGAAATGACCAGCCAATGTCTTTAGCAATTTTTGATATTGATCATTTTAAACATGTTAATGATCATTTTGGGCACCATGTTGGAGATCAGGTGCTTAGAGAATTGGCACAAATTGTAAAAGCATCTATTCGTGGTTCTGATATTCTTGCCCGTCATGGCGGTGAAGAGTTTATTGTTTTGATGCCAGAAACTGACTTGAAGGCAGGATTTCAGGTTATGGAACGCTTACGTTGTGAGATTTCAGATCATATCTTTGAAATAGCTGGCAAAATTACTATCAGTATTGGACTTGTTGAAAAAACACTGGAAGAGAGTTTGAATGCCGCAATTATTCGTGGTGATTCAGCGATGTATACTGCAAAGAAAAATGGGCGTAATCGAACGGAAGTTTTAGAAGAATAAATAGAGTTTTTGAACAGGGAGTAATTTTGTTTTTAGTGAAAATTATGATATAATAGTTGGCATTAGGTAGATAAAGGAGATATGAATGAAGAAAAGAGAACGTTTAATAGTACTTTTTATCAGTTTATTAGTTGTCTTCACAAGTGCCTGTGCAAAAAATCAGGAAGTTGATGTAGCTAGCACTTTTGAAGGCGGCAGTGCAACGATGACTGAAGATCAGGTCTACTGGGTTCTTTCATTACAAGGGAGCTGGCAGGAAATGGGGCGACAGTACGGAAAATTGGCAAAAGAACCGCTCAATTCATTTTTTTCTGAAATTACCGCAGATATAGAAGAGCGTGGTATGTCTTTGGAAGAACAGTTAAATGAGGCTAAGAATATAGCCGAAAATTTAAGCCCGGAATTAAATGATCTGCTGACTGGTATGGCTGAAACCAGTGGTCTAACCAATGATGAAGTTTTACTATTGAATGCCGGGATGATCAATCTTACAGGAACGCTCATTTCCTTTGACCATGCTGATGCCTGCAGTGGAATTGCCGCCTGGGATGATTATACTCCAGATGGACAGCTTATTTTTGGCCGAAACTGGGATATTGATCGTGAGAATATGGCGGATTATATGAAATATCTTTCTGTTGTTGTTTTTCATCCAGAGGAAGGACATGCGTTTGCAAATGTACATCCACTGGGAAATGTTTATTTAGAAACTGGAATGAATGATACGGGTCTTTTTATTGAACTTGATAATGGTGAAGGTTCTGATCCAAATTTCAATCCCGAAGCCCAGGATACGGCTTCAGTTCTGGTTGATGTTTTAAATCAAGCCAATACACTTGATGAGGCAACGACCATGTTAATGGATACGCCTGCAGATTTATCTTATATTATTCAAGTTGCAGATACAGATTCCAGCGTTTCAGTTGAAAGGGCAACTCAGTATCCTCGAATTCGAACAGGTGTTTATGACGGCCTCTTAGTAGCTTACAACAACTTTATTGAACCCTATCCAGCTGAATGGGAAGGATTTGTCAACGCACCACCAGATGCTTCAATTGATCCGCGATATGTAAATCTGATTGAAACAGCGAATTCAGAAACCTTTTATGGTAATCTCGACCTGGAGGGAATGAAAGAACTAATGGCGCTGGACGTGACAGAAGGCGGGGCGGTACATGGTGGTACAGTATTTCAGTATATTGCAATTCCAGAGACTAAGGAATTGTATATTCATGGAATAGGTTATAGTGATTGGCAAAAAGTTGATTTAAATGAATATTTTTATTAGAATAATTTAATTTAATGGATATGGGCAATGTAGTAGATTACGCCCGTATTTCGGGAACGAAGCTTATGAAATATGATAAAGCAATTAAACTTTTTTCTTCAAACATAGAAGAAGAGATGAAAAATCGAGATGTTATACTTGATTTTATAAATGATCACTCAGATGTATTAACACGGAAAAATAATATTGCTCATTTAACTGGTTCAGCGATGATATTCAATCAGGATTATACCAAAACTTTGATGATTCATCATAACATTTATAAATCCTGGGGCTGGACAGGCGGTCACGCCGACGGAGAAGAAGATCTGCTAAAAGTGGCGATTAAAGAAGCTCAGGAAGAAACAGGTTTAAAAAAACTTGCACTTTTATCAGAGCATATCATTTCGCTGGATATTTTGCCGGTTTTTGGGCATTATAAAAATGGTAAGTATGTTTCGCCGCATTTGCATTTTTCGCTATCGTATGCATTACAGGCTAATGATCAGGAGCAGGTTTTTATTAAACCGGATGAAAACAGTGGTGTCTTGTGGATTCCTTTGGACGAAATAAAAACATATGTAAATGAGCGCCACATGCTGCCTGTTTATGATAAAATAGTCAGTAAAGTAAAGAGTACCCTTCAGTAAGCATGTTGAAAATCAGGAAGTGAAAATAATTGGTTTTACGCTTTGGTCCCTAGATAAAGGATTTTCTATGTTCTTTTGTACTAGCTTATATTAAACTTTTAAACCAAACAGAAATCAGGAGGATTTATGTCGATCTTAAAAGCGATTGAAATTGCAGCTAATGCCCATTTGGGATACTATCGAAAGGGTTCAAAAGTACCTTATATTACCCATCCCTTTGAAGTGGCAAAAATACTATCAACAGCAGTTGATACTGAGACTCATGAAGATCTGATATGTGCAGGTATTTTGCATGATACAGTAGAGGACACAGACACTTCCCTTGTGGAAATACGACGTGAATTTGGTGATCATGTGGCCGAACTGGTCTTATCGGATTCCGAAGATAAAAGCCTTCCCTGGGAAGCCAGAAAAGAGCATACCATTAACTTTCTAAAAAATGAAGCCAGTCACGAAATGCGATTGTTGGCTTGTGCTGACAAGCTTTCAAATATGCGCAGCATTCGAGACGATTATAAAAAAATGGGTGACGATGTTTTTGATATTTTTGTCAGGGGTAAAAATAAGCAAGCCTGGTATTATCGGGGAATTGTTGAAGCCTTGTCTTCTTTAGCCAATTATGAGATGTATCAGGAGTTAAAAAGTTTGACCGAAGAAATTTTTAAAGATACAAAAATTGCCCGTTGGCAATAATAGGAAAAGCCTTTGAAAACGCTATTATATAGCGTTTTTTTGTTACCTTATATAACTCGATTTAACATGTTCTTAACATAATCTTTACCTGTTTAAAACCAAAGGAAGCATTAGATTTGCTAAGATAAGTCTGTCAAACACATACTATTGAAAATTAAGGAGAGAACAATGACAAGAAAATTAAAAACGGTTTTAGTGAGCCTGCTCGTAGGAGCTTCGGTAATGGCTTTTGCAGGATGTGGATCTTCATCTTCAACAGATTCTTCATCTTCTGATTCAGCAGGAATTGCTGGTGAAATCAACGGTGGGGGTTCAACCTCAGTACAGCATATTATCGATGCAGCAGGATCAGAGTTTTCTGCTTTAAATCCAGATGTAACTTTCACTTATAGTGGAACAGGTTCTTCAGATGGTGTTAAAGGGGCTACAGAAGGAACATATTCTTTTGGATGTGCTTCTCGTGAATTGAAAGCCGAAGAAGAAATGGATAACTTAACAGCCATAGAATTTGCTTATGACGGTATTGCTGTTGTTGTCAATCCTGCTAACGGTGTTACAGCTTTAACTTCTGAACAGATTACAAGCATTTACAAAGGCGAAATTACTAACTGGTCTGAAGTCGGTGGAGCTGATGCACCAATCGTTGTTGTTTCTCGTGAGGATGGTTCAGGTACACGTGGTGCTTTCGAAGAACTGATGGGCTTTGAAGATCAGTTAAAAGCTGATGCTACAGTTAAAGAAGGTAATGGTAATGTTCAGACAACTGTTGCTGGTAACGAAAATGCAATTGGCTATGTATCTTTAACTTATGTTGATGATACAATTAATGCTGTGACTGTTGATGGAACTGAATGTACTGTAGACAATATCAAGAGTGGCACATATCCAGTAGCTCGTCCTTTCCTGATTATGTATCTGGAAGATTCTGTAGACGATGCTACACTGGCCTTCATTGATTACTTAATGACTGAAGAAGGACAGGCAATTGTTGAAGAAAATGGGGCAATCTCAGTACTTTAATTAAACTTAAGGCTCCTGCCGAAAGTCAGGAGCCTTTCTTTTTGTTTGAGAAATTCTTTTTAAGGAGCGATAGCTTTGGAAGAAACAAAAGTTAGTAAATTTAGAGAAAGAGTGATTGAAAGTTTTTTTCTGATATGCGCCTTTGTGGCAGTAATCAGTGTACTGGCAATTACTTTTTATGTGTTTTATAACGGACTCGCACCATTCGTGAGCGGATCTTATCCAATTTGGGATTTTATTTCAGGCGTTGAGTGGCGACCTGGTAACAATCAGTATGGTGTTTTTTATATGATCGTTGGATCGATCTTTGCGACCTTCGGAGCAATTCTAATTGGTGTACCCATTGCTATTTTAACTGCTGTATTTATTTCACAGATGGCTAAAGGATGGGCAGGTAAAATAATCAGATTTGCTGTCGAATTACTTGCTGGGATTCCCTCGGTATTATACGGTATTTTTGGATTAGGGATCATCGTTCCATATGTGCTAAAAATTTCGCCGATGGCACAGGGAGAATCTCTGCTGGCAACCATTCTGGTTTTGACAATCATGATTTTACCTACCGTTGTAAGTATTTCAGAAACTTCTATTTCGGCAGTTCCTCGGGAATACAAAGAAGGCTCATTGGCTCTGGGTGCAACAGAGATGCAGACAATTTTTAAAGTTATTATACCAGCCGGAAAATCTGGGATTATCACAGGAGTGATTTTGGGGATTGGACGAGCAATTGGTGAAACTATGGCCGTTATGCTGGTTTGTGGTAACCCCATCGCAGGTATTCCGACCAGTTTATTTGATCAGGTTCGACCGCTGACAACCAATATTGCTTTGGAAATGGGGTATGCATCAGGTGTTCACCAGCAGCTGCTGTATTCAACTGGGGTCGTATTATTTGTATTTATTATGATTATCAATGTAGTTGTAAACAGAGTTGTAAAATCTAAGGTAGGTAGCTGATATGAGCCAGAAACTAAAAGATAATATTTTAAAATCGCTGATCTACACAGCAACAGGCTTGACGCTGGCAGTTCTACTGTTTATAATTGGTTTTATATTTGTACAAGGGATTGGCCTTGTTAATCTTGATTTTTTAACGCGAGATTTTAATGAAAAAGTTTCCTATGTGTTTGTTGATTCCGCTGATATTCCGGCTACCGTTGATATTGAGGATATCAATGCCGAAAAAGAACTGGATTCACGCTATGAAACTTTGCTCGATGGACCAATCTATGTAGAGAATTTGGGGATTGCCATCTCACAGGTACACTACAAAAATCATACTACAGAGCGGGAACAATTTGTCATCTCTTACATTGAAGATAATTCACCAATGCTTGATGCAGTTATTTCCAATGGTGAGGCGGTTAAAATTGGAACAGACTATATTCTAAAGAGTATTAATGATGAAGATTTCGACGATTTAAGCCTGGAAGAAGTTGCCAGCGTTATAGAAAGTCAGTCCGGCGAATTGAAAATAAAAATTATTCAGCCAGGTGGCGGGATTTACTCTAACATTATTACCACTTTGTATATGGTACTACTAGCTTTAGCGATTGCATTGCCGATTGGAATCTTTGGGGCAATCTATTTAACGGAATATGCCAAGCCTGGAAAACTGGTTAATACGATCCGATTTGCGGCGGAAACTCTTTCGGGTATACCATCAATTATTTTTGGTCTATTCGGGATGGCATTTTTCGTAGTAGCTCTTAAAATGCAGATTTCATTGTTATCTGGTAGTTTAACCGTTGCTATTATTCTTTTGCCTGTCATAATCAGAAGTACAGAGGAAGCTTTAAAAACTGTTCCGATGTCATTCAGAGAAGGATCGTTGGCGCTTGGCGCAACTAAACTTCAGACTATTTTCAAAGTAGTTTTGCCTTGTGCTGTTCCGGGGATTGCCACAGCAGTACTTTTAAGCATTGGTCGTGTTATTGGCGAGTCTGCAGCGCTCTTACTGACTGCCGGAACAGTTGCTCAAATTCCTGAATCTTTGTTCTCCCCAGGTTCCACATTGACTGTTCAGGCTTATTATGTAGCGAAAGAATCTGGCAACATCAAACTTTCCTGCGCTATCGGAGTGATAATCATTCTGGTTGTTATTGTCCTGAATATCCTTTCCCGACTGGCAACAGATAAACTTGATGTATTCAATAAAAAATAAGGTGTAAAATGGAAAAAAAAATAAAGTTTAGCACGAGAAATCTTGATCTTTTTTATGGAGATTTTCAGGCACTCAAAT
The DNA here is from genome assembly GCA_030586155.1 of Eubacteriaceae bacterium ES3. Lineage (NCBI taxonomy): Bacteria > Bacillati > Bacillota > Clostridia > Eubacteriales > Eubacteriaceae > Eubacteriaceae bacterium ES3. The sequence continues at coordinate 2,154,400 of CP130741.1, read as the reverse complement.
CTATCAATATGGATGTTATTGAAAATGAAGTGACGGCATTTATCGGACCTTCCGGCTGTGGAAAATCCACTTATCTCAGATGTCTAAATCGGATGAACGACCTGATCGACTCAGTGAGAATTCAGGGCGAAATTATTTTTGATGGACAGGATATCAATGGAGACGTAGATGTCATTAATTTAAGAACAAGAGTGGGAATGGTATTTCAAAAACCTAATCCATTTCCAATGAGTATTTATGATAATATTGCTTATGGACCTCGCTGTCAGGGGATGAAAGACAAGAAAAAACTTGATGTGATTGTTAAAGATTCACTGGTTAAAGCGGCCATCTGGGATGAGGTGAAAGATCGATTGGATAAATCAGCACTCGGTCTTTCTGGAGGCCAGCAGCAGCGACTTTGCATTGCCCGAACTATAGCTATGAATCCCGAAGTTATACTGATGGATGAACCAACATCGGCACTTGACCCAATTGCTACGGCTAAAATAGAAGAATTAATGGCAGAGCTTAAAAAGGACTATACTATTATTATTGTAACCCACTCCATGCAACAAGCTGGGCGAATTTCCGATAAAACCGCCTTCTTCTTAATGGGTGAAGTGATAGAATTTGATGAAACACCGAAAATATTTACTAACCCTGAAGATAAGCGAACTGAAGATTACATTACTGGACGATTTGGTTGAGAGGAGTTGTTATATGCGTAAAAATTATGATAATGAGTTAACAATGGTCAAAGAAGATATTTTATTGATGACAACAGTAGTTGAAAAAATGGTCTCAGACTCAGTTCATGCACTGAAAAATAAAGAAATTGAATTGGCTGAGGACGTTATTAATCGGGACGATCTTGTTGATCAAAAAGAAATTGAACTGACCATGATGGTAGGAGAGATTATTGCCCGTCAAGGACCAGTAGCTACAGATTTAAGACGCCTGTCTTCCAGCTATAAAATTATCACTAATCTTGAGCGAGTTGCCGATTTATCAGTCAATATCTCTCAGAAAGTCCTTGAGTTGAAAAATACAACTTATATGAAAGAGCTGGTTGATATCCCTAAAGCTGCTGATTTGGCTAAGGAACTTTTAAAGATTTGTATTCAGGCCTATATTAATGAAGATATCTCACAGATCAAAAAGGTCATCGATCTGGAAAATGAATTGGATCAGGTTAATTACTTGATTCAGTCAGAATGTACAGAATATATGATTAAAGACCGACAAAACGTCGACCAGGGGTCTAAATTTATTTTTATCGGGAGCTATCTGGAGCGAATCGGCGATCATGCTACTAATATTTTTGAAACTGTTTTCTACATCAACACTGGAAAAATGATCGATTTTAATGATCTTGATGAAGAAGTGGTAAAGGGTGCTCTCCATATTGATTAAATGATTATCTTATAAATAGAAAAATTAAACCGGATATAAGTTAAGGAACAAATTATATTTCCTGAAACTTTTATCCGGTTTTTTATTAAAAAGATTTTTAACTATTATTAAGTAATCAGTTGTGAAAGTTATAGATTAAAAGCTTTTGAAGTTTCAGTCACTGCAAGATCACGGTCTTTTTTAGGAATAATGCAGCTGATTCTAATTTCTGAAGTGGTAATCATTAACATCTGGATAGAATTTTCAGATAACAACTTGAAAAACTGTGCAGCTACTCCTGACTGCGAACGCATACCAACACCGACAACAGACAGTTTTGAAATATCTTCATTTACAATGACGCCTATACCAGGATGTTTTGTCTGAAAAGCTGCAAGAATTTCTTTGCCTTCTTCCAAGTCTTCAGAAGGGGCAGTAAAAGAGATATTAATCAGTCCATCTATTGGTGCTGTCTGACTAATCATATCGATATTTATATTGTTTTCAGCAAATCGATTAAAGAACTGTGCGGTTATAGTGGTATCAAAAGGTATATTTTGAATTGTGATCATGATCTGGTCATTATCAATGGCCAGTCCAGTAATACTTTGTCCTTCCATGGGTTTCACTCCTTTTTTTATGATTGTTCCGGGTTTTTCAGTCATACTAGAAGATACGACCAATTTTGTATCATACTTACTGCCTAGTTCAATGGCTCGGCTATGCATGACACCAGCTCCTAAACTGGCCATTTCCAGCATTTCTTCATAAGATACTGAATCGAGTTTGCGGGCTTGGGGATAAAGCCTGGGATCTACTCCGTAAATGCCTTCTACATCAGTATAAATTTCACAGGGAGCATCCAGAACACAGGCTAATGCAACAGCACTGGTGTCAGAGCCACCTCGGCCCAGTGTAGTGACATCGTCAAATTCATTGACCCCCTGAAATCCGGCAACAATAACAATCATGTCATCATTAAGTGCTTCCAAAATTTTGCTAGTATCGATTCCTTCAATTCGAGATTTTGTATGCATTCCGGAGGTCATAATTCCAACCTGAGGACCGGTAAAGGAAATGGCTTTGTAACCCATTGATTGAAGGGTCATGGACAACAAAGAGATTGAAATTTGTTCTCCTGTTGATAAAAGACGATCCATTTCTCGCTTGGGTGGAGAGGGATTGATGTCATAAGCAAGTTTTACCAGCTCATCGGTTGTTTTTCCCATTGCGGAAACAACAACTACGATCTGGTGACCGTCATTATGTTTTTTAATTATGCGTTTAGCGACATTTTTGATACGTTCTACAGAGCCTACCGAGGTGCCGCCGTATTTTTGTACAACGATATTCATAGTTACCTCTTAATAAAAATATTTATAGTATAGATATGTAAAAAAGTGTATTTTAAAGAATTTTTAACAGTTAAAGCAGTTCTGACATTTGCCGGAACTGCTTCGAGATAGCGAAGATAGATGACTCAATTTTAAATAAAGCAATTATCCAATAACCATTGACATATCATAGAGTCCAGGTTGTTGTGAAACCAGAAATCTGGCAGCTTTAACAGCACCTTCAGCGAAGACATTTTTACTCATGGCAGTGTGTTTGATTTCAATAATTTCATCATTACCGGCAAAGATCACCGAATGCTCACCGGGGATCGTACCGCCGCGAATAGCATGAATACCAAGTTCATCATTAGTTCGTTTGGCTTCACGGCCATAACGGCCGTAAGTGTAGGTTTTCTTGTCAGCTAGACCATCGTTGACGGCATCTGCCAGTAATAAAGCGGTGCCACTGGGGGCGTCAGCTTTTTTATTATGATGTTTTTCAATGATTTCAATATCAAAACCTGATTCAAGGGTAGCTGCCATTTCTTTGAGTGCTTTCGCTAAAAGATTGATACCGACAGACATATTGGCGGTTTTAAACACTGGGATGATTTTTGAAGCCTCTTTTAAGGTGTTCTGATCATCCTCAGATAGACCAGTTGTAGCAATTACAATTGGAATTTTTTTCTCAGTTGCAAAGCTTATAATCGCTGGAAACGCAGAAAAATGAGAAAAATCAATGATTGCATCTATTTCTGTTGGACAGTTTTTAAGATCAGTATAGACCGGGAAAGGCAAGCTGCTATTTTCAACATGGTCAAAACCGGCAACAATTTCGGCATCGTCAGCCTGACCAATAATGGTCTGTAATTTTTGCCCCATGGCACCGGAAACACCGGTAATCATAATTTTCAACATCATTGCACCTATAAAAGCCCGTAAGCCTGTAGGGCAGCAATCAGCTTTTCCTTGTTGTCTTCATCCATTTCAACGAGTGGCAGCCTCATTTCCCCAGAATCCATCCCCATTAGACCCATGGCAGTTTTAACCGGAATCGGATTAGTTTCGTAAAACATAGCCAGGTTGATCAGGTTGGTTTTAAACTGAAGTTCGCGTGATTTTAAATAATCGCCTGATAAGAAGGAATCAACCAGGTCATGCATATCCTGTGGGATAATATTGGCTGAAACAGAAATAACCCCTTTCCCGCCAACAGAAAGAACAGGCAACACATGATCGTCATTTCCACTATAGATATCCAGATCATCTCCGCATACCCGGGCAATTTCAGTGATTTGACTGATATTGCCACTGGCTTCCTTAACAGCTGCCACATTTGGGATTTTACTGAGTGTTTTCATGGTATCGATTGAAATATTCATGCCTGTTCTACTTGGAACGTTGTAGATGATAACAGGGATGGTAATAGCTTCAGCAATTTTTTGAATATGTGTGATAATACCCTTTTGTGTTGATTTATTATAGTAAGGATTAATGATTAGTGCTGCATCGGCACCGGCTTTTTCAGCCTCAATTGAAAGCCAGATAGAATAAGCGGTGTCATTACTTCCGGTTCCGGCGATGTAGGGAACTCGACCATTGATGTATTTGCCGGCATCTCTTATTAATGCTAAATGCTCTTCGTCAGTAAGGGTGGAGGTTTCACCTGTTGTACCGGCAATTAATAAGGCATCGGTACCATTATCGATTTGAAAATCGATCAGCTGATGAAATCTGTCAAAATCTATTTTTCCATCTTTAAAAGGGGTGATCAGGGCTACGCAAGAGCCTGTAAAAATACTCATTTTTTTCTCCTTTATATTAAGTTTCTGTTGATCAATTCAAAAGCTATCTGGACAGCATTAGAGGCTGCTCCTTTTCTGATATTGTCGGCGACAACCCACATATTAAGCCCGTGATCAACACTGAAATCCCGTCTGATACGTCCGACATAAACTTCGTCATGATTTTCTGCTGTTCTGGCCAGAGGATAGACATTGTTTTCAGGATCATCCTGTAAAATAATTCCAGGTGATTTTTCCATAAGTGCCTGAACTTCAGGAACTTCAAAGTCTTTTTTTAATTCCACGTTGATGCTTTCGCTATGACTGTAATAAACTGGAATTCGAACAGTTGTAGCAGTAATGCGAAGACTATCATCATGTAGTATTTTTCTGGTTTCATTAACCATTTTCATTTCTTCTTTGGTGTAACCATTATCGAGAAAAACATCGATATGGGGAAGGGCATTATAGGCAATAGGATGTGGATAAAAACTGTTTTCTTCACCTTTTATGCCTCTTTCCAGATCCGCGTAGCCTTTAACACCAGATCCAGATACAGCCTGATAGGTTGAGTAAACGATTCGGTCAATACCATAAACATCATGGAGCGGTTTTAAGGCAACGACAGCCTGGATAGTAGAGCAGTTGGGATTGGCAATTATGTTTTTATGCCAATCTAGGTCTTCTGGATTGACTTCTGGTACAACCAGAGGAACTTCCGGATCCATTCTCCAGGCACTGCTGTTGTCAATAACGATAACGCCTTTTTTTGCTGCAACTGGAGAGAATTTTTCACTGGTGCTTCCGCCGGCTGAGAAGAGAGCGATATCAATATCTTTATCAAAAGCTTCATCGCAGAGTTCTTCAACCACATATTTTTTACCATTAAATGAAATTTCTTTACCGGCTGATCGGCTTGAAGCCATGGGATAAAGATTGTTTACTGGAAATTTGAGCTCTTCCAGGACTTGAAGCATTTTTTGACCAACCATGCCGGTTGCACCGACGACAGCAACATTATAAGTTTTCATAATTCCTCCAATATTTTGTTCAGATAATAAAAAAAGCCAGTACCATATGACTAGCTAAAATTAAAAAGAAATCTCTATAGAGATTAAACTTTAGATAGCACCCCATCATAATTATGATGACAGTCCGATTGTTATTTACAATCGGCCCAGGAAAATAGGCGGCAACATAAATTCCTTCGGCGAACTTTCCTTTTATCTACCGTCATCCCATTTGCCATGGTCAGGTAAATGACTGATAAAGTCCGCACCTCTATCGAAATGATTATTTATTTTTTAGTATTGTATCAGTAAACGTCTGTTAATACAAGTTGTTTTGTGAAAAAATTACATAAAAAACGCACTGGGACAGTGCGTTTTAAAAACAAACTTAAGCTTTTGTAGCATCGATTGCGTCAAGCGCATCATTAACAGATTTAATTAAAGCGTCCGGATCGATTCCGTGAGCCAAAGCACCTTCTTCGATACTTTCAAAGCGAGCTGCCATACAGCCGAAACAATGCATTCCATAGGCCTGAAAAACATTGACTGAATCCGGATATGCATTAACGGCATCAAGTATACCCATATCTTTAGTAACTTTCATTTTGTTCACCTCCCAAAAGAGTTCTATTGAATTAGTAATATCTTACATTATAAAGCTTAAATTTATATTTGACAAGAAAAAGTTGAGTTGAGTTTAATAAATGCATGGTTCAGCTTGATAAAAATGCATTATACCATTATAATATATAAATAGGGGAAATCTATTGAAAGGGAGTGGATGAGTGTGATTGTGGACAAAGTAGTGATCCAGAATAAAGCTGGGTTACACGCAAAACCGGCGTCATTGTTTGTGCAGCGAGCTAACGATTTCAAGAGCGAAATTTACATTAAAAAAGAAGCCACCAGAGTGAATGCTAAAAGCATAATGGGTGTGATGATTCTTGCTGTCCAAAAAGGCGATGAGATTGAAATTGAAGCTGTTGGTGATGATGAAATGAAAGCCGTCGAAGCATTGAAAGAAATGATTGAAAACCGGTTTGATTTTGTAGATGAGATGTAAACATTAACAATCTATAGTTTATAAACAAAAATTCAGGTTGTACGTTTGTACAGCCTGAATTTTTGCCGCTTTTTATGTTTTAAATAGGAGGTCTATTTTAAACCTGCTGTTTTTATGATATAGTTTAATCTGCAGTTTTGGATAATTAAAGGAGGGGTAATGAGAAAATTACTGATAGCAATATCTTTTTATACAAGAATTCCTATTAAATTAAAAGATGTTAGTGAAGAAGAATTTTATAATTCGATGATTTTAATGCCGTTTGTTGGGGTATTTATAGGAATAGTACTGTACGCGGCTTCATTTTTACTTTCGATGATTCATTTTAAGGAACTGGAAGCACTTCTTTTAATGATTGCCTATATCTGGCTGACAGGTGGTCTTCACCTTGATGGATTTGCGGATACAACGGATGCGCTATTTTCTTCCCGGGATCGTGAAAAGATGATGGTGATCATGAAAGATAGCCGACTAGGCGCTTTTGGCGCCATTGGACTGATTTTATTATTGCTGACAAATTGGCTGTCCATGACACTAATTGTATCACAATATACACAGGCACTTCTAATTATGCCTTTGTTTGGGCGGACCGCTGCTATTATGTCTACCTGTTTTTGTACTTATGCGCGTGGCGGTGGAGGTCTTGGAAAGAGGCTGGTTGAGATGACCAAGCCAATCCATTTTATTGAGTATTTTGTGATGCTTTTAGTCTATTCGACACTGATGATGGGTGTAGCAGGGCTATTAGTGGTGATGCTGAGTTTTATACCTGGGATATTACTGATGCTTAACCTGCAACGCAAAATTGGCGGGATGACAGGGGATACCATTGGGATGACCATTGAATTGAATCAGACTTTTTTTATGGTGATCTTTACAATATTACTGATTAATCTGCCTTCCTATTTTTCATTTTTTACCGGCTTTTTTTAAAATTCCAATGAAAGGGATTGAATGGATTTAAAGAACGAAACAAATAATAAACAATCTGATTTCAAAGACTATCTACCGATGTTCAAAAAGGATTTAAAGGCTAAAGGTTTGTCAGAGTGTGACTTTATAATTGTGACCGGAGATGCTTATGTTGATCACCCTTCTTTCGGGGCTGCGATCATTGGCAGACTTTTGGAGCGTCATGGATATAGTGTAGGGATAATTGCCCAGCCAAACTGGAAAATAGATGATGATTTCAGACGTTTAGGAAAACCACGTTTGGGATTTTTGATAAGCGCGGGCAACCTGGACTCCATGGTTAGTCATTATTCGGTCAACAAAAAAAGCCGACGAGAAGATGTTTATTCTCCAGGTGGTAAAACCGGAAAAAGACCTGACCGGGCGGTGATTGTTTATTGTCAGAAGATCAGAGCTATCTTTGGTGATATACCTATTATTATCGGTGGAATTGAAGCCAGTCTTAGACGATTTGCTCATTATGATTATTGGGAAGATTGTGTTCGAAAGCCAATTTTAGTGGAGTCACAGGCTGATTTACTGGTTTTCGGAATGGGTGAAAAAGCGATTGTTGAGATAGCAGAAGCATTGGCTTCCGGAATTCCAGCCAAGTTTTTGACTTATGTTAGGGGAGCCGCTTTTATCACGAATGAACTGGATTTTGATCAGGTAGTAAAGCTGCCATCCTGTGAAGAAGTTGCCAAAGACAAAGAAGCATATGCTCTGGCAACAAAGGCATTGAAAGGGGCTAACAATCCATTTGATGAAAGGGTGTTTATTCAAGCCTGTGGAGATGTTTGGGTGGTACAAAATCCTCCTCAATTGCCGCTTACACAGTTGGAGTTTGATGATCTTTATGATTTACCTTTCACCTACAATTGGCATCCATCCTATGATGCGATGGGCGGTATACCAGCCCTAGCTGAGGTGAAATTTAGTATTATGGCTAATCGCGGCTGTTTTGGTAATTGCAATTTTTGTGCAATTACCATCCATCAAGGTAAACTGATTCAGATGAGAAGCAAGGAGTCAATCGTTAGAGAAGCCAAAAGGATGATTAACGATCCGGATTTTAAAGGTTATATCCATGATATTGGTGGACCAACAGCGAATTTTTCCCATTTAGGATGTGAACGGCAGAAAACCAAAGGAACTTGTAGTAACAGAGAGTGCCTGACGCCAGAGCCCTGCAAGAATCTGAATGGCAATCATCAACCCTATCTTGATATTCTAAGGGCAGTTAGAAAACTTCCAGGGGTCAAAAAAGTGTTTATTCGTTCGGGGATACGCTATGATTACCTTAAACTTGACAAAAATCGTCAATTTTTAAAAGAGTTGGTTGAATATCATATCAGCGGGCAGCTCCGGGTAGCTCCGGAACATATTTCTGATGAGGCGCTTCAAATAATGGGAAAACCGTCCTTTGAAACCTATAAGGAATTCCTGAGATCTTTTAAGAAAGAAAATGATAGGTTAGGTAAGAACCAGTATGTATTACCCTATTTTATAACAGGTCATCCAGGAACAAATCTCCAGGATGCGATTAAACTGGCGGAATATATCCGTGATATGGGTTTTATGCCGGAGCAAATACAGGATTTTTATCCAACGCCGGGAAGCATGGCAACAGCAATGTACTATACAGGACTCGATCCACTGACAATGGAACCTGTTTATGTTCCAAAAGGACGAGAAAAGGCAATGCAACGGGCATTGGGGCAGTTTAAAAAGAGAGAAAACTATAAACTTGTAAAAGAAGCTTTATGTCTTTCTTATCGGGAAGATTTGATTGGAACTGGGAAAAAAGCGCTGATTGCCGGGGAAGCCAATAGGTCTAAGAATCAGAAAACACAAAATATCAAAAGAAAGAGCAGGAAAACTCATGGAAAAAAAGTTAACTGAATCAGTTGAAGATTATATTGAAGCTATTTATCTGGAGTATCAGAAAAACAGCGGAGGCGTACGAATTACCGATTTAGCGGCAACAATGAATGTGAGTAAGGCCAGTGCCAATGATGCAGTTCGAAAACTGAAAGAAATGGGTTATGTGGAACATGAGCGTTATGGACAGATTTATTTAACTGAATCCGGAAAGAAGCTGGCTACTGATATTTATGAAAAACACCGTCTGCTTAAACGTTTTTTACAGGAAGTACTGGGTGTTTCCTGCCGGGTTGCTGAAGAGGATGCCTGCGGTATTGAGCATGTGATTAGTCAAGAAACCTTTGATAAAATGAAGTCTTTTTTGGAAAATAGTATTGAAGAATAACTGGTAGTGATGGTGTCAAGTTGTTAAGTAAATATACTTTTTATCTGAGCATTGATGAATAATCAATGCTTTTAATCATTAAGAACTAAGGAGAATAAGATGAATAATAGCATAAAGTTAGGATCGCAACATCAGGTTGAAATAATTGACCTTACTCATACGGGCGAAGGTGTAGCCCGAATTGATAATATGATCGTTTTTGTGGAAGGTGGTCTGCCCGGCGATTTGGCTGAAATAAAAATTAATCAGATAAAAAAAACATACGCATTGGGACAAATGGTTGAATTGATCAGCGCATCGAAAGATCGAGTCGAAGCGCCCTGTCAATATGCTCTAAAATGCGGTGGATGTCAGTTGCAGGAGATGAGTTATGAAGGGCAGTTAGTAATTAAAGAGAAAAAAGTCAGAGATGCCCTGACACGAATCGGCGGGATGGAATCTTTAACGATTGAGCCTATTTCAGGAATGAAAAGTCATCAGCGCTATAGAAATAAGGCACAGTTTAAAGTCAGCAAAAAAGGTTGCGGCTTTTACGCCAGAAAATCACATGATTTGGTAATGATTAATGATTGTCTGAATCAGACTTCAGATACAGAAGCTGTGATAAAAAGTATTAATCAAATGATCGACCTCTTAGGTTTAAGTATCTACAACGAAAAAAGTCATAAGGGCTATCTGCGTGGGGTTTTATGGCGGACAAATCTATTAGGAGATCAGATGATTGTCCTAATTGTAAACGGAAGAAAACTCAGTCAGAAGGATGCAGTCATCGATATTTTAAGAGAGGGTATTCCAAATCTGAAAAGTATATTTGTCAATCTTAATGAGAAAAAAGGAAATACCGTGATGGGGAACGAAAGCCGTCATGTTTGGGGACATAAACGATTGGTCGAAAAAATAGGAGATCTGAAGTTTGCGATTTCGCCGAATTCATTTTTTCAGGTTAATTCCAGTCAGACTGAAGTTCTTTACAATGTGGTCAAAGATTTTGCCGGGCTCGATGGCAGTCAGTCAGTAGCCGATCTTTATTGTGGAACAGGCACGATTGGTCTCTATCTTGCAGGACAGGCTAAGGATGTTATAGGAATCGAAGTAGTAAGAGATGCAATTTTTGATGCCCGTGAAAATGCTGGACTTAACCAGATTGAAAATGCCCGTTTTATTGAGGGAAAATCAGAAATTGTTTTACAGGAACTTGCTCAAAATGAAGGTTATAATCCTGATCTGATTATCCTAGATCCGCCTCGTAAAGGCTGTGAAGGAGAATTGCTTGAAAAAATTATAGAACTTAAAACGAAAAAGGTGATCTATGTTTCCTGTAACCCGGCGACCTTGGCCAGAGATTTGAAAATACTGACGGATTCTGGTTATCAGGTTGAGAAAGTGCAGCCAGTTGACCTGTTCCCTAATACGACGCACGTTGAAACGATAATTCTGATGACAAATAGTGGTTCGAAGGCGAAAAAATAGAGTTTGACCACAAGATGTTGTGGTTTTGGAGTGATTCTGGGGTCGAAAAACGCACGGAAAATGACGTTTTTTGACCCTTAAAAATAGGGCAAAATATAGATGACATAGGGTGAATCACAAAATAATACGAAAAATGAGAGTCACCAATGAGGGATGAGACATGAGATATCTTACTAAAGAGTGGTGCAATTTATCTCAACTTACAGGATTGCATTTCGGCCTTCGGGCACATAAAGATGCAAGTGAATTGAATGAAAATACTTATCTGCGACTGAAAAAGAATAAAGAAAAGCCTTTCTAAAACAGGAAAAAGAAATATACGATATTGACCCTCGAGAATTATTTGAGGATGATGGTATGACTTTTGTTCGGGCTGACAAGTTTATATCCGGCGAAGAAATTCAAGATGAAGATATGATTGTATATGAAATGCCGGAAGAACAGAAGGAACATATTCGGAAACTTGTTGAGGCATACGATAATAGAGATCCTTTTGATATTCAAAAATGCAAGATTGAATTTGCGGATAGGCAAAAGTTGTTGATGAAAGAAAATGGAAAGAAAATACCTGAGGATATATATAAGCAAATTGCTGATCCAAGAGTGTTTGCTTTGGGATATAGTACGAAGGATATCATTCAGAAGCTTAAACAAATTAGTAGGAGAAATGAAATCAAAGTAGAGCAGCAACTTGTTGATTTTCAGCAGCACAACAAGCAGAAAATATTCCCGAGAACTTAAGAAAGCACTTTGGATTTCATGATTGCAAAGTGCTAAGCGTGGAGAAAACGAATGATATCACGATTCTCTTGGATCCCAGCGGAGGTTTTACAGAGGAAAACAGACTAAGATTTCATGATGCAAAAGTTATTCAAGAGGACAAGTCAGTTGATGGTTGCTGGTGGATTTATGAAGAGCTTTATAAAACACAAGATGGATATGAAGCACACATGATGTTCGCAGATGAAACCAATTCGTATATTGAATTAACGATAGTAGCAAAAGATATAGCGGTTGATTAAGTTTAAATATTGGGGTTATAAATTAAATAAAAAGCGGCAAGTTTATCGGTCAATTATTTGACCAATGACCTTGCCGTTTTTATATACCCAAAAAGAAGAGAAAGATAGGTTAAATAAAATGTCAAAAGTATTTATGTATGATTCTGAGAGCTAAGAGATTGAGCAACTGATGATGCTGGTACCAAATGATTTGCCAAAGAAAAGCGGGGTAATTGTAGTGTAGAGAATAAGAACTGAACTTGAGTGTTGAAGATATTTATTTGCTTCGTAACAATGTAGAACGAACAGAATTAAATACGGAGCTGTATTTATACTTTTCGGACGCAAGGCAAGCTATGTAATAGGTTACATGCGATTTATCATCATTGATTGGTATAGAAATACGATCAGGGATATCATAGCCACGCTTAAGCATCTGATCAGAGTTGAAAATAGGAAGTGATGAAGCTTCAACAAGTTCTGTCAAAGCATCCATATTGCTTTGAACAAGAAGATCTGAGGATGATAGTTTTTCTTTGCACACATTCATCCAAAAGCCCACACCGCCACTTACTAAGATACGAATTCCCAGAAGATCTTGGAATGAAACGTAGTCTTGTGTTGCAAGCGGATGGTCCTCTGGTATAGAAATATAAAGTTGTTCTTCAAGATACCGTTGTATAAACAATGTTTTATCTTCTGGCTTTTCATGTAATATGACCAATTGGTAAAGATTGTTTTTTAAGCCTGAAATAAGTATAGGATCATTTTCAATTTCGGAGGAAATAGTTTTTCCGATAAATTGCTCCTGCAAGACAGGGATTAACTCATTCAACGGAAATGGTGTACATGCACCGATATGAATGGTCCGAAGACTTCGGTCATAAGAAAGCACTCGCTGAATAAGTTCTTGATTGGATGCCAGAACTCTTACTGCATATTCTACTGCTACCTTTCCGGTTTCGTTTAATGATATTTTACTATTTTCCCTATGAAAAAGAGAAACCCCGAATTCTTGCTCGATTTTCTTCATGGATCTGCTTAGAGCAGGTTGAGATATATGTAATTCTTCGGATGCTTTTAAGAGCGTTCCACATCTTGCAAAAGTAACCAATTGCTCTAACAAATATATTTCAATCAATTTCACACCTCCCATTGTATAACTGCTGTTTATACCATTATAAATGAAAGGCAGTAGACCTACAAGATATAAACATTTAAAATGTAGAAGTAAAGAAGAAATAGGTATAATAAAAATGAAATGCATATATGAACTATAATTATATGAATTTAAGATTTAAAGGAGCGTAGACAATGGAATACTTTATTTTGAGTAATGGAAACAGAATGCCAAAGGCAGGAATTGGTGTGTTTACATTATCACCTGATGAAGCAGAAGTGGCAGTGGAAAGTGCGCTAAGAGGCGGTGTTCGCTTGATTGATACTGCTAATGGCTATATGAATGAAAGTGCTACAGGAAGGGGGATTAAAAACAGTGGGGTATCACGTGAGGATATTTTTGTTGTAACAAAACTCTGGCCGACAGTGTACAAAAAGAAAAATGCTATTGATGAAACCTTAAAAAGGTTAGGCACGGATTATTTAGATCTTCTGTTTTTACATCAGCCAACTGATAATTGGAGAGAAGGTTACAAGGCAATAGAAGAAGCCTATAAAGAGGGCAAAGTGAAGGCAATCGGTCTTTCTAACTTTCCTAATGAACTGTTAAAAGAAGCAATCGAAACGATGGAGATTAAACCGCACATGGTTCAGGATGAAGCGCATCCTTATTATCCAGCAACGATGATTAAAGAGATACTGGAAGAAAACCATATGGGGCTAATGGCATGGTTCCCGCTGGGGCACGGAGATAAAGCATTGATTGAAGAACCGGTATTTACTGAACTAGCCAAGAAATATACTAAGAGCAATGTACAGATTATTCTGAGATGGCATGTACAGAGGGGCAATATTGTGATTCCGGGATCAAAAAATCCTGAGCATATCCGTGACAACTTTAACATTTTTGATTTTGAACTGACGAGCGAAGAAATGGATGAAATATCTAAAATTAATAAAGAAATTCGTTATTATCAAGCATCACCGGAGTTATTGACAAGTTATGCAACCATGGAATTAAAAGAGGATATATGAGGTGATTAGTGTAAATTTTCACATTATTTCGGACTGAATTAGTCACAATAAATCGGATGAAAAAGGAAGAAATAATGCGAAAATAATGGCTTATTAAGAATATAAATCTCGTTTTTAATCACATAATCACGTTCCATTTTTCCAGAAAAAAAGGGAGATAACGCTGTCAGGCGTTAAATCCCGGCTTCTGCCGAAGCGGCAAAAACAATCTCTTCATCGATGAGATCAGTTTGCTTTTGAAAGGCGAGAATCAGACATTGGGTAACGAGATTGCCGACTAATCGAGGATAACCGCCAGTCGAAGACGAAATAGCTGCATAAGCATTCTCGTTGATCAGATTTCGTGAAACACCGGCATGTTTAAAGCGGTGTTTGATATAGTCTCTGACCTCATCCGGTGTCAGTGGTGAAAAATGAAAACGGGTCACCAGCCGCTGATCCAGCGAACGGTTCTGGTTTAAAGCCAGGCGGTTGGCCAGCGTTGGTAAACCGGTGAGTATCAGAATAAAAGGATTGCGTTTGTCCATGTCAAAGTTAAAAATGATGCTCAGATCGTGAAGAAACTGAGCTGAAGCCGACTGCATCTCATCGAGGATAAAGACAGGCGTGATGCGGCGCTTATCATAAAGATCGATAATCGCGTTCTGAATCTGAAAGAACAGCTCCACTTTGCGGAATTTCGGCTGTTCCCCGAGCGAAAAGGCCAGACCCCGGTAAAAGTCCATAGTTGTTCCGGAAGACATCGGGAAATACATGACCTTATATAAGGACGGATTCAAATTGTCGGCAAAGACCCGCAGGGTCGATGTTTTACCAACCCCGGGGTCACCGGTAATCAGACCAAAACCTTTGGTGGTTTTGAGATAATCCAGTCGGGCCAGAACTTCCCTGTAAGCTTCGGACTGAAAGAGCATCGATGAATCAATGCTTTTGTCAAAGGGTGCCTGCCGGAACCCGAAAAATGATTTATACATGAGGAACACCGCCTAACGTGCTGTAGCTGATAACATTGTTATTGCGTTTGGCAATGGCATTGTCCGCCATGATGACTTTTTTGCAGGTAAGAATCCGGACACTGTTTTCATAAAGATAGATCTCATCAGGGCATTCATTGGGATAGCGGATATCCACGCTCTTGCCGATAAACATTGGCGAAGCTTCGAAAAGGGCGTTGTGCAGCGAAATGGTGGCATCCGACTTGACCTTTCTGGTTGCCCGGATCAGAAAGGCTTCATCAATGATCCGGGGATCAGAGAAATGTTTGATTCGGTCGCTCCCCCGCATATAAAAGACCATCGGTGCTTCATTGAGACTTGAATGAAGCTTATGATGATAATCCCGGGCCAGCCAGGCCTCAAAGCGCTGGTTGAGGACATCCAGATCCATCAGGTCGGAATCCGTCAAAAGCGGATAAAAACGACTGCGGACGGTTTTGAAAAAGCGCTCGATTTTGCCTTTGCTTTTGGGATCGTAAGGTCTGGTATTGACCAGTGCAATGCCCAGAGTGGCACAGGAAGTATTCAGTTGGTGAGAACGGAAAATCTTGCCATTATCAGCATAAAGCATGGTGGGCTTGCCACAGGTAAGTAAAGCAGATTTAAGGACATGAAGGAGATCTTCATTCTTTTCAGCCAGCATGAACTGAGCCCCGGTAATTCGCCGGGAAGCATCATCGATAAAAGCGATCAGATAGGTTTTGCGCTTTTTACCGTTAAGAGTCAGATATGGGCCGTGGGAAACATCGGTCTGCCACAGGGTGTTGATATCAACATGGGCAAAACGGCGGCGGTCAGCCGTATCCGTCTGGGATGGCTTTAACAGCTGATGTTTTTTCAGCAGCCGATACACTGTGGAATAGGAACAGTCAGAGCTGGTGAAGTGCCCTTCATGAATGAGCCACTCATGGAACAACTTCACCGATAAATGGATGTTTTCCGTTCGTAACGTAAGGAGCAGTTTAGTCGATTCCGCTGATAAAGCCCGGGAAGAACCCTTGTCTGTCCGAACCTTGGGCTTGAGCGCATCAAAACCATGACGCCGGTACAGACGGAGCCATTCCAGCAGGGTTTTGCGGTTGTAGGTGCGCGTGCCATAATGCGGAACATCATGGGTTTTGGCACTGATCTCATCCAGATAAGCGGCGTGGGACGAGACGGTATCCGTAAGCAATGGCGCAATCAGGCCATAGCGAAATAAAGCAATCAGTTCTTTGTCTTTTTCAGTCATTGTAAAAAAACCTCCGTTTTTAAAGAATTGAGGTTTTAAGGATCCATAAAACTCAGTAAATAGAGCATAACGGATCAATGGATAAAAGGCAAAGCAAAAGCTCTGTGGGCTAAATAGTTCTTCAAAAAAATGCGGAAGGATGGTACAATTAATGTGCCATAAATCCTTTCTTAAAATGATCGTGATATCTTTTGCCGAAGATGGGGGGCTTGCCCACCGAGTAGACCATTTCAAGAAGCTTTATGGCTTTTTTATGCCAAAAATCAGGAAAGTCGATTAAAGGATCATGGCAGATGCGAAAAAATTCAATCAGCCGGTTCAGACAAAGTAAAAAACGCCGGGTGATAAAGCGACGATGCTGATGCGCTAAAGTATTGGCATAATGAGCCCCGTTAAAGAAGGCCCAAAGCAGTTCCAGCAGAAATGGAAGCGCCAGCTGAAATCCTGGATGACAGAAAGAAGGCAGGACACTGACTGTCTTACCGCAATGAATACAGTAATGACGTTGGACCGGAATGGAGAAGACATCCTCATACCAGATCACATGCCGGTGATAGATACCATGAAGATGAAGTCGATGGCGGGTGTAACAATGTGGACAGCTGTCAATACGAACTCTTTCAGTGGTGTAGAATTCGGTGATATAATCCAGCGGGTGGTCAGAAAAGTGTTCCAGATGAACCATGGTTTGTGCTTCCTTAAAGTGACTAATGATTAATCATTATACCATAATTGAAAAGCCAGGTTTGCCGGAATAATTTGATTAGTTCAGGGCTCTTTTGACATTTATAATTTGCTAATTAACAGTATATAATAAAGGAAACATAGTTGTATTCGCACCAGAACCTTACAGTGGATAACAGATTAAGATTTCATGATGCAAAAGGTACTCAATAGGACAAGTTAGTCAAAGGTTACTGGTGGGTTTATGAAGAGCTTTATAAGACACAAAATGGATATGAAGCACACAATGGGGTTCGTAGATGAAACCAATTCGTATATTGAATTAACGATAGTAACAAAAGAGATTATGGTAGATAAAGTTTAAAAATTGGTGTCATAAATTTAATAAAAAAGCGGCAAGTTTATCGGTCAACTATTTGACCAATGAGCTTGCCGCTTTTTTATACCAAAAACAGAGAAAGAGAGGACAAATGAAATGTCAAAACTATTTATGTATGGCTCAGAGCTCCAAGAGCTTGAGCAACTGATGATGCTAGTACCAAATTTTTTACCAAGAAGAAGCGGGGTGATTGTGGTGCAGAGAATAAGAAATGAACCTGAGTTTTTGCAACATGGAAATTGTAGAAAACGAATCACTGACTATTGTGCCACAAATAAAAGCTACACAATGTCAGAACAAATAACTGCCGGAGATATTTCCTATGAAGAATTACTTGCAAGATGCTTTGAGAATAGTGATTCGTATTCACTTAAGAAAAGGCTTGCTGATTTGATCAGAAAGAATGATGGAGAATTTTTTCTTAATCCGATTCATGAATCCAGATTCAATACCATCTGCCGATTCCAAAATCAGCCTATTGAAAGCCGGACAACGACGTATCTCGCAACACTGTTTCTTCTAACTGCCGATGATAAATTGTGGTGTGCCGCCAAGGATTATGTTTATCTCGATAGCTTTGACTTCAAGAGGATGCACCTGAATGGTATCAATACCGATGGCTATGCCCTATTTCAAATGGCAAAGACCTTGCAACGAGGACAAGAATATATCAAGTTGAATGAAATCTCTGATAAACATCTCATTGGAGACCGTGCCTTTAAAGCAATCATACATTCAGTCCTGATAACAAAATACGGAGCAGTAGTGCTTCAAATGAAATCCTAAAGAGTTACTCAATCTTTTAATGAAGACAGAGTAGCTCTTTTTTTGTGCCCGAAAACGAGAATGGAGGAATGAGAATTGTATTTTACAATCAGAAAAGAAAAGGATACCCATGAAAATCAGGTAGAAGCTTGGTTACCATTAGATGACCTGCAACTCATTAATATTTGTGATGATTTGGGAATCGGATTAAAGCTTACGGAGAAGATTCATATCGTTGATTCCAGCGATGCTGATTTAAGTATGCTAATCAAAGAAAAGTTCTGCAACATTGATGAATTGAACTTTCTGGCAAAACGGTTGGACAGCTTTGATGCAAAAGAGAAGCTTACTTTTTTTGCTTCTGCTGCTGCGACCGAGGCTGGTAATGTAAAAGATCTTATTAACCTGACCTATAATACACATTGCTATAGTGTCATCAGTGACTTCAAAAACCTGGATTCAATCGGTAGAGATCTCTATCTGAATGAAACGGGCGGTGCAACGATGGATGAACTTAATGCTGTCGATGGCAGAGTCATAGTTGAAGACCTGATGAACCATAGCCCGATGCAGGTGGTGACACCTTACGGTGTTGTTTATCAGAACAGAAATGAACCGGAAATGTTCTATGATGGTAATCATTTCCCAAGATATCATTGGAAGCCAGACGTCGCAACGATTACACTTGAGCATGATGGGAATCATGAATTTATTTATATGCCATGTCCAGATACTACCATCGCGAGAGTAGTTAGCAGATTGGATACTGAGAGTTTATCCGATTGTGTCATGACCATTGACAGTGATTATCTGCCTGAACAACTGATCCAATGGATTGCAGCTAAAGAATCGCCGGAAGAGAAAGTAATCCTTCTGAATGAATTCTCTAATAAATTCAAAGAAATGGGGGCTAGAGAAAGCAACTATTTTGAGAAGCTCATGGATTATGTACCGACAAAAAGCCTTGAAGAAGTCGAGGTATTACTGGATCATTTGTATGAATTTCAACTGTTCGATGATATTAGGTCACCAGAAGCCTATGGTCATTTTATGATTTGTGAGTCCGGTCACTTCGAATATGATGAAAACTTGGAAGAATACATCGACTTCAAAAGATATGGCGAACAAAGAATCCAAAATGAGAGTGGTGCGTTTACAAACAGGGGCTATATTGTCTATCGTGGTTTTGATCCTGTGGTACAAAACTTGTTGTCTGAGAAACTGGGAATGAAAGCAGACACAAGGCATTCAGTGACGGAGTTGAAACTTTATATGCCGCTAAGAGCCATCACGTATGATGTTGAAAATGACTATGGCTACATGGAACAGTCTGATTATGAAGAAGAGATACCTGCCCATGAACTTCTTACTTATGAAGATGATATCGTCGAAGCTCTCGAAAAATTCAAGATGCCCAATGAAGCGAAACGTGGCTTGATGGCTTATTACGATGAATGTGACAGTGTCAATGCAAAGGTTGCCAAATATGAATTCTCAGTTGAAGAAGTTGAAGGTGAGTTGATGGGTGTGGCAATTCTTACATTGAATGCACCACTGAATGAAATGGAAATGAATCAGATCAAAGAAGTAATAACCGGGCAGGCGTCTGACGGCGCTGGAGAAAGTTTTGAACAAAGAGAGATCAAGACAGCAGATCGCAGTATATACGTGTGTTTTTGGAATCCTACAGACTGGTCTATCATGATAGCTGAGGAACTGGGAATTACAAATCATGCACAAACAATGGGAAGAATGAAGCTATGAACGATTTTATGTCAAGGCAGCAGGTTGAAAGAATCAAACAACAGTATCCGATGGGTACAAGAATCGAACTTATCCATATGGATGATCCTTATGCGCCAATAGAATCCGGTACCAAAGGAACCGTGGAATGCGCGGATGACGCAGGGAACATTCATCTTCTTTGGGATAACGGCAGAACGTTAGCTCTTGTACCCGGCGAAGATCAATTTAAAATCATCAAGGGCACACCTGATGAATCCATGGACAACGAACAAAATATAGGAGGTTTAGGGATGTGATTACCACTATCCAATGGGGCCGGTTGAAAGCTGCTACATGCAGTAATCAGCCGGCCTTTTTTTATTTCCCAAAGTAATCAAGCAGAAAAAGAGAAGGAGGTCGAGGTGATGGAGCATGTAGATATCAATGAAAGATTACTGAACTATCTAAGAAATAATCACAGAGGTGCCAGAAAGGCAATACAAAGTAAAAGTCTGGCGTTGCGTCTTCAAATCAGCGGACGCAAAATACGAGACATTGTCAATACACTCAGGTGTGAGGGATACCCAATCTGCAGTGATGATGGCGGCTATTATTACGCTGCCAATAGGCAGGAGGTCATGAGAAGCATCCGACAATTAAGCGGCCGGATTGAAAAGATTGCGGAAGCAAAGGATGGACTGACAAAATCGCTTGTCTACTTGCCACGATTTAGCAGTAGTTTTGATAGACTGTAAAGTAAGAGCGTGGGCTGATATGCACAACTTGAAAAGTTATTTTTGAACTACGACAAAAAATATCGTGAAAATGATTGACAATTTTTGACGAGAGGTTTAAACTAAAAAAGAAATATTGTTGTAGGTTAAAAATGACAAAGGGGTGATGCGTGTTGTGAAATTAGATAACATGAAGTTAAATGATATCGCTTCAATAAATTCCGGGCTGGTCGTAAGGCGAAAGCAAGCTGAGCAAGAAGAAGAAATAGTAAAAGAATATCAGATGCTCACTTTGAAGAGTTTTGATTCTGGAGGTTGGCTAAATAAGGATGAGCTGGAATTATTCGTTAGTGCTGAGGATCTGGATAAAAAGTATTTAACTCGAGCTGGAGATATTATCATTAGGCTTAGTAGTCCCAATACAGCAATCACTATAAGTGAAGATGATGAAGGTTATCTTGTACCATCTTTATTTGCAATAGTACGTGTTGAATCAGATCTTTTTCATCAGGAGTATTTAGGAATATACCTGAATAGCCAGTATATCAAGAAAGTTTATGCTAGGAGCGCCGTTGGATCTACAATTCAAATAATCAAAACAAGTATGCTAAGAGAATTGGAGATCCCAATGCAAGAAGTAGAAAAACAAAGGCAGATCATAAAGGTGAGTAAGCTGATTATGAGAGAAAAGCACTTATTACAGTTATTGGTAGAAGAAAAGAATAGGTACCACGATGCAATCATGAAAAACCTGTTTTGATTAACAAATGTTGAACTAAAATGTGATATGAATTTGGAGGATTAGAAATGACTATTAATAAATTATCTCAGGAAGAAGTCAATGGAACACTTTGGAAAGCATGCGACACTTTCAGAGGAAAGATTGATTCATCAATATACAAAGACTATGTTCTGGTAATGCTATTTATTAAGTATGTAAGTGATATCTATAAAGAACATAGAGAAGCTATGATGGAAAAGTACGAGGGTGATGTTGAAATGGTTGAAAGACAAATGCGATACGAACGATTTGTCCTCGATGAAAGATCAACATTTGATTATATTTACGATAAAAGAAATCAAACCAATGTCGGTGAAATAATCAATATGGCACTAGAGCATGTAGAAGAAGAAAACAAGACGAAGCTGAGAGGTGTGTTCAAAAATATTGACTTTAACTCTGAAGCAGTACTTGGTAGTACAAAAGAACGTAATACAATGCTTAAAAATCTTTTGGAAGACTTTAAAGATCTCGATTTAAGACCCTCAAGACTGATAGGTGATGATGTCATAGGCAATGCCTATGAATACATGATTGGAAACTTTGCATCAGATGCTGGTAAGAAAGGCGGCGAATTTTTTACGCCAGCTGAAGTATCAGAACTTCTGTCAAGATTGGTAAAACCTGAAGAAAATGATCGTATTTATGACCCGACTTGTGGTTCGGGATCGTTGTTGATAAAGGCATTTGCAAAAGTTCCAAATGGTAAAGCGCAGATATATGGTCAAGAAAGAAATGGACAAACACATTCGCTTTGTAGAATGAACATGTTCTTGCATAAAATTGATGATGCGAAGATTGAATGGGGAGATACGTTATCTAATCCAAAACATTTGGAAAACGACAAGTTGATGAAATTCCAAGTGGTTGTTGCAAACCCACCGTTTTCACTGGATAAATGGGCAACTGGATTTGCCGGAGATGGTGATAGCAAAGAATTCAGTATGACCGAAGCAGCAGATCAATACAAGCGCTTCAGTTGGGGGGTACCACCAAAATCAAAAGGTGATTATGCATTTGTTCTACACATGCTTCATTCTCTGGCTGAAGGCGGAAGAATGGGCGTTGTATTACCTCATGGTGTTCTTTTTAGAGGAGCCAGTGAAAGTAAAATTAGACAGCAAATTATTGAAATGAATTTATTGGATGCAGTAATAGGACTGCCGTCTAACTTATTTTTTGGAACAGGTATACCTGCATGTATTTTAGTCTTTAAGCAAAATCGTGATAGAAAAGATATTTTATTTGTAGATGCTTCTGGCGAAGAATATTATGAAAAAGGAAAAAATCAGAATAAACTTCGTGAAGAAGATATACAGCGAATTGTCCATATATATGAAAACTATCAAGTGCTTGATAAATTATCTCATGTTGCTTCATATAGTGAAATAATAAAAAATAATTATGACTTGAATATACCCAAATATGTAGATACATTTGATGAGGTTGAGATTGGGGATATCGATGAAATAAATGAAAATATTAGAAAAACTAAAATTGAGTTAGATGAAGTTGAAAAACAAATCGATGATTTTTTAAAAAAACTAGAACTGTAATGGAGGGGTTGGTTTGTCAGAAAAATTGAAACACCTAATAAGAAAGTTTAATGAAAAAGATATTCCTACAGGTTATAAGCGGTACAGGGGTGTTATATATCCATCCGCTTGGAAACTTGTGAAATTAAAAGATGTTCTTGAAAAAGTGAATAATAGAGTTGAAGTTAAGGAGGAACAAATTTATTATCAGATTGGAATACGGTCGCATGGAAAAGGTATTTTCTTCAAAGATGCTGTCACTGGTAGGGAAATTGGAAGTAAGTCAATATTCTGGGTAGAACCAGATTGCTTTATAGTAAATATTGTTTTTGCATGGGAACAAGCTGTAGCTTCTACTTCTGGGATAGATAAGGGATTCGTAGCATCACATCGCTTTCCAATGTTCAAGTCAAAGGATTCAGTAATTAGTACAGCATATTTGACGTTATTCTTTAGAACAGAAATGGGGGTAAACCTACTAAAACTTGCTTCACCTGGAGGAGCAGGACGTAATAAAACATTAAACCAAGAAGAATTTTTGAATCTAAGAATTCCATTACCAGAAATCAATATACAAAGAGAAATCGTAGATATTCTCAAATTACTTGAACAAAGAATAGAATTAAAAAAGAAAATGTTAAACCTAAAGCATGAAAAGAAAAGGTGGTTGATACATAGTCTGTATAGTGGAAAGAAAAGAGTTTGTAGTTATAATGAAAAATGGAGATTGACGAAACTTAAAGATATTTTAGTTGAGCATAAAGAAAAAAACAGTGGTGAATACGAGGTTTTTTCAGTTACAGTTAATAATGGATTGGTTAATCAGATAGAGCATTTAGGGAAGAGTTATGCAGCAGAAGACACTTCGAAATACAATAAGGTCAAACCAGATGATATTGTTTATACAAAGAGTCCGACAGGTAAGTATCCGTTTGGAATAATTAAGCAAAGTATGTTGGAATCCGAAGTTATTGTGTCACCATTATATGGCGTTTTCTCACCAGCAAACAAAGATTTGGGAAGGTTTATCCATCACTATTTTAGTTTGGCGGAAAATGCAGATAGATATTTAAAACCACTTGCTACGAAGGGGGCAAAAAATACAATTAATATTTCAAACACTAAATTTCTATCTGGAAAACTATTGATTCCTAGTAATAAAGACGAACTCAAAACCCTTGTTAGATTAATGGATAAATTGAGCCTTGAAGAGAAAATAAGAACTAATGAGATAAACGAATTAGAAAATCAATATGAGACGTATAAGAGAATATTGATAAATGGGATATGTCGTATTGATTAGTGTTCTATAGGGAGGAATAAAAGTGTTGAAATTTAATGAATATGATGAATTGAATATATCGCAGATTCCCGCGCTTGAGGTATTGAATACGATAGGTTATACCATTATTCCACCTGAAAAAGCAGAACAAATGCGTGGGAATCTATACAATGTTATTCTAAAAGAAGTGCTTTATGATCGATTGAATGAAATAAATGGCTTTGAATTCAAAGGCAAGAAGTACAAATTTTCTGAGAAGAACATTCAGCAAGCGATGTTAGATATTGATGAAGCCCTGACGGATGGTTTGATCAAAACTAATGAGAAGATTTTTGACTCATTGGTTTTGGGGCGAAGTTATCCAGAGAATCTTTCAGAAATGGATGGTACGAAATCATTTAACTTGAATTATATTGATTGGGAACATCCTGAAAATAATGTATTCCATGTTGTTGAAGAATTTTCTGTTGAGCGGGAAGATGGGCAAGGTACAGTTAGACCGGATATCGTGACCTTTATCAATGGTATACCCTTCGGTGTAATTGAATGTAAGAAAGCCAGTATTTCTATAGCACAGGGCATCAGTCAAATGCTAAGAAATCAGGGGAAAGAATTTGTTCCACAACTCTTTAAGTTTGTTCAGATTGTAATGGCAACCAATAAAAATGAGACGCAATATTCTACTACAGGTACACCAAAGAAATTCTGGTCTGTATGGAAAGAAGATGAAGAATCAGATGAGTACAAATGGTTTGAAGAGACGCTTTCCAATGCTGTAAATGGCAGAATCCCAACGACTCAAGACAAGAACATTGTTTCAATATTTCATCCTAAGCGTATAGTTGAACTAATAAAATTCTTCACCTTGTATGATAAGAACATAAAAAAAATTGCTCGTTATCAGCAGTACTTTGCTATAAAGGAAATCATAAAGACAATACAAGAATCTGATAAAAATGGTAACCGCCAATCTGGTGTTGTTTGGCATACGCAGGGTTCTGGAAAGTCACTTACCATGGTGATGTTGGCAAGATATATTTTATCAGAGCTTGCTGCCGTACATCCTCAAGTTCTTGTTATAACAGATAGGATTGAGCTGGATAGTCAAATTCATCAAACCTTCAATCATTCTAGACTTAGAGCTGAAAAAGCAACAAGTGGAAGGAATCTGGTCGATCTGATTAATAGCAATGGAGCGGATATCATTACATCTTTAGTTCACAAATTTGATACTGCCTCGAAACACCAAGAACCGGTTAAGTCGAAAGATATCTTTGTATTAATAGATGAATCCCATAGAACACAATATGGAGAACTTCATATTAAAATGAAGAAAGTCTTTCCAAACGCATGTTATCTGGGCTTTACCGGAACACCGTTGATGAAAAAAGATAAAAGTACTATGTCTAAATTCGGTAGTCGTATGATTCACAAGTACACTATCAAAGATGGTGTTGAAGATGGTGCGATAGTGCCCTTGTTATATGAAGGTAGACTTGTCGAACAAACCGTAAACAGAAATGCCATAGATAAACGTATCGAAATGATTACACGTAATATATCAGAGAAGCAAGCAGAAGAACTCAAGAAAAAATGGAGTAAATTTGAAGCGATTGCTTCATCAGAGCAAAGAATAAGACTGATTGCAGATGATATATATGTGCATTATACAAAGTTTTACAAAGATACTTATGCTAAGGCCATGTTGGCAACAGCTTCAAAGTTTGATGCTATTCGCTATAAAGAGTCATTTGACGAATTTGGTGATTTGAAAACAGCAATCGTTATTTCACCTCCGGACCAGCGAGAAGGATACGATGAAGTTGACGAAGAGCCGAAAGATCGTGTGCTTAAATTCTGGAATAAAATGACGGAAGCGTATAATGATCCACAGAAGTATGAAGAGCATATGAAAAGCGAATTCATAGATGGCGACGAACTTGAGATATTAATTGTCGTTGATAAGCTTCTTACAGGATTTGATGCACCAAGAGCATCTGTGCTATATGTCGATAAGCCAATGAAAGAACATACTTTATTACAGGCAATAGCAAGGGTGAATCGTCTTTATGAAGGTAAAGACTTTGGTTTGATTGTTGATTACAGAGGATTGATTGAAGAACTGGATTCAGCTATGAGAACATATTCTGGTGCTGGTCTTGAGAATTTTGATGGCAAAGACCTTGAGGGGGCATTAGTTGATGTAATTAGTATTGTAGGGAAGTTAAGGGAGTCATATTCTAATGCGGTTGCTATCTTCAAAGGCATTAAGAATAAGCAAGATAAGGAAGAATATGAATTGTTACTTGCCGATGAAGCTATCCGCAATGATTTTTATGGTGAGCTTAGTAATTTTGGGAAGTATTTTGGTATAGCGCTTGAGTCTGAGCATGTTTACAATGCCCTTGGCGAAGAGGATATCAAGTTATATAAGCGTGAACTTAAGTTTTATCAAGAACTTAGAGCGTCTGTTAAGCTTAGATATTCGGATACGATTGATCATAAAGAGTATGAAGCAAAAATGAGAAATCTGATGGATACCTATATTGCAGCAGAGGATATAATTCAAATTACTGCACCAGTAGATATCTTAAACGAGAAAGAATTTGAAGATGAGTTAATGCGCCTTGGATCACCGAGATCAAAAGCAGATGCAATAAGAACGAGGATGACCAAGCGAATCAGTGAAAAGTGGGATGAAAACCCAACCTATTACAAAAAGTTCTCGGAACGTATCGAAGAGATCATCGAACAGTATAAAGAAAAGAGAATTTCTGAGGCTGAGTACCTTGAAAAGATGCGTTCAGTCATGAATGATTTCAGAAAAGGTTATTCAGGTACGACATATCCGGAAAAAATCAAACACAATATTCATGCTCAGGCATTTTATGGGGTGATCAAAGAGGTTTTAGAAGACAACTCTTATCAGGAAAATGAACAGGCTAATATGGCAGCGGAAGATAGTCCTATTTACAATTACGAAGGCATTTTAGCGGATATTGCGACAGATGTGGACATGATCATTGAAAGACATAGTAAAGTTGATTGGCATGACAATCCTGATGTGCATAAAAAGATTTCTCAAGAGATTGACGGATTGCTATATTTGGTGAAAAAGAAACATTTTCCTAAAATGACCTTTGGTCAAATCGATGCAATGATTGAGAATATTAAAACTGTTGCACTCAGAAGGTATTAGGTGACGGTTATGGAAAGGCATTCAATCATCTATGGTGGGAAAATCATTGAATTTGATTTAGAACGAAAAAATGTCAAGAACATCAATCTCAATGTGAAGCCAGATATGACCGTGGTTGTATCAGCTAATGAAAAAGTTCCCATTGATTATATTATTAGTTTTGTAAAATCAAAAGCTTCGTGGATTATCAAAAATATTGGTTACTTTAAGGATGTGCAATCGGAACATGCTGAAGAGAAGGTATATTTAAGTGGCGAAACATTTAAGTATTTGGGAAAACAGTACCGTTTAAAAGTTGAAGAAACTTCTGAAAGTGAAGGGGTTAAATACTACAGAGGTTACCTTTATTTAACCGTTAAGGACAAACAGGATTACAACCGAAAAGAAAAACTGATTAATGCTTGGTACAGAGAAAAGGCAATAGAGAAATTTTCGGAAAGTCTTCAAAGAGTGTATTCAGCAGTTGAAAAATATGGGATCGAAAAACCTGAGATTCTTATTAGAACTATGAAAGCTCGCTGGGGGTCCTGTACCCCGGAAAAAAAGTCAATTCTTCTGAATAGTGAACTGATTAAAGCACCGAAGCTATGCATTGACTACGTGGTACTTCATGAGTTGGCTCACTTTAAATACAGATATCATGACAACGACTTTTATGATTTCATTACATCTCTAATGCCGGATTGGAAACAGAGAAAAGAGATACTGGATGAGGAAATTGTAAGGGAATTATAACATTTAAAAGAAAGGGGTAATGTAATGGCAAAGTTTTCGCCGCAAACCAATTATTTTGAAACAGAACAGATATTATCAAAGGTGTATGATATTTCTTATTGGTTGATTTTTCTATTATCAATTGTGGCTACAGTCTTTAAGCTTGATGGCGTTGTCGATTATTTGGCCGTTATTTCAATAGTCTTCTTAGCCGTTTTAGAGGGCGTTGCACAAGATTTTAAGCTGCGTGCTGAAAAGATCAGAAGAAAAGATTTTATCGATAATTCTTTTGGGACGAAATTTGTACATGACTCATCAGATGAATATTATGATAATGATGAAATGGACATCGGCATGAAGAAAACTGTAGCAAACCTTTTTGAGAACACGTTTTTTTCCTTCAATGTATCAAAAGCTATGTTCAAAAAGTGCCTACCTGTGAATTTGATATTTCTTATCGTTATAATATTATTATCAGTTTATGGAATCAATAGGAATCAGTTCGCGATACCTATTCTCCAGTTGTTTCTGTCCAGATATTTTCTGTTAGATATTATCAACACATATCGCTTCAGAAACGAGGTTGAAAAAACGTTTGACGAGTTAAAGGACATAAGCAGCCACATTACAAATAGTTGCAAGTTAAATGAAAATGAAGTGAAATTTATTAAAACGTGGCTAGAATACGAAGTGTTAATTGCAGATACAAATATTAGGCTGGATTCGAAAATATTCAATCAGCTAAATCAGGAACTTACAACGGAGTGGAATATTCTAAGGAAAAAATACATGGAGGGAAATGAATGAGTGTAAATAGTTATGCTGAAACTTTATCGAGTAATTTGGTCTTAAGTGAAACCGAAAAGCAAAGTATTAGAACATCTATATCAACTTTGAGATCAAGATTAAGTGCCTATTTTGAAGATATCGAAGAAATGTTTGAGTTCGGATCATATACGCGTGGAACAATACTTCCAAGAAAAGCTGATAGTAACTCAGATATTGATTTTATGATTGTCTTCAAGAATGGTAGCGCTTATAAACCACAGACGCATCTTAATAGATTGAAGAAGTTTGCTGAAAAGTATTATTCAACTTCAGAGATATTCCAGTCATCTCCGACAATAGTATTGAGCTTGAATCATATAAAATTTGAATTGCTACCTGCTTATTCTGAGAATTTGCTATGGACAAAATCATATTATATTCCGGCTCCACAAAACGTGTATGAAGAATGGATCCTTACGAAGCCAAATGAGTTTAATACGGCATTGACAAATAAGAATGTCAATGAAAACAGTAAGATTAAGCCTATGATTAGATTAGCGAAATATTGGAATGCAAGGCAAAATCATCTTTATGCGTCCTATCTTTTAGAAGAGTATATAGTGAATAAAAGTTATGGCTATTATACCAGTTCGGTGTTTGATTATTTTGCAGAATTTGCATTAAGCTTGCCAACTGGCCATTTAAATCAAACTGATAGAACAAAGGTGGAGAGTTTGCAAAATAATATCGCTGAAATCAAGAATTTAAGAACTCAGGGATATGAATCTTCAGCAGAAGAGAAGTTGAAGAAGCTTTTGCCAACTGTGTAAATCATCAATTACGTTGCATTAATGGAAAATGAATAAAGAGTGGAGGTATTGAAATGGCAGAAATAAAATATGAAATCAAAGAAAATATTGGTGTATTGTCGGAATCAGCGAAAGGCTGGACTAAAGAATTAAATCTTGTGAGCTGGAATGACAAAGAAGCGAAATATGACTTAAGAGAATGGGATCCTACGCATCAAAAAATGGGTAAAGGGATTACATTGACTCATGATGAGCTGAAATTGTTAAAGGAAACTCTGATTAACTTGGAACTGTGATTTTTTATTCAAAACAGGGCAATGATTAAGGAATAGAGTTGACGGTCAGCGTAAACAGTTGAATATATGAAAATGAAACTAATAAATTTATTCTAACATGAAAGTGGTGAGGTGTAGAATGGTTAATTTACAAAAGGAATTTATTGATTTTCATAACAAAATCAAATTGGATGATGAAAATGCTACTTTGCGAGAAAAGAGAGATATTTTGTTGAAAAAGCTTAAAGACAATATATCTAAAGATGCAGCTGCATATACGACCTTTAATCAAGGAAGCTATGCTATGGGCACTGGGATCATTCCCGAAGATGAAGATTATGATATTGATGTTGGCATTAAGTTCAACATTAATAAAGAGGATTATTCAGATCCACTCGTGGCAAAGAAATGGGTTAGAGATGCCTTGAAAGGTCATACAAAGAGTGTTGAAATTCGTAGATCCTGTGTCACTGTTACATACCAAAAAGAAGGTGAGTCAGTTTTTCATGTAGACTTTGCAATATATGCGGCAGATAATGTTGATGGAAAACTGTATATAGCCAAAGGTAAAGAGTATTCTACGACTGAAAACAAAAAATGGGAATTATCCGATCCTCAAGGATTAATTACGACAATTAAAGGAAAACACAGTGGAGATGACGCAGCTCAATTTCGAAGAGTGATTCGATATATGAAAAAGTGGAGAACGCATCAATTCTCTTCAAACGGGAATGAAGCACCGACAGGAATAAGTCTTACGGTACTTGCATATCATTTGTTTTCAGTTAGTAAACAGTATGATTGGTCAACCAAAAAGTACGTGTATGATGATTTTTCAGCACTTGATAATATGGTAAAGAATATTGAAAATGAATTCACATTATCATGGAACAGTCAGGACGAAAAATACTATCATATTATTGCTACTGCCTTGCCGGTAGAACCCGGTAATGATTTGTTTGAAAAGATGACAGATAAGCAGATGGAGAACTTTTACCAGAAGGTTGCATCGATGAGTACAAAGCTTGATGACGTAAAAACAAAAGAAAAGAAGGCTGATGCATGTTCGACTTTGGTCAATTTATTCGGTGCAGATTTTCCTGTTACTGTTGACAAGAGCATGGTCGGTACATCTGAATCAGCGTAAGTGATGCCTATGACAAATGAGGATATAGTAGGTATCATTGATTATCTTAATATTCATCGCGATGTTTGTTTCAAACAAATTGAAAACTGCAATAAGAAATATATTGCAGAGTACAGCGGGAACATCCTACTTGAAAATTGCGATAAGATTGAGATGATAATCTCGTTTTCCACAGACTTCCCACTAACTTTGCCGGATATTTTTGTTGCCGATAATAATAAATTTCGGGCACATGTGGGGACAGAGGGGAAGATATGCCTTTTTGACTCTAGTGCAATATTAATCAAACAAGCTATGGCTGATCAGTTAGTACTTGATTGCTTTGATCAAGCTGTGAAGATTCTAAATATACAACCTGGAAGTAAAACGTATAATAATGAGGTTTGTAGAGAATTTGATTCGTATTGGCTTTCAATTCGAAATAAAATGGCATATTCTTGTCTTGATACAAAGGACATTAAATATGCTGAAATACCGATTGTCATATCACATGGAACTAGTATCATAGGCAATACAAAAGACGAAGCGGAGGTTATTCTGCGTAATAATTTTGGCCTTGCTCCGGATAAAAACGATTTCGAAAGAACCTGTCTGGTTATCAAAATTAGAGCAGGAAGTTCTATGATACCACTGGCAAAACAATTTAAGTGGAGCGTGGTTCGAAGGTACATTGTTGAGAATACCAGTTCATCTGTAAGGCGTCAGTTTAAAAAGTTCCTTGATAAGAAAGTTAAGCATTATATGCGATATATAATCCTTGCTTACCCGGCTGAAGAGGGGGATATATTATTTGGTTTCCGTATAGAATTTAATAATTCAAGGTATTTGAAGATTGGTTGTAACCAGATGTGCAGAGTAGAAAATGTTTTTGTAGAAAGAATTGATTTTGAGTATTTAACTATGCGGGGCGGTGCAATGTCAGAACTGAAAGAGAAACGAGTACTTTTGCTTGGATGCGGTTCAATCGGGGGCTTTATTGCCAATAATCTTTGCCAAGCGGGAATTATGAATATTGATATTTTAGATAATGATCTTTTCCAGCCAGAGAATGTACATAGACATTGGCTTGGTTTTGATGCAATAAGCCCTAAAAAGTATGGATATAAAGCTGATCTTGTTAAGGAAAAACTAGAAGCGATGTATCCTTATGCAGATATTGATCCATTAAATTATACAGATAGAAGTGCTCAAAAATTTATTTCCGATGAAAAACGATTAGGACAATATGATCTCATAATTTCAGCACTTGGTGAGCCAACGATTAACCTTGAGATAAACAGAATCTTAAATGACAATAATATTGAAACACCATTTGTATGTTGCTTCAATGAACCCTATGGTGTCGGAGGCCATGTGATATCAATAAATATTGACAAAAAATCATGCTTGCAGTGCCTGTATACAGATGTGATTTCAAGTGACTTGGTTCAATTTAGAGGTAGCTTTGTTGCTCCAGAACAGAATTTCAAGAAAAATCTATCGGGATGTAGTGGGGCTTTTGTTCCATATAGTTGCCTGGACTCTCAACAAACAGCGTTGTTGGCTGCAAGACAGTCTATTGGTATTTTGAATGGCACATATACTAATAATTCTGTGTCTTCTTGGATAGGAGAATCGGAAGAACTACTTGGACAAGGATTTTACTTATCGGAATGGTATTTGGCCAATATAAATAATCGTAATATTACCATAGAAGCGATTACAAACCAGAATTGTAGCATATGTAATCGAAGAGATAAGGAGTAAATCACATGGACTATTATTGTGAGAAGTCTATGGTTTTTTCTATAGATGAAGTTGTTTATCAAAAATGGACCAGTTATATCGACAATTATAATTTTGCAATTGAAAGCGGTGGAATTATCGTTGGAAAGCTAAATCCTGCAGAAAAACAAGTAATCGCTACTGATATAACAGTACCTCAAAAAAAAGATAAGTGTACCAAGAATAGGTATATACGTGCAGAGCTTGGACATCAAGAAATAATGGATAATTTGTGGAAAGAATCTGGATTTATAAAAACCTATATTGGAGAGTGGCATACCCATAATCAACGTGTGCCTCAACCATCTTGGATAGATCGAAGAAACTGGTTGCAGATATCAAAAAGAAAACAAAATTCGGTATGGCTTTTTTTTGTGATTGTTGGTACTGAGCAGATTGGTGTGTGGAGTGTATTGGACGGAAAAATAGTAAAAATGGAAACTCATAATACGTAGGAATGGTTTGCGTAACTAAAAAGTTTTATTATAGCTTTTATTTCGCTTGGATGGAGGGTTTTATATGAGATATAGATGGTTACATTTATCAGATTTACATTCGATAGCTTCAGGAATTAAAACCACTATTATGCGAGAAGCATTAATCGCAGAGATTCAAGACATTAGTCGACAGAGCTCGTTTGATTTTATTATTATTACAGGCGATGTAAGTGATAAAAATTGTGGATATCAAGATGCTGAGTCACTGATTAATAGGATTATTGCAGTTACTGATGTTCCATTACAGAAGGTTTTTATGATTCCGGGGAATCATGATTTGAATAGAAGTATACCTGACGATAGAAAACAAATCATTCGAAAAGCCTGGGAAATTGAATTATTTGATGAAGATGAATGTGTATATTATGACAAACTAAACAAGGCTCAATACGATTTTTTTGACACGTATGAAACTATACTGGGGAGAACATATCCTAAAGATAAAATCCATTTTGTTGAAAGTTTAGATGAAAATATTGGAATAATTCACCTTAATACTGCTTGGATGTGTTACGATTCAGAAAACGAATCAGGCAAATTGCATGTTGGGCTCAATAGCCTATTTAAATGTATTTCGGATCCGATAATACAGAAAAAACCAATTAAGATCGCAATTGGACATCATCGAATGAGTGATTTTAACAACTGTGTAGAGGCACATATAAAGAGTCTGTTTAAGACGATGGATATTGATTTATATTTAGGTGGTCACTGTCATGATGCCACCGTGGTTTTTGATCCATCTATTGATACAGAATTTTGCTCTTGTAGACAGGGAAGGGCTGAAGATAAAGATTATCCTGCAGGGTTCATCGTTGGAGAAATAAATACTGAAACAGATCAAAGTCATTTTCAATTTTATAATTGGGAAATTAGTCTTGCTAAATGGACATATGATTATAGAGTCACTCCAGCTAAACATGGTAAATACTATCTTCATGGAGAAAAATTTACGAAGATGCCAGAAGCCAGTAGAAACATTATTGTTGATTTTAAATTGTTTGGAGTTTCATTAAATTATGATTCCATAATGAAAGCTTTTAATATTGAAAATTCTGCGATCTATAAATCATCTATTCAAAATATAAGGCCTAAATCAACTGAAGAATGGAATGCATGTTTGAATGAAGTTATCAATATCTATGAGAGCATAATAAAGAATTCAAATAACGCAGTACATATATTCCCAATAGCAGCGATTCCATTACTTGTTGCTTTTGGATATTTGCTTCAAAATGATAATCCGAATATTAATATATACCAGTATTTTGAAAATGAAGATAAATGGGTTTATAATGAACAAGATGACTACATAAAAATTGTTTTAAATTCGAAAACAAACGGTTCAAAAATATTAGCAGTATCCGTCAATATAAGCGCACCTATTGATATTGTTGACATAGAGTCTGCTTTAAATGGTGAGTTTGACCTTCTGTCTATTGGAGTAGAAAAGCCGCAGTTATCATACTTAAATTATTATGCAGACGTTCAAAGATTAAAGAAAGCATTGAAGATTGAGTTGGATAGGATTTATTATAAATATGACGAGATACATCTTTTCTTAGCGGCTCCTGCGGGAGTATGTATTGAAGTTGGAAGAATAATACGTGAAAATATGTACCCGAGCACATTTGTATATAATTATCAAAGGGTATTGAAAGGAAATCAATACACAAGAATATATGATTTGAAGGCAATTCGTAATTGATGTTGATGACAATTTAGTAATTACAAAATAAATAACAGAATGTAATCATTCGTAGATAGGGAGTGGAGATATGGCTGTCATAGATTTAAAATTGGAAGCTTGGAAAAACAAACTACTTGACCTTGGAAAAAGAAACCGATTAATCAATTACAAAGAGACCAAAAGATCAAGTTTAAAGATTGTAAAACCTGATATTTTAAATCTATGGCAGGATTTTGTTGTGAACGAAAGGGCGATAGAATTTCCTTTTTTTGACGAAGAATTAGCAGATACAAGCGGTGGGCAATTAAGCCTAATTGATGAGGATGAATCAATTGACCTTCAAAGCTATATTCAGACCAATCAAACACTCAAAGAACAGCAAAAGACATTAAGATCTCTGAGAGAAAAGGCTAAAACAGCCATGGAAGAGCTTGGCGTAAACATTTTCTATTTATCCTTCGGCTTCTTAAAATGGACAGAGTCAGGAAAATCAGAACAGTACTTGATGTCTCCGCTTGTGTTAGTGCCGGCATCATTAACAATAGAATCCATTAATGATCCCTATATTCTCAATATTCATGAAGATGAAATTGTTATTAACCCAACATTGAAATACAAATTGGAAAATGATTTTGGTATTGTTTTGCCAGAGATAGATGAAGATCAAGACTTGAGAGCGTACTTTAATCAAATCAGAGAACTGATATCAAAGAACAAGTGGGAACTTGTTGAAGATGCCAGTTTTAGCTTACTGTCCTTTTTGAAAATCAACATGTACAGAGATATCGATAAGCATAAGGATAAAATTAAAGCGCATACTGTCATACGCACTATTTCAGGAGAAGCAGGTGCAACTAATTATGATGTCGATAGTATCAATAATTTTGATCATGATAAGCAAACAAAGCCCGTGGATGTTTTTCAAGTGGTTGATGCGGATTCCAGTCAACAGGACGCAATTGTAAGCGCCAAAAAAGGAATGAGTTTTGTATTGCAGGGTCCTCCTGGAACAGGCAAAAGTCAAACAATAACGAATATCATTGCGGAAAGCATTGCAGATGGGAAAAAGGTTCTTTTTGTATCAGAAAAAATGGCCGCACTGGAAGTTGTACATAGAAGATTATCCATGTCAGGCTTGGAAGATTTTTGCCTTACTTTGCATAGCCATAAAGCGAATAAAAAGGAAGTTCTGGAACAACTCAGAACCGTTCTTGAGTTTACCCAAAATACTGTTAAATTAAGCGATGAAGCGTTTCAAAAACTGGATCTATTACAGACGGATAAAGAAAAATTGAATGCATATATCGATGCAATCCATACAAAAATAATGCCTCTGGAAAAAACAATCTATGAGGTCAATGGCATATTGGCAAACTTAAATGGATATGAAGACATTATTTTTAACGTACCTAATGTGAATGAGATAACTTCTCAAAAATACAATCGATTTATAAATCTATTAAATCAGTTTGTTCATACACTAGGGAAAATGACAGATGACTATAAGGCGAATCCTTGGAATAGTGCAAATGTTCAAACCGTGACGAATGAGTTGCGACACGACATAGGCTCGAATCTGAACAAATTGATGCCAAAGCTTACAAAAGCAATCGAATTATTCAACACCATTGAAAGCACACTTGACATACAAGGGTTTCATTCATATGCAGATTTAAGAAATCTGTCTGATATTCTGGAAATTTCTTCATATTCACCCTTAGTTCCAGTTAGCTGGATCATCAGTGATGATTTGGCAGGGCTGTATAAAGAGATTGATGAATTTTCAGCACTCAAAAGAAAGTATCTTGAGACGAAGGAAGTACTCTTTGCTATTTATCTGAAGATCGAAAACATGGAATCTAATCTGCTTAATATCGAAGATCGAGAACTGCTTACTTCAAGTCAGATAGATTATGTTATTAAGAAACTGAATGACTATATTGGTAAAAAACAGTCTTATTCAACATGGAATAAGACAGGAAGCATTGAAAAAGCTAAAAATTTATATAGTACATTAAACAATAAATTAAATGACTATCGCA
This sequence comes from Eubacteriaceae bacterium ES3, assembly GCA_030586155.1. Classification (NCBI taxonomy): domain Bacteria; kingdom Bacillati; phylum Bacillota; class Clostridia; order Eubacteriales; family Eubacteriaceae; species Eubacteriaceae bacterium ES3. The sequence goes on along the minus strand of CP130741.1, from coordinate 2,116,974 downwards.
CATTAAAAGAGGATTTGCTGAGTAGATTTGAGAATGAAATTTTCGCGGTTGACTATCAGGCTATGCTGCTTAGATTTAAGACAGAATATACATCCTTCTTCAAAATTTTTAAGAAGCAGTATAAATTGGATAAGAAAGAGATTTTGGGTAAATACAAAACCATTGTCAAAAAGATTGATGATGAAACGGTTGTACAAACCCTCATGATATTGAAGCAAATGGCAGAAATATCCGATTGGATGTCTGAGAATACATCGGAATACCAAGCTCAGTTTCATGAAGCATTTGAAAGAGAAAATACAGATTTGTCTGTTTTGGCTTCAATGTTGGAAATGTATTCAAATCTTGAATTTGGACTTGGCTCTTTGAATACCTTGAAAGAAATGACAAACTTGATCGAATTCAATGGTATTAAGCTTAAAAATCACTATGAAGGCTTGTATTTAGGACTGAATACGGATTGGGATCAAGTTAGAGAAACATTGGAATGGGCCAGTGAGTTTAGAAAAACAACTGAAATGTACAGTGTTAACCAGGAATTTATAGAAAACATTTGCAGGAAGAGTGACAAGGTAAGTTTATGCAATGGATTCTTAATAAATGTAAAAGATGCTTTACAGCAAATAGATCAAGAATTCAGTTGGTTTTTAAATCTTTTTGATGAGAAGGATGTCCTCCAGAAGTGTACCGTTAGTGCTTTGCTTGATAGAGTTGATAAATGCAAGAACGGTCTTGCAAGTCTAGAAGAATGGATCGATTTCAGAACCGCACAGGAAAACTGTATCAAGGAAGGCCTTGAAGATTATATTAGCAAGATGAAGGAAATACAGATCGAAACCAATAAAATTATACCAGTCTTTAGGAAACGGTTCTATCGTTTATGGCTGGACGCGATACTGCCCCAATATCCAGAGGTTATGAACTTCAGAAGAAAAAATCAGGACTTCATAATAAATGAATTTTCAACGTTAGATAAAGAACAGCTGGATATCGCTAAAGCTAGAATAAAGAAAAAATTGATAGAGAATTTGCCGTCGCTTAATAGGTTTACCAATGGTGCAGACGAAATAAGCATCCTTAAAAGAGAATTAAGCAAACAAAGAAGAATTATGCCTATTAGAAAGTTGTTTGCTCAAATTCCTAATCTGTTACTGACATTAAAGCCGTGTTTAATGATGTCACCGCTGTCGGTAAGTATCTTCCTTGAATCTGAAAGCTACGAATTTGACATGGTTATCTTTGATGAGGCATCACAAATTAATACAGAAAACGCTATTGGAGCAATTTCAAGGGCAAAGCAGGTTATTATTGCTGGAGACAGCAAGCAGCTTCCTCCGACAAATTTTTTCGCTGCGTCTGTTTCTGACGAAGACTTTGATAATGATGAAGATGATGAGCTTGATGATGTGAATGCATATGAGTCGATTTTGGATGAGGCTAACTTGTTGCCGGAAAGAACACTTTTATGGCATTATAGAAGTCGACATGAACATCTGATCGCTTTTTCGAACGCAAAGATTTATAAGAATAAGTTGGTTACTTTCCCGTCTAATACAGAAAAAGTTAATGACCATGGTGTTGAGTATATCCATGTGAAAGAAGGCTTTTATGACCGTGGCGGGAAAAAAGGAAACGTTGTTGAAGCACAAAAAATCGCTGAGATGGTATTTGATCATTTCAGAAAATTCCCTAATCGCTCATTAGGTGTCATTGCGTTTGGTGAGGTGCAGCAACAAGCCATAGATGGAGCAGTAAGACACCTTAGAATGAAAGAACCGTCATTTGAACACTTCTTTAAAGAAGATTCGGTTGAGGCATTCTTCATCAAGAATCTAGAAAATGTCCAAGGGGATGAAAGAGATACAATAATCTTCAGCATCGGTTATGCTAAACCACCTCAGGGTGGACAGATGCATATGAATTTCGGTCCGTTAAGTAAATCGGGTGGTGAAAGGCGTTTAAATGTAGCAATCACAAGAGCAAAGCATAATGTAAAACTTGTAGGATCTATCATGCCGACAGATATTGATCTAAATAGAGTATCATCGGAAGGTCCAAAGTTATTAAGAGGTTATATTGATTTTGCAATTCATGGTCCTTCTGTATTGCTTTCAGAAACTACGGAGAGTAATATCATCGAACATGATTCAGCGTTTGAGGAAGCTGTGTTCAATTACCTGGATAGAAAAGGGTATCAAGTGGGAACTCAAATCGGCTGTTCCGGATACCGTATCGATTTAGCCATAAAACATCCAACTCATAGTGGTAAATACGTACTGGGGATTGAATGTGATGGTGCTGCATATCATTCCGCTAGGACTGCAAGAGAAAGAGATCGACTGAGACAATCCGTATTGGAAGATATGGGATGGAAGATATACAGAATATGGTCTACTGACTGGATTAAAGATCCTGTGACGGAAGGCGAGAAATTGATTGAAGCAATTGAATACGCATTTTTGGAGTATGAGGTAGGAGAGGACGAGCCAGCTGTGGTTAATAATTCTGAAAATGAGGACGATAATTTGCTGCAGACATACTTAACCATCGATACTAAAGAATTGGACTTGGAAGACAATGAGAATCCATATCAATTTGAAATAAGGGATGAAACGGACTTTAATAGTCTTCCAAGAAATTCAGGTGGTTATTTAGAACTTGCCGATTGTATTGTTGAAGTTGTCAATAAAGAATATCCTGTTCATTATGACCTGTTATGTAAACGAATCGCTCCTCTGTTTGGACTGGAGAAAGTATCTTCGACCGTAAGGAAAGAGGTAGATTATAAGCTGCCTCATTTGAAAAATCATATCATTAAGCAAGGTGATTTCTTAATACCTAATAAAGAAGTTGCTATTAAACCAATGCATAATAACATCAGACCAATTCAGCATATTAGTACGGAAGAGCTTGCTGTTGCGATGTATCATGTAGCCAAAGTATGTGTGGGAGCGACTGTAGATTCAATTTGTTCAGAGACAGCGAGAGCCTATGGATTTAAAAGAAAAACCGAGAAAATTAACAGCTCTATGTTGGAGGCTTATGAACAATTAAAAGAAAGTCAAAAAGTCAAAGAGATTGATGGCAAAGTGATCGTCATTTAAAACATTACAGGACCATTTGAAAAGAGGTGGCATATGTATATTATTGATACAGACAACAAACAATCTAGGAAAATTGAAGCAATCACTTTCTCGTCCCTTGGATTAAAGGAACGAGATGATTTGCAAGAATGGATCGTCAAGGAACCGGCTATTCTAGGTGAAGAACTACTCATCATACAGAAGGAATTCAGTGGCTTCTTAGATACCAATGAGCGTCTGGATTTGCTAGCCATTGACCGTAAGGGAAACCTTGTCATTATTGAAAATAAGCTGGATGACTCAGGCAAAGATGTGACTTGGCAAGCAATGAAATATGCATCCTATTGTTCGACTCTTGGTAAAGACGGTATTCGAAAGATTTATCAGGATTACTTGAACAAAACGGAGCCTGGTATTATTGCTGAAGATAAAATATGCGATTTCTTGAACAAATCGGACTTTGATGAGGTGCAATTGAATCACGATTTATCACAGCGAATCATTCTGGTTGCTAGAGAATTCCGAAAGGAAGTCACGTCGACAGTTTTGTGGGCAAGAAAGTTCAGAATACAGATACAGTGCATCAAGGTCACGCCATATCTGTTTGAAGGACATCTGCTTCTTGATACTGAGCAAATTATACCGGTAAAGGATGTTGCAGATATTACAATATCTCTTGATGAAAAGGCTCATGATGAAGTGGCAACAGGCGCTCAAATTGCAGAAAGAGAATTAATCAGAGATCGTTTCTGGAAAGAACTGCTGCCTAAAATGAATGCAAAGTCTCAGCTGTATAGTGGTATCAGCACCGATTCCACTCATTATGATCACTGGCTTACAGCCGGAGCTGGCATGAGTGGCTTGGGTTACAGTTTTGTTATTACCAAAAAATATGCAGCAGTCGAGCTTGGAATCAATAAACCGGTTAAAGAGGATAACAAAGCAATCTATGACGAACTTATAAAGCACAAGGACGAGATCGAACAGATTTTCGGTAAAGAGTTGACATGGCAAAGGCTGGATGATAAAAAAATGTCCAGAATTACTTCTATTCTTGAAGGCGTCAATGTATTCAATGATGAAGATTGGCCGGAGATGCAGACATTCTTGGTTGAACATATGATTCGTTTAAATGAGGCACTGAAGAAGAGTATCAGCAAATTGAAACAAACATTATAGTCACTATCCGTTTTATCGTACACCTCTTCTGGTATTATGTTATCATTAGAGGTGTTATTTGTTTATGAAATCAATCTCTGAGGTGAAAACTATGGCCAAAAGCTCGAATCAAAAACTGAAGCTGTTATATTTGCTCAAAATGCTAAACGAAAAAACAGATGAAAATAATACAATGACCATCAATGATATGATTGCAGAGCTGGAACTTTACGGTATCACGGCAGAACGCAAATCCATTTATGATGACCTGGAAGCATTGAGGCACTATGGTCTTGATATTGGAATGCGGAAGACCAAGACGACAGACTATTATGTCGCCAGCAGAGTTTTTGAGTTGCCGGAGCTGAAACTGCTTGTAGATGCGGTGCAGTGTTCAAAGTTTGTTACCCATAAGAAAAGCAATGATCTGATTAAAAAAATTGAAAGCCTTGCCAGCCGTAAACAAGCACAATCATTGCAACGGCAAGTCTTTGTAACAAATCGAGTCAAGACTATCAATTGTTTTTTGCAAGTTCTTTTTGCAGAAAGTTGCAAGTGAAAAATACAGAATGTTGCATTCTGGAAAATCCATAGTTTTGCAAACTGAAATACAAAGCAATTTCAGCAGAAATTACCGCATTGCAGGCAATGTTTGTCAGTTTTTCGGCTGATTCTCCGAAATCGATCGATATAAGTCATTAATGCTGGATTCTCGCATCCGGTTACTGGGACCCGGGAATAAAATCAGATGACAGTGATGCAGCAACCGATCCAGCATGGCAGCCGTCATCTGTTCATCATAAAGGACATTGACCCATCGGGAAAATTCCAGATTGGTATTAAGAATAATACTTCTGTTCTGATAACAGTCGGAGATAATCTCAAACAGCAGCTGGGAGCCCGTCCGATCCAGCGGCACATAGCCATATTCATCGAGAATAAGCAACTCAGCTTTATTCAGTTTTTTAAGAAAAGCAGTCAATGTTCCGGCTGCTTTTGCTTCAGAAAGCTTATTGACCAGTGCCGCTGTTCGAAAAAATTTAACTGGTATACCCTGAAGGCAGGCTGCCACACCAAGGGCGGTTGACAACATGGTTTTACCGGTTCCGGTACCGCCGTACATGATGATATTTTTGTGGTCATTAATAAAAGCAAGTGATTTCAGGCTTTCAGGGGTCAGATCCGCAGGCAGCGTGATTTCGTCAAAGCGGTAGCCTTCAAAAGTCTGACGGCTGTAGAATCCGGCACTGTTGACCAGCTTTTCAGTCCGGGAGATCTCCCGATACTGGAGTTCCTCGCTGAGAATCCGGTACAGATATTCCTGATGACTGTCACCTTCGGCAGTCTGAGCCAATTCGGCCAGGTTCCGGCTGAGACGCAGTTTCCGGCAGCATTCAGAGATTTCATTGTCAAGCATGGGGGCTAACCTCCTTCTGATTAAGTAGCCGGTCATAAGCATCCAGATTCGGCATCAGCGGCTGCATTTGAGGAATTCCGGGCTGCAGATTCATGGCCGGAAGTTCAGGAACATCGGCATACAGCCTCCGGTAGAGACTTGCAAGACTGTCAGCATCCTTTACCTGACAGGCAATGGCATGATCGACTGTATTCAGAGCGCTCTCAAAACCGGATCGATTGGTCAGTTCTGAAAGCAGTCTGATGACCTGAGCGGTTTCACTGTCTGAGCAGGAGGCCAAAAAAGACCGCATGGTTTCGGGCATCATTTCATAAATTCCCGAATATTTGACCGCTCGTGGTCGCTGAGATAACTGCTTCAGATAGGGCAGCCAGTCCATCTGTTCCTGTTTGCTGTCACCGTATAATCGTCGATGGCGGACGATTTCTCTAAAGTTTTCATCCTGAATGATAACAGCAGCTGACGTCAGTACCAGATGAACCGAACACTGGGCATATTTAGGGGCCACTGAATAGGCATGCCTGCCTTTATTCAGATAAACCTTTGCCCATTTGTCGGCTTTCAGGGTCTTATGCCCATTAAGATTAAAAGGAACAGACGGCAATTCGCGCGATGCCTTCAGATCAGCCTGAAAACGCGATTCAATCGTCTCATCGTACCGGTAATGATCCCGCTGTGCATCCTCCTCGCATTGATTAAACAAACCACGATTATAATCCGGCAGTGACAGAAAGTGCGGAACCGGCACCAGAAAGTTACGGCGCTGATAGCCGACCTTGTTCTCAACATTGCCTTTTTCATGGCCTTCGTTTGGATTCATGAAGACTGCCTTGAAACCGTAATGTTCCCGGAAACGCTCGAATTTTTCGGTGAGTTTACGCCCACCGCCACGGATAATGTCCGTAACAATAACTTTTGTGTTGTCAAACCAGAGTTCAGCCGGAACACACCCGATATGCCGAAAGATGGCATCAAGTCCTTCCAGCAGGCATTCCATGTTTTCGCCGTAGAACAGCTGAAGATAACCTTTGTTGCTGTACGGAAAAGAGACCTCCAGGTATTTTCCGGTCAGCTTGCGGCCATTTTCATAAAATTCAGCAGTGCCAAAATCGACCTGCGCTTCGCCTGGTTGATGTACCAGTGGCAGAAATGCTTTTGGGTTCTGTTTAAAAATTTCTTTGTGTTTTTCTGCATAATAACTGGCAACGGTCCGATAGGAACAGTCAAAACCGGGTGTTTCTTTCTGCAGACGTTCAAACACCCGTTTGGCGGTATGACGCTGTTTTCTGGGAGCAGATTTGTCATTGAGCAGCCATTCATCGATGATCGCTTTATAAGGTTCTAACTTGGGACAGAATTTTTTTTCAACTGCCGGCCTGGGTGCCGGTTCGTTGAAATCCGTCTGATCAATATATTTGCGGACAGTCCGCCAGTCCATGTGCAGTGCTTCAGCGATTTGTGAAATATTTTCCCCTTTCTCATAAAACCGAAATCTGATATCATGTATTTGATCCATTGTGAGCATTCTCCATTTCCTCCTTGTTCTTTGGTCAGATACAAGGATATTTGATTTGAGTTTTGCCCGCAATGGATTTTTGCATTATTCTGGATTTTGCAGCTTGCAATACTCTGGATTTTGCTTTTGCAACTTTCTGTATTTATAGCTTACACTAAACAACTATCAATGAAAGTATCTATTACAACGTGGATAGCTTGCACTTGGCTATTGCGCAGAACAAGAAGGTTACTTTTAAGTATTTTGACTACGACATCAGAAAAGAAAAAGTGTTTAGAAAAAACGGCGGTAAGTATACAGTCAGTCCTTATGGATTATCTTGGGATGATGAAAATTATTACCTGATTACTTTTTCAACGAAATATAACGGATTTACCCATTATAGAGTAGACCGAATGAGCGACATTGATTTGACAGAAGAGGAAAGAGATCCTTTACCGGATAAAGAACACTTTGACATTGCTGAATATACCAAGAAGGTCTTCAATATGTTCAACGGCGAAGAGGTTATGGTAAATCTGCAGCTGGATAATTCTCTTGTGAATGCTGTTGTAGATCGGTTTGGAAAAGATATTCAGATTGGTAAAGTGGATGAGGATAATTTTAATATATGGATTAAGGTAGCAGTTAGTTCGACTTTCTTTGCTTGGATCACGCAGTTTGGGAATAAGGTGAAGATATTGTCGCCGGAATCTGTAAAAGAACAATATAAAGCGCACATGAGTGAAATTCTTGACTTGTATTAGAAAAGCTCACTAAGTGCCGTAATGGGAGCGGAGTACATGATAGAAATATTAAAGAGAAGCAGAAAGAAAACGATTGATATATATGACTTAGCTTACGAATATAGGAAAAAAGCATTTTATACTTGGTCGCATGAAGAGGTTCGTGAGTTCATACAGCAACTGCAAGAATTGAATGACAATAAAATAATTCAAATCACGCGTAGTAAAAAAGGTGAAGTGAACCTTGATGGCATACAAAGAAGAATTGTCATAAACACATGGAATTTTGCTGGGCAATCAGAGAATATGTCCTTCGATTTGATTAGTCGTGATTTAGGAATGGATGCATCCTTTTATTTGAAGAATCCGGATGAATATGAGAAAGACAGAAACCATATCAAAAGGCTTAGAGATTATTTGAAGAACAAATCAGGAAAATTGACGATCAATGAGATAGCCTATAAGATTTTTAAAGATGAAAAGGCACTAACTCAGATAGAGAAATCTTCGGTTGATGGTAAAAAAATATTAAATAAACTGTGTTTAGACATAGTTAGCCTTGATGGTGTTGATACGATAGCACCCTTTTATTTTCCAGTTTCTTCAAAAGGGGATACTGTATTAGTTGTTGAGAATAAAGATACATGCTTTTCATTGTTGCGGCTGTTAAATAACAGTCAGACCAATATTAAAGGCATAATATTTGGTGAAGGTAGGGCGGTAAACAAAATCTTTAACTTTTTGCATATATACGATCTGGAGCACGTCGGGTCATTCTTATATTATGGCGACGTTGATCAAGAGGGCTTTGATATTGCAAGATCTTTGATTGAACGTTATCCAGAGTATAATATTTCACTCTCAAAAGTGCTATATCATCACCTTGTGAAAGATGAAGGTAGAGCTTTAAATTTCAAAAGACAAATCGACACAACAAAGGCAGAAGGTATTCTTTCAAGTTTATATGATGAAGATAAGACGGTTGTTATGTCTATCTTATACAATGATGGTTGCATACCTCAAGAAGCTCTAAATTATGATGATATGAAGGTGATTATGGATGGACTACAGTATAGATTATTCTGATGCAAGTAACAGACAAGAAATTATAGGCATTTATTCCCTCTATTTTTATATTGTGACCACAACGGCATATGCATTTGAAGTAGGAAATCTGGTCATCTCTCTTTTGATATACATGGTTGAGGAAGGCCGGCTAAATGCATATGCAATGAAAGTATATGAAATAAAGACATTCATATATGAGTACTTAAAAGGGATTGATTTTGAAGAAGAATATAACCTTGATGAAATAGCAGAAAATTTGATATCCAAGCTTCAAGGGGCAAAACCCAATGGTGATCCAATAAAATTCGAATACTATGATCATGAAATAAGAACTAGAAAATCTGTAAAGATAGCATATATTGATTATAGTTTGAAGGATGAAGGTTTTAAGATTACAGATAAAGGTCTGGAATTTCTCATTTCATCTAAGGAAATTCCTCAAGAAGCGAAGCTGACAGTAGCACTATATCTGTTCAAACTTCAGCTGGAGAAGAAAAAGTACAGGGCTGCTTTGAATACAATCAAAAACATTAATCTGGAGACAATGAGACAACTGGATGTAAAAAACGAGATCTTGTCAATGAACAGATATGGACGTGATGAAGCAAGCCGCTTATATAAGAAATACTGGGGCGATTTCTTTGAGCTGCGAAACGAAGAAACAAGTCATTACGAAGGCGCTAAAGAACGATTAGAATTGTATAAAGAAACTGAATACCTGGAAAACAACAATATCAAATTGACACCTGAAGATATTGAAGTACTAAAAGCGATCGAAATGGAACTTGGAAAAAGTTCGAATCTTCAGGCGGTCTATACTAATGAGATTTCAAAAATGCCAGTGGAGATGCTTGAAATTGACAAATCATCAATGATCAATATTTTTCTGACACTGTTCAATTTAAAAGAGCATTTTGAAGAATTATCAAAAGTAGATACGCCGATTGAAGCATTTTTGAATTCGATACAACCCTTGTTATTGCCTAAGCGAAGTAAACGATTTGGTTTAACGACAGCATTATCGGGACAAAAGGTTTCAAGGCATATCGATATTCCCCCGGCAGAAGAGATCAATATTAAAACTCAAAAGCATGAAGATTATGAGATGATTTTTGAGGGACGAATGAAAAATAATTATTTGAAGCTGTTTGAAATATTGATTGAATATTTAATAAGAATCAATCAAGAGATTGAGGATATATCAGAATTCGTGACCTATGTAGAACAAGGAAAAGGCAACGCAGCGATTACATCGATAGACTTATTAAGCTTTTTATTAAGCTTGAGTTATTTGCCGGATGCACAGATAGAAAATACCTACGGAGCTGAAAACACTCAAGTGATTTCATTGAATGAAAAAAGATGGATTAAGGATAAGCCGATTGAGGTATTTCAAGTTCAAGAATTGTTGACTTTTTTTTGGTTTGATAAATTGAAAATGAACTATAATGCGGAGATTCATGTATCAACTGAACCAAAGAAAAAGATACAAATTAATGGGGATGTGGACAGGAGCATTGGTAATATAAGAATACGTCTGATTGAGAAAGGAAGTATGCAATATGGCTAAAAATATGGAAGCAGTAGGTAATGCGTTAAAAATACTCATTGAAAAAGGCAGCCTTTCTCGAGATGAATTCCCGGTTATTCATGAAAGAATCATAAGTGACGGAGATATTCTTAGTGATTTGGAGAAAATATGTCAAACAACAGGCCTTTTTCTTAATGAAAGGTCAGGGACCTTTTATGTATCTCCGGTACCTGGAATGCGGACATTTGGATATACAAATGCAGAATTGAGGAAAGAAATCTATTACCACTTTAGAAACGAAGATCTGTATACGGCGCTTTTTATCATTGCTAATGTTATAACTGAATTTTTTCCTGAAGCTAGTCCATCACCTATGAAGTCATTTCTTAAGAGCAATGATTTGATGGATGTAATTGATAAAAAGATCGAGATACTTTCGGAGCAAGTAAATCTCGATGAAATATCCTATGAAAAATCATATAACTTTGAAGTGATCGTTAAAAAGTGGATGGATTTACCGCGTGTAAAACTTGATAAGGGTGAAGGTGATAGTAAAAGGGAAGTTGGAAAAGCCTCAAAAATTCAAATTCTTAATACTACACTTAAATTCATGGAAAATCAGGAGTTGATCAAACTGGTTGAAATGAATGGAGACAAAGCCATCTATATTACAGAACGTTTTAATGCCACGATTCTCAATGCTTATAATGATGATGAAATACAAAACGAAATCTACGACTATCTGGATAATCTGATTCCGGAATAAAATGATAAAATCGGTGAAGGAAGGGTGAAGTATGGCAAGACTGCAAGGGTTCAGATTGGTTAATATACATGCAAATCATAATTCGATTATTTATCCCAATGAAAGTTTTTATGTAGATGGCAAAAATGCCTTGCTTGATATGAAGAATGGCGGTGGGAAGACGTTAGCAGCACAGATGCTGTTTCAGACAGTCTTGCCAAATTCATATTTTTCAGATAAGAATCAAGTAGTCAATTTATTTGATGGAGTCTCAAGTGGCTCTACGATACATACGGTATCGCATTTTAGCATAGAGGGTCAGCAATTCAATAATTTGTATCTGGGGTTTGCTGCGATGGCAGAGCCAAGAAACAGCGATGATAATCCGGATTCTGTTGATAATACGGATCTTGGGGTTAAATATATGAATTATGTCATTGCTGGCAATAATTTAGAGACAGATTCCTTGTCAATGGATATGCTACCACTATGTAAAAATGAAGGTGAGAACATTACCCCGCTAAGTTATAAAGGTTTAAAAGATTTCTTACAAGGAAAAATAAAAAGCGACAAGCATGGCCGGTTTTTCTATATCCAGATGTTTGAAAATGAAAAGGGAAAATATTATCAAGAATTGAAACGGTTCGGTATCAATTCTGAGGTTTTTGAATTCTTAAGAGAAATCAATAAGGATGAAAACTATATCAAACAGTTTTTTGAAGAAAAATGTAGGAAGCCTAAAGACCTACTGATGAACTTCATTGTTCCAAATACAGAGAAAGCGCTTGATTCAAGGGCTTTCGTTATGAAGTTGGAAAAGGTTGACAGATCTGGTCAATTAGCAGAATCTCTTTTTGAGAAATCACAGAGTCTAAATGAACTCAATAAGTTTCAAGCAGATAAAGCGGAATATGAAAGATTACGTGATGAAATCTCAATGTTCATTGAATTTGTGAACGGAAAAGTTCACTCCCTCGAAGCATATGATAAGCACCTGAGTGAATATCCGAATCAGGTAGCAGCGTACACATTTGCACTTAGACAATTAGAAGAGCTTCACAGAATTCATGAGGCAGAACGCATTAAGCTGGAAGAACAAAAAGATGGTCTGGATAATGACCTTGAGAATATTGAGATTCGAAAGCTTCAAATCGAACTTGAAAGATTAGAAAAGATTTTTTCACAAAAGAAGGATTTGCTGAATCAAATAAATGAAGAAATCGAAGAAAAGAACCTTGAAAGAATAAGGTTTGAGGCAATCAACCTTGTCATTGATTATAAGCAACATGAATCAGATAAAATTGGTATAGATGAAAGGCTTGAAAAGCTCACCAGTGCAAATTACGATGAGAAAAAAATCACAGCAGAACTTGCCAATACGATTTGCAAACTTGCTGAAAGTGAAAAAACCAACCTTACAGCTGAAGAAAAAAGTAATAAAGAAGGTCGAGATAAAAACGACAATTTGTTGGGTGATTTGAAAAATGCGGAAGGAAGATTGGAAAGTCAACTTGATCAATGTAAGAAAAGTCTTTTGGAATTTGAGCATAAAAAATATGAGACTGAGCGAGAATGGACCGATATTGAAAAGGAGCTAAGAGTATACCCAAATTACAGTAATTCTCTTTTCGATGAAGAGGAGCTTAATATTTTAGATGGCCTGAAAGTTAGCATTGAAGAAGATTTGATGAAGTTGAAAGAAGAATTGATTCAGAATAATACGGATCGTATTTCAGCTGATAAAGATAAGGAAAATACAGGGTCATTTATAACAGAAAAAGAAAAAAATCTAAAAGAAAAAACTGATTGGCTTGCTGACTTCAACGCTTCAGTAAAGGAAATTGTTCTTAAAACAACGGCAAGTGAATCAAATATTCAAGAATCATTTGATCAATTGAGATCACAACAGGAACAGCTAATTAAAGATGAAGTCCAAATCAATGAAATTATTGAAGATCGAGAAAATGAAATCTCAATACTAGAAGATTATGGCTTTCTCAGGGCTAGGTCTAAATATGATGCTTTGAATTCTATAATTGGTGACTGGAAGTTTGCCAGATTCGGTTCAGATTTGTTGAAAGAAATGGAAGAGGACAAGGTCAGAAGAATATTAGATCGATTCCCTGGATTTGCTGAAGTTCTAGTTGTATCTGATGATGAATTCAGCCGAGTTTCCATGGGTAAAAAATCTGTAAGTGTAACAGTTGCTAAAGAGAATTTTGTACTTATGCCTTGGTCTGTAATTAATAAAATTGATGATGGCATTAATTTCGAATCAATGTACCTTCTTACGCGTGATGGTGAGTATTATAAAAACCTTTTAAATCCAAATGAAGCCATCGAGTCCAGAAAAAGAGAAGTTGGCAAGCTGTTAGAAAAGATTAAAACATTAAAAGAGGATAAACAAATCATTGATTCTCAAAGTGAGTTAATGGGTGCACATCTTCACAAGTACCCTGTAAGGTTGGTGTCCAAATATTGCGAAGAAATAAAGAAACAAGAGAAAGAAATCTCAGATTTAAAAGCAAAAAAGCTTCAACAAGAACAACTGATAAGAGCATTGGAGCTGAAGTTTGAAACGATTAAAAGTCAACAAGAACAACTTGAACAGGAAAAGACTGAAGTTTTTGAAAAGTATGAATTATTGAGTAAAAAAATAGTTTTGGATAATAATATCAAAACTATCGCTGCTCAAATAAAAGGACTGCTAGAAGAAAAAGATGACCTTGAGTATGAATTTGATAATAATAAGGCTGATATTAGCAAAGCACAAAAAGGCAAGGAGCATTTTGAAGAAGTTCTTGAAAGGATCAAGGAATATATTCGCAAATTTGATGATTACATTAAAGAGGCTGAAGGATATAAAGGTGAGAGATTTAATTTTGTAGCAGATGAAGACATTACAACATTATATAGCAGGTTTAAAGAAGCAAAACGTTCCTTTGATATAAAAGTACAGGATTATGATGATTTAGTTGAACAACAGCGGAAATTGGATAGTTATATGAATGGTATACGAGATGATTACCGATTTTCCAAGATAGAATTCGTAGAGATATATGGACTTAATAATGTTGAAAAGATAGGTTCAAGAGAATTTGAACTCATAGAAACAAAAGTGAAGGAATTATTGGATGAAAAAGGTCACCTTGAAGATGAAAAAAATACTGCTGAAGTGGAAATGAAATCTTGTAAGAAAAATTATGAAAACCTAGAAGAAAAGATTGCGGTGTATTTTGAAAAATTTCTGGCAATGGATTTAACCGAATTAGAAGATCTTGAAAGAACATGTAACGATTCACTCTTCAAAATAATGGATCTACTTAAGGCGAACTACCAATCTATCTTAGAAGTAGAAGAGCAGCAGAGAAAAGATGATGGAGAACTAAAGCAATTTACTGTATTTTGTAATACGAACTCATTAAAATGGCAAACTGCTGAACAAGCTGATATCAAGTTTTCATATGAACAAATGTACGAGAGCTATGCCGTGATTAAATCTGATTATGATAAAGCCATAAGCAAAATCAATACAGAAATTAAAAAGCTTGATCTTACAATACAGAAACTGAATGTCAGCGAGCAACTAAAATCTAAGTTGAAAGAATACCTTAACATTAAACAGTCATTCAATGAAACAACACAGTTAATCAAGCTTCTCGATCAAACGTCAGATATAATCCGATCGACAATAAAGAATCTTGAGACATCAATAGACAATATTGGTCGGCTTGATGAAGAGATTGCAGAACAGGTATTCAGAATGCTAAAAACTATACTGGATGAAATTGCAAAAATTCCAGAATATTCAAAGTTTAAGTACGGAGAATATACAAGGGAGTCATTTAGAATTAACTTGAGCGAAGAGAACAGTTGCAGGATAGAAAATGATATTGCTTTAAACCAGCTAAAAGCTTACGTGTATGAATTAGCCAATTCTGTTCAAAACGAGGGGATGACAAAAAGAGATATTAAAAATCGATTGAGCATAAACAATATTATGCATTATGGAATCGATTTTGAGAAGCTTAATATTCAAATCCTAAAAATTGAGCAGGATAAGCCTAAGTACTACCGATGGGGTCAGCTTTCAGCGTCATCTGGTCAAAGCTATGTAACATACGTCATGTTTGCAATAACCATGATTAAATATTTTAATAACGTAACGATCATCAGTGATAAAATGAAAGCGCCGATTTTTATCTTTTTAGATAATCCCTTTGCATCTGCGTCTTCGATTGAACTTTGGGAACCAGTAAGGCGATTTCTTGATAAGAGCAATGCGCAATTACTTTGTGTTGCTCATAATGTGCCAAGTTCGGCGCAGATACTCTTTGATAAGCATATGATCATAGAACAAACCAAGAATGCAAAAGGTCAGTTTATCAATACGATACGAAATGAAAAAACGGAATCTAAAGAGATTATCCAGATGCAGTTGTTTGATCATATGGAGATTGAATGATTGTAAATTAGCAGATTATGGAGGATATAACGATGAGATTTACATTAGTATTTGAAAATCAGCAAGAAGGAATAGGTGCTTCTTATGATTTGCTTTTTGCACCATGTCCAATTTGGGATGCAGCTGGCACAGAAATAATAAACCTGAATCCACAGGATCCATACTTAAACCCTGGATGTGTTACAAGACTAATTGAGCACGAGCATCTTCAAGGTGTTGAAAAATGTATTATTGTTATCCATGCTGTTGGGCATGGAGATGAAAACAGCTTAGCAGTTATAAAAGCTGATTTAGAAGATCTGAATATCAAATATCGAGTCATTGATTTTATTGAGATAAAATAAATGCAATAGAGACAGTTGTGTTGAAGGAAAGGTGGAGATGTGTAACAAGGTAAATAGTTTTATTTACATGAATTTGCATGAAAATGGCAAATTGTAATACCGGGATTAAAAATAACAGAACTTCAAGTTATGAAAAATCTCGCTAATGAGTGTTTTCATCTTTGATACGAATTGGATTGGGAACTATCCCTTGAACACGCTTAATCAATCAATGCAGAATCCAATTTAATGATTATCCATGGATAAGTTCTCGTATTAAGGAATTAGATAAAATCAAAATTGTCAAGAGAATAAATTTAAATATAAAACGTGATTGACATTTCTTGGACAAGCAAATATAATTTACTTAACTGAATACGGTGTGTATTGCGAACTTCGAAAACGCAAATTTTGCACCCATATTAGTCTTTTCGTACAGACTACCGCATAGAATTTTTGGGATTTTAGGTATAATCTGTATTGGATTATACCTTTTTTTATTGTACGGGGAAATATAGAAAATTGGAGGATAAGTCATATGGAACAAAGCTATTTTGAAGGATTAAAAATGGATGAACATAAGGTAATTGCATTTTTGAACAAGCAAAAAAGTGCAGCAACGATTACCTTGATGGGGCCAACAAGTAGTGCAAAATCAACTCTCATTACAGAACTGTTGGAAGCATTAAGTAATAAGTTATTGGGATATAATGTGGGGGATACCGCACAGACTACGTTACTACGAACTTGTTTAATGCTTAATAGTAGGTTCAACAAGCATGAGGTGATTATTCAATGTATTCCTCACGAGAATGATGAGACTATACTTCTAAACTTCATATCTACATTAAAGAAGATACTAGCTGGGGCATTTTACGAACAGAGAGATGAACTTGATGTTTTTGATGTTGATGAGAGTGTTGTTAGAAATATATTGAATCCTATTGACCGAAGTTATCATGCATTTGAGTTTGTAAAAGAACAAGGACTTCTTGAAAACTTACGAGAAATGCTAAATAAAATTTCCAAAGAACTTGTAGACAACCCAATTCCATTTGATGAAGAAGCGAATAGGGCATTCAAGGAACGAAGAAAAGAACATAATGGCATTAAGAAAAGTGATATTTATGAAGAACTGTTCGATAGAAGATTTAATGAAATTTCTTCTCATAGAGAAATTTTAAAAGAATGGTTTATAGGATTACAAGAAAAAATATATGTTGATCTACAAGGGTTATGGTCGATTTCTAGTGAGGGTAATTTTATTTTGTGTGATTCGATACTTGAAAGAGGTAATGTTCATGAGTTAATGGCGAAGTTGTATAGCAAGAGTAGCGCATGTTCCTTAATATTTGAGGAAATTTGTTATGCAACAAGTCCTTCTGAAAAATTTGTGGAAGCATTTGTAAATCGCGGGCTTAATGTCTCCGGTCGCAAGTTAAAACTAAATATTCTTGACACGGTAGGACTCACGCAATCATCACAGGAAAAGGATGATATCAGTGACGCAATGGATAAGATATTCCAAAGGCAAACAGACGCAATATTATTTCTATGTGCTTCTGATGAGCAGCCGCTAGTATATGAAACGAGTATAATGTTATTGGACGAAAAGAAGCAAAAGTTTGAGTTTAAACCTATGGTGATTTGTAGAACAAAGGCAGATATAGTATTAAGAAACATTATGATTAATAAATGGAGAAAAGATACCGGTGTGAATGAAATCTCTGATGAAGATAATTATGCTCAATATTTACGTTATGCATTCGAAATGTTTAAAGAGGAGTTTTTATTAAGTAATTCTAATCATGAGGATAAGCTGTGTAAAGGATTGCCATTAGAGTTTATTTCAATGGCGCCAGATTATACTAAGGATATGAATAAAGTTTTAAATAATGTATTGAGCTCTGCAAAGGTGTTTGATATTTTATTAAACATTACAAATGAAATAGATAAACAATATTCAAACGATGGAAGTCGTCCATGGCTTTATAGTGACGATATTAATAGTTTGCCGCTATCATTGACCTGTAAAGCACACATGCTAAATAATACAATTGGCGTAGCTTTGGCGGCATATAACATACAACAAAGAAAGCAGTATATTCAGTATATTGATAGTAAAATTAAGTTTCATTGGAAATCAGTGGATTGTTTTCGATATAAGTTAAGTTATGGAGAAGGACATGAAACAAGAGCATATGTGTATGGAAGCTTTAAGCTGTTTATAAAGAATATGGTGGCGAAATGGCTACGAGCACTTGTTCCTATGGAAGATATGATTAATGATTTTGATATTTCGTACGTGCATTTACAAGGTGACTCAGAAATTATTGAAACGGTTAAGAACACATTTCCTATGCAATTTGATCAACTGATAAGAACCCGATGGGGAAGTATAATTGATAGTGTGGCAAAAAAATTGACATATGATTGTTTGCAGCCGGATTTGAATCAAATATTTTACAATTATTCGTGGGATAGTGCATTCAGAATAGGTTTGACATATATTGATAAGCAATTTAGCTCTGATAATTACTGGCAAGTAAATCTTTTGCCGCTTATAGAAAAGGAATTTGATGAGCTTCTTCAGAAGATGTATGTATATGATGAAGTATAAAATTTAATACTGTAACAATTTAGCAATTCACGAACTTCGAAAACGTGAGAAACGCTAATTGTGACATAAGTCGGCCTTGTCAACTGAAGTGTGTAAGTTAGGTTTTCCTACCCCAGTTTTTGCTTAGCTCGATAGATAGTACTGACCGATATTCCAGTCATTTTTGATACCTGGGAGTAGGAGTTGGTTGCAAGTAAATGTAAAGCATGTTCCAGCTGTTCACGCCCATATTTCAAGGGTCTACCGCCATAGTTGCCTGACAGTTTTCGTCCTTCTTGCGTACGTTCAACGATCATATCACGTTCGAACTCTGCAAAGGCAAAGAGAATTGTCCGAATCAGCTTGCCGGTGGGAGTGTTATCCATAAGTCCCATGTTTAGAACATGGACCTTGATTCCGTGACCAAGCAGCTGATCGATGAACAGTATACCCTGATGAGCAGACCGGGCCAAACGGTCCAATTTAGTGACCATAAGTGTATCGCCAGGTTCCAAAGCATGTACAAGTTCGTTGAGTTTTGGCCTGTCCAGCGTGGCTCCGGAGCATGATTCTTTATAGACGATTCTTGAACCGGAATCCCTTAGCAGTTCTTCTTGTGAGTCCAAACTGTTGCCATTTTTCTCCTGGATTTTTGTGCTTACACGAGCGTATCCACATACCATTTTCAGCCTCCTTTTTTTGACCATAAGATATGACCAAAGCTAAAGTATTGATTTTCCGTTTGTTGGAAAATCTAGTCAGAACTTATAAGTTTTGACTACTCGAATTGCTGGTAGTAGAGAACTCGATCCGATAGATCCTCGATCAGAATCATTTGGTTCAAGATATCTGCCCAGTGGGATACGGATCGTCTGGACCACTTTTCATAAAGCTCAAGAATTCGTAAATATAAGACTTTGAGGACTGCATTCTCATTTGGGAAAGTGCCTTTGTGTGTTACTTTTCTAAAGCTTGAGTTGACGCTTTCAATGGCGTTGGTGGTATACATGACTTTACGAATGGCTGCGGTGTAGTTATAAAGCTGTTCGACATGCTTCCAATTCATATCCCATACTCTGATAGCACCCGGGTAATCGGCCCATTGTTCTTTGAATTTTTCGAATTCAAGAAGAGCCACCTTTTTATTAGGAGCTTTATAAATCAGCTTCAAATGCGTTGTAAAAGCCTTGTATTTCTTTTGCGGGATATACTTTATCGAGTTACGGATCATATGAACGATGCAGCGTTGAATAACCGCTTTAGGGAAGATGGTTGATGCACCATCTTCAAGGCCAGGAAGGCCATCCATCGAGATAAAGCCAATGTCTTCTACACCACGGACTTTTAATTCATCGAAGATTTGCATCCATTGTGACTTGTTTTCTGATTCAGCGATCCATAAACCGAGGATATCCTTTTTACCACTCAGATCGTAGGCCAGAATAGTATAGATTGCATGATTTTTTGTTTCATATTCAGTGCGGATATTTACATAAAGACAATCTACGAAAAGAAAGGGATAGAACTTTTTCAAGGATCGAGATTGCCATGTTGCAAGTTCATCCAGGACACTGTCAGTAATGACGGAGATCTTTTGATGAGAGATACGAAATCCATAGATATCTTCAATGATATCAGCGATATCACGTTGACTTAAACCTTTAGCATACATAGAAAGAACCTTGCTTTCGATGTCGCTGACATCGGTGGTTCGCTTGGGGATTGCTTCTGGTTCAAAGGAAGCATCACGGTCTCTGGGGGTCTTTATGTTGATATCACCCATAGATGTTTTGAGTGTTTTCTTGCCGTGACCGTTACGGCGATTAGATGAATCTTTCTTGGAACGATCATTAGAAGCATAACCTAAATGATGTTCCATTTCACCATCAAGCATGCTTTCAAAGATTGGACCAAAGATAGATTTTAAAGCATCCTGAATATCGTCAGTTGTTTTAGGGTCATAAGTATCCATGATTGATTTGGCGATTGCCTCGCCAGGAGTTGGGTCTTTCTTTTTAGCCATTTGTGTAATTCCTTCCATGATGTAATCCTTTCATAAATCATAGTCAAAACTCATTGATTTTTAAAGAGTTTTTTGGAACTTACACACTTTATATTACAATGCCGATTTTTTAAGATTAATTGATGATTTTATTTCTACCGAAGAACATATATGTAAGTTTATTAACACTCACATTCAGAGTTAATTGATTTTAATAATTGTGCCGAATAAAGCTTTCAAGTAAGGCACAATTAATTGAAAGTTTTATTGCGCACAGTTTTACTGACTGGTAAAGTTGTAGCAGCACTATAGGTGCCGAACAGAAATGGCGTCCCGTTTGATCTTAAAAGGGTGGAAGTTAGGACTTGAAAAAACGGATGGTTTTAAGCCGTTTTCGAGAAAAATACTCCTCCGCCAAGGAACCAATGGGTCTTCACGACATCATTTTTGTCTACTCAAGGCATGTTGAGACGGTGGTATTGATGACACAAGTAGAAAAGTAGGAACGTGAAAAGTCCAGTAATACTGGGCTTTTTTATTTTTTGTGTTATAATTTTAATAAGTAAAAATAGACGAAATATGTATTTAACGTGAACTGTTTTTGGAGGAATAACATGGGTGAAATTGTTAACATTTATCATTCTAATGAAGTAGATAAAAAAGAAAAAGACTTAATAGAACTGACAGAAGAGATGCTATTAGATGCGCGTTCTACGATAAATAGTAAGAATACATTAAGCGTACCAATTGCAGAGTTATCGACGCTAGGGGCTGGGGTGGCATCACTAATTCCAGCATTGAATACAGTCACACAGACAACTACATTTGCCACTGAGGGGTTATATCAATTAGCAAATGCTGGTGTTGGCGATGTTCTCAAGGTTGCGAAAAATGGAAATTTTTGGGGAGCCTTCAAGACTGCTGATGGTGCATCAAAATTTGCACAGCTTCAAGCAGCAGGCCCATTATCTGCAACAACTACAACAGCGGCTGCAATTAACCCAGCCATAATGTTAATGTCAGTAGCACTTTTCTCGATTGAAAAAGAGCTTGGTAAAATTGCAGAAATAGAAGAGCAGATTTTACTATTCCTTGAAGTTGAAAAGGAATCAGAAATCGAAGCTGATATAGAAACACTGATGAATATTGTCACAAAATATAAGCTTAACTGGGATAATGTGAATTTTGTTGCGAGTAACCATAAGCTGGTATTAGATATTCAAAGAACTGCAAGAAAGAATATGAACGCGTATCAGAAGAAGATTAATGAAGCTGTTAAAGCGAAACAGTTCATCGTCGTTCAGAATAAGGTTAATTCGACATTGGCTGACTTAGAGAAGAAGTTTAAATATTTTAGATTATCGCTTTTCACATTCTCTTTGGCATCTCTGATGGAAATAATGCTATGCGGTAATTTTAAAGAAGAATACATTTTAGGAATTAAAGATGAGATAAGCTTTATGTCACAAACCTATAGAGATTTATTTGAAAAGTGTTCTGTTCGTCTTGAGAAGATGGGTAACTCCGCACTGGAATCAAATGTTATAAAAGGATTAGGCTCTGCGGGTAAAGCTGTTGGAAAGTTCATCGGAAATATTCCTCTTGCGAAAGAAGGGGTAGTTGATGAGTTTCTTCAAGATAAAGGCGATTATTTAAAAAGCAATGCTATCGAAATGGAAAAGAAATACGTTGGAGCTTTTGCGGCAATAGGTGATCCAGGTACAGGAATGCTTGTTGAAAAAATGAATGACATGGTTCAGATCTATAATCATACAACAGGGATATGCTTTGATAAAGAAAAGATTTATTTAATGACTAATTAGTAAAGGGTCAAATAATCAGTGTCGAAATATCAGACGAATAATAAACATGGAAACAGTATTATCCAGAGGCTCAAAGAGGTGTAAAGGATGAAATCGCAGAGCAAATTCTTCCTTTCGGAATGAAACTTTTCGTGAAAACTATGAAATACGATTTCATGAGGAATTGGATGGTGAATTCCAGTGAAAAGGGCCTTCCGGGTATTTGGGCAGGGATGATTTGTCGAAAAAAGTATTTTGATGACAAGGTGACTGAGTATAAGGATGATGTTGAGAGTATCGTCAATCTGGGAGCTGGGTATGACACAAGATTTTTGAGACTTTCAGGCCTTGATGCATTGAAACTGTTTGAGGTGGACCAGCCCAACAATGTCAGAAATAAGGTTAAATTGCTCGAACAACGTCTTGGCAGCATGAAAGAAAATATCCAATATGTCTCTGTGGACTTTGATCATCAAAATACACTTGATTGTTTGATTGAATGCGGATTAGACATAAGCAGACCGACTCTTTTTCTTTTGGAAGGCGTTAGCCAGTATTTGACCAAAGAGGGATTTTTGGATATATTAAAGATGATATCCAGTATGCCAGTAGGCAGTGGTCTGGTTTTTACGTATGTTCTGAGAGATCTAATCGAAGGTAAGGTCATGCACGGATGGGAAAAAGGTTACCAAAAATATGTACAAGAAGATAAAATTTGGCTTCTCGGATACAATCCGGAGGAGTTGCCAGAATTATTGTCAGTATATGGGTTGAAACTTGCAGAAGACAAGAGCTTCGAGGATTTAGCTCCCCAATATGTGGATGGTCTTAAGCGGAACCTTGCATCAACGGTTATTGAGAGAGTCGCTTATGCTGTCAGAGTTGACGATTAGTCTTTCAAGCATGGATCTAATGATTCGGCCTTTTAAAAAGAGTTTCATTAAAGGCTGGATATGGGATTGGTTTACAATTTTGCGGTCTCACCAATGTCCTTACATCGAGAGGAACAGACCTTAAAAGAAAATCGTGACGAAAGCGTCGCTAAATTTTGAGGAGGTGTATTTAATGGATGAAAATTTGATCGCCCCTTGCGGGATGAACTGTGCTTTATGTATCGCTTATCAATTTGGCCAAAATGATTTTAATAAACGGGGATTTCATAAAAAATATTGCCCTGGTTGTATTCCCCGTGGAGAAAATTGCAGGCACATGGCAGATGCATGCCAATTGCTGGCACAAGGAAGCGTTAGGTTTTGCTTTGAATGTGACAGATTTCCATGTAAGAGGTTGAAAGCTTTAGATAAGCGCTATCGCACAAAATATCATATGAGTATGATAGAGAATCTCAATTTCATTAAAGAATTTGGAATAGAGGAATTTTTAAAGCAGGAACAAGTCAAATGGGCGTGTAAAGATTGTGGAATGACTATTTGCTGTCATAACGGATTATGTTTGAATTGTAATATTGATAAGCTGATCATGAATAAGAAATACCACTGGGAAGATGAAAATGATTGTTAGGGATTTTTATTAAGAGTAGTTAAATTAAATAATGAAGAGCGATCAAACATATCTATGCAGGCGCTAAAGTAAATGATTGACGAAACGTTTGTTCCCTGTCAGTACTAATAATTTAAGCTAATATTACTGAAGAAATAAGAAGACGAGCTAAATGAATCTGATCTTAAGGCCCGGACACTATGCCTGAAACGTATTCGTGCTTTTTAAACAGAAATTGGAAAATATAAATAATGGAGAATATGGATGTTTAGAACAGAATTTCATATCAAAGAGATGGATTGTCAAGCTGAAGAGCAGTTGATTAGAATGAAGCTTGCGGATTTTTCATCGATAAAAAAGTTGTTATTTGAGATTGAAAATCGCAAGTTGATAGTTGTTCATACAACAGATATTGAGGAAATAAATGAGGCCATCAATTCTCTTGATTTGGGCTCAAGTCTGGTTGAAACGATTGAGATTTCTGATGGGGAACTTTATGAGGATAATGATTCAATCGACGCAAAACTGCTTTGGCTTGTCCTGGGAATTAACTTCAGTTTTTTTGTCGTTGAAATACTGTTTGGTTTATTATCGAATTCGATGGGCCTGGTAGCTGATTCACTGGATATGCTGGCCGATGCTTTTGTTTATGGCTTAAGTTTATATGCGATTTCTGGGACTTTGATTGTTAAAAAGAGAATTGCTGGAATCAGTGGTATTTTTCAAATGATCTTAGCCTTTTTAGGATTTGTAGAGGTTGTTCGACGATTTATCGGTATGGAAACGGTACCTGACCCACTGATCATGATCGTGGTATCTGTTTTTGCCCTGATTGCTAATTCTATTTCATTAGTGATTTTAAATCGTTCCAAAAGTAAAGAGGTTCATATTAAATCCAGTCAGATTTTCACTTCAAATGATGTTATTGTAAATATTGGTGTAATTATTGCGGGTATCCTTGTTTTTGTATTTAAATCAGGAATCCCTGATTTAATAGTGGGGATTATTGTTTTTTCTCTAGTTTTAAGAGGTGCAATCAGAATTATAACATTAGCAAAAGCATAATAAATTTTTAAAGCGACTGAAGCCGTCGCTTTTTGTGTGCAGAAGAATAAGCGAATTTTTCTCACCAAAATACAAACCCGGCACAGATTTAATGGTCTGCAACCGGGTTTGTATGAACGTTCAATAGCAATTATCATGATAGTTGCTATTTTTTTATAGTTTTTAGCAAATTTGGCTTCCAGCTTCAGGATTAGCACTTTGATTGAAAATAGCAGTCGGTTTAAATACCCATAATCCACTCATTGGTAAACCAATTTTTGCAAGTTCAGCTTTTACGCCTTCAAACATTTCACCTTCTGTTTGCTTTTCAATAACTTCTGCCTCGATTAAATAGGCTTCCATATCTTTTGTAACTAACACGGCTACATTTTTGTTTTCAGCTAAATTAGCAGATGATTTTTTCATCATGACTTCACCACAGCAGACAACTTCACCGTTAGGTGACATACTACTACCTACAACAATAGAATGCGGCATACCATTTTTACCTACTGATGATAATACTTTAGTAGCAGCTTGATCATTTAATAAATTTAATACATTTTGTGGAATACTCATAATTTTTCTCCTTTACATAATTAGTTTTTTGTCAATTGACTTTGAATTAATAACATTATATAATCGAAGTACGAAATTGACTAGTACAAATTTAAAACGTGTATAGCATAAAAAATCATACTGTGAGATTTTATAGTAATTATTTGCAATGTTAGGAGGGCATGATTTGGGACAATATATGCAAATGTGTGAAGAGGAGTGTAAAATAGAGGATAGTTTAAAACCGGATATTTGCACGGTCTGTATTACACAAAGATTAATGAATGGAAAATGGAAATGGTTAATCATTTATTTATTAAAAGATAAGAGGATGAGATTTTCTGAAATTAAAAGAGCTATTCCCAAAGTGACGCAAGCCTATTTAAGTAGTCAGTTAAAAGAGCTTGTTGAGGATAGCATACTGGAGCGATATTCATATAATGTTGTACCGCCAAAAGTAGAATATTATCTTTCAGAAGAAGGAAAACAATTCGTTGATGTTATTGAGGGGATGGGAATCTGGGGTGCTGGCTATTTGGATAAACATCTTATAATGAACAAAGAAGATTAAACGAATGATTTTGGGTTATGTTCAATTGCATAATAATAAATACTGACGAAGCGGTCATTTTTCCAGAATCGTTTCATTGTGATTAAGTCTTTTGCTTTTCCCAAAATTTATATAAAAATTCGATTAAAAAACTTAGTAGTATCATACCTATAGCAAAAATAACACCGCTTTTATTAGAAGCCCATTGTTGGTATAAAAGTCCCAGGAAAGCACTTCCGCATAAAAAAGTTGCCAAAGCAGAAATAAATGGGTTCGCTTTTAATTCCTTGTGTTTGCGAAAGACGACAAGATTAACAAACATAAAGATTAGCAGAAAACCGGCGCTTCCTGAGGTGGAAATACTTGACAGATCCAAAAGGTTTACGAGTATCAATGTCAGAATAGAAGTGATAAATAGGCCAATTGGCTCATTCCAGAACATTTTAGTGAATTCTCTTGGCATTTCATCATCCTTTGCTTCTTCATAATTCACTCTGGAGCCACCGTAAACAGTGGCGTTTATTGCTGAAAAAGTTGAGATTAAAGCGGCAACTGCAATAACCGTAAAGCCGATGTTTCCAAATACTGGTTTGGCAGCTTCAGCCAGAACATAGTCCTGAGCGTTTGTAATATCTGAAAATGCCAATCCGCCAACAGTTATGACCGCAATTAGAACATATAACAGAATAACCGCTATGGTTGAAATCAGGTAGGCGCGCATAATATTTTTATTTGGATTTTGAATCTCTGGAGAAACATTGGCGATCAGTTCAAAACCTTCATAAGCAACAAATATTACCATTCCACCGATACTTAAATTCCATAGATTGGGCCAGTTTTGAACAGACAGTTGAGAAAGATAATTTGATGATGTCAGTCCATAGAATCCGGCGCCAACAAAAATCAGTAAAATAATCATTTTTATGCCTACTGCAAAAGTCTCAATTTCACTGACGACCTTTACACTGTAGTAGTTAATGGCTGTGGCAATAACGATGATCATCGTAGCATATATATGATAATCAATAGCGGAACTTCCACTTACAGAAAAAAGGGTTGAGGCATAGGTTCCAAATGCGCTGGCATATAAAGACAGCATAATGATATAACTGATCCAAAGTAGGTTATTGATCCCTCCGCTAAAGATTCCGTTACCAAACCCCTTATTAATAAATTTGACGGTACCGCCACTACTGGGATACTCCAGAGATAGTTTACCGTAGCTGTAAGCAGTTAAAAATGCTATAAAACCGGCTATAGCAAAGGATAAAGGGGCACCGCCTTTTGATAATGAGATTGATAGGCCTAAAACAGCAAAGATTCCTCCTCCAACCATACCACCGATACCAATGCCAATTGCTCCAATAAGTGAAACTCTAGTTTTTTTCTTCAATTAATCCCCCTATAAATCAGTGCTATAATCCATAAGAAATATAATTTATTATATCCTTAATCATTTTAGTCCGCAACTTAATGAAATGGCCGCTATTTCAACTGTTCTGATGAAATTTTTAATAATGTTGTGGCAATAACTAAAAAAGCTGGAAATGTTATTAAAGATGAAAGCAGGATATATATAAAAGTAGCTTTTTAGAAGCATAAAATATTAGATACAATGAATTACAACTTCTAAATTATTTTTAAGTCGGCTGATCAATTAGTTAAAACGTAGATATTGAAATCTATTGATTGCGTTAAATTTTGTAGAAGAAGTATTGACCTGGTTTGTCTGAATATAGATTTTTTGTTATTAAATACTAATAATTTATAATAGGTTATCATTTAATTATATTGTAAATAATAATGAATTTTGCTATGATATACGATAATTTTTAAAGATTCAATATTCTGATGATTGAAATTGTAGATGGATTATCTTAAAATTATGGTAGTTCTCTGGCAGCAATTTCAAATTCTTCACGACGAAAAGAGGAAAGACAATGATTAATAAGAACCTGATCTTACATGAGATAGAAACATTAAATCATTGGATCAAAGAAAAGGAAATTACAACACTTATCAATGATTCTCGTTCTGTAATAGTTCAAATATTTTCTGCAAAGAACGAGCCTGAGTGGTTTTTGGAAATTGATTCAATCATCAGAACTGTTGTCCCCCAAGCAACCATTGTTGGCGCAAGTTCTATGGGAGAAATCTTAGAAGGTCGTTTATTGACAAATACCACAATTCTTTCCTTTTTATTTTTGGAAAGAACTCAAGTGCAGAGTTATTTCATTGAAACAGAAGCTCAGAATGAAAAAACATTAGGAAAAAAACTCGCGGAAGAAATTGAAACGGACTGTGATAAGATTGCCGGAATATTAGTCATGTCTACTCCTGCTACAACAAATGTTGCTGATTTTTTATATGGTTTTACGGTTGGAAGAAACGGCAGCTATCCAGTTTTCGGAGGAGGTGCAGGGGTTTATGATACTGGTCAAAAACCACTGGTTACTCTAAATCAGCAATTCTCTTCCAATGCAGTTGTTGCCTTAGTCTTTTCAGGAGATGAGATTTTTATCAAAGTCCATACTTATTTGGGTTGGGAGTCGCTTAGTAAAGAATTGACTTTGACAGAAACAGATGGTTTGTGGTTAAAAACAATTGATGATCAGCCAGCATTTGATGTCTATCACCGTTATTTGAATATTCATGATGATGAAAACTTTTTTTTAAATGTTCTGGAATTTCCGCTTCTTGTTGAAAGAAACGGAATTACTTATGCTAAAACCCCTATTTCTGTTAATGAGGACAAAGCAATAAAATTTTTGGCAGACATCAGACAGGGAGAATCAGCACGGATCGGTTATGGAAATCCGGCAGTGATAATTGAAAATGCCAGGGATATCCAAGAACGGGTTCAGTCTTTCAACCCACAAGCGATTTTTATTTTTTCCTGTACCTGTCGTCGTTTTTTACTGCAGAGTGAAGTAGAACTCGAAACTAAAGCATTCGAGAAAATTGCACCAACGTCGGGATTTTATACGCACGGTGAGATTTATTCTCCTGATAGAAATGTGATGATTCTTAATGCGACAATGGTGGCGGTGAGTATGAAAGAAAACATTTCCGAATCGTCGATGAGTACGTTGAAGGGTGGACATGCTCAGGAGGCTAGGGAGGCTTTCAAAAATAATAATGTTGAATCGCATCAGCTTTCATTTTCAAAGACAAAAACTAATGCAGCTAACGGCGGGGAACAAGTCATTGAAAAGGTAAAGGAAGAACAAATTTCTAGTGATCCATTTATTTATCAGAACAATCTGATTATTTCCCGTCTGGTTAATTTTATCAAAGCAGTTACTGACGAACTTGAGGTGGCTAACCAGACAACAATACGATTGGCTGAAAGAGATTATTTAACTCAGGTCTATAATCGTATGAAAGGACATAAGCTCCTAGTCCGTGAAGTGAGTAAATGTAATCAGCAAAATCTGAGATTATCTATTTTAATGATTGATGCAGATAGCTTTAAGAAAGTTAACGATACTTTTGGTCATAATGTTGGTGACGAAATATTGATTCAGTTAACAAGGGTTTTGAGTAATAATATCCGAAATGTTGATATTTTAAGTCGCTGGGGTGGTGAAGAATTTTTGATCATAATGCCGAACCTTGAAAGTGACGACGCCATCAGAGCTGGGGAAAGATTAAGAGCAGCATTAGAACAGACTTTGTTTACACATGATATTAAACAAACAGCCAGCTTTGGTGTAGCTACCTATAAAATAGGAGAATCCCCTGATGAATTGATTGATCGGGCAGATAAGGCTCTTTATGAAGCAAAAAAAATGGGGCGAAATCGTGTCGTTTTCAAAAGTGTAGAATAAGCATAGCTGAAATAATTCAAAGTTAGACAATAAAATATGAAAGGATTAATCATATGAAGACAAAAAATGTTTTTACCCTTGGAATTATTTGTTCGGTTCTTTTCACACTAATCATTGCATGGTTCGGAACTGGCTTAGGAGCTTTTCGCGAGACTTTATTACCAGATCAGGGGGCGGCTTGGTATTACTGGAAATTACCTGAGATTAGCCTTTGGGCTACCGTGACGATGTGGCTCTGTTATGGAATTCATCAGATTTTAGTATGGTTTTTTATCTACAAACTTCAGCATGAAAAACATAATCTTCAAAAAGACACAATTGGAAAATATAATGTAGCTCTACTGATTGCCAATGGTGTTTTTATTATTCTGCACGTATTTCAAACGCAATTCTTTTATGATGGTCTGGCGCAATTTGTCCCAGTAGCATCTTCTCAATATTCCGTTATTGTCATGCTTGTTTTTATGCTGATTTTACTAAATGGGCGACGCGGCTTATTCTTTGGTAAAAAGGTACCTTTGTCTGCAATTGCTGTTTCTGGTATAGCAAAAACCCATGGTTATTTTATTGCCTGGGCAGCAATTTATACCTTCTGGTTTCATCCGATGGAAAATACATGGGGCCATTTGCTTGGCTTTTTCTATATGTTTCTGCTGATGTTGCAAATGTCTTTTGCATATACAAAAATTCATATTAATATAAAATGGGTCACAATACTCGAGGTTTTTGTCACATTGCATGGGACTGTTATAGCACTCCAAGCCGGTCAAACGCTGTGGAGTATGTTTCTGTTTGGCTTTGCCATGATGTTCATTGTTACCCAAATGTATGGGGTTGTAAGATGGAAGTCATTGCGGATTGGATTTACCCTGGCTTATTTAGCCGTTGCAATTATTGTTTATAGTGGTATATTAGGAACAGGACAGCAAATATCCCAAATCCACCAAATTTTTTGGATTCCGGTTATTCTCTATGGCCTCGTTTTTGTAATAGTTGGCTCATACCATATAGCGATGAAAGTGTTTTTGAAAAAGCAAAAGGCCACCAAACAAGGAGCGTATTCACATGAATAAAGAGACCCTTCAATTTATTAAATATACTGAGAAAAAGATTACACCTAATGGCATAGCGGAGACTTCCAATAATGCAAAAAAATTATTGAAGTTGCCGAAATTTCTGCAAAATTTTATTATTAATCTGAATATCAAAAATAATGATTATATGGGATTTGTCGTAGAACCGTACAGCTTTTTTCTGGCATACGAAATAACTGAGGAAATGGTTAAAGATTACCTGCCGGATAATTACGAGCTGGTACCTATCTCGATATTTGATCATTCGGAAAGAAAAAATTGTGCCATTATAGGGTGTTTCAATGTACATACCAGTGTTTTTTGGGGCTCTCGATTTGAGTTGTATATCATTGCCAGGAATAAGGATAACGGCTTAATATCCTGGTTGATTGGTGATTACGAATCCAATACTTTTCATTATGATCCGGGAAAAGGGTTTTTACCGGAAACACTTAACAAATCAGTATTTACGACTTCTTATGACGGAAATATTATCTGTGACATAGAAAGTAAAAAAAGCAGTACTAAAATCGATTTAGTCGTTGATGTGAATAGAAGCAATTGTATCTTTTTGAATCAAAAGCTTTGGATTGAAGGGAATTTATCTATTGATTATTCCGGAGAACTTAATAATAGTGGAAAAGATCCCTTTGGACTTATTTTTGATCCGATGGAAATGAAGTGTGCACAACATATTCATCCAGATCAGATTCAAATCAATCATCTTGAATTTGGTTTTATTAAACCTGGTATGAAGCCTTATGAATCGTGCTGTTTTCCATTTGCACAGCATTATCTCACAACAATTTTTCCAGAAGGTCATATGATGAAAGATGAAAATGACCTGAATAATAAAATCAAAGAGATTGTAGCTGAGGATAAAGAAAAATAAATCTATATAAAAGAATGGTTAAGCGTATTATTTTTTAGGAGGCGAGAAAATGTTTCATAAAATGAGAAGATTTAAACAGGCTGTATCAGAGTCTGAATGCAGGAAGATCTTATTAGAGGAAAAAAGAGGAACTTTTTCAGTCATAGGGACTAATGGTTATCCATACGCACTGCCCATTAATTTTTACTATGATGAAAAAGATAATCGTATTTATTTTCATGGCGCTAAAGAAGGACATAAGTTTGAGGCGATAAAAAAATGTGATAAGGTCTGTTTTACCACTTGGGATAGCGGCTTTAAAAAAGAGGGGGCCTGGGAATGGAATGTTACCAGCGTCATCGTTTTTGGTCGAGCAAAGCTTATTGAAGATAGTGAAATCAAGGAAGATAAAGTTCGCAAGCTTGCTTTGAAGTACTATCCGACTCGTGAAGAGGTTGAAGAAGGAATCGCTCATGCTCTTGATCGCACACAGCTTTTTGCCATTGAAATTGAGCATATGACTGGCAAGCTGGTAAATGAAAAGTAAATAAGAAAGAGAGTTCGGGTATTGGAAAGGAAATTTAATGGGACATATAACGAGTAAAGATGCATATAAGAATCTTGAAGAAAGAATTAACTGGTTTACCCAGGGCGCCCCACCCACAGAAAGCTTGTATAAAATATTGCAGGTTTTGTATACACAAGAGGAAGCAAAAAAAGTTGCATTGTTGCCTGTTCGTCCATTTACGGCAAAGAAAGCTGGCAAAATCTGGAATATCAGTGAGCTGGAAGCCGAAGTGTTTTTGGAGCGTCTGTGCGAGAAAGCACTGCTGGTAGATTCCTTTTATGAAGGCCAACGGCAATTTGTAATGCCACCTCCGATGGCTGGTTTTATTGAGTTTGCTTTGATGCGTACAAGAGGAGATATAAATCAGAAGTATTTAAGTGAGTTATATTATCAGTATATGAATGTTGAAGAAGACTTTGTTAAAGATCTTTTTTACGCAACTGAAACATTTCTTGGTCGGGTTTATGTTCAGGAACCTGTTCTGACAACGGAACACACCATTCATATTTTAGATTATGAAAAGGCCAGTCATATAGTTGAAGAAGCCACTCATATTGGACTCGGAACTTGTTACTGTCGACATAAAATGTTACACACAGGACATTCATGTGAGATTGATGCTCCCTTAGATGTTTGTCTTACTTTTGGGAATGTTGCCCGCTCTCTGGCAGATAATGGTCAGCATGCCAGGTTAATTGACAAAGTTGAGGCAATGGATGTGCTGGAACGTTCTTATGCTGCCAATCTGGTACAAATGGGAGAAAATGTGCGGGAACATCCAGCATTTATCTGCAATTGTTGTGGTTGTTGCTGTGAAGCCTTACAGGCCGCAAGAAAGTTTAGTCCCATGCAGCCTGTGGCCACTACCAATTATATACCTGTTATTTCAGAGGAGTGTATCGGGTGTGGTAAATGCGAAAAAGTCTGTCCAGTGTTGGCAATTGCCATGAAGAATAAGCAAGAGGGGAAGGATATAGCTGAGGTAGATCAAGGTATTTGTTTAGGTTGCGGCATTTGTGTCAGAAGTTGTCCGAAAAAGGCTATTCATTTAGAACGAAGAGAGATACAAGTTATCACCCCTGTCAACAGCACGCATCGGTTTGTGCTACAGGCCATTGAAAAAGGAACACTTCAAAATCTTATTTTTGATAATCAGGCGTTTGCCAGCCATCGTGCAATGGCAGCAGTATTTGGTGTGATTCTAAAATTGCCTCCCATCAAACAGATTTTGGCCAGTAAACAGTTCAAATCAATTTATTTGGATAAGTTATTATGGTCAAAAAAGTAAATAAAAAAAAATGAAGCAGTATCTGATCTTTTCGGAAGCAACGAATAAAACTATTGCTCCGTTCTCAATTCCTATTTTTCTAAGGAGCGAAATTCTCCTTTTTCTTTCTTCAATGTTTTCTCCTCTTGGTTCCAAGTTAGTGATAATATTTAAGTGATTTTATACGGAATTCTAAGAAGTTTTAACTCTAGCTGCCTTTTAGCTCTGTGACATCATCACAGAATACAAATTAATGAATTGTTATACTATCAATATTAAATACATTTAAAAAGGTGGTAATCAATATGTCAAATGTTATCATAATAGGAAATGGACCAGCCGGTATTTCAGCAGGTCTCTATACTACAAGAGCGGGAATTGATACAACGATTATCGGAAAAGACTTCGGGGCATTGGAAAAGGCAACAGAAATAGAAAACTACTATGGTTTTGGAGAGCCAGTTGCTGGAAAAACTCTGGTCAATAATGGGATAAAAAATATTAAAAGGCTTGGAGCTCAGGTGATAACTGATGAGGTGCTTAGTTTTACATATGGAAGTAAAAAAATCGTTCAAACCAAAAATAATGAATATGCTGCAGACAGTATTATTCTGGCAACTGGTTCATCGAGAGCAAAGCCAAGAGTAGAGAATTTATTGGAATTTGAAGGCCGGGGAGTAAGTTATTGTGCTGCCTGTGATGGTTTTTTTCATCGGGGAAATGACGTTGCTGTTTTAGGAACAGGCGATTATGCGGTGCACGAAGCATTGGAACTTGTTTCTGTTGCCCGCTCGGTTACTATTCTAACAAACGGAAAAGAACCGACTACAATAATTCCTGACAATATTAAAATCAACAAAAGAAAGATAAGTTTTCTGGAGGGCGATGTGTCGCTTGAATCGGTTGTTTTTGATGATGGAACGTCGCTTTCACTATCAGGCTTTTTCGTTGCTCTTGGTGTAGCAGGAAGTGCTGATCTGGCTGTTAAACTTGGGGTTGCAACCGCGGACAGACTAGTTTTGACTGATGAAAATATGGCAACTAATATTCCAGGAGTATTTGCAGCCGGTGATTGTACTGGCGGTTTGCTTCAAATTTCAAAAGCGGTATACGAAGGTGCAAAGGCTGGAACAGAGGCAATTGAATATATTCGCAGTTTATCGGTGCAAAAAAGTGCCTGAATAAAATAATAAAAAGAATATAACCCGTATGTTTTATCAGCTCATTCGCTGATAATTAGCATACGGGTTAAACAATTTATTTTGTAGCCTTAGTTGTCCAATCTGGATGTATCAGCCGACCGGAGCATAGTTAAGTTTGATGTTGCCATTGTTATAAACAACATATTCGTAGGCATCATGAAGAACACCATTTCGCTCTTGGCTTCCGTAAATAACACGTCCGGATTCAGACTCCCAACCGATACATTTAGTCGTAATTCCTGGTACATATTCATAACAGGATTTTAAATAGGCGTTTAAATATTCAATGCGGTCCTGATCGGTTTCAAGTGAGACGGTTTGTCCCGTAGCGATATAATAAACAAAGCGGTTGTGTGTTATATCAAAGATACTTCCAATGGGAGAAACATAGTAAAGATGTTCTTCGTCAGCATTTTTCGCCAGAATAACATATCCATTGGATTCGTCATAACTCTGATAAGAAAATGACTCATAAGTGGAGTCATTAAAAAAATCGCTGAGGTACTGTACTGCTTCAGTTGAGTCAACTATTGCAGGTAAAGTTTCGTCGCCAACAATTGCAACGATGTATTCATTTTTGAATCCATCATAAATGCTGCCAGCAGGAGATACATAATAAGGTCTTTCTTGAGCCCCAGTTATGATTCCCAAAAAGCTGTAACCTTTGCTTTCATCATATCCCTGATAAGTAAATTCTTCGTAAGTGCCGTCACTGTAAGATGACAAAAATTCTGCCAGATAAATACTTGCTTCGTCGCTGCTGCAAACATAAGGCAGTGTTTCATCGCCAACTATTTTCACACGATAATATTTGCCTAGGGGATCATAAACGCTACCTTTGGGTGATACGACGAATGAATGTGGTTGTGAGCCGGTTGATTGACAGACAAATTCATAGCCTTTTGATGAATCGTATCCCTGGTAAGTATACTCTTCATAGCTTGAGTTGGTCATTTGTTTTAAATAGGTCTGAGCTTCTTCCATGTCTGTAAATTCGCGTCGCACATAGGCATTTTCGGTGTCACCAGGTGCATCAGAGCCAGAAGGTAAGATTAGAATTCTTATACCTTCTAAACGGTATCCAAATGCTGAGGTTCCAGCTGGTTGGCCGTTTTTAGCCCAGCCGAGCCAGCCGAAGTTTTGAGCATGGACCTCATAATAAACATCATATTGATCGGCATTTTCACCAGACAGATTAATCATAATGGCTTCAAGACGAAGACCTTCACCCTCGGTACCGGATACGTCACCATTAGAAATGATTGATGTTCCGTATTCTGATTCCCAGCCTAAATTTTGAATATGAGTTTCATAGTTTATGTCAACACCCTCAATGCTACTTTCAATCGTAATAGCTTCGAGGCGAAGACTCTCGCCAACGGTGCCAGAAATTGCACCATCGGTGACAGCATTTTGCCAGCCAGAATTCTCGATATGAGTTGCGTAAGTAACATTGGGGGACGAACTTTCTTCGTTAGTATCGATAGCCCAAACGGTTGAACCGGAAAAGATCATTAAAAGTGCTAAAACAGAAATAGATAACGTTCTCATAAAATTCACTTAATTCCTCCTTTTTAATCATAAACAAAGACCGCAGATATAGTTGATTGACGACCAGTTGGTCCACTACTAAATATAACTGTATTCCATTCTCCTTTCAAAATAAAGATTGTTAATCAAGCAAAAATAATTAAGCAATTAATTTATAGCTTACTTTTATAATTGAGTTTGGGGAGACAATTCATTGACGACTGCTTTGATGATTGCTTCAACCCCGGGAAATAAACTCTCGTATTTGATATTTTCATCAGGATGTTCGACAAAGATAAAGCCGTCCTCTTTTAACTGAGTTACGTTTCGTTGGACACTTTTTTTGCTGTACATGGCAGGGTTGATGTGGGTTGCAATCATAATCGGTGATTTAGCAGAAAGAACCTTACTTGAAAGCAAATTATCGGCTATACCATTAGCCGCTTTACCGAGAATATTTGCTGAAGCAGGTGCAATCAAAAATAAGTTGGATTGAGCGGCTATTGATTGATGATTAGAATCATAAACTTTTGGGAGTTCAAACTGTTCGATTAATACGGGTGTCCCGGCTTCTCGCTGAATAAGCAGCGGCGAGACAAAATTAACGGCATTTGGAGTCATAATTACATGAACACAAGCCCCAAGTTTCCGTAATTCTGTAATTAGGTCAAGTGCTTTTATAGCCGGACTGCAGGCGGTGATACCGAGTGTGATGGTTTTATATTTTAACATAAATATCTCCTTAAATAAAAATAAGAGTTAGTTGTATAATAATCATTTTAACCGATTAATATTGAAATTGCGAGTCCTTTATCCTAATGGATACCTGCTTACATTGCTTCCCAGAAAAGAATCGGAACTGAATATATGGTATCGTCATGTAAAATAATGTGATATACTGCTAGGGAATGCTCAATTATACTAAATTTTCTTAAAGTGAAAGCTAGAATTTCCGGGAATCATAAGCCCAGTGAAGGAGGACTTGTCGTTGTTTTTTACGACAATTCATATCAAAAGGAACACAGTTTTTGCGAATTGCACCGGCGTGACGACGGATGGCCTTCCAGCGCTTAATTTGTCTTAGGTCCTCTTCGGGAAAGCGTCTTCCCAGATAATAGCGACAGTACCATTGAAACCAGCCGCGGGGATCAGCTGGGTGAATCCAGCCCTTTTTTTGCCAGACACTTAATGGGAGTGAAGCATCGACACCAAAGTAATTCAATGAGATATTTTTAAAAGCGGGTGAAAGTTTAGCTTTAGAAAACCAGTCATCAGGAAATTCACGCTGGCAGTCTGTCATGTATTTTCCCCCGAAGATTCCAAGTTCTAAGAGTTCCTTTGGGGTTAGCTCAGGTTTAAACTCTGGATGGAAATTTTTACCGCAAGGTTCGGTCAGGTAGTAGTGGCCTCTTTGCATCAGGTCGTTAATGATTATTTTTTCCATAAATATCTTCTTTCTAAATTGAAAAATATCTTGTTTAGACTATAATTATAGCATGAAAAATGACAATATGTAACGTAGACATAAGACATGAAAGGATAGCATCAATAATTTGATGCAATAAGTTAAATGAAAAAATTAAATGATTATTTATATTCAGGTGATACAGTCCTAAGGATTTTACAAAGGTATTCCGAAGATTTGAAACATTCTGCAAAGGAGACTCATAATCAGATCGATCTGGTGCACTGTAATTTTTTACTTCAAATTGCTGAGCTTCTCCAACATAACGATTTCTTGACTTCTCAATCGCAGCGAATAAGGGAGTTTTATAAACTAATGGCTACCGATTACGATTTTCTGGCTTTTACTTTTAAAGGACGAATAAAGTCGTTAATCCGTGCCGAGTCGAAATTTAATGGTTATATAGTCGAATATATTTATGAGTATTATATTAAACATGGCAATTATCCGTCATTACCGGAATTAAAAAGTGCCTTGGGTTGTTTTCGCGATCTGATCGCCTACAGAATTGTGATATCTTTACCAAAATGTCATCTTAAAGAAGGGCAGAATATTAGTGAAGAAGAATTAAAGTATTTATATAAAGTCGCTAACCAATTGCCTGGATTTTTGGAAGAAAGAGGTTTTTCAGCTGAGTTAGCAGCACTATCGGGACAGGAAAATTCACATTTATTGGATGAGTCGGTTAGGCCATATTATCGAGACTATATTGTCAATTCCGAGTCGAACGGTTATCAGTCTTTGCATATAACTTTTTATGATATTATTGCTCGTTGCTATGTGGAAGTTCAACTGCGGACTAAAGAAATGGATGATTTTGCCGAAATTGGACCAGCAAATCATTTGGGTTATGAAAAACGTCAGGAAAGTGAAAGAGCTAGACGGGATGCCATTCCTGTAGGGGAAAATATTTATTTTGATGATGCCTATGAAAGAGGAATCGCCTTACAGCAGCTGGAATTGTCTAAATTAGATGTCAATATGTTTTCGGCTATGAATAACTCTCTGATTAATGATGGTTGCGGACTTTTTCGAGGTCGGCAAATTCTGCCTTTTGAGCATTTGTCAAGATTCCAAAATGACATTGTTGATTAAGTTAAGGCTGATTTTCAAGGATACATATTGCATATTGAATGCTAAATTTTAGACAGGTTAATATTTCGAGGAGGCAATGAGAGACGTTGTGTTTACTTAACAAAACGTAGCTCATTGTTTTTTTAGGTTCATTTTAAAGGTAATACGAACTAGGAAACTTAATACTTTCTTCAACCGGAACAAATTCAAGATACAATCACTTATCAGTCACATTATGGAGCTATGATGTTAATAATAAAAAATACCAGGAGGTCGTAATAATGAGACCGATAGTGATTATTCCTGCCTATAA
The DNA here is from genome assembly GCA_030586155.1 of Eubacteriaceae bacterium ES3. NCBI lineage: Bacteria > Bacillati > Bacillota > Clostridia > Eubacteriales > Eubacteriaceae > Eubacteriaceae bacterium ES3. The sequence continues at coordinate 2,077,695 of CP130741.1, read as the reverse complement.
ACCCGATAAACGCCTAGTTATATTAGTTGATGAATTAATAGAAAAAAATTTTAATATGGTCGTTGTGGATGATGGTAGTGGAGTCGAAAGTGAAGTCATCTTTGATATAATCAAGAAAAAAGTCCATGTTAATTTTTGTCAGCATCTGGAAAATAGGGGAAAAGGGGCAGCTCTAAAAACAGGGATTGCTTTTGCTATGCAAAAGTATCCAGAAACTTGCGGTGTTGTAACGGCTGATTCTGACGGACAGCATAAACCGGATGATATCGAAAAAATCGCTGATGAACTTGTGAAGAGCGGTGACCAGATTATTTTGGGGTCACGAAATTTTAGCGGAAAACAGGTGCCGTTTAAAAGTCGATGGGGCAATCGAATTACTTCACTGGCATATCTTTTGAGCACTGGTCGAAAATGTAGGGATACCCAGACGGGACTAAGAGGAATTCCAGCCAAAATGGCAAAAATTGCATTAGCTGTACCAGGAGATCGTTATGAATATGAAATGAATTTTCTGATGGAAGCTGGCAGAGCCCAATATGAAATAAGAGAAGTTCCCATTGAAACAGTCTATATCGATGAAAACAAATCTTCACATTTTCATGCAATCAAGGACTCTGCAAGAATTTATTTTAATATTTTAAAATTCAGTTTATCTTCGCTGATTTCAGCAATCATTGATAATTCGCTATTTGCATTGTTTATGGTTTTCGCATTTACGACGTCGTCAACTGGCATTTTGGCTGCAACAATTATGGCACGAATTATTTCTGGAGGTATTAATTTTTTGATAAATAAGCACTGGGTTTTTAGGTCAGCAGAACACAAAGGAAAAGAATTGCTGAAGTATATGATTCTCTTTACTTCACAAATGTTTTTGAGCTGGTTTTTTGTCAGCAGTTTGAGTATTTTCACGATACATTTGAGTATTCTAAAAATATTCGTGGATAGCAGTTTATTTATTATTAGTTATTTTGTTCAGAGAAATCTGATTTTTACTGAAAAAAGAAAGGAGATCCGCTTCCATTGAAAAAAAATCTTTCAAAACCCTACTGGTGGGCGATTATTTACAGCGTTCTTTTAACGGGGTGTTTTATATTTGTAATGTTAGATAGCTTTGTAATAGAAAAGGCTTATGCTGTCGTAGATACAAACATTGACACGGGAGTTTCTACAGAAACTCTGGATTCAGCGACTTTAAATGAGACAAGTGGTGCAGTGATTACAGAAAATTCTTATCAGGATGAAGAAATCAGCATTACTATTAGTGTAATTGAAGAGTATGATTCAACTATTTATATTGCCGACATTGAACTTGAAGATCCAAGTCTTTTGAAAACTGCCTTAGCAGGAAATACCTATGGACGTAATATTAAAGCGACAACTTCTGAAATAGCTGACAGTGTGGATGCGATCTTTGCCATCAACGGTGATTACTATGGATTTAGAGATGACGGATATGTCCTAAGAAACGGAGTTGTCTATCGCGACGTGGCCAGAGAATCAGGCGATGATCAGGCACTTGTAGTAGATGATGATGGAAATCTTTCGATCATCAATGAAAGTGAAATCTCTATAGATTCATTTGATACAGACAGTATCAGCCAGATCCTTTCATTTGGTCCAGCACTGATTGAGAACGGTGTAATTGTCGTTGATCAAAACAGTGAAGTTGACAAAGCGATGACCAGTAATCCGAGAACGGCAATCGGTCAGATTTCCGAGGGGCATTATATCATCATTGTATCAGATGGCCGAACTGATGAAAGTGCGGGTTTGTCACTAGAAGAACTGGCAACTGTTATGCAGGAACAGGGATGCACAGTGGCTTACAATCTTGATGGTGGTGGCTCTTCAACAATGGTCTTTAACGGAGAAGTGATTAATCAGCCAACGAGCGGGAAAACGATTGAAGAAAGGGAGGTCAGCGACATTGTTTACATTGGATATTAAGAATCAGATGGTTAAAACATCTCTGGTATATGCCATTATTTCAGCGCTGCTGATCGGAATAAACTGCATATATGGTTTGTTTGGTCATGGTGTGCATTCTCCATATATGACATACATGTTTCTCTATACATTGTTGGGGGGATCACTGTTTTATATAGGGTTATATAAATCACTACCCAGTTTAATTAAGTCAAAGGCATACCGTTTGCTCAATAATCTCTATAATTCCGGGATTGCAACCTTAACAGTTGGCAGTTTTTTATCCGGTATTCTAGAGATTGCCGGTACAGGTTCTGACTATCAGAAGTATTTTTTCATAGTTGGCTTTAGTATGGTTGGACTTTCTGTTATCGTGATGTCAGTGGCAATTATTATGCAGCGTAATTCTCAGAAACAGGTTGAAAAAGTAAGATCAAGAGATATAGTACGAGATAAATCATAAATAAAAAGATATCGAATGACACAGTTACTTAAATGAAATTGGCTCATTTTGATATCTTTTCTTTTTAAGATTTTCAAAATCACTCAATCGGTTTAATTTCAATTGTTTATATTATTGCGGCTGAGTTAAAAGAGTACTTTGTAAATAGATAGAACGGAGGAATAAATAGTGGTCAGACAAATTATTAATGGCGTCTGCATGGCTTTGGCAGACAGTGTGCCTGGTGTATCGGGCGGGACAATTGCATTTGTTCTGGGATTTTATGACAAGTTTATTGGCAGTATCAATGATCTCTTCTATGAAAAAGGTAATAAAAGAAAAGAAGCAATTATTTTTCTTTTAAAGCTTGGAATCGGCTGGGTAACAGGAATGATTGGTGCAGTATTGGTGATTTCAAATGCCTTTGAAGAGCATATTTATCTGACATCTTCATTGTTTTTAGGGTTGATCGTAGCATCGATTCCGATTGTTATCAGAGAAGAAAAAGACGCATTGATAGAACGAAAAAGCAATCTGATTTTCACTTTGGTCGGAGCATTGCTGGTTATTGGGATTACTGTCTTTAATAATACAAGTTTTATGACGGAGATCAACTTAAATAGCCTAAACATTTTTCTAATCGTCTATATTTTTATCTGCGGCATGATTGCAATATCAGCCATGTTTTTACCAGGTATTTCAGGTTCTTCCTTATTGTTGATTTTAGGTTTGTATGTACCGATAATGAACGCGCTTAATGAAAGTCTGCATTTTAATAGCTCATATCTTCCGGGGTTTCTTTTGTTTGGAGCAGGTATTGTCACAGGTGCCTTTACAGTGGTAAAAGGCATAAAGTTGTGTCTGGAAAGGTATCGCTCAAAAACAATGTACTCTGTCATTGGTTTAATGATTGGTTCATTGTATGCAGTTGTAATGGGACCAACAACTCTGGAAATTCCGTCAGCCGCCATGTCATTAAGTACTTTTCATTTAAGTGCTTTTGTGATGGGCGGCTTACTGGTAAGCATATTACAGAGTTCTGGAAAGAAAAAAGCAAAAATTGCAGGTAACATATAAAATTATTGATGTTGAGAAAAGAAGATTTTATTTTTAATTTAGTAAACAGGTTGACAAATAAAAAGAATTCATTTATTATAAGCTAAATATTAAAACGTTGATGAGAAGTAGTAGTTATCAGATGATTTTCAGAGATCTGCTGGGTGGTGTGAAGCAGAAGTTAGAAGATGATGAACTGATCTCGGAGTTGCTTGCTGAAATAGTCAGAGTAGGTTAAGTCGGAAGCCCACCGTTATAGGGGATAGATATCGGTTTTGTTAAACCCGTATTGAAGTTGCTGTAAAATAGAGTGGTATAGCAGATTTATCGTCTGTCTCGTTTGAGACAGGCGTTTTTTTATACAGCGAATTCATCGGGACAATAAAGGGTATTGAATGAGTGCATACATTTTGTATGTAAGCGTCAATTACAGACCACATACCAACCAAATAAAAAAACTGATACAATTCTTTCAAACTATTAAAGGAAGGATTGTATTTTTTATGGAGAAAAGTGAAAATCGGATACTCTGGGAAGAGCGGATCAAAGCACAATTGGCAAGTGGACTGACGCAGCGGCAGTGGTGCGAAAAGAATAATCTTGCTTTGAGTGCATTCCGATACTGGAAACTGAGAATCAGCAAAGCAAACCGGGATCTAAATGATCTGGAACCCCAGGAGTTTGCCGAAGAAACAGTCAACTTTGCCGGAATTGTTATTGCGCCGGAAATATCATTTAAAAAACCTTTATCTGGAACCCCAAAAGTAATAGAAATCCGGATTTCAGATGTGGTTGTTATGATACCGCCTGAATTTTCAGAGAATCATCTTACAAATATAATTAGCGCAATCAGAAAGGCCTGATCCATGTTGACAGGCCTCAACTCCGGAAATGTGCATATAGCTCTGGGAGCCACCGATCTCAGAAAAAGTATCGATGGACTGTCCCTGATTGTCAGGGAAGTTCTGAAAGAAGATCCCTTTTCCATGCACCTGTTTGCATTCTGCAATAAACGCAGGAATCTGATTAAAATCCTGGTATGGGATCAGACCGGCTTCTGGATTCATTATAAACGTCTGGAAAACGGCTGTTTCCAGTGGCCGGAAAAAAGTGGCGCCCCTTCCATTGTTGTGACTGAAAGAAGTTTCCGGTGGTTGCTGGATGGACTGACCCTTGATGAAAAACAGGCGCATCCGCCAGTGAAACAGCGGATTTTAATCTGAAAAATAAGGTTGAAAAAGCTTTTTTTGTCAGCTGATCTATGGTATAATAGCATCATAAAACGGCGATATTATGCCAATCATAAGTAATTGGAGTGGATAATGACAGGAAAGCGGTATAAGCATCAGATGGGTAAAGAAAACAGTTTAACAGAAACAGAAACACAAGATCCGGCACTGGATTTTTTATCTGTCATCACTGAACTTCAGAGTGAAAACACTCGGCTGAATTCAGAACTTGAAGAAGCGCAGGCAAAAATTAAATGGTACGAAGAACAGTTGCGTCTGAATGCCCAGAAGCGCTTCGGCAAATCCGCTGACACTGTCATAATTGAAAACCAGATCTCTTTTTTTAATGAGCCGGAGGTGACGAAACGCCCTGAGCAGGAAGAACCATCCATCGAAGTGGCTACCCACCGCCGTAAAAAGCGGGGACTGAACCGGGATTCTTTTGATGATCTGCCGGTTGAACGCATTGTTTATGATCTTAATGAAGATGAGAAAGTATGCCCTGTGTGTGACCATTCACTGCATCAGATGAAGGAGGAAGTGCGCCAGGAGCTCAAAGTGATTCCCGCCAAAGTGGTGCGGGTGGAACATGTCAGAAAAGTGTATGCCTGCCGACACTGTCAGGATCATGAGATCAAAACGCCGATTATTACAGCTAAAGCGCCCAATCCGGTTATTTCGGGCAGCTTTGTTTCGCCAAGTCTGCTTGCTTATATTCTATACCAGAAATTTGCGGCAGCCCTGCCTCTTTACCGGCAGGAGCAGACCTTTAAACACTTTGGCATTGAACTGTCCCGCGCGACGATGTCCAACTGGATCATCAAAGGCAGTGAGCGTTACCTTGAACCCCTCTACCGGCTGATGAAAAAACATCTGGAAAAAGAAAGCTTTCTGATGGCTGATGAGACATCACTGAAAGTTCTGACTAAAGATGGGGAAGCCTGTACCAGCAAGGCCTATATGTGGCTGTATCGTCCCGGGAAATACGGAAAACCCATGGCGTTGTTTGAATATCAGCCGTCCCGGAGTGGCAAACACCCCAAAAATTTCCTTGAAAATTTCAAAGGAATCCTTCAAACGGACGGTTATGACGGCTATAACAGCGTAACCGATATTACCCGGGTCTGCTGCTTTGCCCATGCCAGACGTCAATACACTGATGCGCTAAAAGCATTGCCAAAAGGGACTATAAAAACCGAAACCGAAGCCTGGCAGGCCGTTCAGATGATAGGTGAAATGTTTGTCTTTGAGAAAGCGCTGTTAAAAGAAGACCTGACCCCGAAAGAGCGTAAGGAGCGACGGGAAAAAGAGCTTAAACCGCTGATGACAGCTTATTTCGCATGGGTAAAATTAATGTCGCAGAATACCCTTCCCAAAAGCGCCTTTGGAAAAGCGCTCAACTACAGTCTCAAACACCAGACTGTACTGGAAAACATTTTGCTTGACGGCCAATGTGAACTTTCCACCAACATTGCCGAACAACAGATCAAGCCTTTTGTTGTGGCCAGAAAAAACTTTCTTTTCTGTAAAACAGCCAATGGTGCCAAAGCTTCCGCCACTGCCTTCAGCCTGATCCAGAGTGCCAAACTTAATGAGCTCAACCCTTATGAATATCTCAAATTTCTCTTTGAACGTCTGCCGGATATAAACTGCGATGACGAGGTCGCACTGGAACCTTTTCTTCCCTGGTCCGATCAGCTGCCCGAGATCTGCCGCCAGTCCTTGGCCCAAACTAATCAGCATCAATAAACCAATAAAGAAGTTCGACTTGCGAGATGATTTTTATCATTATCTCATATGTCGAGCTTCTTTTCTATGTGGTTTGTATTTGACGCTTACTTTTGTATGAATAAGAGTGGTACCGCGGAAAGCTCCCTTTTCGTCTCTAACAGAGATGAAAAGGGAGTATTTTTAATTAAAGGAGAAGAAAGATGTCAAGAAAAATTTATGTGTTGGATACGACTTTAAGAGATGGCGAACAGGTACCCGGAGCAAAACTTAACTTAAAAGAAAAGCTTATTGTAGCTCAACAGCTGGCTAAAATGAAAGTTGATATGATGGAAGTAGGATTTCCGTCTTCATCCCAGGGCGATTTTGAGGCTGTTCGGGCGATCAGCAGAAAAATTGGTAAAGATGTTGGTATAGCAGCTCTCGGCCGAGCAGTGCAAGGTGATATTGATAGTATTTATAGCAGCATTAAAGAGGCTGAAAATCCACTCATTCATATTGTTCTCGGGGCCTCTGATGTTCATGTGGGTAAAAAACTCAGAAAGTCACCCCAAGACGTTATTGAGATGGGGGTTAGAGCTGTTAAGTATGCCAGCAGTCTGATTCCAAATGTGCAATATTCCTTAGAAGACGCCAGCCGTGGAGATTTTGAATATTTATGGCGGACTATTGAAGCGGTTGTTGAAGCGGGAGCTACGATCATTAATGTGCCTGATACCGTTGGATTTGCCATTCCAGAAGAATATGGTCGTTTAATCGGACGAATTGATGAGCGTCTGAAAAACCTGGCGCCTGAAGTATTGCTAAGTGTACATTGCCACAATGATACAGGTTTGGCAACGGCGAATACTTTAGCAGCTGTGAAAAATGGTGCCAATAAAGTAGAATGTACAATAAATGGTATTGGCGAGAGAGCTGGCAATACTTCACTAGAAGAAGTTACGATGGGGATTTTATTACATCCAGATTATTATAATGGCTATACAACGATTGACACAAGTCAGATTTATGAAAGCTCGCGGGTGGTCAGTGCAACGATGGGACTTGATATTCAGGTCAACAAGGCAATCACTGGAGAAAATGCTTTTGCCCATTCTTCGGGGATTCATCAGGACGGATTGCTTAAATCCAAAGATGTATATGAGATCATGGACCCTGTTACAATTGGTGCACCTGAGATGGAAATTGTTCTAACCGCCCGTTCTGGTCGTCATGCCTTCAGATATGTTAGTCAGCGCTTGGGTTTTGAATTATCGGAAGAATCTTTTGAGAGTATTTATCAGCAGTTTTTAGCGATGGCAGATAGTAAAAAGGAAATTTATGATAATGATGTTCTAACTTTATTGAAAAACAGAGCAACATTTTCCGGTAAGTCTTGTCCTGAACTCTGGCAGTTAAATGATTACGAGTTAAACGCTAAAGGAGGCGTCGTGTTGGCAACTATCACATTGTCAAAAGGTGAGCAGGAGTTTGTTTCCAGCGCAAGTGATAATGGGGTTGTGGCAGCGCTTTATGGTAGTATTATTAAGGCCTGTGATATTCCCGTTGAACTGATTGATTACCGGATTAACAGCCTTGGCCGAGGTCGGGGAAGTATGGGAAAAGTGTCTGTTCAGATTCGCCATAATGATGAGGTATTCTCAGGAAAAGCGATTGAGAAGGATGTAATGCAGGCAAGTGCATTAGCTTTGGTAAATGCTATCAATAAGACTTATCTTTCTGGTGAATAACTAGGAGTAGCATGGTGTTAAGCATTCTGCTTCTAGAGAAAGTTTTCAAGTAAACAAAAGTCTTTATTGGGAAACAAACTGCTAAAGACTTTTAAATTTTTTGTTTGCTGGTTAAAAAGCATTTAACCGATCAAGATCAAGCTTATGGCCATCAGAATCATCCCGCCAATCAGTCCATAGATGGATAAATGATGTTCACCATATTCCCTGGCGGTTGGCAATAGTTCGTCGAAGGATATAAATACCATAATACCGGCGATTATTCCAAAGAGGATACCGAACACTGTATCATTTAGAATTGGAACAAGCAGTAAGTAAGCAACTATGGCACCGACCGGCTCAGCCATCCCAGAAAAAAACGACCATCTCAGAGCTTTACGACGGTCTCCAGTAGCACAGAATACAGGAATTGCCACAGACATCCCTTCTGGGATGTTATGAATGGCAACTGCGATAGCAATAGCAATTCCCAATTGTGGATTTTGAATGGTAGATACAAATGTCGCCATCCCCTCTGGGAAATTGTGGATAGCAATGATCAGGGCGGTCATCATACCAACCCGCAAGAGTTTCTGGCTACCATCAGCTGGGCAGCTAGTTGCTTCTTCAACCAAATGTGCTTCGTGGGGATTTTCATATGAGGGGACCAGTTTATCGATAATGGCAATCAAGAGCATTCCGCCAAAAAAAGAAATAATATTGACCCAAGTTCCACTTGTATGCCCCAGATTGGCGGTGAGTAATTGTCGGGATTCATAAAACAATTCTACGAAGGAAACGTAAATCATTACGCCAGCGGAGAAGCCCAAGGCGATCGATAAAAGTTTGGTATTAGTTTTTTCAAAAGTAAGAACTATCAGGCCGCCAATACCGGTGGATAAGCCGGCTAGTAGAGTCAGTAAGATAGCAATACCAATATTGGAAAAATGCATAATTTTAACCTCTTTGAGTTAGTGTCGATTTAGTGCTTAATGCTATTACTATATCATGTTACTGCAAAAATTGAAATAGAAAAGACAGGGGATTGAAGTGTTAACTAGCAAATGAATAATTAAATTGTACTATCGCATAATCAATTGAAAAATGTTTAGTATAAAATCCATTGAAAACTATTACATATTGTATATAATGATAATTGAGAATTCAATTGTTATCGATGAAGACGGTGGCTGAAAATAATAAATACAGGAGGAAAAAATGGCATCTTTTTATACTAATGATCAAGTTGAATTATATTATGAGGTAATAGGACGTGGCAAACCATTGCTTATGTTACCTGGGTGGACGTGTACGACACGTTTTTTTGAAAAAAATAGCAGTGTTTTGGCTGAAGACTTTCAGGTGATTTTGTTAGATTTTCGTGGACATGGAGAGTCAGAAAAAGTAATGCATAGTCATCGTATTTCTCGTTATGCAATGGACATCAAAGAACTGCTTGATCATCTGGACGTGAGTGATGTAACCGTGTTAGGGTGGTCGATGGGGGCAGCTGTTTTATGGAGCTATCTGGAATTATTTGGAAATCATAGGGTTGGCAAATTAATCGTTGTTGATCAGGCTCCGCTTCAATATACAGGTCCTGATTGGTCATGGGGTCAGAATGGTTGCTATGATGTGGAGATGTTTATTCGAACCTGTTATGATATTAAATATGCCCCGCGCGAAGCGGCTGAAGGATTGGCTTATGGTTGCTTGTATCATGAACCGAGTTCTGATGAAGTAAAGTTTATTGCTGATGAAATCTCTAAATGTCCGCCTTATATTCGGATAGAAATTATGCGCGATCATACAAATTTAGATTGGCGGGATTTTCTGCCTTGTATCAGTGTTCCAACTCTAGTTTGTGTTGCTCGTAACAGTGCAGTTTTTGATTGGCAGGGAAGTGCCTACGTGGCAGAAACCATTCCTGGTGCAAAAGTAGAGTTTTTTGAAGATTCCGGGCATATGCTTTTCTGGGAAGAACCTGAAAAATTCAATCGGACAGTTAAAGATTTTATCAATCAGAAGTAAGAATCTTGCATTTCACATAAATAAGAAAGACATTTTAAGGCGCTCAGCTAATGGAGGATAAATAATATGAAAATTGTTATCTCACCGGATTCATATAAAGGGTCATTAACGGCTATTGAGGTCTGTGATATAATCGAAACAGCGATTATCAATGTCATTCCGGATGCAAAAATTAAAAAAATTCCGATTTCCGATGGTGGTGAAGGAATGGTTTCAGCTCTAATGCAGGGAGGCATCGGTGAGCGTATCAGTTTGCAGGTGCATGATCCCTTATATAGAAATATCCAGGCTGAATATGGAATTATTGATAATCAGACTGCTGTTATTGAGATGGCAGCAGCATCTGGCTTGACACTGATTAAAAAGGAAGAGCAAAATCCTCTAAATACAACAACTTTTGGTACGGGTGAAATGATTTATGATGCTATTGTTCGGCGTGGCTTGAAAAAAGTTATATTAGGCTTGGGTGGCAGTGCAACCAATGACGGCGGAACTGGTCTTGCTACAGCTCTTGGAGTAAGATTTCTAAATGAAGACGATCAACCGATATTACCTTTTGGTAAAAATCTGGCGGAGATAAAAAAAATCGATTTAGATGCTGTTGATCCTCAAATCTTTGAGGCTGACTTCTTAATTGCCTGTGACGTTTCTAATCCGCTTTGCGGTAAAAATGGAGCCGCAGCTATTTATGGTCCCCAGAAAGGCGCTACATCTGAAATAGTAGCTATTCTTGATAAGGGGCTGGAGCACCTGGGGGATTTGTTTGAAAAAAACTCAGGGAAAACTTTGCTTTCTTTGGTAGGAATGGGTGCAGCTGGTGGTACGGCTTTACCGCTGGTTACATATTTTGGCGCTCAGTTACAATCTGGACTTGAGATTGTTCTTAACGAAATCCAGTTTGACAGGCAAATTCAAGGAGCAGATTTAGTTATTACAGGCGAAGGTAAAACTGACATTCAAAGTACTATGGGCAAAGTTGTCAGTGGCGTTGGAAAGCGGGCACATAAGCAGAAGGTTCCGGCAATTATTATTTCTGGAGCGCTTGAACCAGGTTATGAAAAAGTCTTTGAACAAGGGATTATTGCCGCTTTTGCGCTATGCAATAATACCCGTGGACTTGATTGGCAGATGGCCCATGCCAGAGAACTGTTACAGGCCCAAGTAGAAAACCTGATGAAGCTGGTTTCGGCAATCTGATGATTTTAATATTGAAACGTAAATTTATTGGTGTTAGTTTAGTGATTCGGAATATAAAAAAAGGTACTATGGATGCTTGATAAAAAAATTGCTCAAAAAATTGCGGATGAAGTGATGAATAACCTTGGTTATAATATTAATGTGATGAATAAAGAAGCATTTATCATTGGCAGTGGTTCACCGGAACGAATTGGTACTTTTCACGAAACCGCAATGAAGGCAATCAGGCAAGCAATTATTTGTGAGGTAACAGAGTCACAAGCGAAGAATCTGATGGGGGTGCGACCAGGTATTAATCTTCCTATTGTTGATAAGAATAATAAAGTAATCGGAGTGGTTGGTATTACTGGCGATTCCAACGAAGTTCGTAATATTGGAAAACTGGTAAAAATGACAGCTGAATTAATCATTGAGCAACAGGAATCAATGATACGATTTTACAGTCATCGTAATGATAAAAGTAATTTCTTAAATACCCTGATCTATGATCCTATGTCAATAGGTGAAAACGAGCTTAGAGATTGGGGGCGAAGAATTGGATATCAGATGGATCAGCCAAGAGTGGCTTTACTGCTTACTTATTATACTGGAAAATTAGAGGCCAAAAAATCTGTTCTGGAAAGTGAGCTGAATCAGATAAAAACCTCAGACCGACATTTAAAGAATGATATGTCAGCCTTGTTGTCCGAAGATTATTTAGTGATTTTTAAAACAATAGAGAAAACTGAACCGTGGGAGTTAGAGAAATCTATTAATGATTATCTTGCCGGTGCAGTTGGTTTGAAATCTTTACATGAATGGACTGCATATGTTGGCGGTTTTTATTCAGGTCTTAGCGGATATCAGAAATCTTATCGAGAAGCTTATAACATGTTTAGAAGTGTGACACTGACTGCTTCCCAATCTGTCTATTTTGCCCATCATTATTATGATTTAAAACTTTACTGGCAGCTGGACCGAGAAATCAGGACGGGAGTTTTAGAACCATATTTAAAAAAAATCCAATCATATTTTGGCAAAGGAACTGAAGATGCAATAATGACGATGCAAAAGCTTTATGATTATGATTTCCAATATAAAAAAGTGGCAATGGAACTCTTTATTCATCGTAATACAGTAATATTTAGAAAAAAGAAAATGGAAGAGTGCCTTGGTTTTACAATTAATGGGAGCGGAAATGAACGGATTTTATTTCAACTGTTGTTGATTCATTATGAAAGATTAAAACTGGAAAAAAACCTGGAACATGATATTTTAATGAGGTTTGAGTAACAAAAGTCTTACCAGAATAAATTTAATTTTAATCTCGTAAGACTTTTTTAAAATTTTTAATGAATCATTTTTTTATGTATTAACTTTCTATAGCAGATGTAAGTACCTCTTCGCGCCATTGTCGAATGCCCTTATCCATTACCGGCATCATCATGTCCATCATTTCAGCAATGTTTTTCTGATGACTTGCAAGATCAAATTTTTGCTCACCGCGCAGATAAGCCCCCAATAATTTGCCTAATTTTGTGCCTTCTTCATACACTTTCTGATTTTCAACATCAAAACAGCTTGAGGTGGAAACAGCACCGTTTTCTCCGACCTGCATTTGCGCGAAAGAATTTTTGCAGTCTTCGCCATAACCGCAGCTTAAGCAGGGAACGCTACCATTAACCACCAGTTGGTTGAGTAAGATGAAGCCCTCCATTACCATCTCCATGGCAATTTCCTGATTGACTTGTGCTGCAACATCGCGATTTAATGAGGTGACAACGGTGATTGCATATTTACCGGCGTTTAAACTGTTCATGTGTCGCATTGACCATAACCGCTCAAAAAACGCTTTTGAAAAAGCATCGATCATTCCATATGGTGTGTATGAACCGATGATTACCGCATCTGCAGCTGCAATCATTTCGCTGATTTCCTGAAAATCGTCTTCTTGAATACATTTGTTTGTACTTACACATGCCTTGCAGGCTAGGCATGGCTTAACAGTATAGCTGCTTAATTTGATGAATTCATATTCTAAACCAGTTTCATTTGCGATGCCTTTTAGCATTCTATCTGTATTACTGTTTTTAACAGGCGAACCGCTGATACATACTATCTTTTCCATTTTTGCCTCCTGAAAATTATTCTATTCCGATTATATCGAGACCGATGAATAACTTCTGTATAGCAGGCTACAATTTATAGAGAAATAATGTAATGTCGGTTTTTTTTACCAAGTTTTCCCATTTCAATCAATTCGTTAATTGAACGGGTTACAGTTACTCTTGAAGCGTTTACTAGAAAGCCAATATCTTCGTGGCTTAAATAACAATCGATTTCTAAACCGTCTTTGGTTTTTCGCCCGTGACGGTCAGCGATTAATTTAAGTGTCGTATAGATTTTGCTCTGAACATCTTTAATCGCATGGGTAGTCATTCTTTCGGTATAAGCTAACATTTTATTGTTGATGCTCATGAAAATTTTTTCAAGTATCAGTGGATCCTTTATTAACGTATTCATTTCATTTTTTGAACATGCGCAGATGTAGCTGTTTTCTAATGCAACACCGCTAAAGGGATAATTGATTTCTTCGAAAATGATATTTTCACATATTAAATCCCCCGGTTTTAATATGTCGATGACAATTTTTGTCCCCTCTTCAGTATATTTTTGCAACATGATTTTGCCAGTCTGAATTAAAAAAACCTTATGACCTTCATCACCCTGATTAAAAAGAAACTCACCTTTTTTGAGCAAATTACCTCTAGCCAGGTCGTGAATTGCCAGCTTTTCGTTTGCTGTTAGAATATCAAAAATCTCCAATTCTTTCATGCAATTATATTTTTTAGTATTAATGTTCATCGTTTTTCTCATTTCTTTTTTCTCTGTATAATCATATCTGTTTTTGAGTGGGCCGGCAATAAAAAATTAAGCTTTCACACGAAAAGAAGCTTCATGATCTTTTAATATGAGAAATGATGGGTAAGATTGTTCATATGAATGAATAAATGCTCTTTCTAAAGATAAAAATTTATTAGAATGTGCTGCGATAGATTATTTTCGTCCTTCCAATTTAAAAAAATGTTATGATATATTTCTAATAAAATGTCGGTAGACAATGAAACTGGGTATAATGAATTAACAGGTATTTTCTGAAAATTCCTCAAACAGAGATATAAGTATGGAAGGATAGAAATGATGAAAAGTATCAATCAATTGATAAAAAGCTACACACTAAGCCTACAAAATGGAGAGATAAAGGCTGCTTACAAAGGGATTTTAGAATTTATCGGTAAATTAAGAGTAGATTTAATAAGAAAATATCCGGCTGCAAACATCAGCGGCATATATCATGGTTATCTTGATATGAGTTATTTCTCGGTAAGTACAGAAGAATTAAAAGAAAGTGGGCTTAAAATAGCGATAGTCTATCTGCATGAAAAAGCTGTCTTTGAAGTATGGCTATCTGCTCGCAATCGAGAGATTGCAAATAAATTTAAATTGTTGGTTACTAAGGACCATGAATATGAGATAGAAATCTTTCATGAAGAAACAAATAGAGACGCGATCATTGAATCCATTTTGCTGTCTGAGCTTGATTTTGAAGATCCGACCCTGATGATTGCGCATATTGAATTAGGTATTGAAAAATTCTTTGCTTCAATTAGTTCAATATTAAAAAGTTAGAAGTTAGGATTTAATAATTCAGAAATATTTTGACAAGTCGTGATTATTTTGTTAATAATACTTTTAGAAGGGGAAATTATGATTTATGATGTCAAAAGTGTGGAAGAATATTTAGCAGCACTGCCTGCTAATAGAAAAGAGCCGATGGAACATTTAAGAACAGTTGTCAAGGCCAATTTACCAGATGGATTTTCTGAGCAGATATCATATGGAATGCTCGGATATGTCGTTCCACTCGCCATCTATCCTAAAGGATATCATACCAAAAAAGGAGAACCACTGCCTTTTTTATCACTTGCTTCGCAAAAGAATTATATCGCCCTATATCATTTCGGACTATATGCGAATAAAGACATTGAAACATGGTTTATTAAAGAATATCAGCTTCAGGTACCAACAAAACTGGACATGGGCAAAAGCTGTATACGCTTTAAAAATACGTCGTTGATACCTTATGATTTAATTGCCGAGCTTTGTAAAAAGATGACTGTTCAAGAGTATATCAATATCTACGAACAATCAAGAAAAAAGTAGTTTAATTTAATATTGAAATTTGAAAGGATAAAAAAATGGCCAATGATAAAATTTATTCAATGAGTTTTGCAAAAGTCTACCCACTTTACATTAAAAAAGCTGAGAAAAAGGGTCGCAGTAAGGCAGAAGTTGACGAAACTATATGCTGGATGACCGGGTATGATCAAGCGATGCTCGATCGTCAAGTGGATGAAGAAATCAGTTTTGAAGGTTTTTTCAGAGAAGCACCTCTTATGAATCCAAACAGAAGGTTGATAAAAGGTGTTATTTGTGGAATAAGGGTTGAAGAGATAAAAGAGCCGCTGATGCAAGAGATCAGATATCTTGATAAACTGATCGATGAGCTGGCAAAAGGCAAGGCAATGGAAAAGATTCTCCGTGCGGAAAAGTAGACAGATAATATCAGGACTTCTTTTTTCCGTCATCGATTATTTCAATTTCAAAATAATCAAACCAGATTGATTCCATAAATTGGTCTTCTCTAAAGCTGGTTTTTGAAAAGTTAGAAAGCTCCTTTGTGTTTTTGTCAAACCAGATTGGTTTTTCCAGATCAAATTGTTGGCAGAAGTTTTCCAGTGCTGTTTCAACTTTTTCATCTATACTAGTCGTATGGTCATCAATTTCAACCACGCTTTCTTTAATAAATTTGTTGCGTTTAATAAGTTTCCCCCAAATTCTAAACATTTGTTTCCTCCAGTTTTTATATAGCTAGTTTTTTGCCCTAAAAAAGACATATGTAGAGTATAAGTGTAAATGTGAAAATTGTAAAGAATTGCAATCATTTGCGCTTATTTTTTTCTTATAATTTTATGGTATACTACTCATATAAATTTTAAATGTTAGGAGTGGAAGGCGATGACAAATTATGAAACAAACGAAGTGATGGCGCAGGAAATAGCGGAAATGTTAAGAAAATTCGATATATTTAACGAAACACAAATTTTTTATAATCAAAAAATGATGACATATGACAATGAAAAACAGGAATTTATTACAAAAGAAAATATTGAAGTATCTGAATATGCTGATCACGGCAATCCTGATATGATTACGATTCAGTATCAGGGCGAGAACTCTCTATATATGATTGTAAATGGTTTTGCAGAAAGCTTAGAGGAAGTCAAACGCTGTAACAGAATAGTTTTAGAGTTGATTAAACTTGGCGAAAAATATAACCGCTGGTATGAGTTGGGATCTAAGATTAATCTCTATTACGTATCAGATGAAGATGATGTGTATACAACCAGTCGGTTTGATTTTACAAAAACCTCCGAATTACTTAATTAAGAGGATAATGTGATATTTAAAATAGCAAAGGGAATCTCAAAATACTTTGGACTGATTATTATAATTTGTATGCTGTTAGGCTTCATGAAACCGGAAGTTTTTTCTTGGGTGACCATAAAGTTGATGGGCCAGTCGGTTATTACCCTACTTTTAGGTCTGATTATGTTTGGTATGGGTATGACCTTAAAACTGGAAGATTTTAAAGTAGTGATTAAAAAACCACTGGATATTCTGAAAGGGACAGCAGCACAATTTTTGATTATGCCATTATTAGCGG
Organism: Eubacteriaceae bacterium ES3; assembly: GCA_030586155.1. NCBI lineage: Bacteria > Bacillati > Bacillota > Clostridia > Eubacteriales > Eubacteriaceae > Eubacteriaceae bacterium ES3. The sequence continues at coordinate 2,060,607 of CP130741.1, read as the reverse complement.
TTATTCTGTCAAAATTATTTGGACTGCAAGAAGGACTGATGGTGGGGGTTGTGTTAGTGGGAACCTGTCCTGGTGGTACATCTTCAAATGTTATTGCTTATATGGCTGGCGGAGATGTGGCCTTTTCAGTTGCGATGACAACAGTATCTACACTTTTGGCACCGATTCTAACGCCGGCCATCACTTATTTCTTAATCCGACAAACGGTTTCATTTGATCCTGTCAGTATGTTTGTCAGCATTATTGAAGTTGTGATAGTTCCAATTGCATTAGGTCTTTTAATAAAATCGCTGCTAAAAGAAAGAGCAGATTTTGTTAACGAATTTATGCCGGCAGTTTCAGCTCTGGCAATTGCCTGTATTGTTGGGGGTGTAATTGGGGCTAATTCTGAAAATATTCTCAGTTCTTTAGGTATAATTGTCATTGTCATAATACTGCACAACTTATTAGGGTATGCACTTGGTTATTTTGTTGGCAGACTATCTGGGATGAGCAGAAAGAAATGTATTACCATGGCTGTTGAAGTGGGAATGCAGAATTCAGGTCTTGCGGCCTCGCTGGCGACGAGTCAGTTTGCAGCTGTTCCGATTGCGGCAGTCCCAGCTGCACTTTTTAGTGCGTGGCATAATGTTTCAGGAGCTATATTTGCAGCAATCATTAAATCTCGGGAACAAAGCATAGCGGCAGATAAATTTTAAGAAAAAATGGATGGATATAACGCTGCTTTAAACGGGCTAATATTTTTTCTTGGTCAAAATAAAATAATTCTGATATGATAAAACACGACGTACAGATGTCGTGTTTTATTTGTTATGATGATAATATCTTGAAAGGAATGTTATGAAAATTGATAGACTGATAGGTATTTTAACCCACTTATTGCAAAAAGATACTGTAACAGCGCCTGAGTTGGCTGAAAAATTTGAAGTCTCCAGGAGAACGATAAATCGTGACATTGAAGATTTATGTAAAGCTGGAATTCCTATTGTGACAAAACAAGGTATTGGTGGTGGGATTTCAATTATGAAAGAGTTCAAGTTGGAACGTACCCTGTTAACAAAGTCAGAAATGCAGGACATCCTGGCTGGTATTAGAAGTCTTGACAGCGCCAATGGCAGTAATCAATATGGACAACTGATGGAAAAATTATCTCTGGGTTCATCCGATTTTTTAACTGGAGATCAGAGTATTTTGATTGATCTATCTTCATGGTACAAAGAAAGTCTGGCACCTAAAATTGAGCTGATTCGAACAGCGATAGATGACCAAAAAATTTTGAGATTCAGGTATTTCTCTATGAGCGGTGAAAGTGACCGCGAAATTGAACCATATTTTTTAATTTTCCAGTGGGCTAACTGGTATTTATGGGGATGGTGCTTAACTAGGGAAGATTTTCGCTTGTTCAAGCTTAACCGAATGGAAGAATTAATAATATCGCAGGAAATGTTCAAAAAAAGGAAAGTTGAAATTCCAGATTTAAGCAGTGAAAATGTTTTTAAACCGAACATCAGAGTGAAAGCATTATTTGATGCCAATTGCAAGTGGCGGCTGATTGAAGAATTTGGTACCCAAAGTTTTATCGAACAGAATGATGGCAACCTCTTGTTTCATTTTAATTATTCAGACAAAGACAATTTGATTTCCTGGTTGATGACTTTTCAGGACAAAGTGGTATTGTTAGAGCCCCTGTCTATAAGAGATGAAATGAAAGAAATTTTAGCAAGGATGCAAACAAATTATTGAGGAGAGTAACAGATGGATTATATTAAGCTGACTGAGGAAAATCTTGAAAATGAACACATCTGCTGTGCTATTTCCAGGAAGAGTGCCCCCCAGGTTGATTCTAAAAAGAGGTGGCTGCGAGACCGTATGGAGGAATGGCTGGTTTTCCTGAAAGGGGAATGGTTACGCAAACGATCTTTTAAAAGGGTGTATAGATGATGCCAAAGAAAAGGGGAAAAAATGAGTAATAATGAATTTGCAGATTACATGATGGAGCAGCTCGAACCCCTTGGTCATGTACGGTCTCGAGCAATGATGGGCGGTTATATCTTTTATTATCGTGAAAAGATAATTGGCGGGATTTATGAACCTGGTTTTATGCTAAAAATTACAGAAGCCAGTAAAAAATATTTTGCTGACGCAAGGATTATGCCACCCTATCAGGGCGCAAAAGAAATGATTCTGGTTGATGATGTCGATAATCAGGATTTGTTATGCCAGGCAGTCACTGAAATGTTTGATGAACTGCCCATGCCAAAAGTAAAAAAGAAAGGAAAGAAATAAGATGGCTTTTGATTACAAAAAAGAGTATAAAGAATTTTATATGCCTAAAAATAAGCCAGCCATAGTAGACATCCCAACTATGAATTATCTGGCGGTACGCGGCCAGGGTGATCCAAACGCTGACGGTGGTGAATACAAGCAGTCAATAGAGCTTTTATATGGAATCGCTTATACAATCAAGATGAGCAAAAATAGTGAACACCAGATCAATGGTTATTTTGATTTTGTTGTTCCACCTCTGGAAGGTTTCTGGTGGCAGGATGGTGTCCAGGGTGTTGATTATGCGCACAAAGAAGATTTCATTTTCATCTCATTAATTCGCTTGCCGGATTTTGTCAGCAAAGAAGATTTTGATTGGGCGATTTCAGAAGCGACACGTAAGAAAAAAAGAGATTTTTCAAAGGTTGAATTTTTCAACTATTCGGAAGGTTTATGCGTCCAGAGTATGCACCTCGGCCCTTATGATAATGAACCAGTGACGGTTGAAGCCATGCATGCTTTTATTGCCGACCAGGGCTATGAGCTGGATATTTCGGATACCCGTTACCACCATGAGATTTATCTCAGCGATGCTCGTAAAGTAGCGTCGGAAAAACTTAAGACGGTGGTCAGGCATCCAATAAAAAAATTATAGCCAGATAATAGAACTTTCGGGTAGAATTAAAAATTTTTAAGACAAAAACTGTTGCTTATTTAGCTGGCAGTTTTTTTCGGTTTCAGAAGCAGTTGGATAGGGGGTATAAACGAATATTATATTAATTGTTCAGAAAGAATGGAACAAAATTGAATTTAAGTGTTTTTTCTTTCTTTTTCAGGTAATAAAATAAATAACGATTGGTATTATTTGATACTAAAGAGAACGAGGAGTGAAATATGATCATAAAAAAATCGAAAATTGCGATTGTTGGCTGTGGACTGGTCGGCTCAACGACCGCTTTCAGTTTGGTAACTCAGGGAGTCTGTGATGAAGTTATGATGATTGATATTAACAAGGAAAAAGCATTGGGGGAGGTTCTGGATTTAAGGAATACTATAAAGTATCTGGAAAGAAATGTGAAAATTGTTTGCGGTGACTATGAGGACTGTTCAGATGTTGATATAATTGTCGTGACTGCAGGAGCACCGCCAAAACCGGGACAGTCAAGACTGGATAGCCTGGATTTAAGTGCCCGAATCGCTGTTTCGATAGTTGAACCAATCATGAAAAGTGGCTTTCAGGGGATTTTTGTAGTTGTTTCGAATCCTGTTGACATTATTGCCTATTTGATTTATAGACTTTCCGGTTTACCTAAGAATCAGGTAATTGGAACTGGAACATCATTAGATACTGCGCGGCTGCAGAATTTTCTTGCAGATATGGTCAGAGTAGATCCAAGAAGTGTCTATGCTTATTCTATGGGTGAACATGGTGATTCTCAGATGGTACCCTGGTCAATTGTGACCGTCGCGGGAAAATCATTTCAGGATATTATTACTGATAATCCAGAGATAGTGGGTGAGGTAGATTTAGATGAGATCGTATTAAAAACCGCAAAAGAAGGCTGGGAAATTTATAATCGTAAGGGTACGACTTATTATGGCATAGCTGCAGCTTGTGTGGGAATTATTAAGGCTATTCTACATGATGAGAACAAAATTATCCCGATCTCAACTTTACTTGAAGGAGAGTATGGTCAAGCTGATGTTTATGCTGGTGTACCCGGGATTCTTAATCGTACCGGTGTATCTGATATTCTGGAAATACATATGACTGAGGACGAACAGGAAAAGTTTAAGCAGTCAGCAGATGTCATTCGTCAGAATATAAAAAGGATAGAATCATTCTATAAAATCTGTTAACATAATCTGAATAAATATGATATGATTATAAAAAATATATAAAAGGAAGCAATGATGAAAGTACTATTAATTAACGGCAGTCCCCATGAAAAAGAGTCAAGTCCAAAATAGTGTGTAAAAACCTCGGTGGGTTTAACTAGGCTGCTGATGAAACAGCAGCCGTCTGTTCTTTTAAAAATTCATAGTAATCCTGCATATCCAGATATTTTCTGCCGGAAGACCATTTTTCATCCTGTTCCATAAGCAGCGCACCCAGTAAACGGATAACCGATTTTTCGTTGGGATAAATGCGGATCACGCGATCACGACGCCTGATTTCCTCGTTGAGTCGTTCGATACTGTTGGTTGTGCGCAGTCTTTTCCGGTATTTCTCAGGAAGACTCATTACAGCCATCACATCATCAAAACCTTCTTCGAGTATTTCAATCGCTTTTGGTGCTTTGGATTCAAAATGTCTCAGTGTGTCTTTCAGCAGGTTGCGGGCATCTTCAATATTTACTGCATTGTAGATGCGTTTCAGATAGGATTTCAATTCGGACTGCTGATTTTTGGGCGTTTTATCCAGTACATTTCTTGAGAAATGTGTCTGGCATCTCTGCCAGGTGGATCCCTGAAAATGTTTTTTAATCGCATTTACAAGTCCTTTGTGATTATCGGATACTATCAGATCAACGGCTGTCAGACCACGCTCTTTGAGATTTTGAAAAAAATCTCCCCAGCTTGATTCTGTTTCGGTATCATTCAGCTGAAAACCAATTACTTCACGATTGCCATTTTCGTTGACTGCGGTTGCTACCAATAGACCTTTTGACCGGACTCTGCTGTCTTCGCGAACTTTGAGATATAAAGCATCCACAATTATAAATGGATAATGCTTTTCAAGCGTTCGGTTACGAAAACCGTTTACTACCGGATCCAGATTTTCACACAGCTTTGAAACTGTTGATTTTGAAAAGCTCTGGCCACAAAGTTCTTCTGTAATGTTTTCGATTTTGCGGGTTGAAACCCCATTAATGACCATTTCGATCATTGCCAGCATCAGAGCCTGCTCGCTCCGCTGGTAGCGCTGAAACATCGTCGTGCTGAATTCGCCGTTACGATGACGAGGGATCCGCAGGGTGATACCACCGATTCGCGTTGTTAATTCACGATCCCTAAAACCGTTACGGTAAGCTGTCCGATCCTCGCATCGCTCATAGCGTTCAGCACCAAGTTGCTCAGCCGATTGCGCTACAAGCACCTGGTTAAGAATTGTTTCCAGAAGCTTTGAAAAAGCCTCATCCCGGGAATCTTTTGTAAAAAGTCCGTGCAAAAGTTCTGTGTCCAGTGTAATATTTAATTGAGCCATTTGTTCATCTCCTCGATTAGGTATTGGGTGGTACTTTTATTTTAACCGAGGTTTGAGCTCTTGGCTCATTTTCTTTTTACACCATTATACGGACTTTATCCGAAAAAGGCTGTACCTTTACAGCCCTTAGTGAAGTGGCAACAGTACTAAAGAAATATGAAATTGACGTAGAGATTCTTTATTTGGGTAAAACACCACTTAACGATTGCATTGCCTGCGGGAAATGCCATGAAACCGGTAGCTGTGTTTTCGATGATTTGGTCAATGAAATGGCTCAAAGGCTTTCAGAAATTGACGGCATTATCGTCGGTTCACCCGTTTATTATGCTGGCCCGACTGGTCGGGTAACTTCTTTTCTCGATCGCCTGTTTTATTCGTCTACTAAAAAACTTGCAGGAAAACCTGGAGCTTGTGTAGTTTCTTGTCGCAGAGGGGGAGCAAGCGCAACATTTGATCGGCTTAATAAATATTTTACGATTGCTAAAATGCCAGTCGTTTCCTCTCAATACTGGAATCAGGTACATGGAAATTCGCCGGAAGAGGTTTTAAAAGATGCAGAAGGCTTGCAGATTATGAGAACTCTTGGAGAAAATATGTCCTGGCTTTTAAAGTCCATAGAAGCTGGTAAAAAAGCGGGAATAAGCTTGCCGGAATATGAAAAACCTACAATGACCAACTTTATCAGGTAATTATATTTGTATGAGAGTTGAGCATGCGGAGAATTAAAAAAAGTTTTACTGATGGTATATACAAGCATTGACAAGTCTTTAAAAATAGTTTATGATTACTAATGTTACAAACATATAACATTTAAGTAAATGAATTTACCGTAATAATCGATGTTCTGCTGAAGCAGGGATTGGTTTTTGCGGTTTCTTTTTTGTTAACAATTTAATCCATAATATCGTCATGAAGATGGTAAGTATTGATATAAAATGTCTGAAGACTCATTAATTGGGTCTTTTTCTTTTGGTTAAATTGTATTTAAAACTCGCGATGAAGATCACTTGTTGGTCTGAGCGAATATGATCTATTTTAAAATTTTGAGGAGAGAAAAGATGAACAAAGAATTATGGGAGAAATCGGTAGCATTTCATGGACATCATTGCCCAGGACTGGCAATTGGGGTTAGAGCCTCGGAAGAAGCCATTAAGGCGCTAAACATTCAGTTTTCTGAGGATGAAGAAGTAGTTTGTATAACTGAAAACGATGCTTGCGGTGTTGACGGAGTTCAGGTGATTATGGGCTGTAGTGCAGGCAAAGGTAATTTGATTTTTAGAAATCGCGGTAAGCAGGCTTTTACCTTTTTTAACCGCAAAACGGGTGAGAAGATCCGGCTAGTTTTAAAAGACCTGCCTGATATGGAACGCGATGAAATGGAAAACTATATTTTAAGCGAACCGGATGCCACAAAAGTTTTCGATTTTAAAGAACCATCTTATGATTTACCGGAACCGGCTCGAATTTTTAACAGTATTATCTGTGAAGAGTGTGGTGAAAAAACAGCAGAGCATATGATTCGCCTGGAAAATGGCAGAAAAGTCTGTGTTGATTGTTCAAACCCTTATAGTCGCGGAATTTAATCGCTGGTGACAAAAGGAATGTGATTTATTTAATTAAGAGGAGTTATGATGAAAAAGGTTAGTGTTTTTTTTCTTTGTTTAGTAATAATGATTTCAATGGCAGCCTGTACAAGCTCACAGGTTACAGATTCTGAGGGGGATCAAGCAGCATCAACCCAAGTTATAACTGACAGCCTGGGCCGTCAGGTGGAAGTACCGACAGAAATCAACAGCATTGGGTCTTTAGGGGTTATGCGTTTACTTACTTATATGGGTGCTGCAGATCTGGTTACAGGTGTAACTGATATGGATAACGTTCAGGTCTTGACCAGACCTTATACCCTGGTAAATCCAAACTATGAATCGCTGGCACAAATTGGTCAGGGTGGAGCTGGTGGAATTGTTCCCTTTGATGAAGAAATTATTAATCTAATGCCGGATGTGATTTTTGTGGTCTCTGATTATAATCAGGCCGATGAACTGCAGGAAAAAACTGGTATTCCAGTAGTTGCAGTGGCCAACCCAGGTCTTTTTGACGGGATTATGAATGATTCGATCAATTTGATTGGTCAAGTTTTAGGCGAAGAAGAGCGAGCTCAAGAAATTAATGACTACATGGATGCAGCACAGGAAGATTTGAACGAACGGACACAGGATATTCCCGATGAAAGCAAACCGTCGGTTTATAATGGTGGATTAAACTTTAAAGGTAAACATGGTTTTGATGGAACCAGTGCTAATTATGGTCCATTTGTTGCCATTAACGCAAATAATGTTACGGATGTAACGGGTCAAAGTGGTGCATTTACAGTAGATCTTGAACAGGTGCTGGTATGGAATCCGGATATCATCTTTTTAAATCCAGAAAATATGGATCTTGTAAATATGCAGTATGCAGAAAATCCAGACTTCTTTAATTCTTTGCAGGCGGTTCAGAATAATCAGGTTTATTCTCAGCTGGCATATAACAATAATTATACCAATATTGAGATTGCTTTAGCTGATGCTTATTATGCAGGGACGGTTATCTATCCAGAAGCTTTCTCTGATATTACTATTGATGAAAAGGCTGATGAAATATTTGAATTTCTGCTGGGTGAAAAAATCTATTCCCAATATGTTGAAGCTAATCAGGGTTTTGGACCGTTGACCATTGGTGAATAATGGAAATGATAAAAAAGACCGCCTGTGGGACGGACTATGATAAATATGTTCATAAAAAGATTATTACATTAATAGTTCTGACACTATTAACTCTGGCAACGGCATTATTTGCAATTACAGCTGGTTCAGCAGATATTCCTGTGACCGATGTATTGAAAGCGTTAGTTGGGATTGGCGTTGAAAAAAGTGTTCTGGTAACTGTCAACATCAGGCTTCCCCGAATTTTGATGGCGCTGGTATCTGGAATTGGCCTGGCCTCAGCTGGTTGCGTGATGCAGAGTATTCTGAAAAACCCCCTGGCTTCGGCATCGACTTTAGGGATATCACAGGGCGCATCATTTGGAGCGGCTATTGCCATCACGTTTTTAGGGGGGGGTACCGTGATGGGCAACACTGCTGATGCTGTTACGGTCTCGAATCCGTATTTAACCAGCATTTGCGCCTTTATAACATCGATGTTAGTAACACTGGTGATTCTGGGTTTGTCTAAAATGCGTAATGCTTCGCCAGAAACAATGATTTTGGCTGGAGTGGCATTAAGTTCTTTGTTTGCTGGGGGAACAGCCCTGATCCAGTATTTTTCCTCTGATGTTCAGATGGCGGCTATCGTATTCTGGACTTTCGGAGATCTGGGTAGAGCAAGCATGGATAATATTCAGGCAGCGGCGATTGTCTCATTTGCAGCATTGATCTACTTCATGTTCAATCGTTGGAACTATAATGCCCTTGAGTGTGGTGAGCATACAGCCATCGGTCTGGGTGTTAATGTCTCACGGGTTCGCCTGCTTGGAATGACGATTTCATCTCTGACAGCAGCTACTATTGTTTCATTTGTTGGAATAATCAATTTTATTGGCCTGATTGCACCTCATATTATGCGGAGATTTGTGGGAAATGACTATCGTTATCTGCTTCCCGCATCTGCTTTAATGGGGGCACTCATGCTATTAATCAGCGATACATTTGCCAGACTTATAATTTCGCCGGTTATTCTGCCTATTGGAGCCATTACTTCGTTTTTAGGTGCCCCACTATTTTTATATCTTATTTTTAAAGGAGTCAATCATGTTAAAAATTGATAACCTGGAATTTGGCTATCGCTCAAACCGAAGAATTCTGAATCAGGTTGAGTTTGATGTGTCAAATGGTGAATTTGTAGCGATACTAGGCAATAATGGTGCTGGTAAAAGCACCATGCTTAAATGCATCAATAAAATTATTGCCCCGCAAAATGGAAGTGTTTTGATCAATGAAAGAGATATATTAAAAATGAACAGGCTTGAAATTGCTCAAAATACTGCTTATGTTGCACAGAAAAGTGAAGGCAGTAGAATAACCGTTTATGATACAGTACTTTTAGGAAGAAAACCACATATCAAAATGGCACCAAAAAAGGAAGATTATGATTTGGTTGAAGAAATTATTGAAACGATGGGACTCCAGGATTTTTCCTTGCGTTATATAGACGAGCTAAGTGGTGGTGAAATGCAGAAAGTTATGATCGCCCGGGCATTAGCCCAGGAGCCAAAAGTTTTACTTTTGGATGAGCCGACTTCGTGTCTGGATCTTAAAAATCAGCTTGAAGTGCTAAAGCTGATTTCCAATATAACTCGAGAAAAAAATATTGCGGTGGTGATTGTCATCCATGATCTCAATTTAGCATTGCGTTATTGTGACAGGTTTTTATTTTTAAAAGACAGTGAGGTTTTCTGTTACGGGGGATTAGACGTTATGACACCGGAAACAATTAATGCTGTGTATCAGGTGCCGGTAGCCGTGGAATCCTATCAGGACAAGAAAGTGGTGATTCCGTTAACGTGATGCTGTTAAATTTGTCACATAAATGACACAAATCAGGTTTAAAATGAAGCCATCAAAGAGAGAAGGAGTTACTTTTTATGAAAAGAAATCTGATTTTAGCCGGAACTCTGGCACTGTTATTGGTAACAGGCGGAACAGCTATGGCTTCATCGAATCATGGTTATGGCAGTGGTGATGGAACGAGATACCAAAGTGAATATTGCGACCAAACTGGCGATGGCATTTGTGATGGTACAGGCGGTGGTTACCAGAACGGAACTTGTGATTACAATGCGGATGGCATTTGTGATGGTTCGGGTAGCTTTATTGATGCTGATGGTGATGGACTTTGCGATAATTGTGATGGAACTCAGGCTCAGGATGGCAGTGGATCTATGCATCGAGGACGTCATAGATAAGAAATTTTGAATTAAAGAGTGAAGCCAGGTTGATAACTGGATTTGCTCTTTTTTAGTATCATAAAAGTGTAAGTGTTAAGCACACCATTAGTGCAGAAACATTTACACTTATTTTTATGCAAAAATATGAAGGATAATTAAATTTGAATAAAGATTAGCATGTAATGGATTCAAATAAAGTAATTTTGTTAGATAAGTTAAAATATTTGCAACTGAATGGTATTTCAAAATGTCTAGCTGGCAGAAACCACATTAAATTTTTAATGATATCACATTCCTAGAAAAGGCAGTAAATTGACGAAAACATCTGAGAATGATATTATCAATTAATAGTTTCGTTATTAAATGTTAGCAGACAATTGCACATAAGTATTGTCCTGCTGATGTAGATTAGAAAAATACAAAAATGTGAGGAAAAAATGGCATTAACGTTTAGATATGCAGAAGAAAAAGACACACCATTAATTTTAGAATTTGTTAGAGCCCTGGCAGATTATGAAAATCTGCTGAATCAGGTCGTAGCAACTGAAGAACTTATTAAAGAGTGGGTATTTAAAAAGAATATTGCCGAAGTAATTTTTGCTGTTGTTGAGGAGCAGGAAGTTGGTTTTGTGATGTTCTTCCATAATTTTTCAACATTTCAGGGAAAAGGCGGAATCTATCTCGAAGATTTGTTTGTTAAACCGGAGTTTAGAGGCAAGGGCTATGGTAAAGCATTGCTTAAAAAAGCGGCACAGATTGCTGTGGAACGGGGTTGCGGACGAATGGAATGGGTGTGTCTTGACTGGAATCAACCAAGTATTGATGTCTATCTGTCTTTGTGAGCCAGACCAATGGATGATTGGACGGTTTATCGGCTGTCAGAAGAAAAGTTAATAGATTTTGCAGAAGAAAAAATAGGGAGCTAGACATGGCAATGTGGAATCCCTGGCGGGGGTGTCATAAGTATAGTGAAGGCTGTCAATTTTGTTATATTCATAAAGGCGATCAAAGACGGGGAATTGATACTAATAAAATTCTTAAAACTGATAAATTTATGACTCCGATTGAAAAGAATAAAAAAGGGGAATATAAATTAAAATCAGGTCAAGTGGTCTATCTGTGTTTTTCTTCGGATTTTCTTTTGGCGGATGCAGATATGTGGCGAAACGAATGCTGGCAGATGATTAAAGAAAGATCAGATCTGCAGTTTATTTTTCTGACCAAGCGGATTGAGCGGTTTGAAGCGTGCATACCTGATGACTGGGGCAGTGGATATGAAAATGTGACAGTTGGATGCACAATCGAAAACCAGAGTCGAGCTGATGAACGTTTATCCATTTTTAAACATTTGCCAATTATTCATAAAAACGTAATCTGTCAACCCTTAATCGAAGAAATTGATATTGCAAAATATTTGGATGATGTGGAATTAGTTGTGGTCGGCGGTGAATCGGATTTCAACGCCCGACCACTCAATTTCAATTGGGTTTTGTCGCTCAGGCAACAATGTATTCAAACTAATACAAATTTTGAATTCCGTCAATGCGGGACACATTTTATTAAAGATGGTAAACAGTTTAAACTAAATGTGAGGCAGCTTTGTGCCCAAGCGAGAAAAGCAGGGATTGATTATCAAGTAGAAAAGAATGGAGATTAAGCATTCCCGAAATAATTGAAATCTTCACAAGATGATTAGGGTAGTAATACGATGATATAGGATGTTTGAAGATATATTCTATTTTTAAAAACGGAGGATGAGATGGTAAAAATCAATAAGCTGACAATGGATCAACAAAATGAATTGTTGGAAGTTTTAGAAAAGCGTTTTAACAATAACATGAACCGCCATCCTAAAGCTAAATGGTCAGAGATTTTAGCAATAATTAGCATGGATGCGGCAAAACTGCAGATTCTTTTTAAAATGGAAGAAAGCGGAGGAGAACCTGATCTGGTAAAATTTACAGAAGTTGAAGAGCAATATTACTTTGTTGATTGTTGTACTCAAAGTCCGGAAGGACGCAGAAACCTCTGTTACGATCGGGAAGCTCTCGACAAACGGAAGAAAAATAAACCTTTAAGCAGCGTTCTGGATGTGGCAGAAGAAATTGGCATTGAGCTGCTGACTGAAGCTCAGTATCGAGACCTTCAAAAATTTGGTGAGTTTGATACTAAAACATCTTCCTGGGTTAAAACACCAGATAAAATCCGAAAACTTGACGGCGCGATCTTTTGTGATCGTCGTTATGATACGGTATTTATGTATCATAATGGGGCTGATTCTTATTATTCGGCAAGAGGATTTCGCGGTTGTCTGAAAATAGAATTAAATTAAGTTGGAGATTTCCTTGGGTGATCAAAAGCGAAATGATTCGAGGTCAGAAATAATGTAAGTAGGGATAATCGTAAGATATATTTTGTTGTATCTCCACCAGGCTTCTATAGGATAAATGGAAGTCTTTGTGATTTATCAATTTAAATAATAACTGTAAGAACGTTAATATTGACTAAGGAGGACTCAATGCTAATTGAAGTAAAGAACCTAAATAAAATATACAAAAGTGCTGCATTGGAATTCCATGCTTTAAAAGACGTGACTTTTTCGATGGAAAAAGGCCAGATTGCAGTCATTCTTGGGCCATCCGGGTCGGGCAAGTCGACGCTTTTAAATATTTTGGGTGGTATTGATTTTGCAAACAGCGGAACGGCAGATATTGATGGACAAAAGATTACTGAATTTAATAGTAAAAAGCTGCAGGAATACCGTCGGGAAAAGATCGGTTTTGTCTTTCAATTTTACAATCTGATTCCTAATCTGACAGTTTATGAAAATATTTGTGTGGCAGAAGATATCAGTCAGAATCCACTTGATATTGACGCGTTGATTAAGGATATCGGCCTGTTTGAATTAAGGGACCGTTATCCCCAGGAGTTAAGCGGAGGCCAGCAGCAACGGGTTTCTGTAGCCAGAGCACTGGTGAAAAATCCTAAGCTTTTGTTTTGTGATGAACCTACTGGAGCGCTGGATTATGAATCGTCAAAAGAGATACTTGATTTAATTGAAAAAATTACCAGAAAATATCAGATGACAACATTGATTATTACCCATAACGCAGCGATTGCAGGGATGGCGGATAAGGTTATTAAACTTAGAAGCGGTGAAATTGTTGAAGATATTATTCAGAAGAATCCGATCCATGCTAATGAGGTGGAGTGGTAATGAAGATCAATCGAAAAATATTTAGAACGATCTTTAAACACAAATCCCAATATTTTGGTGCATCGTTGTTAGTGGCTCTCAGTTGTATGATTTTCACGATGTTTGGCATCTTTGGGGTAAATATTCTGGATAATCTGGAACAATTTAAAGAAGAATATCATCAACAAGATGCCTTTTTTATTCCTTTAGGAAAATTATCCGAACCTACGAAATTTGAAGATGAATACCATGTTAAACTGGAAGAGCGCTACTATCAGGATTTGGAGTATAGCGATACGGCCAAGATCCGTCTTTTATCTGCGGCGGAAGAAATTGACCAATACTATGTAATGGAAGGAAAAAAACTGTCAGCAGATGATGAAATCCTGATCGACCCAGGCTTTGCCGCTGCCCACGATATTCAGGTTGATGATCATGTTACTTTTGCTGACATAGATTATCATGTGGTCGGCTTTTTTACAGAACCAGATTATATTTATGCCCTTAAAAATGAAGGCGAAATGATTAAGAATGCCAATACTTTTGGGGTTGGCCTTGTTAACAAGCATGTCCTTAGTGATACAACAGATTCAACTTTGTTTTACAGCGTGGAATACTCAGACCAAACTGACGCTACAGACCTTAAAAAAAGCATTAGTAGTGAAATGGTTGTTTTGAAGTGGGTGGATCGTGATGATAATCTGCGAATAACTTTTCCGGAAAATGATCTTAAAGCAGTTGAGCCGATCGGGCGAGTCATTCCGCTGGCAATTATGATTGTTTCCGGAGTAATGATAGCTGTGATTCTGGGTCGGCTTTTAAAACAGGAATATGTCCAGATTGGGGCTTTATTCGCCCTGGGCTACAAGAAAAGTGAAATCATTTTTCATTATTTGCGGTATGCCCTGCTGATTGGACTATTCGGCAGTATTATTGGAACCATCGCTGGTATATTCATGGTTAACCCATTTCTAAATCTGACCGCCAGTATGTATAATATTCCGGTTATTACGATAAGGTATTATCCGTTTTATCTAATTTTAAGTCTGATCATGCCCTTTTTCTTTCTGATCCCGGCAACACTTTTAGTAACCTTGAAAGCGCTGAGTTTATCACCACTTGAGCTGCTGAAAAACGGCAATAAAAAAGTGCGGGTTAACTGGGTCGAAAAAAGAATCAAGTTGAAGCACTTCAAGTTTAAAACAGTTTTTAAAATTCGGGAAATACTCAAAAATTACAGTCGTATTCTGTTTTTGATGCTTGGTGTTATTGTAGCAGCTTCTCTGGTTCTGATGGGTTTTATGATGAAAAGCTCGATGGATTATTTGGTCGTCAATGGTATCGAAAATGGCTTTTCCTATGAGTATATGTATACCTTCAAGGATTTTCAGACCGAATCTATTGAGGGGACTGAAAGCTTTACGTTAGGCTCATTTACTGCAAAAAAATCGAACGGAGATGAAATGAGCATACTTGCTTACGGGATCACTCCGGATTCTACTATGGTTCATCTGAGTGATAAGTCAGGAAATATACTTGATTTCAATCAAGTTATTGTTTCTTCTGTGCTGGCTAATCGAACTGGTCTGGCAGTGGGAGATGACCTGGTGATAAAAAACTCTGCCACTGAAAAGGAAACTAACCTTACTATTGATGAAATCGCTGATTACAGCCTGGGTACTTATGTCTTTTTGCCTCTTGAAAAGTTAAATGAGATTTGTGATTATGAATCAGGTAGCTATTTGGGCCTATACTCGGACAGAGTACTTGATATTGATGAAAACAAACTACTTTCCCAATCATCACGGGCAGAGATGCTGGAAGGCTATCAGCTGATGATGGCACCCTTACAGACTATTTCATTATCGATTGGCGCCTTGTCTTTCATGGTTGGTCTGGTCGTATTATATGTTGTTATTTCTATGATTATTATGGAAAATGCCGAGAGTATTTCTCTTCTTAAAATCTTAGGATATCGCAAAAAAGAAATTTATAAAATAACCTTAAGCGGATTGACATTTTTTGTTGTGATTAGCTATCTGATAGCTGTGCCGATAATATTTGCTGCTTTAGATCAGCTATTTATGACTATGACAGCCGATATGACCATGGATATCCCCGTCATCATTGACTGGGCTTATGTCGTCTATGGGTTTGTATTGGTTATGGTTATTTATGCCGTTGCACGATTTCTTAACAGGAGAAAAATTGAACACGCCTCAATGGCTGATAGCCTCAAAAGCAAAAGTGAGTAAAATGCTCAATCAGGTAAGGTTTAGGTCCTGCTGCTTAAGCAGATAATGTAAAAATTATGTTAGCAAAGTATTTTAGCAAAATATTTTGTTTTAATAGTATAAAAAATTAGGTGGTGATTAATTGGATTTACCAATACAAATAGATGAAAAGGAACTTTTTTCTGAGAACTATTACTTAAAAAGATATTTTCAGTATGCCTTTAAAAACAATTTTCGTCAAAATGTTTATGATTTTACTCATTTCCCGACAAAAGAGATTTTACCGGCTGCTGATGCTTATCGCTTTGTTGAAGATAAAAAACCGGAGTTATTTAAAAGCATTCGCTATCATAATAAGGGAAGCCTCATTGAGTCAGAATTTATTCCATTCATGGAGTCTTCTGATACTACAGCTTTTATTGTGATCAAAGACGATAAATTAATCTTTGAAGAATATTTTAATGGTCATAGCAGGGAATCCTTGAGCAGAGTTTTTTCAATCACAAAGTCATTCACCTCAGCATTGATTGGAATAGCCATTGATCAAGGGCTGATTAAAAGTGTTGATGATCCGATAAAAAAATATTTACCGGAAATTAAAGATGAAAAAACTGGGAGCCTGACAATCAGAAACCTTTTGTTAATGCAGTCTGGAATCACCTTTAAGGAAGGGGTTGAGCCTTGGACTGATGATGTTAAACAGTATTTTTCGACTGATATCAAAAAGCGGGTACTCAATTTAAAGACAAGCGATCCGGTGGGTGAATATTTTCACTATAATGATTATTATCTGCAGTTTCTAACCATGATCCTGGAGCGGGTCAGTAATAAAAAGGCTGGTGTTTTATTGCAGGAGAAAATATGGACCGAGTTGGGAATGGAGTATCCCGCACTTATGGTTGTAGATTCTCAAAAATGTAATTTTGAAAAAATGGAAAGTGGGCTCTGTGCGACAGCTATTGACCTGGCAAAGTTCGGACGATTGTATTTAAATGATGGTCTCTGGAATGATAAATCGATCCTTTCCGATCGTTGGATAAAAGAATCAGTTGTGAGTGATAGTATTAAGGCCAAATCCTATTACAAATATTATCAAGATAAGCCGTGGGGACGCTGGTTTGATACTGGAAAAGGTTATTATAAATATTTGTGGTGGGGCTACAGAGCTGATGAAGAAACTGATGACTATTTTGCAATGGGGATTTTAGGTCAGTTTATCTATATCAGCCCCCGAAAAAAGACTATTGTTGTGAGATTGGGGAAACAATGGGGGATATCTGGCTGGTGGCCGACAATTATTAAGGAACTGATTGATGGAATATAAGTATGGTTGAAGTCTTTAGTGATATTTTTTTGGCATACTAGATTGATCTTTCGGGTGGTAATATGAATTACCGGATGGTTTTATCCTTAAGAGTAGTGAATAAAAATCCTATATGGATACTTTACAGGATGATTTAAAAGTTATAATTTTGCCCTGCTTCCCCCAAATGTTAGATTAAATGTCTAACTTTTGAGGGGATTTTAATTCTCGCCTGGTAATACTTTTTTAAATAAACAAACTATGAATAACTTCTTTTAAGCACTAGATGGTTTAGAATCGCTATCATAAAGCCTGTCGGCAGCGCGTTTATAAAGCTACCCATATCGACCCCAGGCACTAAAGAATCGGCAATGGAAATCAGTAGGGCATTGACGACCAGGCTGAATAAGCCTACGGTCAATAGATTAAGCGGCAGGGAAATAATCAGTAAAATGGGTTTTAAAATCAGACTAACCAGTAAAATTGTCAGACTCATGACCAGAAGACCCAGTCCTGTTTCAATCTTAATTGAATCAATCAATAAAGACATAATAAAGAGGGCCAATAAAATAATAAAAAATTGTGTAAATAGTCTTTTCATTTTCCCTCCTTTATCTAATTTTGATAGACATTTTGACTTTATCAGTGGAAACATCCAAAAGGTCAAAGGATTCACCGAAATTAAGTGTGTTTAGAAGCTTTAGACTATCATTGACCAGCTTTTTAATCGAATGGATAGAATAGGGCTCAGATTGATGTTTTTTAGTGAATAAGCTGAGGATATTGAGAATATCTATAAAGCTGAACAGCAATTCCTCTAAAACGTTTATTGAGACCGGGAAGGGAAACCCGATAAAGCGTCGATCTTCAATTTTCAGGCGAATCCACAGAGAGCGAAATCCCCTAATCCACATACACTTTCACCTTAATCATCGATTGACTGGCTTCATCCCAGGCCTCCACATCGATAATATTGGGGTCATCAAGCATGCCACTGACTAAATCGTCGATGACTTTCTTAAAATCAATATTTGACAGATCAACGCCTTTCTCGGCCATTTCTCTTCTGGCATCGGGTGGAATAACACCCGTCATATTATCAGCGATTTCACCGATGGTAGTCAGGAGACTAATGGGGATATTGACATTGACATTGACGGTGTTATTATCAGAGGTGACTCTTACGCGAAAAAAGCGGTAGGTATGATTGGGAGAAGATACGACATCTGTGACTTGAATCGGAAGCTCTGGTGTTTTAAGCGCTTCAAGCAACTCCATTCCTTCGGCAGCAGTAATTTGCCCTTTTTCGATCATTTCAAGAATTTTTAACTGTTCTTCGTTCATTTGTTTTTCCTCCATAATTATAAACTATTAATACGTTTGGTGGCTTCGGCTGCAGAAATTTCACCTTCTGCAAGTTGATTAAGAATTTCGTTACGGGCAGTTTTTTTGTCTTCGTCTTCTTTGATGTTTTCTTTAGAAGGACTATCAAAGCCCAACGCTTTTATTACATTGTCGAGTTTTCCGCGTACCGTGGGATAAGAAATTCCCAATTCTTTTTCCACATCTTTTATGTTTCCCCGACATTTTATAAATATTTTTATAAAGTTTAGATCTTCATCAGGAAGACGACAGAATTCACAGGGGTGGAAGTGTCCTTCAATTGTTGTCGAGCATTTTGGGCAGTTAAGTCTCGTGATCGAGAGTTTTTCACCACAGACGGGACATTTTCCTGGGGCTTTGTATTTCATTGTGGACCTCCTTGATTTATTTGATAACAATATACACCTCGCAATTCAAAAAGTCAACAATATAATTAATATAATTAATAATAATATTAAATATATTAATACATCTGATAAATAAATTAATGATATGAATATATAATATGCTAAATGGATTTGTTTGATAGAAACCATTTATTGAGACGAAAAGAAGCTCGAATAAAAAAATAACAATAAAAAGCAATGGGACAAATATGTCCCGTTATAAATATATTATTTTAAAGGCTTTCAAAATGATGTAAAAAGTGTATAATACTGATAAGAACAAATTATTTGGAGGTATTTTAATGGATTTAATAAAATTGGCACGGATGGAGAATGACAATGGTTTTATAGCAGCATTGGATCAAAGTGGTGGGTCAACCCCAAAAGCACTTGCCAGTTACGGAATTCCAAAAGATTCTTACGATAATGATGAAGAAATGTTTCAACTAGTTCACGAAATGCGTACAAGAATAATTGAAAGTCCGGCATTTACAAAAGAACGGATTCTTGCCGCCATTCTTTTTGAAAAAACGATGGATATGGAAATTGATGGTATTTTAAGTGCCGATTATCTTTGGGATAAAAAAGGCATCCTGCCCATCCTGAAAGTTGATAAAGGATTGATGGATCTGGAAAATGGTGTTCAATTGATGAAGCCTATTCCAGGGCTCGATGAATTACTGGTTCGGGCCAAAGACCGTCATATTTTTGGGACTAAAATGCGTTCAGTTATAAAAGAAAATAACGAAGCAGGAATAAAAGCGATTGTAGCTCAGCAATTTGAGTTAGGTCTTAAAATTTACGCAGCTGGATTTATTCCAATTTTAGAGCCTGAAGTAGATATCAATGCTTCTGATAAAGTTGAGATTGAAGCAAGTCTTAAAAAAGAAATACTTGAACAGTTAGATAAATTGGACAAAGACATTAAACTGATGTTTAAATTGACGATTCCGGAAATTGATAATTTCTACGGAGAAATTATTGCAAGTCCTAATGTATTACGGGTGGTAGCGCTTTCTGGTGGGTATTCGAGGGAATTGGCAAATGAAAAGCTGGCTAAAAACCCGAAATTGATCGCCAGTTTCTCAAGAGCTTTAACTGAAGGTTTAAGTAAAAGTCTAAGTGATGAGGAATTTAATGCTATTCTTGATAAATCAATTCAGTCTATCTATAATGCATCAATAAAGTAGAAAATGTGCTAATAACAGTAAAACGAAAAAGAGCCTGGAAAGAAGATGTTTACTTCTTTTCAGGCTCTTAATGTTCAGTTAAAAAAGGGTTTATACCTGTTCCTGGTAGGATTCGGCTTGAGTACTGTTATCGTCATTAGGGGTTGCTCGAGTTGTGCCATCTGTAGGCATAGTGCCACCGTCAGTAGGCATATTTCCTCCATCAGAAGGCATATCGCCACCGCGGTCTCCGCCTTTGCCACCGCCACCCATACCGCCACCCATACCGGTCTGACCATTACTGGTTACAATTCCGCTTAAAGTGATTTCAGCAGATTGGCTGCCGGCGGACAGTGTATAGGTTTGACCATCAGAAAGTTCAGGGGTGCTGATTACTACAGACTGATAGGTTTTATCAGGCGTAAATGAAGCAAGCACATTTCCGCTAGAATCAGTCAGTTTGATTTCTCCCGTGGTACTTGAAGCAAAATTATAGAGTAGTGAATACTGAGTTGACGATTCTGAAAAACTTTGAGCCATACCAGTGCTGCCGGCAATAACAACAGTTCCGCCGGAAATATCAGCTGTGCCGTTATAATCAAGGGCACCATTGCCGCTATTAGTCGGGCCACTGACATAAACAGTACCACCGGAAATATATAGTGAGCCGTTACTATCAATTCCATCACCTGAAGCATTGATATTAAGTGTTCCACCAGAAATGGAAATATAGACGTTGCTGTCAGCACCCATTTCTCCGCCAGGGTTCCCGCTGTTGCCACTATTCTCAGTTGCACCGTTTAAACCATCATCGGAAGATACTATATTAATGTTACCGTCAGCAATCACAATAGCGACTGCTTCGATTCCTTCATAGCTGCTGCTTATATCAACGTTACCACCAGCTATATAGACATAGCCTTTAGTATCATCGTCTTCATTTTGTGACTTAATGCCTTTTCCGTTCGGGGCACTGATAGAAAATGTACCATCAGCAATTTTTACAGCGTCTTTTCCACTCAGTGCATTATTGACAGTCGTAATCTGAAAATTTCCACCTGTGATCACCAGATCATCTTTTGAGACAATACCATTTTTGTAATTGGAGTTGATGGTTAGTGAGCCAGTTCCGTTAATAGTCAGATCTGCTTTACTAAAGATTACACCATCTACATTATTATCGTCAATCTGCGTATAGGAGCTGCCGTCAGTTAGGGTGTTTTCGGTATTTTCACTTAAGGTAATAAAGACTTTATCAGCACTTTTGACATAAATTGGTGCAAATGATGAACTGCTGATATCAACTCCATTTAGAACAATTTGAATTTTGTCGGTATCAGCTGCATCAATAATAATTTGTCCATCGTTAAGTGTTCCAGACAGGATATAAACTCCTTCAGAGCCGATGGTTAAAGTAGAACCGTCTGCGGTTGCGCCGTTTCCACTAACGCTGATGGAGCTACCGTTTAAAGTAACTGAAACAGCGGTGTTTTCATCATAAGTGGGATCAAGATCCCGGTCAGTAAACTCGGTATCGATTTCGACCGAAGAGCTGGTAAATATTGATGTGGTAGTGACCTGGGTTTGACTATCTGTTTGAGCAGGTTCTTGTGCAGTACTCTCCTGTGACGAGCTGCATCCGGCCATTACCAACATTGTTGTGATGAGTAACGGGATAATCAGTTTTTTTCTTTTCATTTCATTGATTCCTTCCTGGTATTGTTGAATACTTGTTAAATATTGAATGAATCAATGATAATGCTTCTATGTGAAAACTGAATGAACATAGCAAAAACTACTGAAAAATTTAAGATTTGTTTAATAAAAAGAAACACCGAACTTAAATACTATCTTCCTCTATATTCGCTTTAAAAAGTTTTAAAATATGTTTTTTAGATCCGTAGATCAGGACCCGATCACCTTTTTTCAGTTGGTCTGAAGAAGTGACATGATCAATGATTTGATTTCCCCGTTTTATCAAAAGTACATTAAGAATATAGGTATCACGAAAATTGGATTCTTCTAGATTCTTACCAGCCAGTTCAGTTGGCAGCTGGGTGATCATCACTTCAGCTATGAGTTTGTCATGAACCATTTCTAGAATTCGGATATTATTGCAAAAGATTCCGTCGTCTTTTCTTTGAGCCAGATATTCGACCAATCTGTCAAAATGCCGGATCAGCCACTTGGAACGGGTGATGGCGATAATAATAAGTAAAAATAACAGCGAGTAAAGAATTGAATGCCAATTAAATTGGGTTTCACCAGCCCGAATAAAAAGGTTAACCAATAGAGACACTCCCGAAACGGCAAAGATATAACCAAAGAGCATCATGATGGTCGCCAGATTTTTACGGATTGTGGAGTTCATAACGAGTTCGCTTTCTTTTGTTGTATAACCGCTGTTAGTCATACAGGAGATGGCCTGAAAGCGGGCTTTGTCTTCGCGAAGGCCGGTAAGACGAAATAAAACAGTGAAAATCTCTACAATGACCAGGTAGGCAATAATCAGAAGAAAAAAACTGATCAGCGAAAAATTAAAACTCATAATAGTACCTCCAGTTTTTTCCATTATGGCTGAAACCACCTCTAAAATCAAGAAGCTTTGTTATTTCAAGTTTTTTCTTCAAGAATAAATAAGGATAAACCGATCCAAAAAATTGTTCTGGGATCTGCCAGATTTAATCCAGATAGCTTTTCAATTCGTTCCAGACGTCTGATAAAAGTTGTTCGGTGAATAAAAAGAGATTCTGCCGCGGCAGAAATATTATTGCCTTTTTCAAGATACGCAGACAGAGTTTTTACATATTCTGAATGATTTTTAAAATCGGAAATTAAAAGCGTTTGAAAACCTGGAGGCATTAACATCTCAGCCGAGAAATCTTCCGTCAGTTTATGGCGTAAATATGATAATTTAAAATCTGAGAATTGATAACACCAAAAGTCAGGATGAAGTTTATGGCCAATATGGAGTGCCTTAAGGGCTTGCTTATGATAGCTCTTTAAGTGTAGTAAAGAATTAAATGAATCACTTATCCCTGCCTTGCAGGTATAATCCCGTATCAAGGGACTTAAATGCGATAGGAAGTTTTTATTGGCATTTGGTTCTGTTAGGGTCAGATTATTGATCAAGAGGATATCATTGTCAAATCGCACTGCACAGGAGTGGGGAAAGGATGCTTCAAGCTGATTGCAGACGTAAGAAATCGAGGTATCCCATGTTGAGCCTTCAAAAAATTGCAGGCATACCAGTTGATATAGATGATCGGGTTTCCAGTAAAAAGGATTTAAGATTTGACAAACGGTTTCACTGTTATATGAACCAGTTTCATATAACAGTTTATTGATTAGCAGGTGTAATTGATCATCCTGATGGCGTCTGACAGAGATGCCAGAAGGCACATTAAAAGCTTTTTCTAAAGATTGCGAAAAGATTCTAAAAAGTTGGACTAAACCGGGTGATGGGGCATCAGGTGAATCTGTTATCTGCAGTAGAAGTCGCAAGGTAAGATTTGATTTGTCAAAAATATTAAAACAAAGAAAGCGTTCCTTAAATGGTTTTTGCGGAAAGAGATAGACGTCTTTATGGCTAATCATTGCTCTGTATTCGGGATCTTCGAGAAGTTCCGAAACCCGTTTGTGAAGATGTGTATCCTTGTATTCGAGCAGATTATTTTTTTTACTGCTTAAACGGATTTGATTATTATCATCAAACAGGAAATATGGCATATTGATTAGATCAGAGAGATGGGAAAAAAATGTTTCTAAATCTTTTCCAGAGTGCAGCATTTCTTTTAAATCATTGTTCCAAATGGTTAGATGTTCCATGATATCGAGTGTTTCTTCAAAAATATCGTCGCTGCTACTGTTATCAAAAATTGTTAAATAGTGGTGATCTTGCGATAATAGCTCCGCATTATTTTGATGATAATCAATCAGAATATAAAAAGAATCAGTGTTAAAATGATTTTTATTTGCGGATAAATAAGTGTTAGAGTCAATGATATATAGACAAGCTGGATCAGTTCTTTTGTAGCGAAAAAAACGCAATTTATCGAATGTTAAAGGATTGTCATTTAAGTTGACTATTGAATTTTTGTGGTTTTTTGAAATCAAGTAATAAATTATGGACACATGAAAATTCATAATATTCACCTCGCTACATATTGTAGCATAAGAAAAACAACAATTCAATGAAATGCGTATTTTACGAAAAATAATTAACTGATATAATCAGCATAGAGAAAACGTTAACAAATACAATTCAGGAGGAAAGATTATGAATCCTTTTATGAAAGTGGCAGCTGAACGCGATTATTCCAAAGAGTGGCAGGAACCAGGTAGTTTCCCATGGATTTTCCAACGGCCTAAACCGCCAATTGAAACCCGTCCAATCAGTGTCAAAGATAACTATGTGCGATGTGTGAAAGGCGAAAAACCTTATTGGATGCCAGCATATTTTTATGAAGCGGATATTGTCTGGCCTGATGCGATGGAAGAACATCCAGTACCGGAAGTTGATGGTTATGACTGGTGGGGTGTTTACTGGCAGATGGTAGAGACTGCCGGGGGAATGATTACCAAACCAGGGACTAGAGTCATTAATGATTTTGCCAATTGGCAAAATGAGGTGCCCTGGCCGGACTTATCGCTGGTTGATTTTGAGACTGATGGACTAAAAATTCAAAAAATGCAGGATCCAGAGCGGGCGCATATTTACGAATGTGTGGAAGGGTTATTTGAAAGGCTTCACGAAATGATGCCATTTGAAGAAACACTAATGGCATTTTATGAAGAACCGGAACAACTGGAAGCCTTTTTCCAGAAAATGACAGACTATAAGATTGAATCCTGTGAAAAGATTTTTAAATATTATGGCCGAGTCGATGGTGTATTATATCATGATGATTGGGGAACGCAGCGCGCTGGCTTTTTCTCAAATGAAATGTTTAGAGAACAGATTATGCCAGCAACAAAACGTCTGTTTGACTATATCAAAGGTGAAGGAAAATTTATTGAACTGCATTCGTGTGGTAAAAATATTCAGTATGTTCCGATGATGATTGAAATGGGTATTGATATGTGGACGCCCCAGCTGTTTATAAATGAACCTGATTTTCTTTATGAAACGTATGGGACCCAGTTGACATTTACTATTCCGCTCATGCTTGCACCAGGATGGAGCGAAAGAGAAATTAGAAACGCTGTCCAGGGGTATGTAGATCGTTATGGCGAAACCGGACGGGTTATGTGCTGGATTATGACCGAAAACAACGATCAGGAAGCTGAAGCGATTGCCCGTGATGAGTTGTATCATTATTCTTTAGATGTATATAAAACTCGATTTGGTTTATAGAAGCTTCTCCCTTAGAATAACTAATCTGCTAAACAGCCAGTTTGACACATTTTGATTTATGTGTCCTGGCTGTTTGCGTTATTAAAATCTTTTAATTTTGTCTTTTCCATGCAATCGTTGATTATGCAGCGACTGTTAGTTTTTTAAGAGTAATACCATTTCTGAAACATTCTTCATATTTTCTTGAACACTTTTTATATTTCTCGAAAAGGTTTCTTGCTTCATCTTCGTTGCTATAGACTTTCCAATAGCCGCATAGTTTACATTTTTCACCGCGATTTTTAATAAATCCTTCAACATCTTCGACAGGATAGCTTAGAAAAAGACCGATTTCATGGGGGAATCCATGGCTTTTTCTGATACGCTGTTTCAAAAAGCATAAACAAGATTCATGATTATTGGTATTATAACCGAGTGTTTCCAGGAAATCTCGTATTCTTGGCTGATTGAGATCAATAATAAGTTTACTTTTGCGATAGACATAAATTAAGGCTCGCCTTTTTGTGAGGCGTAGTAGCTTCAAAGTGACACCTTTCGAATAGAGTTGCGAATTAATATGATTTATAGCATATTTGAGTTGTTTATGGCAGCTGAAAGAAATATTGATCATACTACCTGTTTTAAAACCTGCCAATGTAGGGGCGCAGTGGCGAATTAAAGCTGTTTCAAGATTTTTCATAGTTACCCTCCTAATGGTTCTGATAATTTGAACAAAAATCCTTATTTGGACATGAGACACAATAGATTTCAAGAATTTCTCTCAAGGCGTTCAGGCTACAGGTATGCGAGCGGGCAATCGAAGCTTCACAGCGTTTTGCTTCAGAGATGGCACAGTTTACCATTTTATGTGATACTGTGCCGGTAAATAAAACAAAGAGGTCGGGAGAACCTAATTTTTTCTTTAGCGGGCCTTTCATTTGAGTGAAGACTTTTGCCCGACACTGATATTTATTACAAAGATCCTTGTACTGTGTAACCATTCGATCATGTCCTCCAATTATAACAATGCTCACTGATTGGCTCCTTCCAGAAAAAATATAATTTTTAAAATAAGCATTCACATAGTTAAATGAAACTAACATAAAAATGTTAGCACCACTTTACAATTTAGTCAAGTACAAAGAGTCAAATTTAAGTTTTATAAAGTAAAGTTTTTAAAAGCATTAGCTGAATGAAATGGGATGTGGTCAATTTTGCTAATTTCGTATAAAATAGACTTATAATAAATAAAGCTCGAGGTTGATGATGAAAGAGATAGAGTACTGGTTATGGCTGACACAACTAAAGGGAATTTCTAATCTACAGAAAAACAAAATCCTCAATTATTATAAGAATCCTAAATCGGCTTTTTTAGCGGATGAGAAAGAATTTATAAAAGCGGCAGGTTTTAGGAACAAAAAACAGCTTGAAAACTTTAAAAAGACGACTTCCCTCTCAGCAGTTAACACTGATTTAGAAAGGATGCAAAAAGAAGGAATTGAATACATCTGTTTGGAAGATGAAAGATTTCCTTCAAGATTAAAAGAAATTTATAACCCTCCAATTAGTCTTTTTTTAATAGGTGATTTAGATTTGCTGAATAAGGAGCCTGCAATAGCTGTAGTTGGGTCAAGAAATGCTTCGACTTCAGCACTTCGGTATGCAAAAGCATTTTCAAAATCGATAGCTTCTATGGGAATCCCGGTGATTAGTGGACTGGCTGAGGGCGTTGATGGATCGGCCCATTGGGGTGCGCTTGAAGAACCAGGTAAAACTGTAGCTGTGTTAGGGACCGGAGTAGATCTCTGCTATCCTGATTTCAATGAAAAGCTATATTTAAAAATTGCCGAGAAAGGTCTTTTGATCTCTGAATTTAATATAGGCGAAAAACCTCTGGCTTATCATTTCCCCTTGCGAAATAGATTAATAAGTGGATTGACGAATGGTGTTCTGCTAGTAGAAGCTGGTTTGAAAAGTGGCTCTATGATAACAGTAAACCATGCACTTGATCAGGGAAAGAATATTTATGTAATTCCAGGTGAAATAAGTAATCCGCGTTGGTCAGGCGGTAACGCCTTATTAAAAGAAGGGGCAAAGCTGGTTACGGAACCGCAAGATGTCCTGGAAGATTTTATTATAAAACCTGAAATAGAGTCTGCTAAAAAAGTAATTATTAATATTGAACCTGAATACAGAGAAATGGCGGAATTGATAAGTAGAGGATATGATACCGTAGATGAGTTGACAAAGGCGAGCGGTCTGGAAGTTTTTCAGGTAAATCAGCATCTGACAATGATGGAACTTGAAGAAATTATCGGAATTAGACATGGGAAAATTACCCTGATGTAGGAGATTTTTTCTTAAACTCGTAATCCCCGGATTGTATTTAATGTATTGTTTTGCTATAATGTGCCTGTTTACGGAGTTTAGCAAGGAGGACTTTATGGGTAAGAATTTGGTGATCGTTGAATCACCGGCAAAAGCAAAGACAATAAAAAAATACCTTCCAAAAGGCTTTGAAGTGGAAGCGACAATGGGGCATGTGATTGATTTGCCTAAAAGTCGTCTGGCCATAGATATAGAAAATGATTTTCAACCGGAATACATAAAAATCCGGGGGAAAGGGGAGCTTCTAAAAAAGCTCAAAAAAGCGGCAAATAAAGCAGATGAAATATATCTTGCAACTGACCCTGATCGCGAAGGTGAAGCAATATCATGGCATATGGCCAATTTTTTAGAAATTGACTTAAAGAAACAGTGTCGGATTGAGTTCCATGAGATTACTAAACGGGCAGTGAATGCAGCGATTGAAAACAAACGGAGTATCGATATCGATTTGGTCAACTCTCAGCAGGCCAGGCGGATTCTTGATCGTCTGGTTGGTTATTCTTTGAGTCCTTTTCTATGGAAAAAAGTAAAAAAGGGGCTCAGTGGCGGACGTGTTCAATCTGTTGTGACTCGAATTATTGTAGATCGAGAACAGGAAATTGAGGCTTTTATACCGGAAGAGTACTGGAATCTTGATTTGACGCTAAAGAAAAACGATGATCCGCTTCAGTTTTTAGCTAAATTTCATTCTGAGGACGGGAAAAAGAAGACGATTGCAAATGAAGAGGAAGCAATTCGGCTATCTAAAATAGTTGAAGAAAGCAGTATCCAAGTCGCAAAGGTTAGTAAAAGAACCAGAAAACAAAAGCCGCCCTTGCCATTTACAACGAGTACCCTGCAGCAGGAAGCCTACAAGATTTTGGGATATTCCACACAGCGGACTATGCGGGTTGCGCAGCAGCTTTATGAAGGGATTGATATTAAGGGGCGCGGACTGACCGGGTTGATTACCTATTTAAGAACGGATTCTACACGTATTGCTGAGGAGGCCGTTCGTGACAGCGCCAGTTTCATCGAACAGAAATACGGTAAAGAGTACCTGGGCGGGAATCATGAAGCAGGAAAAAAGAAGAACGTCCAGGACGCTCATGAAGCGATTAGGCCTTCATTGATTGATTTAACGCCAGAAGAGGCAAAAGGTTCACTGGAATCTGATCAGCATCGCTTATATAAACTAATATGGGAACGATTGATCGCCAGTCAGATGTCGCCTGCTGAATATTATGTTACCAGTGTTGATATTACGGCCCAAAATCTTTTATTTAAGACAAAAGGCGAAATACAGAAATTTGATGGTTTTACCAGAGTATTAAAAGCATCTGGGAAGACAGAGGATTCAACTTTACCGGAACTAGCTGTGGGTGATGAGCTGGTGCGTATAAAAACTTTGACAGAACAGAAATTTACCAAGCCGCCAGCCCGTTATACAGAGGCTTCGCTGGTTAAGATTCTGGAAGAAAAGGGGATTGGACGGCCAAGTACTTATGCACCAACAATTTCTACTATCAAAAATCGTGATTATGTAGTGGTAGAGGATAAACACTTTAAACCAACAGAGTTGGGTGTTACGGTGACTGAAATGATGAAAGAATATTTTAGTGATGTCGTTAATATTTCCTTTACGGCTGAAATGGAAGACCGGCTGGATAAGGTGGCTGATGGAGAAGTCAATTGGGTGGAAGTGCTTCGTGATTTTTACACCGGTTTTGAAAAATCTTTGAGTACAGCGACTGAAAAAGCCGAATCGGTCACTATTATGGACCCGGAATCAGATGTTGACTGTGAACTTTGCGGTCGCCGGATGGTAATTAAGAAAGGTCGGTATGGGCGCTTTCTTGCCTGTCCAGGTTTTCCTGAGTGCAAGAATACAAAACCTTATTATGAAAAAACCGGTGGTGTTTGTTCGAAATGTGGAGGTGATCTGGTTAAGCGGACTTCAAAAACCGGTAGAACTTTTTATTCCTGTAGTAATTATCCAGACTGCGACTATATGAACTGGGATATGCCAGTCCCTGAAAAATGTCCGCAATGTGGCTCGACCATGTTTCAGAAGGGCTTAGGTAAACGAAAAACGATTTATTGTGACAAAAAAGATTGCGGTTTTATTAAGCCCAATGAAGCATAATGGAGATAGACGATAAATTTTAGAAAGCGAGATTAAAAGATGTTTCATGCAACGACGATTATTGGAGTCAGACACAAGGGGCAGGTAGCCATTGCCGGTGACGGACAGGTAACTGCCGGAAATTCGGTCATTATGAAAAACAATGCGGTTAAGATCAGAAAACTATATAAAGATCAGATATTAGCTGGATTTGCCGGGTCAGTGGCTGATGCATTTTCTTTGATTGATAAATTCGAACAAAAGATTGAAGCCTATAACGGGAATCTTAAGCGGGCTTCCATCGAGCTGGCAAAGGATTGGCGATCTGATAAAATTCTTAGAAAACTGGAAGCGATGCTGATTGTGATGGATAGAGAGCAGACTTTAGTCTTATCGGGAAACGGCGAAGTGATTGAGCCTGATGATGATATTGCCGCGATTGGTTCAGGCGGCAATTATGCTCTGGCAGCTGCACGAGCATTAAAAGAGAATTCGGACTTGTCAGCCAAAGAAATAGTAGAAAAATCTCTGCAGATAGCTGCAGGCATTTGTGTTTTTACAAATGGGCATATCACAGTAGAAGAAATTCAGGAAGGAGAGTAAATGAAAGAATTAACCCCTAAAAAAATTGTAACTGAATTAAACCGATACATTATTGGTCAGGATAACGCGAAAAAAGCGGTGGCAATTGCACTTAGAAACCGTTATCGAAGAAGTCTCCTCTCTGAAGAATTTAAAGATGAGTTTACCCCCAAGAATATTATTCTTATGGGACCGACAGGAGTTGGAAAAACTGAAATCGCCAGAAGAATGGCTAAACTGGTAAATGCGCCTTTTATTAAAGTGGAAGCGACGAAATTCACTGAGGTTGGCTATGTGGGCCGGGACGTGGAATCCATGGTTCGGGATTTAGTGACAACATCAATTAGAAATGTCCAGCAGGAAAAGATGAAAGAGGTTTACGAAGAAGCTGCCGGCAATGTCGATGAGTTAATCCTCGATGCGCTGGTCCCTCGTAAAAAAGTAAAAGACGCGGTCAAGTCTCCTTTTGACGCCTTTTTAAAACCCAATCAGCCGGAAACGGAAGTGATCGAAGACCCACAAAAGGAAATGACTCGTAAAGAAAAACGCGAGGCTTTTCGGAAAGATCTTCTCGACGGAAAGCTGGAAGAAAATATCATTGAGATCGAGGTTGATGAGGACAGTGCCAAAGCAATTGGTGTAATGCCAGGGATGGGTGCTGACGATATGTTTATCAATATGAACGAAATTTTAGGTGACTTTTTTCCTTCTAAAAAAACTAAGAAAAAATTGCCGATTAAAGATGCCCGTAAAATTCTAATCAATCAGGAAGCACAAAAACTGATTGATATGGAAGTGGTAAAGGAACGGGGAATCCGAGAAGCTGAGCAGAATGGCATTATTTTTATCGATGAAATTGACAAAATTGTTGGCAATGGTTCTTCACACGGACCTGATGTTTCACGAGAAGGTGTTCAGCGTGATATTTTACCAATAGTTGAAGGGTGTACAGTGAACACTAAGTATGGTCCAATTCAGACTGATTACATCCTATTCGTTGGAGCCGGAGCTTTCCATGTAGCAAAAATTGAAGACATGATTCCAGAATTGCAGGGGCGTTTTCCAGTCAGTGTTTCACTGGATAGTTTATCAGAATCTGATTTTGTCCAGATTTTAGAGAGCACAGATAATTCAGTGATAAAGCAATATCAGGCACTGCTAAAAACAGAAGATGTCAATTTGATTTTTGGCGAAGGCACTCTTGAAGCCATAGCACGGATTGCATATCTTAAAAATGAAGAAGAAGAAAATATTGGGGCCAGAAGGCTTCATACTGTTTTAGAGAAACTGCTTGAAGAAATTTCATTTTATGCTTCTGACTATGAACAGGAAGATTTTATCATTGATGTAGACTATGTGAATAATCAGTTTAAACTTTCGGATACCAGAAAAAACTACGATCGTTATTTATTGTAAAAAAAACTTGAAATAATTTTACGCCTGTGTTATAGTTCATGGGTATGTATTACACACATCTTCTGAAAAGCTGGAGGTGCCGGAAACGGTTTGCCAGATTTTTAATGACGAAGGTGGAGGTTAAAACCAAGGAGGAATAGTAATATGGCATGTGTTTCTATGAAACAGTTATTGGAAGCGGGGGTGCATTTTGGACACCAGACAAGAAGATGGAATCCTAAAATGGCACCATACATCTTTACTGAGAGAAATGGTATTTATATCATTGATTTACAGCAGACAGTAAAGAGAATTGAAAAAGCTTTTGAATTTGTTAAAGATCTTGCTGCTAACGGAGAAGATATTCTTTTTGTTGGAACAAAAAAGCAGGCGCAGACAAGTATTGAAAAAGAAGCTAAAAGATCTGGCAGTTTTTGTGTAAATCACCGTTGGTTAGGTGGTACTTTAACTAACTTTGAAACAATCAGCAAACGAACTGAAAAACTACATGAACTGGAAGCAATGGAGGAAGATGGTACCTTTGATCTTTTACCTAAAAAAGAAGTTATTCGTTTAAAAAGACAACGTGATCGTCTGCAGAAATTCCTGGGTGGAATCAAAGACATGAAGG
Source organism: Eubacteriaceae bacterium ES3 (assembly GCA_030586155.1). Classification (NCBI taxonomy): domain Bacteria; kingdom Bacillati; phylum Bacillota; class Clostridia; order Eubacteriales; family Eubacteriaceae; species Eubacteriaceae bacterium ES3. The sequence continues at coordinate 2,028,101 of CP130741.1, read as the reverse complement.
GTATGCCAGGCGCGATTTTCGTTATCGATTCTAAAAAAGAGCGAATTGCTATTGCAGAAGCTAAAAAATTAGGTATTCCAATTATTGGGATTGTTGATACAAACTGTGATCCAGACGAACTTGATTATATTATTCCTGGAAATGATGATGCTATTCGTGCTGTTGCACTGATTCTGTCAGTAATGGCTGATGCTATCATTGAAGGTCGACAGGGTGAACAGGCTGAAATTGCTGAAGCGATTGAAGCTGAAGCGTCTTCTGAAGCTGCAGATGCAGTTGAAGCTGGCGATGATATGGATGTAGAATAATAAACTTTGGAGGATTATCGTGGACGCTAAATTAGTAAAAGAATTACGAGAAAAAACCGGTTCAGGAATGCTGGACTGTAAAAAGGCATTAGTTGAAACTGACGGTGATATTGAAAAAGCAATCGCTTTTTTACGAGAAAAAGGACTAGCTGCAACAAGTAAAAAGTCTGGTCGACTGGCTGCTGAAGGTGTTGTTGAATCCTATATCCATATGGGCGGAAAAATCGGTGTTCTGGTTGAAGTAAACTGTGAAACTGACTTTGTTGCTAAAAACGAAGGTTTTATGAATTTTGTAAAAGACGTTGCTATGCACATTGCAGCCAGCAATCCGCTTTACGTTACTAAAGAAGAAGTTCCTACCGATGCACTGGATAAAGAAAAGGAAATTCTTCGTAACCAGGCATTAAATGAAGGAAAGCCGGAAAAAATTGTAGACAAAATGGTTGAAGGCCGAATCAGCAAGTATTACAAAGAAATCTGTCTGATGGAACAACCATTTGTAAAAAATCCTGACTTAACGATCGAAGAACTGGTTAAAGAACAGATTATGACAATCGGCGAAAACATTAAAATTCGACGATTTGCACGATTCGAAATGGGTGAAGGCCTCGAGAAAAAAGAGGAAAACTTTGCTGAAGAAGTTGCAAAACAGATGAATGCATAATTCTTTGAAAAGAACACTAAAGTGTTCTTTTTTTAAAGCGTTGTAAAACATCATTGATTAAGATATAATATTATATTAGGAAAGGGGGAGATTTTATGGAACCGAAATACAAACGTGTTATCATTAAACTTAGTGGTGAAGCCCTTGCAGGCGGATTGAATCATGGCATTGATACCCCTACGGTAGAAAGAATTTGCAAGCAAATCAAAGAAGTTTTTGATTTAGGTGTCGAAATCGCAATTGTTGTTGGGGGTGGAAACTTCTGGCGTGGCCGCAGCGGTGAAGGTATGGATAAGTCTACCGCTGATTATATGGGGATGCTGGCGACGGTTATTAATGCTTTGGGCCTTCAGGATGTACTGGAGGAGATTGGTGTTCCTGTCCGGGTGCAGACAGCTATCGAAATGAAGCAGATCGCTGAACCCTATATCCGACGAAAAGCCGTGAGGCATCTTGAAAAAAGACGGATCGTTATTTTTGCTTCTGGAACCGGGAATCCCTTCTTTACAACGGATACGACTGCAGCTTTGCGTGCAGCAGAAATCGATGCAGAAATTATCCTGCTGGCTAAAAGCATTGATGCTGTTTATGATTCGGACCCATTGCTTAACCCTGATGCCAAACGATATTCAGAATTAACCTATATCGACGTGCTGAATAAAGGCTTAAAGGTAATGGATTCCACAGCGACATCACTTTGTATGGATAATCATATACCGATTCTTGTGTTTGGACTTGATGAACCCAAAAATATTTTACGCGCCATTATGGGCGAACAAATTGGAACAATTATTAAGGAGGCATAGAGATGGTTAAAGAAATCGAAATGAAAGCAAATGAGAAGATGGAGAAAGCCCTCAATAATCTGCATGAGGGATTAGCAGGTCTTCGGGCTGGACGGGCAAATCCTCGAATGCTTGATAAAGTGACTGTTGATTATTACGGAGCCGAGACACCACTTAATCAATTAGCCAATATCAGTACCCCAGAACCGCGAATGATTGCAGTGCAGCCTTATGATGCAACAGCAATTCCTGCTATTGAAAAAGGCATCTTGAAAGCAGATCTTGGCTTCAACCCATCTAACGATGGTAAATTGATCCGATTGTTGATTCCTCAGTTAACTGAAGAACGTCGTAAAGAACTGGTTAAACTGGTTAAAAAATATGGCGAGGAATGCAAGGTAGCCATTCGAAATATCAGACGACATGCCATTCAGGAAATGAAGGATGGACAAAAAGAAGGTCTGGTAACGGAAGATGATCTGAAACAGGGTGAAAAAGAGATCCAGAAGATTACTGATGACGAAATTAAAAATGTCGATCAGATTCTTAAGGATAAGGAAGCGGAAATTTTAGAAGTTTAGTCTGTTTGTTTTGTATTGATGTAAATAGAATTTCACTAAGAGTGGGGTGACCCACTCTTAAGTGTTTTATAAATAAAGAAGTGTGATTGAAATTGGAGTAAAAATGAAAAAACAATCCAAAGAAGAATATTTGGAAGAGCTTTTAGAACCGATTGTGACAGAAGCAGGATATCAGCTTTATGATCTGACTTTTGAGAAAAAAGGGAAGGATTGGGTACTCGTATTATATATTGATGCAGAACAGTTGATCTCTTTAAATGATTGCGAAACAGTCAGCAGAATTGTCAGTGATTTTCTGGATGAAAAAGATCCTATTGAACAGTCATATTTTCTGGAAGTTTCATCTCCTGGGCTTGATCGTACGATCAAGAAGGAAAAACATTATCTCAGTAATATAGATAAAAGAATTTCTGTGAATCTCTTTGCACCGATCAATGGAAAAAAAGAAATGAGTGGACTTTTAAAGAAATATCAGCCAGATACAATCACGATCTTGTTGGATGATGGTGAATTGATAAATCTGGAAATCGAAAAAATATCAAAAGCCAATAGAGTGGATGAAATTGATTTCAGTCCGCAACAGAAACAGAATAAGGAAGGTGTATAAGAATGAATGCGGAGTTTTTAACAGCTCTCGATGTTATCCAGGAAGAAAAATCTATTGATAAGGAAGAGCTGATTCAAGCTATCGAAGCGGCAATTTCGACTGCATATAAAAAGCATTATGGTAATGCCCAGAATGTAGACATTAAGATCAATCGAATAGATGGAGATATACAGGTTTTTGCAATGCTTGAAATTGTTGAGATTCCGGAAAGTGATCAGTATGAAATTTCGCTTGATAAAGCTAGAGAGCAGGATCCATCATATGAGTTGGGAGATTTCTACAGAAAAGAAGTGCGACCAAAAGATTTTGGAAGAATTGCAGCACAGAATGCCAAGCAGCTAATAATTCAGCGAATCAAAGAAGCAGAACGAAATATTATCTTTAATACTTTCCTGGAAAAGCAGGATGAAGTTTTAACGGGTATTGTCAAGCGAATCGATAAAGGTATCGTTTATGTTGATATTGGTAAACTTGAAGCCGCTATGCTTCCATCAGAACAGGCTTCAGGTGAAGAATATTTCATGAATCAACGGCTTAAAGTTTATGTCCTTGCAGTTAAGAAAACGACAAAAGGAACTCAGGTGAATGTCTCCAGAACTCATCCTGGCCTAGTTAAACGCCTATTTGAATCCGAGGTGCCAGAGATTTTCGAAGGACTCGTAGATATTGTTTCTATCTCACGAGAAGCCGGTTCACGAACAAAAATTGCTGTAAAAGCCAATAGTGAGGAGATCGATCCGGTCGGAGCTTGTGTAGGCCAAAAAGGAATGCGAGTTCAGAATATTATTAATGAACTTAACGGTGAAAAAATTGATGTCATTAAGTATAGTGATGATATTGAGGAGTACCTTACTAATTCATTGAGTCCTGCAAAAGTCATGAGGATTATTCCCAATAAGGATGATAAAACGGCAATTGCGATTGTTGATGATTACCAGCTTTCATTGGCAATCGGAAAAGAAGGTCAAAATGTGCGACTGGCAGCAAAACTGACAAGCTGGAAAATTGACATTAAAAGTCAGTCTAACTTTGATGAATCGGCAATAGCAGAAGATAGCGTTTTAGAGGATGTCTTAAGCGACTTCACTGAGGAAGAAGATCCGCTGGACGAACTTTTTACTGAAGATATTCTGATGGAACTAAAGGATGACCTGGAGAATCTCTAAGATGGATCTTAGTGGTTTGCTATGGTATAATAAATAATTGACTAAAGAGGCGGAAAATGAAAAAAATTCCTCAACGAACCTGTGTTATTTGCCAACAAAAGTTTGATAAGCGGGATTTAATGAGAATTGTTGCGGATAAGTCTGGAAGAATCTTCTACGATCCTACCGGAAAAGCAAATGGCCGGGGTGCTTATATTTGTCAGTCGCCGGCATGCCAGGAACAATTTTTAAATAAGAATTACTTGGAACGCACATTTAAACGGAAGGTTGAGAAAGATGTTGTCGATGAAGTTCGACAGCAGATTTCAGAAAAAACGATGAAATGATAAATTAAATGAAGGGAGGAATAATATGTCAAAATTAAGAGTATACGATTTAGCTAAAAAACATAATATTGCCAGCAAAGAATTCGTAGTTATTTTAAATGAGTATAATATTCCTGTAAAAAATCACATGAGCGCTTTAACAGACCGTCAGGTCGAAGAATTTGAGAGCAAGTTCGATATGAAAAAATATGAGGAACAAAAAGCTCAGAAAGAGAAAAGCGGCGAACTGAAAAGAGAATTGGAACCGGAAGAGACGGACGATTATAAAAGCAAGAAAAATCGAAAGGGGGAGGTTTCCAAACAGCAAAATCGAGAAAGCCGACCCAAAGGAAAACCTGATAATCAGGAATCAAAAACTGATTCTAAAAGACCGCCTAAGACAGACAAATCCAATCATACGGAAGAGAAGCAGAGTCCTAAAAAGGCAGTCCCTGCCGAACAAGCTCGGAAAAAGAATGGAAATAAAAAACCCACTGCTCCTCAAAATCCTCCAAAAATGAGAGACCACAGTAAAAAGGAAAAAACTTCTCGTAGCGTTTACAAGCGAATGAAGGATGAGAAAAAGAAGTCTGCTCAAGAAAATCTGGTTTATGAAATTCAGGAAGTTTTGACAGTCGGAGAATTGGCAGATACGCTGGATGTAGGTGCAACTGAGATTATAAAAATTCTGATGATGGCCGGAACCATGGCTACAATAAATCAGGAAATAGATTTTGAAACAGCATCACTAGTTGCCGCAGAGCTAGGGAAAGAAGTTGAAGCCATTAAAGTTGAGGATGTGGTTTCAAAAATTCTTGAAGAATATGATGAAGAAGAAAGTGAAAATGCTGTTAAAAGACCTCCAGTTGTAACAGTCATGGGTCATGTTGATCATGGTAAAACTTCTTTATTGGATCGAATTCGAAAAACAAACGTGATCTCCAATGAGGCCGGTGGAATTACTCAACATATTGGTGCATATACAGTAAGCATTAATCATGAAAACATTGCTTTTATCGATACACCGGGGCATGAAGCCTTTACTGCAATGCGTTCACGAGGAGCACAAATTACTGATATTGCAATTCTTGTAGTTGCAGCAGATGATGGGGTTATGCCTCAGACAATCGAAGCAATAAATCATGCGAAAGCAGCTGGTGTACCAATTATTGTTGCCATCAACAAAATTGATAAACCAGGTGCCAATCCGGATCGTGTTAAACAGGAGCTGACAGAACATCAGCTGGTGGTCGAAGAGTGGGGTGGTTCAACCATCGCAGTACCGGTTTCAGCTAAAACAGGTGAGAACATTGATACATTACTGGAAATGATTCTGCTGGTTGCTGAAATGGAAGAACTGAAAGCTGATCCTTCAAGAGAAGCTCGCGGAACGGTTATAGAAGCTCAGGTTAAACGCGGAAAAGGTCCAGTTGCAACACTTTTGGTTCAGGAAGGAACTCTTCATGTGGGGGATTCCATAATTTCTGGAACAACCTGTGGTAAGGTAAGAACGATGATCGATGATAAAGGAAAACGCGTAAAAAAGGCGGGGCCATCTACTCCGGTAGAAATTTCCGGTTTATCAGAAATTCCCGAAGCTGGGGATGATTTTATTGTTCTGGAAAATGAAAAAGAAGCTCGACAGCTTGCAGAACAGAGAAAAGAACAGCAAAAAGGTGAACGACAACGCCGTTCTAATGTTTCTCTGGACGATCTGTTTACACAAATTCAGGATGGTAACATTCAGGATGTAAATATTATCATTAAAGCTGATGTACAAGGATCAATTGAAGCGATTAAACAGTCATTGGAAAAACTTGACAATGAATCAGTTCGTATCAATGTTATTCATGGCGCTGTTGGTGCTGTTAATGAGACAGATGTTATGCTGGCGGCAACTTCAAACGCAATTGTCATCGGATTCAATGTCAGACCGGATAAAAATGCAACGAAATTGGCGGAAACTGAAGAAGTAGATGTCAGACTTTACAGAGTTATTTACGATGCTGTCGAAGACATTAAAAAAGCTATGGAAGGAATGCTCGAACCTGAATTCGTTGAAAAAGTTGTTGGAAATGCTGAAGTTCGCGAGACTTTCAAAATCCCAACTGGTGCGGTTATAGCTGGATCATATGTAACAGATGGGAAAATGACCCGTCATGATGAAGTACGAATCATCCGTGATGGTATAGTTATTTTTGAAGGACATCTGGCTTCTCTAAGACGATTCAAAGACGATGTTAAAGAAGTTAACACTGGTTATGAATGTGGAATCGGAATTGAAAAATACAATGATCTGAAAGTCGGAGATGTAATAGAAGCATTCAGAATGGAAAAAATTGAGCGGTCGTAATCATATTATTAATAAATGCGACCGATTTAGGAGAAAAAAATGGGATCACATCGTATAGAAAGAATCAACGGACAAATTCAGCGGGAGTTAAGCCTGCTTGTTCTCCAGAAAATCAAGGATTCTCGAATTCGCGATAAAAATGTGAGCATTACCCAGGTGAAGGCGACCCCTGATTTAAAAACAGCGACCGTATATGTGAGTATTTTGGGAGATGAGGAAGAAAAGGAAAATGTACTGGAAGTGCTTAATCATGCCAGTAGCTTTTTACGTTCTAATCTGGGCCATACAATTAAATTGCATTCAGTACCGGCGCTAACCTTTGTGATGGATAATTCTGTGGAATATGGTATGCATATCGAATCCATTTTGAATGACATCAAAAAAAAGAAGGAGATCCAGGGAAATGATGAAGAGAATTCCTGAAGATGTTCTTCTTTGCCTCAATGAAAATCATCGTTTTCTGATACTTCTCCATCAGAAACCCGATGGTGATGCAATTGGTTCAGCGATTACCATGGGAAAAGGACTTAAAAGCTTAGGCAAAGAGGTTGATTATTATATAGAAACACCAGTCGAGGAAAAACTTCAATTTTTCGATGAGGTGAAGTTTTTTAACGAAAAACTGGATGATCATTACGACGTGGTGCTCATCCTTGATTGTTCGACGATGGCATATTGCTATCTTCCTGAGTTAATGCCAACTTACAAGACGCTATTGGTCATTGATCATCATAAAAGTAATCTTGGTTACGGAGATCTGAATTTTCTGGAAATAACTGGTGCGACAGCGGAACTTGTTTTCCGGGTTGTTAAAGCGCTTGACGCGAATTTTGACGAAGAGATGGCAGATGCTACATTTACCGGGATTTCTACGGATACAGGTAGTTTTCAGTTTTCGAATGTTACCTCAGAAACACATTTGATTTTAAGCTATCTTTATGAGCTCAAAGATAATTATTCAGCACTTTCAAAAATACTTCACCATGAGAAGAATATTGATCAGATGAAGATGACAGGTGCGGCGATCAAGTCGCTGGAAATTCTTGATGGTCTGCCCATCGCCTTTATGTTGTTAGATTATAATACCATTAGTCGTTACGGTGGTCTTATTAACATCAGTGATGATATTGCCAATATTGGTCAAAATACCATTGGCGTTGCGATGACCGCCCTTTTAAAAGAGGTGAAGCCTGGGGAGTACCGAGTTTCGCTGCGGGCCAGATATCCTTATGATATTCATGAAATAGCAGTGAAATATGGAGGCGGCGGACACGAACGGGCAGCAGGTTTTAACTATAATGGCGATATTCAGAACATTAAACAGGAATTGATGGTCATGTATCAGTCACAGTGTGATAAAGATGTATAATAATGGCTATTTGAATGTATACAAAGAAAAAGGAATGACATCACATGACGTGGTGTATAAAGCAAGAAAAATTCTGGGTACAAAAAAAATTGGACATACAGGAACTCTGGATCCGGAAGCTGAAGGAGTTCTTGTTTTATGTGTCGGCAAAGCTACAAAACTAGTTGAATATATTACTGGTCTTGATAAAATTTATGAGGCTGAGATTATCTTTGGCACTGAAACTGATTCCTGCGATCTGTCGGGTCAAATTATAAAAACCAGTCAATCTCGGGTAACAGAAGCTCAGTTACAATCGGTCGTACAGCAATTTATCGGAAATATTCGTCAAAAACCTCCAATATATTCGGCTATTAAAGTCAATGGCCGTAAGTTGTATGAGTATGCCAGGGCAGGGATTCCAGTAGAAATTCCTGAACGAACAGTTTTGATTAAAGAGATTAAGACTAAAAATTTTGACGAAAAAAAACAGTGTGCTGTGATTGAAGTTCATTGCTCAAAGGGGACGTATATCAGGTCATTATGCCGAGATATTGGACGTTCACTGTCAACTGTGGCAGTTATGGGAAGTCTGTTACGTAAAAAAGTTGGGGAATTCAGCCTTAATGACGCTTTAACGCTTTCTGAAGTTCAGGAAAAAATGGAACATGAACAACTGTCTTTACAGTCAATGGAGTTTGGGATGGAACACTTTAAAAAGGTTACAGCTACCGAACAGGGTGAAAGGTTTCTGGCAAACGGCAACAAATTAATAGCCAGAAATATTCAAGAGTCATTTGATGCTTTTGATGAAAATGAACTGATTCGATTATATATAAAAAATGATTTTACTGGAATTGGACAAGTTATTATGACGGCGGAAGAATCCTATATAAAACCACTAAAATTATTGTGAGGGTGAATTATGAACATTGAATATCAGGGGGAACCAATCATTTTGGCTTTAGGTTTTTTTGATGGGGTTCATCTGGGACATCTTGCCTTGCTTCAGGAGGCAATCAGAATCGGACAGAAAAACCAATACAAGACAGGCGTGATGACATTCTCAGAACATCCACTGGAGTTGATATTTCCGAATTATACACCGTGGTTAATTACTGATAATGAAGAAAAACGCAAAATCATAACTGAAGCAGGGATTGATTATGTTTTTTTAAACTCCTTTAATGAACGATTAATGCAATTGACACCAGAAAAATTTATTACAGATTATCTCTTAAAGCGTTATAATATTAAAGGCCTGGTAGTTGGCTATAATTATAATTTTGGATATAAGGCAGCTGGAACAACTAATACTTTAAAAGAGCTGGGCCGGATTTATGATTTTTCGGTGGATATTGTAGCACCCTGTATTGTTGAAAAACACCCGGTTAGTTCTACCTTTATCAGAGAGCTTATCAGCTGCGGTCAGGTTGAGGAAGTGAAACCTTATCTGGGCAGATGTTATCAGCTTTCCGGCGAGGTGATCAGAGGCAAAGGTCTTGGTCATCAGTATGGAATACCTACAGCTAACCTCAAGCTTGATAAAAAGAGAATTTTACCAAGCACGGGTGTTTATTATACACATGTGATGGTTAAGGGACGGACTTATGATGGTTTAACCAATTTAGGCTTTAATCCAACCTTTGAAAAACACCCTTTTAGTATAGAAACATATATTTTTGATTTTGAAGAAGAAATTTATGGTCAGGAGATTCAAATAGAATTTATTGAAAAAATTCGTAATGAGATTAAATTTGAAAATATTGAAGATCTCATTTTACAGATCAAGTCAGATATTGACTTAATTAATAAACGATTCCGAAAAAAGACACATGTCATAACTTTATCTTAAAAAAATCAGGTAACTGAGAGATTTTCATTTACTAAAGTTTTTAAGTATGCTAAAATAATTAAGTTAGTAGCCGTTTACTGGGTTTTTTGAAACTCCAACAAATTACGCGGTTTACGGTCATTAAAATAAAGAACAGGAGATAAAAAATGATTACAAAAGAACAAAAAGCAGAAATCATCAAGAAGTTTCAGATTAAAGAAGGAGATTGCGGTTCCACAGAAGTGCAGATTGCTCTACTTACCGCACGTATTAATGATTTGAATGGTCATTTAAAAACCCATAAAAAGGATCATCATTCAAATCGAGGTTTGCTTAAATTAGTTGGACAGCGTAGAAGATTATTGGCATACTTGAAAGATAAAGATATTTTCAAATATCGTGAACTAATTAAAGAACTAAACTTAAGAAAATAAAAGAAGGCGGAGTATTCCGCCTCTTTTTTTTAGAATATTTGGTGTAGATAAAAAAGTCTTATAGAAAGTGAGATGCCCATGAACGTATTTGAAACAGAAATTGCAGGTCGATCGTTTAAAGTGGAAATTGGTGAAGTTGCACAACTTGCAAAAGGTTCGGCAATGATCCGATATGGTGAAACAGAAATTTTGGCGGTTGCGTCCGCCTCAAAAAAACCCCGAGAAGGGATGGATTTTTTTCCGCTAAGCGTGGATTATGAAGAAAAACAATATTCTGTTGGTAAAATCCCTGGAGGTTTTATAAAAAGAGAGGGGCGTCCAACAGAAAGAGCAATTTTAAATTCCCGATTAATTGACCGACCAATAAGACCTTTATTTCCAAAAGGATTTAGAAATGATGTTCAGGTAGTGGCAACTGTTATGTCGGTTGATCAGAATAATGCGCCTGAAATTGCGGCAATGATTGGTTCATCAATTGCGCTAAGTATATCCGACATTCCATTTAATGGTCCTACAGGAGCAGTGGCAGTGGGGTACATTGATGGTCAGTTTATCATTAACCCGGATGAAGAACAACGGAATATAAGTGAACTGAGCCTTGTTGTATCCGGGACAAAAGATGCAATTATGATGGTGGAAGCAGGCGCTGAGGAGATACCTGAAGATGTAATGCTTGAAGCGATCCTGACGGCCCATGAAGAAATCAAAAAAATTGTCGCTTTTCAGGAAGAAATCATTGAGGCTGTTGGAGTAGAAAAAAAAGAATATACCCTCTACCTGCCAACAGAAGAACTTAAAGCCGAGATTGAAACTTTTGCTGGAGAGCGGATTAAAGTTGCAGTAAATACCGCTGATAAGCTGGAACGTCTGGAAAACATTGACATTCAAAAAGCTGAAATAAAAGAACATTTTATTGAGATCTATCCTGAACAGGGTGGCGATATTGATGAAGTATTAAATTCTTTAGTTAAAAAAGAAATCAGACGACTGATATTAATTGACCGAATTCGTCCGGATAATCGGCAAATGCATGAAATTCGTCCGATTACTGCGAAGGTTGATTATTTATCGCGCCCCCATGGTTCAGGTCTTTTTACACGAGGTGAAACTCAGGTTTTATCAGTGGTAACTTTAGGTGTGCTGGGTGATGTTCAGATTCTTGATGGCTTATCTAATGAAGAGTCTAAACGTTATATGCACCACTATAATTTCCCTGCTTACAGTGTGGGAGAAGCCAGACCGTCAAGAGGTCCTGGACGCCGCGAAATTGGTCATGGTGCCTTAGCAGAACGTGCACTTTTACCAATGCTTCCTTCAGAGGAAGATTTCCCATATGCAATTCGTGTTGTTTCGGAGGTATTAAGCTCTAATGGTTCTACTTCGCAGGCATCTGTTTGTGGAAGTTCTTTATCATTGCTTGCAGCAGGTGTTCCTTTAAAAGCACCGGTAGCTGGGATTGCAATGGGATTGATAAAAGAAGATGAGCATGTTGCAATTCTTTCTGATATTCAGGGGATGGAAGACTTCCTTGGCGACATGGACTTTAAAGTGGCTGGAACAGAAAAAGGAATTACTGCTATTCAAATGGATATTAAAATTCATGGGATAAACAAAGCTATTTTAACTGAAGCCTTAGAACAGGCAAGGGTTGGACGATTGCACATTCTTGGGATTATGAATGAAGAGATTTCTGAGCCGCGTCAGGAAATATCACCTTATGCTCCAAGAATTATCAAAATGCAGATAAAACCAGAAAAAATTAGAGATGTAATTGGATCAGGCGGAAAAGTAATCAATAAAATTATTGATGAAACCGGTGTAAAAATTGATATCGAAGACGATGGACAGGTATTCATTGCTTCAACTGATACAGAATCAGCAAATCGGGCTAAAGAAATTATTGAAAACATCGTCAGAGAACTGGAAATTGGCGAAGTCCTAACCGGAAAAGTTGTTAGAATTATGAATTTTGGTGCCTTTGTCTCTTTACCGGGTGACAAGGATGGATTAATTCATATCTCTAAGCTGGCTCATGAACGGGTTGAAAAAGTTGAAGATGTTGTAAATATTGGTGATGAAGTTACAGTTAAAATTGTCGAAATTGACAATCAGGGACGAATTAATTTGTCAAGAAAAGCGGTATTACCCAAAAATAAGTAGGTGCAATCATGAAAACCTGTGTTATAAAAGTTTACAATGAGTCTAAGTATCCCTTGCCGGAATACAAAACTAGTGGTTCGGCAGGGATGGACGTTAGAGCGAATATAACAGAACCCCTGTTTATGCTTCCTAAGAAAGTCTATACGATTCCCACAGGCCTTTATATTGAACTGCCTTACGGAATTGAAGCACAGATACGGGCAAGAAGTGGACTGGCAGTTAATCATGGTATTTCTCTGGTTAACGGCATTGGAACGATTGATTCTGATTACCGGGGAGAGATTAAGATACCGATGATCAACCTTTTAGATAAACCATATCATCTGCAGGCTGGTGAACGGGTTGCACAGATTGTTTATGCGACATATCTAAAAGGCGAATTTTTCGTCGTTGATAATAAAGAAGAAATGACAGAGACACTTCGTGGTTCAGGTGGATTTGGGCATACAGGTCAATCATAAGTAGAGGTGCAAATCAATCCACACCTCAAAAAAGGGTGCAGGTAACTGCACTTTTTATAATTAATGACTCTGCTGATGGGTAAATACTTAAGCAGTAAGAGGAGAAACTAATGGCAACTGAAAAAAAATCAACAGCAAAAAATACTGGAAGAAAAAAGCAGGCTTCTAAAAAAAATACTAAAAGTAAAGTGTCAGAGAAAAATTTAAAGGGCAAGGAACTGCTATTAGGGATTTGTCTTATAGTAGCTGGTCTACTGGGCGCCTACTCCTTTATTAGTTTTAACGCTGGTGTGCTGGGAGATGGAATAAGTTTTGTATTATCATACCTGTTTGGAGTGGCAACCTTAATTGTCTGTGCCTATTTAGTTTTGTTAGGTATAGTCCTGACACTTCATAAGCTTGAATTTTGGAAGTCAACTTTTCTTTTATCAATTATTTTGCTTGTCAATTTTATGATTCTTTTTACCATCAATACACCCAATTTGACTGATTATACGGTTGTTCAGCTTTTTAGTCTTGCCCAATACGGGCAATATGGGGGAATAATCGGGATTCTTATAGCCAGGCTTTTGATTTTGCTATTGGCAAAACAGGGGACGATTCTTTTAGTAAGCGTCGTATCAATTCTGGTGTTATTGGTGATCTTCAAGGAAGTGCTGAAAAAGTATCTGCAGAAATTTCAAGAGTGGCGTAAAAATGGCCCAACCTTTGGTGAAATGGCTGAAGGTAAAATCGCAGAGAAAAGAGAACAACAAAGAATTAAAAATGAAGCAAAAGCTACAAAAAACAGAACTTCTGAAACGACTTTCATTCCACCCGTCAATGATTATGGAGATGTAACCCATCTGTTTGATCCAATTAATGAAGAAATGATTGAATCCGCGTCGCAATTTGAATCGAAGTCACTTGAGTATGAACAAGCAGAGGAAAAGTCACATAAAAAGTTGTTCGAACCAGTGAAAAAAGATTCAAAAAAGGCGAAGTCAAAAGACCCTTTTGGTTTTGAAGATGAAGAAAAAAGCAAAAGCGGCAGCCAAATATCAACGGCCTTTGAACCGATTGAGTTAAAGGGGCGGGAAGCTTCAAATCCGACAGAATTATTCAAAGCGGTAGAAGGCAAAGATTCATATCATTTTCCCGAATTGGATTTACTGAATCCACCAACATCAAAAAAAAAGACAAAAAAAAATGATGTTTTAAAAAAAGCGAAGACGATTGAAAATACACTTGATAACTTTGGAGTGAAAGCTAAAATTATCGAAGTGAATGTAGGCCCGAGTATCACTCGGTTTGAACTGGCTTTGGATGCAGGAGTAAAAGTTAATAAATTTGTTAATTTATCAAATGACCTTGCACTGGCTCTGGCAACCTCAGATATTCGAATAGAGGCACCAATACCTGGTAAAGCCGCGGTGGGAATTGAAGTGCCCAATGATGTTTCAGAAGTGGTTGGTATTCGCGAAATTATCGAATCTCCAGCCTTTCAGAATGCCAAAAGTCCATTGACTTTTGCACTCGGTAAAACACTTTCAGGTGAAGGTGTGATAGGTGATATTGGAAAAATGCCCCATGTTTTAATCGCTGGAGCAACAGGGTCGGGTAAAAGCGTCTGCATTAACAGTATTATTATAAGTCTTTTGTATAAATCATCCCCGGAAGAATTGCGGTTTATAATGGTTGATCCCAAAATGGTTGAACTCAATCAGTATAACGCAATTCCACATCTTTTGATTCCTGTGGTGACAGATCCCAAGAAGGCAGCTCATGCTCTGAATTGGGGACTTAAAGAAATGACAGACCGTTATTCTTTATTTAAAGAAGCAGGTGTACGGGATATTGAAGGTTATAATGCCCGGATTGAAGGCGGAGAAAAACTGCCGCGAATTGTCATTGTCATTGATGAGTTGGCAGATTTGATGATTACCTCACCCAAAGAGTGTGAAAATGCCATCTGTCGAATAGCTCAGCTGGCAAGAGCCTGTGGTATTCATCTGATTATTGCCACTCAACGTCCATCAGTGGATGTAATCACGGGGCTTATTAAAGCTAATATTCCTTCAAGAATCGCTTTTGCGGTGGCTTCCAATACTGATTCCAGAACGATTCTGGATACTGGCGGGGCAGAAAAACTTTTAGGAAAAGGAGATATGCTCTACTTTCCCGTGGGTCAATCGAAGCCGACTCGTGTGCAGTGTACTTATGTATCGGATGGTGAAATAAATCGGATTATAGAAGCCGTCAAGCAGTTGGATACCCAATATGATGAATCGATCGAAGAAGCGCTGGAGGTGGAGCAAGTAGAAGAGAAAAAGGCTCAAAAATCTGGGGATGTGTTAACTGAAGACGCAATGAACATTGCTTTTGAATATAATCAGATATCGACTTCGATGATACAAAGAAAACTCCAGGTCGGCTATGCCCGAGCTGGTCGAATCATCGATGAATTGGAAGAACGTGGACTGATATCCGGTCCGAACGGTAGTAAACCCCGTCAGATTTTGGTTGACGAGGCAGATTATCGAAGGGGGTAGTTTTGAAAGACGTACCAGCAATTAAAATACATATCACGACTTTAGGGTGTGATAAAAATACCATTGATTCAGAATTGATGGCCGGGCTTCTAAAACAAGGACAACGAGAACTTGTGGAGAGTCCGCAAGCGGCACAGGTTATTATTGTCAATACCTGTTGTTTTATTCAGGAAGCTAAAGAAGAATCCATTGATTATATACTGGAATATGTTAAACTTAAAGAAGAAGGAAACTGTGAAACGCTGATTGTAGCTGGTTGTATGGCTCAGCGTTATCATCAGGAACTGGCAGATGAAATTCCAGAAATCGACGGTTTTTTAGGGGTTGGACATTTTGATAAAATTCTCGAAATTATTGAAGAAAAAGCAACAAAAAAATCTTATTTTGAGGATATAGAACATAATTATGCAGTGAATATAGAACGCGTCTTGCCTGAAGGAGCAACTACAGCCTATATAAGAATCAGTGAGGGCTGTGATCATGGTTGTACTTATTGTGCTATTCCGGCGATCCGCGGTAAATATCGGAGTCGGGCATTAAAAGAAATTTTTGAGGAGTTAAGCTATCTTGAAAAAAACGGAATAAAGGAGATCATCCTTATTGGCCAGGATATAGCGCCATACGGCAAGGATCTAGCTGATGAAATGTCGTTACCACTACTACTTAATGCAATTTCGGATTCCTTTCATTTTAAGTGGATTCGAATGCTTTACCTGTACCCGGAAGGTGTGACTGATGAATTGCTTCAGGTGATTAAAAATAACCCTAGTATATGTCAGTATTTTGATATTCCCCTTCAGCATACTCAGACTGAGGTGCTAAAAAGAATGGGACGTAAAATGACTACAGATATGATAGCGATGGTTGTTAAAAAAATTAAATCGATACTCCCTGATGCAGTTCTGAGGACCACCCTAATCACCGGTTTTCCCGGTGAGACAAACGTACAGCATGAGGAATTGCTAAAGAATATTAAAAATTTTGAATTTGACCATCTAGGGGTTTTTAAATATTCCTGTGAGGAAGGGACACCAGCCGCCTTATTCTCGGATCAGATAGATGATGCAGTCAAGGAAGAACGATATCACGAAATAATGAGGACCCAGCAGCTTATTTCAAAAAAGACAAAAGAACGTTTCGTTGGTAAAATCCTTGATGTATTGATTGAAGAGCAGGAAGAAGAAATTTTTTATGGACGTTTCTACGGATTTGCACCGGAAATTGACGGGCAGGTGATTATTGAAAAACCTAAAGCAAAACTTGTTCGGGGGCATATAATACCCGTTAAGATAATTAACAGTCTGGAGTATGATTTAATAGGGGAGGTTTAAAATGAATTTACCTAATAAGATTACAGTTGTGAGAATTGTGATGATTCCATTTTTTATCGCAGCCTTACTGATTCAATTTCCTTACCATCAGCCCATAGCCGCTGCATTATTTGTGATTGCAGCTTTAACCGACAGTCTAGACGGTTATCTGGCTAGAAGTCGAAATCTGGTTACAGATTTTGGTAAGTTTATGGATCCGCTAGCCGATAAACTTTTGGTTTGCTCGGCCTTGATCTGTTTTGTTCAGTTGGGTTCGGTTCCAGCATGGATGGTTATTATTATAATTGCCAGAGAATTTGCGATAACAGGCCTAAGAACCCTTGCGGCATCAGATGGAATAGTTATTGCTGCCAGTAAATGGGGAAAAGCTAAAACAATTTCTCAGATGATTGCGATTGTAATTATTTTAATCAATAATTGGCCATTTTCAATGTGGAATATTCCGATGGGATCTATTATGATGGTGATCGCGACGATTCTAACTTTGATTTCTGGAATTGATTATCTGGTTATTAATAGAAAAGTATTTAAAACCATGTAATAATTCTGTCTAAAATATTTGATGTGGAAGGGAAAAGTATGAGATGTGAATTAATTTCAGTAGGAACTGAACTACTTGTTGGAGACACGCTAAATACCAATGTTCAGTTTCTTTCCCGGGAACTCTCGTTACTGGGGATTAGGGTGTATTATCATACCACTGTGGGAGACAACCCCGAGAGGTTAAAAGAAGCTGTCAAGATAGCCTTTGATCGCAGTGACCTGATTATTACAACTGGCGGACTTGGCCCAACTCAGGACGATTTGACCAAGGAAATTATTGCTGAATTGTTTGGGCGACAACTGATTGAAGACAAACAGGTGAAACAGGATATTCTGTCTTATTTTGCAAACCGCGAATATCCGATGACATCAAACAATTTTAAACAGGCACTGATACCTGAGGGGGCAACAGCACTGCATAATGATTGGGGTACTGCACCGGGAATTTACATTAATCAGGACGACCGGCAAGTTTTTATGCTTCCTGGACCACCAAGAGAAATGGTTCATTTATTTCAGTCAGCAGTATTGCCGATTTTGGATAAGAATGAGAAACAACTGGTGATTTCCCGTTATTATAACTTATCTGATATTGGAGAGTCGGCGGCTGAAGACCGACTTTTAGATTTGATTGATAAGCAAAAGAATCCTACAATTGCGACATACGCAAAGATGGGGGAAGTACAGGTCAGGATTACTGCCAATGGTAGTAATGAAACAGAAATTAATGCCCTATTGGATCAATATGAAGCTTTAATGTTCGAACGTTTTGGCAATCATATTTATTCTCTGACCAAGGAATCTTTAAACGAAGCAGTGTGCCGAATGCTTTTGGAAAAAAAGATTACAGTAGCAACTGCAGAATCTTGTTCCGGTGGTCTGATCGCTTCACAGTTAACGCGCTATCCGGGAATTTCTGAAGTCTTTGGAATGGGTCTGGTAACATATTCAAATGAAGCAAAGATAAAACTACTTGATGTTTCACCGGATACACTTGAGAAATATGGAGCTGTAAGCGAAGAAACTGCCCGTGAAATGTGTATGGGATTAAGGTATACTTCTGGGGCAGACTGTTGTATTGCGGTTACTGGCGTGGCTGGTCCTGGCGGAGGGACTGAAGAAAAACCTGCTGGATTGGTTTATATTGGTGTATTCTATAAAAATAATTTAGAGGTTACACGTTGGCATTTTAAAGGCGAGCGACAAGTTGTTCAGGACAAGACTGCTATTAAAGCATTCAATCTGATTAGAAAAGCTATAGATTAGAAATCATTACTAGAGAGGAGAAAAGGATGGCTGATAAAGCAAAAAAATATTCCGAAGAAACGGGAATGACCGATAAAAACAAAGCGCTGGAGGCAGCGCTGAAAAATATCGAAAAGAGTTTTGGAAAAGGTGCGGTGATGCGTCTGGGTGATGAAGGTGCAAAACTTGAAATTGATGTAATTTCTACATCATCTATTGGGCTTGATATGGCACTGGGAATTGGTGGTGTTCCAAGAGGCCGAGTAGTTGAAATTTATGGGCCGGAATCATCGGGGAAGACAACATTAACCTTGCATATTGTCGCAGAAGCTCAAAAAACTGGTGGCAATGCGGCATTTGTGGATGCTGAACATGCCCTTGATCCAGTTTACGCCAAGGCTCTAGGTGTGGATATTGATAATCTGCTGGTGGCTCAGCCAGATACGGGTGAACAGGCTCTGGAGATTGTTGAAGCATTAGTTCGTAGTAACGCGCTAGATGTTGTCGTTATTGATTCCGTAGCTGCTCTGGTTCCGAAGGCGGAAATTGACGGTGAAATGGGTGATTCCCATATGGGGCTCCAGGCCAGACTGATGTCACAGGCCTTGCGTAAATTGACGGGGATTATTAAAAAATCAAATACAACAGTAATCTTTATCAATCAGTTACGAGAAAAAATTGGTGTTACTTTTGGAAATCCTGAAACAACTACAGGTGGTCGTGCCCTTAAATTTTATTCATCTGTACGAATTGATGTGCGACGAATTGAATCGCTTAAAAAAGGTCAGGATCTGATCGGGAATCGTACCAGAGCAAAGATTGTCAAAAATAAAATTGCGCCACCTTTTAAAACAGCTGAATTTGATATTATGTATGGTAAGGGGATTTCAAAAGAAGGGGATTTGTTAGATGTTGGTGTCGAACTAGACATTGTCAACAAGTCAGGATCGTGGTTCTCATATAAAGAACATCGATTAGGTCAAGGACGAGACAATTCAAAAGAATTTTTGGCAGCTAACCCAGATATTGCCGATGAAATTGAAAAAGAAATACGTCAACATTACGCGGCATTGAATCAACCAGAACTGCAGGAAACTGTTTTAGAAGATGATGAAAATGAACCAAATGAAGATGACTATTTTGAAACCGAAGAGTTTTAATAAAAGAAGTAAAACTGAAAATTTATATTTAACCCTGCATTTTGCAGGGTTTTGTTTTTCTTAAGCCTTTTATGCTAATATCAGGTGTAGATTAAAATGATTCTAAACATATTTTTATCAATCATGATTGTTGAAAATAAATAAACATCAGTGGCAATGGAGATTGCGATTAGCTGTTATTTGTTTCTTGACACTATTTTCAAAAAAGGATAAAATATAAGTCATGATGAGTATAATGAATTATTAAAAATGAATCGATATAAGGAGGTGAATACTATCGACATTGTAGTAATAGGCTTAATTGTCGGGATTATTGCAGCTTTCTTCATTGGTTACCTGGTTAGAAAAAATATTGCCGAAGGTAAGGTGAGGAATGCAGAGGAAACTGCAACAAAAATTGTTAATGATGCCGTCAAAGAAGGTGAAACATTAAAGAAGGAAATTCTTTTTGATGCAAAAGAAGAAACATTGCGTTTAAAAGAGTCTCAGGAAAATGATAATCGGGAACGCCGATCTGAATTACAGAAGTTTGAAAACCGGTTGATCCAAAAAGAAGAAAATCTGGAAAAGAAATCACAAAGTCTTGAAAAAAATGAAGAGACTTTGTCCAGGAGAAACAAAGACCTGGATAAAAAGCAGGAAAAACTGGATATTTTATACGAAGATCAAGTCAAAGAACTTGAACGTATTTCAGGACTGACCTTTGATGAAGCACGGGTTATTCTATTGGAAGATATTAAAAAAGAGACACGCCATGAAGCGGCTCTGATGGTTAGACAAATTGAAGCTGAAACCAAAGCGGTTGCTGATAAAAAGGCTAAAGAACTGATTGCCCAGTCCATTCAACGTTGTGCAGCAGATCATGTGGCTGAGCAGACTATCACAGTGGTTAATTTACCAAATGATGAAATGAAGGGGCGAATTATTGGCCGTGAAGGCCGAAACATTCGAACACTTGAAACTTTAACAGGTATCGATCTAATCATTGATGATACGCCGGAAGCAGTTATTTTATCTGGATTTGATCCTATTCGTCGTGAAATCGCCAGGTTGTCTCTGGAAAAATTGATTATTGACGGACGAATTCATCCAGCAAGAATTGAAGAAATGGTCAAAAAATCTCAAAAAGAGGTTGACGCTCACATTAAAGAAGTAGGTGAGCAGGCTTGTTTTGATACAGGAATTCATGGACTTCATCCCGAAATCATAAAACTTCTGGGACGTTTAAAATACCGTACCTCTTATGGTCAGAATGTTTTAAAACATTCGATTGAAGTATCTCATTTGGCTGGTATCATGGCAGCAGAATTGGATGCGAATATTAAAGTGGCAAAAAGGGCAGGTTTGCTTCATGATATCGGAAAAGCGATAGATCACGAAGTGGAAGGTCCTCATGTTGAGATTGGTGTTAATTTACTGAAGAAATATAAAGAAAATAAAAATGTTATCCACGCTGTTGAAGCTCATCATGGTGATGTTGAAGCCCGTACCATTGAAGCGGTACTGGTGCAGTCAGCAGATGCCATTTCAGCAGCTCGACCGGGAGCTCGAAGAGAGACTCTGGTATCTTATATTCAGCGACTTCAAGAGCTTGAAACGATTGCTACATCCTTTGAAGGAGTAGAAAAATCGTATGCTATCCAGGCAGGTAGAGAAGTTAGAATCATGGTCAAACCAGATCAGGTTAACGATGATGAAATGATCCTCTTATCACGGGATATTGCCAAGAAAATTGAAGCTGAGATGGAATACCCAGGTAACATTAAAGTGAATCTGATTCGGGAAACCCGAGCCAGTGATTTTGCAAAATAAAAGGAGAGGTTCCTTCTTTCGAAAAAACGAAAGAGGGGCCCCCTTTTTTTACGGTTTGAAATAAGGTAAAAAATGAATATATTAATATTGGGAGACGTTTATGGTCGACCGGGACGGAGTCTCTTAAAAAACCGGTTGAATGATTTAATTAATGAATACAATATTGATTTCACTGTCGTAAATGGCGAAAATGCTTCTGGAGGAAATGGTTTAACTACCAAGAATGCAAGAGAATTACTTGCCCTTTCGATTGATGCAATGACGATGGGAAATCATGTCTGGCAGCATAAAGATCTGCTTTTGTCGATTGATCAGTTTGAGCCGATCGTCAGGCCTTTGAATTATCCTGAACCCTGTCCTGGAAAAGGGATAGGTTTTTATCAGTGTAATGGTAAAAAAATTGCTGTCATTAATTTGTCGGGACAAATATATATGCCTAGCTTAAATTGTCCCTTCAATACAATAAAACCACTGATGGAGTCAATAAAAGATCAGGCTGATATAATAATTGTAGATTTTCATGCCGAAGCGACCTCAGAAAAAATTGCCATGGGATATTTTCTCGATGGCTGGGCCACCGTTGTCTATGGCACGCATACCCATGTTCAAACGGCTGACGGGCGATTGTTGGAAAATCAGACTGCCTATATTACTGATGTAGGGATGACGGGACCAATTGATGGCGTAATTGGAGTTGAAAAAGAGATTATTCTTGAAACGATGCTGAATAAACGACCTAAGCGATTTGAAACAGCTAATGGAGCAGTTCAGGTCAACGGAATAGTGGTATCAATTGATCATGAAACAAATCTTGCAAAATCGATTCAGCGTGTTTATAAGGTTTTTGAAACGGTATAAAGTAAGGAGAGATGGATGATTTCCAGACGTGTTAGAAACTGCGGAGAGTCAATTAAAAAAAATTTGCTTGATAAGGCACAGACAATTAGAAATAATGGAAATAAAGTATTCAGTTTCGAGTCGGACGGATTTGAACTGCCGCAAAAATCCGGTGGCCTGAATGACATTTTAGCTAATGAATTATCAGATAACAGTGAAGGCGTCTTTCAGACGGATGATCTGCGTCTACTGCTTACTGAAAAGCTTCGAGTTGATCAAGGATTAGACTATGGTTCTGAACAGATACTGATTGGTCAAAATGGTGATATGAATTTTTTGATGCTGATGCAGGTAATCCTTAATCCTGGAGAGGAAGTGTTGATTTCAAAGCCGCATCGCGAGCATTATCCTGATCTCGTTAAACTTGCAGGTGGTCTACCGCGTTTAATTGAAACTGGTGTAGACAACGAAAATAAACTTTCAATCCGTGATTTAGAGAACGCAGTATCGACTAAAACGAAAGCTGTCGTAATCAATGCATCAATGGGGATCTGTGGTGGGAATTATTCCATTAGTGAACTACTTGAATTGGCTGATTTTTTTGTTAGAAGCAAGCTCATTGTTGTATGGGACGAAATGGATAACGAGTTCAACTATAATTCCCGACAGATTTTAAATATTGCTTCAATCAATCAGAAAATTAAAAATCTATCTGTTTTAATGCTTGGACATACAATTCAGATGCATTCTGATTCACATAGTTATCTTGCTGCCAATAAAACGATTATCAATGAAATTAGAAAAATAGGTTCCTATTTCAATCCTTCTGTGTTCATTGATAACTATGAAATACATATCAACAAAAAATCTACAACCAACGATATCAAAGAGTTATTAAAAGCAAGAAGAAACTTTATTATTGATCAACTCAGTCCATGTTCAAATATAGATTTGGTTGTTCCGGCAGGCGGATATTATATTTATATTGACATTTCTGAAGTACTTAAGCATAAAAAAAACGGTAATCATTCAGATTATAGTATCGGTTTTTGTGATGCTCTATTAAACCGCGAAAATACATTGGTTATGCCTGGTGAAATAAATGGTTTGAAAATGATTATCAGGCTGTCCTATCTTGCTTCAGAAGAAGATATTTTGACAGGATGTGAGCGACTCATAAGTTTTATCAGCAAATATTAAAATTATGTGGATAGACCTTAGCCAGAATTCTACTTGCAAGTTAAACCATTGTTATATATACTGAGGTTTTTTTGACTTCAGTCTGGTGATTATAGTATTTTACAATTGAAGGGAGTTTTAATGAAAACATATTACGAAAGTCCGCTGATTGAACGGTATTCTTCAAAAGAAGTATTAAACATTTTTTCGGCTGATAATAAATTCCAGACCTGGAGAAAACTCTGGGTTGCCTTAGCTGAGGCTGAAAAAGAATTGGGTTTAAACATTACACAAGAACAGATTAACGAACTGAAATCAAAAATTGAAGATATTGATTATGAGTTGGCAGCTAAGAAAGAAAAGGAACTCAGGCATGATGTAATGGCTCATGTACATACCTATGGCAGTCAATGTCCTAGTGCTAAAGGAATCATTCATTTAGGCGCAACCAGTGCTTATGTTGGGGATAATACAGATGTTATTGTCTATACTCAAGGGCTTAAGCATATTCGAAAGCTTTTAATTAATCTGATTAGCCATTTATCTAAGTTTGCCCTTAACTATAAGGATTTACCGACTTTGGGATTCACGCACTTTCAGCCAGCTCAGCTGACAACAGTTGGAAAAAGAACTTGTTTATGGATTCAGGATTTATTGATGGATTTGTCAGACCTTGATCATCTTATCGAAAATGTTAAATTACGTGGTGTAAAAGGTACGACTGGGACACAGGCCAGTTTTATGGAACTTTTTGAAGGTGATCATGAAAAAGTTAAGCAGGTGGATAAACTTGTCGCTGAAAAGATGGGCTTTAAAAAGACTTTTGGAGTGACCGGACAGACTTATCCGCGAAAATTTGATGCTCAAGTGCTGGCTGTACTTAGTGGGATTGCTCAGAGTTTATCGAAATTTGCTACTGATATAAGACTTTTACAGAATCTGAAAGAAGTCGAAGAACCATTTGAAAAGACCCAAATTGGTTCATCGGCGATGGCTTACAAAAGAAACCCCATGCGAACCGAAAGAATTTGTTCACTGGCACGCTATATTATCGTAGATGCTTTGAACCCGGCAATCACAGCATCAACTCAGTGGTTTGAAAGGACACTGGATGATTCGGCAAATAAACGGATCAGTATTCCAGAAGGATTTTTAGCTGCTGATGCGATTTTAATGATTGCCATGAACGTATCTGAAAATCTGGTCGTTTATGATAAAGTAATACGTCAGCGAATTGATTCTGAACTTCCTTTTATGGCTACCGAGAATATTATAATGGAAGGCGTTAAAAGAGGCGGCGATCGTCAGGAACTCCATGAAAAAATCCGAGTTCTATCTATGGAGGCTGGTCATACTGTAAAAGTTGAAGGGAAACCCAATGACCTGATGGATAGAATAGTTAATGATCCAGCCTTTAATTTAAAAGTTGATGATATTCAAAGCCTTTTAGATCCAGCCCTTTATATTGGCCGTGCACCGGAGCAAGTGGTTGATTTTATTGAGGAAGAAGCAAAGCCTGTTTTGGATGAGAATCAGGAATTATTAAATGTCAATCAAGTGGATTTGAAGGTATAACAGTTTTATCGGCGGGAATTCCCGCCGATAAAAAATTACTTGACAATTATGCTAAATTCAAATATAATATAGAAGTTGTTAACGCAGGGGTATAGCTCAGTTGGTAGAGCAGTGGTCTCCAAAACCACGTGCCGAGGGTTCAAATCCTTCTGCCCCTGCCAGATATTAAAAATTTAAACGGCTTGTTATAGCCGTTTTTTTAATGTTCTGAAACTGATATTAATATTTTGACCCCTTAATTGACCCCTTAGGGGTTATCTACTCAACTGATCTACAATCTTTTCCAGCTCATCAATCTTCTTTTGCTGGTCGTCAATCCGGATTGAGCTTAATACAGAATTACAAGCCAGGATAATAGTATTTGCTGATTTTGGGTCTATCTGGTGATTGATTACCATATTGGCCACCCGGTTCAGCGTTCGCCTAATCTCTTGTGGATTCTTTAAATTAAGTCGCTTTGCCATATTACATTAAACCTCGATTTCTATAATCTATTGATTCAGGAGAATAAGCAGCATTTAAAAAAATTACAAACTCATCATCACTCATTGAATCAATCGTCTGACCGAAAGAGCTGATCGGGATATATTTCTTTTCTCCATTTTCAATATAATCAAACTGGTCTGATAGTTTCATTCTTAAAGCTGACTGTAGCAGTTTATCCATTCTATTCATTTTTGCGTTCCTTTCTAAAAAATCCCCACAAGCCTAATAAGGCTGTGAGGATTCATCACCATAAATCAAATCATCGACTTCGTTTAAGTCCTCGGTTTCCATTCCTTCGCCGGTCTGGTACCTTAGACGCTCTGAGCTGATCGCTATTTGTTCATCTGCTTTGAGTGATCCCAGGACAGCATTGCAGACAAATGTCAGCGCATTGGCTTTCTTGGGTTCAATCTCATCATTCAGCAGCATATTTGCAATTCTGGTTAAAGACCTTCTGACTTCCTGAGTTGTTTTTAGGTTTAACCGTTTAGCCATTTAGCTTAAGCGGTCGCCTGATAGTAGATGGCCATTGCTTTATTCTCTAAAACAAAAGCATCATAGACGATACGCCCCTCAACCAGTGATCCGTTAATACCCGGTGGGTTATCATGGATTTTAAAGCTCTGAAGCTTGGTAGGTGCTACCGTTGCGGACTTGTGGGCAAGCATAAACCCGAAAGCAGCAGGAAGTCTAACCGCTGGGATTTTAATAACGTCTGCCCCGTCCAGCATCCCGATCACGCCCTTAAGTCGTAGATCATTACCGATGTCTGTTTCCATGATGATATCCGTTGACTGTTTCATAAGCACATAGGTATCAGGGGTAACAACCAGGCATCTTTCAGTTTCTGGCACTTCTGCATCATCCAGCACTTTGGAAGCTGTCAGGATCTGATCATAAATGTTTTCCGCTGTCAGAGCCAGAGCCGTTGGAATTGTTCCGGCATTGGTACACATAACGTCATAAACATATGTGTCAATCTCTGGGATAACAACCTCTCGCTGCTGTCTGGCCAGCGCTGTTGAGGCCTGAAGCTGCAGGGCTGTTTCGTCATTATCCAGTGCATCAACCACAAAGGTAAAGGATCGGTCTTTTTCCAGCATAAAGGTTTCGGTCGTTGCGTTAAGGTCTGCTGCCGTACCGTATTTTGATACACCGGGGAAATCTAACCGGCTATAATCGTTCATTGCAGCCGTTGAGATCTTGTAGATTTTAACGGTCTTTGCGCCCTCCCAGGAAAAGTCCTGATTGGTTAAAAGTGATTTCTTGCTTTCAGTTGTGAAAATCTCATCCGTATAAGGAAGATATTTAGTTGCTAATTCAATTGCCATTTATTTGTAGTTCCTCTCATATTTTTATTTTAGTCCCATGGCCTCTCTGACTTTATCAGGCACACCGCTGAATTCACCGTCATGACTGCCTGCTGTACTCATTGTGAACATGGGTGGGTTAATATGCCCTGAAGCCTTTTCAATTACTGCTAAGGCATCTGTAAGGCCTTTTTCATCTTCAAACTTTATAACACTTAATAGGTCATGAGATAGCCCTTTTTCTGACAGGATTTCTTTAGCCTTGAGGTTAAGCTCTTTCTGCTTAAATTCCTGCTCCATGGCTTCATACTGCCTTTGGGTTTTCTCTTTTTCCTTGCCTAATCGTTCTTTAATAATCTCATTCACCTGTTCCTGAGAAAAGGTTTTGCCCTCGTTGGTTTCGATGGCTCCCGGATCATTCCCGGTTAAAGTCTGTTTAATTGCATTATCTAATTCTTTTGCCATTTTGCTGATCCTCCTTTTAACGTCCGGGGTGGACTATTTTTTAGACAAAATAAAAACACGGGAACAATATTAAACCAAACCAATGGTAATATCGTTTCCCGTGCTACGTTTAAAGCTTCCAGAGGGAAAGGATTAACAAGCCTCTGGGGTACTCTGAGTAAATTATTTTGTCATATTCATTATACCACTTAATAGGGGGGTATGTCAACGCAAACGCACTAAACATGCGGGTTTGGGCGTTTTTTAGGGGTCAAATACAGGTGCTTAAATGGGGGTGAACTGTCACTTTCTTTAACCCTGTATTCTGGTAAGATCGGTTTAAGAAGTCTCAAAACCTGATCTTTTTCGTTGTCATTCTGGTAAGAAATCCTTATTTTCATAGAATTTCAAGGTAAAGAACCTTGTCTTTTGGGATGAAAATAGCTTTTTCACCCTGCTTTAAGTAAAAGAAATATTCCTGCCAGTAAAGCGGTTCACCATCATATTGGGTCATCATTTTCAAGTCCTCGCCTGAAAACTCAACACCATTCGTTAAAACAATTTTATCAATTCTCAATACTGTTCTTCCTTTCAATTTAGATTTGTCCAAGTCATATTTATCTAAGCGCATCCCGGTATATATGTTATTTTTTAGAAAAGGCGGCTCAGAACCTGCGCCAACAGGTTTGGTAGATCGTCACCGCCTATGGTTGGCTCCTGTATTTTCAGGAGTCTTTTTTATTTACAGAATTCTTCCAGCGGTGCGACCATTCCCGGAAATTGTTCTGGGTGCTCTCTCATATTTTTGTACAATTCAGCGTAAAGTTCTGGTCGTTCCCGATGGTCTTTTTCAGTGATTTCCCGCCACTTTTCATCTGACATCACGGTTATGTTTAAGACTGGGATTAATTTCTTTCCTGGTTGATCTGGCTTGACTTCCACAATACTAAGAAATCTGTGGGTATCTTCCATTTCACCTTTTTTCAGTGCCTCACAAGCTTTTATCATGGCAGCGTCTTTAGTCTCTGCTTCTGTGGTCACGCAAAACACAATACCCCGCGGATCAAGCGGCTTAAATCTGATTTGATAGGTTTTCATCAGTGCACCCCTTTCAATAATCTGATATGCTTCGGAAATTCTTTTACAAACGGTGTGGTTCTGATCATATACGGTTTACCGTTTTGGTCAGTGAATTGCTGGTAAACGGGTAAATCAACATCAGTTTCCCTGATCCATCGCTCTATCAGTGATTCACCAAATTCAAACTTATTAAAAGCGCTGATAATGCACATAACCGTTATTTGATATTCCATGATATCTGTGTTGCAGTAATCCCATAAGAATTTTCTGACTTCATCGGCTGTTTTGAACCGTTCATGCAGTCCATGAGCGTTTACCGCTTCCATGGAAGAATAATAGTCCTTCACCTGATCCCGATTGCCCTTATAATTTTTGTCAATCGGAAAAATGGTCATCAGGTCGGCGGGGGTAATCACGGTCATTACCTCATTTAACCCTCTGGTGATCTCAAACAGGTTTTCCAGCTGTTCCCGGTTATGGTTCTCGATATTGACCACCGTAAAGAATTTCACGGTATTGAAAATCATTTTTCTGATATTATCCAGTGAATGATCCTCGTTTCTGGTGGTGCGGTCGATCCCATTCAAGTAAATCATTTCATAATCCAGTTTCGGTCTTTGGTTGGTTTCAAGTAGTTTTAGCATTGGTTCATCCCTTCCAGCATTGCTGATATTCTTTTTAATTCCGCAACCTTCATCAGCTCTGCAGCCATGTGGTCAGCCTCTCCAATCCCTGTAATTCTAGATCCGAAAAAACCTGAGTCCAATAAGTAGGTTCTTAATTCTTCAAGATTACCGATTGTTTCAGCAATCAGATCACGGTTGAATTGCACTTTTGCATCTTTTTTCGCCTGTTCAAAATAATTATTCATATTTGTTATTCTCCTTTAATTTGTTTTCAACTGGTGGGCTTCCTATATACACTGGCTAAGTGGGGGAGTTGAGAAAATATGGCTTGCCTATGCGGTTCACTCATGTTCCCCACATGGTGAAGTTGACCCCTGTTTTATCTTCTTAAAATCTCAACTCCGTCACATTGGTGAAGTTGAGTAAATATAGTAATATCAATGGTTTAAGCTCAACTTCACCACTTATTTTGTGGGCATAAGAGCAAGTCCGGCCAGTGATAAGAAATGCTTTGTACCTTTCTTATCTCCAAGACTTTCCGTCCGGTATTTTATTAATCCCAATTTCTTTAAATCGGCTTTTGCTCTTTCCATTGTTTTTTTACTGATACTCATAGCGCCCGCCATGCTGTCCAGCTCCTTGACTTCTTTTTCGCCATCTTCCAGATAATCCAGAATAAAATCCTTTGCGCTGTCCCTGTCTGGTGCTGCCCTTGTTTGGGTTTCAGCCGTAATGAAATCACGGTCTTTTTTCTCTGTATAGGATTGAAACGTCACGACTTCATCATCAATGGTATAAAGCACTGTGTTTGAGGTCATGGAATAGTTTGATTTTTCATGGCTCAAATATCTGACTGGTTTTTCCTGGGTTTCACCGGCCATAATTACTGATCGACTAATGTCCCAGATATCGGCACTGTCAGCAATTCTTTTTCGTCCCCACACGCTGCCCTGCTTATTAGAATGGACGATAATTAAGAATGTCGTGCCGTACTTTTCACCATACCCCACCAGAGGGGCTAAGCATGAACGCATAGCGTTTCTCTCGGCCATTCTAAGCTCAGGTGGTATAAATGCCTGGATCGGATCAAAGATAACCAGAGCCGGTCTATACTTTTCTATTACGGCCTGTAAAAATGGGCTGTTGAACTTGATATCTTTAAAATTATCGTCTGCAATGTCGATTGAAAAAATGTTGTCAAGATTTGCGCCGTTCTTCCTAAGTCTACGTTTTAAGGTATGTTCAAAGGAATCTTCAGCAGAAAAGAAAGCCACAGTCTGAGGTTCTCCAGTGAATAGCGGTAGCAATGGATCACCGGCTAAAAGAAAAGGTTTCTTTCCAGAACTGACAGCAGCAGCCAGCGCACACCAGACAGTTGTTTTACCGCTGCCACCATCACCCGCCATTGTGGTAATCTGATACTTTGGCATATAGCCCTTAATCAGCCAATCCGGTTCTTTTTCTTCAGCATCGGCCATACTCACCATATTAATAACTTTTGGCTTTGGTAAAGTCTGCTGACCTTTTACCGTGACTACCTCTGTTCCAAATTCAGTGACGGCCACATTATAACCGGCTGGATCGTAAACATTTGAGCATTCAGCAATAGCCTTTTGAATAGTTCTATTGCCATAAGTCCCCCAGGTGCTTTCTTTCCTGTCCCATTTATCCCTCATAAGTGCTGACTCTCTGAAAATGGCATCCATTAAGGCTGCATCTTTTCCAGTCCAGAAAGCCAGCAGATTACAAAAACCCATATCATTGGAACTTTCATCGTTGCTGATATTTTGGCCATGATAGTAGTTATAAAACTTTTCAGATTGGTTAGAACGTTGTATAATGGAATGGATTTCTTGCGGGGTTCTGTTTGTTAACGGTATTGAAGTTTGGACGCTCTCAACCGCTGCAGGACTCTGCTGGAATAATTCATCATACAAGGCCATTATTCCCTCTTCCCGGTGCTGGATTGGCTTCAGCTCACCAAACACATTACCAGTCATGGTAAAATATCTTTTGTTTTTATAAAGCTCTATGCCTTTTTCAGGGCTTTTTCTGTTTTGGGGGATATCTCCATATACAAAGATATGAAGCCCGGTCCCTGAAGGGCTGATTTCCGTATAGCTGTCTAATCTTTTGATAATGTCGAGTGCTTCAGTTGTTGGTATTCCCAGATCATTAAGAACGTGATCCAGATCCACGCCCACAATGCCATTATCATTGAATTCAAATCCTAGACCGTCGTACTTACAGTCTTGTTGCATTAAAGCAGATCCGCACTGATTTAATGTTCCCCAGGTCGATGGATCACCAGCCTTGGCACCATAACCATTGTGGGGATTAATCGGCATCTTGCCTTTTCTTAAAACCCATTGCGGTAAAGCAGTCAGGTCCTTTGGTATGTTTTCAAATTGCTCTGTCATTTTCACCTCGTGCCTCTCTGCTGAGCCATTCCTCAAATTCCTTTATCGGCACTCTGATAGCTCTGCCAACTCTAATAGCGGGGAAGTCTGCCCGATTACAAAGATCATAGGTCTTTGGTAGTGCAAGCCCCATTAATTCCGCTATCTCTTTTGCTGTGTAGGTTAGTTTTTCCACATCCTCACATCCCTTCTAAATTATGATAACTGTTTGAACATCCGCATTACTCTGCGTCCTGAATACTGCCAAAAATCAACGGTAATCCTTCTCTTAAGCTTTCTAAGAAATTAAGAAGCTCGTGCCGGTCGTCCCCGTGGTAGGCTCCAATAACTAGCCCCTCCAGAACGTCCAGCAATTCATATCCGGTTAGGTCTTCCATGCTCAAGCCTCCTTTTCAATTAAATCCTCGACTGGCATATCCAGAGCCTTGGCGATCTTGCCAATGGTTGACGGTCTAGCACCGTCCCTTTTGGCGGTTCTTTGAATTGTTGAATAAGCAATCCCTGCTTTTTTTGCCAGTGCCAGTGGATCAATACATTTTGTGGCCATTGCAATTTCTAATTTGCGGTTATCAATTCTCATTTGTTTCACCTCCTAAAACGAAAGCAATTTGCTTTAGTTCGATTATAAATCAATCACAATGCTTTTGTCAATAAAATATTTCAATCATTTTGCTTTATTTTGAATGAACGTTGTGCTATGATAAACTGTAATTAGGAGGTGGACTATTTGATAGGAGAAAATATTAAAAATTTTCGGAAGAAAAAACCCTTAACACAAGAAGAATTAGGTGATATTTTGAGCGTCTCTGCTGCAATGGTTAGTCAGTGGGAGAGAGGAGAAAGAAATCCTAAAGGTGAAACACTTGAAAAAATAGCAAAAGCATTAGACGTGTCAGTGACAGATTTAACCCAAGATGAATTAGATAAATATTATTTCAGCATTCTACAAAGAGCCGGAACTACTACAATCGATGGTCTTGCTCATATGCTTAATATCGATTATGAGCGTTGCCTATTTTTACTTAATGGGAATATGAAACCTACGCAAGCTGAAGATGACAAATTAAAATTGTTATCGGGTTATACTTTTAAAGATTTTATTAGAGCCGAAATTGATTTTAATAAAGATTTGAAAGATACTTTTTCGCAAAATAACGTGGCAAATGAACAAATCGAGATGTTTGAAGAATATTTAAAGTCATTGACACAGGTTGAAATCATTGAGTTGTTAAAGAGTTTAAATTTTACAACAAACAGTTTTAAGGTGATAGATTCTGAAATCAAAAGAACGGAATGTGAAAAGCGATTAACACAGATAATAAAAAATTATGGGGTGTTAATTAGACTGTCTGATGAGGGGGAAGCAAGTAATGACGAATTTTATAAAATCTATGAAGGGCTATTAACTTTAATCGAAGATCATAGGCGCAACCTTTCAAAAGTCCCAGAGTATCAGAAAGATGAATAACGAACCCACAACCTACTGGGTCGAAGGTTTGACTCGGATAATTTACCGACTCATAAAAAAAGCCCCTGATCCGGACAGGGATCAAGGACTTCAAAAAGGAGAATAAGAATTGTGGAAATTTCTATCCTATACATGAGTTTATTATACCACAATTCATATAGTTTTACAATGAAATGAGGTGTTAAAATGGCAAGAAAAAAGGAAACCCGAAACGCCCAGGGATCTGGTCAAATCCGTGTACGGCCTGATGGAAGGTGGGAGGCTCGGTATACTCTGGGACGTGATCCCGGTACAGGAAAGCAGATCCGTAAATCCGTCTATGGGGCTACACAACAGGAAGTTAGAAAGAAGCTGACCGCTGTCTTGGCTTCGATTGATACCGGGGAATATAAGGAGCCATCAAAATTAACGGTTTCTGACTGGTTTAATATCTGGATCACTGATTATGTTCTAAATTTAAAGCCCCTGACCATAAAGACCTACAAGGTTCAAATTAATACCCACATCATCCCATCTCTGGGCAATGTTAAGCTGTCAGCACTGGCACCGCACCACCTGCAGAAATTCTATAACAAGCTGAATGACGATTATGCAGCCAAAACCGTTAAGAACATTCATGGTGTGCTGCACAAAGGACTTAAACAGGCTGCTGATCTGGGCTATATTCGGTCTAATCCAGCTGACACCTGTAAACTACCTAAGGTTATCAAGACTCAAACCAAACCGATTGATAAAACCATTGTACCGGCTTTTCTGGAAGCGATCAAAGGGGATTCATACGAGAATATATTCCTTGTGGATCTATTCACCGGTTTACGGCAATCTGAAATAATCGGTCTGACATGGGACTGTGTAGACTTTGAAGCCGGAACCATCTATGTTTACAGGCAGTACCAGCGGTTAGACGGTGCCTATAAATGGTCTACCCTTAAAAATAACAAGACAAGGCTAATTAAGCCAGCTGATTTAGTTATGACCACACTTAAAGCAGAGCGGGTAAAGCAGTCTGAAAATCGGTTAAGGGCAGGTTCAGCATGGCAAAACCCGGAAAAATTCATCTTTACCAATCCGCTGGGGGCTAATATCGTTCATCGGACGCTGGTTAAGCACTATAAGAATATTGTAGCTGCAATGGATCACCCTGACCTGCGTTTTCATGATCTGCGTCATGCGTTCGCTGTCCTATCCCTTCAGGCTGGGGACGATATCAAGACAGTACAGGAGAACTTAGGCCACCATTCAGCAGCCTTTACCATGGACACCTACGCCCATGTTACTGACTCCATGAGAAAGGCCAGCTCTGACAGAATGAACGCTTTCATTGAAACACTCTGACCCCTTAATTGACCCCTTAGCGTACCCCTTAGAGAAATGAAAGTGGGTTATCTAGGATTATTAAGGATAATGAGAAAAGGCTTTATAATAGGATTTATGACTAGTGTCAGCATGATTGATTATTGCGGATTTCAGGAAAGATAATAATTCAAATCCTTCTGCCCCTGCCAAATAAAAATGAACTAAGGATCCATTAGAACCGCATTAAATATGCGTTTGTAGTGGATTTTTTTATGTGTAAAGAAGTAAAATGAATATGCTTTTATAATAACTGATGCACAAGATGCTAATGTGGTGACGTAAGTTAAGCAATGTTTGCCATTACCAAAGTATTGTATATATATTTCAATGATAATTATACATAAAGCTGTCATATAATTTTTACCATCACATCAATGATTGAAAATATATATTTAGGTAGTTAAAATTGAATTTAAAGCGGTGAACTATAAGTCGATTGCTATTTTTTACTTTTATTTCCTTGTATTTATTTAAAAAAAATGATAATATACGGATATTAGCTATCTACGATTAATTTAATGATATTTAGGCAAACTTATCGAAAGGTAAGGACGCAAAACTATAGGGGTTTAACCAAGAGGGAAGCCAGCCAGCTGCATTTCGGCAGGTATGGTGACATATCTGCTTTTTTACTGATTATCTGTTTCTCGTATAGGTGCAGTTTTTCAAGTGAATGAAGAAAGGATTAAATGAAAAAATTATTTTTAGTATTTCTATTTACAGCAGTGTTTTTAACCGGTTATATTGCAATTAGTGCAAAGGAATCTGATACAACCGTTATTGAACGTGATGCTATTATTGTCACTGACTGGACTTTGAGTAATACAGATCTGTTGGATTCCTTAGATGTAATTGGTTTAGAGACAGTAAATATTGATGCTTTTTTAATTGAAGATGTGAGCGGTTTTACTTCAACAGTGGATGTTGTCCGACAAGATGGTTTTAAGTACCTATATCTTATTAATAGTAGTCAAACTATCGAGTACATTTATAATGCCCTAGATGATTTAACATACTCGTTTGATATTAATAGCAGAGATGGAATGATACAAGCTGGTGATCGTGCTAAATTAGGATATGATGCAATTGGGTTATCTTTGGCGGATTATTTATCAAAATATAAATCTGATATCATCACAGCATCTATTGTTGAATATATTGATGATGAGAAAGTTCTATATATAGAGGCTGATAGAGGAGTACGGTCAGATCATATGTGGTATTCTCTTAAATATGGTGAACTTTTAAAGCTTGAGAATTATCGTGAAAATGATTTAGTCGTTACTTTGATTACAAATACTATAGATAAAAAAAGGGTAGGGAGTAGTTTGTTTGACATACCCGCTGACGTAAGTTTCATAGACGCGACAAAAACAGAAAATGAATAACAATGTTTTTATTTACATTAATTAAGAAGATAAGTCTTAACAGTGAAAAGTTTGGAATTCAGCCACTAAAATACCCCACAACATTTAATGTTGTGGGGTATTTTAGTTTTGAGTTGCTGTTGTTAAAGCAGCTCGGAATTATCTGAAGTGTTTTCAACTTCTATGTTTTTACGGTGAATTCGGCGAAGAATCATCAGGGTAACGATTAATAAAATAACTGAGCTTCCCAGGGTGAGAGGCAGATTTCCGTAACTGAATCCGGCGATAAGGTAGCCAACAAAGCTGCAGGCTGCCACGATCATGGCATAAACCATTTGCGTGGATACATGTTCTAGGTGGTCACAACCAGCCCCAGTTGAGGACAAAATAGTGGTGTCAGAGATCGGCGAGCAGTGGTCACCGAAAACAGATCCGGCAAGTGTAGCTGATAGGGTCACAACCATTAGTTCGGGTGCCGAATACTGGGAAATGAAAACAACAATGGGGATAAAAATACCAAACGTTCCCCATGCAGTTCCGATCGAAAAAGACAAAAGAGCAGAAACCAGAAAAATGATAGCTGGAATCAGTCCAACTGGTATATGGCTGGTTTTTACCAGCTCGCCAATAAAGAGGCCGGTTCCCAGATAATTCTGACATAAGGAACCGATTGTCCAGGCCAGCGTTAAAATGATATAGGCGGGAACCATAGTTTTAATGCCTTCGCTTAAACCGCCCATAAATTCTTTAAAACCAATCAATTTTCGGGGAACAAAGAGCAGGAAGGTTACAATTAAGGCCCAGAAACTGCCGAGGACCAGAGCTGCGGAGGCGTCGCAATTACCAAAGGCTTCTGAAAAACTGAGTCCTTCTCCGGCCCAGAAACCGCCATTGTAGAGCATGGCCAGAATCGAAAACAGAATCAGTGAACCGATAGGGATAATCAGATCCCAGATGGTGGCGTTGTCCTGCATTTTGACTGCATCATCAGAAAGGGCATCAAGAGATCCCAGTTCACCAGTCTTGTTTGCTCTAGCTTCCAGTTTGGCCATTAATCCGAAATCAAGATTAAAGACGGACAGAAAAATAACCATTAAAATACATAAAAGTGCATATAAATTGTATGGGATTGTGGCAATAAAAGCGCTGAATTCATTTGTAAAACTGCCTGTTTCATAAAGAGTAGCGCCGACAGCAGCTGCCCAGCTGGAAATTGGAGCAATGATACATATTGGCGCAGCCGTTGAATCAATAATATATGCAAGTTTTGCCCTTGATATCCGGTGCTTATCGGTTACCGGTTTCATTACTGTCCCTACCGTTAAACAGTTGAAATAATCATCTACAAAGATAATAGCGCCCAGTAAGCTGGTCGCCAGCAGTGCACTTCGTTTTGATTTCAATTTCGTACAGGCCCAGTTTCCATAGGCTTTTGAGCCGCCAGCCAGGGTGACCAGATAGACTAGCGCACCAAGTAAAGCCAGAAAAAGCAGAATATTAAATTTCCCCGGAGCACCCACTGTTTCTGCCATTATGCCGAAAGCAGTCGTACTCATTTCAATGAGCCCACCACCTGTTGAGATTGAGTAAATTAAAGATCCAGATAAAATACCGATTAACAGGGAAGAGATAACCTCCTTGGTAAGCAGTGCTAAAATAATTGCAACGAGTGGGGGTACAATTGAAAGCAACCCTACTTCAATAGTTTCCATAAAAATCTCCTCGTATTATATAGTAGTAGTGTTTATAGTCCCTCTCCAAGGACTGTATGCTATACTTTTTGGAGATACTGTGGATTGGTTCTCATCTCCTACCACTAGATGGTTTTCGAAAGGCTCCAACCACAGGCTCTTTGTATATTTGTTAATCAGTTAGATACCGCATGACGGTTTATTTAGAACGAGGTTACAATCGCAGGGAGTACCCGTGGGTTCCAAACAGTATTAAATTTATTCAAGGAGAACTGTTATGATTTATGCAGGAATTGATGTTGCTAAAGATAAGCATGATTGCTTTATTACTAACTCAGATGGAGAGATACTCTTTAAAGCCTTTACCATTATGAACAACCGTGATGGTTTTGATGATTTTTTTCAGAAGATTTCCTCTGTTGCAGAAGATTTAACTAAAGTAAAAGTAGGGCTGGAAGCCACAGGACATTACAGTTACAATCTTCTCGGTTATCTCGTTGATAAAGGTCTCGCCACCTATGTTATCAATCCGTTACATACCAATCTGTACAGAAAAAGTCTAAGCCTTAGACAGACGAAAACGGATAAGGTAGATGCCCGAACAATTGCTTCTATGATTATGTCTGATGTGAACTTAAAGTCCTACTCAGACACATCTTACCACAATGAAGAATTGAAGTCATTAACCCGCTATCGTTTTGATAAAGTAAAGCAACGTTCGAAACTTAAACAATCTATTTCCAGACTTGTTACAATTCTTTTCCCTGAATTGGAAAAACTTGTTCCTACTCTTCATTTAACTTCTGTTTATGCATTGCTTTCTGAATTCCCGGGTGCTAGTGCTGTTGCGTCTGCTCACCTTACGCGGCTTTCCAAACTCATTGAAACAGCCTCTAAAGGTCGATATTCCAAAGATACCGCTGTTCGTTTCAGAGAAGCCGCTAGAACTTCTATTGGCTCAAATATGCCGGCTAAATCACTGGAACTAAAACACACCATTAAGCTTATTCAGGAACTTGATTGTGAAATTGATGAAATAGAATCTGAAATCAAAATCATAATTGATGAAATAAATTCTCCCATTCTTAGCATTCCTGGAATCAGTTATCGTATGGGGGCTATGATTATTGCTGAAATCGGTGATTTTAAACGCTTTGATACTCCTGACAAAATACTTGCTTATGCTGGTCTGTCGCCATCAACTTACCAATCAGGACAACTTGATGGTGCCTATTCCCATATGGAGAAACGAGGCTCCAGATATCTTCGCTATGCATTATTTAATGCAACTAAATTTGTTTGTAACTGGGATCCAATATTTGCAGCTTATCTTGCAAAGAAACGTTCTGAAGGAAAACACTACAATGTCGCAATATCTCACGCGGCCAAAAAGCTTGTAAGAGTCATTTACCAGTTGGAAAGATCTGGGCAAACATACATTAAATCAGCTTAGATTTTTTTAATAAATATCTCTTTTTTGAGCACCTGCAAAGATGCTCTTTTTGTCATGCAGTTTTCAATGTTCAGTTAACTCATTTTCAGTTCTTAACTTATCTGAACTGCATTTCTGCAATTCATTCAAATAATGTCAATTTAGACTTGACTTTTAATAGTTAGTCTTTCGTTTTCAAAACGAGGATTAGTTTATCACAGTGAGTAGTTTTTTACAATAGTTCATTTAGCAAAAAAGAGGCGTAGATTGAAAACGTATTAAATAAAAATTACAGCATTCTTAGCCTCTTCAGCTTTTGTTATTTGATAAAGAATAAAAGAGAATATGAGTAAAAAATGATACGAAAACTTCACCTCCAAAAATACAATAAAGGAATCATGGCAGATTCTTTCAAAATTTTAGATTATATTTATTAAAATGAAAGAAAAGGCTGATTTCTTTCATTTTATCCTGATTCGAAAAACTGCAGAATGATGGTTTATAAAATCATCATTTTGAAATACTACAAAAGGAGATGATGTTGCGAGTAGGCTCTATTTACTGAAATTTAGCTAAGCAAAATTGTTGGACTTTAAAATTTGAACCTCAAAAAAGTTTGCTTTTGGAGCATTAAAATTAAACAAATTTTATCCTCACTTGAAATTTATTTAATACCCTGCAAATTATTAAATGATAGTAATAAAGAAATACTTTCAAAATAGGCCTTGTTTTATTAGATTTAACTTTTATTATGACTGGAAATACGTTATAATATTTAATAAGGATAAAAAATAACGAAAAAAATAAAGGAGATGGAACATGAATCGAATCTTTTCTGAGCTGACGCCTGAAATTCTTGCATATAGTGAGTTATGTCGTTCGAATAATTTTATTGAACCGGAACTCTACAAAAAATATAAAGTGAACCGTGGGCTTCGTGATCTTCAGGGAAACGGTGTTCTTACCGGTTTAACTGAAATTTCTGAGATTAAAGCTTTTAATTTTATAGATGGTGAGAAAATTGGAATTGATGGAGAGCTTTTTTACCGTGGTATCAATGTCCAGGATTTAGTGGATGGGTTTGTTAATGAGAATCGCTTCGGTTTTGAAGAAGTGACCTATCTTCTATTATTTGGTGAACTACCTGATAATAAAAAGCTGAATGATTTCTCAAGGGTATTGGGAAACTATAGAACATTGCCAACGAGTTTTGTTAGAGATATCATCATGAAAGCTCCAAGCTCTGATATGATGAATACTTTAGCCAGAAGCGTTCTGACATTGTTCGCCTATGATGACCGAGCCAGTGATATCAGTATTCCCAATGTTTTAAGACAATGTCTGGAGCTGATCGCCCTCTTTCCGCTATTGGCTGTATATGGCTATCAATCGTATAAACACTATCACGATGGCCAGAGTTTGTTTATTCATCAACCGCAGCCACATTTATCAACAGCTGAAAATATTCTCCACATTTTAAGACCTGACAGCCAGTATACAGATCTTGAAGCAAGAATTCTTGACATTGCACTGGTTCTTCATGCAGAACATGGTGGCGGGAATAATTCCACCTTTACAACCCATGTTGTATCATCATCAGGAACGGACACCTACTCGGTGATCGCTGCATCACTTGGTTCTCTTAAGGGACCCAAGCATGGTGGTGCAAATATTAAAGTTGTCGAAATGTTTGAAGATATCAAGAAAAATATCAGCGACTGGAGTGATGAGGCTCAGGTCAAAGATTATCTAGTTAAACTTTTAAGTAAACAGGCCTTTGACAAAGCGGGGCTTATTTATGGGATTGGACACGCGATTTACTCGGTTTCTGATCCGCGGGCCAACGTTTTCAAAGGATTTGTTAAAAAGCTATCGGAAGAAAAGGGGAAAACGGAAGAGTTTGAACTATATTCCATGGTTGAACGCCTGGCTCCGGAAGCCATCGCTGAAACTCGAAAAATATATAAAGGTGTGAGTGCTAATGTCGACTTCTATAGTGGATTCGTATATAATATGCTGGGGCTGCCACCGCAATTATTTACCCCAATTTTTGCTATAGCGCGTATCTCCGGATGGAGTGCCCATCGACTGGAAGAACTGATTAACGCTGGGAAAATTATCCGTCCTGCATATAAGAATGTTTGTGAACGCAATCCCTATGTTCCTATTGACGAACGTTAGATAGAATTGATTCGTATAACCATAGCATTCACCGTTTATTTGTGTTAAAATTAGACGGTAAATGCTGTGGTTTTTTGTGTTTTTAAATGTAATTTATTAAGTTGTACTTAGTTACTCAGGATTGATTCGAGAAAAGAGGTAAAATATGAACTTTTCCGACCTAAGTAAGTTAATGGAAAATAGCGATAGACCAGTGTTGGCAATTGCCGCGCCGGAAGAAGCTGGCCTTTTAAAAGCCGTACTAATGGCACTGGAAACATCCTTATCAGGGGTGTTTTTAGTCGGTGATCTTAATAAAATTAAACAATTAAAAGAAGAGAATTCGCTAGACTTATCAAAAACGAATCAGATTTTTGCCAGTACTCTGGAAGAGGCCTGTGAGACAGCAGTCTTGCTGGTTAATCAGGGAAAGGCAGATCTGGTTATGAAGGGTCTTGTTGATACATCGATTTTTTTAAAAGCGATTATTCACAAAGAAAAGGGTCTAATGACAGGTCGTCTGCTTAGTAGTGTCATGGTTGTGGAACTGCCTTCATATCATAAGCCTTTGATTACAACAGATGGCGGAATGGTTATTGCCCCGGATCTTTCAAAGAAAAAAGAAATTTTAGATAATGCAATTGACCTGGCAAGAGCACTTGATATCAATCCTATTAAAGTTGCCGTACTCGCGGCTAAAGAAAAAGTGAATCCTAAAATGCCGGCAACTCTTGATGCCGCGGAACTAAAAAAAATGTCAAACGATGGTGTTTTTGGGACCGATGTACTAGCTGATGGGCCGATAGCTATGGATTTGGTTGTTTCAAAAGAAGCAGCTGAGATCAAAGGTTATCAG
This sequence comes from Eubacteriaceae bacterium ES3, assembly GCA_030586155.1. Classification (NCBI taxonomy): domain Bacteria; kingdom Bacillati; phylum Bacillota; class Clostridia; order Eubacteriales; family Eubacteriaceae; species Eubacteriaceae bacterium ES3. Next base: position 1,986,186 of record CP130741.1, on the reverse strand, counting down.
TCGCAAGTTGCTGGGGATGCAGATATCCTTTTATTCCCGGAGATAGAAACCGGTAATGCGGTCGTTAAAACGATGACCTGTCTGGCTCAGGCCAGACTGGCGGGTGTTGTAATGGGGGCTTGTGTGCCGGTTATTTTAACATCCCGTTCAGAATCACAAGATAATAAGCTAAATTCAATCAACCTGGGAGCCTATCTGGTTCAGCGTACAGGAAATTGTCATGATAAACGAGAGGAGCAAAAAAGAAAGTATGAAGAAACTGTTAACAGGAAATGAAGCAGTTGCAAGAGGTGCATGGGAGGCCGGTGTTAAATTTGCATCAGCTTACCCGGGAACACCAAGTACCGAAATCCTTGAGAATGTTGCAACTTACGAGGAGATTGTATCAGAGTGGGCACCTAATGAAAAAGTAGCCCTGGAGTCAGTAGCAGGAGCAGTGATTGCTGGAGTAAGAAGCCTGTGTGCAATGAAACACGTTGGTGTTAATGTGGCTGCTGATCCATTATTCACCTTAGCGTATTTGGGAGTAAATGGGGGAGCAGTTTTAATATCTGCAGACGAGCCGGGAATGCATTCTTCACAAAATGAACAGGATAACCGACATTACGCCCGTCATGCAAAAGTGGCGATGTTTGAACCTTCAGACAGTCAGGAAGTTAAAGACATGATAAAGGAAGCTTATGTTGTCAGTGAAACCTATGATCTTCCGGTCTTGTTCAGATTAACGACGCGTGTATGTCATTCCAAATCCATTGTTTCATGCGACGACCGTCTTGAAATCCCTGATAAAGTTTATGAAAAAAATGTTCCCAAGTATTGTCCACTGCCAGCTTTTTCAAGACAAATGCTGGTAAAACTAAACGAAAACTTTGAAAAACTAAACGAGTATTCAAACACAACGGCTTATAACTATATTGAAGATAATCAGTCGAAAATTGGTGTGATTGGCTCAGGTGTTGCTTTCCAATATGCCAAGGAAGTTTTTGGTGATACCGTTTCATATTTAAAAATCGGTTTCTCATATCCGTTACCAATGGAGAAGATTAAACAGTTTGCTGAAGGCAAAGAGACACTCTATATTTTCGAAGAAAATGATCCGATAATGGAAACTGAAATTAAGGCAGCAGGCATCCAGGTAATCGGGAAAGACAAGTTGCCTTCTATGGGAGAACTGACACCTGATCGTGTCAGACAAGCCTTGTCTGGGGAAACCAAAAAATCTTTGACTCCAAACCCTGAAATGATTTTACCAAGACCACCTGCACTGTGCGCTGGTTGTCCTCATCGTGGGGTATTTTATGAGTTGGGGAAAAGAAAAGATCTGATGATTTTTTCCGATATTGGCTGCTATTCATTAGGCTTAATGGCACCATACAATGCGACAGACGCAATGATCTGTATGGGCGCCTCAATCAGTGGTGGACATGGGGTGGCCAAAGCTTTTGCTATTAAAGGTGAGCAGGATAAAAAAGTCGTTTCAATTCTTGGCGATTCCACATTTTTTCATTCAGGAATCACCAGTCTTTTAAATGTTGCCTATAATAACAGTAATACTCTGACGATTATTTTGGATAACCGAATTACTGGAATGACCGGCCATCAGGAAAATCCTGGCTCAGGTTATGATTTAAAAGGTGAACCAGCAACTATGATTGATATTGCGACGATGGTGAATGCCTGTGGGATTAAAAATGTAAAAACGGTTGATCCAAATGACCTTGATGCGGTTAAAGGTGCAATCGAATGGGGAATAAATCTTTCCGAGCCAGCTGTATTAATTACCCGTTGGCCATGTGTTTTGAAAAAAATGTCTCAGGAAGACAAGGAAGAGTTTCCGGAAGCCTTTAAAAAGGTTGCAAAAGTAGATATTGAAGCCTGCATTGGTTGTAAAAAATGTCTTAAATCCGGTTGCCCGGCACTTGCTTTTGACAGGGAAAATAAAAAATCAGGAATTCTTGCTGAAATGTGTGTAGGTTGCGGAGTTTGTGCGCAAATCTGCCCAAAACAGGCGATCAAAGTGGAGGCGAGATAATGGAGACAAAAAATATAGTGCTCGTTGGTGTAGGTGGACAGGGAACGATTCTGGCTGCAAAACTTTTAACTACCGGCTTGATGGAAGCTGGATATGATGTTAAGATGAGTGAAATCCATGGTATGAGCCAAAGGGGTGGGTCTGTTTCGTCGCTGGTTCGATATGGCAGTGATGTCGCTTCTCCGGTTATTGAGTTGGGAAGTGCGGATATTGTTGTTGCCTTTGAAAAAATGGAAGCGCTTCGAGCAATCGATTATTTAAAACCAGATGGAAAGCTGATATTAAATGATACAGAAATTTTTCCGTTGTCAGTTATTATTGGAACAGCCGCTTATCCGACTGGTATCCTTGCTGAACTTGAAAAAAATGTCGAATCGTTAAGAGTGATGAAGGCCGGTGAAATGGCTGAGAAGCTTGGCAATATTAAGGTGATGAATGTCATTTTGCTGGGGTCTCTGGTTAAAGCAATGGGTCTTTCAGAAATCAATTGGGAAGATATTATAAAAGACAGTGTAAAACCGCAATTTGTGGAACTCAACATAAAAGCTTTAAAGGCTGGGATGGAAGCAGTTTAATGGTTGAACAAAGCGAAAATTTCAAGTTTTTTCAACATAAGGATTGCGAATTTTTTCCCTGCCATGAAATACAGTCAAAAGAGACTTTTAACTGTCTCTTTTGTTATTGTCCTTTATATGCTCTTGAAGATCAGTGTGGTGGAAATTTTTCTTATACGAAAAGTGGGATTAAGAATTGTATCAATTGCTCATTTCCACATCATAAAGAAAATTATGATGCTGTGCTGGAAAAACTTCGTGAGTTGATGGAAAATTTAAGAATTAAAGTGTGATAAGGGGTAAAGGTCATGTTGTTTATATTTGGTATATTATATGTGATTGGTGCTTACCTGATCGGTAATCTCAATTTTGCCTATATATTGGTAAAAGTATTTAAAAACGAAGACGTCAGGGATTATGGAAGCGGTAATGCCGGAACTACGAACGTACTGCGGGTGATGGGGAAGAATTATGCTCTGCCAGTATTTTTGCTGGACGCCTTAAAAGGAAGTCTGATCATCATAATCGGAAATGCAATTGGTCTCTATGACTGGTTTATCGTATTAGGGGGGATTGCCGTCGTTGCTGGTCATAATTGGCCTCTCTTCCTGCAGTTTCGAGGGGGAAAAGGAACTGCAACCTCAATCGGCGTTTTTCTGATTTACGACTGGCAGGTTGCCCTGATTGCAATTGCAATCGGTCTGATTGTTTTGGTATTATGGCGAATGGTTTCGCTGACCTCAATTGTTGGGTTATCGGTTTTACCGATCATAACCATCCTGATGGGACGGCCGATTCATGAGATTTTATTTGCTTTTGTTCTGTGTTTTTTCAGTGTTTTTCAGCATCGAAAAAATATTGGGCGCATAATTCAGGGAAAAGAAAGTAAATTGGGTCAAAAGGCACCAATAAAGAAAAAAAGAAGCTCAAGACAAAGAAAAAAATAGATTGTAAAGAAAGACTCATTAATTTGAGTCTTTCTTTACGAGATGAAATTATAGCCTTAAAATAGCAAATTTAAATCTTGAAATGCACTATATATATGTGTATAATAGACAAGCAACAACAAGATCATGTATTTGATCGGAGAGGATAATAATCATTGAAAGAACTAAATCAAATTTTAAAACGGGTATTTACCAGCGAGCTGGCAGATTCGAATAAAACAGTCTATGACCTGTTTCAGTGGCAGACAGTAGATGTTGTCTTAAAAAATTATCAGACAGGGGAATTGATCTATGACATGAAGGATCTGGAATTTCCTGTTCATTATTCGCAGAATGCCTGCAATATTATTGCGACAAAATATTTTAGACGTAAGGGCGTTCCGAATGCTTATGGCTATGAGCATAGTATGCGCGAAGTAGCTGATCGCCTGGTTGGTTTTTGGGCAGATGCTTTAAAAGAAGAGGGGTTAATCGAGACAGATGAGCAGTGGCAAATCTATTATGATGAGCTGGTTTATGCTTTTCTGATGCAGATGTGGGCGCCAAATTCTCCACAGTGGTTTAATACCGGACTTCAAAGAAGCTACGGGATTAAAGGTTCAAAAGATGATTTATATTATTATAACGAAGAAACACAGACAGTAGAAGAAAGTGATGATCGCTACACCAGAACCCAGGCAAGTGCCTGTTTTATTTTGTCTATTCAAGACAGACTTTTAGGAGAACACTCTATCTCTGAGCACTATGTTAGCGAAACAAAACTTTTCAAGGGTGGATCTGGTGTTGGGACGAATTTTTCAAGTCTTCGTGGTGTCAACGAAGGGCTGACCAGTGGCGGACAGTCATCAGGGATGATGAGTTTTCTTCTCGGTCTTGACCGTAATGCTGGAGCGATAAAATCCGGTGGAACGACCAGAAGAGCCGCTAAAATGGTAATTGTTGATATTGATCATCCAGAAATTGATACATTTATTAATTGGAAGGTCAAAGAAGAACGTAAAGTTCGAGATCTGGGAAAAATGGGTTATGACTTATCGATGGATGGTGAAGCCTATCAAACTGTCAGCGGTCAAAACAGTAATAACTCAGTTCGTTTAAATGAAGACTTTATGCAATCTGTTCTTAACTTATCACAGGATCCGGATCAGATGTTTACGCTTAAAGGTCGGGTTGATGAAAGTGTTGATCGGGAATTGTCGGTTAAAACTCTATGGGACAGCATCAACAGCGCATCATGGGAATGTGCTGATCCTGGTCTTCAGTTTGATGACCGTTTTAACGCCTGGCATACATGTCCAGGTGGTGAAAATGGCAACATAAACGAAAAAATAAATCGGATCAATGCGACCAACCCTTGTTCTGAATATGCTTTTCTAGATGATACCGCATGTAATCTGGCATCAATAAATATCTTCAGATTTTACGATGAAACTACCAAAAGCTTTGATGAAGGTTCATTTATTCATTTAACCGCCCTGATTCAGTGCGCACTAGAAGCTTCAATTTTCTGGGGACAGTTTCCGACACCATCTGTGGCACGAAAGAGCTACCTGTTTAGAACAACGGGTTTGGGTATTGCCAATGCGGCATCTCTTGTATTGGCTTTGGGATATCCCTATGATTCAACTGAAAGCCGTAATTTAATTGCTTCCTTGACAGGTTTGATGACTGGAGTTTCCTATACTGTGTCGGCATTGATGGCAGAAAAAGTGGGTGCTTTCCCGATGTTTTCCATTAACGAACCATATATGATGCGGGTAATCAGAAACCATAGTCGTGTAGCAGGTGCAAGGACTGATGTTTATGAGGAGTTAAATTACGATCCCATGGTTATCAATCACAATCAGCTGACAGAAATGGGATTTGAAAAAATTAGTAAAGAACTGATTAAATCATGGAAATCAGCTGAAGAAATGGGAGATAAATACGGTTATCGAAATGCCCAGGTTTCAGTTATTGCACCTACTGGAACGATTTCTTTTGCCATGGACTGCGGGGCAACTTCAGTAGAACCATTTTATAATCATGTTGTGTTCAAAAAGCTCATTGGCGGCGGTTCGATGGAAATTGTTAATCCTGTCATTGAAACAGCCCTGGCAAATCTGGGATATCAGGAAAATGAAATAAGCGATATTCTTTCTTATATGCTTCAAAAGGATGAAGAAGGCTACTTTGTTCATGATGGAATAGCTGGAGCACCGCATCTTAAAAAAGAACACAGAAATGTATTTGATACAGCCAATACAATTTCTCCGATGGGCCATGTTTTAATGGTTTCGGCCATTACGCCGATGATCAGCGGGTCAGTTTCGAAAACAGTTAACCTGCCACATGAAGCTACAGTGGAAGAGGTAGCCAACATTCACTTATTAGCCTATGCAACGGGAACCAAAGCGATAGCGGTTTATCGTGATGGTTGTAAGGCTTCACAGCCTTTGAGTTCAGGAATGGCAGAAGATCACGAACGACAGTTGGAAGAATATACGTATCAGGAACTGCTGGAAATTGCAAAAGAAGACTGTAGTAAACAGCCGACCCGAATCAGACCTGATGGAATGCGTTTAAGTCGAACTCATGCGGCTAAGATTGGCGATATTGAACTGTATATAACAATTGGTTTTTATGAAGATGGTGGAATTGCCGAGATTTTCGTATCGACTGACAAAGAGGGGACTGTAGTCAAGGGTTTACTGGCTTCCTTGTCGAAATCAATTTCTAATATGCTGCAATACCATATTCCGCCTGATCAGATTTCAAAAATGCTGCGCGGACAGAAATATGAGCCGTCAGGATTTGTTTCCCGTCATCCATACATTAAATTTGCTTCATCAATTTCTGATCTGATCAGTAAGGTTATTGATATTGAACACGGTGACTTTTCTAATTGTCAGGTAAAACCAAAAAGCTTTACTGTTATGAATGAAATTAACGGGATTGACAGTGTAAGCAGTGATATAAAAGAAAAAGAACAAAATACTACCCATTATCAGCAGGATATTCAGGGTGAGATGCTGTATGGCGAGGTTTGCAGCCATTGTGGAAGTGATCGTTTAATGCGCAACGGTACTTGCAAGGTATGTCTGGATTGCGGTACGACAACGGGTTGCAGCTGATCAAAAAAGATTTTGAGGATTTGATGTTTCTTTGATATAATAAAAGACTAGGATAATCAATCAGGAGAAATAAATGCGAAGTAAAGTTAAAGAAGCAAAACGAATTGTTGTTAAAATGGGAACAACCTCAGTCACCCATGAAAATGGCACCCTTGATTTGAGAAAGATGGAACGTCTGGCCAGAGTTTTAACCGATCTCGAAAACAGCGGTAAAAGAATGGTACTTGTTTCATCGGGCGCGATTGGTGCCGGGATGAACCGGATGGGACTAAAGGAGCGACCAAAAATCCTGAGAGACAAACAGGCGGCGGCTTCGGTTGGTCAGGGGCTTCTGATGCGGGTGTATCAGAAGCTGTTTGATGAGTTTAATCAGACAGTAGGTCAAATCCTTTTGACTAAGGATGTTTTCAAACATTCGATTAAAAGAAGCAACGTAACAAATACATTTAATGCCCTGATTGAAAATGGTATTATCCCTATTGTTAATGAGAATGACTGTGTGGCAACTGATGAAATTCAGGAAGAATGTTTTGGTGATAATGATATACTTTCAGCGATGACGGCTGATATTGTTGGTGCTGATTTACTGATTATTCTTTCAGATGTCGATGGACTATACGATGATAATCCTGTCAAAAATCAGGATGCAAAACTGATTCGCACGGTTTATCAGGTTGATCAGGATCTGATGAAATTGGCGGGTGCAAGTTCTTCCGGTCTTGGTACTGGTGGAATGATAACTAAACTGGGAGCAGCCCAGTATGCTACAGATTGTGGCATAGATGTTATTATCGCTTCTGGAGCGCACTGTGATGTGCTATATGAGATTCTTGAAGGTCAGGAAATTGGAACGATTTTTTTGAGTGACACTAATCCAGCCAGAAATTCAGAAGAACAAGTGGAGGTTTGAGATGTTAAAAAGAATACTAATGGGATCCTCGGTTGTGGCAGCAGCCATGTTGATGGTCTTTGGCGGTTTTTATTTTGTGGAAAAGAGACAGGAAAAAGAAGTCGGTGGAAAACTGGTACGTGTTAATTATCGGTTCTCCAGAGAATTTGATAACTAGGCTGACTTATGGCGAAGATTTATATATTTTCAGCTTCGACTGGGGCCGGCCATAACCTGGCAGCCCATTCTTTGAAAGAATCCCTGGATAATGCAGGATTGGAGACAGAAATATTTGATGCCTTTAAAGAGACCAGTGTGACTCTGGATCGGTTGATTTCAAAAGGATACCAGCAAATGGTAGCAACAGCTCCGAAATTATATGAACAGATGTATAATCAGTTTAATCATATGAACCGGTTTCAGCAGGGAATGTTCCATGTTCTGACCCGAATTATGAACCCTGACATTGTACCAATGGTTCAAAAAGGCAATCCTGATCTTATAATTTCTACCCATCCTTTTGTTACAAATGTGTTAGGGACCATTAAAGAGCATGGTGCTTTTGATATACCGGTTCTGTCAGTGGTTACTGATTATAAGATTCATACCCTATATATACAGAGAATGATTGATGCCTATGTGGTAGGCAGTGAGTATACCAAAAACACAATGATTGAAAAAGGGGTCAGTCCGGATATTATCTATGCTTATGGAATCCCGGTGCGCCAGGCTTTTTTAACTAATAATCATCTGGAACCAAAGAAGTCAGAATCTGCTCTGGCTGGTACGGTTCTTTTAATGGCTGGAAGTTTGGGCAGCAGACAGATGGAAAAAGCATTTCTAGCCCTGCTTAAAGTCAAGGAAAATATTAAAATTATAGCGGTTTGTGGTAATAACAGACGGATTGAAAAAGAAATGCAGATTTTAAATAAAGCCAGAAATTCGGATGGAAAAGCTGTCGAAATATTTGGCTTTGTAGAAAATGTATCAGAACTGATGGATGAGTCAGATGCAATTATTTCAAAACCCGGTGGACTGACAACAACCGAAGCAATTGTAAAAAATATTCCAATGATCATTCCTTATTATTATCCCGGTCAGGAAGAGGAAAATGCTGATTATCTGGTCGACGGTGGAATGGCAATAAAAGTAGATAAAATAAAGGATTTGACTGATACGGTCAATTTCCTGTTTGAGAACAAATATATCATCAAAAATATGTCAGAAAATATGTCTGAAGAGGCTTTAAATCGCTCAATGGAAAAAACCGTGGAATTATGTGAAAGCCTCATCAGCAACAAAAACAGGAAATCAGCAGGTGAGTAAAAATGAAAAAAGAAATGTCAAAAACGTACAGCCCGAAAGAGGTTGAAAAAAAAACATATCAGAAATGGCAGGAGAAGGGATACTTTAAACCGGAAGTACATCCAGAGGGAAAACCTTTCACTATCGTAATGCCGCCTCCCAATATTACCGGACAGCTTCATATGGGCCATGCTTTTGACGGAACATTACAGGACGTTTTAACCCGTTATAAGCGAATGGACGGTTATGCAGCACTATGGCTTCCTGGTACCGATCATGCCAGTATCGCTACAGAGGTAAAGGTTGTAGACAAGCTTCGTGAGGATGAAGGCAAAACAAAAATGGATATTGGTCGTGAGGCTTTTCTTGAACGCGCCTGGGATTGGGCTCTGACTTATAAAAGTAGAATAACCAATCAGCTAAAAGAGCTGGGAGCGTCTTGCGACTGGAGCCGCGAACGGTTTACCATGGATGAAGGATGCTCAAAAGCAGTTAATGAAGCTTTTGTAAACCTCTATGAAAAAGGGCTGATTTATAAAGGCCGCAGAATTATCAACTGGTGTCCGGATTGTAAAACCGCACTCTCGGAAGCAGAAGTAGAGTATGAAACCAGACAGGGAAATCTCTGGCATATTCGGTATCCATTAGCAGAAGGCGAAGGCTATCTGGTGGTTGCAACCACTCGACCGGAAACAATGCTTGGTGACTCTGGGGTTGCAGTTAATCCCGAAGATGAACGTTATGCTCATTTAGTTGGTAAAACAATAATTTTACCGCTTCTTGATAAGGAGATTCCTATTGTAGCCGATGCTTATGTAGATATGGAATTTGGTACTGGTGTGGTTAAAATGACTCCTGCCCATGATCCCAACGATTATGAAGTTGGTCTTCGTCACAATCTGGAGCAGATTCGGGTTATGAACGACGATGGAACCATGAACGAACTGGCTGGAAAATATGCTGGTATGGATCGTTATGAGTGCCGTAAAGCGGTTGTAAAAGATCTGGAAGAATTAGGACTGCTGGAACGTATTGAGGACCATGAGCATAATGTTGGCGAGTGTTACAGATGTTCGACAACTGTTGAAACAATGACCTCGGAACAGTGGTTTGTTAAAATGGAAGATCTGGCATTACCGGCGCTTGAAGCTGTTCGAAATCGTGATACAGAATTTGTACCGGATCGGTTTAGTAAAATATATTACAATTGGCTGGAGAATATTCGCGATTGGTGTATTTCAAGACAATTATGGTGGGGACACCGGATTCCAGCTTATTACTGTACAAAATGTGGCGAAATGGTTGTCGCTAAAGAAGCACCGACTAAATGCCCGCATTGTGGCAATGACACTTTCAATCAGGATGAAGATGTTTTAGATACCTGGTTTTCATCAGGTTTGTGGCCGTTTTCGACATTAGGATGGCCTGAGAATACTGAAGACCTGAAAAAACATTATCCGACATCAGTTCTAGTGACCGGCTACGACATTATTTTCTTCTGGGTTGCCCGAATGATCTTTATGGGACTCTTTGAGATGAAAGAAACGCCTTTCAAGGATGTTTATATCCATGGATTGGTACGGGATTCTCAGGGACGTAAGATGAGTAAGTCTTTGGGTAACGGAATTGATCCACTTGAACTGATTGCTGATTATAGCGCTGATGCCTTACGTTTTACAATTATTACCGGAAATTCAGCCGGTAATGATATCAGATGGCAGGATGACAAAATGGAGTCCAGCCGTAACTTCTTAAATAAAATCTGGAATGCAGCCCGCTTTGTGCTGATGAATCTGGATGAGAATATCATGGATCAAAAATCGGTGGCAGAAGATAATCTTGAAAATACCGATCGATGGATTATCAGCAGACTTAATAATCTTATTTCTGAAGTTAACCATAATATGGAAAAATATGAGCTGGGGATTGCGGCCTCAAAAATCTACGATTTTGCGTGGAACGAATACTGTGATTGGTATATTGAACTGGTAAAACCAAGATTATACAGTGAGGATTCACCATCTAAGACAGCGGCTCAGGTTACGCTGCATGAAGTACTTGATGGGATCTTACGTTTGTTACATCCTTTCACACCATTTATTACGGAAGAAATAAACAGCTATTTACCAGGTACTCAAGGCGATATTATTATTGCTCAATGGCCACATGAAAAAGCTGAAAAAAGCTATCCTGAGGACGAAAAGGAAGTTATCTTCTTAATGGATGTAATCAGAAGTATCAGAAATATCCGGGCAGAGATGGATGTACCTAATTCCAAAAAATCACAGCTTTTGTTTATTTCAGATCGAGATGAAACGACAAAACTGATGGAAAATTCTTTGGATTATTTAATGAAACTGGCTTCAGTTTCTGATATTAAAGCCATCGAAAAATCAGATGTTAAAGAAAATTATGTGTCAGCTGTTGTTAATGATCTGGAGATCTTTATTGATCTTGATGAACTGGTTGATAAAGAAAAAGAAATAGCCCGACTGGAAGCAGAAGCGTCTAAACTTCAAAAAGAGATTGACCGTGTCAACCAGAAACTCTCAAATAAAGGCTTTACAGATAAAGCTCCGGAAAAAGTAGTAGAAGCTGAACGTGAAAAGAAACGACAGTATGAAGAAACAATGGAAAAAGTTCAGGAACGACTTAATTATTTTAAAGTTTAATCAAAAATGACTTTTTTAAATCTATAAAATATGTTAATATAATTCACATAAAGAATAAACCTAAAGGGGAGTAGCTCACCGAAAGGATTTGTTTAGTCGTCAATACGGGTAATAACCAATTACCCCGGCTAAATAACAAGTAATCTTGGAGTCAGACCTTTATTTCCACAGTAACCATCTCTGTGGGGGTAAAGGTTTTTTTGCGCGAAAAATGAAGCCGGGCGCAGGTGTGTGTTTTAATTCAGGATGAAAGCTCGCTTTCAAGACGGAATTAAAACACACACCTGCGGCGGGCGAAGCCCGCGACGAGTTGGTGCGTCAGCACCAACTCGTGCCCGGCTTAAGACAAACGGCGAAGCCCGCGACGAGTTGGTGCGTCAGCACCAACTCGTGCCCGGCTTAAGACAAACGGCGAAGCCCGCGACGAGTTGGTGCGTCAGCACCAACTCGTGCCCGGCTTAAGACAAACGGCGAAGCCCGTGATGAGTCGGTGTGTCAGCACCGACGAGTACCCGGCTTAAAGCATACGGCGAAGCCCGCGATGAGTCGGCGCATTAGCACTGACGAATGCCTGGCAACATTTTTCACAAACGCGTCTATGACTTATTGTAATAGTTTATTCAATTCATTTGGTGGTAAACCGGCGTAAGCCGGATGAAAGAGGAGGGTGCATTTGAACAAAGAGGAAAGTTTTCTAATTGCCAGTGAGGAATTAGAAAAAGTTTATGAGGTGGATCAGACAAAAGGTCTGGATTCTGATGACGTTAAAAAACGGCAGCAAGAGTTTGGTGTCAACAAACTGAATGAAGGAAAACGTCGAACATTTATTGAGATGTTTTTGTCCCAGTTTAAAGATTTCCTGATCATTGTTTTGCTGGTTGCAGCAATTGTTTCTGGATTTGTAGGTGAATTAAGCGATGCAATCCTGATTATAATAATTGTGATTGTTAATGCTCTGATTGGTGCTATCCAGGAGAAAAAAGCCGAAAGCTCTATGGAAGCATTAAAGCAGATGACGATTCCGGAAGCTAAAGTTTTTCGTAATGGCGAACAAAAGGTCGTTAAATCGGAAGACCTGGTTCCAGGTGATATTGTTTTTCTTGATGCCGGTGATATAGTTCCTGCAGATGGTCGCTTAATTGATGCAGCCTCATTAAAAATTACTGAGTCATCACTGACTGGAGAATCAGTTCCTGTCGAAAAGGAACTGATCGATATTTCGGATCCTGATACACCCTTGGGAGATCGGGTAAACTCAGTTTATTCCAGTAGCCTGGTTAATTATGGGCGTGGTCGTTTTATTGTTACGGCAACTGGAATGAAAACTGAAATAGGAAAAATTGCCGGGATGATTCAGGGAACGAAATCACTGCAGACACCGCTTCAGAAAAAACTGGAAGAGCTGGGAAAAACGCTGGCAATCGGAGCACTTATTGCCTGTGCATTGGTCTTCGGCATTGGTATGGTTAGAGGTGGAGATCCACTCCTGTTATTTATGACTGCAATCAGCCTGGCGGTTGCTGCAATCCCAGAAGGATTACCAGCGATTGTAACAGTCGTTTTGGCGATAGGAGTGCAGCGACTGGTTTCCAAACATGCTATTATCAGAAAACTGCCAGCAGTGGAAACTTTGGGTTGTGCTTCAGTTATATGTTCTGATAAAACAGGAACACTAACCCAGAACAAGATGACCATTGAAAAAATATTTGCTGATGACCAGATTACTGATGTCAATAATCTGACTAAGGATTCCTTGAGTCCGGCACAGAAGCTGGTTGTTGAAATTGGTTTATTGTGTAATGACTCAAATATTGTAGAAAGTAAGACTGGCACTCAGGAAATTGGAGATCCCACGGAAGTCGCGATGATCGCTCTGGCTAATCGTTATAATTACCAGAAATCCAGCCAGGAAGAAAAACATCAAAGAGTAGGTGAACTACCCTTTGATTCCGACCGAAAATTAATGACCACTGTTCACCAGATCGGTGACGCCTATTACAGTTTTACCAAGGGCGCGCCGGATATTATTTTAAATCGAAGTTCCCATATCTTTTCTGGTGAAACAATAATTGAATGTAATGAAGCGGTTAATGAAAAACTTCAGGCTGAGAATAATCATTTATCTGATCAGGCTTATCGGGTTATTGCCTATGGCTATAAGAAATTTGATGAAATGCCCGAAGTAAACACCGAAAATCTTGAAGACAATCTGATATTTTGCGGCCTGACCGGGATGATTGACCCGCCTCGTGAGGAAGTTAAGGATTCGATTAAAAAGTGTAAAAAAGCCGGCATCAGAACAGTAATGATAACCGGTGATCATAAGAATACAGCGGTTGCTATAGCAAAAGAATTGGGGATTTTTGAGAAAAAGAGCCTGGCCTTTACCGGTATTGAATTATCGAAGATGAGCGATGAAGAACTTGATCAGAAAATCGAAAATATTGCTGTTTATGCCCGTGTAGCCCCTGAACACAAGGTTCGAATAGTAGATGCCTGGCAGCGAAAAGGTGAAGTAGTGGCGATGACAGGAGATGGTGTTAATGATGCGCCTGCTCTTAAAAAAGCCAATATTGGATGTGCAATGGGAATCACTGGGACGGATGTCTCAAAAGAAGCAGCTGAAATGATTTTGACAGATGATAACTTTTCAACCATTGTTACCGCAGTCGAGGAAGGTAGAGGGATCTATGCCAATATCCGAAAGGCAATTCATTTTCTATTGTCCTGCAACATTGCAGAAATTCTGATTCTGTTTACTGCTTCATTGGTGGGCTGGATGCAGCCGCTTTTACCGGTTCATATTTTATGGATTAACTTGATTACCGATAGCCTTCCGGCCTTAGCCCTGGGGGTAGAGAAAAAAGAATCTAAAATTATGAATGAAAAACCAAGAAGGTTAACAGAAAGTATTTTTTCTCATGGACTGGGTGGACGCATCATTTATCAGGGTGTGATACTGGCAGTTATTTCGCTGTTTGTCTTTGAGATGGATCTTTTATCATATGGAATTGATGTTGCCAGAACTATGTGCTTTGCAGTACTTGGGCTTTCGCAGTTGGCACATGTGATCAATGTTCGTTCAGAAAAAAAATCAATTTTTGGACCGGATTTGTTTTCAAATCCATATTTATGGGGGGCAATTGGGATATCACTGGTGCTGCAGTTAGCAGTAATCCTGATACCGGCAGCTCAGCCGATTTTTGATGTTGTCAGTTTAAATGCAACACAATGGCTGATCGTTGTTATTGCATCACTTATGCCGATTGTAATAGTAGAGCTGACAAAACTGTTCGGTGGCATGATTCGCAGGAAATTTTTCCAATAATGATTTATACAGCAGGTGAGCAATCACCTGCTTTTGTATTTATTTAAACCAAAAACTTTACAATATTACGGTTTTTTTCACTTGATCTTTATAGTATACTAATAAAAATACTTAAATGGAACAGAATCAAGGCGAAAGGAACATTATATGAATTATCGAATAGGTTTTAGCAACAATTCTCAACCGGAGCTTGCACTCAGTGAAGCTTGCAGAGAACTACGTCATCCTAAGCTTGTACTCTATTTCTCGGGGGTTGAGGATTTCCCTGAGTATACCAAACGCATTAGTGAGCAGTTTCCGGAAGCGATTACCATGGGCGCAACCACTTTTGCCGCATTTTGCAAAGACGGTGCTTATAAGGAAACATTGATGATAATTGGTTTTGAAGATGGTATTCGCTGTAAGGCCGGTATACTTGAGAATGCTGATAAATATCCGCTAAAAAATTTTAGCCGAGTTGAAGCGGCATCCAGAGACTTTAACCGGCCAGAAAATACCTTTTGTCTGGAATTTTCCAGTGCTTTGATTCGCTGTGAAGAACTGGTGTTATCAACTCTGAACGCAGTTTTGGTAAAAAAGAAAATTCCGGTATTCGGCGGATCATCTGGTGATCATGGTAATGCTGAAGAAACAATGATAGCCTTAAACGGGATAACTTATCAGGATGCTTCTGTATTTGTAATGATAGAAAATCAGGGTGGAAAAATAAGATTTTATCGGGAAAATATCTATAAGCCGACAAAGCATTCCTTTAAATCCACCTCGGTTGATGTAAGAAGTCGAGTCGTGAGAGAATATAATCAGAAGCCGGCTGCAAATGTGATGGCCGATGCCTTGGGAGTCAGTGTTAGAGAAATGCCAGGGCTACTGGATAAATATCCTTTAGGAAGAATTATTGGAAATGAGATGTTTATAGTTGCCAATAATCAGGTAGTCGATGGAAGAGCGATGGAATATCACGCAAGAATCTATAATAATTCACAGATTGTGCTTTTAGAACCAGACGATTATCGGGCAGTAATTAGAAAAACCCTTGAACAGGTTAAAAATGATTGCCCAAAACCCTCATTGACCTTGATGGTCAACTGTCTGGCTCGTTCAATGTTATTTGAGTCAGAAGGGTTTCTCAATGAATTTGCTAAAATAGTAGGGAATACCGTTGGCAATTATGTAGGATTCTCGGGATATGGGGAGCAGCTGAGAGAGCAGCATTTTAATCAGACCATGATTTTGGCAGTATTTGAGTAGGAGATGAAATTAATGAACAAGGAATTCTTACAAAGAGATAACAACAGTGAAGGCGATCTGAGGGCTGAGAATTTAAATAAAACCTGTTCAAGTCTGCAGTTCGGCGTTCAACATATTGAAGAAAAAATCGATCAGTTGATGCAGGAGGAGATCGAGGTATCCGATTACCTTGAAGATGTTGCCGATACATATTCTCAAATTTCAAATATCGGAGATATGACTGGAAAAATCAATGACGATTTTAAAAATTTTGGGTCTTATGCCAATCAGATAAATGAGATTATTGATCATTCGATGGAAGTGATTGATCACACTGAATCTAATGTTGATGAACTGGCTGAAAATATTCATACAACAAATGATCAGCTCGATAATATAACAAATGTTTTCAATCGGCTGGAAGCTGATTTTTCAAATATCAGAAATCTATCCAATGGTATTAACAGCATTGCGATGCAATCAAAACTACTGGCGTTTAACGCTTCAATTGAATCTGAACGGGCCGGAAGTGCTGGAATGGCTTTTGCGGTTGTCGCCGAAGAAATGGGAAGGCTGTCTAAGTCCACCAAAGATCTGGTGGAGGGGATAGACGACAATTTAATGGCAATGCTTAAAAGTATTGAAGATGTTAAAAAGGAGATCATCAATTCAAAATCAATCAGTAGGGCTAGCCTAAAGAAAGTAGAAGATGTAAAACAAAACACAAGTGAAGTGGAAGGGTGTACTGCTGACATCAAAAATTTCAGTCATCAGATCATTGACGGGATTGAAAGTACCAGCAATCGGATTAATGGCGCTGCTGAAGGATTTGGGGCGATTTCTCAGGTAGTAGATTCTTTTGGTGAAAAAATAGACACACTTAATATAAAAATGAGTAAAAAATCCAGTATTATTTGCAGTGTTATAGACTTTTTGCAGCAGATGGAGAATATGCTTGATGAAGTGTAAAATAGTCATTTTCAAAGATAAAAAATAGTTAAAAAAAGTTCCCACTCAAACGCTTGTTTCAGAGGCTTTGGTGTGAACTTTTCTAGTTATGTTTACCAAATTAATAATCTTCCCGCACTAAAAAAGCCTCCTAAACAGCTATTTTGTCAGCTATAAAAGGTTTGCAAAATATTTAAAATGATAGTATCATTATATTTGTACCAACTTTTGTAAAATGCATTTTAATGATAGAAATTACGAACTTTATTCATATTTTCCTGGAGGAATATAATGATAATGATTAGTCTTGGTGTAACTGCATTTTTATTCTTTGTATTATATGATATTAATAGTATTATCTTAAAACGAAAACTATTTAAACAATTTTTTTTCATCGGTATTATAATGCTTGTTTTTTCGACGAGTTGGGCGATTTGTTCTGAGTTAATAAAAAATGGATTTATTGCCTCTAGAATGATTGCTTTTGGAATTATTTCAATTGTTATGTTAGGGTTATTGATTTACACACTTTTCTTTGCTTTACCTTTTAAAGAAACGTATGTTGATGGACCTAATAAAATTTGTCAAACTGGAATTTACGCGCTTTGCAGACATCCTGGAGTATTGTTTTTTGCTGGATTTTACTTCTTTATTTGGCTGGCATTTGATTCTCTGCAACTTTTTTGGATGGGTTTGATATTTAATATATGTAATTTGATTTATGTGATTTTTCAAGATTCATGGACGTTTACAAATTTATTTGAGGATTATAAGGACTATCAAAGGAACACTCCTTTTCTTATTCCAAACAAAAATAGTTTCAGGGTCTGTTGTAAATCCTGGCATTCGGAGATGGAGTAAATATGAAATTTGAGGAGAAGTTAAAAAAACAGCGTAGAGATGAGATCTGGAATGAGTATTGTGGATTTCTAGATTTAGATCTAAATGGTTATATGGAGATCCAAAATAGATTGATGGAAGAACAGATTAGTCTCTGGGGCCGATCTGAGCTGGGAAAACAGATTCTTAAAGGAAAAAATCCAACTTCAATCGAAAATTTCAGACATTTATTACCGCTGACAACATATAGTGACTATGCCGGTATACTGTTGCAAAAAAAAGACGAAATGCTACCAGAACAACCATTATTATGGATCCAGACAACTTGGGAGGGGGGCAAACAACCTCTTAAAATAGCACCGTATACAAAAGGGATGATGGATACATATCGAAATAATACTATGGCATGTCTAATGCTTTCGACAAGTTTTGAAAAAGGTCACTTCGACGTTACTGCTAATGATACTATTCTTTACGGACTCGCACCTCTACCTTATGCAACGGGGTTACTTCCTCTGGTTTTTAATGAAGAAATTGGAATCGAATTCTTACCACCTGTCAAAGAAGCGGAAAAAATGACATTCAGTGAACGAAATAAAAAAGGTTTTAAACTTGGACTTAAAAAAAATATTGATTATTTTTTTGGATTAGGGAGCGTTACTTATTTTGTAAGTTTAAGTTTATCGAAGATGAATCGTGTACAAGCTGGGAAAACAGAAAATCGAGACATCTTTAAAAATTATTCATTTTCCATGATAGGTAGATATTTAATAGCTAAAATCCGTTGCAAGAATGAAAATAGAGAAATTAAACCAAAGGATCTTTTTAAATTAAAAGGTTTTATGGTTGCCGGTACTGATAATGAATGTTATAAAGATGATCTGGAAGATTTATGGGGTGTTCGCCCAATGGAAATATTTGCTGGAACAGAACCAACTTGTA
Source organism: Eubacteriaceae bacterium ES3 (assembly GCA_030586155.1). Lineage (NCBI taxonomy): Bacteria > Bacillati > Bacillota > Clostridia > Eubacteriales > Eubacteriaceae > Eubacteriaceae bacterium ES3. Next base: position 1,967,389 of record CP130741.1, on the reverse strand, counting down.
TTGGTACAGAAACCTGGACTAGAGATGGTATGTACTTTTTCCCAGATGCCTGTTTTTATGAATTTATTTCTGAAAGGGAAATGAATCTTAGTTACAACAACCCTAAATATCAACCTAAGACTGTCTTAATGAATGAAGTTGAAGAAGGAGAAAAGTACGAATTAGTTGTATCTGTGTTTAAAGGCGGTGCTTTTATGCGATATCGTGTCGGTGATGTATACCGCTGTGTCGGGTTAAAAAATGCAAATGACCAGACAAATATTCCCCGTTTCAAATATATAGATAGAGTTCCAGAAATAATTGACATTGCCGGATTTACTAGGATTACTGAGCATTCAATTGGGACCGCCATTGATTTATCTGGGATTGACATTAAGGATTGGGTTGCCGCAAAAGAATATAATCAAAATTCACGGCCATTTCTGCATCTATATGTTGAAATGAAAGCGCAGTCTTTAGTTAATCATGCAATCAGTCGGGAAATCTTAAAAGAACATTTAACAGTATATTTCAAATACGTAGATCAAGACTATAAGGATTTAAAAAAAATTTTGGGAATAGACCCATTGGAAATTACAATTTTAAAATGCGGGACCTTTGAACGATATAAGAAAAGAAATAGTTCTGAAATTAGACGGATCAATCCTTTTACACATCAAATCAGAGAGCTTCTGGATACCGAAAATTATGGCCAGGTTATTCAGGTGAATTTCGGGAGGGCATGATGGATAATTACGTATTTATACCAATCATTGCTTTATGTTGTTACAGCTTTTTGTTTATGGCTTTTATGGCTGCGAAAAAGAGCAAATTGATCAATTCTTTCTTATTGTTTTTAATGGCAATGATCTTATGGACCGGTGGTTCTCTTTGTATGAGACTGGAATTGTGGCCTTCTTTTGAGCTTTGGTATCATTTATCTGTATTAGGATTATGTCTGATGCCATTTTCATTTTTTCGCTTTATCACCGAATTCATTGGAGTAAAAGACTATTTCTTTTCGCGATTTTATTTAATTAGTATAGGAATAATTAATCTTATCAATATTATAACAGACTTTTTTTTACCACCACCAACAGTTGTTATTACAGAAATAGGTAGGACTGCATTTATTTATGATGTTTCATGGACTGTGGTTTTTCTCTTTCTAATTTGTGGGTTGATCACATTTCATGCCTTATTTTTAATCTTTCGGTTCAGTAAAAAAAAGCCAATTGCGGGTAAACAGTTCAGACCAATAATTTTAGGGGTTTTAACGATTGTTATTGGACATATGGCATTATTTATTCCTATTTTTAAGGGATTTCCGACAGATATATTGTCAGGAGTGTTATTTTCTTTTTTTCTCTTTTATGCTTTGTATAAACAGAATTTGTTTAATTTGACTTTACTGGTTTCAAGAGGAACCTGTTATGGGCTGTCAGCAGCTCTGTCGCTCTTACTTTTTTCAAACTTAGTGGGACTGTTTCAAACATTTATCGATAATAATTTTTCTGCTTATCGAGACCATAGTGTTCTAATCATTGCAGTTTTATTTGCTGCCAGTACATCAGGTATATATTACGCAATGAAACGATTTCTTGACAAAGTCTTTACAAAAGATGAACTTTTTTATGCTGAAAGTTTGAAAAAATTTAGTTCGAAAATATCAAAGACATTAGAAATTAAAGAGATTCTCACAGAAGTTCAGGATGTTTTGCTGGATGCGATCAAAGTTAAAAAAGTATATATTTGCATTCTTAATGAAAATAATGTCCAATTTGAGATTGTTCACAGTACAAGTCCTCTAGACAGAAGAGATTGGAGTATTCGTAATGATAATCCGCTTGTTAAACGGCTTCAAAAGGATGAAGGATATTTACTGATAAAGGAGTTTAAACACTCAATAGATTATAAATCGTTGTGGGAGACAGAGAAAAAAGAACTTGATGATCTTGGGATAGAATGTTTAGTTGCTTTAACAGATGGACCTGAACTAGTAGGAATGATTTTGCTGGCTGATCGTGTAGGTCGAAAATCATACTCTTATAATGAGATTAATTTTTTAGCGTCCATCAATTCAATTGCTTCTATTGCGGTAAGCAATTCAAGGCTTTATGAAAAAGCATGTCGTGAAGCTCAAACTGACGAATTAACAGGTCTTTTAAACCGCAAATATTTTTATGAAACACTAAAGGAAGTATTTGAAAATAAAAAAGACCAGTCTCTTGCTTTGGTAATGTTCAATATAGATGATTTTAAGTTATACAACCAGTTATATGGAAACAAGGAAGGGGATGTTGCACTTCAGAGAATTGCTGATATAATTAGAGCATCAGTTGGTGAAAACGGTTATGCAGCACGTTATAATGGAAAAGAATTTGCTGCAATATTGCCACAATATGATTTACTGGGAGCAAAAAATCTGGCTGAAAATATCCAGTTGCAGATTTTAGAAATGAATGAAAAGGAAATAAGAATACGTTTAAAAACATTAACAGTTAGTGTTGGTATCAGCGGTATTCCTTTCGCAGCCAGTAGTGTCAAAGAATTAATTGATAATGTAGAAAGAGCAATTTATCATATTAAACGGCACGGAAAGAATGCAATCATGATTTATTCAGAACGCGATTCTATTGCTTTTCGAGGTAAAGCAACCAGTAGAACTGATATAAGAGAAAATGTTTATTCTGAGTATGAAGCAACAATCTATGCACTTACAGCTGCCATCGATACAAAAGATCATTACACCTTTAATCATTCAAATAATGTAGCCTATTATGCTGTCGAATTGGCATATGCATTTGGAATGAGTGAAGAAAGTGCAGAAATAATTAAAGAAGCGGCGTTGCTCCATGATATTGGGAAAATTGGCATTCCGGAACAAATTCTAAATAAGCCCGGTGCGTTAACGGAAGAAGAATATGAAATAATGAAAGGCCATGTAGAAAGTTCCATCGAAATTATCAGGCATTTACCTTCACTTGATTACGTTATTCCAGCCGTTATGGGACATCATGAGCGGTATGATGGCTTAGGTTATCCTCGAAAGATAGCAAAACAGGATATTCCTCTAATGGCTAGGATATTATGTATTGTCGATTCATTTGATGCGATGATCTCAGAGCGGTCCTATAAAAAAGCATACTCAGTTAGTAGTGCATTGAAAATTATCCAGGAAGAGTCAGGAAGGCAATTTGATCCAGAACTAGCATATCTATTTGTTAAATCAATTAAAGATCAAACAATTATTGTTAAGAATGCAGTCGAAAATGTTTCTTGATATATCTCTTTCATGTGATTGGAGATCTGAAAAGAACTGAACATGCTTTTGTAAAAAGGAGAGGAATAATTGAAAACACATTTGCGGAAATGGAAAATGGATGATGCCTACGGCCTGATGCAGGTGATCAATAACAAAAGGATTCATGACAATTTGCGAGATGGTTTGCCTTTTCCCTATACCCTTGAGGATGCCAGAAACTATATAGAGATGGTCGAGGATACGGAGCTTGGCAAGTCATATGTTTATGCGATAGTTGATGAAAATGATGGGATTGTAGGAAATATTGGCATTTTTAGACAGGAAAATATTCATTTTCGTTCCGGTGAAATGGGTTACTTTATCGGTGAACCCTTTTGGGGAAAGGGTGTCTGTACTAAGGCTGTTGAGCAAATCTGCGATAAGATATTTTTAGAATCTGATATTGTTCGAATTTTTGCAGAGCCATTTTCCAGAAATGCTGCTTCCCGCAGGGTTCTTGAAAAGGCTGGTTTTAACCTGGAAGGAATTATGAGAAAGTATGCCTATAAAAATGGGCAGTTTGAAGATATGTGTCTTTACGCTTTAATTAGGGATTGCTGACTAATATAAGGTGTTTGAAGGAATATGTGACTAAAGAGCCAAAAAGGATAAGGCCTGACTGGATGGATTTAAGAGCTTAATAAGCTCTTTTTTGTTATATTTTTGTAATCACAGGGTAAGAAATTAGGGAAAGTTATACGCAGTTTATTATTAGTCCGATTATAAATCTACTCAAACTGCTATTTTTTAAGGGGTGAAAATATGAAAAAGAAAGTCCTTGCTTTTATGACAATCTGTTTATGGCTGGCTAGTTTTTCGCTTGTTTTGGCTGAAACAGCAACGCATGAACAAATTACTGAAGAATTGATTCTGATGGTAGAACATAACCCGGAACTTGAAGAATTGCTGGTTGAATCTATTAACCTGGCAAAAGTGGCTAATCCAGACAAAGATTCAAACCCGGTTCAGTCACTGGACGAATTTTATGATTATATTGACTGGGCATCAAAAGCCATGCCTTGGACCATACTACCAGGAGTTGGGGACTCATATCCGGGGCTTTATGATCAGATTGATCAAAGTCTGGATTATTTTTATTTTCTGACAGACCAGCCTCTGGATGCTTTGGAAGGGATGGGGTTCTACAACAACTCTCTTCAGTATTATGAACCCTATCGATCCTGGATGATCAAGTTCACTAAAGAGTGGGGTGAATATCTAAGTACCTCTGATTCATGGAATGAAAGCTATTATCAGACAGCTTATGATAATCCGGATTTTGGGCTGCAAAATGGCTGGTATGAAGATCCATCTAACTGGCACAGTTTTAACGATTTTTTCAGCCGTTATCTGAAATCACCAGATGAACGTCCGATTGATTCGTCGGATGACGATTCAATTGTTGTTTCCCCAGCAGATTCTGTTCCCCAGGGAGTATGGAATATTGACGAAGATTCCCGAGTGGTTGGTGATGGCGTAAAAATTAAATCGATGACTTTTGATTCCATCGAATCACTTTTAGGAGAAGGAAGTGATTATGCAGATGCATTTGCCGGCGGGATATTAACCCATACCTTTTTAAATGTTCAGGATTACCACCGCTTTCATTTCCCGGTCAGTGGCACAATTCTGGAAGTTCGAACGATCTATCAGGATGATGCTGTTGGCGGCATAACCTATTGGGATGAAGAAGCTAGTCGATATATGCTCAATGCTGAGGAGTATGGATGGCAGGCTGTAGAGACCCGGGGTTGTGTTATTATGGAAACTAATGAATATGGTCTGGTCGCTTTGTTGCCGGTCGGTATGTCACAGGTGTCATCGGTACTTTTTGAAGATAACATTCAATCAGGAACAGTTGTCGAAAAGGGTGATATGCTGGGATATTTTTTGTTTGGCGGATCAGATTACGTCATGATTTTCCAAAAGGATGCCGGTTTTGAAATGACAGCAGTCAAAGAATCTGACAGCGATACTTATGCCCATCTTCTTATGGGTGAGGCTTATGGTAAACTGACAGGAGTTCCAACGGTTTATCAGGAATCTGAACCAATCTGGGAAATCATTGTTCCGGTTTTAGCCTTTACTGCACTTATTATGGGCGTTGCTGTCAGAAACCGTAAAAAGGCTTAAATAAAGATTAAAACACTTGACTTAGAGCCGGCTCCAAGTGTTAAAGTATTATATGAGAGAATAAAATTTAGCGCCCAATTGAAACAAGTGTCTTTATTAGAGATTATTTAACTAAATAGAAAAAAGGAGCAAAAATGGATCAAAAAAAACTCGGCTTTGGATTTATGCGTCTGCCGCTTTTAAATGCAGAGGATTCTAAAAGTATCGATATGAATCAACTTGAAAAAATGGTTGATACTTTTCTGCAAAGAGGTTTCACATATTTTGATACAGCCTATATGTACCATAACTTTACCAGTGAAATTGCCTTAAGAGAAGCGCTGGTCAAACGACACCCTCGCGACTCATTTACGGTTGCTACGAAGCTACCAACCATGTTTCTTAAAACAAAAGAAGACTTACCAAGAATTTTTAACGAACAGTTGGAAAAATGTGGTGTTGAATACTTTGATTATTATATGCTGCATAATCTAAATGTCTCTCACTATAAAATTGCAAAGGACACCGATGCTTTTAAATTTATCAGTGATAAAAAAGCTGCTGGTCAGATTAGAGAAATTGGTTTTTCCTATCATGATTGTGCTCAGCTCCTTGATGAAATTCTGACTGCACACCCGGAAGTAGATTTTGTTCAGCTGCAGATCAACTATCTGGATTGGGACAACAAAAGCATTCAATCCCGAAAATGTTATGAAGTGGCGGTAAAACACGGTAAAAAAGTAATTGTTATGGAGCCGGTTAAAGGTGGAACCCTAGCTAATATTCCTGAAAACGCAGTTGCCCTTTTAAAAGCATCAAATCCGGAGATGTCTATTCCTTCCTGGGCCATTCGTTATGCCGCCAGCCTTGAACAGGTAATGGTAGTTTTGAGCGGAATGTCAGATTATGATCAGCTTCTTGATAATACGGAATACATGCGTGATTTTAAACCTTTAAATGATAAAGAAAAAGAGCTGGTTTCTAAAACAGTCGAGATTATTAATGAAGCAATTGCGGTGCCTTGTACGGCCTGTCAATATTGTGTTGATGGATGCCCAGAAGATATAGCGATACCTGACTATTTTGCCCTTTATAACGCCGAAAAACAGTCTATCCCCCAGGTGTTTTCAACGCAAAAGGTTTATTACAATAATCTGATTAAGGAGCATGGAAAGGCTTCTGACTGCATTGAATGCGGAAAGTGTGAAGATTCCTGTCCTCAGCATATTGAGATTATTAAAGAACTGAAAGAAGTGGCTAAAACTTTTGAAGTGTCTTAGAAGATTATAAAGCAGGTGATACGATGACAATTTCTGAAGTCAGTAAAAGATATAATATTAGCCAGGATACTTTAAGATATTATGAGCGAGTCGGTCTGATCCCGCCGGTTCCCAGGGCGAAAAATGGCAATCGTGACTATGATGAACAATCCTGTTCCTGGATTGAACTGGTTATTTGCATGCGTTCTGCAGGGATTCCGATTGAAGCTTTGATTGAATATTCTGCTTTAACCCAGCAGGGCGATGAAACCATTATTGCCAGAAAAGAGCTTTTAACCGAAGAACGTAAAAAAATAGAGGATAAAATGGCTGACATGCAAAAAACACTGGATCGACTTAACTATAAGATTCGCGTTTATGAAGAAGCAGAAGAAACTGGGATTCTTAAATGGGATAATTGAAAGATTGAAAAAGTATGGAATAATCGATTTTTATCTAAGTATAATCAATTGGGAAACAAACTAACGCTAATATGAACCAGAAAAAATATTAATCATTCTGACACAGAAATAGATAGTGTCAGGGAAAGAAGGAAAAATGTCATATCTGGGAGAAGAAATTAAAAAACTGGGCTTTGGATTGATGCGGTTACCTAAAAAAGATAAAGTGATTGACATTGAACAGGTTAAAGCAATGGTCGATCGTTTTATGGAGGCAGGGTATACTTACTTTGATACGGCCTGGGCTTATCAGGGAAGTGAAGACGCCATCAGACAAGCTTTGGTAGAGCGATATCCAAGAGAATCGTTTCAGTTAGCAACAAAAAATGCGGCATGGATTAAATGCAAGTCCAGGGAGGATGCAATTGACCAGTTTGAGACATCTCTTAAACAGTCTGGAGCCGGTTATTTTGACTATTACCTGCTTCACAATCTGGGAGAAGGCCGGACCCAACCTTTTGACGATTTTAATATGTGGGAATTTGTTCAGGAAAAGAAAAAAGAAGGTCTGATTAAACACGTCGGTTTTTCTTTTCACTCAACAGTTGATGAATTGGAGCCGATCTTAAAAGCTCATCCGGAAATGGAGTTTGTTCAACTTCAGATTAATTATGCGGATTGGGAGAGTCCCGCTATTCAGTCGCGAGCGTGTTATGAGATGGCCCGGAAATACAATAAACCGGTCATTATTATGGAACCGGTTAAAGGCGGTATGCTGGCTACTCCACCGGACCAGGTGACAGAGATTTTCAGGGCCGCTGATCCCAATGCTTCGCCTTCGTCCTGGGCGCTTCGTTTTGCAGCGGATCTGGAAGGGATTATTACAGTCCTTTCTGGGATGAGCAACCTGGAGCAAATGGATGAAAATCTTAAGACCTTTAATGGCTTTAGCGGTTTATCGGAAGAAGAAAAACAGACTTTAAGTAAAGCACAGGAAGTGATGAGTAAGATTCCTTTAATTCCCTGTACCTCCTGCGACTATTGTGCAAAAGTCTGTCCTAAGGATATCGGTATTTCTGGCTCATTCACAGCTATGAATTCTCTAACTTTATATGGAAGCAAGGACCGGGCTATCCATCAGGCCGGTTGGCTTGTTGGCGGACATGGAAGAAAGCCGGCAGCTGAGTGTGTTGCCTGTGGCGAATGTGAAAAAGTCTGTCCGCAGCATATAGCGATTATAGACGAATTAAAAAAAGTCAGCGAAACGCTGACAAAATAACTGCAGTTTGATAATCTTTAATTAATTTATGTCTAATGAGGGATTAAACAGTATCAGTTAAAAAAACTGCTCACCAAATTTAACAAATTGTTATTTACTCGGGAGGGAACCCATTTTCATGGGTGGACCCTTCCGTTTTTTTGTTTTTTTTGAGTCCTTTAATATTCTCCAGCATAATGGCAAAAGTCTCATGCCTGGTTTGGGTGGGATCAAAATGCATAATCCTGAAGGTGATTTGCACACAAAATCCGATGGCAAAAGCAGAAATGACGGTGCCTAGCCCGACCATCCCGCCAAGGAAAAAGCCAATGATGACAACGCTGACTTCAAGAAGACCGCGACAGAGACCAACTGGCCAGCCGGTTTTTCTGGTAACGGCAACCATCAGGCTATCTCTGGGTCCGGCGCCAAAAGCAGAAGAGATATAAAAATAAGTTCCAAATGCAATGATAAACAGACCTAAGATTAGCACCGGTACACCGATCAGGAAGTGATTAGTCGTCGGGATAATATTAAGATACAGGATCAGGTCCATAAAAAGACCAATCATAAACATATTGAAAATTGTCCCCAGTCCAATCTTTTCGCCCAGCAAAAAGACAAGCAAAACAATTAAAGCCCCGACACTGGTATTGATCAGACCAATGCTGATTCCCAGCGTTTGGCTTAAACCGCTATGGAGAACCTCCCATGGCGCATAGCCAATATTGGCTTTCATCGTTACTATGATGCCCAGGCCGTATAAAAAAAGACCGAAATTGAGTTTTAAAAAGCGAAAAAGATAAGATTTCATTAATTCACACTTAATATTTTTTCATTATTATACCAAAATTCAATAACTTTTTCAATTAGGGGTATGTATATATAATAAATGACATAATTCCTATTTAACAAAAGATTTGATACGAAAGGAGTAAAAGACTATGGCATTATCTGAAGTGCAACGTTTTATGAATGAATTAAATAAAAATCGGGAGGCATTAGAAGCATATAACGAAAGGCTTTTAAAGAGTGGAAGTTTTGCTTTTGCAGAACCCATGACGGTGACAAATGTATATTATGGTTTACCAATGATTCCCGAAACAATTGAAGATGAATTACTTCAAAAAATTGTTGAGCTGGACGAAAAATCCGCAAAAAAACTTGAAAGAATAAGTGAATTAGATGGTGAAAAAATCAGCCTTAAAGATCGGCTGGTTCAGAAATTTGATGAATTGATTTATCATGAAAGCGTGGAGGAACACCTTCTTAGCCAGGAAGAAAGTAAAAGACATCACTTATTTGAACGTCTTTCTGAAATAGCCAGAGAAGAAGGCTTTGATATTTCAACTGATGATCTGCTCTATTTTATTGGCAAGGCAGTACTGGTGATTATTAAAGAAAATCCGGAATACGATGAAGTTCAGATTTTTGATGAATTGGTTAGTTCATTTAAAGAATATGATTGATATTTCACAAACTACTTGACATATTAGGATATTGTAATATAATAATAATAGAATATAGAACGGGGAGGGAGAGATGGATAAGAATCTTTTTGAATTTGAGGAAAATGCTGAGCTGTTAAAGGCATTGGCACATCCTGTCCGTTTATGTATTGTTAAAGGTTTATTGACCAAAGAATGTTGCAATGTTTCATATATGGAAGAGTGTCTGGGGGTTTCTCAGCCAACCATATCGCAGCATCTTGGAAAACTTAAAAATGCTGGAATTGTCAAGGGCACCCGTAATGGGAATGAAATCAATTATGAATTGGTTAATGAGAAAGTAAAAGATCTGATAAAAATTTTATACAGTGAGGTAAACGAATGAAAAAGATTTTAATTGTTGGTGGTGTAGCTGGTGGAGCGACTGCAGCAGCCAGACTGAGAAGACTGAGTGAAGAAGACGAGATTATTCTTTTTGAACGAGATGAATATATCTCTTTTGCAAATTGTGGACTTCCTTACTATATTGGTGATGTCATTACGGATCGTCAAAAACTATTAGTTCAGACTGTTGAAGGGATGTCGAAGCGGTTTAATCTTGATATCAGAAATTTCAGTGAAGTTACTGCAATCGATACAGACGCTAAAACTGTTGAAGTTAAAAATCATCAGACTGGCGAAGTCTATCAGGAATCATTTGACAAACTGATTTTATCACCAGGAGCCAAACCAATCGCACCACCAATTAAGGGGCTGTCGGAAGCCGATAATGTCTATACGCTTCGAAATGTGCCAGATACTGACCGGATTAAAGAGATGGTTATGAGTAAGGCGCCAGGTCGAGCGGTTGTCGTCGGTGGCGGCTTTATCGGTGTAGAAATGGCAGAAAATCTTGCTGACCTGGGTATCAAGGTAACCCTTGTTGAAAAATTGGATCAGGTTTTAAAACCCCTTGATTTTGAAATGGCGCAGATTATTCATCAGGAACTTAATGCCAATTGCGTTAATTTGATTTTAGGCGATGGTGTCGATCATTTTGAAAATAATGGTCATAAAGTCGCGCTTGAATCAGGACAGGTACTGGATGCCGATCTGGTTATTCTGGCCATTGGCGTCGCGCCTGAAAATGGGCTTGCTAAAGCGGCTAACTTAAAAATGGGTCCAAGAGGCCATATTGTAACCAGTAAAAATTATGAAGTTTTGGATGGTGAAACAGAAAAAGTTAATCCTGATGTATTTGCCATCGGTGATGCCGTCGAAGTCATTGATTTCATTTCAAAAACCCAAACAGCTGTTCCGTTAGCCTGGCCGGCAAATCGTCAGGGACGAATTGTTGCCGACTATATCAACGGAATGGAGATTGTGAACGAAGGAATTCAGGGTACATCTGTCCTTAAAGTCTTCAAAAAAGTGGTAGCAACGACAGGGAACAATGCTGCTCAGCTGGATATGAAGAATATGGATTACCAGGTAATCCATGCTCATCGGGCCAACCATGCAGGATACTATCCAGGTTCTTCTTCAATTGCCATGAAAGTTCTCTATGACCCTAAAACAATGAAAATTTTAGGCGGTCAGGCAGTTGGTCAGGATGGCACAGAAAAACGAATTGATGTCCTGGCAACGGCCATAAAGCTTGGCGCAACCATTGAAGCCCTGCAGGACTTGGAACTTTGCTACGCCCCTCCTTTTTCATCAGCAAAAGATCCGATCAATATTGTGGGTTATATTGCCCAAAATATTAATACCGGGGTATATAAAACCGTTCAATGGAATGAAATTGATGAAATTATTGAAAAAGGCGGATTGTTGCTGGATGTCAGAACACCAGTTGAAAATCAGGCTGGAGCCGTTAAAGGAGCCGTTAATATTCCCTTAGATGACTTAAGAGAGCGAATTGACGAGATAACAATCGGCAAGGACCAACCGATCTATGTAACCTGTCAGGTGGGACAGCGGGCATATCTGGCAATTCGAATTCTTGAAGGCAATGGATTTACAAATATTTATAACCTGTCTGGAGGATACAGCACCTATAAGGCCGCACATTATAAGTTGGCTGAACTTAATTTTACACCAGGTGTTTGTAATATCAGCGTAGAAGAAGAAAGCGGAGATATTGATTCAGGTGGAAGTGGGAGTGAGATAAAAACAATGACACTAAAAACAGTAAATGTTGAAGGACTTCAGTGTCCAGGCCCTTTAATGGCAACCTATGATGCTATTCAGAGCGTGGAAAATGGCGATCAGGTTAAAATAATTGCTACTGACTATGGCTTTGTTTCCGATATCAAAAGCTGGTGTGAAACTAACGGTCATCAGCTGGTATCTCAGGAAACGGAAGGAAACAAGTATATCAGTATTATCCAAAAGGGCGATACCGGTGAATCCTGTCAGCTGATGGGAACACCTATGACACAGAAGAATGCGACTCTGGTTGTTTTCAGTGGCGAAATGGACAAAGTTTTGGCTTCGCTGATTATTGCTCAGGGAGCAGCTGCTCAGGGTAAAAGTGTAACTATGTTCTTTACCTTCTGGGGCCTGAATGCCCTTAGAAAACAGGATTCTCATGTTACAGACAAGACTTTCATCGAGAAAATGTTTGGGGCTATGATGCCAAAAGGTTCGAAGAAACTACCCTTATCTAATATGAACATGTTGGGAATGGGACCAGCAATGATTAAAGGCATCATGAAAAAGAAAAAGGTAGATGATATTGATACCATGATCAAAAAAGCTCAGAAGGCAGGTGTTAAAATGATTGCCTGTACCATGAGTATGGATTTGATGGGAATCCATAAGGAAGAGCTGATTGAGGGCATTGAATATGCCGGTGTTGGAACATACATTGCCAGCAATGAAAATGTTGGTACCTCACTGTTTGTTTAAATAGAAATTGGCGCCTGTATATTGATACAGGCGCTATTTATATCGAATATATTATGGAATTGCTTAGATTTCTTGACATTGAGGCACTTACATATTATAATATATAATAAATTTATTAGGAGTGATTCTTTGTTATGAGAAATAAAAAGATACAAATGTATACCGATATGATTAGGGGGGCTGGTCTCAAAGCTACACCACAGCGCATCAGCGTCCTAAAAGTACTGTCTGAAATGGATAGTCATCCCAGTGCAGAAATGCTGATGGAGGCTTTGGAGGAACAAGGATATGTAATGTCGGTTGGGACAATTTATAATATTCTGGAAACATTTTCTGAAAAAGGACTGATTCTTAAATTGAAAGATAATCAGGAAGTCATGCGGTTTGATGCAACAACAAACTTTCATGTTCATATCTACAATCATGATGATAATCGGATTGAAGACCTGTTTGATCCGGAACTTGAAGTGATCTTAGCTGATTATTTCAAGAATAAGCTTTCTTCAGACTTTTCTTTGAATCGTATGGAAGTATCCCTTTTTACTTAAGAAGGCAGTAACTGAAAAAATTCTTAGAAGTGATTAAAAAACAGAGTGGATAACTTAAGACACTCTGTTTTTTCTTTCAAATTTTAGTGATTTGGTGTATAGTGATAAGGTATAAATGAATATTGGAGGAAATTTATGAAAGTCAAATTAGAAATGGATAATGGTCAATCCATGGTGATTGAGCTATATCCAGAAGTTGCCCCAAAAACAGTTGAAAATTTTTTAACCCTCGTAGAAGATGGATTTTATGATGGCCTGATATTTCATCGGGTAATACCCGGATTTATGATTCAGGGCGGATGTCCTTTAGGAACAGGAACCGGTGGACCAGGACATACTATTCTTGGTGAATTTTCAGCAAATGGCGTTGAAAATAATTTGAAACACAGCCGTGGTGTCATTTCTATGGCTCGTTCGGGACAACCTGATTCAGCAGGTTCACAGTTCTTTATCATGGTCGAAGATGCGCCACATCTGGATGGTCAGTATGCAGCCTTTGGTAAAGTTATTGAAGGAATAGAAGCAGCCGATGCGATTGTCTCTGTTAAACGCGATTACTCTGACAAACCAATGGAAGAACAGAAAATTAAAAAAATTGAAAAGTTATCCGAATAATTAGTTGTTTAATACCCGGTTTTATGGGGTATATACAATTAAAAATTAAAGGAAGTGATAATAATGGGAAAATATTGTCCAAATTGTTATGCGGGTGTTGGCGATGATGATCAGGTCTGCAGTAATTGCGGAGCTTCGTTAATAGACAATAACAAGAGTACTGAAATTGCCCTGGAAGCAGAAGCTCCTCTGGCAGAACCAATTATGGAAGACGCTAGTTGGGAAAATGACAAGCAGACTGATGAGAAGACTGATTCATATAATACAACAAGTGCTGTATCCCCAAAACCTTCAAAAAAAGAAGAGATGTCTCCGGTCCTGTCACTTGGGGAATGGATGTTGACCCTCTTGCTGCTGATTATACCAATTGTAAATCTGGTCATGTTGATTATCTGGAGTGCTGATTCTGGAACCAACCCTAGTAAGCGGCATTTTGCACAGGCACAACTTATTTTTATGGGAATAGGTATTGTTTTATCAATTATTTTTTCTTTATTATTTGCAGCGATATTTGTAAGTACTATGGGTTCGATGATGTATTATTAGAAAAAAAAGAACTGCTCCAGAGGGGCAGTTCTTTTTTAGATGGTAAAAATTTATTCAAAGCATTGGATGCTATGAACCATATTAAGTTCAGGTCTGTTGACCAAACTGTCGAAAACGCTGATAGCGCTTATCCACCAGTTCATCGACAGGTACTTTTTTATTTTTAAGAAATGTCTGATAGAGATTAACCTGAATTTCACTAAAAATATATTTAAAATCCCGATGAGCTTCAGTAATAATCTGATCGATCACTTTGAGTTCTTTTAAATCGGGAGCAGTTAGCTTAAGTTGAGTTGCTGCTTCTTTAGTACGACTGGCATCTTTCCAGAGGATACTGGCACAGCCCTCGGGTGAAATGACTGAATAAATGGCATTTTCCAGCATCCAGACCTCATCGGCAACTCCAAGTGCTAAAGCACCGCCGCTGCCGCCTTCACCGATAACAATGGAAATAATTGGAACCTTTAAGGTCATCATCTCCATCAAATTAGTGGCAATAGCGTGTCCCTGACCTCGTTCTTCAGCTCCAATCCCGCAATAAGCACCGGAAGTATCAATCAGGCAGACAATTGGACGGTTAAATTTTTCCGCCTGTTTCATCTGTCTTAGCGCCTTGCGATAGCCTTCAGGATGGCTGGAACCAAAGTTTCTGCGGACTCTTGATTTAGTGTTTTTGCCCCGTTCCTGAGCAATAACCGTGACTGGCATATCCATCAAAAAACCAAGACCGGTAATCATTGAAGGATCATCGGCAAATTGCCGATCACCATGGAGTTCGATGAAGTCAGTAAAAATATGTTCAATATAGTCTACACTGGTTGGACGGTTTTTCTTTCTCGCCAGTTGAACGCGTTTATAAGCTTCCATTAAGACACCTCCTGAATAGAGTGGAGGGACAGCAAAAGATTAAGCCGCGATTTCTGGTCAAAACGGGGAACAATCCCATCTAAAAAACCTTTTTCCTGTAAAAACTCTGCTCTTTGGAATCCTTTTGGTAATCGTTGACGAATTGTCTGTTCGATGACCCGAGGTCCGGCAAAGGCAATCAGGGCACCAGGTTCAGCCAGAATAATATCGCCTTCCATAGCGAAACTGGCTGTAACACCGCCTGTTGTGGGGTGGGTAAGAACGGCAATATAAAGAAGACCGGCGTCGTTATGACGTTTGACTCCGCCACTGGTCTTGGCCATCTGCATTAAAGCAAGCATCCCTTCCTGCATTCTGGCACCGCCTGAAATAGTGTAACCAATGACCGGCAGTTTTTCTTCAGTCGCGTATTCAAATAGTTTAGTTATCTTTTCGCCGACAACCTGGCCCATGCTGCCCATCATAAAATTACCTTCCATAATGAAAAGCGCTACTTTTTTATTTTCAATTAGAGCAGTCCCGGTAATGACACCTTCGTTCTCATGGCTGGTTACTTGTGCTTTTACTAGTTTATCAGAATATCCGGGAAAATCAAGGGTGTTTTCTGAATTAATTTGTGCAAATAGTTCTGAAAAAGAATCGGCATCGCAGATTAACTCAATTCTCTGACGGGCATTAAAGGGAAAATGGTAGCCGCATTTAGAGCAGATATAATTATTGACATCTAAATCTGTGGTAAAATTCAGGGTACCGCAGTCAGGACATTTTTGACACAATTGATGGGGGATGGTGGGATCATTTTTGGCGCCTGAACGGCTTGATGATTCCAATTCATTTTTAGGTTTTTTGAATAAGCTTCGATTAATCATTTAAGCTTTCCTCCCGACTCTTCATGGGGAAAAAATCATTTTCCATAAAGTGTGTTGTATATTTGCCCGATACGAAAGACGGATGACTTAGAATTTCCTGCTGCACTTCACTGGTATGGTCGATTCCCTCAATAACCAGCTCACATAGGGCTGCTTTCATTTTTCTGATGGTCAGTTCTCTGGTTTTAGAATGAACAATGAGTTTTCCGACCATAGAATCGTAATAAGGGGGAATCTGATAGCCATGATACAGGTTTGTATCAAATCGCACCCAGGGACCGCCAGGAATGTGAAGAAATTTGATTGTACCACAGTTGGGACGAAAGTCAAGGGCCGGGTTTTCAGCGTTGATCCGGCACTCGATGGCACAGCCCTGGATTTTAATATCACTTTGGGTAAAAGTCAGCGGCAGGCCGGCAGCAATTCGGATCTGCCATTTTACAATATCAATACCCGTTACCATTTCGGTAATTGGGTGTTCAACCTGTAGGCGGGTATTCATTTCCATAAAATAGAAGTCACCCTTCTGATCGAGCAAAAACTCAATGGTACCGGCATTTTCATAACCGATAAAGTGAGCCGCCTTGGTCGAAACCGCCATCATTGTCTGACGGGTTTCCTCTGATAAACTGGGGGAAGGACTTTCTTCCAGAAGCTTCTGATTTTTTCGCTGGACCGAACACTCCCGTTCGCCCAGGGCAACAACATTCTGATGCTTATCGCATAAGAGCTGGATTTCAATATGTTTGACATCGGTCAGAAATTTTTCCAGATAAACCCCGTCATCGTTAAAGGAAGCTTTAGCTTCCTGTCTGGCCATATTAAAAGCATGAATGAATTCATCACTGGATTCAACCAGCCTGATGCCTTTTCCACCACCGCCTGAACGGGCCTTAACCAGGAGGGGATAACCGATTTTGTCGGCCATTTTCTGAGCATGAAGGGGATCGTCAACGATATCGGTTCCGGGAACAACTGGAACACCGGCTTTTTTCATGGTTGCCCGAGCCTGGTCTTTATCCCCCATTTTTTCGATAAGTTCAGCAGAAGGACCTATAAAGGCAATCCCGCACTCGCGGCAGAGGCGGGCAAACTTGGGATTTTCCGATAAAAGTCCATAGCCGGGGTGAATGGCTTCGGCTCCCGATAAAACTGCAGCGGAAAGAATGGCGGAAATATTCAGATAGCTGTCTGCCACATTGGCTGGGCCAATACAAATACTTTCATCGGCCAGACTAACATGGAGACTGGTGGCGTCGGCTGTGGAAAAAACCGCAACGGTGGCGATTCCCATCTCCTTGCAGGCGCGTATAATTCGCAGGGCAATTTCTCCCCGATTGGCAATAAGAACTTTGGAAAACAAATAATCCCTCCTATTCTACTAAAGCGAAAGAGAATTCTCCAGAAACCGCAATTTTTCCATTAACTCGGCCAATTCCTTTGGCAAAATAAAAAGGTGGTTTGGAAGCCGTTATGGTACAGGTAATCTCTAAGGTATTTCCCGGCAGAACCTTTTCGCGAAACTTTACTTTATTCAAACCGGTAAAATAAGGTGTTTTTTTATTTTCAGTATCAGAAAATAAGACACAACAGGTTTGAGCCATCATTTCACAAAGAATCACGCCCGGAACAACCGGATTGCCCGGAAAATGACCCTGAAGGAAATATTCATCGCCTTTAACATGGTACTTTCCGGTCGCATTCTCGTCATCGATTTTTTCGGCTTCGTCAACTAAGAGCATGGGTTCGCGGTGGGGCAGCAAGTTTTTAAGTGCTTCTCGATCCATTTTTAAACCCTTTCGACGCGGAATAAGACTTGTCCGAATTCAACGACTTCTTCGTTGGCAACACAGATTTCCACGATTTTCCCACTAAATTCGGCAGTAATTTCGTTCATCAATTTCATAGCTTCAACAATACACAGGGTATCGCCTTCCTTAAAACTTTGACCGACAGAAACATAAGCCGGTTTGCCCGGTTGGCTGCTTTCATAAAAAACACCAACCATTGGCGAGGTGATATCAATTACATTGGCATCAGACTGTACAGTCTGGACTTTTTCCGAAGCTGCTTCCACCGGCTTGGGGCTGGCGGTTACGACAGATTCAGTCATGACTGCTTTGCTTGTTGAAGTTGCGGCTTCGGCTGTTAAAGCTTCGCGTTTTAATTCTATCTTAAGATGACCCTGGTCAAGAGATAAGCTGCTGAGCTGGTCTCTTTTCATGATTTGTGACAAGGCATCAATGGTTTCAATTGTTAATTCCATAATTACTCTCCTTTATAGGCTTTAAAGGCCAGACAACCGTTGTGGCCACCAAATCCTAAAGAGGTGGAAAGCGCGAAATCCAGCTGTTGAGCCCGTTTTTCATTGGGCACATAATCAAGGTCGCATTCGGGATCAGATTCTTGATAACCAATTGTTGGCGGAACGACACCATCTCTAACAGCCAGGACTGAGGCGATGGCTTCGACTGCTCCGGCAGCACCCAGCATATGTCCGGTCATAGATTTGGTCGAAGAAACCAGGACCTGGCTGATATGTTCACCAAAAGCATTTTTAATCGCCAGTGTTTCAGACTTGTCATTAAGCGGGGTAGAGGTTCCGTGGGCATTGACGTAAACATTGGAAGAATCCAGATCAATCCCTGAAGCAACAGCCTGATCGACCGTTTCCTTGATAGCTCTGGTCGCACCAATCGCTTCCGGATGAGGAGCCGTAATATGGTAAGCGTCACAGGTATTGGAATAACCGACGATTTCGCCGTATATTTTAGCCCCTCTGTTTAAGGCTGACTCCAGATCTTCAAGAATCATGGCGCCGGCACCTTCACCCATAACAAAACCGCTTCGTCTTTTATCAAAAGGAATTGAGGCCTGGAGCGGATCACTGGCGGTGGTTAAGGCCATACAATTAGTAAATCCGGCAATCGACAGACGGTTGATTGAACCTTCTGTTCCGCCAGCTATAATTGCATCGGCATAACCATGATGAATGGCTCGATAGGCTTCGCCAATGGCGTGGGTTGAAGTCGCACAGGCAGTAACGACAGGCAGACAGGGCCCCTGGGCATTATGTCTGATAGCAATCGAACCAGCTGCGATATTGGAAATCAGCATCGGTATAAAATGAGGGGATACACGGCCGGGGCCTTTTGTATTTATTTTTTCACATTCCGAAACAAAAGTGTGAATACCGCCAATCCCGGAACCCATATAGACACCAAATCTGGTCGGGTCGATTTTTCCAGCGATGTCGCTGTCGGCAACTGCCTGGGCAGCCGCGGCAATACCGTACTGGGTGAATAAATCATTCTTTCTGATTTCATTTTTCTTAATGTAATCAAGGGGATCGTACCCTTCAACCTGGGCTGCGACGGTTACTTTTAGATCAGAGGTGTCAAAGTTATCGATCACTTCGATTCCGCAAGTTCCTGCCTGCAGGTTATTCCAAAAAGTTTCAATATTGCTTCCTATGGGTGTTACGGCTCCAAGGCCGGTAATTACAACTCTTCGTTTCATATGTACTCCTATATATAGAGACCGCCATCAATTTTAATGACTTCTCCAGTAATGTATCCCGCCAGATCACTGCCAAGGTAAACACACATATTGGCAATGTCCTCAATTGAGCCGAAGCGGCTTAAGGGGATATTTTTTAAAATTTCTTCTAGCATTTCCGGTTTTAAAGCGTCGGTCATATCGGTCTTGATAAAACCAGGGGCGATTGCGTTGCAGGTCACACCCCGCATGGCCATTTCTTTCGCGGAGGATTTGGTCAGTCCAATCAGACCGGCTTTAGCCGCAGCATAATTACATTGACCAATATTTCCCATCATTCCGGAAATGGAAGATATATTGATGATTGAACCTTTTCGCTTTTTAAGCAGATGGGCACCAGCGTGCTTGGTCATGTTAAAAGCACCTTTTAGATTGGTGTTGATGACCGCATCAAAATCATCTTCTTTCATGATGAGTAATAGCTTGTCTCTGGTGATACCAGCATTGTTAACCAGGATTTCAAAAGTTCCGAAATCACTGACGACCTGGGCAACCAGTTTTTTTGTCGCGTCAAAGTCAGCAACGTCACACTGATAGATTTTAGCTTCAACGCCTAAAGCCGTTAACTCATCACAGGTTTCCTTGGCTTTGTCCTCGCTCCCGCGATAAACCAAAGCTATATTAGCGCCATTCTCGGCCATTTTAAGGGCAATGCCTTTTCCGATGCCACGAGCGGCACCGGTAATCAGGGCAGTTTTATTTTTAAGCATGGGGATTCCTTTCATTTTAAACGTCTGCGTTTTTTAACAGGTCATCAGCATGATCACATTTGATTTCCGGATCGATTTTCTTCATAAAGCCGGAAAGTGTTTTTCCCGGACCAACTTCGATAAAATGATCATAACCATCAGCGATCATCTGTCTGATGGTCTTTTCCCACATGACAGGATGACTGATTTGATTGAGCACTGTTTCTCTGATTAATTGCGGATCATCCGGATAGGGAAGGGCATTTGCATTGCCATAAAGAGAGAATTCGGCTTTTTTGAAATCAATCGTTTTAAGAGAGTCTTCAAATGGAGCCTTTGCAGAAGCCATAAAAGGCGAATGAAAACCACCGGAAACTTTTAAGGGCATTCCGCGACCGCCAGCTTCTTTAACCCTTTTTAAAAATTCTTTTTCATCATTTTTTAAAAGCGAGACAACCAGCTGTCCCGGGCAGTTATAGTTGACCGGATAAGCCATTTCAAAGCCGTCACAGATAGACAGGACGGTCTCGTTAGAGAGTTTTAAAACAGCGATCATCATGGCATCAAAATCTTTTGTAGCCAAAGACATGGCCCTGCTGCGTTCTTCAATTAATTTAAAGCCTTCAGATAAATCCAGGTGGCCGGCGGCTACCAGTCCGCTTATTTCACCTAATGAGAAACCGGCGAATCCCATTGGGGTTAAGCCGATTTCTTTTAAAGCATATAAAGTGGCAATTTCCACCGTAAAAATACAGGGTTGGGTATTAATGGTCTGATTCAGTACTTCAAGAGGCCCTTCAAAACACAGTTCTGACAGGCCTTCTTTTAAGCTGTCTGCTTTTTCAAAAATCGCCTGAGCGGACTTAAAGCGGGAAGCTGACTCTTTTCCCATACCGACATACTGTGCGCCCTGTCCGGGAAAAAGAAAAGCTATTTTACCCATTGCAAGCCTCCTTTAAGGCTTTCTTCGGTTTCTGCAATCAGGCTTTTAATAATGTCGGCGACAGGTTCTTTCTTGCTTAGCATTCCAGAAATCTGGCCAGCCATAAAACAGCCCTTGGCGTGATCACCTTCCTGAGCAGCCATTCTTAAAGCTCCCCGGCCATATTCTTCAATGACTTCTGCCGGAGTATTCGGATCGTTTTCTATTTTCACAAAATCTTTGGAAAAAGGTGTTTTTAATGATCGAACTGGATGTCCCAGACTTCTGCCTGAAAGAATCGTGTCGATATCTTTTGCCTTAATGATTTTGTCTTTATAATTTTCGTGAATATTGGTTTCTTCGGCGACTAAAAAGCGGGTACCCAGTTGGACACCAACGGCGCCGAGCATCAAGGCCGCGGCGATTCCTCGTCCGTCGCCAATACCGCCTGCGGCAATGACCGGAATTGAAACCGCATTGCAAACCTGGGGGACCAGGGGCATGGTGGAAAGTTCTCCGACATGACCCCCTGACTCACCACCTTCTGCGATAACGGCAGTTGCTCCGGCTCGTTCAGAAAATTTAGCCAGTCCGCTTGAAGGGACAACAGGAATTACTTTAATACCTGCCTGAATCCAGCTTTTCATAAATTTAGCAGGATTGCCGGCCCCAGTTGTGACAACCGGAACTTTTTCATCAATCAGAACTTGGGCAATCTTTTCAACATGGGGATTCATCAGCATGACATTGACGCCGAAAGGCTTTGTGGTTAATTCTTTGACTTTATGAATTTCAGCCCGCAGCCAGTTTTCATCTGCATTCATCGATGAGATGATGCCAAGTCCGCCAGCATTTGAAACCGCTGCTGCCAGTTCGGCATCTGAAATCCAGGCCATTCCTCCCTGAAGAATGGGGACTTCAATGTCTAAAAGCTCGCATAAAGGTGTGAGAATCATCAGTTCACCTAAGCAATGGCTGATTCGATTAAAGCAACCACTTGGCCAATAGTTTCCAGAGAACCATCCATTTCGATACTTGTATCGAAAGCTTCTTCAATTTCCATAACCAGTTCAACTGTATCTAAAGAATCCAGCTCCAGTTCTTCGAAGGTCGAAGTCATTTCAATTGCCAGTTCAGGTTCATCCTTATAATTTCTTAAAATCTCTACAACTTTTTCAAATACCATTTTGTTTTCCTCCAAGTTTTAATAATTTCAATTGAGTTGGTCATTAGACCATTTTAAAATACAGGCTCCTGTTGTCAGTCCACCGCCGAAAGCGGTTAAGCCTATTAAACTGCCGGCTTTTAAAAGACCGGAGCGGTTTAGTGAATCGAGTACCAGCGGGACGCTGGCAGCTGAAGTGTTGCCGACTGTTGAAACCTGCATGGCAAATTTCTCAAGGGGTAACTTCAGTCTTTTGGCAGCCCCCTCAATAATCCGGGCATTGGCCTGGTGGGGGACAATTAAATCAAGATCGGAAATACTGATTCCGGCCATTTCGGTAACGGCTTTTAAGTCATTACAGATCGCCGAGACAGCAAATCGATAAACTTCGGCACCATCCATTTCAAGATAGGGAAGGGGCAAACCCGCCTGATTAAAGGGATGATTTCCTTTCCTCCAGGGAATGGTTAAAGCATGGGTATTACCTGTTGAAGTCAGGCGAATTGATAAGAGATCATTTCCTGCTGAAAGAACAGCAGCTCCGGCACCATCGCCAAATAAAACGGCGGTGGAACGATCCTGCCAGTCAACCAGTTTTGACATGGCGTCCACAGCAACCACTAAAACATTAAGGTTGGGGTTACGGCTGTAGTAGGCATCTGCTATATCCAGACCATAAACGAATCCGGAGCAGGCAGCATTGACATCAAAACAGGGACAGGTGGCTTTTAGTGCTTCCTGAATCTGACAGGCCAAAGATGGTGTAATGTTATCACCGCCTAAAGTCGGGCAGATAATCAGGTCCAGATCAGCAATTTCTAACTTTGCATTCTCAAGAGCCTGTTTGCTGGCCGCCAGGGCCAAATCAAGAATAGTTTCTTCGACACAGACGTGTCTTGATTCAATACCGGTTCGCGAAAAAATCCACTCATGGGAGGTATCGAGAAACTCGGCAAGATCATTATTGGTTTGTACAGTTTTGGGCAGGGCAGAACCCGTACCGATAATTGAAAAGGACATAATTCCTCCGGGTTTCGAAAAAACTATTCATGGTCATGGATGTTTGAGAGTTTCCCTTTAAAAAAGGTATTCAGTTTTTCCATGCCGTGGATCAGTACTTCTTTTTCATGATCACTCATCTCTTTTGCAACCTCATCGACCATCCGACGGTGAAAATATTGATGGATGCGCTCAATTCGAAGACCTTTTTTTGTCAGGCGAACCAGGACAACCCGTCCGTCATTGGGACTTTTTTCTTTAATTACATAATCCTTTCGGACTAGTTTATTAATTGCAATAGTCATTGAGGGGAGTGTAACATTTTGTGCTTGAGCAAGATCACTGATGGTTTTTCCGTTATTGTTGTTTTTTCCCACAGTCTCAAGTAAATGCATTTCACCGATTGATAAATCGATGTTTTCAGAGTGTTTAATCAGATCTTCTTCATACTGGAGAATATGATTAAACGTATCAACCAGAATTTCATTGAGCTGGGAACTAAAAAGGTCCAAGCTTTCACCTCCATAAATAATTAGATAGTCTAACTAATTATATGCTTAAAAAAATATTTGTCAAGGAAATCGGCTGAAAGCCAGAAAAGTTTGGACATTTTTAAGTTTTCTTTTAATTTAATTGAGAAACCAGTTCATCCATCAGGGCTTCGACTGATATTATTTCATGAATCTGATCAGCGTTGGCGCCGGAAAAAACATATCCGTTTTCCAGGTCACCCTCCTGACCGGCAATTAAAGCCATACCTATACAGTAGGGAGTGGTTTTATAATCACAGGTTTTAAGACAGTTCATGGGGCAGTTTTTAGGATGTTTAAGCCCTTTTTTGACATCTTCGAGAAAATCATTTTTAATCGCCCGACCAGGAAGTCCGGCTGGACTGTCGATAATGATAATATCCTCTTTGCTGGCGTCTATCATGGTCTGTTTAAAGGCCGCGCTGGCGTCACATTCATTCGTTGCGACAAAACGGGAACCTAACTGGACAGCTGATGCACCGGCATCAATGACCGCTTTGACATCGCCTGCTGTGATAATGCCACCGCCGGCAATTAAAGGAATTGCTCTGCCGATTTTATCTTCGTAGGCCTTAATTTCCTCGAGAACGCCAGGGATTATTTTGGTCAGCGACAAATTTTTAAGACTTTCAGGCAGCAGTTCTTCTCTTTTAAAGCCCAGATGTCCACCGGCTAATGGGCCTTCCAGGACAATGGCATCGGGAATTGCTTCATAGTGACGCCACCAGTGTTTAAGAATCAGTTTGGCAACTCTTTTCGAAGAAATTATCGGAGCGATTTTAGTCATTGAGTCTCTGGTCAGATCCGGCAGTGTAAGCGGCAGACCTGCTCCGGCAAAAATAATGTCAACACCGGTCTGGACGGCGTTTTTAACAATTTCTTCATATTGCGAAAGGGCGACCATAATATTGATGCCGATTGGCCGATTTTCAGCTATTTCCTTGGCTCTGCTGAAATGTTTTTCCAAAGCCCGGCGATTGGCCAGTTTTGGATTTTTTTTATAATCTGGTTCAGCGTAACCCATTTCCACACCGGAAAGTACACCCAGACCTCCGAATTTGGAAACCGTTCCGGCAAGGCTTGAGAGTGAAACTCCGATGCCCATACCACCCTGAACGATGGGTTTTGGAAATTCCAGATTTCCGATTTTAAAGTTCAAAAAAAACCTCCTGTAACAATAATGCGACTGGAGGTAATCATAGCATATTTAACCAAAAGGTG
Source organism: Eubacteriaceae bacterium ES3 (assembly GCA_030586155.1). Taxonomy (NCBI): domain Bacteria; kingdom Bacillati; phylum Bacillota; class Clostridia; order Eubacteriales; family Eubacteriaceae; species Eubacteriaceae bacterium ES3. The sequence continues at coordinate 1,942,210 of CP130741.1, read as the reverse complement.
TAAAGGGTATCGAAAAGTTTTAAGAATTGGGGGGACTGTCATTTAGTTCGGAGTGCGTAGTATTTACCGGTAGGCTTTTCTTTTTTCGCAAAAACTCCCACTTGGTTTCGGCGGTAATGATGCCCATAAAAATAACCAGACAGCCCAGCAGCATGACCAGAGTAAAGGATTCACTGAGAATAAGGATCGATAGCAGGGTGCCAAAAACTGACTCCAGACTCATAATAATGGCGGCATGGGTTGACGAAGTGTACTTTTGTGCGATTGTCTGACCGAGAAAGGTCAGGAAAGTACAGATTAAGCCCAGATAAAGGGCATTCAGCAAACCGTTTGTTTCAATATTCATGGTGACCTGTCCGGAAAAAATGACAAATATGACAGACAGGACTGCTGAAAAAGTCAGCTGAATAACAGTCAGTACAATGGGATCGTGTTTTTTCGAATAATGATCAATACTGACAATCTGACAGGCGTAAAGAAAGGCGCAGATCAGGGTTAAAATATCGCCCGGGCCTAAACCTGAGCTTGAGCCAGACTGGTTGCTTGTTAAAAGGGCGATACCGGCCAGCATGACAAAGGCCGCGACAAAATTGTAACGGTCAGGCCGTTGCTTTTTAAAAGCCCAGAAAATAAAGGGAACCATAATAACATAGGTTGCGGTTAAAAAGGACTGTTTACCAGCCAGCATAAACTGCAAGCCGATCATCTGCGTGGCAAAAGCAGAAAACAGAAAAAAGCCGACAATACATCCGGCCTTTAGCGTTTCGCGGTCGATTTTTTTAAGATGTTTATGAAAAATCAGCCCTGAAGCGGCGGCTGCAATTAAGAAACGAATGGCCATCAGCATCATTGGACTCATGTATGAGAGGGCTGCTTTAGAAGAGACAAAACCGCTGCCCCAGATAAAGGCGACCACAAATAAGGTCAGGTCTGCCAGCAGTTTTTGCTTATTATTTTTTTCCATATTTTACTCCTTTGTAAATGGATGATTAGCGCATAAGATGTTATATTATAACGAATAATTAAGAATAAATCAAAACATTTGGTCAAATAAAAAAAGTAGGTTATAATATACTACAGATTATAGTTATCAATTTTGAAGAGGAAGACAATATGAAACTGGTTTTAGTAAGACATGTGGAGACTTTCGGTAACGTAGAGCGCCGTTTAAACGGCCATACGGAATCTGAGTATACAGATAAAGGCGAAAAAATGAAAGAAATTCTGGTTAAGTATCTGGTTGAGCTTGATCAGAAGTTTAATTTTGACAGTATTTTTTCCAGTCCGATATCACGGGCCTATAAAATTGCCGAGTCTGTGGGCAGTGAGCTGTCAAAAGACGTGACCGTTGATGAACGCTTAAAAGAATTTAATTTTGGAATATTTGAAGGCAAAACCAGAGATGAAAGCATTAGAGATCATCAAAGCGAATGGGATGCCTGGATGGACAATTATCTGGATTATCAGGTGCCAAAGGGCCAGAGTCAGCGGGAGTATCAGAACTTGTGCCGGGCCTTTTTAGATGAACTGGAAGCCGAAAAAACCCATCTGATTGTGGCCCATGGCGGAACCATTCACAGCCTGGTTACCAATCTGATGGAGTTGCCGATTGAGAGTAAATGGCATTTTGACATCAAGCTTGGATCGATTACGACCCTCAATGTTTTTGACGGATTTGCTCAATTAACCCATATGGGAACACCACCCTATGATGAACTGATAGTCGAGGTGAAAGATGTTAGTGACGATATTTGACAATCGCAGTGATACAGAGGTCAGTGAAAGCCTTTTGGAAGAGATTGAAGGCTATATGACCAGAACCCTTTTACATGAGGAAATTGGGGTGGAGTGTGAAATCTCCTACTCCTTTGTTGGGGCAGAGGAAATTAAAAGCTTAAACGCTGAGTATCGGGGAAAAGATCAGGTGACCGATGTCCTGTCATTTCCCATGTATGAAGATTTTCTGATCAATAAAGAAGAAATTTTAAAATCAGCGGCTGCTCATCCCATCCTGTTAGGCGATGTGATTATTAATACCGACCAGGCTAAAAGCCAGGGGGAAGAATTCGGACATGGTTTCCTGAGAGAAATCTGCTATTTGTCGGTTCACAGTGTCCTCCACCTGCTGGGCTATGACCATCTTGATGATGAGGACAAGCTGGAAATGCGAAAAGTAGAAAAAGAAATTATGGGAGACTGAAAGAAAGCTGGTATTCAGGAATGAGACGGAAGCTGAAAAAAAGTTTTTTATTTGCGACGCGAGGAATTTTCTATACTTTAAAAACGCAGCAGAATATGCGCATTCATTTTATTGTCGGAGCACTTGCGGTAACAGCAGGATTTGTGTTTAAGATTTCCGCACCGGAATGGCTGGCATTAATTATCGTCATCTGTTTTGTACTGATTTTAGAGATTTTAAATACAGCAATCGAAACCCTGGTAGACTTATATACTGAGGAATATCATCATCTGGCCAAAGTTGCCAAGGATACTGCCGCCGGAGCAGTCCTGGTGGCCGCTGTGATGTCCGTTTGTGTGGGGCTGATTATTTTTGCGCCTAAAATCTTTAATTGTTTTCAGCTCTAAGAGGAATATATTTTTATCAGAGAAAGGGAGTGAATTATGTCAGAATTTAAATCAGGTTTTATCAGTGTGGTAGGGCGTCCGAATGTGGGGAAATCGACTTTACTCAATCAGGTTATGGGAGAGAAGCTCTTAATCACATCGGATAAACCGCAAACGACCAGAAATGCCATCCGTTGCATCTATACGGATGATGAAGCCCAGATGGTTTTTATTGATACCCCAGGCATGCACCGACCCAAAAATAAACTTGGGGATTATATGCAAAAGGCTGCAGAAAACACCATCTCGGATGTGGATCTGGTCTTGTATCTGGTGGAGCCGGAAACAAAAATTGGACCGGGCGATCAGTTTATTCTGGACAAGTTAAAGGAACTGGGTACGCCAGTTATTCTGGTAATGAATAAAATTGACTGCTTGCCCAAAGAAGAATTATTGGGATCCATCAAGCTCTATGAAGACTATGATTTTTTAGAAGCGATCATTCCGATTTCTGCAAAGAACGGGGATGGGGTTGATGTGCTGGTATCAGAAATAAAGAAGGAGCTGCAGCCGGGACCGCAGTTTTTCCCGGATGATATGATCATTGATCAGTCCGAGCGTTTTATTGTCGCTGAGCTGATCAGAGAAAAGGCTTTAAATCTTTTAAAAGATGAGGTGCCCCATGGGGTGGCTGTAGAAGTCACTTCGATGAAACCCCGAAAAAACAAGGATCTGATCGATATTGAAGCGACAATCTTTTGTGAACGCAAAACCCATAAAGGGATTATCATCGGTAAAGGCGGCTCGATGTTGACTAAAATCGGGTCACAGGCCCGACGTAACATTGAGTTCTTCTTAAAAACCCAGGTTAATCTGCAGTTGTGGGTTAAGGTTAGAGCCGATTGGCGGGAAAAAAATTTCGATTTAAAGGATCTGGGATATTTTGAATAGGTTAAAAGATGGGTTTAATTGAAACAAAAGGCATTATCATTAAAGAAATGCCTTACCGCGACCAGGATAAAATACTGACGATTTTCACCGAAAAAGAAGGAAAAGTGCAGTGTATTGCCCGTGGTGTGCGTAGACAAAAAAGCCCGCTGCTGGCCAGCACTCAGGTGTTTGCCTACAGCGAACTGATTTATTATCCGGGCAAGACTTTTGGCAATATCCAGCAGGCCCATCTGATTGAATCCTTTTATGCTCTGCGTAATGATTTGAATAAGATGACATTGGGTTCCTATTTACTGGATTTGGTCAATCATTCCTTTGAGATCTTCCAGGAAAGCCCGGAAATTTTAAAGCTGCTTTTGCATTGCCTCTATTATCTGTCGGAGAATATGGCCAAAAATGATCTGGTCATCATTGCTGCTTTTCAGATGAAGCTGGTCTCTTTTCTTGGCTATCGGCCGGGATTAAATGCCTGTATGAACTGTCAGAATACCGAGGATTTACTCTTTTTCGATATCGAAGGCTCCGGACTGGTTTGCCGGTCCTGCCGTTATGAGGGCCACTATACCTATCGGGTTGATGCTCAGTTAGCTGACTTTTTTAAGGATTTGCTGGCATACCCTATTAAAAAGCTGAAGAATATGGACGTTCCCAATGAAATGGCTGAAAAGGCCATGGATATTCTGGAACATTATTTAAGTCACTGTGTTGGCAAAGCTTCAAAAGCTTATACATTCTATAAAGAAATGAAAAATCTAACAACATAAAGGAGATTATTATGGGAAAATATCAAATGGCACATACGATGATTCGGGTCCTGGATCTTGACAAATCGCTGGCATTTTACAAGGATGTTCTGGGTTTTGAGGAAATTAGACGACGCGATGAACCAGACTACAAATTCACCCTTGTTTTTCTCGGCGATGGGACAGGCACACACCAGCTTGAACTGACTTACAACTATGATCAAGAAAAACCTTATGAAATGGGTGAAGCCTATGGTCACCTGGCGGTTGTCGTTGATGACCTGGAAGCTTCGCGAGAAGAACATGAAAAATTGGGCCTGAAACCAACCCCGCTAAAAGGTTTAAGCGGAGACGGTAAACCCCGTTATTACTTTATTACAGATCCCGATGGATATAAGGTCGAGATTATCAGAAACTAAAACATTGCAAAAAGAAGGTCAGGAAATAATTTTTCCTGACCTTCTCTTTTTAGTATTTATCTGTTTCAAAATCGTCTAAAGAAATGAATGGTTCTTCTTCTTTAGAATGTTCGACTTGTGTTGGTTTTGGAGAGTTTGCAAAGCTCCTGGAGCTAGAACTGAAGCTGCCGGAAGCCTTTTTTAGTTTGAAGGCATTAACCTTGTTCTGCAGCAGTTCTGCCTGGCCAGACAGCTCTTCGCTGGCAGCAGCACTTTCTTCTGCAGTAGCCGAGTTGGTTTGAACAACTTTTGAAACCTGTTCAATACCCTGATTGATCTCGTTAATTTTTGTTGCCTGCATATTGGAGGCTGTGGCAATTTCATTGACCAGACCGGACATTGTTTCGATCTTTTGAAGAATTTCTTCCAGGCTTTCAGCCGTGTTGTTGGCAATGGTTGTTCCGGCCTGAACCTTACTGATGGAACCTTCAATGAGTTCTGTGGTCTCTCTGGCAGCTTCTGCACTTCTGGCAGCCAGGGTTCGTACTTCTTCGGCAACAACGGCAAAGCCCTTACCATGTTGTCCAGCCCGGGCAGCTTCAACAGCGGCGTTAAGGGCCAGAATATTGGTCTGGAAGGCAATATCGTCAATGACTCTGATGATTTTTGAAATATTTTGTGAGGAATCATTGATATCGGACATGGCATTTACCATTTCATTCATTTGGCTGTTACCGGCTTCAGCGCTGTTTTTAACATCGATGGAAAGATCGTTGGCACGGTTGGCATTGGTCGCATTTTTACCGGTATCGCCGGCAATTTCATCCATTGAGGCGTTTAGCTGTTCAATGGCAGCTGCCTGTTCGGTAGCCCCCTGAGAGAGCGCCTGGCCGCCGTCTGAAATCTGATTGGCACCGGCTTCAACCTGGCCGGAAGCATCGCCAATGTCGGAAAGGGTTGTGCTTAATTCGGCAGCAATGCCGTTGATCGAATCTTTAATTGCCTGGAAATCGCCCAAGTATTCATCAGTGATTTCAATATCAAGATTACCCTGGCCAATCTCAGTAAGGGTAAAGGAAATTTCATCAACATAACGCTTCAGGAAGGCGATGGTATTGTTCATGTCATTTTTAATCTGGACATAAGCACCATTATAATCGCCTGTCATTCCGGTACTAAGATTTCCCTGTGACAGTTCTGCAAGGGTTGCAGAAGCTTCACTGATTGGAGCGGCGACGGCGTCCATGATGCCGTTAAGACCTTCAACAATTTTCGCAAAGTCGCCCTGATGAGCACTTGTGTCGGATCGGGTTTCAAGCTGTCCTTCAATTCCGGCATCGGCCATCATGGTTGAATCATTGATGAGACGGGTAATGGATTCTTTTACCTCAGACAGGCTGTCTCTGATTTCGGTAAATTCTGCGCTGACATCATTGGTGTACTCATTTGTTTCACCGAGTTCAAGATCGAAATTAAGATTACCTTGAGACAGCCCATGGAGATTGGCAGCAAGTCGGGTGACTTCGGTTTTGGTGTAATTGCTGACAGAAATCATTGGTGTCAGGTCGGTGACTGTCTCAACGAACCCAACGTTATTGCCGTCTTTATCTTTCAGATAGGCTGTATCCTGTTTGTTGTAGCGGCCATCCCATTCAAAGTAGCTGTCGGCCAGTCCCTGATCAACCAGTCGTCGGATACCACAGCCTTCGGTCTGGCAGATATCGGCATTGGCATTGTAACAATCCATACCATAGCCGGATTTTCGATCTTTGATGACATTGTTTCGAATCATGGTGTCTTCAAAAGCGGCATTCATAAAGGTCCATTTCATGTCATTATCAGTAACGTGAATGGGGAATGGTACAGAGTCTAGAATAGCTTCATACCAGACCATCTGATCCACAACAATATCCAGGGTCTCGTTGAATCCCTGAACAATTTCTTTAAAGCCGCCGGAAAAGCTTTGATCATTGCCGCGGCTCTCCCATTTGCCTTCTTTGGCAGCAGCAACTAAGCCGGTCGACTCGGTGATCAGTGAACGAATGGTTTCTACGGTGGTTTTAAGCGCCGGTGTAATCTCATCCTGTTGGTCGACTACTTCCAGGTTATCAGATACATCACCCTGGGCAATTTTTTGCATCAGACCGACAATCTTATTTTGCAGATTATCGGCCAGTTCATTAAGTGAAGCGCTTAACTGTCCGACTTCATCCTTTGATTTGACATTGACCCGATGGCTCAGATGGCCAAGATTAATTTCCCTGATTGTCTGATTGGCTTGAATGATTGGATTAGCCAATTGTTTGGCAATCAGGTAACAGACTAGAATACTAACCAGCAGGATGGCAATGGAAATAAGAATATTATTTCTGATAAGCCCCGGTACTTCAGCCAGGATTTCGTCTTTCTGGACTTCAACCATAACAATACCATCCATGCCTTCAATTGGGGCAAAGCCGACGTATACGTCGGTACCGGCGTTATCATAGAGCCAGATACCCGTTTGGGAGTCAATCGCAAAAGCGAAAGCTTCAGCAGCTGAAGCATATGCAGAATCACTTTCTGCTTCAGTGATGGGGTTGGTGGCGTTTTCCACATAAGTACGATCCGGGTATGAAATAATGGTCCCTGTTGAATCGATAATATAGGTATAACCAGATTCACCAAATAACATGTCATCAGTCATGTCATTTAAAAACCAGGCATTAGCGACGGCAACCAGCACACCGGTGATTTGATTGTTTTCATAAATAGGAACCGAATAAGCCATAATCAGGGCTCCATTATCATCCGGGTTAACACTGATGACCGGATTCATAATGCCCCGGTTTCCATTGACCGATTCATGGAGATACTCACGGGCGGATATATCAACAATTGAGCCCTTTAATCCGTAAGAGTCAGATAAATAGAGATTTCCTGCTAAATCAGAAACGCCAATTCGAATAAAACGATCTGAGTTTGCTACTTCATCAAGAAGGACTGTCATTTTTTCGTCGATGCTGACCGCTGATGAAGAAATAGAGTTTCTGGCTGCAATCCCTTCAAGATAGATGTAATTTTGTTCATTACGGCTGCTGATAATTTCAGCTGAATCCTGGGCTTTTACCGCTAAGGTGTTTTCGGCCTCGCTGGTGACAATGTTCGAAATATTGTTTGTTGACACCAGCATAAAAATTAGGCAGACAATGAATACGATTACAGAAAAATATAGGATAAGCTTAGCTTTTATACTTTTCATTTGTGACCTCCTGAGCTATAAAATATTTTTACAAAAACAAAATTGTGAATGTGAATATTATATACCCAACAATTTGGAATATATCGAGAAATATATAAGAAATATAAACTTTTTTCAAATTTTAAAAAGATCGACAAACTGTGCTTTCATTATTTATTTAGCCGACCTTGAGATTCAGAGATAGCCGTGATATACAGACGAAAAATAATGGCTCAACTTAAATTTTGGGCTTCAGAAAAATTATACTTGATGCAGCATGTATCCTAGCAAATTCTTGGTATTTAGATTAAAAATCATTGTTTTTATATAGAGGTTTTAAAGTTGGAATTTTAATAACAGAAGATAAGTGTAAATTTTCACATTATTTCGGACTGAATTAGTCACAATAAATCGGATGAAAAAGGAAGAAATAATGCGAAAATAATGGCTTATTAAGAATATAAATCTCGTTTTTAATCACATAATCACGTTCCATTTTTCCAGAAAAAAAGGGAGATAACGCTGTCAGGCGTTAAATCCCGGCTTCTGCCGAAGCGGCAAAAACAATCTCTTCATCGATGAGATCAGTTTGCTTTTGAAAGGCGAGAATCAGACATTGGGTAACGAGATTGCCGACTAATCGAGGATAACCGCCAGTCGAAGACGAAATAGCTGCATAAGCATTCTCGTTGATCAGATTTCGTGAAACACCGGCATGTTTAAAGCGGTGTTTGATATAGTCTCTGACCTCATCCGGTGTCAGTGGTGAAAAATGAAAACGGGTCACCAGCCGCTGATCCAGCGAACGGTTCTGGTTTAAAGCCAGGCGGTTGGCCAGCGTTGGTAAACCGGTGAGTATCAGAATAAAAGGATTGCGTTTGTCCATGTCAAAGTTAAAAATGATGCTCAGATCGTGAAGAAACTGAGCTGAAGCCGACTGCATCTCATCGAGGATAAAGACAGGCGTGATGCGGCGCTTATCATAAAGATCGATAATCGCGTTCTGAATCTGAAAGAACAGCTCCACTTTGCGGAATTTCGGCTGTTCCCCGAGCGAAAAGGCCAGACCCCGGTAAAAGTCCATAGTTGTTCCGGAAGACATCGGGAAATACATGACCTTATATAAGGACGGATTCAAATTGTCGGCAAAGACCCGCAGGGTCGATGTTTTACCAACCCCGGGGTCACCGGTAATCAGACCAAAACCTTTGGTGGTTTTGAGATAATCCAGTCGGGCCAGAACTTCCCTGTAAGCTTCGGACTGAAAGAGCATCGATGAATCAATGCTTTTGTCAAAGGGTGCCTGCCGGAACCCGAAAAATGATTTATACATGAGGAACACCGCCTAACGTGCTGTAGCTGATAACATTGTTATTGCGTTTGGCAATGGCATTGTCCGCCATGATGACTTTTTTGCAGGTAAGAATCCGGACACTGTTTTCATAAAGATAGATCTCATCAGGGCATTCATTGGGATAGCGGATATCCACGCTCTTGCCGATAAACATTGGCGAAGCTTCGAAAAGGGCGTTGTGCAGCGAAATGGTGGCATCCGACTTGACCTTTCTGGTTGCCCGGATCAGAAAGGCTTCATCAATGATCCGGGGATCAGAGAAATGTTTGATTCGGTCGCTCCCCCGCATATAAAAGACCATCGGTGCTTCATTGAGACTTGAATGAAGCTTATGATGATAATCCCGGGCCAGCCAGGCCTCAAAGCGCTGGTTGAGGACATCCAGATCCATCAGGTCGGAATCCGTCAAAAGCGGATAAAAACGACTGCGGACGGTTTTGAAAAAGCGCTCGATTTTGCCTTTGCTTTTGGGATCGTAAGGTCTGGTATTGACCAGTGCAATGCCCAGAGTGGCACAGGAAGTATTCAGTTGGTGAGAACGGAAAATCTTGCCATTATCAGCATAAAGCATGGTGGGCTTGCCACAGGTAAGTAAAGCAGATTTAAGGACATGAAGGAGATCTTCATTCTTTTCAGCCAGCATGAACTGAGCCCCGGTAATTCGCCGGGAAGCATCATCGATAAAAGCGATCAGATAGGTTTTGCGCTTTTTACCGTTAAGAGTCAGATATGGGCCGTGGGAAACATCGGTCTGCCACAGGGTGTTGATATCAACATGGGCAAAACGGCGGCGGTCAGCCGTATCCGTCTGGGATGGCTTTAACAGCTGATGTTTTTTCAGCAGCCGATACACTGTGGAATAGGAACAGTCAGAGCTGGTGAAGTGCCCTTCATGAATGAGCCACTCATGGAACAACTTCACCGATAAATGGATGTTTTCCGTTCGTAACGTAAGGAGCAGTTTAGTCGATTCCGCTGATAAAGCCCGGGAAGAACCCTTGTCTGTCCGAACCTTGGGCTTGAGCGCATCAAAACCATGACGCCGGTACAGACGGAGCCATTCCAGCAGGGTTTTGCGGTTGTAGGTGCGCGTGCCATAATGCGGAACATCATGGGTTTTGGCACTGATCTCATCCAGATAAGCGGCGTGGGACGAGACGGTATCCGTAAGCAATGGCGCAATCAGGCCATAGCGAAATAAAGCAATCAGTTCTTTGTCTTTTTCAGTCATTGTAAAAAAACCTCCGTTTTTAAAGAATTGAGGTTTTAAGGATCCATAAAACTCAGTAAATAGAGCATAACGGATCAATGGATAAAAGGCAAAGCAAAAGCTCTGTGGGCTAAATAGTTCTTCAAAAAAATGCGGAAGGATGGTACAATTAATGTGCCATAAATCCTTTCTTAAAATGATCGTGATATCTTTTGCCGAAGATGGGGGGCTTGCCCACCGAGTAGACCATTTCAAGAAGCTTTATGGCTTTTTTATGCCAAAAATCAGGAAAGTCGATTAAAGGATCATGGCAGATGCGAAAAAATTCAATCAGCCGGTTCAGACAAAGTAAAAAACGCCGGGTGATAAAGCGACGATGCTGATGCGCTAAAGTATTGGCATAATGAGCCCCGTTAAAGAAGGCCCAAAGCAGTTCCAGCAGAAATGGAAGCGCCAGCTGAAATCCTGGATGACAGAAAGAAGGCAGGACACTGACTGTCTTACCGCAATGAATACAGTAATGACGTTGGACCGGAATGGAGAAGACATCCTCATACCAGATCACATGCCGGTGATAGATACCATGAAGATGAAGTCGATGGCGGGTGTAACAATGTGGACAGCTGTCAATACGAACTCTTTCAGTGGTGTAGAATTCGGTGATATAATCCAGCGGGTGGTCAGAAAAGTGTTCCAGATGAACCATGGTTTGTGCTTCCTTAAAGTGACTAATGATTAATCATTATACCATAATTGAAAAGCCAGGTTTGCCGGAATAATTTGATTAGTTCAGGGCTCTTTTGACATTTATAATTTGCTAATTAACAGATAAGCAAAAAAAATATCTCTTGCAGACAAATAAAATACCCTATATGATAGGGATGATAAATCTGTGTTTGCAAAATCAGGGAATCCGGTGTTTATTCCGGAACGGCCGCGCCACTGTGATAGACGCAAGTCTTTAGTCAGATACCTCTTTTGCAAGCCCGTGTCACGAATGATGACAGAAGCGGTGCATCAACACATGTGTTGTGCCTGACCTGTCCCTTACAGGAGGAGACAATGGCAAATAACAGAGGGCGAATTGCCCTGATTGGTCGGATTGGCAGTGGAAAAACGACATTGGTTCAATGTTTATCGAATGAATTTTTAAAGTATCAAAAGACGCAGCAGGTTACTTACTCACCACATTTTCTGGACACACCGGGAGAGTTTGTGGAACTGCCCTGTTTTCGGCCCCAGGCGATTAATGTTACCTGTGATGCCGGACTGATTATTCTGGTGAATTCGGCTACTGATTGTCAAAATTCAGTACCCCCTCAATTTATCAGAACCTATAATCGTCCTGTATTGGGTGTGATCACTAAGATTGATGATAAAAACTCTAACCTAAAAAGATCCTATCGATATCTTGAGTACGCTGGCGTTAAAAAGTCGGAAATTATTCCGGTTAGCGCTTTTTCCGGTGATGGTATTGAGTTGTTAAAAAAACAGATCGACAATATTGTTGAATTTGGTTAGAAATATATAGGCATTAAATTTGTATATATTGAGTAATCAATTAAAAATAGAAGATGACAAAGTTATGGAAATATGTTAAAATAGTAAAATAATTGAATAAATATATAAATAGGTGTCGATTGCATTGAATACTATTGCGAATCGGTTAAAAGGGAAGACGGGTGAAAGTCCCGCGCGGTCCCGCCACTGTATAAGAAGAGTTGCTCCAGGAATGCCACTGTGAATTGGGAAGGCAGGAGTGATGCCAACGCTTGAGCCAGGAGACCTGCCTGTTTACGAACCGGATACTCTACGAGTGATAGAGAGGTTATATTTTTTATGCATTTTTGCAGATAATCTAACTCTGTTATTCGTTGAATAATGGAGTTTTTTATATTTGGGAGGGGAAATGGCAAAAGTACTAGTCATAGCAGGAACAGCAGATGCCATGCAGGTCATCAATCGGATTATGGAAGAAAAACATCAGGTTTGTGTATCCATTACCAACCGGATGAGCCTGACAAGTCTTGATCAGCAAGAAAAACTGGAAGTTTTTCAGGGGAAAGTCAACAAACAGAATTTTACGGATTTATTAGCTAAAGTCAAACCGGATTGTATTATTGATGCATCCAATCCTTATTCAGGAGAAATTACTAAAAATGTACTATCAGTTTCAGAAGAGCGAAAAGTTCCCTATATTCGTTTTCTGCGAGAACAACCTGACTTTGATGATCCGGATATTATTAAAGTGGAATCGCATCGCCAGGCCTGCCAGGTTTTAAATGAGACCAGCGGAAATATTTTGTTGACGGTGGGGAGTAATCGCCTGGAAACATATACATGCATCGACAACTACAAAGAGCGTGTCTGTGTACGGGTGCTGCCGGATTCAAATGTAATTTTGAAATGTGAAAAGATTGGTTTTAATAGAAAAAACATTGTCGCCATGAGAGGCCCCTTTAACGAGTCACTGAATAAGGAGATCTATAAGTTTTTAAATGCAAAATTTCTGGTGACCAAAGAAAGCGGCAATATCGAAAGTGTCATGGAAAAAATTAAAGCAGCCAAAAGCATGGGGATGAAAATTGTTTTGATTGAAAGGCGGGACGTGATTGCTAAGAATCAGACCTCATCAATTAGCGAAGTGATGGACTTTATTCAATAGGTTGTGCCAGTATTTGCTATTATAAAATGAAAGCTAAATAGATTGGAAGAAAGACAATAGTTGTTATTAAGAGACAATTTAATATTAAAGTTATCAAGGTTTGAATTAAGACAAGTTGCTTGAATTCATTAAAAGGGAAGTTGGGTGAAAATCCCGCGCGGTCCCGCCGCTGTAATGGAAGAGTTTACTTCAAGAATGCCACTGTTAGTTGGGAAGGCAGAAGTAAGTGATGAGACCTGAGCCAGAAGACCTGCCTCGATAAATATAAAACTCTACGAGGATGGAGGAAGAATACGTGGAAAACATGGTTTTTTTGTTGTGCGACACTTCTTGATCACTTGATTGAGGGGTGTCGCTTAATTTTTTGTTCTGTAAGTTTAAAGCGAACTGAGCTGAGATTGGAAGCGCGTTTTTGCTTGCAAGATCAGTTCAAGTTGATTGGCAGAAATTATTTTAATGATTATTTGAGGAGAGTTATATGAAAAGCAAAAAGAATTTATCGGTATTGGGTGTATTGATTTTAAGTTTTTTCCTGATGTTTTTAATATCAGGCTGTTCAAGTGATTCGCAGGCTTCCGAAACAAGCAGTAACAATAAAGTATTAGAAACAGAATATACCACAGAATTTTCTGTCGAGTATCTGGATAATGATATTACAAAACTGGTAGACGCGGATGATCGTACGCTTCTGTTAGTTCCGGAAGGTGTAGAAATACCAGAAGGATATGAGGATGCAATCATCATTGATGCACCGATTGAAAATGTGATGCTGGCCTCAACCACACAAGGTTGTATGATGCGAGGAATTGACGCCTTTGAGGCGATTTCTGCTGTTACTGCAGAGCAGGATACATGGACGATTGAAGAAATTGCTGATGGCATTGGTGATGGAACGATCACTTTTGTTGGCGACAATGACGCGCCGGATTATGAACTCATAAAAACGCTGAATCCGGATCTGGTATTTGTTTATTCCGGTGATTATGGACTTCAGGATATGATGACTAAGCTGGACGAACTGGGGATTAATTACGTTGTCTGTAATGAGTATCTGGAAGAAGACCCACGAGGTCGAATGGAATGGCTGAAATTCTATGGTGCACTTTTTGACAAGGAAGACCAGGCTCTGGAGACATTTGATGCGGCAATGACCAACATTGATACCGTGGTTGAAGAGGCCAGCGCGGAAGAAGCAACGACTGTTGCCTGGGCAATGGTCTACAGTGGAAAAGTCTATGTGGCTGAACCGGATTCATATGTAGCAAAAATGATTGAATTGGCTGGCGGCGACTATATTTACAAAGATGCAGATGTGGGAAGCGGAACCGTTACACTTGAAGAGTTTTATGCTTCAGCAAAAGATGCTGATGTTTTAATCTATTCATCAGGGATTACCTACTCACCGAGTCTTGAATATGTCGTTGGTCAGGCACCGGTCTTAGAGGGCTTAAGTGCGGTTGAGAATCAGAAAGTTTGGTGTTTGGGAGCAGATTACTGGCAATCACTGGATAAAACCGATGAAATCATAGAAGATCTTTACAGTATTTTCCATGGTGATGGCAGTGTAACCCATTTTGTACAATACTAAAATGGAGACAGTTAGAAGAAAGGATTACCGGTCCGTCGTGCTGATGACTGTACTGGCAGTAGCCTTTGTCTTGTCATTTGCCATCTGTGTCAGCTTTGGGTCGATAAAAATCGGTTTTGGAGAACTGTTTAAAATTGTTTTTGGAGTAGGTGATTATGACCCGATTTTACATGATATTGTCTGGGACATTCGTTTTCCAAGAACCTTAGGTGCCTGGCTTGGCGGCTCAGCCCTGGCTGTATCTGGGATTTTATTGCAGGTATTCTTTAAAAACCCGATTGTTGAACCCTATATCCTCGGGATTTCATCAGGAGCTACACTTTGTGTAGCCCTGGTGGTTCTGGGAGGAGTAACTTTTGGGATGGGAGCGGCGGCATCTCTGGTGGTATTTTTTGCAGCATTGATTGGTTCTTCTATCGTTATGGTGATTGTCCTGATTTTTGCGACCCGGGTAAAAGATGTGGTGACGCTTTTGATTATTGGTTTAATGGTAGGTTATCTTTGCAGTGCGGTGACCATGATTCTTCAGTCCTTTGCTTCGGCAGAAGAACTACAAGGTTTTACCATGTGGACCATGGGAAGTTTTTCCGGCTTTACCTGGTCGGGTGTAAAAATTCTATTTTTTCTTTCAATCCCGATTTTTGTGTCCCTATTTTTTTTGGTTAAGCCACTCAATGCTTTTTTGATGGGAGAGGAGTATGCCATCAGTATGGGAGTTAATATCAAGGGATTCAGAATTGCTTTGGTTGCCATTACCAGTGTTCTAACCTCGGTTGTGACTGCTTTTGCCGGACCAGTTTCCTTTATTGGACTATCGGTACCGCATTTGACAAGGCTGATTTTCAAATCATCAGATAACCGTTTGTTGGTACCGGGTTCCATTATGATGGGGGGAATTGTAACAGCATTTTGCGATTTGATTTCAAGAACGATCGTATCGCCGGTTGAATTGCCGATTAGTGCAGTGACTGCCTTTATCGGCGCGCCGATTGTAATATTTTTGATTATGAAAAGGAGGACCAGTTTATGATTGCTTTAAAAACTGAAGGTTTAAAAGTTGGTTATGGCAAAAAAGTGGTTGTTGATTCAGTCGAAATCAGTGGCTTTAGAGGTCAGGTTCTTTGTCTTCTTGGGCCCAACGGAGCTGGTAAAAGTACTATTTTAAGAACTTTATCAGGTCTTTTACAGCCTGTTGAAGGGGTAGTTTTTATCAATCAGCAGGATATTAAAACGATTCGCAAAAAAGAGCTGGCCAAAGAAATGGCCATTGTTCTGACGAAAAAGTTTACAGCCGGTATGATGAAGGTTTACGATGTGGCAGCCATGGGGCGATATCCTCACACTGGGCGGTTTGGCAGTTTAAGCGAAAGTGACCATGCCCTGGTTCGAGAAGCCTTGATTCGGGTTAATGCCGATTATCTGTCAGAACGCTATTTTGAAGAATTAAGCGATGGCGAAAAACAGAAAGTTATGGTAGCCCGAGCCCTGGTTCAGGAGCCGGAAGTCATTGTTCTTGATGAACCGACAACCCATCTGGATATTCGTCATCGACTGGAGTTAATAGATATTCTAAAGAATCTCAGCAAGGAAAAAAATATCACGGTTATTCTGGCACTGCACGAAATTGATCTGGCCTTAAAAAGTTGTGACAAGGTCTTACTGGTAAAGAATAATAAGATTCTTGGTTATGGAGAACCGGAAGATGTGGTAAGTGAAGAAATGATTAATGAATTGTATGGAATTAAAAACGCGGCCTTTAATAATCTCTTGGGAACCATTGAAATTGAAAACAGACAAAAACCATCAGTCTTTGTAGTAGGCGGAAATGGAAGCGGAACCCCGATTTATCGGGCCCTCTCAAAACACCAGATTGGAACGATCACTGGGGTCATCCACGAAAACGATATCGATTATGAAATTGCCAGAACCATGGGAATTACCATCCGCAGTGAACAAGCTTTTGATGAAATCAGTGAACTTAGTTATCGGGCGGCACTCAAAATGATGGATACAGTTGAGACGGTGATCGACTCTGGTTTTCCGATTAGAAAAATCAATGAGAAAAATTTGGATCTTCTAAAAGCAGCCATTAAAGCCGGGAAGAGCGTTATTTCCTATCGGTCGCAGACGGAGATTGACGAGATCTTTAAGGATAAAAAACACAAAGTCATCCACTGCGATAAATCTTGTGATCTGATTAAGAACGTTCATATGGAAAAACAGAAAGAAGCCGAAATTATGCCGATGAGAGCGGTGTTATAGTGGTGAAAGAGGAGAAAAGCTTGATAATATATACCTTACCAACTGGTGAAAAAGTTCACCGCTATCTGAAAAGCATCGTCATACCTTTTACGGGAAAACGCAGTGTTTTATCAACTTCTCATATTAATGGGGGTTATCAGGAGGACCTGAGATGCGTTTATAACCATGACTCCAATCCGGGAGCCGGAATGGCCTGCTCAATGAAAGCCGATACCATTGATGAGCATATGAAAATCATCACAAAAGAGATTGGTCTGGATCCTGAGACTACCGCCGGAATTGCAACCGCGGCTTCGATGGATAATGTGGCCATTCGTGCAGAAAGCTTTGATGAAATTGAGGTAACGGCTATTGTGACCGGTGGCATTGAAGTCAATGGTGGTCGGGTCGGCGATTCCGCTTCCTGGCATGAAAAAAATGGCAAACATGAGCAAGTTAAACCGGGGACCATTAATATAATTCTTCACATTAACGGTAATCTGCCGGCAGAAACCATGACTAGAGCCCTGGTAACCTGTACGGAAGCTAAAACTGCAGCCATCCAGGAATTGATGGAAGGCAGCAAGTATTCCAATGGCCTGGCCACCGGGTCGGGAACTGACGGGACGATTGTTATTGCCAATGCTGAGTCAGAAAATATTTATAATTTCGCCGGCAAGCACTGTAAACTAGGCGAGCTGATTGGTCGAGCCGTCAAATCAGCGGTTAAAGAAGCCCTGTATCTGCAGACAGGTTTATGTCCGGAACTGCAAAAAAGTGTGATTAGAAGAACACAGCGTTTTGGGATCAGCCATGAAAAACTATGGGAAGCTTTTGCCAGGAAAGAACAGGTTATAAAACCTGACTATATTGAAGCCTTAGAAAAAATTGATCGAATCCCTGAACTGGTTGTCGCATCAGTTCTTTATGTGCATCTTTTAGACCAGTTAAACTGGGGACTCTTAAGCAGTGCCGAGATTGAAGATGAAATTTCAAAACAATTTAAACAAATGGCTGAAAGTCTGGATGTAGAGATGGAGGCTTCTTATTCAGGGAGTCAAGATAAAGATTCTTTTATTGAGAAATCGATACAAGATCTTTCCCAGATGCTTAATGCAGGGATTGAGAGGCGGGTATTATGTACCGAATAGCGATGATCTTCTCACCCATGGACAATTCCTATACCATGCGACAGGCAGTAAAGAATCTAGGAGAAGAAACTGCGGATATTCAGGTCAACTTCCTTAATTCGTATGAAACAGATGATGATCAGGAAAAACGACAAAAAGCTTATAAAATTTTAGCCGATGCGGATTTCATCTTCATCTTTATCCATGGCGGACTGACCCAGTTTAGAAGTTTTTCTGAGATTATGGAGACCTTTAGCGACAAACGATTTTTCATCTGGTCTGGCTGTGATGATGAAAATCAGCTGGTCCTCAAAAAATCAAACATTTCGCTCCTGGAGCACAGCAAAGTTGCCCAGTATGCTCTGGATCCCAGCGATACTAATTGTCTGAATTTATTCAATTATCTGGCTGCTGTCTATGGAAAACTGGCCATTGATTATGAAGAAGCGGTTCATTCCAGCTGGGAGGGAATTTACCAGAAGGACGGTCAAAAATCCAAGGAGGACCTGCTTGAAGCAGCCCAAAAAACCGATAAACCGGTTATTGGAATCCTGGTTTACAGCCGCTATATGCACGAAAACAATATGGCCCATGTTGATGCCTTAATTGATGAAGTGAATGCCCAGGGTGCTTTTGCCCTTCCTGTGTATACTGCATCCGTACCAAATCCGGCTGTTGGCTGCAAAGGTGCCCATTGGGTCGTCGACAATATCCTGATGCAGAATGGTGAGAGAATCGTTGATGCCATTATTAATACCATGGGCTATTCCTTAAGCATTCTGTCTGACCCGGGTGATGGCTCAAGAACGGTGGAAAAAAGTATTTTTGAACCCATCGATGTGCCGGTTATTCAGGGCTTTTCGACTTATCAGACCTATGAAGACTGGGAAACCAATTTACGCGGAATCGATGCCATGTCCTTTCCCGGTTCTGTCTACTATCCGGAATTTGACGGGCAAATTATTTCTTTCACTTTTGCCTATACAAAATTTATAAAGGATGAAATTGGTGACAGGCGGATTCATCTGCCGATAGCCGATCGGGTCAAATCACTTTGTGAGCTGGCGATCAGCTGGGCTAAACTCACGCATATTAAAAATGAAGATAAGAAAGTGGCTATTCTCTTCCATAACATGCCACCGCGAAATGATATGATCGGTTGTGCCTTTGGCTTGGATACGCCCAAATCAGTATATGATATGGTCAAGGCCTTTAATGCTGACGGCATTCAGACAGACTACGATTTTACAGACGGCGATGACATCATTAACCGGATTATTGACGCGGTCAGCAATGATGAACGATGGCTACCGGCCGAAAAGGTGATTGAACGGTCATGTGAAATTATTACTGGCGATACTTATCGCAGCTGGTTTGAAAACTTTAGTGGGAAGAACCGTACAGAAATGATTCGGGATTGGGGTAACCCGCCCGGAGAGAAAATGGTGCACGATGACAAATTGCCAGTTCCGGGAATATTAAACGGCAATATTTTTATCGGACTCCAGCCGCCAAGAGGATATGAAGACAAGGCCGAAGAGGTTTATCACAGCTCGGATATTGTTCCGCCCCACCATTATTTGTCATTCTATAAATGGTTGAAATACAGTTTTAAGGCCAATGTAGTCATTCATGTCGGGACCCACGGAACCCTGGAATGGCTGCCGGGTAAAGAAATTGGTTTGTCCGAATCCTGCTACCCGGATCTGGCAATTTCCGGCATTCCCCATCTCTATCCTTACAGCATCACGGTTGAAGGCGAGGGAATTCAGGCTAAACGCCGGTCTTATGCGGTGATTCTTGACCATCTGATTCCTTCCTTGACGCTGAGTGACACTTACGAAGAAATGGAAGAGCTGGATGATCTTTTAAAACAGTATTATCAGGCTCAGGCGACGGATACCGGTAAACTGCCATACCTACAGCAGGAAATCCAAGAAATCGTAATCAAAGAAAACTATTTGCTTGATCTGGATATCGATGAAGAATCAATGAAGGCAGATTTTAAGGAATTTATTGAAAAGCTGCATATCTGGGTGGAAGAAATTAAAAATACTCTGATTAAAGATGGCCTACATATGTTTGGCAATGCCCCTAAAGAAGAAAAGCTGGAGCTGATGATCTGTGCCCTGACCCGTTTATCAAATGGCAAAGTTCCGTCACTGACTATGGCAACCTGTGATCTGATGGGATTTGACTATGAAGACCTGAAAGATAAGCCGGAAAAAGTGGATGGCACCGGCATTACCAACCTGATGAAGTGGAATGATGTGGAGAGCTTGAGTCGAAAACTCATTCATGATTTTTATGAAGTTGAGTGGGATTTTAATAAGACCCAAGCAATTATTGAAGCTAATAATCTGATGGGTCGCGATAATGAAGCAATCAAACAGGTATTTAAGTTTATCGAAGAGTCGGTTGAACCAAAAGTTAAGCATACAACCGAAGAAATGGATAATTTAGTTAAAGGCATCAATGGTCAGTTTGTACCGCCGGGAGGGTCTGGCGCACCGACTAGAGGCAAGGTTTCAATCCTGCCAACTGGTCGAAATTTTTATGCCATCGATCCTTCGGCTATCCCGACTCGAGCGGCCTGGCAGGTGGGAAAACAGCTGGGCGATCAGCTGATCGAGCGCTATAAGAAAGATAATGGAGAATTTCCTAAAACCGTCGCTATTGTTGTATACGGCGGTGAAACGATGAAAACATCAGGCGATGATCTGGCCCAAATCCTCTATCTGATAGGAATAAGGCCCAAATGGCTGGAGAATTCTGACAAGGTTATCGGACTGGAAGTGATCCCAGTTAAGAAACTGGGTCGTCCGCGAGTGGATGTCACCTTAAGAATTTCCGGCTTATTTAGAGACACCTTCCCCAATATGATTGAGCTGGTTGAGGAAGCCATCAATATGGCGGCCAGTCAGGATGAATCCTACGAAGAGAATTTTATTAAAATGAACTTCGAGGAAGAAATAAGAGATCTGATTGCCAATGGCGCATCGATTGAATCCGCCCAGGAAGATGCCGGAATGCGAATTTTCTCCGATCCGCCGGGAACTTACGGCGCTGGGGTTACTCAGCTGATTAACAGTAAAAACTGGGATTCCTATACCGACCTGGGAGAAATTTATTCTTTCTGGGGCGGCAATGCTTATGGTAAGAAATTTCATGGAAAAAAAGCGGTTGAGACCTTCAAAAGACGGCTATCCAAAACACAGATTACTGTTAAAAATGAATCGTCGATGGAGATTGATATGCTGGAAAGTGATGATTTCTACAATTATCACGGCGGTCTGATTGCTGGGGTGCGAACCGCTTCTGGTCAAAAACCTGAGTCTTATTGTGGGGATACCTCTGATCCGCTGCGAGTTAAGATGAATACGACCAAAGAACAGACTGCCAAAATTATGCGTTCACGTATCCTCAATCCAAAATGGTTTGACGGACTTAAAGAACATGGCTACAAGGGGGCTCAGGAAATTTCCGGAATGGTTGATTTTGTTTTCGGCTGGGATGCAACTGCAGATATAGTCGAAGACTGGATGTATGAAAAAATCAGTGAGAACTTCCTTTTTAATGAAGAGCGAAGGGAATGGATTAACTCAGTTAACCCCTGGGCCATTCACGCCATGACCGAAAGACTTTTAGAAGCCGCCCAAAGAGAAATGTGGGATGCAAAAGAAGAAACTTTGGATAAACTCAAAGCCATTTATATGGAGATTGAAGGGGATATTGAAGAATACGGTGAAGTGTGAAATTTTTAAAGATATCTCATATCTTGTCTTGTGGATAACGGATGACTGTAATTTAGGCTGCAGGTATTGCTATGCAGATGCCAGCAAGAAAAAGGATTATATGAATCTGGAGACGGCAAAAAAAGCTCTATCGCTGCCGAGTGGACCTTTTAAACTTCAGTTAGCCGGAGGGGAGCCGCTGCTAAATTTTAAACTGGTTGAGGAAATTAATGCGCTTGTCAAAGAGAATAGTCTTAAGACTAAAATACAAATTCAGACCAATGGCTCATTAATCGATGAAAAAATGGCAACCACCTTAAAAAAAATGGGGGTTCGACTGGGCATCAGCCTGGACGGCCCGCCGGCGGTTAATGAAAAAATGCGGGGTAAAACGGCTAGCGTTGTTAAAGGGGTTAAAGAACTCGGTGGTCAGGGCGTAAAGGTTAATTTGAATGCGGTCATCAGCGATGAAACTATTAAAACCTTGCCGGATTTGGTGGATATGGCCTTTTATCTGGGCAATGTAGCCGGTATCGGGCTTGATCTTCTGCGGGAGACCAGGCGGGTTAAGGAAAATAATCTAAAAAAGGCATCTTGTCAGAATTTGAGAAAATATTTGCGGCTGGCCTACAAGCGGTCAAAAGACCTGGAGTCCCTAACCGGAAAAAGGATTGTTATCCGAGAAGTTGAGGATGCCAGGAGACGATTAAAAACTGCCTGCAGCCAGAAGGATTACTGTTATGCATCCCTGGGTCAGGCCCTGGTGGTTCTTCCCGATGGGGAGATGTATCCCTGCGGGACACTGATTAACAATAAAAGCTATTATATGGGGAATCTGTATCAGCCTGAGACCTACCGGATCGTTAAACTAAAGCCTGATTTACCACAGCGTTGTCAGGCCTGCCAATATGAAGACTACTGTGCCGGGTCATGTCCGGCCAGAAGCATAATAAATGGAGGTGAGAAGCCCGACAGTATTGAGGACTGTTCGCTAAGAAAAGCAGCATTTGAAATAATTAAGGAAGAAGAGGAGAAGCATGCTTAAACTGGTTGATTTAACAAAAACATTTGGAAAACTGACAGCAGTGGACCATTTAAATCTGGAAATTAAAGACGGAGAGTTCTTTGGTTTTCTGGGACCCAACGGGGCTGGAAAAACTACAACAGTCCGAATGATCTCAACGATCACCACAAAGGATTCCGGCGATATCGAGGTGGATGGAGACAGCGTGGACAGAAACCTGACCTCTGTCAAAGCAAAAATAGGGGTAGTCCCCCAGATGAATAATTTGGAGCCGGAGATGTCGGCCTGGGAAAATCTGGAAGTCATTGGTATTTTATATGGTCTAAAAAAAGAAGAAAGACATAAGCGGATTGAAGAGCTGCTTTCTTTTATCGAGCTTTCTGACCGACGGGATTCGCTGGCAAAAACCTATTCCGGCGGGATGAAACGAAAACTGATGATTGCCAGAGCCTTGATGCATAAGCCCAAGCTCCTTTTATTGGATGAGCCGACCGTTGGCCTGGATGCCGGTGCCAGACGAAAAATGTGGGACCTGCTGAAGAACCTTAAAAATGATGGCCTGACGGTATTATTAACGACTCATTATATTGAGGAAGCAGAAGTTTTGTGTGATCGGGTCGGCCTGATTAATAAGGGGAAAATGATTCAGATTGATACACCGGCCAACCTGATCGACGAAGTCGGTAAGGTCGTTGTTGAGTATTTTGAAAATGGAACAACTCAGGAAGTCTTTTTCGATAACCGTGATCAGGCGGCCAACTATGCAAAAGATATTGAAAGGGACGTGCGGATTCGTTCTTCCAATCTGGAAGACGTATTTCTTAAATTTACAAACAGAAGGGTGGAATCATAATGCAGGGATTATACGGAATATTGTGGCAGGAAAGCGTTGTTTTCAAGAGAAAATTCTTTGCGACAACGACCTCTGCTTTGATTTCACCACTCCTTTATTTAATTGCCTTTGGTTGGGGACTGGGTGACGGCATGGAAGTTGACGGGATGTCTTATATGGCCTATGTGATCCCCGGGATTATCGCTATGAACACCATGATGATGTCTTTTAACAATACGGCTAATACTATTAATATCTCGAGGATCTTCTATAAGACCTTTGAAGCCTATATGATTTCACCGATTAATATGACCGTTTATGCGGTTGGGAAAATTATCGGCGGGGTCTTTTACGGTGTCTATTCGGCATCATTAATTATGATTATGGTTTCGGTTTTCACATCAGACCTGGTTATTACACCTTACTTTTTGTTTGTGGCCCTGTTAAACTGCTTTACATTCTCGGCCCTGGGTTTTCTGATGGGACTTTTGGTTAAATCCCATGCGGATATGTCTAAATTCACCAGCTTTGTCATTACACCCATGTCTTTCTTATGCGGGACTTTCTTTCCCATTGATCGGATGCCAACCATTCTGCGCGGATTTATTTATATTTTACCGCTGACCCATACAAACCTGGCAATGAGAACCGTCGGGGAAAGCTTTAATCAGAAGCTGCTTCATGTCGGGGTATTGTTGGCTTATTTTGTTGTTCTGTTTATTATCGGTGCAAAAGTCTGTAAGAAGACTGAGTAGAAAAGAGGAAAAAAATGAAAAATCAGCAAATATCATATCCGTTTTCGGGAATCGTTGGCCAGGAAACCATGAAGAAGGCATTGATTCTCAATGTCATCAATCCTTTATTGGGTGGTGTTCTGATCCGCGGAGAAAAAGGAACGGCAAAATCAACGGCGGTCCGGGCCCTGGCAGAACTTCTGCCTTCAAGAAGTCAGGTCGAAGGATGTTCTTTTGGGTGTGATCCGCGGGAGCCGGCGATGATGTGTCAGGATTGTTTTGATAAAGTAAATCGGGGCCAAAGCCTGGTGGAAAGCTTTGGTTCGATGAGAGTGATTGATCTGCCGGTTTCTGCGACCGAAGACCGGGTGGTCGGAACCCTTGATATCGAACATGCCATTAAAGAAGGGGAAAAGAAATTTGAACCGGGAATTCTGGCTCAGGCAAACAGAAATATTTTATATGTGGACGAAGTTAATCTGTTGGATGACCACATTGTCGATGTCCTTTTGGATTCAGCGGCTATGGGGATTAACACCATTGAACGTGAAGGTGTTTCCTATTGTCATCCGGCCCGTTTTATTCTGGTTGGGACTATGAATCCGGAAGAGGGAGACCTGCGACCTCAGCTTTTAGACCGTTTCGGCATGGTTGTCGATGTGGTTGGTGAGTCAGACCCGGAATTGAGAATGAAAGTTATCAAAAATCGTCTTCAATACGAATTAGATAAAGAGGCTTTTGCCGAAAGTTTTAAAAACGATCAGGAAGCTTTAAAAGAAAAAATTCGAAAAGCCAAGAAACTGTTAAACCAGGTCCATTACTCTGATGAGATGCTGGAAATTGCCGTTAATATCTCTATTGAACTGGGGGTTGACGGCCATCGGGCGGATATTTCCATGATTAAGACAGCGATGACCATTGCCGCCTTTAGAGGAGCGACCGAAGTGACGGCTCAGGATATGATGGAAGCGGCTGAACTTGTTTTACCACACCGGATGCGGCGAACGCCGTTTGAAGATGGCTCTTTTGATTTAAGCAGAGTTCAGGAAATTGTAAATACGGTCGGAAGTCAACAATATGGCCTACTGTAGTTATCCCTTTTCAGCGGTCATCGGTCAGGAAACGGTCAAACAGGCGCTGATTCTAAATCTGATTAATCCCCAAATTGGTGGAGTCCTTTTATCCGGTGAAAAAGGAACGGCCAAATCCACCTTGGTCAGAGGTCTGGGAGAATTATCCCGGACTCAAGTGGTTGATTTGCCGCTTAATGCGACCGAGGACCGGGTAGTGGGTTCTATTTCTATCGAAAAAACTGTTTCAGGTGGGAAGCGGGTTTTTGAGCCCGGAATCCTTAAAAAAGCCGACGGGGAAATTCTTTATATCGATGAAGTCAATCTTTTAAATGAACATATCGTCAACTCAATTCTGGAAGCCTCATCGTCGGGCATTAACCGGGTGGAGAGAGAAGGCATTTCGATGACCCATCCGGCACATTTTACTTTAGTTGGCAGCATGAATCCGGAGGAAGGCTTTTTAAGGTCGCAGTTGCTGGACCGCTTTGGGATTTATGTAGAAGTATCTGGCTCTAGTCATCTGATGGAGCGTAAAGAAATTGTCAGACGGCGGCTTTTGTTTGAACAGAATCCGCGCGACTTCATTGAAAAAAGTCAGGAGGATACTAAAAATCTGGCACTGGAAATTGAGGCAGCTAAAGGCCGTCTTGCCAAAGTAAAGGCGACAGAGCCGATTCTAAAAATGATCATCGAAATCGTAAACGCGGTCAATTGTGCCGGACACCGGGGTGAACTGGTAATGTTTGAAACAGCCCGGGCCCTGGCCGCATGGGATGGCCGGGAAAACATCAACATTAATGATGTCAAAACGGCGGCTGAACTGGCCCTGCCCCACCGTAAACGGGAAAAACCGGAGCCACCCCCTTCACCTCAGAACGAGACTGAGCCTGAGGACCAGGAAGAACAGGACCAGCCTCAAGACCAGGAAGACGAAAGTTCGGACGAGAACCAGCCGGATGATGAAAATGAACCACCACCAGAAAATTCTCAAGACCAGCCGGATGAAAGTCAGGAAGATCAAGAAGAGGATAATGAGGATAAAAATGACGAAGAACCAAAAGAGAATAACCCTGAACAAATGCCAGATTTAAGCGACATTCTGGATCAGGTGGATGAAATTGGCCGGGTCTTTGCGGTTAAGAACCTTAACATTAAAGTTAATGACCGCAAAAAACGCAAAGGTGAGGGAAAACGAATCAAAACCCATACGGATCTTAAGAAGGGTCAGTATATCAAAAGCCGAACCAAACAAAATGAGCTGACAGACCTGGCTTTTGACGCAACCCTCAGGGAGGCGGCGCCTTTTCAGAATAAAAGAGAAAAAAATGGATTAGCACTTTGCATTAAAAGTGAGGATATAAGAGAAAAGGTTCGTGAAAAACGCTCTGGTTCGACGATTGTATTTGTTGTCGATGCCTCTGGGTCAATGGGGGCTAAAAAACGGATGTCAACGGTTAAGGGGGCGATCGTTTCACTTTTAACCGATGCCTATCAGAAGCGTGACCGGGTAGGACTGGTAGCCTTTAGAAAGCAAGAGGCAGAGGTGCTCCTTAATGTGACTAGAAGTGTTGATCTGGCCCAAAAATCACTGCAGAACCTGCCTACGGGTGGTAAGACACCGCTGGCAGACGGCCTGGTAAAAGGCTATGAACTGATTAAAAATGAGACCCGAAAAAATGAAGATGTCCTGCCCATTATGGTCGTCGTTTCCGATGGCCGGACCAACGTGGGTACGCCGGGTCAGGATCCTTTTAAAGAAGCGGTTAATATCGGAACAAAAATTGCTTTTGAAGGCATTCAGACGATCGTAGTCGATACGGAATCAGATTTCATTAAACTGGGATTAGCTAAAGACCTGGCCGCCAATATGGGCGCACAGTATTACCGGATTGAAGAGCTGGAATCGGATCTGCTGGCCGATGCGGTCAGAGAAATGTCCCGGTCTTCGATGCTGGCAAGTGGAGGGGCAAATGCAAGATAAGAAAAGTGATGGCATTTTTCATCCGGATAGTAAGGTGACTTTTTCCAGTCTTGAGCTTTATCTTGCCTGGTATAAAAAGGATTTCAGTCATTATGTAGGGATTTTAACCCATGCTCAAAACTTCCATCGGCGAAATATCAGGGTAGAAACTGCTTTAATTCGATGCTTTGAAAAACAGGGGATTGGGGTCGTTCCTGTTTTTTCGACTTCGTCTTCCGAACCGGAGTCTGGTATTCGGACATTTACACAGCTTGTAGCCGACTGTTATTCAAAATGCGGTCAGCTTGCGATTGATGCCCTGATTAATTTTCAGATGATTGCCGCAACCGGCCGGGATTTAGGGGATGATCTATTTACGCAAGGTGTTGAGAGCTTTAAGCAGATGCGAATTCCGGTTTTAAGACCAATTATCAGTCATCTCCAAACCCAGAAGGAATGGGAAAACAGCATAAGCGGTTTGTTTTCTGAAATATCATGGGCCTTTACAAGTCCTGAACGGTTGGGGATGGTTGAGCCTGTGCTGATTGGAACAAAAGAAAAAAGAGGCCAGGAACTGGTCTCGATTCCGATTGATGAACAGATCGATACCCTGGTAGAACGGGTGAAAAGCGTCCTCTTAATTCAGGGACTTAAAAATAAGGATAAAAAAGTGTCTTTGATGCTTCACTCTGCCCCCTGTGCTGGTGTCGAAGCGACACTGGGCATTGGTGTTGGGTTAAACGTTTTTGAAAGCGTTGTGAAGATTTTAGAGCGGCTTAAAGAAGACGGCTATGTGGTTGAAAATCTGCCGGAAAACGGTAAGGCTTTAAAGAGTCTTTTGATGGAGAAAAAAGCCTACCAGGATTTTCGCTGGACAACGGTTGAAGAGATTGTTAAACATGGTGGCGATCTTTTCCGGATGGGTTTAACAGGTCAGGGAGGCTATGATCAGTTTTATAATGAACTGACCCAAAACCAGCAGGCTGAAATGGAAAAATTCTGGGGCCCGCCGCCGGGTGAGGGCATGGTCGTAGATGGTGAAATGGTTATTACCGGATTGCGATTTGGCAATATAACAGTGATGATTCAACCCAAAAGGGGCTGTTATGGTCCCAAATGTACGGGCGAAGTCTGTAAAATTCTCCACGATCCGTCCTGTCCGCCACCCCACCAGTATTTGGCCACCTACCGCTACCTGGAACATATTGAGAAAGTGGCGGCCCTTGTTCATGTTGGTACGGGCGGAAGTCTGGAACACCTGCCCGGTAAAACCAATGCTCCGGGTCCTGACTGCTGGCCTAATACGGTAGTCGGAGCCCTCAATCATTTCTACTGCTACAATATGGCAGTGGGAGTTGAAGGGGCAGGGGCCAAGAGACGGTCCTATGCCAAAATCATTGACTATCTGCCATCAACCATGATAAAAGATCCGGAGCGAATCGAACTGGTCAAGGTGATTGGCCAGTATTTGGAAGCTGTCACAGCTGAAAGCAATCAGGTGGAATTAATCGGCCTTCGGATCATGGAAATGATAGACGGTCATCCGGAATATGAGAAAGTGATCCAGGATGAGGAAAATTTTCTTGAAGGCTTAAAGGCCCTCGGTAATCGTCTGGTTCAGTCAATCAATTGCGGATCAGAAGAGAAACTCCATGTATTTGCCCAAATTCCAGAAGTTTCCGAGCAAATAGCTTTTATAAAAGAATCCCTTGAGGGTAACTCGCCAGTCGTTTTTGAACTGAAACAGGGAATTAAAAATGAGTATGATTTTCATGCCGGATTGTTAAAATTCATAGAAGCCGTGCTTGAGAAAGAACCGTTGCCAAAAGAGCTGCCCTTTAATTCTGAAAAGGAAGAAAGAAAACTGGCTGAAGAAATTGAAAAATGTGCAGACAGTTTTAAAGGCGTTGAAAATGAACTCGATGGCCTAATGGTTGCTCTTAATGGCGGCTACCTTGAGCCAGGACTATCCGGAATGCCCAAAGACGGACTGCTTAACGTATTGCCGACAGGCCGAAATATCTATCTGATGGATACACAAAAAGTGCCGACAAAAGAAGCCTATGGCATCGGAGCGGATTTGGCGGATCAACTTGTTAGGCGGCATATTAACGACTTTGGCCAAATTCCTGAAAAAGTGGCGCTCAATATGATTTCAACGGATATTTCAAAAACAAATGGGGAAGAACTGTCACAGGTTTTAAATATTTTAGGCGTCCGGCCGGTATGGAACGAGAGTGGAATCGTTATGGATATAGAAATCATCCCGCCGGAAGAATTAAATCGGCCAAGGCTGGATGTGATTGTGCGGATTTCAGGAGTGCTTCGGGATTCCTATCCGGAACTAGTGTCCATGATGGATCAGGCGGTAAGAATGGCAGCTGAAGTGGATGAACCGGATAAGTTAAACTTTGTCAGGAAAAACAGCCGGCTCATGGCAGAAAGTCTCAGAGAAATGGGATTAACCGAAGATCAGATTAGGCGGAGGTCGACTGTTCGGATTTTTGGCGATAAGCCAGGGGCTTACGGTTCAGGTGTCGATCTGGCACTCCAAGCCAGTGCCTGGGAAGATGAGAGCGAGCTGGCAAAAATATTTACCTTGTTTTCCGGTTATGCCTATGGGGAAGGCCTGTTTGGCGAAAGCTTTTATGAAGAATTTGTCGCCAATGTGAAATCAGCTGATATCGCCTATGAAACATCAGTCAGCAAACGGTATGACCTGCTTTCGTCCAGTTTTTCGGCATCAGTCATGGGTGGCTTTAATGAGGTGAAACGGGCCTTCAAAATGGAAGACTTAAATTACTATCATGGAACGACCGATTATAAGCAACAGGGAAATATCAATTCTATGGAAGAAGCCATCGATCAAATGATGGATCAGACTATGTTTAATCCGCTCTGGAACGAAGCCGTCAAGAATAAAAGTGAGCTGGGTGGTTCGGAAATCATGTGTAAAGTCCAGACGATTTTCGACTGGAAATGCATGACTGAAACCATCAAAGATATAAAAATCGACAAGTTGGTAAAAGTTTATCTGGATGATCCGGACACGCTTAACTGGCTGAAAGAAGACAATCAGTTTGCCTTGGAAGAAATGACCCGCCGTTTTATGGAGCTCAAGGAGCGCAAAAAATGGGAGCCGGAGGAAGAAACATTTGAAATCCTCAAAAAGGTTTATTTAGACATTCAAGGCGATATGGAAGAGCTGATGGAATCCGCTGATGGGGACTATCAGGGCAGCGAAATAGAGGTTATTAATCATGATCAGGTTGAGACCTGGGATGAAAAATTTAATACAATAAATCACATCTTTTAGGAGGAAGTTATGCAGTACATGAATGATCCACGAGGAATTGAAGAAAGAAGTTTTGAAATTATTACCGAAGAGCTGGGAGATAAAAGCTTTCCAGCGGAAATCGATCCGATTGTAAAACGTATTATACATACGACGGCTGATTTTGAATATGCCGATTTGTTGGAGTTTCTAAATGGCGGTTATGAATCGGGTATGGGTGCTCTGCGTGCTGGTAAAAAAATCTATGCCGATACCCGAATGATACAGTCCGGTGTCAATAAAAAAGCTCTGGCAGACAATGGGATCGAAATTGTCAATTACAGCCATGATCTGGATGTGGCAGAAGAAGCCAAAGAACGGGGTGTTACCCGATCAACGGTGGCCATGGAAAAAGCTTTTAAAGATGATTCGATCGGTATCTACGCCATCGGCAATGCGCCAACAGCCCTGTTTACCCTGATAGAAAACATCAAAGCGGGTAAGGCTAAATCGGACCTAATTATTGGGGCTCCCATC
Organism: Eubacteriaceae bacterium ES3; assembly: GCA_030586155.1. Lineage (NCBI taxonomy): Bacteria > Bacillati > Bacillota > Clostridia > Eubacteriales > Eubacteriaceae > Eubacteriaceae bacterium ES3. Next base: position 1,910,977 of record CP130741.1, on the reverse strand, counting down.
GGCTTTGTCGGAGCGGCTGATTCCAAGGAAGCACTGGATCAGATTGATACGCCAAGTATTCGCATCAATGGCCGAAAAGGCGGCAGCCCGGTGGTGGCAACTATCTTAAATGCCATGATGTATCAGATTCATAGAGAGTGGTAAGAATAAAGTAAAGCCGGAATTTATTTCCCCTTCCTTTTTTTTATGCACAATTCATGGTATACTAATAACGTTTACGATTGAGCTAAAAATATGAATATAAATAAAAGGAGCACTAAAATGGAGATTAACAAGAATTTATCGGATGACAAAATGGTGATTGCCCTGGTTGGTCGTTTGGATACCACCACTGCCCCGGAGCTGGAAGCGGCATTTAACGGTGTTTTGGATGAGGCCAAGAACGTCGAATTGAATCTAAAAGATATGGACTATATTTCCAGTGCCGGCCTGCGGGTGATTCTGATGATTCAGAAAAAGGTTAACGCCATCAGCGGAAAGCTGGAAGTTAAAGAGGTTTGCGACACTGTTATGGAAATTTTTGATATGACCGGGTTTTCAGACGTATTGACCATCTCATAAGACATCTTCGGATGTCTTTTTTTTACAAAATTGTTACTGCCACACTTTTTGTCACATATTGTCAGCGCAAAAGAATAGTGCTACAATAAATGCAACTATATAAATAAGTAATTTATAAAATTTAACGAAAATACAATCCACAGGAAAATATTGAAAACAAGTTAGCAATGGTTGCTCCTAGAGGGGCGAACATTGCTTTTTTATATATAAATATGCCTATAACGCAATAATATCGCAAAATATTTGAATGGCAAAAAAAATCAACAACTAAAAATGAGAAAGTAGAAATTTGCTAAAAAAAGCAAAAATTTATCTTGTCACACTTTTTGTCACACGTTGTATACAGTAAACGGCCATGATAGAATAAACAGAATACCTAATTATTTTAAGTATTTATTTACAGCTTCACAATTTATTCAATATCAAATCGGCGAAATATCGTAAAATAAAGAAAAATACACATATTTCGAGTTTCGCTTCCAATTATTAAGTTTTAATTTCTTAAAAGCAAACAATGAGGAGAGCCCATGACGAATAACACTGAACAAAATGATGAACTGGAAATTGACTTACTAAAACTGATAAAGGCCCTCTGGCACAAAGCCTGGCTGCTGGTCCTCGTTTCTTTTATCTTTGGCGGCGGCGCATTGGCCTATACCTATCTCTATGTCGACCCCTTATATGAATCCAGCGCCCAGATGTATGTCAACAATAATGGCCTGTCATTTGATACCTCGGCACTGAGTATCTCCAGCACCGATATTACCGCTTCCAAAAGCTTAGTCGATACCTATATGGTTATTTTAAAGTCCCGACAGATGTTAAACGAAGTGATCGCCGATGCCCAGCTGGATCTGACCTATGATGAACTGGTGGAAATGATTACCGCAGCATCGGTGGATTCCACCGAAGTTTTCGAAATCCTGGTCACCGACACCGACCCCTACCGGGCGGAACTGATTGCCAATACCATAGCAGAAGATCTGCCGGAGCGAATTTCCAGCATTGTGGAAGGCAGCTCGGCCAGAATCGTCGATTACGCGGTGGTTCCAGCCGCTAAAAGCAGCCCCAACTTATTTAAATACACTTTAATGGGCGCACTGGTTGGTTTCGTTTTGAGCGCCGGCCTGATTATCATTATTGAACTTAGCGATACCACCATCAGGGAGGAAGATTATCTGGTCACCAATTACACCGATATCCCGCTTTTGGCCATTATCCCGGATATGGATCGGGACGACAGCAATAATAACTATTACAGCAATTACAAACAGTAAAGAAAGAGAATGGAGGAGAGTATGTTTGGTTTTAAAAAGAAAAAGTCATCAAGCAAACGCTCGGAGCGCAATAAAAAAAGCGAGCAGCAGAAAATTGGTAACAGCCTGAACTTTCAGGCCACAGAAGCTTATAAACGGTTACGAACCAACCTGGAATTCTCTTTTGCCAACGATAAAATGTGCAAGGTCATTGGCGTTACCAGCGCCATTACCGGCGAGGGAAAAAGCCTGACTTCCATTAACCTGGCCTATTCCATCGCGGCCAACAATAAAAAGGTGTTAATTATCGAAGCGGATTTCAGAAAGCCGACGGTTACCTCAAAACTGGGCAAGTCCTACAAAATAGGCCTAACCGACCTGCTGGTTGGCCATGACATACCAGTTAGAGATATTCTCAATTCAATTGATGCATCGGAAGATGTAAAACTGGATCTGGCCCCGGCGGGGAGCATTCCACCAAACCCGGCAGAACTGCTGGATTCTAAGAAAATGAAGGAATTTCTGGACGCCTGTTCCATGGCCTATGACTATATCATCATCGATTTGCCGCCGGTTACGGTGGTGGCGGATGCAGTGATTGCCTCCAAATTTATCGATGGTATGGTGGTGGTGGTCAGACAGGACCGGAGCGATCAGAAGTCCCTGTCTGAAACCATCAGACAGCTTAAATTTTCCAATACCAAAATTCTTGGTTTTATCTTCAATAGTTATACCCAGGTCAGATCGGGTTACTATAAAAAATATAGCGATAATTACAGCTATTCCGATTACAGCAATTCAAAATACGCCCACACAAGTTCTTCGCTGACCAACGGGTGATATTATGATCGATTTTCATTCACACGTCTTACCAGGAATGGATGATGGCAGCCACAATAGTGAAGAATCGAATGAAATGATCAGGCAGTCATTTGAACAGGGGGTTGAAATTCTTGTTGCAACACCGCATTTCTATCCCTGGCAGGATCAGCCGGATCGATTTTTGGAAAGAAGAAATGCTTCTGTTGAAGCATTGGGTAAAACCTACGACAATCTTTTAATTGGTGCCGAAGTCGCTTATTACGATGGCATGGGAAATTCAGAAGAGATAGAAAAACTAAGAATAGAAGAAACAAACTTACTCTTGGTGGAAATGCCAGTAACGGTATGGACAGAGCGAATGGTTGAGGACTTGCATCATGTTGAAAACAAAACAAATCTTAAACTGGTTTTAGCCCATATCGAACGGTATATCAAGTGCCAAAAGGGAACAGACAATATTGATTATGTCTGTAATAACTTTTTAATTCAGGTCAGTGTAGACTATTTTATAGACTGGAAGACCCAAAGAAAGGCACTGAAGCTTATGAAGAAAGATTATATAGATTTTATCGGCTCGGATTGTCACAATCTGACCACCCGGCCGCCAAATATACAAGAAGCCTATCAGACCATGATAGATAAACTTGGGACCCAAAGTGTAGAGACTTTTTTAGATAAACAAACAAACTATTTAAGGGAAGGAAGAAATTATGAAAAGTAAGAAAAACTGGAAACTTATATTACTGGCAACAACAGTTATTACCCTGTTACTAAGCAGCCATGTCTTTGCCACCATAGCACCAAGTGTTGCTGGAACGGATGGTCCGACACTGACCACTTTTACCGCACCGGACGGCACATTAGCCATTGCTTCTTATGTGGATGCAGATGGGGTAACCCACTATATTCCAGCCGCTGATGGTGCTGTTACCATTACCACTGACTCGGATTTTGAAGCCACACTAACCGGTGAGGCTCTGGAAAATTATATAGCCGCCAGAGACCAGCTCCTAAATACTGGTTCTGAATTTTATACCAATCTGACCGATTTTATCGCTGCTTCCTATCCGGATTATTCCGACAGCGACTTTGCCGTCAGAGATATTATCGATGTTAGTATCAGTGATGCCTTAAGAGCCGCAACCTTTGACCAGGGTTATGATGTGCAAATGACCTTCGATGCTGGCTATAACGAAGGCGATGTGATTGTTGTCATTGTCTACAATGCCGAAACCGGCGGATGGGATTTTGTATCCTCGGATGATGTAGTCGTCAATGCAGATGGCAGCGTAACCGTTACCTTCCCTCACTTATGCCCGGTGGCCTTTTTATCAGCCAGTGTGGAAACCGCATCGGCAGTAGAAGCTGAAACCGCCGAAGCAACAACCAGCAATTCTATGATGATTCCAATTTTGGCAGGTGCTGGTGTCATAATTGTTGTCGCAGCCTTAGTCATTACAAAAATGAAAAAGACCTCTTAATTGATCTGATACCATGAGAATAAGACATAGTATTAGCAGTAACATTATTTTTCGCATCATCATAATTTTAGTACTCAGCGCTGTTATTCTGGTTACTGCTTATCTGGGGATTTCCTACCTGGGGCATGAAGAGGAGATCGCCTATGCCGGGCAGACACTTACAGATTATGATGAGCTGAAAGCCATAACCATCGACGGGGTGAAATATCTCCCCGACCCGGATGTGTATACAGTTCTTTTGGGCGGGGTCGATAAGTTTGGTGATGCGGTGGAAAGCGGATCCTACAAGAATGATGAACAGATTGACTTTATCTCTCTGATTGCCTACAACACAGAGGAAAACACCTGCAAAATCCTGGTAGTCAATCGAGATACCATGACCGATGTCCCGGTTCTGGGGCTGGGCGGCAGAAGTGCCGGAACCCTCTACGAACAGATTGCCCTTTCCCATACCTACGGCACCGGATTAAAAGACAGTGCCGAAAATACAGTTAACGCCGTGGAAAGCCTGCTGGGCGGGATCACCATCGATAATTATGCGATTATGAAAATGGATGCCATCCCGATTCTAAATGATATGGTCGGCGGAGTAACGGTAACCCTGACAGATGACATGACAGTGATTGACCCGACCTTCACCGAAGATACGACAGTGACTTTGATGGGAGACCAGGCACTGAAGTTTGTGCGTCAGCGCTGGTATGTTTCCGATAATTCAAACCTTGCCCGTATCGGCAGGCAGGAACTCTATATCAATGGCTTTTATCATAATTTAAAAGCCAGCTCAACGGGCAACAACAGCTTTTTAGCCAACGCCTTTGGCGCCATTGATGACTACCTGGTCACCAATTGTGACTATGTAAAGATTGGCGAGTTCCAGAATTATATTCAGTCCTATCCGGAGGCCCAAGTCTATAGCCTGAGCGGGGAAACCAAACAGGGGAGTGACGACTATATCGAGTTTTACCCGGACAAGGCAAGTCTTAACCAGCTAACGGTGGATCTCTTTTATGAGGTGGCAGAAGAACAATAAACATAATTAAATCGGCCGGCAAGTGGGAATTGTGGGCAGCAAAGCCTGCAGTAAAAATATTTGTATGACGTAGATGGTATGACCTATTTAAAGTGAGTTGGATTGTCTGTAAATTAATAAGTTTTGGAAGTGAGGAACCAAATGTATAAGATCTACGAAGATGACTGGTTAAAGCATTATCAGTTTACAATTATCGATTTTATTTGTATGCAGTTTGCGTTTCTGCTGCCCTTTATTGCGGGAATCATTACTGCAAGAAATTACAATTCCTATCTGCAGCTGGCCCTGATTATGTCTTTAAGTTTCTTTATTTTTATTCTGTTTAACCAGTCCTACAAAAACATTTATTGCCGCGGTTATTACGACGAGGCCGCATCGGTTGTTTTTCAGGTATCGACGGTTTATGTGCTGACCATCTTTATCACCTTTCTGATTAAGACCTCCAGCGACTATTCCCGTTTGTATATTGGTTTAATGTATGTTTTAACCGTCATGATGACTTTTGCCTTCAGAAATTTTGCCAAGGCCTACTGTAAAAGACATTCGGCAAGCAAATGTCAGATCAATAAGGTGGTGGTCTTTACTTACAGTGACAAACTGGACCAGCTTGAGGATGTCAGCAATTTCATTAAAAATAATGAATGCGTCCATTACGAATTCGAAAAGGTCTTTCTGCTGGATGATGAACCGGTGGAGGACTGCCATTTCGAAAACCTGGCAACCAAGGAAGAGGCCTTTGCCTATATTAAGGAAAACGTTATCGACGAAGTCTTTATCTGTGCCAATGGTTTTAACGACTTTATTTCGGACATAGAAGATACCTGTGTCTCTATGGGGGCGGTGGTTCACTTTGTCCTGGGTGAAAAACACAATAAATACCCGATTAAAGAAGTGGTTGAAGGCGTCGGCAATTATAAAGTAGTCACCGGTGGGATGAATGTGGTCAGCGCCCGCAAGCTTTTCATTAAACGGGTTATTGATATCTGCGGCAGCCTGGTGGGCTTGTTTATTACCGGCATCCTGTTTGTCTTTGTTGCACCGATTATTTATATTAAAAGCCCGGGCCCAATCTTTTTCGCCCAGACCAGGATAGGGATGAACGGACGGCAGTTTAAAATTTATAAATTCCGGTCCATGTATATGGATGCGGAAAAGCGAAAAGCCGAACTGATGGCCCAGAACAAGATGAATGGCCTGATGTTTAAAATGGATAACGACCCGCGCATTATTAAGGGGATTGGTCATTTTATTCGGGCCACCTCGATTGACGAGTTCCCTCAGATGTGGAATGTGTTAAAAGGGGATATGTCCCTAGTGGGAACCAGACCGCCAACCCAGGATGAATTTAACGAATATGACTACCATCATAAATCACGACTGGCTATGAAGCCGGGCATTACCGGCCTCTGGCAGATTTCCGGCCGCAGTGACATTACCGATTTTGAAGATATTGTAAAATTGGATGCCCGCTATATCAGCGACTGGAATCTTACTTCTGACGTTAAGATCCTTTTTAAAACAGTGATGGTAGTCTTTAATAAGTCTGGTGCAGTTTAATAGGGAATGAGTTTTGTATGTAACAAATGATTTAGACAATTGAATAGTTCTCTTGTTACAGCATTATTAAGTAGTGAGGGAGACGCAGTTACATAGTGTGAAGGATTATTTATAGGATTGGTTGATTATCGTTGGAAAAACGATGATAAGAAAGGCTTTTTAAGGCTTTTGAAGAGGGGGAAATCCGCTATGTAGGAATATGTAGCGGATTTTTTGTGTTTGGTTTCGGTTATAAGAGTTACGTTGAGGAGATCTTTAGAATTATGAAGAAGGATTTTAAAATTGCTGTTGCCGGTACAGGCTATGTTGGTTTATCAATAGCGATACTGCTTTCTCAATATCACGAAGTGGTGGCCGTTGATATTATTGAAGAAAAAATTAATCTGATAAATAACAGAAAATCTCCAATTCAGGATGAGTACGTTGAAAAGTATTTAGCAGAAAAGGAACTTAAGTTGACGGCAACTCTTGATGCAGAAGAAGCATATACAAATGCGGACTTTGTAGTGATTGCCGCTCCGACAAATTATGATCCAGACATGAATTTTTTCGATACTTCTGCAGTAGAAGCTGTTATAGATTTGGTAATGCAATATAACCCAGATGCAATTATGGTTATAAAAAGTACCATTCCGGTAGGTTATACAAGATCTATTAGGGAAAAGACGGGTTCACAAAATATTCTGTTTAGCCCAGAGTTTCTTAGAGAGAGTAAAGCCCTTTATGACAATTTATACCCTAGCCGAATTATTGTTGGGACTGATATGAATGATGAAAGACTTCTAAAAGAAGCTCATACTTTTGCAGGTCTATTACAGGAAGGGGCCATAAAAGAAGATATTGAAACCTTATTTATGGATTTTACCGAAGCAGAAGCCGTAAAACTATTTGCCAATACTTACCTGGCCTTGCGTGTGAGCTATTTTAATGAGCTGGATACCTATGCCGAAATGAAAGGGCTGGATACCAGCAATATTATTAATGGAGTGTGTTTAGACGATAGGATAGGCACCCATTATAATAATCCTTCTTTTGGTTATGGTGGTTATTGTTTGCCGAAAGACACCAAACAGTTGCTGGCAAATTATGAAGATATACCAGAAAACCTGATTGGGGCGATTGTAGAAAGTAACCGAACCAGAAAAGATTTTATTGCGGATCAAGTTCTCAAGAAAGCCGGATACTATTCTTATTCAGGTAATAGTATTTGGAATGCCGAGAAAGAAAGACCTATTACCATTGGTGTATATCGGCTTACAATGAAGAGTAGCAGTGATAATTTTAGGCAGAGTTCTGTACAGGGGGTTATGAAGAGAATCAGGGCAAAAGGAGCAACCGTAATTATTTATGAGCCATCACTGCAAGACGGTGAAACTTTCTTTGGAAGTTTAGTAGTAAATGATATTGAGAAATTTAAGCGTGGATCGGATGCGATTGTTGCAAATAGGTATGATTCTGAGATTATGGATGTAGAGGAAATGGTTTATACAAGGGATATTTTCAGGAGAGATTGAGATCCCGTGTGTAAAAGAAGATAAATTGGAGGGCGAGGTGAAAATTGAATTTGCTGCATGAACAGGATGTACAACATGTATTTTTGGTAGGGGCAAAAAGCTTAGGTGCATATGGCGGTTATGAAACATTTATTAACAAATTAACAGAATATCATCAAAATAACAAAAACATCAAATATCATGTTGCTTGTAAAGCTAATGGTGACGGTGCAATGGATGAAACAAAGATTGACGGTGTGACAAGGATTTCTGATAATGAATTTTCCTACCATAATGCTCGTTGTTTTAAAATAAAAATTCCTAATATTGGCTCTGCGGTGGCAATTTACTATGATGTAGCAGCATTAAGTAACTGCTGCAAATATATAAAAGAAAATAATATCAAATATCCAATAGTATATATAATGGCTTGTCGTATTGGTCCATTTGCTTCACATTATTATCATAAGATACATAAATTGGGTGGCAAAGTCTATCTAAATCCTGATGGACACGAATGGATGAGGGCAAAGTGGTCTGCACCGATAAGAAAATATTGGAAGATATCTGAACAGATGATGGTGAAATACAGTGACCTTGTAATCTGTGACTCTATTAATATTGAGAAGTATATCCATGATTGTTATGACGGTAAGGGAATTAAATGTCGTAATCCTAATACGATATTTATAGCTTATGGTGCAGAAACACGAAAAAGTATATTATCAGACGATGATCAAAACTTAAATAATTGGTACAAGCAAAATGGATTGGCACCAAAGAATTATTATCTTGTTGTAGGTAGATTTGTCCCTGAGAATAACTATGAAATTATGATAAGTGAGTTTATGAAGTCCAAAACTAAAAAAGATTTTGCAATTATTACTAATGCTAATATTAAATTTTTAGAACAATTGGAAAAAAGGTTGCACTTTAAAAGCGATAATAGAATAAAATTTGTTGGCACAGTTTATGACCAAGAATTATTGATGAAAATAAGAGAAAATGCATATGGTTATTTTCATGGACATGAGGTTGGCGGAACAAATCCTTCACTACTTGAGGCGTTAGGCAGTACGGATTTAAATTTATTGCTAGATGTTGGATTTAATCGAGAAGTTGCCCAAAGTGGAGCACTCTATTGGTGTAAAAAAAATGGATGCTTATCAAGTTTGATAGAAAAGGCGGATATGTTTAATGTTTCAAGGATAAAAAATATTGCCGGTCAGGCAAAAGCTAGGGTTACCAAAGAGTATAGTTGGGAATATATAGTAGATAAATATGAAAAATTATTTAAAATATCTTAATCTTTGAATTAGGTGCTAAGTGGAGTATAAAGATGAAGAATATATTATTTGTACATTCAAGTTCTGAGATGTATGGATCAGATAGATCATTATTAAATATTGTTAAGTATATCGATAAAAGTAAATTTAATATTTTTGTAATACTACCTTGTCCAGGGCAACTTGTTGATGAGATGAAAAAAGTTCCAGGCGTCAAGGTAGAAATTTTTGAAATAGCTGTTCTCCGTAGAAATAATTTCTCTATTAAGGGTGGGGGGCGGTATTTTAAAGAGTTTATTAATTCATACAAATATCTTAAAAAGTTTATAAAGACTTATAAAATTGATATTGTTGACACAAATACGGGTGTAGTACTGCCTGGCGCAATTGTTGCAAAGCATAGCAAAATAAAAAGTGTTTGGCATATTAGAGAGATTATCAAGAATGACATGGAAAACAAGGTTATTTCAATGATAATGAATCGATATGCGAATCTTATCGTAGCTAATAGTAAATCTACAGGCATAGCACTTAAAGTAAATCAGAAATGTGTAAGAGTAGTTTATAATGCTGTTGAAGAGAAGAAAAACACAATCCAACAGCCACATGATTATTTGGTTGTTGGAATGGCGGGACGTATTAACCGTTGGAAAGGGCAGAAACTGCTTGTTGATGCAGCTGAAATTGTACATGAAAAAATGCCAGATGTGATTTTTAAGATTGCAGGGGAGGCTTACTCTGGTGAGGAGTATTTAAAAGTTGATCTACACAAATATATTGAAGAAAAAGAACTAACAGATACTGTGATTCTTCTAGGTCAAGTTAATGATATGTCAAGCTTTTATGGTTCATTAGATCTGTTTGTATTACCTTCTACACAGCCTGAACCGTTTGGTCTCGTTGTAATTGAGGCAATGGAATTTGGTTTGCCTGTAATTGCAACTAATCATGGTGGTCCAGTAGAAATCATCGATGAAGGTGTTGATGGTTATCTAGTAGATTACGAAAGTCCCAATCAGATGGCAACTCGTATAATTGATTTGATGTTAGATGAAAGAAAAAGGAAACAAATGGGAGTAAAAGGTCAAGAAAAGAAACGTAATAATTTCTCTGCTGAAGCTATGGTGAAGAATATAGAAAGTGTTTTTAACGAAGCAATTTCGATAAGATGACTAGGAGGTTAGACTATGAAATTAGCTTATGTTATCCTGCATTATTTAGCGGGTAAAGATACAATTGAATGTGCTAAATCTATCCTTAGTGCAACAATAGAATCAGAACATGAAACTATAATAATAATTGTTGATAATGGGAGTACAAATGAATCTTATTTCGAAATTCAAAAAGCTTTCACGTGTAATAAACAAGTCATACTATTGCACAGCGATGAAAATATCGGATTTGCGAGGGGGAATAATATTGGATTTTGCTATGCTAAACGTACTTACCAAGCGGATTTTATAGTTCAATTAAATAATGATACAATTGTGAGACAAAAGGACTTTAATGAGGTAATAATTAGAAAGTTTGATGAAAAACAGTATTCTGTATTAGGCCCTGATATAATGACTGCAGATGGTTTTCATCAAAATCCAGGTAGTAAACAAACATGGAACTATAAAGAATTAATGTTATATGTAATTAAAAAACGTGTAAGAATTGCTTTAAGTTATATACACATGGATTTTCTTTTGTCTAAGGCGATAGAGTCTGTAAAAGAAATATACCATGTCGAATCATGTACTGGTGATGTTTTAAATACTATTTTGCATGGTGCGTGCTTTGTTTTTTCACCTCTGTTTATTAGTCAATTTGATGGTTTATATGAAGAAACCTTTCTTTATTGGGAAGAGGATATTTTAAAGCTACAAGCGGATTTTTATGGCTTTGTAATGTTATATAGCAGCGAACTTTATATATATCATAAAGAAGATATTGCAACGAATATGGTAAAAGGCTCGACGGATATAAAAACACGAAGAAAGTATAAACGACTAATAGAGTCAGCAAAAGTTTATAGGAATTTAAAAAGAAATTTGATGTTGAAGAAAAAATTAAACAATGAAGTTGATTAGATATTGCAGAACATAGTAAGAGTTAAAAAAGAAAAAACAAGGGGAAATGAATGTACTCATTTATAACGATTTTAGTTTGTACGATAACAGTAACATATTTATTATTTGGGACTAAACATTTCTATCATCCTTTGCTTATATTTAATGTATGTTGGGCTTTTATCTTATTCTTGGAATCGTTTCATTTCTACGAACTTTATAAGTCTTCAGAAAGTATATATTGGTATATTCTTTGTGGTGTTTTGGCAATAAATATTGGTTTTTTTGTTTGGGATTATAGAAGAAAACGCAATAAGACGATATTTAAAATAGGTAGGCAGTACCTTAATACAGCTACATATTCAATTAATATACCTAGGTATAAAATGCTATATGTACTAGCTATTTTATGTATTATATATTATTTGGGTTCAGTAATATTGACTTTTTACTATTTGTATTCTGGGATAAGCTTAGCTGAAATACGTAGTATAGTGCAGGATAGTACAAGCGCGTATAATCTATTTAATCAAAATAAATTTCTAAATGCAATATCTATACTTTTTCTTGTGCCTGGAGCTGCAGTTGTTCAAGTAGTAGGGGCTATGGATTTTTGGTTTGGTAAACGCGAAAAGAAACTTTTTTTTCTAGCTGTAATACTGGCAGTAATGAGTTCGATTGGCGAGGGTGGAAGAACATCACTTGTAAACATGTGTATATATATGCTGTTAGGGTATTACCTCTCTGGTGTAAGTTTAAAAAATAAAGCCCAAATATCTGTAGCGAAAATGAAAAAAAGAAAACGTCTAATTCTTGGGGCAGTAACTATAGGTGTAATATTTCTTATATGGTTTTCGGTTTCAAGAGCTGGACAAACATTATATAAGGAGCTCTATTTGTATTTTTCGATGCAACCTTATATGTTTGATATTTGGGCAAAAAGAGCTGATTTAGAAGGGATTTTTGGATACGGTGAAACATCTTTAAATGGTTTTAGTTTTGCTGTTTTATATATATTCAAAAATTTGTTTGGCATTGATTTTCCAACACATTGGCAAAGTGTATATGATTTGATACGTGCAACTGATAGCGAATGGCAGATTATAACTGCAACGTTTTCAAAGGCAAACGCTTATGTTGGTATATTTTGGTTTTTTTATGTAGATGGAAGGTTGTTTGGGATTCTTATAGGAATGTTTCTTTATGGTGTTTATTTGGCACATTCATATAATGATGCAATAAAATATACAAATGTGAAGACTGCTGCTATATATAGTTTTATATTTCAAGGTCTAGTATGGTCGTTTATACGTTTTCCATTTTCAAATATATATTATGCAATTGCATTTTTAATGTTGATATTTTTAGCATTTAAGTCTGTAAAACGAGAGGTGTAGTGTTAAATGTTTAATAAAAAATATGATTCAGTGTACGTAGTTTGTCCGGCTAGTTCAAAAACTGGCGGTTTGGAGCTTTTACATCAATTAACTTTTATGTTAAATCAGCTTGGGTTAAATGCAAAGATTGCTTATACAAATATTAAGGATGATCACCCTACTAATCCTGACTATGAAAGATATGTAAGTGACTACGTTGAGTTCATAGAATTATTGGATAGAAAAAAAATATTGGTTGTTATATCCGAGCATCAGATTGAGCTAATGGACAAGCTTAAAAATGCTGAAGTTGCTATATGGTGGTTAAGTGTAGATAATTATCAGAAAGTTTATGAACCTAAGAAAGCATATTCACTCTTAGGTTGGAGAGGGGTTGCATGGTATATTAAGAATGGTCGTTGGAAATACCGTGTTTCTAAAATAAATAAAAAAATCAAATACAATTTTGCGCAAAGTCATTATGCAATTGATTTTTTACAAAAAAACGGTTTTTCAAATATTGAATATCTTTCCGATTATATCAATTCCGACTATTTGCAAATAGCGTTGGACAAATCAAAAGAAAGAAATAATGTGGTATTGTATAACCCTAAAAAGGGAAAGAAATACTCAGATTACTTAATGGGGCTTGATCGTAGTATTATTTGGGTTCCATTGATTAATTTAACCAATCATCAAGTCAGAGATTTATTGTTAACCAGTAAAGTATATATAGATTTTGGAAATCACCCAGGTAAGGATAGATTCCCCAGAGAAGCTGCAATGTGCGGTTGTTGCGTTATAACAGGTGAAAGAGGTGCAGCAAAGTTTTATAAAGATGTCCCTATCCCTGAAAAATATAAACTTCAAGATAAAAAACAAAATGGCATGAAAATTATTAATTGTATAAAAGATTGTTTTGATAAATATGAATATAATTTTGACGATTTTGATTATTATAGAAAAATGATTGCTTCAGAACAAGAATGTTTCATTGCTGATGTTGAAAAGATATTTCTGAGGTAAAGATGTAAGAAGTGTTTATAGTAGTTTTGACGGGTATGTTTGAGTTAATGTCTGATATTTGAATGATACTTTGAAAGTGAGCCACGTACTCCTATGAAAAATGAAATATTAGAAAGAATATAGTGTATGGATATAGAAAAATCATTGGCGAAAAATTCAATATATAATGTTGCATATAGAATGTTAAATGTGCTTTTTCCTTTAATAACAGCAACCTATATTTCACGTGTATTATTTGCCCAGGGTGTTGGCCAGGTTTCATATGCACAGAATATTGTATCCTATTTTACTACAATAGCGGCACTTGGTATTCCGAATTATGGTACTAGAGAGATTGCAAAATTAAAAGGCAAAAAAGAACTAACAAATTCACTATTCACAGAGTTATTTACAATAAATTTTATCTCAACAGCTTTATGCACAACTGCTTACTATTTAATGATAATGTCAATTGAATATTTTCAAAGAAATATCAATCTTTATATGATTATAGGAATGGCTATTATATTTAATTTTATTAATGTTGAATGGCTGTATCAAGGGGTTGAAGAATATGGTTATATAGCGAAGCGTAGTTTCGCAGTAAAAATTCTTACTTTAGTCTCTATTTTAGTATTTGTTAGAACTGAAAATGATATTTCGACTTACGCTGCTATTTATTGCATTGGAATAGGTGGGAATAATCTTTTTAATATTATTAACTTGAGAAAGTATGGAGTAAAAGTAACTGTACGGGAGGTACACCTAAAAAAGCACTTAAAACCAGTTCTAATTTTGTTGGCTTCGGCAATTGCAGTTGAACTTTATACAATGGTTGATACAACAATGATTGGTATTTTGTGTTCAGATGAAAATGTAGGCTATTACACAAATGCAATGAAATTAATAAAGATTTTAATTAGCGTTATTACTGCGATAGGTGGTGTATTACTTCCTAGATTAAGCTATTATAATATACAAGGGAATATTGATGGATGCTCAAAAATCGTCAATAAGGTTTTGTCAATATTGATATATTTTTTTGTCCCTTCAGAAATTGGTATATTATTAGTAGCTGGTCAAATCATGCCGTTGCTTTTTGGTAGTTCATTTGAACCAGGTGTTACTACACTTAGAATAGCTAGCTTACTCATATGCACATTAGGTTTTAGTAATTTGTTTGGAACACAAATTTTACTAACATTTGGTGCAGAGAAAAAATTGTTATTTTGTACGATTTTTGGGGCTATTGTTAATGTTATACTAAATGCTTTTTTAATTCAAAAGTTTGCACAAAATGGTGCGGCACTTGCTTCTGTTGTTAGTGAGTCGATTGTTACACTATTGGCAATTTTGTTTTCTTCTAGATATATTTCAATTGATTTAGATAAAAAGTTTCTATTATCAATTGCGTTCTCAACAGTAGGTATGGCGATAGTAGTCGGTAGTATTCAAATTACACAATTAAGTGATATTCTAAAATTATTTATATCGGTAGTATTAGGGGGATCGATATATTTTCTTCTAAGTATATTAACCAAGAATGCAGTTGTATTTGAATTGTTGAAATTAATCAAAAAAAAAATTAGATAAGGAAAAATGTTTATGTATGACTATTTAATTGTAGGTTCAGGCCTTTATGGTGCAATTTTTGCACACGAAGCAAAAGCTGTGGGTAAATCAGTTTTGGTTATAGACAAAAGACCAAACATTGCAGGTAATGTTTATACTGAAGAAATTGAAGGGATAAATGTGCACAAGTATGGGGCTCATATTTTTCACACAAACAATAAAATAGTTTGGAATTACATTACGCAGTTTGCGGAATTTAATCGGTTTACCAATTCACCGGTAGCAAATTATAAAGGTGAACTTTATTCGATGCCCTTTAATATGTACACGTTCAATAAAATGTGGGGCGTTGTGTCACCAGAGGAAGCAGAAACTAAAATAAATGAACAGCGTGCAGAGATTAGTGGAGAACCGAAGAATCTGGAAGAACAGGCAATTTCTTTAGTTGGTCGTGACATTTTCGAAAAACTGATAAAAGGATATACCGAAAAGCAATGGGGGCGGGATTGTAAAGAACTTCCGCCGTTTATTATTAAGCGGCTACCGGTTCGATTAACTTTTGATAATAACTACTTTAACGCACTTTATCAGGGTATACCAATGGGTGGTTATACCAAAATGGTTGAAAATCTGCTGGAAGGAATTGAGGTAAAGCTTAATACAGATTATTTGAAAAATAAGACTGAGTTAGAGCACATTGCCCAAAAAGTAGTTTATACTGGGCCAATTGATGGGTATTTCAACTATTCTTTAGGAAATCTTGAATATCGTTCTGTGTGTTTTGAAAACGAACTTTTGGATATACCAAATTTTCAAGGCAATGCTGCTGTAAATTATACCGATAGAGAAACACCTTGGACACGAATTATTGAACATAAATGGTTTGAGTTTGGTAAAGATTCGAAAGGAAATGATCTTCTAAAAACGGTAATTAGTAGAGAATACAGTTCAGAGTGGAAGCCTGGTGATGAGCCATATTATCCGGTAAATGACGAGAAAAACAGTAAGTTGTATGAAGCGTACAAAAAAATGGCAGAAGCAGAGCAAAATGTGATCTTTGGCGGTCGACTTGGTGAATATAAATATTATGATATGGATCAAGTGATTGCAGCTGTATTAGATTTATGTAAAAGGGAATTAATGTAACTAGTGCCTCGTCTCTAGGCGACGGTGCCAGGCCTAACTTAACTTGTAAGATATAGTTAGGGTAAAGGTTAAAAACCACACCCGAATGATCTTTCAAAATTCGTGAACACAAAGGGACGGTTCTTTTGTGTTAAAATGAGGATAAACTTAGGGTGACGTTGCTGTTGATTGTCAAGTAAAATTGACCCACTTTTTCATTTAAACCTGACCCACCTCAGTTTAATAACTGGTGGGTCAAATTTATATAAAAATCATGTTTTTTACACTGAAAATTGACCCGCCCTTTAATGAGTGTATATTATGAAGCGACAGAGCCAACCAATCTCCTGTGATAGAGCCAGGTAATCTTTTATCGAGAGCCAGTGCTCCGAAAGAGGGAGCCACTAGAGATAGCTCCCTGGTAGTTGAATTATTTAATGGTTCGTTTTCGCCAGCGCATTGAAACATCGCCATCAATAATCATTGAATAAGCAGATGGAACAATGCGGTCAAGAATTGAATCAGCCAGCGCACCACCACCTAAACGTTCATGCCAGCCTTCGGCAGTTAGCTGTGAACAGATAATAATGGATGCCTGATCACAACGACATTCCACAAGTTCCAGAAGATCCCGCTGCTCAGTATCTGTAGTTGGGACAAGCAGAAACTCATCCAGAATCATCAGAGAACATTTTTTATACTGATTGAGAAGATGATGATACTTCCCCTGAATACGGGCAGCTTCAAAGGCGCTAAAGAGATCCGGCAAACGAATATACCGGGTCTTGTAACCGGACTGACAGGCGTTTACCCCGAGGGCATTGGAAATATAGGTTTTTCCGCAACCGGTGGCTCCGACAAGAATGACGTTCAGCCCCTGACGGATGTATTCATTAGTGGCCAGACTTTCCAGCAATTCACGGTTTAAATGGCGATCCGGCAGATATTCGATATTACCAAGAAATGCTGCTGAGTTGTTGAATTTCGCCTCCTTGATAAGCCGTTTAATATTGTTATTATGTCGGGAATCAAACTCCGCATCAACCATCAGAGCCAGTCTTTCCTGAAAAGACATTGAAAGATAGGCCATTTCATCTTCAAGCTGGTCCTGGTAAATTTGCGCAAAAACCGGCAAACGCATATGTTTCAGCTTTCTTAGCGTATCGTTATTCATCATGGTCACCTCCATAATAAGCTGAGCCACGAACATAAGCATATTTGTTGATCGTTTCAGAAGATGATGGTTCAGATTTGGTTTGATTTTTAACGCTGGCTGAATCCTGCCCTGCTTCCAGAATCAGTCTAATATTCTTGTACCGTGGATTGGGAATATGTTCAAGTGCGACGCTGCAGGCATTTTCCAGACGAATGTTTGTATAATGATCAGCCAGTTTTAACAGAGACAGACACCCCTTGTAAGCCTGTTCTTCAACACGATAAGAAGCAAACAACTTTTGGACCACTTCTCTGGTTGACGGACCAATACCTTCGGCCCATTTTAAAAAACGGTCTGAATCCCATTCACTGTAAAGCTGGTGGTTGATCGGCATATGATCCACATTAGTTGAATACTGGCCTCGTCGTCCGTATAGCCGCTTGTGACTGCAAAGACGGGTTCCTTTGTAGAAAACTTCAATGATATTTTTGGTATAACGTAGATCCACTTTCTTTCGGACATATTCATACGGCGTCGAATAATACTGATGGTCAATTGAAACGTGGTAGTTCATCTGCACCGTTGCTGTTTTCCATTGGGCAAACTCATAGGGGAATCTGGGAAGCGACTGCATAAAGGGTAGTTCTTCTTCCTCGAAGACAGAGTAGCGGGAACCCTCCTTTTTTTGAAAATCAGAATGATTGAATTCTTCCAGTTCTTTATCAATCGCCTGATTCATCTCCTCCAGTTTGAAAAACTGACGGTTACGGAGTCTTCCAATTACATGACTGGTCAGCAGACCAACTGAGCCCTCCACAGCAGCTTTGTCTTTTGGCGATAAGATTCGAGCTGGCAGCAGAGCCGTATGATAATGATCCGCCAGTTCCTGATAAGCCCGGTTGATGACTGGATCTTCATGCTTTTTATGGCTCAGCACTCCAACTTTCAGATTGTCGGGGATGAGCAGCCGTGTTGACGCTCCAAAGTAGTCATACATACTGATGTGGGCATTAATCCAGTCTTCTTCCTTCATCGTCAGACAGGCTCTTGCAAAACAGTACATACTAAACGGCAGCGTTGCAACAAAGAGATATACCTTGCAGCTTGCACCCGTAACCTGATCATATAGCGGCATGGTCGAGCCTGCCCAGTCAACCATGATTTTGTCGCCTGGCTTATGGTGAATGTGCATCGTTAGACGGTTCTGACTGACATGATCCTGATATAGCTTGCAGAATTGAGAATACATATAAGGCGGCTTGCCTGTCTGCCGACAGGTATCAACGTATTCTTCCCACAGCAGTTTTAAGGTCACCCCATTTCTCAGCAATTCTTTGTGGATGTAATCATAGTCAGGAGGTACCATCACTGGAATTTTTTCTTCTTCCGGAAACAGATGGCTGTGTAACTTTGATTCATCAATTGCCTGGAACTCCGGATCATCAATTGGATGAGCTTCCCATGCTTTGACCACCTTGGATACCGTGTTTCGGGATACTTTTAAAGTATCCGCAATTCTTCGCTGGCTGAATCCTTTAAGGCGGAGCTGCAAAATTTGTTTTTCTTTGGACATAATTATGTCCTCCTTCCGTAAGTATAACGGTTATCCCGCATCTTCATTTTAATACTTACAAAAGTGGCTCTCTATAGCGGATTTGATTTTTTAAACAGGTGGCTCTCAGCTTCGGATTGCATGGTTTTGGGTATCGGATTGAGTGGCTCTACATCGGCAGAATACTCAATGAGTGATGAGCCGATAGCCGTCATTTTTTAATGAAGTCTGATCAATGATCATTGTCTTTGATGATACCTCCAGAGTAAAACACAAAGGGACGGTTCTTTTGTGTTCAAATGAGGACAAACTTTTTATGGTGACGGTGCCAGGCCAAACTTAACTTATTACTTAACTAATTTATGAATGAAATAAAATAATGGAGGTCTTAAATGAATGCATTAGAAAGCAAATTCCATGAAGAAATGAGCAGCATATATTTTACTGCGAAGAAAGAACTGAAATATAATGCTTCAAGATTTATACAAATTGTGTCAAGAGAAGGCGGATTAAAAGCGGCAAAACAACTAATCTCAAAAAGTGGAGGTACTTATGGATTTGAAGTTTTGTGGGTGAATAATCGACTTGACTTATCTGTAGAGGCATTAGTTTTAAAGCCTGAATACCATGAACTCTTTACAGATGAAGAAAGAGAAATTTGTAAAAATCGCTTAAAAGATTTTGGTTATGAACTTCAAATGCCCAGTGCCTGACACTAAAGAGGCTAATACCAAAAAAACAATTATCCTTATTAATACGCCTGAAATAAAAAAATCGGAGTAGAAAAACTACTCCGATTAAAGTTTAACATTGGGGGACACCTTTTCCAACTTTCAGCGATAATCTTTATTTTTGAATCATTTAGTGCTTTTATTAACAATTTTTCTAAAGAAAGATTTTCGTGTACCTAATGAATCAGATTAGGGAACAATATTAACTGTATCAATTCCTTCAAAAACAGAACCATCATAAAATGCACCGGAAATGGTTAAGCTGCTTGTGAATTCATTTAGATCACCGTTTAAGACAAGGTCAGGAATACTGACTTTAAATACGCCATCTAAATAACCGTCGGCATTTATGTCGTCAAGTGAAAATTGGAGTTTGTTGCCTTTTTCACTTATTCCGGTACTGCCAATTAGAATCGTTTCAGGAGCAATTTGGGAGACATCAAAATCTTCTGAACCAAGAATAGTAAGTGGCAGAACACCTTTTGAACCAATATTAATATCGGACGATACATTAAAGTCTACTGCTATTGTAGTGTCGGGAATCGTATAGGTGAAATCATCCATCGCGAATACATTATAAGAAGTTGGTGAAATCAGGCAATAAATAACAACTTTATCGACCGGCTCACCAAAATCTGCAGCCAGATATCTTGGAGTCCTGAAATTCGTCATATCAAATATCAGGTTTCCTGAGCTTGCCACCACTGCACCATCACGCCATCCTTCAAAATGGATAATACCCGTATTGGCAATACCGCTAAACCATGCTCCTTCAAAGGTGACATCCGTTCCTAGAGATGAAAAGTCAATACTGGTTGAGGATTGAGACGGAGAATAGAAATAGCCTGAATACGGAGCCGAATACGGACGCATATTTTCTCCAAAGTCTGGATAGACGGTCCATCCTGGTTCCCATATTAGTCCAGCATAGTCAGCGGGAACTGGATCGAGCCCAGTTAAATCATCAAAATTCACTACGACCTGAGTATCGGCAGCAAAGGTCGGACCTGCAAAGCTGAATGCCAGGATCAAGACAAGTACAAGCATTAATAAGATTTTTTTCTTTTTCAAATGAAACCACTCCTTTTAAAAAAAATCTAAAAATGTAGTCCCCTTTGTGTTAAATACGCTCATACGATTTATGTATTTTTGTAAAACTTGTTTAGTGTAAGCTATAAATACAGAAAGTTGCAAAAGCAAAATCCAGAGTATTGCAAGCTGCAAAATCCAGAATAATGCAAAAATCCATTGCGGGCAAAACTCAAATCAAATATCCTTGTATCTGACCAAAGAACAAGGAGGAAATGGAGAATGCTCACAATGGATCAAATACATGATATCAGATTTCGGTTTTATGAGAAAGGGGAAAATATTTCACAAATCGCTGAAGCACTGCACATGGACTGGCGGACTGTCCGCAAATATATTGATCAGACGGATTTCAACGAACCGGCACCCAGGCCGGCAGTTGAAAAAAATTCTGTCCCAAGTTAGAACCTTATAAAGCGATCATCGATGAATGGCTGCTCAATGACAAATCTGCTCCCAGAAAACAGCGTCATACCGCCAAACGGGTGTTTGAACGTCTGCAGAAAGAAACACCCGGTTTTGACTGTTCCTATCGGACCGTTGCCAGTTATTATGCAGAAAAACACAAAGAAATTTTTAAACAGAACCCAAAAGCATTTCTGCCACTGGTACATCAACCAGGCGAAGCGCAGGTCGATTTTGGCACTGCTGAATTTTATGAAAATGGCCGCAAGCTGACCGGAAAATACCTGGAGGTCTCTTTTCCGTACAGCAACAAAGGTTATCTTCAGCTGTTCTACGGCGAAAACATGGAATGCCTGCTGGAAGGACTTGATGCCATCTTTCGGCATATCGGGTGTGTTCCGGCTGAACTCTGGTTTGACAACACAAAAGTTATTGTTACGGACATTATCCGTGGCGGTGGGCGTAAACTCACCGAAAAATTCGAGCGTTTCCGGGAACATTACGGTTTCAAGGCAGTCTTCATGAATCCAAACGAAGGCCATGAAAAAGGCAATGTTGAGAACAAGGTCGGCTATCAGCGCCGTAACTTTCTGGTGCCGGTTCCGCACTTTCTGTCACTGCCGGATTATAATCGTGGTTTGTTTAATCAATGCGAGGAGGATGCACAGCGGGATCATTACCGGTACGATGAGACGATTGAATCGCGTTTTCAGGCTGATCTGAAGGCATCGCGCGAATTGCCGTCTGTTCCTTTTAATCTTAATGGGCATAAGACCCTGAAAGCCGACAAATGGGCAAAGGTTTATCTGAATAAAGGCAGGCATGCCTATTCAGTGGCCCCTAAATATGCCCAGTGTTCGGTTCATCTGGTACTGACGTCAGCTGCTGTTATCATTCAGGATGAAAACTTTAGAGAAATCGTCCGCCATCGACGATTATACGGTGACAGCAAACAGGAACAGATGGACTGGCTGCCCTATCTGAAGCAGTTATCTCAGCGACCACGAGCGGTCAAATATTCGGGAATTTATGAAATGATGCCCGAAACCATGCGGTCTTTTTTGGCCTCCTGCTCAGACAGTGAAACCGCTCAGGTCATCAGACTGCTTTCAGAACTGACCAATCGATCCGGTTTTGAGAGCGCTCTGAATACAGTCGATCATGCCATTGCCTGTCAGGTAAAGGATGCTGACAGTCTTGCAAGTCTCTACCGGAGGCTGTATGCCGATGTTCCTGAACTTCCGGCCATGAATCTGCAGCCCGGAATTCCTCAAATGCAGCCGCTGATGCCGAATCTGGATGCTTATGACCGGCTACTTAATCAGAAGGAGGTTAGCCCCCATGCTTGACAATGAAATCTCTGAATGCTGCCGGAAACTGCGTCTCAGCCGGAACCTGGCCGAATTGGCTCAGACTGCCGAAGGTGACAGTCATCAGGAATATCTGTACCGGATTCTCAGCGAGGAACTCCAGTATCGGGAGATCTCCCGGACTGAAAAGCTGGTCAACAGTGCCGGATTCTACAGCCGTCAGACTTTTGAAGGCTACCGCTTTGACGAAATCATGCTGCCTGCGGATCTGACCCCTGAAAGCCTGAAATCACTTGCTTTTATTAATGACCACAAAAATATCATCATGTACGGCGGTACCGGAACCGGTAAAACCATGTTGTCAACCGCCCTTGGTGTGGCAGCCTGCCTTCAGGGTATACCAGTTAAATTTTTTCGAACAGCGGCACTGGTCAATAAGCTTTCTGAAGCAAAAGCAGCCGGAACATTGACTGCTTTTCTTAAAAAACTGAATAAAGCTGAGTTGCTTATTCTCGATGAATATGGCTATGTGCCGCTGGATCGGACGGGCTCCCAGCTGCTGTTTGAGATTATCTCCGACTGTTATCAGAACAGAAGTATTATTCTTAATACCAATCTGGAATTTTCCCGATGGGTCAATGTCCTTTATGATGAACAGATGACGGCTGCCATGCTGGATCGGTTGCTGCATCACTGTCATCTGATTTTATTCCCGGGTCCCAGTAACCGGATGCGAGAATCCAGCATTAATGACTTATATCGATCGATTTCGGAGAATCAGCCGAAAAACTGACAAACATTGCCTGCAATGCGGTAATTTCTGCTGAAATTGCTTTGTATTTCAGTTTGCAAAACTATGGATTTTCCAGAATGCAACATTCTGTATTTTTCACTTGCAACTTTCTGCAAAAAGAACTTGCAAAAAACATAAAACTATATTTCGCCTCCCGGTAATAGTTAAAAAATACAAACTAGAAAAATTGACAAAGCAGCATTGAAGTAGTTTAGATTATCTAATATATATTTCTAATACCCTGTTTTTATTATGATAAACCTGAACTAAAAAATTATTAAAATAATTTTTCGGTACCTGGTGCTTTGCGCCCAGTAGCTGACACCAACATATATGGATATCATCAATGGTAAAAGACTTCTTGGTGCGCCAGATAAAATCTGTGAGTTTAAGAATGCTTTGCAAATTTTAATTATGATTGAGGATTACATTCTTCTTTGATATACTTATCGTAAATCATCAAAAATTTTGATTTGCTGGGGAAGCTGATATGGGATTTAAACTTAAACTTTGTATTTTCATGATTATTATTGTAAGCAGCTCAATCATATTAATGGGTGTCGTCAATACTTATAAATCTTCTGAGCTCACCAGAAACATTCTTGAGCAATCTGCCATTGATATATCCACATCAGAAAGCAGAACGATCAGTGGCCTGATCGATATGGAATTGAAGCTTCCAGAATACCTTACCAAAGATACAAACGTGATATCGCTTCTGGACAACCCTGATTCTGATGATCTTGAAGCGAATGTCGTTGCCTTATTTCAGGATTATTTTGATGAACGTGATAATCTGGATGGCATTTTTATTGCAGATGCAAATGGGATTATCCTGACAGGTCTCAATCCGCTGACCAAAGGCCTGGATTTGTCTTATCGCAGTTATGACCAGAAAGTTATGACAGAAAAGGTCAGTGTGATTAGTGAAACCCTGGTTTCGCAAAAAGATAACCGGATGATCGTTGTTGTTGCCCACCCGGTTTTCTCTCAATCCGACCAACAGATAAAAGGATTTATTGGGACTGTCATTTATGCTGACAGTCTTGCAAAATATCTATATGATATTTCCTTAACAGGGATTGAGACAAGTTTTGTCTATCTTGTTGATGAAAATGGAAATTATATATATTCTCCTGATGAAGATCATATCGGTCAGACTGTCGAAATACCTGAAATTCAGACATTGCTGTCAAATGAAACAGAAAAATCCTCTGCTACGATATGCGAATACGAGACAACGGACGGGAAAATGATTGCTGCCTGCAGTATCATTCCCGAAACGAACTGGTTACTGGTTGTCTCCGGGAATATGGATGAGCTGCAAGAGCCAATAAGAAAAACGAATTTCTTTATCGTAGGTGTCGGGATTATCATCGCTATCATTGCTGCACTTGTTATCTTATATGCGACACAGTATCTGACACAACCTGTCATTAAAGATCTGGAAGAAAAGAACACTAGTTTAGAACGTTTGAATGAAGAGCTTTTTGAAAGTAAGAGTTCTTTACATAAAAAGAATAAACTTTTTGAAATTATCATGGAAGCCAGCAATGATGGTATATGGTATATGGAACTATCCGAAGGAAAACCGGATTATACAAACGCCATGTCACACATGAAAAGTAAGAATTTAAAGACAATAACTGAAACTGAGTGGCATGAATATGTTCATCCGGATGATCGTATTCATACAATGGAAACCTTCGATTTGTTTATAAAAGGTTCTTTTGACCTGTACGAGGGAACATACCGATTACTCTCCGCAGATAATACTTACCAATGGATTCGCTCAAAAGGTAAAGCTTTTTATGACGAATCCGGGAAACGTTATATCCTGGCAGGCGTTCATACCGATATTGATAAATTAAAAAAACAGGAAGAACAATTAAATTTTCTTGCTCACCATGATACACTCACCCAACTGCCTAATCGAAGCCTTTTAATGGACAGACTATCCATGGCTATTGAGGAAGCGGCGCAGAATATGAGCCATATAGCCATTCTGTTTATAGATATAGATAATTTTAAACATATAAATGACAGTATGGGGCATGCAACAGGTGATCTGCTTTTAAAACAGACTGCAGATGTCATCAGAAAATGCATCAGGGCGACTGATATTGCTGCACGGTTCGGCGGTGATGAATTTGTTGTGATTTTTCAGAATATAAAAAACATTCACACTATTCACGTCCTTACAGAAAAATTAAAAAATGTGTTTCTGCTTCCATTTCACATAGATGACGCGGACATATTTATTAATATCAGCATTGGTGTCACTGTTTATCCTATGGATGGTTTATCTGCTGAAGAACTGCTTACCAATGCCGATATGGCCATGTACAAAGCAAAGCAAAATGGTAAAAATAGAATTGATTTTTTCAACAGTTCGATGAAAGAAGATATTATCCATCGCGTGGAACTGGAGCGGAGAATGCCCCTTGCCTTAACTAACAGTGAGTTTGTACTTTATTATCAGCCACAATTTAGAATCGCTAATGACGAAGTCCGTGGTTTTGAAGCACTGCTGCGCTGGAATGACCCTGTCAATGGCAAGGTTTCACCAAATGAGTTTATCCCGATTGCTGAAGATAACGGCTTTATCATCCCATTAGGACAATATGTATTAAGGGAGGCCTGTCGAACCATGAAGCGCTGGAAAGATACATTTGCTTTTACCGGTGTGATGTCTGTCAATGTTTCTTATATACAGCTTCGTATGAATGACTTTTCCGATTTTATTCATCGAACGGTTAAAGAATTTGAACTGCAGCCTGAAGACATTGAGCTGGAAATTACAGAAAGTGTGCTGATTGATTCATTTGATTTGGTCATTTCAAAACTCAATGATTTTAGAAATGCAGGCTTTAAAATTGCGTTGGATGATTTTGGGACCGGTTATTCATCGCTGTCTTATTTAAAGAGCCTGCCTTTGGATACCTTAAAAATTGATAAGTCTTTTATTCAGGAGATTACGGTCGATTCCAAAAGCGCAGATATTATCGAGTCCATTATCCAGTTAATACATAAACTGGATATAGAAACAATAGCCGAAGGTGTTGAAACCAAAGAACAGTATCAGTATCTGAAAAACGCAAACTGCAACCATGTTCAGGGATACATAAAAAGCAGGCCAATACCAGCCGATCAAATTGATACGCTGATATTTGGTTCTTGAATGAGCTTGGGACATTTCGTCCGTCATATTTTAAGCATGCCCAAGTATCCGGTCAGATCGGCAACTCAAGTGATCCCAGAGAACTATACCTGGCATGCGCCAACATGTCATTTGGTTACGGTGTTTTATGGTGCATCAATGATGGGGAAAATGATCTGATCAAGGATTTTATTCATGCCCTGGAAATTGTGTGTGAATTGAAAGAATAAACAGCAAATGGAGCCGCTAGATCATTTAACACAAAGGGACCAAAATAATTGTGAAACGATTTTTTCTAATATAACGGTTTTAAACGCCCGTTATCTTCTCCGGGTGACTGTCACTAACATATATATTAATCTTTATGACGAAACGCATGGCTCCTTAATCCACCAGGGGCTTTTTGTTGTTCGAAAGATTCAAGTCGCGGATGATTATTTTGGGGAATAACACTGAATATTCCACTAGCTCTCTTATATTTTCCACCCCCAATATGATATAATGAAAACAAGCATATAGGATGAGTTGAATAATTCAGCAATATGTAAACGATAACATTTGTTCGAGCCCCCGATACTCAAATCGAATAAAAAGTGGAGGAAAAAAAATGGCAAAGTACGTATTAGCAATGGATCAGGGAACAACGAGCTCGCGTTCAATCATCTTTGATAAGAATGGTACCCCAGTTGAATCCCTCAACAGAGAATTCGAACAGATCTATCCCAATCCCGGTTGGGTCGAACACAGGCCCTTGGACATTTGGAATACCCAAATCGAAACTGCTAAAGCAATCCTCAGAAGCGCCAGAATTGAGCCTTCAGATATTGTTGCCGTTGGGATAACAAACTAGCGTGAAACAACGATTATCTGGGATAAAGAGACGGGTGAACCGATTATGAATGCAATTGTCTGGCAATGTCGGCGGACAGCGAGTATTTGTGACGACATGAATGCCCGCGGATGGGGTCCAAAGGTTAGAGAAAAAACTGGAGTCGTTTGTGACGCCTATTTTTCCGGGACTAAAATCAAATGGATGCTCGATAACATCCCCGGGGCACGCGAACGGGCCGAAAAAGGCGACCTGCTTTTTGGTACCGTTGATACCTGGCTAATTTGGAAACTTTCCGGCGGAAGAGTGCATGCCACCGACTATTCAAATGCGTCACGAACGATGATATTTAATATTCATACCCTTGATTGGGATGATGAACTCCTTGAAGAGCTTAATATTCCCAGAATTATGCTACCGGCAGTCCATCCCTCCAGTTACGACTATGGCATGACCGATCCCAAAATATTTGGTGCCGAGGTCCCGATTGCCGGATGTATTGGCGATCAGCAGGCAGCACTGTTTGGCCAGACCTGTTTTGAGGAAGGTTCTTCAAAAGCCACATATGGCACCGGGGCATTCTTGATGATGACCACTGGTGAAAAAAGCGTTGAATCCAAAAATGGCCTGTTAACCACGATTGCCTGGGGGATCAACGGCAAGGTTACATATTGTCTGGAAGGGAATACCTTTGTTGCCGGAGCAACGGTTCAATGGCTGCGAGATGAACTGAAAATGATAGATAGTGCCGCTGAAACCGAAGAACTTTGTCTGAGCGTCCCTGACACCAATGGGGTTTATCTGGTGCCTGCTTTCGTCGGCCTGGCCGCTCCTTATTGGGACCCTTACGCCAGAGCCTCGATTCAGGGGATTACCCGTGGAGTCAACCGGGCTCATATCGTTCGCGCCGCCATTGAATCCATCTGTTATCAGATCAAAGAAATCCTTGATGCCATGGTTGCGGATTGCGGCATCGATCTGAAAGAAATGAAGTGCGACGGTGGTGCCATTAAAAATAATTTCTTACTGCAATTCCAGTCAGATATGCTAAATGTCCCGGTTGTCCGTCCTGTTGTCAACGAACTGACTGCTTTGGGAACAGCTTATCTCGCCGGCCTTGCCGTAGGTTATTGGAGCAGCATGGATGAGTTGTTGGATAAATGGGCCCTGGATCGCAAGTTTACGCCAGATATGTCTGAAGAAGTCCGCGCTGAAAACTTCAAGGGCTGGAAAAAAGCGGTTGAACGTTCATTGAATTGGGTTGATCACGAATAAGCATTCGTCGGATAAACGTAAAAAATGAGCAGAAAATATTTTGTTTTCTGCTCATTTTTTTAAATCACAGTAAATGGAGGTCAATAAAATGGAAATACTGAAGGTTACATCAGGTGGCAGAACTGATATGGTTGAGATAACGCAACAGGTTAAAGACTATGTTAGAAACAGCGGAATCATCTCAGGTATAGTGGTCTTATTTGTTCCTCACACAACGGCCGGAATCACGCTGACCGAATATGCCGATCCCAATGTCATGAAAGACATACTAAATTCCATCAATAAGCTTGTGCCGTTTGAAGATAATTATACCCATGAAGAAGGAAATGCTGCCGCTCACATTAAAGCCAGTCTCTTTAATTTTTCAAGCGAATTTATTATCGATGAGGGCGAATTGGTTATTGGAGGCTATCAGGGGATCTTTTTCTGCGAATTTGATGGTCCCAGGGAGCGAAAAGTTTTTGCGAAAATCATTGAAGGTTAAGGAATTAAGAAATAGATAGGAGTTATCATGAAATTTGAATTTATGACCGCCAATCGGATTATTTTTGAGGTCGGTGCCATCAAAAAAATCGGACACCTGACCAGCAGTTTCGGGAATAAAGCCCTGCTTGCTAGTGGCATGTCGGAAGATGAAACGTCAAAAATAGTCGGCTATTTAAATGAAGCCGGTATAACCACAATCGTCGTCGGGGTTCAGGGAGAGCCTTCTGTTGAAGGTTTAAAAGAAGCCCTTGCTTTGGCCAGAACAGAAGCGTGTAATGTCGTCATTGGTTTTGGTGGCGGATCCACCATGGATACCGCCAAGGTAATCGCCGCCATGCTTAACAATGATGGCGAGATCATTGACTACCTGGAAGTGATTGGTGGAGGTCAGCAATTAACCCAGCCATCTCTGCCCTGCATTGCCATCCCAACCACTTCAGGAACTGGGGCAGAGGTCACCAAAAATGCGGTTATAAGCTCAAAAAAACATAAGGTTAAAGTCAGTTTGCGCAGTCCCTATATGCTGCCGGAACTGGTAATCCTCGATCCGGCCTTGACCATCAGCGTTCCGCAAGCCGTGACAGCCAGCACTGGTCTTGACGCCTTAACCCAGGTTTTGGAACCCTTTGTCTCAAATCAGGCTAACCCAATCACTGATGCCTTCTGTCGCGAAGGTTTGGCGCGGGCGGCTAAATCCCTCAGACAAGCCTTTGATGATGGCACAGATCTTGAAGCTCGGGAAGACATGGCGATCACCAGTCTTTTCGGGGGATTGGCCCTGGCCAATGCAAAATTAGGGGTAGTTCACGGTTTTGCAGGCGTAATTGGGGGAATGTTTCCGATTCCACACGGGGTGGTCTGCGCTGCCTTGCTGCCATATGCCATTGAAATCAATGTCAAAGCTCTGCTCCGGGATGATTCAGGGAGTGTCTCCGTTAAAAGATTTGATGAAGTCGCTCAAATTTTAACTGGCAATCAGCAGTCAACCGCTGAAGACTGCGTTTTATGGATTCAAAACCTGTGTCAACACTTAAAGATTCCACGATTGTCGGCATTTTCTATTAAAGAAGACGACTTTAACGAGATTATCGAGAAATCTATGGTCGCCAGTAGTATGAAAGGTAATCCCATTAAATTAAACTATGAGGAGTTGGAAGAGATTCTTAAACGCGCCCTGTAATGGCCGTCAAAAAGAACACGGGCTCCCTATGCCTAAGTGTCTGACACAACCATATATAAGGCGGCCTGGGACCGCAGCAAAAGCATTATTTGGCCAGGGCTTTTTTTGGCTCCGGCCTTTTGCTTAAGAAAAAGCCATTCAAAACCTGGCACTTTTTACCCTTGACAAAATATCCAAAAGAAACTAGACTATTGTTAGAAATAGCTAACTATAGTCTAGTTTCTTTTAGGAGAAAGCTGAAATGAGAAGAACTAATCATCTGTTTATGGAAATTTATCTGGGATTTTTCCTCTGTATTTTTGAGTTCACATTTTTTTATGTCTATTACATTACGGGCACTGTGTCGACGGGAACCGCCTTCGTTTTGGTTCTTTACTTTATCTATCTGGTGGAACAGATTATTTTGTATGCCAGAAGGCAAAGTGGGGCCCAGCAAAAAATGGGATCAGGCTATCTGGGTTATTTCATTGATCTGTTTTTTATTTTTTATTGTGCTTATACCATAGATCTGTTTTACTATTTTCTGCTGCCGGTTCTGTGTCTGAATATCCTGATTTTCTGCCTGGGAGATCAGCCGGTCAGAGTGAAAAGCTATAGCCTGATTCTGGCAACATTTTACCTCCTGCTTTCACTCCTGCTTAAGCATCACTTACTAACAGCGATTGTTCAGACGGTCCTGCTGGTGGGCGTGGCTTTCTTTGTCGATGAGATCAGGCAGACAGTTCAGGAAGTTTACACACAGAATGAACGCATTATGGCGGAAATTGAACAGAAGAACCAGCTACTTGAACATCGGGCCAAAACGGATTTTTTGACAGACTTATCCAATCATCAGTCCTTTTATCAGGAACTGGATGGGATGGCATCTAAGATTGCGCCGATTATTCTGATTCTCTTTGACATTGATGATTTCAAGAAAATCAACGATGTCTACGGCCATCTCTGCGGTGATTATGTGATTCGTGAGGTAGCGCAGATCATCAGACAGCAGGTGCGTTCAACTGATATTGCAGCCCGGTATGGCGGTGAGGAATTTGCCATTCTGCTGCCGGAAACCGAAGAAAACACGGGACGAAAGATTGCCGATCGGATCCGCGAAGAAATTGAAAGCCATCCTTTTGTTTTTGAAGCTTATAATTTTCAGGTAACGGTTTCGGCCGGTATCTGCAGTTCATCGGTAACCTTGAAAAAATCAGAACAGGTGCTTCTGGTGGATCAGGCGGACTCACTGCTGTATGAGTCCAAACGCCAGGGGAAAAACCGGGTCACCGGGGCATGTTTGTAGAAATATTTAGGAGAAGATGTGAAGTATGTATAGAAAATGCTGTGAAATCTCACTGTTGTTTAATCGGATAGAAGGCTCACAAGAAGCTGTGTTTCCCGACTGTTTTCGGGAGACTATCGAAAGAATTGTGCTTGAACTATTGTTCGAACCCTTTTCCAACCTGATCAATTATCAGAAATTTTCAATGAATATCAATTGTCTGGCCGGGCATTCGCTTAGAACGGCATTGATTGCCGGCGGGATCGGGCAAAATTTGCAGCTGGATCTGCAGGACCGGATCGAACTGGGGATTGGCGCCATCCTTCACGATATCGGAAAAATCAGGATCGACGGGAAGATCCTCAATAAGCCGTCTAAATTATCGGATGAAGAATATGAAAAGGTTAAAGCCCACCCGCAAATCGGCTGTCAACTGCTGAAAAATCAGACATGGATTCCCGCAAACAGTCTAAACATGATCAGAAACCATCATGAACGGTTAGACGGCAGCGGTTATCCGGACCATAAAAGGGCTGCAGATCTCCTTCTCTTTGATCGGATTATCGCCGTTTCTGATGTCTTTGATGCCATGACCTGCAGACGCAATTATCGCCAGGCTTTTTCTCTGGAAGAGGCTTATCAGGTGCTGATGAGTGAAGTTTCCGAACATTTCGACGGAAGGATTGTCGAAACTCTAGGGGACATGATGGTTAATGAAGGCGTTCGGATTGATCCTGTAAGGAAAACCTATGTCCTGGCTAATGGGAAAGGGGCATAAAAACTCTGAGTGATTAGGTCGTTTGATTGTATCGCCCAGGTACCTGACACCAACATCTAAACATATATATACCTCGCGCCTGTCACCACATATCCGACTTCCCAAATCTTATCGACAAGTCAAATTATTTGGGCTAAAATAGGAGTAGCAATTAAATTATAATGTGCTTTATTAAGTGTTATGACAAGGAGTGAATTGATGAAGAAATTAGTGTTAATGTTAATGGTAGTGTCCATGGCTGGATTGCTGCTGATGGGATGCAGCAGTAATCAGGAGGAGACTGCCAGCCAGGATGAACCGCTGATTGTAGGAATGGAACTGGCTTATCCACCGTTTGAAACCAAGGATGATGCCGGCAATCCCAGCGGTGTCAGTGTTGATTTGGCCTATGCACTGGGTGAGTATCTGGGTCGGCCGGTAGAGATTGAAAATATCAACTGGGATGGGCTGATTCCATCACTTCAGACCGGCAAGGTGGATGTGGTGATTTCCTCGATGACAATCACCGATGAACGTGAAGAAGTTGTGGATTTTTCGGTACCCTACGCCCATTCCTATCTGGGATTGCTGGTTAATAGCAATGCCGATGTCAATCAGGTGGAGGATCTGAATCAGGCGGGTAAGGTTGTGGCTGTTAAAAAAGGCACCACCGGAAATATCTATGCCAGCAATAATTTAACCAATGCCACGATTAATGCTCTTTCCTCTGAAAATGCCTGCGTCACTGAGGTAATCCAGGGTAAGTCAGATGCCTTTATTTATGATCAGCTAACCATTTACCGACAAAACCAGGCCAATTTAGATACCACCAAAGCGCTTCTGATTCCTTTTCAGGACAGTGAAAGCTGGGGTATGGCCGTGAATGAGGGGAATGAAGAGCTATTAACCGAGATTGACGCTTTTATTGAAAGCTTCAAAGACCAGGGGGGCTTTAACGAATTGACCGAAAAATACCTGAAGGAAGAAAAAGAAACCTTTGATGCGCTTGGCTTCCCCTGGTTTTTTGACTAAGCGGATCGATGAAAGAGACACGCAGTAAAGGACCATCGCGGGCCAATAAGGTGATCAGTGCTATTTTTGTGGCCGTTATTTTAATTGGCCTGCTCTGGTTTTCGGTGACTTCCATTGGGCTCAAACTGGATTTTACAACCCTTTACCAATACCGGCAGCGTTTCTGGGACGGCTTTATGATGACGGTGATGATATCGCTGGCCAGTTTACTGGTCAGCCTTGTCATTGGTGCGCTGACGGCCCTTGGTCAAAATGCCAGGTTTTTGGTCATCAGTTATTTTTGCCGGGCCTATGTTCAGATTATCCGGGGAACACCGCTGCTGGTTCAGATTTATTTCTTCTATTATATAATTGGAACAGCCTGGGGGGTAGATAATCGCTATGTGGCTGGGGTCCTGATTTTATCTATTTTCGAAGGTGCCTATATTTCGGAAATCATCCGCGGGGGGTTGGCCAGTATTGACCGCCAGCAATACGAGGTGGCCAGATCGATCGGACTGACGCCAATTAAAACTCTGCAGCTGGTGACCCTGCCAATTTTATTAGCACGGATTCTGCCGGCTCTGGCAGGGCAGTTTGCCTCGATTATCAAAGATTCTTCACTGCTGTCGGTGATTGCGGTGATTGAACTGACCCAGACTGTCCAGGAAATTTCGGCGGATAATTTTAGAATGTTTGAAAATTATCTTTTTGTGGGCGTCTTATACTTTATTCTGACCTTTAGTGTTTCGATGCTATCAGGCTTTTTGGAAAGGCGGTTTAACCATGAATATCGAGTTAATCAATATTTGTA
Source organism: Eubacteriaceae bacterium ES3 (assembly GCA_030586155.1). NCBI lineage: Bacteria > Bacillati > Bacillota > Clostridia > Eubacteriales > Eubacteriaceae > Eubacteriaceae bacterium ES3. The sequence continues at coordinate 1,876,544 of CP130741.1, read as the reverse complement.
AAACCTTTCAGGATGAGCTGGTCTTAGATGATGTCTGCGGTTGTTTTGAAATTAATTCCATCGCAGTGATTGGTCCGTCAGGCGGTGGCAAGTCGACCTTACTCAGGATTATCGGTGGACTGTTGGCCCCTGATTCCGGCAGTTTGAAAATTGATGGTGAGACCGTCATCTTCAGTAAAAAATATCTCCAGACCTATCATCGGAATACCGGCTTTGTTTTTCAGTCGAAAGGGCTTTTTGAGCATCTCACCGCCATGGAGAATATGCTTTTGCCATTGCGACATACCTTTGGCATGGGAAAAAGCCAGGCCCTTGATATCAGCAATCGGCTTTTTGAGCGTTTTGGCCTGATCGATGAAAAAGACAAGTATCCCTTTCAGCTTTCCGGTGGTCAGCAACAGCGCATTGCCATTGCCAGAGCGGTGGCAGTAAAGCCCCGGCTGTTATTGCTGGATGAACCAACCTCAGCGCTGGACCCCGAATATACCGCCGAAGTGCTCCATATGTTGGGGGAGCTTCAAAATGATGGGATAAAAACCATTATTGTCACGCATGAAATGGGTTTTGCCAAGAACGCCTGTCAAAAGGTGGTTTTTTTGAGTAACAACAAAATCATTGAAAGCGGAGACAGCGCTCAGATCTTTAAGTCGCCGCAAAGTAGGGAGCTGCGGCAGTTTTTAAATAAAATCCTTGAATGGAAGGTTTAAAGTCTCTGACACCAATGAAAGGAAATTGTTTGAAATGCAGTTAAATCGCCAATCAATGAAGCACCAGGCGCCTGATACCTACATACAAACATATTGCCTCACTCTCATTGCCAGGCTACCTGGCATGAATTTTAAGTGGAACTAAATCTTATCATAATATGTTGTTGTGTTACGAAAAAATGATGCTATAATAGTCATAACGTTAAAATAAGGCGAGATACTAAAATATTCAGAGTAATAAATACTGCATCATCCCAGAATCAGGGGTTTAATTAGGCACACTTAATGGTTTGTAGACATGATTTAACCGATTGATTATGGGATGGTCTTGTTAGCTCTGAACAAAATTAGTTAATTTGTCAGACTGCATTTAGTTTCAAAAATATTAGACGAGGTGATTCTTGATGAAAACGATTGCGGCTGTTACCCACGAAAAGGGACAATTGTCACTTGAAGAAGTAGAGCTGGCCAACCCAAAGGTTTCCGAGGTACTGGTGAGAAATATCGCCTGTGGCGTCTGCCATACCGATGCAGCAGGTTTGCAGCAGTTTATACCGGTTTCGCTGCCCATCATTCTTGGACACGAAGGCGTTGGCATTGTAGAAAAAGTTGGCGAAGGGGTGGAGACGCTAAAACCCGGCGATCGCGTTATTTTATCTTATCCGTCCTGCGGAACCTGTTCTTACTGCATATCGGGCCATCCCTATGCCTGTGATCATTTAAATGAGCTTTTCTTTTCCGGGACTTTTAAAGATGGCACCAAACGTTTCTCGCAGAATGGTCAGGAAATCTCCTCCTTCTTTGGACAGGGAGCATTTTCCCAATATGTTGTTGTTGATGCCCGCAATGCCGTAAAAGTTGATATCGATTCTGATGATGAGCTGGCAAAACTCTGTTCTTTGGGTTGCGGTGTCCAGACTGGTGTAGGGGCCGTTCTATACGGATTAAAACCGGAAGCCGGTTCTTCATTAGTCGTCTTTGGCTGCGGCGGGGTAGGTATGAGCGCCATCATGGGGGCCGCGATTGTGGGATGCTCGACCATTATTGCCGTTGATGTAAATGATGAACGCCTGGAGCTTTCCAAAGAATTTGGTGCGACCCATACTTTAAATTCCAAAAGTGTAAACGTTGTCGAGGAAATCAAAAAAATCACCAATGGCGGTGCCAACTACAGTGTTGAATCATCGGGCATTTCTTCTGTTACCCTGACAGCTCTTGAATGCCTGGCGCGGCTGGGAAAAGCCTGCGTAGTCAGTGTTACCGGACCGGAAACCATTGATCTGCCCATCGAAATGGGATTGATGAATCCTTCTGTTACCCTGATGGGACTGACCGAGGGTGGTTCAAACCCACAGGTGCTGATTCCCAAACTGGTGGAATTCTATAAAGAAGGCAAGCTGCCGGTTGATAAACTGATTAAGTTTTATAAACTGGTGGAACTCGAAACCGCCTTTGCCGATTCTCACAGCGGTGTGACCATTAAGCCAATCATAAAATTTTAAAGTCTGAAACACGAGGCCCTTGCTGGTGCAGGGGTTTTTTTCGTGAGAAAAATATGCAGGTAGAAAAAAAGGGTTTTAAGTTTAAAAAATGTTTGACAAGTCTAAGACAATCGTGTTATAGTTAGCTTACACTAATTCTTTGGGTGTGAAAGTAATCTTTTAAAGCAGTAAATTAGGAGGTATGCGATGGTTCCAACAGTAAATGAATTCCTGCAATTCTTTTCTTTCAAACGAGATCGGGCCTGTGAAGTGAAAGTTATTTCCAATCTTTCCGAGGGGGAGGCCAATGTGCCTTATCGGATTAAAGAGATCAGAACTGAGGATCAGGAGATGATAGAATTTCTTTTTAGCCTGGGCTGCTACCAGGATGAGGAGGTTACCATCATATCAAGGCTGGCTGGAAACATTGTCATCTCGGTTAAGGATGCCAGGTACAGCATCAATACAGAGCTGGCCAAAGTGATTATTATTTAGGTTTATCAATTTGCTTGAGCCTTTTCTCAGGCGAATTTTTTTAAGAACAGAGTTAAACAAGGCTTACAAAGTAACGATAAAATTTGAGGAGAGCGGAGGAAGTTATGAAAGTAGCGTTAACGGGAAATCCGAACAGTGGCAAAACGACACTGTTTAATGCCATTACCGGAAAGATTGAAAAGGTGGGAAACTGGGCCGGGGTTACAGTTGATAAAAAAGAAGGGGCAATTAAGCCGGTCTACAACAAGACCGGCGAGCCTATCACGGCGGTTGACCTGCCGGGCGCCTATTCCATGTCACCTTACACGTCAGAGGAAAGTATCACCAGTGCCTTTGTCAAAGGTGAAAATCCCGATGTTATCATCAACATCGTTGATGCCACTAATCTGAGCCGAAGTTTGTTTTTCACGACTCAATTGCTGGAGCTGGGGATTCCTGTTGTGGTTGCCCTTAATAAGACAGACCTGAGCCGCCGGAAAAAGAATCTGATCGATGTTGGAAAGCTTTCAACGGCTCTCGGCTGCCAGGTCGTCGAAACTGTCTCCACCTCCGGTCAAGGTCTGGAAGAACTGATTAATGGGGTTAACAATGCAGTCGGCAAAGGCCAGACAGCTCCCTTTGATGGTGGCAGCCAGGAGTTGACCTCCAAAACGGCAGTTGAAGCAGCGGATGTTAAGCGTTATGACTTTGTAAAGGGGCTGGTTGCCAAAGTTGAAAAAAGAGAAATTGCCTCCAACGCCCAAACCAGGCAGGACGCGGCTGATCGTATTTTGGCCCATAAGTGGCTGGGTATTCCAATTTTTGCCCTGGTCATGTGGGGAGTTTTTGCGATTTCCCAAACCTATGTCGGTCCCTTCTTTGCTGATCTGCTGGTTGGCTGGCTGGAAGGCTTCCAGGGGGCTGTTGCGGCTTCAATGGACGGGGTATCGCCGTTTCTGAGTGCCCTTTTAGTGGATGGAATCATTGGCGGCTTTATTGCCATCGTTGGCTTCCTGCCGCTGATTATGGTCCTTTTCTTTCTCCTGGCTCTGCTGGAGGACAGCGGATATATGGCCCGTGTCGCAGTGGTGATGGATCGTTTTTTCCTGAAAGTGGGGCTTTCCGGTAAATCGATTATTCCGATGATTATTGGAACAGGCTGTGCAATTCCTGGGGTTATGGCCACCAGAACCATCAAGAATGAACGGCAAAGACGAACGACCGCCATGCTGACGCCCTTTATGCCCTGTGGTGCCAAACTTCCTGTAATTGCATTGTTTGCTGGCGTCTTCTTTAATGATGCCGGTTGGGTTGGGACCCTGATGTACTTTGCAGCTATTGCGATTATTGTTTTAAGTGCTTTGCTGGTTCAGCGAATCTCTGGAGAAAAAGATGCCAAGTCTTTCTTCATTATGGAACTTCCGGAATACCGTCTGCCCAGCATCAAGCGGGCAACGATTTCTATGTTATCACGGGCCAAGGGCTTTATCATCAAAGCCGGAACCATTATTGTGCTGTGTAACATGGCAGTCCAGATTATGCAGTCCTTCAACTGGTCGCTGCAGCTGATTGAAGAAGGGGCAGAATCCACCAGTATTCTGGCCGGGATTGCATCACCTTTTGCCCTTCTCTTTATTCCGTTGGGATTTGGTGTCTGGCAGCTGGCAGCAGCGGCCATTACCGGTTTTATTGCCAAGGAAAACATCGTTGGTACCCTGGCTGTTGTTTATGGGATTTCCAACTTCATTGATACCGAGGAACTGGCGTTGGTTTCCGGTGCTTCCAGTGTTGCCGAGATTATGGGCCTGACTTCAGTAACCGCCCTTGCTTACCTGATGTTTAACCTGTTTACACCGCCGTGTTTTGCTGCCATTGGCGCAATGAACTCCGAAATGGAAAACGCCAAGTGGCTCTGGGGTGGGATTGGCCTGCAGTTTGGTGTGGGCTATACGGTGGCCTTCCTGGTTAACCAGGTCGGTACCCTGATTACCCAGGGCAGACTGGCAGAAGGTTTCTTACCAGGACTGCTGATTGTAGCAGCGATTGCAGTGGCTGTTGGTTACCTGGTTAAAAAAGGCAATCAAAAAGCTGAACACCGCTTGTTGGCTGCAAAATAATGTCTGATTTGTCAGAGAAAGTTTAAAGAAAGGGGTGGTGAGATGGCGAATCTGATCGTCGGCTTAATCATCATCGGCGTTACTTCTGCCTCTATTTGGAAGTACCGAAGCGAGAAGAAAAAAGGCGCCAAGTGCGTGGGTTGCCCGCATAGCAGTGGCAGTAATTGCTCCTGTAAGTAGTTAATTTTCTCAACTGCTTAAACGGGAATTTCGAGTGACTCCTAATTGAATCAGGGACGATGGTCCTGTGTAAAACGAAAATCCCCCAAACAGGTTGGCATGCAATCTGTTTGGGGGATTTGTATTTATGTTGATTTAGAGCGGTTTAATATACTGAGGAAAATCAAAGTAGGCATAATCAGCCAGCTTGATCAATGAAGTGTCATCCGGATTACACACTATTGGATATATATATCGCTGTATTTTTTCAATCCCGTCTGTTTGTTCTTTAATGATCTGGCAGGCGATCTGAACTGCCTTATTATATAGTTGTGAGGACTGAAAAGTGCCTAATTCCACCAGTTTCTTTTCGTATTCAGAATGATTATAGTAACTCTGGTGGATCAGTTTGTTATTGACTCTCATTTTTGGTAAAAGATAAATTGAATGGGTTAGATAGCTATATTTTAATCGGTCTAATGATTTTTTTTCTTTTGTATTGGTAGAAAAAATTCTGAATGTCAGCGATAAATTTTCATGGGGGTACCATCCGTAAAAATGCGGCCAGCTGATCAGATTTATATGTCGTGATAAGGATAATTTTAAACTATTCAATTTCCTTCGCGTTTGACGATCGATTTTAAAGTTTTCCTGATTCTTTTTCTGATCAAAAAAATTAATATACTGACTCTTGATGTAGGGATCAGTCATAATTTTTTCGAGCAGATCGATAAATAAATTTCTGTTTAAAGTCAGATTGTTCTCCTGAAAATATAAGCAAATGACGGTTACCCACAATAAAGTGTCCTCGCGTTTAAGGGTATTTGCACAGTGGGTGACAAAGGCATAATAATTATCGATTTCCTTCGCATCCCCTGGATTGATAATTTTCTCGGATAATTCCTCATAAAATTTCCACTGGTAATCAGATGTAAGGATTTTTGTTATAAATAAATGGGATATGCCACTATAAATAAGAAATAACAGTGAAAATCCACCCATGTAAGTAACGGCATTAAGGACAGACTGGGAGATCTCAAAATAAAGTGTAAAGACGCTATCGATGATAAACGAAAAAATGGTCAGGCAGATTAAAAAAATCCAGGCAGGAAATATTACCGAACTGAAATTACGCATGTAAAAGTTCATTAATTTGACTTTTGTGAGGATTAATATTTCCCCGTAGCTTTTTTGTATTTGATAGTTTAACAGGCGCTTTAGATTCATTAGGGCCTCCTTGTATAATTGCGACAATTTTATCAAATTAAACAATTTTATACAAGCGTTTATGTAGATTTATTTTGTATAATTCATTTTTAAAGCTGTAATATTTCATTTTTTAAATATAATTAATATTTTGATGAAAATGATAAGATATGGTAACCATTTCAGCTTTATTTTTTCTCGTCTGATTGTAATTTAAAAGCAGTTGAGTTTCTAAAATATTAAATCAACAAGGGTAAAAGTGCTATAATAAACTTAAATAAGCCTGAATTATTCATCCAGATACAATTAACGGCACATTGTGCCGCATAGATACAGTGTTTTTGATTATTTTTGCTTTTCACTAAATAAGTGAAGCTAAGACAATAGAAAAAGAGCTCCAACTTTGTTAAAATTTAAGTGACCAAACCAAAACCAAACAAAGGAGAAACTCTTCATATGTCTAGTTTAGATGCACTTCAGTTAGAAAGCAATAAAAAAATCAAAATAAATTTCGATGGCGGTGATTTATCCTCTGATTCCGGACTGATTCTGATCAAAGAATTTGCTCATAAATTCAGTTTCCATAAACATGTCAGCAACTTCAAAACTGATGAGAAGACCAGTCGTCAGCATAAGGATGATCAAAACCTGTGCCAAATGGTATATCAGATCATTGCTGGTTACTTTGAAGATGACGATGCTGATGAATTGACAAATGAACCTGTCTTTACAAACATTCTGGGTAAAAAAGCACTGGCTTCTCAACCGACTCTGTCAAGATTCTGGAACCGGATGGATGATAAAACGCTGCCAAAATTTGATGCCATCATTAAAGCAATGCGGACATCTGCTTATAAAATAAAACGTCCAAAACAGGTATTGCTGGATTTGGACTCCACCCTATTGAATACCTATGGAAAACAGGAAGGTGAAGGTTTCAACTATCATTACAGGGTACATGGTTATCATCCATTACTTTGTTACGACGGATTAACCGGTGATCTGCTGAAAGCAGATCTCCGTGATGGAACGGACTACAGTTCCACTGGGGTTGTTGATTTTATGCAACCTCTACTTGATGAATATTTCACGGAGTATCCCGACATAGAGCTGTATTTACGTGGTGACAGCGGGTTTGCAACGCCTGATTTGTACAAGCAATGCGAAACCAATGGTGTGTCTTATGCGATCCGTTTAAAAGCGAACAGTGTTTTAAATGACAAAGCGAAACATCTTGATCATGAAATATTTGAAGCGATGAAAGAAGATATGTCCCAGTATATTGTCCGCTATGATGAGTTTTATTACAAAGCAGGCAAGTGGGAGTACCCGCGCAGGGTAGTTGTTAAAGTGGAGAAACCTTGCAATCAGTTCACCATTCAGCATTCCTTCATTGTAACCAATATGGACTTGAAACCTGAAGAAATCCTAAGATACTATCGTAACCGAGGCACTATGGAGAATTTCATCAAAGAAAGCAAGTCCGGATTTGGCTTCGCTTCTACCGGAAGTAAATCCAAAGTAGTCAATGCCAACCGACTGCAACTGCATGTGTTGGCTTATAATCTGTTTAATTGTTTCAGACGATTGGTTCTGCCGAAGAGCATGAAAAAGATGCAGATCGATACCATTCGTTTAAAGCTGCTAAAAATTGCTTCGAAAATCGTAAAAGCAGCAAGCTATATTTATTTCAAGCTATGTAGCAGTTGTCCCTACAAAGATGAATTTTATAAAACTTTAGAAAATATCAGACAACTTCCGCAGCTGGAATAACAGTAACTGATGATCTTTGGCAACTTAAAATCTTGAAAATAACATCTACGGGATTCGTCTACCCTTTTTGGGTTGAAATTCAACCGTCTGTGTATTTAATCCTTGAAAAAGATGTTGTTTCTCGATTTTAAGATTGCTCATTGCTGGATGAATAATTCAGGATAAGTAAAATAAAAGTCACCACTGGACCGATAATTTTGCCATTTTATTATGTTAAGAGAGTTGTTCAGAGCAGAAAGGATTCGTTTTTGCGATAAAGGAGTAATGATGAAAACACTTGTTATTTACAAATCTGATAGCGGCCATACCAAAGAATATGCCCAGGCGCTTGCAAATCATATGGATTGTCAGGCTATAGCCTTTAATCAAGTCTCAAAGGTTGAGTTGACTAAATACGACCAGCTGGTCTTTGGCGGTTGGGTAAGGGCGTCAGCAATTGTCGGCCTCAGTAAGTTCATCAAGCTGATTCCCGGGGGGAGCAATCAAAGGCTTGCAGTCTTTGCCGTTGGAGCCAATGGCGCATCGGAAGAAAATACCCGAAAACTGATGGAGAAGAATAGTTCGATTAGCGAATTAGGATGTCCGTTATTCTATTTACAAGGTGGTTTTGATCCGGAAAAACTTAAATTCCCATTGCGCATCATGCTGGAAAAAGTGGCCAAGTCGCTTAAGAAAAAACAGGACGCCGAGCCGGAGTCCTTATCAGCAGAGGACAGGGAATTTCTTGAGTTTTTTCAGTCGAAACACAATGACGTTGACAGTCGGAATTTAGCGGAGATTGAAGCCTTTTTAAAAGCGTAATAAATGAACGGAGCAGCAATGGCAGTTAAACAAACAATGCAAATTGAATATCAGGCGATTTTTCAAAAAGCCTATCAGCTAATGGATGAAGCGATGATTGATGGTAACTGCGGCGAATTATGCGGCTACCATTGCTGTCGCCGGATTGACGCCAATGGCAATCGGCTAGGTATGTATCTGTTACCGCTGGAATACGAATATATGCAAAGGGAGGTCGCCAACGATTATGAAGTACATAGTCATCGAAATTACGAACTCCCCCCAAAAATAAAGAAAGCCTACTATATATATTGTCATTTGCCAAAAGGCTGCCTGCGCGATTATCGACCCATCCAATGCCGGACCTACCCCTTTGAACCCCATCTGGAAAATGGGGACTTTTCGCTGGTGATTGAAAAAGACCAGATTCACGACTGTGTTCTGATTGAAAAAACGTCTAAGTGGCGCCAGGCCTTTATCGATGGTGTTTATACTGGCTGGCTGGAACTGATTAAGATTCCCATCATTAAGTATTATGTCGATTATTCCTCCAAAGAGCGCTTGGCAGCAGGGAATATATTGATGCGCTATTCTTCAAAGGGTTTTGAAGAATTTTAAGAGGTCTGAGGTTATCTTTGATTTAAACGCTTATTTTTCTACAAAAGGAGTGGATGTTGAACCATGAGCCCCGTGACCTTTGGGTTTGATCAGGATTCTGATAGCTTCCAGACAATTACCCTTTAATCACGGTCTTTTTTCCATCCCTTATTTCGATTGTTTCTTGGATTATTTTCCCCAATAATTTTGACAAATATAAACTGTATTTATATTTATCAATAAGATGTGACAGTTAGTGTGGCAAACATTTTCTTCTTGGTGACTATAAGCATTCCAAAAGAAGATAAAGTTCTTTTATTGTGATTAAAGTTAGAAGCTTTCGTACTCTCTCTATATATAAAGGTTTTATTTTATTAATTTTTGTTGGTATAAGTCCTAGATTGGCATATCAAATAATTGTGTTTTAAATATTCTTTCAATATTATTAAATAAACCCCTACCACTAATGCTATAATAGTACCTATATACATCAATATAAAAAGTTTATTTATTTTCGGATCACCAGAGGGAGGATTTAATGGAAACGATGATTGAGAAGTTTATTAAAGGCACTCAATATGTAAATATTTGGGCAGCGGTATCCACTAAAGAACTGACAACTGCTAATCAGATCAGTGATGATTATCTTAGTCAGGAATGTATCAAGTTTATTCCCGCCAGCGGAGCGGCTACCCGAATGTTTAAAGACTTATACCAATACCTGGAGGATCAGCAGGAGACCGAATTTATAAAAAAGTTTTTTGATAATATAGAAGAACTTGCCTTTTTTGATGACCTGAAAAAAGTTCTAAACGGACAAGAATGGGACACCGCAGAAGGTAAAAGCCAGCTAATTAGACTGCTCCTGACTGATGGTCTCAATTACGGCAATTTACCCAAAGCCCTCTTAAAGGTCCATACTTACGGGGACAGGTCGGTCACCCCGATTGATGAACATATCTACGAATGTGAGCAGTACGCTGGCAAAGACAGGGCCAGACTGCATTTTACCATTTCGGCGGAACATGAATTATTATTCGACCAGTATGTTGAAAAAGCTTTAGCAGGGAAGGACAAGTTCGAGATTACCCATTCCTTTCAGAAAAAATCTACAGATACCCTGGCCGTTGATATGGATAATCAGCCTTTTCTCGACGAAAATGGGGAAATCCTATACCGGGCCGGCGGCCACGGTGCCTTAATTGAAAACCTTAATGACTTGGACGGAGATATAATCTTCATTAAGAATATTGATAACGTCTGTCATCGGGACCGTGTTAAGACAACCATCGATTCCAAGAAAAAGCTGGCCTCCATTGGTTATCAGGTTAAGCAGCAGATAGATGGATATATTGAACAGCTGAATTCTGACTCGGCTGATTTAGAACTGGTATCAGACTTTATTGAAAACACCCTACATATCAAAAGCAAGAAAGCAGTCACCAAAGATACAGCGCTTGGCTTTTTAAACCGGCCACTGCGGGTTTGCGGAGTGGTGAAAAATCAGGGCGAGCCAGGGGGCGGACCTTTTGTGGTGGACAACGGCGATTATCTGGATCTGCAGATTTGTGAAATGTCAGAAATTGATTTAAACGATAAAGAGAAAAAAGACCTGGTCAGTCAGTCGCAGTTTTTCAATCCGGTAGATCTGGTTTGTTTTATAAAAGATTATCAAGGGCAAAAGTTTAATTTACTGGATTTCACTAATCCTGACCGCTACTTTATCAGTGAGAAGACCTACAGGGGTCGAAAGCTTAAAGCCCTGGAACATCCGGGTTTGTGGAACGGTGCCATGGATAACTGGAATACCTTATTTGTAGAGGTTCCGCTGTCTACCTTTAATCCAGTCAAAACGGTTAATGATTTATTGCGTGAGGGGCATAAGCCAATCAAGGGCTAAAATATTTGGGGACGATTTTTTGTTTAAACAAAGAGTCGTCCCCTTTAATTATTGCTGTCACACTTTTTGTCACACGTTGTAGTCAAAAAAGTTATTTGATATAATGACAGTATCTGTATGTATTTATATTGTTACGATAAAAATGATTTACATTTACTGTAAAAGGGGGATTTAATGAATAAGATAAAAAAGATAATTATCGTCTTAGTTCTGTTGATGCCTCTTCTAAGCGGATGCGTGAAGCAAGTTACACAAAGTAAAGCCGATGACGGGCATGTGGACTTAAGTGGTCTGGATCTGGAAAATGAGATCATAACACTTTCTGGGGAATGGGAATTCTACTGGAATCAGTTGCTTCTTCCGGAAAGCATTAATGAGGGAGAACTAAATGGCTATATTAAGCTTCCATCTTCATGGACTCAGTTTGAGATCGATGGTCAGACGATTCCAGGTCAGGGATATGGAACTTACCGTTTAACATTTAATTCTTCACAGAATGGTATTTATGGAATTAAACTACCAAAGATTAAAACTGCTTATGAGCTTTATATTAACAATAAGCTGGTGGCTTCAGCAGGGGTTGTAGGAACAAGTAAAGACGCGATGACGGCCCAGTATCTTTCACAGATTGCCTATTTTAATGCCCGGGAAGGTGAAAATGAACTGGTGATGCTGGTTTCAAATTACTATATGGCCAGCGGCGGACTGGTGGGCGATATCGAATTGGGCAGTGCGGCGAACATCCAGCTGATGCGGGAAAGAAGCCTTAATTACTCGCTGTTTCTATTTGGAGCCCTGTCTATTATTGGAATTTATCATCTGGCGATGTTTCTTTTTAGAAAAAAGGATCATGCTTCTTTATTCTTTGGCCTGTTTTGTATCCTGGTCGCCCTGAGAACGATGATGATAGGCGATTCCTATTATTACACCCTGTTTCAGAATGCTGATTTTACTTTAATGCGGAAGATTCAATCGATTCTATTTTACTTGATGCCGCCAATGCTCGTGCTGTTTTTCAAGGCAATTCTGCCGGATTTCTTCCACAAAAAAATAGCCGATTTATCACTTTTCGTAAGTCTTTTTTATGTCTTTGCCGTAATACTGATGCCGGCCTCTGTGTTTTCTGTTTTCAGCATGATTTATCTGCCCTGGTGCCTTTTTCTGATTTTATATATGGTGGTACAGTTTGTCAGGATTATTCTACGGCATGAAAAAGAAAGTCTAGTGATTGTTTTGGGGGGCATTCCTCTATTAATCGCCGTTTTAATGGATATCATACCTCAGACTGGAATTGTCAATGATCAGTGGCCGCTTTATCTGCAGATGCTTTTTAAAAATAATAACTATTTATCGACCGGGCAACTGATTTTTGTAATGGTCTATTCCTTGCATCTGGCTAAAAAGTACGCCGATAGCCTGGCATTTACAACTGCAACTAATCTGGAGCTGGATGATATAGTGGCTTTAAAAACGGATGCCCTAACGGTTTCCAACCAACAGATTGAGCAACAGAAAACCGCCCTTGAAAAAGCTAATGCCGAGCTGAAAAAAATCTCTTATCACGATCCCCTAACCGGTTTGTGGAATCGCCGGAAATATGACGAAGTCTTAGCTATTGAATGGAAGCGCTGCTTGCGCTACAAACATTCAATTGCAGTGATTTTTATTGATATTGATTACTTCAAGAATTTTAATGATACCTATGGACATCTGGCTGGCGATAAATGCCTGATCATTATTGCCGATATCCTCAATTCTTCCTTGTCCCGCGCAACTGATATGGCTGTGCGTTATGGTGGTGAAGAATTTGTGATATTGCAGCCGGAAACTGACCAGTCTGAAGCCATGAAGACCGCGCATATGCTGCTTGAAAAAATCGAAAATCAGGGAATTCCCCATTGCGATTCCCAGGTTAAAGACTGCGTAACCGTCAGTGTTGGGGTATCGGCTATGGTACCATCCATAAAAACAACACCGGAAATACTGGTGATGGAAGCGGATGAAGCCCTTTATCGGGCTAAAAACAATGGCCGAAATCAGGTGCAGGTCTATTGATTTCAAACGAAAAATTATTAGTGTCCAGAAAGGGGTAGTTAATGAAAAATAACAAAAAAACTTTACTTGTTCTGCTTTTGCTGACTCCCCTTTTAACCGGCTGTGTAAATAGAATCACCCCAACCAGTGCAAGTCAGGGCCGTTTGGATTTAACTGAAGTTGATCTTAATCAGCAACTCGTCAGTCTTTCCGGTGAATGGGAATTCTACTGGAACCAGCTCTTGTATCCATTTATGATCGACCAGGGTGAATTAAGTGCTATTGTTGATGTACCTTCCACCTGGAACAGATATGCCATTGACGGTGAAAAGTTGCCGGGCCAGGGGTATGCAACTTATCGCCTGACCTTTACATCAGATAAAACCGACATCCTGGGAATAAAGATACCGAAAGTGCAAACCGCTTACGAGATGTATATAAACGGGAAACTCATTGCCTCCGCTGGCTTAATTGGTCGGGACGAGGAGGATATGGTTGCCCAGTATCTGCCGCAAATTGCCTTTTTTAATGCGCGGGAAGGTGAAAATGAAATTATTTTGCTGGTTTCCAATTACTATATGCCAAACGGTGGTATGTTGAGCGAAATTGAAATGGGGAGCGCAGCAGGTATTCAGGCCTTGCGGGAAAGCAAATTAAATACTTCGCTGGCAATTTTTGGTGCCCTGGTTATTATGGGCTTTTATCATCTGGCCCTGTTTTTTTTCCGGAAAAAGGATTATTCATCGCTTTACTTTGGATTATTCTGTATGCTGGTTGCAGCCCGTACTTTAATGGCTGGCGAGGGATATTATTACACGCTTTTTCAAAACGGTGATTTTACCTACTTCAGGAAGATCCAAACCATGCTTTTCTATTTGAGTCCACCCATGATTATCCTGTTCTTTGGAGCGATTTTACCTGACTATTTTCATGCTAAAATGGTTGATCTCTCTTTGTATGTAGGTCTTATTTATGCATTAATTGTAATGTTTATACCACTTGGCTTCTTCCATGCCTTCAATACAAGCTATCAGATATGGTGCCTTTTTCTGATCGGCTACATGCTGACCCGATTTGTCAATATCTGGCGACACCGGGTTAAGGGGACTTTTCTGATCAGCCTGGGTGGCCTAATCCTGATTCTTACCATCTTCATCGATATTATTTCGCAAAGCTTTTTTATCAATAATCAATGTCCACCTCTGTTGCAGATGATTTTTAGAAATGATGACTACAGTTCGACAGGTCAATTAATTTTTGTGATTGCTTATTCATTTCATATGGCGAAAACATTTTCGGATTCGCTGGAGTTTAAAACCCAGATGAATGCTCACCTGGATGAAATCGTAACCCAGAGAACACAAGCCTTATCGGAGTCAAATCAGAAGGTTGAACAACAGAAACTGGAGCTTCAAAAAGCCAACGAAGAGCTGCAAAAACTATCCCTTCGGGATCCCCTGACGGGACTATGGAACCGCCGTAAATACGATGAGGTGATCGATATGGAGTGGAAACGCTGTTTGCGCTACAGTCATCCCATTTCCCTGATTTTTATTGACATCGATTATTTTAAATTTTTCAATGACACATATGGTCATCTGGCCGGCGACGACTGTCTTGCCCAAATTGCCAGTATCCTAAAAGCATCTTTGTCCCGGGCAACCGATATGGCAGTCAGATTTGGCGGTGAGGAATTTGTGATTCTTTTGCCGGAAGCAAATGAAATCGAGGCACTTAAAACCTCACAGATGTTGCGGCAAAAAATTGAGGAAAGCGGTATCCCCCACAGTGAGTCCCTTGTGAAAGATTGTGTCACGGTCAGTATTGGCGTTTCTTCGATAATTCCAACTGTTAAAGTCGGACCGGAAAAATTGGTTGAGCAGGCTGATACCGCCCTTTATCGGGCCAAAAATAATGGCCGAAACCAGGTCCAGGTTTTTAGCGGTCAGTAATGTTTTCCGGGGGACTATAAAATGTCTGCTTTGTTATATCTATGAATTTTTATTTAGATAAAATTCTGAAATAGAGTTATTGGAAGGAAGAGATGAAAAAAATCTTGAAAAATATTTTGATTGTCGCCAATGTTCTCCAGCTGATTCTGTTTTTCAGTTTGATTGGGCTGGCAGCCTATATCTTTTTTCACCCTGATGAGGTGGTTGACCAGCTGGCCCATTTTTTAGTCAAGGAAGATCCCATTCAGAATGCCGATGTGATTGTGGTGATCGGCGGGGCAGAGAATACTCTGCGGCTGGAATACGGGGTAGAACTATTAAAGGCTGGTTATGCACCAAGGATTGTTTTTTCTGGGGTGGGTAATGATAAATATGCCAGGCAGCTGCTTGCTGAAAATGGTTTTACTGAAGACCAGTATATTTTTGAACAAACAGCTACGACCACCTTTGAAAATGCCTATAACCTAGAGGCTTATGTGACTGATAAAGCGATTGAGTCGATGATTCTTGTTTCGTCTCCAGTTCAGTCCAGACGGGCACGGTTTATGTTTAAAAAGATTTTCCCGGAGGTCAATGTGATGGGGACTTTTTCTCCGGATTCGATCTATGAACCGGACCTGGTTTTTGAAGAAAAAGAGATCCGTCAGCAGATGTCTGCAGAGGCGACAAAATCTGTATATTATTACATGAAATATGCATTTTATAAGTCATAAAAAGCACTTGACAAGTTGATGGCGATGCCTTATATATAAAATATATTAAAATAAGGTTGTCACATGGAAAAAAAACAATTAAATTACATAAATTTGCCTACAAACTGTTGACAGGAAAATGAAATTGTTGTAGAATAAGGGCAAATAAATATTTGCTAACGCAAAACTGAATATTAAGGGCAAACTCACTGAAAAGTGAGGACGCAAAACTATAGGGTCTAAATAATTTTATTATAAGACAGCCAGTTGCAAAAAGGTTTAAAAGTAAACTCAGAGCAACGGTGACGTTGCTCTTTTTATTTTCACAAAATTAAATATTTGGCAAACTCATCGAAAGGTGAGGACGCAAAGCTATAGGGTCTAAATAATTTTATTATAAGACAGCCAGTTGCAAGGTTTTTAAAGAACTTAAGAGCAACGGCAACGTTGCTCTTTTTATTTTGAAAATATTGGTAAAATATAAAAAAAGTAAAAAGAATAAATATGGTGACAAAGTTACAGTAAACAGCATAAGCATAGGATATTATGATGGTGTAACAAGGCACTTACAAAAATTTAAATAACTATAAAAATTGAATATTTGGCAAACTCATCGAAAGGTGAGGGCGCAAAGCTATAGGGCCTAAGTAATTTATATGGCAGCCAGTTGCAAAGTATATCTTTCCTGAAAGATTAAAAAGAGCAAACTGGCAGAGCAAAGCTCTTTTATCCGGAAGGGGAGATAAAAATGAAAACTAAAATCAATGCAATCATCAATAACAGTAAAAAGAATATTAAAAAAGTGGTTACATCCTCAATCGCAGCAGTTTTGCTGATGAGTTCAGCTTCAACCGGTATTGCCTTTGCAGCCGAAAACGGAAGCACACCAAACGATCCATACTTGGGAAATGCCTGGCAGTTGGAAGAAATTGGCATCAACAATACCTGGAATGCAGTTGATACAGATAATGAAATAGTTGTTGCAGTTTTAGATACTGGCCTGGATTTAAGTGCAGAAGATTTAGCCGGACGCATTACTGATGGTTATGACTACATCAAGAATACTTCAGACATGACAGACACTGACGGACACGGCACAATGGTTGCAAGTGCAATCGCCGCTTTAGCAGATAACGGAATCGGAATTGCCGGCGCAGCAGGAACAGCAAATGTAAAAATCGCTCCTTACCGGGTTGGTGAAGCATCTTTAGATAACGATGCAGTTTATGAAGCAATCATGGATGCAGCAAATCGTGAAGAAGTTCGCATCATTAATTTAAGCTTCGGCTCAAATGTTTATAATGAACGTCAGGCACAGGCAATTGCCTTCGCAATTGAACAGGGCAAAATCATTATCGCCGGTGCTGGAAATCACGGTGAAGAAGTTGATGGCGTTGACCCTTACTACTACCCAGCTTCTTACCCCGGCGTTATCTCAGTTGGTTCAGTTGGAAAAGATGGCGAAATCGCAGCTTTCTCACAGACAAATGATGCAGTTGATGTTTATGTACCAGGCGAAAGCTTGACTTTATTATCAATCAATAACCGATATGTATGGGAAAGCGGAACATCATTCTCAACCGGTATCGTTTCTGGAATCGCAGCCAGCTTATTGGCTCAGAATCCTTCCCTGACTGCTGAAGATGTAGAATCAATCTTAAAAGACACAGCTAAAGACTTCACCGATTCTGAATTGGCATTTGGTGCTGGAGAAATTCAGGCCGCTCAGGCTTTGGAAGTTGTTAAAAATCGAATGACCTTTACATATGTAGCCTCACAGGCTAGCTTGGAAGCAGGTCAGTCCTTATAAGACATAAGAAGAAAAAGCGCTCCTGACAAGATAAAAGCAAGTATGAAAAGTCTTTAAGCGGTTCTGATATTATCTATCAGAATCGTTTTTATATTTAAAATTTGAGTGGAAAAAGTTCTAATAAGAAACTGAATGTTGCAAAAAAACGTTTATGTTTAAAAATAGAACATTTTTTTATAAAAATTTATGAATAATTCAGGAGATTTTGGGCAGTAAAAGTTACAAATCGTCGATTTTGTAATCTAAATTTGTTGCTTTAAGATTGAAATTAACTTAAATATTTGGTAAAATATCTCATATCTAATAGTGAATATGTATCAACAAAAAAGCACATTTGTTAAACATTTATTACTTTTGTTTTTCAGTTTCAGAGGAGGTGAGAAATTTGCTGCAGACACGGATAGAAGAATTGATTAATGAATACGGCGAGAGTGTCCAATCAATTGCTGAAATGGGACACTTGGATCGCACGACGATTCAAAAGATAAAATCTGGAAAGCGTCTGCCAACCCGTGAATTTCTCTGTCGATTCAGTCAGGTTTTGCAGCTGTCTAAGCCCGATGAAGACGAGCTGTTGGACCTGCTGGAAATGGAAAAGTGTGGAATGCAGATCTATCAGAACAGGCAAACGATTAAAGAACTGATCGAACTGATTTCTGAACTGACTGAATATGAGATCCCGATTAAAAAAAATATCGACACCAAATCCATCGATATTAACGATGTACAGATTTTAGAAGAGAACAAAAGCGTTTACGGTTTGGAGAATATCATTGCCCTCATGCATCAGGTCATTGATCGCGAAGTTTATTTCAGAGAAGAGCCAAGGATTAAGCTGGTATCCTCCAGCGATCAGAATTTCCTGTATCATTATTTATTCCATGAAATGATGGGAAACAGAAAACGATTAATAATACAGGATATAGTCTGTTTTACTGAAGAAGAAAATAGTCAGGGAGATCAGGCATTGAGTACGCTCAAATTTCTGCTTGGTATTTCTCTGCTTGAAAATGTGACATATGATGCAAATTATATGATGATTCAGGACCAGAATATTAAAAGCAATCAATCAGGTGTGGTCTTTTTTATACTGACAACGACAGAGGTGATGGTCATATCACCGGACTTTAAACTGGGGGTCAGGTATCGGACTCAGGACAAACTGGATTATTACAATTCTCGATTTAATGCTTTGTTTTCGCAAACTAAACAATTAATCATCGATAATAATAATCCACTGCAGATATACAGCGCTTTTGATCTGGAGTATGAACCTCGTGTAATTCTTGAGCCCATTCCCTGTTTCGCCCACTATTTTACGGACCTATTTATAGAAGATAAAGTACGTAAGGATTTTCCTTTTTACCAGGCACTATTACCGTTTGCAAAAAGCTTTTATTCAAATCTCAGGAAAAGTGGGAAGGCAATGAAGAATGTTTTTTCCTTTAAGTATCTTGAAATATTTATGGAAAATGGGGAGCTTTATCTGCCTGAATCAGTGTCTGAGACAGTTGATCCTCCGGAAAGGCTGGCCTTTTTAAAGCTGGTGCGTGATGACCTGGCAAGCGGGAAGAGAAAGTTTAATGTTGTCAATGAGACGTTGTTTTTTATCAATAATGCTGCTGAATATTCAGATGAAGTGAATTCTCTGCAGATAACATTTCATTATCGCATAAAGCAGAAACAAGTGTTTAAATCGATAAACATAAGGAAGGCATCAATCAGAGCAGCCTTTAAAGATTTTTTCAGCTATTTATCGGTTAGTGAATGGGTTAACAGTGAAAGAATTACATTAGAAAAGCTGAATGTCCTGATTGATAAATATGAAAAACGTCCGGAATTTCAAATGATTCATGACAGATATTTTCTCGGTGGTGAATTTAAAGTCGAGAATGTCAATTCGGCTACGAGCTGATTTAAATTGAAAGCAGGTCCAGATGAAAAATACCTTATCGAAATGTTTTAAAGAACTACTGGATGATAATGGCCAGACCATCTACGGATTGGCAGAAATATTAGAAATTGAACGAACACAGCTGCAAAAGTTTTTTTCTGGTTCCAGAAATTTATCCCGAGAAAATTTTAAAATTCTGGTGGACTATTTCAAACCGGACCAGGAAAAACTTTATGAGCTTCTTACCTTGTTTGAAATAGAGAGTCAGGGCCTTTATCGCTATAATGAACACTACAAATTTATGGACCTTTTGCAAACACTTAGCAGCTTTCAGGACAGCAAAAAAGACTTTTTAAAAAGCACGCGACTGCCCTTAAATTATGAAATAGAAAAACTTCCACTTCAGTTTGTTGAGGGCAATACACAGGTCATTTCAGTAATTGAAAATCTTTTGTTTAAGGAAATGCAACGTGAACAGGAGGCCCATGTGATCCTGTCGCTGAGAGAAAACTATGATCTTTTAAACGAGTTGCTGCTGCGGATGGACTATATGGACTTAACCGGGGGAGTCGTCCAAAATTTAATTCCGATAGTCAATAATAAAAAGTTGGAGAATAATCTTGAGGCGTTAGAGACAGCTTTTATGTTAGGTTGTCTTAAAAATATCAAATTTGAACCATATTATTATTATACGGCATCTAAAAAAGGAACAGATTTGAGTATTTTAATGCCAAACTATTTTATTACATCTTCGAATCTGCTCTTAATCGATGACGATTTAAAGTCGGCAGTTATTGTTGACCGCCCGGAAGTCATTGATTACTATAAAAATAAGGCAACTTCAATTATTCGCCAGTCCCAATCGCTTATTAACAGGGTAGAAACCCAGTGTCCGATCAATGCCAGAGCCTGCTTTATTCATGAAGATGAAAATAAAAAGCGAGAATATATGATCGCCCAGAAGGCAATCGATTTTCTTAAAGAAAAAGATCCTGAAAATAAGATGGCTAGAAGAAGTCTTTATGAACAGATATTGCCTGACGGTGAAAATGAACCTTCTGTTTTTTTACTGCGCGATCAATTTATCAGTGGTAAAAATTCGATTGTTTTTAAGTATAATGAAGAATCAATGGACTTTGAAATCATTTTTGAATGTCATCATGCAAAAAAAATAGCTGGTATCAGGATTAATGAATTCGGGATTAACAAGGCTTTCAATGAGTTTGTCAGGCACCTGCCCGAATCTGTTTACATTTATTCTCGAGAAGAAATTGAAAAATGGTTTAAAAAAGCCCCGTGATAATTATCACGGGGCTTTGGCATTTAAAAAGCAGATTTCATATCGACTTTATATTTTCCTTTTAATTCTTCAACTTTTCCGATAAAAGATCGGTTTTGTTTTTCGCGCAGCAGGAAATTGCGGGCATTTTCCTTAACAGCTTCAAAGGGGATGGTTTCAGAAATTTTTCGGTCCACAACCTTGATGATATGGAAACCAAATTGCGTCTGTACTGGTACTTCAGTCATTTCGTCAACTTCCAGAGCAAAAGCCGCAGTTTCGAATTCCGGTACCATTTTACCTTTTGAGAAGTAGCCTAAATCACCGCCCTGATCTTTTGAGGGGCAAACAGAGAATTCTTTGGCAGCATCTTCAAAAGTTTTGCCATCTTTAATTTCATCAATAATCTGTGCCGCCTGTTCTTCTGTTGGCACCAGTACATGAAGAGCGCGAATGCTGTCAGGTGCAATAAACTGATCTGGGTTTTCATCGTAGAATTTCTGTACTTCTTCATCAGGGACAGATATATTCATCATGAACTGGGCAATCATATGAGTTTTTAAAAGTTTTTCCTCAGCATCTTTAACCATAGCTTTAAATTCTTCGGTTTCATCTGCTTTGGCTGCTTTTCCTTCCAGATAGAATAGCTCCTGAGCCACTAATTCTTCCAGTAACTGACGTCGGCCTTCGCGGGTTTGAAACTGTTGTGCCTGCTCCTGGGGTAATTGTTTAATCAGGTTCTCGAGGTCTGTTGAATAAATTTCTTTACCTTCAACAGTAGCTAAAGGGGTTTTTTCCATTATATTCTCCTTAATATTCAAAATAATTTTGTTACTCTTAAAATCATAGCTTGCGAGCGGGTTTTTGTCAACACCAAAGACGATGGCCTAAGTTTTTATTCTATATATAGATAGGTGAGCCTAAGCTTTGAAAATTGCACTGTCTGGCAAAAATTGCAGTTTTTTTTTATAGGTAATGCGTTAGGAAAAGAGAAAGGGGTAGAAATAATATAGAATGATTATTAATAAAACCTTAAAAAATTTCACGAAATTTGAACAAACTTGACATTTACATAGTATTTCACTATAATTAAATCAATAGTTAGGTAAATGCTAACTAAATTAAAGGGTGAGATCATGATATGTAAGAAAAATGATTTGTATGAAGTTTATCAGCGACTACATGAACTGGAAGCAGAATTTCTCGATACAGAAAAGTCATTTTGTCAGGCGCAGGAGTTGACATCCAATCAGATTAAATATTTAAAGATCATTGATGCGAGATATCGGGTCACTTTCAGTCAACTGGCTGAGGAGACCAATAATTCCAAACCAACGATTACCGAAACGATTAGTCGATTCATCTCCCAGGGCTGCGTGTATCGTGAACGATCTGCAGAAGATCGCAGAGTTTTTTATATCTACCTCACACCAAAGGGCAAGTCCATAGCCCGAGCACAAGAAAAAACAAAATTGCGATTAATTGAACGTATTCA
This sequence comes from Eubacteriaceae bacterium ES3, assembly GCA_030586155.1. Lineage (NCBI taxonomy): Bacteria > Bacillati > Bacillota > Clostridia > Eubacteriales > Eubacteriaceae > Eubacteriaceae bacterium ES3. Next base: position 1,854,194 of record CP130741.1, on the reverse strand, counting down.
GGAAAATCTGACCGAAGATGAGATGAAGCAGTTTATTATCCTGCTTAACAAGGTTCTCAGTTAGGTCTTTAAGAGGAGGAAGAAAAATGAATACTTTTGAAGTAAAAAACGCACCACTTATTCCGATCACGGAAACAGTCATTTACCCGGGGATTTCTAATCGAATCTTTGTAAATGATGAAATTGGCAATAATATAAAAGAATTGATTATAAAAAACAACACCCTGGCAATCGGGTTGTCAACCACTGACTATAAAGGTCTGGTACAACTAACTGCTGATTCCTTTTATCGAATTGGTGTATTAATGAAATTTGACAATATTCAGAAATCAGATAATGGATACATTATCGATATTACCACAATTAACCGAGTTAAAACTCTGGATTTCAAATTTGAAGAAAAACAGATTACCGCTTCCTACGTTGAACAACCGGATATACTGGATGTTAACGAGGATGAAGAGCAGGAAATGATCATCTATATTAAAGGACTGATGAAAGAGCTGGGCCATAATTTTAAGGGCGCAGAATATTTCCTGAATATCATTGATGGCTTAGGCTCACTTGAAGAAATCATGGGATACACCGTTCCAATGATGGGAATTTCTTTGAAGAATAAACAGGATTTATTAGAAATTGACTCTTTAAAAGAAAGAACCTTAAGTTTCATTGATTATATCATTAGAGAGAAAGATTCCGTTCACCTGCAGCTGGAAATCAGCCGTAAATATTCGCAGCGACGAGATAAAACCTACCGTGAAGCAATGCTTCGTGAACAGCTGAAGAACATCAAAGCTGAACTGGGTGAAATGGATGCAGAACTTGAAGAAGAAATTGATTACCGTAAAAGGGTTGACGAAGCAGATTTTCCGGAAGAAATCAGAAAAGTTGCTTTAAAAGAAGTCCGTAAACTGGAAAATTCGCCACCAAACGGTGGTGAAAGCAATGTCATTATGAATTATCTGGATTTGCTGTTAGAACTTCCGTGGACCAGTGAGCATAAAGAAATTGACATTGACAATGCCAGAAAAGTATTAAATGAACATCACTATGGAATTGACGATGTTAAAAAACGAATCATCGAGCATCTGGCCGTGATGAAATTAAAAGAAGACAAACAGGGTTCAATCCTCTTGCTTGTGGGACCTCCGGGAACCGGGAAAACCAGCCTGGGTAAGAGTATTGCCGAAGCATTGGATCGTAAATATGTCAGAGCAAGTCTTGGCGGTGTTCGAGATGAAGCAGAAATTCGTGGTCATCGAAAAACTTATCTGGGTGCAATGCCAGGACGAATCATTAAAGGCATCAATAATGCTGAATCTAAAAATCCTGTCTTTATCCTGGATGAAATTGACAAAATGGGAATGTCACATCAAGGCGACCCGGGAGCTGCTTTACTGGAAGTTTTGGATCCCGAACAGAACTCAACTTTCTCAGATCATTATCTGGAAGTTCCCTACGACTTGTCAGAAGTATTCTTTATTGCGACAGCCAATGATTTAAGCACTATTCCTGGTCCGCTTTTAGACCGTGCAGAAGTCATCCAGTTGTCAAGCTACACTAATGGAGAAAAACGTCATATTGCAAGTGAGCATTTAATTCCTAAAGTATTGAAGGACCATGGTTTAACCGATGAAATGTTACAGTTTGATCCGGAAGCTATTGAGCTGATCATTGAAAATTATACCGCCGAAGCCGGCGTTCGAGGACTGACTAAACAGCTGGCAAAAATTGCCCGAGTCGTATCAGAAAAGATTGTTTCAAAAACTGTGGAACTGCCATTTGTGGTATCTGATAAAAACTTGGGTGATCTCTTAGGTAATAAAACCAGACGCCATGAAAAAGCCGGCGAAAATAATAAACCGGGTGTGGTTACTGGAATGGCTTGGACCGCAGTAGGTGGAGAGATTCTCTTTACGGAAGCCAGCTTAATGCCAGGTAACGGCAAATTGACCTTAACCGGACAGCTTGGTGACGTGATGAAAGAAAGTGCCACCATTGCCATGAGTTTAATTAGAGGACGCCTGGGTGATCTGGCTGATGGATTTGATTTCTTTAAAAATGATACCCACATCCATGTCCCATCAGGTTCGACTCCTAAAGACGGCCCATCTGCCGGTGTGACCTTAACGACCGCTCTGGCCTCACTGATTATTGGCAAGCCGGTGGACTCAAAACTGGCAATGACCGGAGAAATTACGCTTAGTGGTCAGGTATTACCAGTTGGAGGCATTAAAGAAAAAGTTATTGCAGCACATCGCAGCGGTATTAAAAAAGTACTGCTTCCTAAAGAAAATGAAAAAGATGTAGCTGATATTCCAGAAGAAGTTCGTAATGAGCTGGAAATTGTATACTGTGGCTCAATTGAAGAAGTTTTAAAACAGGCACTTGGCATAGAATTGCCGGAACCGAAACTGATTTTCAACCGTCCCGAAGACGAAACAAAAGCGACGCTAAACATTAACTAAACTTATAGATGAACTAACTGTAGTTGCTAAAACACGTATTACTCCTCCGAAATGAAGCCGGTTTTCCGGCTTCATTTTTTTATAGAAGCGATTAATAAATATTAGATGTAACTGAAAGGGCTTAAAAATGTTAGAGAAATCTCTGACTTCGTGTTATAATTTAGGACATGAGTATAAAAATGTTAAGTGCGGAGACCATTAACAAAATAGCAGCCGGGGAAGTAATTGTTCGTCCGGTTTCGGTTGTCAAGGAACTGGTTGAAAACTCAATTGATGCCGGGGCAAAAAAGATTGCTGTCACGCTGGAAGCTGGGGGAAAACAGTCCATAACAGTTAGAGATGATGGCTGCGGGATTGCTTATAAAGAAGTTCCGCTGGCCTTTAAACGCCATGCAACCAGCAAACTGTCACGGCTTGAAGACCTTGAAGTCTTAACATCACTGGGCTTTCGCGGTGAGGCGCTTTCTAGTGTTTCGGCCGTTTCCAAGGTGACCATTACAAGCAAAAGCCTTGATGAAGAGATGGGCAGTATCAGTGAGTTTGAAGAAGGACGGCTTATTGATCAGCGGGTTTGCGCTTATTCAGGTGGGACAGAAATCCGGATCGGCGACTTATTTTATAATACACCAGCCCGTAGAAAACATCTGGCCAGAGACCAGAAGGAAGAACTGCTGATTAAAGATTTACTGAACAAACTGGCCCTTTCACATCCTCAGATCGATTTTTCATTAATTTCCAGAGGTAAAACCATTATGGACACCACTGGTGCCGGCAGTCTATTGCAGGTAATCAGTTTACTGTACGGTGAAAACCTGTCACAAAATCTGATTGAGCTTGAATACGAAAATCAGCCTATGCTTTTAAAAGGCTTTATCGGTAATCTGCAAACGACTCGGGCAAGCCGGGAAGATCAGATCTTTTTTATCAATCAGCGTTTTATTAAAAGTCGGGCCCTGGCCGATGCCTTTGAGGAGGCTTATTCCGGTTATCTGATGAAAAACACCCATCCTTTGGGGATTATTTTTCTCGATTTGCCTAGTCGGATGCTGGATGTCAATATTCATCCGGCTAAAACTGAAATCAAAATCCTAAATCAGAGCTTGATTCAAATTCTATTTAGGCAGGGAATCAGAGAACACTTAAAAAAGGCAAATCTGGTGGTCGATATTGCTGAAGTTGTGAAAGCGGAACAAGAAGAAAAGCCGGATTTTCAGCCCCAGGTGATTCAGGATTCTTTTATTAAAAAGAAAGAAAAGCTGGCAGATGAAGATATCAGTCAAAGCGCTACAGATAAAAGATCGACTCAACCGACTTCATCAGCGAGCCTGACAATCCCGGGTGAAGAAACGCAGAACAGCCTTTACGCAAAGGCCTTAAAAGATAAGCATATAATAGAAGATAGTATAATAGCCAAAAAAGATCTTGTTCTACCGGAAATCAAAATCGAAGATAAAGCGATTCCTCAAGCTGGCTGTTCAAATCAGATAATGGAAGAAAGAATTAATTATCAGAAGTCAGGGCAGGTCCAGGATTCTAGTGACTTTATCGGCCAAAAGCCGGTGTCCAAGAATCGTTTGCCACGGCCTGACTTTTTAAAAATGAAATTAATCGGGCAGTTATTTGATATCTATATTTTACTGCAGTCACAGGATCAGGTCTATTTAATCGATCAGCATGCCGCGCATGAAGCCTTTCTGACGCAGGAGTTTGAGTCTATTTTTGCCGGAGACCATGCAATTCCGTCTCAGCAGCTGCTGTCACCCCTGACGTTAAAATTTCGGCCCAAAGATAAAAAAGCGGTTGTAGAGAACCTGGGACTTTTTAAACAGATGGGGTTTGAAACAGAAATATTTGGCGAAGCCTGTCTTTTAGTGCGCAGTGTCCCGATCATTTTAGGCGAAACGTTGGAACTGTCATTCCTAGAAGATTTTATAGCAGAATACAGCGGTACAGGCTTTGCTGCCTGGGAGGATAAAAACCCCCTTGCAGAGCCGATTAAAAACCGACTGATTACTATGGCCTGCAAGGCTGCAATTAAGGGCGGCCAGGCTTTATCGGAATCGGAAATAAAAGTCCTGCTGGAGCGGTTGATGGAGCTTGATAATCCTTTTACCTGTCCTCATGGCCGGCCGATTATCTTACGACTTAAAGAATACGAACTGATGAAACTCTTTAAACGGGTGGTGTAAAATGAAAAACAAACCGGACGTGATTGTGATTCTGGGACCAACAGCCAGTGGTAAAACTGGATTAGGTGTGGAAGTCGCGAAAAAAATCGGTGGGGAGATCATTTCTGCTGATTCCATGCAGATTTACAAATTTATGAATATCGGGACCGCCAAGGTGACAGAAGAAGAGATGGAGGGGATTCCCCATCATCTGATTGATTTTGTCATGCCTAACGAAGATTTCAGTGTTGCAGACTACAAGGACCTGGCAACGCAAAAGATATGGGAGATTGTTGAGCGGAATAAAATTCCGATGGTGGTTGGCGGAACCGGCCTTTATATCAATAGCCTGACCTTACCCTGGAATTTTGAAAAAAAAGCCGGAGATGAAGAGGTCCGCTGGCGGCTGACCGCTGAAGCTGAAGTTTTAGGCCGCGATTATCTTTATGAACGTCTCCAGGAAATTGATCCGGTCAGTGCCGAAAAAATCCATCCCAATAATATCAATCGGGTCATCCGGGCCCTGGAAATTTTTGAGGTAACGGGAAAGCCGAAATCACATTTAGACGAACAGAATAAAAATCAGGACTTGCCTTTTAATTACCACCTGATTGGTATTGACTGGCCACGAGAAATCCTCTATGACCGGATTAATTCCCGGGTCGATCAGATGATTGAAAATGGCCTTTTAGAAGAAGGTGAAATGTTACTGGAACGTGAATATGATTGGAATCTGGGAGCCATGAAAGCCATTGGCTACAAAGAGTTACGGCCCTATTATGAAAATCAGGCATTGCTTCAAGAAGTGGTGGAAATACTAAAGCGGGATACCAGACATTTTGCCAAACGCCAGATGACCTGGTTTAGAAAAGATGGTCGGATTAACTGGCTCAAGATGGATTTATCAAAAACCGTCGACCAACTGGTGACAGAATGCCTCGATATCATACATCGTGCAGGAATTAAAGAAAAAGGAATATAAGGAAAGAGCAAATTTGAAAGAAGACACAATCAATACGTTTTTAAAGAATCAGTTTCATATAGATGAAACAGTTTATCAGTATGTCGAAAAAATTGAGAAGCAGGTAGCAGGTAAAAACAAGGCTATCGATGAGTTGGGTGAACTGCATCAGTATCGTGTAATTGCTGCCATGCAAAAACATAAGCTTAGTGAACGGCATTTTGCCGTAGCGACAGGTTATGGCTATGATGATCTAGGACGAGAAGCGGTAGAAAGTATTTTTGCTGATGTTTTTGGCGCCGAGGATGCTTTGGTCAGGCCTCATATTTCATCGGGAACCCATGCCATCAGTTTAGGTCTGTATGGGGTGTTAAGACCGGGTGATGAACTCTTGGCCATTTCCGGACTTCCATACGATACCATCCAAACGGTAATCGGGCTTAATGACAAATCCCAGGGGCATGGAACCCTAAAAGAATTTGGGATTCAATATAATCAGATTGAATTGAAGGAATCAGGAGCGTTTGATGAAGCTGCTATTCTGGCAGCCATTAATGATCGGACAAAAATGATCTATATTCAGCGCTCAACCGGTTACGGCTGGCGCAAGGCTATTAGCCTTGATGAAATGGAAGCAGTGATCAGAAAAATCAGAGCTGTCAAAAAAGATCTGATAATTTTTGTTGATAATTGTTATGGCGAATTTTTGGATAGCAAAGAGCCGGTCGCAGTCGGTGCTGACCTGATGGCAGGCTCGCTGATAAAGAATCCCGGAGGCGGATTGGCTCCGACGGGCGGTTATCTGGCCGGACGAAAAGATCTGATTCACCTGGCGGCCTGTCGTCTGGCAGCTCCGGGAGTGGCCCGGGAAACTGGGGCGACGCTGGGGATTAACCGAACGATATTGCAGGGACTTTTCCTGGCTCCAACGGTTGTCGCTCAGGCATTAAAATCAGCGGTTTTAGTGGCGGCGGCCTACAGGACTCTGGGTTATCCGGTTTGTCCGGAAGTTGATTCCTATCGCAGTGATATCATACAGAGTGTTAAACTAGGTAGTCCTGAGGCAGTGAAAATTTTCTGTCGGGCCATCCAGGAAGCGGCACCGGTGGATAGTTTTTTAACACCTGAACCCTGGGATATGCCAGGCTATGCTGATCCGGTGATTATGGCAGCCGGTGCTTTTATACAAGGTTCCTCTATCGAACTATCTGCTGATGCACCGATGAGAGCACCCTATATTGTTTATTTCCAGGGGGGATTAACCTATGCCCACGGCAAAATGGGCCTGATGCTGAGTCTTTCCCGTCTACAGCAAGAAAAGTTAATAAAGATAGAAAAAGAGGTACAAAATGATAACTAAAGAAAATATTGATAGAATTAATGAACTGGCACGAAAGAAAAAATCTGTCGGTTTAACCGAAGATGAATTGGATGAACAGATGACGCTGCGGGCGGCCTATCTTGAAGCGGTCAGAAAAAATGTAAAAGAGCAGCTGAGTCAGGTAGAAATAGTCGATTGACAGGGAGGTAAAGATGAGTCAGAAAGAAAAATCAGAAGGAACATTGCTAAAAGAAAAACTGGAAAAGAACTGGGATTCTGCCTGGAAGGATTTTACCGAAGACAAAGAACTGAAAACCTTTGGAGATGATTACCTGGAGTTTCTGACGATCGGGAAGACAGAACGTCAGTGGGTTAAAATGAGCATTGCCCTGGCTGAGAAAAAAGGATATCGTCCGCTCGAAAAAGCGATTAAAAAGGGTAAGCTGGAAGCTGGCGATAAGGTCTATGCGGTTCATAAAAATAAGACTGTCATCCTCTTTAATATCGGGAAAAAACCGATTGCTGAAGGGATGGCAATTATCGGGGCTCACATCGATGCGCCAAGACTGGATTTAAAACCTTCTCCTTTATATGAATCAGATGATTTGGGCTTATTCAAAACCCATTATTACGGTGGCATTAAAAAATACCATTGGGTTACGATCCCTTTGGCACTTCACGGTACAGTTATGAAAAAGGACGGCGGCTCAGTTGATATTTCAATTGGCGAGCACGCGGCTGATCCGGTATTTTGTATCACCGACCTGCTGCCCCACCTGTCACAAGAGCAAAATGGCAAAAAACTCAGTGAGGCGATTACCGGTGAAGGTCTGAATCTTTTAATCGGCAGCCGGCCATACCCGGAAAAGGATTTAAAAGAAGGCGTAAAAGCCAATCTGTTAAAGATTTTAAACGATAAATACGGGATTATTGAGGAAGATTTTGCTACTGCCGAGCTGGAAGTTGTACCGGCAGGAGCAGCCAGAAACGTTGGCTTCGACGAAAGTCTAATCGGCGGTTACGGGCAGGATGATCGCGTTTGCGCTTATACAGCGCTTAGAGCGATTCTGGATCAGGAAGATAAGTCTAAGCGTACCCAATGTGTGATCCTGGCCGATAAAGAAGAAATCGGCAGTGTCGGAAATACCGGAATGCATTCGCGATTTTTTGAAAATTCAGTGGCAGAAATAATTGATCTGCTGGGTGAGAAAAAACCCGAACTGACTTTAAGACGATGCCTGATGTCGTCAGAAATGCTGTCTGCTGATGTAACAGCGGGATTTGATCCTAATTATAGCGGCACCCATGATAAACTCAACGCCCCTTATATTGGCAAAGGAATCGTATTATCAAAATACGGCGGCGCCCGCGGGAAATCCGGTTCGAATGATGCCCATGCTGAATTTGTGAGTAAAATGAGAAAGCTGATGGATGATGCCGGCGTTGTCTGGCAAATGGGTGAGCTGGGACGTATCGATCTCGGCGGCGGCGGAACTATCGCTTATATTTTAGCCGAATATGGAATGGATGTTCTGGATTGTGGTCCGGCTCTTTTAAGCATGCACGCCCCATTTGAGATATCGTCGAAAATCGACGTTTTTATGACTTACAAAGGCTATCGCGAATTTTTGAAAAACAGTTAATTTAATCAGGTTTGGTTAAAGTTTAAAAAAATACTGCCCTCTGGTTTATCGGTGACGAACTGGAGGGCAGTTTTTTACTTAAAAAAAATGACGCAAAGTGTTAGCATCTAATAACATTGATGATTATCCAAGCGATTTTCACGTCTATAATTTGCATATTTAATATAAAACAAATAATTTACGAGAATTTAAAGTTTTTTAGGACAAAATAATCCATGTTACACAAAAAAATGTATCCGAATGTTATAGCCCAAAACACACAGGGTAGAATTTTAAACAATTTTTTTAATAGATATAGAAAAGTTGATGAGAATATGATATGATACAACTCATATATACAAGTATATCTCTAGACTAATATTGGGAAAATTCTTGTATGGAAAAATAATTTTGAGGGGTGTTTGACGTAAGATGGATGTAAAACATGGAACCTTTAATGGAGGAATCCACCCGCCTTATGGGAAAGAGAGCACTGCTGGTGTTCCCCTGGGCTTTGGCGATGCGCCAAAAGTGGTGACGATTCCCATGTCCTTGCACATTGGTGCACCGTGTACACCAGTAGTGAAAAAGGGCGATCAAGTTTATCTTGGCCAAAAAATCGGGGAACCAAATGGTTTTGTTTCTGCGCCGATTCATGCCAGTGTTTCCGGTAAAGTCATTGCTGTAGAGGAAAAACCTCATCCAAATGGGGATTTGGTAAAAGCAGTTGTGATCGAGTCCGATGGACTGGATACAGTCGATCCGGAAATCAAACCGTATGGATCTTTGGCAGACATGGAACCAGATGCGATCAAGAAAATGATTCTTGAAGCCGGTATTGTTGGTCTTGGGGGAGCAACCTTTCCAACACATGTAAAGCTTGCCATACCACCAGATAAACATGTGGATTGTATTGTTTTGAATGGCGCGGAATGTGAACCCTATTTGACAGCGGATCATCACCTGATGTTATCTAAACCTGAAAAGGTTGTCATGGGTTTGAAAATTGCCATGAAGGCGGTGGGTGTAACTAAGGGCTACATTGGTGTTGAAGATAACAAAAATGACGCAATTGAAGCGCTGGTTAAAGCAGCTTCCTCGGAATCGGGTATTGAAGTCTATTCATTACATACCAAATATCCGCAAGGGGCAGAAAAACAGTTGATCACCGCTGTAACAGGGCGTGAAGTGCCGTCAGGCGGGCTACCAGCAGATGCAGGCGTTGTCGTATTAAACGTCGGTACAGCAGCGCAAATTGCAGAAACTATGGAAACCGGTTTACCTCTATTTAAAAGAAATCTGACCTGTACCGGTGATGCCATTAAAAATCCTCAAACGCTTGAAGTTCGTGTTGGTGTTGAACTTCAGTCTGTGATTGACCAGTGTGGCGGCTTTGTTTCAGATCCGGGTAAAGTGATTATGGGTGGTCCGATGATGGGTGTATCTCAGTTCCAGACCAATGTTCCAGTAATCAAAGGAACCTCCGGTATTTTATGTCTGACCAAAGAAAGTACAAAAATTCCTGAGCCTTCAAACTGTATACATTGTGGAAAATGCATGACTGTTTGTCCAATTCATTTGCAGCCATTATATCTGGCGGAATACTCGCAGAGAAACAATTGGGATAAATGTGAGCAGAACAATGTCATGGATTGTATCGAATGTGGTAGCTGTTCATATATTTGTCCGGCAAAAAGAACACTGATTTCATCTATTCGAGTTGCGAAACGTGAAATTATTGCTCAGAGAAGAAAAGGAAATTAGGAGGAGAATTGATGAACGAATTAAAATTTACAGTGTCCTCATCTCCACATATTCGGGCTAATCATTCAACCGCCAGTATTATGCAGAATGTCATTATTGCGCTCTTGCCGGCGCTTGCTGTGGCCGGTTATGTGTTTGGTGTCTGGGCCTTGGCATTAGTGGCTATTTGCGTGATTTCCTGTGTTATAACAGAAGCTATTATTCAAAAATTATTAAAAAAACCTGTTACAATCAATGACTGGAGTGCCGTTGTTACCGGTGTTCTTCTGGCTTTCAATTTACCAATTGGTGCGCCATGGTGGATTGCTGTTATTGGATCTGTTTTTGCTATCGCTATTGTTAAACAATGTTTTGGCGGTCTGGGACAGAACTTTATGAACCCGGCTCTTGCAGCTCGAGCATTTTTATTGGCATCCTGGCCAACCCGAATGACTTCAACAGCCTATATTCCAGTATCTGATACAGTGACTACGGCAACACCATTAGCACTTTTAAAATCTGGAGAGCTGGCCTCTATGCCAACTACACTGGACTTATTTACAGGATTAAACGGAGTTTACGGCTGTATCGGTGAAATTTCTGCGTTAGCTCTACTTTTAGGTGGTGTTTACCTGATTATTCGCGGTATTATCAGCTGGCGAATTCCTGTTGTTTATATTGCTACGGTAGCTATATTAGCCGTGTTTTTTGGTGACAATCCACTAGTTCATATCTCGGCAGGCGGTTTGATGTTAGGTGCTTTCTTTATGGCAACTGACTATGCATCTTCTCCTGTCACTGCTAAAGGCCAGATTATTTACGCAATTGGCTGTGGTCTGATTACCATGATTATCAGAAAAATTGGTGGTTATCCTGAAGGGGTTTCATACTCTATTCTGTTAATGAATCTGGCTGCACCTTTAATTGAACGATTTACAAAAGATAGGGTCTATGGCGTTACTAAAACCAAGAAGGAGGCCAAAGCATAATGGAAAATACTGAAGCTAAAGTAAAAATCGATTGGGGCGTGGTTTTCAAGCTTGGAATGATTCTTTTCATTATCTCAGCTGTTGCTGCCTGCTTTTTGGCCCTGACTAATTACATGACCGAAGGCACTATTGCTGAAATGAACGAGCAAGCTAATATTGAAGCCCGTCAGGAAGTTTTGCCTGAAGCAACATCGTTTGAAGCTGTGGATGCTGAAGAACTGGCAGCTTTTGGTTCGGCAGCTGGTATTGAAAAAGCGGAAGAACTGGTTGAAGCTTTTGTTGGAATGAATGGTTCGGAGGTTGTCGGTTATACTTATAAAACGGCACCAGGAAGTGGTTTTAGTGGTACGGTTGAAGTTCTGACTGGGATTAGTGCTGACGGTACACTTTCAGGTATTACGATTTTAAGTCATAATGAGACTCCGGGTTTGGGTGCTCTCGCAACAACAGAAGGATTTAGAGATCAGTACAAAGGTTTATCTGCAACTGAAGAAGTAGCCGTTTCCAAAACAGGCGTAAGTGGAAATGAAATTCAGGCAATCACTGGTGCAACAATAACATCCAGAGCGGTTACTGATGGTGTGAATATTTCCATTGCAACTTACCAGGAAATGACGAAATAGGAGGAAAACAATGAATTTTGGAAAGAATTTAACAAGAGGAATTATCAAAGAAAATCCTGTTTTTGTCCTTTTACTTGGTATGTGTCCTACACTTGCGGTCACTACGTCAGCAATGAATGGAATGGGAATGGGACTGGCAACAATGGTTGTTTTAATTTGTTCAAATGTGGTTATATCGGCAATGCGTAAGATCATTCCGGACAGTATCCGTATTCCGGCTTTTATTGTAATCATTGCTTCATTCGTAACGATTGTTGGAATGCTTTTAAAAGCCTATTTACCGGCACTGGATGCTTCACTCGGGTTGTTTATTCCCCTGATTGTTGTTAACTGTGTTATTTTAGGACGTGCTGAAGCATTTGCTTTTTCTAACGGCATTGCTGATTCATTTGCCGATGGCTTAGGTATGGGTCTGGGATTCACATTATCTTTAACTATATTGGGGTCCGTACGTGAAATTTTGGGCGCTGGCAGTATTTTTGGTATGTCGCTGTTTGGTGCATCTTACGAACCGGTTTTACTGATGATTCTTCCTCCAGGCGCTTTTTTAACACTGGGGTTATTGATTGGATTAATTAATTTCCTTTCAAAAAAGAAAGCATAAGGGGGATAAAACAGAATGAATTTAGTTTTTATCGTTATCGGTGCAATTTTTATTAATAACGTTATTTTTTCCCGATTTTTGGGAATCTGTCCGTTTTTGGGTGTTTCCAAACAGGTTGAAACAGCAGCTGGTATGGGTGCGGCGGTTACCTTTGTTTTGGCGATGGCTTCTGCTATTACCTATGTGGTTCAATATGCGATTCTCGACCCCTTAAATCTTGGCTATTTGCAGACAATCGCCTTTATTCTGGTTATTGCAACACTGGTTCAGCTGGTGGAAATGGTTATTAAAAAAGCCAGTCCTTCACTGTATCAGGCATTAGGGGTTTATCTTCCTCTGATTACCACTAACTGTGCGGTTTTAGGGATTGCGCTTTTAAATATTCAATATGAGTATAATTTTATTGAAACTGTATTCCATGGGATTGGTGCAGCGCTTGGTTTTACCTTGGCAATTGTTCTGTTTGCCGGTGTTCGTGAACGACTTGAAACATCAGCTGTTCCGAAATCACTGGAAGGATTTCCAATTGCTCTGATTACCGCCGGTTTAATGTCGATTGCTTTTCTGGGCTTTTCCGGAATGCAACTGGGTTAAGGGAGGTATTAAATGTTAAATGCGATTTTAGTTCCAGTCGGTGTGATTGGTGTTTTTGGACTTGTATTTGGAGTCGGTTTGGCGATTGCTTCAAAAGTGTTTGAAGTGTATGTAGACCCCAGAGTACCAGAAGTCAGGGCGGCTTTACCAGGTGCTAACTGTGGTGGTTGCGGACTACCTGGTTGTGACGCCTTAGCTACCAATATTGTTGAAGGTAAAGCTGGTATTAATGACTGTCCTGTTGGCGGTCCGGACTGTGCCGCAGCTATTGCTGCCATCATGGGAATGGAAGCTGGTTCTTCTGTCAAACAAGTTGCGACAGTGATTTGCCAGGGTTCATGTGAAAATGCTCCTAACCGTGCGGAATACTATGGCGAGATGGATTGTCGTGAAGCGATGGTTGCTTCCGGCGGAAATAAAGGCTGTCGTTATGGCTGTATGGGCTATGGCACCTGTAAAAGTGTCTGTCCCTTCGATGCAATTGTAATGGGCGAAGATGGTCTGCCAGCGGTTGATCCGGAAAAATGTACCTCATGCGGTAAGTGTATCGATGCTTGTCCTAAGAGTATTATGAAACTGGTTCCTGCTGCACAGGAAGTGAGAATCGAGTGTAATAATCACGATCGTGGTAAAAATGCAAGATTGGTTTGTAAAACAGCCTGTATCGGATGTGGTGCTTGTGTCAAAGCTTGTCGCTTTGATGCTGTTAAAGTAGAAAACAACTGCGCCATTATCGATTACGACAAGTGTCGTCAATGTTACGAATGTGTCGATAAGTGCCCAATGAACTGTATTTCAGGTGACCTGGAATATGGTAAAACTACGGCTTATATTATTGACGAAAACTGTATCGGTTGTGGCTTGTGTGCTAAAAACTGTCCAGTCGATGCAATCACTGGAGAGATTAAGAAGCCACCATATGTAATTGATCACGATATGTGTATTGGCTGCGGTATCTGTTTCGACAAGTGTCGTAAAAACGCAATTGAAATGAGACCAAATAAAGTTAAGTAGTTAAAAGTATTTTCTTTATTAATAGTCATAAAAACCTTATAAATTCAGCTATTGAATTTATAAGGTTTTTTCTTGTATTGGGCTTGAAAAAATTAAAATTTAATGTTTTTTTTAGGAAATCTGTATAAAATAACGTCTAAATCTGTTAAAATAAATTAAGTAAAAAAGTCTGCTCTAAATCGCTTTTCATCACAGCTGTGATGAATTCTTTTTTCTATTGATATTATGAAGCGTGAAGAGTCGGATTGGAAATTTTTACACTTATAAAAAAATTTACACTTAAGTACAGACAGGGGAGGCAGCATTATCGCAATAAAGTACAAATATACGGTTTCAAAATCCCATGAGATGATTTTAAAGGACGAACTGATCAATCGCTATGATTATTCCAGTCGACTGATTCGAGAAATTAAGAGAAATGGTCAGATGCAGGTTAACGGTGAAAACTGCTGGGTCAATCGACAATTAAAAAAAGGCGACCAGATCGAGATTACCATGCCGGAAGAAAAGCTGGACGGTATTCCAACAGCTTCTGAATTTGCTATTGTATATGAAGATGAAGAAATTCTTATCATTAATAAATCATCATATTGTATTACCCATCCCACGGGAAACCATCAGGATAATACCCTGGCAAACTACATCAGTTATCATTGGCAGGAAAATGATGTTCAGGCTAAAGTCCGTTTTATCAATCGCCTGGACCGTGATACAACAGGCTTAATTGCAGTGGCAAAAAATAAGTATGTGCATCATTATGTTCAAAAGCAAATGAGTGACAGAAGAACACTGAAGCGCTACCTGGCTTTTGTCTATGGAAAACCTCAAAAGAAACAGGGGGTGATCAGAGCGCCGATTGATTTGTTAAATGAAGATTCATTTATTCGGGTGGTTTCTGAAACCGGTCAGGAGGCCGAAACCCATTATCGGCTGGTAGCAGAATGTGAAAATGCCTGTTTAATGGAATTGGAATTAAAAACCGGTCGTACCCATCAGATTAGAGTGCATATGCATCATTTGGGAATACCAATCATTGGTGACCCCCTGTACTCGACAGAAGCATCAAAAGATTATAGTGATAAGCTTGGGATGTCCCATCAGGCCCTGCATGCTTCAGAATTAAAGATTAAACTCCCCTTGCGAGGAGATTTTCATTTTAAGGCAGAGATGCATCAGAATATGTTAGAATTACAGCGAAAGCTATTGAATAAGGATGAAGAGGTAAGGAATGAGCGTTAAGGAAAAAAAAGGAATTAAAAGAAAAAAGAAGAAAAGACATATTCTGGTCACCATATTGCTTGTCTTATTGGTACTGGCATTAGTCGGTGGCGGTTTCATGTATTCAATTTACGCAGCGAACCGGATGGATATTTCGGGATACGAATATACTGCAAAAGATAAGACTTATGTTTATAGTGCTGACAATGCAGTAATAGCGGAACTGTATATTAAAAACAGAACCAATGTTACCATTGATCAGATTCCGATTCAATTGCAGCAGGCGCTGGTCGCTGTCGAGGATTCGCGATTCTATTCCCATTCGGGAATTGACCCAATTGGGATAGTGCGTGCCTTTTTCTCGAATGTAGCCAGCAGTGGGATTAGTTCAGGAGCTAGTACTATCACTCAGCAGCTGGCAAGAACCCTGTTTTTACCAGACATAGCTTCCGAGCAGACATTTCAGGATTCGCTGATGAGAAAGTTAAAAGAGATTTCTATTGCCCTCCAATTGGAAGAGATGTATACAAAAGACCAGATTCTGGAGATGTTCTTTAACGAAACATATTTCGGATCGAGTGCCTATGGAATAGAAGAAGCAGCCAGAACATATTTTAATAAGAGTGTTTCGGAAGTTGATCTGGCAGAAGCAGCTATGCTGGCTGGCCTACCCCAGGCACCAAGTGCTTATGCACCTAACTCTGATTTTGAGGCTGCCAAAGCGCGACAGCTTCAGGTACTCGAACGGATGGTGGATCAGGGATATATTAGTCAGGAAGAGGCCGATGCGGCATACGCCGAGGAACTGGTCATCAGGGACCCGGAGACGATTAACAATGACGACCAGATTGTGGATGGCTATGAAGCTTTTGTAAATATGGCCCTGCAGGAATATGCAGAAAATCAGGCCCCATCTGTTATGCAGCAACGTGGTATTTCAGAAGATGATGCAATTTCATACATTCGTGAAACCATTGCCAGCGGCGGATATAATATCCACACAACAATTAATACCAATATGCAGGGGGATGCGATAAATTCACTGCAGGTTGGACTTGAAGATTACGGTTTAACAGATGATGAAACCGGAGCGGTGGTAACCATCGACCTTGATGGTGCAGTAAAGGCTTATTATGGCGGGAATACCCAGATTGATATGGCCAATACCCCCAGGCAGCCGGGATCAAATATCAAACCTTTATATTATGCAGCTGGTATCGATAAAGGGCTGATTGGCCCCAATACCTTAATCGCCGATACCAAAACGACTTTTTACGGTTCCTATACACCGAATAACTATGACCACGGTTATCACGGAAATGTGACAGTTCGGCAGGCGCTGATAAATTCTTACAATATTCCAGCGGTAAAAGTATTTGATAAAGTGGGTATAGATTCAGCAATTACTTTTATGGAGCAAATGGGAATATCAACTTTCGTTGATACAGATTATAACCTGGCAACCGCACTTGGAGGGATGACCTACGGAATTAAACCCTACGAAATGGCGGCAGCATTTAACTGTTTAAATAATGGTGGTGTTTACAATGAACCATATTTTACCTCGTCTATAGAGACCGTTGCCGGCGAGGTAATCTATTCTAAGGATACAGCTGGCCTGGTTACCCGAAAAGTTATGTCTGATACTACGGCAACAACGATGATGGATATCCTGGAAGATGTTGTTAATTACGGGACTGGATCAGCGGCAGCACAGATTTACACAACTGCCGGTAAGACTGGTACAACCCATGATAACAAGGATTTATGGTTTACCGGAGTGACGGGGAACCTTTCAACAACGATTTGGCTTGGCAGCCCGGCCAACACGGTATTATCAGGTGGAAGTTATATCGCAGCCGGGATCTATGGTAATTATATGGGTATGGTTATTGATCAGGACTTATTAACCACAACAGAAATGACCAGAACTTCTAACGAAGGTTCAGTCACAAATGTAACTTCAATCGGCAGTGGTGTGACGGTGACTGAAGATAAAGAAGAAGAAAAGACTGAAGAAACCCCGACTGATGAGAATACCGACACCGAAACTCCGACCGACACCGAAGAAGATGTGGATGTAACCCCTGTAGAACCGGAAGTTCCAACGGAGCCGGAAACGCCGGTGGAACCGGAAGAACCAGTGGAACCGGAAGAACCAACCGATACAGGTGATGCAACAACCGACACGGATACGCCGATAACAGAACCGGAAACACCTGTTTCAGAATAAGAGGATATTATGATTTTCAAAAAAGAGATGTTAAAGAAGGAAGTCAGAAGCAATATGCGGGGCGGCAGTGGTGAGGTCGCACTGACTCATCTTGCTGATGAAATGATACTGGGGAAGAACTGCAGATTGTTTTCAAAGACTTTGTTAAAGCCAGGTGATTCAATTGGAGACCATCCCCATCATGGCGAGAAAGAAATTTATGTTTTTCTAAAAGGTCAGGGTCTCGTGACTGATGATGACAAAGAAGTCGCTGTTTTTCCGGGTGATGTGATGGTAACACCGGACGGACATAGCCATAGTGTTTTAAACACTGGCGACGAGGATCTTGAGTTTATCGCCTTAATTCTTAAGGACAGCATTGACAACTAAAAGATTAAACGCAGTGATAGCCACATTGGAAAGTCTCTACGGGGATGCCGGATGTGGCTTGAACTTTACTAGCCCCTTTGAGTTGCTGGTAGCTACCATCCTGTCAGCACAATGTACAGATGTTCGGGTCAACATTGTCACGGAAGAACTCTATAAAAAATATAATACTCCCGAAAAAATACTTTCACTGGGAGAAGCAGAACTGCAAAAGAAAATTCGCACCTGTGGTCTGGCCAATACCAAAGCAAAAAATATTATTTTAACCTGTCAGAAACTACTTGAAGAGTTTGGCGGGGATGTGCCGCAGTCGATGAATGAATTAACTTCCCTTCCCGGTGTTGGTCGTAAAACGGCTAATGTTGTTATGAGCAATGCTTTCGGAATACCGGCAATCGCGGTTGATACCCATGTTTTTAGAGTAGCCAGGAGAATTGGTCTGGCTCAAGGGGAGAGTGTCTTAGCCGTTGAAAAGGAACTCAGAGCATTACTGCCCCAGGAAGTCTGGTCAAACGCCCATCATTGGCTGATCTGGCATGGCAGAATATGCTGTACAGCTAGAAAACCCAAATGTTCTGCTTGTGAATTAAACGAATTTTGCAGCTACGAGCAGAAAGAAATGATCTGAAGTCAGCTTAATTATTTCTTGTGTTTTTCTTAATAATAGTTTATGATTAACGATAGATATTTTATTAGGAGGAAAAAGGAATGAAAAAAAGAATTATCAGTATGCTTCTTGCTGCAATGTTGATCCTATCGGTATCAGTATTTGCAGGATGCTCTTCATCTACCTCAAGTGATGAAGTGATTAAAATTGGTTTCATCGGACCAATGTCCGGAGATGCTGCCATTTATGGAACATCTGCGTCAGAAGGTGCTCAACTGGCGATTAATGAAATTAATGAAGCGGGTGGAATTGATGGAAAAACTGTTGAACTGGTAGCTTATGATTCAAAAGCTGACCAAACAGAAGCGATCAATGCTTACAACCGTTTAAGAGATCAGGATGAAGTGGTTGCCGTTATCGGTGGAACACTTAGTGGCGAAACTCTGGCCATGAAAGATTTAATGGTTGCAGATAATATGCCAGTTTTATCACCAACTGCTACAGCTGTTGATGTTACTGTTGATGCTCCAAATATCTTTAGAGCTTGTTTCCTTGATGATTATCAGGGTAAAGCCGCAGCTAACTTCGCTTCTAATGATTTGGGTGCAACTACTGCAGCATTAATGGTAGGAACAGGAAACCCTTACTCAGAAGGCGTTAGCGCAGCTTTTGAAGAAGTCTTTACTGCTAATGGCGGTACAATTGTTGGGTCTGAATCTTATGGTACTACTGACAAAGATTTCAGTGCTCAGTTAACTAAGATTAAAGAGCTGAATCCAGAAATTGTATTTGTTCCTGATTATGTTCAGACTGTTGGTCCAATCCTTCAGAAAGCTTCAGAAATGGGTATTACTGCTACATTCATGGGAGCTGACGGATGGGATGGTATCCAGGAAGAATATGCTGACGCAGCACAGGATAACTTCTTTACCAATCACTACGCAGCTGATTCACCATCTGAACTGGTACAAAGCTTTATTACCGCATATCAGGATGAGTATGGTTCAGTACCAAATTCATTTGCTGCTTTAGGATATGATGCTGTCTATGTTATGACTCAGGCAATCAGCGCTGCTGGTTCAACTGAAGCAGATGCAATCATCACAGCATTGTCAGAAACTGAAAATGAAGGTGTAACAGGAACTCTTAAATTTGATGAAAACGGAGATCCATTAGACAAGGAAGTTACTATTATTCGCGTTGATCAGGGCGAACTGAAGTTTGAGACTCAGGTTGTCAATTAATTAGAATAAAATATTTCTTGGCATGATATCGGATATAGAAGAGGTCACTCTTCTATATCCATTTTATTGTTTTACAGAGCATAGCAAGTTATCTATCGTCTGCTCTAAATACAAATAAGGGGGAGTTATTGTGAGTTTATTTCTGCAACAGCTGATTAATGGGCTAAATGTAGGAAGTATTTATGCGCTGATTGCAATTGGCTATACGATGGTTTACGGGATTATCAAGCTGATTAATTTCGCTCACGGTGAAATTATGATGTTTGGTGCGTATTTTGCTTTTATTGCAGCAACCAGTTACAATATGCCCGTCTGGGCGATTTTTTTGACATCGATGGTTATTATGGCGGTTCTGGGTGTAGCGATTGAGTTTATTGCTTATCGACCACTGCGAAATGCGCCGCGTTTATCGGCCTTAATTACAGCAATTGGTGTAAGTATATTTTTACAAAATTTAGCACTTCTGATTTTCAAAGCTGATCCTAAAGTAATGCCTAAGCTATTTCCAGAAAAAATATTTTATCTGGGAACTATTGAGATCAGTTCAACAACTTTGATAACAGTCGGGTTGTCAATTGTATTTATGATTTTACTGGATTTATATATCCGCAAAACCAAACAGGGTCGTGCCATGCGTGCCGTCTCCGAAGACAAGGATGCTGCGATTCTTATGGGGATTAATGTTAATCGGACAATCTCTTTGACATTCGCCTTGGGTTCAGCTTTAGGTGCTCTTGGTGGTGTTTTGTACAGTGTTGCCTACATTCAGGTTTTTCCGACAATGGGTGTCATGCCTGGTCTAAAAGCATTTATTGCTGCGGTACTGGGCGGTATCGGAATTGTTCCGGGAGCAATGCTTGGAGGCTTTATTATCGGAATGGTCGAAACAATGACAAAAGCCTATATTTCCACAACTTGGGCTGATGCGATAGTATTTGCGATTCTCATCATCGTTCTGCTTTTCAAACCAACCGGAATTCTTGGCAAGAATACAAGAGAGAAGGTGTGAGAATGGATTCAAAAAAGAAAAAATCATATATTATTAATACTGGCGCCATTGCGCTTCTATATCTTGTGTTTTTTATTTTAATTCAGACGAAGACAATCAACAATTACTATATCGGGATTATGATCATGACTTGTATCATGATTATTATGGCCTTAAGTTTGAATATTGTCGCTGGATTTTTAGGACAAATGGCGCTGGGACATGCTGGTTTTATGGCAATTGGAGCCTATTCGTCGGCAATGGTAACAAAGTCAATCGTAGATGCGGGTGTAGAACTGCCAGGTATTCTACTTCTTTGCCTGGCGATGGCAGTCGGCGGTATCGTCGCCGGAATTTTTGGGGTTCTTATTGGAACACCGACACTGCGATTACGGGGTGACTACCTGGGAATCGTAACCATCGGTTTTGCCGAAATTATTAGAATCTTCTTTATCAATTTCGGACCAACTGGCGGTGCAGCGGGCTATAAGGGTATCAGTAAACTTGTTAATTTTAACAATGTGTTTTTTATCACCGTAATAGTGGCGATACTGATTTTCACATTTGCCCGTTCAAAGCACGGGCGAGCGATCATTTCAATTCGTGAAGATGAGATTGCCTCGGAGTCAGCCGGTGTACCGACAACTATTTACAAAGTCCTCGGCTTTACAATGGCAGCCTTTTTTGCTGGTGTGGGCGGAGCCTTATACGCTCATTATCAGGCATTTCTGGAGCCAAGTAAATTTGCCTTTATGTTTTCTATAGAAATGTTTGTTATCGTTGTTCTTGGTGGCTTGGGTAGTCTCACCGGCTCGATACTGTCGGCAATAGTACTAACTGTTTTGCCGGAAATGTTACGTGAGTTTTCAGAATACAGACTTCTGATTTATTCTCTTCTATTGATTATCATGATGATATTCAGACCTCAGGGTATGCTGGGAAGAGCAGAGTTTTCATTAACAGATTTTATTGATAAAATGACAATGAAAAAGAGCAGAAAATCGACAACGGACGGAGGTGACCAGTAATGCCGGTTATGGAGGCCAAAGATATAACCATGCAATTTGGTGGTCTTACTGCAGTTGATAAATTTAATTTAAAGCTTGAAGCGCATGAGCTGGTAGGCTTGATTGGACCAAACGGAGCTGGAAAAACGACAATTTTTAATATGCTGACGGGAGTTTATGTCCCGACAATGGGTACAATTAACATCGAAGGTCAGAGTATTATTGGAAAAAGTACTAATGAAATTGTCAAAATGGGTGCCAGTCGAACTTTTCAGAATATCAGATTATTCAAAGACTTAACTGCAATCGAAAATGTAAAAATTGCATATCATAATTTTATCGATTATAATTTGATACAAGGAATGTTTAGAACAAAGAAATTCTGGACGGAAGAAAAAAAAGCTCATGAAGAATGCTACAAACTACTTGAGATTTTTGATATGGGAGAATACGCTGATACACTTGCGAAAAATTTGCCTTACGGTCAGCAGCGAAAACTGGAAATTGCCAGAGCACTGGCAACAGATCCCAAAGTGTTAATGCTTGATGAACCGGCAGCCGGTATGAATCCAAATGAAACAGCTGAATTAATGAAGACTATTCATTTTATCCGGGACAAATTTGACATCACCGTACTGCTGATTGAACATGACATGAAACTGGTCATGGGAATTTGCGAACGGATCGTGGTCGTTGATTATGGCAAGACCATAGCCGAAGGAACTCCTGATGAAATTAAATCGAATCCAGATGTTATTCGAGCTTATCTGGGCGATTAGGAGGCGGGAATGCTTAAAGTAAAAGATTTAAACGTACATTATGGAAAGATTCACGCCATCAAAGGTATTAATTTTGAAGTCAATGAGGGCGAAATTGTTACTCTGATTGGTGCGAATGGAGCAGGAAAAACAACGATTCTTCAAACTGTCTCAGGTATTTTAAAACCGAGTGAGGGGATGATTACATTTGAAGGCGAAAATATCAATAAAGTTCCTTCATATCAGATCCCTGTTCTAGGAATTGCGCATGTTCCTGAAGGACGAAGAATTTTTGCTGAAATGACAGTATATGAAAATCTTCTGATGGGTGCCTATATCAGAAAAGATAAGGCAGCTATTCAGCAGGATATGGAAAAAATATTCAATAATTTCCCAAGACTAAAGGAACGTATCAAACAGATTGCCGGTACCTTAAGTGGTGGAGAACAACAGATGTTAGCCATGGGGAGAGCCTTAATGACCAGACCCAAGCTGATCTTACTGGATGAACCTTCGATGGGATTGGCGCCATTATTGGTCGACGAAATTTTTGATATGATTCAAACAATCAACAGTGAGGGCACGACGGTTCTTCTGGTTGAACAGAATGCTAACAAAGCTTTGCACATTGCTAACCGTGCATATGTCCTGGAAACTGGTGTCATAAAACTAGAAGGCAACGCCAGAGATCTGATGGCAAATCCGGAGGTTCAGGAAGCCTATCTGGGTGGTTAAGTCAAAAGTTTATTATTCAGAATAATATAGTGGAGCTCTGGCTTGTGTCAGGGCTTCCGTATTGAGAATGATTGGTAAATAATATTTAAAGTTCTTTAAATTTATCCAGAATATTTGTCGGATAGGTTTGAATATGTTAAAATGAATAAAGTTTTTAAAATCCTTGAATTTTCATGATTGATATGGAATATTTCCTATGATATACTGTTAAAATTCAATGAAAATAATATTTTTGTTAAGGACACGGAGGAAAGAATGAGTTCAACATTAGAAAGTATTGAAAAAAGCACAGCAACGATAAAAATCGAAATTAGTCCTGAGGAATATTCACAGGCGGTCAAAAAAGCCTATGATAAAAATAAAAAACGGTTTTCAGTACCAGGATTCAGAAAAGGTAAAGTACCTAAACAGGTTATTGAGTCCCATTATGGAAAAGGTATTTTTATGGAAGATGCCATTGATATTGTGTTTCCATCAGCTTACACAAAGGCGCTGGAAGAAATTGATATCAATCCTGTTACACGACCTGATCTGGAACAGATCGAAAAAATCAGTGAAGAAGAAGGCGCAACTTTTATTGTAAAAGTCGGTGTTAAACCAGAAATTGTTCTTGGTGATTATAAAGGCGCTGAAATTGATTCACTTGAACCAGTAATTTCTGAAGAAAAAATAGCAGCAGAATTAGAAAAAATGCAGGATCAGAACAGCCGATTAGTCACCCTTGAAGAAGGTGAAGTGAAAGACGGTTCAGTAGCAACAATTGACTATGAAGGATTCCTTGGAGATGAACCATTTGTCGGCGGAAAAGATTCTGATTATGATTTAAAAATCGGAAGCCAGACATTTATTCCCGGTTTTGAAGAGCAACTGATTGGTGGAAAAATCGGTGAGTCTCTTGATGTAAATGTTACTTTCCCGGAAGAATATCACGCAGAAAACCTTAAAGGTAAGGATGTTGTGTTTAAAGTTCAAATTAAGGGTATCAAAGAAAAAGAACTTCCTGTTCTTGATGATGAATTTGCTAAAGATGTTAGTGAATTCGACACTCTGGAGGAGTTAAAAGAAGATTTAACTAAAAAATTATTCGAAACTGAAAAAGAACAGCTAAAAGGTAAAGCACAATCAGATGTTGTGGAATTTGCCCTGGCGAGTGCAGAATTTGATGTTCCTGACCTAATGATCGAAGAAGAAGTAGATCAGAATATGCAAACATTTGAAAATCAGATGAGCCAGCAGGGTCTGACATTGGATGATTATTTCAAATACACCAATACAAGTCGTGTTGATTTCCGAAACAACTTAAAAGGCGATGCTGAAAAGAATATTAGAGTTGAACTTGTTCTGGCAACGATTGGTGAAGTTGAAAATGTTGAAGTAACTGAAGAAGAAGTCGATGCCGAAATTAAAGTCTTTGCAGAAGCTTATGGTAAAGATTTTGAAGAATATAAAGGCTCGCTGCAGGATCGTATGATTGAATACATCGAGGCAAATGTCAGAAGAAGAAAAACTATTGATATGCTTTTAGATGCTGCTGTTCAAAAAGCTGAGTAGTTTAAGAAAGTAGAGATGTTGCATATGTTAAGGAGTATAACAGATCAACCGCAAATAACCGGAAATCTCGTTCCAATGGTAATTGAACAGACCGGACGGGGAGAACGATCCTTTGATCTGTTTTCTCGTCTCTTAAAAGAACGAATTATATTTTTAAATGGCGAAGTCAACGATGCGATGGCATCATTAATCGTTGGTCAGCTAATTTTCCTGGAATCAGAAAATGCTGAAAAAGACATTCAGGTCTATATTAACAGTCCTGGGGGCTCAATAACAGCTGGAATGGCAATTTATGATACCATGAATTATATTAAATGTGATGTTTCAACAATTTGTATTGGGATGGCGGCATCAATGGGTGCGTTCTTACTAGCTGCGGGGGAAAAGGGAAAGCGTTTTTCTTTACCAAACAGTGAAGTAATGATTCATCAGCCTTTAGGTGGTGCCCAGGGACAAAGTACTGATGTGGAAATTCACGCTCGTCGTCTGATTCAGACACGAGAAAAACTAAATACAATTCTAAGCGAAAGAACCGGACAGCCAATTGAGACTATTGCTAAAGATACAGACCGCGATAATTTCATGACTGCAGAAGAAGCAAAAGCTTACGGTTTAATTGATGAGATTATTGTAAAAAGATAGGAGGCTTGAAGATGACTAATAAAGATGATGGATTTGACTCAGCAAGATGTTCTTTTTGCGGAAAAAGCCAGTCTCAAGTTAAGCGAATGGTAGCTGGTCCTGGTGTTTATATTTGCAATGAATGTATCGAACTATGTCAGGAAATTATTGACGTCGAGAGTATTGCTGCAGATATTTCCATGGAATCTGTACCCAAGCCAAGAGAAATTAAAGATAAATTGAGTGAATATGTTATTTCACAGAACAAAGCTAAGCGTGCGCTTTCAGTTGCAGTTTATAATCACTATAAACGAATATCTTCAATTGTTGAAAATGATCCCGAGGTGGAACTGCAAAAGAGTAATATTTTACTGATTGGACCGACTGGTTCTGGTAAAACACTGCTGGCTCAAACACTTGCCAGAGTACTCAATGTGCCTTTTGCGATTGCTGATGCCACATCATTAACTGAAGCGGGTTATGTCGGTGAAGATGTTGAAAACATTCTTTTAAAACTTTTGCAGGCTGCAAATTTTGACGTTGAACGCGCTGAAACCGGGATTATATACATCGACGAAATAGACAAAATTGCCCGTAAAGGGGATAACCCGTCTATTACCCGAGATGTTAGCGGAGAAGGAGTACAGCAGGCGCTTTTAAAAATACTCGAAGGAACGGTTGCTAATGTTCCGCCCCAGGGTGGACGTAAACATCCTCATCAAGATTTTATTCAAATCAATACTAACAATATTCTATTTATCTGCGGTGGTGCATTTGATGGAATGGATAAAGTTATTGAGAAAAGAATTGATAAAAGTTCGATGGGATTTGGCGCCGATATCAGAAATAGTGCTCAAAAACTTGAAGATGAGGATTATAAAGATGTACAACCTCAAGATCTGCTAAAATATGGATTAATACCTGAGTTCATCGGAAGAATACCTGTAATTGCTTCACTTGAACACCTCGATGAGGCTGCATTAATTGAGATCCTGACTGAACCGAAGAATGCATTGGTTAAACAATACATTAAAATGTTTAAAATAGAAGGTGTAGATCTTGAATTTCAGCAGGACGCTCTGGTAGCGATTGCCCAAAAGGCACTCGACAACAAAACAGGTGCCCGCGGTCTGAGAGGTATTATCGAGACAATTATGCTTGATATTATGTTTGACGTGCCATCTAATGAAAATATCGAAAGAGTCATTATCACTAAAGAAGTGGTTGACAATAAAGTTGAGCCAATTCTTATTCTTAGTAATAATACTGGGCTTGAAAAGGAAAAAAACGACGAAGTATCATAATTATAAGTTTGGCTGTTCGTGAGGCTGTTGAGAAATTCTTTCAAGGTGCGCGTACAGCCTTTTCCTGTCGATTGGCATGAACATGAAAGGGGAATGACTATGGAAGAAAGTTTAGATAATAATACTATTTCAGAAGATATTTCAGGTCAGGCTAACCTGTCCGATTCAGATCTGTTATTAATGGAAAAAGAAGTGTTACCGCTGATCCCACTGCGTGGTATGAGTGTATTTCCCGGTATGGTTATCCATTTTGATGTGGGACGCCCAAAATCGGTAAAGGCCCTGGAAGTTGCTATGGAGCGGAATCAGATGGCTTTTCTGGTAACCCAAAAAGAAATGAAAAAAGAAGAAATTACAATCGACGATTTTTTCCGCATCGGATGTAAAGTCAAAGTCAAGCAGTTGCTAAAAATGCCGGATGGTTTAGTTCGAGTTCTAGTTGAAGTTCGTGAGCGTCGGGAAATTATTGATTTTGAAAGTATTGATCCCTACTTTATGGTCAAAACTGAGATGATCAACTCCGTTTATCGCGATTCAAAGGAAAACAGAACACTTATCCGAATGATTCGTGAGACCTTCTCGAATTATATGAACATTACCAGAAAAGTGGCTGCTGATTTGATTACATCAGTTGAATCGATTGAGAATCCGGACCAGTTAATTGACACTATTGGGGCAAATTTATTTCTTGAGCTGCAGGAAAGTCAGAAACTGATTCAAGAAACGGATATTAATAAACGTCTGCGTCTGACTTACGAAATTTTAGTTGAAGAGCTGGAACTGATTAAAATAGAAAACAATATTGATGAAAAAGTTCGCAATGAAATGTATAAGCATCAGCGGGAATATTATTTACGTGAGCAGATCAAAATAATCCAGAATGAGCTGGGTGAAGGTGATGTGCAGACAGATGTTGAAAAATACAGACAACGACTTAGTGAACTCGATGTCGAAGATGAAGTCAGAGATAAAGTGACCAATGAGATTAATCGTCTGAACAAGGTCCCCCAGGGTTCCTCAGAAGCTGGTCTGATCCAAACTTATGTCGAATGGATTCTGGATCTGCCTTGGAATACCATGACCGAGGAAACGATTGATGTATCGATTGCCAGAAAGATTTTAGATGAAGATCATTATTCACTAAAAAATGTAAAAGAGCGTATTCTTGAATATATTTCTGTTTTACAGCTTTCTAGCGGATTGAAATCTCCGATTATCTGTTTGGTAGGACCGCCAGGTGTTGGAAAAACTTCGATTGCAAAATCGATCGCCAGAGCCCTTAATCGGAAGTATGTCCGCATGTCATTGGGTGGAGTTCGCGATGAAGCTGAAATTCGTGGTCATCGCCGAACCTATATTGGGGCAATACCTGGCCGGATTATCTATAATCTGAAAAAAGTTGGCAGTAGAAATCCACTATTTTTACTGGATGAAGTCGACAAACTGGGACAGGATTTTAATGGGGATCCGGCATCAGCTTTGCTTGAAGTCTTAGATCCAGAGCAAAATAATTCATTTACAGATCATTATCTGGAACTACCCTTTGATTTGTCTCAGGTTTTATTCCTGACAACTGCCAATTCATTAAACACTATTCCACGGCCACTACTCGATCGTATGGAAATAATCGATGTTAATGGTTATGTTGAAAGTGAAAAACTGGAAATTGCCAAAAGATATCTGATTCCTAAGCAGTTTGAGATTCATGGATTAAAAAAATCTACCTGTCGTATCAGTGAGAGTGTTATTAAGAATATTATTGAGTATTACACCCGTGAGTCTGGCGTTCGTGAGTTGGATCGAAAAATTGCTCAGCTTTGCCGGGTAGCAGCTAAAGATATCGTTGAAAATGATAAAAAATCTGTTAGTATTACTCAAAAGAATTTAAGTAAATTTTTGGGCAAACATCGATTCAGTTTTGATTTGGCTGAGGATACAAAAGAGGTTGGTTTGGTCAACGGTCTGGCCTGGACACCAGTTGGCGGTGATACTTTACAAATTGAAGTCATTGTCGTAGATGGAACTGGAAAAATCGAGATTACTGGTCAGCTGGGTGATGTTATGAAAGAGTCTGTTAAGGCAGGCATCAGTTTCATTAGATCCCAAGTTGAAGTTCTGGGTATTGCCAATGATTTTTATACAAAGAAAGATATACATATTCATGTGCCAGAGGGTGCAGTGCCCAAAGACGGTCCTTCGGCGGGTATTACAATAGCGACTGCACTAATATCTGCTTTAACTAATAAAGGTGTTCCTCAAAATTTGGCTATGACCGGTGAAATTACTTTGAGAGGCCGTGTTTTACCAATTGGCGGACTACGGGAAAAACTGACCGCAGCGCATCGGGCAGGAATTAAAGATATCATTCTCCCAAAAGAAAATGAAAAAGATCTTGAAGATGTGCCAGAAGTCGTCCTAGAAGCTTTAAACATTAATATGGTTTCAAAGATGAATGAAGTAATCAAGATTGTTTTTAAGTAAATGGAGAAAATATGAATGTTTCAAAAGCTGAGATAGTAATCAGTGCTGTATCAAAAGCTCAGTATCCTACTGAAATCTTACCGGAGGTTGTTCTTCTGGGGCGATCTAACGTCGGTAAATCGTCCTTTATCAATACTTTAATTAGGCGTAAGGCTTTGGCTCGAACCAGCTCACAACCGGGAAAGACCCAAACCATGAATTTCTACCGGATCAATGAGCAGTTTTATTTTGTAGATATGCCGGGTTATGGATATGCTAAGGTTTCAAAAAAGGAGCGGGAGAAGTGGGGCCTGATGATTGAGGAATATCTTAGAGAACGGAAAAATATTGTTCAGGTATTCCAGCTGATTGATTCTCGGCATAAACCATCCGAAGATGATCAGCTGATGTATGATTGGTTATGCTATTATGGCATTAATCCTGTAGTTATTGCTACTAAAGCAGATAAGCTATCTAAGAATGATGCAAAGAAATCAACAGCTCAAATTCGCAAAGCTTTATCAGCAGAACAGAATCAGAAGATTATTTTATTCTCGGCAGAATCGTTACTTGGTAAAGAAGAAGCATGGAAATGCATTGAAGGCAAGATTTAAAGGGCTATATGCCCTTTTTATTTGGAGAAAAATGTTAAACGAAATGGAAGTCAGAAAAGCTGCTGCTAAAGCTGGAATTGATCTGATTGGATTTTTTTCAGTGGAGCCATTGTATGAATGTCTGGAAATCATGCAAGACCGATATCGTAAAAACTATTTAACTGGATTTGAGGGGGATCTTCCGGAAAAACGGATTAAATTCAGTGAATATTATGAACAGGCTAAAATGGGAATCGCTTTTGGAGTCAACTATTTTCAGGGGTTTGAAGAACCACCGGACATCAATGAGCGTTGTCAACTGGCATCAGTTGCCTGGGGGCAGGATTATCATAACGTTCTACAAAAAAAAGCAGAAGCGCTTATGGCAGACTTAAATTCAAATCAATATGTTGGTAATAAAATAGATTACAAAATATTTATTGATAATAGCGGCCTGATCGATCGTGGGTCGGCATACCGGGCAGGTCTTGGCTTCTTTGGAAAAAATAATTGCCTGATTAACGAGAAAATGGGCTCCTTTTTTTTCATTGGCCAAATCCTGCTCAATCAGCAAATCCCCTTCAAAAAAAGTATTGCTGTTAAAAGTGGTTGCGGTGATTGTCGAAATTGTATTGATGCTTGTCCAACAGGTGCCTTGGGTGAGAACTTCCATTTTGATCCCCGTAAATGCATTTCTTATTTGACTCAAAAAAAAGAAATCATGGAATCAGAAGAAAAATATTTTACCCAATATATTTACGGTTGTGACAGATGCCAGATCACTTGTCCATATAATCAGGAACTGGATAAAACGGGTGACCCTTCTTTTATTACAGGTGTTGAAGATAAGTACCCCTTTCCCGAAGAAGTTATAAAAATGACGAATCGTGAATTCAAAAATTATTTTAAAAAAACCTCAGCTGGTTGGCGGGGAAAAAAAAATCTCATAAGAAACACAAAACTGATTATGAAAAACAGATCAAAAGTGATATAATACTAAAGTTAGAAATCAATATGTGGAGGAATCAATGGTTAGAGATCGTTTTGCGCCAAGTCCGACTGGAAATGTTCACGTTGGCAGTTTAAGAACGGCGTTGTATAATTATATCTATGCAAAAAAAATGAATGGAAAATTTTTGCTGCGTCTGGAAGATACAGACAGGACCAGGCTTGAAGAAGGTGCGACAGAAAATCTGTTAAATGCTTTAATGGTAACAGCAATCAATCCTGATGAAGGTCTGGTGCTAAAAGATAGTAAACCGGATCAAGTGGGCGAACTGGGACCTTATATTCAATCTGAGCGTTTAGATATTTATAGAAAGTATATTACGCAATTATTGGAAAAAGGAGTTGCCTACTATTGTTTTTGTTCTAAAGAGCGGCTGGATCAAGTGCGTGAAGAACAAAAGGAAAAGGGTGAAACTCCCCGATATGACGGACATTGTCGTACTTTATCGATAGATGAAGTCGATCAAAGGATAAAAAATGGAGAGTCTTATACCATCCGGCTAAAACTCCCTGAAAATCATATCATTGCTTTTGATGACCAGGTCCGGGGACATATTGAGATTAATACGGATGACCTTGATGATCAGGTGCTGATAAAAGCCGATGGTTTCCCAACCTATCATTTTGCCGTGGTAGTAGACGACCATTTAATGGAAATAACACATGTAATTAGAGGCGAGGAATGGCTGCCTTCTACACCAAAACACATCTATTTATATGAATGTTTTGAATGGGAAAAGCCGATTTTTGTTCATCTGCCTAACATTCTGAATAACGACAGAAAGAAACTCAGCAAACGTCAAGGCGATGTATCGGTAGAAGATTTTCTCAAGAAAGGCTACCTGCCGGAAGCTTTAATTAATTTTCTGGCTCTATTGGGATGGAGTCCTGACAGCGATCAGGAAATCTTTTCTTTGCCAGAACTGATTGAAGCCTTTGATTTTTCCAGAATCAATAAATCCGGAGCTGTTTTTGACAGAGCAAAATTAAACTGGATGAACGCCCAATACATCAGACTTTTACCAACAGAACAATTTATACAGAAGATGCTGCCATTTTTACTGGAAGCAGGAATGCTGACCGCTGATGAAGTGTCTCAAAAAGAAGCGTGGTTAGAAAAGGTCGCTGACCTACTAAAGGAACGAATCGAATATTTTGCCCAGGTACCCGATGAATTATCTCAGATACTTTCTGATGATATTCAAATTACTGATGAAGAAGCCTTGGGACTAATAGCTGAAGAATCGACAAAACGTCTATTTAATGCATTGGTGACAAAAGTTAATGAATCGGAAAACCTTGATTCTGAACGTGCAAAAGCTATAATAAAAGAAATTCAGAAAGAAGAAAAAATTAAAGGAAAAATGCTCTATATGCCGACTCGAATTATGATTACCGGGGAAATGCATGGACCAGATTTAACCCTGATCATGGATGTTTTAGGCAAAGAAGCAGTGCTGGCGAGACTTGAAGCCGTGAAGTCACTGATTGAAAATTGAGGAGCTTTGAGGAGGCATAAAAATGAGTAAAAGAACTAAAAAATCAAGTAAATCAAAGAGCTCAATACTTTTAATTGCTGTTATCATCTTAATCGGCTTGAGTTCATATGTTTTATTCAATGGCTTTAATGTTGGCATTTACAATATTGGTAATATTGGTTCTAAAATTAATTATGGTTTGGATTTAACTGGTGGAGTTAATGTTGTTTTGGAAGCAAGCTCTACTGATGATGATCCGGTTTCTGTCGAAGATATGGAATCGGCAATATTGACTATCAGTCAGCGTATTGATTCAATTGGTGTAACTGAGCCGACCATTACTAAACAGGGCGATGACCGAATTCGTGTTTCAATTCCTTCAGTCAGTGATCAGGAAGAGGCATTGGCACTAATAGGGGCTACAGCTCAGTTGGAATTTCTGGCACCGGACGGTTCTGTCATTTTAACCGGCGAAGATGTCATTGATTCTAAAGCTGTTATGCAGACGAATAGTGCTGGCGTAGAACAACCGGTTGTAACCCTAGAATTTAGTGATAATGGGACAGACTTATTTGCGGAAGCGACACAAACCTATATTGGCCAGACGATTACCATTAAACTTGACGACGAGGTCATTTCAGCACCTACAGTAAATGCAGCAATCACCTCGGGTGAAGCGGTAATTGAAGGAATGGAAAGCCTTGATGAAGCTGGAAATTTGGCGGCTCTGATTCGCGGTGGTGCTTTACCAGTTGAGTTAACACCTGTAGAGATCAGGACAATTGGACCAACACTAGGTCAGGATTCTCTGCAAAAAAGTATTTATGCTGGTGCGATTGGGATTGCTCTGGTATTAATCTTTATGCTGATTTTCTATCGTGGCTTGGGTATTATTGCTGATTTGGCCTTAATAATTTATATTCTGCTGTTTTTAACAGTTATGGTGGTCCTGAATGTAACGATCACATTACCGGGTATTGCAGGGCTGATATTATCGATTGGGATGGCGGTGGATGCCAATGTAATTATCTTTGAACGTATCAAAGAAGAATCAAGATTGGGAAAATCCCTTTTAACAGCCATTGATTCAGGATTTTCGCGAGCCTTTACCACTATTCTTGATTCAAACATCACCACTTTGATTGCCGGATTTGTTTTATTCTTTTTAGGCAGCGGCAGTGTACAGGGATTCTCGGTTACTTTAATTATCGGGATTTTACTGAGTATGTTTACAGCAGTGGTGATTACCAGACATCTGATTACCCTGATGGTTCGAACCGAACTGTTTAAAAATCAGAAATTTTATGGTATTTAGGAGGAAGAATAAATGAAAAAAATGCAAATCGTTGAAAAAAGTAAAATATGGTTTATTCTTTCAGCTATATTGATTGTCATCAGTTTGGGATCATTGATGATTCAAGGACTAAATTTTGGGATCGATTTTATCGGCGGTACGATTATTACCATTGATTTAAAGACGCCCTTTGAAACCAGTGATGTTCGAACCATTGTTGATGAATATGACGCGGATGCCGATATAACCAATGCAGGTGACGAAGGAACACAAGTCATCATCTCAACAAAAAAAGATTTATCAACAGAAGAGAGAACAGGCTTGTTTAGTGCATTTCAGGAACAATATAGCCTGGAAAGCACCGATCTTTTATCGATTGATACGGTAAGTCCTTCAATTGGAGCAGAAGTGACCTATAATGCCATTATTGCCTCTCTGGTGGCCGTTGTTCTAATGCTTGCCTATATAACATTCCGCTTCGAGTTTTTATTCGGTTTAACTGCGATTGTAGCCCTGGTTCATGATTTAATTATTGTTCTGGGTGTTTATTCGCTCTTTCAGATTCAGGTCAACTCACCATTTATTGCAGCTATCCTGACTATTTTAGGATACTCAATCAATGATACGATTGTTGTCTTTGACAGAATCCGCGAGAATAGAAATCGCTTCGGTAAATTTGAATATGAAATTCTGGTGGATACCAGTGTTTCTCAAACAATTCAGCGAAGTATCAATACTTCATTAACAACTTTATTAGCGATTGGTTCGATCTATGTATTAGGCGTTCAGTCGATTAGAGATTTTGCACTACCGTTAATCGTCGGAATTGTCAGTGGAACATACTCTTCAATCTTTATAGCCAGTACCCTCTGGTGCAAAATAAAGGAAAAACAATCCGATAAGGTTAAAACTAAAAAAAATATGGCAAATAGTTAAATTTAAGCAAAGACAGCCTCAATTAAGTTTCTTAATTGAGGCTGTCTTTAAAGATATAAAAGGGGGGCGTTGATGATTGCTACGAAATGGCATAATAGAAAAAAAAATAGTGACATTAACATAACTGAACGGAGAATAGAGTATTCAGAGCAGTTAGGCATTGATCCGATTATAGCCGATATCCTAATCGGTAGAGGTATAACTTCTCTTTCTGAGTGCGAACAGTATCTTTACCCGAAAATAAGCGATAGTAATGATCCTTTTTTACTGCCTGATATGCAATTAGCGGTGGACCGGATTCTAACTGCTAAAAATAAACAGGAGAAAATAATTCTATATGGCGATTATGATGTTGACGGCACAGTTGGCGTTTCCATCCTTTATATGTTTTTACGCAAGATATCCTGTAATGTAGAATATTATATTCCCAATCGTCTGAAAACCGGATATGGCTTACACATGGATCCGCTTAATGATCTGATTGAAGATGGAATGAATTTATTGGTGACTGTCGATAATGGGATATCTTCGATTCGAGAAATTGAATTTTTAAATCAATCCGCTGTCGATGTTATTATAACAGACCATCACGAATGTCATGGCGAACTACCTGGGGCATTGGCGATTATAAATCCTAAAAGACCTGACTCATTGTATCCTTTTAAGGGGTTGTGCGGAGCCGGCGTTTCATTTAAACTGATTCAGGCTTTAGTAAGTGCCTTGAATATTGATGTTGATTTACAGGAGTATATTGAATGTGTTTCTGTGGCAACAGTTTCTGATTTAGTTCCTTTAAAAGATGAAAATAGATTATTAGTCAAAGAAGGGCTTAAATTCTTAAATCAGGATCCGAAAAATATGGGACTTCGCAAGCTGATTGAAATCAGTGAATTGGAGGAGATCAAGGCCTGGCATTATGGATTTATTTTAGGACCCAAGATCAATGCTGCTGGCAGACTAGGAGAAGCACATAAAATCGTCAGTCTTCTGACGACTAATGACTCTGAAAAAGCATATTCTTTAGCGGCTTTTTTAAGTGATGAGAATAGAAAGAGACAGGAACTGGAAAAAGAAATTCTTGAAAAGGCAATGACCCAGATTGAAGAAAAAAAACTATATGAACGGGATCTGATTCTTGTTTACGGTGAGGGTTGGCACTCAGGCGTGATTGGAATTGTAGCCAGTCGTATTCAGGAAAAATATTATCGTCCAGTTATAGTGATTGGAATAGAAAATGATTTGGGTAAAGGTTCGTGCCGAAGTGTTGAGGGGTTTGATATTTTTAAGGCTTTGAGTGCTTGTGGTGATATCTATAAGAGTTTCGGTGGTCATGAACAGGCAGCGGGTCTAAGTATTAAGAAAGAGAATATTGCTCAACTTGAAAAACGTTTGGAAGATTACACAATACAGGTTGGCCTTAAAAATCTTTTAGTTGCTCCTGTATATTTTGATATCAGGATGAATAGTGATGCATTTAATATAGAATGGTATGGACAGCTGGATAAAATTGAACCTACAGGTATTGGAAATCCGGGCATCAATTTTTTAATTGATGGTTCAAATATCAAGAAATTTGGAAGAATGGGCAAGGAAAAGGACCACCTGTGGATTGATTTTAACGGAATCAGAGCTGTAGGGTTTTGGATGGCAGAATTTTATGAGTTGCTTTTAGGGGTAACAGATTATAAAGAAATTAATCTAATTGTTAAGCCATCAATTAACGAATTCAACGGAATTAAAAGCCTCCAGCTGCAGATTAAAGATATTAAAAGAAATCCCCTTGAAAATCATGAGCAAGCGAAAATCATTTTATCCAATATCATTAACCAGAAAGTTTTAAATAGATGGCAGATTACAACTTTAATAAATGGCATAGATCCGGAAGAAGTAGCCATTACTTTACCGGAATTACGTGCTATTTACAAGTATCTGAAGCAGTTTAATAATAAAGAACTGGATTTCTCATTTTTTGAAAATTGCGTTTATTCGCCATTTAAGATATTAAGTTCAATCGAAATTCTCAGGGAAAATGATTTGCTTACGATTAAAAGCCAAAATGAATTTGATATCCTGACTTTTATTCCGACAAATGAAAAAAAGGATATTCAAAATTCGAATCTAATGATAAAATTAAAAAAAATAAAAAATGAAGAGGGAGAATAAAATGGAATTGAAGAATTATATTGACATCTATGAGGGTTTTCCCAAAGATGGAATAAGCTTTAAGGATATTAATAGTTTAATTGTCGATCCCCAAGCTTACAAAATGGCAATTGATGAAATGACAAAAGTTGCCAGAGCACTGGACGCAACGCTGATTGCTATACCAGAATCAAGAGGTTACATATTTGGTGCGCCAATTGCCTATCAGTTAGGAGCAGGTCTTGTCCCTGTCAGAAAGCCCGGTAAACTTCCAGGAGAAGTTATAGCAGAAGAATATGACTTGGAATATGGGTCAAATATTGTGGAAATTCAAAAAAAACTGATTAAGCCAGGTGATCGCGTTGTTTTAGTTGATGATCTCTTAGCAACTGGTGGAACCATGAAGGCGGCGGTTCAACTGATTGAAAAAATGGGCGGTCAAATTGCCGGTTTGATTACTCTTATCGAATTAACTGAACTCGGCGGACGTGAACTATTAAAGGATTATTTTATTCATTCTCTTGTAACCTATAAGTATTAATTTCAAAGAAAGCAGATACAATATGGAAAATGATGCAGTTAAAGGAAAAATTGACAATGTAATAAACCTGGTAAAGGCTCATAATAAGGATGCAGATACTGATATGATTATGCGTGCCTACGAGTTGGCGCGGAGTGCGCATAAAGATCAGAAAAGACTTTCCGGGGAAGATTATGTAATCCATCCAGTTTCAGTTGCCTATATTCTAGCAGAAATGGATATGGATACTGAAACGATTGTAGCTGCTATTCTGCATGATGTCATCGAGGATACCGAATATTCCTATGATTATATTAAGGAAAACTTTAGTGAGTCGGTTGCCAATCTGGTTGAAGGCGTTACAAAAATAGGTCGGATTGGTTTTCAGTCAAAAGAAGAAAGTCAGGCTGAGAATTTAAGGAAAATGATTTTGGCTATGTCAAAAGACATTAGGGTAATTCTCATTAAGCTGGTGGACCGTCTTCATAATATGCGCACACTGGAGTACATGAGGGAGTCTAAACAGATTGAAAAAGCAAAGGAAACCCTGGATATTTATGCTCCTTTGGCCAATCGTCTTGGTATTTCCACAATAAAATGGGAACTCGAGGATCTGGCGCTAAAATATATTGACCCTACAGGTTATTATGATCTGGTTAATAAGATCAAGATGAAAAAAAATGCCAGAGAAGCCTATATTAATGATGTCATTGATATTCTAAAAAGAGAAATCAGTCAGGTTGGAACAAATGCTGAGATTTATGGTCGCTCCAAGCATTTTTACAGTATTTATCGAAAAATGAAATCCCAGAACAAATCTTTTGATGAGATATACGATCTGATTGCTGTTCGGGTAATCGTCGATTCCCTCAAGGACTGTTACGGGGTTCTGGGCGTTGTTCATTCTCAATGGACGCCGATTCCTGGACGATTTAAAGATTATATAGCCATGCCTAAGCCTAATCTCTACCAGTCTATTCATACGACTGTAATGGGTCCAAAGGGTGAACCTTTCGAGATACAGATCCGAACCAAAGAAATGCATGAGACAGCAGAATATGGGATCGCGGCCCATTGGAAATACAAGGAAGGAAATGCGGATTCAAAGGATAAGCGACAGGAAGTTCAAATGTCCTGGCTAAGACAGATGCTGGAACTGCAGCGGGAATCTGAAGATGCGGGAGAGCTTTTAGAGACCATAAAAGTTGACCTTCTAAATGAAGAAGTTTATGTGTTTTCTCCAAAAGGTACGGTCATTCCTTTGCCAGCTGGTTCATGTCCCCTTGATTTTGCCTATCGGATTCATAGCGATATTGGTAACAACTGTGTGGGTGCTCGCGTCAACAATAAGATTGTACCCCTTAATAGTACACTTAAAAGCGGTGATATTGTAGAGGTGATGACCTCCAAGAATTCCAATGGTCCAAGCCGGGATTGGCTTACTTTTGTTAAAAGTGCCCATGCCAGAAATAAGATTAAGCAGTATTTTAAAAAGGAAGAAAAAGATGAGAATATCCAGAAGGGAAAGCTGATTCTGGAAAAAGAAATTAAAAGAGAAGGTCTGCAGCAGACCGGACTTTTAAATCTTAATAATCTCGAAATACTGGCTGAAAACTGCAATTATAAAAATGTCAGTGATTTTTATGCGGCAATCGGATATAATGGCATCAAAATTGGGACAGTTTTTCAAAAGATGAAAATGCTTTTTCCAAAGGAATTTCCGGAAGAAGTGGAAGAACTGGTCATTAAAAAACCCCAAAAGGACGGGAAATCTTCGGGGAGTACAGTTATAGTGGCGGGCTATAATGAAATTGATGTTCATTTTGCCAAATGCTGTAATCCGGTACCGGGTGATAACATTGTCGGATATATTACAAAAGGTAGAGGAATCTCTGTTCACCGAGCAGACTGTTCAAATGTCTTAAATCTATCTGATCCGAATCGAATTGTGGAAGTGGAGTGGAATAAATACAGTTCCGGTTCATTTACGGCAGAAATTCATATTAAGGCTCTTGAAGCCCAGGGAACAGTTATAAAAATATCGAAAGTCTTTCTCGAAATGAACATACCGGTCACCGCTTTAAATGCTAAAAACGAAAAAAATGGCTATGATTTCTTCTCAGCTACCTGTGAGGTTAAGAGCCGAAGAGAACTTAATCTATTAATAAAAAATTTATATAAAATTAAGGAGGTTAACCAGATTTATCGGGTTTAAACTATGAGAGCGATAGTACAGCGTGTAAAGTCATCCAGTGTTACAATTGATAATAAATTGGTAGCTTCAATTAGTTGTGGACTAAATGTTTTGCTGGGGATCAAAGGAGACGATACTGAAAAAGATATGAATTATATTATTGGCAAAATCTTAAATCTGCGGATTTTTGATGATGCTGAAGGAAAAATGAATGAATCGGTCCAGGATGTTATGGGAGAAATTCTAATTGTTTCACAGTTTACTTTATATGGTGATTGTCGCAAAGGCCGGAGGCCCAGTTATATCCGCAGTGGACCTGTTGAGCAGGCTGAAGAGAAATATCATACTTTTGTCAGGAAATTTAAAGATCAAACAAATCTCAATGTTGAAACTGGCGTTTTTCAAGCCGATATGGAAGTCAGTATCGTCAATGATGGACCAGTAACCATTCTATTGGATAGTGAAAAGGTGTTTTAGGAGGAAAAATGGAAATAGAAAAATTAAGCCTTGGAAGTATGGGAACAAATTGTTATCTAATCTGGGATGACAATAAAAATGGTATCATTATCGATCCGGGGTTTATGGATAACCGTGTTGAAGAAATTATAAAAGATAAAGATTTAAAAATTAAATATATTGTATTAACTCATGGTCATTTCGACCATCTTGGCGGTGTTGAACACCTGCGAAAATTGACCCAGGCTCAGGTGTTGATCCATGCTGAAGACAGTGATTGTCTAACAAATCCCCAGAGAAATCTTTCCTATCTTGCGGGCATGAATCTTGAGTGTGGCAAGGCTGATGGATATTTAGTTGAAAGTGAAAATCTGAAAGTAGGGGATCTGGATTTTCGGATAATTCATACACCTGGTCACTCAAAAGGCGGTGTCAGCCTACTTATCA
Source organism: Eubacteriaceae bacterium ES3 (assembly GCA_030586155.1). Lineage (NCBI taxonomy): Bacteria > Bacillati > Bacillota > Clostridia > Eubacteriales > Eubacteriaceae > Eubacteriaceae bacterium ES3. The sequence goes on along the minus strand of CP130741.1, from coordinate 1,813,927 downwards.
ATAAGTACCTTTTTTCCGGAGATACATTGTTTAACACTTCGATAGGTCGGACAGATTTTATGGATGGAAATCTGGATGAACTGCTGACAAATATTCGCGAAAAACTGCTTATTCTACCCGATGACACAATTGTTTATCCAGGTCACGGAGAGAATACCACCATTGGGTATGAAAAATTGCATAATCCCTTTTTACAGGGCCGTTATTAGGAGATACTCGATGAGCATTCTCCTTTTTAATTTAGAAAACCCTGATCTGGAATATTATTTTCATGAAATGGTTCAGGCATTTGAACCGGGCATTAAAAATGTCTGGGAAGGGGACTGGGATGGAAAGCTTACTCAAAGTATTAAGGGGCTTGAAATTGAATACCAGCTTGAGTGGAAAGAAAAACAAAATTTTGCAAAAAAATATTCTGTTTCAAGTCAGCAGGATCTTGAGGACAAAGGTATCTACAAGGGATATCTATATGATTTTTTAAGTGAATATTATCAAAAGGAACTGATGTGGGGAAGTTTGACAGGAATTAAACCCGTAAAAATTGTTCAAAAGCTTCAAAGACAGGGATTGACAGAAACTTTGATAAAGAAAAAGCTGATGGATTATTATCGAGTCAGCGATGACCGTACCCAGCTTCTTTTAGAACTGGCGAAAAAACAGCGCGAAATTATTGAAGAAGGTAAGAAGAAAATCAGTATTTACATTGGTATTCCACTTTGTCCGTCAAAATGTTCCTACTGTTCGTTTGTCTCAACAATTGTTGATCGGAAACGGCAAAATCTGAATCAATACTTTGCTAATTTACTGATAGAAATTGAAGAAATTGGGAAGCTGATAAAAGAAAAAAACATTACAGTGGATTCTATCTATATAGGCGGTGGGACGCCAACAGTTTTAACGGCTAATCAACTAGATGAACTTTTCTTAATGCTTGATAAAACTTTTGCATTAAATCAGTTAAGAGAGTTTACACTTGAGGCAGGGAGAACGGATACTCTATCAGATGAAAAATTAATGATTGCAAAAAAATTTGGTGTTGATCGAATCTGTTTAAATCCCCAATCGATGAATCAGAAAACCTTGGATACAGTAAAACGTCCCTGTTCTGCTACGGACATTAGTCATTTTGCTGAAATGGTCAGGTTTTTAAAGTTTGAAAATTTAAATATGGATCTGATAATTGGTTTAGGCGAAGAAAAATCTGACGATTTTTTAAACAGCCTAAATCAAGTATTAGACTTTCAACCCGAGAATATTACAATTCACAACCTTTCAGTAAAAAAAGGATCAAAAATAAAAAATGATTTTGGAATTAAAGTGAATGAAGGTTACGGTGAGAGCTTTTACCAGCAAGTGAGAAAAATCCTTCTAAGTCATGGTTATAACCCATACTATTTGTACCGGCTTAAATATACTTGTGGCAATAGCGAAAATGTTGGCTATTCATTAAAAAATAAAGAAGGTATTTATAATATTATGATGATGTCAGAAACGCAGACAGTTATAGGTATTGGTGCTGGAGCAACAGGTAATATTTATGATGAGGAACGTGATGAGATCAAAAAAATATTTACCGTCAAAGATGTAAAAACTTATAACGACCGTTTTTACGATATTCTAGATAAAAAGAAGACAATAATTAAGGAACTGCTAAAAGTTAAGTAGGAAAAACTAAAAACTTAAAGAGATTTTGTTATAAATACTTTGATAATATTGAGAGATATTAGCTTGCATAAGATGATTTATAACGTTGTTTTGGCTAAAATTAAAACCGAATAAGGTTTTTTCTTGACATAATAAGTTCTTGATTATTATAATATATAGGTTAAGAATGATAATAGGTGGAGGTAGAATGAATACATATTATAGAAATTTTCTTTGTGGAGAATTAAATGCGACAAACGTTTCTGAGACAGTCAGAATTTGTGGATGGGCTGACAACAGGAGAAATCTTGGTGGTGTCTTATTTATTGATCTAAGAGATAGGTCTGGAAAAGTTCAGCTAGTCGTTAATGAAGAGAATAAGGAAGTCTTTGAAATAGCCGAACGAGTTCGAAATGAGTTTGTCCTTTCAGTTACAGGAAAAGTAAACCATCGAGATGCACAAAATGTAAATAAAAGTTTAAAAACGGGTGAGATTGAAATTGAGATCACTGAAATAAAAATACTTGATACTGCGGCAACACCACCAATTTACATTGAAGACAATGATCAAAGTAATGAGGCAGTTAGACTTAAATACCGTTATCTTGATTTACGAAAACCAAAATTTCAAAAGATTCTGATGACACGGCACAAAACCGCCAGTATTGTAAGAAATTATTTGGACGAAAAAGGATTTTTAGAAGTGGAAACACCTATACTTGCCCGTCCGACACCTGAAGGCGCCAGAGATTTTTTGGTTCCATCGCGTGTACAGAAAGGTAACTTCTTTGGTCTGCCCCAGTCTCCGCAATTGTACAAACAGATACTGATGATTTCTGGTGTAGATCGTTATTACCAGATTGCAAAATGTTTTAGAGATGAAGATTTAAGACAGGATCGTCAGCCGGAATTTACTCAAATTGATATGGAAATGTCTTTTGTTGATAAAGATGATATTATTGCCATCAGTGAAGAAATGATTGCTCGCGTGATGAAAGAAATCAAGGGTGTTGATATTTCATTACCGATGCCAAGAATGACATATCAGGAAGCCATGGATCAGTATGGTTCTGATAAACCGGACACTCGTTTTGATCTAAAACTGATTGATTTATCAGACTGTGTTAAAGATTCTGAGTTCAAAGTTTTTTCGGGAGCAATCAAAAAAGGTGGCAGCGTAAGAGCAATCAATGCAAAAGATGCCCAGGACAAACTGAGTAAAAAGACTATAAAAAATCTGGAAAAATATGCTCAGATCTATAAAGCAAAAGGATTGGCATGGATTGATGTTTCTGAAGGTGAAATGAAGTCGCCTATTCTTAAGTTTATTTCGGAAGAAGAAAAAGAAGCTATCTTTGAAAAAACAAATGCGGAACCAGGAGATTTAATTTTTATTATTGCCGATACCAACGAGATTGTATGCACGGCATTAGGGCAATTGAGACTTGAACTTTCAAGAAAGCTGGAACTTGATTTATCAGGTATGTATAATTTCTTATGGGTAACTGATTTCCCACTGCTGGAATATGACTCGGAAGCAGGTCGATATACAGCTAAGCATCACCCTTTCACTGCTCCGCTAACAGAAGATCTTGAATATCTGGAAACAGATATTGAAAAGGTTAGAGCTGATGCTTATGATATGGTTATAAACGGTGTTGAACTTGGAGGCGGAAGTCTTCGTATTCATAATCAGGATATTCAGGAACGAGTCTTTAAAGCATTAGGATTTAGTTTAGAATCAGCCTGGGAACAATTTGGGTTTTTACTTGAAGCATTAAAATACGGAACTCCACCTCATGGTGGACTGGCTTTTGGTTTAGATCGTCTGATTATGTTATTAACAGATCACGATAACATTCGTGACGTCATTGCTTTTCCAAAGACGCAAAATCACAGCTGTCTTATGATGAATGCACCAGCTGAAGCTAGCCTGGATCAACTTATTGATTTGGGGATCAGCTTGGATGAAATTTAATGAAAGAGATTGGAGTCATCAAAAAACAGCAGGGGAGTAGTGCTGTTGTTAGTATTAAACGACATGCTGCCTGTGGAGATTGTGGTGCTTGTCAAATTGGTAAAGATAAAGCCAGTGTTGAAACGGTCGCAAAAAATCCGATTCATGCAGCCGTTGGTGAAACAGTAGAAGTGGAAATGGAATTTGTCAGTGTTTTTCGAGCGGCGATGATCTGTTATGGGATTCCTCTTATCTTTTTTCTGCTCGGAAGCTTGCTTTCATATGTGCTTGTAGCTCAGCTGAATTTAGAGCTTGACATGGTACTGACACCATTTTTCACCGGGTTAATTTTTCTGATTATTGCATATTTGGGAATTCGTACTTTTGACAAAAAAGGACATTTTTCAAGCCGGTATACACCAGTGATTACTGGAACTACTGCGCCAATTGAAGAATCCTGTACTCCAGCTCAGCACAAGATGGGGCATTGATGTTTTGGGTGCATTAATTAAAATATAGATAAAATTTTAATTAATGCACCTCAATTTAAAATAATTAAAAAGCTGATTTTTTGCTTAACTGACAGTTGAGTTTTATTAGCCTTAAAGTTTAGCAGGTTCTTAACTAATGTAAAAAAGACTTGATTATTTTTTCAAATATTATTATAATATAAACACTGTCTGGGTGTGGCGCAGCTTGGTAGCGCGCTTGACTGGGGGTCAAGAGGCCGGAGGTTCAAGTCCTCTCACTCAGACCATTATTTTAAAGGTGATAAAATGAAACTATTTAAGAAAAGAAATTCGAAACGAGTCAAGTCTTTGCGTAATCTGATAATTGGCCTCGTTTTTTTTTTATTGTAGGGATTCTTGCCGTTTCAAGTTATTTAAGCAACATGAGTATGCTGCTTGACAAAGAACGTTATACGGAATCAGTTGAAACTGATTTGTATTTTTTCAAAAGCGTAGGTTATCGTGACATTGATAATTTTCAAACAAGTGATCTGACGCTGGGTGAGGGTGAAAAAGCTAATGGATATAAAAGCTTAACAAGTAGTCCTAAGGTGGTTAACATTGAATATGTTAATGAACAGATCAGTGTGATTGATCAATTAATAGAAGACGCCTACTATAACAATTGGAGCCGGGTAGTCGGAGAAATTGTTACTAATTATCAGGGAATGAACAGTATTACCAGTCAAATTGAAGAAGCTGAACGCGAAAAACAGGCATTTCTGGTTGAAAGTGTTCAATATATGGGTTATACCCTGGAAGAACTTCAGGCAGCTCGCCAGACATTTGTTGATTTATCTGGAGGAATCGCACGAGATATTACTTTAAATAATCTTCATATGCATTCCAGTGGATATATATTTACAGAAATTAAACCAGTTGAAAAAGTATTAAATCAGGAAATGCTCCCTTATGTGACCATAAATCTTCTAGATACTATTGGAAAAATTGATCAGGAATCCACCACCCAATTGAAAGTAGTTAATAACGATCATCTTTTTATTGCTTTTACTGTCGACAAGGATGTTGGAATCATGGGTGAAGAAGAAATGATGGAACTCAAAGAGGAGATGGTGGGTACAACTGACAAAGGCATTAATCAGGAATATTATGATTTTTTGGTCCGTCGGATTGATCAGCTGCTCTATTATCCTGAAATTCGCTTTAAATATGATGATAAAGAGTATTCCAGTTATTTGATAGACGAAGTTGAGGATAGTGACAAAAAGATTGTTATTCTGATGCTTAAGGATTATGTCAATGTCTTTTCTCAAATGGTAATGACTGAGGCAGAAGTTTATCTGCAGGATTATGATGCTTTTGTGATACCCGAAACTGCAGTTTATACAGATAATGATGAAAATTATGTACAAACAGTTTCGAAAGGATACTTTAATGATCCATTGCCAGTTGAAATTGAAAAAACAGTTGACGGTGATGTTGTGTTGAAAACTTCAGCAAATCCGTATTTGAGCAGTGGAACTAGAATCCGTATATATCCTTAAGGAGGAAATGATGATTGCAACAAATATTGAGCATTTAAAACAGGAAATCCCTGAAGATGTAACCCTGGTTGCCGTGACAAAATATCATGACCTTAATGAGACGCAGGCTGTAGTTGATGCTGGGGTTATCGATCTTGGTGAGAGCCGAGTTCAGGATTTTCTAAAAAAATATGTTGAAATCGACAATGTAAGGTGGCACTTTATTGGCCATCTTCAAAAGAATAAAGTTAAACAAATTATTGGGAAAGTATATTTAATTCACTCAATTGATTCAATCGAATTACTCGAAATTGTTAATCGTGAGAGTGAAAAAGCCGGAGTTGTAACAGATGTGTTACTGCAGCTTAACTTGGCAGAAGAAGAATCAAAGTATGGTTTTGCCATTACTGAATTAAACCAGGTACTTGAAAGTGTAACAGGCTTTGATGCAATACAGGTTAGAGGTTTGATGGCTATGGGACCACATACGGAAAATAATGAAGAAATTCAAAAGATTTTTGTAGAATTAAAGCAAATTTATGATAAAATAAAAGAGCATTCGCAGGAGAAAAACATAAAGATGGAAGTTTTATCTATGGGAATGACAGATGATTATAAAATTGCAATCAAAGAAGGCTCGACTCTAGTTAGAATTGGGCGAAAAATATTTAGTAGCGAGGAGATTTAGGATGGCAGCTGAAAAATTTAAGGATAAGATTATAAAAGTTTTTGGGATGGAAGTTGATAACGAGGACGATTACGATGAAGTATACGAAGAAGATGAGTTTGAAGAAAAAACCAATGAAATAGAAGACACTAGAAGTGCTTTTGTTCCACCAAAAACCAAAAAGACTACACCTGTGCGACACAATGACTTTGCAGTTGATGACGGTCCAGAAGTTTTAGTGCTCGAACCAGAAGTTTTTAAGGATGCGCCTGGAATTTGCAATAAAATTCGTTCAAACAAAACAGTTGTTCTTAACTTAAAGAACACTGATTATGAAAATGGAAGAAAAATCTTTGATTTTCTAAGTGGAGCTTTGTTTGCATTAGATGGTTCTATCAATAAGATTGCAGATAATGTTTTTATTTTGGCGCCAAAACAGGTAGCTGTGTTAACTAATCCACAGAATGAAGAGCTTGACTTCAACTCACCAATACTTGAATGGGATGAAGATCTGGAATAGGTATGATTCAAGGTATTTTATTAAGAGCAGGGTTTTATCTATTTGAATTTGTATCCTTTCTGATAATCGTCAATGTATTGTTAAGTTGGGTGCGACCAGATCCCAACAACGTTATTGTGAAATTCATTTATGGTTTGACTGAACCTATTCTGGCACCACTCAGAAGATTTGCTATTATTGGACCAGTTGATTTGTCGCCTTTTGCAGCACTATTAATTTTACAGTTTTTAGTCTATCCTCTCTATCAGTGGCTCATTACCAGTATATTTTAAGCTGATTATAAGGAGAAGAAATGACTGATAAAAAAGAAAGTTACCGTTTATCGCGAATTGAAGAGGCTTGTGAGAATTGTTCTTATCCTGTCTATTTTGATTTTTATGATGAGCGGCTTCAAAATAAGATTGAGGACATTGTGAAGCGTTATGATGTCCGATATCTTTTTTTTGGTGGAAACCAGAATGCCCAACGACAGATGCTTTGTATTTTTCCTGATTACTGTGATGAGTGTGATCTTGAATGGCCAATTCAATCACTGGTATTTGATGTTAAAGAAAAATTAGATCACAGAAATGTTCTAGGAGCATTGATGAGTTTAGGAATTTCCAGAGATCTGATAGGTGATATAGATGTATCTGAGCATCTGGGTCAAATTATTGTCAACGAGCGAATCACTGATTTTATTGAAAAAAATCTTGTGAAAATTAGTCATCAATCAATTAATTTAAAGGTAAAAAGACTTGATGAAATACTTACTTTTGAAAGGCAATTTGTTGAGAAATCAATTGTAGTTGCTTCTGATCGGCTCGATGGGATAATTGGAAAAATATTTGGTCACTCGCGGCAAATAAGCATTGAAATGATTCGTCAAAAAAAAGTACGCTTAAATTATGAAGATGTCAGCAAAAATGATTGTCGAATTTCTGAGGGTGATATTATTTCGTTAAGAGGCAAGGGTAAGGCGCGGGTTACCAGTATGGACGAAAAGACAAAAAAGGGCAATATCAGAATGATTGTTGAAATTTATCGATAGAAATAGAGGAAATAATGCAAACAGAAAAATGGCTAATTGATGAGCAGGCTAATATACGGCTTGATATGTTCTGTGCCAGTCAATATGAAGAATACTCAAGGGAATTTTTCAAGGGTCTTATTAAAGAGGGCAAAGTATTAGTTAACGGATTAGCATCGAAGGGGAGTTATCGTTTAAAAGAAGGAGACAGTATTTCGATAGAAATTCCGGAAGCAAAACCATGGGACATCCAAGCAGAAAAAATGGATTTGGATATAGTCTTTGAAGACGATGACGTTTTAGTTGTCAATAAACCTAAAGGGATGGTGGTTCATCCTGCTCCTGGTAATTATACAGGAACTCTGGTAAACGGATTGATGGCTCATACGGGGGTCTTGTCATCAATAAATGGTGTTTTACGCCCTGGCATTGTACATCGTATTGATAAGGATACATCCGGTTTACTAATGATTGCTAAGAACAATAAAGCACATCAGAGTCTAACCAATCAATTAAAAGAACATTCTGTCATTCGAATCTATTACGCTGTTGTTGCAGGTTGCCTTGATGTGAATGAGGGTAAGATTGACATGCCAATAGGCCGGCACCCTAAAAATCGTCTCAAAATGGCAGTGGTTTCTGAGAACTCTAAAGAAGCCATTACTCATTTTAAAGTCATTAAACGCTATGAAAAACTCACTTTCGTGCAGTTTCGACTGGAGACAGGAAGAACGCATCAGATTCGAGTTCACATGGCAGAGATCGGTTATCCAATCCTTGGTGACCCTGTTTACGGGAAGGATGATTTCAATAAGAAATTCAAATTAAAAGGCCAATGTCTACATGCGCAGACATTGGGATTTGTTCATCCGAAAACGAAACAGAATATGGTGTTTACTGCTAAAGTACCGGAAGATTTTCTTAATGTTTTAAAACGCCTTAACAGCTAATTAGTCTTCATCGTAGATTCGTTCGATATTATCGATTACCTCGCTTTTCGGCGTGATATACATGGTATTCTGATTCGTGAAAGTAACCATGCCAGGTTTTGATTTAGGCGGTTTTTTGAGGTATTTATACTCAACATAGTCAACTGGGACGTTATTTGAACCTTTTGATCTGCTATACCAGGCAGCTAAGGAACCAGCTTCTAATAGCGTTTTTTCAGTAATAAATTTACCTTTGGCGACAATTAGGACGTGGGAGCCAGGAGCATCTTTTACATGCAGCCAGCAATCCTCGTCTTTGCCGAGGCGAGTTGCGATTTCGTCGTTTTGATAATTATTTTTACCCACATAGATATGAAATCCTTCGGACGATAAAAAGTGCATGGGGCGTGAAACATTTTTCTTTTTTCGATCTTCTTTTGAAACAGATTTCTTATTGAATTCTGAATTAATATATTCATGACGAATTTCTTCCAGTTCTTCAATTTCAGTTGATTGCTCAAGGCTGTTTAGTAAAGATTCAAGATAGTATATCTGTTGTTCTGTTGTTTCAATGTAGGGAATAAGATATGCAATAGCTGATTTGCTTTTGTTATAACGCTTGTAATAGGATTGAGCATTTTGTGAGGGACTCAAATTTACCTTCATGGGAATTTCAATGCTCTTTTGTTCAGGATCGTAATAATCCATGAGAGTAACTGATTTTTGTCCGCTCGTAATCTGATAGATATTAGCTGTAATGAGATCTCCCCATAATCTGTATTTTTCGCCTTTTTGAGCTTTATTTAAATCATCGTAAAGATTCTTAAGCTTCTTTTGATGTTTTTTGAGAAGTGTATCAAGTTGCTGCATAAGGCTGGCACTGCGTGATCTGAAGCGCAGAATTTTATCTCGTTGAAAATAAAAATCCTCTAGCATATTACAGACCATTGAATAATTTTTTGCGGTGAAGTCCTGTTCCAAATAATGATTATTGACTGTTGAAAAATCTTCTGGCTTGCGATGGTTGAAATAGATAACCGGGTAGCTGCCAGAACGAATTCTTTCAACTAGATCAAAGAATTCCTGACAAAGGTATTGTTTTTGTTTTTTTGTCAAGGTATTGACGATTAGCGAATCATTAAGACCAGTTCTAAAAGCAATTTCCATTGAAATAGCAGGACTTATACCTAAAAACGACTGAATAAAAAAATCTCTAATTGAAACGGTTGACTTAGCTTCCAATAAAGCCGAAAATGACTCAGGGCTTGAACTAAAAAATCCAATCCGATGATTAAGTGGAGGATAGACATATGCTCGGCCGGGCAAAATCTGGCGGAAACGACTTGAGGAAACGCCAACTTTTTTTAGTGAATCAAGAATATCAAAGTGTTCATTGAGAAGAATGATATTGCTGTTACGTCCCATTATTTCAATAATCAGAGTTCGAATAACCGGCTCATTAAATTCATTCTTTTGTTGAATTTTCATTTGTATCAGTCGATCGGTCTGATATTGTTCAAATCCCAGGATAATACCATTTAATATGTATTTTCTTAATGACATACAAAAACTTGGTGGCGCAGAAGGGTTTTCTTTAATGTTTTGCGTTATATATAAGCGTGGATTAGAGCTGTTGGCTGATAACAGCAGATGTTGCTTCTCTTTGCCATGGTTTACCAACAACCTGATTTCATCTGTTTCTGGCTGGTAAATTTTCCTAATTCGTCCATCTTTTAAGCGATCATTCAGTTCCTTTGTTAAATGATAGGTGGTAATGCCATCAAAAGCCATGGTGTTTTCCTTTCTTCGAAGAGATTCTAGATTTTTAATTCTAACATTAAACCTAACCGAAATAAAGCAATACTTGATAGAAAATAAAAAAGTCATTGAGATTTATTGACTTTTTTAAAAGAATTCGTTATAGTGAAATGATGAAGTTTTCTTTGCTAAGAGTTAGCAAATAGAGTTAAAACATTGACAGCTCTTATTTGGAAAATTTAACTGGAACGTATAAAAGATTCAGGAAGGTGTGCATAATGAAGAGTATGACAGGTTTTGGACGTAGTGATTTTCGCGATGATCAATATGATCTTTCAATCGAAATCAAGACAATAAATCATCGTTATCGTGATTTTTTTCTAAAAACCCCTAAGATCTTAAATCCCATTGAAGAAAAAATTAAAAATGATATTTCAAAAAAAGTCGCCAGAGGGAGAATTGAAGTATTCATTAAATTTAATGAGATAGATGGGAAAAATCGAAAGATTTCTTTCGATGAAGAACTGGCAAATCAATATATTTCAGTTCTCAACAATATCAAACGATTGGATTCAATGATTTCTGATGAAATAGATTTGAGCTTAGTTGCTAAATTTCCAGATGTGATTGTCATTGAAGAAAATCAGGAAGATGAAGAACAGATTTATAATATTATCGAACCGGTTTTGAATGAAGCACTTAATAAACTGGATCACAGTCGGATCATTGAAGGCGAGAATTTAAAGAAGGATATAATTTTCAGAAATGATAGAATAAGAAAATATATAGAAGAAATTGAAACTAAAAGTCCTGAAATGCTGGAAAAGTATCGTCATGATTTAAAAGAGCGGGTTGCATCATACATTGAATCCCTTGAAATTGATGAAAAACGGTTGTTGACAGAAGTTGCAATCATGGCAGATAAGCTTAATGTCGATGAAGAACTGACGCGTTTAAAAAGTCATACCGGGAGACTAGCAGTTATTCTTCAAGAGAATGAGCCGGTTGGCCGTAAACTTGACTTTCTAATTCAGGAGATAAATCGCGAGATTAATACAATTGGTTCAAAAGCAAATGATCTTTCCATTACTAATCTGGTGGTGGATGTAAAAAGCGAAATTGAAAAAATTCGTGAACAAATTCAAAATATCGAGTAGAGGTGTAGTTTTATATGAATACTTGTCCTATCAGTCCCCCAGAATTAAATGAAGAAGAAATGAAGGAGCCCTTTTTTCAAAGGGAGAAGGGGATTTTAATCGTTATTTCAGGGCCTTCCTGTGCAGGTAAAGGTAGTGTGTGCAAAATTATTTGCAGAAACAATCCGGATCTTCGCTTATCAGTTTCGGAAACAACTCGACAACCGCGTAATGGAGAAATACCTGGTAAAGACTACTTTTATATTTCAAAACAGGAGTTTGAGGATAGAATCGAAAAGGGACAATATCTGGAATACGCTTCAGTTTATGAAAACTATTATGGTACACCAAAAGATTATGTTGAAAATCTTCTGGATTCAGGGTATGATGTAATACTGGAAATAGACATTCAGGGTGCGGCTAAAGTCAGAACTGGATATAAAGAGGGCATTTATATTTTCATTGTACCGCCGTCAATGAAGGAACTGAAGCGGCGAATTGAGGAGCGAGGAACCGAAAGTAAAGAACAGATGGAAATGCGCTTAAGTTGTGCGAGTGAAGAAATTAAAAATGCCGATGATTACAGTTATATTGTTATTAATGATGATTTAGATGTTGCAGCAAATAAGGTACAGTCAGTTATTACTGCTGAAAAATGTAGAACTGAACGTTTAAAAAATAGAATTGAAGAAATATTGGGGAGATAATATGAGAGAACCTGGATTAAATTTATTAATTAGTAAAGCTGGAAATAAATATTCGCTGGTTTTAGCGACAGCTAAAAGAGCAAGAGAAATAATTGATGGCGATGAGCCTCTGGTGAAAATTACAGTAGATAATCCAATCACAATTGCAACCAATGAAATTGCTCAAGATATGGTTCATTGTGTTTTAGAGAGTGACATTGACAGTTATGTTGAATATGAGTTTCAGCAGGAAGCTGAATCGGTTATCCAATAAATAGTGCTTTGAAGGCATGAAAATTGAAAGTTGTAGAAGTTTATTTAAAACAGAACAATAAAAGCATCGACCAACCCTTTTTTTATAAACCTGCTATAGACCAGAAGGTTGAGGCTGGGATGCGTGTTTTAGTCCCATTTGGAAGAGGAAATCGTGAGCTCGAAGGCTTTGTGACGAGGCTGGTGGAGATCGATAAATTATCATATGCTGTGAAATCTTTATTGATGGTTCTCGATCGTGAACCTGTGTTAAACCAGGCGCAGATTGAACTCTGTCTGTGGATGAAATTTTATTATTGTTCATTGTTTTATGATAACCTATCTTATTTTATTTCACCAGTAAGGGTTAAAAAAGAGGCATATATTAGACTCAATTTCTCTGAAGTGCAATTTGAATATCCGGAATTAAAATTTTTAGATAAGTATTTTAAGAATCATTCGAAGGAAGTACCTGAAAGAAATATAAAAAAGGAAGACCGGGAAGTTCTTAAAAAAATGATAGAAAAACGCTTCATCAGCCGAAAAGATGTTTTCTCTGTGTCACCGGTAGTTGAAGAAAAACATTATACACTAGTAAGAGCTGATGAAAATTTTAAGGCGGGAAAAAATCAAGAAGCCATCTTAAAACTACTTAATTATAAACCTCTAACTGATTCTGAATTAAAGCAATTGATTCCAAACTATCGGACAAGTCTGAGCGGTCTGATTAGGAAAGGACTTGTGAGAGAATTATCAGATCAGGAATATAAATTATCAAAAGTCAGAAATAATGCTTTAACAATTCAGAGTGTTTTTTTAAGTGAAAATGAAAAAGAGATTTATCACAAGTATAGAGAATTGGATAGTGATGGCAGTTTCTTTAAAGGCAGTGACTCTGCATCAAAGTATCGAATTTTGTTTAAAATCATTGAAGAAAAGCTTAGGCTAAATCAGACAGTTGTTTTTCTTATGCCAGAGATAAACTTAACATTTCATAAATTTGAATTGTTTTATAAATATTTTGGTGAACTGGTTGGCTTATACAATCATAGACTTACAGTTAAAGAACAACGAAAGTTCTGGCAGGGTGTTAAAAGCGGTGAAATCAGACTGATAATTGGCGTGCAGGGGGCTTTGTTTTTACCTTTTCAGCATTTGGGTCTGATAATAGTTGATAACGAAAGTGACCCATTATATTATTCAATGGGATCTCCTAAATTCCATTTACCAGTCTTAGTTAAAAAATATGCCCTTCTACATAAATGCCAGTATCTATTCCTGGATGAAATTCCCAGTATAAATACATATTACCACATCTTACAGAAAAAGATTGGCTACTTTGAAATTGATAAAGGTGCCAATAGCAGGATAATAAAAATCATTGATATGCAAAATGAGCTAAAAGACGGTAATCTAACACCTATCGGGAGAGAATTAAACTCGGAAATACTGCGGAATTTTAGCGATAAAAAACTAACGGTGATCCTTGCTAATAGAACTGGATATTCAAAAGCTGTGCTTTGCAGGAAATGCGGTCAAATACAGAAATGCCCTAATTGTAAGGTGGCATTAACATACAATGAAGGTAATTCAGTATTGGAATGTCAATATTGCGGATACCAGGAGAAGACGCTAAATCAATGCAGATATTGTGGCAATAATGAACTTAGACATTTAGGGATAGGCCTTGAAAAGCTAAAAGACTATCTGGTTAAAAGATATCCTAAGCTGAAAATTCTTGCAGTTCAAGGTGGAATGACTTTTAAGGATATTGAAAAAGTTAATGACTTAATCAAAAATCATGAGATCGATTTACTGATTGGCACTCAGATACTTAATAAGCATTTTAATTTTACAAATGTGGGTTTAGCTGTCTGTTTTTTAATTGATCGGGACTTAAATTTAGGTTCATATGATGCTGCAGAGGGGACGTATCAGGTTTATTCACGTTTTTTTAAAAAAGCTTTAAATTTTGATAGTTTAGGTTTTATTCAAACGAATGATTCTCAAAATGACTTAATTATGTCGATCGTTGAAGATAATTATAGAACATTCTATCAAGGTGAGTTGGAATTTAGAAAGACCATGAAGTTCCCGCCTTTTTATAATCTGGCAATATTAAGAATTAGTCATGGTAATCAGGAAATAGCAAAAAATGATGCCTTGCGTTTGTATTTTATTTTAAAAGAAGGCCTTGAACAGAAGAGTGTCGAGAATTACTCAATATATAAACCAGCAACTTTAGAATATAATTCAAATGAGCGCTTCGAAGAACAAATTATGGTAAAAATAATTAATATTCAGGATTTTCAGAATATATATCATGAGATAATTGAAAGAAAAGGCTTGGATACCCTTAAATCAAAAATTTCATTACAAATAAAAAATTAAAGGAGAATTATATGGCTATTAGACAAATAAGAATTGATGATGATCCGATCCTGCGAAAAAAATCGAGAGTTATTGAAGAGATTACAGATCGAGTCCGAGAATTAAATGAGGATATGATTGAGACTATGAATGCGGCTGATGGCGTTGGATTAGCTGCACCTCAAGTGGGAATACTTAAAAGAATAGCAATTGTAGACGTCGGTGATGGTCCAGTCACCCTGATCAATCCCAAAATTATTGAACAGGATGGTGAAGAGATCGACGAGGAAGCGTGTTTAAGTTTGCCTGAACAGTCAGGTCTCGTTAAACGTCCTAAACATCTGGTTGTGGAAGCAACAGATATTGAAGGGAATCGCTTTGAAATGGAGGCAGAAGACCTGTTGGCGAGAGCAGTATGTCATGAATTGGATCACTTGGATGGTATACTGTTTATTGATCGAGTTGAAGAACCGGAATTGATTGAAGATGAAGAAATTTAAGATCATTTTTATGGGGACTACAGATTTTGGAGCTCCTGCCCTGGAACAACTGATTGAAGATGGTCATACTATTTTATCAGTGTTCTGCCAACCGGACCGACCAAATCGCCGCGGCAAAAAAATTGAATTTTTGCCTATTAAAAAGTTGGCCATAGAAAAGGAACTCAAAATACTTCAACCTGAGAAAATAAATAATCCTGATATCATTGAGATGATAAAGGATGCCAAACCTGATTTTTTAGTAGTTGCAGCATATGGGCAAAAATTACCGGAAGAAATTTTAAGTATTCCTCTATATGGAGCTTTGAATATCCATGGATCATTATTGCCCAAATATAGAGGGGCTGCACCAATTCAAAGAGCGATTATCAACGGTGATAATATAACCGGCATTACGATAATGCAAATGGCAAAAGGTCTAGATACCGGAAATATGTATATTAAGTCTGAAACTGAGATAACTGCAAAAACAACCTTTGGAGAGCTGCATAAAATTTTAGCTGAATCAGGTGCTCGATTGTTATCAGAGAATCTTGAGAAGATTGCCAATAAAACGTTAATCGCTAAGGAACAAAATGAAAATGAGGCAACCTTTGCAGAGAAAATAGATAAAGAAATGGGGCATTTAGATTGGACCATGCCGGGGGAAAGGCTAGTTTCGCTGATTAACGGATTAGATCCCCATCCTGGAGCTTATTTTTATTTGGGGGATAAAAAAGTTAAATGTTTTTTACCGGTCTTTGAGAAAACGGAACTTAGCATTCAACCTGGACATGTTGTTGAAGCTGATGTTAAAAGTGGTCTTTCAGTTGCTGTTGGAAACGGCTTGATTAGAATAAAAGAAATACAATACCCCGGTAAAAAAAGGATGGCGGTCAAGGACTTTCTTAGAGGAAATCCAATCGAAATTGGAATGCTTTTTAAATAGACTAAGAAGATTTTTAGAAAGTTAGTTTATAATAATATTATGATTTTGTTGTTTAAAGTTTTGTGTGATTGCAACAAAATCAAATGTTCTAAATGTTTTTAGGAGGTGGAAAATGTATTTCTTACCATTTGATATGACCATTTTAATTTTGATCCCAGCAGTCTTATTTACAATATTTGCTCAGCATCAGGTTAGCAGTGCATATAAAGCATATAGTAAAGTTAGGACAAAGAACGGTTTAACTGGAACAGATGCTGCTAGAAAACTACTCAATTACAACCAGTTGGGAAATATTCAAATTGAAAATATATCCGGGAATTTAACGGATCATTACGATCCCCGAAGTAAAACAATGCGATTATCACAAGGGGTGGCTTCGACTGCCAGTGTAGCTGCAGTAGGTATTGCTGCACACGAAACCGGTCATGCTATTCAGGATAAAGTTGGGTATTGGCCATTAAAATTCAGAAATTTTATTGTTCCAGTATCTGGTTTTGCTTCAAATCTTGCCTGGCCACTTTTTTTTATTGGTTTTATTTTTGGAAACTCTACTTGGGGTTATGCACTAATGGACTTCGGAATCCTTTTATTTATGTTGGCATTGCTGTTTACGATCATTACATTACCAGTAGAATTTGATGCTAGTCGACGTGCAGTGAAAGGACTAGTTGAGAATAATCTGATTGATCAGTCGGAAGAAGCTGGTGTTAAACGTGTTTTAAGAGCTGCTGCCTTAACATATGTAGCTGCTGCTTTAACGGCTCTTTTAACTCTATTGCGATTAATTATTTTACGAGGTTCTAGAGATTGATGAATATTCGAGAAAAAGCATGTAAAACACTAATGAGGATTAATAACGAAGGCGCCTATTCAAATCTTGAGGTAAAAAGCATTTTAAAAGTTGCTGACATCAAAGATGAGGATCGACGCCTTTATCTTAGTATTGTTTATGGGACGCTTCAAAACCAGATCGGGCTTGATTATCTGATCCAAAAACAGATTAACAGGCCACTTGTAAAGATTCAAAAAGAAGTGTTGACAATTTTAAGGATAGCGTATTATCAACTGTATTTTCTTGATCGCATTCCAGATTATGCAATTGTAAATGAATCTGTTTTATTGGCGCAAAAGTTAAAACCCAAAGCGAAAGGTTTTGTTAACGGTGTTCTTCGCAATCAATTGCGAAAAATTGAAAAAGAAGGCCGTGACTGGAGTTTTGTAGAAATAGAAAATCGGATCGAAAGAATTTCAACAGAGCATTCTATGCCGCTTTGGATTTGTCAAAAATATATTGAGACTTTTGCTGCAGATGCGGAGAATATTATTAAAGAGATGAGTCAGCAGCCGCCATTTACAGTGAGATGTAACAATTTAAAAATAAAACCAGAACAGCTAAAACAGTTGTTTAATAAAGAAAATATTATTGTAAAATCTGGGTGCCTGAGCCATATGGCATTCCATTTAGAACAACTAGACGCTTTTCATCACCAGATTGAAAAGACGCCTCTTTATCAACAGGGTTTATTTTCGATTCAGGATCAGGGGGCAATGCTTACGGTAGAAGCATTAGGGGCTCAAGAAAATGAAATTGTTTTGGATATGTGCGCAGCACCAGGCGGAAAAACGACCTATTTAAGCCAAATTATGAATAATACCGGAAAAATTATTGCAAGAGATATTTATCCCAACAGACTCAAACTTATAAAAGCAGAATCCCAGCGCTTGGGATGTCAAAATATCGATATGGAACAAATAGACGGTACTCAGTATGAGGGGGCTGATTTTGAGAAATTTGATCGAATTTTGTTGGATGCTCCATGTTCTGGTCTAGGTGTAATTCGACGAAAGCCAGAAATACGTTATCAAATCACAAAAGAGACAATAAAAAATCTGATAAAAATTCAGGAATCCTTGCTAAAAAACGCTGGAAGGTATCTGAAAAAGGGGGGATTTTTATTGTATGCTACCTGCACAATTAACAGGGATGAAAATGAAAATCAGATTGAGACGTTTTTAAGACAATCAAATAATTTTGAACTGGTTCCAATCGACGGTGAGAAGTATCATCATACTCATCCGCTAACAGATGGCTGTGATGGTTTTTTTATGTGTCTGTTAAAAAAGAGTCGTTTTTAATAAATCAAATTAGTTACAATAAAAATACATAGTCAAAATTGTTTTCGCTTAAAATGTTTGATATAATTATAAAATCTGTGTGAGAAGTATTATGTTCAATCAGGGGTAAATTGATGAAGAAAAAAAACATCTTTGGAATGAATGAAAAATCTCTTTGCGAAATGATGACGAGTTTAGGTCAGAAAAGTTTCAGAGGAAAACAATTGTTCAATTGGTTGTATGAGAAACGGGTTGGCAGTTTTGAAGAAATGACAAACATCTCTAATGAATTGCAAAATCAATTGTTGGAGCATTTTTCGATTGAACATGGCACAGTTATAAAAATGCAGGAGGATTCTGAAGATTTCAGTAGAAAATATTTAATACAATTTTCTGATCAAGAAATGATAGAATCTGTTTTTATGCGTTATGAGCATGGCAATTCATTATGTGTTTCTTCCCAGGTAGGCTGTCGAATGGGCTGTAAATTCTGTGCTTCAACGACTGATGGCTGCGTCAGAAATCTTGAGCCGGGAGAAATGCTGGATCAGATATTTCTGGTTGAAGAAGAACTTAACGAACGAATTTCGAATATTGTCATAATGGGCATGGGTGAACCCCTTGACAATTATGAGAATGTTGTGAAATTCATCGAAGTTGTGAATAAGGGATTCGGAATCGGTCAACGAAAGATTACCCTGTCAACCTGTGGTCTGATCCCTCAAATCGAAGCTCTGGCAGCTGAGCATCTCGCGATTAACCTGGCGATTTCGCTGCATTCTGTCTTTCAGAAGAAACGGGAACAAATTATGCCAATCGCTAAGAAATACATCCTGCCAGATCTGCTCAAAAGCTGTGATGATTATTTTAATCTGACGGGAAGACGTATTACCTATGAATACGCTCTAATTGAAGGTTTTAACGATCAGGAAAGTGATCTGGAAGAAATTATTCGCATTTTCAAAGGAAGACCGCATCATCTGAATTTAATCGGCCTAAATGAGGTGGAAGGATTGCCTTACAAAAATAGCCTCTCTGGTAAACAGTTTTTTAAGCGTCTCCAATCAAGTGGTATAAACGTGACTATGCGACGAAAATTAGGAAGTGAGATCGATGCAGCATGCGGTCAACTACGAAAAAAAAATAGGGATAAGGTGATTATATGAAATGTGCCTACGGTTCCAATGTAGGAACACAAAGAAAAGTCAATCAGGATGCCTATTTAGCGGCAACGATCAAAAATATTGATCGAGTATCCTATGTATTTGCAGTAGCAGATGGTTTAGGAGGTCATCGCAGTGGAGAAGTTGCCAGTCAAACGGCAGTGGATTTCATAAAAAATAATTTATCGCGAATCAGAAATTATTTTGATTCTGAAGAAATGATGACCTTTGTTAACGATATTAATCAGGAGTTGAAAAAAGTCAGTGATGATGAGCCAGCGCGCTTAGGTATGGCAACAACATTGACTATGTGTATTGTTGACGGAAATGAAATGTGTATCTGTCATGTTGGTGACAGCCGTACTTATCTAATTTCAGACCAGGAAATTATTCGTTTAACGAAAGATCATTCACTAGTGCAAATTTTAGTTGATGAAGGAAAGATTACTCAGGAAGAAGCGGATATTCATCCACAGAAGAATGTTATTACTAGAGCTTTGGGGACCGATACTTCCGTTAACGTTGATATTTACAGGTATCCTGTTAAGGCCGGTGTAAAATATCTTGTTTGTTCAGACGGTCTTTTTAATATGGTTTCAGATGAAGCAATTAAGGATATAGTAAATCAGAACAGTTTAGAAGATGGCGCAAAATTATTAATAGACACAGCAAATATAAATGGAGGCAAGGATAACATCACTGTGGTGTTGTTCAAACCCCTGGAAGGAGTGACAGATGCTCAGTAGAACATTGGGGAAGCGGTACGAAATCGTCGAACTGATAGGGCGAGGTGGGATGGCTTACGTTTATAAAGCCAGAGATTTAAAACTCAATCGATATGTAGCGGTTAAAGTGCTGCGCGAAGAATATACAGAGAGTGAACAATTTATAAAAAAGTTTGATCGAGAATCACAGGCAGTAGCTTGTCTTTCTCACCCCAATATCGTTGGTGTTTATGATGTTGGCGTTCAGGATAATATATATTATATTATTATGGAGTATGTTGATGGGATAACATTAAAACAATATTTACTGCGAAAGGGTAAAATTGACTATGTTGAAGCGACGCGATTCTTAGTTGATATTTCCAATGCTCTGAGGTGTGCCCATGAAAATAAAATCATTCATCGTGATATTAAACCACACAATATTTTGTTGACTAGAGATCTGGTTCCTAAAGTAGCAGATTTTGGAATAGCTAGAGCAATAACAAGTTCTACTGTAACGATGACAAATCAGACGATGGGTTCTGTTCACTATATATCTCCTGAACAAGCTAGAGGAGGCTTTGTAGATGAGCGTTCTGACTTATATTCTTTGGGAATTCTGTATTATGAATTACTTACTGGTAAACTTCCTTTTGACGAGGAAAATACTGTGACAATCGCAATAAAGCATATACAGGAAGATCTGATACCACCAAAAAAAATAGAACCCAAAATCCCAGAAAAAGTAAACCGGATCGTAATGAAATTAACAGAAAAAAAACCTGATGATCGTTATCAGAATGTTGATGAACTGTTAGATGATCTGGATCAAATTCTTGAAGGAGTTGTGTCTTCGGGAAATGACGGATATGGAAGTAATCGCAATGATACCCATGTCTATCGGGAAGGGGTGTTTCATGTAGAAAATACTGGTGATTTCTCTGTTGATGAACTAGAAGAACAGGAAAACGAAACCCGTATTCAGAAAAATAAAGCAAAATCAAAAAAACCACTTTTTATTGCTTTGGCTCTAATTGCTGTAGCCGTTATAGGATTAATCGCCTTTGCTTTTATGCGTGGTAAAACTGTTACCGTACCTGATATTACAGGAATGACTGTTTCTGAAGCAACGACAGCTTTGCAGCAAGTTGATCTAAATATCCAGGTTGAAAAAGAAGTCTATAACTCAGAAGTTGAAGCTGGGAGAATAATATCACAATCACCTGAAAGTAAGCAGGAAATTGAATCGGGAAAAACTGTTAGTGTTACAGTCAGTCAGGGTATAAAATCTGCAGAAATACCAAATGTTGTTGGAAGCAGTGAAACTGATGCGGTAAAAGCTATTGAATCAGCGGGCTTTCTAGTTGGCGAGATTAAGCGGGAATTTAATGCCAGTTACGCCGCCGATATTGTTTTTCAAATGAATCCGGCTGGCAATACTTCAGCAAACGAAGGAACAAAAGTAACGATTTATGTCAGTAAAGGTCAAGATTTGGCGACCGTTCCGGATGTGGTTGGAACAGCTGAGGCGGATGCTCGCAACAGTTTAACTAATGCAGGTTTAACGGTGGGTACAATTACCTATGAACCCAGTGATTCTTTGGCAGAAGGCCTGGTCATAGAGCAAAGTTTGACTGCGGAACAATCTGTGGATAGAAATACTATTGTAAATTTGGTCGTGAGCAGCGGACTGATTTCTACTCAGAAACTAACTATTGATTTAACCGATTATTCTTCTTTATCACCAGCTGAATCAGTTGATGTTAAAGTTATCCTTTATGCAGCAGACAAAACAGAAACTGTAGTATATGAAGGTACGAATATGTCAGATGATAGTTTCACAGTAAAAGTTGAAGGCTATGGTCGACAAGTTTATGAAGTGTTTATTGACAATGTAAGTGCAGGAACTGGATATATTGACTTTTAACCGAGATGGAGGTCAAAACAATTAAAGGAAGAATTATTAAAGGAATCGGAGGTTTTTACTATGTAAAAACCTCCGATTCACATAATGCGATAGAATGTCGGGCAAAAGGTTTATTCAGGCATCAGAAAATTACTCCGACAGTCGGTGATTGGGTAACAATCGAACTTTCTGAAGTTGAGAACAGTTGGGTAATAGATACTGTTTTGCCAAGAAGAAATTTGTTAATAAGACCACCAGTAGCCAATGTTGACATTGGTTTGATTGTATTTGCTTTAAAAAACCCTCGTCCGGATTTGCTGCTGATTGATAAACTCTTATTACAGTCAGAAATCAGCCAGGTAGAACCCATTCTTTGCTTTACTAAAACAGACCTAGTAAATCCTAAAAAACTAGAAGAAATTAGTGATATTTACAGGAAGACACCCTATCAGATCTTATTTTTAGATCAGAAAAACGAGTCCTCAATGAAACCTGTATATGAGATTATTAAAGGCAAAACCGCCTTTTTAGCCGGCCCATCGGGTGTAGGTAAATCAACGCTGGCGAATTTTTTCTTTCAAGAAACAGTGATGGAAACCGGCGGGTTAAGTGACAAGTTAAAAAGAGGTAAGCACACAACACGTCATGTGGAACTGTTAAGTTTAGATTTAGACACTTATTTGGTAGACACGCCAGGATTTTCGTCATTTAAGGTTCCGGAAGGGATCGATCCCATCGATTTGCAGGAATATTTTCCTGATTTTGTAAAAGGAGAATGTCGTTTTTCCAGCTGTGTTCATGATAAAGAACCAGATTGCTCTGTGAAAGCAGCAGTGGAAAATAACGAAATCAGTAAGAGTCGATATGAGCATTATCTATTTTTCTTAAATGAACTGAAAAAGGGGTTGTTTATGTGAAAGCGATTATATTTTCAAATGGTGACTATAGAGATAAAGGATTTTACCAAAATTACCTTAGAAATTCCGCTGGATCTTTTATTATTGGTGCTGATGGAGGTGCAAATTTTTTAATGGAGATTGGGATTTGTCCTGACTTTCTGGTGGGAGATATGGATTCAATTTCAACAGCCACATATAACTATTTCAAAGAAAAGACTATAGTCGAAAAATATCCGGCAATGAAAGATCAGACTGATACTGAAATTGCAATTCAAAAAGCAATTGAATTAAAAGCTACAGAAGTTGTGATTTTTGGAGGAATGGGTGACCGTATTGATCATAGTTTGGGAAATATTTATTTGCTTTCACGTTTATTAAAAAAGGGAATTAGGGGGCAAATAAAAAATGAAAAACAGGAAATTATTTTAATCGATGACGAGATTACGCTTTCATATCCAGTAAAAACGGTTGTTTCAATTCTCCCTATCGATGGAGCCGCCAGTTCTATCTGGATTGAGGGATTTTTATATCCCGTCGAAAATGGAGATATGACTATAACCGAGCCATATGGCATCAGTAATGTTACAAATGAGGCTAGTCAGAAGATTCGGGTAGGACAAGGAAAACTGCTGATTATAGCAAACCGGGAATAAAAAAAAGAGCCCTAAGGCTCTTCGCTTGAATGATTATGCGCGTTCGACTTTTCCGGATCTTAAACAACGTGTGCAAACATTTACTCGTTGTGGTGTTCCATCAACAACAACTTTAACTCTCTGTAAATTTGGTTTCCAAATTCGTTTATTGTGTTTATTTGAATGACTAACCGAGTTTCCGGATACAACGGTCTTTTTACATACAAAACATTCTTTAGCCATGACATTCCCTCCCTTACGCTTACCTTTTATAAAACAAGGTGTATTATATCATGAAAAAACAAAATAATGCAATAGAAATTTTGACTTCCAAGAAAATATTATGTAAAATAAGATGAATAATTGATAAGGAGCAAAACAGTGAAGATAAATACTGAATCAGGATACATAGACATTACTAAAAAAGCAATTGCTGATATTGCCGGAAATGCGGCGATGGAGTGCTATGGCTTGGTTGGAATGGCCCATAAACGTGGGAAAGACGGTTTGATCGAAATACTTGGCGGTGACCAGGCCAATAAAGGCGTTGGGATTTTTATTGAAGATGAACAGCTGATCATTGATTTATATGTGATTGTAGAACAGGCTATAAAAATTTCAGTTGTTGCAGAAAATATTATATCCAATGTTAAGTACAATGTTGAAAAACAGACATCTTTAAAAGTAAAGCGGATAAATGTAAATGTGGTAAGTGTACGTGTTTAAATCGGAGGACAGCATGAATAATCAGAAAATAGATGGTACCGTATTAAAAACTATGTTTGAGTATGGCGCCCGGAATCTCGAGCTTAATAAAAAAATAGTTGATGAATTAAATGTTTTTCCGGTACCGGATGGTGATACAGGAACGAATATGTCACTTACGTTTAGTCATTCAGTTTCAGAATTTGAAAAGATTGAAAACCTTAATATCTACAATGTATCTAAAACTGCTTCTGCTGGGGCTCTGATTGGAGCTAGAGGTAATTCCGGAGTTATCCTTTCTCAGTTGCTCAGAGGCTTTTCTGAGGGCTGTAAAGGAATTGAGGACCTTGACATTGATAAACTCTCAAATGCTCTTAAATTGGCATCTGACGTAGCATATAAAGCTGTTATGAAACCAACAGAGGGTACTATTCTAACTGTCGCCAGGGAGATGGCAGAATTTGCCCTCGAAAACAAGAATCAGTTTACTAACCTCAAGCTGTTTATGGAAGCCGTCCTTGACCATGGAAAAGAAACACTTAAGCGAACCCCGGAACTACTTCCGGTGCTTAAAGAAGCAGGTGTTGTCGATGCAGGTGGTCAGGGCCTCTTGTTTATTCTGGAAGGGGCATATAAAGCTTACAATAATGAAGAACTTGAATTGGAGTCCTTGCCGGAAAATCCTGTTAACAGTAAAAGTTCATCGCTTGATAAATTTGTCGATGATTCTCATATGAGACCAGAAGATATCACTTTTGGTTATTGTACAGAGTTTATCATTCGGGATGCACATAATGTTGATGAGCTGGCATTAAGAGAGTATCTAAATACTCTTGGTGACAGTGTGGTTGTAGTAAAAGATGATGAAATTGTAAAAGTTCATTTACACACGGATCATCCCGGTTTGGCGCTTGAACGTGGCGGTTCACTGGGAAGTCTGACGCGGATGAAAATTGATAATATGCGTGAACAGTTTGCCGGAAAGGGAACTAAATCGGATGAAAAAATGGAAAATTATGGATTCATTGCAGTTTCTCCAGGTGATGGTCTAACTGATTTATTTAGTGATCTGGGAATTAAAAGAGTTATTTCCGGCGGACAGACGATGAATCCCAGTACGCAGGATTTCCTAAATGAAATTGATCAGATGAATGCAGAGACGATTTTTCTGTTTCCCAATAACAGCAATATAATGATGGCTGCCAAACAGGCGGCAGAAATATCCGATAAAAATGTATTTGTGATAAACAGTAAAACGATTCCTCAATGTGTTTCAGCAATGATCGCATATTCGCCTGAAGAAGGGCCTGATGATAATTTTGAGGCAATGAATGAAGCGCTGGAACACGTTTTAACCGGAGAAGTGACTTTTGCCGTTCGAGATACCAAGATTAACGGTCTGAAGATTAAAAAAGACAATGTAATTGGAATTTTTGACGGGGAAATAAAAGAAGCCGGGAAGGATATTGAGGAGGTCACACAAAAACTGCTTGATGCAATGGTTTCAGAGGACGCTGAACTTATAACGGTTTATTATGGTAAGGATGTTTCGGAAGAGCAGGCTGAAAATCTTGCTGAACTGCTCGAGGAACGCTTTGAAGAATGCGATATTGAGGTTCAATATGGTGGACAACCGCTTTACTTTTATATTCTTTCTGTCGAGTAAACAGGTGTAAAATGGATTATAATCAGTCTGTTAAGACCATAAAAGGTGTTGGCGGAAAACGTGAAAAGATTCTGAATGAGAATGGCATTTATATAGTTAAAGATTTGCTCAATCTCGTTCCACTGAAATATATTAATCGAAATTTTTTTCTGACTGCAGAAGGCTTAGCTGAAAATGACAAAGGGACGATTAAAGCAGCGATTGAAAAAATTTCTGCTAACCAGTTTATGAAAAACCACCGTAGCTTTTTTACTTTAAAAGTTTTATGGGAAGAGAAGACGGTTAATATTCGCATTTTTAATCAGCCCTATTTAAGAAATTCATTTATTTTGGGTGCAACGTATTATTTTTTTGGACACTTAAAGAGGGAGAATAATCAGTATCAAATGATTAATCCTCAATTTGTTCGCGTTAATAATCCTGGTTCGTTTTTTGAGTTTGAACCCGTTTATCCAACAATAAACGGGATATCATCAAAAAATATTAGAAAAATGATGAAAGAAATATTTAGTCATGAAATCTGGATCCCGGCTGATATACCCAAATCAATACGGTCTGAGTATCAGTTATGTAATAAGGCGGAAGCGTTTAGAAAACTGCATATTCCTGAAAAAATGGAAGATGTTGAAATTGGTATTCGGCGATTTAAATTTGATGAAGCATTAAAAATTAATATGGGAATTTTGCAGTCCAGAAATCAGGATAGTGTTTCTGATGTGGAGTTGTCATATTTTAAAGGATTAGAGATTTTCGTTGAGTCTTTACCCTTTGAATTGACGCATAGCCAGAAAGTCATTATTCAGGAAATAACCGATGAAATTGTCAAAAGAACATCAGTTAATCGCCTGATTCAAGGTGATGTGGGTTCAGGTAAAACAGTCATTGCCGTTGCGATTTCATGTCTTCTGGCCCAAAATGGCTATCAGATCGCTTATATGGCGCCGACAGAAATTTTAGCACGGCAGCATTATGAGACCTTTTCAAAGTTGTTAAAAAATTTTGACATTACGATTGACATTCTAACGGGGAGTCTAAAAGATAAGCAGAAAAAAACGATCTATGAAGGTCTTAAAAATGGAGAAATCTCGATTATTATAGGGACTCATGCTCTGATCCAGAATGAGGTTGAATACTATAACTTGGGGCTTATAATAACTGATGAACAACATCGTTTTGGCGTTCGACAAAAAGGACAGCTTTTTTTGAAAGGAAAGAATCCTCACACGCTTGTTATGAGTGCAACACCGATTCCCAGAACACTTTCGCTGATATTGTATGGGGATTTAATGGTTTCAGTGGTTAGCGAGCGTCCAAAAGGTAGAAAACCTGTAAAAACCCACTGTTACAATGAAAAGAAATTGCCTGATATTTATGAATTTGTTAAAAATGAAGTTAAAAAGGGCAATCAGGCTTATATTATATGCCCATTTGTTGAATTTTCAGAAAATATGGAAAATGTTAGAGATATTGGCAGTGTTTTTGATGAATTGAAGGTTGAATTTGAGCCTGAAATAATTTGTGCATACTTGCATGGAAAAATGACAGCAGATGAAAAGAATGATACAATAACACAATTCAGTAATGGTTCGATAAATGTATTAGTCGCAACGAGCATTATTGAAGTTGGGATTGATGTAATGAATGCAAATACGATTGTTATTCTCAATGCCGAACGTTTTGGATTAGCACAGTTACACCAGTTACGTGGTCGCGTGGGCCGTGGGTCAAATCAAGCATGGTGTTTTCTGGTGACAAATATTACAAACTCAGAAACGATCGAACGGATGAGAATTATTGTTAACAATCATGAGGGCATAGATATTGCTGAAGCAGACTTAAAGCTAAGAGGTCCTGGAGATTACTTTGGTTACAAACAGCATGGCTTACCGGAGATGCGTTTCTTAGATCCACTTGGAGATCTTTCAATCATTGAAAGCACGAGAGAAATTGCAAAACAAATGATAGATTCTAATGAAAAAGAGATGATGATATGTGCAGATTCTGTGCTGCATTCATTCTATGAATCGGTAAATGAAATTGCGTTAAATTAGGAGAATTCTATGAGAATAATTGGTGGCGATAAACGTGGAACAAAACTGGTGCCTGTATCAAGCCAAGGCATTAGGCCAACCTCTGACAAAATCAGGGGAGCCATCTTTAACAGTCTGCAGTTCGAAATTCACGAGCTGGAAATATTCGTTGATTTATTTGCCGGAACAGGTGCAATGGGGATAGAAGCATTAAGCAGAGGTGTTAAAAAGGCCTACTTTTTTGACATATCCGAAAAAAGTTTGCAAATCGTTAAAAAGAATGTTGATAAAGTTGGATATAATGAACGAAGTGAGCTTGTTCATATTTCCGCAGAAGACGGGATTAACTTACTGAAAGATAGTCAGATAGAAGTTGATTTAATGTTTCTTGATCCGCCATATGTTCAAGGCGATTCGATCGACAAGCTTCTTGATTTAATAGAATCTAAAGAAATTTTGAGTAAAGGTGGAAAAATAGTGATAGAAACAGAGAAATCTGTTATAATGCCATTAGAAAAAAATACACTATTTTGTTACAAAAAAAAGACATATGGAAATACTTTAGTATATTTTTATGTTAAGGAGACAAATGAATTCTAAAATAGCCATTTATCCGGGAAGTTTTGATCCCATTACTCATGGACATCTTGATATTATTGAAAGAGCATCAAAAATATTTGATAAAGTTATTGTCTGTGTTATGTATAATAACACAAAAAAATATCTGTTCTCACTTGAAGAACGGGCAAATTTAATTCGTGAATGCGTCAATTCTCTGGAAAATGTTGAAGTTGACTGTTTTGATGGTTTGCTGGTTGAGTATGCCCGACAAAAAGATACCAATATCATTGTCAAGGGGCTTCGCGCTTTTATTGATTTTGAATATGAGTTTCAGATGGCTTTGACCAATAAGCATCTTGATAATGATATTGAAACTTTTTTTATGGTAACAAATAATAAACATTCATACATCAGTTCAAGTCTTGTGAAAGAGTTGGTGAAACTGAATGGGGATGTGGAGGGTTTTATACCTGAAAATGTGAAAAACGCAATGCAAAAAAAGTTTGAGGAAGGATGTATTTGAGCATGATACAAGAATTACTGGCGGATCTGGAAACTTTAATAGAAAGTGGGAATACGCTCCCTTTTTCTTCTAAATCTTTGATTGATCCGGAAGAAGCCATTGATTTAATTGAAGAAATTAGGGAAAGGTTGCCAGATGAACTATCTGAGGCTAAAAAAATAGTTTCTGAACGGAAACGGATTTTACTGGCTGCACAAAATGAAGCTGATCGTATTAAAAAAGAGGCAGAGAAAAGATATCGTGAATTATTGGATAATAATGCTATGACAAAATCAGCAACAGGTTACGCCAATGAAATTATGCGTAATGCCAATAATAGTGCGAGAGCATTAAAAGTTGGAACGCAAAACTATGCGGATAAACTTTTGTATAATATCCAGCTTCAATTAAGAGAAATAAATGAAGAAATTGAACAGAACCGAAAAGAAATTAAGAATATGAAATAACTGAATGGGGGTATGTATTATGGCATACCCTTTTTTATTAAGAAAAAGGTGAAAAAATGATTGAATTAGGTAAAATTCAGGACTTGACAATTAATCGGTTAACACCACACGGTGCATATTTAACAGAAGCTAATGATGACAAAGATGCTATACTGCTGCCTGGAAAAGAATTATCGGAAAATGATCAGAAAAATGATCGATTGTCAGTCTTTGTCTATCGGGATTCAAAAGATCGATTAATTGCAACTAAACAAACTCCTAAAATAACTTTAGGTGGTTTTGCACCTTTAAAAGTTGTCGATATCACTAAAGTAGGGGCCTTTCTTGATTGGGGTTTAGAAAAAGATCTTTTATTACCATATAATGAACAGATCATCAAAGTCCACAAAGGACGTGAATATCTCGTTAATTTATATATAGACAAAAGTGATCGACTTTGTGCTACGATGAAGATTTATTCGCTACTTAAAACAAATTCGCAGCATAAGCCAGGCGATTGGGTAGAAGGTTACGTTTATCAGATTAATCCGGAGATAGGTGCTTTTGTAGCTATAGAAAATCTATATCATGGTTTAATACCAATTTCTTCAATGAATGAAGATACGCGGTGTGGGGAAAAAATTAATGCTCGCGTGACAGAAATCAGAAGTGACGGTAAACTTGTTCTTAGTCCAAATCGTAAAGCATATAAAGAAATTCCAGCCGATGCAAAAAAAATTATGGATAAATTGAATGAAAAAAACGGCGTTCTTCCATATAGTGATAAAAGTGATCCAAAACTTATAAAAAAAGAGTTTAATATGAGCAAGGCTTCATTTAAAAGAGCTGTTGGACTTTTGTTAAAAACCAAAAAAGTGCGTTTATCTGAAAAAGGAATAGAGCGAAATGGAAAGTAAAAAATCAAGAGTTGTCATCATTGGTTGCGAATCATATGATCGGGATTTGGTCTATCAACGTTTAAAAACAGGGATTGATCTTCTTGGAGGGATTGAGCAATTTGTTGCTGCTGATGAGAAAGTGTTGTTAAAACCTAATTTACTCAGAGGAAAAGACCCCGATGCAGCGCTCACAACCCATCCATCTGTGTTTGAAGCAGTAATAAGAATTTTACAAGATGCCGGAATTGATGATATTTCTTTTGGTGACTCGCCAGGCGTCGGTACACCAGCAGGAGCGGCTAAGACGAGCCGTTTAATGGAAGTTGCTAATGATTTTTCTATTCCATTAGCTGACTTTAAAGATGGCGAAACAGTTGATTTTTTTTCGGGGAAGGTCACAAAAAAATTCCAAATTGCAAATGGTGTTCTGGAAACGGATGCCATTATAAACCTGCCTAAAATGAAAACACATGGTCTTACACGTATTACTGGTGCCGTAAAAAACTCATTTGGCTGTGTATATGGTCTAAACAAGGGCCTGTCACATGGTCGTTACCAGGATGCTGGCAGTTTTTCTAAAATGCTGATTGATCTGAATCGCTACTTAAGCGGGAAAATGCGATTATCAATCATGGACGGGATTTTGATGATGGAGGGGAACGGACCGGCATCAGGAAATCCCAGAATTATGGAAGTTTTAATGATTTCAGATGATCCGGTCGCCCTGGATGCTACCTTTGCCCGAATGATTGATTTGGCTCCTGATTATGTGCCAACAATAAAATATGGTCACGAAATGGGGTTGGGTTCTAAAGATACAGAGGAAATTCTTTTACTAGGTGATGAGTTTGATCTGTTTTATGATCCAGATTTTGATGTGACCAGAAAACCTGTTGATTCCGAGGAACGTTCAATATTGGCTGGATTCAGTAAATTAAATGGCTTATTGCTGCAAAAACCTGTAGTTGATAAGGATAAGTGTATAGGCTGTGGCGTTTGTATGGAGGCCTGTCCGCTTGAAAAGAAAGCAATAAAAATGGTTAAAAGATCTAGAAGAACTTATCCCCTTTATTTATACCATAATTGTATTCGTTGTTACTGTTGTCAGGAGATGTGTCCGGAGGGAGCCATATCAGTAAAAACACCTTTATTGGGAAAATTGTTAGTGTGAAGCAAGTTTATTCAAGATCGTTAATTAGTTATCAAATTCAACGGGATAAACCTGAAAAAAATTTTAAAAATAAGAAAAAATACTTTAAACATCACAATATATAGTCTAAACGTTGTAATATTTACTGTGTTTAGAAGAAAAACATTGACAGACCTTTGCGATTTTTATATGATATAAGGAAATATTTAAAAAGGGAGTGATTCCACTGTTAGCATCAAAGTTGATTTTAAAATGTTTAGAAAATGAAAATGTTGAGTATGTGTTCGGTTATCCGGGTGGTGCTTTGCTGCCGATTTATGAGGCGTTCAGATCTTCAAACCTGAAACATATTCTGGTTAGAAACGAACAGACGGCGCCCCATTATGCCAGTGGATATGCACGAGAATCTGGAAAGGTTGGAGTATGTCTGGCTACATCGGGACCGGGAGCTACTAATCTTGTTACCGGAATTGCCACTGCCTATTTAGATTCAATACCGATTGTCGCCATTACTGGGCAAGTAGATAGAAATTTAATTGGTACAGATGCGTTTCAGGAAGCAGACATTACAGGAGCCACAGCGCCTTTTACCAAGCACAGTTATCTTGTTAAAGATGCAAAAGATCTTCCTAAAATCATCAAGGAAGCCTTTCATATTGCGTCGACCGGGAGACCGGGACCAGTTTTGATTGATATTCCGAAAGATGTTCAGCTTGAAAATGTAAAAAATGGTTCAGATTATGAAGACATTAATATTTTAGGCTACAATCCAACGACACAAGGACATGCAGGGCAAATAAAACGGGCTGTCAGAAAGATTAAAAGTGCTTCCCGTCCTGTGATTTACGCTGGTGGTGGTGTACTGCTTGGAAATGCTCGTTCAGAATTAATTGAATTTGCTGAGAAATTCAGTATACCTGTTATTACTTCGTTGATGGGAATTGGTGCTTTTCCTGAAGATAATCCCTTATATTCCGGAATCGTTGGAAGTCACGGCTATGAGTATTCCAATATTGTGATGAATCAGGCAGATTTAATTATCAATATTGGCGCACGGATGTCAAATCGAGCGACTTTTAAATTGAAAGATTTTGGTGAAGAGATAGATTTTATTCATATAGATATCGATCCGGCAGAAATTGGTAAAAATATTGATACTAATGTTCCGATCGTCGGTGATGCTAAAAATATCTTGTCAGATTTGTTGGAGCAGGACATGGCCATGAATCATGATGAATGGATTGAAAAAATATCAGAAATAAAAACAGAGAACCCATTGGTTTATGATGCAGATCCACCTTGTAGTGAACTTATTAATCCTAAAATCTTATTCAAGTCCTTATCAGAAATGACCTCAGATGATACAACTTTGGTTGCTGACGTTGGATTGAATCAGATATGGTCTGCACTTTATTATCGGGTCAATAAAAATCGCAAGTATTTTACTTCAGGTGGGCTGGGAACCATGGGGTACAGCATTCCTGCTGGTGCTGGAGCAAGATTTGCTTCAATCAACCAGGACCGTCAGACTTTTATTGTTTGCGGCGATGGAAGCTTTCAGATGAGTATGGGTGAGCTTGGTGTAATCGCTGAACATCAGCTAGATGTTAATATAATCCTGATTGTTAACCACAAGCTGGGGATGGTTCGTCAGTTACAGTGCGATACTTATGGTAAAGGTCATTATAGTGGAACCGATATTGCATTTGATATTGATTTTATTACTTTGGCGAAAGCCTATAATATTAAATCGTTTGCGGCGTCAACGAATGATGAGTTCAACCAAATTATTCCGGAAGCTCTTGCCCATAAGGGACCGACCCTGATAGTATGCCAGGTACATCCGGATTTCATTAGAATTTAGGGGGAAGAAATGGAGAAAAAAACCTGTTTATCATTACTCGTAGAAAATAATTTTGGTGTGCTCAGCCGGATTTCTGGCCTGTTTGCCAGAAGAGGTTATAATATTGACAGTTTAACGGTTGGAACAACAGAAAATGCCGAAGTATCAAGAATAACTATTACTGTAACCGGTGATGAGCAAATTCTGACGCAAATTAAAAAGCAGCTTAATAAATTGATTGATGTTATCACTGTAATTGAGCTTAAACCTGAAGACTCGATTACTAGAGAACTGGTATTTATTAAGGTCAAAGCCGATGATACCAATCGTACACAGATTGTTCAAATCTGCAATATGTTCCGAGCAAATGTTGTTGATGTTGCAAGAGAAAGTCTGATTCTTGAGATTACTGGAACCCGTGATAAAATTGATGCTTTCTTTAATATGATAGAACCCTATGGCATCCTGGAATTTATTCGGTCTGGAGATACAGGACTGCAACGGGGAGCTAACGTATTATCGTATTAAAATGAGGATGTAAATTGATTTAAAATGTTATAAAAATTAAAAGACATTTGTCAGTATTTTGCTGTTTTAGCTGCTGATGAATGTCTTTTTGATTACTGTAAATAAACAAATAATCCAAAACCGAAATTAAAGGACACAAAATTTGTAATAGATTGTCTGCTTTTTACTATTAATAAAAATAATTTGGTGTATAATTAAAGGCAGAAAAGTTTAGGTATTTTGAAAGGAGTTTCTATAATGAATAACGATACGAACGAGTCTAATTGTTCCTGTTGTCAGGGGAATGAAAAAATTCAGTTTGATGCGCTGGAACCAGTTTTGAAAAAATATCAGGAGATCCCTGGAAGCCTGATTTCAATCCTTCAGAAGGCTCAGGAATTATATGGATACTTATCTGTTGAGCTGATGCGCTATATTGCATCGAAAACACAGACGGGTATTGCCAAAGTTTACGGGGTAGCAACTTTCTATACTCAATTTCGTTTTGAGCCAGTGGGGAAATACCTGATTATGCTATGCCAGGGAACGGCCTGTCATGTCAACGGATCAAAAATGATTGAAGAAACCATTTCTGAGGTTCTTAACATAAATGAAGGCGAAACAACAGAAGACGGGCTGTTTACGCTTAATAATGTTGCCTGTCTGGGATGTTGCAGTCTATCACCTGTAATGATGATCAATGACGACACTTATGGTCAGCTGACTAGCGAAAAAGTTAAAAATATTCTGAGTGAAATTAAGCAAAATAATCTTACACAGGAGGAAAAATAATGAAAATCATCATAGGAGAGGGATCCTGCGGGATTGCAGCTGGTGCTCATAAAGTTGAAGAACGATTTGATTCTCTGATTCATGAGCATGGTGTTTCAGTTGAAATTGAAAAAACGGGTTGTATCGGAACCTGTTACCTGGAACCTATTGTGGACGTAGTCGATGATCAGGGAAAAAAGCTTACCTTTGTTAATGTTTCAGAAGATGATGTAGCTGCAATCGTTGCGGATTACATTATTAATGGAAATGAATTGAGTTCATTAGCGATCAGTGATGAAGATATTGAGATGATCGATTCGCAGAAAAGAATAGTATTAAAAAATTGTGGGCGAATTAATCCGGAAAGTATCGAAGCCTATATTGCTGTTGAAGGTTATGCAGGTGCCATGAAAGCTTTGACAAACATGACGCCTGAAGAAGTTATTGAAGAAATTAAAATTTCAGGGTTAAAAGGCCGAGGCGGTGCTGGTTTTCCAACCTGGTTCAAGTGGGATGCGGCCAGAAAGTCAGAAGAAACGCCGAAGTATCTGGTCTGTAATGCCGATGAAGGAGATCCGGGAGCTTTTATGGATCGAAGTGTGCTGGAAAGTGATCCCCATGCTCTAATAGAAGGGATGATCATTGGAGGCTATGCCATTGGCGCCAATGAAGGGATTATATATGTTCGGGCTGAATACCCGTTGGCTATCAAACGGCTAAATAATGCAATCGCTCAGGCAGAAGAAAAAGAAATGTTGGGGACTAATATTTTTGGTAGCGGATTTGATTTTAAGATGCGTATTAAAGCTGGGGCTGGAGCCTTTGTATGTGGAGAAGAAACAGCTTTGATTGCTTCTTTAGAAGGTGAGAGAGGAATGCCTCGTCTTAAACCGCCTTTTCCGGCGCAAAAAGGTTTTTTTGCCAAGCCAACAAATATCAATAATGTTGAAACATTTGCCAACGTTCCCTGGATTTTTAGAAACGGTGGAGCAGAATATGACAAATTAGGAACTGAAGGCAGTAAAGGTACCAAGGTTTTTGCACTAACTGGAAAAATCAAACGTGGTGGATTGGTGGAAATTCCCATGGGGCTTAGTTTGAGAGATGTCATCTTCAAAGTTGGTGGTGGGATTAAGGAAGACAAAGAATTTAAGGCAGTTCAGATGGGTGGACCATCAGGTGGCTGTATTCCAGCAAGTCTTTTGGATACGCAAATCGATTATGCAGAAATTACAAAAACAGGTGCGATCATGGGATCTGGCGGGATGGTTGTTATGGATGAAACCACCTGTATGGTAGATATGGCTAGATTTTTCCTCGAATTCACTTGTAAAGAATCGTGTGGTAAATGCACCTATTGTCGAATTGGCACAACTCGTATGCTGGAAATTCTCGAAAGAATTACCCATGGTGGGGGCCAAGATGGCGACATCGAATTGCTTGAAGAGCTTTGCTATAAAATTAAAGAAGGCTCATTGTGTGGCCTGGGCCAGACAGCTCCTAACCCGGTTTTAACCACATTAAAATATTTCCGTAATGAATATGAAGACCACATTTACAATAAAAAGTGTACTGCTAAAAGTTGTAAGCCTTTATTGACCTATTCTGTGATTACAGATAATTGTGTTGGCTGTGGAGCATGTCGTCGAAATTGTCCAGTAGAAGCAATTTCCGGTGAGAAAAAAATGCCACATGAAGTTAATCAGGAAGTCTGTATAAAATGCGGTAAATGCTTTACAGTCTGTAAATTTGATGCTATTAATGTTGAGTAGGAGGAAGTGATGAGTAAAATCGAATTAATAATAGATGGTCAATCCGTTTCTGGTTTACCTAAGCAGACCATTCTTCAGGTAGCCAGAGAAAATGGTATCGAAATACCGACCTTATGTTATGACGATCGAATGGACATATACGGTTCATGTGGTCTTTGTGTGGTTGAAATTGAAGGCAATCCCAAAATTTTCAAGTCCTGTGCTACTGAAATTTCTGAAGGGATGGTTGTTAAAACAAATACAGACCGCGTTAACGAATCCAGAAAAACAAATCTCGAGTTATTGATGTCAAAGCATATTGGCGACTGCGTTGCGCCATGTAAGCGTGCGTGTCCAGGGACTACTGACTGTCAGGGATATGTTGGCTTGATTGCCAATGGTGAGTTTGAAGCAGCCTTAGAGCTACTCAAGGAACAGCTTCCTTTTCCGGGAGCAATTGGCCGCGTTTGTCCTCATCCGTGTGAAACAGCCTGTCGACGTGGTGAAGTCGATGAACCCATCTCAATAATGGATTTAAAACGTTTTGCCGCTGATTATGATATGGTTGATGAAATGTTTATGCCAGAAATTAAGGCTCAAACCGGGAAATCTGTAGGGATTGTTGGTGGCGGACCGGCTGGGCTTAGTGCTGCATATTATCTGATTCAGTCAGGTCATTCGGTAACAGTTTATGACAAAATGCCTAAAATGGGTGGAATGCTACGTTATGGAATACCAGAATACCGTTTGCCTAAAG
This sequence comes from Eubacteriaceae bacterium ES3, assembly GCA_030586155.1. NCBI lineage: Bacteria > Bacillati > Bacillota > Clostridia > Eubacteriales > Eubacteriaceae > Eubacteriaceae bacterium ES3. The sequence continues at coordinate 1,776,568 of CP130741.1, read as the reverse complement.
GTGTCGTTGATGAGGAAACAGATCTCATTGAGAGAATGGGCGTTGTTTTTAAAAACAATGTTCAAATCGGCAAAGAGCTTGAATTTAGGGCTTTGCGCAATAGTCACGATGCCCTATATATTGCCATTGGCGCATGGGTAAGTAGTGGACTGCGTTGTGACGGAGTTGACGCAGATGGAGTAATTGGTGGAATCGACTTACTCAGAAGTGTAACAAATAATGAACCCTTTAAAATTGGAGAAAAAGTTGCTATTGTTGGTGGTGGAAATACAGCAATGGATGCCTGTCGAACTGCTGTGCGTCTGGGTGCTAAAAAAGTATATAATATTTATCGACGAACCAAGGCAGAAATGCCAGCAGAGGAAATAGAGATCATTGAGGCCGAAGAAGAAGGCGTCATATTTAAGAATTTAACTAATCCATTGGAAATAGTTAAAGATGAGAGTGGCACTGTTTCAAAAATAAGACTTCAAAAAATGGAACTGGGAGAACCGGATGCCAGCGGCAGGAGACGACCGGTTGCGATCGAAGGACAGGAAGAAGTCCTGGATGTAGATACAGTTGTACTGGCTATTGGACAGGGAATTAATCCTGAAGGCCTTGCTGACTTAGAATTGACAAAATGGAATACGATTCTGGCAGATGAGACTAGCTATACAACCAGCTTAAAAGGTGTTTTTGCCGGTGGAGATTGTATTAATGATGGGGCTTCTATTGCTATAAAAGCAATAGGTGAGGCAAAAAAAGCAGTTGCTACGATCGAAGCTTATCTTGCTGGCGAAGAGATCGAATATCATGAGCCATACTATGTGACAAAAGAAGGCCTGGATCCGGATGATCTGGAAAAAATTAAAGAACATAAACGACCAGGTATGAGTCATCTTGCTGCAATAGAAAGAAAAAATAATTTTCTTGAAATTGTCAATGGATTTACGGAAGAACAGGCGATAGAAGAAGGTAGCAGATGTCTGGAATGCGGTTGTCAGGACTTTTTTGAATGCAAGCTTTTTGATTATGCAAATCAGTACCAGGTTGAACCAGAACGTTTTAAAGGCAAAAACCTTAAAGAGGAAATTCAGGATGATCACCCCTTTGTTATTCGCGACAATAATAAATGTGTTACTTGTGGTTTATGTGTGCGAGTTTGTGAAGATATTATTGGTGTTTCAGCGCTTGGATTGGTAGACCGTGGTTTTGATACTTTGGTTGAACCGGCATTAAAACAGCCTCTTAATCAGACAGGATGCATCAGTTGCGGCCAGTGTATTGCGGTTTGTCCCACAGGCGCGTTACAGGAAGCGCCGCAAGGTATCAAACCAGTTCCATATAATACAGACAAAACTGATACTACCTGCGCTTATTGCAGTATGGGCTGCCAGATGACAGTAGAAACTATGGGTAACACAATTGTTAAAACGGTTCCTCAGGATGACCATTTAAATGATAATAAAGGAATTATGTGTGGACGTGGTCGATTTGGTACAGGTCTTTCACAGCAGGGAGAGCGAATTACGCAACCATTAATAAGAAACCTGAAGGGGGACCTGGAAGAAGTCAGTTTCTATGATGCTTTTGTGTACACTGTTAAGAAAGTTCAGGGACTTACTGCTCGCTATGGAAAAAATGCAGTGAAGATGGCTATTTCACCTAAATATACAAATGAAGAGCTAGATGGATTTATTAAATTATCAGATATTTTACAGACTGAAATGTTTAGTTTTTCAAACGTTATTCGGGGAGAAGAAGCAGTATTAGGTAGCTCCATGTTTCCGACCGATGCAGATGCTTTAAATAAAGCAGATGCCATTGCGGTATTTGGTGTTCCAGCTAATCCGGTATTACACTATCAGCTTAAGAAAGCTCAGGAGAATGGCGCCGAAATATTCGCCTTTAACCCCTACCAGACCGGTCTTGACATATTTGCTGAAGAGCTGGTGATGGAAGCTGATGATTTACGGTTTATCGCTGAAATGTTAGTTTATATCTGCAATAATACTGAGAAACAAGGCTGCGACAACCTAAAAGACACGCTTAAAGGTATCGTACCAACTGCTCAGAGCGAAGTTTTTGCAGAATTTTTAATGGATAGAAATAATATCCTATTTATCATCGGTGATGCCTATATTAATACCAGCGAAGCAGGTGCGATGATTGGTAATCTCTTTGCCCTGGTAAATAACGATTTAGGTAATCCAGCTAGTGGGATAATCCGTATTCCGACAAAAAATAATTCGAATGGTTTGAATCTGCTTGGTGTTACTAAAACATCAGATTGCCTGGCTGGAGCAAAAGGTTTGCTTAATTTTGGTGAAGATACAACTGCAATAAGTGACGATCTTGAATTTTTGATGGTTCAGGATACGCATCTGACAAAAACTGCATTAAAAGCAGATGTTGTCATTCCGGCATCAGCGTCTACGGAAAGTTCAGGAAGTTATATAAACTATAATTATCAGCTAATGAAGTGTGTACAGCCTGTTGTTTCGACATTAGAGTGGTCAAATTTTGAAATGGTGGAAGCAATGGCAGAAATTATGGGATCTTCCTTGAAATTTGCTCAGACAGAAATATCTGAGCAGATTAAAGCTCAGTTTGGTGTAGAAAATTACAATCAGACTGTTAAAAGAAATAAAAATATTACTGACGGAGTTGATTTTAAACCGTATCAGGAAGGATTGCTATTTAACAAGGCTGAAAATACAGATTATTTAATGAAAGTAATTGAAGAACGCCTAGAAAAAGAAATCAATTAAAATAGAGTAAAAAAACAGCTGAATTATATTGATGATATATAATTCAGCTGTTTAAATATTGTATTATAAAATCTTAAAACGAGTTCAGTTGAATAATTTAACCTTTTAAGACATCAACAATTTCCTGAATAATAGTATTGGCATCATCATAAGGGACCTGACACGTTCCAACCATTTTATGTCCGCCGCCACCGTGTTTCAGCATAAGTTGACCAATATCAGCAGAACAGGAACGATTTAAGATACTGTATCCACAAGCAATGGAGACGTTCTGTTTCTGTTTTCCATCTACTATCCAGAGTGAGACATTTTGTTCTGGATAAAGACTGTAGACCATGAAGCGATTTCCTGTATAAATAGGACTTACATCTCGTAAGTCAGTCACAATTACATTATCATACACTTGGGTGTGGTTCTTTACCATGTCAGAAAACTGAAGTGACTGCTCATGATACACATCGACACGTTCTTTAATATCTGGAAGGGCGAGAATTTCTTCGATTGGAAGATTTCTAAAATGATTAATCAATTCTTCCATTAACTGATAATTACTGATTCTAAAATTTCTAAATCGACCTAATCCGGTTCGTGGATCAGAAATAAAACCTAGTAAAATCCAATCAGTAGGATTCAGGATCTCATCCTTTGTAAGATTTCCAGAATCGACTTTATCTACCGCTTCAATCATTTTCTGATAATTGGGAAACTGTTGAGCACCACCATAATATTCATAAATAATATGAGCGGCAGAAGGTGCCTGTCGGCTTTTACCTTTAACTCCAAGGTGCCAGCCAACACGTTCTTTCTCAGAAGTATGGTGATCAAACCACATACCGCATCCGGGAACATAAGGAACATTGGCCAAAACATCATTTTCTGTAGGTGTAAAAAGACCATCTTGCAAATCTTTTGGATGGACAAAAATCCAACTGTCAATTATATCAACTTCTTTTAGTAGCATACCACATATTAATCCATCAAAGTCTGAACGTGTAACTAAACGCATCTAACATCCTCCTGGTATAAAGAAAATTCCTATTGAAAATTTCTACAATTACATAATAGTATACCATATTATTTAGCTTTTAACCATGAACATTGAAAAAAATCATTTGAACATGGACTAGAATTGTAGTGAGAGGAATAATTGCCGGTAGCTTAATTAAAAATAAAGTTTAGTTACAAAATATTAGTTGGAATTTTGTGTAATTTACGCTATTATGGGTAAAAAGCTTATGCACATTTAATAAAAAGCAAACAAAAATGATTACTTTAATAAGTCTATTAATTCAATATTTATTACAAAACTCAAAGCAAAAAGGCGGTGTAATATGAAAAGTGTAAAGATAATGATCGTTGATGATTCTACATTTTCAATTGGGATGCTGAAAAAAATGCTTGAAAAAGGTGGTCACGAAATTATAGGAACCGCTTTAGACAAAAAAGAGGCTATTGAAAAAGCGAAACAGTTGCAACCAGAACTAATTACAATGGATATGACCCTTCCTGATGGGAATGGAATTGACTGTTCCAGAGAAATTTTAAAAGATAACAAAGATGCAAAAATTATTGCTATAAGCGCGATGATGGATGATGAAATTGTTGAACAATCAAAAGCTGCAGGTATTCTTGGTTATTTGCAAAAACCAGTTGATCAGGAATTGCTGGATGCCGAAATTAGCCGAATTTTTGCGGGTGATGAACTGTTTACACTGATAGAAAATAATTATCAGGCTGCTTTTAGTGAGTCTATTTTCAGTTTTTTGAAACACCAGATCGGTGGCGAAATTTCAATAAATACTAATCAGGTTGATGATTCTAAAATGAGAAAGTCTATGGGTGTTTCTGTCTCAGTTGGGATAATAGGGTGTCATGATGGACGTTTTATAATTGATATGAGTGAAACAACTGCAGTTTCAATGACAAAGCAAATTATGGAAGCGGAAGAAACGTCGATTGACGATGCAATTCAGTTTTTAAGTGAACTTGCAAATATCATATCAGGAAATTCCTGCTCACTATTAAATGGTTTAAATCGTTCATTGGGGTTACGCGTTTCACCGCCAACTATTATTCGTGGTAAGGATGTAAGATTTGCAATTGGAGATATGATGAATAGTTCTTTTCAAGTTGGTACAGATTTGGGTGAATTATTTATTAATATCGGCTTTCAAAAGGGGGATGGAGTATGGATGTAAATTTATTAAATCCATTTATTGAAGCAGTTAATTCAGTGCTTCCACAATTGGGCTTTCAGAATATAGAGAAAAAAGGAATCTCTGAAAAAAACGGTAAACTGTCTTTTAATGGGGTAGTTTTAACGTTGGGAATTGTAGGCGATAAAAAGGGGAATGTGGTTTACTCAATTGACTTGGAAGGTGCTAAAAATATTGCATCTATCATGATGATGGGGATGCCTGTGGAAGAATTTGATGAAATGGCTCAAAGTGCTCTTTCTGAACTATCAAATATGCTAACCGCCAATGCTACAATAAATTTTTCCAATGAAAATATAAATGTTGATATATCTGTCCCAACCATGATGAACGGTGAAAATATTGAATTAAGCATGAATAAAGCAGAAATCCTCGAAGTTGATTTTGAAATCGACGGGATTTCTCTTTCTGTGCATCTATCTCTAGACTAATAAAAACTAAAGCTGATACGGTCTATCTTAAAGAAATTCATATTATTTTATTTTTGCAACGTAATGGGTGTTTTGACCTTTACTGGTTTTTCTTGCTTCAACAGTAAAATGGTTGAGCGATAACAGTAGAGGTCTTAGTTTTTGGTGACCATAGTTTCTGGTGTCAAAGTCTGGATAGCGATTATTTAAACGAGAGCCAATTTCTCCCAGATTTGCCCATCCATCTTCGTCTGATATTTCATTAATGATCGTTTTAATCGATTGAATTAGTTCTTTTTTACTGGCCATACCATCCTTATGGTTGCCAGTTTTTTCTGCTGAATCACTATTTCCCGGATGCTCAGACTGATTTGCAAGGACTTCAAGATATTTAAACTTTTCACAGGCAGAAATGAAAGGTTTTGGTGTCTTCTTTTCGCCCATTCCAATAACAATCATTCCTGCTTCCCTAAGCCTTGTTGCAAGACGAGTAAAATCACTATCACTTGAAACGATACAAAATCCATCGATATTACCAGAGTAGAGAATGTCCATAGCATCAATAATTAATGCCGCATCTGTCGCATTTTTACCAGTTGTATAACTGTACTGCTGAATTGGTGTGATCGAATAATTTAAAAGAACTGTTTTCCATGAGGACAGTTGCGGTTTTGTCCAGTCGCCATAGATGCGTTTGAATGTCGGCATCCCTATATTTGATATTTCATCCAAAACACATTTTATGTATTTGTCAGAAACATTATCTGCATCAATCAGGACGGCAATTTTTATGTCGTTGCTGTTATTCTCACTCATAATACTCCTCTTTGTTTCAGTCTATTCTACTTAAGTATAAACCATGATGAATACAATTACAAGATAATCGGTTTATTCGAAAATTAAAATTGAGAGCTTCGATTTCGATAAGTTATTTATTGATAAAGCTTATATAATAAAAAATTGGGGGATAAATAATAGCTTATTAAACGTGAATAGACAACAATATAAAAGGAACCCGTATTAAACAGGTTCCTTAGTTTGTGAATCGAAATCACTATTATTTCTGATAAGCACTTTTTTTAATGACGATAGCTGATCCAATTAGAATCAACAGTCCCAGACTTGCAATCAGAGCCTGCGTCGTATAATCATCAACAACGCCTGTTTTTGGATTATCAGACATTACTTTTGTTGTACAACATAAGTGTAATTCTGAGGCAGTAGTATCCACATCACCATAACAAGGATTGGTATAAATACTGTCATTACTGCTGTAAAGGGCACGAGGATTTTCTCCACCAAGTGCTACCAGATCGAAGCAGCCGTAACGTAATCCTAACCAGTCACCAGCCCATAGACAAGTAGATGTACCATTTTCAGTTTCAGATAAGATATCAGAGTATCCTCCGTTAAAAATCAAATCTGAATTTGCATACATACCTGTACTTAATCCATCAACTGAATACGTGTAGATATCGAAAAATCCACCATTAACGATAATATCATCGCTTGACCAAATACCAGTGGCATCTCCACCATCTTCAGCTGTTGCAATAATATCAAACTTACCACCATTGATGACAATTTCACCAGGAGTTAGGACATTACCGTCCATATCCATAGTTCCGGCAGCAGTTCCAGCAGTATCATCACCGTCTTCAGCGGTTGCGATGATATTGTATTCACCACCAGCAATCGTAATATCACCAGTAGCAGCAATACCACCATCTCCAAAAGCATTTAACGTTCCGCTACCACCAAGCATCAGATCGCCATCGACATCAATTGCATTTCCAGTATCTGTTGCTAAAGTATTTGTTCCTTCAAGGATAACAGACAATGGTGTACCAAAGACCATTGCAATCAATTGCTCACCAGTAAAATCTGTGAGTGTTAACTCATTGTTTGCTACATCAAAGGTATATCCATCACCAACATTATCAGCTAAAACGTTAATTTCGATACCGCCTTTGAAAAGTGCAAGATAGGCAGTAGCAGCTACTTCTACAACAGAATCATCTTCTACTTCAACTTCTTCCGCAATATCTGCAGTTTCAACCACAGCTTGCTCTTCTTCAACCGGTACCTCACTTACCGGTTCTTCAGCGATTGGTTCTTCAACTACTGCTTCTGGTTCCTGTTCAGCCGGTTCTTCTACAACAGGTTCCATTGCATAAGGGTCTTCAGCCACCGGTGTTTCAAGTACCGGTACTGGTTCAACCTCCGCCAGACTTTCGTCAATCTGAATTTCACTTTCGCCAACAACTTCACTTTCCATAGCCATTGCTGAGATTGGAATCATTGAAAAAACCATGAGCACAACCAGCAAAATAGCTGCAAATTTGGACATCTTCCTCACTTTAAATATCTCCTTTCATAAAAATTTGATTGCACGGCACTAAAATGAACCGGCATTTGAAATGAGCGTGCCATGATCTAATTTGAAAGTAGCACATATTCGGAAAATTGTCCATAGATATAAAGGGTAATATTGAGGCGTATAAAGATATTATATAGCTCAATGTTGATTTATATAATATATTGCATGAATATCAATTTGATTTTTTTTGTTTAAATGATTACTACTACGTATTTATAGTCGATTGCATGGAATTCAACAACTCTTTTTTAATCTTAAATGGTTTAATAAAATTCCTGAAGCTAGGTAATAAATTTGAAGCAATAATGGTTATCAGGATAAATATATTTTAGAAAAATATTTACTAAGAAAGGGAAGATTGTTTTATTTCTAAAAATCAGGGTAAATAGGGTTTTGTAGAATTAATTAAACTCTTTGGATTTTAAGATAACGAGGTCAAAAGCAATGGCAAATGAAGCAAGTCCAAATAATTTTTTTAAACGAATAAAATCATGGAAATACTGGAAAATATCCTTAATTGTTCTGGCTTCGATTATAGCAGTTGTATTTCTTTTGTTTAGTGTTATCTTTGGTGTTTTTTTAATGACTGGTAACAGTTCAGGTGACGTCGCTTATGAAAGTGATCTAATTTACGAGAGTAATGAAGCATATGATAGTACCGATTCTTCTGGCATGAAAGAGACAGAAAGTAGTTCTACTTCGTTTGAAGATTATACTAGCAGCGTTATCTATGCAGGAAGTATGCGTTTGTATGTTGAAAATTTTCAAGAAACTGAAGAAATGATTATTGATTATACGAATTCTATTGATGGTTTTCTTGAATCTTCACAATCTTCTTATATTGATCAGGAACAAGGGATTGAAAACAATTCAGGCTCCTTAACTATTAGGGTGCCAGCAGATAAATTTGAACAGGTTATGATCGACTTGGAAGATTTTGGAGTTGTAGCATATTCGAATACATCAAGTGTAAATATAACCCGAGAGTATCAGGATATTGAGGCCCAGATCAACAACCTGAAAGTTTTTGAGAGCAGACTACTTGAGTATTCTGGAACTGCTGAAAATCTTACGGATCTTTTAGCTATTGAAACTGAATTAAATCGAATCCGGACAGAGATGGATTCTTTGCAATCTTTGATAAACAATTGGAATACAGAAATAGCTTATTCAAGAATTACTATTAGTTTGCAGGAACAAACCTTATCAACAACAGCATTAGAATCGCCATTTTCAGGACTACTGATTAAAATCCAATCCGGTTTTATTGGTTCGATAAACCTCCTTTTAGGGATTATTTCCGCTTTAATTGTTTTGCTCTCATGGATTTTGCCTTTTGTAATTATAATCGTGTTAGTCATTTTTCTTGTCCGAATGGTGAAAAAGAAAAATTTTAAAAATAGAAAAATGAAGAATGAAACTGTTAATGAAAAGAAAAATGATGTTTGATTTCTAAATGATATATTGAAATATGTGATTAATAATCAAATAAAAGAGGCTTGCGATTTTATCGACAAGCCTCTTTAGCATTTGTTATTTCTTTTTACGAGGTAGATGCCTGGTCAATTAGGCTTCCTGATAATTAAGCTGCCATTCAACTCCGAAACGGTCTACAATAACAGCATAGGCCTTAGACCAGTCCGTTTCCATAAATGATGTTTTTATACACCCTTGATCCTGGAGTTTCGTATATAAACAATGCAGTTCATTGATATTATCGCTCATGATCACTAAGGTCAAATTTTCGTTTTTAGGTTTGAGCTCTTTTGGCGGTAATTGTCCGTATGTGACCTTTGTAGGTGTTTGATTGACTGATAAATTTTGTTGGGATTGAATAGAGGAAAAAGCTTCTAAATCCATATCTCCAAATAATTCGAGCTCAGAAAGATCCGTTCCAAAAATATCCCTATAAAAACTTACAGCTTCTTGACAATTTCTGTTAAACGATACACAGGGTTGTAAAACCATCATAACACTCCTTTAAAATTTAAAATTTCAAGTAGTAAATTGATTCTGCACTTGTTATATAGCCCGAAAAAGACTATTAAAACAGTTTTTTGCAAGATATTTATATTTTAACGAAATGTTAAGATTTTGAACACTAGTTTATCAGAATATTGGCAATTTCTAAAAGTAGTTAATTAAAAAACAAACCCTCTGGTGGGGAACCAAAGGGTTTGTTTTATCGCTGCTTTCTGACAGCTTTATAAGAAATGATTTTAAGGGGGTCATCTCCTAATGTAATAATAGCCTTGAAAGCTTAAATACAACAAAAGTAAAGTTAAAAATATTTAATAATTGATGTTGGAAACGGTTCCAAATATTTTAAAAATAAAAAAACAGCCGTAATCGACTGCCTAATCGCATTTATGGCGTGCCCTGGGTGTATCCAACTGTATGTACGACACTTAGGAATCATATAAATTGATATCGTAAAGAGTTAAAAGATTGTCGACATATTGGTTATCTAAGCTAATAAATACTTTAACCTTAAAAAATGCATCGTTTTCTATATTATGAAGAACAACCAATATCCTGGATCAGCAAATATCGATAAAATAAGATTAACAAAGTGAGGCCAATTTTGGGTGGTGAATCGATAGCCTATCCTAATTTCTTTATGATTTAGAATACGCTTGATTCTGAATTGGAAAAAGCCCCACTAAAATAATTAGAGGGCTTTTTAAAATATTAACTAATCATTTTTTTAATCGTAGTGAATACCGTTCCAATATACGGTATTTTTAATAATGGTGTGCTCATCTAGTTCAACCCCATCGAGTGCCCATTTTTTAAACTCGGCAAAACCGGTTCGATCGATTATGTAGCCGATGTGTTCTTTTCCGCCGGGTGCTTCCCGGTCAATATAATTATTTACAAAGGCATAGGTGTTTTTAATGACTTTAATAATCGTAGCTGCGCTTGCCCAGACTAGGAAATCTTCGGCAAGACGAGGGTTTCGTTTTCCCGTCCGTCCCATAATGACCAGACGATAGTAAGTTTCAAGGCTTCTGGTCCATGCTCTGGTTGGACAGTTAATGACACATTCGCCACAGCCGACGCACTTCTCAGTATTTCGGACAATCCGATAGTTCTCAACAGATAAGGCATCAACCGATTTTTTCTTGCAGGCTTTAACACAGGCCTGACAATTAACACAGCGTTCCTTTTCGTATTGAGGTTCGGTCATTCCGATAATTCCAAAATCGTGCATTCGAGTCTTAATACAATCGTTGGCGCAGCCGGTAAAGGCCACTTTAAAATGCAGGTCGTTAGGGAAAATTTCCTTCTCCATTTTTCTGGCGAATTCAGTTGTATTATAGGTAGCAAAGGGACAGACATTACTGCCAATACAAGCCGAGATATTTCTTGTTCCGGCAGCGGTATATCCCTGTCCCGGGATTTCCTGATTAATTTCCAGTTTTTCAATAATTGGCTGGAGAAGTTCGTTGACAGCAGTAATGTCTTCGTAGCGAATTCCAGGGATTTCAAAACCCTGGCGCGTGGTCAGGTGAAGTTTGCCATTACCGTAAGTCTGCGCAATATTTTGGATTAACGGCAATAAATCCGCAGTTAACATACCACCGGGAACTCTTATGCGTGAAGCGGTTTCGCCGCGTACTTTAGTCACCCGATAAGCATTTTTCTTGATTTTTTTAGTATTTAAATCCAACATAAAAGCCTCCTAATCTTTCAAATATTTTCCCTTAGTATAATTAAATACCGGTCCATCGAGGCAAATATAAGTATCATCAATTTTGCAATGACCACACTTACCAATACCACAGCACATTTTTCTTTCCTGGGAAAGCCAAAGATTTTCTTCTTTAAATCCTTTAGATAAAAGATCATTAATGGTACACTGCATCATAAAGGGTGGTCCCACCACAATCCCAACGGCCTCATTAAGATTTTTTACGGGTAATTCGGGAATGAACTGGGTGACAAGACCGCAATGACCGTCGTAGGATTCATCCGGATAATCAACAGTTAAAACAACATTAATATTTTTTTCCCAGTTCTTAAAGTCTTGTTTAAATAGGACATCTTTAGGTGATTTAAAACCGGCCAGAAGTGTAAAACTTTGGCAATCCTGAGGATTTTTGGAAAAATAATCGATGATTCCTTTAACCGGAGAAAGTCCAGTCCCACCTGCAATCAGAAGAATTTCTTTGCCTTTATAATTTTCAATATCAAAGCCGTTACCATAGGGTCCACGTAAAAAAAGCGTATCGCCAACATAATTTTCAAAAATTTCATCAGTAACACGACCGACTTTGCGGATGGTCAAATCGATAGTTTTATCGCCAATACCACTGACAGAGATTGGAGCCTCGCCAAATTTGGGAAGAGATACCTCAAAAAACTGGCCGGGTTTGACGCTGCCTTCATAGCTCATCCGAAACGTGTATTCAATTTCAGTATGTTTAATGACTTCGTTGATAGTAGAAAGAAAGGGAACATAGGGATTAGTCATGTGATTGATCCTCCTTTACTAAAGCGTTAAGTTTGTTAATGCAGTTAGAAAAAGAAATGTATTCCGGACAGACGTCGTCACAGCGGCCGCAGCCGATACACATATGTTCCCCAAAGCGGCGTTTGTAATCATTAATTTTGTGGAGTACCTTAAAACGCATCCGTTGGCTTTTGTCTTTTCTAAAAGCGTGTCCACCAGCCATGTCGGTATAGCCATCAACGTGACAGGAGGCCCAAACACGGCGACGTTCACCAGCTTTGCCGTTATCGGTGTAGAAAAGATCCTGCATGGTAAAACAGGTACAGGTTGGACAAACAAAATTGCAGCGGCCACAGGCTATGCAGCGGTTCTGGTAATCATCCCAAAGCGGGGAGTCGAAAAGCGCTGGCGAAATAACTTCGGGAATTTCAACGACTGTCTGGTTTTCAGAAACAAAATCAGGTACTACTTCTGTTTGACTTTCATTAGCTAGAACGGTGTTGAGTCTGTCCCAATGGCTGTCGACAAAAACAGTTTGATCGATAATTTTAAGATAAGCGTCATAGTCGACTGATTCTTGCGTACCCATAGAAACACAGAAGCAGTTTTCAAAAGATGTCTCACATCCCATTAAGATAAACTTGACATTATCACGCAGTCGCTGGTAAAAAGAATCCACCGGACCGTTTTTCAGGTAGATTGTATCCAGTCGCTTGAGACCGTGAAGATCACAGCTGCGTAGAAAAACAAGGGCGCTTTTTTTAGGTGGATCAGATTCCTTGATTTCATTTTCGGTAAAATAAAAGAGCGTTTCAGAGATGGGAAGTAGGATTTCTTTAAACGAATAATCCGATTTCTGAGAAAATTCTATTTCTGAAAGATCAGTAATTTCGCCGTAGCGGATGGTGTCTATATCAACAAAAGTTCCGTCACCTTTAAAGCGCTTGGGTGCGTAGATGGTATAGTCTTTTGCAAGCGAATCAAAAATAGTATTCATTATTTTAAGACTGGTTTGATAACCCATTAACAAGTCCTCCTTGATTTTTTGCATGAAGAATGAAGTCTGTTAGCCATTACCGAATGAGTAATAGCTGACAGACTTCTTTAAAAAGTTAATTAAAAAAAGTTTTAATTAGGCCAGGCATTTTGCCATGTCAGCTTCAACAGTGGTGATTGGTCCAATGTTATAATTTTCAACCAGGACATTTAAGACATTTGGTGAGACAAAGGCCGGCAGTGATGGTCCTAAAAGAATATTTTTAATGCCTAAGTGCAGGAGGGTTAAGAGGATACAGACCGCTTTTTGTTCGTACCAGGATAAGACCATGCTCAGAGGCAGATCATTAACCCCGCAGTCAAAGGCTTCGGCCAGGGCGACAGCCACCTTGATAGCCGAATAGGCGTCATTACACTGGCCCATATCCATCAGACGGGGCAGGCCACCAATGGTGCCCAGATCGAGGTCGTTGAAACGGAATTTTCCGCAGGCAAGGGTTAAAACGACCGTGTCATCCGGCGTTTTTTCAACAAACTCGGTATAGTAGTTACGTCCGGTTTTAGCGCCGTCACAGCCGCCAACCAGGAAGAAGTGTTTAATCGCACCATCCTTAACCGCATCGATAACCTTATCGGCAACCCCTAAAACGGTTCCGTGTCCAAAACCGGTCAGAACCTTTTTACCGCCGTTAATGCCCGTCATTTCGTGGTCTTCCGGATAACCGCCCAGTTCAAGGGCTTTTTCAATGACTGGGGTGAAATCTTTTTCTTTGCCAACGTGAATCATATCCGGGTATTGAACCACATCAGTGGTAAAAATACGATCGGAATAACTGTCTTTTACAGGCATAATACAGTTGGTCGTGAAAAGTACTGGTGCGGGAACATCGGCAAATTCCTTTTGCTGGTTCTGCCAGGCGGTTCCAAAGTTCCCTTTTAGCTGGCTGTATTTTTTAAGTTCCGGATAAGCATGGGCAGGAAGCATTTCACCGTGGGTATAAATATTAATGCCTTTGCCCTGGGTTTGATCCAGAAGCAGTTTTAGGTCGTGCAGATCGTGACCGGTAATGATGATAAAGGGTCCTTTTTCAATGGTTAGAGGCACTTCAGTCGGTACCGGTGTTCCGTAGGTTTCGGTATTGGCCTGATCCAGCAGAGCCATGCATTTGAGATTAATCTCGCCGGTTTTTAAAACCAGTGGCAGCAGCGTATCCATGCCCAGATCGGAGCCTACAGCGGCAAGGGCTTCATAGAAGAAGGCATCGACTTCGGGATCTCGATAACCGAGAATTTCTGCATGGTGGGCATAAGCGGCCATTCCCTTAATCCCTAAAAGAATAAGCGTTTTCAAAGAACGGATATCTTCATTGTCATCCCACAGATCCGCCATGGTGTAGTCTTTAGCAGTCGGGTCCAGATCGGCTTTCATTTGATCGACGCAGTCAACCATAATTTTAAGGCTTTCGCTCTCAAAACTGACGTTGGTAACCGTTGTGAACAAAGCTTTCTTGATGCAGGCATCAGTGGCTTGGCTGGCGCCTTTTTTCTGAACAGCTTTGGCCAGGCCAATACAGGCTCCGACTAATTTATCCTGAAGACCAGCTACAGGAGCAGTCTTTCCACAAACCCCTTTAACCTCACAGCCGGTTCCTTTGGCTGTCTGCTCACATTGAAAACAAAACATATCTTTCATTCTAGTACCTCTTTTCTCTAAATTGTAATGGTTTATTTAAGGCGAATACATAAGTTTATTTACCCGAAACGTTTTTATTAAACCGTTAATGTAAGGAAAAATAAAATCAATCGGGTTTCTGTTTATAATAATACAACTTTATTATTATTTTTGCGGTTGCATTTGCAACAAAAATAAAAAAATTAATTTTTATTTGAAAATTAGGATGGTAAGAATAGCGATTATTATAAAGTGTTACATGAGTAACACCTTTTTTTGAAACTTTCCGGTATGATTGAGAAAAAGAATCGGAAAGGAGAAGAAATGGATATCTTTACCATTGGCTTCTGGATTGTCGGACTGATCGTTTTTATATTAGCTTTTGTCCGCAAGAGAGCAGAAACAAAAGAAGCCATGAAGAAAACACGCGGGATGATGAAAAACATGCTGGGTGATATTGTGGGAATTATCTTTATGATTGGTCTGATTTTAACCCTTATTCCGCCGGATACCATTAAAAATGTATTGGGTTCTGGCAATATTCTTTTAACAACGGTGGCGGCGGCGATTGTCGGAAGCCTTACTTTAATTCCGGCATTTGTCGCTTTTCCGCTGGTGGGATCACTCGTTGATTCCGGTGCGAGTATCGTACCGGGGGTCGCTTTTTTGACAACCCTTACCATGGTTGGCGTTGTGACTTTTCCACTGGAGAAAAAAGAATTTGGAACCCGTTTTGCTCTTTTACGGAATCTGCTCAGCTTTATTGGTGCTGTTTTAATTGCGATATTGATGGGGGTGATTTTAGCATGATTTCAGTTCTAAGAAAAAACAAATTGCTTTTGATTGTGGCAGGTATTTATTTGTTCTTGCTTGTCTTTAACAGGGATATTGCTAAATTAGCGTGGGAAAACACCACTTATTATTTGATTGAAATGGCTCAGATTCTGCCGGTGATTTTTTTACTCACCGTAGCAATTGAGGTATTGGTACCAAAAGAGTGGATTGTTAAACGAATGGGAAACCAGTCCGGTATCACCGGTATGATTCTGGCTCTGGCTTTTGGCAGTCTATCGGCAGGCCCTATCTATGCGGCTTTTCCGATTGCTAAAACCCTGCATCAGAAAGGGGCCAGTGTTGGCAATGTGGTTGTCATTTTAAGTGCCTGGGCAGTCATTAAAGTGCCCATGCTGGCAAATGAGGCTAAATTTCTGGGCCCGGAATTTATGCTGGTGCGCTGGATTTTAACGGTTATCTTTATCCTTGGGATGGGTATCATGATAAAAAACGTCGGGATTAAAATTCAGGGGGAAGATAGTCCTAATGAGCAGGCAATTGCAATACAAAAGGACTATTGTATTGGTTGCACTGCTTGTGTGCGGTCAATGCCTGATGTATTTGAGATGAAAGACGGGAAAGCGACGGTTATCTGCTCAGATAAGCAGGGTGTCGAAACCCTTGTTACAAAGCGGGAAGAGCTGGTGACAACCGCCCAAAAATGTCCGTCAAAAGCGATTATCCTCAAAGAGTAAGATTAATCCTGAATTAGCTCTTTAGCAAGCAGCGTGATCGATTTTGAATCAAAATCAATGAGTCCTTCGAGTCGCATTTTCTGTAATTCCCGAGAAAGCGAGGTGCGGCTGACACCAAACATTTCCGCCAGGGCTTTTTTAGATAAGGTCAAGCGGATGGTGGTGGTGTCCTGCAGCTTAGACTGACGGGCAAGGTAAGTGATAATGCTTTGGCGGATTGTTCGACTGACCCGGTTCTTCATTTTTAGTCCAATGAGGACCGATAAATCGGAAATGATTTTGATATAAGCCATCATAAAATCGGGATAGTCTTGGCAGAGTTTAAGCAGAAGACTTTTTCCAATGCTGAGCACCTTTGTTGGTTTTCGGGAAGTGATGGTCATGGGGTAGTGTTCAGTACTCGAAAAAATAAGATTGGCACCAATAATTTGGCCTTTATGAAAATAACTGACGGTCATCAGATCGCCGGAGATGCCGATGCGTTCGATGACGATTTCACCACTTAAAATGATTTCGATCTGCTCACAGGCTTCGCCTTCAAAATGGACAACTTCATTTTTATGAAAAGATTTTAGCACAAATGAGCCGTTTGAAAGACAATTGGCGATGAGCTGGGCTGGCAGCTTGTCTAGAATAGTAGACTGATAGGGATGGGTGTTTGCTGACATGGGATTTACCTCCGATAGTGAAATTATAGCGGATAGGGGTTAAAAGAAACAACGACGATTGAGAAGGTTTGAATAAAATAGTTTAAAAAATAAAAATAAAAAATAAAAAATTTAAAAATTGAAAGTGAGGAACAAACAATGATTGAAAAAGTACATCAGTACAGTACCACCGATGACAAAAAGGTTGAAAAACTGATTATGGATGAAAATATTAATTACATTCATATGGTTTTTGGCCAAGGCGAGGGCCTGCCGGAACATTATTCCAATTCCAACGTATATATGAATGTAATCAGAGGGGATCTGACCATCAGGCTTGATGAGCAGGAGGCACATGATTATCCGAAAGGGTCACTGTTGGAAATCCCCTACAATATAAAAATGAATGTCGGCAACAGTCACCAAGAGACGCTGGAACTCGTTGTGGTTAAGGCGCCGGCACCGAAACACTATAAAGAATAATAGAAAATGATTATCAAGTTTCTAAGTATATCGATAATTTTGATCACAAAATTGTTACATTGAATTTGTTAGGATTACCGCAGCGATATTGAATTAAATGCATTTTCTTTAACAGCTGATTAGTAATAATCAGTTGTTTTTTATATTCTGTCACACGTTGATATAAATCAAATCAAAGAATAAAACTTATTCAAAATAAGCTGCTAGCTTGCAGTACTATCAATTTGTTTGACTAGAACGTATATTAATAGTTATCAGTTGGTTATAAAAAAAGAACTTCATAAGAAGTTCTTAAGTTTATTAATAATCATATAAATTGAAATAAATGGCGTGCCCTGAGGGATTCGAACCCCCGACCTTCCGGTTCGTAGCCGAACGCTCTATCCAGCTGAGCCAAGGGCACGCGACGTGACCTAAGAAACTTTCTGTCGGCCACAAAAAATATTATAACACAATTTTAACATAATGCAAATGTTTTTTTTAATTTTATTTAAGTGCGTTAACAAGGTCAATGACTTCATAAAGTGATTTACCAGAATTAATTGCAACTTTTTTTAAATCTTCATACTCAGGACTTTCACGATGAATATTTCCGTGATCTACTACTTTTAAATTAACATCCCCATAAGGTGTATTTATAGTTCTAAAAGATCTGTCCATACAGGTTCTGGTAACTGGATATTTTCTAATTCCAATCGTAGAGGTTTCCTTTAGTATCAATTCTTCCAAGGTAGATAGCTTTTTTTCCTGACACAATACTGTTAGATGAATACCCGGTCTATTTTTTTTCATGTAAATAGGAGTATAAAATGCATCCAAAGCACCTGCCTGCATTAATTTTTCTAAAACATAGCCGGCCATTTCACCGGTCATATCGTCCATATTGGTTTCAATAACCATCGTTTCCATCGTATCGGCCTTTTCTCCCTGAATGATTCGTAAGGCATTTAATATCCCGAAATCCTTTGTACCAAAGCCATATCCTGTTTTAACCGGAGCAAAAGTTGGTGTAACAGGAGAATACGTACCAAGCTCGGATATGATAGCCACACCAGTAGGTGTAGCAGATTCACCGTCTATTGCCTTAGAATAGATTTCAAAACCCGAGTCACACAATATTTCAGCAGTAGCGGGAGCTGGAACAGGAAGTAAACCATGGGCACAGCGAACCCAACCACTTCCGACATTTATTTTTGATCCGTATACAATATCTGGATTTAAATGGTGAAAACAAATTGAAGCACCAACTATATCGATAATCGAATCAAGAGCTCCAACCTCATGAAAGTGTACTCTTTCCATTGGAACATTGTGAACTTTTCCTTCAGCAATAGCTACTCTTTTAAAAATTGCCAGAGCTGTATTCTTAACAGAATCAGTAAGTGTAGAGTTTAGTATAATGCGTTCAATATCTGAATAATGACGGTGATGGTGTGTATCATTGAGAATATGAACATGACAATGGGTGCCGCTAATTCCTTTTTTCATCGTTTTTTCTGCTAAAATTTCATAACCCGAAAGATTCAACTTTGCCAATTCATCGATAAGTAATTGTGGATCAATACCTAAATCGATAAATGCCCCCAAAACCATATCACCACTAATACCCGAAAAGCAGTCAAAATATAATAATTTCATTGTCATACTCCTTTGATGTACTCATAAAACTAAAGTTTGTTGATCTTAGAAGCCATACAAGCAGCACCAAAACCATTATCAATATTAACAACTCCTATTCCACTAGCGCAGGAAGTAAGCATTCCCAGTAAAGCTGAAACACCACCAAAATTAGCACCATAGCCAATGCTAGTCGGTACGGCAATGATCGGTTTATCAGTAAGTCCTCCTACAACCGAGGCTAGAGCTCCTTCCATACCGGCAACGACAATAACAGTTTTAGCTTCATTTATTATAGAAACGTTATTAAGAAGCCGGTGAATTCCTGCAACACCTACGTCATATAGACGTTTAACCTGATTACCCATGACTGTAGCAGTGATTGCGGCTTCTTCAGCAATAGGAATATCTGAAGTACCGGCTGAAACAACCAGAATATAGGACTCTGTGGTTTTATATTCCTGCCGTTTAACAACAACCGAACGCGCTTCCTCATAGTAAATGGCATCACTGGTTACAGATTTAATCGCTTCATAAACAGAAAAATCAGCTCGTGATGCAAGAATATTTCCGCTTGAACGCTTTAACATATTCTCAACGATACCTTTAATCTGCTCAAGTGATTTGCCTGGACTGTAGATTACTTCAGGGTACCCATTTCGTAGTTCACGATGATGATCGACCTTAGCGTATTCCAGGTCTTCATAGGGAAGGATTTTCAACTGATCCAATGCCGATTCAATATCACATTGATCATTTTTCACTTCTAATAGTAGCTTTTTGAGTTGTTCAATATTCATAAGTCACTCCAATTCTACTTTATCGTCTTTTTTGACTGATAAAGTCGCTCATTTCCTGCAAAGTCAGTGAATTTCTGAAAGATTCAAATTGATATTCTGTTTGATATTTTTTTTCCAACTGTTGAATTAAATCTGAAAAATACAAAGAATCTCCACCCAAATCATTTATAAAATGACTACTTTCACTTATTTGTGAAACTGGAATTTTTAATACTTGACTCCAAATCTGTGCAAGTTCAAGGTAGGAAGGATCTAATTGACTTTCAGTTTCTGAGATCAGTGAGATCACATTATTTTTATAAAATCCTTTTTCCCAATTAACTGAGAGAGAGAGTCTATCTGTTTTTCCCGAGGCATTCTTTGGAATCTCTGAATTTAGGACACCAAAATCAATTAGTAAATGCCAAACCTTTCTGATTCGTTGTGCCGCATCGTGCAGAACTTCAGGATTATTCGTGTCTGAAAACATGACGAGACTATTTCGCGAATTGATTTTATCTTTTACCTGAACAATAACCAGTTTACTTGTTTCATGGTTATCTTTAGCTGTTCGTTCAAGATCATTGATCAAATAGTTTTCACCATTGACGATAATAATATCTTTATATCGCCCGAAAACAGTTAGCCAGCCCTGGTGAAAAAAGCCAAGGTCGCCGGTATTGAAAAAGCCGTTAGCATCAATTGAAGAAATTTTTTCTTCGTGATAATAGCCTTTCATGACATTCGTCCCCTTGATGTGGATAATTCCCAGATGTTCAGGTGGAAGATCATTTCCTTCAAGATCTCGGATTATTACTTCATTACACTCATCTAAAATACCGACAGAAACACGGCTGATAGTATCTTCATCAGGAGCGCAAAAAAACAGCTTCTGACCAATTTTCTGATAGTCATTCAGGAAATGTTCTACCCGGAAGGGTTTTCCAATTGGAGTATAACTGACGCCCATAGTCGTTTCACTTAAGCCGTAAGCAGGTTTTAAGGTGTCTTTTTTCCAACCATACCTAGCTGCTTCTTTTTCAAAATCAACTAATGAATTAGGATTTACATCTTCACCGCCACAGAAACAAATGAATACTGAAGAAAGATCAATTGAAACCTTTGGATTAATACCAGTATGCAAAAGTAATTCCAGTCCAAAGAGGGCAGAACCGGTCATAGTAGCGCTAAACTCAGAAAGTTTCTCTAGCCATATAATCGGATTCTTTATAAAAAGAAGGGGGTGCATTAAATATTGTGGAAAATCGTTAACTAAAGGTACAAGATGATAACCAACAAAAGCAAAACAATGAGAAAGTGGAAGCCAGCACAAATAGCGTTCAGTCATATTTTTGCGGACAACGATACTGCTGGCGATTCCACCCTCGTAAAGATTATTCTGAGTAAGTACAGCTCCTTTAGGATTACTAGTGGTACCAGATGTGAACTGAATCATAGCTGGATCACTTTTTAAAACTGTCTCAATTAAACCAGGTTCAGAATTAAAAAGCACTGGATACATCAAGGCACTAAAGTTTATAAGCGTACTCAGACCGTCTAAATCAGTTAGAATAGTAGGACAGTCGAGAGTATTTAAAACAGATTGTAAGGTTGAACGGGATTTTTCATCCTGGGCAATGGGAAGGATAGAAAAAACAATTCCCCCCAGCAATGAGGCCCAAGTTGCAGTGATTTGTGATCTGACACTTCTAAGCTGAAAAACAATGAGATTGCCTTTTTTTAAACCCTGAAATTGCAGGCCACCCAGCAATTTCAGGGCATCTTCAAAAAGCTCTGCGTAGGTAAGTTGCGTTTCAACTCCATCGTATTCACAAAATGTAATCGTCGTTTGGCTGTCTTTGAGCGCAATTATAGAATCATTTATAGTCATGAAGTCTCCTGATCTCTTTAAATCATAGTGTATCCGCCATCAACTGCAATGGTCTGACCAATTATAAAGTCACTGCTTGCAGAAGACAGGAAAGAAATGACCCCAAAAAGGTCTTCTTCATGCCCCAATCGACCAGCAGGAGTATTTTTAATATGTTCAGTCAGAGCATATTTAGGAAAATTTGATTTGGCCATATCTGTTTCAATCACGCCTGGAGCAATAGCATTGACCTGAATATTGAGACGTGCAGCTTCTCTTGCAAGTGCTTTGGTAAAAGCAATTACACCGCCTTTTGCAGCGGAATAATGGGTAAAACCAAGTCCACCAACTCGACCGGCAATTGAGGCCACATTAATAATTTTACCCTGTTTTTGTTTTTCCATAACTTTATAGACCTCATGAGTAGCTAAAAAGGTCCCATTTAAATCAATATCGATAACAGATTTCCAGTCATCATAGGTCATGGCTGAAAATGTTTTTACTGGAAATACACCGGCATTATTAATCAACACATCGATTTTCCCATATTTTTCCATAACAACAGATACCATATTTGCAACAGCTTCTTCAGAAGAAATATCGCATTGAACAGCAATAGAATCTGTGGGAAGAGCATCAGCAGCCGCTTGAGCAGTCTCAATATTACGACCAATAATAACGATATTAGCGCCTTCTTCGGCTAGATATTTACCAATTGAAAAACCAATACCGCGTGAAGATCCGGTGATGATGATAACTTTATTATCGTGGATTTTTTCCATGTCAGTCCTCAATCTCGCCAATAATCTGACCAACTAAAACACGATCACCTTCTTGTGACAGGAGATTTGTTAATGTTCCATCTGCGGGTGCTTCAATATAAATAGAAATTTTATCGGTCGCTGCTTCAGCAATATTATCGCCTTTTGTGACAGTTGCTCCTTTTTCTACAAGCCATTGTCTTAAATTGATTTCTTCAGCGCCTTCGGCAAATTCTGGTACAACAATCTCATATTTCATTTCAGTCTCCTTAAAAATTATATAATTTTTTTAAATTAATTTCTACTGATTCAGTTGCAAACATCATATTAAATTCTTCAATGAAAGCAATTTTAAGTGTTTCGAGTGTAGGAACATAAACACCTGCTGCTTCAAAAGAAGTAACATCCTTGTCGGTTATGCCACAGGGTATTATGGTTCTAAAGTGTTCGAGATTAGGGCAAAGATTAATTGACACACCATGAAAGGTAATTCCGTGAGATATTGCTATTCCCAGGGCTGCTATTTTCCTTTCTGAATTGCTGATAGATTCATTGATCCATACTCCGCTTTTCCCTTTAATACGAAACCCTTCTAGTTGATAACTTGATAAAACATTAATGACAACCTGCTCAAGAAGCCTGACAAATTGGTGGGCCCCATTTATGTATTTTTCAAGATGAATAATCGGTGAAACAACTAATTGTCCAGGGCCATGATAAGAGATATCTCCTCCACGACTGACCTCAGTTATTTTAATACCCATTTGTTTTAGTTCGTTCTGAGTTTTTAAAAGGTTTTCTGGGTGTGTTCCTCTACCGAGTGTAATAATTGGAAAATTTTCCTGAAATAACAGAGTATCTTCCATTTTGTTTTCTTTGACTTTTTTAAAAATAGTTTCCTGAATTGCAAATGCTTCATGATAGTCAATAAGTCCCAAATCCAAACAGTTAAGTGTATTTTTCAAGAGTTTTCCTCCAGATGATAAAATTTCATTTTTCGATATAGAGTACTCCTTGAAATGCCAAGATATTCGGCAGCTTTAGTTTTTTGCGGATGTAATTCAAGGGCTTTCTTTATAGTTTTTAATTCCAGATCCCTTAGGTCAATAGATGACTCTGAAAGATTGCTTTTAATTTCTTTTGCTGGCGAACTATGATTGGGGTCTGTAAAAAAATCTGTGATGAAGAATTCATCTATCCGGTTGTTTTCAGTAAAATTGACTGCTCTTTCAATTGCATTTTTAAATTGTCGAACATTTCCTGGCCAGTCATAGTTTTCAAGTAATGTCAAAGTTGAAGGGTGGAGGGGAACAATTTGCTTTTGATATTCGTCATTAATTTCATTCAAAATGTAATTTGCCAAAACTTGTATGTCATTTTTTCGATTGCGCAGTGGAGGAATATTAATCTGCAGGACATTCAGACGATAATACAAATCTTGTCTAAAACGCCCGTTTTGAGCTTCATAAGCCAGGTTTTTATTCGTCGCTGCAATGACTCTAACATCGATTGGAATGTCTTTAGACCCTCCAATTCTTTGGATTATTCGTTCCTGCAAAACGCGTAGCAGTACAGTTTGGACATGGAGGGGCATCTCACCGATTTCATCAAGAAAAATAGTACCACCCTTGGCTAATTCAAATTTACCGATTTTTCCGTGCTTGCTGGCACCGGTAAAAGCACCTTCTTCATAGCCAAATAAAACACTTTCGATAAGACTCTCAGGAGTACCTGCACAATTAACTGCGATAAATGGTTTATCAGATTGATGGGCATTATGGATAGCCTGTGCAAACATTTCCTTGCCAGTTCCACTTTCACCTTGCAGCAAAACTGTTGTATTACCTTTAGCTGCGATCTGTGCTAAATGAACAGAACGCATTAACTCCGAGCTGACACCAATAATATCGTTAAAAGTAAAACGCGTACCTTTTCGGCAATGTTTTTCCTTTTTTGAATGATGCAGATCTTTTAAAGTAGCAACGGCACCTGCCACCTGACCATTTTCATGAAGAATCAATTTTCGATTGACTAAACAATTAATCTTATTACTTTTGGTAATAATATGCTTTTCACTCTCCATGGGTAAGGGTTTGCCTTTGCCATCAAGAATCGTTTCACCTTCCATAATGTCAAGTATGTTCTTACCAAAAGAGTCAAAGGTTGTAGTTTTAAGTATTTTTGCACCATTAGAATTGATACCGATGATTTTTCCATTTACATCGACAGCAACAACTCCGTCAGAAATTGAATCAATGAGGGTGCTTAAATAATGATTTGTCAGCTCAATTTGACGATTGGAAGCAGCGATGCAGAGTTCTCTGCTAATTGCTTTTGTAACAGCAACGACCATGCCTAAGGTATGGGGATAAGTTAATTCCTTTGGACCAGTCATGTCCAAAACACCAATAAGTATATCATTTTCGTCAAAAATTGGCGATGCAGAGCAAGTTAAATCATGATAACACTGGTAATAATGTTCAGCACCGATGACCTGAATCGGTTGTTTTAAATCGATGGCTAACCCTGTAGCGTTTGTCCCAGCCTGGTCTTCATTCCAGATACTGCCACGAACCAAATTCTTGTTAAAGGCTTCATCAAGTATGCTTTCGTCACAAATCATTTCCAAAATGACTCCTTCTGGATCCGTCAGGGTTGTTGAAAAGCCCGATTTGTTTACAAATTCCTGTAACTCGACCATAAAAGGTGTGCTGGTCTGTAAAAGCGTTTGATTTTTTTTCAGTCTTTTTTTAAAATTCTCCTCACTGACAGAGGGTGTACGATTGAGTGTTCGGGGATTCAATCTTTTATTATGACATCTAATCCAGGAATCAAGAATAGGTTTTCGCAAGTTTGAACCAATCACTCCATTTTCAACAAAGTTCAACCAATCTTTTTCAATTTCGTCAAAGTCTGAATGAATTTTCAAAGCGTTCACGCTCCTTTTATTGTAGTGTTCATCCAGACAAAATAATCGCTAGTATTTGATACGTGCCGAATATTACGACACGTATCAAATATATATTGGGTTTTAGGATTATTTACTGGCAGCCAGTTTTTGAAGATCCCCATTAAGCTGAGCAAAGATATAAACTGGCGCACAACCTGGATAATATGTTACTGATTTTGCCATGGCAGCGCCTTCACGCACCTTATCTGCTGACGGGAAAAGTTCCCAGCAGTCGCCACAAATAAAAATATGTTTATCCTGACAGATAGAAGGATCTAAATCAGGCACACCGCCAGCGATAACAACGATTTCACCATTCTTATCAAGGAATGTTTTCATATCGATTCCGCTGATAGCGAACGAATCCAAGGCTCCACGGACATTGACAAAACAACCTGGACAAGTCTGTTGCATCACACAGGTTAACCCGGCGTACATTCCAATCGGATCACCACCTGGTCGTTTGAAATGTTTCATAACAGATTCAATAGAATTACCAACTACTTCAATTTTATCCAGATCAAGTTCGCCCTGACCTTCAGTTCCGGCACAGCGCACAGCTGGTATTTCCATAGGTTCAAAGCCCATAATTGAACAAGCAACCGAGTCGACAGCAACGGTGTCAGTTCCGGCAACAATCAAGTTCATTTCGATTGGAGTTCCCGCATGAGGTCCCTGACCTTCCATACCGATTACGGAATCTACTATGGTTAAGTCCGCTTTTCGAATGCGGTAAAGGTCAGCCATTTTTTGTCCAAGATCGATTCGATGAGCTCCCTGTTGTTGATCATTAGGATGACAGTTAGGAATAATACCATTCCAGTTTTTAAGTCCTAATGTAACCGTACCGGCTAAATGCACTTTCATTTTTGGAAGGTTAATAACAACATCTGCATCCATAAATGGTTTAAAAACAGTTGCGTGTTTAAAGAGCTTCGCACCTTCAATATCTACAGGAACAACATCATGTTCGTCGAAGTATACTACTTCATCAGCACCGCCAAGATAAGCAGCTTCTTCCATTTTTGATTCTTTAAAAGCAGGTTTTGCACGCCCAACATGCATTCCAAGGGAAGGGTTATCACCGACTAATACTTTTGCTGCTTTAGAATTTTCTTTGACATAAGAAACAACAGCTTCAATGGTTCTTGGATCTACTACTGCATGGCTTTCTGCAGGGGCTTGAAAAGCAAGATTAGGTTTAATAAGAACCGTCTGACCTTCTTTAATAATTGTGTCGAGAGAGCCAATGGATAATTCGACGGCTTGAGCAACAGCAGCTTTGATTTTCTTTACATCTTCTTCAATACGAACAAACTTTCCTCCCATAAATGAGGCATTGCCTTCCGGCTGTTCCACTTTTGCAATCGCAACTTTTGGTTTACTCATGATATTCTCCTTCTAAACATTTAATTTGTTCAAATGCTGAACATAAAAATATTTATCGCAAGAATGATGCCAAGTAATTTATTTGTTTAAAGTGGAAAAAAGGTGGTATTATGTTTATGAAATCTGTCCCATGTCTCATTTAGAGACACTATAAGTGTGTCTAAATGAGACAGATGTGAAACATATCATTTATATTCATACCCAGATTTATCCTATTAATTTATTTTTTCTATCTGTTAAATAAAATTAATGTTTGATATAATCTGGGCATAAAGACTTGGAAGGGAGAATACTATGCAAAAGGTTTTAGTTTTAAATGGAAGCCACAAGCAATATAAAAGTTACACAATGAAAGTAACTGAGGCGTTCATTTCAGGGCTGACACATAACAATGAAGAATTTGAAACGGACATTATCAATTTGCGTGAGCATAAGATCTTACCCTGTATCAGCTGTTTTCATTGTTGGACTAACACACCTGGTGAATGTGTTCAAGAAGATGATATGAAAGAGTTGCTTGAAAAATATCTGGAAGCGGATCTGATTATTTGGTCAACTCCACTTTATCATTATGGTATTTCAAGTATCATGAAAAACTTTTTAGAACGAACTTTACCACTGCTGCTGCCATTTATTGACCCTGAGGGGGGGGATGTTTATGGGCATCCTTATCGCGATCAGGAGAAAATGAAGTCAAAAAGACATATGCTTATCAGCACTTGTGGCTTACCAACGCAAAATAATAATTATGAAGGTGTTTTTGCCCAATTTGATAATCTTTTCGGTAAAGATAAATGGGAAAAAATTATCTGTGTTGAAGGTGAATTGTTTGGAGTTTCACAGCTCGATGTTCACACGGCACCTTATCTTGAGCTGGTCAGGTTAGCTGGTGAAAAATATCGTGAATTGAATACAATTCCAGATGAACTGAAAAAAGGACTTGAAAAACCATTTGTTGAAATACCTACTTATCTAAAAACTGCGAATTTAAAGTGGGGAATAGATGACACCCGTTTCAAGGAATCAGATGGTGGATTATTAGGATGGGAAGTTTTTAAGCGAATCGAAGGCGCTTTTAATCCCAGGGTTCGACCAGGCTTAAAAGCAGTTTTGGAAATTGAATTGACTGATGTGAAAGAGTGTTATCAGCTTATAATAAAGAACAACCATTGCAGCTTAGTTGTTAATGATTTACAAAAGGCAACGACAATGGTAAAAACGCAACTAACAACACTTGAACGTATAGTAGACGGAAGTTTTGATTTAGGACAGGCAATCATTGATAAGCGATTTCTAGTTAATGGAAATTTTTCAATTATTAATGCTATGATGGATGGGTTATTTGGGAATCTTGTCTTTCACGTTGAAAAAAGTAAAAAAATGATTCCAATCTCTTTTAAGAATACGCCATACTGGTTTATTCTAACCCTGATTCCCTGGCTTTTCTGTCAAATGATTGTAGATACAAATCCAATTGTAGCAGTCGTTCTTGCTTTGATGATGAGCGGTTTTTTATGCGCAATAAAAAAAGGCCAGGAACTAGTGTTCTTTGATAAAATCACGCTTCTATATTTCTCGTTGCTGGCAATAGTAACAATTCCTGAACAGTTAATGATCAATCAATCGATTATTGGAGCTTTAACTTATTTTGTGCTGATGGTAATTTTTCTGGTATCAATATTTAAAACTGTTCCTCTCACAGCTGACTACACACATTTTCTAGTTGGTAGAAATGCACTTAAAGACGTACTTTTCATTCGAACTAATCGATTGATTAGTTTTGTCTGGGCAATTGTGTGTTTGGTTCAGGGAATAGCAGCTGCATTAATGTCAAATATGTTTTTATCTAATTTTGCAACAATGATACCATTAGTTCTCTGGATTCCGGCAGTTTTATTTTCACTCTGGTTTGTGAAATGGTATCCTGCTAATCTGGCTAAAGCCAGTTAATTTCAGAAAGAAAAAATTAAAGGACTCTGCTTTATAATAAATAAAAACAAGGAGGAAGATTATGTTAACTAGTATTGGCGAAGATTTAAAAAAAATATTTTTGGCAGGTGTAGGAGCAGTTGCAGCTACGGCGGAAAAATCACAAGAACTCATTGATGAGCTAGTGGAAAAGGGCGAGTTAACGGTGGAGCAGGGCAAAGTTTTAAATGAAGAATTAAAGCATAATATCAAAGAAACAATTAAGAAAAATGTAACTGTCAAAGTGGAAAAAGATGGTGAACCCCTTTCAGCCCAGGATATTATGGATGACATAGAAAACATGAGTCCTGAAGATTTAGAGGCGATTAAAGAAAAAATTGAAACAGTAAAAATGAAAGCAGAAGAAGAAAACACAGACGAATAAAGAAAAGGTGATTGATGAGTACTGCAAACTATTCTGATCTATCAACAGAAAAATCAAATACTAATTCGAAAAGACTAAGAAAGATTATTTCTATTCTTGTCAATCATGAAATCACACAAGGGTTGACCCCAGAAAAACTTAGAGCTATTATCGAGGATCTGGGGCCAACCTTTATTAAAGTTGGCCAGATGATGTCCATGCGCAGGGATATTCTTTCTAATGACTACTGCGAAGAACTCCAGAAACTTCGTTCGCAAGTAAAACCAATGGAATATGAAGTGGTCATCGCCACCATTGAAGAAGAGTATAAGGCACTAATTGAAACCGTTTTTAGAAAAATTAATCCTGAACCTTTGGGGTCAGCTTCAATAGCTCAGGTTCACGAAGCTGAACTGCTTGATGGCTCAAAGGTAGTTGTAAAGGTTCAACGTCCTGGAATCTACAGGATGATGGAACAGGATGTTGCCCTGCTGCATCGTGCAACAAAAATATTAAACTTTGCGAGCATTAGTAATGTGGTAGATTTTAAAGTAATTGTCGACGAAATGTGGAATACAGCCCAACAGGAAATGGATTTTCTGATTGAAGCTAAAAACGCCCATGAATTTAGGGATTTACAGGAAGAAATTAAGTATATTGATTGCCCTATAGTTTATGACCAGTACACAACATCAAAGGTTTTGGTAATGGAATCAATTGAAGGAATCGAAATTGATGACCACCTGGCCTTAATTGAGGCGGGTTATGATTTAGAAGAAATTGGTCTGAAGTTAGCTGATAATTACATCAAACAGGTCATTGATGATGGCTTTTTTCACGCCGATCCTCATCCTGGAAATATTTTTATTCGAAATGGACAAATTGTATGGATCGATTTGGGGATGATGGGTCGACTCACTAAACGTGAGATGAATTTATTTAAAAGAAGTGTGAAGTCAGTTGCCTCTGGTGATGTGGAAGCCCTGGAAAATGTAATTTTATCATTAGGTATCCATAAAGGACGACAGATTAATCACTCTCGGCTGTATGAAGGAATTGACCGAATGCTGGAAGATTATGGAACTGATGACATTAGTAATATCAATATGGGTAAATTTCTTGAAGAGATTCTAAAAATTGCCGGTGAAAACCATATCGGGATGCCACGCGGTATTAGTATGCTCAGTCGTGGAATTATGACACTTGAAGGACTTATTGCTGATTTGTCACCCCAGAAAAATATTGTCAGTATCATGAGTGGACATATGGCCGGACTGACAATGGCTGAGTTTGATTTGCAACAGTTTCTAATGAGAAACGGTAAAAAAATATTAACTTCTGGTGGAAAGGCCATTAACGTTCCTGGACAGATTTCTGATCTGCTAAAATTATTCAATAAGGGTCAGGTAAAAATTAATTTGGAATTAATGGGATCTGAAGAACCACTTCACGAAATTGACCGAATGGTTAATAAGATTGTTATCTGCATAATTAGTGCTGCGCTCTTAATCGGTTCAAGTTTTATTGCCACAACAGATATGAATCCAAAATTTTTGGGAATTCCAGTGTTGGGTACTATTGGATATTTAAGTGCAATTCTATTAAGTAGCTGGTTAATGATTTCGATACTAAGGAAGTGGCGGCATCGTTAGAAGTCCGACAAATTTTTTATGTTTAAAGACGTATCCGATAAAATGGATGGGTCTTTTTTTTTTGAGAAGAATTTTTTTAAGATGTACTTGACAGAGACAATAAAAAGTATTATTGTATTAGATATGTAATACAATAATACAACTATGGAGGCAAAGATGAAATGGAACATCGATTCTGATCGTCCAATTTACAAACAATTGATTGAACAAATCGAATTTAGGATTGTGTCAGGCCTTTACAAGCCCGGAGATAAATTACTGTCTGTTCGGGAATTGGCAATGGAAGCGGGAGTAAATCCTAATACCATGCAAAAAGCATTGGCAGAGCTTGAGAGAGCTGGACTTGTATACAGCAAGCGAACAAGTGGACGATTTATTACGGAGGAAGTAGAAGTGATTGAAGAAATCAAGATATCAATGGCGAAAGAAGAAATTGAAAGATTTTTTTCTAAAATGAAGTTACTTGGCTACGCCAAAGAAGAGATTATTTCTCTGATCGATTCGGATGAAGAAAGAGGCAGACAGAATGAAGACCATACTCAAAGCAACAGAACTCTCTAAAAATTTCGGTAAAAAAGAAGCGCTTAAAAGCATCAATCTGGAAATCCCAATGGGTAAAATCGTCGGGCTACTCGGTCCAAATGGGAGCGGTAAAACAACCTTCATTAAACTGGCAACCGGGCTGCTGGTACCAAATTCAGGTGAATTAACAGTTGATGGAGAACTTCCAGGCGTTGAAACCAAGAAAAAAGTGTCCTACCTTCCAGAAAGAACCTATTTAAACAGCTGGATGAAAATCAGCGATATTTTAAATTTTTTCGAAGACTTCTATTCGGATTTCAATCGAATAAAAGCGCAAAATATGATGATGGATCTTGGAATAAATAGCAATGAGCGCTTAAAAACATTATCCAAAGGTAATAAAGAAAAAGTTCAACTGATTCTTGTTATGAGTCGAGACGCTGAACTTTATCTACTTGACGAACCAATAGGTGGAGTAGATCCTGCTGCCAGAGATTATATTCTTAATACCATTATTACAAATTACCAGGAAAATGCTTCCGTGATTATTTCTACTCATCTGATTGCCGACATTGAGAGAGTGCTTGATGAGATCATATTCATATCTAATGGTGAATTAGCCTTGTCGGCGACGGTTGATGAAATCCGTGAAGAACATCATCAATCGGTTGATGAATTATTTAGAGAGGTGTTTAAATGCTAGGTAAATTACTAAAACATGAACTTAAAGCAACAGGACGAACATTTTTGCCTATCTATGCTGCATTAATTATATTAACGATATTAAATAAGCTGGTTATAACTTTAGGTATACCAAATTTTTATGAAGAAACAACGGTTAGTAATCCGTTTTTAGAAATGATTTTTGTAATTACTATGTTTTTATATGTCTCAATCGTAGTGGCTCTAAGTGTAATGACACTGGTGGTCATTGTTCAAAGATTTTATAAAAATCTTTTTTCTGATGAAGGCTATCTGATGTTTACACTTCCTGTTAAAGTAAACGAGCATATCCTGTCAAAGTTACTTATTGCATTGTTATGGACATTCATCTCAACAATTGCTATTATCATTACAATTCTGATTCTTTCCTGGGGATCATTCAGCTGGTTAGATGTTACACAATCTTTCTCATTACTATCAACAGAGATAGAGACACAACTGCACCTAAGTATTGGATTAGTAATCTTTGAGGCAGTATTACTTGTCATTGCTGAAATAGTATCCTCCATTTTAATGATATATGTTTCAATTACAATAGGTCAATTATTCAATCAGCATCGGGTGATTGCTGCCTTTGGTGCCTATATTGTAATTTCAGTAGTTTTACAGATCATCTTTTCCCTAGTAATACTTCTAATACCAATTTTTAATCTAGATTATACATTTATGAGTCTAATTGACCCGACAGAATTAGTTCAATGGGTTTTAAATGGAACAACAGCAGTAAATATTATTCTATCAGCGATTTTTTATTTTGCTACTCAATATATTATCAAAAATAAATTAAATCTCGAATAGCTTGAGCACCTGTGATATGATTTGCTTATCAAAATGCATTTAAAATGAGGAGGCTTTTATGGGGATTGGCATTGATGTAGGAGGAACGGCTATCAAAGCAGGTGTAGTTGATGAAAGAGGATACGTAAAACACAGAATGCATATCGCGACAAATTTAGAAAGCGATTATGAACAGATTTTATCAAACCTCGAAGAGATTATTGTCCAATTATGTAAAAATAGCGCGGAATCCTCAGTTGGGATTGGTGTTCCCGGAATTGTATCGGCTAATGGAGAAATGGTTTTATCTTGCCCTAACCTCGGATGGAAAAATAAAGCACTAAAAAAGGATCTGGAAACTCGGTTGGATTTAAAAGTAAATTTAGTCAATGATGCAAACGCTGCAGCAATGGGAGAATCCTTATATGGTAGTGGCAAAGGAAAAACATCATCAATTTTGTTAACACTTGGTACTGGTATTGGCGGTGGCCTGATTATTAATAATGGGTTAATCGCTGGTAGTCATGGGGTAGGCAGTGAAATAGGACACATTATTGTAGGTGAAAATTTTTATCAATGCGGTTGTGGTAAAAACGGTTGTCTGGAAACATTTTCTTCAGCAACCGCACTGACTAAATATGTAAATATGCGTATTAAAGAAGGTGCAACTTCAGAACTTAAAGAATGTCAAGAACTTGATGCCGAAGTTATTTTTGATGCAGCTAAGAAAAATGATATCCTTGCCTGTGAGGCAACTGAAAGAATGTTTTATTATCTAGGGTTAGTCATTTCAAATTTGATTGATATTATAGATCCGGAAATTTTTATTATTGGTGGAGGACTTTCTGCTGCAGGTGACTTTCTTTTAAAAGGAATCCGTGAAGCGACTTATAAATTTTTAACTTATAAGGAATTAGTCAGGCCTGAAATAGTACTGGCATCGCTAGGAAACGATGCAGGTCTAATTGGAGCCGCCAGTTTATAAAATAGTCGTTGATTTTTTATTTAGACCAGTTATAATTAATAGTGAATATATTTTGAGGAGGTATACTATGGAAAAATTTGAATGTGATGTATGTGGATATGTGTATGATCCTGAATTAGGAGATCCAGATAACGGGATTGCACCAGGTACGGCATTTGCTGATATTCCAGACAGTTGGGAATGTCCGACTTGTGGAGTGGATAAAGACTCGTTCAGTAGTTTATAGTCCTTACTAATAAAACCTTATAAAAAAGGCATCCAATATTAATGCAGACTTATCTGTAATTAATAAGGGTGTCTTTTTTTGTTATACAAAGTTTAATGAATTTTTAACAGTTTTCATTTTAAAATGTGTTAGAATAAAAGATATGTTCTAAGAGTCGAGGTGTATGTATGATAAAACGATTTTCAGTTATTTATATTGGTTCAAACAAGTGCGAGCTAATTATAGGTCAACGGGGAAAAGGATGTATTAATATCCTGGATCGAGCCAGTTATCCCATTCGCTTTGGAAGTCAAAGCTTCTCACAGGGATTTATCGATTTTAAATTAGTTTATGCCCTCTGTCAAACGATTAACGATTATATTGGGATGTCAAAAGCTTTTGATGTAGATAGTATTAAAATTCTTGGTACAACAGCGCTCCGTGAAGCTAAAAATCAGATCTATATACTCGAACAAATTCGGATTAACACTGGCGGTTACGAGGTCGAAATTCTCGATCAGGAAGAAGAAATTCATTTAATATATCGTCATATGATTTTAAAATGTGAAAGCAGCTATAATATAATTGAGCAGAAAAATGGTGATCAGATGATAGCAGCGATCTCTAGTGGAAACTTATCAGTGGCATTATTGAAAAAGGGTGTTATCGACTATCATCAGACGGCTGAGTTGGGTTATCTGAAAATGAAACATTTTCTCCGTTCAATCGAAGAAAACACAGAACGTTTTGAAACATTGTTAAATGAGTTTATTGGGATTAATACCAGGGAAATAACTGAAAATATTGACCAACGCAATATTCAGAAATTATTTGTTTCTTCTCACGAAGTAGAAATGATAGCCAGATTGTATGGTTGTAATGATCAAAAACAATTTTACGATCTGGAGGTGGAAGGTTTTGAAGCACTTTATAATGAGTGTATTAATTTGACAATGAATCAACTGATGAGAAAATACGAATTTTTGACAGCAAATGAGGCTGAAACTTTAAATCATACATTGATCCTTTATTTAAAACTGATCAAAGAAACAGGCGTTAAAAAGCTGACATTAATTCCTATGAGTATAGGCGATGCTATCATGGATAATCATTTTCAGGTAATGAAAACGCAACGTCTTATGGAATGGATTGAAGAAGGGTCGTATCAGTCAGCAATTAAAATAGGTGAAAAATATCATATTTCGATAAAACACGCTAAACAGATCGAAATGCTAAGCTTAAAAATCTTCGATGCATTAAAAAAACACCATGAGATGGGAAGACGAGAAAGAATGCTTTTATCGATGCTTGCCTATCTTCAAGGGGTAGGCATGATGATCAATTCAAAAGACTATTGGATTCAAAGCCGTCATATCATTGAAAATACTGATATGATTGGAATAACAACTTATGAAAGACAATTAATGGGTCTTATTTGTGAATTAGTTAAATCACAGGTTGTGGAGCCTGAAATGTACATGAAAAATGTCGATACGATAGCGTTTCTAAAAGTTGCTAAACTAACCGCAATTCTAAAATTAGCTCTTGCACTCGATCAAAGCGACCAACAAAAAGTTAAAAAAATTGCTTGCCGGGTAAAGGAAGAACAGTTGCAGATTGAAGTGTCTACAGGAATAAATTTTCAATTGGAAGAATATTTTTTTAAATATAGTTCATATACGATGGAAAAAATTTATGGTATAAAGCCAGTATTAAAGATAAAGAGAGTGGAGTTATGAGTGAGAAACATTTAATCAACAGAGAAGTCAGTTGGTTGGATTTCAATTATCGAGTATTAGAAGAAGCTTACGATAAAAGCAATCTGGTAATGGACCGGTTGAAATTCCTGGCAATTACGGCTTCGAATCTTGATGAGTTTTTTATGGTTCGCGTTGCCGGGATAATGGATCAGATTAATGTAGGTTATGAAAAACGCAGTGCTGATGGATTAACACCCATCGAGCAATTAGAGATAATTAATGGCATGACACATGAATTTATGTCTCGACAGTATACTTGTTTATCTAAGTCAATTATTCCAGAATTGAATCAGCATGGCATCTATTTTAAAAATTATAAAGAGCTTTCTGAAGCTGAAAAAGAATTTGTTAAACAGTATTTTCTACAGGAATGCTATCCTGTTCTGACACCTCAGGCAATTGATAACAGCCGACCGTTTCCACTAGTTAAAAATAATCAGGTTTACATTTTAATGATGCTTCACGATAAAGAAGCAAAGAATCGTGAACAGAAAGAATTTATGGCTATTCTGGAAATTCCCAAGGTTTTAGGTCGCATCATCCACCTTCCAAAATCCGATTCTTTGCAAGAAGATCATTATATGTTTATCGAGGATATCATCATTCCCTTTGTGCATGAGTTGTTTACAGGTTATGACGTGAAACATGCCAGTGAATTCAGAATAACCAGAAATGGGGACCTCGCAATTGATGAAGATGAGGCTGAAGACCTGTTGATAGAGATTGAAAAATCAATTCAACAACGTAAATGGGGTGCTTGTATTAAACTTGAAGTGACCCGTGATACCAGTAAAAAAATGAAAAAATGGCTGATGAAAGAGCTCAAAATAAATGAAGATGAAGTCTATGAGCTTAACGGAAAACTTGATCTAACCACTTTTATGAAATTCCAGGGACGAACGGAATTTAGTGATTTGCGTGAAGAAAAGTACAGACCAGTTCTTTCAGCAGATTTTTATGAAAAAGATGACATATTTAAAGTAATTCGTGAAAAAGATCGGCTGCTTCATCATCCTTATCACTCTTTTGATACAGTTATCGATTTTGTCAGACAGGCCGCAGATGACCCAGATGTTTTAGCAATTAAACAGACTTTATATCGGGTGAGCGGAGATTCTCCAATTATCGATGCTTTGATAAATGCAGCTCAAAATGGAAAACAGGTCACAGTTTTAGTTGAATTAAAAGCTCGATTTGATGAGGAAAACAACATTATTTGGGCGAAAAAACTTGAAAAGGCCGGTTGTCATGTCATCTATGGATTAGTTGGCTTAAAAATTCACTGTAAAATGATTTTAATTGTTCGAAAAGAATCTGATGGAATAAGACGTTATGTACATCTTGGAACAGGAAACTATAACGATGTTACCGCCGCTCTATATACTGATATCGGTATGTTTACTGTTAATGAAGGGATTGCTTCTGATGTAACAACATTGTTTAACGTCCTTTCTGGTTATAGTCACTATACTTTATGGAAAAAAATTGATGTAGCCCCGAAAACAATGCGGGATGCTTTTTCTAAAAAAATTGCAAGAGAAATTGAAAATGTAAGAATGGGAGATCGTGGAAAAATTATCGCTAAAATGAATTCTCTAATCGATGGCGATATTATCGAAAAACTGTATGAAGCATCTCAGGCAGGGGTAGAAATAATTCTGATTGTAAGAGGAATGTGTTCCTTGATCCCCGGTATACCAGATTTGAGCGAGAATATAACAGTTCATAGTATTGTCGGAACATTTTTGGAACATAGTCGAATCTATTATTTTTATAATCAGGGACTGGAAGAATATTATCTCTCAAGTGCAGATTGGATGGAACGTAATTTAAATCGTCGTATTGAAACTTTATTCCCCGTTGAGGAACTGGACTTAAAATTAAAACTTGAAAAAATTCTTGATATTACACTTCGAGACACGATTAAAACCAGGATTATGCTTAAAGACGGCCATTATATAAGGGTTGATAAAAGAGGAAAAGAACTACTTTCTTGTCAGCAATATTTTTGTCAAGAAGCTGAAAAGGAATTTGCGCAGGCTAAAAATAGACCAATGAATTGAGAATACGGAGGTAATTTTAATGGAACGACGAAATATTGGAGTCATCGACATTGGATCAAATAGTGTGCATCTAGTCATTGGGGAATACTACAATAATGAGTATTTTCAGATTATAGATGATGTCAAAGTTAATGTAAGACTAAGCGAAGGACTTTCGGAAACCGGCTGTCTGCAAGAAGATAGAATGGAATATGGTCTTGAAACACTGATGATGTTTAAAAGTATGTGTGAAGCCTACTCGATTGAAAAAATAATTGCAGTCGCGACTGCTGCAGTTAGAAAAGCCGATAATGGTAAGGATTTTGTCAAAATGATAAAAGAGAAAACCGGAATTAGTGTGGAAATTATTTCCGGAGAACGTGAAGCTGCACTGGATTATTTGGGAGCCATTAATACTTTGGATATACAGG
Organism: Eubacteriaceae bacterium ES3; assembly: GCA_030586155.1. Lineage (NCBI taxonomy): Bacteria > Bacillati > Bacillota > Clostridia > Eubacteriales > Eubacteriaceae > Eubacteriaceae bacterium ES3. The sequence goes on along the minus strand of CP130741.1, from coordinate 1,738,231 downwards.
ATGCGTTACTAATGGATATTGGTGGCGGTAGTATGGAATTTGTTTTAATTAGAGATCGAAAAAAAATTAAAGTAGTAAGTATGCCAGTTGGTTCTTTTGATTTAACTGATAAATTTGATTTATCAGATCAGGTTTCCAGTAAAAAATTAAAAGAAGTCGCTGCTTTTGTAGAAGATATATTGAGATCAGATTCGATTTTTGAAGAGGCAAAAGGACTACCTTTGATTGGTGTCGGTGGAACAATCAGAAATGTTGGTCGAATTCATCGAAATATTATTGACTATCCACTTGAGATCGCTCATAATTACCGGATGAGTCAAAAAGATGTCAATCGTGTGTGTACGCTTGCTTCTAGTATGAATTATGAAGAGCGTATGGATATAAAAGGGCTATCAAAGGGCCGCAGCGATATTTTTGTTGGTTCTAGCTATGCTCTGGAACTAGTGATGGATTATATTAATTCGCCAGAACTGGTAATCAGTGATGCCGGAATCCGTGACGGGATTATTTTTGAGTATTTTGGATATAATGAAAATAATTTGGTGTATGATATTTTTGAGATGTCCCTTGTTGACATCTTACTAAACTATAATGTAAATATTCCTCATGCATATCATGTCTTAAAACTGACACAAACTATTTTCGAACAATTAAAACCACTACATGGTATTGTTGATGATGTTAGTAAAATCCTAAAGGCCAGTGCTATGCTGCATGATTCAGGCATAAAAATCCAATTTTCAAATCATCACGAACATAGCTTTTACATCATTTTAAACGCAGGACTTCGAGGAATCAATCAGAAGGACTTATTATTAAGTGCCTTTATCGCACTTAATCACCGGACCAATAAAAAAATTCGTATCTCAGAAGAATATGTTGGGTTACTGCAGGGAGATGAAAAGAAATTTATTGATAAGATGAGTCTATTTCTTCAGATTGCTGAATATCTTGATCGAAGTATGGATGGTGTAGTCAAAGATCTGCACTGTGTAATTGGTGACAAGACGGTCGAACTAAATGTATTAACAACTGCACATTCAGTATTTGATGATATGATTGTGTCAGAATGCGGTAAAAAATTCAAACGCGTTTTTGATAAGGAATTAATTGTAAAAAACAAGGTAATTCTTTCTGAACGTTAGACATTAAAGGTGCCTTTTTTCAAACTGCTTTACTCTCCGAAATTAGTGCTTTTTGATTTAAAAACCGCTGTAAAAACAGATTGTTTTTACAGCGGTTTTATTAATTCTTCTGACTTTTCCCTAGATAGGCTTCCTTAATGGATTCATCAGCTAGGAGCTCTGCGCCAGTCCCTTGTCGGGTGATATTGCCAGTTTCCAGAACATAAGCATAATCGGCAATTTTCAGTGCCATATTCGCATTTTGCTCAATTAGGAGAATGGTCATCCCTTCGCTATTCAAGGTTTTAATAATATCAAAGATACCCTGCACAATTAATGGAGCCAGACCTAAAGACGGTTCGTCCATCATTAATAATTTGGGTTTACTCATCATTGCGCGTCCAACAGCCAACATCTGCTGCTCTCCACCAGAAAGCGTACCAGCAGCCTGCCAAGAACGTTCCTCCAGTCGGGGAAATAAAGAATAAATGTGCTTTATATCCTCATCCAGATTGTCTTTTCTCATATAGGCACCAATTTTTAAGTTTTCAAGAACCGTTAAATCAGGAAAAACATGACGGCCTTCCGGTACTAAAGTTATACCCTTATCGACAATTTGAGTAGTATCAAGGCCCAGTAGTTCATCACCGTTGTAAGTAATGCTTCCGGATTTGGCCTTTACAAGATTGACGATACTTCGTAGTGTTGTGCTTTTTCCAGCACCATTGGCACCAATAAGCGTAACAATTTTGCCATCAGGGACTTCCAAATCAATGCCTTTTACTGCTTCAATACCGCCATAGGCGACTTCAAGATTGTTGATTTTAAGCATCAGTATCCACCCCCAGGTAAGCTTCAATAACTTTTGGATCGTTTTGTATTTGCTCTGGTGTTCCTTTAGCAATGGTACAGCCAAAATCCAAAACGTAAATATGATCAGAGATTTGCATGACCAGGTCCATATGATGTTCGATCATAAAAATAGTCAAATCGAAGTCGGTTCTGATTTGATAAATTAAGTCTGTTAATTCATCGGTTTCCTGAGGATTCATTCCAGCTGCCGGTTCATCCAGTAGAAGAAGTTCAGGTGAGGTAGCTAAAGCTCTGGCAATTTCCAGATGCCTTTGTTGGCCATAGGGGAGAGCAGAGGATTTTTCATTTTTCAGATCAATGAGTCCCAGTTTTTCCAGTAAAAATTCACATTTTTCGATGGCTTCTTTTTCACCTTTTCTTGCTTTGGGAGTTCGAAAAATGGCAGACAGGAAATTGTAATCAATATGATGGTGAGTAGCAATGAGAACATTTTCCATGACAGATAATTCTTTAAATAATCGAATATTTTGAAAAGTCCTGGAGATTCCCAATCCAGTTATAAGATCAGGTCGTTTACCAGTAATATCAACTGCGTTCTTTTCGTTAGATGGTGAAAGTAATACAGAACCTGAAGTAGGCGTATAAACCCCGGTAATAACATTAAAAGCTGTCGTTTTACCAGCTCCGTTCGGGCCAATGAGCGCCGCAAGTTCACCTTTTTTAATTTCAATATTTAGCTCATTGACCGCAACAACGCCGCCAAATTGCATAATTACATTATCGGTTTTTAAAAGACTCACTTCTTACCACCCCCTTCAATAGAAGTCTTGCTTCGGAAACGGGATTTTATGGATTGAATTTTTTGCCTGATGAAATTCCAGGTCAATTCGTTTGTTCCCATTAAACCTTTTCTGTAGAAAAGAACAATGATCATAAGCAGAAGTGAAAACACAACCATTCTAAATCCTGGTCTGAAAATAGGAAGATCAAGACCAAAGGCCATAGGTTCATCAAGGAATCGCAGCCACTCCAGTCCAATCGTAACGATAAAACTGGAAATAATTGTTCCTGAAATACTTCCCATTCCACCTAAAACAATAATTAATAAAAAGTTATAGGTTAAAGTGAAATAAAACTGTTTTGGATCAACAGTTCCAAGAAGTGCTGCAAAAAGACCCCCACCAATACCAGTAAAAAATGCACCAACCATAAATGAGGTCATTTTTGTTTTGAAAAGTCCAATCCCCATTGCTTCTGCCGCTATTTCATCTTCGCGGATTGATTTAAAAGCTCGACCATAGGAAGAATTCACTAAGAGAATGGTTGCAATAATAATAGCCAATGCAATTCCGTAAGTCCACCATAAATTGCTGATTGTCGGAATTCCCTTAATTCCCAAAGCACCATTGGTAATAGTCTGTGTGTTGGTAAATATAATTCGAATTATTTCTGAAAAACCAAGTGTTGCAATAGCTAGATAATCCCCGCGTAATCTTAAACATGGATAACCAATAAAAAAGGCTGCTATAGCAGAGAAAATGCCACCTAAAATCAAAGCTCCGATAAAGGGAAGTTCGATATTAGCCAGAAATGGAGCCATCGGTTCTAAATAAAATACACTGGCTCGCATTTCAACAGGGACGGTAAAAATTGCCACCGTATAGGCACCAATCGCCATAAATCCAGCTTGTCCCAGCGAAAACTGGCCAGTAAAACCGTTAACCAAATTCATTCCCAAACTAACAATGGTATAAATAGCACAAAGATTGAGAATACGTCGCAGGTAAGAATCAACAAATTCATTAGCCAGCGTAATCGCAACCAACAAAACACCGAGAAATACAATAGTTTTCCAGTTTTGCTTAATAAAGGAGGTGAAAGTTGTTTTTTTTGTAGTCATATGTCCTCCTATACTTTTTCAACTTGTTTTTGTCCCAACAAACCGTTTGGTAAAAACAAGAGGATTACAATTAAAATAACAAAAGCGATGGCATCTCGATAACCTGTCAGAGCAGGGAAGAAAGCAACCATTAAGACTTCTGAAAAACCAAGAATCAGACCGCCTAAGAGGGCGCCTTTAACATTTCCTATTCCACCAATAACCGCAGCAATAAAACATTTAAGTCCTGGAACAACACCCATTAGAGGAAGTACAGATGGATATTTCATACACCATAATATTGCACCAACCGCAGCCAGTCCAGAACCGATTCCAAAAGTGGAGGAAATTACATTATTAATTTTTATTCCCATCAGCTTTGCGGTATCATAATCTTTGGCGACGGCTCGCATAGCCATACCTACTTTAGTTTTATTGATAACAAACATAAGAACTATCATTAATACAAATGCAATGATCGGAATAAGAATTGATACTGGTTGGATACTTAAGGCACCTATATAGATAGGTGTTGTCATCGCTGGAAACTCTGGAAAAGCTTGCGGTTTGCCAGAAAAAAGATATGTTGCCAGATTTTCCAGAAAAAATGAAACACCGATCGCAGAGATCAGTAAAGATGTTTTTGGAGCCTCACGCAAAGGCCGATAGGCAACTCGTTCAATTAAAATACCAAGTAGCATTGTTAGTGCAATTGTAACAATGAATGTGACATACCAGGGTAATAGAAATACAGCAATACCAAAATATGCAAAATAGGCAGCCATCATGAAGATATCTCCATGTGCAAAATTGATTAGTCTTAAAATCCCATAGACCATAGTATATCCAATGGCGATTAGGGCATATAGACTTCCTAAGGATAGCCCATTAATGAGCTGTTGTAAAAAAGTGTCTAGTGTCATTCCGACAACCATAATTTAACCTCATTATCTTTTGAATTGAATTGAGGGTATTTGAAAACAAATACCCTCATCGATAAAATTAAGCTAAAGCAATAAAATATTTTCTTATTCGACAGAAACGGAATCCAGATAAGTGAACTTTCCGTCTTTAACAATTTTGATAATAGCTTCAGTCTTTGTTGCATCTCCATTTTCATCAATGGTAATCGCTCCAGTAGCACCCTGGAAATCAACTGTTTCGGCTAAAGCATCGCGGATAGCTTGTGGATCTGCAGATCCTGCACGTTCAATTGCTTCCAGAAGCAGATTGTACGCATCATATCCTAATGCAGAAACAGCTGCAACATTTTCTCGTTCAGGATAAGCATTCTTATACTCTTGAACAAATGTTACACCTTCTTCAGTTAAAGGATTAGTGTCATCAAAGAAAGTTGACATAACTGCACCTTCAACATCAGCACCACCAACAGTGATAAATTCATTTGTTTCCCAGGTATCTCCACCGATAATTGGAACTGTGATTCCAAGAGCACGCGCCTGTTTAATAATTAAAGCTGATTCAGTATAGTTACCAGGTGCAAAAATCACGTCTGGATTGGCAGCTTTGATATTTGTTAAGATACCATTGAAATCCTGATCCCCTGTATTATAGTTACCAGTTTCAACAATGGCATTTTCATCCCCGGTCAATTCTATGAAGGAATCAGAGAAGAATTTAGCCAAACCGACAGAATAATCGTTGGAAACTTCCTGGATGATTGCCACTTTTTTAGCGTCTAGATTTTTATAAGCATAGTTAGCCATTACAACACCCTGGAAAGGATCAAGGAAACAAACCCTGAAATAGTAATCGTTTCCAAGGGTTACCTGTGGGTTAGTACAAGAAACACCTACAGCAGGAACTTCATTGCTTTTCACAACATCACCAGCTGCAATTGACAAAGAAGATCCCCATGAACCAAGAAGGGAAACAACGTTATCTTTTTCAATCAATCTCGCAGCTGCAGTTGTTGCTTCAGCTTTATCTGATTTATTATCAGCCACAACAAGTTCAACTTTTTTACCCAGGACTTCTGGTCGAAGCTGGTTTGCCAGCTCAATACCCTCAACTTCTAATTCACCACCAGCTGCATTAGCACCAGTTAATGGTTCAAAAACACCGATTTTAATTACATCACTATCTTCACTTGAAGAAGTTGTTGATCCACCACAACCTGAGAGCATTGTAATTGTCAAGGTTAGGCAGAGCAATAAAGCAAATACTTTTTTCATAAATCCTCCTTTTTCTTTTATTCCTAATTTTATCTGCAGATATTATATCAATATGCAGACTAATACGCAAGATTAAGTTATTCACAATCTAGCTATAAGCGAATATAGTGATTCAGAAGAAAATAGTAGTATTAAAGCCTAAGACGGTGATAAAGTTTATTTAAATAATAAAACCATTGATGGTCAATGTTCGATAATGCTTCTGCAGTTATTCTAAATCGCCAGTTGGTAGTCGTAGTTCCTGGTTGATTAAAGACTGTATCCTTACCAAAGCCGCACATATCCTGAATTGGTAAAATAGCAACATTAGCCGCACTTTTCCAAAGTGTTTCGATAAATGAACGACATGAACGACTTTTAAATCCTCCATTTTTCCAGGAATCTTGAGTTTCATCTTGGTACTGACAATAGGAGAGACCATATTCCCTTTGGACTTCATTGTATTCAAATAAACTACCGAGTATAGTATTATTATCGTGAGTTCCTGTGTATGCAATCATATTTTTTTCATAATTGTGGGGTAGATGAATATTGTTTTCTTGATCCAAAAAGGCAAAAGTCATTATCCGCATACCTGGAAATCCAGTTTGCGAAAGTAATGTTGTAAGGTTTTCATCCTGTACCCCTAAATCTTCTGCAATTATTCTCGAAGTATCAAATTTTTGATTATAGGTATCGAAGAAAACTTTTCCTGGCCCATCAACCCATTCACCACTAATAGCCGATTTAGAATTAGCAGGAACAGACCAATAAGCAGAAAAGCCGCGAAAATGATCGATTCTGACCAGATCATAGATTTCCAACTCTTTGTTGAGACGATTAAACCACCATGAATAATTATCGACTTTAAGCTTATCCCAATTATACAGAGGATTTCCCCATAACTGTCCGGTTTCAGAAAAGTAATCAGGAGGAACTCCGGCAACATTTAGTGGTTGATATTTTTTATCAAGTTGAAAATATTCTGGATTTGCCCAGACATCAGCGCTTTCAAAAGAAACATAAATTGGTAAATCACCAATAATTTCAATGCCTGCATTATTAGCGTAGGCTTTCAAGTCTTTCCATTGCTTGTAAAAACAAAATTGCAAAAACGAAAGAAAACTAATTTCTTCGCTAAATCTGATTTTTAAATTTTTAAGCATATTAGAGTTACGGCTTTTAACTTTGTGATCTGGCCATTGGGACCAGTCAGGATTATTGTAAAACTCAGTAAGGACTATATATAAGCAATAGTCCTCAAGCCAAAAAGATTCTTTCATAATGAAAGTGTTTAATTCTTTTTCGATTTGAGGACTAATCCTTCGATAGGCTTTTTCAAAAAGAGACTGACGGTGCTTTTGAACTGCAAGATAATTGACTTGATAAGGGTCGGCAAATTCTTTTATTTCAACAAGATCATCTACATCCAGAAGCCCCCAATCTTTAAGAATTTCAAGATCAATGAAAAGTGGGTTTCCAGCGAATGCCGACGTACTTTTATATGGCGAATAAAACTCATCTACTGGACATAATGGAAGCATCTGCCAATAAGAAAAGCCCATTTTTACTAACAAATCAAGAAACTGTCTGGCCTCGCGACCAAATGTACCAATCCCGTACTGTCCCGGAAGAGAGAATACAGGCAGCAAGACACCACTACAACGCATAGAAAGAGCCATTTTTCACCTCTTAATTTTCTATTTCCTGTAAAATTGTTTTAAGTTGGTTTGTTGTAAAAGGATAATTTGTTTCACAAAAATCACAGTGCATCTCGATCGGTTTATCCTCTAAAATCATTTTTTCAATTTCTTCAGACCCTAAAGAAATAAGTGCTTTCGTCACTTTATCAAGCGAGCAATTGCAATGATAGGCAATTTCCTGAGTTTCATTTACTTTAAAACCAAGATTAGCAAAGAGGTCAGTGAAAATCTCTTCGGGCGTTTGACCAGCCTCTAATAGTTTAGTCATAGAAGGCATTTGTGATAATGCTTTTTCCAACTCAGAAATAACGTCATCATTAGTATCTGGCATTAATTGGATAATAAAGCCACCAGCCTGTTTTACAGTTGTTTGAGAATCCATCAGTACTCCCAGTGAAACTGAGGTCGGTATTTGCTCCGATTTAGCATAATAATAGGTTAAGTCTTCAGCTATTTCACCCGTTACTAAAGGGGAATATCCGATATAGGGCTCTTTTAAACCTATATCTTTAATTACAGTCAAAGATCCATTTCCAATTGCGGAAGAAACGCTGATAGCTTCCAAAGGATCCGGTTTTAGGATCTTAACATATGGGTAACCCTTAACAAAACCTTTTGAGTCAGCAGTAACAAGCATTCCCTGAAGTTCGCCTTCACCAAGAACTTTCAATGTCAATAATTCATCTTCACTCTTCATCATTGCTCCCATTAAAGTGCCTGCAGTCAGCAATCGTCCCATTGCAACTGATACTGTAGGGGATGTTTGATGAAGAACGATGGATTTTTGAACAAGGTTTGTTGTTACGGCACCCAAAATTCGTATCTGATTTTGGGCGGCAGTACCTTTAATTAAATAATCTCTAGTCATTCATTTCCTCGTATTATATAGTAGTAGTGTTTATAGTCCCTCTCCAAGGACTGTATGCTATACTTTTTGGAGATACTGTGGATTGGTTCTCATCTCCTACCACTAGATGGTTTTCGAAAGGCTCCAACCACAGGCTCTTTGTATATTTGTTAATCAGTTAGATACCGCATGACGGTTTATTTAGAACGAGGTTACAATCGCAGGGAGTACCCGTGGGTTCCAAACAGTATTAAATTTATTCAAGGAGAACTGTTATGATTTATGCAGGAATTGATGTTGCTAAAGATAAGCATGATTGCTTTATTACTAACTCAGATGGAGAGATACTCTTTAAAGCCTTTACCATTATGAACAACCGTGATGGTTTTGATGATTTTTTTCAGAAGATTTCCTCTGTTGCAGAAGATTTAACTAAAGTAAAAGTAGGGCTGGAAGCCACAGGACATTACAGTTACAATCTTCTCGGTTATCTCGTTGATAAAGGTCTCGCCACCTATGTTATCAATCCGTTACATACCAATCTGTACAGAAAAAGTCTAAGCCTTAGACAGACGAAAACGGATAAGGTAGATGCCCGAACAATTGCTTCTATGATTATGTCTGATGTGAACTTAAAGTCCTACTCAGACACATCTTACCACAATGAAGAATTGAAGTCATTAACCCGCTATCGTTTTGATAAAGTAAAGCAACGTTCGAAACTTAAACAATCTATTTCCAGACTTGTTACAATTCTTTTCCCTGAATTGGAAAAACTTGTTCCTACTCTTCATTTAACTTCTGTTTATGCATTGCTTTCTGAATTCCCGGGTGCTAGTGCTGTTGCGTCTGCTCACCTTACGCGGCTTTCCAAACTCATTGAAACAGCCTCTAAAGGTCGATATTCCAAAGATACCGCTGTTCGTTTCAGAGAAGCCGCTAGAACTTCTATTGGCTCAAATATGCCGGCTAAATCACTGGAACTAAAACACACCATTAAGCTTATTCAGGAACTTGATTGTGAAATTGATGAAATAGAATCTGAAATCAAAATCATAATTGATGAAATAAATTCTCCCATTCTTAGCATTCCTGGAATCAGTTATCGTATGGGGGCTATGATTATTGCTGAAATCGGTGATTTTAAACGCTTTGATACTCCTGACAAAATACTTGCTTATGCTGGTCTGTCGCCATCAACTTACCAATCAGGACAACTTGATGGTGCCTATTCCCATATGGAGAAACGAGGCTCCAGATATCTTCGCTATGCATTATTTAATGCAACTAAATTTGTTTGTAACTGGGATCCAATATTTGCAGCTTATCTTGCAAAGAAACGTTCTGAAGGAAAACACTACAATGTCGCAATATCTCACGCGGCCAAAAAGCTTGTAAGAGTCATTTACCAGTTGGAAAGATCTGGGCAAACATACATTAAATCAGCTTAGATTTTTTTAATAAATATCTCTTTTTTGAGCACCTGCAAAGATGCTCTTTTTGTCATGCAGTTTTCAATGTTCAGTTAACTCATTTTCAGTTCTTAACTTATCTGAACTGCATTTCTGCAATTCATTCAAATAATGTCAATTTAGACTTGACTTTTAATAGTTAGTCTTTCAAACCTAAATGTTATTTATGATATGTTTCATTATGGATAATTTTAAAACTGCGATAAATCTGTTCAAGTAGCATTACCCGAAAAAGTTGATGCGGAAAAGTCATTTTTGAAAACGAAAGCTTCAAATCAGCTCTGTTTTTTATTGATTCCGACAAGCCTAATGAACCGCCAATTATAAAGATTATATGACTTTTTCCTTGAATTCCGAGGTTTTCGATCTTTCGTGAAAATTCCTGTGAATCTAATTGTTGACCAGAAAGATCCAGACAAATAACGTAGGCACCGTTTTTTATCTTTCCTAAAATTCGTTCACCTTCTTTATTAATTAGTTGAAGGTAATCTGCGTCACTTGCTTTTTCCGGAATTATTTCGTCTTTTAATTCAATAATTTCCAGACGACAATATGATGAAAGCCGTTTTGAATATTCATCGATAGCCTGTTTCATGAATTTTTCTTTAATTTTTCCAAGACAGATTATTTGAACATACATTAAAATCCGCCGTATACAACGATCATGCTCAAAGCAAGAGCAGCTACTAGTACCAGCGCACCAATGCGATGAGCTTTATTTTTTCTATGCATTTTTTCCTCCAAGTATTGATATTTTTATGATTATAGTTTACAATAGGTAAGTCAGAAATGCAAACATATTTCGGGGTGTGGCTCAGCTTGGTAGAGCGCTTGGTTCGGGACCATGAGGCCGGAGGTTCAAATCCTCTCACTCCGACCATTGATGTAATAAACCTGTTTCAGGTTTTTTATTTTGTCCAAAAGTCTTTTATGACAACTTAAAGGGCAGCAAAAGAAATTATTTCTTTTGCTGCCCTTTAAGTTGTCATAAACCCAGGCGAAATGTAGATATTATCGATTCGACAAATATATAATAATAAATATCTGATTCACTTTGTAATTCCAGGTACCTGAAGAAAATTTAATATCCTTTTTTTCCTGATGATTATTAGGTATTTGAAAAGATTTGTTTACACATTAAAAATCTGTGTATGGTATAATGATTCTAATTGAATAAAACGTTTAGAAAGGCACAAGCATGATCGATTTATTAAAAAAACTTCAGCCGGAAACAATTTTAAAATCAGGAATAGGTTTGGAACGCGAAAGTTTAAGAGTTACCCATGAAGGAAAACTTTCATTAACGGCACATCCGGAAATTTTTGGTGATAAACTCACTAACCCATATATTACAACTGATTTCTCAGAAAGCCAGGTCGAAATGATCACGCCAGTATTTGATTCTTGTGCGGAAGCCTGTGATTTTTTGGAAGCCTTAACAGATATTGTTCTCTATGAAATATCTAATCAGGATGAGTGGCTATGGCCTCAATCCATGCCTTGCGCAATTGATGATGAAGAAAAAATACCCATAGCTGTGTATCAAGGTATCAGTGGAGAAAAAGCGTATCAATATCGAAAAGAACTGAAAGAGAAATATGGCGGAAAACGACAATTAATATCGGGATTACATTATAATTTTTCTTTTAATGAGGAAATGCTTAAGTTTTTATGGGTAAAACTTTCACCTGATGAATCATATCAATCTTTTTTAGATCGAATTTATTTGAAAACTGTTAGGAATTATCTGAAATATCGCTGGTTAGTAATCTATCTTACTGGTGCATCACCTGCTATACATAAGTCTTATGATACAGAACAAATTTCTTCAATGTCAGATATCGGAAGTGAAGGATACAGCTTTAAAAATGGTATTTCGATGAGAAATGGCAGTACGACAGGATATAAAAATCGCATTGATTTATATCCTGATTACTCCACTCTTGATTCTTATATTAAAAGTGTGCAAAAATTCATTGGAAATGGTGAGATATCTGAAGCAAAGGAATTATATAGTCAAATTCGGCTCAAAGCCAGTGACCCCCAAAACCCTCTTGATTCACTTCAAAAGGATGGAATCAAGTATCTGGAGATCAGAACGCTTGATCTTAATCCTTTTGAAAAACGTGGCATTTCAAAAACAGATTGTGAATTTCTGAATCTCTTAATGCTTTTCTGTTTATTGGAAGGAGAAACTCTTTATCCGACCTGGCAACAGGAAGCAATGCTCAATGAAGTTAATGTTGCAGAGCATGGATTAGATGAAAGTTTAGAACTTTTAGACCATCAGAAATGGACATCCAGGCAGGGATGGTCAGAAGATATTCTAGAAAAGATGATGGAAATAAATGATTACCTTAATCTAGGAAAAGATGTTGTAATTAAAGAGATGTTAACTCGAACAAATAATATTAACAAGACTCATGCATATCAATTTAAGAAGCATTTGCGAAATGGATTTACTGAAGCACATCTTGTTCTGGCATCAAGACATTCAAAAAAAGCTATTGAAATGAATCACTCTTTAAAAGGTTTTGAAAACTGGGAACTTTCTACACAAATTTTGATTAAAGAAGCAATAACAAGAGGAATACGTGTTTTACCACTAGATATGTCAGATAACATCATTTGTCTGCAGAAAAATTCACATCAGGAGATTATAAAGCAAGCAACTAAAACTAGTGCAGACTCCTATATAACCCCACTTGTTATGGAAAATAAACTTGTCACAAAGTGGGTTCTAAAAGAAAAGGGCTTACCGGTTCCAGATGATGTAACAGTTACATCTTTAGAAGAAGCGAAAATAATTTTGTTAAAATACGTTAACAAACCACTTGTCATCAAGCCAAAGTCGACTAATTATGGGATTGGTATTTCGGTTTTTGAAAATGGCGCTAGCATTGATTCGCTTATCCATGCTGTTACTTTAGCTTTAAAACACGACTCTGTTGCGATGATAGAAAATTTTGTTAAAGGCATGGAATTTCGATTTCTGATTATTGGTGACGAAATGGTTGCTGTTTTGCATCGACGACCGTCTAATGTGTTAGGTGATGGGATAAACACGATAAAGGATTTAATCTCTATAAAAAATGAACACCCATACCGTGGTGACGGTAAAACTACTCCTCTAAAAATTATCGAACTTGATGAACTGTCATGTGCTTATCTAGAAAGACAGAATTTGGATGAAAACTATATTCCATCGCTAGGCGAAAGAATCTATTTACGAGGTAATTCGAACATCAGTACCGGTGGAGATAGTATTGATTACACAGATTTGATCTGTGAAAACTTTAAACAGGTATCCCTTCGAGCAGCAAAAGCGATGAATGCTGTTTTTTGTGGGGTTGATATGATTATTGAAGACTATAAAGACGAGAATTCGGCATTCTCGATTATTGAAATGAACTTTAATCCCATGATTTCTATGCAGGCTTTCCCATATGAGGGAAAGCAAAGGCGTCTTGGATTCAATATTTTGAAAACACTAAATTTGATTTAGTGTTGGGAGAGCGAAAAACTAACAGATTAATCTTGTTTAGTATGATTTTAATTATCTGGTTAGTATTTTATCATCATTTAGCGGTTTGGGGTTGTTGCGTGTATAATTATTGAGCATATCATGAAAAATATTTGTTTTTTTTGTACTTCTTTTATTAAATCAATTGAATTATTTAGGAAGAATGCATATAATGATATTGGTTACAAATAAATAGATTTAGGAGGAAATCAAATGTTTGGTTACATGGGAAAAATTCTGCGTGTGAATTTAACGACAGGCAGTATTACAACTGAAGATCTTGATTTTGAACTGGCTAAAAAGTATATTGGTGGACGTGGTTTAGGAACTAAACTTTATATGGATGAGGTTGATCCACAGGTTGATCCTTACGCTGCTGAAAATAAGATCGTTTTTATTAATGGTCCTTTGTCAGGAACAGCGACACCAACAGGTGGTCGCTATATGGTTGTGACAAAATCTCCATTAACTGGGACGATTGCATCATCAAACTCAGGTGGTGAATGGGGGGCATTCTTAAAATATGCCGGCTATGATGCTGTTATTGTTGAAGGAAAGGCAAGTCTACCTGTCTATATTAACATTGAAGAAGATAAGGTTGAAATTTTACCAGCATTGGATCTTTGGGGTAAATACACGATAGAAGCAAGTAATATGCTTCGTGAAAAACATCCAGACGCTAAAGTTATGACAATTGGACCTGCCGGTGAAAAGTTATCGCAGATGGCAGCAATCATGAATGAAGATGATCGTGCAGCTGGCCGTTCCGGAGTCGGTGCTGTTATGGGGTCAAAAAACCTGAAAGCTATTACAGTTTATGGAAAACAGAAACCGGTTATTGCTAATCCCGACGGTTTGAAAGCAGTGACAAAAGAATGTCGTGGTTTGATTAAAGAGAACGGTGTTACTGGTGGCGGCCTACCTACATATGGAACAGCTGTTCTGGTAAACATTATTAATGAACATGGGATTTATCCGACTAACAATTTCCAGGGAGGGTATGATCCTGGCGCGGAAGCTGTTAGTGGTGAAACCCTTACTGAAGAATATTTGATCAAAAGAAATCCTTGCCATCACTGTCCGATCGGTTGCGGACGTTTCGTTAAAAGTAAGAAACATCCAGATGGAATTGGTGGTCCTGAATACGAAACTCTTTGGGTATTTGCCGGAGACTTAGGAATTAATAACATGGAAATAGTTATTGATGCCAATTACTGGTGTAATGAACTAGGTCTTGATACAATTTCTGCCGGGGCTACATTAGCTGCTGCTATGGAATTATATCAACGCGGATATATTACCGATGAGGATCTTGATGATGATATCAAACTTGAGTTTGGTAATGAAGAATCTGTTGTTCATTGGCTTAAAAAAATGGGGAATCGAGAAGGCTTTGGCGATATGCTTGCTAGAGGATCTTACAGATTGGCAGATTATTATGGTGCACCTGAATTATCTATGTCAGTTAAAAAGCAGGATTTACCAGCTTATGATCCGCGTGGTGTGCAAGGCCAGGCTTTGCAGTATGCAACTTCAAATCGCGGCGGGTGCCATGTCCGTGGATACCTGATTTCTCCTGAAATCCTAGCTTTACCGGAAAAACTGGAGCGATTCGATTTAGCTGGCAAACCAACTTGGGTAAAAATATTCCAGGATTTAACAGCAGTCATTGATTCTTTAGGATTATGTTTGTTTACATCATTTGCGCTGGGTGCTCAGCAGTACGCAGATATGGTCAATGAAGTATTAGGAACTGAATGGTCAGCCGATGATATCTTATTAGCTGGAGATAGAATCTGGAATCTGGAAAAACTCTTTAATCTTGAGGCCGGTGTTATGCCAGAGGAAGACACTTTACCACCGCGATTCCTCGAGGAAGAAATGCCTGATGGTCCTACAAAAGGTTGGGTGGCCAAGCTTGATGAGCTGCTGCCATTATATTATAAAGAACGTGGCTGGGATGAAGACGGAATTCCAACAGAAGAAAAACTTGAACAGTTGGGATTATTATAAGAATTTTAAGGGGCGAGTTTTCGTCCCTTTTTTTCGGGTATAAATAATTCTAAATATCGATGTTGAAGGAGGAATTATGGCGATCACTGTTAAACTATTTGCTACATTCAGAGTGGGAAGAGGTAAGGTTGTGGAAATGGAATACAAACCTGGAATGACTGCTCAAAATGTTATAGATTCACTGGGAATTACTGCACCTGAGATTGCTGCACTGATCGTCGATGGAGTCGATGGAAAAGTTGAGAATATGCTTAAAGTGCCAATCAAAGAGGATGGCTACCTGGCAATCTTCCCACCTGTAGCTGGCGGTTAATTAGATAAATCTAATTTAAGGTACAAAAAAACAGAGCTGGTTGGTTAGTCCAACTCTGACCTAAAAGGGATGTCCTTTATCATTATTGTGGTTACAAATAAATAGATTCAAGGACGGGAAAAATAAAAAGACCACTCCTGGGAAGAATGGTCTTTTTAATCTGCATTTTTCTAAATGCACGAAAAATAAGGTTATTAACCTTTTGACCCTTTCCACAATGGGAGATATAATCGTTTCCGATTACACCCTAACGGTTTTACTTTCATAGCAAGCCTTAGAAAGATAAACTTCAGGTTAGTTAATTATACAATAAATGATAAAATAATGCAATAAAAAACAACGAATATTCTTCGTTGCTTTTTTATATTAGGAATGAAAAGAAAAAGGAGAGATATTTAAATCTCACCTATATAATAAAATTCTAACCTTTAGAATTACTTTGAACGGAGCTCAATGACTCCTATTTAAGAATTAATTCAGAATTATTTTTGATGACGTTTCGTTAACTCTTCAAAAATAGAATCAAGAGCGACATCCTGATTATTCATAAGAACAAGTAGATGATAAATTAAATCTGATGCCTCATAAGTCAGTTCAATAGGATCGTTATTTTTGGCAGCAATAATTGTTTCAGCAGCTTCTTCACCAATTTTTTTACATATCTTATCGACACCCTTTTCAAAAAGGTAGTTAGTATAAGAGCCTTCCTTAGGATTTTCACGACGATCTTCGAGTAATCTTACTAAATTGAATAAAATGTCCACATTTCCTTTATTGAGATCCGTGTTATTTTTTAAAGTCCTATAGAAACATGAAATACTTCCTGTGTGGCAAGCTGGTCCATCAGGGACGACTTGGAGTAAGAGTGTGTCTCCATCACAGTCATATTCAATACTAATAATATGCTGTTTATTTCCTGAAGTTTCACCTTTTATCCAAACTTCTTGACGGCTGCGACTATAGAAAGTAGCTATTCCAGAATCGACACTCATTTTAAGGGTTTCTTCATTCATCCAGGCCATCATCAGAACTTCGCGAGTGTGATAATCTTGTACAATCGCCGGTATAAGACCGGCTTCATTAAATTTAATATTGTTAAAATCCATTTTTAAACCTTTCTCATAAAAATACCTTCGGCCGAAAGAAATTTCTTCAAATCAGGGATAGGAATTTCTTTATAATGAAAAACTGAAGCTGCTAATGCCGCATCTGCTCCAGCCTTTAAGACTTCAGAAAAATCTTCCATTTTCCCAGCCCCACCTGAAGCTATAACAGGAATAGTTAAAAGGCTGGATAGTTTTTGATTGAGTTCAATATCATATCCTTTTTTTATACCGTCTGCATCAATCGAATTGATACAAATTTCACCTGCACCCAAATCCTGCCCTTGTTTAGCCCATTCTATTGCATCAATCCCAGTATTTTCACGTCCACCTTTAACATAAACATCCCAGGAACCTGTCTGATTACGTTTGGCATCAATCGATAAAACCACACACTGAGCACCAAATTTTAGTGCCGCTTCTTTTATTAACTGAGGATTTTTAACAGCAGCTGAGTTAACTGATACTTTATCAGCACCTGCCATCAGTACTTTCCTAAAATCCTCAACGCGACTTATTCCTCCACCTATAGTGAATGGAATACGGATAGCTTCAGCAACTTTTTCAACTATGTGAATAAAAATATCACGTTCTTCACTAGAAGCAGTTATGTCATAAAAAACAAGTTCATCAGCTCCTTGATCGGAATAATATTTACCAAGTTCGACCGGATCCGCTACATCCTGAATATCTTTAAATTTTTTCCCTTTAACAACCCGTCCATGATCGACATCAAGACAGGGAATAATTCGTTTAGTTAGCATTTTTTAAATCCTCTTTTAACAATTTTTCCAAATCAATCGTTTCTTCATAAAGTGCTTTGCCAATAATCGCACCATATAGATTCATTTCTTTAGCTTTTAACACATCAGAAGTCGATGAAATACCACCAGAGGCTATAATATCGATATTTAAATGATTATTTAGAACCTCAAGCATTTCAAAATTCGGTCCAGACATCATTCCATCTTTTGAGATATCAGTATAAACTAAGGTTGACAAACCGAGTCTTTCAAGGCTTGCAGCTAACTCCAGAGCTTCCAGATTACTACTTTCAACCCAACCTTCAGTACAGACTAAACCGTTTTTAGCATCAATGGAAACACATACCTTTTCATCGTAGAGTGATAAAAGAGCTTCAATAAAAGATAAGTCTTTTACTGCTTGTGTTCCAATAATGATCCGGCTTACTCCAGCGTCAATATAGTCTTTAGCAATATCCAAAGTTCTTATCCCGCCACCTAGTTCTACAGGTATATCAAGAGCATCAACAATGTTTTTGATAAGCGTTTTGTTTTTAGGTGCGCCATCAAATGCTCCATCAAGGTCTACCAGATGAAGATATTCCGCACCTTTCGACTGCCATTTAAGGGCTACTTCAATGGGGTCATTAAAGTATACTGTTTCTGCATCCTTTTGACCTTGAAGTAGTCTAACGCATTTTCCGTTTTTTAAATCAATTGCTGGAAATATGATCATTTTATCATCTCCTTTAAATTAGTCAGTAATTGTTTTCCAACTCTGGCACTTTTTTCTGGATGAAATTGCATCCCAATTACATTGTTTTTTTGTACAATGCCAGGAACTTTGACTCCATATTCAGCATAAGCGATCACATCATTAAAATCAAGTGGATCCGCATAATAAGAGTGAACAAAATAGACATAGTCGTCAGTTCCAATCTGATTAAGTAAGGGAGAATCAACGTTTTTGATTAAATTGTTCCATCCCATATGCGGTATCTTTAGTTCTGATTGGGGAAATCTAACAATTTCACCGGGAATATAGGATAATCCTGAAAACTCACCATCTTCATAACTTTTATCAAAAAGAAGCTGCATTCCGAGACAGATTCCCAACAGTAATTTTCCTTTTTTTACATTTTGATTTAAGCTTTCAACTAAATCAAATTCTTTTAGTTTTTCCATAGCATCAGAAAATGCACCTACACCTGGAAGAATAATTGCATCTGCATCATTTAAAATATTTTTATCCCGTGTAATGATGCCATCAAGTTCGACATCTTTTAGGGCAGTATAGACATTTTTTAAATTTCCTACATCATAATCTACAATAGCTATCATTATTAACTCCTTTATTCAATAATCCCTTTAGTCGAAGGTATTTCATTTGTGAATTCACCAATAGCACAAGCCTGATTTAACGTTCGACCAAAACCTTTAAAGATTCCCTCAACAATATGATGATTGTTTTTACCATACAAAGACTGTATATGAAGTGTAATTTTACTATTAGAGGTAAAAGCGACAAAAAATTCTTCCAGCATTTCAGTCTCAAAGTCACCAATGAATTCGCGTTCAAGATTAACATCGAAAACTAGATAGCTTCGGCCGCTGATGTCTATACAGATTCGACATAAAGCTTCATCCATAGGAGTAAAAGAAAAAGCATATCGGTTAATACCTTTTTTTTCACCAAGCGCTTCATAAAAGGCTTTACCTAATAAAATGCCAATATCTTCTATAACGTGATGGTTGTCAACATTATCTCCCTGAGCATTGATAGTCAGATCAAAACGCCCATGCTTAGAGAAAAGAATCAGCATGTGATCAAAAAAACCACTTCCAGTAGATATATTACTTATTCCTGTACCATCAAGATTTAATGTCAAACTTATTTGAGTTTCTGCCGTTTCTCTTTGCAAACTTATTTTACGCATTATTTTCCACAACCTTTTTAATAATTGAAAGGATTTGTTTATTTTCCTGCGGTTTTCCTATTGAAAACCGGATACTTCCAGGATGTCTGCTGGTGTCTTTAAACCACTTGATTAGTATATTGTTTTCTAAAAGTTCCTGGTATATTTTTTCAGCCAATGGTGTCTCAAAGAAAATAAAATTAGAGCCAGATGGGTATATTTTAAAGGAATTGAGTGCTTCCAACTCCGCTTTAATAAAGTCTCGTTCAGAACGAATTTCATCAAGGTGTGATAAAATTTTTCCGCGATTTTTTAAAGCGATGACAGCAATTTTTTGAGTCATGACATTAAGGTTATATGGGCCTTTAACCTTATAAAGAACATCAATAATTTCTCTGCTTCCGAGGGCATAACCGCATCGAATTCCTGCTAGTCCGAAAGCTTTTGAAAAGGTTCTTAAAATCATCAGATTAGGATAACTATCTAATAAGTCAACTGACGATTCACCGAAAAACTCAATATAGGCTTCATCAAGAATAACCAGTGATGATACCGAATCTAATACTTTAATAATCTGCTTACGTGAGAATACATATCCAGTTGGATTATTGGGATTACATAAATATATTATTTTAGCATCCATTTCATTAGCTTTTTCAATAATACCTTTAAGATCCGGGATATGTCCGTCCAAGTCAGGAACGGGAACATAATTTGCATTGGCAATCGAGGACCAGATTTCATACATACTAAAAGAAGGTGAATGTGAAACAATTACATCTCCAGGATCGATAAAGGCCTGATTAATTTGAGCAATCACTTCATCGGACCCTGACCCACATATAATCCCATCAGTAGGGACGCCTGTATATTCCGACAGTGCTTCAAGCAACTCGGGAAAACAGGCTTCCGGATAGCGATTTAAATCGGTATTGCAGATTTCATCGCAAAATTGTCGTTTCAAAATCATCGGAAAATCATAAGCGCTTTCATTTGCATTAACAATTATTTCATATTGTGGAGCATCAACTTTATATGCAACCAGCTTTTTAATATTTTCGCGTGTAAAATTTTTCATTAGTTTTCAAACCGCCTTTCAACAGCTTTAGCATGAGCATCCAGGCCTTCAGAGCGGGCAAATGCAGCGATTCTTTGCGATATTTCTTGAAGAGATTCAGCATCATAGGAAAGGATACTGGATTTCTTTAAGAAATCATAGACGCCAAGTGGAGAAGAGAATTTTGCTGTCCCTGAAGTTGGTAGTGTATGATTAGGACCAGCAAAGTAATCACCCAAGGGTTCAGGACTATAAGCCCCCATAAAAATGGCGCCGGCATTGCGTACCTTTTCCAACGTGTCCATAGGATTATTGATCATCAGTTCAAGATGTTCCGGAGCAATTTCATTTGATAATTCAAATGCTTCATCCATATCGTTAACTACAAATACAAAGCCAAATTCATCTACTGATTGCTTCGCAATTTCTTTTCTATTAAGGTCTTCGCTGATTTGTCGATATACTTCTTCTATTACTGCCCGACCTAATTTTTCTGAAGGCGTAACAAGGACAGACATAGCCATTTCATCGTGCTCAGCTTGTGATAACATGTCGGCAGCAATAAAAACCGGATTAGCATTTTCATCAGCAATAATCAACACTTCACTGGGGCCTGCTATCATATCGATATCAACTGTCCCAAATACTTCTTTTTTTGCAGTTGCAACATAAATATTACCAGGACCAACAATTTTATTTACCGGTTTTATCGTTTCCGTTCCATATGCTAGTGCAGCTACAGCCTGAGCACCGCCAATCTTGTAGATTTCTGTCACGCCAGCTATTTTAGCCGCAGCTAAAATGTTTGGATTTATTAGCCCGTTTTTATCTGGTGGTGTTACCATAGCAAGCGATTCAACACCAGCAACCAGAGCTGGAATAGCATCCATCAAAACAGTCGAGGGATAAGTAGCCTTGCCACCCGGAACATATAAACCGACTCTTTCAAGGGGAGTAATATGCTGACCAAGTGTTACACCTGCCTGAGGAGAGTAAGTCCATGTTTTTTCCAATTGTTTTTCATGAAAACTTCTGATATTTAAAGCTGCTTCTTCCATAATTTTTATTAGGTCTGGGGAAACAGAAGCATAAGCTTCTTCAATTTCTTCAGATGTGACTTTTAAACTTGTAAGTTCGCATTTATCAAGCGCTTTCGTATAATACAAGAGTGCAGCATTTCCGTCTCTTTTCACACCTTTAAGAATTTCCAGAACCGCGTTTCTGATGTCTTCTTTATCTTCGTCATCACGTTTTAAGATGGTATTAACATTTAGATTATTTTTATAATTAATGAGTTTCATAACAGTCCTTTCTAGACTTCAGTCGTTAACTGTGTTTCAAACGCTTTGATGATTGGATCGATAGATTCTCTTTTTGTTTTTAAGCTAACCTGATTAACAATCAGTCGGGAACTAATCTCACAAATTTCCTCAAGAACAGCAAGGCCATTTTCTTTTAATGTACTGCCACTTTCAACAATATCGACAATACAATCAGAGAGCCCAATAATTGGTGCAAGCTCCACAGATCCATTTAATTTAATTATATCAACTAATTGTTTTTTTGACTGAAAATAATTTTTGGCAATCACCGGATATTTTGTTCCAACTACCAGTTTTTTGCCATAAGCTAATGGACGATTCTGATAACCAGCGACACACATTCGACATTTCCCAATATTTAAATTTAGCATCTCATATACTTTTGCGGGATGTTCAAGTAGGACATCTTTTCCAACAATTCCAATATCAGCAGCGCCCTTTTCAACATAAGTTGCTACATCAGGAGATTTTACCAGAAAAAATGCAATTTCACCAGTAGTGTCTTCAAAAATCAGTTTTCGGCTTTTTTCAGAATAGTCACTGAATTTATAGCCCAGATCAATCAGTAATTCAATTGCCTTTTTAGCAACCCGTCCCTTAGCAAGCGCAAATTTAATTGCCATTTTTTTACCTTCTTTCAAGTTTTTTAAATTGTTGACCATCAAGCTCAAAAAGTTCATTGTTTTTTAGATAAAAAACCTCTATATTCTGATAAAGTGGATTTGATTTTAAAAACTCTATCTGCCCCAATACATTTTTCTGCGCAATGAAAAGCTCTGCAACTTTTCCATCATTTCTAAGTTTGCATCCCATTTTGTAAGCTTGGCTTTTTTGCTCGGGTTCATAAACAATGATAGTTCTAAGGAAGTTACTCTGTGGCAACATATTATTTTGGTCCATATAATTTAAAACTTTCATTACATCAAGAGCAAAGCCGCAGGCTGGTCTTGATATACCAAATTTTTCTGAAAGATTATTGTATCTTCCTCCACTGATAACTGGTTCACCCCAATTGTTGATATAAACCTTGAAAATAGTATCAGAATAGTAATTCATCTGATTGGTAAATCCAAGATCAAAATTGATATATTGATCAAAACCCATGGTTTGCAAATGATTATAGACTTCAGAAATTTTCAAAACTACTTCTTCCATTTTTTTGTTGATACATATTGCTTTCATGTCTTTAATAACATCACTCGGTTTTCCATAAAGTACGGGGAGCTTAGTGATAACTTCACGGAGTTCAGAGCCAATTTTCATTTCTTTCAGAAAAGCAGTAATGTCACCAATGTTTTTATTTTCAATATATTCAAAAAGTGTATTTTGTTGTTCTGGTGAAAAATCCAATTCCTCAAAAAGACAGTTTATAAAACCAACATGTCCTAAGTCAATATGAATGTCTTTTATTCCGGCAGTAAGTAAAGATAAAATTGAGAGACCAATTATTTCACCATCACATTCAGGACTATCATTTCCAAAGTATTCAATACCGATTTGATTAATTTCTTTTTTAATGCTGTCTGAAGCAGAGAAATTTCGATAAATACTCGTTTGATATGAGAACTTTATAATTTCCCTGGGATTAGGATGATTAATAGCAGCCATTCGCGTAATAGGTAACGTAGCATCAGGTTTAAGTGCTAATACCTTACCATGGTGGCTAATCATTTTAAATAAATCATCACTGGGAATGGAATCTTCATCTACATATAAGTCATAGGCTTCGAATGTTGGTATAAAAACTTGCTGATAACCATATAAATTATATAAGTCTGTCAAATCAGAAACAATTTTTGAAAAAGCAAAGCTATTTTGTGGTTGAATTGTCTCAAAGCCTTCAATAGTATAATTAAAAAGCATACTTCCTCCTTATACTTTATCACGTTAGCACGATAAAGTAATGACTATATTTTAGCATAAAAATCGAGAATGTCAAAGACTATTTCTTAATGAAGTTGTAAATATTTTTTACATCTACAAAATATTCTTTACGAAAAATTAACTCCTTAAAATTTCCTTAATCATGATGAATCGGTTATAATGTTTAAAACAGAAGGGTTCTGGATAAAAATATTATATGTACAAAGGGGACCAAAATGGGTACTTTAAGTGTAAATTCCTGGTTCATAGTTGTGACTATTGGATTATTATTAGGTAGTGCAATTGCATTTATTATAACATACTCTCGCATTTCAGCGCTTGAGAAAAAAAACAGTCAACTTAAAATTTGGGGTGACCTGATCAATCAGACTAATGAATATGTCTTGCTTACCAATGATGAAGGAATTATTTTAAAAGTTAATTCTGCATTTTTAGAGCTGCTAAGTAAGCCTATGGAGCGAGTTGTTGGTAAAAGTGTTCTTCATTTTCAGATTGACTTCGAATTTCATGAACATCGACAACAAATGTTACGAAGTTTTGCAGAAAATGGATTTTACGAGTTTTCACTCAATCTTTTCTTAAAAAATGAAGTGATGGTTCCTCTGCTGGTAAAAATCACAATTTATCGAGATCAAGATAAGACGTATTATGGAATTTCCGCTGTCAGTACAAAAACTATCTCGGAAAAAGAAGCAATTATTTGCGAAAAAAATGATGAACTTTTTGAAATTCAGCATTTGGCGAATATCGGTTATTGGGAAATGCACTACCATACAAAAAAAATCTATTGGTCAAAGGAACTCTATAGTTTGCTGGGTTATGACGAAAAAGAAGTAGAACCCAATCTGGACTTCATTCATTTTATGGCTCATCAAGATGATCAAAGCCGCGTTTGGAAAGCCTTTCTAAATGCTTTTCAGGCACAGGAAAAGGTTGATATTCACTATCGGTTAAAAAACCACCGTGGCGTGACAATGGAGATCTTTTTAAGAATACGACATTTCTTTTCAGAGACTAATGAACATATACGGACAATTGGGATGATTCAGGATATTAGTGAACAAATTGAGTTAAAAGAAGAACTTGATTTACAACAAGTTTATACTGAAGCAATACTAAGTAACAGTCATTTACTTTTTATATCTTTCACGAATCGTTTTGTAATAGTTTCTGTTAACAAATTAATTTCTGAATTAAGTGGTATAAGTGAAGAAGAACTTGTTGGAGATTCATTGATGAGTGCTTTTGGTAATTTAAGTCGAAGTCATCGAAAACAGATAAATGAGAACCTTGACTTTAAAGGTCCATTGCCATTAAAGGACAAAAACGGAAAAATTCATTATATTCAATGGGATCATTCTACAATTAATCTAAAAGATGGACAAATCCTAAATCTTCTACTTGGACTTGATGTTACCGAAACTATCGATCAGCGAAAAGCTTTGGAGGAAGCGCTTCTTAATGATAATATTACAGGATTACCAAATCGCCGAAAATTAAACGGACTGCTAACTAATTACTTTAAAAAAAATGGATGTCGAAATGATAAACCACTGACATTAATTACATTTGTTGTGTCAGGAATCGAAGAAATTGCAGATGCAGGTGGTCAATTACTGGTTGATAAAATAATGAAAGAATCCATGAAGGAATTAAATAAAAAAATTGGGAAGTATGGATTATTAGCAAAACAAACTTCAACCCAGTTTGCTTTCTTTTTCCCTGATGATAACAAGGAGAAAATCTCAGAAATTTGCCAGGCAATAAAGGTTGGTTTTAATACTCAATTTTATATTAAGCGTTATGATGTAAAATTAAGTCCTTTTGTGGGGATTGCTCAGTTTCCCACTCACACCTCTAATCCTGAAGATCTGGTGCGCTATGCCGGGATTGCAATGCATAAAGCGCAAAGAGAGAATATAAGTATATTGTATTTTTCGGATATAATGTTGGGAGATTTTGCAACTGAGGATAAAGGGGTCGCTAAACTGTTAACTTAGTTTTATTATAAAGGAGGCTTATATGCCGTATAAATGTGTTATTTTTGATTTTGACGGGACTCTAGCTGATACTGAAGAGAAAGCATTCGAAATATATAATCGTTTGGCTCGTAAATACAACTACAGTCAAGTTACAATGGAAGAATTGCAACATATCAAAAATTTGCATATTAAAGAAATTTTGGAAATTGTAGATATACCATTGCATCATTTTCCAAAAGTAATTAAAGAAGGTCAAAAAATGCTTAGACTGGAATCTTCTGAAATTCATGCTTTCAATACAGATATTCATGATTTTTTCATTGAGTTGAATAAACAGGTTGAATTTTGCGGAATTTTAACATCAAACATAAAAAAAACCGTCAATCACTTTTTGAAAAAATATTACCTGGAAGATGAAATAAAATTTGTTAAATGTTCTGCCTTAATGTCTAAAGCTGAAAAAATTCGAAAAGTTATGAGATGGTCGCGAATAAAACCGGAAGAAATGTTATATGTCGGCGACGAAACACGTGATATTGAAGCCTGTCAGAAGGTTGGCGTAGATGTTGCTGCTGTAGAATGGGGATATAATAGTCCCAGTGCTCTAAAACAATGCAATCCTACCTATATGATAGATGATTTGTGGAATTTAATAGAAATTGTCAAAAAAAAGCAGTCAAGTTACGAAACTGTTAAGTTTGCTAATCCTGGAACGAATATATTTGAGGAAAAATTATCAGAAATATAAAAATTGTAGTTAAGAATGGGTTGTGTAGCGAATAGACTTAATACTTACTTGTAAAAAAATTGTATTGATTTGATTAAAGGCTTCAATAAAAAGCTTATAAAAGGTATAATAGACAGCAATTGATTTGAAATTTAACAGTAACTATTGAAAGGAAATTAATGGAGAAATTGACATCACCAAAGGTGATTAAATCAGTCTTAAATAAATATGATCTGCATTTCAATAAACGCTATGGTCAAAATTTTTTAATTGATGATAACATTGTTAAAAAAATTGCTGACACTGGTGATATAGGACCGGATGATCTTATAATTGAAATAGGACCTGGGATTGGAACTTTAACAGCAGTATTATGCGAAAAGGCAAATAAAGTCTATAGTGTAGAGATCGATAAGAAGTTAATCCCGGTTCTTTCCGAAACGCTAAATGAATATAATAATGTTGAAATTATTCAAAACGATATCCTGAAAACCGATATCAAGTCATTAATAGAAAAAGATACTTACAACAATTTAAAAGTTGTAGCAAATTTACCCTATTATATTACAACACCAATTATTATGGGATTTCTGGAAATGGATCTAGCAATTGAAAAAATGGTGTTTCTCATACAAAAAGAAGTAGGAGAAAGGCTATGTGCAGTGCCTGGCACTAAAGCCTATGGATCTTTGAGTATTGCCGCTCAATTTTACGCGGATGTCAAAATTGAATTTTTAGTACCGGCAAATGTTTTTATGCCTAAACCAAAGGTTGATTCCATTGTTGTTTCAATGAAAAAGAAAAAATCACCTGATCTAATAGTCGATAATAAGGAAACATTTTTCAAAATAGTAAAGGCTGGTTTTATTAATCGCAGAAAGACACTGATAAACAGCTTAACGACTAATACTTCTTTTTCTAAAGAACAGGTAGTTGAAGCACTTGAACATTGTGGGATTGCTTTAAATGTCCGTGGTGAAGCTTTAACAGGTCAGGAATTTGCATTATTGTCAAATTATTTTAATATTCTGGACGGTTTGAGGAGATAGAAATGATTGAAGTACAAGATTTAACTTTGAAATATTTAAATGGTAATGGTGTATTCGACCTAAATTTTTTAGTAAAAAAAGGTGAAGTTGTTGGCTTAATCGGCCCCGAAACTGCTGGTAAAACAACAATAATCAGACTTCTTATGGGATTTCACAGAAGCAGTAGGGGGCAAGCATTAATCAATGGAATGAACACATTTTTAAAAGCCTCTGCTATCAAAAAAAATCTTGGTTACATACCTGAAGATCCCGCTTTTTTCGAAGGTATGAGAGTTAAATCATACCTTGATTTCATGAGCAGGCTCCGGCGAACAAATTCAGCTGAAGTTAAACAAAGCCGCAATGAATTATCAGAAATTTTCAATTTGGATCAATCTGCCAGGATTGACAGAATGGGAAGTGAAGACAAGCAAAAGCTATCGATTGTTGCAGCCTTTATGCATGATCCTGAAATCTATATTTTTGACGAACCATTTAAACATTTAAATCCAGCCCTTGAAAGCAAACTGGCAAATCTAATTATAGAGGAAAAGAAAAAGGGAAAAACCTTTTTCTTAACATCTCAAATGTTTTCAGAAGTTGAACGAGTTGCTGATCGGGTAGCGCTGCTGCGGTCGGGCCGTCTTCTGGAACTTGATGATGTAATTACATTAAAAGCTAAAGAGATTAAATCTTATCGGGTGAAATTTTCTAAATCGCCGAATCTTGATCAGTTTAAAAAATTTGGGTTTGGATACAAGCGTATCGATGCAAAAGATTTTGAAATCTTCGCCCCAGGAAATAGAATTGATGCTTTGATTAAAGTTTTATCCCATGAAAATGTATTGATTTTTAATTCAAATGAGCAAACCCTGGAAGAATCATTCCAGAATTTTTATTCGCGGAAAGTTGAGGAAATTTAATGAGTTTACCGCTTTTTATCAAAAATTTTAAAGATCATTTTCTTTTTTTATTACTTTTTGCATTCCTGATGAATATCTACTTAGCTGTTCTGATTTATATGTACGATCCAGCAGGAATGGGCGCCTTTAATGATATGGTTTCGTTATTGCCAAATCGATTAGTAACTCTATTTGCGTTGTCTACAATTGACAGCAGTATGACCGGATTTTTGGGAGGTCTTTTTTATGGTTTACCCATTTATGTCTTTCCAATGATTTATTGTATAGTGATGGGAAATCGTTTAGTTACGAAGTATGTATATGATGGTTCTTTTGCCTGTTTCTTATCAACTCCTAACAGTCGTATAAAAATTATTACTACGCAGGCTATTTATCTTTTACTATCGATTGGTTTGCTGTTCTTAAGTATCCATATTACAGGAATTCAATTAAGTGAGCAGATGTATTCTGGTGTGCTGAATACAGATATTTTTGCCCAAATGAATATTGGGGCATTTTTTATGACCGCGGCAATTGCGATGATTAATTTCTTTTTTGGAAGTATTTTTAGTGATACCAGGATGACGATGATTTTTTCGGCAGGATTTCCGGTTATATTTTTTATGCTGACTTTTTTAAGCGGCCTTTCAGAACGCTTTGTCTCACTAAAAAACTTTTCGATTTATAGTATTTACAATGGACCTGCCATCGGTGTGGGTCAAGCTGATATATCGGCAATGATTACTTTTTTTGCTGGTGCCATTGTTTTGTCGCTAGCACTTAGCCTGGGTGTTTTTTTCATGAAACGACTACCAATTTAGTTTATTCAATAGTGTTATGAAGAATGCCTATTGATTCAATTTCAGCTTCAATCTGATCTCCGCGCTTTAAAAATTGTGGAGGATTCATAGCAAATCCGACTCCAGCAGGTGTTCCTGTTAAAATAATGTCCCCCGGTAAAAGCGTGACACCTTGGGATAAATTATTAATAATTGTCGGAATATCAAATATCATCTGACTGGTGTTGGAAAATTGTCGGCATTCTCCATTTACCCGACTGGTAATATCAAGTTTAATAGGAAATGGAAGAGCTGACTTATGGATAATAGCTGGTCCCAGAGGACAAAATGTATCAAGACTTTTTCCTTTATACCATTGAGAATGTTTTTTTTGTAAATCTCTTGCAGTTATATCATTAGCAATTGTGTAGCCAAAAATATATTCTTCAGCAAGTGAGATTGGAATATTAGAACCTTCTTTTCCGATTATGACAGCTAGCTCAACTTCGTAATCAATTTGTTTAGTTACATTGGGATGTGATAAAACTACAGTATCTGGACCTGTTACAGTTGTTGGCAATTTAGAAAAGTAAATAGGGTTTTCAGGAAGATCGACTAAAGTGGGTATATTTTTAATTTCTCTGGCATGTTCGGCGTAGTTTTTTCCAAGACAAAATATGTTTCTCGAAGGTCTAGGAATAGGTGCTAACAACCGAATCTGACTGATTGAAATGCCAGGAACTGACGGATCATCCTTAATACTTTTTAACCTGGTTATCAATTCATCGCTAGCAATAGATATAAAATCAGACATTTTCTCTGGCATATTGATATTTAAATATTTTCCTATTGTTTTAAAGGGAATTACCTTCGAATCATCAGAATTTAAAATACCACCTTCATTAAATTGTTTAAATTGATAAGTTATAAATTTCATTTTTCTGAAACTCCTTTTTGATAATCATATCATGATTATCTTTCTTTTCCAACACATGTCTTTACAAAATAATATCTGATATTAACTGTATCTTACAATGAAAGATTGTTGACAAAACAGCAGTTTTAAATTATTATTACAATAATATTATATGCATGCTTGAGGGTGTGGCGTATGGGTATGAATTAAACATGATGAGGAAATGACCTTAAACTATGTATGCCGCTAACTAAGCGGCTAGTTTTTTGCCCGATAATGAAAATAGGAGGAAGTCCATGTTAAAAGGTAGACATTTGATTGAACCTGGGGATTTTGAAATAAATGAAATTGAATCAATTATGCAGCTGGCTGATAAAATAATTGCAAATCCAGAAAATTATTCTATGATTTGTAAAGGGAAATTATTGGCCAGCCTTTTTTATGAGCCATCTACACGTACCCGTTTCAGTTTTGAAGCGGCAATGCTTAGACTTGGTGGTCAGCTGATTGGATTTGACGATCCTAATAATTCTTCTGTTTCAAAGGGAGAAAGTCTGGGGGATACAATCAGAACAATTGAATGCTATGCAGATATTGCTGTGATTAGACATCCTCGCGAAGGAACTGCAAAACTTGTATCAAAATATGCAAATGAAATGCCAATTATTAATGCCGGTGATGGTGGCCATGAGCACCCAACTCAAACACTAACAGATATTTTAACTATCAGAAACTTCAAAGGATCTTGTAACAATCATGTAGTTGGTGTTTGTGGTGACCTTTTGTTTGGCAGAACAATCCATTCTTTAGTAAAAACTCTAAATCGATATGAAAATATTCATTTTGTCTTTATTTCACCTAAAGAACTAAAAATGCCTGAACATATTCTAAACCATTTAAATCCAGATTGTTATGAAGAAACTGATAATCTGGATGAAGTGATTGGAGAACTGGATATTTTATATATGTCTCGCGTACAGCGAGAACGGTTTGTCAATGAAGAAGAATACCTGCGCCTGAAAAATTATTATATTTTAGATAATAAAAAAATGAAAAAAGCAAAAGATGATATGATTGTCATGCATCCCTTACCAAGAGTTAATGAAATAGCCCAGGAAGTTGATGAAGATAAACGATCAGTTTATTTTAAACAGGCAAAGATGGGAATGTATGTGCGTATGGCACTGATCGCAAAACTACTTGGAATGGAGGAAGAAAATGATTAATGTATCAAAACTAAAAAAAGGTATAATTATTGATCATATTGAGGCAGGTCACGGTTTTGAGATCTTCAAAGCACTTTATTTAAATGATATTGATGATGTCGTTGTCTTACTAAAAAAAATACCCAGCAAAAAGATGGGTCAAAAAGATCTGATTAAAATTGAAACTGATATGGAAATCAATATGAATGTTTTGGGTCTTATTGATCCAAATGTAACTATCAATTTTGTCAAAGATGGTGAAATGGTCAAAAAAATCAAACTTTCTTTACCAAAAGTTGTAAAAGGAATCATGACTTGCAAAAATCCCCGTTGCATTACCCAATATGAGGAGATTAAAGATATCAGATTTTATCTGGTTAATGATGAAAAAAGACAGTATCGTTGTGAATATTGCGATGCATATACGACTTTCATTGAAACAGACTGATATCAGCTTATGAGAAAAGGAGAAATTGATGAGAACTTTAATCACAAATATTGAGATAATTGATGCTGATGGCAGCAGGCCAGGAAAAGTATTGATTGAAGATCAGCGTATTAAAAAAGTTTATAAAGAAAAGGGTATGGTAAAATCAAAATACGATTGTGAGATCGATGGTTGCGGCTATGCCTTAATGCCTGGATTTATTGATATGCATTGTCATTTGAGAGAGCCTGGTTATGAGTATAAAGAGACTCTGGAAACTGGTATGAAAGCAGCATTAAAAGGTGGGTTCACTTCTCTAGTTGCAATGGCAAACACTAAACCGATTATGGATAATGCTGAAGCTATCAAAAACAACCTGAATAAAGCTGAAACATTAAATCTCTGCCAACTGATACAGGTATCTGCACTGACAAAATCTTTTGGTGACAACGAACTTGTTGACATTGAAAATATTCGCCCTTTAACCCCAGTATTCTCAAATGATGGTGTCTCTGTTTTCTCAAAGGAGCGTATGGTTGAAGGGTTAAAAGCATCGCTGGATAACAACTTTATTTTACTTACTCATTGCCAGCCAGAAACTGAATTGGTAGCCCGTGACCTAAAGTTGCTGGAAGAATATGGCGGTCGTTTACATGTCTGTCATATTAGTAAAAAGGATACCCTCAATCTTATTCGTACAGGAAAAGAGAAAGGTCTGAATATCAGCTGTGAGGTAACGCCCCATCACCTATTTGCTTCAGGAATGGATTATAAAGTGAACCCTTCATTTAGAACTTATCCCGATCGCCGAGCTTTAATAGAAGGAATTAAAGAGGGGATTGTTGATATGTGTGGAACTGATCATGCGCCTCATTCAGCAGAAGATAAATTAAAGGGAGCTCCGGGAATTGACAACTTTGAAATTGCATTTTCCATGTACTATACAGTTTTTAAACAAAACAATATTTCGATCGAAAAACTAAGTGAAATGCTTAGCCTTGCACCTGCAAAAAGACTTGGACTAAAAGCTGGACTCATTAAAGACAATTATCCTGCTGACCTGGTTTTAGTTGATTTAAATTGGAGTGGTAAGATAGATCCTAAAGAGTTTGTTTCAAAAAGTCATAATAATCCATTCGGAAATGAAACGCTTAACGGAATAATTAAAATGACAATCGCGAAGGGGGAAATAAAATATGATAATGGATCGTTTGTATAATGAAGCTATAAAAAGAGGACCTATCTGCGTAGGCCTAGATTCCACTGTAAAATTTCTACCAAAATATTTAGTGGAACAGGACCTTACTGATGGCGAAAAGATCTTATTATTCAATAAAAACATTATTGATGCAACATCTGATCTTGCTGCCTGTTACAAGGTGCAAATCGCCTGCTATGAAGCTCTTGGCCTTGATGGACTTAAAGCATACAGTGAGACTGTAAAATATGCTAGAAACAAAGGTAACATTGTTATTGGCGATGTTAAACGAGGTGATATTTCTTCTACAGGGGAACAATACGCTAAGGGACATTTTACCGGTGATTTTGAAGTAGATATCATGACTATTAACGCCTATATGGGAGAAGACGCTGTTTCACCATATTACCCATATCTAAAAGAAAAGGGTCTTTTCGTTTTGCAGAGAACCTCTAATCCGTCTGCTGCCGACTTGCAAAATAGAGATTCTGAAGGCAAAACGATATACGAAGTAATTGGTGAAAAAATCGAAAAATGGGGGGAATCTTTTAGAGGTGAATCTGGATTTTCTTCAATCGGTGCAGTTGTGGGTTTAACGTGTCCTGAAGAATTTGAACAAATTCAAAAGCTTTCACCACATACCTATTTTCTAGTGCCTGGTTATGGTGCACAAGGTGGAACCGGTGAAGATATTGCAAAAATTCTGAAAAAATCATCCTGTGCAGTTGTTAATTCTTCGCGTGGTTTAATTACTGCCCACCAAAAGGTTGGTTGTGAAGGGGAACTTTTTGCTGATCATGTTCGGAATGCGACCCTTGCCATGAAGGAGGACATCCTTAAATGGCTATAATACTTGAAAATGTAATGATGCAACCCGGTATCATGAAAATGACCCTTGAGTATCAGGAAAATAACGTCTTGCCTGGGCAATTTTTTATGTTAAGAGCTTGGGATAAAGACCCTTTATTATCAAGACCAATTAGTGTTTTTGATTTTGAACCGGGGAAATTGGTATTTCTATATCAGGTTGTCGGTAAAGGAACTCAGATATTTCAAAAATTAAATGTTGGGGATTCTGTAGAAATTCAGGGACCTTATGGAAATGGATTTCCGGAAATTGACAATAATTTGGTAATTGTTGGTGGTGGAATTGGTGTAGCACCCTTATTTTATCTGGCTAAAAATTTTAAAATTAAAAACCCGACTAAACAATGTCGTGCATATTTGGGTTTTCGCGACATTCCTTATACTGTTAATCTGTTTGAATCAATTTGTGATGAGATAACCGTAAATGTTGGTGGAATTATTACTGATGATGTAAAAATTTCTGAAAGTGATACTGTCATGACATGTGGCCCAGAAATTATGATGAAAGCCCTTTCAAATATCATACCTGCCACAACTCCGGTTTATGTCTCATTAGAAGCTCACATGGCTTGTGGTATCGGTGCGTGTCTTGGTTGTACTTGTCAGACGAAAAGCGGGAATAAAAAAGTGTGTAAAGACGGTCCTGTTTTTTTACGAGAGGAGGTTTTTGATGTCTAATCCTTTGGTGACGAAATTTAATGAAATTGAATTTAAAAATCCGGTTGTTCCAGCATCTGGAACTTTTGGTTTTGGCAGAGAATACGAAACCTTTTATGATTTGGACAAACTCGGTGGCTTATGCACAAAAGGGCTTACGCTTGAGCCCCGACCAGGCAATAAAGGTATGCGTTTATGGGAAACCCCGGCAGGACTGATGAATAGTATTGGTCTGGAAAATCCAGGAATTGATTCTTTTATCAGCAATGAATGGCCTCATTTAAAAGCTCTTGATACTGTAACAATTGTTAATGTAGGGGGAAAAGATGAAACCAGCTATCTTGACGCGGTCGAAAAACTTAATGATTTAGATGTACAACTGATCGAGCTCAATATTTCCTGCCCAAATGTCAAAGCTGGTGGCATGGCCTATGGTATTAAAGCATCAATGGCTGAAGACATTACAAAAAAGGTTGTTTCAATTTCTAAACATCCGATCATGGTTAAACTTTCACCTAATGGAGAATCTATAACAGAAATTGCCAAAGCCTGTGAAGCTGCTGGTGCTTCTGGACTGTCCTTAATTAATACAGTTCAGGGTATGGCCATTGATTATCAAAAGAAACAACCTGTGTTCGATAATTTATATGCCGGTTTGTCAGGACCGGCAGTTAAACCTATAGCCTTAAGAATGACTCACCAGGTTTGTCAGGCTGTAAATATACCGATCATGGCTATGGGGGGAATATCTGACTGGCGAGACGCCTTAGAGTTTATAATGGTTGGTGCAACCTGTATACAAATTGGAACAATTAATTTTAACAATCCCAATGTGGCTATTTCAATTATTGATGGTCTAGAAAAATATTGTAAAGACGAAAAACTGGATAATATATCTAGCATTCGTGGCATTATATAATTTATAAAAATTACAGAAAAGAGGATTATAATGAGTCAAGATATTTTAGAAATTTTAAAAGAAACCGATGCTTTTTTAGAAGGACACTTTCTTTTGTCATCCGGAAAGCACAGTGATCAGTATGTACAATGTGCAAAAGTATTGAGATTTCCTAATCAGGCAGAAAAAGTTTTAAAACCAGTTGTTGAACAACTTAAAGATCTCCAGATTGATAAAGTGGTAGGTCCGGCTATGGGCGGTGTTGTTGTATCCTATGAGATTGGACGACAACTTGGTAAAGAGTCTATTTTTACTGAACGAAAAGATGGAAAAATGGAGCTTAGACGCGGTTTTGAAATTAAACCAGGTGAAAAGGTAATTATTACTGAAGATGTAGTTACTACCGGAAAATCTACCATTGAAACAAAAAAGGTTCTGGAATCTTTAGGAGCTGAGGTTTTGGGCGTTGCTTGCATCGCTGATCGGCGAGCCCAGGGAGTCGAGATCGATATGCCAATCTATTCTGCGATCAAACTGGAAATAACTGCCTGGGAACCAGATGAATGCCCGGTTTGTAAAGAAAATAAAATACCTGTTGTAAAACCAGGTTCAAGGGGTAATGCCTAAAAAATAATACGCATTTCTACAAATACAAATAAATGCGTTTATTTGTTCGATAATTTCGAACACTTTAATAAAATTCAGGAGGTAAAAATGAAAACAAAAAAAATTATTGCTTTAATCAGCAAGGATTTTGAAGATCTGGAATTATGGTATCCTGTTCTTCGCCTGCGTGAAGAAGGGGCAGTGGTTCATGTGGTCGGTGATGAAGCCGGAAAAACATATATTGGAAAATATGGCGTACCATGTGTATCTGATTATTCATTTACAGATATAAATCCTGAAGATTATGATGGTATATTGGTTCCAGGAGGATGGGCTCCTGATGCACTACGTCGTTTGCCTGAAGTCATTAATTTAGTTAAAAATATGAATGAAAGGAAACGGGCTATTGGTCAAATTTGCCATGCAGGTTGGGTTCTAATCTCTGCTGATATCCTTAATGGTAAAAATGTTACCAGCACTCCGGGTATTAAAGATGATATGACAAATGCCGGAGCAACCTGGCATGATGTTCCTTCAATTATTGATGGTCACATTGTTTCTAGTCGTCGGCCACCAGATTTACCAGAATATATGAGAGATTATATTAAGGTATTGAGCGAACAATAAGAATTCCCCCTGAAACATTAAGTGTTTCAGGGGGGGTTTTTAAATTGTTCCATCAAGACTTGACAAAATTTCATATAATTCTGGTCTTCGATCTCTAAAAAGTCCCCATTCAAGACGCTGTTCTACCAACTTGTCCAGATCAAAATCAACAGTAATAACGGTTTGAGTACTTCGATCGGCTTCCTTAATTATTTCGCCTGTCGTTCCGGCAATAAAAGAAGATCCATAGAATGTAATTGTTGAATTTTCAATTGTTTCTTCACCGATCCGATTAGAAGCAATAACAGGAACCAGATTACATGCAGCATGTCCAATCATGCATCGTTGCCAGTGATCTTTTGAATCGATTTCTGGACTTTCCGGTTCCGAACCAATCGCCGTCGGATAGAATAAAAGTTCTGCACCCATTAAAACCATTGCTCTGGCTGCTTCTGGAAACCACTGATCCCAGCAGATTCCAACGCCAATTTTCGCATATTTTGTCTCAAATACTTTAAAACCTGTATCTCCAGGCGAAAAATAGTATTTTTCTTCATAGCCAGGTCCGTCGGGAATATGACTTTTACGGTAGGTGTCGGAAATGCTCCCATCAGCATCTATTACAACGATTGAATTAAATAAGGCATTATTTTTTCGTTCATAAAAACTGATTGGCAAAACAACTGAAAGCTCTCTGGCAATTGTTTTAAAATGATTGATTGCGATGTTACTTTCAACTGTTGAAGCAATCTGATAATAATTCGGGTTTTCTTTTTGACAGAAATAAAGAGTCTCAAATAATTCCTGTAATAAAATTATTTGAGCACCTTGAGCTGCAGCCTCTCTAACTATTGATTCTGCTGTTTTTATATTTGTGTGTAAGTCACTTGTGCAACGCATTTGAGTTGCAGCAATTTTTACATGCCTCATAGTTTTCCTTTCTTATTTTCCGGAAGGAATCTGTTGAGTTATACAATGTACGTTTCCGCCTTCTTTAATAAGCGGCATACCATCTACTGAAACAACTTGATATCCAGGAAAAGCTTCTTTTAGAATTGAAATTGCATTTTCATCCGATTTTCTTGCATCATCACCAAAAACAGGTAAAATAATCCCATAATTAACGATATAAAAATTCAGATAACTAAGTGGTAGAAGTGTCTTTTTATAAACACGGGCTGGTGGTTGTTCGATGTGAATTACTTCAGGTGAACGTCCTGAGGCATCACGAGTATTTTCTAAAATATCCAGATTTTCCATCGTACGACCATGATTGATATCCCCTGAATTTGAGCATGTTTGGGTCAGAATTGTCCCTGGTTTTGAGAAACAGGCTACATTATCGATATGTCCATCCGTCTCATCACCATATAGACCACGTTTTAACCAGATAATTTGTGATACACCCAGCTGATTTTTTAGTTCTCGTTCAATTAAGCTCTTGGAAAAAAGAGGATTACGGTTTTTATTTAATAAACATTCTTCAGTAGTCAGAAGCGTACCTTCTCCATCAACATGAATTGATCCTCCTTCGAGAACTAATGGAGAGTCAATGCAGGGAATATCATAGCTTTTTAAAATTTTAGGTGCAA
The DNA here is from genome assembly GCA_030586155.1 of Eubacteriaceae bacterium ES3. Taxonomy (NCBI): domain Bacteria; kingdom Bacillati; phylum Bacillota; class Clostridia; order Eubacteriales; family Eubacteriaceae; species Eubacteriaceae bacterium ES3. Next base: position 1,699,955 of record CP130741.1, on the reverse strand, counting down.
CTTCATTATCCAAATCAAATGGTTTATATTTTTCGCCCCAAGCATTAAACTTCCAATTGATTCCCTTGCGCTCACCATTTTTATTGATTACTATAGTTGGACCATTATCTCGGCACCAGCCGTCATTATGAGAAATAATAACATAGTCAATATGGCTGCCACATCGGGATTTTGCATCTTTGAAAGCATCGTGATTTACAATGAGCGTAACTGGTTCAAATTCTGAAATTGCTAAAATTGTTTGAGTATAACCATCCAGTACTTCTTCAAAATTCGCAGGGAATACTAATGACTCTTTCACCGGCCATTCGATAAGTGTGCGTTCATGATGAGCCCATTCCGGTGGCATATAATACGAAGCATTCTGTTTCATATTGTTTCCTTTACAGTGTTTTTATATAAAAATTATAGCATAAAAAGAAATCTAGTGGGGAAAAATAGTTAAACAAGTTTTCTTATTTTTTAAGGCTTAAAAACAATTCAACTAACCGGCCGTCTAATTCTTTTCCTGCATATTTTTGAAAATTCGCGGCTACTTTTCGTGAGTCCATATTAAATACATTCATTTCAGTACAATACATTAAAACGATTAATAAAATCCGAGATAACAGGGGAATTTCATCGCCTTCAAGATTATTGGGATATCCAGAACCATCTATATGTTCATGTATGCAAAGTATTTCATCAGCAATTGATGACAGTTTGGGTAATTGTCGTGCGATTCGATAGCCCGCCTCTGGATGTGTTCGAAAGACTTTCCAGTCCTCATCAGTAATTGTATCTGTTGTTTTGTTAATGAGCTCATCTGGTAATGTAATTTTTCCAATATTATAATAGGTTGCCAGTAATGACAGCTTCTTCAATTGGTGTTGCGATAATCCCGCTGCTGTACCCAATAGATTTAGATTTTTAAGTAGATAAGGAAACTTTTCAAAATCCGAGGGAATCTTCTTTTTTAAACGAACAGAAAGCTCTTCTAATATTTCTTCTTTTATTCTGCTGCTTTCAGAAATTTTTTCATGATACATTCTATCTTCAGCTCGTTTAATTACATTGTCAATACTCTTATCTGTTTCCCGATAACAGGCCAGACCGATTGATACACTGACATTTATGAGGAAATCGACGTACCGATCCAAATCTGCCTTAATGCCTTTAATTAGTTCTCTGGCATAATTTGCATTATTGCGGACTAATATTAAAAACTCATCACCACCCCAGCGAACTGGATAATCTGTGTCACTACAATGATGTTTAAGCGTATCACCTACAATTCTTAAAAGTTGGTCGCCTTCCTTATGACCAAATGCATCATTAGTCAATTTAAGGGCATTAACGTCGATCATAATAATGCAATAATATTCTTTCGATGATTGTTCTAAATCAACAAGTATACCTTCAAGATAGTTTCTATTTTGTAGCTGTGTGACAGGATCTGTTTGTAGCAGATAAATAATTTCTTCGCTCTTTTTTTTATCTTCTGTTATATCTAAAAGACTGGCTATCCAGCGAGAGGGGATATCAGCAGCATCAAACTCTACTGTTTTTCCACGAACCAAAATCCAGGCAAACTGTCCGTCTGCTTTTTTCACACGCACTTCAGCATTAAAGCCTGAGCTATTATCTTTAAGATAAGTATCTATTTTTGCTCTAAAGTCAACCATGTCAGCTTTATTTATAAAGCTGCAAGCCTGATCATATGTAAGCTGATTGGATTCAAAGTGATAACCCATATGAACTAGAAAATTATTGCTAACAATAACAGTACCAGTTTTTCTGAAATAATCCAAGTAACCATCACTAGTCGCATCCAATAACAAATGCAGTCGTTCATCATTTTCGATTAATTTATCAAAATCCTGGTTTAACATTTCCAACATTCTATTTAGACCTCTTGTTAAAAAGGTAATTTCATCATTGCCAGTTGGATTGATCCGTAAAGTCAAATTATTCTCACTTATTACCTTATCTAGAAATTTTGCAAGTTTCAAAATTCTAGAAATCACAATTCGGTTTAAAGAATAATATGAAGCAAATATGATAATAATAAAAATTAAAGTGATAGATAAAGAAACCATTAATAATGTTTGTATCGCATTTATATAAGAGATTCGAGTGTTTGTAGCTATAAAATAAATGGTTTCACCTGTCAATACATCTTCTAAGTAAGTAGTCGTAATCAGTTGCCTATTTTCCCGAATACTTGATTCATACTGAAGCTCACTAATGGAATTGTCTGTTATAACGTCCGTTGAATAAAAGTAATCCATATCGATTTCAAGAAGTTCTTCGATATTTGATAAAAATTCATTTCCTAGCTGCTGGACCAAAATCAGATACCCATTAGCTGGTTCATTGCCGGTCGAATCAGTAATCCCGCTGGCAGAAATCAAATATAGATCACCATCAACAACTGTGATTCCAGTATGAAGATCAACATTATCAACATCAGTTAAATATGCTTTCATTAAGGCTTCATTATTAATTAAGGGGGTAATTAAATCTAATTGACTCTCACTTGAATAGTCCACATGTTTTACTGTATAGTTCTTTGTAAGAAAAACCATAGAAGATAAATTATAATTTTCGAGAGTTCCAGACCCTAAGTTAATATCAATATAAGACTCATATTCACCGTTCATAAACTGATACGAGTCATCCCAGTTTGTCCAGTCTACTAGAATAGCTTCTATCATAGCCATTCTGGATGACAGAATTGAATTGGCATTTTTAATATTTTTAGTGATGTCAATTTCTTCTTCCTGATGGATATATGAGATTGATATCATTGAAACAGCAAATGTAGCTACAATCGTTCCAATAATGAGACTGATAAAAAGATATATTAAAATTCTTGCTCTTATTTTCAATCGAAGACCCCATTTTTATAATTTATAAGCCTTAGCAGTAATTCAAAAAAAGTCCTTTATTAATTCATACCCAGAAATTAATAAAAACTTCAAATAATCCATTTATATTCATATAAATTACTAATTATATTGATCATCAACTACTTAAGCAAAAGCAAGGCATAGTATTTAACAAATTCTCCGCGCTCAGATAAAGTTTTTAAATTCTCACCATTGTTTCTGACAGTTTCAAAAACATCGATTCCTGAACCTTCCATAGAAGGTCGTCTATTTTTAGTATTTGAACAAGGTTTAAACAAATCGCATTCTGGACAAATTGAACATGGACCAGCCCAAAAGGAAAATGCCTTATGATAGCCTTTTTTAAATGCTAAAGCCTCAGCTTTTAGAACTTTCCTCTGAAATTCACCGGTACCTGGCGCACCTTTTAAAAGAAAGGCAATGGAATACGAATCAAGTAAATTTCTTGTTTCTTCAAGAGGCATATGGTTTCTTTCACAATGTTTGAGTTCAGCTGATGAACATCCAAAAGTACATTTGTTTTTAGCAAACTCTGTTGTTACAACTGTATCAGGATTAATTTTAATTACGTCTTCAAAGCCAATTTCTAGAAGCGGATACTTTAATTGCTGAATAATTGAAAGCTTGAGTTTAGATAATGGCTCCATGTTTTTAGCTGCAAAATATATTGCTGTATCTGATTCCAACGGAACAAGTTTAAGTGATGTCATTTGATAATTTGAAAGTATTCCATTTAGTCTAGCTGCGGATCTAACCGGCAAAGCTTCCTGCAAGAGCTGATTTATCGAATTTAAAGCTGATTTTAAAGGTTTATGCTCTCTAAAGTAATCATGAACCATTAGAATTCCATCCTGTGTTAAACTTTTGCAATAATCACTTATACTTTCAGGGGATAAATCAGTAAGCGTTATAAAAATAAGTTTAAATTTATTGTTCTGTTTTGTTAGAGAATTTAATGAGACGACTTTTCCAGACACAGTACTGTCAATCATAGTTGGATCATAACAAGGATCTTTAACTGTTACTTTTGATTGTGGAAATTTTTGAAGGAAAGCAGAAATTATGGGAGCAGTATGATTTCCAATAATCAGGATAGCCCCTTCAAAATCCTCAAAGAATTCTGTACAGCTATTGGAAATATGCTGATTGATTATCTTACAATGTTGATTTTGAATATTTGATTCAACGATGCTTTCTTTCTGATTAGACAAGAGTCTGTTCTTAAACTTCTTCCAATTATTTAGGTTCGTTCTTTGAATGGCCTCTAAACCTCCGACAAAATCGATACTTTCTGGCAGTAAATATTGTTTAGATAATAAAGAATTTGAATAATTACCTTGCCACTCGAAAAGAAAACCCATTTGCTTTAATACAATTAAGAATTCAGCAAGAATTTCACTTTTAATATTTACTTTATAACTAAGCATTTCTAGTTCTACACCATCATCCCCAAATTGATCAATTATTTCAAAAATATTAAGGGCAATCGAGGTATTCAAAATTTCTGAAAGCATAGAGGCATTTGCTATATCGCTTAAATAATTAAAACCGTCAGTATGAGGATCATAGTCGCTTAAATTATAGTCTGTTGGGATCATTGTTTTTCCTCTTTTTCTTAGATTAATGGCTATATTATAACCATCAATTGAAAAGAAATCAAAGAAAATGATAGTTTTGAGGTTCAAAACAAAGATGAAATTTGTATCTTACTAATTTTTTTACTAATGTTAAATATTTATTGACAGCAGTCGAAATAAACGTTAATATAGTATCAATAAATATTTAAAGGATATTGGTGCCTTTTAAAGGAGAATAGGGAATCAGGTGTAAATCCTGAACGAACCCATCACTGTAATTTGCTTTGTCTTTATAAATGTCACTGGCAACGGGAAGACTTAAGGACAGATAAGCATCAGTCAGGAGACCTGCCAATATTTTAATAATTCGAAATGACGGTAAAGTTTCGGCTATCTTTTGTGATAGCCGAAACTTTTTTTATTTCTGCAAAATCACTTAGACAGATGTTTATCTTTATAACAATTGAATGTTTTTATGTAGAAAAATAGATTTGTCACAAACTCACGAAAGAAGATAATCAATGATACAAACAGATATACAAGTTCGGATTAATGAATTAGTCTTTCCGGATGAAAACAAACCAGCACTGAAAAATATTAAATTGGACATTAGTCAGGGTGAAATGATTGCAATTACAGGAAGTGCAGCATCGGGGAAAACGCTGCTATTACATACAATTACTTCAGCTGCACCAAAATTCTTTCCATGTAAAATCGACGGTTGGGTGAAAATTAAAGGTCAGGATATTAATGAATTGGAATTAAATGAAATGTCAGATTTTGTAGGCTATATGATGCAGGAACCGCAACATCAAATGCTTAATCGACATATTGAAGACGAGCTTTCATTTGGAGTTTCAAATATGAACCTGGATCCATATGAAATTAAAAATCGGATTGCAGCGATTGTTGATTTTTTAAATATGCAAAATTTTACCCATCGTACAACTGATTCACTTTCTGGAGGACAGGCCCAAAAAGTTGTACTTGGTAGTGTTTTGGCGATGAGAACTCCCATCTTATTACTGGATCAACCAACTGCTGAGCTTGATCCAAAAACCAGCAGTGAACTATACAGCTATTTAAGAAAGCTAAATCAGGAAAATAATTTAACGATTATTATCGTTATGGATCGTTCAGATGAAATACTTCATGGTGTTGATAGAGTAATAGTGATGGAAGAAGGCACAATTATTGATGATTTGTCTCCAGGACAATATAAGAATAAATATACTATAAAAAAAACAAACAACAAAAAACCCTTAGCTATAGACACCGGTACAGAATTAATCTCCTTAAAACAAGTATCACATATTTATAAAAGTGGTATTGTTGGCTGTGATTCTATCGATTTTTCTTTGAAAAAAGGCGAATTTACAGCAATAATTGGCCAAAATGGATCTGGTAAATCTACAATGCTAAAGTTAATTGAAGGATTATTAAAACCAAGCAATGGTCAAGTTGAATTATTCGGACAGAAAATTACTAAAAAAAATATTGGGCCACTAAGAAGGCGAATAGGTTTTTTGTTTCAGAATCCAGACGATCAGATTTTTTTAAGTTCTGTTAGAGATGAAATTGGATATATTCTTAAATCCAGTACACTTAGTGATGCAGAAAGACAATTGAAAATTAATGACATCATAGAATTTATCGGTTTAAAGGGATTAGAAGATGTTCACCCACAAAGACTTAGTCGTGGACAGAGACAGCTATTGGCATTGGGATCTGTGATAGTAGGAGATCCTGAGTTAATTATTGCAGATGAACCCACTTCAGGTTTAAGTGAAGCTCAAGGTCAAGTTATTATGGATAAACTTTCAGAACTTTCCAGTAAACAAATTTCAATTCTCCTTGTTACGCATAATCTGGTAGAGGCTCAAAATTATTCCAATCGGATTGTGATGATGCATAATCATCGATTAGTTTTCGATTGTGAAGCAGAAAATTTAATGAATTATGAAAAAGAATTGATTGAGTATGAAATTTTAAGAGGAGTTCTATAAAAATGATGGATTTAAAAAACTGGGATTCAGGTTTGAAATTTGTCCTTTGCTTGCTGACAATCTTAATTGGTCTTATATCCCAAAATATATATTTAAATACACTACTTATAATAGTCATCCTATTTATGGAACTTGTTTCTGAACGTTCCTTGAAAGCATTTAAAACGCTGGCCATTCTGATATTAATTGTTGCTAGTCAGGTATTAGTTATAAATATTTTCTTTGGTCGATCTGGTCAGATTATTTATACATTTGGGATATTAAGAATTTACAGTGGCTTTTTAATGACTACGTTACAGGGAACACTAAAAATATCAATCATTTCCTTATCAGCTTTTCAATTTGCTATACACACAGAGTCAATGGATATGGCACAAACCCTTATTCAATGGAAAATACCATATCGATATGCAATGCTGGTACCAATGATTGACCGCTTCTTACCAGTAATGATTAACGAATATAAATCAATCAGTAATAGCCAATCCGCGAGGGGAGTACCAAATGATATAGTGTTAGAAAAAATAAAAAATTTACCATCTTCGATTTTACCACTCATCTACAGGGCACTGCGTATTTCATCTGATGCGGCTCTATCAGCAGAACTTCGTGGATATGGACGTTACCAAACTCGAAGTTGCACTCAAGAAAGAGTACTCGATATTTCAGTTGATTACGGTGATAAATAAAATGATTGGTATTTAGGTTTTGTTTGTCAAAATCTTAATATAAATAATGGTAATTGTTACTTCATTGCACTTATCTTCAAAAATGATACATTTTAAATACCTGCGATGATAATTTATACTAAATATTATTTTTTATTTAAATGTTTATGATAGCAATTACTCAATTAAACAAAGGGAGATAAAAATGGAAAAAGAACAAGTTTTGGGAAGAAATCAGATTTTTAAAACCGATACAAAGTCATTAATCGGTTCAGTAGTTATGGGCATTGTTTTTGTACTGGCTTGTCAGATTACAGGCCAGATTGACAATCTTTTGCCTTGGGGAAAAATGGGAATGTACCTGATCAACGGAACAGTATGGGCCTTTTTCACCGGTCTGTTGACTTTATTGTATAAGCAGCCAGGTGGCTTAATTGCAGCAGAGGTAGAGGCAGTTATTTCTGTACTTTATTCACCGCTATGGATTGCATTTGTTTTCGCCAACGGAGTAGCTTCCATATGGGTATCCTTGATTGCCTCAAAGTATGATATGACAAAATGGTCTCATCATATTATGGCTCAAGGTGGGGTATGCATTCTTGGAAATTTGATCGTTGCAGTTGGTCTTGTTCTTATTCTTGGCGTACCTGTTAATGTAGCAATTATTGAAACTCTAATTTTAATAGCTGTAAACTGGGTGTTTTCAACCCTTGCAACGAAAGTTGCATATGAAGCTATTATGAAGTCTGGTCTAATTAAATAATTCAAATATTATTAATACGAAAAAACTTAGCTTTGGTATTAGATTCAATAATCTAGTGCCAAAGCATTTCGATTTTAAAAGACAAAGTAAGGAGAACAATAGTGAGTCAGGATTTACGAGACTTTTTAAAAGATTTAGAAAATGACGGTGAAATCATTCACGTCACTGAAGAAGTTAAAAGAAACTATGAAATTAGTACTTTTATGATGGAATTGGAAAAAAAACATCAGTTTCCGGTGATGTGGTTCGACAATGTGGAAGAAAGCGATTTTCCAGTGGTTACGAATATTCTTGGTACAAAAGAACGTTTCGCAAGAGGTATGAAGGTAAAAGCTTCTGAAGTTTCAGAAGCTTTTGGAGAAAAAATCAAAGATCGGTTTGATGATCTGAAAATCATCGATAATCCTCCATGTAATGCGAATATTATTGAAGGAGATGATGTAGATCTTACTAAACTGCCAATTCTTAAACATTTTCCGATCGATGCTGCCCCATACATCACATCGGGACTATGTGTGGCTAAAGATCCAGAATCTGGGGCAGAAACATTAGGATACCATCGTCTTCAATTAAAAGGCAAAAACAAATTGGGGATTTCATTCCATTCACGTCAAAGAATGTGGGAATACTTTAGACGTAGTGAAGAACGCGGTGAAAATATGAAAGCAGCTATTTGCATCGGTGTTCATCCTAATATTTCATTAGGTTCACAAGCTTCTGTTCCTTATCATTTAGGAAAATTTGGTGCGATTGGCGGATTATTTGGTGAACCGCTTGAAGTTTCACCCTGTCATACCATCGATTTAAATATTCCGACATACGCTGAATTTGTACTGGAAGGGGAAGTATTGGCCAATGTTAGAGAGCCAGAAGGTCCATTTGCCGAGTATACAAATTATGCCTGTTTTAGAAGTACCGAGAATGTTTTTCAGGTTAATGCAATTAGATACAGGGAAAACGCGATTTTTCACGATATAACCCCTGCGATGAGCAGTGAACATATCACGATTGTCTCAATTCAACGAGAAGGCGATATTGAGAAATTTTTAAAACAGAATTTGCCTAATATTAAAGCAGTTCATTCACCGCTTTCATCCTGCGGTATATTTCACTGTTATGTATCGATGAAAAAAACAGCTGAAGGTCAGGCGCAACAAGTAATTCTGACAACATTAGGAATGGATCATCATATAAAAATGGTTGTCGTTGTCGATGAAGATGTAGATGTCTTTAATGAACAGGAAGTCCTATGGGCCATGGCAACTCGACTCCAGGCAGATCGGGGCGTTATGGTGTTCCCAAATATGATGGGTGAAACCCTCGATCCATCCACTGATGAGCTAAGTCGAACGGCCAAATTAGGAATCGATGCTACCAAGCCCTTGAGCGGTTTCTCTCCTAAAATCGATATTGATGAAAATGTCATATCTGATGTACAGCGTTTATTCAAATACGTAAAATAAACATAAATAAAAAGAAGGTTTAGAAATGATAAAAATTGCAATTGATACAGGTGGTACTTTTACTGATTTTACTTCTGTTGGTAGCTTGAAAAACGGAGACGAAAAAAAAATTGCCGTTAAGAACCCAACTAATCATACTTTTCCGGCCAAGGGAATTCTCGAGGGACTCTATGAACTGGCTGATTCATGGGGGACTACTCTCAGTGAGCTATTAGAAAAGACTGAAAAGATTTCTCTCGGAACTACATTGGCATTAAATGCTTTACTGGAAAAGAAAGGTGTCAAAACCGCTTTATTTACCACTGCCGGTTTTCGTGATGCACTGGAAATTAGACGTTCTCAATTGTCTAATCAATGGGATCTGGCAATTAAAACACCTGAAGTTCTTGTTCCCCGCCGGCTAAGATTTGGCATTGAAGAGCGTTTGGATTACAAAGGTGATGTCATAAAATGTTTAAATCGCGAAGCCGTTATTTCTGCCTGTCATTCGTGTCAGGATGCTGGCGTAAAAGCAATTGCAGTTTCATATCTTTTTTCATTTCTAAACCCTGAGCATGAAAAGCAAACTGCTGAAATTATCAGAACAGAATGTCCTGAAATTTTTGTATCTCTTTCATCAGATGTTTCACCGCGAATCAGAGAATACGAACGTACCACAACAACCGTTATTAATGCCTATTGCACTCCAGTGTTATCCGATTATCTCTCGGAAATAAAAAGAGAATTAAACACTCTGGGTTGGAATCGGCCACTCTATATTATGAAAAACAGTGGTGGTCTTAGTGATACAATCGACACAAAAGAATTTGGCGTAAAGACACTTTTATCAGGTCCGGCCGGTGGTGCAGTAGGTAACGAAAGCCTTTCAAAACTGCTTAAAAGAACACATTGCGTTTTAGCGGATATGGGAGGAACGAGTTTTGATCTTCATGTTGTTAGTGATGAAAAAACTCAACTTGCTTCTCAAACTGAACTGGAAGGATATCCTTTAACAATACCGATGATTGATATTCATTCAATTGGTGCCGGTGGGGGAAGTATTGTTCAAGTTGCAGATGGCGGACAGGTTAATGTAGGTCCTGATTCTGCAGGTTCTGTCCCTGGTCCGGCATGCTACAATCTAGGTGGTGAAGCTCCAACAGTTACTGATGCACTTCTGGTTCTCGGACTGATTAATGCTGAACGTTTTCTCGGAGGGAAAATGCGTTTATCGGCTGAATTGGCAGAATCAGCAATAAAAAAGAAAATTGCTGAACCTCTTGGAATTTCTGTTAGTGAAGCAGCCAGAATGATCTATACTATTGCAGCCGAAATGATGGCTGATGCCATGCGGCTTGTAACTACACAAAAGGGAAATGATCCTCGTAAATACAGTCTAATCAGTGCAGGTGGAGCATTTGGATTATTTGCAGCACGTGTAATGGAATCACTTAATATGCAAGAAATTATAATCCCAGTGCAAGGTCCTGTCTTTTGCTCATGGGGAATGCTTGGTGCATCATGCCGAACAGATCTTACTGCTAGTGTCATTATGGAAAAAAAGAATTTTGATGCAAAGAAACTTAATATCAAATTACAGGAAATGCAAGCTGATGGGAAACAGCATTTATCTAGACTAGGGGTTGATTATGATCGGCAGGAATTTGATTTAACCCTGGAAATGCGCTATGTCAGCCAGCATCATGAAATTAGTGTCCCTTGGACAAAAGCTCATTTTGAACAGACAGACATTCTTGAGGTTGAAATGGCTTTTTATGATGCACACCAGGCGATATATGAATATGCTGAAAGAGATAAAGAATGGGAAATTATTGATCTTCATTTGGCCTGTTCTGAGGCTAAAAACGATAATACACTTTTCCCTTTAAACAACTCCACAAATAAGCAAAACAAGCATTTGGTATCAGGAGAGATTTTTGGATTAAAAGACGATATCGAAGTTGCTTCGATCAATGAAGCGTGTCTGCAGAATGGATTTACAGGTCCAGCGCTGATCGACTTAACCTACACAACTATCGTTGTTCCTGCAGGCTTCTTTTGTCAACAGGAGGAGGACGGTGTTATTATTATGCGAAAGGAGCAAACGAATGGATTTACGAACTGAAACGATTATTAACAGAACCGTGATTTTGAATCGTCTTGATAGTATCACCAAAGAAATGGGGATTGCACTTGAGCGTTCTGCTCACTCTCCAATTTTTGCAGAAGCCTGTGACTTTGCCTGCTGCATATGTGATGCAAATGGCGAACTTGTCTCTCAGCTTAATGGTATTCCAATTTTAGCAACTGCAGGTTCTTTTAGTGTTAAAGCAGTTATTCGCAAATTTGGACACAAAATTCATGATGGTGATGTGTTTATTATCAATGATCCATATAATGGTGGAAATCATTTGCCTGATATTGGTATTATTACGCCTGTTTTTTCGCATGATGAACTACTATTCTTCTGTGTAAGTCGAGCGCATCATGGCGACATTGGCGGCTCAACAGCAGGTAGTTACAACCCTAAAGCGACGGAAATTTATCAGGAAGGAATTAGAATTCCACCAACTCGCCTGATGAAAAACAATGAAATGCTAGAGGATATTCTTGACCTGATTCGTATCAACACCCGTAATCCAGAGATGCTCACCAGCGATTTTTTAGCACAAATAGGCTCAAATCGCCTAGCTGCGAAGAGAATTCAAGAGATGCTTTTATCCTTTTCTCCTGAAATTGTTAAAAATGCTGTTCATGATTCTTTAAAAATGGCTGCTGATTTAACTAAAAAAAGAATCAGTCAAGTTCCCGATGGAATTTACCGAGCCTACGATTTTATAGATGATGATGGTTTTCAGAAGGAACCGATACGAATAGAAGTGGCTGTCAAAATCACCGGTGATCAGATGCTAATAGATTTTCAGGGGACTGATAATCAGGTAACAGGTTTTATTAATACCTCAGTTGTAACCGCAACTTGTGCCTCTGGGATAGCCGCCCTTTGGTTTTTAGGGAAAGATATTCCTCGGAATGGCGGTGCATTTGGTTGTATTAACGTTAATCTACCCAAAGGTTCTTTGGTTAACCCTAACCTTCCGGCACCTATGACACTTTGCACATTAACACCTGCCAGTGAAATAATTGGAACTATCTTTAAAGCCCTGGATCAGGCCGAAACAGGAAGAGTTTCAGCAGGTTACCATCGTTATCTGGGTCCGTCCTTCTATGGTGTTGATCCGAGAAACGATCGGTATTTTGTTGGCTTTTCCTTTTGTTCATTAGGTAGTGGTGGAGCAATGGAAGGACATGACGGAAAGCCTTATATGGCGACTTTGTCGAATTTTGGCGGCGTCAAAGCACCTAATATTGAATCGAATGAGGTTCAATACCCCCATTTAACACTTTACCATGAAATGGACCCTGATACTGCAGGAGCTGGAGAATATCGCGGAGGTTGCGGTATGAAATATGCTTTCCAGGTAACTGCTGACCGAACTGATATTGTGAATTTTGGGGATGGCATTAAACACGCTCCTTATGGATTAAGAGGTGGAAAATCAGGGAGTTTAAATCGCAGTGTTTTTGTCAGTCAGGGAAAAGAAGTTATTATGGAAAGCAAAGAAGCTCCAAGAAAAGCAGTTAAAGGCGATCAGATTTATTTGAATACCAGCGGTGGAGGTGGTTGGGGAGACCCTCTAAAACGTTCCCCAGAAAAGGTTTATAATGATGTACTTGATGGTATTATCTCGAATGAGTCTGCTGAAAAAATATATGGTGTCATTATCGATGAGTCAGGTATCAATATGAAAAAAACTTTAGAACGGAGAAAATCCTCATGAAAATTGCGTTGGGCATTACTGGCGCTTCTGGTGTGATCTATGGAATTCGCCTTCTTGAGTCATTAGCTAAAACTGACCATCATGTATCCTTAGTGATTAGTGAATGGGGAGCAAAAACCATTGAACTGGAAACTCAATATTCTATAGAATCTGTTACTGATTTAGCAGATGCCGTTTATGAAAGTACAGACATGGCTGCCGCTGTTTCAAGTGGTTCATACGGCATTGATAAGACAATCGTCTCTCCTTGCAGCATGAAGACTCTTGCTGGAATTGCAAATGGATTTAGCGATAATTTAATTGTACGAATGAGCGACGTCGCATTAAAAGAAAGAAAGCCACTCATTCTAATGACCAGGGAAACACCTTTGACAATTATACATTTGCGTAATATGACAACAGTCACAGAAGCCGGCGGAATTATTCTTCCTCCTATGCCAGCCTTTTATCATCATCCTCAAACCATAGATGAACTGATCAATCAGAGTGTTGGAAAAGTTTTTGACTTACTTGGCATTTCCCACTCCTTATTCGAAAGATGGGGACATGAGTCGTGAATTTATCTGTAGGCATAGGTGAAACAACCCTATATTATAAAGTCACACAAATAGGTTCTGATTATTTGGTGATCCTAACTGGCGGTGAATCACACATCGGCTGCACTGCTATTGGAGATAGTGGTCGAGTCGTGAGTTATACACCATTACATCATCGTGATGATACACTTGCTATTCCATTAGCTAAAGCAATTTCTGAAAGACATCAATGCATTTGCACAGTAGTGGCCGGTTTTCATCTGGATAACATCACAAGAGATCAAATTAAAGAAATTGTAAAAAATTCTGAAATAGGGGTTGAAAATTTACTTGATTTGATTGAAAAAGAGTCTTTTTTTGATGAGGCCCAATAAGTTAGACACTATTGCGTAGTAGTTATCAACTGCTGCGCAATTTTTTATTATGCCAATCTTCAAAAAATCTATTAAACAAATCGCATAATTTGTATAAATAACAGACAAAATTAGTTATTTGTATAAATACAGATACACCATTAAATGCTATACTCCTTTAGATAATTGAAAGGAGTTCAAATGAAAAAAATAAGCAAAAAAAAGATTCTGCCATTGATTGTTATTATTGGCGTAATTATTATTCCACTAATGTATAGTTTTTTTTATCTTTGTGCTTTCTGGGATCCATATTCCAGACTAGATACCCTACCAATAGCAGTTGTTAATTTAGATCAAGGCGCTATTATAAATGGAACGCAAAGAAATTTGGGGGAAGAATTCATCGATGAATTATCTGAAGACAACTCATTTGATTATGTGATAACTAATGAAAAAGATGGACGATTTGGAACAGAAAATTCTGAATATTATGCTTTGATTTTAGTACCACAAGAGTTTACAGCAGACATCGCTTCAGCAGGAGATATTAATAAGCAGACAGCAAATATCATATTTTCGTCAAATGAAAAGAAAAATTATCTTGCAAGTCAGATTCTAAGTCGAGCAGAGCTGGAAATGGAATCAAGTCTAAGAGAAAGCATTTCAGCAGAGATAGTTGACAACCTAACCGCAGAAATTGAAGAAGTTCCAGACCAGTTAAATACACTCGATGATGGTCTACAAGATCTTTCAGATGGTTCCAGTCAACTTGTCACTGGTACTGAGAGCATAGCATCCGGAAGCCAGTCGCTAGAATCGGGGGCTTATAAACTGGCAACAGGAACAAATGAATTAGAAGCCGGAACTGAAGAATTCAGCACCCAATTTGCGCTTTTTAATGATGGTTTATCAACTCTTGAAAATGGTTCAAGCCAAATTAATAATGGTGCTCAAAACTTGTCTGACGGTAGTTTGCAATTAAACTCAGCGATTGAAACGTATAGTGCAGGTGTAGAACAGCTAATAACTAATGTAGGTTCAACCTCATCATTTATAGAATCGTTTGTATATAGTCACCCTGAGTTAATGAATGATCCGCAATTTGCAGCGTTTATCGCAAATCTTTCTTCTGAAGATAATATTTCTAGTCTTGCACAGCTAGAAACCGCAGGTCAACAGCTAACACAGGTTTCACAAGCTATAGCAGAAGGTGCATCATTACTTGCGGCAGGAACAGAAAATTTAAATAGTGGCATGATTGAAGTAAAATCAGCATCTGAACAATTGGCTACTGCGGCAGGTGATATTTCTAATGGTGCTTCCCAACTATCTAAAGGTGCTGATACACTAGCTACAGGAGCTAGTACATTATCTGCAGGTGTGGATGAGCTTACAGACGGACAAACACAACTGAATGCTGGTATAACCGAAGCTCAAAATGGAGTGCAAACTGCTATAAACAATGCGAATGCAGAATTGCCGAAACTGGAAGGTATCAATGAATTTGTAAGCGAACCAGTGAGTATTGAAGATGACATTATCGAACCAATAGATAATTACGGAACCTATTTTTCCCCGTATTTTATGTCTTTATCATTGTGGGTAGGCGCACTGATTATTTTCTTTGGAATCTATTTTGACGCTGATCAAAAATTTAGAATATTGTCCAGAGAGTCTTCTCAAAAGACACTCCGTAGCTTTATCTATTTATTTCTTGGTTTCTGTCAGGCCATTCTTTTAGGTTTAATTATAAAATACGCCTTGGGTCTTGAAATTGAACATAACGGCTTATATTTTATTTCAATCTGTCTGGTATCAATGGTGTTCCTATCCATTGTTCAGTTTTGTATAGTCCATATGGGTGATATTGGCAAATTTGTGTCTCTGGCATTATTGATTCTTCAGCTCACCTCATGCGGAGGAACCTTTCCGATTGAAACGGTACCAAAATTTTTCCAGATATTATATCCTTATATGCCAATGACCTATTCCGTTATCGTCTTTAAAGACACAATTACTGGTCAGATTAGTAATGATTTTTGGCGTTCTTTTGGAATTTTGCTAATATTTTTGTTAGTATTTTTTACCGCCACCCTAATACTGTCATTTCTAAAGAAACGATTAAAAGAAAAAAGAGCGTATTCTATCAATGTCTAATTAACTAACTATAACTAGAATCCGTTTACAGGTTTTACTTTGATATGATAAATGATATAATATTTGTATTATATCCGAGGTGCATCATGTCAGATTCTTCAATAACCAAAATTGCAATTGCTGAAGCTTTTAAATTTTTACTTAAAAGCAAAACCCCTGAGAAGATTACTATTTCAGAAATTACAGCTCATTGCGGTTTAAATCGTCAAACTTTTTATTATCATTTTCAGGATAAATATGACTTAATTAACTGGATCGTATATCATGAAGGAATTCTTGTTATAAAAGAAGGTTTAACCATTGAAAACTGGGATCATAAAGTATTTGATTTATTATCAATTATGAAAAACGATCATTTGTTTTACCAAAAGACTTTAAAAAATACTGAAGGTTCTGAGTTTCAAAATTATTTATTCTCTGTAACTACTGAAATTTTTGTTGCGATGATTGATTCTATTGGCCAAATTTCAACTACTGTTGATAAAAATCAGTTAAAAATAGATGATCAAAAGAAGCAGTTCATTGCTGAATTTCTTTCTTACGGAGTGGTTGGAATGATAGTTTCCTGGGCTAAAAATGGTATGCGCCAAAGTCCTGCAGAAATTACAGAGAGTATTAGGGAAATTATCAGTGGTTCTAAATTATATGCTGCTTCGAGCTTTTTTCAACTAGATAGATAGTTGGTAATTACGACAGATTAGACGTTAAAGTTCAAATTGCTAAACTAATTAATTTTTTAGAGCAGGCCTTCCTGCTCTTTTTTTAATCTAAAAATCAAAGTTCATGTTATAAAATTGCGTTATGAATTTGTGTCGTTTTTAAATCATGAGAAAAGTTTGCTTCTAGAATAAATCCATTCTTCTGGATAAGTTTGTATTTCGCTAAGTAGAATCTCTAAAAAGTCTAGGTTTGCCTTATCACTCCATTGGTTTGTAAATTCTTTAGATGTGTTTTGCTCAAAAAATTCACAAACATCCTGTTTTGATTTTACAAGCAGCTTAGATTTACTTATTATAATTCCATCCCGAATAAAAAAAAGCTTGGAACCGCCGTTAACAGGTATGCACAGAATAAATTCTTCTGCTAAAAGCTTGGGTATCTTAAAAAGAATTCTACTGATTGTTTCTAGTCTTTTAAAAATATCACGATAAACTGCCGCCTGTTCAAACTGGTGTTTTTCAGCTGTTAGCATCATTTTTTCTTTAATAATTGATATCAATTGATTCATTTCAAAAGAAGAAGAAAATATCGAAATCAGATTATCACGATTCTCGAAAAACTCTGAAACGTTTAATCCTTTTGGTAATATCTGATAATCTAATTCAAACTGACCAGATTTATATATAATGGGGAATAAGTGTGAAAAATTTGTTATGAAATTATTTACCTGGTTTCGGCTTCGAAATGGTCCATAGGTATTTTCACTATATTCATCCATAATAGTCAGAGGTTGTTGTCTTGGGTTATCAGTTATTTTTAAATATGTATAACGGCTATCATTCTTCATTTGAGTATTGAAGTGTGGTTTAAGTGATTTGATCATTTCGCATTCCAGCAAACGTGCTTCAAGATGGGTATCTGTCATTGTAAAAGAAAAGTCTGTTACCAATCCCATCATTTGTTCAATCTTATATGATTTCTTGGATTTATTAAAATAAGTCCTGACTCGTTTATTCAAATCCATGCTCTTACCGACATATAAAATCTGACCACTCTTATTATACATCTGATAAATACCAGCTCGATGTGGTACTGTTTTTAATTTGTTATTAAGTTCAGACATATTAATCTCCTAAAACTGATTATGATAATGTTTAATAAAAGTATTGATAACTAATGTATACTCAATTTAACCATCAAATTCTGAAACATTTCTTGAGGCCTAGAATAATTCTTAGTTATTAATGAAAATAAAAAATATGTTTGATATACTTGACAAACTATCTTAAATCAGCTATAGTAGTTCTGAAGAGAAATACTACTTGATTGTCTGTTTAATATAGAGAGGACTGATAAAATGGATATTATTGAACAATTGATGCAGTTTGGCTTAACCCGTCATGAAGCATCCATATATCTGGCTTTATTAACAAATGGTCCCCTCAATGGATATGAGACAGCTAAGATTACAGGGATTGCCCGTTCAAACACTTATTCTTCACTTGCATCACTAGTTGAAAAAGGTGGCGCATATACAATTGAAGAAACAGCAATCAGGTATTGTCCTGTTGCGGTTAAAGATTTTTGTGAAAATAAGATTAAGCGGCTTCAAAAAATTGAAGATGATTTGATCAGTAATGCTCCAGATAAAATTGATACTACAGATGGTTATATAACCATAAAAGGGGAAAATAATATTCTGGATAAGCTTCGAAACATGATATTGAATGCTAAGGAACGAGTATATCTATCAGTGTCTGATTCGATCCTTGAAATCTTACTTCCTGAGCTTGAAACATCGATAGTTCGAAAAATCAAAGTCGTATTGATTACCAGCAAAAACATAAAAATAGAGGGCGCCATAATTTATCATGCTGAAGAGCCCTTAAATCAAATCAGGTTAATTGTTGATTCAACCAATGTTTTAACAGGTGATCTTAATTATGGAGATCAGTCTACCTGTCTCTACTCAAGAAAGAAAAACCTTATAGATTTATTTAAAGATTCAATGAAAAATGAAATAAAATTAATTGAGATAATGAAAGGGAATTAATATGAAAAAACCGTTTGTGACAAAAGAACAACTTGAAACTATCGTTAGTGAATATCCAACCCCTTTTCATCTATATGATGAAAAAGGTATTCGGGAGAATGTAAGAAATCTTCAAAAAGCGTTTTCTTGGAATCCTGGTTATAAAGAGTATTTCGCTGTTAAAGCGACTCCAAACCCTACAATACTTGATATATTAAAAGAAGAGGGATGCGGAGTTGACTGCTCATCATTAACGGAGTTGATGCTATCGGATACTGTCGGTTTTACAGGTGAGGATATTATGTTTACCTCCAATGTAACACCGCGTGAAGATTTTGCTTTAGCACGAAAATTAAATGCACTCATTACTCTTGATGATATTACCCATATTGATTATCTGGAAGAAATTGCGGGACTACCTGAAACAATTAGTTTGCGATTTAATCCTGGTGGTAACTTCGTTATTGATAATGCGATTATGGATACCCCTCAAGATGCAAAATATGGTCTGACTCGAGAACAGATGTCTGAAGCTGTAAAAATTCTGATGGGGAAAGGCGTTAAACATTTTGGAATCCACGCTTTTTTAGCTAGTAACACAATTGCTAATGAATATTATCCTGCACTTGCTAGAATTCTTTTTGAAACTGCCGTAGAGTTAAAAAAAGAAACAGATGCACACTTCTCATTCATTAATTTATCTGGCGGGGTTGGAATTCCATATCGACCAGAACAGGAAGCCACCAATATTTTCGAAGTTGGCGAAGGTGTGAAAAAAGCATTTGAAGATGTTTTAGTTCCAGAAGGAATGGATGATATTAACATCTATACTGAGTTGGGCCGTTACGTGTTAGCACCGTTTGGACATCTTGTAGCCAGAGTACTTCATGAAAAACATATACACAAAGAATATATTGGTTTAGATGCCTGTGCTGCCAACTTGATGCGTCCCGCAATGTATGGCGCATACCATCACATAACAGTAATGGGTAAAGAGGGTGCTCCTTTAGATCACATTTATGATGTAACGGGTGGCTTATGTGAAAATAATGATAAATTTGCTATCGATCGAGAACTTCCAGAAATAGAAATTGGCGATTTAGTCGTTCTTCATGATACAGGCGCTCATGGTTTTGCAATGGGCTATAATTACAATGGTAAACTGCGCTCTGCTGAAGTACTGTTAAAAGAAGATGGAAGTACAGAATTAATCAGACGGGCAGAAACACCAGCCGATTATTTTGGTACCCTTGATTTTTCCAAATGGGAAAAATAGCAATTATTTAAATTTGAAAGGAAAGAAAAATGGCACATATTAATGAAAATTATTTAAAATTACCCGGCAGTTATTTATTCTCTGAAATTGCCAGACGAGTCAATGTTTTTAAAGATGAAAATCCAGATGCGAATATTATTCGCTTGGGTATAGGTGATGTCACAAAGCCTCTACCGGAAGCAGTTATCAAAGAACTTCATGCGGCAGTTGACGAAATGGCTGATGCAAGTACCTTTAGAGGGTATGGACCAGAACAGGGATATGATTTTTTAATCGAAAAAATCATTGAATTCGATTTTGCACCTTTTGGGGTTAATCTATCTGTTGACGAAGTCTTTGTCAGTGATGGATCAAAAAGCGATACTGCTAATATACAAGAGATTTTTGGTATTGATAATACGATTGCCATTACCGATCCAGTCTATCCAGTTTATGTTGATAGTAATGTTATGGCAGGGCGAAGTGGTAATTTAGGAACTGATGGTATGTGGTCAGACATGGTATATATTCCCTGTACCGCTGAAAATGGATTTATTCCTGAATTGCCAACTGAAAAGGTTGATCTGATTTATCTTTGTTTCCCAAACAATCCTACAGGGACAACAATTTCTAAGGAAGAACTAAAGAAATGGGTTGATTATGCAAAAGAAAATCAGGCAATCATCCTCTACGACGCTGCGTATGAAGCGTACATAACTGAAGCCGAAGTTCCACACTCAATTTACGAAATAGAAGGTGCAAAGGAAGTAGCCATCGAATTTAGAAGTTTTTCTAAAAACGCCGGTTTTACAGGAACTCGATGCTCATATACAGTTGTTCCTAAAGAATGTATGGGCTTTACAGCTGCAGGTGAAGCCATTTCTCTAAATGGTTTATGGAACAGAAGACAATGTACAAAATTCAACGGGACGCCGTATATTATTCAAAAGGGAGCTGAAGCAGTATATACACCAGCAGGTCAGTCACAAATTAAAACACTTGTAGACTATTATATGTCTAATGCCAAACTCATACGTGAAGGGGTTGCAAGTACAGGTATTGAGGTGTTTGGTGGAATCAATGCTCCTTATATCTGGCTTAAGACACCAGAAGGTCTGGATTCTTGGGCATTCTTCGATAAGTTACTAAATGAAGTTAACATTGTCGGAACTCCGGGTGCTGGTTTTGGTCCAAGTGGCGAGGGCTACTTTAGACTCACAGCATTTGGTACAAAAGAAAATACTGAAGAAGCAATCGAAAGATTCGCAAAAAAGTTTAAAATATAGGGATAATAAAGGCTTCAGCTTGAAAACAGCTGAAGCCTTTTATTATAATATACTGGGATTAAAGCGACTCTCTTAATCGCTTATATTTTCGTTATCTTCCTTATCATCAACCAAAAGTTCAAAAAGAATATCAAACATAAATCCTTTTGCGGACGAAAGTGCTTCGTTATGGGCAAACATGGCCAGTTTGTGATAATCAATATAGCCTTCTTCATTCGCATAGGGTTCTAAACGCTCCAGGTAATAATTTTCACTGAGTACTTCTTCATGTCTTTCCTGAACTTCATTAAAAATTTTAATTAATTCTTCACTTTTCATATGTCTCGTCTGTTTTTTGCAAGTTCTTTTTGCAGAAAGTTGCAAGTGAAAAATACAGAATGTTGCATTCTGGAAAATCCATAGTTTTGCAAACTGAAATACAAAGCAATTTCAGCAGAAATTACCGCATTGCAGGCAATGTTTGTCAGTTTTTCGGCTGATTCTCCGAAATCGATCGATATAAGTCATTAATGCTGGATTCTCGCATCCGGTTACTGGGACCCGGGAATAAAATCAGATGACAGTGATGCAGCAACCGATCCAGCATGGCAGCCGTCATCTGTTCATCATAAAGGACATTGACCCATCGGGAAAATTCCAGATTGGTATTAAGAATAATACTTCTGTTCTGATAACAGTCGGAGATAATCTCAAACAGCAGCTGGGAGCCCGTCCGATCCAGCGGCACATAGCCATATTCATCGAGAATAAGCAACTCAGCTTTATTCAGTTTTTTAAGAAAAGCAGTCAATGTTCCGGCTGCTTTTGCTTCAGAAAGCTTATTGACCAGTGCCGCTGTTCGAAAAAATTTAACTGGTATACCCTGAAGGCAGGCTGCCACACCAAGGGCGGTTGACAACATGGTTTTACCGGTTCCGGTACCGCCGTACATGATGATATTTTTGTGGTCATTAATAAAAGCAAGTGATTTCAGGCTTTCAGGGGTCAGATCCGCAGGCAGCGTGATTTCGTCAAAGCGGTAGCCTTCAAAAGTCTGACGGCTGTAGAATCCGGCACTGTTGACCAGCTTTTCAGTCCGGGAGATCTCCCGATACTGGAGTTCCTCGCTGAGAATCCGGTACAGATATTCCTGATGACTGTCACCTTCGGCAGTCTGAGCCAATTCGGCCAGGTTCCGGCTGAGACGCAGTTTCCGGCAGCATTCAGAGATTTCATTGTCAAGCATGGGGGCTAACCTCCTTCTGATTAAGTAGCCGGTCATAAGCATCCAGATTCGGCATCAGCGGCTGCATTTGAGGAATTCCGGGCTGCAGATTCATGGCCGGAAGTTCAGGAACATCGGCATACAGCCTCCGGTAGAGACTTGCAAGACTGTCAGCATCCTTTACCTGACAGGCAATGGCATGATCGACTGTATTCAGAGCGCTCTCAAAACCGGATCGATTGGTCAGTTCTGAAAGCAGTCTGATGACCTGAGCGGTTTCACTGTCTGAGCAGGAGGCCAAAAAAGACCGCATGGTTTCGGGCATCATTTCATAAATTCCCGAATATTTGACCGCTCGTGGTCGCTGAGATAACTGCTTCAGATAGGGCAGCCAGTCCATCTGTTCCTGTTTGCTGTCACCGTATAATCGTCGATGGCGGACGATTTCTCTAAAGTTTTCATCCTGAATGATAACAGCAGCTGACGTCAGTACCAGATGAACCGAACACTGGGCATATTTAGGGGCCACTGAATAGGCATGCCTGCCTTTATTCAGATAAACCTTTGCCCATTTGTCGGCTTTCAGGGTCTTATGCCCATTAAGATTAAAAGGAACAGACGGCAATTCGCGCGATGCCTTCAGATCAGCCTGAAAACGCGATTCAATCGTCTCATCGTACCGGTAATGATCCCGCTGTGCATCCTCCTCGCATTGATTAAACAAACCACGATTATAATCCGGCAGTGACAGAAAGTGCGGAACCGGCACCAGAAAGTTACGGCGCTGATAGCCGACCTTGTTCTCAACATTGCCTTTTTCATGGCCTTCGTTTGGATTCATGAAGACTGCCTTGAAACCGTAATGTTCCCGGAAACGCTCGAATTTTTCGGTGAGTTTACGCCCACCGCCACGGATAATGTCCGTAACAATAACTTTTGTGTTGTCAAACCAGAGTTCAGCCGGAACACACCCGATATGCCGAAAGATGGCATCAAGTCCTTCCAGCAGGCATTCCATGTTTTCGCCGTAGAACAGCTGAAGATAACCTTTGTTGCTGTACGGAAAAGAGACCTCCAGGTATTTTCCGGTCAGCTTGCGGCCATTTTCATAAAATTCAGCAGTGCCAAAATCGACCTGCGCTTCGCCTGGTTGATGTACCAGTGGCAGAAATGCTTTTGGGTTCTGTTTAAAAATTTCTTTGTGTTTTTCTGCATAATAACTGGCAACGGTCCGATAGGAACAGTCAAAACCGGGTGTTTCTTTCTGCAGACGTTCAAACACCCGTTTGGCGGTATGACGCTGTTTTCTGGGAGCAGATTTGTCATTGAGCAGCCATTCATCGATGATCGCTTTATAAGGTTCTAACTTGGGACAGAATTTTTTTTCAACTGCCGGCCTGGGTGCCGGTTCGTTGAAATCCGTCTGATCAATATATTTGCGGACAGTCCGCCAGTCCATGTGCAGTGCTTCAGCGATTTGTGAAATATTTTCCCCTTTCTCATAAAACCGAAATCTGATATCATGTATTTGATCCATTGTGAGCATTCTCCATTTCCTCCTTGTTCTTTGGTCAGATACAAGGATATTTGATTTGAGTTTTGCCCGCAATGGATTTTTGCATTATTCTGGATTTTGCAGCTTGCAATACTCTGGATTTTGCTTTTGCAACTTTCTGTATTTATAGCTTACACTAAACAGTCTCGTCCTTTTCAAAATTTCAGTTATACTGATAATCTCATTATAACGAGTTTATTTGTAGTATTCAAATATTTTATCATATTTTTTATGTTAATACTCTTTCTGGGTATATAAGTCATAAATGGAAATATTTTTCACAGAAAATTCTATATGAAAGACTAACTATTAAAAGTCAAGTCTAAATTGACATTATTTGAATGAATTGCAGAAATGCAGTTCAGATAAGTTAAGAACTGAAAATGAGTTAACTGAACATTGAAAACTGCATGACAAAAAGAGCATCTTTGCAGGTGCTCAAAAAAGAGATATTTATTAAAAAAATCTAAGCTGATTTAATGTATGTTTGCCCAGATCTTTCCAACTGGTAAATGACTCTTACAAGCTTTTTGGCCGCGTGAGATATTGCGACATTGTAGTGTTTTCCTTCAGAACGTTTCTTTGCAAGATAAGCTGCAAATATTGGATCCCAGTTACAAACAAATTTAGTTGCATTAAATAATGCATAGCGAAGATATCTGGAGCCTCGTTTCTCCATATGGGAATAGGCACCATCAAGTTGTCCTGATTGGTAAGTTGATGGCGACAGACCAGCATAAGCAAGTATTTTGTCAGGAGTATCAAAGCGTTTAAAATCACCGATTTCAGCAATAATCATAGCCCCCATACGATAACTGATTCCAGGAATGCTAAGAATGGGAGAATTTATTTCATCAATTATGATTTTGATTTCAGATTCTATTTCATCAATTTCACAATCAAGTTCCTGAATAAGCTTAATGGTGTGTTTTAGTTCCAGTGATTTAGCCGGCATATTTGAGCCAATAGAAGTTCTAGCGGCTTCTCTGAAACGAACAGCGGTATCTTTGGAATATCGACCTTTAGAGGCTGTTTCAATGAGTTTGGAAAGCCGCGTAAGGTGAGCAGACGCAACAGCACTAGCACCCGGGAATTCAGAAAGCAATGCATAAACAGAAGTTAAATGAAGAGTAGGAACAAGTTTTTCCAATTCAGGGAAAAGAATTGTAACAAGTCTGGAAATAGATTGTTTAAGTTTCGAACGTTGCTTTACTTTATCAAAACGATAGCGGGTTAATGACTTCAATTCTTCATTGTGGTAAGATGTGTCTGAGTAGGACTTTAAGTTCACATCAGACATAATCATAGAAGCAATTGTTCGGGCATCTACCTTATCCGTTTTCGTCTGTCTAAGGCTTAGACTTTTTCTGTACAGATTGGTATGTAACGGATTGATAACATAGGTGGCGAGACCTTTATCAACGAGATAACCGAGAAGATTGTAACTGTAATGTCCTGTGGCTTCCAGCCCTACTTTTACTTTAGTTAAATCTTCTGCAACAGAGGAAATCTTCTGAAAAAAATCATCAAAACCATCACGGTTGTTCATAATGGTAAAGGCTTTAAAGAGTATCTCTCCATCTGAGTTAGTAATAAAGCAATCATGCTTATCTTTAGCAACATCAATTCCTGCATAAATCATAACAGTTCTCCTTGAATAAATTTAATACTGTTTGGAACCCACGGGTACTCCCTGCGATTGTAACCTCGTTCTAAATAAACCGTCATGCGGTATCTAACTGATTAACAAATATACAAAGAGCCTGTGGTTGGAGCCTTTCGAAAACCATCTAGTGGTAGGAGATGAGAACCAATCCACAGTATCTCCAAAAAGTATAGCATACAGTCCTTGGAGAGGGACTATAAACACTACTACTATATAATACGAGGAGATTTCTATGGACAAAAAATTTTCATCTAAAGCATTAAGCGCTAACCTGTCCCAAACTAGAGATACAAATATTATTATTCCCGAAAGGCAACAATGGTTTGGAGAATTATCAAAAGAATATATTGGAATTTACAATCGTATCCATGAATTTCTCATTGAATTGAACCACAGTTATTGTGATAAAAATTATGTTATTAATACATTACAAATTATTTGTTTAGATGATAGCTGGATATATGAAAAAATGGAAGAATCTGAACAAGCCTACACATTTATGGTTAAAATAATAAACCAGGTTTACAGTTTAAAACTTAATGACCAGCAACTTGAGCATTTGATACAAATCCATATTCGATTTATTGATCGTCTTGCGGGCTTTAAGAAAGTTCCGCTAGCAGCGATTAATGAACTAATTATTCTTTTCGAAAATAATCTAAGTGATTATCAAATCATATATCTTAAAAACTCTGGTTTATTAAGCATAAGTTTCGAAAAAGTTAGTAGCTTTCAAGAATTCTCAAACCAAATCGTTCAGATTATGAAAGATATCCTATTGCGTTGTATAAATTTCTGGGAAGAATCAACCAAAGCCGAACAATGGTTTGAAACAAAAAAGGACTTATTTATCCATGTCGATAAGAATAAAATTAGGGAAATTGGAAAGCCTTTTTTTAATCATCTTAAACAAAAATGTCGTGATGCAAACACCTTTTCCAAGCTCAAGTCTCAGTGGTACTACAATGATATAGCAAACCATTTCAGAGGATTTAGCAATAAATTTGAATCTCATCATGAAAGCATTTATTATTTAATATATCTATTGCACTTGCCCGGAATGATTCCCTTTAAGGATCACCTAATCTATGATATGAATCGCAATCTACGAAATATATTTGACGAACCTGAAACGATTGATGAATTTTCATTTTTGGATACCCTATTTTGTGAATTTAACGCACTCATCGAAATGCATGGTGATATGGTTCTCGACTGTATTAAGACCCTTGGGACCGAAATTATTAAAACAAAAGATTCCCTGAGTATCAATTATTTTGTGGAATCATTAATTAAACTAGGCTTCGTATACCCTGGAAGGCTTGTTCTAAATGAAGATTGGCAAATTTTAGGACATTTTAACCATGTTAAAAATATTCGTATATGGATGGAACTGATTGAACAAGACCCAAAAGTTATGCGAGAACTGCTAGCTGCATTGATCGTTAATTTAAAATTAGGAGGAATATTTATATCCGATACTGACCTCTTTCAAAGAGATGTTACAAAGCTCTTAAATGTCAATATTGAACCAGTTTATCGAGATATTAAACAGTTGGCAAGAATATTCCCAGTTTATTTTCGTGAAATCGGAGCCGAAGGTGAATTAAGAGATGCAACAACAGAAATCGATGAGTTATCACGACGAAAGGACCGGCTAATACATTTTTTAAGAAAACAAATTCATATTGAAAGTAATAATACGCATATAGAATTGACGAAAAGAATAATTAATTACTGGTATGATGGTAATAGAGAACCACTAAAAAGTATAATACCAAAGGACATTTATAAAAACCTTGATAATGATGGAGTATGGTATAAAGGCGTCCATGATGCAATAAAAAAAATATGTTTAAGATTATCCTTAAATCCCAATCAAGTATTGACTAAAAATATTGAGTATTTGATTGCTAACTCAGACAAGTTTGAAGCAGATCAAAATATGGATTATCGCCGAGTTTTTCTGATATTTAATGTGTATTTTTATTTACTCGAAAAATATTCTTTAGAAGCTGATGATGTCTTCAAAATACTTCATCCATATAACTTAAATCTCGTAAAAGAACGCGACCTGTTAAAAAAATGTTTTAATGATAATGACAATTATGGCTCTATAAAAGCTATTTATCAAATTATGCATCGTTTAAAAACTGTCATAACCGAGAAAAAAGCTAGTGAAGCGAATGAAAATATCTACTACAAACGTCATATAGCCGCAGATATCCCTTCAATGTATGGTGAGTACGTCGAAGCAAAGTTTGACGCATTAGGACTAACATATCGTCTAGAAAAATTTGTATCTAAACTTATGCGAAAAATTACCCAACCATTTAAAGCTGAATATGTTACTGTGAAAACATTCCGTAATATACATCAGATTTTGCTTCTTTTTCAGGAGGGGCTTGAACTTGATGGGATTGTCAATCAAGGATTTAATTCACATTTAGATATGTTAAAATACGGACTTGTTTCACCAAGTTTTTCGATTGAACAGTATATTAACTTATTTTCGTTCATGGCGAATGATATTCGTCAAATTATTCAAGAATACTTTTATGATTTATTCAAAAAACCGCTTAATGTGATAATACCTCAAATTAGTGAAAACTTAGATGCGGAAACAAAGGGATTCAAGCATATGCAATCGGAGAGATTTTTAAGGGATAACCTGGCAACTGCCTTCTTGATTCAGGACCTGGATAATTTTATAACTGATATTATTAGTAGTTTAAGACATTTAGTATTAAATTATTCTGAACAAAGCCTGAAAAGTATGTTGACATATGATCCTGATATCTCTTTCGATTTATTAACTGAGAAAACAGATAACATTGATAATCCTGTTTTCCTTGGCGCAAAAGCTTTTTTTCTTAAAAAACTGATTTCATATAAATTTAATGTGCCTGCTGGTTTTGTTTTGACAACAGAAGTTTTCAGACACAAAGATATTATCAATAAACATCCTATCATTCAGGAGGATTTTAATGCACAACTATCATATTATTTAACTAGAATTGAAAACTTTACTGGTAAGAAATTTGGCTGTTCAAATAATCCGATTTTCTACTCAATTCGCTCTGGTTCTTCAATTTCATTACCAGGTGCCATGAAAACATTTTTAAATGTTGGGATGAATGATGAAATAGCTTTAGCTTTTAGTCAAAAGTCTGGGTTTGAATGGACTGCCTGGGATTGTTATCGACGTTTCCTTCAAAGTTGGGGCATGGCCTTTGGTTTAAATCGTGATATTTTTGATGATATTATTTCAGAAAATAAAACTAAAAATGGTATCCAATTGAAAATTGATTTTACACCACTACAAATGAAAAATATTGCATTCGAGTATAAACAGGTATTATCCGATTATCATATTGAATTTGAAAATGACCCATTTATTCAACTCAAACAAGCAATTTCTGCCGTTCTTGAATCCTGGTCTTCAGAAAGTGCTAAATCCTATCGCAATCACCTGCAAATTGCAGATGACTGGGGAACTGCTGTAATTGTTCAGCAAATGGTTATGGGTAATCAATCGGTTAATTCTGGTACAGGTGTAGTTTTTACCAGCAGTCCCTTTTCCGATGAACCTGGTGTAAATTTATATGGTGATTTTTCGCTATGCTCTCAAGGAGAGGATGTTGTTTCAGGGCTGGTAAGTACATTACCAATTAGTGAAGCACAAAGAAACCATTATAAAGAAGGGACTTTTTCTCTTGAAAGTCGATTCCCCGAAATTTTCAAACAACTAGCAGAGTATGCAAACCGTTTAATTAATCAGTACGGTTATGTTCACCAGGAAATTGAATTTACTTTTGAATCTGAAAATCCCAAAGATTTATATATTCTACAAACAAGAAACCAGAAAATCAGAAAAAAAGAGTCCGTAAGCTACTTTATTCCATCACCGCAAGAAATGGAACTCGTAGGGCATGGGATTGGAATGAGTCACGAAGTACTTTCCGGATATCTGGCTTTTGATCTTGATGATATAAATAGAATCAGATCATTTAAAAGTAACAGGCCAGTAATATTGATCAGACCAGACACCGTTCCAGACGATATTCCGCTTATCTTTTCCTGTGATGGGTTAATTACAGCTAAAGGAGGGGTAACATCTCATGCAGCTGTAACAGCCGTTAGTATCGGCAAAGTATGTATTGTTCAATGTCGTGGACTTATCGTAGATGACCAAAATAATGTGTGTCGAATTAACGACTTTGTTTTCCGTTCCTGTGAACCTATTTCAATTGATGGAAATCTAGGTAATATTTATCGGGGTATCTATTCAATTGGAATTCGCGAAGAATAAAGTTTATCTATGAAAAAATCTATTCGTAAATATTAAATATATACAAATTTAAATTGACCATCGTTTTCATTCGTGTTAGACTATAAATGAAATAAATGCGCGCATATTCTAATTTCCAATACATGGAGGCTAAGATGTTATCAATTAGGCAGAACTTACTGGAAACAATTAATGGTGGTAATCCGGATAGATTTGTAAAACAGTACGAATTTCTGGATTTAATTATGGAAGCGCCGATTCTCGATTTTGGAATTGCAGGCCCCGGTTCAATAGGTAAAAATGGTTGGGGGGTTACTATACAATGGCTTGAGGGACAACCGGGTCCATTCCCAGTTCATGATGAAGAACACATTGTATTGAAAGATATTACAAAGTGGAAAGAACAGGTTAAGATGCCTTCACTAGAGAGACCGCAAGAGGCTTGGGAAGCAGCTATTCAACATGCTAACGCCATTGATCGCAGTGAAAAATTTGTCACTTCTTGCTATTTTACCGGGATATTTGAACAACTGCATTATCTGATGGGGATGGAAAATGCTTTAATGGCTTTCTACGAAGAACCTGAAGCGCTACATGAATTAATTGATTATTTAGTTGAATACGAAATTAATTTTGCTAAAGAGTCAATTAAATATTTACATCCAGATGCATTGTTTCACCATGATGATTGGGGAACACAAAAATCAACGTTTATTTCGCCTGAGATGTTTGCTGAATTTATTGAGCCCGCATATAAAAAAATTTATGGCTATTACAAAGAAAATGGAGTTGAAGTCATTGTTCATCATTGTGATAGTTATGCAGCAACTTTTGTACCTTCAATGATAGAGATGGGACTGGATATCTGGCAGGGCTGTATGTCTACTAATAATGTGCCAGATTTAGTAAAAGAATTTGGTGGAAAAATTTCATTTATGGGCGATATCGATAATGGCAAACTTGATAAACCCAACTGGACCCAAGAAGAAATAAAACTGAATGTAGATCGGGCTTGTAAAGAATGTGGAAAACTTTATTACATTCCCTGCCTGGTCATGGGGGGACCAGAATCCTTATTCCCAGGAGTATATGATGCAGTAAATAAAGAAATTGATCAAATGAGCAAGGAATTGTTTTAAAAGGACTGGTAAAAATAAGGCAAACATTTTAAACATAGGAAAACCTATTTTGAAATGTTTGCCTTTTCATTTAAATTCGTAGATTCTTTTAAATAATATATCTAGTTAATTCTTTGTGACAGACTCTTTCATCCGATTGAGTAGATTGAAACCAACAAAAGCCACAAGTGAAAGCACCAATAATCCGACTGAAGCAATCATATATTTTGCATTTAAACTGTTAGTTCCAAACTGGCTAGCGATTGGGTTTATAATAAGAGGGGAAAGAAACATACCAAGATTAACTGAAGCAGTGACAATTGCGATTGCTGTTGCACAAAGTTTTGGTGTAACTGCATTTGCCGCTATGAATGTCCCAGAAGGCATAATTGAAGCAATTGCAAAGCCGCCACATGCAGCTGCAACAAATAAAATTGGAAGGTTTCCACCGAAAGCAACTAATCCCATCCCAATTCCTATAACTAGTAGTGCAAAGGGAAGTGTTTGTTTTTTGAAAATTCTTTGTATTAAGCCAAAAAGAATACCTGTCAGCATCCCCGCGCCTGAGAAGACAGTATTAATCAATCCCACTGTAGACGCATTACCAAAGCTATTCTCAACGACGACAGAAGCTATATTAGCCTGAAACACAAACTGAAATACTCCGAAAAAAAAGAAAACAAATGCCGTAAAAAACACCGTCCCATTAAGTTTACCTGCACTCCCCATTTCATCGATATGGTGCGGATGAACAGGATCCTCCTTTGGAAGCGTTTTTATGATAATAATCATAACCGGAATAAAAAATAAATACACCAGATAAGAATAATTCCATTGAATACCGGCTAGCATTCCAGCAAGAAAAGCTAAGACCATACCACCACCATTAACAAATGCAGATTGTAGTCCCATCATGGCACCACTTTCATCACCCTTAAAATAATCAGCTATCAATGCCATAGACATAGTCGAATTAATTCCTTGAGCGATACCAATCAATAAACTGGAAAATAATAAAATATAAATGCTGAATCCGCCAAAAAGAAAAGCGAAAGCTCCACCAGTAAAGCCCGAAATAAGACCAAAAATGATTATCTTACGCTTTGGAATTTTCATCGATAGGGGGCCAGAAGCAAAGGCAAAAACGACCCCAAGTAATGGTGGAATAGTTAGAATCATCTGCACCAATGAAGGGGCAGTACCAGAAAAATGTGCTTGAATATCAGCTAAAACTGCAGAAGCTGTCATCGATATCATACAAAGTGCGGATATTGATAAGATTGCTAATTTAATACTATTTGTTTTCAAAATCTCCTCCTCGGTTTATAATGACTAAATTATACCATAAAGAGCAAATTTAATCTCATTTAATATTAGTATTTTATTAAAATTTCTGCTAATTTTATTACTATTACCTACTTTCATATTATATAACCTTTTATTTTTATATTGCTCGGGATAATTATAATAGATATAATATACTAAGATTATATCTCAACACAGGGGGTAGTGATGAAAGAAAAAAAGACGATTCAAAATAGATTAAATTACTTCATTCTTAGTATTATCCTTTGTGTTATTGTTTTTGGTTGTGCAATGGCAATTTATATATTCTTTTCAATCTATGAAAATGAGGTTGAAAAACAAATTCAAACAGGTGTTCATTATTTTGAAAAAATCGTGGTTTCTGAAAATAATGAAAAAATAAAAAATGCATCCGAGAACATTGGACAAATTTTAAACAGTAATTCTCCTGATGATGCATATAACGAAATATCAAGTTATACAAGCTATGAATATAATGATGACTTTGCTTTTTTTGAAATAAAGAAAGATAACTTGCTGTTTTATGAGAATGTGATGTGCCCACCTGATGTTCTGTTAATGACTTCTAATGATTTGACCAAACAGAATTATCAAATTGTCAGCTGGATAGACGGCAATTCAAAAGATGGACTATATCTTTTTAGTCAGCAACGCTTTGAAGGAATTGATGCTAGTTCGCAATATCTGGTTACAATTGGAATGCCAATAGACCAGGAAAAAATTGTGGATTATATTAAAAATACTTCGTCTTTAGATGCAACTATCTTTGCAGATAATATTAGAATGGTGACAACCATTACTCAGAATAACGTCAGTCTTAGCGGCACTGAGTTAGATCCAGATATTTATAATATTCTTTATCACAATGGAGAGGAATATTTTGGCAAAACAGAAATTTTAGATGACCCTTATCTGGTAGGTTATATTCCAATTAAAAACTATAATGCTCAAACAGTAGGAGCCTTATTTGTCGGAAAATCAATGGCTTCTATTTTTCACATTAGAAATCAGATTATGTTAGCGATTATTATTTTTGGACTTATTTTAATTTCGATTTTTTATTTGGTCTCACAAAAATGGTTAAAAAGGAATATTACAACCCCCATTAATGGAATTTCTGAAATGATGAAAACTGTCTCAGAGGGTAATTATAATTCTTTGGATTCTTTAACAAAGCCATCAAGTCGTGAAATTGAAGTTCTTCAAAATTCGATGAAATCCATGGTTCATCAAATAATCGATAACCAGGAAAATTTAAGAACTGCAGCTTATTATGACCCAATTACTAAACTCGCTAATAGATCTTATTTTTATCAGAAGTATCATGCATTGACAGAAGCTGATAGTACAAATTATCTTTCGGTTTTATATTATATTGATGTTGATAATCTGAAATATATCAATAATTTATTTGGTCATCGTATGGGAGATGCCCTGTTATTTCAAATTGCAAAAACCTTGGAATCCTTAATTGAAAATAAATTGGATTACTCCGTTTATCGTATTGGAGGGGATGAATTCGTAATCTGCAAAGAGAACAAATTTTTGAAAGAAGATGTTGATATATTTTCAAAATTTTTAATTGAAGCATTTAAAAAGCCATTTCAAATAAGTAATCAAAGTGTCATTGCCAGTGTTAGTATTGGAATTTCTTACACTGATTCTAACACTGATGAGCTTAGTGAGTTTAGTAACTCAGTAGTTGAAAATAACTTTGAAACGATGCTTGTTAAAGCAGAAGTAGCTATGAATCAAGTGAAGGCCAATGGAAAAAATAATTATATGGTCTTTGATCCATCGATGAATAAAGAAATGCAAAGAAAAGCAATTCTTGAGCAAGACTTAAAAGCTGCTCTTGCAAATAATGAATTAAGTCTCTATTTTCAACCTAAGTTCTCCATAACAGCCAAACGCTTTGAGGGCTTTGAAGCCTTGGCAAGATGGAAACACAAAGTTTGGGGATTCATATCTCCGATGGAATTTATTAAGATTGCAGAAGAGTCCAATTTAATTCTAGAACTGGGCAAATGGATTCTAATTGAATCCTGTCGATTCATCACCCGTTTTAATGACTTGAACAATACCGACTATTGTATTGCAGTAAACATCTCTGCAATACAATTACTGGATGAAAGTTTTGAAGCATTAATCATAGAAATGTTGGAAAATACCAAAGTTAAGCCTAATAACCTTGAACTGGAAATCACCGAATCAGTTTTGATGAATTCTCTTGAGATCGCTAATCAGAAACTATTATTTTTGCGTGAAAAACAAATCAGTATTGCTTTAGATGACTTTGGAACTGGTTTTTCTTCTCTTACTTATTTAAAAATATTACCAATAACTACCGTAAAACTGGACAAATCTTTTATTGACGACATTGCTTTTAATCCTGTATCATACCAGATTGTTGATAACGTAACGCAAATTGCCAAAAGCATTGGTTTGAAAATTGTTGTTGAAGGAGTGGAAACCAAAGAGCAACTTGAGATCTTAGAAAAACTTGAATGTGATTTTATTCAAGGTTATTATTTTTCCAAGCCAGTACCTGAAAATGAGCTTTTAGCTGTTCTGGAAAAAAAACGTTCTTAAAAATCTAATATTAATAAAATGGGGATTGAATGATCACACAACTATTATTTACGACTGGTGCTGAATTGGTCTGCTATTTTGGCCCAATTATATTCTTTGGATTATTACTGGGCATTCTAGAACATCAGACAAATAAAAATATTTTACACTCATTTGGCAAGAATGCGCTATTAGTAACTGGCATAATTGGTATACCTATACATGAATTAAGCCATGCTTTGACAGCAAAAATATTTTGCCATCAAATCAAGGAAGTTAAGTTCTTTCAAAAGCCTGATGCGCAAGGAATAATGGGCTATGTCAATCATTCTTACAATTCGAAAAATATCTATCAGCAATGTGGAAATTTCTTTATTGGTATTGCTCCAATATTCGGCGGTTCGTTGGCAATTAGTCTTTTAGTGTATTGCTTTATTCCAGATGGCTTTATAATATACATAAACGGTTTACAACAGCTTATAACAACATCAACGCCCTTTCAAATAATCATTTCCGAAATCATTAAACTCCAATTTGAGTTCTTAACGACAATTTTTACACTTGAACATTTCAAAATGCTTCCTTTTTATCTGTTTTTATTTATAGCTATCAGCATATCAAGACATATGTCATTGAGTTTTGCCGACATTAAAGGAGCCTTTCAAGGACTAGTAATTATTTTGGCAATTTTTTTTCTTTTAAATATTTTCGGACTGGGAGATTATATGCTTGATTTTAAAATAATCAAATACAACCTTTTAATAAGTCTTATATTGATGCTTTCTGTTTTATTTTCTTTGTTTTCATATCTCTTAAGCTTATTTTTTAAGATTATTAGCCGATAATATATATAAGCATAATTTACAGCAGGAAGATGAAAGGAGGTCTATCATGGATATTGCCGCATTATCAATGGGAATGAGTCAAATCGCAGTTTCTCAGCAAGCAAATCTTTCGGTAATGAAAATGGCTATGAGTAGCGGTGAAGCACAAATGACTGAAATGATCGATATGGTTGAAGAGAGTATGTCTTCGGCTGCATCAGTACCACCTGACCCAAATATTGGTCAGCTGCTGGATATTTCAGTATAATGTAAAATTAAAAAACGCAATCATCCTGTAAATGGGTGATTGCGTTTTTATTTATTGTACAGAACTATCTGGAGAAACTAGCTGATAGTCACTTGATGATTTTGCAACTAGCACAGGCAAATTCATCTCCTCATTAATTTCATCGACTATTTTGCGAATCGAAGCATCATCACTGTTATAAATGATACAATTTAAAGTTGTTTCATCTACCAGTAACGCACCAACATAATAACTGCCATTAGAAACAGTCATAGTCAAGCCGTCAGCGTGATTGAGTATATTTTTTTTAACAGCATCAATAGCATCTTCTGTTTCAATAATTTGCGTTCCAGTTGTCGAATCATTTAGTCCAATCATTAATTCATAGCGAATAGTCGATTCTAAAT
The DNA here is from genome assembly GCA_030586155.1 of Eubacteriaceae bacterium ES3. Taxonomy (NCBI): domain Bacteria; kingdom Bacillati; phylum Bacillota; class Clostridia; order Eubacteriales; family Eubacteriaceae; species Eubacteriaceae bacterium ES3. The sequence continues at coordinate 1,663,281 of CP130741.1, read as the reverse complement.
CAAAATAATCTGAATCACTTTCAGTACTACAACCGACTAGATTTACAACTAAAATCATTAGAAAAATGGATATCAAAATCTTTTGTTTCATGAATTCACCTCTTTCAAATCATTTTTTATACAGCAGATTCTTTTGGCAGGTCCCATTTATCTTCTAAAACAGGTGGGACATAATTAATCATCTCCTGTAATAGGATTTCCGGATCGTCAGAAATAGTTAAAAGTTTTTTACTAGAAGCCTTCATAAAACCTTCTTCAGTTATTGAATTAATCAAATCAATAAAAGGACCAAAAAAATTAGCTATATTCAAAATACCGATGGGTTTATGATGGATACCTAATTGTGCCCAGCTAAAAACCTCGAATAATTCTTCAAAAGTTCCAATTCCTCCAGGTATGGCTATAAATCCATCTGAAAGATCTGACATTGTTTTCTTCCGTTCATGCATATCTTTTACTTCTATTAATCGCGTCAGTTTTGTACTGATTACTTTATCCGGAAAAAGACTGACAGGAACGACGCCAGTGACCTTGCCGTTGTTCTCAAGTATTGTGTCTGCAATTTCCCCCATTAACCCAATACTTGATCCACCATAAACAAGTTCAAGATTATGTTGAATAAAAATGTCACCGAGTTGGTTGGTGACTTTTTTGTATTCAGGCCGAAGTCCCAGATTTGAACCTGAATAAACACATATTCTTTTCATCTAACACCTCCTAAACTAAAATTTTGCAAATAAAAGAAAGTATACCAAATGAATCGGCATTTGTCGAGAGATCCAGTGATATAGAGACTATAAATGTGTAATTATTGAAAATTTGGGTATATAGTCAATAACAATAAGTAAAGGAGGATAGCTGTTTTAAACAGTTATGCGGAAGAATGAAGAAAATAGTCATTTTTACTTTTAATGGTAATCCGATGTGTATGCAGCATGTCTTGCTAAATACACTAGATATGAACACAAAAGGAATTCATACAGAAATTGTAGTTGAAGGTGAAGCAGTTAAACTTATTGAAACACTAGAAAATTCCAACAATAAGCTTTATTTGGAAGTAAAAGAAAAAAATTATATTGCTGGTATCTGTAAAGCCTGTTCGACAAACTTCAAAGTATTATCAGTTAATGAGAAAACGGGAATCCCAATTCTAGGAGATATGAAAGGGCACCCTTCATTTACATCATTTTTAAAAAATGGATATGAAATTATGACGCTTTAAGGGCAAGATAATCATGACCAGTCCTTAGCAACGTCAATCCACTCAATATAATTCGAAGTATTTTCAAGCTCCAAAATACTTAATTCAATCGCGGAATTAGAGCTTCCGCAGGCGGGGAAGACACTTTCAAAACGTTTAAGAGATTTATCAAGAAAAATCCTAATATTTTCATTTACTGCAAAAGGACATACACCACCAACTTTATGCCCAACAAAACTTTCAGTCTGTTCATGACTCAACATCTTTGGTTTACTGGAAAAACATAACTTGAATTTCTTATTGTCAATCCGAGCATCTCCAGCGACAACAACTAAAATAGGATCTCCATCAACCATGAAAGCTAACGTTTTTGCAATCCGTTCAGGTTCACACTTTAATGCTTGTGCTGCCAGTAAAACAGTTGCACTCGAGCTTTCAAATTCTCGAACACGATGATCCAGATTCCATTCTTTTAAATAATTTCTGACTTTCTCAGTAGACATTTTTAACTCCTAATATTTTGATCATATTTTATCACATACATAAAATTTTATGCAATCTAATCTTTACAAGATAACTTAAAGACCGGTAATAAACTTGTATCAATAAGTATTTCAGTGTATAATTTCTATTGTGATATTGGCGTGTAAATAAAGGAGTAACTAATGATTAAAAATTATATGGAAGATGTTGTTGATGAACTGCTGCCTGAAATGTTAACCGCTTATGAGAATATTTGCAAATGTAATCGTTGTACCGAAGACATGAAAGCGTATGCTTTAAATCACCTCAAGCCCGCTTATTTTGTAATGCATAAAGGTTTTTTATATGGGAAGGTAGATGAAGCAAAAATGAAAGCAAAGGCGGATGTAATATCCGCCATTGAAACAGCCATAAAAATTGTCTCAAAGAATCCCGGCCACTAAAAATATCAGTTTCTTTAATAAATACAAATTTTTTATAAACACCTTTCAGGTGTTTATTTTTTTATATCAATTAACATATTTCGGTGTTGAAAATCTGGAATAATCGTATTGCTTTCTCCAATTTTTTCTTTAAATTGTTTTATAATCGAAAAATCATCTCTGAAATGCATCGGAATTAAAACCTTTGGCTTAAAATGATCATTAAAGTATTTACCGGCTTTATAAAATGAATCTTCAAGTCGAGGATCAACTGGTATAAAAGCTATTTCCATTGGTAAATCTTTTAAGCGATTAATTTCCCTTTTAAAGTCTGCTTCCTCCTGAACAAGATCCAAGTGATGTTTTTTCTGCGGATTCCAGTCCCACCAGTTCAAATCTCCTGCGTGGAAAATGTGATGACTATTTGTTGATACATAAAATGAGACGCCACGATCTGTTGAACCAAATGTTCTAATATCCATACCACCTAAAGAGAGGTGTTGATATGGGCTGATCATATGACTGCCCGGCACGGGCGAAATATCATCACTTAGGATAAAAACTGGTTTATAAACACGATCTGTCATATGTATTTCTTGAGTATAATGATCGCTGTGTTGATGGGAAACAAAAAAATAATGAGGAATTCCCTTTCTCAACAACTGTTGCGGAATATGTGTGAATGCATCAAAAATGAGTGTTTTATCTTCAAATTGAATCAAAAAGCCGCTGTGGTGTAGATGATATATTTTCATTGTTTCAACCCTCGTTTTTATTCTTATCATAACTAATTTTACTTTAAAATGCAAAGAAAAGGAAAATTTAAACAAACAAAACTTATTCATTAAATACTTTTATTGATGATTTAATAAAATAATCCGAACGTTTTAAAAACTATTGAAATAAACGTTCGGAAATAGTAAAATAGATTTATCAAATTTAAAGGTGGAAAAGTTTTGATCAAACGAATTTTTGTAGAAAAAAAAGATAATTTTGACGTTGAAGCAGGTGCACTGACAAATACTGTTCAGAATCTGCTTAATATTAAATCATTACAGTCTTCAAGAATCCTATATCGTTATGATGTGGAAGGTTTAACTGAAGATCAGATGAATGAAGTTGTCAATAAGATCCTCTCAGAGGCGAATGTTGATTCAGTATTTGAAGATCAGATTAAAACCGAAGAATCATCTCAAATCTTCGGTATTTCTTATCTTCCTGGTCAATACGACCAGCATGCAGATTCAGCGATTCAATGTATTCAAATTGTAGCTGGAGTACAGGTTCTGGTAAAAGTTGCAAAAATCGTTATACTAATAGGTGATCTCTCTCAAGAAGAATTTAATAGCATTAAAGCGTATTTCATCAATCCGGTTGATTCTCAAGAAGCCGCCCTGGAACCATACATAACTTTAAATGAGAACGTTCGTTTACCAGAAAGAATTGGTGTAATTTCCGGATTTGTTGATTTTAATGAAGCTGACCTTGAAAAATACAGACTTGAAGAAGGTTATGCAATGACAAAAGATGATATTGCTTTTGTCCAGAATTATTTTCGTGATGAGGAAAAACGCAATCCGACAATTACTGAATTAAAAGTAATTGATACTTACTGGTCTGACCATTGTCGCCACACAACTTTCAATACTCAAATTGAGAGTGTTGTTTTTCAGGGAGAAGACAAAATCTCGCAGGAAATGAAAAGAGCATATACCGCTTATCTCAATGATCGAGAAGACCTTTATGGGACTGAAAAACAAAAACCTATGTGTTTAATGGATCTCGCTGTAATGGGTACAAAAGTGCTTAAAAAACGTGGAGTACTCCAGGATCTTGACGAATCAGAAGAGATTAATGCCTGTAGTATCAATATAGAAGTTGATCATGATGGCGTCAACGAAGATTGGCTTCTGATGTTTAAAAATGAAACGCATAATCATCCAACAGAAATCGAACCTTTCGGCGGTGCAGCAACCTGTTTAGGTGGCGCCATTCGAGATCCATTATCAGGGAGAAGCTATGTTTATCAGGCGATGCGAGTTACAGGAGCCTGGGACCCCCGTGTTTCAGTAAAAGACACCATGCCCGGCAAACTTCCACAATTGAAAATCTGCAAAGAAGCGGCAGCCGGTTACAGTTCTTATGGTAACCAGATAGGTCTGGCAACTGGACAGGTTACTGAAATTTATGATCCAGGATTTTTAGCTAAACGAATGGAAGTTGGTGCTGTAATTGCCGCTGCACCAAAAGAAAATGTAATTCGTGAAAAACCTTTACCTGGTGATGTAATTTTGCTTGTTGGCGGACGAACCGGACGAGACGGCTGTGGTGGAGCTACTGGATCCTCAAAAGCTCACACGGAAGAATCTATCTTAGATAGTGGCGCTGAGGTACAAAAAGGTAATCCAGTTGAAGAACGAAAGATCCAACGATTGTTCAGGAATAAAAATCTTGCTGCAATGATCAAGCGCTGTAATGATTTTGGTGCCGGTGGGGTATCTGTAGCTATTGGTGAACTCGCTGATAGTTTGCTCATTGACTTAGACAAAGTACCCAAAAAATACGATGGTCTGGATGGAACGGAGCTGGCAATTTCAGAATCTCAAGAACGAATGGCAGTAGTAGTCGATAAAATCAACGTCGAAAAATTTATTGAACTTGGAAATCTGGAAAATCTTGAAGTGACTCCTGTAGCTAACGTTACAGATACCGGTCGTTTAATCATGAACTGGCAAGGACAGGAGATTCTAAATATTTCAAGAAATTTTCTGGAAACAAACGGTGCTGATCAATTTATAGATATATCTGTTGAAGCAATTGGTCCGATGGGCACTACCCCGTCTAACGAGAAAAATTTTACAATTCAATTTGAAGGACTACTAAGCGACTTAAATATTACAAGTCAGAAGGGTATGGTTGAGATGTTTGATTCAACTATAGGAGCTGGTACAGTTGTCATGCCTTTTGGTGGAAAAAATCAACTCTCCCCAATGGATGGAATGGTTGCTAAAATTCCTGTCGAACATGGAGACACCACAACCTGCAGTATCATGAGTTTCGGCTATAATCCGGAAATTGCCAAGAAAAGCCCTTATCTTGGTGGAATGATGGCAGTGATCGAATCACTTTCAAAAATAGTCGCCATGGGTGGAGAATATAAGAAAGCTCGCTTGAGTTTTCAGGAGTATTTTGAACGATTGGGAAACGAACCTGTGAAATGGGGACGACCTTTCGCCGCTCTACTTGGCGCTCATGAAGCTCAAAAAGCATTCGAAACACCAGCAATTGGCGGTAAAGATAGTATGTCTGGAAGCTTTGGCGAACTATCTGTTCCACCAACACTGATTTCTTTTGCAGTAGTCCCATCAAATGTAAGTCAAATCATCAGCAGCGAATTTAAAAAACCCAACACAATTGTACAGCTCTTTAAATGCCCAACTGACACTGATTTAATTCCAGATCTCAATAAGCTTAAATTAATGTATGAAATCATTGAGGATGAAATCAAGTCTGCTTCTATTATTAGTGCAAAGGTCATTGGCGGGGGAGGGCTGGCTGAAGCCATCTTTAAAATGAGTGCAGGAAATAGCATTGGTGTCGAAATTTCACCAGAATTATCTTTAAACGAAATATTCGAAAAGTCTTACGGAAGTATTCTGATTGAATCAGAAAAACAGATAAAAGGCGCTCAATTAATTGGAAAAACAACTGAATCTGCTGAAATTCGCTTTAATAAAGAAACAATTAAAATTGCTGACCTGATTAAAACATGGGAAGCTCCATTAAGTGAAGTATACCCTGAAAAAATTGATCTTGACCAGAAAGTTGAAACCCTTTCTTATAAAAAGGGAGTCACAATTTCTTCAAAAATTAAAACTGGTCAGCCGCAGGTCTTTATACCTGTTTTTCCGGGAACAAATTGCGAGTATGACACAGTAAAGGCATTTGAAAGAGCTGGGGCCAAACCAGTAACTGCGATCTTTAAAAATCAGACCATTGAACAAATAAAAAGCTCCATCGATGAAATGTCAGAACTTATTAAAACATCACAGATAATTATGATCCCTGGGGGCTTTAGTGCTGGTGATCAGCCAAATGGTTCGGGTAAATTTATTGCGTCGGTATTCCGAAATCCGCAGATGATGGACGAAGTCATGAATCTTATTAAAAATCGTGATGGTCTAATGCTGGGTATCTGTAACGGCTTCCAGGCTTTAATTAAACTCGGCTTGGTTCCGTACGGCGAAATTTGTGAACTTAAGGAAAATATGCCTACTCTAACTTATAATACAATTAATCGTCATGTATCTACTATTCCTATGACGCGGATTGCTTCTAATCTCTCACCATGGCTGGCAAATACCCAGGTAGGCGATATTTACCGAATACCTATGTCTCATGGAGAAGGCCGTTTCGTGGCCAGTGATGAAGTTCTAAAAGAATTAATTCAAAATGGACAAATTGCGACACAATATGTTGATCAAGACGGCAATGCAACCATGCAAGGAGCTTTCAATCCAAATGGTTCTGCTTTTGCTGTGGAAGGAATTACCAGTATTGATGGTCGAATTTTAGGTAAGATGGGCCATTCTGAGCGAGTTGGGATTGGACTTTATAAAAATATCCCTGGCTTAACTGATCAGAAAATATTTGAAGCAGGCGTTTCATATTTTAAATAATTAGTTTATAAGAGTAATTTGTATTCAATTGGCAAGACACTATACTATCATCAAGTATAGGTAGAAATTAGAATTAAGAGGAGTAAAAATGAAAACACCAAAAGTAGCTGTTATTATGGGTAGCGACTCAGATTTTGATGTCGTAAAAAAATGTCTAATTGCTTTAGAACGATTTGGAGTAGAGTTTGATGTCCAGGTAATTTCAGCACATCGAAATCCTAAAAAGATTTTTAATTACGCTGAGACTGCAGAGGAAAATGGAATTGAACTGTTTATTGCCGCTGCCGGAAAAGCCGCACACCTGCCCGGCGTCATTGCAGGTATCACACCACTCCCAGTCATCGGAATACCAATTCAGACATCATTTCAGGGTGGATTAGATTCCTTGCTGTCCATTGTTCAAATGCCTTCTGGCGTACCAGTTGCAACGGTTGCTGTCAATGGAGCTGAAAATGCTGGAATACTGGCAGCTCAAATGCTATCTATTAAATATCCAGAAATTCGCGAAAAAATGAAAGCATATAAAATTCTTCTAAATGATGAAGTAATCGCTAAAAACGAGAAAATCCAGGGAATCCTGTAAAAGAAAGAGAGAACAGAATGGAAAAATTAGAACAACTTTATGAAGGAAAAGCTAAAAAAGTATTTAAAACCGATCATCCTGACGAATTCATTATAGAATATAAAGATGACGCAACAGCATTTAATGGTGAAAAAAAGGGAAGTATCGGCGGTAAAGGAATTATTAATAATAAAATGACTGCTGTAATTTTCACAATGCTCGAAGAAGAAGGCATCAAAACACATTTTATTAAACTTTTATCAGATAAAGAGCAAGTAGTTAAAGCTGTAACCATTTTCCCCCTGGAAGTAATTATCCGAAACACTGCAGCGGGGTCGATCTGCAAAAGACTTGGACTGACAGAAGGTCAAAAACTTGAATCTCCAATTTTTGAATTCTGTTATAAAAATGATGATTATGGTGATCCTGTTATCAACGATTATCATGCTATTGCAATGAAGTTAGCAACTAAAGAGGAAATAGAAGTAATTCGTGAAATGACTTTTAAGATTAATGATATTTTAATTGCATATTTCCTCGAAAAAGGCATTAACCTCATTGATTTTAAAATTGAATTTGGAAAAACAAACGATGGCGAAATTGTTTTAGCTGATGAAATTTCTCCAGACACTTGTCGATTTTGGGACGTTAAGACTGGTGAAAAACTGGATAAGGATAGATTCCGACGAGACCTTGGTAACATTGAAGAAGCTTATGAAGAAATGCTCAAACGTATAGAGCGCTAAAGGAAAAAAAACTAATGATAAATGATAAATTTCATGATGAATGCGGAATCATGGGGGCTTACCTGAGTTCAAACAAACATAATTGTTCATCTTACCTGTATTATGGCTTGTATGCACTTCAGCACCGTGGTCAGGAAAGTGCTGGAATTTCTGTTAATAAAGAAGGAAAAATCCAGTCTCATAAAGATGTGGGACTGGTTTCTGATGTGTTTAAAGGAGATGTCCTTAAACAATTAAAAGGAAATATCGGTATTGGTCATGTACGTTACTCTACATCTGGTGAAGACGGCGTCACTAATGCTCAACCATTGACCGTAAATCATAGCAGCGGACAGATTGCTCTTGCACATAATGGTAATCTGATAAATGATGGTGCTTTAAGAAATATGCTGGAAGATTCCGGCGTTGTTTTTCAAACGACAATTGACACTGAAGTAATGGTCAATATCCTGGCTAGAGGTCTTAGACATGGTATGATTGAAGCTATTCAGCGAATGGTGGAAATCCTTAAAGGGGCCTATGCAGTTGTTATTACTGTTGGCGATAAGCTCGTTGGAATTAGAGATCCATTTGGTTTAAGACCTTTATGTCTTGGTAAAAAAGACGATGACTATTTTCTGGCATCTGAAAGTTGTGCCTTAGATGCTATCGGTGCTGAGCTGGTTCGTGATATTGAACCAGGAGAAATCATTGTGATTGACGATAATGGCTTAACAAGTTATGGACAAAACAATTGGGTTAAGAAAAAAGCATGTATTTTTGAACAGATTTATTTTGCCCGACCGGACTCAATCATGGATGAAACCAGCGTTTATGCTGCTCGACATAAAGCTGGGGAAATACTTGCCAAAGAAAGTCCTGTCGAAGCTGATATTGTGATTGGTGTCCCAGATTCAGGAGTTCCTGCTGCGATTGGTTACGCGGAAGCGTCTGGAATACCCTATGGTGTCGGCCTGATAAAAAACAAATACATAGGTCGAACCTTCATCCAACCTAATCAACAACTTCGTGAAGAAGGTGTGCGTATTAAACTCAATCCATTGCGAGATACAATTGAAGGTAAACGAGTTGTTATCATTGACGATTCTATTGTTCGTGGAACAACTTCAAAAAGGCTTGTCGCCATTCTTAGACAAGCTGGTGCCAAAGAAGTTCATTTTAGAGTGACTAGTCCTCCAGTTTCTCATACATGTCATTTTGGAATTGATACCCCAAGACGAAAGTACCTGATCGGCGCTAAAAAATCAGTTGAAGAAATTAGACAAATTCTGGAAGCCGATACATTAGCTTATATCTCACTTGAAGGACTTACAGAATCCGTAGGTGGACGAACTACTTTCTGTCGGGCATGCTTTGATGGCGAGTATCCAATGGAAGTTCCAGTGCTAAAGTCAAATGAATAGGAATGGAGAGATTATGGATAAAACTCAAGCTTACCGCTCAGCTGGTGTAGATGTTGAAGCTGGTTATGAATCAGTAAAATTGATGAAAGATGATGTACAGAGAACCTTTAATAAACAGGTTCTCTCCCATTTAGGTGGTTTTGGTGGTTTATTTGAACTGCCTGAAGGCTATCAGAAGCCAGTACTGGTATCTGGAACAGATGGAGTTGGAACAAAACTTAAACTAGCTTTCATGATGGATAAACACGACACAATAGGAATTGATTGTGTTGCCATGTGTGTAAATGATATATTGTGCCAGGGAGCAGCCCCACTTTTTTTTCTTGATTACATTGCATGTGGAAAAAATTATCCTGAAAAAATAGCTGCTATTGTTAAAGGTATCAGTGAAGGTTGTATTCAGGGAGATATGGCATTAATTGGTGGAGAAACTGCAGAAATGCCAGGTATGTACGATGAAGATGAATATGATCTCGCTGGCTTTGCTGTTGGCGTTGTTGAAAAAGAAAAAATAATAACTGGTCAAAAGATAAAAGAGACAGATATTCTTATTGGCCTTCCTTCTTCTGGAGTTCATAGTAATGGGTTTTCACTGGTTCGAAAAGTTCTCCTTAATGATTTAAAACTCGATGTTCACTCATATGTAGATGAGCTGGGAATGAAATTGGGCGAAGCCTTATTAACACCAACTCGGATTTATGTTAAGTCAGTCAAAAATCTATTGGACACTGGAGCAATAAGTGGGATGTGTCATGTTACAGGTGGTGGTTTTTATGAAAACATTCCACGAATGATCCCAGACGGTTTATGTGCAAAAATTAATGTCCAGGCAATTAAGCCATTGCCAATTTTTGATTATATCCAAAAATCTGGTGAAATTACAGATGAGTCCATGTATGCTACTTTTAATATGGGAATTGGTCTCGTTCTTGCAGCAGCGTCTGACAAAGCAGATACTATTATTGAAACACTCAAAGCAAACGGCGAAAAACCTGTAGTTTTAGGTGAAATCATATCTGGGGAACAAAAAATATGTCTTTAAAAAAAATTGCCGTTTTAGTTTCCGGAGGTGGAACAAATTTTCAGGCAATAATTGATAAAATTCATCAGAAATCTGGAGAAATTGTTCTTGTAATTTCCAACAAAAAAGATGCCTTTGGGCTTGAGCGCGGAAAAAAAGCTGGAATCGAGGCCATTTTTTTAGATCCCTCAAACTTTTCTGACCAGGAAAGCTATGATAAGGAACTGGTAAAAATACTTCAAAATCATGGTGTAGAACTAGTTGTTCTTGCTGGTTACATGAAAATTATTACACCATACTTTGTAAAAGCCTTTGAGAATGCAATCATTAATGTCCATCCTGCACTTATACCATCTTTTTGCGGAAAAGGATATTATGGCATGAATGTCCATAATGCGGTAATCGAATATGGAGTTAAGCTTACGGGAGCAACAGTACATTTTGTAAATGAAGTGCCTGATGGTGGTCCTATTATTGCTCAAAAATCAGTGGTTATAGATGAAAAAGATAACCCGGAGTCAATTCAAAAAAAAGTATTAATGCTCGAACATGAACTACTACCGGAAGCAGTAAGAAACTTTTGTGAAAATCGTTTGACGATTTCAGGCCGAACCGTTAAACTCAAAGAAAAGATTTAAAGAATCAGCTAACTAAAAATAAGTGGAAGATCAGGAGGAAAAATGAGAGCATTAATAAGTGTATCGGATAAGACGGGTATCGTCGAGTTTGCCAAAAAACTGGAAGCAATGGGTTTTGATATTCTTTCCACGGGTGGAACTTTAAAAGTTTTGTCTGAAGCCGGCTTAAAAGTTATAGCAGTGTCAGATGTTACAGGATTTCCAGAATGTCTGGATGGCCGGGTAAAAACTTTACATCCGAAAATACATGGCGGTATCTTAGGTATTCGTGATAATAAAGAACATCAGAGACAGATGTTGGAACTTGAAATCACCCCCATTGATTTACTTATCATTAACCTTTATCCTTTTAAAAACACCATTTTAAAAGAAAGTGTAGCTTTCGAAGAAGCCATTGAAAATATCGATATTGGTGGTCCTACTATGCTTCGATCTGCAGCGAAAAATTTTAATGATGTCACAGTAATTATTGACCCTAATGATTATCAGCTCGTTCTTGAAGAGCTCAAAAATCAAGGCAAAACGAGTTTAGCTACCCGATATCGTCTTGCGTTAAAAGTATTTGAAACAACTGCGAATTATGATACGATGATTTCAGATTATTTGCGCAAAAGATTGGACGAAGATAAGCTTTCTGATACAATCACAATGACATTTGAGAAGGTTCAGGATCTAAGATATGGAGAAAATCCCCATCAAAAAGCTGCTTTTTATAGAGAAATAGTTCCTGTAAAAGGCGCTCTTACAATGGCTAAACAAATACAGGGGAAAGAATTATCATATAATAACATTAATGATACTAATGGCGCACTTGAAATTTTAAAAGAATATGGAGAAATTCCAACCATTGTTGCAGTAAAACATGCAAATCCTTGCGGAATTGCCAGTGATGAAAGCATTTATACTGCTTATCGTAAAGCTCATGATGCTGATCCAGTCTCTATTTTTGGAGGAATTGTAGTATCAAATCGATCAATAGACGGTGAGACGGCTAAGGAAATGATCAAAACCTTTTTAGAAGTAATAGTTGCACCTTCTTATACCGATGAAGCATTGCAGGTCTTCACACAAAAAAATAATCTTCGTATTTTAGAACTCGCTGATATTACCAGCAACGAACCTGGATATGAAGTTAAAAAGGTATTGGGCGGACTTCTAGTTCAGGAACGAGATACCAAACTTGTTGATGAAATAACAGTTGTGACCTTGCGTGAACCGAGCCAGTCTGAGATGGATGACCTTATGTTTGCCTGGAAAGCTGTAAAAAACACCAAATCAAATGCCATCAGTCTTGCCAAGGACAAGTGCTTAATTGCCAATGGCCCAGGCCAGGTGAACCGGATTGGCGCACTTGAAAATGCTATCCGCCAGGCTGGCGAGCAAGTCAAAGGAGCTGTTATGGCTTCTGATGCTTTTTTTCCCTTTGACGATTGCGTAAAAGCTGCTGCCTCTGCTGGAATCACCGCTATTATTCAACCTGGTGGGGCAGGTCGTGACGAAGATTCCATTAAAGCTTGTAATGAGGCAGGAATTGCTATGGTGTTTACAGGAATGCGCCATTTCAAGCATTCTTAAGAGTTTCCAAAGGAGATAAAATGAAGGTATTAATTATTGGTTCTGGTGGTCGTGAACACGCAATCACCTGGAAATTGTCACAAAGTAAGCATGTAGATAAGATTTTTGCTGCACCTGGGAATGGTGGCATAGCCGAGTTGGCTGAATGTGTTAACCTTTCTGTTACTGATATAGATGGTTGCCTGAACTTTGCCTTAGAAAATAAGATTGATTTAACAGTAGTCGGGCCAGAAGTTCCGCTTGTAATGGGAATGGTCGATACTTTTGAAAAAGCCGGATTACGAGTCTTTGGACCAAATAAAATGTGTTCACAGTTTGAAGGCAGCAAAGCATTTACCAAAGAATTCCTAATGCGACATGAGATCCCGACAGCAGCTTATAAAGAATACACTGATTATGATACAATTATAAATGATTTGGGAATCTTTGGTTATCCTATGGTTATAAAGGCCGATGGTCTGGCAGCTGGAAAAGGCGTTTTAATCGTTGAAAATGAAAGTGCAGCAAGAGAAGGCATCGAGATGATGATGAAAGAACGGGTCTTTGGAGATGCAGCCAATAAAATAGTTATTGAAGAATTTTTAACCGGTCGTGAAGCATCGATGCTATGCTTTGTAGACGGGAAAACTATCATTCCAATGGAAAGCGCTCAGGATTATAAACGGGCATTTGATAATGATGAAGGTTTAAACACTGGAGGGATGGGCACATATTCTCCAAATATTTTATTTGATGATGAAACACTCAATTTACGCATCCAAGACGAAATTCTTAACCCCATTATTGAAGGTTTTATCAAAGATGAAATGGAATTCAAAGGAATTTTATTTATTGGATTAATGATAGAGAATGGTAAACCAAAAGTCCTTGAATTTAATGTCCGCTTTGGTGACCCGGAAACCCAATCCGTTTTAATGCGACTTGAATCCGACTTATATGAGATTATGGAAGCTGTAATTGATGGTAAACTGTCAGATTTCCCAATTTGTTGGAAAAAGGATTCAGCAGTTTGTGTAGTGCTAGCATCCGGAGGTTACCCTGGAGATTATGACACAGGGAAGCTCATCACAGGAATAGAAGCGGTTGAAGACTGTATTGTTTTTCATGCCGGAACAAGTCTAGTGGATGGCAAACTTCTGACTAATGGAGGGCGCGTTCTCTGTATTACAGCACTCGGAGAAACGATTGAAGCAGCCCGACAAACGGTTTATAATAACATTACTAAAATTTCCTTTGATGGCGTGCAATATCGTCATGATATTGCAAAAATATGAGGTGATTTTCTGATCCTCTTATCATTTCTCTTGAAATGTATAAGAGGATTTTTAGTCTACATTTTTAGTTAAGAAAATTGGCGTAAAATAATAATAACTGGAAACGAAAGAAGAGGATAAGATGAATATAGGATTTATTGGTTGTGGTAATATGGCAACAGCAATGGTAGGCGGGATTATTGCTTCGGGACTCTATCAGAAAGAAAACATTTTATGTTATGATCCCAGTGAGTCTGCAAGAGCAGCTATAGAAGATAAATGTGGCATTAAAACGGTTTCTTCAAATCAGGAAGTTGCTAAGTCTTCAGATTATCTTGTACTGGCTGTAAAGCCTTACTTATACGCAAAAGTAATGGAAGAAATTAAAGCTGATATAAAAGATTCTGTTATTATTATTTCTATTGCGGTTGGGGTCAGTTTTTCAGATATAAAAGGAATGCTTGGCGAAAAAATAAAAGTTGTCAGAACTCAACCCAGCACGCCAGCTTTCGTTGGCGAATCAGATTCAACACTTTGCCCAGATGATAAAATTTCTAAAGAAGAACTAGAAGATGTAATTGAAATTTTTAGAAGTTTTGGCAAAGCTGAGGTCATTAGTGAGGCCCTAATGGATGTCGTACCAGCAATAGCCAGTTCCGCACCTGCTTATACAATGTTACTCATCGAAGCTATGGCAGATGGTGGAGTACTTCACGGCTTTCCCCGGGATCAGGCTTATCGACTATCTGCTCAAGCTGTTTTGGGGGCAGCAAAACTTGTTTTGGAATCTGGAGAGCATCCGGCCAAACTCAAAGATCAAATTTGCACACCTGGTGGAACGACCATTGAAGCTGTAATCAAACTTGAAGAAAAAGGGTTTCGTGATGCTGTCATTTCAGCAGTCGATGCTTGCGCCAAAAAATCGCTGTCAATGGGTAAAAAATAACAAGTATACTTCACCAGCGAGAATACCAATTAAATAGTTAATAGTTCTAGTGCGAATATCTATGGATTTTAGACCAGGAAGGATAATTGATATGGAGGATGGTTTAGTCAAAAAGATCAGAAGAGCGATGAATCTGGAAGAGATGGTTGCTTTGTGTTCCGGTAAAACAGAATGGGAAACAGAAAGTTTTCCCAAATACGGAATTGAAGCGGTTCAGATGGCTGATGGACCGCATGGTATGCGAGTTGAGATCATCTCACCAGAACTTGGAATACCTGAAGCCAAACCAGCAACTTGTTTTCCTCCTGCCGTTCTCTCTGCCTGCTCCTGGGATTTGCAATTATTGGAAAAAATAGGAGAGACAATCGGACTGGAAGCAAGGTCAATGGAAGTTGATTTGATTCTAGGTCCTGGAATAAATATTAAAAGATCTCCACTTTGTGGTCGAAACTTTGAGTACTTTTCGGAAGATCCTTTTTTATCTGGCAAACTAGGTTTAAGTTTTGTTAAGGGAGCTCAGTCCGTCGGAGTTGGTTCCACTATAAAACACTACCTTGCTAACAATCAGGAAACCCGGCGTATGACAGTTGATGAAAAAATTGATATCCGGGCTCTTAGAGAAATTTACCTTAAGCCTTTTGAACTGGTTTTAAAAGAATCAAAACCGATGGCAATAATGTGTTCTTACAATAGCATAAACGGTAAATTTGTATCCCAGTCCCATCGTTTTTTAACAAGAATTCTGCGGAATGAATGGGGATTTAAAGGCATTGTCATGTCTGACTGGGGAGCAGTATACGATCGAGTTAGCGGAGTTGTTGCCGGGATGGATCTTGAAATGCCTGGAAATGGCGGGATTAACGATCAGAAGATTTTTAATCGAATAAAAGATGGTAAGCTTCGGATTACTATTCTGAATGAAATGGTAGAGAGATTAATTCGGTTCTCCTTTGAAGCTCGTGAAAATCGTAAAAGTTATCCTTACGTTTCCTCTATTGATTTTAGAAATCATCATGAGTTAGCAAAAGAAGCAGCAGTTGAAAGTATAGTCCTATTAAAAAATCAGGACTCCATTTTACCCATTAAGAAAGATAAGGTAAGGAAAATAGGTGTAATTGGCAGCCAGGCTTTTGATCCTCGTTTTCAGGGAGCCGGCAGTTCAAGAGTAAATGCAACTCATATCGATTCTCCTTACGAACGGATTAAACATATTGCTGGTGAGGATTTCTCTGTTTTTCCAAGTCAAGGCTATATTAACAACAATGTGACTGAACAGATTTTTTTGCAGGAACAAGCTGTAGAACTTGCCAAAAATATGGATCTCGTACTATTGTTTGTTGGACTACCAGACGAGGAGGAATCAGAAGGATTTGATCGAACAGATCTTAAATTGCCTCAAAAGCAGTACAATCTTTTAAAAGCTGTTACGGAAATTCAGAAAAATACTGTAGTAATCCTCTCTAACGGTGGAATTATTGATTGTTCCTGGGAAAACCGAGTAAAAGGAATTGTCGAAACATTTTTAGCCGGCCAGGCTGGTGGTTCTGCATTAGCTGAACTTCTTTTTGGACATACAAATTTTTCCGGAAAACTAGCTGAGACAATACCAATGAAATTACAGGATACCCCTGCCTATATTAATTTCCCTGGGCTTCAGAATGAAGTAATATACGGAGAAAGTATTTTTGTTGGTTACCGATATTATGATTATAAGAAAATAAATGTACGATTTCCGTTTGGATTTGGTTTAAGTTATACAAACTTTTCAATTGAAAAAAATAAAATACCTCAACTATCTATAAAGAAAGATGACACACTTCAAGTAACTTGTACAGTTAAAAATTTCGGTGAATCAGACGGAAAAGAAACCATACAATTGTATGTTGGTAAATCAGATACGACCATTATTCGACCAGTTAGGGAATTAAAAGCATTTAAAAAGGTATTTCTTAAATCTGGTTCAACTATGGAAGTTAACTTTGATCTAAATATAAGTGACTTCTCATATTATAGTGCGACAAATCAGCAGTGGGAATTTGAGTCTGGGAAACACGAAATCTATATTGGCAACTCCAGCCGCAACCTTCCAGTAGTATATGCTATCGAAATTCAAGAGGAAATGATTCCATATATTAATCAATATTCCTATTTAAGTGATTTCGAGAAAACTGAGCGAGGACAAAGGATTCTTGATGTTCTAATGCTTGGTTTCAATGAATACCTGGGAGATAGTTTAAATAAAAATGACCAGTTTTTTATGACTATGTTAAAAGGCACACCACTTCGAAAACTGATCGAATTTTCAAAAGGTTTGTTCACTGAAAAAAGTATCGAAAAGATTATCAATCTGGCAAATTCTGACAGCTCACTCGAAAACCTCAGTTTTGACGCACTAATTGAAAATGAAAATGATAAAAAGGGATTTTTCAGTCAGCTTTTCGGCGGAAAAGATAAGGAACTCACCATCTATTCAAAAGTCAAAGACATTGTTGCTGATGATGACGCAATGGAAATCATCAGACGGCACTTTGATGAGGTTGTTTTAAACAGCGAATATCTCCAAATGGCTATAAATTTGGGTATTACCTTTGATAAAGCACAAAAACTTGTTCCTGACGAATTTTTTTCTGATGAAAAATTATATGAAATTGAAAAAGAATTTAAATCACTGAAGAAAAAATAAATCCTGATTCTAAAATTTATTTTGGCATAGTAAAGGAAGAATAATGAATATATTAGCAATTGATACATCGACCATTGTGGCATCGGTAGCCATTATTAATGAAGAAAAACTTGTCGGAGAAATGATAATCAATCATCAGAAGAAACACTCTGAAAAATTGATGTCGTCCATTGATCATCTTTTATCTGATAGCGGACTTGAACTTGCCGATATTGACGTTTTCGGGATTGTTCACGGTCCAGGTTCTTTTACCGGGCTCCGTATCGGGATGGCTACTGCAAAAGGTTTTGCACAGGCATTAGATAAACCCTTAGTTGGTGTATCAACACTAGAAAGCCTGGCAATGAATATTCCAACAACAGCTGGTTATATCTGTCCAATTTTGGATGCTCAAAGAGATCAGGTTTATACTGGTATATATTATTTTGAAGCTGGTGAGTTAAAGACTTATTTAACGGATTCTGTTTTGGATGTCGAAGAATTAATCGAGAAGATTAATGAACTTGAGCGCTCTGTTTATTTTCTTGGAGATGGATTGCCCCGGTTTTATGAACGCCTGAAAGATTCCTGTAAGCAAATAATTCGCGTCGAGAATCATATCAATATGAACCGCGCTTCTTCAGCCGCTCAGCTCGTTCTAAAAAAAGCAATAAACGAAAAATTTGAAGACTATCGACACCTTGAACCCGTCTACATAAGGCCATCTTATGCCGAGGAAAAGCGATGCTAGTAAGAAAAATGGTAGCCAATGATATAGGCGGAGTTTTTGATGTTGATAAAGACTGTTTTAATCATAACTGGACTCGAGAATCCTATCAAAACGAACTACATAATATTCTTGCAACATATATAGTGGCTGAAAATGAAGGAAAAATTATTGGTTTTGGCGGTTACTGGCGGGTTATCGATGAGGCCCAGATTACCAACATCGGTATTTTAAAACCTTATCGAAGATGTGGAATTGGCGAAATGATCTTAAATAAACTCTGTTCTATGGCAGTTCAGGAAGGGTGCAACAAAATGACATTAGAAGTTAGAGAAGATAATTTATCTGCTATTTCTTTTTATAAGAAAAATCTTTTTCTTCAGGAAGGTATCCGCTATCATTACTATGGGCAAAATCAACACGGCTTGATCATGTGGAGGTATAAACTTGATAACTAAAAAGAAGCTGGCATCAATTATTTTGGGAATAATATTCCCGTTTTTTATTTTTGTTTCAATGATCGAAATGCTGGTATCTGATAAGTACTTCTATATGGATCAAATGGTTAAAAACGATGTGATCGAAAACACTGGAATATATCCACCTGATATTGATTATGTTATAACAGAAATTATTGCCTACTTGAACAATGAACGGGAAGATTTCGATATAATAGCTAGACTTGCTCTCCCAGATGCGAAAAATGTAACTGAAAAAAATCATCTTTTCAATGAAAAAGAAATTACCCACATGGATGATGTTAGACACCTTTATCAGACGGTATTGGCGATTCGTGATTTTTCGATAATTCTGATGTTGCTGTGTTTGTTTTATCTTATGAAAATAGAGCCAAAACAAATTATCTTTAGCATATTTGGCGGTTCCATATTTTATATTGTCTTATTTGGTCTAATTGGTATTTTCTTTATGTTAGATTTTCAAAGCAGTTTTATAAAATTCCATCAGCTGTTCTTTTCTAATGAACTGTGGGTAATGGATCCCTCAAAAGATTTACTCATTAGTATCGTACCAGAGCCATTTTTTATTGCTTTAATAAGACGAATAATAATAAATATCAGTGTTTTTATGATTGGAACACTGTCCCTAACCGGCCTTTTCATATATCAAAATCAAAAAAGAGGTAAAAATGAAAATACTTAGTATTGAAACATCCTGTGATGAAACATCAGCAGCCATTGTAGAAAATGGGCGAACAATACTTTCTAACAGAATCTACTCACAAATCGATATTCATCAAAAATATGGTGGCGTCGTTCCTGAAATAGCTTCACGCAATCACATCAAAAAGTTACCGATAATTATCGAAGAAGCTTTGAAAGAGAGTAATTTAAAATTTAATCAGATTGATGCTGTTGCCGTAACAAACGGTCCTGGACTGATAGGTGCCTTACTTATCGGCCTGTCAACAGCAAAAGCCATAGCTTACAGTTTAAAACTTCCATTAATCGGAGTTCACCATATTGAAGGTCATATTGCAGCCAATTTTCTTGAATTTCCAGAACTGGAACCACCATTTCTTACTTTAGTTGTATCCGGTGGACACTCTCACCTAGTCATGGTGAGAGACTATCAAACCTTTGATGTGCTTGGTAAAACACGTGATGATGCCGCTGGCGAAGCCTTTGACAAGGTAGCTCGAGTACTGGGGCTTGGCTATCCGGGAGGCCCAGCCATCGACCTGGCTGCAAAAGAAGGGGATCAAACTGCTGTTGCATTTCCGCGTGTTATGCTAGAGAAAAATTCTCTTGATTTTAGTTTTAGCGGTTTGAAATCAGCTGTCTTAAATTACTTGAATCAATGTAAAATGAAAAATATTACTTATTCAATTAATGATGTAGCCGCAAGTTTTCAAGCGGCAGTTGTTGAGGTCTTAGTTGAAAAAACAATAATGGCAGCCAAAAATGAAGGTATCAAAAAGATTGCTTTAGCTGGAGGTGTATCATGTAATACACAACTTCGTGAAAAAATGACTGCTGCGGTTTCTAACAATGGTTTTCAGCTATATTATCCCAAACCAATTTTATGTACTGATAATGCTGCCATGATAGGATCTATGGCATATTATAATTACATTAATGGCGCTATCAGTGATATAAATCTAAATGGTATCCCTGGTCTGAAAATTGGAACACGTTAATCATAAAAAGTTTGTACTATTATTTAAAGTGTTTATCATTTATTAAACTTTAAAACAATCTTAAATATTGATAGCTCCCCGAAAAAGCAAAAAAATCTCTTGCAATCATTTTACAAATCATTTAAAATACTATTAGCACTCATAGATAATGAGTGCTAATAAAATATATAAAAGGTACTAGTACCTGAAATATTTTAATGGAGGAAAAAATGAGTTTAAGACCATTAGGTGACAAAGTAGTCGTAAAGGTAAAAGAAGAAGAAGTTAAAACATCAAGTGGAATCGTATTACCGGGTTCTGCTCAGGAAAAACCCCAGCAGGGTACTGTAATTGCAGTTGGATCAGGTGAAATTGTCGATGGAAAAAAAGTTCCACTGGACGTT
Source organism: Eubacteriaceae bacterium ES3 (assembly GCA_030586155.1). Classification (NCBI taxonomy): domain Bacteria; kingdom Bacillati; phylum Bacillota; class Clostridia; order Eubacteriales; family Eubacteriaceae; species Eubacteriaceae bacterium ES3. Next base: position 1,642,422 of record CP130741.1, on the reverse strand, counting down.
AAAGTTGATGACGAAATAATTTATTCAAAATATTCAGGTAATGAAGTTAAAATTGGTAATGAAGAATTTTTGATTATTCGTCAATCAGATATCTTAGCAATCGTAGAATAATAAATATCAGGAGGAATTATAATGGCTAAAGAGATTAAATTTAGAGAAGAAGCCAGAACAGCACTGATCACAGGTGTTGACAAATTGGCAGATACAGTAAAAGTGACTCTGGGACCAAAAGGAAGAAACGTTATTTTAAGTCGTTCTTATGGATCTCCAACTATAACAAATGATGGGGTTACTATTGCCAAAGAAATCGAACTAGAAGATGCCTTTGAAAATATGGGTGCTCAACTCGTTAAAGAAGTTGCAACAAAAACTAATGATGTAGCAGGCGATGGTACTACAACTGCCACTTTACTTGCTCAGGCAATTGTTCGTGAAGGTAATCGAAATGTTGTCGCAGGTGCAAATCCAATGGTTCTGAAAAAGGGAATTGAACAAGCAGTTACAGTTGTTGTTGACGAACTGAAAAAGAATAGCAAACCAGTTGAAAATAAAGAATCAATTGCTCAGGTTGCTTCAATCTCTGCTGCAGATGCTACAATTGGACAACTAATTGCTGATGCCATGGATAAGGTTGGCGATGATGGCGTCATTACTGTCGAAGAAGGCAAGGGAATGGGAACAGAACTTGAATTTACCGAAGGTATGCAATTCGATCGTGGTTACTTATCAGCGTATATGGCTACAGATACTGAAAAAATGGTAGCTGACCTGGATAATCCATTTATCCTTATCACTGATAAAAAAATATCAAATATTCAGGAAATTCTCCCTGTTCTTGAGCAAATCGTACAAACTGGCGGAAAATTACTAATCATTGCTGAGGATGTAGAAGGAGAAGCACTTGCAACCTTAGTAGTAAATAAATTAAGAGGAACCTTTAATTGTGTGGCTGTCAAAGCGCCAGGATTTGGTGATCGACGTAAAGCCATGTTAGCGGATATTGCTGCATTAACTGGTGGAGAAGTAATTTCAGACGAACTGGGTCTGGAACTTAAATCTGTAACCATCGAACAGCTTGGCCGAGCACGTCAGGTAAAAATCGACAAGGAAAACACAATAATTGTTGAAGGTCAGGGAAATAAAACGGCTGTTGAAGAGCGAATTAATCAGATTAAAGCTCAGATCCCTGAAACATCTTCGGAATATGACAAAGAAAAACTTCAGGAACGTCTTGCTAAATTAGCTGGTGGTGTTGCGGTGATTCAGGTCGGTGCTGCAACAGAAACTGAGTTAAAAGAACGTAAATATAGAATCGAAGATGCATTAAACGCTACTCGTGCAGCAGTTGAAGAAGGTGTTGTCTCAGGTGGGGGAACAGCATATATTAATACGATTGCCAAAGTTGATGTCCTTATTGATACCCTGGAAGGGGATGAAAAAACTGGCGCTCTTATTATTCGACGTGCGATTGAAGAACCAATGCGTCAAATTGCTGAAAATGCCGGTCTTGAAGGATCAGTTATAGTTTCTCAGATGAAAGATAAAGAAGTCGGTGTTGGATATGATGCTGCTAAAGGTGAATTTGTCAATATGTTTGAAGCTGGAATCATTGATCCGACAAAGGTAACACGATCAGCTATTCAAAATGCTGCCAGTGTATCAGCAATGTTCTTAACAACAGAAGTTGCTGTCGCTGATCTTCCAGAAGAAAATCCTCCAGCAATGCCAGGTGGAATGGGCGGCGGAATGCCAATGATGTAATTAAAAAACCCCTAACGGGGTTTTTTAATTTTTTTCAAGATTGTTAATTTATTTGTAAGCGTCAATTACAGACCACATACCAACCAAATAAAAAAACTGATACAATTCTTTCAAACTATTAAAGGAAGGATTGTATTTTTTATGGAGAAAAGTGAAAATCGGATACTCTGGGAAGAGCGGATCAAAGCACAATTGGCAAGTGGACTGACGCAGCGGCAGTGGTGCGAAAAGAATAATCTTGCTTTGAGTGCATTCCGATACTGGAAACTGAGAATCAGCAAAGCAAACCGGGATCTAAATGATCTGGAACCCCAGGAGTTTGCCGAAGAAACAGTCAACTTTGCCGGAATTGTTATTGCGCCGGAAATATCATTTAAAAAACCTTTATCTGGAACCCCAAAAGTAATAGAAATCCGGATTTCAGATGTGGTTGTTATGATACCGCCTGAATTTTCAGAGAATCATCTTACAAATATAATTAGCGCAATCAGAAAGGCCTGATCCATGTTGACAGGCCTCAACTCCGGAAATGTGCATATAGCTCTGGGAGCCACCGATCTCAGAAAAAGTATCGATGGACTGTCCCTGATTGTCAGGGAAGTTCTGAAAGAAGATCCCTTTTCCATGCACCTGTTTGCATTCTGCAATAAACGCAGGAATCTGATTAAAATCCTGGTATGGGATCAGACCGGCTTCTGGATTCATTATAAACGTCTGGAAAACGGCTGTTTCCAGTGGCCGGAAAAAAGTGGCGCCCCTTCCATTGTTGTGACTGAAAGAAGTTTCCGGTGGTTGCTGGATGGACTGACCCTTGATGAAAAACAGGCGCATCCGCCAGTGAAACAGCGGATTTTAATCTGAAAAATAAGGTTGAAAAAGCTTTTTTTGTCAGCTGATCTATGGTATAATAGCATCATAAAACGGCGATATTATGCCAATCATAAGTAATTGGAGTGGATAATGACAGGAAAGCGGTATAAGCATCAGATGGGTAAAGAAAACAGTTTAACAGAAACAGAAACACAAGATCCGGCACTGGATTTTTTATCTGTCATCACTGAACTTCAGAGTGAAAACACTCGGCTGAATTCAGAACTTGAAGAAGCGCAGGCAAAAATTAAATGGTACGAAGAACAGTTGCGTCTGAATGCCCAGAAGCGCTTCGGCAAATCCGCTGACACTGTCATAATTGAAAACCAGATCTCTTTTTTTAATGAGCCGGAGGTGACGAAACGCCCTGAGCAGGAAGAACCATCCATCGAAGTGGCTACCCACCGCCGTAAAAAGCGGGGACTGAACCGGGATTCTTTTGATGATCTGCCGGTTGAACGCATTGTTTATGATCTTAATGAAGATGAGAAAGTATGCCCTGTGTGTGACCATTCACTGCATCAGATGAAGGAGGAAGTGCGCCAGGAGCTCAAAGTGATTCCCGCCAAAGTGGTGCGGGTGGAACATGTCAGAAAAGTGTATGCCTGCCGACACTGTCAGGATCATGAGATCAAAACGCCGATTATTACAGCTAAAGCGCCCAATCCGGTTATTTCGGGCAGCTTTGTTTCGCCAAGTCTGCTTGCTTATATTCTATACCAGAAATTTGCGGCAGCCCTGCCTCTTTACCGGCAGGAGCAGACCTTTAAACACTTTGGCATTGAACTGTCCCGCGCGACGATGTCCAACTGGATCATCAAAGGCAGTGAGCGTTACCTTGAACCCCTCTACCGGCTGATGAAAAAACATCTGGAAAAAGAAAGCTTTCTGATGGCTGATGAGACATCACTGAAAGTTCTGACTAAAGATGGGGAAGCCTGTACCAGCAAGGCCTATATGTGGCTGTATCGTCCCGGGAAATACGGAAAACCCATGGCGTTGTTTGAATATCAGCCGTCCCGGAGTGGCAAACACCCCAAAAATTTCCTTGAAAATTTCAAAGGAATCCTTCAAACGGACGGTTATGACGGCTATAACAGCGTAACCGATATTACCCGGGTCTGCTGCTTTGCCCATGCCAGACGTCAATACACTGATGCGCTAAAAGCATTGCCAAAAGGGACTATAAAAACCGAAACCGAAGCCTGGCAGGCCGTTCAGATGATAGGTGAAATGTTTGTCTTTGAGAAAGCGCTGTTAAAAGAAGACCTGACCCCGAAAGAGCGTAAGGAGCGACGGGAAAAAGAGCTTAAACCGCTGATGACAGCTTATTTCGCATGGGTAAAATTAATGTCGCAGAATACCCTTCCCAAAAGCGCCTTTGGAAAAGCGCTCAACTACAGTCTCAAACACCAGACTGTACTGGAAAACATTTTGCTTGACGGCCAATGTGAACTTTCCACCAACATTGCCGAACAACAGATCAAGCCTTTTGTTGTGGCCAGAAAAAACTTTCTTTTCTGTAAAACAGCCAATGGTGCCAAAGCTTCCGCCACTGCCTTCAGCCTGATCCAGAGTGCCAAACTTAATGAGCTCAACCCTTATGAATATCTCAAATTTCTCTTTGAACGTCTGCCGGATATAAACTGCGATGACGAGGTCGCACTGGAACCTTTTCTTCCCTGGTCCGATCAGCTGCCCGAGATCTGCCGCCAGTCCTTGGCCCAAACTAATCAGCATCAATAAACCAATAAAGAAGTTCGACTTGCGAGATGATTTTTATCATTATCTCATATGTCGAGCTTCTTTTCTATGTGGTTTGTATTTGACGCTTACATTTATTTTACAATAACTAAGCATTTTTTTAGCTATCAAAAGCAATAACGAAAAATCACCTCTTCCTACTACAATTGAGCGGCTTTCACTCTACTAAAGTAAGAAAAGGTGATTTATTAATTATAAGAATAAAAATCTGAGTTATCAAACATATTTTTTTCTGTTCAAACAAAAGCTAAGTAATTAAATCAATTCCTGAAATGCGTCTAATCATTCAAAAATTACCAGTCTACATTTGTTAGGTGACTAAGCGCTTTATAAAGATGCTTTTTTTATTTTACATCATAAGGAATGCCAGCAAAAAGTTCTTCCATTTCAGGCTGTTCTAATTCCGACATCTTAATAATCAAGCCATTAATCAGATTAATGATAGCCTGTGCATCCACAGAACCATCATCTGCTGGTTTTGCGGCGTAAAGAGCCATCAGCATTGTATTTCTAGTAGTACTTTTAACTCCATCAAATACGCTGTTTAAGACATTTTTTTCATCATTTGTTAATTCCATCATTACCTCCATAATTTATGATTCAAGGGTCTCCAAATGCAATAGAGCATTTTCCCATTCATCCGTTAGATTTTCCAATTCTTTTTTCTTTAATTCGTATAATTGGCTGGTTGCATTAACATTCTGCTGATCATCGTAAAATGATGGATCGCACATTACTAACTCAATTGACTTAATTTCTTCTTCAAGATTTATCAGTTTATCTTCAATTGCCCGAATATTTTTTTTGAGTTGCCGAAGTCTAGTTTCTTCTTCTTTCAGTTTCCTGCGATCATTTTTTAACTGAGTTTTAGTCGGCGTTATTATTTGTTCCTGCTCTTCTAATGCCAACCTTTCAGCAGCTTCCGTCTGATGCTTTACATAATCATCATAATTTCCTAAATAAACCTCAATTCCATTCTCGGTAAATAAAAAAACTTTATTGGCTATCCGATTAATAAAATAGCGATCATGCGAAATAAATAAGAGTGTACCTTCATACTGAATGAGTGCATTTTCGAGTATTTCCTTTGTATCCATATCAATATGGTTGGTAGGTTCATCCATTAATAGAAAATTTGCCTGAGAAATCATCAGACGTGCTAATAAGACTCTTGCTTTTTCTCCTCCGGATAATGTACTAATTGTTTTAAAAACATCTTCTCCCTGAAAAAGAAAAGCAGCTAAAATATTTCTTATTTCGCCTTCTGTCAGTTTGGAATCAACATCCCAGATTGCATCTAATAAGCTATCGTTTTGAAACGCATTTAGCATGTTATGCTCCTGGTCAAAATAGCCGGAGTAAACCTTATGACCAAATTTAATCGTTCCAGAATCCGCTGATGTCTGATTCAGTAACATTTTTAAAAGCGTTGTTTTTCCAATCCCATTAGGACCTATTATGCCAATTTTATCCCCAGCGTGAATTTCAAAATCAATATTTTGAAATAAGAGTTTCTGAGCAAAAGATTTTTTTATATTCTCAACTTTTAAGACATCATTGCCGCTTTTTATTCTAGGCTTAAAGTTAAAATGGCTTACTTTTGCTGTTTCAACTTTATCCAATAATTCAATCTTTTGCAACGCCTTCTCTCTACTAGAAGCTCTTTTCGAGCTTTTAATAGAATTGTATTGTCGAAAACGGTCAATAATCGCTTGTTGCTGTTTGATTTCTTTTAATTGTTGGGTATATTGGTGATCCTGCTCAATTAGCTGTTGTCTTTTTTTTACGGCATAATCAGTGTAATTGCCTTGAAAAACCTGGATTCCATTTTTTGATACTTCAAAAATGCTATGACATACCTTGTCGAGAAAATAGCGATCATGAGAAATAATAATAAAAGTGCCATTATATGCATTTAAATACTGTTCCAGCCATTGAAGTGTATCTATATCTAGATAGTTTGTTGGCTCATCAAGAAGTAATAGCTCCGGCTCCTGCAACAATAGTTTGCCAAGACAGGCACGTGTTTTCTGGCCCCCACTTAGTTGAGCAAATGTCTTCATTAGATCATCTTCAGAGAAGTTCAACCCATTTGCAACACCCCTGATTCGACTTGGGTATTCATATCCCTTTTGCTCTGAAAACTGATCCTGGAGTTCACCAAATTCCTGTATTAATTTTTCCTGCTTTTCACCCGTTGAATTTGCAATTGCTTCTCCTAATTGAGTAATTCTTTGCTCCATTTCCTGAAGGGGCTTAAAAACAGAATAAAAAACCTCATATAAAGTTAACCCTTCAATTATATCAGGTTCTTGAGCAAGATAGCCTATATTCAGAAGCTTTTTCTTGGAGATGCTTCCTGAATCGGGAACTAATGTTCCAGTTAGTAATTTTAAAAAAGTAGATTTTCCAGTTCCATTCTGACCGATTAAACCTATTTGTTCATTTTCGTTAATTGTTAAGTTGAGTGTACTAAAGATTTCTGAGATGCCATAACTAAAATGTAAATTCTCTATATTTATGATCATAAATTCACCTGATTTCAAATTTAAAAGTGTCTTCTTTTCTATTTTATCAAAAATAGTCAAAAAATGAAATCTATATTTGACGTAATTTCAACGGATTGATATAATAGATTAGCTATCTAAATGAAAGGGAAAGTTAACTTATGCATCGTTTCTCGAAAAAAGTATCAATGACTGTTGTAAAACGGCTACCTAAATATTATCAATATTTAACCGATCTACAGTTAAATGAAATAGAAAAAATATCATCACGGGAACTTGCTAGTCTAATGGGGCTCACAGCTTCACAAATTCGGCAGGATTTAAATTCTTTCGGTGGTTACGGTCAACAAGGTTATGGGTATAATGTATGCGAACTCCGAAATGCAATAAAAGACATTTTAGGCTTAGATTTTGAATACAATTGTATTATCATCGGTGCTGGTAACATGGGCCACGCCATTGCAAATTATGAACGCTTTCGACGTGAAGGGATTATTTTAAAAGGTGTCTTTGATGTCGATCCACTGCGAATTGGAACTGTTGTTGGCAGTGTTGTTGTCAAGCATATGGATGAACTTGAGGACTTTGTCACCCAAAACATAATTGATATCTGCATTCTCTGTGTCCCAAGAGAAGTGGGGCAACAAATCGCAAATCAAATTACCAGTTATGGCATTCAGGGGATTTTAAATTTCAGTCCTATGGATTTAGAAGTACCAAAAGGAGTAGAGGTAGAAAATGTAAATATTACTGATAGCCTTTTTACCCTGACATATCGACTAAAAGATTACAAATTTTCAAATGATGATTTAAATTCAGACTAAAAAAGAACCTTCTCGGTTCTTCTTTTTATGCTTTCAAGTCTTATTATTTGTACTTTTAAAACTGATAAAATCGAGCACTTCCTGTTTAAATGTCTCCGGAAATGAAAAATATGAAGTGAATGCATCTTTTTCTTCTTCTGAAAAGATGTAAGTTTCCAAAAACTCTTCACAAGTTGGTGGTTTAGGATTGCTTGGAAGAAGCTTAGGTTGATCAGTTCGGCAAAGCAAATAATCTACGGAAACTTCAAAATAATCAGCAATTTTAACTAAAAGCAAATTCTCAGGTAGATTTTTATCTTTTTCATATTTTGAAATAGAGCTTTTGTTGAGATAAAAGAGATTTGCGAAACTTTCCTGAGTTAAACGCTTTGAAATCCTTAAAGCTTTCAACCGAGTACCAAATGTGTTATTTTCCATGACTGTTTATTCACCTTCTTTAACACTAAAATAATTGTAATTCAGTATAACATTTATCATTGATTTGTCAAGGCTGTGTTGAAATAAAATAATTTAAATTATATTTATGGTGCAATAAAATTAACTCGGATTAACTGAAGCTGGTTTAAACATTCCTCATATTTTTTTTCAGATCCTCCTATATTTTCACCATTAAAAATGCTATTTAGATTCTGATTTTCTAAGGTAATTTCTGTAAATGAACGAAATAGAAGTGAATAATCCATATTCGGATTTATATCATTTGACTGTGACTTTAATTCACCTGTAACTGTACTAATTTCATCATAATATAAACTTGATAAAGTTTCCCCTGAATAAGTTGCTGTCATCACTCCCTGAAAATTCTCAGCATCATTTGAGCTGTAAACAACATAAGTATTTGTGGTGTCAAGATAAGTTGTCTCGGTGTTTCCAGCAATTGATTGATTCAGTGCAAATTGAGCTAATAATATAAAAGTCCTGCTGGTTTGAGTCGCTCCCGATATAGCATTGACCTGGGATGACCGCTGATTTAACAGTAGGTCACTGTATAATTTAAAATACAAAGAATCCAGATTTAAAGGTGTGAGTTCATCCCATGTGGTTTCAGGTCCTTCAATCCATAATCGATTTTCACCATCCAAATTGATTTCATTGAATTTAACAACCGTAATGATTCCGTCTCGGATAGACAATGTAATCACTTGCCCATAACCTCTCTCATCAAAATGTCTGGTTGCTGCCTGATATTCACCATCCTGAAAATCAGAGGATTCATCAGTTGTTATTTCTCCTGTTTCCGGATCATTGATAATCTCATTCTCCTGACATCCCGTCAAACAAATAGAACTGATTACTACGACCACTAATATAAGTCGAAAGATTTTCACATGATCCTCCTTATATAGCGGATGCATTCATTAAAGGGGGAACAATCTGTTTTTTCCTGGAGAACACGCCATTAAAAAACTTACTGTATTCATTTGGAGAAAAATCAAAAGCTAATTGTGCAAGTCTCTTTTCTTGACCGGCAATGATCAGTTCAGTCCCGCCCAAAATAATATCAGTAACCATTAAGAGACAAAGATCCATGTTTTCTCGGTTGCCTAAATCATTCATTTCACCAAGAACAGCATCAAGTTTTTTATAAATCCCCCTAAAATCACCTGTGTTGATCTGTGAAATTGAAATTTTATAAGAACCCATAGTAAATATTTTCTGGTCTGTACTAAGAATTTCACTAGGCGACATTGTATCCAGATTACTTCCCGCAATCAGCATTTTTTTTCCATATTCGTTTAAATCAAGTTTTAGCTGTTTTGCCAGTTGAATAGCTGCTTCTTTATCTTGGTTGGTACAAGTAGGGGAATTAAAGAGCAGCGTATCAGAAATTATTGCGCTAAGCATCAAACCTGCAATTTTATCCGGAATAGAAACTTCATTTTCCTGATAAACCTTATAAACGATCGTACTAGTACATCCAACTGGTTCAATTCGCAAATAGAGTGGGGAAGCAGTTTGAATATCAGCAATACGGTGATGATCAATCACTTCGATGATTTCTGCTTCGTTTATCCCAATTATAGACTGACTTCTTTCATTATGGTCTACAAGTATAACTTTTTTTCGGTTAAAATCAACTAAATGACTTTTGGAAATAATCGCAACGACTTCACCTTCTTCATTAGCGACAGGGAATCGTTCATGAACAGAAGTTAACATATTCTTTTTTACATCATCTATCGTCTCATATGTCATAAAGTATTCCAGCTGTTTCTTCTGGTAATAATTTTTTATGGGAATCCCTTGGGATAATAACCTAATGACTTCAAAAGGTCCCAGGTCAACAAAAAATATAACACCTTTCGGATAGTCCGGCAATGGATCCAAAATCTTTTTATCGGTACTTGAACAAATAATAACGCCAGCTTCAGTTTTAAAGGCCTTATCAAGATATTCTTTTGCTCCTACAGTAACTATAATATCCTGACGATTAAGTTTTTGATTATTTTCTATTTCAGTTATTGTATAAACTGAACCAGAAACTATCTGGTCAGGCAGTTCTCCAATTACATCTGCATTTAATAGTTTAATAAGATTAACATAAGGCGTTTTATTGTCTCGTAAGACAGTTTTTGAAAATGCACTAGTAAACGTGTGGATGATATCGGACAACGAAAGCATACCAATCAGTTTTTTGTGTTCATCAACTACGGGCACCGAGCGCCCAGGTTGTTCTAAAATAACCGAAATGGCTTCAGATATTGAATCATTCTCGGAGACCATTGAAAAATCACTCAAAATCAGATCTGAAACCTGTGGTTTAACATCATTAATCAGCTCCGGTGCGTCTACCTTAAAATAATCAAGAACAAACTGTGTTTCTTTATTAACTGGCCCCAAGCGCGCAGGAAAAACATTATCAAATCCCATCAAATTTTTTAAATTAGCATAGGCAATAGCTGAACAGAGCGAATCAGTATCCGGATTACGGTGTCCAAACACATGAATTTTTTGAGTCATCATAACCTCCTGACTTACAAATTTTAATCATTATATCAAAAAACGATTAAAAAATCTGTATGATCATCAATTTTTCAGTGTATAATAGAAATAGTTTATTTTGAAAAGAGGTCGAATGATGAAATTAACCGTACTCGGAAATACCGGTCCTTTTCCTGGCCCGGGTGGAGCATGTTCCGGATATTTGCTGACAATAAATGATTATCGAATCATTTTAGACTTTGGAAATGGAACACTCGCCAATTTACAAAAGTATATTTCAGTTGATAAAATTGATATGATTATCCTTTCACATCTTCATCCTGATCATTTTTCAGACCTATATGTTTTAAGATACGCACTACAAAACAAGGGTCTTAAATTGCCAATTTATGCTCCTTCTGAACCTCCGCTCGAAGCAGCTTCATTATATTATAAGAATATATTTCAAATTAAACATTTATCTGAAACTCTAATGATTGAAATAGATGACATAACCATCCGGTTCAAAGAGATGAAACATCCGGTTTTGGATTACGCCATTAAAATTCAGACTCCTGAAAAGAGCTTTGTTTATACTGGTGATACTGCATATACGGAATCATTGATTGATTTTTCCAAAGGTGCTGATGCTTTATTGATTGATTCTGCATTTCTGAAAGATACAGAATCACTAATCCACTGCTGTGTTAAACAAGCTTGCGAACTTGGCAACAAAGCTGAGGTTAACAAACTTATTCTAACCCATTTCGATCCCTATAGCGATCCTTGGGATTACCAAAAAAAAGGTGAAACTCTTTTTAACGGACCACTTAAAACAGCAGAAATCGGCAAAACAATTCTTATCTGAAAAGCCAGGTGACTCATGAAAAGACCTTTGTTTTGGGGCTTTTTATTTCTTAGCCTTTCAATAATTTTAACTTACCAGCAATTTTCGATTCTAATAATCGTATTGTTGTTGCTACCATTAATTATTGCTCCTTTTTTTATCCCATCTGTCACGCCCAAGCAAGTAGTTTTTGTTCTGATTATCTATCTGACAGGAATTATGATCTCAACCTCAGCCTTTACTTCTAATAATAAGTTGGATCACATTTTTGATCAGAAAAGCAGTTTTTCAGGTAAAATTATTACTGTACCTGAAATTGAAGAAAATCAAGTAAGCTTCGTGTTCAAAGTTAATAGTATTAACAGTAACTCATCAGACATGATTTTCCTTGTCAATAGTTATGACAACAATCTAGCTGCATTAAAAGACCTGCTACCCGGAGATCTAATTTCCTTTGATGGTGAACTTCAGAAAATAGACGCTGTCAGAAATCCTGGTGGGTTTGATTATTCACTTTACCTTAAATCAAAACGAATTGACGGGCTGGTTTATTATCAGGACAATCTTACTATTTTCGGTAGTGAAATCACTTTCCAAGAAAAAATTGCTATTTTTCGCAAGGCTTTAGAAACGCGAATTAATGCCTATTTTAATCCCTCTGTTGCAGAGTTACTAAAAGGAATTTTGCTTGGAGATAAAAGCATCGACGAAACTATCAAGACCAGTTTCCAAAATATTGGGATATCTCACATTTTAGCGGTATCAGGACTACATATCGGATTTCTGGCACTACTTGTTACTGGTGTACTTAAAATACTTAAAATCAGAGAAAATTTATGGTTTGTTATACTATCTCCATTTTTGCTGGTTTATTGCATCCTGACAGGTTTTTCAGCCTCAGTCATTAGAGCATCTCTAATGCTGATGATTCTTTTGATTGGAAAAGGCTTATTTATTGAAAAAGATCTGTTAAATAATTTGTATCTTTCAGGCATCATTATACTCCTAATCTGGCCAGCGCAGTTATTTCAGGCTGGCTTTCAATTGTCAATGAGTGCTGTTCTTGGAATTATACTTTTTAATGAACCATTAAATTATCAGGCAAAACGCTTTAGCAATAAAATACGTCTTCGGGAAAAACCTATAAACAGTCCAATTTTAGAAAGTTTTATTCTAAGTATTTCGGTATTTATAATAACAGTTCCAATTATAATAGCTCATTTTGGTACTTTTAATGGCATCTCATTTCTTGCTAACCTAATAATCATCCCTCTAGTCGGTCTATTCGTAATCTGCGGTTTCATATTTCTTTTCACTAGCTTTATCTGTCCACCGTTGATTCCTTTTATTGTGATACCAACTTCCTTTTTGGGCGATTCACTGATTATCTCAACAGAAGCAATTAATGCCATGTCTGATAAGTTATCATTCTTAGCTGTTAAAAATGCTAGTTTTGATTTAATTTTAGTTTTATTGCTGATTATCACCGGTTTCTTAGCTGCTGGTTATTTTAACGGATATTTTTTTAGAAAATTTATGCCGCTGTGTTATTGCTTATTTCTTACGATATACGCCGTAAAATTTTTTATTCCCGGCAATTTAGAAGTTATTGTTCTAGATGTAGGGCAGGGGGACAGCATTCTAATAACCACTCCACATCATTATCACTATCTTATTGACGGGGGTGGTTACCTATTCGAACGGGAAAACCGGATTTCTGATCGTGTCCTTTATCCAGCTTTTCGAACTCTCGGTATTTCTTCCTTAAATTTTGCACTGATTTCTCACAATCATGCCGACCATCAGCAAGGAATAGAAGAGTTGATTACAGATGATTTTTCTATTGAACAGTTAATGCTAAGTATAAATGCTAATAATCAGGAACTATTTAATCAAAAAACAGTTTCTGTGTCTCAGTTAAAAAAGGGATCGATCATTGAAAGTGACGATGGTGTACGTATTGAAGTCTTATGGCCTGAAGGGAAAACCCAACCTTTAGACGATGCTGAACAAAATAATGCTTCGCTCGTTTTCATGTTGTCATATAAAAATGTAAACTATCTATTTTGTGGTGATATCGAAAAAGAATCTGAAGTAGCGATCATGAAAGATTTAAAAGAACGTTTTAATGATTTAGATATTCAAGTCCTGAAGGTCCCACATCACGGTAGTGAAACATCCTCAAGCCGAGAATTCATTGAAACAATTGCTCCTGAGCTAGCGGTCATTTCTGTTGGCGAAAACAATATGTACGGTCATCCGGATCAGTCAGTTCTTAGCCTTTACCTGCAAGAAGAAATAACAATTCTACGAACTGATTTAAACGGAGCAATTATAATTAACAGCAATGGTAAATGGATTCGTACAAAAACTTTTCTTAATTAGGAGATACCCATGAACTATAAAAATATATTGCAGAATATAAAAACAAATAAATTAGATCCAGTATACCTTTTTACAGGTACTGAAAAATATCTTTCCGAAATCATCGAACAAAAAATTATTAAGTCCGCTATTTCTGTCGGTATGGAAGGAGTCAATATTACTGTTTACTCAGAAAAGACTATCGATTTTTCTGAGGTTATTGCAAATTGTGAAACTCTGCCGCTTTTAAGTGATAGGCGGGTAATTATCCTTCAAAATTCTTTGGATATTAGTAAAATTTCTTCTAAAAATAGCGAATTATTGTTAAACTATATTGAAAAACCATTAGACTCAACAATATTGATTATTCATTGGGAAAAACCTGATAAACGTAAAAAAATTTTTAAATCCTTTGAAAAATATGCAACAATTGCCGATTTTTCAAAATTAAATCAAACTGAGTTAAATGATTGGATTAGTGATAAACTAAAAAGTAAAAAGAAAAAAATGGAAAAAAATATTATGGAAAGTTTTATTGATCGTTCCATGTATTTAACAAATGAAGCAGCAACACTCGAGAGTATTGATCACTTTATTGATCAATTATGTGATTTCATAGGTGAAAAAGACCTTTTCACTCAAGATGATCTGTTACAGGTTCTACCAGAATCAATTGAAGAAGGTATTTTTCGACTAATTGACTATGCAATGTCAGGAGATAAAGGAAACGCTTTATTAATGCTGGGGCAATTCTATCTTGAAGGAGAATCACCTTTTGGTGTTTTTAGCCTTTTACTTCGACAAATTAGACAGCTTATCCAAGTCAAGGCATACGGTCAAAAATTAAAAAAACCTAATCTCATTGCAAAGGAAATGAAAATCTCGGTTTATGTTGTTAATAAAATTCTAAAAAATGCCCGAAAATATTCTGTTAATCAGCTGCTCGAATTGCTTTCAACTGGCGCAGATTATGATTATCAAATGAAAACAGGGGAGATTGAACAAAATATGGCTTTGGAATTATTTATTTTGAAGATGTGAAGTTGTCGAAAGCTTTGCTAGGTATAGAAATAGCATTAAATTTAAATGTTTAAGCTAGTTTAGTATGTTATGGTAATTTATTGAATTTATAGTGGAGAAAAATGTTGCCGCACACTCGTTTCGCTACGCTACACTCGTCGCGGGCTTCATTTTTCACAAAAAAAATGCACCTGAGTGAGTGCATTTTAATAACCACGAGACACGGGTTTGGGAATATATAAATGAGGACTAAGCATTCATTGTGTTTAATTTTTTTGCCAAAGCACTTTTTTTGCGTGCTGCTGCGTTTTTATGGATTACGCCTTTAGCAACGGCTTTATCCAACTTTTTAGCAGCTAAACGATATGCTTCCTGCGCATCTTCAACAGATCCTTCTGTTACTGCAGTTTCAAAACCTTTGACAGTCGTTTTTAAGTTTGTCTTAACCATTTTGTTTCGCAGACGACTGATTTCGTTAGTTTTAGCTCTCTTCATCGCTGATTTAATATTAGCCATGGGTTCACCCCCCTCATTTATTTATAACATCACAATACTAACATATTTAAATAGATTTATCAAGAAAAAACGTGACAAATTTTTTTTTTATTGATAAAATACAAGTCTAATGATGTGTCTATTCATATCATACTATAAAATTTTTTATAAACAAGGAGTTTAAGTTGTCAGATAAGCAATTACATACACGAAATTTCTCCATTATCGCACATATTGATCACGGAAAATCCACCCTAGCTGATCGCCTGATCGAAGATACAGGATTGCTCAGCAAACGTGATATGTCAGAACAATTTCTTGATAATATGGATATTGAACGAGAACGGGGCATTACTATTAAACTACAGGCCGTCCGTTTAATTTATCATGCCGATGATGGTGAAGAATATATTTTAAATTTAATTGATACGCCTGGACACGTTGATTTTACTTATGAAGTCTCCCGTAGTCTGGCTGCCTGTGAAGGAGCACTACTTGTAGTCGATGGATCACAGGGGATTGAAGCCCAAACCATTGCCAATGTTTATTTAGCACTGGATAACGATCTGGAAATCGTTCCGGTGATCAATAAAATCGACCTACAGAGTGCTGATCCTGAACGTGTTAAAGATGAAATTGAACATGTGATCGGAATTGAAGCTCAGGATGCACCACTTATTTCTGCTAAAGCCGGCTTGAATATTCATGACGTCCTTGAGGCAATTGTCAAGCATATTCCACCACCAACAGGCGATCCAAACGGTGTTCTTCAGGCATTAATCTTTGACTCATATTATGATCAGTATCGAGGCGTTATTGCTTCCATAAGGGTTGTTTCCGGAACCATTAAAAAGGGTATGAAAATCCGTATGATGGCAGTTGGTAAGGACTTTGAAGTTGATGAAGTCGGTGTTTTTGCCAAAGGTCTTTTGCCCACAGATGAGTTAATCGCCGGGGACGTAGGTTATGTCAATGCAAGTATTAAAAATGTCAGAGACACTCGTGTTGGTGATACCATCACAGATGCGCAAAATCCTGCTACTACTGCACTACCTGGCTATAAGAAAGTTACATCTATGGTATTTTGCGGGATTTATCCGGCAGACGGATCTAGATATGAAGATTTAAAAGAAGCACTGGCTAAACTTCAATTAAATGATGCTTCTCTGCTATACGAAGCAGAAACATCAATTGCCCTCGGTTTTGGTTTTCGTTGCGGATTTCTAGGTCTGCTCCACATGGAAATTATCCAGGAAAGACTTGAAAGAGAGTTCTCACTTGATCTTGTAACCACAGCGCCTAGTGTAATTTACAAAGTCATCAAAACAGATGGTACTGAAATGTGGGTTGACAACCCTACAAATTTACCCGACCCTGTGGAAATTAAAGCGATGGAAGAACCAATTGTAAATGCTAGTATCATGGTCCCATCCGACTATCTCGGCGCCGTTATGGAACTCTGCCAGGAACGACGTGGCGTCTATATTACTATGGATTATGTTGAGGAAAGCCGAGTAATGCTTAAATATGAACTGCCACTCAACGAAATAATTTACGATTTTTTTGATGCTTTAAAATCACGAACACGCGGGTATGCTTCCTTTGATTATGAAATCAAGGAATATCGGCCTTCAGATCTGGTTAAACTCGATATTTTATTAAATGGTGAACTGGTAGATGCCCTATCATTTATTGTGCATCGCGAAAAAGCAGCTATTCGTGGTCGGGGTATTGCCAAGAAACTGAAAGAAGAAATTCCGCGGCAAATGTTTGAAATTCCCGTTCAGGCGGCTATTGGAACAAAAGTCATTGCTCGTGAAACTATTCGAGCTATGCGAAAAGATGTATTAGCCAAATGCTATGGTGGGGATATCTCGAGAAAACGAAAACTTTTGGAAAAACAGAAGGAAGGGAAGAAGCGAATGCGCCAGGTAGGGAATGTTGAAGTCCCTCAGGAAGCTTTTATGGCTGTTCTAAAGCTGGATTCTTAATTATTAAAAGGTCAGATTTTTTTCTGACCTTTTTTTAGTTTGAACCTGATAAAAAAACAGGTCTTCATATTTACTTTTCTATGATTAAAACTCTTCTGCGGATTATGATTGTTTGACATCATTCCACATAATCTTACATTTTAAAAAACTGTTCTATTATAAATTCGGGAGTGTTGGCCTTACCAGCTTCCGCCACCGCCACCACCGCCTCCGCCTCCGGAGAAACCACCGCCTCCAGAAAAACCACCGCCTCCGAATCCGCCATCTCCGGATTTAGGGGTAACGATCATGTCTGAAGAAATATGATTCATACTGTGCATTAGTGCTGTAGTAAAATAGATTGACGAAAATGTACTATAAGTAGTATTTCCATAATACCAGCTTGGTTCTTTTATCTCAATAGACTCGAATTTCTTTGCCCATTTATCAGTAACTCCCATAACATAAGCATAGGGAAGAATATTAAAATAATATTCCGGATTTTCATCAACAAGTTTTAAAATACGGTCTTTTTCAGCTTTGTCAAGGAAATTCTTAAATCCTAAAACTTCACCAAACCAGAGACGACCATTTTCAGTTCGTTTATGCATGAAAATATTAAAATAAGCAATCAGATACGTCGTCAAAAGGGCTACTAGCGGTAATACTAGCGAATCAACCTCAAATAAACCATAATTTACAATAATCACAATTAATGAAAAAAAGCCTGCCATAACAGCTCCACCGATAATTTTTGCTGTCGTTTTTGGTGCTGAAGAGCTCTTTCTCTTTCTGACAGCCGAGATCACAATTCGTAAACCAACAATTAAAGGAACCACCGTAAAAGCGGCACAAATACCCCAAAAGAACATCCCTTCCCAAAATGCTATAAAATAACTATTTTTGAGTAGTCCATTGAGAAGCAGTGCCATAATCGGGAAAAACATCAGGACTGAGGTGAGCAACCATCCAGCTTGCGAACCAGTGGTAAAGATCCTCGTTTCATCAGTATTAAAATAATCAGTAATCTGACGTAATGTAGCCTGATAAGTCTCGTAGAAATCTGAAGGAACTTTAGCAGTTGAAAAAGTAGTTTTATGATCAAACATACCATCAAAAAAAGTTCTTTCAAAATCAAGTGCGTCAGCTGGAAGATCTTTTATCTTATGAAATGTAAATCGCTTTTTACTGACTTGCTCGATCTTTAAATAGCCCTTATCCGCCCAATACATAATTAAAGCAAGCACGTCTTTTTTATCAACAGCGTCGTCAATAATATACCCAATCTGAGATGGAGTAAAATTTCTTGGTGGATAAAACGACACTGGCTCAACCGGTTTAAGATCACGGCCGTAAATAAACCAGAAAATAATTGTCGCAAGCAACGATAGTAATGTAACAATATAAAATATCGGCTGATATTCGCTCCCAGTAAACGCCCCGACAAAATAGCCCTCAGGTAATCGGATATTTAAAGTAACACCTTCATTGGGTGCAAGTGGACGATTAAGTTTTGCATAAATCGTATTACCATCAACCGTAAAATCTACTGATGAGGTGTCAATAGATCCATAAGTTCCTGTAATAAATTCTATCTGATTGCTGTCAAAATCTTTTGGCATGGTGATTGTAAAACTGGCATTATCAATATTGGTATCCCATTGCATACCAATAATATTGTAGTAAACATCATCCATAGAATCAATCCCGTCATCTCCCGGATCCCAGGTAAAGTGAATCGGAAATATCTGAGTCCCGTCAATGTACTTATCTCCATCGCCTATCTGAAAAACAAAATTGTCGTTTTCTGTATAAGTTTCGTATTTCCAACCTGGTACATCTGTATCAGAAATTTTAGCGGTATAACGGGTCTCCACATTCTGTCCATTGATATTGCGATAGAAACTTCCGGTATAGGGAATATACCTATAGATACCATGACGTGGTTCAGAATATTCTACAGTTAATGTCTCTACAATTTCGTAGGCATGGTCTTCGGAAACATTCATCACCACATCATAACTGGAAATATCAAAATATTCAGCAGCATTAACGCTTCCAGGAAAAACAATCAGAAGGACGAACCCGATGAAAATTAGAAAGCTCTTCTTTTTCATAAGCTTCTCTCTTTCGTTAATTAAATTTTACTTGAACATTTTCTCTTTCTGTTTCGCTGCCAACTTCAAAGAAAGGCTGTTTTTTGAAATTAAACATCCCGGCAACTATATTACTGGGGAACATCTCAACCTTTGTATTCATTTCCCGAACATTAGCATTGTAATATTTACGAGAATTGGCAATTTCTCCTTCGAGCGTCTGCAATTGATTCTGCAAATCTAAAAAATTAGTATTTGCCTGTAGTTGAGGATAGGCTTCTGCTACTGCAAATAAACTCTTTAGAGTACCACTCAACATATTTTCATTTGCAATCTTTTCATCAATGGTTCCGGCATTCATAGCAGCATTTCGAGCAGCAGTAACTTTCTGAAAAGTTTCTGATTCATGGGTTGCATACCCTTTAACAGTTTCTACCAGATTGGGAATTAGGTCATATCTTTTTTTCAGGTAAACATCCATAGTGGAAAAAGCTTCTTCAACCTGGTTTTTAATTTTGACAAAACTATTTCGTGTTGAAACAAGCCAAATAAGAAAAATTACAATAATTCCCAGGACAATAAACAATCCGATCAACATAGTAAACCTCCATTTTTTATTTCCAAAATTTGGAAAACATTTTTTTCATTATATCATGGAAGGGGAGTAGCAACAATCAAATTGTCTTTATTAAGAGAAGTTACAATTTTTCTACTTGAATCAAGAATAATATATTAGCGAATAAAGTCTGATAAAATATATACACCGGATAATATTTTAACTTGTTGCCTAAACACATCTCGTTTATAATGAATATAAGTCTATAAAAAATCACATTTGGGAGGATTCATGAAGTATAAAACAATACTATTTGATTTAGACGGAACTTTAATCAATTCGAAAACCAGTGTCATCCGTTCTTTTGAATATGCCATCAGAAAAATGGGATTTCCCAAAGATCCAATCTTCAATCCTGATGATCTCATTGGTCCTCCAATTCTAGAAAGCTTCCAGAAAGTTTTCGGCTATAGCCTTGATGAATCTAAACAGGCTTATGCATATTATCGTGAAGAATATAATGAAAATGGTCAGATGTATACATCAATTCTTTATCCCGGAGTAGCTGAAACTATCTTCAAATTAAACGAATTTGGACTTCAAGTTGGTGTTGCTACCACAAAAAATGAGAACTTAGCACGAAAAATTCTCGGACATCTTAAGGTGGATATTCCTATTGAAAAAATCTATGGAACTCGTAATGATGGAAGCCGCAGTGATAAAAAATCACTGATTAATGATTTTCTCGCGGATTATCAAATCACTGATGAATCGGAAGTATTAATGGTTGGTGATACGCTTTTTGATATTAGCGGCGCTTTAGCTGCAAAAGTTGATTCGGTTTGGGTATCATACGGTTTTGGCGCTGCTGATGAAACAACAGAAAGAGCAACTTACACGATTGACCAAATTTCTGAATTAATTGATATTGTTAATTTATAAAACAAAAATAATTTTGAGAGAGGTGGCATATGAAATCCTATAATACGAATTTGGAAAGAACCGCTCTGATTAAAGGGGATTTGCATTTTACCCGATTTGGACAAATTATTAAATCGACACTTTTCAGAAATCTTATGAAAACATTTATCGACGAACTAGAAGTAAAGAAATCTTCTCTTGTTCTCGCCATTGAACCTTTTTATACTGATGAAGGTGAGTTTCTTGAAGATGCTTTTTTTGACTTTATTTATCTCCTGAACATTAATGGCCTGGAAGAAATTATGAAATCCGGATATTTTGACATAAAAGTATCCTATGATGAATATTCTGCTCTCTTTGTAGGCTTTCTGGAAAGCTTTTATAATTATTGGCGATCTGTCCAGAGATTTATGGTCAAAACTGATTCTTACAGTTCAGACGAAAAAGTCAAACGCTCCAAAGCACATTCGCTAGCCTCAAATAATGATACATTTAAAAAAATGATTCTCGACTTGTACAGAAATATTCATTTTAACGTCACCGGTAAAAGTTTTAATATTTACCGTCAACTTCCTAGTGGAGCTCAAGTCGCATTTTTAGCTGATAAATTTGAATTTAGCCGCGAAATTAAAACCAAAAACGAATCTTTATATCGGGTCAATTTTGTATGGGAAGCTATTTTTGAACCTCCGGTTATTTTTTATACTCAGGCAAGTAAACGAGTTGGAATATTTCCTGTTAAAGAAAAAAAAATTCTCAAAAACTTTTATCTTGATCCTGATGAATGGTTTGCAATTCCTGTTAAAGTTGGACGCCTTTTGTCCTTAGTATATGTTCAAAAGGAATTCCTTGCATTGGGAACAGGTCTTTTTAATCTCTTTGAACTGGCCACCCCTGAAGAATTTACACGGCAAAAACCTGATTCTGTAGTTTTTTTCGGTCTTCCTAAAACACTCTTTGAGAAAGACGAAATGAAGGGTTTTGTTGTTAAAGAGGATGATATATACTATGGTTTATTGCCGCATGATGCTGATGTGGATTATTTTGGGTATATGAAAAAAATGATGCTAACACTTCATAATCTAATCCAGATTGAAAAAGGTAATCTCCCAGTTCATGGAGCATTTGCCAAGATTCGAGTGGGAGGTAAAAAATCGATTAATATTATGCTAATAGGCGATAGTGGCGCCGGCAAATCTGAAACTTTGGAAGCAATAAACAAATTACCCAAAGAACTTGCCTGTGAAGTTGATATCTTAATTGATGATATGGGCTCTCTCCATTTTGATGAATCAGGACGATTAAACGCCGTCGGAACCGAAATTGGTGCATTTGTTCGACTTGACGATTTACAACCAGGCTATGCTTACAGTACAATGGATCGCAGTATTTTCATGAACCCAAATATTGTTAATGCCAGGGTAATTGTTCCACAAATGACCTATGAAGAAATTTCTAAATCTACACGTGTCGACTATGTTTTCTATATTAATAATTATGAAAAGATCGACGACGATATCCCAGTGATCGAATTATTTGATGATTTAGAAAATGCTTATTCTGTATTCTCTGAGGGTAAAAGAATGGCTAAAGGAACGACCGGCGAAGTAGGACTAACAACGACATATTTTGCCAATCCTTTTGGCGCTGTTCAGAAAAAAACAGAGCATGAAAAAATAGCTAAACAAACCTTTGAAAAAATGGCCCAACAGGGAATTCAAATCGGGATGCTCCGAACTCAATTAGGCATTCAGGGCTATGAGCAGGATGGCCCTTTTGAAGCAGCCAAAGCACTGGTTTCGTTTATTCAACAAATATATGTTAAATAACCATTTAAATTATGCCACAAATCAGGTATAATTAAAGTGTTTATAATCATTATAAAGGAGATAAGGAGTAAAAATGGGTAAATTAGAAGGAACACAAACCTTGAAAAACTTGATGGAATCTTTTGTCGGAGAATGTCAGGCTAGAATGCGTTACACGTATTTTGCCTCAATCGCGAAAAAAGAAGGTTATGTACAGATCAGCAATATTTTTACAGAAACTGCCGATAATGAAAAAGAACATGGGGAGTTATTCTACAAACACATTGCAGCAAATGAATACAAAATGGGTGAAGCGGTAGAAATACCTGTATCATCTACATTCCCGGTAGCATTTGGTGACACCAAAAACAATTTATTGCATTCTGCTTCAGGCGAAAACGAAGAATGGAATGTACTTTATCCGAAATTTGCAGAAGTTGCTAAGGAAGAAGGTTTCCCGGAAATTGCAGAAACATGGTTACAGGTAGTCGTTGCTGAAAAAGCTCATGAAACCCGTTATTTAAAGCTAGCTGCTAACTTTGAACTGAACCGTGTGTTTAAACGTTTTGGTGACGTTAAATGGAAGTGTGGCAACTGTGGATATATTTATGACGGTTCTGAAGCACCTGACGAATGTCCGGCCTGTAAACATGCAAAAGCCTACTTTGAACTGTTTGTTGAAACATACTAAAATCAATATTCCTGATTCCTGCAAAAAAATAATTGCATTTAGCAGTGTCTTACTAAGTTAATCCTATAAAACAACCCGAACCAATTGTAATCTTGTAAGTATTGGTTCGGGCTGTTTTTTTTAACTGTTTAGTTCTTGCTCTATTATTTCTTATAAATGTTTTAAGTCCAGAAAGATATTAATTTTTAAATTATGGTTGAAAATAAATATATGATTCTAAAATAACAATATTAAATATTTAACCTGAATTATTCATCCAGCAATGAGCAATCTTAAAATCGAGAAACAACATCTTTTTCAAGGATTAAATACACAGACGGTTGAATTTCAACCCAAAAAGGGTAGACGAATCCCGTAGATGTTATTTTCAAGATTTTAAGTTGCCAAAGATCATCAGTTACTGTTATTCCAGCTGCGGAAGTTGTCTGATATTTTCTAAAGTTTTATAAAATTCATCTTTGTAGGGACAACTGCTACATAGCTTGAAATAAATATAGCTTGCTGCTTTTACGATTTTCGAAGCAATTTTTAGCAGCTTTAAACGAATGGTATCGATCTGCATCTTTTTCATGCTCTTCGGCAGAACCAATCGTCTGAAACAATTAAACAGATTATAAGCCAACACATGCAGTTGCAGTCGGTTGGCATTGACTACTTTGGATTTACTTCCGGTAGAAGCGAAGCCAAATCCGGACTTGCTTTCTTTGATGAAATTCTCCATAGTGCCTCGGTTACGATAGTATCTTAGGATTTCTTCAGGTTTCAAGTCCATATTGGTTACAATGAAGGAATGCTGAATGGTGAACTGATTGCAAGGTTTCTCCACTTTAACAACTACCCTGCGCGGGTACTCCCACTTGCCTGCTTTGTAATAAAACTCATCATAGCGGACAATATACTGGGACATATCTTCTTTCATCGCTTCAAATATTTCATGATCAAGATGTTTCGCTTTGTCATTTAAAACACTGTTCGCTTTTAAACGGATCGCATAAGACACACCATTGGTTTCGCATTGCTTGTACAAATCAGGCGTTGCAAACCCGCTGTCACCACGTAAATACAGCTCTATGTCGGGATACTCCGTGAAATATTCATCAAGTAGAGGTTGCATAAAATCAACAACCCCAGTGGAACTGTAGTCCGTTCCATCACGGAGATCTGCTTTCAGCAGATCACCGGTTAATCCGTCGTAACAAAGTAATGGATGATAACCATGTACCCTGTAATGATAGTTGAAACCTTCACCTTCCTGTTTTCCATAGGTATTCAATAGGGTGGAGTCCAAATCCAGCAATACCTGTTTTGGACGTTTTATTTTATAAGCAGATGTCCGCATTGCTTTAATGATGGCATCAAATTTTGGCAGCGTTTTATCATCCATCCGGTTCCAGAATCTTGACAGAGTCGGTTGAGAAGCCAGTGCTTTTTTACCCAGAATGTTTGTAAAGACAGGTTCATTTGTCAATTCATCAGCATCGTCATCTTCAAAGTAACCAGCAATGATCTGATATACCATTTGGCACAGGTTTTGATCATCCTTATGCTGACGACTGGTCTTCTCATCAGTTTTGAAGTTGCTGACATGTTTATGGAAACTGAATTTATGAGCAAATTCTTTGATCAGAATCAGTCCGGAATCAGAGGATAAATCACCGCCATCGAAATTTATTTTGATTTTTTTATTGCTTTCTAACTGAAGTGCATCTAAACTAGACATATGAAGAGTTTCTCCTTTGTTTGGTTTTGGTTTGGTCACTTAAATTTTAACAAAGTTGGAGCTCTTTTTCTATTGTCTTAGCTTCACTTATTTAGTGAAAAGCAAAAATAA
The DNA here is from genome assembly GCA_030586155.1 of Eubacteriaceae bacterium ES3. Taxonomy (NCBI): domain Bacteria; kingdom Bacillati; phylum Bacillota; class Clostridia; order Eubacteriales; family Eubacteriaceae; species Eubacteriaceae bacterium ES3. The sequence continues at coordinate 1,617,175 of CP130741.1, read as the reverse complement.
TCAAAAACACTGTATCTATGCGGCACAATGTGCCGTTAATTGTATCTGGATGAATAATTCAGGTTTAATATTGTTATTTTTCAAAAGGGAACTGATAATTACTAAGACCCAATTCTGCTTTAATATCAAGAATATCCTTAATTAGAGCATCATTAACTGGGGCTCCTTTATCTTTTCTTTCACACCAGGCATCATATTCTTTTTCACCGGCAGTATAAATCCGCTCCTGACCCGGCATTTTAGCAGAATTTCTAAGATCTCGAAGAATATTACCAGAAATCTTTTTAAACTCTTCCGGCTTAATAAAGTTTTCAATATTAATAGCAATAAAGAAATGGCCCAAATGATAGGGTTGCGCATTCCCATTAGCATCAAATCCAAGCAAGCCTTTTAAAAATGAACCACCCTGAAGAGCTGCTGATAAAATCTCAACAAAGGTAGCATAACCATAACCCTTATATCCACCAGTTTCTTCACCGATTCCACCAAGGGGGGTAAGCGCTGCATTGCCCTCTACTAAATCAATTAAAATCTGCTTGGTATCAGTACGGCTATTTCCATCCCGATCAATTACCCAACCCTCAGGTAATGGCTTGTTTTCGCGTTCATAAACTTCAATTTTTCCTCGTTGCGAAACAGAAGTAGCGCAATCCAGAACAAAAGGAAAAGCTTCATCAGTGGGAACACCAACGGTTATCGGATTAGTACCAAGCATGTTTTCCACTCCAAAAGTAGGTGCAATTGAAGGTCGAGCATTGGTTCCCGTCATTCCAATCATATTATTTTCAATAGCCATTAAGGGATAGTAGCCGGCAAAACCGTAATGTGTAGAATTTCTAACTACGGTCATCCCCATACCATAAACTTTAGCTTTATCAATAGCCATTTGCATAGCTTTTTTAGCAATAACGTGTCCCATCCCGTCATGTCCATCGATGACAGCGGTCGCACAGACATCTTTAACAATTTCAAACTCAGTCACCGGATTTTGAATACCTTTTTTAATCCGGTCATAATAAATAGGTTTTAATCTCCCAATCCCGTGAGAATCAATCCCCCGCTTGTCAGAGGTAATCAGAATATCTGCACATATTTTGGCATCCTCCTCAGGAACGCCAATTCCTTTTAGAGCATCAGTCATAAACGCCTCAAGTATATCAAATGGGATGTAATATTTTGTTTCCATATTTTTCTCCTTTTTTATTATCTACTAAAATACATCTTTCTAAATCAGAACTTTATTAATATATTCAGTGGTAGCTGCGTGCAAAGCCCCCGAATAATCACAACGAAAGCTTAAAACATCGCCAATATCATAAGCATATTTTGAATCAGTTATATCAAGTACAAGATGATCCGAACTTGATCCTTCTACCAGAATTTTATCATCTAACGGAAAAATATGATCAGTATCCGTGTCCTGACGACCAAGTGCACAAATAGCCCTCCTTCTGATACCTTTGTCAACAAATACTGGCTTCTCTCCAAAAGCATTTACGCCAATTTCACCCAAAGGATAAGTAGGCTTTTCCTGAATTTCAATAATTTCTGCTTCCAAAGTGAAAACATCCTGATTAAGATCTGAAAAAATTTCTCCAAAAGCTGTTTCACGCCCTAAAAGAATGAGTTCTCCTAGCCGAAGATTATTGATGTAACCTGGGAGCGTTTTCTGGTTGACTAGATGCCAAGCACTCGAGTTACCTCCAGAAATAATTTCCACTGGTAACTTGTGAGTTTCTTTTAATTTATCAGCAGCCAGTTTTAATGCACCAAAAGTTTGAGGGTTAGGAATTGTAGCGCCAACACAAGTAGCGTTTGTAGCCAACCCCTTTATTTCTATGTTAGTCATTTTTTTAATGGTTTCTATATCCCGAGAAAGCTTTTCAAAATTTTTGGCAATCAACTTTTTATTTTCTGGTGAGGTTTGGCGGCCATCACCAAGAAATAAACCTTCCCTTAAATCACCGAGATCGACCATATATAGAATACTATGTTTTTTATTCTGACGAACAGCTGCTTCATTAAGAAGGCTAATGGTTTTTATCTCACTGTTTAAAGAGACATCCGAAAAGCTGACAACCTCATTAACTTCGCCTGGTGCCGGCAAACGTATAAGCCATTTTTCGCATGATAAAGAAGACATCTTTTGTAAGTTTAAAATTCTAGAGTCTCCGATAGCTGAAACACCTGCATCAAGATACGTTTGAGCAACTCTTGGCTCACCACCTGTCAATTTAGTTATCGCTGTTACTGATATGCCCTGAGTTTTAGCCTTGGCAACAATCAATTTGGCATTTTCATAAATTTTTTTAAGATTTATCTTTAATTGTGGAACCATAACTCTCCTTTCATAAATTGATTCATTAAAAAAATCCAAGCTTCTTCATTTCTTGAATTTTTTGTTCTGATATAGTATATCACAAGAACGCATAAAAGTGATATGATGATTGTTTTTTCATTCGTGAAACCTCCTTAACATGATATGAAAAAAAAGCTAAATCATTGACATCAATGCGCCCCTTCTTTATAATAATGATGAAGAACATTAGGAGACAGAAAGATTCGTCCCGTGGGGTCGGATTTTTTTGTTGTCAAATATAACCATAATCTTTGGAGGAAATATGTCGCATTATGATCATGATAAGATAGAAAAACACTGGCAAAAACACTGGGAAGAGAACGAAACTTTTCGAATGGAAGAAAATTCGCAGAAAGAAAAATTCTACGGACTAGTAGAGTTTCCATATCCATCGGGTGTAGGACTGCATGTTGGGCATGTTCGGGCTTACACATCCCTTGAAGTGATCGCCAGAAAACGACGCATGGAAGGATTTAATGTGCTGTTTCCAATTGGCTGGGACGCCTTTGGACTTCCTACAGAAAACTATGCTATCCAAACTGGACGTCATCCCCGTGAGGTAACTGATGAGAATATTGCAGTTTTTACCCAACAACTAAAACGAATCGGTTATGCTTTTGACTGGGACAAGGAAATTGACACCACTGATCCCAATTATTATAAATGGACACAATGGATCTTTTTACAACTGTTCAAACACGGACTAGCTTTCAGAGACCGAACCTATGTTAACTTCTGCAATGGCTGTAAAGTCGTTCTGGCAAATGAGGATTTTCGAGATGGCCATTGTGACCGCTGCGGCAGTGAAGTCGTTCAGCTGGAAAAAGATGTCTGGTTTTTAAAAATCCGTAATTATGCTGAAAAACTACTGAGTGGCCTGGATGATGTTGATTATCTTCCGCGAATCCGCCTGGAGCAGGAAAACTGGATTGGTAAATCAGTAGGGGCTGAAGTTGATTTTAATATAGCCGGCCATAATCAGACGTTACGGGTTTTTACTACTCGACCTGATACTTTGTTTGGCGCTACATTTATGGTCATTGCACCTGAACATCCTTTAATCCAGTCACTTTCAGCTGAGATTGCAAATATGTCAGCCATCACCGATTATCAGGAAGCGGCTAAAAGAAAAACTGAATTTGAGCGGGTACAACTTGCTAAGGAGAAAACTGGGGTTTGTATCGAAGGAATCCGTGCCATCAACCCATTAACACTTCACGAAATCCCAATTTTCATTGCCGATTACGTCATGATGGGCTATGGAACCGGAGCAATCATGGCTGTTCCTGGGCATGATACCCGGGACTGGGAATTTGCTTCTAAGTTCAACCTTCCCATCGTCGAAGTCATCAAAGGTGGAGATGTAACAGAAGCAGCTTATACCGATACCGATTCCGGAGAAATGGTTAATTCCGGTTTTTTAAATGGCTTACAGGTAAAAGACGCAATTTCCAAAACCATTGAACACCTGGTGAAAGAGGGTCTTGGTCAAAAAACCATTAATTATAAAATGAAGGATTGGGCGTTTAACCGTCAACGTTATTGGGGTGAACCAATTCCCATTGTCCACTGTCCGGTTTGTGGGATGGTTCCTGTTCCAGAAAATGAATTGCCTTTAGAACTACCAAAAGTTGAGAGTTATGAACCTACTGATACTGGTGAATCGCCACTGGCAAACATTCCTGAATGGTATCAAACCACCTGTCCTCAATGCGGTCATGCCGCTAAACGCGAGACTGATACCATGCCTCAATGGGCGGGTTCAAGCTGGTATTTCCTGAGATATTTTGATAATAAAAATAATGAAGCCTTTGCTTCAGAAGAAAAGCTTAAATACTGGCTGCCGGTTGACTGGTATAATGGAGGAATGGAACATGTTACAAGACATCTTCTTTATTCTCGTTTCTGGCATCAATTTCTATATGATATTGGCTGTGTTCCAACAAAAGAACCTTATGCCAAGCGAACAGCGCAGGGTTTGATTCTTGGTAATGACGGCGAAAAAATGTCTAAATCTAAAGGTAATGTTGTTAACCCTAATGACATTATTGCCGAATATGGTGCTGATACCTTAAGAACTTATATCATGTTTATTGGCGATTATGAGAAATCTGCCCCTTGGTCTGACAATGGAGCAAAAGGATGCCGTCGTTTTATGGATCGAATATGGAAGCTGCAAGATATGCTAATTGATGGTGATGCTTATTCCAAAAATCTGGAAACTGCCATTCATAAAACCATTAAAAAGGTCAGCAGTGACTATGAAGAAATGAAATACAATACTGCAATTGCAGCTCTAATGACCTTAATTAATGATTTTTATAAAGAAAATCAGATCAATCACGCTGATTTAAAAACCTTTTTAAAATTACTTTATCCGGTCGCTCCCCATATCACTTCAGAAATCTGGGTTAATATCGGAGCTGACGGTCATCTGGACAATGCCCCATGGCCAACTTACGATGAAAGTAAAACCATCGATAATGTGATTGAAATGGCCGTCCAAATTAATGGTAAAGTCCGAGGTACCATAGAGATTCCTGTTGATGCCGATAAGGATGCTGCAAAAGCAATTGCTATGGAACAAAATAATATCCGCACTCATATCGATGGAAAAACTGTTGTTAAAGAGATTTATGTTCCTGGTAGAATATTTAATATTGTGGTAAAGTAGGAGTTTCATGAAAGTTATTCATCTTTATACAGATGGTGGTTGTCGTGGTAACGGAAAAGAAGGGGATAATCTGGGCGCCATCGGAGGTGTCCTGATTTATCCTGAAAAGAAAGCCAAGAAAGAATACAAAAAAGCTTATACCAATACAACTAATAATCAGATGGAGTTACTGGCTGTTATTGAAGGCTTGAAAATGCTTAAAGAATCATGCCAGGTTCACATCTATAGTGATTCTGCCTATGTTGTTAATGCCTATTTGCAAAACTGGGTGGGGAGCTGGAAAGCCAAAAACTGGAGCCGAGGAAAGTCCGGCGATTTAAAAAACCGAGAACTGTGGATGACTCTAGATGACTTGGTAAACCAGCATAATGTAGAATTTCACAAAGTAAAAGGACATTCTGACAACCCCTATAATAACCGTGCCGATGAGTTGGTCAATGAAGCAATGGACGAATTTTTAGGCTAGTCTGAGCTTATTTGAAAATTTTATACTTCGTCTACAGAACAAAAAGCGTGAACAGTTAAGAAAATAGCTGTTCACGCTTTTCAAATTCCTATATTTATCATTACATTTAAATTTTTAATAAGCCATAATTAAGCCCTTATCATTGGCGTAATAGGTGGTCAGGCCATGCATCGGAAAAATATAAATCTCATGAAGTCCAAATCGTTCTTCCAACAATTCCTTGAGTGTCTGAGCATGTTCAAGATTATTGCAATGGGTTATCACAACTGGAAATGATGATTCCTTCTGTAATTTTTCTTCAACCATTCCTGCCATTTTAAAAAGAGCCTTTTTAATGCCACGCACTTTTTCAGATAATTGAATTTCACCATGCTCATCTGCCTGGCATATAGGTTTAATTGATAAAGCTGAAGCTACTACGCCTGCAACCTTAGACATCCGTCCAGTTTTAACAAGATTTGATAAATCCTGCAAAAGAAATCGAAGTTCCAGAGTTTTCTGATACTCATCAATCTTTTTTGCGATGGTTTCAAAATCCATAGTACCGCTCTTAATCAAATCTCTTAATTTCATGACAATTAGAATCATAGCAGGAGAAGTGGAAAGCGTATCATATAAGGCAATTTTTATATCTTTATTCTTTTCCAGTACCATATCTTTGGCTATCCGGGCACTATTATAGGTTCCGCTTAAAGCTGATGTCATGGTTATGACATAATTTTCCATGTTTTTTCGAAGCTCATTGGCAAAATTCTCTGGCGAAGGACAAGCTGAAGATGTCGCTGTCTTAGAATGTTTCATCGCTTTAAGAAATTCCAGAGTATCCAGATTTTCATCGTCAATATATTCCTTACCATCTACATTGAAGGTAAGAGGTACTATTGAAAAATCGATTTCATCATTTTTTAGAAAATCTTTAGGTAAATCACATGAGCTGTCACAAATAATTCGAGGTTTCAAAATAAATCCTTTCTGTTCACAAATATTTTTCAGTATAACAGATAAATCTTAATTTTTAAAGCCTTTTATTCGACGACTTCCAAACCTAGTAAACATATATCATCAGAAGATGGCTGTTCTCCACGAAACTTCTGGCATTCATTTATAATATTACCACCAATCTGACTAATAGGGTGGTCAAAAGCGTTTTTAACTATGTTACTGATACGGTCCATTCCAAATTCCTCTCGGTTTGCGTTTTTCGAGTCAACCAGTCCATCTGTAAATAGAAGTAGCTTATCACCTTTAGTAAACTTAACCTGCAGGTCATTGTAATTCATGCTGTTAAGAAACTGATGAAGCCCCAGCATCGGCAAATTTGGACGCAGCAACTGAACATGATGATTCGTTTTAATAAGAATTGCAGCCGGATGTCCGGCATTTGCATAAAAGATTGTCCTGCTTTTGGGGTCTAGTAGAATACTGATAGCAGTAAAAAAAGTATTATCCAGCTGCTGATTAATATCATTTTCAATCTGTTTGAGAACCAGGCTGGGGGAATTGTTTATTTTCGTATCTTTCATTGTATATGAATAACTAAGTTTTATCATGCTTGTGATCATTGCGGCATCAATTCCGTGACCGGCCGCATCAGCCATGATCAGACTAATTTTTCCGTCATCCAGAAAGTGAAAATCGTAAAAATCTCCACCAACCTTTCGAAAAGGTCTTAAATAACTGTAAAAATGATATTCGTCAGAAATAAACGAGCCAGGAACAGGGATAATCTTTTTTTGAAGATTCTGTGCAAACTCCAGCTGTTTATCAAATAATTTGACAAGTTCCTGATATGAATCGTTAGTTTTCAATTAAAAACCTCCTCAGTAGATTAGAAGTATTATAACATAAAAGACCGATAAGATTGAGGTATTTCTTTAAAAATGATTGAAATTATTCAGTGTTCCCTTTATAATAAACTTATCAAAATGAAATGAGGTGTCTAAAATGATTGAATTTGTATACGGTGCTAAAGGTAGCGGCAAAACAAAAAAAATGATTGACATGGCAAATGATGCGTTGGAGACCTGTAATGGGGATATCATTTTTATTAATGACAGAGACAAATACCGAGTAAAAGTAGATACGAAAATCAGATTTATCAACCTTGAAGAATTTGAAGTACATGGAACCGATCAGCTTTTCGGATTTATCAGTGGCCTCATCGCTGAAAATTACGATGTTAAGCTGATTGTATTGGACAATTTGTTACGAATTATTGACGCCAAGACACCTGACGATGTTTGTAACGTGATTGAGCGAATTAATAAGCTGCAGGAAAAACTCAATATTAAATTTATTTTAAGTTTAAGTATGGATGAGAGCGATTTACCGGCTTGTGTTACTAACCTGATAAACTAATGAAAAAAGACGAATCACCACTAGATGGCGATTCGTCTATTTATACGAATAGGATAAGAATGTATTCAAAAAAACCATATCATATTTATTCAAAGTGGTTAAAAGAAAAATATGGCGAAAAAGTATATAAGATACCCATTAATATTCCAGTAACCTGTCCTAACCGAGATGGAACAAAAGGGACCGGCGGTTGTATTTATTGTGGGGCAAAAGGCGGCGGCAACGAGACCTTATCTGATAGTCTTCCCGTGACCCAGCAATTAGAGCAAAATATTGCATACATGGGTAAACGTTATCACGCTAATAAATTTATAGCTTATTTCCAGAGTTTTACAAATACCCACTGCAATTTGACAGACTTTAAGGGATGGATAGAAGAAAGTATTATTGATTCTGTTGTTGAAATTGCGATTTCAACCCGTCCAGATTCTATCATCACAGAACAATTAGAATTTCTATCTGATATCGGGAAAAAATATAACATTGAAATTACTTTAGAACTGGGTCTACAGACAGTTAACGAAAAAACGCTGACTATACTTAATCGGCGCCATACACTCAATGACTATATTGATGCAGTTGAAAGAATCAGTTCGAGGGGACTTAAGACCTGTACTCACCTGATTCTTGATTTACCATGGGATTCTGAATCCGATGTGATTAAAGCGGCAGGCATACTATCAGAGCTTAAAACTGATTTTGTTAAATGTCATAGTTTGTATATAGAACGTAATACGGTACTAAATAATTGGTATCAAGCTGGCAAAGTCAAGTTATTGTCACAAGATGAGTATATTCACAGGGCAATCCTTTTTCTGGAATACTTAGACCAGGAAATTGTCATTCAACGTTTAATCGGGCGAGCACCAGCAGCTGATTCAGTGATAACAAACTGGAACACCAGCTGGTGGAAAATCAAAGAAGAACTGGAAAAAGAAATGATCAGTGAAAACCGATATCAGGGACGCTTGTATAAAAAAACTGATTAGCATAAAGAGGGTGGTCTTTTGGGAACAAAGTATTGGCAGGAATTTTTAATTCCTTATCAGCAGGCAGTCGACGAGATTGTTCTAAAATTCACAAGTTTAAAAGCACAATACGCAAAAATAGGGGAGTATTCACCTATCGAATCCGTTTATGGGCGGGTTAAAAGCGTTTCGAGTATCCTTGAAAAAATTCATCATTATGGTATTGAATTTGATGACCTTGAAGAAAATATTCAGGATATTGCTGGCATTCGTATTATGTGTCAGTTTCAGGAAGATATCCATGAAGTTGTCGACCATATTAAAAGTCGAAAAACTTGCGATATGGAAATTGTCAAGTTCAAGGATTACCTGACAGAAAGTAAACCAAGTGGTTATAAAAGTTTTCACCTAATCATTCGCTATCCTGTCTACTCAGTTTCAGGTTACAAGGATGTATTGGTTGAAATACAGATTAGAACTCTGGCTATGAATTTCTGGTCTATTATTGAGCATTCCTTAAACTACAAATATAAACAAAATATTCCCGATGAAGTTCAAAAAAGACTTCAAAACGCTGCTAAAGCTGTCAATGAGGTAGACCGGGAAATGTCATCGATCCGTGGGGAAATTCAAAATGCCCAACGTCTATTTGGCCTGAAATCGAGTTCTGTTTCTAGTATTCTGGAGAATATCGGTTATCTCTACAAACTTAACCAGGGAGAAAAAGCAGCTCGATATGAAGCAATCTTTGAAGAACTTTTCAAACACGAAGATATCATTCAACTTATCCTTTTACGAAAAGAACTCGAATCACAGGTCAGTATCCTCGAATCAGAAGTTGAAAAATAACTTGTTATTAAGGACCATTGTGGTATAATGGTGCATCGTAGACAAATATTTTAATCAAATAGGAGGTTGTCGATGTCAGGACATTCAAAATGGTCGACTATAAAACATAAAAAAGGAAAAGCTGACGCAAAACGTGGTCAGATATTTACTAAGCTTGCTAAATATATTGCGGTAGCTGCCCGTGAAGGTGGCGGTGATCCCGATATGAATGCAAAACTTAAAGAGGCGGTAGCAAAAGCAAAGGCCGCCAATATGCCAAATGATAATATTGAGCGGGCAATAAAAAAAGGTGCCGGTGAACTGCAGGGTGACACTTATGAAGAAATTATTTACGAAGGTTATGGTCCAGGCGGAGTTGCTGTCATTGTGGAAGCTTTAACTGATAATAAAAATAGAACAGCTGGTGACGTGCGTCATGCCTTTGATAAAAATGGCGGAAATCTTGGAACCAGTGGTTGTGTTTCATTTCTGTTTACAAAAAAAGGTCAGATTTTAATCGAAAAAGCCGATACAGTTGACGAAGAGGCATTAATGATGGAATCTTTGGATGCTGGGGCGGAAGATTTTGAAACTTCTGATGAAGGTTATGAAATCTCAACTGATCCTGCGGATTTCGGTCAGGTTTGCGATGCTTTAAAAGCATCAGGTTATGAATTGATTTCGGCAGAGATTGCTATGATCGCTACTACTGATGTAAGCCTTGAAACTGCAGATGAAATCAAGAAAATGAATCGAATGATTGATATGTTTGATGACAATGAAGATGTCCAGGCTGTATGGCATAACTGGACAGGAGAAGAAGATGAATAAATCCCCATTTCAAAAACTAAAAAACGTGTTATTGTACACCGTTTTTGCGGTTGCTTTTATCTTTTTAACCTCCTCTTTTATCATTGAGGATGTTTATTCAGCAGCAGATCATTTAACCATGGACGTCGCCGGCATTTCTGAAGTATACGCAATCAGCATTGGAATTCCCGATGCCGGACTAAACATCGCGGCAGAAGATGAAGAAAGTGATGATCAAACTGCAGAGGTTGAAACGGATAGTGGAGATACAATTGTCATTAATGAGTATGTGCTTGGCGATACCAGCTCAGAAATCCTTGAATATCAACAGATTCTTTATAATCTTGGGTTTATGACTGTGGAACCCAGCAGTACCTTTACTGAAGAAGTCCAAACCGCTGTTAAAACCTATCAGGCTATGAAAGGCCTTGATCAGTCAGGAGAATTTGATCGTTCAACCATCATTTCGTTATTGGCAGAAGAAATTAAATTTGAACGTGGTGATTCCAGTCAGGTTCTACAAACCTACCAGGAAATTTTAGTTGAACAAAACTATCTTGATGAAGCAGACGCTAATGGGATCTTTGGCGAATCAACAGAAACTGCTGTGATGACATTCCAAAAAGATAATGGTCTGGAAGAAACCGGAAAAATCGATTCAAAGACTATGGAAGCACTCGATGCCCTCCGCTAGATCGTAAAGCACTGGTAACAGTGCTTTTTTTTATTATGTAATGGTTATCTTCAATTTGCCGGTTTACAAAAACTTGATATCTGTTATAATTCAGGTAACTTGTCAAACTTGACAGGAATGGAGAGAGAAATATGAAAGTGGTCACACCTAAAGAAATGGTCATAATGGATCGCCATACCATCCAAAATGGCATATCAAGCATAGACCTGATGGAGAGAGCCGGTGCCGCCTGTACCAGAATTATCAAAAACTCACTGGATCTGGATTCAACGGTCATTATTTTATGCGGGCCAGGCAACAATGGCGGTGATGGATTGGTGATTGGTCGATTGCTTAGCGATGCCGGCTATAAAGTCCATATTTTTATGACTGAAAAAGAAGAGAAAATTTCTGAAAATAGTAAAATCAATTTACTTCGACTCAAAGATAAAAAAATTGATATTAAGTTAATTGATAATGACATTCAATTTGAAGATTTCAATATCATTCTCAATCGAGGCACCCACCTGATCGACGCTATTTTTGGTACTGGACTGGATAAGCGCGCAATCGAAGAAAAATATGACCGTATTTTTAAACAGGTAAATGATTTTTCGGGTATTAAAATATCCATTGATATCCCTTCGGGATTACGCGGAGATGTTGGATTAACAATCGGAAATGCAATTTTTGCTGATCAAACCATCGTCATTCAGAATTATAAAACTGGATGTCTACTCAATGATGGCCCAGATTATGTTGGAGAGATGCATCTGATTGATATCGGCATTGACGAAGGATCAATTCCGAACAATAAATATTATATAGAACTATCTGATCTTAAATTCCCTTATCAACGAAAGAAAAACACTCACAAATTTGATTATGGTTCTGTTGTTGTAATCGCTGGTTCGAAAAATATGAGCGGGGCTGGTATCATGGCTATGGAAGGTGCTTTAAAAAGCGGTAGTGGTCTTGTTACCTGCTATGTACCTCAGGAAATATATTTACCGGTTGTAACACGTGCCCCAATTGAAGCTCTAATAAAAACCTACGATTGTAATATCACTGCCGATGATATAAAACAGGACCAGAAAAAAGTTGTACTAATTGGTCCTGGTATAGGGCGAGCTAAAAATTATAGCGTCGTTATGGAAAACATACTTGAAGGAAGTCTTCCTGTAGTTATTGATGCTGACGGTATTCATCATTTAAAAATGGTATTAGACACCCTAAAAAAATCAACAACGCCGGTTGTTATCACTCCTCATTTTGGTGAATTCTCGAGATTAATTGACGTCCCAAAGGAAGATATTATATGTGATCCTATTGGTCATGCTCAAAAATTTGCCTTAGAATACCAGGTCATCGTAGTCTTAAAAGGTTATCGAACGATGATCTTTGGCACAAACGGTGAAATTTGGTTTAACTCTACTGGTAATCCTGGAATGGCTACTGGTGGCAGTGGTGATGTACTTGCCGGAATGATTGCGGGCATTGCCGGACAAAACGTAGATCTTTTTGAAGCTAGCAAGGCAGGGGTATTTTTCCATGGCGCAGCGGGGGATTATTATGCAAATAAATATGGTCAAAGTACTTTGACAGCAACATCCATTATTGAGTCCCTAAAATATGTTCTAAAATGATAATATATATTTTTACGTGAATCTTTAGAAAAATTGAAACTCTCTTAATCTTTTCTAAGAATAAAGGCAATTTTAAGCCGGATTAAGTATTATTTAGACCACGAGGGAGATTGGACACCTTCCTCACTTTAAATGTAGCAGCGGATCCTCACTATCCGCTGCCCTTTCTTTTTTTGAAATACTTTTTTCTATAAAGAACATTTTACACTAATTCAAATTGCGAACCTCATATTGGTTTTCTTATCCCAAGAATCTGCCTCACGCTTTTTATTTTAAAATAACATTTCCATCCTTCTTTTAACTAATGTTATGGATGAGTTTATTTCTTAATAACCGGTTACTAAATAAAGATTACGGTTTTTTATTTAAACTGTTTAGTGTATAATGAATTAAACAAGACTACTACATACGGAGAATTAATATATATGCGGAAAAACACTGGAAATTTGACATACTGTATTAAAACTTACGGATGTCAGATGAATGAAAATGATTCTGAAAAAATGGCTGGAATCCTTAGAAGCCTAGGTTATCAGGAAGAAACTGACGAAAATAAAGCTGGACTTGTCATTTTAAATACCTGCTCTGTACGGGAAAATGCCGATCAGCGCGTTCTTGGAATTATTGGCTCATATAAAACTGTTAAGAAAAATAATCCCAACCTGATACTTGCCGTTTGCGGCTGTATGATGCAACAACCTGAGATTGTAGATTCAATCACATCGAAATATCCCCAAGTCGATCTGATTTTCGGGACCCACAACATACACAAACTTCCTGAAATCTTGAATAATTTTACTCTAAACGGAAATCGCATGATTGAAATCTGGGAAGATTCCGATACAATTGTTGAAGACTTGCCCGTTCAGCATAAATACCCATTCAAAGCTTTTGTTACAATTATGAACGGCTGTAATAATTTTTGCACTTACTGCATCGTGCCTTATACACGCGGGCGCGAAGTTAGTCGACGTCCTGAAAAAATCATTGAAGAAGTTCAGGCATTAGCTGATTCAGGATGTATAGAGGTAACATTGCTGGGGCAAAATGTTAATTCATACGGTAACGATTTAGACGAAGTAATTACTTTTGCCGGTCTGCTTAAAGCAATCAGCGAAATTGATGGGCTTAAACGAATCCGATTTATGACATCTCATCCTAAAGATTTAACGGATGAAGTCATTGAGACAATTGCCAAATACGATAATATTTGTAACTATATTCATTTGCCTATTCAATCGGGAAGTAGCCGAATTCTTAAAAAAATGAACCGAAAATATACCAGAGAAGATATCATTGATCGGGTCAATAAGGTAAGAGAACTGATCCCCAATGTAGCTATTACTACCGATATTATAGTTGGATTTCCTGGTGAAACTGATGAAGATCATCAGGATACTCTGGATATTATTACGACCTGTCGCTTTGATTCAGCATTCACCTTCATGTATTCAATCAGAACTGGAACCCCGGCTGCGACCATGGATGAACAGATTCCTGATGATATCAAGCACCAGCGCCTAAACGACTGCCTGGAAATCTTGAGAAATATAAGTAATGAGTGTAATGCACCATATCAGGATCAGATTGTAGAAGTCTTGGCTGAAGAGCCCAGTAAAAACAATCCTGACCGCCTAAGTGGTCGAACGGAGACAGGTAAGCTAGTCAACTTTGCTGGCCCAACAGAAAAACTTGGACAAATTGTCAAAGTTAAAATTACCACCGCCAAATCCTTTAGTCTCGATGGTGAAATGATAGAAGGAGAATAAAATGGCCCAATTGACTCCAATGATGCTACAATATCTGGAAATCCATGAAGAAGTGCCCGATGCGCTTCTTTTCTTTCGATTGGGTGATTTTTATGAAATGTTCTTTGATGATGCTATCAAAGCTTCTCGAGAACTGGAAATCGCTTTGACTGGCAGAGACTGCGGATTAGAAGAACGGGCACCTATGTGCGGAGTTCCTTATCATGCTGCCAATAACTATATCACGAGACTAGTTGAAAAAGGCTACAAAGTTGCAATTTGTGAACAGGTAGAAGACCCCAAAGAGGCTAAGGGGATTGTCAGGCGAGAGATTGTCAGGGTACTATCTCCGGGTACCGTCTCTGAAGGAGCACTTTTAGATGCCGGGAAAAATAACTACCTGATGGCACTTACCCTAAAGGATCTCAAACTGGGAATCGCCAGTCTGGATATTTCTACAGGTGATTTCTTTGTTACTGAAATGGTCGAAAAAACTCCGGAAATTCTTTTTGAAAAGCTTGCTGACGAAATAGGACGTTTAAAACCGTCTGAAATTTTATTAAACGGACCTTTATTTAAAAATCCTCATGCAATGTCCATCATTGAAAAACGTTTTGGAATTATGTCAAATCTTTTACCCGAGCAGGCATTTCGAAATTCTCCTAAAAGAATTACCAGTCAATTTCGGGTTTTTTCCCTTGCCGCCTTGGGAATTGAAAACCATGAGCAGGCAATTCAGGCATCAGGAGCTCTGCTGCATTACATTGACAATACCCAAAAACGGGTATTAACCCATATAAAAACTCTTAAATATTACGCCAGTGATGATTTTATGCTACTTGACCTTTCAACCAGACGTAATCTGGAATTGACACAAACTTTAAGAACCCTGGAAAAAAAAGGCAGCCTTTTAGGTGTTCTCGACCATACTGTAACTGCCATGGGGGGAAGGACTTTAAGACGTTGGGTAGAGACCCCACTTTTAAAAAAGGACGCAATTTTAAGCCGTCAGCAATCTGTTTATGCATTTTATAAGCATCCTGAAAAATTAAAGCATTTTAAAAATACGCTGTCTCAAGTTTATGATTTCGAAAGACTCTGCAGTAAAATATCCTTCGGTTCTGCAACACCAAAGGATTTATTATCCCTTAAATCATCACTTAAGAGTCTGCCAGAAATTAATGCCTTTCTTAATGATCTGAATTGTCCTGAATTATTTTCCGTTTTTGAAAGTTCCGATCTGCTGGTCGATGTTTTTTCGCTATTAGAAAAATCTATTTCCGAAGATGCGCCTCTATTGCTAAAAGAGGGACACGTCATAAAAAGTGGGTACAATGCCGAAATTGACAGCTTTCGAGAAGCCACCGAAAAAGGCCAGGATTGGATTCTTGACCTAGAAACCACTGAACGTGAAAAAACTGGGATTAAAAATCTAAAAGTAAAGTACAACCGCATTTTCGGGTATTTTCTGGAAGTAACAAAAAGCAATCTTGACTCAATACCTGACACCTATATCAGAAAACAGACATTGGCTAATTCCGAGCGTTTTTTCACTCCTGAGCTAAAAGAGATGGAGAATAAAATCCTTGGCGCACAAGAGGGACTCCTGCGGTGTGAAACTGAAGTCTTTCAGGAGATCAGAGAAGCCGTCTTACAAGAAATCGGGCGAATTCAGACAAAAGCCTCACAAGTAGCAGACCTTGATGCTCTGTATGCATTGGCAATAGCCGCTTTGGAAAATAACTATGTCTGCCCTGAAATCACCGATGATCAAGAAATATCTATTACAAACGGACGTCATCCAGTTGTTGAAGAGATGATTGGCACCGCACATTTTATTAGTAACGACTGCTTTCTTGATCACAATGAGCAGAAAATGATGATCATCACCGGACCCAATATGGCCGGAAAGTCAACCTTTATCAGACAGGTCGCAATCATCACATTAATGGCACAGATTGGATCCTTTGTCCCTGCAGATAAAGCACAAATCGGGATTGTTGACAGAATTTTTACTCGAGTCGGCGCAAGTGACGATTTGGCAAGCGGACAAAGTACGTTTATGGTCGAAATGACAGAAGTTGCCAATATCTTAAAAAATGCCACTGCTCGCAGTCTTATTATCCTTGATGAAATTGGCAGAGGAACTTCAACCTTTGATGGAATCAGCATCGCGTGGGCAGTAGTTGAGCATCTTTACGATAATAGTGTAATTGGTGCAAAAACTTTGTTCGCAACCCATTACCACGAACTCACAGAACTGGAAAACCTCAAATCAGGCATAAAAAACTTCTCGATTAAATTAAAAGACACCCCGGAAGGAGTTATCTTCCTTCGCAAGATTATGCCCGGAGCAGCTGACCAGAGCTACGGAATAGAAGTCGCCCGACTGGCAGGATTCCCCGAATCTGTTCTGAACAAAGCACAGAGTATTTTATCCCATCTGGAATCCGGCGAAGAAACGGTCAGAAAAGAACTACTAATTCAGGAGCCACCACATTTTGAAGAAAGATCGGCCAGTCAACTAAGCTTTTTTGAATTACCTAAACCACTTTCACCTGCAGAAGAAAAAGCACTGGGAACCCTAAGAGACTTAAAACTTGATGAAATGAGCCCCAGAGAAGTCATGAATGTAATATACGATCTACGAACTAAAATAGGCAATGCCGATGAAATCTAAAATTGCTTGCTTCTAGGCATATACAGTAGACAGGAGATAAATAAATGAAAACCAAAGAGCTTAAACGTATCGTCAGACGACTGATGAATGATGCTAAATTTCGAGAAATGAATTTCGAAGAATTGTCATCATTTATTGGCCTGCGCAAGAAAAAAGATCGTCAAATGCTAACCAATATATTAAAAGAAATGGAATTTAAGCAAAAGGTTAAAAGAAATGACAAAGGGAGTTATCAAAAACATGAACAACACCAAATCATTGGTACTTTACAGGGACATCAGAAGGGTTTTGCCTTTTTAATTCCTGAGGATGCTTTATTTTCCGATGATGTTTTCATTTCTGCATCCCATCTTAATGGTGCTTTGGATAAGGATCGGGTACGGATTCGTCTGATTCGAAATACCAGCAAAAAAAATGAAGGGGAAGTGGTAGAAATCCTCGAACGCGGTCATCAGCAGATCATCGGGCGTTTTGAAAAAAGCCGCGACTTTGGTTTTGTTACGCCTGACAATGATCGAATCTGCAAGGACATCTATATTCCAGCCCAGAAAAAATGCAAGGCGCAATCCGGTGATAAAGTAGTTGTAGAAATTACCCAATGGCCTGACCACCACAAAAGCCCTGAAGGTCGAATTATTGAAATCTTGGGCAATGAAAAAGAAAAAGGAATTGATATTCTCTCTATTATCAGAGGATATGGTATTCCAATGGAATTTAGTCTTGGCGTTACAGATGAAACAAAATGTATTTCTAACAAAATAAATGACACCGAGCTTGATAAACGACATGATCTACGTAAGGAAGAGATTTTTACCATTGACGGACGAGATGCCAAAGATTTTGATGATGCCGTTTCAATTAAACAATTAGATAATGGACACTTCTTGCTAGGAGTACATATTGCTGATGTCAGTCATTATGTTAAACCACATACACAGTTAGATGAATCTGCACAGGAACGAGGCAACAGTGTTTACGTTGTGGATAGGGTGGTTCCAATGCTTCCCTTTAAACTATCAAATGGAATCTGCAGTCTGGTCCCTGATGAAGACCGTCTGACTTTTTCCTGCGAAATGGAAATTGATACCCTAGGACAAGTCGTTCAGTACGATATTTTTAAATCTGTGATCCGATCCAAAGCCCGGATGAATTATGATCAGGTCGGCACTTTACTGGCCGGTGAAGAAAACGAAGAAACAGCTGCAATAAAATCATTTGAACCAACACTCAAGGTCATGGAAGAGCTTTTTTACATACTCAAAGATAAAAGACGCTATGCCCGTGGTGCTATAAATTTTGACTTCCCTGAAGCAAAAGTAATCCTTGATGAGACCGGTTTTCCCGCCGATATCAAGGTGGAAGAACGTTTGGTTTCCCACCGGATTATTGAAGAGTTTATGCTTGTCTGTAATGAAACAGTAGCCGAACACATAGAGAAACTTGATGTACCTTTTATCTTTAGAAACCATCCCAATCCCCATGTTGAAAAACTTCAGGCTTTTCGAGTTTTTATTGGACGTTTTGGCTATAAACTGGGTGATGGCCGCGATGAAATCCCCAGTGGGAAGGACTTTCAAAATCTGTTAAAACAAATTGAAGGAACCGATGAAGAGCGGGTCATTACTCTGTTAATGCTTAGAACCATGCAGCAGGCTGTTTATCAGGGGCATAACCTAGGTCACTATGCGCTGGCTGCACCATTCTATACCCATTTCACCTCACCAATCAGACGATATCCAGATCTTGTAGTCCATCGTTATTTAGCTCTTTTCTTAAAAGATGGAGGAATCAGCAGTAAAACAAAAGACTACCTGATGAACCACCTTGAAGATATTGCCAAACATACTTCGGAAGCAGAGAGACGGGCGGAAACTATTGAACGCGAAATTACAAAACTAAAAATGACCGAATTCATGACCAGACATATAGGTGATATTTTTGAAGGACGCATCAGCGGTGTAACTTCATTCGGCCTCTTTGTTGAGTTACCCAACACCATAGAAGGATTGGTTCGCTTGCAGGATCTGAGTGATGATTATTATGTGCTGGACCAGGATCTCCATCAGTATGTAGGAGAGCGAAACCGAAAAATTTATCGGCTTGGTGAACCTGTAAGTGTCCGGGTAATGAAAGCTGATGTCTTAAATAAGGAAATCGATTTTGAAATTCTTGATTAATTAAGAAAACTGTGGTATTATGATAATCCAGCCTGAAATAAGGAGAATCCCATGGCAGAGAATATTAAAATTGTCGCTCAAAATAAAAAAGCCCGACATGATTTTTTCATTGAAGACACCTATGAAGTTGGCCTGGTGCTGTCCGGTACTGAAGTCAAATCAATCCGCCAGGGAAAAGTCAGTCTTAAGGAAAGCTATGCCGACATCCGAAATGGCGAAGTGTTTATTTTACAGATGCATATCAATCCTTATGAACAGGGCAATATTTACAATAAGGATCCACTTCGGACCAGAAAATTATTGCTTCACAAGCGGGAAATCAGAAAATTGATTGGTCTGACACAAAGGGAAGGGTATGCACTGATACCTTTAAAACTTTATTTCAAGGATGGCAAGGTTAAGATGGAACTAGCCCTGGCAAAGGGCAAGAAAAATTATGACAAACGCCATTCCATCGCTGAACGAGATGCCAATCGACGGATGCAAAAAAGTATTCGTCGTGACATATAATCTGGGGGTGTACTGGTTTCGACGGGGGTTTTGAAGCCTGAGTAGCGAGCCGATGTGCCAATCATCGATAAAAGTGGCACTTAAATATAAACGCAAAAACAAACGATAGCTACGGAATGGCTTTAGCTGCGTAATCGCAGTTATTAGCTTTCTATGCTAACAGCGGCACAAAACTGCCGCACGTCTCCCGATTCAACCTGTGGTTTCGGGTTCAGACGTTCATTGAAGCAGGGAACCGTTTTGGGTAGTGTCTCGCACCCTTAACGACTAAGAGGCTGGTTTCTTTCTCACTTTGTCATTGGAGGGGGAGTGAAATGAGAAAATAAGCAATGAATGCGCTCGGAGAAGCTTTTGTGAATGGACTTTCGGACAGGGGTTCGACTCCCCTCACCTCCACCAAAATCGTACGTAAAAATTAATACAATAGAAGGCCACCTTGTGATGAGGTGGCTTTTTGTATTGTTGTAAAAATGGCTTTGTAATGCGGTTTGTAAACTGATATGATTTTGATGAAAATAAAATGGTTTGTTGTCAGGATTTTGATTAGAAACCAATGTGTAGAAAATATTTTTTACAGAGTAGGGGTGTGCAAAAGGGTGCATTTTTTAATAGGGGGTGTGCATTTTGGGAATTAAAAAAAGATTGATGTTTCTAAAAAAATCATGTTTAGGCTACTCTTTTACAAATAAATTGAAAAGCACAAATAAAAATTATTTTGCTGATTTAATTATTGTTTGTTATCATAAATTTCAAAAGAATGAAATAAACAAAAATATTTGATAATCATTGTTATTGAGAGTATCGCGATAGTATAATATCTTGCTGATCAGAGAGGAGTTATAATTGTGAAAACATTTTCTGCCAAAAATTTAGCTGATACTGTAACCAGGCTTAGAGAAGAAAAAGGACTAACTAAAGAAGAGTTGGGATCATTGACAGGTATAAATAGAATAATGATTGGAAGAATAGAACGTGAAGAATTTATTCCGTCAATTATTCAATTAGAAACGCTGGGAAAAGTTTTAGATTTTGACATCGCCCAGATGTTTATCGAAAAGGATGAGACAAATTCTTTTATTGCACTTAGAAATGAGGCAGTAAACGATACTGAAAAAGACGGCATAGATATCCTCTTCAAAATGATGATAGCACTTAGACAACAAGTGAATTTAAGGAGAAAATTCGAAAATGAGCAGATTCAAAGTGCTTAATGAAATTCCGCTGGTTCTCATCTAGCCGATTAGGAAGTATTTCTTTATAGATTTATCGTACAGTTACTAAAACAGTAATTTTTTTCAATGTAAAAATGAAGTGGAAAAATACCATGGACAACAGAATGGTGCCACAAAGTCTGGCACCATTGGCACTATTGTCACCATTGGCACCAATCAAAAGGCTGAGACTGAGGAACAGCATATTCTAAAATTTCAAAATCAAAGCCCAAAATATCAAGATTCGATGAAAATAACGTTCCATTTAGTAAACCCAAACTGGTAGATATTCTATAGCACTAATAACCTATAAATAAATTATTTTTATAATGGACACCTTATGACGAGGTGTTTTTTTTTGATTTATAAAAACGTAATTATAATAAATTACATATTTATGTTGTAATTTTATTTTATTTCTGATACAATCGGAATCATAGAAAAGTAATTTGCGAAAGGCACGAATATGAAAAAACTAAACAAGCTTGTTGAATTTGTCAGTGGCACCCCTCAATTTAGAATTACTGAGAGCTTCAACAACCAGTCGCCAATCTATACCTTTTATAGTCAAACCGATTTATGGGAGGATTTGGTTGGCGTTCCGGCCGAAGATAATGAGAAAAAGAGTATTCAAACAAAAGATAAGGTTAATACACTTTCTACAGGTGATGTTATTTTCAGTCTGATTTCGGGAAGTGCCACAGTCGTCAGGGAAGAACATCAAGGCTATCTATTTACACAAAACTATGTTAAATTTGTCCCAAAAGAAAAAATCGACCGACAATTTCTGGTTTATTTATTTAATGAAAATCGCGCCATCAAAAAACAATTGATGATTGGTCTGCAAGGCTCAACGGTTTTAAAATACACGCTTAAGCAAATAAAGGATCTTGAAGTCCCAATATTGCCCTCAACTGAAAAGCAAAAGGTAATCGGGGAAATATATTTTAAACAATTGCGGTTACAAGCTTTAAAAACACGGGCCGCCAGGCAAGAAACGATGATACGCTTACACCAACTGGAGGAGGTTATGAAACATGACTGAGAATCAATTCGAAACAGAATTAATCGAGTATATCACTAGCGGAACGATTACCAATTCTGGAAGAAACGACAGTAACACGACTAATCATGTTATCGAAAATCCGGCTCACTATGTCGTGAAAACGAAACTGTGGAAATACGAACCGGATATCAAAACGACCGACACATTGTGGGATAACTTCAAAACAATTCTTGAACAGCATAATCAGAAAACGCTAAACCTGCCCCTTAGTGCGGTGGAATTTGGTCAGGTCAAAAAAATTATCTCAGATCTCCGAACTCCCTACGAAGCCGGTCAATTTTTATACGGATTAAATGGGGTCTCACAAATTGAAATTGATCTGGATGATGGCCGTCATGTTTTCTTAACGGTTTTTGACCAAAAACAGATCGGTGCTGGCGATACGGTCTATCAGGTGGTCAATCAGATCGAACGTCCTGCTGTGATCACCGGGAAGCAAAAGCGGCGGTTTGATACAACCCTGCTGATTAATGGGCTGCCAATTATTCAAATTGAAGAAAAATGTGATACCCATGATGTCAATGAAGCCTTAAACCAGATGCATCAATATGCGGACGAAAACCAGTATCGCGATATCTTTTCCACATTGCAGATCCTGGTGGCGATTACACCCAACAACGTCAAGTATATGGCCAATACAACAGCTGAGAAGTTTAACAAGGATTTTGCCTTCAACTGGCAGCGAAGAGAGGATAATACCATTGTCCGCAACTGGAAAGAATTCGCCGATTCCATGCTTAGTATCCCAATGGCGCATCAGATGGCCACCAACTTTATGATTTTAGATGGCACCAAGAATAAACAGACGCTGAAAGTCATGCGTCCTTATCAGGTCTATGCCACCCAAAAAGTTATCGAAGGCATTAAACAAATTGATTTTGAGGCCGGTAATAAAAAGGTGGGTTACATTTGGCATACCACCGGGTCTGGAAAAACAATCACCAGTTTCAAGACGGCCTGGCTGGCTTCCCGGATGCCAAAGGTTGATAAGGTCGTCTTTGTCGTGGACCGCATAGCCCTGACCAAACAGACTGACGAAAATTATCGGGCCTATGATCCGGATGGGGATGTTGGTGATGCCCTCCGTTCGGGAACGGTACAGGCAACAGAAAACACTAGTGATCTCAGCCGCAAATTAAAGCGCAAAGACAATCATATTATTGTCACCTCTGTTCAAAAACTGGGTACACTGGTTAATCGCAAAAACTTTAAGGCACCGGATAAAAACATTGTCTTTATTGTTGATGAAGCGCACCGCAGCACCGCTGGCGATAATTTTGCGACGATTCAGAAAGCTTTTAATCGATCTGCCTGGGTCGGCTATACCGGCACACCGATGTTTGATGAAACCACAACTGGGCTAAGATCTGAGGATATCTTTGGACCTCTGCTTCATGCCTATACGATTAGGGAAGCGATTGCTGATCGCAACGTGCTGGGTTTTAAAGTCGACTTTGAGACGACCATCGATGAAGAACAAATGAAGACGGAGTATTTACCGGCGTTTTATAAAAATCGCTATCCCCAATGGACTGATGCGCAGATTGAGTTGAAAATTAATAATCTGACCGACCAAGATATAGATGATACCATCGAACCCAGCTTTTATGATGAAAACCCTGACCACATCCGTTTAGTGGTTGAAGATGTTTTTAAAAACTGGCGCAACCGCTCCAATGAAGGTAAATATAACGCCATCTTTACCACCCACGTTGGCGGCGGAAAAGCCAGCACGCCAATGGCTATGAAGTATTTCCATGAGTTCCAGCGGGTTAATGGCATAAATAAGGAAAGCGGCAAACAGACCCTTAAAGTGGCGGTGACTTTTAGTCAAAACACGACCAATAATGACTCCCAACTGGCCACCAATCAAGGATTGTGTGAAGCTATAAGCGTCTATAATCAGGAATTTGACACCAGCTTCGGGATGGATGATGTTTCCGGATATACTCAGGATGTTACCAGCCGTTTAAATCGCACCGCCACCGACAAGAAGTTTCTCGATCTGGTGATTGTTGTTGATCAGCTGCTAACCGGTTTTGATGCCCCGGAATTAAATACCCTTTATGTTGACCGGACCCTCAAAGGGGCCGCCCTGATTCAAGCTTATTCACGCACCAACCGAATCGCTGATATGCAGGAAAAACCCTGGGGTCGAATTGTCAATTACCGCTGGCCGGCTCATAACGAACAACTGATGAACAAGGCATTGGCCATTTATGCCAATAAGGATTCCGCCAATTTGTCTCCAGATGAACATAAAAAAAACATCGAAAAAGACGGCATCATTGCTAAACCCTTTGAAACGGAGTTTGCCGAAGTAAAAGCAGTGGTGGAACAATTAAAAGATCTGACTAATACCTTTCAGGCAGTGCCCCCCAGTGAAAAACAGAAGGAGCAAATGCTTTCGCTGTTGCGGCAATATAATGTGGGAATGTCTAAATTAAAACAATACGATCCACAAACAGTGGACGGGAAAAAGATCGGTTTTAATTATGATGCGCCTGATGATTTAATCGAAGGCCTGGGCATGACCCCGGCTCAAGAAAAGATACTGACGACAGTGCTTAGCAATGAGTTGCGGCAACAAATCGCCAAAGAGAAAAAAGTGCCTTTCTATCAGATCGAACTGCGAATGACCCACGTCAAAGATATCAAAATTGACTATGATTATCTGACTGAATTATTGGAAAAATTACTCAATCAGGTCCATGACAAAGAACACCAGGCGGCCCTTGAAACCAAAGCAAAAATTGATCTCTTTGCCAATGGTCTGGATGACCGAAATTATGCCGGCAAGATTAAAAATGCCGCTAATACAATTTTTAACGGCCATTACACCCATGATACATATCCGGCCAGATTAAGCGAGAGTGACCCTGTGATTCAGGCCGCCAATGCCATCAGTCTTGATCGGCAGTTTCAGAACTTCCGAATAAAATGGGGAATCATTGATGTGATTTCCAGTGCCCAGATGCGGGAACTGTTCAGTCGCCATCGTTATGGCCAGCAGGATCTCGACGATAATGGTCAGATTCGGGATATTATTGCCAAAGCCAGTAGCGATTATCAGACTTTAGCTCATGATGAAAAAGTTCAGGGCTTATCCAAGATTAAGTACCGTAATGGCCTTAGAGAAGCGCTCTATGCATTGGCCGATGAACTGGTAGAGAACTAAGAAAAGGGGATCTTTGGTTCGTGCGAAAAATGCACTGACCGAAAAATCGGATGCCTGGATAAATTCGACCGGTCGAAAGCGGTCGAAAAAAGTCAAAATGCTTGTTTTATTCGAAACTGCCACCGAAAAACCGGAATATTCTGCTGAAAAGCATTATTATTGGCTGATTTTGCAAATAATGATACAATAAACCGATCGAAAAAATGGTATAAAATTAATCGACCGGTCAAAAGCGGTCGAAAGGAGAAAATATGGATGCGCTAATTTTACTGGGTGAGAACAAGTATATTGAATACAAAGCCGTTTATTCAAAAACCCTTTTGAAGACAGTCAGCGCCTTTGCCAATTATCATGATGGCGTGATTATCATTGGTATAGATGACAACAAACAAATCGTGGGGATTGAAGATCCCGACAGGCTGCGACTTAATCTTGAAAATACCATCAACGATGCCATTGAACCTCGTCCTTATTATGAAATTGAAATCGAAACTTATGAAGGCCTGGAAATACTGTTAATACGCGTTTATAAGGGCGATAACACGCCCTACCTCTATGATAAAAAAGCTTATAAACGGTTGGATACCGCTAGTGTGCCGGTTGATCGCAGCGCTCTGGATGAACTGATTCTTTACGGAAAAAATATGACCTTTGATATGATGCGGGCACCTCAACAGAATCTGTCGTTTGTGGTTCTAAACAGTCACTTGAAAAGTCGACTCAACTTGCATCATGTTAGCGATGATCTGCTGATAACCCTGGAGCTGAAGGTCAAAGATCAATACAATATGGCGGCGGCCTTACTGTCAGATGATAATCCTCTTCAGCAGGCAAATCTCCAGCTGATTGCTTATGATGGTAACGGAGTTGCGGCGATAAAAGACCGGCTGACCGTGATGCATCAATCGCTACTGAAGCATTTTGAAGATGGCATGGCATTTTATTATAAACACATCAATCAATCTGAGAAAATAACCACTGCTTATCGGGAAAGCATTGCCGAAGTGCCACTGGTCGCCTACCGTGAGGCTCTGGCAAATCTGATCGTCCACCGAGATTATTCTCGACCGGTCGATGGAAGGATTGAAATTTTTGATGATCGCATCGAAATTTTATCGCCCGGTGGTTTGCCACTGGGTATAAATGAGAGCGAGTATCTGTCAGGGCGGATCTCAGTGCCCCGCAACCGGATCATTGCCGATATTTTTTTCAGATTGCATATCATTGAAAAACTGGCGACCGGAATCCGCCGCATAAAAGAATATTATCAGGATTATCGTGTTGAACCGAGCTTTATTATTGAAGAAAACTCGATTACGATTGTCCTGCCAAAAGTTACTCAGAATAGCCCCAGCCAGCCCTTTGAAACAACTTATCCGATTGATCTGACACCTAATGAAAGACGGATTCTTGAAATACTAAAGACTCATAAAAGTATGACCAGACAGCAGCTGGAAACTGCCCTTGATTTGAAAAAAACCCAGACCAACACGCTGATCCAGCGGTTAAAAGCAAATCGCTTGCTGATTCAGGTGGGTAGTGGCCGGTCAACGGTGTACCAGATTGCACCCGGTGAAACAACACATAATTGATGATCCTTGTTTTTAAGCTTAGACATGAAGCAATTTTATAAAACCGATCGGCAGAAAAAGTGGTAGTTTCCATTTTGGAAAAAACCACGAAAATTTAAAACCAATAGGCGCTGATGATCAGGAAGGCTTGAATATCAACAGTTTTAGATAAAATCAGCATAAATATTAACAAATTTGTATATGAAAGCATAAATAATAGCCCAAAAGGACAGGTAGCATAATGAGTGAAGAAAAGAAGATGGTGCCGCAGTTACGGTTTCCGGGGTTTACTGACCCTTGGGAGTCGCGTAAATTAGAAAACTTGATGGATTTTTCAAATGGGATTAATGCCCCAAAAGAAAATTATGGTAAAGGACGTAAGATGATAAGTGTCATGGATGTATTATCATTTGGTGAATTAAGTTATGAAAATATTCGTAATTCTGTTGAAGTCGATTCTACTGTAGAAGAAAGATATAAAGTTGAAAATGGTGATATTGTATTCGCTCGTTCTTCTGAAATTCCCGAAGAAGTAGGATGGGCTAAGGCTTATACTGACAATAAGTATGCACTATATAGTGGATTCGCTATTCGTGGAAAGAAGAAAAGTGAGTATGATTCAATATTTATTGAACGATCTTTAAATGGTGTTGGAAGAAAACAAATTGAGCGAAAAGCTGGTGGAAGTACTCGATTTAATGTTAGTCAGGGTATTTTGAATTCGATTGATATTATTATGCCAAATTATAAAGAGCAGACCCAAATTGGCTCTTTTCTAAAACAACTGGACAACCTCATTATCCTTCACCAACGTAAGCTTGGACATTTGCAAACCCGCAAAAAAGGGTTGCTGCAAAAAATGTTTCCTAAAGCTGGTAACTCGGTTCCTGAATTGCGATTTCCCGGCTTTACGGACGCTTGGGAACAGCGTAAGCTTAATGAAATCTCTGAAATTATAGGAGGCGGAACACCTAGTACAAACAGTCCTGAATATTGGGATGGAGATATTGATTGGTATTCTCCAGCTGAGATAAATGATCAGATATATGTGGGTGGAAGTGAAAGAAAAATAACAAAATTAGGTCTAGAAAAAAGTTCTGCAAAGATTTTACCAGCAAATAAAACTGTGTTATTTACAAGTAGAGCTGGAATAGGAAAAACCGCAATATTACGCCATCCTGGCACAACCAATCAAGGCTTTCAATCTATGGTTTTGAATGATGTTATTAATACATATTTTGTATATTCGATGAGCGATATGATTAAGATGAAAGCGGCGAAAGTGGCATCAGGTTCAACCTTTGCTGAAATATCTGGAAAGATGTTAGGAAACCTAGATTTTATGTTTCCGTCAAAGAATGAACAAGACAAAATTGGAGATTATTTTTCTAAACTAGATAACCTTATCACCCTTCAGCAGCGTAAGCTTGAACACTTGCAAGCCCGCAAAAAAGCCCTCCTACAACAAATGTTTGTTTAATTTCAAAACGAAAGGATCAACTTATGTCAAGTAATAACTTACAATCTATCACCAGTAAACTCTGGGCCATGGCCAATGAACTCCGGGGCAATATGGACGCCGGTGAATTTAAAAACTATATTCTGGCCTTTATGTTCTACCGGTATTTATCCGAACATCAGGAAGACTATCTGATTACCAATCATGTCATTGATGTCGCTGACGGACAAACGGTTAATCAGGCTTTTCAGGAACAGGCCAGTGGGGATGATCTGGCTGATTATCTCGATGACATCTCGGCAAGCCTGGGTTATGCCATTGCCCCAAAGGACACATGGGTCTCCTTGACTGAAAAAATCGCCAGTAGCCAGGTAATTCCCAGTGATTATCAGACGATTTTTGACAACTTTAATCATAATGTCGAATTAAATAAAGAAGCCGCTCAGGATTTTTCCGGTGTCTTTAATGATATCAACCTGGGTGATTCCCGGTTGGGGGCATCTACAACCGCCCGGGCTAAATCGCTTAATAACATCGTCAAGCTGGTTGATGAGATTGATTATCATGGTGCTGACGGTAAAGATGTGCTGGGCGAAATCTACGAATACTTAATCGGTCAATTTGCTGCCTCAGCCGGAAAAAAAGGGGGCGAATTCTACACCCCTCATCAGGTCAGTCAGGTTCTGGCCAAGCTGGTGACGGCTGATGTGACGCTATCCGATACGGCCTTCACTCTGTATGACCCGACTATGGGGTCGGGGTCACTGCTCTTAACGGTTCGAAGTGAATTGCCAGGAGGCGATCAAACAGGGGCCATTAAATTTTACGGTCAAGAGCTGAACACCACCACCTACAACCTGGCCCGGATGAATCTGATGATGCACGGAGTTTCCTTTAACAACATGACTCTGCACAATGCTGATACCTTAGAAAGCGACTGGCCCGACGGACCGGATGCCAAGGGCATTGATCAGCCGCGCAGTTTTGATGCGGTGGTGGCCAACCCGCCATACTCGGCTAAATGGGATAATCCAGAAAGTAAATTAAAGGATCCGCGTTTTAGTGAATATGGGAAATTAGCACCAGCCTCCAAAGCCGACTACGCCTTTATTCTCCACAGCCTCTATCATCTCAACAATACCGGTACTATGGCTATTGTCCTGCCCCACGGGGTCTTGTTCCGGGGTGCGGCTGAGGGTAAAATCCGCCAGACTCTGATTGAAAAAAATGTACTTGATGCAGTAATCGGTCTGCCGGCTAATCTTTTCTACGGCACCAGCATCCCGACGACAATTCTGGTCTTTAAGAAGAACCGCCAAACTAAGGATATTTTCTTCATTGACGCCAGCAATGATTTTGAAAAAGGCAAAAATCAGAATAATCTGACTGATGACCATATCAAAAAGATCATTGTAGCCTATAAAGCCCGTCAGGATCTTGAAAAATATGCCCATGTAGCGTCAATAGAAGAAATTCAGACCAATGATTATAATTTGAATATTCCCCGGTACGTCGATACTTTTGAAGAAGAAGAGCCGATTGATCTGGATGAGGTGAACCGCCTTCTTCAGCAGGATAATTTAGAAATTGCCCAAATGGAAAAAGAAATCAATGAGCAGCTTAAACTTCTAGGGGTTCAAATATAGGATGAAAAGCAGGAATGGATGAATAACTTGGCCGAAAACCAAATTAAATACGAGCTATATAGAGAATTTATAAGACAAGAGTTAATTACGATCGACTCTATGTTTGAATTATTCATTTATTTGAAAAATCAGCATTCGAAAAGGCTAGAAGTTTTAAACTTATCTCCTGCGTTTTTTTCTCTTACCGAGAATGCTCTATATGAAGGTGCATTAATTAGATTATGCAGACTTTATGATTACGATGATAAAACCATCACTTTTAGAAAATATTTAAACTATATTGAGCAAAATACGAAAATGCTATTTAATACAGAAGATCGTGAAAAAGTAAAAATTGCTTTAAACGCTGATAAAAATCAATTAGATTTGTTTGATTGCAAGTTGATTGAATTCAAAAAGATAAGAGATAAATTGCTTGCTCATAATGATATGGGCAAGCTAAAAGAAGATGACATCTTTAAAGGAACAGGTTTAGTTATCAATGATGTTAGAAATTTAATTCAATTTGGTATGGATTGTGTAAATCATTATTCAAATTACTATGATGGTCAGTTTTTTTCGATAAAAGCGACTAATAACTTTGATGTTGATGTGATCTTGAGTATTTTAAAAAAATCAAAACAAAATCATTAATTGTTTGAAACTAATAAATAAATTAGTCAATAAGGGGGAAGAAATGGAAAAACTGATTCTTTTTTTTAAAAGCGAATTTCCGAAAGATGCATTAGAGATACAGGAATGCATCGAACTACTCAGCCAATGTATTAGTGGCAGTGTTGACAGCATTAAGAACGCCTTCAACCAAGCTGTTGATGATCGTGATTATAATAAATTGTCAACATTACAGGAGTTGCTTCAATCGGTTGATGAAATCCAAATTAAGTTGGAAGATTTTACAAATCAACTCCAGCTGGATGAGGAAATTGAGGAAGAAATCATCAGTACTGAAAATTGCGATGATGACACAAAAGAGCTTCCTGACTATGAATCACTAAGAGTTGATCAAAATATTCCTTATACCTTATATGATGATTACACGCACAAAAGACCGGCTGCTTTTGAAATTTTTGGAAAGCGCCATGATGCTAAAGACTGGAAAGAGGTATTTGTTAGCACCTGCCAAGAATTAGCCCAGAAAGACAAAATTAAGTTTGAATCATTCATTATGGATAAAACGATGCAGGGGAGAAAAGTTGCTTACTTTTGTAAGGATAGTAAGGGGATTCGTGCACCTAGGAAAGTCGAGGGTACAGATATTTACGTAATGACAAATATGAGTGCAAACCAGGTTAGAAATGTGATCGGACGAATGCTTAGAAAATATGGAATTAAAATTAATGAGTATAAGCTGTTTTTAAAGGCTGATTATACGGCAAGGCATGAATGAATGCAAAATTTAAATACAGAGCTATTAAATTAATAAAAATTCTTTGGCTAAACTTAAACTTATTTACACACCCTTGAAAAATATATGAAGGGGTGTGTAATAATTGTAAGTCGTAAGGTTAACACCTTAACCATTAATTGACTCACCGAATAGATTAAGACCTGTTAAACAATGATTAATAAAGTGAAAATGAAAATGGATAGAGCAGGCAGTATAGAAAAAAGGTGAATAAAATGAAAAAAAATCATGAAAATTTTGGACAATTTCTCTCAGAGAAACGCGAAGAAAAAGACTTCACTTTAAGGGAACTAGCGCGCCAATTAGGTGTATCAGCACCTTATCTAAGTGACGTCGAAAAAAACAGAAGTGCCCCGCTAACAGCGGAACGGTTGGAAACTCTCGCCGGTATTTTAAATTTGAGCGAAAAGGAGAAAGCTGATATGTATGACTTAATTGGGAAGCAGCGAGATTCAGTTGCACCTGATTTGCCCGAATACATAAAAGGTCGAGACTATATAAGCGTGGCTCTACGAACTGCACGTGATCTCGATGTCGGTGAGGAAGAGTGGTTAAAGTTCGTAGAAGAGTTAAAAAAGCGGAAGGAGTAATTCTTGCCTATGTTTAAACCCGCGTTTCGAACTACTATAAACAATGTCCCGGTTGTCAATAAGGACCAACTTGACAGTTTTGGGGAACAATTCGTCGCAGATTTTTGCTCAGAAGCAATGCGGGTTCCATCAGAAATTGATATTGATCGATTTTTTGTACGTTATCTCGGTATGGAACAAGATTTTCAACACCTCTCTCATTGTGGGTGTTATCTTGGAATGACCGTTTTTAATGACACCGATGAAGTTCCAATCTATAACCCTGATATGAATCGAGCTGAATTTATCAGCGCAAAAGCCGGAACATTAATTATCGATAATCATCTTTTGGAACCAAATAAAGAGCATCGCTATCGATTCACTGTTGGTCATGAAGGCAGTCATCATATTTTACACACTGCCTATTTTGGCTATGAGCCTGATCAACTTTCTTTTTTCAATAGTCGAGCACCAATGGTTCAGTGCCGCATCGACAATAAAAATTTTAAACAAAAACCCTTTGAACTTTGGACTGAAGAAGAATGGATGGAGTGGCAAGCCAATTATTTATCGGCAGCGATTCTGATGCCTAAGAGTATGGTAAAAAAAGCTATTGAAAATTCTAATCGCCAAACAATTGCTTCAAAGGTTGATTTGGTAAGTGAAACATTTAATGTTTCGAATTCGTCGGCATTAATTCGTCTAAAAGGATTGGCGTTGATTGAAAGGAATCCACCGGCTTCAAAGCTGCTTGAATTTTCGACAATACGAGAAGCTCGTGTTATAAACAATCTGTTTTTCTAACAGCAATAATTCGGCGGGAAAAACCCGCTGATTATTTTTACAACAAGTGTTAGCCATAAGCCTAACACTTAACTAATTTTAAAATACAGGAGGTTCTATGCAAAAGAAACCAGTATCGTGTCCTCAATGTGGCCGTAGAATTTTTGATTCTGAAAAAAATGTGAAAACGCAAACTATGGTGATTAATCCTCATAAGCAGAATCACCGAAAAGATATCTGGAATCCAGATTATTATATAAAATGCTGGAAGTGCCAATCAATCGTTGGTTATCGAAAAATAAATAATTAAGACTCGTAATTTGTACTGAGCACCCACCAATAAACTGAGTGAGGAGCCTGACAAGTAGCTTAAAAGCTATATGTCAGGCTCTTTTTTTTGTTTTCTAGCTACTTGAACGGGCTCTTTTAAAAATTTAAAAGGAGCCAAAAATGAAAAAAACAAAGAATAGTGAATCTCAGAAACGAAGATCTAGGTACAACCCCCAGCGGAATTCTTACATGACAAGAGATGGTCGTTATGCTTATGTCACTTGGGACGATCAAAAAAAACATACAGTTACACATTATTTAGAAATCGGAATAGAAGGAGTGACAGAGGAATTACTTGTAATGTTGGATGAAGATGATCATCAGATAGATTTACAAGAACGCTATGATGCTGAAAATACTGATTTCAGCTTTCTTAATCAACAACGACTTCATAATCAGTCTAGCGAAGATTGCAAGATTGATCCTATTGACGCAATCAGGGATAAGAAATCCGATCCCTTTGATCTAATATTCCCGCAAGATGATAAAACAAGCGAATTAATGCCTCAATTGCTTGAAGCGATGAATAAGTTGACTGATGCTCAGCGCGACCTTATTTATAACCACTTAGGATCTATGAAACAGTTAGAAGAAATCCTCAAGGATGAGATCGCTGTTACAGGCAAAGTAATTTCCCAGCAAGCCATGAGTAACCGTTGGAAGAAGATAATTACCCGTTTGTGTAAGGAATTTGATGTTCAAGTTCCGCGAAAACGAAAGGGAAAAAATGACAAGTAAATAGATTAAGCTCCCGGGGGTTGTTGTTTTCGTCTAGAAGTAGAGGAAGATAACAACCTCAAAAAATGATTGGAGGAAATTAAATGAAGCTGCAACACAAAGTAAAAATTAATGTATCCGACCGAAATGGTAACAAGCAAAACGTTCTGAATGGCACAGTCAAAAAATTGCCTCAAAGGCTGATCACTTTTCTATTTGGAGAATTCAACGAGATTCTAGTACTCGCGCCAGGGCAATCAGTAGAAATCGTTGAGATCCACGAGCTAAAAAGAGGAGTATCGGATGCACAATAATACAGATCTAAAGAATGAAATCACAAGAGGTACCGTTGTATTTGTGAAAAACAGGCAAGCTAACGGCCATGTCATGATGGGCAATCATCCGGCAGTTATTATTCAGAATAATAAAGGCAATATGTTTAGTCCTCTAATCATCGTCTGCTACCTTTCATCACAGATTAAGAGGCTTGAAATGAAGACACACGTGCTTCTTCAACATTATGACAACTTGAAAACAACAGTTGTTCAAGCAGAACAAATAGCAACAATTAACAAAACCGATATTCTGAGCATTGTTACAAAACTCAGACCCGAAGATATGATTCGGGTGGATACCGCTATTAAAGTATCTCTTGGATTGGAGGCTTCGTAATGACTGGTGAGAATTTGCCAATGCCTCTAAGTGCCAAACCATATCGGCATCAACAACAGGCATTTGATTTTGCCTGTGAGAAGTTTGGACTTATTCCATCACAAGAAAGTCAGAGTCAGGGAGTTGCTTTACTCATGGAGATGGGCTGTGGGAAGACGATTGTTTCTATAGCCATCTCCGGAATTCTCTATGAGATGGGACTAATCAAGCGTGTTCTAGTCATCGCTCCTTTGTCAATTCTCGGAGTATGGGACGATGAATATCATAAATTCGCACAGTTTCCATTCTCACTGACCATCTTAAAGGGAAGTAGTGCAAGAAAAAAGGATCAACTTAAAAATCTCAACGACGATGGATTAGAAATTGTGGTGGTTAATTATGAATCCGCCTGGCGGATTGAAAAACAGTTGATGGCCTTTAACGCCGATTTGATTATTGCGGATGAAGCTCACAAATTAAAAGAAGCTAGAACCGCCCAATCGAAAGCCATGCATCATCTGGGTGATCGAGCAGCCTACAAGCTACTTTTGACCGGAACCGTTATCACAAATAAAGAGCTTGATGTGTTTAGTCAATATCGATTTTTGAATCGTCAGATATTTGGTGATAGTTTCTATGCTTTTCGAAACCGTTATTTTGATATGGTGGGCTACGGCAACCACACACCACGATTCAGAAAGCACATGACCGAAGATTTTCTCAGTCGATTGCACTCTGTTGCTTTTCGAGTGACAAAGGCTGAATGTCTGGACCTGCCTGAGATCATTGAAGAGGTCCGTATCGTCGAATTAGAGCCAAAGGCGAGAAGGATTTATGACGAGTTGGAAAAAGAGTCTTTTACCGAATTAAAAGATTCAGAAGTTTCAGCCGTAAATGTGCTCACTAAACTTTTAAGAATGTCCCAGATTTCTGGTGGTCATTTGACCGATGATGAGGGTTCCACCAAAGCACTAAGCACAGCAAAGATCAATGCGCTTTCTGACATTATCGATTCGGTATTGGAAGAAGATAAGAAAATTGTGATCATGGCCCGTTTTGTTCCCGAACTGAATGCGATTCAAGCTTTAATTGAGAAAAAGAAAATCAACTATGCCGTGGTCCGCGGTGGCGTAAAAAACAGGGATGATGAGATTAATAAATTCCAAAACGACCCGGATTGTCGTGTGTTTGTAGGGCAAATAGCGGCTGCAGGTCTTGGTATTACCTTGACTAGCGCATCAACAATGGTATTTTTTTCAATGGATTATTCGATGGCAAATTTTGAACAGGCTAAAGCTCGAATCCATCGCGTATCTCAAAAAAATGCCTGCCAATATATTTATCTGATAGCCAAAGACACTGTCGATATTAAAGTCCTGAATGCTCTACGAAATAAAGTGGACTTGGCAAAAACACTCGTAGATGATTACCGGAAGGGCCGAAACCCGTTTAAAACCTAAGAGGTATTTCAAATCTCTGAGGGTTGTTATTTTCGGCTTAGTAGTATAAGGAGGTAATAGATAATGAAAAATACCCAAATATTTTTACTGGCAGATCAACTGAAAGCGGCAAAGGACAAGAAAAAAGACCTGGATAAACAATCTAAGGAACTCAGTTCTGAAATTGAGAAATTAGACCTGGCTCTTTCCGATGCAATGGCAGAGGAAGAGTGTGCGCGCTTTTCACGTAATGGCAGCACATTTTATTTAAACAGCCGACTATTTGCATCACCTGCAGCCGGGTGTAAAAATGAGATGATCTCTGCACTGAAACAAAATGGTTATGCGGATATCGTAACCGAAACGGTCAACGCCAATACTCTGGCATCATTTCTAAAAGAACAGATGGCTTTGAACAACGACGTAATCCCCAAATGGATTGTGAATGTGGTCAACACATTTGAAAAAACATCGGTCGGGATCCGGAAAGGTTAATGGATGCAATGAGCACTAAACAAATTTTATATTTTGGAGGACACAAAGATGTCAGATAAAAAGACAAATGAATTGAAAGAACTAACTACTATAAGCGGATTTGCCGCCCTTTCCAATATGGAAATGCTGAATGAATTCGATGATGACCTGGCGGGTCTGGAACTTACCTTTGATCGTATCAAAATTCCGGCAGGAGGATCAACCGCCTTTGAAATTCCTGTCGGAGATGGTGAGGATACCCAGATGGTAAAAGATGTGACAGGTGTTATTCTTCTCCATCATCCCGCCTACGCTTTTTATAATGAAAAATATGCAGGTGGCAGCAATCCTCCTGACTGTGGATCCTTTGATGGCATAACAGGGAACGGTTCTCCTGGGGGGCAATGCGCTACTTGTCCAAATAATCAATACGGTAGTGGTGAGGGCCAGGGAAAAGCCTGTAAGAATCGCCGAATGATTTATATTCTCATGGAGTGTGAAATGTTTCCGATGGTACTTTCTTTGCCAACTGGGAGTCTTAAGGAATTCACCAAATATGTCAAACGACAGCTTTCCAAAGGTAGACGACTCAGTCAGATTGTAACAAAGGTTTCACTCAAGAAAGCAACTAGCAGTTCAGGAATCGCATTTTCCCAGGCGGTATTTACCTTTGATCGTGCGCTGGATCCGGATGAGAAAAACGCAATAAGTTCGATTGTAACACAAGTCAAAGAATACGCGGCCAATCTGTCCATGTCAGCACTGATGCCAGATGATGAAATTCCGTTTGCAGATCCGGAAACTGGAGAAATCATTGAGCCATTGCGGTAGTTCTTTGTAAATTGGCAAAATTTAGTCGGGAGGGGAGAGCCCTCCCGTTTTTATACGAGGTAATAATTAATGGAAAAAATTTATAAGTGCGTCACCACTGTAACAGGGATTCTGGAGTACATTGGCGATGCAATTGATGTGGCATTTGACTTTGAAACGGCCCCAGACGATGTCTTTCGTCAAGAAGAAAAGGCGGCCCTTGATCCTGCTAAAAGTCATATTGTTGGCTGTAGTTTTAGTGTAAAAGAGCATACAGGCATTTATGTTCCTCTTGCTCACAAAATTGGTACAAATATTAATCAGTCAGAATTTATGGCATTTCTGAATGAATTTCTCTCAGATACAAATAGACGAAAGATTGCCCATAACCTGGGCTTCGAATCGATGGTCTCTTATCATGCGGGAATTGTTATCCTGACGCCAGTCTATGACACTATTGCCGCATCGCAGATGTCCTTAAAGAGCAATACGGAATTTCGCGGTCTTTCAGATAGCGGCCTGAAGCGGCTGGCCGATGAACTCTGCCATGAATCCCTGCCATCGTTTAACCAAGTAACAGGCGGCAAGCATTTTGATGAACTGGATCCACAGGATGAAGAAACCATCCGCTATGGAGCAGCGGATTCTGATTATTCACTTCGATTGATGAACCTTTTTAATGACTGGTTTGACCGTTTTCTCCCGAATCATAGATGGCTCGTCGAAAATGTGGAATCACCGACATCTGTTTATCTCGGCATCATGAAAAACAATGGGGTACCGGTCGACCTGAAGCTCATGCTTGAGCGCAAGGAAGAAGCCGAACAGGAAATGGCGCGGATTCGTAGCGATATAGGATTTATCATTGGTGATGTAAAAATTGGTGCCAACTGCAGTACTAAAGCTTTCAAGATATACCTATATGAAACGCAAGGGCTACCGGTCTTAAAAACAACAGAGTCAAACAAGGAAGCAGCAGATGATGCGACCATGACACTGCTTAAAGAGTGGTGCGACGAAAACAGACCCGAACTCTCCATATTGTTCACTTTGGTACAGGAATACCGGAAGTGGGGAAAAATTAAATCCACCTATATTGACGGTTATTTAAAACACATTAATTCAGTAACCGGAAATATCCATCCGAATATGTATTCTCTTTCCACCGAAACTGGGCGTTTCAACTGTAGTCGGCCAAATTGCCAAAATATGCCCCGTCAAACCAATGACCCTGTGGGTGTTCGAAATTTCATCAAGGCCCCTGAAAACCATCTAATTTTAAGCTGTGATTACTCTCAGATCGAGCTTAGGGTCGGAGCCCACTATTGCCAGGATCCGGTTATGATGGAAACTTACCTGACGGGCGGAGATATTCATAGTGCCACAACATCTGTTATTTTTGCCTGCTCCTACGAGGAAGCGCAAAACAAACATCGGCCCGATTACAAAGAGCAACGCACGATTGCCAAGAATGTTAACTTCGGTACGTTCTATGGGCTATTTCCACGTGGTTTACAGAAAACCCTGAAGTTCAAAGCTGGAGTTGTTAAATCTGTCACCGAGTGTGAAGCCATCATCAACAATCTAAAAGCCGGCTATCCTGGGCTTACCACTTGGCAAGAAGAAACAAAATATATCGCTTCCAGAAGAATGTACTCAGAGACAAAACTCGGGAGACGACGCTACTTGCCAAATATCAACAGTAGTGATTGGGGTAAGAAGTCATTCGCTGAACGTTGCAGTCTGAATACACCCATTCAGGGAACGGCAGCAGATATCCTGAAAATTGCAATCAGTAGAATTCTTAAAGGCCTTCCCGAAAGGCCCTGGCTGCAGCCAATTCTGCAAATTCACGATGAATTAACCTTTATTATTCCCCAAGAACGTTTGGCCGAAGCAGTCGTCTACATCAAAGCTTGTATGGAGCAAAAACCCTTCGATGAATTTGACCTTCCTCTTATCGCAGAAGCATCGGTAGGGGAGACCTTTGGGACGATGAAGGAATTGGATGAAGGAGGTGTCTGATGGATGTATCAGCCCAGGAAATCTTACAGAGTTTGTTAAACCCGGAGGATAGCGTCTGTTTTCGGATCTTTGATGACCGAAAAGAGGGCACGTTTACTGGACAAAAGCTTTCTGTCGAGTGCGGCAAATATCAGTCCATTGAAGCTATCCTAAAACAGCACAATAAGATGAATCGCGGTATTTTCTTTGTCGTTAATACTGGCGGTCATGATGATGGCAGTATCACCCGGATCAATGCCCAGTTCGTCGAATGTGATGAGTTATCCTTTGAAGAACAGCAAAAACAGATAGAGGAATTTTCGCTTCCACCTTCAATGATTATCAAGACAAAAAAATCATTGCATACCTATTGGTTCATCAAGGATTCAAATGTATCGGTATTTCGAGGAATTCAAAAGCAGCTGGTAAAGCAGTTTAGGGGTGACCCCATGTGCATCAATGAAAGTCGTGTCATGCGCCTTCCGGGTTTTTATCATTGCAAAGGGGATCCGGTAATGGTTACGTGCGTCGCCTTTCACCCTGAGCGCCGATACACTCAAGCACAACTATCGGCTGCTTTGCCAGCCATCAAAGAAGAAAAGATCGAAACAAAAAACGGGTCGGAAAAGGGGCTTAACATTGTCCTTAAAGAATGTAATTTTATCAAGCATTGTCGTGAAAATGCTACAACCCTATCAGAGCATGACTGGTATGCCATGGTGACAAACCTTGCCGTCTTTAAAGATGGAACAAGTCAGATTCATAAAATGTCTAAGCCGCATCCTGATTATTCAGTGCAGAATACGCAGAAGAAAATTAATCATTTTCTCGAATCTGGTACCCGACCAATCACGTGTCAGACAATTGCCGATAAAGGGTTTAAATGTCCCCGGATGTTAAACGGAGATTGTCAGTGTAAAGCCCCAGCAGCCCTCTGTTATCTCCCAATGAGCCTGGATGGACTCAGGTCCAGTATCGCCAATCTTCCTGTAAAAAATGCTGTCGTGGATGATATTCAGACCGCCAGAATCTTTGTGGAAGACTACCTTTATAACCAGGATTCAGTGACCGCTGAGACGATCATCAATTACGAAATAAAGGCCCATTTTGGACTTAAGAATACGGATCTTAAACCGCTGATCATCTTGTATAAAAATTTAAATAAAGAATATACAGGGGGACTGAAGGCAAGGAAAAATCGGGTCGAAATGGAATTCCCAAGCTGGTACGAACCAACGGAACGTGGCTTGAAATTTCTACCAGGCGTACTGGCTGAGCATATGTCAATCACGGAAAAAGTCTTTTATGCGGCTGAGCAATATTATCTTTATCAAAATGGCGTCTATCGTGAGATGCCAGAGCTTGAAGCACAAAAGATGGTCCGGGAAAAAATGATATCCCGGGAAGTCAAAATGAATCAGATTACCGATGCCGAACGTCAATGGCGGCTTTTGGTCCAGAAGGATATTCGTGAACTCAATGCCAATCCTTTTATCATCAATGTCAAAAACGGATTGTATAACGTTATTGATGATACTTTAACCGATCATGCACCGGATTATTATTCAACAGTGCAGCTAAATGTCTCCTATGATCCGAAGGCAACCTGCCCTCGATTTGTAAAGTATCTTCATGAAGTATTGGACAAAAACCAGATTCCGTTAATTCAGGAGATGATTGGTTATTTTCTTGTGCCAATCACTCGTGCTCAGAAATGTTTTGTGATTGTGGGTACCGGTGGATCGGGTAAATCCCAGCTCCTATTAGTTTTAAACGAAATCTTGCTGGGCAGCCACAATGTATCCAACGTGGCATGGCAGGCCTTGAATGAGCGTTTTAAGACCGCCGAATTATTTGGAAAACTGGCAAATATCTTTGCTGACCTGCCAACTAAGAATATTGATGATAACGGAATTTTTAAAGCGCTGGTTGGAGAAGATTATCTGACGGTTGAGAAAAAGAATAAAAATCCATTCTCGTTTCAATCCACTGCGAGGTTGCTATTCTCCTGCAATTCGATTCCCAGAAATTATGGAGACAAGTCTGAAGGTTTCTATCGTCGATTAATTATTGTGCGTTTTGATCATGCTGTACCGGAAAACAGTAAGGATCCGGAACTTTTGGATAAGCTGCAATTGGAAGCAGATGGTATTTTTTTATTTGCTTTAGAAGGATTGAAACGTCTAATCAACAACCATTATCGATTCTCTGAAACAAATGTAAACAAGGAAGAACTGCAGCAATATCGGGAAGAGAGTAACAGTGTTTTATCTTTTGTGAAGGAATGCTGCCTGGTAGAAGTTTCGCGTGAAGTTGGTTCCACTGAACTTTTTAACGCTTATAAGGGTTATTGTGAGGAGTGCGGACTTAAACCATTTTCACAGAAAGCATTTGTGCGCCAACTGTTAGATACTATCCCAGGAACGGAACGTGGTGTCGATTCGCTTGGTAAGCGTAGAATTATCAAGGGTATTATTCTTGGCGAAATATTAGGGTAATTATGCTCAGATAACGTATATTTAACCATTGTTTATGCATTGACACTATGACACGTCTTTACACCAAAATCCTATTACTTTTTATTATTACAAATATATATAGATACTTATATTTTAATAACAATTTTTATAAAAATAGGAATTTACGTGTCATATGTGTCTGAAGGCTGGATTTAACAGGAGGTCATTTGACAGATGAAAGAGGCAGATATTGTAAAAGCGATTTTGAAGTATTTAAAAACTGTAGAGGGTTGTTTTTTCTGGAAAGAACATGGAGGGATGTATGGAACAGCTGGTATACCGGATATTATCTGTTGTTATTGTGGCAGATTTTTAGGTTTTGAAGTAAAGACGGACAAAGGACAGCCAACTAAAT
The DNA here is from genome assembly GCA_030586155.1 of Eubacteriaceae bacterium ES3. Taxonomy (NCBI): domain Bacteria; kingdom Bacillati; phylum Bacillota; class Clostridia; order Eubacteriales; family Eubacteriaceae; species Eubacteriaceae bacterium ES3. The sequence goes on along the minus strand of CP130741.1, from coordinate 1,575,091 downwards.
TGCAGCTGGCTACAATACGAAAAATTAATGCGGCTGGAGGCATGGCAGTGGTGGTTCGTTCAGTAGACGAAGTCAAGGCCACAATTGATGTTGAAAAGGTAAAAATGTAATTAAATATTGGAGGAAGAATTTCTATGAATAATACTCAGAAGAATGCGGCACGATTTGTCGATCATGGCGAAAACTACCTAGAACTTGGCAATGGCATTATTCTACAAGCGGTTAGAGATTATCGCAGAGCATTGAAAAAACTGGTAAGATTACCAGAAGATGAAGTCTCAAAGTATACCAAGCGAGAGGTGGAGAGATTTTTTAGGAGTAGCTTATATTCAGCTATTACAGATATTCCACCTGAGATGCTGATTAAAAAACTCAATGAGGAGGTCAACGATTATGAATGAGGTAATGACGGCAAAAGAATACTTGGGACAGTCTTATCGCTTAGATGAGCGTATCAATAGTAAAATTGAACAGGTTAATACACTCCACTCACTTGCCTGCAAAGCGACCAGTACGATCAGCGATATGCCTGGCAGTCCTTCGAGAAAAACACATCGGATGGAGGATATTGTTATTAAGATCATTGATCTGGAAAATGAAATCAACGCCGATATTGATTTACTTGTGGCATACAAAAAAGAAGTTTCACAGGTGATTGAGAGCGTCAGCAATATGGACGAACGGATGGTTTTGCATTATCGTTATGTTCACAACTTCACCTGGGCTAAAATTGGGGAAGTCATGAGTGTTAATGAGCGTACCATCCGTCGATGGCATGATTTGGCAATAGATCATATAAAAATCCCAAAAAAATTTACAAAAATTTGAAATGTGCCGTGGATATCAGTGGATGTCCACGGGGGTAGTGTGTTATTATTATGCTAGAGAAAATATATCAAAAGATATGAGTCTTGTTGGAAGAATCCAGCAGGACTTTTTTATTGCAAAAAATGAGGTGATGATCATACCAAGAAAACCAAAGCGCCCTTGCAGCCATCCTGGTTGCGGTGAATTAACGGACGGACGATTTTGTGAGAAGCATCAAAAATTACATGACCAACAATACAATAAGTACGCGCGCGATCCGGAAACACGAAAACACTATGGCTGGGCCTGGAAGAAAATCAGAAACAAATACATTAAGAACAATCCACTTTGTGAACAGTGTTTAAAAGAAGGACGGCTAACCCCGGCTCAGGAGGTTCATCACATCAAACCCTTGTCAAAAGGTGGTACCCATGATGAAAAAAATCTTATGGCTTTGTGTAGCAGCTGTCATTCAACCATAACCGCCAAAGAAGGTGGCCGATGGGACAGACACTGATGCTTATAAAAGGCGAAGCCAATCACGACGGGCGTAGAGAATTCTTTCTACATTGACCACTTTTAATAGTTCATCAATGGTATAGAAAGCAATATAATTCTTAATCAAAAGTTTTCGATATCCCATTGAAGATAGGCTTTCATCTCTTACAAGTGGATATTTCTCCGGCATCTCGGCTAAACTAAGGAGTGCTTCTTCAATTGTGTCCATCATTTTTGTAGCAGTCATTGGTGCTGATAATTGTGACGAAATGTACAGAATAATATCGCGGAGATCATTTTCCGCTGGTTTAGAAATATCAATTCTATAAGTTGCCATCGATTATCTCTTTGCGTAGGTCATTCATTACATTGGCCAGTGGACGTTTTTCTCCGGCTTTGATAGCGGAGCGTCCTTCATCAAGAGCACGATAGAGTTCAAGCTTACCATTTAATAATTCGTAAGCTTCAATGCTCATTACCGCCAAGTCCCCCTGACCATTTTTGGTGATAAAGACTGGCTCTTCATTTTCATGGCAGAATTTAGATATCTCATTGTAATTGTTTCTAAGATCCGTACTGGATTTAATGTTTGGCATTTAATTGTCCTCCTTGATTAATCTAAAGATATTATACAATTATTTCTTTAGATTAGCCATAATTTTGCGGGGTGGGGGTGCAATAATCGCTAAAACGTGTTGCAAATGCAACGGGCAGGGGGGCACGCGCGAAAAAAACGGAAATCAAAGGGGGTATTAACCCCCTGCAGGAAAAAGGCAGGTGAAAAACATGGCAAAGGACGGGACAAACCGCGGCGGAGCTCGAATTGGGGCCGGGCGGAAATCAAAGGCTCTTACAGAAAAAATAAGTGATGGCAGGCTGGATGGTGCAATGGTGCTACCCGAGCCTGCCTCTTTTATTGGAGCCGATGTTCCGCCGGTGAAAGAGTACTTGAAAGCGACTCAGAAAAATGGTAAAAATCTATGCGCCGAAGAAATTTTCAATGAAATCTATCTATGGCTGAAGGAACGGGAATGTGATCAACTGGTCAGCAGGCATCTGATTGAGCAGTACGCCATGAGCGTTTCCCGTTGGATCCAGTGCGAAGAATGTATTTCTGAATATGGTTTTTTAGCTAAGCATCCTACAACCGGTAATGCCATTGCCAGCCCTTACGTTTCCATGTCGCAACAATATTTAAAGCAGTCCAATCAGATCTGGTATCAGATACACCAGGTCGTAAAAGAAAATTGCTCCGTTGCCTACAGCGGTGGAACTCCTCACGATGATATGATGGAGCGTCTGCTGTCAGGACGGAAATAAAGAGGTGGTGATCCAATGAAAAAAACAATAACAGAAATGCAAATGGTCAAAACCAATAAACTGGTCCCTTATATCAATAATGCCCGGACACATTCAAATGAACAAATTAATAAGCTGAGATCTTCTCTGCGGGAGTTCGGATTTATTAATCCAGTTATCATCGACAGCAATCACGGGATAATTGCCGGACACGGCAGGGTCATGGCAGCCCAGGAAGAAGGCATCACCGAAGTCCCATGCGTACTCGTTGATCATCTTACAGAAGCTCAGAAGAAGGCATACATTATTGCCGACAATCGGTTTGCTCAGGACGCTGGCTGGGATGGAGAACTTTTGAGAATTGAAATTGAATCCTTGCAGGGGGCCGATTTCGATGTATCCCTTACCGGTTTTGAGGAAGATGAGATTGCGGATTTGTTCAAAAGTGAAAATGATGAAGAAATCCAGGAGGATGATTTTGATGTCGATGAAGCGCTGGATGGACAAAGTTTTGTAGAACCCGGCGATGTCTGGTTGTTGGGTCGTCACCGCCTTTTATGTGGAGATTCAACAAAGTATGATGATGTTACTACACTGATGGACGGCAAAAAAGCAAATCTTTGTATTACCGATCCACCCTACAACTGCAGTTACCAGGGTGGGACTGGAATGAAGATTATGAATGACAGTTGGACCGATAGTGAAAAGTTTTATCAATTTCTTTTAGACGCGCTTACAAATGCATATCAACATCTTGCTGATGGGTCTCCGATTTATATTTTTCACTCGGATGCTGAAAAAGTGAACTTCTTTAATGCTACGGTGAATGCAGGATTTCATTATTCGACAACCTGTATCTGGGTCAAGAATGCGCTGGTGATTGGGCGGATGGATTTTCAGATGCGGCATGAACCGGTAATATATGCATTCAAGGATACCTCAAAACACAAATTCTATGGTGACCGTAAACAAACGACCGTATGGGAATTTGACAAGCCGACTAAATCAAAACTACACCCAACGACGAAACCGCTTCCTCTGATTGGTTATCCAATGGGACTTTCATCCCAGGAAAACGGAATCGTGTTGGACTTATTTGGTGGAAGCGGATCAACTCTAATAGCTGCCGAGCAAATGAATCGAACGGGCTATCTGATGGAAATGGACCCCAAATATGCATCAGTAATTGTCAAACGATATGTAGCACTAAAAGGGACTACCGATGATATCAAAGTAATCAGAAATGGTACGACCCTGGATTGTTCTGCGCTTTATAATCCTGATTCAGTAGAACTTTCTTTTCAAGAAGGCAACGTTAATGACCTTCAGAAAGGCAGGAAAGAAAAGGATTAATGTGAAAAACAACTTGCTATTATAGGCCTTTTCAGTGATATATAGACACAACAAAAACTACACTAAGGAGAAGGATCATGAAAAAAGGTACATTATTAATGACTGGAGATGGAAAGAAAGCTTATCAGATTGTTGGATTCTGGGGTAAAGATTTAGTTTTAGCCGAAACAAGTGGAGCCAGTGACCAGGTATTAATTTACGGACCTGACGAACTGCAAGACCTCATCGAAGAAAAAAGATTTCAAATTCTTTCAAAAGCCCCTCAAAACGGTGAAGAGTCATGACCGGAAGATTCCAATTAATCGATAATGATCGTAAAGCTCTGATCGCAGCCATTGGTGAAATCCTTGAGACTAAACCTATTTATCAGGGGACACCAAGCTTTTCGTACACCATTGGCGATTTTGAAGTTGACAAACAGGGAGGATTAATTATTTCTGAAAGTATTGAAAAGTCTGCAAGTGAGAGTTTACTAGAAAGCTTACAATCAAAGGGATTTACTTTTGAAACTCCAGAAACTCCGGATGAAGAAGATGACGAACTCATCATTGAAATTCCAAAAGAAGGATTTACGGATGAAGCGATTCATAACCTTGAAAACCTGATTATTAGCAAATGCCATTTGATTAAAAAAGCCCTTGGTGCTGATTCATTACACCTCGAAAAAACGCGGGATTCACTGCGCTTCCCATGGTTCTCAGCAAATGCTGAACCAGATGCTATCAAAGCTTACACACAATTTATTGCAGCCATTTGTGACATGGCTAAGAATCAAAAGCGCATTTCAGCAACCGTCAAGATAGTTGAAAATGAAAAATATACTTTTCGTTGTTTCCTGCTGCGGCTTGGCTTTATTGGGGATGAGTATAAAACAACCCGGAAGATTTTACTTTCAAACTTATCTGGCAGTTCTGCTTTTAAACACGGTACTAAAAAAGACGACATCTGATTCTACGCTATTTTGTGTATATAACTTGCTATTAGTGTGACATAGAGCTAATATGTACACAATAAAAAAAGGGGGCCAACGCCATGCAGGAACAAAAAATTAGCAAGAAAGATTACGAAGCGCTTTTGGAAATTGCCAAGGAAGCATTCTACAGCATTGAACAAAGAGGAGACCTTGAAACGAGGCACAGCGATCATGAAGATTTCCTGGACATTTCAGTTTGGGGCCTTAAAGAAGTTTTGATTCAGGCTTTTGAATACGGTAAGAAAACGCATTAAAAGTTTTTGAAAAGGGCTGATAAAAAGCCTTTTTCTCGTACAGATTTATAAAAAGAATATAAAAATTTTACTGCAGCTCATGATGAGGTGCTTTTTTGTTGCGCATTTTTTGTGGGCAACAAGGAAAGGAAAGAACGATGTTTTTAGAAATTGGAAGTATGGGCAGTGAAGTTGCCCAATTACAAAGGGATTTTAACTTCTGTGCCTATGATGCCGGAGAAGTTGATGGCGACTTTGGGAGTCAAACTCAGAAGGCAGTGCTGGCCCTTCAGTCCTATCATGGTCTGGAACAGGATGGTATCTATGGCGATCAGTCTGATGCTGCTCTGATGAGTGAAATCAAATCGATTCAGGAAGCGCTGAATAAAAATGGTTATCCAGTGTCGGTTGATGGCGCAGTTGGCAATGAAACATTAGCTGCGATGACAGCATTTCAAAAGGCCAAAGGTTTGACGGTTGATTGTATTGTCGGCAATGAAACCCTTAAAGCATTGGGGCTAAACGGCATCGCGTATCAAAACCAAACACCTGCTGCCACTCCTGTATCAAACCCTAATACAACCGTTAATGGGAACGGCAAAATTGTGTGTATCAATCCGGGGTATGGCGGATCTGATCCGGGAGCCTGTGGAGATCTGCAGGAAAAGGATATGAACCTGGTAGTTAGCTTGCGCTTGGGTCAACTCCTTCAAGAGCACGGTTTCAATGTTGTTTATACCCGAACCGATGATCGGCATCTGGCTTTAAGCGATCGACCGGTTATTGCCAATCAAAACAATGCCGATATTTTTGTCAGTGTTCATCACAATGGCGCATCTGATTCCAATGCCAGCGGAACACTGGTCATTTGTTATCCCGGTAGCACTGAAGGTTTGAAACTTTCTCAGCTGGTGTTGAATGGAATGTGTAACCAGATGGGACTATCTAATCGAGGAATTGTTCAAAGGGATGATTCCGATGTCACGTATTCCGATATGCCAGCCGTTATTACTGAAGCTATGTTTGCCACTTCACCGAGTGACTGCCATTTCTTTAATAATGGCGGTTCAGAACTGGAAGCCCAGGGCATACTGGAGGGAATTTTAGCTTATTTTAACTAACCATTTCGTAGAAAGGAGCCGACTATTATGCGCCATCTGGATATCTATCAGGAAAGCCCATTCAAAAAATCAACATCGATCTATGATCAGAGCCGTGCAGATTTAGCGGTTTCATTCATTAACTGTTTGAAGCACACCAAGGGCCAATGGCATGGTCAGCCCTTTGAACTAATTGATTGGCAGGAACAGATTATCCGGGATGTCTTTGGCATCATTAAACCCAACCAGGCCAGACAGTTTAATACTGCTTATATTGAGATAGCTAAGAAGCAGGGGAAACAGCTGGCTCTTGATACAATTATTCCAACACCCAAGGGTTATACCACAATGGGTGAAATTTCTGTTGGGGATAGAGTTTTTGACGAGAAGGGTTCACCTTGCCATGTTGTTGCTAAAAGTAAGATTGATTTTTCTGAACAAGCCTATTGCATTACCTTTAAAGATGGTGAAGTGATTGAAGCCGGAGAAAACCATCAATGGGTAGGAGAGTCTACTTGCGGTAAATACAAGCAGTGTATCATGACAACCGGTGAAATTTTTCGCCTGCCCAACAATCATAAGCGAATTCATTTTAGAATACCGGTTGCTGATTGCATCAAAAACGACACGGCTGACTTGCCGATCGAACCCTATTTAATGGGTTACTGGCTTGGTAATGGCAATTCCGTTAAACCTGAAATCACCATTAAAACGGATGACGTCACAAAGGTGTTGAAAAATATAAGGCCCTTCTATGAAATTGCCAGTTCATGGAAAAATGTCGGGGATAGCCGAGTTTTTAGGATACCTGCACTCCGGTCAATCTTATTAAAGAGTTATCATGACAAAGTTATTCCGATTGATTATTTACGTGCTTCGAGAGAGCAAAGAATCCGACTGCTTTGTGGCCTGATGGATTCCGATGGGTCGATCAGTATCATCAAAGGCCAGGCAATTTATACTTCAACCGAAAAAGCTTTGTCAGAAAGCGTTAGCGAGCTGTTATGGAGTTTGGGTATTAAAAATGCGATTACTCTTGCACCTTCAACCCAAAGAAAAGACTGGAACCAAAAAAGCAAAAAATGTGGCCGGGTTGCTACCGGTGAAACCCTTTATTATGTAAAATTCACAGCTTTTAGCGATATGACAATCAGCGGATTGGATAGGAAACAAATCAATCGTGTCAATAGAAATCCCAGAACACGAAGTCACTTTAGATATATTGACAAAATTGAGCCGATTGCCAATACCGGCATGCAGTGCATACAAGTAGATAGCCCGTCTCATCAATATTTGGTGGGGCGTTCTTTTTTGCCAACACATAATAGTGAGCTGGCTGCTGCTGTTGCGCTTTTATTAACCTGCGGTGATTTCGAACATGGTGGTGAAATTTATGGTTGTGCTTCTGACAGGCAACAGGCATCAATTGTTTTTGATGTAGCCGTTGATATGGTGGAACAATGTCCAGCGCTTAAATCACGGATCAAGCCAGTACTTTCACAAAAGCGACTCATTTATAAACCGCTTGGAAACTTCTATCAGGTATTGTCAGCCGAGGCTTACACTAAGCATGGTTTGAATGTTCACGGGGTAGTCTTTGATGAGTTGCATGCACAACCCAATCGAAACCTTTATGATGTTATGCTTCACGGATCCGGCGATGCCAGGAAACAACCCCTATATTTTTTAATTACTACGGCTGGAACAGATCGCCATTCCATTTGTTGGGAGGTCCATCAGAAGGCTGAAGATATTCTGGCTGGAAGAAAGATTGACCCAACCTTTTATCCGGTTATCTACGGTGCTGGTGAAAACGAGGACTGGACGGATCCAAAAGTCTGGGAAAAAGCCAATCCATCAATGGGGATTACGGTTGATATTGAAAAAATCCAAATTGCCTGTGAAAATGCTAAAGCTAATCCGGCTGAAGAAAATCTTTTCAGGCAGCTTCGTCTTAACCAATGGGTTAAGCAGTCCGTTAGATGGATGCCGATGGAGAAATGGGACTTGTGCGATGAAGAAATTGATCCAGATGAGCTACTGGGCAGAGAATGCTATGGCGGTCTGGACCTGTCCAGCTCCATTGATATCACTGCATTTGTGTTAGTCTTTCCGCCAAAATATGATGGTGAAAAGTATGTGATACTGCCTTTCTTTTGGATCCCAGAAGAAAACATCGAACAACGAGTACGGCGAGATCATGTCCCTTATGATGTATGGGAAAAGCAGGGTTACATGCAAACCACCGAAGGCAATGTGGTTCATTACGGGTATATTGAAAACTTCATTGAAGAGCTGGGAACCAAGTATAACATTAGAGAAATAGCTTTTGACCGATGGGGAGCCGTTCAGATGGTTCAAAACCTTGAGGGACTAGGATTTACCGTTGTTCCTTTCGGACAGGGTTTTAAAGATATGTCGCCATCAACCAAAGAGCTAATGAAACTGACACTGGAGGGGAACCTCTCCCATGGCGGTCAACCCATTCTCAGGTGGATGATGGACAATATTTTTGTAAGAACTGATCCAGCTGGAAATATCAAACCAGATAAAGAAAAATCGACCGAGCGTATTGATGGGGCCGTGGCTACGATTATGGCACTGGATCGGGCGATTCGCTGTGGTGGTAATATTGGTGGCAGTGTTTATGATGAGAGGGGGATTTTCATTCTGTAGTTTGAAAATGTTGTCCTGAGATAAAGCATAAATGACGATCAATATTCTGCCTATAATCATTGACTTCTGCACAATTAGTTGGTAATATTGTGCAGAAAGAGAATTGATTGGGCAGAAAGGACTAGAAAATGAGAAAGTTTGATTACACAAAACTTCCAGATGAATTAATGCATTATGAGTTAATGAATTTAGTCTCAGCCATTCATGAATATAAAGGAAAGCAAGAATTGTTTATTGAAGCCAAACCTGATATTCTTGAGTCCATGCTGGAAATTGCAAAAATTCAAAGTACCGGTGCATCAAATCGAATAGAAGGTATTTATACTTCCGATGAACGTTTGGATGCTCTGGTTAAATTTAAGGCAGAACCACAAAATCGGTCGGAGCGAGAAATCGCTGGTTATCGAGAAGTGCTAAGTTTGATTCACGAAAATTATGATCACATTGTTCCAAATACAAACGTCATCTTACAGTTACACCGAGATTTGTATCATTTCAGTCCATCTTCAAGTGGCGGTAAATTCAAAAATTCAGATAATATTATTGCTGAGACTAATGCAATCGGCGAACGGAGAGTTCGATTTCAACCACTTTCTGCTTTTGAAACGCCGAATGCAATCGATCGTTTAACCGCGACTTTTATTGAAGCAATGAACACAGAAAAATATGATCCATTGCTTCTAATTCCAATGTTCGTGCTGGATTTTCTTTGCATCCACCCATTTAATGATGGAAATGGCCGATTAAGTCGATTACTAACCTTGCTTAATTTATATCGCTCAGGATACATTATCGGGAAATACTTAAGCATCGAAATGATTATTGAGAATACAAAAGAAACCTATTACGAGGCGCTCTATGACAGCTCAATTGGATGGCAGGAAGAAAATAACCGTTATTTTTCTTTTGTTAAGTACTATCTTGAAGTTATCTTGAGGGCTTATAAAGAGTTTTCAACCCGTGTTGAATTGATTCAAGATCGAAGCCTGACTAAACCGGAGCGAATCAGAAAACTATTTGATAATACCCTGCAAAAGCTGTCAAAGCGAATGATTTTAGAAAAATGTCCTGACATTAGCAAATCGACAGTTGAAACTGCGTTGGCATCCTTATTAAAAGAAGGATATATTATTAAAATTGGAGCTGGGAGGAATACGGCTTACATCCGTAATACCAATAAATAAAAATCGATACATCAGAATTATTAAACAAGTGCATCTCACATGAGGTGCTTTTTTAATGCCTATTTTTAAGGAGGAACTAATTGAGCCGATTAAGAGACCTATTCCATTCAAGAGATAAACCAAAGAATTATCTGGATAATAACCCCTTTAGTTTTTTCTTCGGCGGTACCACCGCTGGAAAAACAGTCAATGAACGAACTGCCATGCAGACGACCGCAGTATACTCGTGTGTACGAATCCTGGCTGAAACCATTGCCAGTCTGCCGCTTCACATTTTTGAGTATACGGATGATGGCAAAATAAAAGCCCCGAAACATCCCTTATACCGATTATTATATCAAGAACCAAACAATGAGATGACTTCTTTCGTGTTTCGAGAAACACTGATGAGTCATCTTTTATTATGGGGAAATGCCTATGCCCAGATCATTCGTGATGGCCGTGGACAGGTTGTGGGGCTGTATCCCTTATTACCGAGTAAAATGACGGTCGATCGAGCGGTCAATGGAGAGCTTTTCTACAAATATCAGAGTGACAAGGGAGATGTGGTGCTTAGAAAAGAAATGGTACTTCATATTCCGGGTCTTGGTTTCGATGGTCTCATTGGCTATTCACCGATTGCTATGGCCAAAAATGCTATCGGTATGGCCATTGCCACTGAAGAGTATGGGTCATCCTTCTTTGCCAACGGGGCCAATCCCGGAGGCGTGCTTGAACACCCGGGAGTGGTCAAAGATCCTAAGCGTGTAAGAGAAAGCTGGAACACTGTCTATCAAGGCAGCGGTAATGCCCACCGGATTGCTGTTTTAGAAGAAGGCATGCGCTTTACTTCGATCGGCATCCCACCGGAGCAAGCCCAGTTTCTGGAAACCCGGAAGTTTCAGATTAATGAAATCGCCCGGATTTTTAGAATCCCTCCGCATATGATTGGAGATCTGGAGAAGTCCAGTTTCTCAAATATTGAGCAGCAATCTCTTGAATTCGTGAAGTACACACTAGATCCCTGGGTGATCCGTTGGGAACAGTCCATGCAGAAAGCGCTACTCAGTGAAACGGATAAGCAGAAATACTTTATTCGTTTTTCTGTAGATGGGCTTTTACGTGGTGATTATGAATCCCGAATGGCTGGCTATGCGACAGGCCGACAAAACGGCTGGCTCTCGGCAAATGATATTAGAGAACTGGAAAACCTAAACCGTATCCCTGAAGATCTGGGCGGGGACTTATACCTGATTAACGGTGCCATGACAAAACTTCAAGATGCTGGTGCCTTTGCAAATATTGAAAGTGAGGAAACAAATGAAGAAATTCTGGAATTGGATTAAAAATGAAGATGAACAAAGAACCTTATATTTAAATGGGGCAATTGCGGAAGAAAGCTGGTTTGATGACGACGTGACCCCGCAGCAGTTTAAGAATGATCTGATGGCTGGCCAAAGTGATATTGATATCTGGATCAATAGTCCGGGTGGTGATTGCATAGCCGCCAGTCAGATCTACAACATGCTGATGGATTATAAGGGCAACGTCACGGTCAAAATTGATGGGATTGCAGCCAGCGCAGCATCAGTGATCGCCATGGCTGGGACAACAGTAAAAGTATCTCCAACCAGCCTGATGATGATCCACAATCCCTTAACAGTTGCGATTGGTGATAGCGCAGAAATGAAAAAAGCCATTCAGATGCTTGATGAAGTGAAGGAAAGTATCATCAATGCCTATGAATTAAAAACCGGCCAATCACGAGCGAAGCTCTCAAAGTTGATGGATGGTGAAACCTGGCTCAATGCCAATAAAGCACTGGAGCTTGGATTTGCTGATGAAATGCTCTTTGATGAGCGTGAGGTATACGAAAATGTCGAGAATTACAGCTTTTCAAGACAGGCAGTGACCAATTCCCTGATCGAAAAGCTGATCCCAAAACCACAAAAAGAAGTAGGAATACCGGTTGATATCTTTGAAAAAAGACTAAATTTAATCAAATAAATGGAGGAAACCATGAATAAAATTTTAGAATTACGTGAGAATCGAGCCAAAATCTGGGAAGCTGCAAAAATATTCCTGGATGATAAAAGAAATCAGGACGGCTTATTAGCTGCTGCTGATATTGAGGTCTATGAAAAAATGGAAACGGATGTGGTGAATCTGGGAAAAGAAATTGACCGCCTTGAGCGTCAACAGGCCATGGATCTTGAGTTTGCCAAGCCGATTAATACCCCAATTACCGAAAAACCTGCGGGACTGCCAGAGGCCAAAACTGGACGAGGTAGTGATGAGTATTCACAGTCATTTTGGAATGCCATGCGTAATAAAAGCCTGAGCTTTGAAATCTCTAACGCATTGCAAATTGGGAGCGACAGCGAAGGGGGATACTTGGTCCCTGATGAATTTGAGCGCACTCTGGTGGAAGGCTTGGAAGAAGAAAATATCTTTAGAACCCTAGCCAAGGTGATTACCACTGCCAGTGGTGATCGTAAAATTCCGGTCGTTGCTTCAAAAGGATCCGCATCGTGGATTGAAGAAGAAGGGGCAACTCCAGAGAGTGATGATTCTTTTGGACAGGTTTCCATCAGTGCTTATAAACTGGGAACATTGCTTAAAGTGTCTGAAGAGCTCCTGAATGATTCCATCTTTAACCTGGAATCCTACATCGCCAAGGAGTTTTCACGACGAATTGGGGCAAAGGAAGAAGAAGCTTTCTTTATTGGCGACGGCCTTGGTAAACCAACCGGGATTTTTAATGCGACAGGTGGCGCAGAGGAAGGGGTAACCGCTGCCAGCGCAACAGCCATCACCGTTGATGAGATCATGGATCTCTATTATTCGCTTAAATCCCCGTACCGAAAAAACGCAAACTTCATTTTAAATGATGCTACCATCAAAGCCATTCGAAAACTGAAAGACGGGAATGGCAATTATATCTGGCAACCATCAATCACCGCGGGTACACCGGATACCATTCTTAATAGCCCAGTTAAAACATCGTCTTATGTACCAACCATTGCAGCTGGCGCAAAGACTATCGCTTTCGGGGACTTTAGCTATTACTGGGTAGCCGATCGTCAGGGTCGTTCATTCAAACGACTTAATGAACTTTACGCAACTACTGGACAGGTTGGCTTTATGGCTACCCAGCGAGTGGACGGGAAACTGATTCTTCCTGAAGCCATTAAAGTCCTGAAACAGAAGGCGTAAGAAAATGAGCTATACAACTAAAAACTATACTGAACAGGGCGGCGAAAAGACCGTCATTGGCGGCACCCTTGAAATAAAAGAGGGTGCTCTTTTATTGGGAATGCCCCAGGCTGATTTTCAGGCAGACAGCAGCGCTACAACTGTCACTGAGCTGGTAACTGATTTTAATGCCCTACTTGCAAAACTAAAATCAGCCGGACTACTGAAAACGGAATAAGAATTGAGGTGGATGGATGCTGTTAGAAAAAGTTAAAGCCAATCTGATACTTGAACATGATGAAGATGATGCCCTGCTGGAAGAACTGATTCTGACAGCTGTTTCGTATGCAGAAAGCTATCAGAAAAAAGAAGATGGTTATTATTCACAAAACGATATGCATCCCACCACTGAGCGGGCGGTGATTATGTTGTCATCTCACTTTTATGAGAGTCGAGATGGCAGCACCGCCGGATTTTTTTCGGATAATGTGCAGGCCAGTAATCAAGTATGGATGGTTGTAAATCGGCTTTTGGATCTGAATAAAGACTGGAAGGTATAAGATGAGCTTTGGAAAAATGAATACCCGGATGGATCTGGTTACCCTTGAACCCATTAAAGATGAACAGGGCTTTGCAACAACGGCTGAAACTATCGTTGCTTCGGTTAGAGCTTACAAAGAAGATCGACATGGCAATGAAAGCTGGAAAAATCGGGCAATATTCTCGAAAGCCTCAGCGCTTTTTCGTTTCAGAGCTATTCCGAGTCTTACAGTGACAACCAGTATGATGATTACCTGTGAAAACAATCGATACAATATTATTTCAGTAGAAAATGTGAAAGGACGCGGGATGTATCTGGAAGTTCTTTGTGAAAAGGTGGAAGTAAGTGGCTAAGATTGAACTTAAAATGCCGGAAGATTTTTTATTAAAGGTTTCCAAACTAGCAGAAAGGACAGATGAAATTCTACCTAAAGTTTTAGAAGCAGGTTGTGAGGTCGTGCTTGAAAAAGTCAAACAAAACCTCAGTGCGGTTGTAGGCGATGAAGTCAAACAAAAAAGTCGAGCAACGGGGGAACTGGAAAAAGCACTGGGGATGTCTCCGGTCAAGAAAGATCATCAAGGGGATTACAACTTAAAAATCGGTTTTTCAGAACCTCGAACCGATGGCGAAAGCAATGCTAAGATCGCTAATATTTTGGAGTTCGGAAAAAGTGGGCAGACGCCTAAACCCTTTTTAAAACCAGCCAAATCCAAATCTCGTAAAGCCTGTATTGAAGCCATGAAGGCTAAACTTGAAAGCGAGGTGTCAAAACCGTGAATGCTCTGATAGAACTTAACCGAATTTTTAGTGACCTTAACATCTCGGCTGAAACCGGGAAATTTTCAAAGGAAGCCCCTTATGAATATCTGGTCGTTACGCCACTTACAGATGATTTCGCACTTTTCGGAGATGATAAGCCGCTTCGAACCATCGAGGAGGTGCGCATTTCTATCTTTAGTAAGGAGAATTACAATGCCCTTAAAAATCGGCTCATAAAAAGCTTGCTTGAAGCAGACTTTGTCATCACCAGTCGGCATTATGTCGGCCATGAAGATGACACCAACTATTATCATTATGCCATTGATGTGGCAAAAGACTATGAATTGGAGGAAAACTAATGGCACAAATTGGACTAAAATATCTCATTTGTTCTAAGCTAACAGAAACCGAATCTGCTGCTACCTATTCCGATGGCCGGGTAATGGCTTATGCCATTAAAGCTGAAATGAACATCGAGATTAATGAAGGGGTGCTGCGTGGTGATGATCGCATTATTGAAAATATCAAAGAATTCAAGTCCGGGAAACTGACCCTAAACGGCGATCATCTGGACTATGAAACAAGGGCTTTGATTCTTGGGCACACCCTGTCAACCATTGATTCAACGACCAATAAGCAATTGACCTCAAAAGGATCAGATGATGGATCTTTTGTCGGAGTTGGTTTTTATGCTACTAGTATTAAAAATAATGTTCGTGGCTTTCGAGCCATCTGGCTGACTAAAGTGAAGTTTGGTGTGCCTTCAGAAAGTATGGAAACCCGTGGAGAATCCATTAACTTTCAGACACCGACTATTGAAGGTACCATCTCAACCAATGTTTTGGATGTCTGGAAAGAAGAAGCAACCTTTCCAACGGAAGCTGAAGCCAAAACCTGGCTGGATACTATGGCGAGTATTGGAGGAACTGAAGGATGATAAATGATGATCGAAGCGCAGTAGTTAGAATTGGCGGTGTTGACTATCCGTTGACGTTTACCACTAAGGCAACCAAGGAAATCGCTAAACGCTATGGTGGTCTTGCAAATCTCGGTGAGACCCTGATGAAATCAGAAAACTTTGAGATGGCATTGGATGAAGTGATTTGGCTCATCACCTTGCTGGCCAATCAGAGTATCCTGATTCACAATCTTCAAAATGAAGAAAAGAAATCCTTGCTGATCGAAGAAACGGTTGAACTACTAACGACACCGCTGGAACTTTCTGATTATAAAAATGCAATTACACAAGCCATGGTTAAAGGCACCACACGAAATATCGAAAGCGAAACACCGATAGCGGATGGTGGACAATTAAAAAACGCCAAAGTCGAGTAGATGATGAAGTTTTATTTACTCGACTTTTATATTATGGGACGGTGCATCTCAATCGGACTGAATATGAAGTCTGGCTCATGCCTTTGGGGGAGCTTCTGGATTTGTGGACCTGTCATAAACAGTTTCTGGGGATTGAAAAGCCACAACGAGAATGGACCATTGATGAGATTATTCCAGAAATTTGATGCACTGACCGTTTAAAAGATGGTTTCATGTAGCAGTTTTTATGTCTGAAATCAGGAGAAGGGAGGTTAACTTTTCTTATGGGTAATGAAAAATTTGGCCTGCGTATAGGCATTGAAGGGGAACGTGAGTTTAAAAATTCTTTACAGGATATCAATCGAACCTTCAAAGTTTTAGGCAGCGAAATGAAACTGGTGGAGTCCCAATTTGACAAACAAGATCAGAGCCTTGAAGCAGTAACTGCCAGAAATGAGCAGTTAAACAAAGCGATTGATGCCCAGAAGGACAAGATCAAAACCCTTGAAAAGGCACTTGATAATGCCGCCACCTCCTTTGGTGAAAATGATCGCCGGACACAAAACTGGGTGATTCAGCTTAACAATGCCAAGGCCCATCTCAATAAGCTTGAAAATGAAGTCAACAAAAATGAAAAAGCCCTGGATGGACTTGAAGATGGGTTTAATGATGCCGAACGCCAAGCTGGTCAATTTGAAAAGGCCATTGACCGGGCAGGCGATCAGGCCGATAATTCTTCAAATAAATTTAGCTCTCTTAGCGGAATCCTAAAAGGGGTTGGCATTGCCATGGGATCCGCCTTTGTCGCCGTTGGTGCAGCGGCTGTTTCTTCTGCCAAATCCCTGACGGATATGACTGTCGGTGCTGCTGCTTATGCCGATGAAATGATCACTACTTCTACTGTTGCCGGGGTATCGGTTGAGAGCCTTCAGGCTTATCAGTATGCGGCCGAACTGGTAGATGTTTCCATGGAAACTTTGACCGGATCCATGGCCAAACAAATCAGGTCCATGGCATCTGCTCGTGATGGTTCTGTCGATATGATTGCCGCTTACGAACGTTTGGGTGTTTCTGTATCAAACGCCGATGGGACGCTTCGAAACGGTGAGGATGTCTATTGGGAAACCATCGATGCGCTTGGCCGAATGGAAGAAGGCGCTGAGCGTGATGCTCTGGCTATGGAGATTTTTGGACGATCCGCCCAGGAATTAAATCCCCTGATTGCACAAGGCTCAGCAGGCATTGCTGAACTAACCGATGAAGCCAAACAGATGGGGGCCGTGATGAGTGATGAAACCATTGCTCAACTTGGTAAATTTGATGACACTCTGCAGCGCCTGAACGCTGGTAGTTCAGCTGCCAAAAATGCGCTGGGGACAGTTCTACTTCCACAGCTACAACTGCTTGCTGATGATGGCGTAACCTTACTGGGAGAATTTACCAAAGGCCTCCAGGAGGCAGGCGGCGATTTTGATAAAATTTCTGAAGTCATTGGTGAAACAGTCGGCGGGCTGGCAAACATGGTTCTTCAAAATATGCCGCAAGTCATTCAGGTTGGTATGGAGATTGTGGGTTCAATTGGTGGGGCAATGCTTGAGAACCTGCCAATGCTTATTGATACCGCCAATCAACTTATTTTTACATTACTCGAAGGTTTATTGTCAGCTCTTCCACAGCTAACGGATGGGGCTCTTCAACTGGTGCTTGCACTGGTTCAGGGAATTCTTGATAACCTGCCAGCTATTCTAGAAAGTGCTATGGTGATGGTAGCAACACTGATTGAAGGGATTGCTCAGGCCCTTCCGGAGCTGGTACCTGAGATTGTTGAGTGTGTGATGCTGATGGCCCAAACCCTGATTGATAATGCTGGCTTACTGCTTGATGCCGCCTTAGCACTCATCACTGGTTTGGCGCAAGGACTGATTAATGCCTTGCCGGTTTTAATTGAAGCCCTGCCGCAACTGATAGAATCCTTCATCAACTATTTTGTCTCCAATCTTCCACTGGTCATTGAAACCGGAATTAACCTGATCATCGCCTTAATTACAGGCCTGATTGCGGCCATTCCTAAACTGATCGAAGCCCTGCCGCAGATCATCATTGCTCTGGTGAGAGGGTTTGGTCAGGCAGCTGAAGCCATTTATGATGTAGGAATTAACCTGGTTAAAGGTTTATGGAACGGGATTGTTTCAATGGGACAGTGGATTAAAGAAAAAGTAAAAGGTTTCTTTGGTGGTGTGGTTGACAATGTCAAAGATCTTTTAGGGATTCATTCTCCGTCAACCGTCTTTGAGGACATTGGTGAAAACATGGGAGCGGGTGTAGGAGTCGGTTTTGTCAATGCTATGGATAAAGTTGCAACTGATATGCTTCAGGCCGTTCCGACGACATTGGATGTCAATATGCAAACTGGATCAAGCAGGTCAAGCAGTCAGGCAATTGGAGCGACCGGCGAAGGGAGTGTTCCACCCATCTATATTTACACAACAGTCGAACTGGATAAAAAAGCCGTAGGTCATTCTTTGACCCCAATTGTTTCTAAAGATCTGGCTTTTAGTTTACGGGGAGGTAAAATCTGATGGCTGTTTGTGAAATTGAAAATAGTAGTGGTGCTGTTTTATTGGAAAGTTTCAACGCGTCCTACGCCAGTTCCCAATATTCACCGGGTGATTACAAACCTTCATACTTCTGGCCAGAAAATGCAGACCTTCCAATCTACTTTGATTCAAAAGAAGATTTCAGTCAGCTGACATTGGTCTGTTATTTTAAAAATGCCAAACTCACGGACATCGAATTGCTTAAAAAGGCCCTTAAGAAATGTGTGATCACCATTAATAATCATTTGCTTGATGGCAGGCAGTTTGATTGTATGTTAATTGGAACGTAGATATCAGCCATCTCCGCATTTCATTACAGTGTGATTTTTACATTTGATTGCCTAATACTGTCAGTGACCTAAAGGAGCAATTAATGAATCTATATAATCAAAGCGGTCTCTTAATTGGAGAATTAAGCCAATATAGAGAATTGTATCTCACTGAACTTCTGGAAACCGGGCAAGATACCTTGTCTTTTGAAATTTATGTCAGACACCCGTTTTATAAATATCTGGTTGAAGAAAATCTGATTCTGACTGACGATAACCGTTATGTAATCAAAAGTATTGATGAACGCGGCCAAACCACCATTATCGGTTGTCAGCTGGATTTATCCGATCTTTCGGTTGATGGTTATTATCAGTTTCTGATTGAAGATGCGACTTTATCAATGGTCTTAAGCCAAGTTTTGGGAAGTCTGGGTTGGAGTTTTACCGGGGCATCCAGTATTACGACTGTTTTAAATTTTTCATTTGAATCCGGAACAACCCTGGAACTGCTTGAGCAGGTAGAAAAGTCCTATGGAGTTATTTTTAGATATAACTGTATAACGAGAAACATTCAGGTTACTACCATTTCGGGATACAGCAACAAAGGCGTTTATTTCTCCGATGAATTAAACGTCAAGGAATGTGAGCTGAGAGGGGATAGCTGTGATCTGGTAACCCGCTTGTATGCTTTTGGCAAAGAAGGGCTCACCTTTGAAGAGATTAACTCCGGCCGCGCTTATGTCGACAATTTCCAGTACACCTCTAAAGTAATCACACAGGTCTGGGTCGATACGCGTTATGAAATAGCGGAGGAACTCTTGGTTGCGGCTACTAAAAAGATAGAAGCTTTATCAATTCCTAACCGCGTTTATACCGCATCAGTTGTAGATTTGGCCAGTCTCTTGCCAGATCAATATGGAGATTTATCTATCTCCATTGGCGATAAGGTAACGCTGATTGACCGGATTCGAGAAATAGAAATCGAACACCAGATTGTAAAGCTAATCACTTATCCGGATTCCCCCGAAAAGAATGTAGCGGAGTTAGGCCGGATTGCCACTGATTTTGAATCGACTATCACTAAGCTCAAAAATGAAGAAATCAAAGAAGTCGTGGATGATACTGTGCCTGAAGCAGTTGATACTTATATTTCGGAACATTACGGCCAATGGGTCTGTGTAGAAGAATATCCTGACGTGATGGAAGACAATACCCTGTATTTAAAATACGTTTCTGAGTGAGGTCCTGATGGGAATACGCTATAACAACCGTGAAATTGAAAGCCTATATGCCAATGTTCATAATATTATTGAAGCCATGATTAATGGGCGGATTGTCTGGCCAGAAGAAGAATATCACTGGCAGCCAAATGCGGATATGATCTGGGCCAGAAGCCAGTGGGAAGCATTGTCAGGCGGTCAAACCGGTTATCTCAGAATGCACTATTCTACAGATCTGATTAGTGACATATTTTTCGATGTAGGAACGGTCGTTACTTCGGATGGTTCTACATATGAGCTTAATTGGGATAATGTACCTGCTGATCATATTTGGGATTATTCAAATAGCCGTCAAAGTGAAGTATATCCCGAGAAAAAAGTTGTCTGGACGATGTTTTTTCCAGCCGAATCATATGTGTATCTTCATGAACTTGAAACCGGTGAAAGTTATTTTTGCTTTGATGGGATTGATTTCGAGTGGACAAGCTTGATATGGACTGATATTGCCTATTTTGATTTGTTAAACGGTGCAACACCGTATTTTGATTCGAGCTTAGATGCATATCCGAGAGGATTTTTTCTTGGTTGTGAAAAACTCCAAGCTATTCCCAAAGAATTTAATTTTAAGCTAAGCGCCTATCGAATAGAAGCTATTTTTTCAGGATGTTATTCATTGATTTCTGTTCCTTATCTAGATTTAGAAAATGCTTATTTGGGAATAGGAATGTTTGATTCCACAAGTAAACTAAGAGAACTCAATTTAGTCAATATAAATGTAGCAATTGATTTGACTCCCTGCCCAAACTTAACAAAAGCCAGTTTAATAAATGTCCTCCATGGATTAATGGATCGAACCGGACAGGAAACACTGCAAATCGGATTTGGAGCAACTAATCTTTTAAAACTTACACAGAGTGATTTGAATATAGCTACAATTAAAAACTGGAAAGTTGTAGAAACTGTTACTGAATGGCCGGAATGGCCGGAATATTAAATGGATAATGGAGGTTGATGAAAATGAAAATATATAAAATCTCAGTCAAAGATAAAGCACTTTTTTATGATGCCATTCGTATCAGTCAGCATGATCATCAGGTTCAGTGTCTCGAGTTTTCGATCCCTTTAGTAAACGATGGACTCAATGTTGAAGACTTTAATATCCATGTCGAGACTCAGATTGGCAGCCATACTGACCGGATTCTGATGCAGCCAGAAATCTCAGATAATGTGATCATTTTTAATTGGCTTTTAACTGCTACGGTTACTCAATTTTCAGGACGCTTGGCATTTGAAATCCAGTTGGAAGGTAAAACAGATCCTGACATTTCAGTCTGGCAAAGTGCAAAGGGCTTGATTCAAATAACACAATCCATTAATGGCGAATCACAAGAACTTATCGGTCCGTCCTTGCTGACCCAATGGGAACAGCAGATGGTAAGCCTTTCTGAAACTGCAGAACAAGCTAGTAAAGAAGCACTCCAAATTGTAGAGCGCGCCGATGCTGGAGAATTTGTGGGTGAAAAGGGCGATGCTGGTCCACGGGGGGTACCTGGTGAGCCTGGTCCTCAAGGGAATCCTGGAATTCAGGGATTAACAGGCGCTACCGGGCCACCAGGAGCTGCTGGTGTACAAGGTCCTAAAGGCGATCAGGGAGAGACCGGTATTCAAGGCTCCATAGGTCCAAAAGGTGACAAAGGTGACAACGGTGATCAAGGAGATCCCGGTATCCAAGGGACTGCGGGTGAAAAAGGTGAACAGGGGATTCAGGGACCACAGGGTCTAACCGGAGAAACTGGTCCGCAAGGTGTACCGGGGATTCAAGGCCCAAAAGGGGATCAAGGCGAGCCTGGTGTTCAAGGTCCTGTTGGTGAAAAAGGTGACCAAGGAATTCAAGGACTAACCGGTGAAACTGGTCCGCAGGGTGAAACAGGCTTACAAGGTCCAAAAGGAGATCAAGGAGATCCGGGTGTTCAAGGTCCTACTGGTGAAAAAGGTGATCAGGGAATTCAAGGCTTAACTGGTGAGACTGGACCACAAGGTGAAACCGGATTACAGGGGCCGAAAGGAGATCAAGGCGATCCTGGGATTCAAGGCCCTGCTGGTGAAAAAGGCGAGCAAGGACTTCAGGGATTGACTGGTGATACAGGTCCGCAAGGTGAAGCTGGCCTTCAGGGGCCGAAAGGAGATCAAGGCGATCCTGGGATTCAAGGCCCTGCCGGTGAACAAGGTGTGCAAGGCGAACAGGGTCTTCAAGGATTAACAGGAGAAGCTGGCCCGCAGGGTGAAACAGGTTTGCAAGGACTGAAAGGAGATCAAGGTGATACCGGACCAGCAGGTTATTCGCCGGTCAAAGGTGTCGACTATTTCACTGAGGAGGACAAGGCTGAATGGTTTGACCCACTTGGCACCAGACTTTCTACAGTTGAATCGGGTCTTGAAACTATGACAAGTCAAATTGGAACACTCAACGACCAACTGGAGGAGGCATTGAATGGCGAGTAATACCTTAAGTCAAAATATTAATCAGGTAATTACTGATCTTTCAAATATTAAAACATCACTAATTGGAAAAGGCCAGTCCATTCCTGTTGGAACACCTGTAAGCAGCTATTCTGGAATCATTGACAGCTTACAGATCGGTACCAATGCCAGCGCTGAATTTAATATGCATTTTGGTGATACTGCGCCGGAAGATCTGACAAAGCTGTGGGTTAAAACTTCTCTTCCACCCAATATTATTATTAATACCGATATCAGTACCGTTTTAAATGAAGCAACACTGGTTAATCCTGTAGCCACAGCAGATAGTGTGATTTGCAGTGGACGGAATTTAAGTGCAGAAAGAATTGATGAAAAAGTCTATCTTTTCGGTGGATATGATGAGAGTCCAGAAATTCTAATCTATGATTTGATTACGTGTCTGACGACTTCAACCGGTGTCAATATGCCAACTGATAGAATTTATCAGCACGCGACTGGGCGAATAGATAATGAAATTTATCTGATCGGTGGCCGGAATTCTTCTGGTGTTACCAATAAAATTTATTGTTTTGATGTGATCGCAAACACTTTAAGCGATATCGGATTAACCGTAACGCTTAATAAAGGATACGGTTACCACGGTTTTGGCTATGCTGCTGTTGGGACAAAAATCTATTTCTTTGGAGGCTATCAGACCACAAGTTCCTCCTCAATAGTTGATACTGCCTTTTGCTTTGATATGGAAACCAGAGTGTTTTCTGATATTACGGACTGGCCATATGGAGACAGCGCCTTAATGTCCTGCGTTGTGATCGGAACAGATATTTTTATCTGTGGCGGCTATGGCACGACTTCTACCAAAATTGTTAAATATGATACATTAACTGGGGCCTATCTGACTGTAGCAACAATGCCTGCAAGCATTATTTATTGTCAGGCGGTCAGTATTGGAACAGATATTTATGTATTTTATGAATATGGCATTTATAAATTTGATTCGGTCACAAGCGAAGTGACAACCATTACGACAGCGAGTGTTCAGCGATATCGACAAGGTTTTATGCTTTCATATGGGTCAGATGTTTTTTCATTTGGCGGAAACTACCTGACCAATCAGGTCCTTAAAATGGCTTGTGATATCGAACTTGAGCAGAACCATCTGCAGATTGCAAGTCTACGCTCTGGTCAAAGGATTGAGTTATTTAATCAAAATGGGATTGAGCTCAAAATGCCAGTATCAGATGTGTTTAAAGGTGATTCGAACAATTTGGCTCAAAAAGTAGAAGCCTACTATTATGATAATGACCAGTGGAATTTAATATAAGAACCTTAGGGTTCTTTTTTAAATATAGAAAATAATTTTAAGGAGAACGAAAATGGAATATTTAGAAAAGATGAAAGTTGTTGTCGTGCTGGCCTTTACTGCCTTATCCGGTTGGCTTGGAATTCTTGCTATCCCGGTTTTGTTGTTGTTTGTCCTCGCATCATTTGATTATGTAACCGGATTGATGGCAGCAAAGTATCGGGGAGACAAGGTTTCTAGTTATAAAGGATTTCGAGGAATCATGAAAAAGGTTTGTTTATTTTATCTGATTGCTGTTGGTGCGATTCTAGATTATACGCTTCTTTATGCCAGTCAGTATATTGGTGTCGATGCACACGTTAATTTTGTCATCGCATCCTTTGTGGCTGTCTGGCTCATTTGCAATGAAATCATCAGCATTCTAGAAAATATGAAAGATATGAATGTCAAATTCCCGGCCTTTCTAGAAAAACTGACCCAGAATATTCGTACTCAGATGGAGAATGAAACTGGTGCCAAAACAATTGATGAAAATGAAGACGGTGAAGATAATACAAAGTAATATCGTTTTAGGAGGTTGTGATAACTAAATCACTGCCTTCTTTTTTTATTGGAGGCTTATGATGACAAATGAACAAAAGGACCAAATTCATGAACTACGTATTCTAGGAATGAGTTATTCAAAGATTGCAAATGATCTTAATCTTTCTGAGAATACTGTTAAATCTTATTGTCGGCGACATAATTTAGGAAAAGAGATGCTCAAAAAGGCTACGGGCGTTCTGGAAGAAAAAGACATCTGCAAACAGTGTGGTAAACCATTCAAACAGGAATCCAAAGGCAGGCATAAAAAGTTTTGCTCTGAAAGCTGTCGACGACTCTGGTGGAAAACCAATGAGTCACAGATCAAGAGCAAATCCTATTATTCTCAGGTTTGTCAAGAATGCGGAAAAACCTTTAAAAGCTATGGAAACACTAAACGTAAATTTTGCAGTCATGACTGTTATATCAAACATCGATTTGGAGAAAGGCCAGGTAATTAATGACAAAGGATCAATTGGCACAAGAAAAGAATTATCACATTTCAATGAGTATTTCAAAAGCATTGTTGTCCCAAGGACTGCTTACCGATGATGAATTCAAACAGATAAAAGAGTTGTTATTAGAAAAATATTGTCCCATCATTTCCAGCTTATAATGGCTTAATAACTTGATTTGTATCAACATTCGAGGTAACATCACAGCTGGGAAGGAGTGGAATAATGCGAAAAATTATTAAAATTGAACCATCGGTGTTAAAGCTGCCAGACAAAAAACGGGTAGCTGCTTATGCCAGAGTCAGTAGCGGAAAAGATGCAATGCTTCATTCATTGTCTGCTCAGATCAGTCACTACAGTGAATTCATACAAAACCATCCAGGCTGGGAGTACGTCGGTGTTTATGCAGATGAAGCCGCAACTGGAACCAAGGATAAGCGAGCAGAATTTCAAAAGCTTTTAGCTGATTGCAGGAATCATAAGATTGACCTGATCATTACCAAGTCAATCTCACGATTCGCCAGAAATACACTGACCCTTTTGGAAGTAGTCCGGGAGCTCACAAGCCTTGGCATTGAAGTTTATTTTGAAAAAGAAAATATTTATAGTTTAAGCGGGGATGGAGAGTTAATGCTCACTATCCTCGCTTCTTTTGCGCAGGCGGAAAGTCTACAGGTTAGCGAGAACTGCAAATGGCGCATCAGAAAGGGCTTTCAAGAAGGCGAATTGGTTAATCTTCGATTCATGTATGGTTACCGGATTAGTAAGAATGGCATTGAGATTAATGAAGAACAGGCTGAAATAGTACGCATGATTTATGATGACTACCTGAGTGGTATGGGCTTCAATCTGATTGCTAAGAAACTCAGAGAAATGGATGTTGAAAAACTTAGAGGTGGAATATGGACACCTGAGAGAGTTGGTGAAATATTAAAAAACGAGAAATTTTCTGGAAACTCGCTTGCCCAGAAAAAATATGTTTCAGACCACTTATCTAAAAAACTCGTCACCAATTGGGGGCAGCTACCAAAGTATTATGCTGAAAATACTCATCCAGCTATTATTGATCAAGAGACATTTGATAAAGCCCAAGAGATCCTTGCAAGCAGAAGAAAGTCTTCTGGGAAAAAGAAACGCCCCGTTTATCCCTTTACTCAAAAGATTATCTGCGATAAATGCGGCAAACATTACAACCGGAAAGTAACGCATGGCTACACCTATTGGAATTGCCGGACTTATTTGCACTTTGGAAAATCAGTATGCCATACCATTCAGATTCCAGAAGAGATTCTCATGGAGGTTTCTGCAGAAGTTTTGGGATTGGAAAATTTCGATGAGGTCGTCTTTAGCGAAAAGATTAAAGAAATACGAGTCCCTGAAGACTTCAAACTACTCTTTGTCTTTCATGATAACCAGATTTTAGAAAAAACCTGGAGTCATAAATCCAGAAAAGAAAGCTGGGATGAGAAGAAAAAACAGGAAGCCAGAGAACGACAAAGACTGATAATGGAAAGGGGGATGGCAAATTGAATGGTACAAGAAATGTAAGATCAGTAACGGTTATTCCGGCAACACCTGAGTTATTCAATCAGATTGAAGAAGTGACTTCCCGAAAAAAGCAGGTGGCTGCATACGCCAGAGTATCAACTAATCTAGAAGAACAACAAAGCAGTTTTGAAGCTCAACTTGATTATTACACGAAGTATATCAAAGGTAAGGAAGAGTGGGAATTTGTAGAAGTCTATACGGATGAGGGTATTTCAGCAACCAGTACCAAAAGACGAGATGGCTTCAACCGCATGATAAAAGATGCGCTGGAAGGAAAGATCGATTTGATTGTTACTAAATCAGTTTCACGGTTTGCCAGAAACACGGTTGACACGCTGACAAATGTTCGATTACTGAAAGAAAAAAACATCGAAATATACTTCGAGAAAGAAAATATTTATACCCTCGACAGCAAAGGGGAGCTATTAATCGCGATCATGTCAAGCTTGGCTCAAGACGAAAGCCGCTCAATTTCAGAAAACGTGACATGGGGGAAACGAAAGAGCTTTTCAGACGGAAATATTTCCCTACCTTACAAGAGTTTCCTAGGATATGTTAAAGGGGAGAATGGACTTCCGCAAATAGTTGAAGAAGAAGCAACGACCATTCGACTTATTTATAAGCTCTTTCTGGAAGGCTACACCCCTTCAGCTATTGCCAAACAGTTGATGGCATTAAAAATCCTTACTCCAACTAGAAGAGAAAAATGGTCAGTTTCAACGGTGATTAGCATTCTTAAAAACGAGAAGTACAAAGGCGATGCAATTTTGCAAAAACGCTACACGACAGACTTCTTGACTAAAAAAACGAAAACAAATGAAGGTGAAGTTCCCCAATATTATGTCGAAAACAGCCACCCTGCGATCATCCCCCCAGAAACATTTGGCCTGGTGCAGGAGGAATTTGACAGAAGAAAATCAAAAGGCGGTTATACGAGCAGCATGAGTTGCTTCTCCACTCGAATTATTTGTGGCGATTGTGGCAGCGCATATGGCAGTAAAGTCTGGCACGCTGGCAGTAAATATCAGCGTATTGTTTGGCAGTGCAATCACAAATTTAAACAAACGGTCAAATGTAGTACACCGCACTTGTACGATGAAACCATTAAAAAAATGTTCGTAGAAGTTATGAATCACCTCATCAAGAATAAAGCCGAGATTTTTGAGAATTACCGCCTTTTGATTGAGAAGCTAACCGATTCTCAGGACTTAAAAGAAGAACTGAAGCAAGTTGATGAAGAATGTAGCTCCATCGAAATGATGGTTGATGCCTTTGTCAACGAAAACACCCGGATTGCGATGGACCAAGATGAGTACCAGCGCCGCTATAACGCTTATGCTGAAAGTTATGATAAACTTCGCAATCGCCATATGGCATTATCCGAGGAAATCAGAAAACGGAAAGCCCGAAAAAGCCAGATTCATGCTTTTCTGGATATCCTAGAAAATCAAGAAGAACTACTCACAGAGTTTGATGAAACCCTCTGGCGACGGACGATTTTAGAGATGGTCGTTCTCTCCAATGAAGAAGTGAACTTCCGGTTTAAAGATGGCACGGAGATAAAATGGCCGATGAAAGGAAAATGCCATGGCTGAAACCCGAGAAGTTAAAACAATTACCAAAAGAAAGGGGATTGCTCATCACCAGCTCAAACGGGTCTGTGCCTATATTCGGGTATCGACCGGTCATGATCTGCAGCTGAATTCATTGGAGAACCAGGAGCAGTATTTCAAACGTCTAATCACTTCACTTCCGGATTACCAGTTTTGTGGTATCTATTCGGATGCTGGGGTATCCGGTGCCAAGAATGATCGACCAGGATTTAATGCCATGATGCAAGCGGCAAGAAATCAGGAAATTGATTTGATCATTACAAAAACTATTTCCCGGTTTGCCAGAAATACCATGTTTTTGCTTGAAACAATCCGTGAATTAAAACAACTTAACGTTGGTGTTGTTTTTGAAGAAAACCATATTAATACCCTTCATGCAGAAGGGGAGCTGATGCTGACTGTTCTCGGATCGCTTGCTGAAGCTGAGCGTAAATCGGTAAGCCAGAATATCAAGTGGTCCATTCAAAAGAACTACCAGGCTGGAAAAACGTTACATAATCCGGACCGTGTTTTTGGCTACACGACCGATAAAAATAGAAATCCAGTTATACAAGAAAATGAAGCTGATATTGTCAGATTGATTTTCAAAAGGTATCTGTCGGGAATTTCAGGTTATCAGATTGCAACAGATTTTAATGAAGAAAAAGTACCGATTGAATATAAACGAGTTTGGACTTCAGAAAGAATCCTTCGAGTGATTTCGAATGAAAAGTATATGGGGGATTGTCTTTTACAAAAATCATTTGTTGACGAAAAAGGCAGACAGCTGCGAAATAAAGGACAGCAAAATAAATATTATGTACATGATTGTTTTCCGCCCATCATCGACCAGGCAGACTGGCTAAAAGCGCAGGAATTAAGAAAAACTCGATCAAAAAAGACCTATCCATTTACAGGTAGGTTCATATGCCCTTATTGTCACCAGACTTTGATACGCGTCACGGGTTATGATAAACAAATCTTTTGGATTTGTAAAACCTATTTACAACAAGGAAAATCCGTATGTAAAGGCGTTCGGCCAAAGGAGAAGATTCTAATAGAACTTTTGGAAGACCAGAATTTATTAAATACTGAAATGCAAATAATTGTAGAGGAGCAGTCTCATGGAAAAAACCATCACCCAAAAACCAAGAAAGATTTTTCGCTTAGACCCATCAACAAAGAGAAATGAAGAAGTTGAATCTTGTGCAGATGGAGAACAAAAGAAGCTTCACGTCGCCGCTTATTGTCGGGTTTCCAGCGGAAGCAATGAACAGGCCACCAGTTATGCAGCTCAGGTTGATTATTATAATCGACTGCTGCAGGAAAATGAGGATTATATCTTTTCAGGGATTTATGCAGATGAAGGCATCTCGGGCACCAGTCTTAAGAAAAGAGAAGCCTTCAACCAAATGATGGCAGATGCCAGGGAGCACAAGTTCGAAATGATTATTACTAAGTCGGTTTCCCGGTTTGGACGAAATACTCTGGACTGTCTTAACAGCATCCGGGAACTGAGTGAGTTGGGGATTGATGTGTATTTTGAAAAAGAAAATATTCACACTAGCCAAAGTGAAGGTGAGGTATTACTGACTTTGATTTTAGCGGTTGCTCAAAATGAAAGCCAGACGCAATCGGACAATGTGAAGTGGGGGATTCATAAGCAGTATGAGCGGGGCAATATTAAAAGTATTCCCAGTGGAAAGTTTCTGGGTTACGACAAAGATGAAGACGGTAATCTGGTCATTAATCAAGAACAGGCGGTCATTGTCTGGCGCATTTATCAGGAATTTCTGGATGGCTATGGCTGTTATCAAATCGCAAAAAGACTAACCGAAGAAAAGGTCCCGATGGCTTATGGTGGAAAGGGCTGGTGTCCCAGTCATGTTAAAAAAGTATTGGTCAATGAGAAGTATAAAGGCGACACTCAGTTTCAAAAAACATACAATACTTGCTGTTTGACCAAGAAACGAGCCAAGAATCAAGGCGAATTACCAAAACCTTACGTTGAAGATACCCATCCAGCGATCATTGAAAAGCCAATCTGGGACCTAGTCCAGCTAGAATTTGTACGGCAGGAACAATACTGCCAGGATCATCATATCACAAATGGTCGATACCACAACGAGAGTGATCGATTTGGAGTGTTATCATAAAAGTGCAGTCCCAAATTGCAAGGAAATGAGGTAAAATAGAAATAAAAAGGACTGACTAATAATGAAAAAAATATATAGTGCTGAAGAACGCTATGAAGCGTTGAAACTGGCAAATGAGATTGGCAACAAAGCGGCAGCAGAGCGATTAGGTATAAAAATCGATACATTATACACATGGATCAGCAAAGCTAAAAGTGGAAAGGTTGGTTTTTGTGATGATCCAGGGAATATCCCTCCAACAGATCCCAATCGTTTAAAGCAGCTCGAAAAAGAGCTACGGGAAGCAAAAGAAGAGATTGAGATTCTTCAGGATGCGCTTGGTTTTTTTGTCAAGCGCCGAAAGAAATAGCAAAACAGCAGCGGATGTCATATATTACCGACCGCCGGGACCGTTGGCCGGTTGCCCTGCTCTGTCGTACGCTTGGTGTCAGCGAATCAGGTTACTATAAATTTCTGCGATCAAATAGTAAACCAGATAAGCATGCGAATCTTTTGGCGCAAATCTATGAATTAATTCAGGAAGACGAAGAAAACGCCAATTATGGTGTTCGACGTATTTATGATTATCTTCGATTAAATCGGGACTATCATGGGAGTTTAAGGACGATCTACCGGATCTGTAAAGAAAATAATCTGATGATCTGCATGAAGCGTAAACCCAATGGGATCACGAAAGCCGATGCCGAAGCGCAAAAGTCTGAAAACCTCATCAAACAGGATTTCACAGCGGAAGCGCCGAATCAAAAATGGCTTACGGATATCACGGAAATCCCCTGTAAAGATGGAAAACTTTATCTGGCACCCATTTTTGATTGTTATGACGGCAGTATCCGGGGCTTCAGGATGGATGACAACATGCGGGCAGACCTTTGTGTTGAAGCGTTTCAGAAGGCCTGCAGAGATGATGGTGCCGAAGGAATGATCCTTCATTCCGATCGAGGCACGCAGTTTAACAGCCAACGCTTTCGAAATGTATTGAAAAAAGCAAATGCCATCCAGAGTATGAGTGGCACCGGGCGTTGTTATGATAATGCCCGGATGGAAAGTTTTTTCGCAACGCTGAAAAAAGAGAAGCTCTATAAAATTAATACCAAAAGTATGCCCATGGTTGAAGTCAAAACGGTTGTTTACCGCTATATCCATTATTATAATCGACGACGAATTTACAGCACAAATAATGGGTATCCACCGCTGGTTTATCGGGGGCTTTTTATCGACAATCAACAGCTCGCTGCATAGCATTTAAAATTGTGAAGGCTGTTCCCGACGATGAGGGCTGGTTATCCCATAGGGACTCGGATAATTCCTTGCAGGTTTTGACTGAACTATTATTGACAATTCCAATTTCCATTTGCCGGCAGAATCATTTGTGGAACCTGCGGCAGTACCTTTATGATACTGACTGATAATGAAGGTAAGAAATACTGGCGGTGTAAAACCTTTCAAGGGAAAAAGGGGACGTTGATTGAAGGTATGGAATACACGCCACCATCACCTAAGCCCCGGGTCAACACTCCTAGAAATATTAGATTAAGGAAAACGCCTGTACCAAGAGAAATGTATTGTACCGATATCAAAGTTAAAGCAGATTTTATCGAGAAGTTGTTCATAAACGCCTGGAATCACCGGGTGGACCATCCAGAAGAAATCAAACCAAGTGATGATGCGTTGAAAGATTATCGGGCAGGGGAGATAAAGCATTTGATGTCGGAGTATGGCAAGATTGATGAAATCAAGACGGAACTCGTCAGACAGACATTGGACCACATCTACGTTGGTAGAAACGGTGAGGTTGATGTGATTTTTTTGTGTGGGGTGAGGGGGTGAAAAATTATTTTGCCGGTATATTCAAGCATTAATACTGGCGCTTTTGTACAATTGTAGTAAAAAAACTATTATAATAGCCATAAAAGCAGATGAAAATATACAGAATAATCTTCTATACAAACTACATTATCTTACTGCAAAGCCCATAGGAGTTTTTATATCCCGAACAGACCGATGCTCCAAAGTTTCTGTATATCGAATGAAATCGTCAACTCTAAGAGTCATCAATTCAGAGTTAGTCAATTCCAGACCATTTTGTTGCATATCAAATAGTCGTCGTTCCTGATATAGCGTAACTTCTTGAAGCAGATTTTCAACAAGACGTCCGTTTGCAAACTGCATTTTCTTGTTTTTTGACAGCTTTTTGAAGATATCTGTAAGAAGAGGGAAACACTGATGTTCAATACAAAGGTTATTTTTTTTAGCTTGCAGTTTGAAAATTTCAACTAGTTCTACTACGGTATAATCTTCAAAATAGAATTTAAATGGAAAGCGTTCTTTCAGTCCCGGATTAGCTTTTTCTAGCATGAAGGTCATTTCTTCTTCATACCCAGCCAAAATTACACAAATGCGTCCAGCATTTACAGTTATCAACCCGGTAAGAGTATCAATGACTTCTAACGAAAAAACATCACCATAATGATTATGATTTAGTTGATGAAAAAGAGAATAGGCCTCGTCAATAAAAAGAACACCTCCAATAGCAGACTTAAATACGGAAGTCGTCTTTTGGGCACTTTGTCCAGTATATTCAGCGACTAAGTCTGAGCGAGTAACACTTACAAGATGTCCTCTGGGCAAAAGTCCCAATTCTTTGAATTTTTTAGCTACTAATTTAGCTGCCGTTGTTTTACCAGTACCAGGATTACCATAAAAAATCATGTTTGGTATTAGAATTTTTTCTCGACCATAAAATTCATTTTTTAGTTTCTGAATACTACAATGAGCTGTGAAATTCTTCATTTGTTCTTTTACAGCCGCTATTCCAATCATCTCATCAATTGATTTCATTCCATTAGGGTACATATCATTTTGTATCTGTAAATATATCTGATTCAGATTAGGTATATCAATTTCATGGATGGCGATAATATCAAACAGTTGTCTTACAGCTTCATCGCCTAAATTATAGATTAACGAACTAAAAAAATCTTTATTAAGCTTAGATAAATGGTCAATTCTAAAAATTTCTTGTTCATTGAGATAAGATATCAAATCATTCGAAAGGTTCAAATCTTCAAGATGAAGCATTACTTCAGATTCTGGTATATCTGTTAAATGTGAAAATTCATTTTGATGTTTTTCGTCATCATCAAAATCGTCCAAAAATGACAAATTGAATGGATCATCCGTATCGTTCAAAATTTCATTATTTATTTTATTACTACTTTTCTTATTCCTCAAACTTTTCGATAGATTAGTTCGATAAGGTAAACAATATTTAACAATTATGATATAGGATTTAAGAATAAGTTTTTTTACAATTTTCATAATGCTTAACCTCCGTTAAAATAAATAAAAAAGACTAGAAATCAATAAAAAACAGACTGCTCCTAGGAGCAAGTTATTTATTAATTCACTAGTCTTAAATTTAAAATAATTATATTTCTTAATATTATCAATGTAGCAGACTTTTGTCAATAGAATTTCATTTTTTTATAAAATGACTGCTAGATTAAAATTTAATACATTCATCTATCAAAAAATTAATAAACGGTCTGCTGTCGCGATTTAGTAGAACTTATAATGAGAAGTCTTTCCTCATCATTAACCAGCTAATTGCATATATTTTTTCGAAATCATTGGGTGCCAAAAATCGTAATGACTGCGAATCACTTTCTTGTTAAAACGATTTAATATATTCAAATATAAGCAGTTAGGCATCAGAGATTTTAAAGCGGTTTAGCCATTCCCGCTTAAGCTAGGAATTTCCCTTTAAGGTAGAATCATTTGCAGTATTCAGCATTACTTTTTACATCTGACTGATGAGAATGTTATGAAATACTCACAGTGTAAAACCTTTCAAGGGAAAATGCAACGTGGGTTCTACATTACCAGAAAATTGATATTCTAATAAACCTGGTGAAAATAATTTAAGAAAACTACCTTTTCTGAGTATTCCGGACGAGATTTCCCACCGGGGATATTTTAGCCAGTATATTCACCTATTCCAAGAGAAATATACTATACGGATATCAAAACAAATAAACATCCGATTCTTTGAAAAATTATTGGGTTGTTGAGCTAAAAAGCTTGTTAAGGAAGTATGAAAAGATTAATGAAATCAGACCAGAATTGGTCAGATAAATATTTAATCATATTTGCAGTGATGAAAATGGTTATGAAGTTGTGTTTTT
This sequence comes from Eubacteriaceae bacterium ES3, assembly GCA_030586155.1. NCBI lineage: Bacteria > Bacillati > Bacillota > Clostridia > Eubacteriales > Eubacteriaceae > Eubacteriaceae bacterium ES3. The sequence continues at coordinate 1,540,793 of CP130741.1, read as the reverse complement.
TTTTAGTGCGGGTGGCGGGCTGAATTCAGATACCACTAACCAATATCAAAATTTTGAATGGAACTTTGGAAAACATGGTTATCAGGATGTTGAAGGAGACCGTGTTTTTCTTCTCGCTCGTACTCTTTTTGAGGATTTTAGTTTATCCAAAGAAATTTATGATTTCACTTTTAGAAAACCTGATGATCCTGACGATTATCCAGTTTACTACCGTCACACTGCTTCTGCAATAATTAAATCAGAATATCACGATCAAAGATATCGTAATACGTTTAAAAAATCTATTTAAAAATTCAAATTTGATGTTTCTATGAGCATTTATAGTTGTTGACTCAACTTTCCCAGCTGAAAAACTAAGCTGGGGAAGTTGAGCTGTTAATATATTTGACACTAATAACATATCGAAAATCAGCTCCCCAAAAACATTACAAATAATGGGTATCCACCGCTGGTTTATCGGGGGCTTTTTATCGACAATCACCCGCTCGCTGCATAGAATTTAAAGTTGTGATGATTGTTCCCGACGATGAGGGCTGGCTATTTTATAGGGGATTGGAAAATTCCTTGCGTGTTTTGACTTAACTATTATTGACAATTCCAATAATAATTCCGGCAAAGTCCACTGTTTCCACAGCCGGCTGTTTTAGTTTTGAATCATACGACTTTCGATTTTCTTTGCCGATCCGCAGTTTCCAGTATCGGAACGCGCTCAAGGCCAGATTATTCTCGTTACACCATTGCCGTTGCGTCAGACCACTTGCCAGCTGTGTCTAGATCCGATCTTCCCAGAGTATCCGATTTTCACTTTTCTCCATAAAAAATACAATCCTTCCTTTTAATTGTTTGAAAAAATTGTATCAGTTTTTATATTTGTTTGGTATGTGGTTTGTAATTGACGCTTACATTTATCCAGTGATGAAGCGGTTAAGGCATATTCTCTTACAATTTCTGTTCATGGTTTTCCATTGAGATACAATTGAACCATCTGGCTCTTGAATTCATCGGTAAAAGTTCGACGTGCTCTTTTAGTCATCTTGGCAGGTCTCCTTTTTTTGTTGTTCTTATTTTACCTGCCCATAATTTTATTGTCCAATTAATTGTAGCCTATCCATAAAGATCCGTAAATTAAACTTTTATTTAATATAATGAAACCATAAAATAACTAAACCTGAATTATTCATCCAGATACAATTAACGGCACATTGTGCCGCATAGATACAGTGTTTTTGATTATTTTTGCTTTTCACTAAATAAGTGAAGCTAAGACAATAGAAAAAGAGCTCCAACTTTGTTAAAATTTAAGTGACCAAACCAAAACCAAACAAAGGAGAAACTCTTCATATGTCTAGTTTAGATGCACTTCAGTTAGAAAGCAATAAAAAAATCAAAATAAATTTCGATGGCGGTGATTTATCCTCTGATTCCGGACTGATTCTGATCAAAGAATTTGCTCATAAATTCAGTTTCCATAAACATGTCAGCAACTTCAAAACTGATGAGAAGACCAGTCGTCAGCATAAGGATGATCAAAACCTGTGCCAAATGGTATATCAGATCATTGCTGGTTACTTTGAAGATGACGATGCTGATGAATTGACAAATGAACCTGTCTTTACAAACATTCTGGGTAAAAAAGCACTGGCTTCTCAACCGACTCTGTCAAGATTCTGGAACCGGATGGATGATAAAACGCTGCCAAAATTTGATGCCATCATTAAAGCAATGCGGACATCTGCTTATAAAATAAAACGTCCAAAACAGGTATTGCTGGATTTGGACTCCACCCTATTGAATACCTATGGAAAACAGGAAGGTGAAGGTTTCAACTATCATTACAGGGTACATGGTTATCATCCATTACTTTGTTACGACGGATTAACCGGTGATCTGCTGAAAGCAGATCTCCGTGATGGAACGGACTACAGTTCCACTGGGGTTGTTGATTTTATGCAACCTCTACTTGATGAATATTTCACGGAGTATCCCGACATAGAGCTGTATTTACGTGGTGACAGCGGGTTTATTTGTACAAGCAATGCGAAACCAATGGTGTGTCTTATGCGATCCGTTTAAAAGCGAACAGTGTTTTAAATGACAAAGCGAAACATCTTGATCATGAAATATTTGAAGCGATGAAAGAAGATATGTCCCAGTATATTGTCCGCTATGATGAGTTTTATTACAAAGCAGGCAAGTGGGAGTACCCGCGCAGGGTAGTTGTTAAAGTGGAGAAACCTTGCAATCAGTTCACCATTCAGCATTCCTTCATTGTAACCAATATGGACTTGAAACCTGAAGAAATCCTAAGATACTATCGTAACCGAGGCACTATGGAGAATTTCATCAAAGAAAGCAAGTCCGGATTTGGCTTCGCTTCTACCGGAAGTAAATCCAAAGTAGTCAATGCCAACCGACTGCAACTGCATGTGTTGGCTTATAATCTGTTTAATTGTTTCAGACGATTGGTTCTGCCGAAGAGCATGAAAAAGATGCAGATCGATACCATTCGTTTAAAGCTGCTAAAAATTGCTTCGAAAATCGTAAAAGCAGCAAGCTATATTTATTTCAAGCTATGTAGCAGTTGTCCCTACAAAGATGAATTTTATAAAACTTTAGAAAATATCAGACAACTTCCGCAGCTGGAATAACAGTAACTGATGATCTTTGGCAACTTAAAATCTTGAAAATAACATCTACGGGATTCGTCTACCCTTTTTGGGTTGAAATTCAACCGTCTGTGTATTTAATCCTTGAAAAAGATGTTGTTTCTCGATTTTAAGATTGCTCATTGCTGGATGAATAATTCAGGCTAAAGGTTGATGAAAATGGATTCTGAGTACAATCTCTTGCGTACATTATAAATCGTTAAACCTATTAGCATTTTTTGTGCCACACTATTTGTCACATATTGAACTATACATAGATTTCTGCTAAAATAACTTCAACTCGTCTGAATAAAAATAAACTATATTAATAGGAGTAGCGATATGTATCTAGAAACTTTGAAAATGACTAAATCTGAAATGCTTAATTAAAATTTATTACTCAACAAGCTAGAAAATTTAAATGGCCTTGATAATTTTAAATGTGAACCTACAGAAGAAACTAAAAGGTAGTTTATCGAGCTAGCTAATGTATTTTTCCAGTCAGATTATTCAAGTTAGTGTGGAAGCGGTCATAACCCTAAAGGTCGATATTTAAATTAAAAAAAATTATATGAATTTTTGAATGCAAAAATTTAGATAAAACAAGATAATTTAAAATTTTGTCTTTTTTATAATTTTTTTAGAAGGAGAAGTCAAAAATGAAAATTATTTTCAAAATTTCTTCCAAAGTTGCCACTAAGAAACTGAAAAAAGCTGCAGTTGAAAAGTTTGTTGCAAACAAAACTGTAAGTAGCTGTCTATGTCGTATGAGTGATTGTAGATTTTTATAGGTTTTTAATTCTTACTACAGGGCTGTGGCAATATGCAAGTCACAGCTTTGTTAATTCAATATTGAAAGAACTATGCCTGTACATCAATAAAAGGCGCTGTGAAAGAACTGATTAAACGTGCTGTTAAGGAATTAAATGAAAGTTAATGTTGAAATTTTTAAGAAACCTAAACCTTTTTGTGAAGGAAATTTAACACTTTGGAGAAATGATTATATTGCATTTGAAGTCCTAAAAAAGCATTTAGATTCAACTATCGATTCAGGAAGTCAAAAGGGAACTACAATTGAAAAATCGGTTAAGTGGCTTCGTCAGAAATTTAATGCAAAACAAACTGTTCTTGATATAGGATGTGGTCCGGGTTTATATGCTATACCTCTGTATATGGATGAAGCGTTATAATTCAGAATGTATTACTTAGCTGTGATTTGATAATATAGATAGATTATATTGTTGTAGATTAGCTAGCTAATCGTTGTAATTATTATTTACGATGCCAAATAACGACAAGGAGGAAAATATGAAAAATTTGGAATTAAACGCAAGAAAAGAGTTGTGCTGTATACAATTGATTAATGACTTACCGGTGCTAAGAGCCCGTATAGGCGCTTCTAAAGAGGATGTCGCTTCACGAAGTGGTATTTCGAGGCAAACATATAATTCTTATGAAACTAAAAGAGAGCAATACCTAGGACTACTTGCATTGCGTTGGTAACGTATTTTTCTTGTGATTCCAAGGCGAGGGAAATGATTTTAAAAAAACACTTATCTACTTGAACTAATACAAGAAACTTTTTAAAATTGAGGTTGATTAAGGAGAAAAGAAATGGAAGCAATCATTTATTTATTGTTAATTGGACTTGCAATATATCTTGCATATTTGTTCATTGTTTACATAGTAATTCCTGTCGGAGGAATAGCGCTAATTGCTATTAGTGGTGTTGCAGTTGTGGTTGGTTTCATCTCAGCGATTACAAATTATGTTTCTGCTGTAAAGAAAAATATTAATTTTATAAGTTGGGATTGGGAAAAAAGTGATGAACCAGCAAAACGTAGTTATTTTTTTGGTCCTGGTTATGCGCAATTAAAAGGAACAATCAAAACGGCTTTTGAATTGAATAGTGTTTCTGGGAAAAAAGTGGAGAAGACTTCTAAAAAATTCAAAGGTGATAGTGATGGTATTTGGGGTGGTATTATGGCAATCGGTGGAGTTGTTTATCTGATTATTGCTGATATCTGCATTTACGTTATTGGAACGATTCTTTGTGCAGTATTTGGATTGATTCACGTAACGGTTACCACGGTATTCATGATATTAACCTATATCATATTCACAATTGTATGGATTATTGACAGACTTTATTTGTTGAAAAACAAAATCAGATCGGATTGCCCAACTTGTCACAGCAGATTTTTAATTCCTACGTTTATGTGTCCTGAATGCGGAGCTATACACAAGAAACTTGTACCTGGTCCTTATGGAATTTGGAAACATAAATGTACCTGTGGGCATAAAATTCCGTCTACATTTCTAAACGGAAGATCGAAACTTGATGCGTATTGTCCTTATTGTGGATCTCTGTTGGTTGCATCTGATGCGAGACAGGTTGTATTTCAGCTTATAGGTGGTAGTAAATCGGGTAAAACAGTGTTTTTGTCCGCATATTTTCATGAATATCTTGAGAAATTGAGAAAAAATCGAAATCTTGAAGTTGAGATTTTCAATCAGTACCAGCCTTTCTTTGATGAATTGAAAGAGTGGTATAACGGTATTGATTGTCCTGCTACTGCACAGCTTAATTCACAAATGTATCCATTGCTGATAAACAGTTCCTTGGGGGTTAAACGCCAGTTTTCCATCTATGATATTGCAGGAGAAATGTTTGATGGATTCACTGCAGAGAGTGAGATTCTTCAACAGCATTTTCACTATTGCAATGGTCTTTTGTTTCTGATTGATCCGTTTAGTAGTGGAAACCTTCGTGATAATAGAATCAATTCTGGTGAAGATATGTCTGACTTTAGTGATATGCCGGTTGAGGACGTAGTTACAAACTTTATCAATTATCTTGTGACTACAGGACATAAGAAGGCAAATACAAGATGTACTATCCCAATGGCTGTTCTTATTGCAAAATCTGATGAGAAAGAAATTAAACGAGAAATTGGACCAGCAAAAATTGCGAGCGTATTTAAGAATGGGCAGTATGGATACACAAGCTATGATGAGGCTCGTGATTGTGAGTGTAGAAAATTCTTAATGGATATTGGCTTATCTGCAACAGTTGAAAACTTAGAAACAGAGTTTTCCAATCTGCATTACTTCCCAGTGAGTGCTATGGGGCATGCACCAGATGGAAGTGTATATGAACCGTGGGGCGTTACAGATGCAATTGATTGGATGTTGCCGTTAGCAGATAGAGAATTAGCAGATCTGATTACTCCACCTAGCGTGGTTAATGGCTAAGAAAGACTAACTATTAAAAGTCAAGTCTAAATTGACATTATTTGAATGAATTGCAGAAATGCAGTTCAGATAAGTTAAGAACTGAAAATGAGTTAACTGAACATTGAAAACTGCATGACAAAAAGAGCATCTTTGCAGGTGCTCAAAAAAGAGATATTTATTAAAAAAATCTAAGCTGATTTAATGTATGTTTGCCCAGATCTTTCCAACTGGTAAATGACTCTTACAAGCTTTTTGGCCGCGTGAGATATTGCGACATTGTAGTGTTTTCCTTCAGAACGTTTCTTTGCAAGATAAGCTGCAAATATTGGATCCCAGTTACAAACAAATTTAGTTGCATTAAATAATGCATAGCGAAGATATCTGGAGCCTCGTTTCTCCATATGGGAATAGGCACCATCAAGTTGTCCTGATTGGTAAGTTGATGGCGACAGACCAGCATAAGCAAGTATTTTGTCAGGAGTATCAAAGCGTTTAAAATCACCGATTTCAGCAATAATCATAGCCCCCATACGATAACTGATTCCAGGAATGCTAAGAATGGGAGAATTTATTTCATCAATTATGATTTTGATTTCAGATTCTATTTCATCAATTTCACAATCAAGTTCCTGAATAAGCTTAATGGTGTGTTTTAGTTCCAGTGATTTAGCCGGCATATTTGAGCCAATAGAAGTTCTAGCGGCTTCTCTGAAACGAACAGCGGTATCTTTGGATATCGACCTTTAGAGGCTGTTTCAATGAGTTTGGAAAGCCGCGTAAGGTGAGCAGACGCAACAGCACTAGCACCCGGGAATTCAGAAAGCAATGCATAAACAGAAGTTAAATGAAGAGTAGGAACAAGTTTTTCCAATTCAGGGAAAAGAATTGTAACAAGTCTGGAAATAGATTGTTTAAGTTTCGAACGTTGCTTTACTTTATCAAAACGATAGCGGGTTAATGACTTCAATTCTTCATTGTGGTAAGATGTGTCTGAGTAGGACTTTAAGTTCACATCAGACATAATCATAGAAGCAATTGTTCGGGCATCTACCTTATCCGTTTTCGTCTGTCTAAGGCTTAGACTTTTTCTGTACAGATTGGTATGTAACGGATTGATAACATAGGTGGCGAGACCTTTATCAACGAGATAACCGAGAAGATTGTAACTGTAATGTCCTGTGGCTTCCAGCCCTACTTTTACTTTAGTTAAATCTTCTGCAACAGAGGAAATCTTCTGAAAAAAATCATCAAAACCATCACGGTTGTTCATAATGGTAAAGGCTTTAAAGAGTATCTCTCCATCTGAGTTAGTAATAAAGCAATCATGCTTATCTTTAGCAACATCAATTCCTGCATAAATCATAACAGTTCTCCTTGAATAAATTTAATACTGTTTGGAACCCACGGGTACTCCCTGCGATTGTAACCTCGTTCTAAATAAACCGTCATGCGGTATCTAACTGATTAACAAATATACAAAGAGCCTGTGGTTGGAGCCTTTCGAAAACCATCTAGTGGTAGGAGATGAGAACCAATCCACAGTATCTCCAAAAAGTATAGCATACAGTCCTTGGAGAGGGACTATAAACACTACTACTATATAATACGAGGAGATAAATATGGCATTAGATAATAAGCTTAAGTCAGAAATGGCAAGTGGTACTACTTATCCAAAACCGAATAGAACAACATCTGTTCCAGACAGCAATGGCACACGACCTGTATTTGAATCTTCTGCTCAAGAAACCCAAACAGAGGAAGCACAAATTGCCCCAAAAGCAGTTCCAGTAGCATGCCCCAGTGCTTGTGATGAAGCACAAAATGCAACGGAGTTGCTTTTGAAATCTATTGAAAAGCAGCTTAAGTCATTAAATCAAAGTGTTGCAGACTTGGAGCAAGAGGTTAGTTCTTGCAAAAATCCAGATTATCGAGTTATGTTTTCTGAAATTGATTCTGCAAGATGTAGTATTGAAAAAATGCTTTCAGGTGTTAATGCAGCTGTGAGTCCTTTAAGTGATAGTGGTCTTGCGGAAAAAATAGCGAAATTGGAAACGTTGATTACTGCAGTGTCTGAGAAACAGGACAGAAATGATAGGCAGCTGGCACAGAGTTTAAGAGAAAATGCCAACTTTCAAATCCAGGTTCGTCAAGGAATGCAGAAAGATATAGATGCATTGAAAGAACAGCAGAGTGGTGAACAGTTTAATCCAATTTTTAAAGAAATTGCTTCAATGTATGTTGAGTACCAAGGTTTACTTGAGGACGAAGGTATTTCTGATTTATCTCGAAAGAACCTAAACGCATTATTTGAACAGATGGAAGATTTGCTCACAGATTATGATGCCGAAATAACGCGTAGCGAAATTGGAGATATACGACAAACAAAAAGCACAAAGATTATTGGAAAGGTTCCTACGGCGGCTCAAGATAAGCACAACACGATTGCGATAAGTAGAAAGCCGGGAGTTCTTAGAGGAAGGAGCGTTCTCTATCCTGAATTCGTGGATGTCTTTGTGTTTGATCCTACGATTGCTCCTAAAGAAATAAATGACACAACTGCAATGTGCGCAGAAAAAACCAGAGAAGCAGCTACGGCGGAGGATGAAATCACAGAAAACATTAGTGGTACAACTTCTTCTGATATTGGTACTGAAAGAGAACCTTTAGAAGTGACCGAAGAAGCAACTTCGGAATGTGCTGAAAATAAAGAAATAACTGTAGAAGATACAGATCAAACGAATGAATAAGGAGAATAGATATGAGTACTTATGGTATTGATTTAGGAACAACTTACTCTTGTATTGCAACTTTAGATCGTAATGGCAATTCTGAAGTTGTTAGAAACCAAGCAGATGCAAGTGACACCCTTGCATCCGCAGTATTTTTTGAGAGTGCAGATAATGTTGTAATCGGTAATAGTGCGAAAGATATGGTTGAAACTGATGGAAAAAGAGTTGTTCAGTTTGTAAAGCGTGAGATTGGTAAGCCTAATGCTCTTACATATGAATTTGATGGTAAAACATACACTCCTGTTGAAATCAGTGTTCTTATTCTTGGCCGTCTGAAACAGATGGTTGAGGAACAGGGAGGTTCGGTAGATGATGTTGTTATTACCTGTCCTGCATATTTTGGCCTTGAAGAACGTAACGCAACTAAGAAGGCCGGAGAACTTGCGGGAATGAATGTTCTGAATTTGATTAATGAACCTACAGCAGCAGCTCTCAGTTATTGTGCACGCCAGTTCCAGGAAGAACGTACTATTTTGGTTTACGACCTTGGTGGTGGTACATTCGATGTTACTATCGTGAAAATGTCGCTGGTAATGAACTCTGATGGCAATGAAGTTCAGAAGGTTACTGTTATCAAAACTGGTGGTAACGATAAACTTGGCGGTAAGGATTGGGATGACAATCTGTTTGATCACATTCTACAGGCATGTTGTGATGAAAATGGTCTTACTCCGGATGAGATTGATATTGAGACCCGTCAGCTTATTAGAAGTCGAGTTGAAACAACCAAGAAAAAGTTGAGCAATGCAGAAACTGCTAAAGTCAAGATTAATGTTAATGGCGCAATGACAACGATTATCATTTCACGTGAAGAGTTTGAGAATCTGACATCGGATAAGGTTGCGCAGACTATGACTTATGTTGAGGACACTCTTCAGAAAGCTGGAAATATTGAGATTGATGCGGTACTGCTTGTTGGTGGCTCAACATTTATGCCAATGATTCGTAATGCGGTCGAAGCAAGATTTCCTGGCAAAGTACAGATTGAAGATCCTGATCGTGCTGTTGCAAAAGGTGCTGCAATTTGTGCAAGTATGATAGTTGAAGAAGCAGAAGGTGACGTACCTGTGTCCGTACCCATGAGTGGCGGTACAACTACCGAAGGTGGAACAGGCTCTGAGCAGACAGAAATAAAAGTTTCCCATGCTGGAAGTGGACTTTCCACATTCTTCGTTGTTGAGGATCAGACCCCTCGTTCTTTTGGACCTGGTGTTTTGAATGAAACAGGAGACTATATTATTGACAATATTATTCAGATGGGCGAAATCATGCCTGCAACGGCTGTAAAGACTTACTATACAGCAGCTGATAACATGGTTGACATCGTGCTCCGTGCGTTTGAAAATATGTCTCAGGATGACAGCCTTACTCCTTGTGTTGACAATATGGGCGAGCCTCAGCAGACTGATCCGACTCATAACGTTAAACTTCTGGGCGAGCTTGAAATGCTGTTGCCTCCTAATACAAAGAAAGGTTCCCCGATTGAAGTGACTTTTCAGGTAGATGCAGTTGGTGTTTATGTGAAAGCAGTCAACCTTTCTACAGGTGAAATTGTTGAAACGTCACTTAGAATGGAATCCGATGTTGATGCAGCTACCAGCGCAGTTAATCAGATGAGTATCTCTGCTGAATAATATAAGTTTCAAAGGGTGTGCCTAACACGAGCACATGGCACACTTTTTTTACAAAGGAGGGTCTTATGGCTATCTATGGAATTGATTTTGGCTACTCGAAAGCCTGTATAGCAACTTTGGACAGCAACGGATATCCAGTAGTAATCCGTAATCTGAGAGATGGCAGCGATGAACTTGCTACTGCATTATTTTTTGAAAGTGCTGACAATGTTGTTATTGGTAGTTGTGCTAAAGAAATGATAGAAACTGATGGTGAACGTGTTATCCAGTTCGTAAAGCGTGATCTTGGCCAATCTAACACCCGCACGTATGAATTCGATGGAAAGACCTATACTCCTGAAGAAATAAGTGCTTTCATACTTTTAAGATTAAAGCAGATGGTTGAGGAACAGGGAGAATCGGTAAAAGATGTGGTTGTAGCAGTACCTTCCTACTTCGGACTAGAGAAAAAAGTTGCACTCAAAAACGCTACGGAACTTGCTGGATTTAATTTAATTGGCGTAATCGCAGAGCCAACAGCTGCTGGCCTTGCCTACCTGTGCAACCACGACCAAACTAATCAAATTATTCTTGTATTTGATCTTGGAAGTGTTTCGCTTGATATTTCTATCCTGCAAAATGTCAACAAAACTGAAAACAGTAGCTGGACTCCATCACTCCAGATTCTTTGTATCGATGGCAGTGATAGATTAGGTGGTGAAAGCTGGTCAGATAGATTATTTGATTTCATTCTCCAGGCTTGTTGTGATGAAAACGGACTCACTTCAGACGAGATTGATGTCGAGACTCGTCAGATGATCAGAAGCCGTGTTGAGACAATAAAGAAAAAGTTAAATATTGCAGAATTCGCAAGGGCTAGGATTAATGTAAATGGTACAATGACTACTATTGATATTTCAAGAGAGGAATTTGAAAATCTTACTTCAGATAAAGTTGCCCAGACAATGACTTGTGTTGAAAATGTGCTCCAGAAAGCTAGCAACATTGAAATTGACACAGTCCTTTTAGTGGGAGGAGCTACCAGAATGCCCATGATTCATGATTTAATGGAAAAACGTTTCCCAGGAAAGGTTCGGTCATTTGAGCCTGAACATTCTGTGGCAATTGGTGCTGCAATATATGGACAAATGATAAACGATAACTAATACAACCCCTACCGTGACCATGAAAAGACAGCACTTACTCACCTAACCTGATTGCTAATATGGTTTGGTATTCGATTGATCATTTTCATGACGATGTTGCGAAGAACTCATTGCCGAAGTTGACTGGAAACGACTTACACCTGAAAATCTATTTAGCTTCTTTGTCAGAATAAGAAATCTTTTTATAGAATAAGATGGGGAGGGCACGAAATGGATAATGAGTGCAATATACAATGTATCGAAAAAAAACTAAGAGCCGCTATTATTGCAATGGATGCTCTTACACCCACAGCTTCAGAATTCCTATTGAGAGAAATACCTTGGGAGAGTCTTACAACAGATGAAATTCTAAAGCTAATCAAAATTATGCGAACTCAACCTAGAGGAGTTCCCAACAAAGTGATTTCTATGGAGGTAAAATAATGGGAATTAAAGTAGGAATTGATTTGGGTACCACGTTCTCAGCTGTTGCTATGATGGATGAGAAAAATGGTCAGCCAATCATAATCCCTAATACGCTAGGGGAAAGAATTACGCCTTCTGTTATTCAATTTACAGAAGATGATGAAATAATAGTCGGCTCTGATGCACTAGAGGCTTTCGAGACCGGTGAATCGGGCTGTGCTTCAGTATTTAAAAGAAGTATGGGTAATCCGGATACATATTGTTCATTTAATGGAACGAAGTACACGGCTGAAGATCTTTCGACCATTTTACTTAGATATTTGAAAGAAGAGGTTGAAGCAGTTACTCATCAGAAGGTAGATGAAGCGGTAGTAACTGTTCCAGCATATTTCTACCATAAAGAGCGCCAGGCGACCATGAAGGCTGCAAAAAAGGCGGGCTTGAAAGTTCGACAGATTATTAATGAGCCTACAGCTGCAGCTATGAATTATGGTGTTAAACATTGGCGAGAAAACGCACGTGTGCTAGTTTATGACCTTGGTGGAGGTACATTTGATGTAACGCTTGTTCAAATGAAAAAGAACAATCAGATGGAATCTCTGCAGACTACAGGAGATCATACTCTCGGTGGTAAGGATTGGGACGCTCGTATTTGTGCATTAGTAGAGAGTAAAATCGGGAGTGAGACGGGGTATTATGTCTCTGAATATCCTGAAATTCATCAGATAGTTACACAGAATGCGGAGAATATTAAAAAACAGTTGACCTCAAGAAACGTTGCTAATGTTCGTTTAAACCTTCCTGAATATGGGTGGTACTCAACAACCATGTCACTTGAGGAATTCGAACAGAACACGGCGGATTTGATTGAACGAACGGGAACCTTGTGTGAAAGTTTACTTCGTGGTTCAGGCATAGGATGGCGAGACATTACGGATATTCTGCTTGTAGGTGGTTCAACCAGAATGAGACAGGTTTCTGCTTACTTAAAACGCATCAGTGGGCATACGCTTGCGCAGGTTAATCCGGATGAGGCTGTTGCTTTAGGCGCTGCAATTCAGGTGCATTTACCATTACCGGAATATAGCGTTATTTCAATGGCTCCTCCTGCAGAAAATAATGCAGACAGCGGAAGCTTCTTTAAATTTAAAAAAGCGATCCAAAAGACATCACCAGCTTCTCCTAAGTATTCTTTGCCGGACATGGTAGGTAAAGAAACTGCGTTAAATAATGCGTTATGTATGAGTCATGTGGACGTAGTTGCACATGCAATGGGAGTCATTGCAGTTAGTGCAGATGGTATACATTATATTAATAAGACGATTGTTCCGGCAAACCAGAGAATTCCGGTAAAATGTGCTGAAGCATTTCATTATTACACATCCGCTCGTGGTGATAATGAAATGGAGATCTATGTATTACAGGGCGTTAAGGCTCCTTTGGAATGTGAAATAATTGGAAAATATGTAGTTTCTGGCATTAACCATGATAGAAACGATAACCCTACAACAATAAAAATTCAGTACAGCTACGATATTAATGGAATGGTGCATGTACAGGTTCGTCAAGGAAATGGAACAGTGGATCTTCCGATTAGAGAGGAACCTGTTCTGGCAGATATGAGCAAATTTGGCCGTCCAATTGATTCGGAAGAAATGCGACCTTCTGCAGAGGCATTGTCTGTTGTTATGGCAGTTGATGTATCTGGAAGTATGTCTGGAAAGCCAATTGATGATGCAAGAAATGCAATGTGCCATTTTGTTGACAATTTCGAAGACTATCCCGGTGATGTTGAAATTGGTGTTATTGCTGTGTCAGATAAATCTCAGATTGTACAGCCTCTTACATCGAATTTAAGTGAGTGTAAAGCGTCTATTCGTTCTATTACAGAGTGTATGACTGGAGTATGTAATGCTGGACATCCATTTAATGATTTCCAGTCTATGCTTGGACGAGTCAAAGGAAAGCTTCTTGGAATTGTCCTAGCAGATGGTATGTGGGAAAATCAGTCTCTTGCAGTCAGCGAAGCACGTAAATGCCACAGAATGGATATAGACATCACCGGTATCGGATTTGGCTCTGCAGATGAACAGTTCTTAAGAGATATCAGTTCTGGATATATTGACTCCATGCTTGTTGACCAGAGCGAATTAATACAAAGTTTTGGGAAAATTGCTCAGGAAATTGGTGGAGGAAGTAATACAGGAAAGCGGAGCCGTACTGGTGCAGAAACAGCAGTTGCTACATGGCTTGCAATAAATGAGTAAATAGGCGAGGTACAATAGCCAATGGACAGACGGAATTATTTTGAAGTTCTTGGTCTCGACTTTGATCCGCCTGAAAAAAATCAGCGACGTATTGACAAAGCAATTGCGGAGTGGAAGAAGCGTACAGAGGATATGCTTGCAAACGAAACAATTGCCGAACGTAGAGCTGTCCTTTCAGATGAGTTGTCTCTTCATGACAATATGGTTGAGACTTTGCACGAGAACAAGACAAGAAATGTAGAGGCACGTACCCTTAAAGAAGTTCGTACACAACAGTTGGAACAACTGGTAGACATCATGCTTGTAGGCCAATCAGGAACACCTGAGGTGACGAACGCACAGATAAGGAATGTGCATCTTAAATTAAAGTTATCTCCTAAAACGATAGAAGATACTTATGTAAAAAAAGGATTTGTGGTTCAACGGGTAACCAAGGCAGTTAATCTTAATGATGCATTTTTAACGACTGTCGTAGCTGGCAATATCAGCAGTAAAATCTCACAATTGCAGGCAATGGCAATACATAAGTATCCGTGGACATCAAAAGTAACAGATTTATATGATTTGGCGTGCTATTTTTGTGGTGGAAGCGATAGTGACACTGGATCCTATCATAAGAAAAGAACGACCGAGCTCTATAGCATCATGGAATCTTGGGCAGCTCAGTTTGCTAGCGACATGAGTGCGCAGGGCCATTTGTTGGCTGACTTGTTTACTGCTGGAACAACACAGGTTTTCAATACAGAAGTAAATCGTAAGAAATATGACCAGTCTTTAGAAAGAGAGAAGCTGAAAGCTTTCTTTTCTCTATTAAAGTCAGCACCGGAGGACTTTAAAAAGGATCGCTATTTTGCTGATAGTTGCATAAGGACAATCCAGAAAAGTTTTCCAGACTACAACTTATCCTTAGCATTATATAACCAAGAGGCTGGCCTAATGCAGGATTCTTATGAGCCATTGGAAGCTTTAATTCATCTGACGTGTGGCTCATGTAAAACACCTGCAGAGTTTAGAACTAGAGAAGATGCAGAAAAGGGGAAATGTACTGTCTGTGGCGCACCTCTTTATATTGAATGTCCGAAATGCCACAAAAGTGCACCTGCAATAGCAGATCGTTGTTCTTGCGGATTCTTGGTTTCTGAAATGCAATTCTTTGATGAGTATATTAAAGCGGCAGAATTCGCACTTAAGGAAATGGATTTTGGCGAGGCAAGTAAGCAGTATGCCAATGCAGAGAATGCTTTTCCCAGACATCAAAAACTTTCAGAATTATCACAAAGAATAAAAGCTGAGCGTGATAAGTATGATCGACCACTAAATGAACTAAAGGCGTTAATAGCTGCCCGAATGTTCTGTAAAGCACAGACTTTATTGGGAACATTAAGTGCATCAATGCCTCAATTGAAGCTGGATAGTCAGAAGAAAGTGATTGATGAAAAGATGGCGGAAGTTAAGCGACGAATGCCTGCTGGATCGTTATCTTCTGTAGACAAAGCAAATAGATGTGTTGAAATTCTTCAAATTGTTGAAGACTATCAGCCAGCAATAGATGTGCTGATTTCTTCAATACCAAGGAAACCATTGAACTTAAATGCAGCAGTAATGGGAACAGCTTCATTGACCTGCACACTTTCTTGGAATGCAACTGGTGACAAGGGCATTAAATATCAAGTTGTAAGAAAGAAAAATGACATCCCCCAGAGACAGGCAGATGGTGAAGTTTTGGCTACAGATATTGGAGAACTTAGTTATAAGGATACTTCTTTGCAACCAGGTATTAGTTATGGATATGCAGTTTTCGCTTGCAGACTGAATGTTTTTTCTGATCCTTCTATATGTGAAATTGTAAACTTCAGTGAACTGGCTACAAAATATTTTCGAACCTCTGCTGAAAATGCTGTTTGTCGTTTTAGCTGGGTTTTACCTCCGAATTGTATCGGTGTTCGAATTCTTAGAAGTACGAATGCAATTCCAGCAGAGAGTCCTTCTTCTGGAAGTATAGTTGTGGCAGCCAAAGCTTCAGCAAACTTTGATGATGCTGGGGTTTCGAATAACAATACATATGGATATCGTCTCCAGTGCGTATATCCTTACGAAAGCAGTTTTAGGTATAGTCGCGGTGTTACAGTAATGCTGAAACCTGAACCACCTCCAATAGCATTGAGAAACATTACATCACGAATTGAAGGACGATTAGTCACTATTCGATGGAATTCTCCGGATAACGCTCAACAGAGTGTTCTTATTCGAGAGGTTTTATCAAATGAAGCTAATAGTCTTATTGGACAGGTCATTTCTGCAACGGATATTAATTTAATGATTGGAAACGTACGAAATTATGCAAATACAATGAGTACTTCAATGCAGGCTCAGTTTGAGATTCCATCAAACATGTCATGTTCTTTGGCAGTAATTTGTGTTGCAGGTTCTAAGGGAATCATTTCGGATATTGTTCGTGTTTCAAGTGTTGAAAAATGTGAAATCGACAAATGCCAAACAAGGATTGAGGGAAACCGATTAAGAATTGTATTGGCAAATAGACCGAAAAATCTTGAAAGAATACATTATATTGTTGCGAAGAAGACGGGGGCTACTGTTCCGTGGGCTACGATTGAAGATGCAAAGAAAAAGTCTTTATCGATTGTTTCTTTGCATGAATACGAACGAGATGGGATGATTCTTGTTGAAACGATTCCCAAAACAGATCTTTATATTTCGGTGATTGGTCAGTACAAAATGTCGGATGAAAGCATCATTTATTCCGAACCATCGAAGTTGCGATTAAGCAATAAACCAAAAGAAAAGATATCGTATCGATTTACTTGGGGTACGAGCGGTTTCTTTGGTCGAACGAAGGCAAAAAACTGTAAATTGACTGTATCTTCAAATGCAGAAGAAATACCAGAAATATACGTAGTATATAAATCAGATGGACATATTCCGATGAAATTACTGGATCCGAAAACTGTTATAATTCATACAGTTCCAGAATCGGATATTGGATTTAAAAATGGAGAATACGTCTGTTCGTTTCAGGATAGCACTTGGAATGCAATTTCATCTGCTACACCGTTGAGACTTTTTATTCAAGAGGATTATATGTCAGCTTTCGAAATAACACCAAGCGATATCGAAAGCTGCAAAGTACCATAAGGGAGGAAAAATATGGCTTTATTACATTCAGATGTTCTTTGTCCATACTGTCTTCAGGAACTTCGTAGCAAAGATCTGAAGATGGTATGCAACATTTGTGGAACACCAGCAACACCATCTAAAACAGAAATTTTGCTAAAGAAAACCCCTAAGTGCAAGCAGTCTGGTTGCAGAGGATTTGCCAGCGCAAGACAGTGTTCTTCTTGTGACAGCAAATTGCCGTCAGATATTCTAGATTATAAAAAATATCTGCGCTTCAGTATTCTCGGAATTACAGGCTCTGGTAAAACCAATTTTCTGACAACCATGCTCCATGAATTGCGACATACAGCAGGGGCCCCGTGGGTCTTATCTTCAATGGATTCGATCACAACTGCTATTTTCCAGGAAAATGACAGAGCAATTTATAATATGCGACAGCCAGTAGCTGCAACTGCAGCAGGTACAACACCTCCTCCACAGTTGTGGAAAATAAAAGATAAGAACAGAATGACAAATACAGTTATCCCTTCATATTCTTTGACCATTTTTGATGGAGCAGGAGAAGATTGTGAGCACATTGATTCGGTTATTAGCAGATATATTGAGGGATCTAAAGCTCTGGTTATTTTGATTGATCCTCTTGCATTGCATGGAGTTGCATCTAGCATTCCGCAAAATATCCTCAATTGGTCTACTTCTGCTTCTCACGATGCGGATGCATCTGCTGATATGGTTGATGGATTAGCAAATTATATTAGACAGAACTGTGGAATAGCACCTGGGAAACTGATTAATAGAGATGTTGCAGTTGTATTTACAAAAATTGATGCTGTAAAAAACACCTTTGGATCAGCGACAGTTATGCAGCCTAGCCCACACCTGGCACGTAAAGGTTTTGTTAAAGCAGATGCAGATGCAGTTGATGCTGAGATTAGAGATTGGCTGGAAAGTCAAGGCGAAATTACATTTTTAGATGCTATTAACACAAATTTCAAAAAAGGAAGTGTTAGATTCTTTGGTGTATCGAGCTTTGGACAGCCTCCTACAGGTAGCTATCAGTTAGGAAAGGTAATGCCTCATAGAGTTCTCGATCCTTTAATTTGGATGCTTTCAAAGGAAGGTATTGTTCCTGCTCTTTGAGCACAATGTTTTTTGAAGAAAGGAAGGCGATATAATGCTTAACCAACTTATCTATACACGATGCATGCCTCATCGTGAGTTAAAAAACAAAGGTCAAGTGGTTCGTGCAGATGGATTTGGCGTTTTTTCGATGAGCCAAGAGCTGGTTATTAATCCACCTGTATCAAACTATGATTTTCTTCAAACTCGTTTAGCTGTACAAAATGGGGCAAAAGAAACTTCCGTGACGGGTTTATTTAACTCATATGAATATACAGCATTATCCACTGATATTTATGCTATGTCTTTTGAAGTTGCTAGACCACATTGTAAGGAATCTAGAAAGAATGGGCAGAGTCATAGAACAGGTACATATATCAAGCAATGTCTAGTTGGAATGCCGGGGGATTACCCTTTTAAGTGGTTTGGGGCATCTGCATGGGATGCATATTTGAAATCTGAAAATGATTACTATTTGGATGAAAATCCTAGTGCAGAACCCGCTTGGCTTAATACTGTACAGGAAATTCCAAATGGATCTTATATTACTATCGAAAGAATTAAACAATTTGTAAACGCTGGACGTGCAGAAGCTGTTAAAGCTGGAATTTGGTTTTTAGTTCACGAGTATGAAAAACCAGAAAATGAAAGAAAAGTTCTCTTGATTAAGGACGTTCCAGAGAATGTTGAGCTTTGGATTGCAGCTATCGAGTACGCCTTTAGTGCGGAAATGGCTAAAAAGATTACTTTCGCAACGAATAAAACAAAACTCGGCACACAGAACGATAATAGTATGTTCTTCTATACAGATGAAACAGGCAAATATTATCCGATGCGTAACAACAGTATGGCACTGAGTAGACACCCGTACAATATGATAGTGGGATATCATCCTAAGGATAATTTTTGCGCTGCTGTCAAACAGATGCCGACAAGTAATTTCGTAATGATTGATGGTACTTCTAACACAGCAACTTTTGCAACTGATGATAGCATACAATCAGCTTATTATTCTGCAACTGTTCAGTATGAAGCAGACATTATTGATTTTACAAGTATCGTTTTGCCTAGTTTTCCAGTAACAACTATAACCGATAAAATTCCAGAATTGTACAATGCATATAAGTATCTTTTGGATTCTAATCACCGAGTTGAAAAGTGGAATTACAGAGAAGCTAGTGCAGAATTACAGGTAATAACTCAGTATGGAGTTCCGCAAAATGATGTATTGAATATGTATATTCTTGATGAGGGTATGCGTGGCTATCAGCGTTTTGCCGCAGAAGATGAAAGAAATAATTTCGAATTCCTTAAGGTGCTTTGGAATATAGCAAAATTAACAAAACGAACTGGAGAGGTCACCGGATGTTTAGCAGATCAGCTGAGTAATGGATTGACGAATTTGAAAGTGTCTGGAACCGCTTTGGCTTGTACATGGAGTGCTATTAAATCTGGTGGAGTTCAGGATATTGTTCGCCCTGCATTGCAAGATCTGTTTAATGATGGCGATTTAACGAGTTACAGTAACCAATTTGAAAACATAACTTCTTCTACAATCGGTACAATTATGGAAATGTATTACGATATGCTTTCTCTTGAGAGAAATGGTATTAAATCTATTCTGGAAAGCAATGAGAAATATCGATTCGTGTGCAGAAGTTTGATTGCTCTGATTGACGATAGGAATGCTTTACGCGTAGCGTTGGATGGAATAAGTGGATCTGATGATGTAATTAATGCAGTTGCACTATCAGTTTCTCAGTATTTCGAACAGCACATGCCTGCAAAAAACGAGATGTTGTGGGATTCCATTATTGATCTTAGTGGAGGAAATGTTATAGAATTATGTAGGACGCTTTGCAGGAGTTCTGAAACAAATATTGATATAATTGAGCATTTGTTGACAAATGCAGTTCTGAAGGCTGGAAAATGTGAGAGCGAACTTTATCATGCGTTTGAGGATTCTGTAAAACTGCTTGGAAAGAGCAAAAATACAGGCATTGCATTTTTTGACGCATGTATTAAGGTTGAGAATCCGTCTCATCTCGACAGCCTTATTCGAAGCATTAGGGGGAATAGGCTGTTTCCTTCAGCAGAGAAAGAGCTGTTCAGGCGTGTGGATGCCGTTATTCCATATGAATCAACTTCTGGAATGATTTCAAATACATTCAGAGAAATGAAGGAATGGGCAAATGAGATAGGGAAGACTTCGGTGGGTATTGCATTTTATGATTTGCGTAAAAATATGGAGCGTGAACGTAAACCCGAAAAGGTGGTAGATGCAATGAACGAGTTCGCTCACTTGAAGTTAGCATTACCATATGGTTTTACAAGTGGTCAATATTTTGCCAACTTGGCACAAACTGCTGCTGAATTCTGTGATTCTGAAGTTCACATAGCCTTTTTAAGCCTTTTTGATATTGCTGATTCCAGAATGAAACAGGATTATATTAAGTGTTATGTTGATGAAGTATTATCTGGTGCAAAAGGCAAAAAGTTTGTTAATTCTATGATTACCTTATGCGAAGCATTCTACTATGAATTTAAGATTCCAGGTATGAAAGCTGCACAAGTAAAAGATACTGCTAATATGTTGAAATCATGCTTTGTCAAAGCATTGCCGGATTACTATAAGTCAAATCTTGCGGAACAGGTATCAAAGGCTAATTGCGGTGAACCTCCGGTAAAGAAGATGCTTATATCATTGCTCCAGGATGCAGCTAAGAAGGCACCTAAGAGTGGTATAGGTGACATTATTGGTGGCATTTTCGGAAGAAGAAAATAAAAAAGAAATGGGAGTACAGGGAAATAATTTCTATCTTAGGACCTGTGTTCCCAGAAATAAGGATGAAGCATTGCAGAACCAAAGAAACTAACGCAAAAAGAGTACGACTCAATCCGTTCAGATTATGAAAAGCGTTATGGTTATGATTCTCGAAGCGATGAAGAGATGCTGTTAGAATATAAATAGTACAAGTCAAAATGAGAAAGTCCAAAATATAAAAACATGATACAATAAATCTATCAGTAAACGGAGGATCTCATTATGGCAAAACACTTTGATAAACAGTTTAAACTCGATGCAGTTCATTACTATCAGGATCACAAGGATCTTGGACTGCAGGGATGTGCATCGAATCTTGGCATCAGTCAGCAGACACTTTCCAGATGGAAAAAAGAGCTGAAGGATACTGGCGACATTGAATGTTGGGGGTCTGGCAATTATGCTTCTGATGAAGAAAAAGAAATTGCCAGATTAAAACGTGAATTACGTGATACCCAGGATGCGCTTGATGTATTAAAAAAAGCCATCGGCATTCTGGGAGAATAACAGAAGCCATCTATCTGGAGGTTTCTGAAAAGGCAGAAATTACCCATAAGGAAGACCGCCGAGTTTCTGTCTCTGGAGTGCTGAAAATTTTAGGCGTTTCCTGGTCCGGGTATCGGGCATGGCTTAAACATGTGCCTTCTGATTCACAGAAACGCAAGTAAGCCGTAAAATTCAAAATTAAAGAAATCTATAATGACTCCCACCAGAATTATGGAGCGCCTAAAATCAGGAAAGAACTGCAAAAGAGCGGTGAAATCGTTTCAGAACGTACCGTCGGTAAATATATGAAAGAAATGGGCATCAGAGCTCAATGGATCAAACCATGGACAACGACAACCAGAGATTCAGATTTCAGTCATAAACTTCAGAATATCCTTGATGAACGCTTCAATCCCGAACGCCCAAACGCCGTCTGGTGCAGCGACATCACCTATATTGGGACAACCAATGGTTTTGTCTATCTGACAAGCATTATGATCTTTACTCCCGAAAAATCATCGCCTGGACGCTTTCAAAAACGATGAAAGTATCTTGTGTAATTGATACGATTAATAAAGCAAAAGCACGGCGTTGTACTGAACTTCCATTGATTCTGCATTCAGATCGCGGCAGCCAATTTGTTTCAAAAGAATATCGAAAGGCAACGGCTAAAATGCAGCGAAGCTACTCTAAAAAGGCATTTCCCTGGGACAATGCATGTATTGAATCTTTTCATTCCCTGCTTAAACGGGAACGGATAAAGCGCTTTAAAATCCGTGATTTCAACCATGCCTATCGACTGGTATTTGAATATATTGAATCCTTTAATACAAAACGGATTCACAGCCATTGCGATTTTATGTCGCCCGATGATTTTGAAAAACTATTTGCAAAAATGAGCAAATCGGATTTGCAATTAGCTGATTAAGATGAAGATAAAGTTCTCATTTTAATTTGTACTAAATCTTGACAGAAGACCAAGAAAGCTGCATTTGATAAGAAGTTCGATGAGCATTATCAGGTGGATAAGAAGAGTGATACGGATGATGATAGCACCGAACAAAATGAAGAAATCGAGAATGATCGTGAACATGAGCGTGGCGGGCGCGGTTTTCGAGAAATAGATGATGATGACGGCAGATAATAGTGTCAATAGACAAGGAGAAGTGTGATATGGCAGGACCTAAAAAAGTAACTCAGGAAGAATATGATGAGCTTCGTTCAAAAATGGAAGAGAAGTATGACTACGATGAAATGTCAGATGAAGAGAAAGAACGTTTTGACGCTACAATGGATCAGGTTGCTGTTGTTGGTGATAAAACCGATGAAACAGATGAAAGCGATGCTACTGATGACGAAGAAGTAGAAAAGGGCGAATTCGAAGATGGTTATCCTCAGGAACATGAATTTGATGATGACAAAGAAATAAGATAAGTCATAAGGGGTAGTCGCATATTATGGAGAAAATGAAGTTATCACGCGAAGAGTATGATGCTGTAATAGAAAAATATCGAGAATAAAACGGATATGATGCTATGTCCGATGAGCAAAAGCAGCATTTGATGAAAAGTTGGATGAAGTTGTAGGTGCAGAGAACAGTAGTGAAGAAGATCCAGGCGAAAATGAAATCGGAACAAAAGTGTTGGAACGAAGTAAATAATTGGAGAGACTAACTATTAAAAGTCAAGTCTAAATTGACATTATTTGAATGAATTGCAGAAATGCAGTTCAGATAAGTTAAGAACTGAAAATGAGTTAACTGAACATTGAAAACTGCATGACAAAAAGAGCATCTTTGCAGGTGCTCAAAAAAGAGATATTTATTAAAAAAATCTAAGCTGATTTAATGTATGTTTGCCCAGATCTTTCCAACTGGTAAATGACTCTTACAAGCTTTTTGGCCGCGTGAGATATTGCGACATTGTAGTGTTTTCCTTCAGAACGTTTCTTTGCAAGATAAGCTGCAAATATTGGATCCCAGTTACAAACAAATTTAGTTGCATTAAATAATGCATAGCGAAGATATCTGGAGCCTCGTTTCTCCATATGGGAATAGGCACCATCAAGTTGTCCTGATTGGTAAGTTGATGGCGACAGACCAGCATAAGCAAGTATTTTGTCAGGAGTATCAAAGCGTTTAAAATCACCGATTTCAGCAATAATCATAGCCCCCATACGATAACTGATTCCAGGAATGCTAAGAATGGGAGAATTTATTTCATCAATTATGATTTTGATTTCAGATTCTATTTCATCAATTTCACAATCAAGTTCCTGAATAAGCTTAATGGTGTGTTTTAGTTCCAGTGATTTAGCCGGCATATTTGAGCCAATAGAAGTTCTAGCGGCTTCTCTGAAACGAACAGCGGTATCTTTGGAATATCGACCTTTAGAGGCTGTTTCAATGAGTTTGGAAAGCCGCGTAAGGTGAGCAGACGCAACAGCACTAGCACCCGGGAATTCAGAAAGCAATGCATAAACAGAAGTTAAATGAAGAGTAGGAACAAGTTTTTCCAATTCAGGGAAAAGAATTGTAACAAGTCTGGAAATAGATTGTTTAAGTTTCGAACGTTGCTTTACTTTATCAAAACGATAGCGGGTTAATGACTTCAATTCTTCATTGTGGTAAGATGTGTCTGAGTAGGACTTTAAGTTCACATCAGACATAATCATAGAAGCAATTGTTCGGGCATCTACCTTATCCGTTTTCGTCTGTCTAAGGCTTAGACTTTTTCTGTACAGATTGGTATGTAACGGATTGATAACATAGGTGGCGAGACCTTTATCAACGAGATAACCGAGAAGATTGTAACTGTAATGTCCTGTGGCTTCCAGCCCTACTTTTACTTTAGTTAAATCTTCTGCAACAGAGGAAATCTTCTGAAAAAAATCATCAAAACCATCACGGTTGTTCATAATGGTAAAGGCTTTAAAGAGTATCTCTCCATCTGAGTTAGGGCGTGTCTGAAAACAAAATCTTTACAATCACCACAATGCGTTTTAAAATAAAACCAAAACGTTGGGAGCACGATAATGCCATCAAAACGCTATGAAATTACAGACGAACAATGGGAACAGATTAAAGCTTTATTTCCCAAAGCGAAAACTGGTCGACCGCCAAAAGATAATCGGTTAATCTTCAACGCAATTTTATGGATTGCGCGAAGTGGTGCTGCGTGGCGAGATCTTCCCGAACGTTTTGGTTCGTGGAAAACGGTCTACAGCCGTTTCTGTAAATGGCGTGATGACGAAACACTGGCAAATATTTTTCATGCCTTAAATACCGATGCTGACTTTGAAAATCTCAGCATTGATTCAACCATTGTAAAAGCGCATCAGCACAGTGCTGGTGCTAAAAAGGGGCTGTAAATGCAGAAGTGAATCAATACATCGGTAAAAGCCGGGGCGGTAACACGACTAAAATTCACGCAGTCGTCGACGCTCTGGGTAATCCGATTCACTTTGAACTTTCAGGCGGCCAGATTAGCGATAATACCGCTGCAATTGGTCTACTGGCAAACATTGAAATCAAAAATGCCAACATTTTGGGTGATAAAGCTTATGGAACTAAAGAGATCCGGACTTATATCACTTCACAGGGTGCAACCTATACAATTCCGCCAAAGTCAAACACCAAAGAACCCTGGGACTGTGACTGGTGGCTTTATAAAGAACGCCATCTGGTTGAATGCTTTTTCAATAAAATCAAACATTTTCGTAGAGTTGCGACTCGTTATGACAAGCTGGCATCTTCGTTTTGTAGCTTTGTTTACATTGCTGGCATCTGGCTTTTGTCAAAATAATTGGTGTTTTGACTTTTCAGACACACCCTAGTAATAAAGCAATCATGCTTATCTTTAGCAACATCAATTCCTGCATAAATCATAACAGTTCTCCTTGAATAAATTTAATACTGTTTGGAACCCACGGGTACTCCCTGCGATTGTAACCTCGTTCTAAATAAACCGTCATGCGGTATCTAACTGATTAACAAATATACAAAGAGCCTGTGGTTGGAGCCTTTCGAAAACCATCTAGTGGTAGGAGATGAGAACCAATCCACAGTATCTCCAAAAAGTATAGCATACAGTCCTTGGAGAGGGACTATAAACACTACTACTATATAATACGAGGAGATGAATTTCTATGCCTTCATATACAGGAACTGATAGTTCTTCGCGATCAGCAAAAAGACCAACGGGGACATCAGGGAGTAGTTTGCCAACTCCTAAATCAACTGGAGGATCTCCGATGCCTATTGGCAATTCGGACGGGACAAAACAAAGACAGGTCAAAAAGATGCTGATGGATGTAACACAGCTATCATTGTTACAGAATAATCTTCGCGTTGCTAGCTTATATGTGAATAGTCGGCATTTAGAAATGTTGTCTCCGGCAACATCAGAAAGTTTATATACGAGTGAGGCGTGTAAGTTTAATATCATACAAAGTGGTCTATCGGGTATTGCAGTATATCAGATTACAAAGCTTATGTATAACAAGGATGAGAATTCTTTTGAGAAGCTTGTTAGCGTGTATTCTGCGTTAAATAGTTTTGGAGGGATTGTTTCGCTGATTCTTCAGAGCGACGGTAATACTACAAAACTGTATTTGTGCACCAATACTAGTGGTAATGGAAAAGTTGCTGGTGGATTACTGGCGAATAATCTTAGAGGTCAGTTTCCGGGATGTGAAATTGATGAGTTAAGTGATGGTGAAAAAAACAAACTCTTAGCTTCTTGCGGAATGGTTGGGACCATATCTACAAGTCGAACAGTACGTTCGTTAAGTATGATCCCTAGCAGACGTGAAGACGAGCGCCAGCATGATAAGGAATATAGCGCTCAAGGATATGAGAAGTTTGTTGATGCGATGAATGGTCATCGCTATACACTGGTTGTTTTATCACAGCGGGTGTCTCCTGATGCAATGGAGGAGTGTCTGGAAGGTTTAGAGGCACTCTATACTTCCCTATCTCCATATGCAAAAGAAACAGCTTCATATGGTGAAAGTGATTCGGATTCCGTAAATTACTCAATTTCAAGCAACATTAATAGTTCTATTAGTAGATCGGTTTCTAAATCGTTTGGTACTTCGCATACAAATAGTGTTTCCGAGGGTAGAAGTTCGAATAGTGGTCATGGATACGAATTATTTGATATTCACTTTAATTCTGGATCGGGACGTTCTACAGGAACATCAACTGCAAATGGAACGTCAACTGGAACTAGCTCTAGCACATCTTCATCTGACAGTTATGGAAGCGGAGATGGGCAGAGTTCCGGAACTACAACCGGAACAAATCGTTCAATCACCTTAAACAGAGACAATAAAGCTGTTCAGAATTTACTAACGAAAATCGAAGAGCATATTAAGCGTATGAATTTGAGTCAGACATTTGGTATGTGGAATAGTGCATGTTATGTGATTGCGGATGATGTTGCCACAGCAACCATGGGAACCAGTACACTGGCTGCACTGTTTTCCGGTGATTCTCAGGCTGCACCTAGAGCATATTACAATCAGTGGGATGTAACGAATCCAACAGAGCGAGAACGCGTTTTAGAATACATTTCTAATCTTCAGCATCCAGTGATTAATCTCACCATGCTTCAGCAGATTACAGATGGGACTGGTAAAACAACTACAACACCATATCAGACTGAAAAGATCACCCCTGCTATGATGATTAGCGGAAAAGAAATCCCGACACTTATGGGATTGCCTAGAAAATCTGTTCCGGGAATCGTTGCTGATAGCATGGCCGAGTTCGGACGAAATATTCCAGAAAAGTGGAAAAGAAGAGTAAAACGTTCGGTTTTATTCGGAAATATTTACCACATGGGGCTGGAAGAGAAAACGAAAACATTCCTGGATCTGGATACATTTGCATCACATATGTTTATTTGTGGTGCTTCTGGATCTGGTAAAAGTAATACAACGTATAATATTCTTCAAAAATTGATTGATAATAAGGTACCATTCCTTGTTATTGAACCTGCCAAAGGTGAATATAAGATTGAATTTGCGGATTTACCGGGCATTAATATATTTACTGCAGATGAAACTCCTTATAGACTCTTGCAGATTAATCCATTCGAGTTTAGTGCAGGTATTCATATACGTGAGCATCTTGATAATATTGTTCAGGTTGTTAGTGCTTGCTGGCCTTTATACGGCGCTATGCCGGGCCTCTTAAAAAAGGCATTTGAACAAGTGTATCTTGATCATGGCTGGGATCTTGAGCATTCAGAGAGAATTATTAACAGAGGTAGCAAATTCCCTGTCTTTTCTGATCTAGTTAAAGTTCTCGAAAGAATTATTAATGAATCTCCTTATTCCGCACAGACGAAGGGTGATTATAAGGGAGCATTATTAAATCGAGTATCTTCTCTTTGCAATGGTTATGAGGGGAAGATTTTTGGTAGAAGCATTGGCATTCCGGATGTAACATTATTTAACAAGAATACAATCATTGATTTGAGCAGCATTGGTTCTGATGAGACTCGATCTTTGATAATGGGAATCCTGATTATTAAGTTAAAGAACTATCGTAAGACGGTAACAACTGGACCAAACAGCAGTCTGGTTCATGTTACAGTGCTCGAAGAAGCACATAACATTCTTAAGAGATGTTCGAAAGAAACAAGCGTTGATTCTGGTAATGTTCAAGGGGCTGCGGTTGGTAGTCTGTGCAGATGTATTGCAGAAATGAGAAGTGCAGGTGAAGGATTTATGATAATTGATCAGTCCCCTGGAGCTGTTGATGAAGCTGCTATCAAAAACACTGCAATTAAGGTTTGTATGAGACTGCCATCCAAAAATGACTGCGAAGAGATAGGTGCTGCGTTAAGTTTAAATGACAATCAGATCAGAGAGTTAAGTAGACTCGATATCGGAGTTGCGGCTATTTTCCATGCAGGATGGACGGATACCCTTTTGGCTAGAATGGGAGATATCTGGGATAAGAGATATCGTGCAAAGAGCAGTCCTATTTTGGATTATGGTACTTACACGAGGATTCAGGGTGCTATTGTTCAGTTGATGTATCAAAATATCCAGGATGGAAATATATTTAGCATTTACGATGATATTCAGGAATTACTAGATCTTCTGTGTAAAGGACCAGGTGCGATTAAACCCGTTTTACCAGAGTCTAAACAACAGGAGCTTCTGGATGAGGTACAAGTCTTCTTGGAGAATAATGACGAATACATTAAAGCTAAGAGGTTAAAAGATCTTAGAAGAGAATTCTTCGATTTCGTCTTCGATTTTGTGTGTTTAGAAAGTGTTATGAGAATCTTCTCACTTAATGGTGTGAATACGACGATGACATTGGATCCGTTGACTACAAAGGAAATACGTGCTGTTTTAAAGTGGGAGAAGGATGTTCGAAGCGGTATAGCTAGATATTTGTATATGCCGGAAGAATGTGATCCAGCAAGAGCATACAGGTGGCCGTTGGATGCTTCCAGAGCTGAGTATTTCTGGGAAATATATGATGGTATCCTTTTGCGTTATGGAATTCGCTTCGGATCTGATAAACGTTATGCTAATACTCACAATTATCTGAAATCCATTAAGCACTTTAGCTCAAGCACAGGTGGAAGGAAGTGATGTGAATGATAAAGCATAATCCAGAAGAAGATATTTTAGGAGATTCTGAAGAACTGATAGAAGCGGAATCAGGAAGAAAGCAACTTGAAAAGGAACACTTTGCTTCTACATATACTCTGAGGCCAGACGAAAACTATGATGCCAATGGTTATAGTTATGAAACGGACAAACTTGGACGAATTACCAGATGTGAAGGTTATCTGAGGCTTGAAGATGGAAAAAGAAATACCGCACATCAGGTACGCGCTGGAGGGGAATATCGTCTGGAAAATGATGAAGGTGGGCATTTGATAGGACGTCGTTTTGGAGGATCCGAAAAGGTCGATAATCTGGTTCCTATGGATAGTCATGTTAATCGCGTTGAATATAAAGAGTTGGAAGACGACTGGGCAGCTGAAATTGACAAAGGTAGTACAGTGGATGTGAAAATCCTATGTAGATACTCTGGAGATTCTACTCGCCCTACTGATTTTATCGTAAAATATCAAATAACAGATAAAGATGGTTTTACCAGAAATGAAACTAAGCGAATTCACAATCAGGAAGAAGGAAAATGATATGTCAAATATTCGAGAAAACGAGCAAGAATTAAATCAATTAATGCAGAGAATCGGAAATTCAATCCTGCCTGTATTGGATAAAAGCTGGGTAAAAGCTGTGGTTGGATACTTTATTGAGACATCTGGAGTTACACATCTTCAGGTTTTTGCACTGAATGCAGGATCAGATGACTATTCTGATTTAGTTAAACTGTCGTGGGATGATGACAAATATGACGATGCCATTATTGATATAGTAGATTTGTGTAAAGAATTGCATAGTTTATGTGAGGCGGTAAATGATCCATGGACATCAATTAGCTATGTACTTGAAAGTGATGGCTCATATAATGCTGATTACGGATACGAAGCAATTAATAATTATGATTCACGTTTCATAATGAACTGGCAGAGCAAGTATTTGGATTGAAAGGTGAAAAGAAATGGGAATTATTACTTCTCCTGAAGATACTTTGATAAATGCTATGACCTCAAAACAGGGACAGGTTAGATTGCAGCATTGCGTTGGCTCACTAGATAGTGTGTTTAAAAACGTTCTTAAGAAAGATCCTCGTCTACTTGCTTTCCTATCTGGATACCAGTATTCATACACAAAAAAATGTCTTGTGCAAATAATGTATGATTATGATGTTACTATCACATACCAGGATGAATGTCCAGATTCTTTAGATGATATTCTTGTAGATTCTGGTGATTGGGATGTATCGACCATTCTGGAAAAAGGAAATCCTAAGCAGATTTTACTTGTAACTGCAGATCCAAATGTTATAGGAACAAAGTTATCCGATCAAATAGGTAAACTTCTTAGTTCCTACGAGGGAATAAATGGCTGGAATACACAAACTAGTTCATTTGATAAGATATCGGAAATGACGCTCTGTAGGATAGGATACAATTACGTGGTTCATTTGCCAGAACTTCGACAACTTCAAGGTAAAGCTATATTTTCTGCGAAAAACATATGGAAAAAGATTTTAGGTAGGGCAAAAGTTCCTCAGTTCGTAAAACCATTTTTGGCATTAAGCTATCTTACACAAGAATGCTGCTATGATCAAAGAGCTTTTGATGAGGTTGAAAGTAATCCGGGGAAAGCACCTTCAGATCCGATTCCACATCTTGCATACGGACCGCTTATTGAACTTCGTGGGATATGTGGCGGATTAGCATGGGCCTTTAAAACTCTAATGGACGAGGCAAATGTCGAATGTATGTGTATCAGTGGTTTCCTAAAAGAAGATTTAAAAACCGGGCATATGTGGAATCTTGTTAAGTTGGATGGACAGTATTATCATGTTGATCCGACATGGGGGATTAAAGATGACGGTGTATTTATTAGTGGGATGTTGCAACCAGATAGTATGATGAAAACAACACATATTTGGGAGGCATCTTATTATCCACAAGCACGAGGAATGCGAATTGATTATGATTATATTGAAGATTTTCTTGTGGAGAACGGAAACGATTATCTTGATGATGGTGCAAACGAGAAATACTTCTTCCCAGATGAGATTGTAGATTGATAGAAGGAATGTGAGTATTGGTGAGCTTAGTCGGCAAAATAATCTGGTTTCTTACTGGGGCTATCTTGGTATGTGGCTGGACTGCTATGGATGCTTACGATTGTTGGAATACCAGTGGAAAAAAAATGCTTTAAAATAGGTAATCTTTGTTTATTCCCATTCGGAAAATACGTTTTAAGCTCTTCCAGCAGGTCGGAAAATTTTTTGTTGAATCTACTGTGGATTTGTATTACAGGTTTACCTTTGGCAATTACCAATGTGGTTATCGGTGTTAGTTTGTGCTGTACAATTGTTGGCATTCCTTTTGGAAAACAGCACTTTAAGATTGCTAGATTATCGTTGACTCCTTTTGGAGCTATGGTTATGTAAAGAATGGATTGGTGAAGAACAAAGTTACAATTATTGTTATGGCGATAATAAGTTTTATGCTTATGCCAACTGCTGAATATTATGAAGTGACAGAGTTCTTCCGCAAAAATCCATCTATTA
Organism: Eubacteriaceae bacterium ES3; assembly: GCA_030586155.1. Classification (NCBI taxonomy): domain Bacteria; kingdom Bacillati; phylum Bacillota; class Clostridia; order Eubacteriales; family Eubacteriaceae; species Eubacteriaceae bacterium ES3. The sequence goes on along the minus strand of CP130741.1, from coordinate 1,508,918 downwards.
AGCGATTTATTAAACCAAAAGTGATATAATAAAAGCAACAAATAGATTGAAAGGGTGGTAAAAATGGATTCACCGAATACTCTGTTTTTGGATCATTACTTCCCATCCGATGTTTTAAAGATCACGGAAGTAATTGAGACTGATAAAATCATTATTCATATGAAAGCTGTTTCTAAAACTTATGTTTGTCCCAGGTGTCATCAAACACTTGAACATTATTATGGCACTTATATAAGAACAGTACAGGATCTTCCGATACTGGGGAAAATGTTCAGCTCATGATTAAAGTCCATGAATACAGCTGTAAAAATGAAGACTATCCAGTTCAAACTGTCGCCGAAACATTTAATGGTTTTCTCAACGCCAACCGAAGAACGACTTAGCGCAGCGAAGATTTCATCTGTATGCTGGCAATGGAAACGAGCTGTGAAGGATATGCACGAATCTGTCAGGCGATGAACCTGCATATCAGTGGGGACAGTGTGATCTGCTTGCTGACAGTACGTTATGAAGCACAGCCAGATCCAGTTTGTGGTGAGACAATCGGTATCGATGATTTTGCTTTCAAAAAAGAAGTCGATATGGGACAGTAATTGTTGATGAAACTACACACAAACCGGTTGCCGTTCTTAATGGTCGCGACAGCAACAAGCTCAAGTTCTGGTTGCGACAGAACAAACAGGTTAAGCGCATCACTCGAGACCGGGCCGGGGCCTATGCTTCTGCTATTGGAGAAATTCTTCCTGATGCCATGCAGATTGCAGACCGGTTTCATCTTCATTAGAATCTGCTGGAGGCTGTTCAGAATGCACTCAAAACAGTTGTTCCAGCGGATATAAAAATACCGATTAACCAGAGGTATTATCAATGTCATCAAGAAGAAAAAGTTGAGAACAACGAGTCTAAAAAAATGATGTTCCGGTAAAACCGGAAAGTTATAATGACAACCGGGTTCAACGCTTCAATGCAATTAAAGAACACATCAATGCCAAATTCAGTGCCCGACAAATTGCAAAAATTTTACATTGCAACATAAATACGGTTCGCAAATATATGAACGGAGATTTTGATGCATTATGTGGCTGGGAACTGAGAAGCGGGGCTGACCAATATTATGATTACATTATAAAATCATTGACATCCGGAAAGATCCGCAAAGACATCTTTCGCGAAATAAAAAAGCAGGGCTACTCTCGAACACTGTCAGCAGCATATGACTATATGAACAAACGTAAGCGTCAATTACAGACCACATACCAACCAAATAAAAAAACTGATACAATTCTTTCAAACTATTAAAGGAAGGATTGTATTTTTTATGGAGAAAAGTGAAAATCGGATACTCTGGGAAGAGCGGATCAAAGCACAATTGGCAAGTGGACTGACGCAGCGGCAGTGGTGCGAAAAGAATAATCTTGCTTTGAGTGCATTCCGATACTGGAAACTGAGAATCAGCAAAGCAAACCGGGATCTAAATGATCTGGAACCCCAGGAGTTTGCCGAAGAAACAGTCAACTTTGCCGGAATTGTTATTGCGCCGGAAATATCATTTAAAAAACCTTTATCTGGAACCCCAAAAGTAATAGAAATCCGGATTTCAGATGTGGTTGTTATGATACCGCCTGAATTTTCAGAGAATCATCTTACAAATATAATTAGCGCAATCAGAAAGGCCTGATCCATGTTGACAGGCCTCAACTCCGGAAATGTGCATATAGCTCTGGGAGCCACCGATCTCAGAAAAAGTATCGATGGACTGTCCCTGATTGTCAGGGAAGTTCTGAAAGAAGATCCCTTTTCCATGCACCTGTTTGCATTCTGCAATAAACGCAGGAATCTGATTAAAATCCTGGTATGGGATCAGACCGGCTTCTGGATTCATTATAAACGTCTGGAAAACGGCTGTTTCCAGTGGCCGGAAAAAAGTGGTGCCCCTTCCATTGTTGTGACTGAAAGAAGTTTCCGGTGGTTGCTGGATGGACTGACCCTTGATGAAAAACAGGCGCATCCGCCAGTGAAACAGCGGATTTTAATCTGAAAAATAAGGTTGAAAAAGCTTTTTTTGTCAGCTGATCTATGGTATAATAGCATCATAAAACGGCGATATTATGCCAATCATAAGTAATTGGAGTGGATAATGACAGGAAAGCGGTATAAGCATCAGATGGGTAAAGAAAACAGTTTAACAGAAACAGAAACACAAGATCCGGCACTGGATTTTTTATCTGTCATCACTGAACTTCAGAGTGAAAACACTCGGCTGAATTCAGAACTTGAAGAAGCGCAGGCAAAAATTAAATGGTACGAAGAACAGTTGCGTCTGAATGCCCAGAAGCGCTTCGGCAAATCCGCTGACACTGTCATAATTGAAAACCAGATCTCTTTTTTTAATGAGCCGGAGGTGACGAAACGCCCTGAGCAGGAAGAACCATCCATCGAAGTGGCTACCCACCGCCGTAAAAAGCGGGGACTGAACCGGGATTCTTTTGATGATCTGCCGGTTGAACGCATTGTTTATGATCTTAATGAAGATGAGAAAGTATGCCCTGTGTGTGACCATTCACTGCATCAGATGAAGGAGGAAGTGCGCCAGGAGCTCAAAGTGATTCCCGCCAAAGTGGTGCGGGTGGAACATGTCAGAAAAGTGTATGCCTGCCGACACTGTCAGGATCATGAGATCAAAACGCCGATTATTACAGCTAAAGCGCCCAATCCGGTTATTTCGGGCAGCTTTGTTTCGCCAAGTCTGCTTGCTTATATTCTATACCAGAAATTTGCGGCAGCCCTGCCTCTTTACCGGCAGGAGCAGACCTTTAAACACTTTGGCATTGAACTGTCCCGCGCGACGATGTCCAACTGGATCATCAAAGGCAGTGAGCGTTACCTTGAACCCCTCTACCGGCTGATGAAAAAACATCTGGAAAAAGAAAGCTTTCTGATGGCTGATGAGACATCACTGAAAGTTCTGACTAAAGATGGGGAAGCCTGTACCAGCAAGGCCTATATGTGGCTGTATCGTCCCGGGAAATACGGAAAACCCATGGCGTTGTTTGAATATCAGCCGTCCCGGAGTGGCAAACACCCCAAAAATTTCCTTGAAAATTTCAAAGGAATCCTTCAAACGGACGGTTATGACGGCTATAACAGCGTAACCGATATTACCCGGGTCTGCTGCTTTGCCCATGCCAGACGTCAATACACTGATGCGCTAAAAGCATTGCCAAAAGGGACTATAAAAACCGAAACCGAAGCCTGGCAGGCCGTTCAGATGATAGGTGAAATGTTTGTCTTTGAGAAAGCGCTGTTAAAAGAAGACCTGACCCCGAAAGAGCGTAAGGAGCGACGGGAAAAAGAGCTTAAACCGCTGATGACAGCTTATTTCGCATGGGTAAAATTAATGTCGCAGAATACCCTTCCCAAAAGCGCCTTTGGAAAAGCGCTCAACTACAGTCTCAAACACCAGACTGTACTGGAAAACATTTTGCTTGACGGCCAATGTGAACTTTCCACCAACATTGCCGAACAACAGATCAAGCCTTTTGTTGTGGCCAGAAAAAACTTTCTTTTCTGTAAAACAGCCAATGGTGCCAAAGCTTCCGCCACTGCCTTCAGCCTGATCCAGAGTGCCAAACTTAATGAGCTCAACCCTTATGAATATCTCAAATTTCTCTTTGAACGTCTGCCGGATATAAACTGCGATGACGAGGTCGCACTGGAACCTTTTCTTCCCTGGTCCGATCAGCTGCCCGAGATCTGCCGCCAGTCCTTGGCCCAAACTAATCAGCATCAATAAACCAATAAAGAAGTTCGACTTGCGAGATGATTTTTATCATTATCTCATATGTCGAGCTTCTTTTCTATGTGGTTTGTATTTGACGCTTACCTTATATTTAGGCTGTTTCAGAGGTTTTTTCATGGTGAATCAGACCAGTTTATGGTATAATAAGATCATAAAAAATCGATGAAAGGGTTCAGGTTCAATGGTTGAAAAAACAACTGACAATACAGTCCTGCTTGATGTGATCAGGCGGCAGAATGAAACAATTGCAGCGCTGAATAATACCATTGAACAGATGAATGCCGACTCAAAAGCACTTCGGGAACAGCTGGATTTTTTAACCCGCAAGCTGTTTGGGAAAAAGAGTGAAAAAACATCGGTGATATCGGGACAGATTGTTATGGAAGAGTTGGCTTTTGGTCAGTTTGATGAAGCAGAAATCGAAGCCTGCGCAGATGAGCCTGAACCTGTCATTACACAAAAGAAAACCCGTGCCGGTTACTCCCGTGAAAAAGCGCTGGCCAATCTGCCTGAAGAAGACCGGATTTATTCACTACCGGAAGACCGTCAAATATGTCCTGCCGACGGAGCTGAACTCAATTATGCCGGGAAAAAATATTTGCGGACAGAGATCGAACATCTTCCGGCAACCTTAAAACTGGTTCACATCTATCAGGAGACCTGGGAGTGTCGGACCTGCCGTAAAGAAGGTCGGCCTTACCACATTCAGGCGCCAGCGAACGAACCGTTGCTCCAGCATTCCATGGCCAGTCCATCCAGTGTCGCCTGGATCATGTATCAGAAATATGTCAACCATGTGCCGCTATACCGGCAGGAAAAAGACTTTAAAAATCTGGGGATGGAACTTTCACGAAGCACCCTGTCCAACTGGATTGTAAAAATATCCGATGAATGGCTTGGCGCCATGGTATCCCGGTTTCACGAAAAGCTTCTGCTGCAAACGCATCTGCATGCCGACGAAACACCGATCCAGGTCATGAAGGAGGAAGGGCGCCCCAATAGCGCTAAATCTTATATGTGGGTATTCACCTCCGGTTCACGGACTGATCAGTCGATTCGAATTTTTAAGTATCGGACCGGACGGGCCGGAAAGAATGCCACAGAATTTTTAAGTGGCTATCAAGGATATCTGCATACCGATGCTTACTCAGGATATGGCGTTGTTAAAAATGTTAAAAGGTGCCTTTGCTGGAGTCATGCACGACGTTACTTTGTCGATGCCATGCCTAAAACGACTAAAAGCACAGACGCTATCCTGCCGCAACAGGGTATTGCCTACTGCAACAAACTTTTTGAAATTGAAGAAACCCTGAAAAATTTAACGTCTGAAGAACGGCGAGTTCAGCGTCTAAAACAGGAAATCCCTGTTTTGGAGGCCTTTTGGGCGTGGGTTGATACCAATCTTGAAGTGGTGTTATTACGGTCTAAAATTGGTAAAGCTTTGCAGTATGTAAAAAATCAGAAAACTTTACTGATGACATATCTGGACGACGGGGATTGCGAGATTTCTAATAATCTTGCTGAAAACAGCATCCGCCCCTTCACGGTAGGAAGAAATTATGTACTCAACTAGGTTATGTGCTGAAACTGGGCAAAAATTGATTCGTCAGACGTTTTTTCTATCGGTCCAGCACATAACCTAATTATCATAATGAGTTTAAGAATTGCAAAATATCATCGGTAGCATGATATCGATTGTTTGACTGATTCACGTTGGGTTCATTAAGTTTGTCTAGCGCTTTTTCTTTTAACGTTATATCAGCAACCATATATTTGTGAGTCGTCTCTATACTTTCATGTCCAAGCCATATTGCAATTGTGGAAAGGTCAACGCCTGCCTGGAGCAGACTCATTGCTGTTGAATGGCGAAATACATGTGGCGTTATGTTTTTGGTTTTTAATTTCGAATTTTTTTCTGATGCGACTTTAACAATACAGTCAATTCGATAACGAACGCCCGAACGGGTCAAATGATTAACATTTCTGCCAGACAGCAGATAGTCATGATCCGAAATTTTATTGAACTGCAAATATTCAATGAGGTATTTTGTAGTTGATTGCCACAAAGGAACGATTCGTTCTTTTCTACCTTTTCCCATAATCCTTAAATGACTGCGGTCATTATCAGAAATAATAATGTCTTTCCCCTGGATAGTGATCATTTCAGATACTCTTATCCCGGAATTATAAAGTAGTAACACCATCAGATAGTCACGTTTACCCTCTGAATTTTTGATATTACAGGCATTGAGCAAACAATCTATTTCATCTTTTGTAAGATAAGAAATATCTTTTTTATCGATGTTGCGAAAAGGAATGGCTTTGATTCTACGAACTAATTCCAAAGATTCTGGAAATTGATAGGAAACATAATCCATAAATGCTTTTATAGCTGCAAGACGGTTATTAATAGTTTTTCCCTGATTTTTTCTGACTTTTTCCAGATAATTCAGGAATTCAACAACAGTATCAGCATTGAGATCTTCCATTTGTATTTTATCTGATTTTATATGCTGCACATCATGCATATACTTCAAGAATATTCGAAATGTATCACGATAGGATTCGATGGTACAAGGGGAAACCCTTTGCTGATTAATCAGTCTTTCCACGAAATAGCGTTGGAGCAGGCTCTGAAAATCTTTACTTTTCATCATGCTTACCGACGTTTCCATAAAAGAAACATTCAAAAGAATAAGAAGCAAAGTCCATCAACTCTGGGGTACCCGTCAAATACCAGTAAGTATCGGCTACCTTAACATGACCAAGATAAGTGCTAAGATAAAGTATTTTGGCATTTACATCAATTCCGCTTTTTAACCATTTTAACAAAGTATGGCATGCAAATGAATGGCGGATATCATAAAGTCTGGGTGGTCGATGCACCCAATTCTGGGTTTCTGATAAAAGCACTGTTCTGATCAGTTGCATTGCATACTCAAGATTACGTAACTTCAATTGCTGACCACCAGTCATAATCAGAAAATGTTCATCCGAAAAATATTTTCGAAGTTGATCTCTGTTTGTTACATATGTTTTAAGTGCAGCAATGGTTGTTTCATCTAAAGGAAGAAGCCGTTTTTTAAAAAACTTTGTTTCCCTTATAAGAATTTGACCATTTACCAAATCAACATCGCTATTTATTAGCTGACAGATTTCATTCGGCCGCATCCCAGTAACCCATAAAAGACCAATTGCGGTTGCTATGGTTAGTCGTCTCAGCCCATCAGGGGAATATAACTTTGTTGCTTCTTTCATCAAGGTGCAAATTTCTTCGGTAGAAAAAATATAAGGAGTTGTTCTGCCATGACATTTCCCGAACATACCTTTGGGAATCATTTGTGCATCTGGATCAAAAACACAAATATATTTTGCAAATGTCCGGACTGTCTCCATCCTTCTTGCCATGTACCAGCGTGAATATTCGGGTTTAAGCATCGCCCACTGAAAAGCAAGTTCAACAGTTAATGAACCTTCGTAGCCAATGGATTGAGTGTACGCAGCAAAGCGTCTTAATTCACCCGATTCTACTTTGATCTGATAGCCCAGACCTTTTTTGTAAGCAATATAGTCTTCTACTTGCCTGGTAATGAGATGAGCGTTCATTTTATTACCTCAGGCCATATACCAGCCACTTCCTGTAACTGAACAATGTCGACTTTTGTATAAATGCTGGTCGTTTCAATGGATTCATGCCCAAGAATATCTGCAATTGTCTTCAAACTGGTACCATTATTAATCATTTTTTTCGCTGTTGTGTGTCTTAACATATGAGTACCCGTAAAATTTTCAAGCCCAGCTTTGGTTGCTGCTTTTCTTACAGTTTGACGGATCTGCGATACTCCCATTGGAAAACCAGTTTCATTTTTAAACCTTACAAATAGAGTTCGCTCTTCGGTTACGGGGCGAACCTTTAACAAATATGCTTCAAGTGCCTGACCAGTCATTGCCGGTAATGGAAGCAATCTTTCAGAATGAGATTTGGTGTTTTTTATTCGCATTGTTCCCTGAGGCCAGTTAATATCATCTAACGTTAACCCTGCAACTTCTGAACAACGCAAACCCAAATCTTTTAAACTGCGAAGAATTGCATAATTGCGGATATCTGTCGGCTCTGTTTGATCATAGACACTATAAAGACGGTTCAACTCGTCATCGGTTAAAATTTTGGGCAACCCTGAACGACGCCAGACTGGAGATGTCATCGGCAATTTTAATATTTCATCTGCTCTGAATCCGTCGCTAAATTCAAGAAAACGTATGTAACTCCTTATTCTGGTAATGATTGTTTTCTTCGATGATGGCAAAACATGGCCAAGCGTATGGGTGAAATGAATACGAACAAGATCAGCCGTTATTTTCTCAGGTGAAAATTCTGTTTTCTGAAAATTGCTATAAAGAAATATTTTGATGGTGTTACATTGAGAAATGATTGTATTGTTACTGAGACCGGCAACTTCTTTTAAGTACCTTTGAAATCGTTCAATTTCAGTTTCAATCAACGGATTAAAATTAAAATCCTTACTATTGAGGCGTCTGTTAAACTGTTCACCACTAATAAAATAGTAGAAAAGATGAAGCGCAGCCTGAATCATAGATTTTTGACTATTCAATGGCTGATTTTTCAGATAATCTGAAAAATTAGATTTAAGTTCAACAGTATCTTTTGATGAAGACCAGAATAGTTCATTGGTTTTTAAAAATGTCCGAACTGTTCGTATATACATCGGAATAACATTTTTAGAATAACCATTTTCCTTTAAATAGACCTCAAAGTTTATTAACGAATCATTACATTTCATTTCACAGTCCATAAGCATTGTCTCCTTTTTGCTTATAATAGCAAGATATGCTTATGTTGTTATGTGCTGATGTTTCGAAAAATTTAATTTCCAGAAATATTTTATTTCATATTCAGCACATAACCTAGTTGAGTACATAATTTCTTTTATGTGCTTAAGCACATAAAAGAAAGAACTGGCTTTTCGCAGGCAGTCCTGACGGCGCGAGTGCCAGTGCGATTGTTTACTCGATTGTTGAAACTGCCAAAGCGAATCAATTGAATCCCTATAAATATCTGGAATTTTTATTGACAAAGCTTCCAGCGATTCCATTCCATGAAGACAAAACTCTGCTGGATCAGCTGCTTCCCTGGAATGCTGATGTTCAGACTATGTGTAAAGTTTAATAGTGTAAATAGAAAATGGCGGCTTTTAGGCCGCCATACTTATTTTTTGTACATGCTTTTATTGGACGCTTACAAATAAACAATTTAGCGTAATAGTCCATTACGCTAAATTGTATTATTTTTTGCGTGCTTAGACAAATAAGAACTCAAAAATTGATACAATTTAAACCACCTTGTGATGACGTGGTTTTTTGTATTGCGATAGAAAGGCTTTGTAAAGGAGTTAGAAGTAATATATGGTTGATAGACAAGATTCAACTTTATCACAGCGGAAGAAGCGGAGCTTGAAAGAGAGAAAGAAATGAAAAAATCTATCCTCAACATTAAGAAAAAATTCGGTAAGAACGCAATCCTCAAGGGCATGAATCTGGAAGAAGGGGCCACCACAAGGGATCGAAATGATCAGATTGGAGGACATAAAGTATAATGGGTTCATATGATGATATTATCCACCTGCCTCATCATGTTTCAACTTCCCGCACCCCGATGCCGATTACCGAACGCGCGGCTCAGTTTTCGCCCTTTGCCGCGCTTACCCGATATGGGGCCGCGATCGTGGAAACAGAACGGCTAACTCAGAAGCGCAAAGACCTGGCTGAGGATGCTAAAGCAGAGATTGAGCGGCGGTTGAATCTGCTGGCCATGCAGATTGCCAGCCAGCCCCAAGTATCCATCACCTACTTTCAGCCGGACGAAATGAAGGACGGTGGCAGCTATATCATCGTTGCTTGTGCAGTCAAAAAGATTGATGTTTACAATCATATCGTTATGATGCTGGACAAAAGCAAAATTCCTGCAGAGAATATATTTGAAACAAATGGGGAGATGTTCACCAATGCTTGAGACATAGTGAAGCGACGATATAGCTATAATCAATCTGTGAAAGAATAAAATACTACACACAAAAAAATGGTTAAAAACAGTCATCTTTATATATATTTAAAGAGTCTTCCTTATGATCGAAAGAAGGATATAAAAAGGGATTTATTTCAAAAATGGTTTCTAGACAGCGAATAATCATAGTGTTATAATGAATAAAAAATCATACTTGTTTTCATCACCGGGTGAAAACAGTGAAAGCATCCTCATTGAACTGTAGGTACGGTGTAGAGATACATCATAAGGTTCAATGACGGATGCCTTTTTTTAGCAGTATGAAAAGGAGCAATAATACAAGCCACTTTATACATCCCGATGGTCATTATTATTCTATCTAATGTTATGTATCATAATCTGGTGAAAATTACACCGCCCCAGGTGAATGCCTATTTAAGTCTTTATGTGGCCTATGCTGTGGCAATGATCATGACCTTTGGTATCTAGCTCTTCAGTGATCACAAATTAGGAGAAGATTTTTTAAGTCTTAATTCATGTAGTTATTTACTGGGCTTTGCAATTGTCGGTATTGAGTTAGGCTATATTTTTTTGTATCGCAATGGTTTTAAAATCAGCAGCAGTTCATTGATTGCCAATATTGCGGTGGCCGTTTTGCTGATCATTGTTGGCGTCTTTTTCTATAAAGAACAGCTTTCTGCAAAGCAGGTTTTTGGAATTTTGCTTTGTTTGGGTGGATTTCTTTTTATTAAAGGATAAAGTTTTGAAATCGTGATTTAAAACTGTAAACTATATAAAATAAGTCACTGATGCTGAGTTTTCGCTCGGCTGTTGTTGAACCAGTCGATTGTTGCTTGTCGGACTTCTTAAGGCAGTTTTTTTTTGACCTGTTGATGAAGCCAACCCAGTGTTTTTTGTTGTAAATATTGACGTATTCGGTCTTCAGCCTCCAGCATGACAACCTAGATCAGACAGGGGCATTTTGTATAGGTATCAGGAAGATTTTCTTTATCGAAAAGAATTTCATTTTGGCGGATCTCTGCTAACTGAAATAAGGTCGATGCAATACTGCAAAATCGTACGTAATAATTAATACATTTAATAAATGCCACCTCGTTATGAGGCGGTTTTTTGTATGGTGCCGATAACGGCTTTGTAATGAAGTTTGATGACTGATAAAAAATGTTCAGACCACTTGTTCGGGCAGCTTTGTTCAAAACACAATATCAAAATAAAATATACAAAGAGAACGATCCAGCTCTCAAAGTGTGAATCATTCTCTTAGAAGATGATGCTTGAAGAAAATTTTATTTATAATATTGTCGGCTTAATCGGTAAATCGTTTCGTGAAAAGTTGGATCTGCAAAGTAAACAATGAAGGCCGTTCGGCAATCCTTATAAGTTTCAAAAAAAGTTTCTGCGGTTTTGATAATTTCTTCTTTTGGCGTGCCTGGGAGGAAAACTGGAGCCTCTACCTGAAAAACTATTTTATCGCCGAATTGTTCAATCAGTTTTTTTGTATCATTCATCTGTTGACCGGTCCAGATATCAACACCTGCCTCAAGCATAACAGTCACATTGGACTCATTAAATCCACAGCTGTGCAGATCGAATATAATACCACGGCTATGACAGGATTCGACGATACGTTTTATATAAGGTAGTAGCATTTCCCGGGTGGTATCTGGTGAGAAAAATGGTGCTCTCTGAGTTCCCCAATCATCATGCATCAGAATAATATCCGGGTTATAGTATGTTTTGTATTTATCAATTAGTTTGTCATAGAAAGTGCATAATGCATCAAACAAGCCCTTTACACATTCTTTTTCATCATCATCAATTAATGCCATCGCGGCATTCTCGACACCAACTAGAGACATTAGTCGTTCCCAGAATCCGCAAAGCATACGGATTTCAAGCAGACGGTTATTGCGATCAAACCACGCTTCATTTCCTTTTTTACTGCCTTCCTAATCAAGGGCATCCAGATCCGGGAAAACAAGCTCTTTCTCCCAATCGCAAATATCTTCAAGTCGTCGAATTCCCGGCTTTTCCATAGCACCACCAGCCGATTCAATATACTGCCATTCAATACCGAAAAATCCAGTACCGCTGTAGTCTTCAGAAACCATTGGTGTATCACCATCCATGACAATCCCGCATACCACATTATCAACAATCAGTCGCGGGCTGAAGAACTGTACATCTGTAGTAAATGGAAGCCAATAAGGCTGTTTTCCCGCTAACATCATTTCAAAATTTTCTTTTGGGGTCACCGGTGTCTTAAACTTGGGGGCGCGTAGTTGCTGAAAAGCGGCACCAGATAGGGAACCGATCACTTCTAATTCATTTTCATTAAATGGTATTTTTGACATTTTTTACTCCTTGTTTTTAGAGGATTCAACAGTTATGGCCATGTACTGTTTGATTTAGTTGGATTGTATCATCTAGAAGCAAGACTTGTATATCCGTCAGTTGTTGACTTTTTACGATTTTTATACTACAGTTTGCAGTAAAGAGAGGTGAGGCTATGAGTATAACAATGAGCATTATTAAGCGTCAATTAACGCATACTTCGTTATATCATTTGATGCCATTAAACGGGAATAGAGAAAATTTCGAAGAGGTGCCATTAAAGGGAACTCATATTTGGACTAGTGACTCAAAAGTTCTAAAAGATTATGCAATTATTATCGATAAAGCAGTCTTGGAAAGTTTAATTGATGTGCAATCTGATTATTTTGATGGTTGCACACTCTTATGCATTGGAAAAATAGAAACAGAATGGCAAAACAAAAATATAATTTATTTTGACGAACTGATCAGCCCAATCAAGTTGTCAAACCAGTTGCAGTTAATTTTCAGTCAGTTTGGCGAATGGGAAAGGATGCTGTCAGACTTCACTAGTACAACAAAAAATCTAGATTTTCTGATAAATGCCAGTCTCGAATTTATGAATATGGAACTGTTTATTGTTGACAGTGAGTATAATTATATAGCTTATACTAAAGGATTTCTAGCACATAATGAATCGTGGACAGGCCTCGGTACCAGACCTCCGTTGGATAGTGTAAATTCGCTTCTTTTTGACAATAACTTTGCGGCAACTTTTGAGGAAACTCAGGTCTTTGTATATCCATCCTTTATCAAAGATGAAGTCTTATTATGTTATAATATTTTTTATCAGGGGAAATATACTGCAAGGCTAATGGCACAATATATTGGTCTGAATCCTTCACAGGGAGACTTTACTCTTGTACAGAGATTAGGCCAGGCGATTACATCGGTTTACAAGCGATATTTTAATTCTTTGGAAGATTATTCAGATAATATTCAATTTCGCAACACTTTAAAAAAGTTGATAAGCGGATCCGTTTCAACTGTGGAAAGACCTAAAGAGCTACTGGTTTATCGTAACTGGAAACAAGGCCATAACTTCCAGATGATAAAATTTCAATTGAGTTTAAAAAATAATACCGGAATTTCCCTCGAATATTTCTGTTCACAAATTGAAAATTCGTTCTGTGAATGCTGTGCCGTTAAATTACCTGAGGGTATTTTTTGTATCAGAAATCTGACTTTGGGGGATAACACCTCAGTGTTCCTTGGAAAACTACCGTATTTCTTACGAGAAAATGTTTGCAAGGCTGGCATCAGCAATGAGTTTGCTAATTTTTTTGATCTGCGTGCCTACAGTCTTGAAGCAGACAAAGCATTAACCATTGGAGAAAATAGAGACAATATGCTTTGGTATTATCATTTTCAAGACTATTCCTTTAATTATATTAAAGAACAGTGCACTTTGGAATTACCACTTCATCAGATTTATCATCCGGCACTAAAACTACTCATGGAATATGATGAAAAGGAACAGTCAGAGCTTTATTTGACACTTAAAACTTTTTTTGAAGAGAAATATAATGGCTCGCACACTGCGGAAATGCTTTGTATTCACCGCACCACATTTTTTTATCGCTTAAAAAAAATTGTAGCCTTAACTGGAATCGACATGGATGATTTTGACCAAAGAGCCTATCTGATGTTGTCATTTGCGTTAATAGCATCAATAGAATAGATATGTTTCGAAATATCCGGATCATATGGTTTGAACAAACGAAAATAGCACCCTTTAGGCTAATCAAAGAAGCGGTCGCCCATAACTGATTGGGGTATACGGTTTAAAATGATAAAACCGGCATCGTGTTGAAAATTCTTAGATAGGTAAGAATTAAAAGACACATTACAACATCCCAATCAATGTAGCAAATAACCCTTGGAGAGGGGATTAAATAACTACTTAATAATATAAGGAATGATTATTATGATTGAAAAAAATAACATAGGTTGGAATCTGGAAAACACTTACACGGAATTGCCTCAGTTATTCTACAGCCCGATTAAATTAAATCCTGTCAGTGATCCAAAACTGATGATCCTGAATCAGACTTTAGCTAAATCTCTCGGCTTAAATGCTAACGCCCTAAAGTCTTTAGCCGGGACCAGAATCTTAGCCGGCAATACCCTACCGGACAAGTCTAAACCCATCTCCCAAGCTTATGCCGGTCATCAATTTGGCTATTTCACGATGCTGGGTGATGGTCGTGCAATGCTAATTGGTGAACAGATTACGCCAACAGGGGAGCGATTTGATATCCAGCTGAAAGGCTCAGGCCCAACCGCTTTTTCACGAAATGGCGATGGTCGGGCAGCTCTGGGACCGATGCTACGCGAATATATCATTAGTGAAGCAATGTATTATCTGGGAATTCCGACTTCACGCAGTTTGGCGGTCGTTTCAACTGGAGATCCGGTTTATCGGGAAAAACCGCTTAAGGGGGCGATTCTAACCCGCGTGGCCGCCAGTCATATTCGGGTAGGCACTTTTGAATATGCGGCTCAATGGGGAACGCTTGCCGATGTCAAAGCTTTGGCTGATTATGCCATTAACCGGCATTTTCCATCGATTAAGGCAGAAGCAAATGTTTATCTTGCCTTTTTGGATGCCGTAATTAAAGAGCAGGCTTCACTGATTGCCAAATGGCAGCTGGTAGGCTTTATACATGGCGTGATGAATACCGATAATGTAGCCATCAGCGGTGAAACCATCGATTACGGGCCTTGTGCCTTTATGGATGCCTATGATCCGCAAACAGTTTTCAGTTCCATTGATCAGCTGGGCCGGTACGCCTATCATAATCAACCCAATATAGGCATATGGAATATAGTTCAGTTGGCTGAAACCCTCATTCCCTTAATCGATGAAAATCAGGAGCATTCGATTGAACTAGTAGAAGCATCACTACGTAGTTATGCTGCCATTTATCAGAAGAACTGGCTCATGGGAATGCGAGCAAAACTGGGAATTTCCAATAAAGAACCGGCAGACGAGCAGTTGATCACCGATTTGTTGGGATTAATGAAACAGTATCAGGCAGATTATACAAATACATTTGTTGATTTAACGCTGAAACGTACCAAGTCATCTGAATTATATGAAAGTGAAGCATTTAAAACCTGGTTTAGTCGATGGCAATCCCGGCAGATAAAACAGGCGCAGACAAAACAAGACATCTATAATTTAATGAAACGATCGAATCCGATGGTCATACCGAGAAATCATCAGGTCGAAAAAGCTTTACAGGCAGCTGACGAGCAGGATGATTTAAAGCCCTTGCAGCAGTTAGTAAAAATCCTTCAAACACCATACGGTGAGCATTTGCCTGATAAAGAATATATGAAACCACCCGAACATTCAAACCATCCCTACAAGACATTTTGTGGGACGTGATTTAAGTTAACTATCTACCAAAAGCATATTTGAAAATAAACTGTACTACGAGAAGCCATAATTTAAAGTTGCTATTGCATACTACTTGCCTTATCAATATGACTTGTGTTATAATTCATTAGAAAACTTAAAAACTCACTTGAGGGAGTAGTTTGCGCGAATTTTTGTGTGGCAAGTCAACATACTGACCATCTGGTCTGGCTTGTCTTAAAGAACGAGACTCATGTATAGCTTATTTGCCGTGCATGGTCTTTTTATTTTGACTCATGTATGGTATAGACCATGCTTGAGTCTTTTTTGTTGGAATCAATACAAGGAGCTTGTAGAATGAACGAATTTATTGAAGAAAAAGAAACCCTACTGAAACATTTAAATTCCAATTCAGTATCAGGGCTGACAGAAGAACAGGTTCAGAAAAGCCGACTCGAGTTCGGCACGAATGTGCTAACAATGCAGAAACAAGAATCACTATTGCGGCGTATCTGGAACGCTGCAACAGAACCAATGATTATAATGTTAATTATGGCTGGGATCATTGCACTAACGGTGAACATCATCAGGGGCGTCACTGGCGGTGAAGCCGATTATTTGGAGGTTGTCGGTGTTTTTGCTGCTATCTCATTGTCTGTTATTATTACTGTTGTCATGGAAGGCAGAAGTGCAAAAGCCTTTGAGGCCCTCTCCCGCATCAGCGACAACACAATTGTCAAGGCCATCCGTAACGGAAACACCATAATGCTTGGTCAGGACGAGATTGTCGTTGGGGATATTCTTCTGCTTTCTACCGGCGACAAAATTCCGGCAGACGGCAGGCTGCTGGAAAGCACGGGTCTCACCGCTGATGAATCGGCGTTGACAGGGGAAAGTGTACCGGCGAAAAAGAATGCCGAATTTGAAATAGGGGACGAAAAAACGCCCCTTGCGGAGCGGTCCAATATGCTCTACTGCGGAAATTTCATCACCAATGGCTACTGCAAAATGCTTGTTACTGCTGTGGGAGATTCCACTGAGTTTGGGAAAATCGCGCATGAGCTAACTGAAACGCAGCAATCCAGCACTCCCTTGCAGGAAAAACTTGCCCGTCTAGGTAAGACCATCACAATTCTAGGGGTGATTGCAGCCTCTATCGTATTTATCTCCCAACTCATTTTCTTTGCCACCCATGAAGGCTTGATTTTGGAAGAGGTCATGGAAGCCTTCGTCACCAGTATTGTACTAATTGTAGCCGCTGTGCCGGAAGGACTGCCCACCATAGTTGCTGTTTCCTTGTCCATAAATATCATCAAACTTTCCAAACAAAACGCCCTAGTGAAAAAGATGATTGCGTCTGAGACTGTAGGCTGTATTAACGTTATTTGCTCTGATAAGACTGGAACACTAACGGAAAACAAGATGAAAGTAGGTGCATTTTACGATACAGTATGGCATGAAAATACTAGTGAACTATCCTCTCACTGGCTGATTCATAACATCTGTCTAAATACAACAGCTGATATTGGTGAGAATGGCACATTCATTGGTAACCCTACCGAGTGTGCACTACTCAACTTTTATGAGCAATCAGTCGAACGACAAAATACTGGAAAGTCCTACCGTGAAGAGCGCGAAGATCACGATATTCTACACGCATTCCCATTTTCATCTGAACTCAAACATATGACTACCATATCCAAAGTGGACGGGAAAATTATTTCTTATGTTAAAGGAAGCCCAGAAAGCATATTCACAATGTGCGCCTTATCTAACGATACAAAGATAGAAATTGAAAATCTCATCACTAAGGTCCAGGAAAAAGCCATGCGTGTAATTGCCTTTGCCCACAAAGAATTACACTCTATGCAAGATTATGAATGCGAGGCCGCACATCATGAGATAGAAAGCAACATGGTCTTCGATGGTTTTGTAGCTATCTCCGATCCATTGCGTGCAGATGTATATGCAGCAGTGAATTCCTGCCGTGAGGCAGGGGTTACTTTGAAAATCCTTACGGGCGATAATATAGTCACAGCCACAGCCATTGCCAATGAACTGAATCTTCTGGACAATGGATCGATTGCTGTTGAAGCCAATGATATTTCCGATTTGAGTGATGAGGAGTTGACCAAAAAACTTCCCTTAATCAGCGTTATAGCTCGAAGCACACCAACGATCAAGATGCGCGTTGTGAAGCTGCTAAAGGCAGAGGGCAACGTTGTGGCTGTTACCGGTGATGGTATTAATGACGCTCCTGCATTGAAAAATGCAGATGTGGGTATTGCAATGGGTATCTCTGGAACGGAGGTTTCCAAAGAAGCCAGTGACATTGTACTGCTGGATGACTCCTTTTCTACCATCGTCAAGGCAGTAGAATGGGGACGCAATATTTATGAGAACTTTAAACGGTTTATCACCTTTCAGTTGACTGTAAACATATCTTCGGTTATTGTTGTGTTCACCTCAATCCTATTGGGACTGAAAGCACCCTTCACCGCATTACAACTACTGTGGATCAATATTATTATGGACGGACCTCCAGCGCTGACCTTGGGACTTGAACCAAACTATGACGACTTGATGAATCGTCAACCCACAAAACGCGATGAAAATATTGTGTCAAAAGCCATGCTCACACGAATTGCCATCACTGGCGGTTATATCTCCATCGTCTTTCTCTGTCAATATGTGTTCAACTTCCTTGGCGCGACAGAGTCGCAGATGCCCACAGTATTATTCACACTATTTGCGTTGTTCCAGCTATTTAACTCCTTTAACTGTCGAGAATTAAATAGCACCAGTATCTTCGTCAACTTACTGAAGAACAAGCTAATGCTTTTAGTGGTAGGAAGTACATTTGCCCTCCAAGTCATCATCATCCAGTTTGCAGGGGCGTTCTTTGGAACAATTCCGCTAGATTTAGTCATGTGGTTCAAATTATTTGGTTTATCCTCTAGTGTGCTTGTGCTGTCCGAGATTATAAAGCTGTTCTGGAGAAGTGTAAAAAGGTAAATTCATTAAGTTAAGTGACACAGTATCAGGTATTAGTAAAGTGATTTTTTCTATAGTCGATTAGTAATAATTGGCTATTTTTTATTTACTACTGTCTAGAAAATTGAGAAGATTTTTGCCAGTTCACAAGAATTTCTGTTAGAATAAAGAAAGAATTGAAATAATTAAAGAGGTGACAAGTGATGAAAGTCTTAGTTTTTTTAGCACCAGGATTTGAAGAAGTGGAAGCCTTAACGGTGGTTGATTATTTAAGAAGAGTTAATTCGATACAAGTTGAGATGGTGAGCATAGCTGACAGCCTGCAGGTTTTAGGCAGTCATCAAATCGAAGTCAAAGCGGATAAAAATATCAGTGCGTTAAAAAATCTGGAGGATTACGACGCTGCCATTATCCCCGGAGGCATGCCTGGCGCAGCAAATCTCAGGGATGATCAGCGGGTAATCAAGATTGTCCAGGAAATGAATGTTTCAAAAAAATTAGTGGCTGCAATCTGTGCTGGGCCAATTGTTCTGGAAAAAGCAAAAATAATTGATGGAAAAAATGTGACCTCTTACCCCGGTTATGATAAAGATCTACCTAATTCAATTTGTCAGGAAACCGCTGTTGTTCGCGATGGTAATGTGATCACGTCCCGAGGACCAGCAAAGGCTGTAGATTTTGCTCTTGAACTGGTGTCGGCTTTAGCAGGCGATAGTGAGGCAGAAAACCTGCGCAAAAGCATTCTCTACTAAAAAAGTGTAATGGCCTCCTATGTATTATTACCACAACCTTTCTCATGAAGATAACGGTAAAATGGGGCAATTGCATGTAATTAAGTTGATAAGAAAGAAGTGAGCTCAATGACAAAATACGGAAAAATCGTAGCGGTGAAGAATGGAAGCGCCATCCTGCAAGTCCCTAGAAGTACGGCCTGTGGGGATAAATGTGCCTCTTGCAGTAGTCATTGCAATCAGGGGATGATTGAAATCGAAGTTAAAAATAATCTTGATGCGCAAATAGGAGATCATGTGGAAGTAGAATCAGCAACCCATATGGTTTTAGGAGCTGCTTTTCTGGTCTATTTGGTTCCGCTTGTAATGATGCTTTTAGGTATATTTTTGACAAATATAATTTCGAATAGCCTTGGCATCAGTCCAAATGAATTTTTATCAGCATTTGTAGGTTTTTGCTTCCTGGCCCTTACATTTGTAGCAATAAGATTTAATGACAATAGAAGACGTAAGAAAAAGGAAGAGATTTTTACGATGAAACGATTGATCAAACATTAGAGCTGAATTAAAAATAATATTTGAGAGTTCGGATGTATTAGAAAGAATATTCTTGAAAGAACTAGTAAAGTATGAAATATTATAAATATTTTATACTAGGATTCAACGCTTTATAATCGAATAGCAGAAATATGTCAATAATTAGCCCTTTTTTCTATATGTTGCACATAGAAACATCAGGTTATATCAAAACACTAAAACCGCCTTATTATGAGGTGGTTTTTTATTGATTAAAGTTTTTCCATGAAAAAGTTATGTTTAATTCTGTTATTAAGTGGTAGTTAATGCAATATAAACATGTCAGCATTAGCGACCAATCCTAATAATACATCTGTCTATTTTGCTAATGCTTTTTCACAAAATTCTTTACATTACTTTAAGACATGCCCTAATTCTACGTTTTAGAAAGGAGACATTATGTACAACATTCTAATTGGAGGTGCAGCCGGACAAGGCTTGGATACCATGTCGGATATCCTGGAAAAACTTTTGAAAAAATCCGGCTACAACGTATTCACATCCCGGGATTTTATGTCCAGGATCCGCGGCGGTCATAATTTCATGCTGATCCGTTTTGGAGCAAAAAAAGTATATTCTCACTCTTATGAACTGGATGGAATTATTGCCCTAAACGAAGAAACTATTGATATGCATCAGAGCAAACTGAAGGAAAAAGGTTTTATTCTCTGTGACAGTAAAATCATTACTGATGATAAACGAGCCATCAAAATTTCAATGGATGAGATTGCCAAAGGATTAGGAAACTCAAGGGTAGCAGGAACTATCGGAGTTGGCGCGATTATGAAAATATTTGACTGTAGTCTGGATAAAGCTGAACCAGTTTTAATTAGTTCATTAGATGCAAAATATCTGGACATTAATATGACAGCTATCAAAGAAGGACACAAATTAGTCGAGAGCCGGTATCCAAAACTTGAAGCGTCCTTTAGCGACTGGATGATCATCAAGGGTAGTCAGGCTGTGGGCTTAGGTGCCGTTGCCGCAGGATTAAATTTTTATACCGCTTATCCAATGTCACCATCAACCCCGATCATGGTCTATGTCGCAGAAAAGAGCGAAAAAATGGGCATCGTTCTAGAACAGGCAGAAGACGAGATTGCCGCCATCAATATGGCCCTTGGTGCATCTTACGCGGGAGCCAAAGCAATGACTGCTACCTCGGGCGGCGGCTTCGCACTGATGGTCGAGGCTTTTGGTCTGGCTGGCATCGCTGAAATCCCACAAGTGCTGGTCAACGTCCAGCGACCGGGACCAGCGACAGGATTTCCAACACGAACAGAACAGGGAGATTTAAAGTTTATGATCACCGCGGCACCAGGAGAATTTCCGCGACTGATAATCGCACCACGCAATCATGAAGATGCTTTTTACCAGACTATCCGGGCTTTTGATATCGCCGATCGCTATCAGATACCGGTCGTCCTGTTGATGGATCAGTTCCTGGGAGATGCTTCGGCCACCGTTGCACCATTTGATCTTTCCAATCTCCCAGTACATAAACCAGTCGCAGAACTTTCCGGGGACTATCTTCGTTATCAGGTTACAGATAACGGGATCTCACCACGTCTAATTCCTGGTCAAACTAAAAACTTAGTCGCAATCGATAGTGACGAGCATAATGAAGCAGGAAAAATTACTGAATCTGCAGAGATGCGAAATATCATGATGAAAAAGCGAATGGGAAAACTGGAATTATTAAAAGCAGAAATTCAGGAGCCAGAGTTGTTGGGAACCGAAAATCCGCAGATTCTCTTAATCGGATGGGGGTCTATGCACGGTTCAATTGTTGATGCTCTGGAGATTCTAAATAATCAAGAAGAGAAATATGGAGCGCTGGTCTTTAGCGATGTTTTTCCACTGCCGGAAAACAAATTGAGAAATATTTCCAGGCACGCCAAAGTCATTATCAATGTTGAACAAAATTATAACGGACAACTAGGTGAACTTATTCGTGAAAAAACCGGAATCAAATGCACAACCAGTGTCTTAAAATATGATGGTCGTCAGTTCACTGGTCAGGAGATTGCCAATCAAATATTGGGAGGTGGTAGAATTGACTAAGTATCAAACATATGAAACGGCCTGGTGCCCAGGATGCGGAAATTTCAGTATACTGGATTGTTTAAAAACAGCCCTGGAAGAACTGGAACTGGAACCACATAAGGTTTTAATGGTGGCCGGAATTGGCCAGGCTGCAAAAATTCCCCAGTATATCAATGCCAATGCTTTTTGCGGTTTGCACGGACGAGCCCTTCCTCCGGCCGTCGCGGCCAAGATGGTCAATGAGGAATTAACCGTTATTGTCAGTACCGGTGATGGCGATACATATGGTGAAGGCGGTAATCACTTTATTCATAATGTCCGTCGAAACGTTGACATTGCCCATTTTGTCCATGATAATCAGGTTTACGGCCTAACTAAAGGACAGTCTTCGCCTACCTCGGGGATTGGTTTTGTTACCGGCGTACAGCCTTCCGGAAATATCAATACACCCTTGAACCCGCTACTGATGGCATTAGCCGCGGGAGCCGGTTTTGTGGCTAGGGGATTTTCCGGACATAAGCAACATCTAGTTTCCCTTATGAAGCAGGCGATTGAATACAAAGGTTACGCCATAATCGATATCTTACAACCTTGCGTAAGTTTTAATAAAATTAATACCTATCAGTGGTACAATCAGAGAGTTTATGAGCTTGATAAAAATTATGATTCAAGCGATAAAATCGGCGCTATTCAGAAAACTATGGAATTTGGTGAAACGATCCCTCTGGGAGTACTCTATAAAGAAGAGATGCCTACATTCAATGAAAAAAATGAAGTCCTGAAAAACGGTCCTTTGCCTTTGAATAAAGATGTAGAAGCTGAAAAACTGGAAAATTTAATTAATGAGTTTATTTAAAAAAATTCACTATAGATTTAAACAGAAAACCCTTCGAAATTTAAGACTCGAAGGGTTTTTCATATTATTAATTACTGTGCAATCAACTGAATAATTGAATTCGCCCGGATAACCAGATATTCAGATGTTTCAAAATCAATCTTTTTGCCTGTTTGAGCATTAACCGAATTGATGAAAGCATGAAGCTGATTAGCTGCGTCCATGTACTTGCCATTATCAATTTTTGTCTGGATATTTTCAAGTTTGCTGATCAGACTCTTACTATAATTATCGGTAATATTTGATTCGATAGTATCAATCATTTCGGCAATTTCAGTCTCGGGTGTTGGCTCAATAACGACTTCCTCATTAACTGTGATAACGGCTATTTCACTTGCGGTTGTTGCACTTAATCCAGACGACTCAGTATTGGTGACCTGGCAGAAATAATAAACGGTTCCGGCAAGACTCGTATCTGGCGAATAATTCGGGTTAGTGGCCCCTTCGATGGCTGTCGCCGGTTCATAAACTTCACTGTCAGCGACAAACCACTGATAAGTGAGTGTACCTGAAGCTACTTCTTCTGCTACAACACTCAAGATAACGGACTCATCAAGATCAACTGTCTGGCTGACCGGCTGGGTAACAATAACTGGTGAAGGGGCAGCTAGGATCAGTTTTTTTATTGTTGTGAAGTCAGAGAAATACAAATTCCCGCTGGAATCTGTTTCAATTCCAAAGACATTGGGAAAGCCGCTGGCTAAAAGTTGTGTATCTCCAGATTCATTCATTTTCATGATAGCGTAAGAAGATGAACTGGATTCATAGGTGGAAAAGTAAATAAATCCTTCTGAATCAACCGCGATAATCATTGAATCATTGGGAATGGGCGCAATTTCTGCGATGTTTTCACCGTTTATATCCATTTGATAGATGGATCTGCCCGTTAAATCAGGATTAGCTGCGGTGAAATAAATTAAGTCTTCACTGTCAATTACGAGGCCACGGGCTGCGCTATAACCGGAAGCAATAAGAGTCACATTGTTGTCAGGGTCTATTTTTTTAATCTCAGCATCGTATGATGGAAAGGATTTTGCTTCGGTAAAATAGATATTTCCGTGACTGTCGGCATCAATGGCGTATATATACTTATCTGTATCGCAAGTGTATATTTCGGTTTTGCTGCCACCGTTTTCATCGAGTTTTATCAGACTGTGTGAATAAAATGCTGTCAGGTAAATATTTCCAGTTACATCAACAGCAATATCTCGAATATCAGAAAATCCTCCAGCCAAGACAATTTTATTTTGTCCATCTGCATCCATACGACTTAAATTATAACTGTGAAAACTAAGATCACGTTCAGCATAATAAATATGATCTAAAGAATCAACAGCAATTCCTTCACATACTTCAATATCATTTTCGACCAGGGTAATTACCGCATTTTCTGCAAAAACAAAATTTCCTGTAAATGAAATAACTAGCATTAAAGCAATCATTACTGAAATTAAAGTTTTTAGACGTTTCATTTTACTTTCTCCTTTTTAATATAAAAACGTTTCATTGATTGAATCGATTTCATCTGGAACACGACCAGTACCAAAATCTGCATTATTTATATATATTATATCTTTCCTCCTTATAAATAGAACTATATTCACCTTATATTATCACAATACCCGTTTGCAATCAATACAAACCTATATATTGTATGATTTAAGTAAATATATAGCATTGGACGCTTCTGATTATCAAACTCGTCAAAATATTAATAACCCTATTCCTATAATCAAAAGCAAGCAATTTATTTTTCTATCAAAGAAAAGCTCCTTCAAAACTTACCATCGTGTAGTATGTAAACAAAAACTCACCATTACCAGTAAATACTTTCAACTTCTCATTATTTTTTATCAAACCTCGGCTTGTAACCATGGGTTTTGGGAGGATATTCACTGTTTACAGAATTAATAGGACGCGATACAATAAAAGTATTCAGTTTTCACGAATAAAAAAATATTTAATACAGCCATCAGAAAAATACAAATATTGAACCAGATCATTTTTAAAGGAGGATTCTTTTGCTGAAGACTCAAAATCTGCACTTCACAACAAAACTGCTTAATAAACTTTCACCAATTCGGGAATATCCTCTCACGATAGTGGAAGCGCCCATGGGGTACGGAAAAACCACCGCAATCCGACACTTTCACAAAGCTACAGACGATCAGGTGCTCTGGCTGAAGATCTATGATGACTCAATCGACAGCTTCTGGGATTCTTTTGCCAGACTGTTGGGTGAACTGAAAGAAGAAATCTATTACGAGCTTTCCAGCCTCGGTTTTCCTGACGACTCTGTCTCTATGCGGGAAGTCCTCAGGCTTCTTAATAATCTTAAATTCTCAACTAAATACTTTTTAGTTCTGGACGACTACCACCTGCTTAAAAGTCCGGAAGTTGATCTCTTTCTGACTATGCTGATCGAAAATAAGATTGAGAATCTTCACATTGTTCTGATTACCCGTTACACCAGCTTTGAAAAAATGGAAGAATTATCACTTAAAGGACAGCTCTACCATCTAACCAGAGAAGCCTTTGAGCTACGCGAAAAAGACATTACTGAATACTACCAGGAATGCAGTGTAACAATTAGCCAAGAACAGGCCAGAATGCTTCATTCAATGACCGAAGGCTGGATCAGTGCCCTCTACCTGATGCTTCTGAACTTTATTGAAGATGGCATTTTAAAGCCCACGGACAGCATCTACAAGCTGATTGAAAAAACTGTTTATAAAGCGCTTACCAGTAAACAGCAGGACTTTATAACAAGGATGTCCGTTTTTAATCATTTTTCGCTCAGGCTGGCCGCGTTTATATGGGGAAAACCGGACACTGCGGCAATGCTGGATTCAATCGTCAGGCAAAATGCCTTTATCGCTTATGACCAACAATCGAAAACTTATCAGATTCACAGTCTGTTTAGAAACTATCTCCAGGAAAAGCTGGAAGAAGATGGTCAGCAGGAAATCCTGACTCAAAAGGCCGCTGCCTGGTACCTTGAACAAGGCGAATATACCATTGCCCGGCAGTTCCTGTACGCCTGCGGCGACTTTGAACAGATTTTAAACTCTATCGAGGAAGAAAAAGCTCGGCTCTTTACCCGTCAGAATATGGCAACCCTGCGTCATTATCTCGATGAATGTCCAGAAGAAATCAGAAGTCGTCATCATTACGCCTTGCTGATTCTGTGTGTTCATTTTCTTCTGCACAATGAATTTGCGGCTTTTACAAACACGTTTAAGGAAGTGGCCGCAAATATTGGTTCGGATCCTTCTTTAACCGACAAGCAGCGCAAGACCCTGTACGGAGAATTTGAACTTATCTACGGTGTTTCCTGCTTCAATAATCTGAACGAAATGGCCGCTCATTTTGAGAAATCCCGGCAGCTGCTGACCGGATCAACTTCAATTTACGATCTGAAATCCGACTGGACTCACGGTTCCCTCTCGGTTTTATACCTTTATCACCGGGAAAGCGGCAAACTTTTGGATA
The DNA here is from genome assembly GCA_030586155.1 of Eubacteriaceae bacterium ES3. Lineage (NCBI taxonomy): Bacteria > Bacillati > Bacillota > Clostridia > Eubacteriales > Eubacteriaceae > Eubacteriaceae bacterium ES3. The sequence continues at coordinate 1,482,605 of CP130741.1, read as the reverse complement.
ATATACATACTTTAAAAATCGGCCTGCCTTGTTATGAAAGTCTGACAAAAGGCAATGGCCGCGGAGGCAGTGAAATGATGGCGGCCGAATATCATTATAATCAGGGTGACTTTTTAAGTGCCGAAGTAGCCTTGAATAAAGCCCTTCATAAAGCGCAACCATCTGATCAGTGGGGCATTGTACTGGCAGCACGGTTTCTGCAGATGCGTATTGACTGGATGAAAGGGGATTTTCCTCATATCTTTCATCTACAATCGCTGATGCAGGAAGAGATGGCAAGCCGCATTGATTATCATTACCTGCATAATCTGGAGCTGTGTCAGATGTATTTTTACGCCCAATGTGATCAGAAGTATAAAATACCAGAAAGCCTGGCCCGTCCGGAACGCGGTGAAATCCGTCTGCTCCACGCTTCTTTTGCCATGTTCAATATCATCTACGGCCGGGTACTCCTGATCAATGAACACTATACCAAACTGATCGGCAGCGGGGATTATTTTCTAGAAACTGCCGGCTTTTATCCTAATATGCTGGGGGTAATCTACACTCATCTTTATCTGGCGGCAGGAAATGCTAAATTAGATCGTCCTGCCCAGGCCCTCGAAAGCCTGAAAAAAGCGCTGGACATTGCCATGCCAGACGGACTTTATATGCCCTTTGCCGAGAACAGTGACTATCTCAGACCAATTCTTAAAAAGTTGGCAGCTCAGGGGATTTATAAAACAGAACTCAGAAATATTCTTGCCCTTTCTAAAACCTATCAAAATGCCAGAGAAAAATTAAAAACGAAATACTTTCCTGAAGACAAACAAAGCCTCACCGACCGCGAAAAAGAAATTGCCCTTCTGGCAGCCCAGGGACTAACTAATAAAGCAATTGCCGACAAACTCTTTATTTCGGCCAATACGGTCAAATCAGCGCTTAAATCGGTCTATTCAAAACTGTCCATTAATAACAGGACCCTGTTAAAGCAGCACTTTGAAAAGATTAATATTACGAGCGAAGTATAAAAACTATCCGCTGTGCAATATCCAGTACTAAACAACTGTTATACAATCTTTATGGCAGTTTTTTTATACCTTAAAGTACAAAACCATAAAAAAACTCCCTCAAAACCACCCGGTGGGTAGTATACAGGCAGAAACCCCCTATTGTACAATAAATAATAACTAAGTCTGAATTGAAGGAGTAAACTTTTATGACTGAAATCAAAGCAGTAAAAGCAAAGGAAAATTATCAGCTGGAAGTTAACCTTACTAACGGCAGCATGATTACCCTGAATTTAAAACCTAAGCTAGAGACCATCCGCTTTGGCCTGCTGCGCGATGAAGCCTTTTTTCAGAGGGCTGAAACCGACGGCAGGGTCATCAGTTGGGGCAATAAGGTAGAACTGTCAACCAGCGAAGTTTTTGATATGATTAAAAAATAATGGGAGAAAGAGGAATTGAAAAATCAATTAGAAGAATACCGCAATGCTTATTGATTATCATTGGTTTGTTTATGATCATCGCGCTGCAGCCGCAGATAGCTCGGGCGGTAACGCACACCGTATCAGACGGCCAGTCATTTGATATTAGCAGCTGTACTGCCGGCGATACAGTTAATGTAGATGCAGGTGTAACCGCAACACTGACCGGAAGTCAAAATGTTCTTATCTCTTGTGGTGAGGGTGTCACACTAACGCTTGATTCGGTGACAAGCGATGTCAGTGAAACATATGATGCTTGTGCTCTTTGCTTTACAGGCAGCGGTAACACCCTGATTTTAAGTGGGGCAAGTATGCTTAAAAGCGGAGAAAATGAAGCGGGTGTCCTTGTGGAAGACGAGACTGAACTTGAAATACAGGGTGATGGAAGTCTTGATGGAACAGGCGGAGATAATGGTGCCGGCATCGGCGGTGGCAATAATGGAACTGGCGGTACGATTACCATAACGAGTGGTACAGTCACTGCAACCGGCGGAGCCTTCGCTGCCGGTATCGGCGGCGGTTTCGAAGGAGCTGGCGGTACGATTACGATATCGGGTGGTACGGTTACTGCAACTAGTGGAGGTTACAGCGCCGGTATCGGAGGCAGTATGTATGGAGATGGAGGCACGATCACAATATCGAGCGGTATCGTTAATGCAACCGGTGGATATTGTGGTGCTGGCATCGGCGGTGGCGCTTATGCAAATGGCGGTACGATTACCATAACGGGTGGTACGATCAATGCAATCGGAGGTTACGGAGGTGCTGCTATTGGAGGAGGTTTTAATGGCGGAATGTTTGCCGTTGATGGTATGGGAGATGGCGGTACGATCACGATATCAAGTGGTACAGTCACTGCAACCGGCGGAGACGGTAGTGCCGGTATCGGCGGTGGTGCAGCTGGAGGAGGAGGCACGATTTCTATATCCAGCGGTACTATATATGCAAAACATGGTGATAACGGTAATAACGATATTGGCCCAGGTACTAGTGCAAGTGATGGTTCACTTTCAATCAGCGGTGACGCCTTGGTGTTTTTAGCAAATGATACCTGTTTAACACCCGATACACAAACCCATATACACTATTTGGCATCATATTCTTTCTATGGACTACCGGACGGATGGACTGATGCGGGCATCTATGGTATACCCTGTTTGTTGGCATATGACGACAACGGAGGGACAGGTGATGGTGAACTAGAAAATTCACTCGTCGGCATTATTATAACAATTGCTGACGATAGCAGCTTTATGAATCCAGGATACACATTTAAAGAGTGGAATACCAGAGTGGACGGCAGTGGAACAAGTTATGAACCAGGTGAAAGTATTAGACTATCCGGTGATCTAACCCTGTATGCCATTTGGACACCTGAAGAAGCAGCAATGGTTGGGAATATCAGTCCAGCTGACAACGATGCGCCGATTGACGGAAATGTAGTCATCACCTTTAATAACGATATGGATACCTCAGTAACCGGAACGGTATCGATTAATGGCACTGCTCTCAGTGGCGGGGCCTGGTCTAACAGCGGTCGAACCTATACAATACCTTATTCTGGTTTAGACTACTTCCAAAGCTGTAGCATAGATATTTCCGGTTTTCAGGATTCCTATGGGACAACCATGACAGCCGATAGTGCCAGCTTCACCACTAAAGCACCGGCAGACCTTTCGAGCCTTGCCGTTAATACGGGCAGCCTAAGCCCGGGCTTTGACCCGGATACAGCCGCCTACAGCGTGGATGCCACCGGCATTAACAGCATCGGCATTACTGCCCAGTCCCTTGATTCCGGAGCAAGCATGACCATTAACGGGTCGGAAGCAACTTCCGGCACTAAAGTAAGTGTCAGCCTCGATAACGGCGCCAATATGATACCAATTGTTGTAACCGCCCAGGACAGCAGCCAGAAATCCTATATCATCTCCGTTAACGGTACGGTCAGCGTTGCCGACTTGGCCAGCCTGTCACTAAATACCGGCTCATTAAGTCCGGCCTTTGAGGCAGGGACTACCACTTACTACGCCAATGTGGGCAGCGATATAGATGAAATTACACTGACTGCCTCAGCTTCTGATGAAAAGGCCATCATGCTTTTAGACGGCGTCATTTTAAGCCAGGGAGCTTCAAAGACCATTCCGCTTTCAGTGGGGGATAATGAAGTAGAACTGATGGTCATTGCCCAGGATGCATCGACTCAAACCTATAGCCTGACCATCAACCGCGGTGACAGTGACGCAACCCTGTCCGATTTGAGCCTATCAGAGGGGACGCTTTCGCCGACCTTTGCACAAACGACCACTGCCTATACAGCAACCGTTGGAAATGCTGTTGACAGTCTGACGGTGACACCAACAGCGACCGACAGCGGAGCAGATATTATGGTCAATGGCAATGATGCCTCTGTGCCGGTCAATCTGACAGTAGGTACCAATACCATTACGATTGTGGTAACCGGCAGCGATGCCGTTACCACCCGAACCTATACCATAAATGTGACAAGGCAGAACCAGATTACAATCACCAACAGCTCAATGCCGGTTGGCATGGTTGGGGTCACCTACAATGAAAGCTTTGAAGCCTCCGGCGGGACTGATGTCTTTACCTGGTCAGCGACAGGTCTACCAGGCTCACTTAGTTTAGACAGTTCAGGACTGCTCTCCGGCACACCCGTTGAGAGTGAGGTTGGTAGCTACGCCGTTACCATTACCGCAAAAGATGGAAATGATGTAACTGGCTCTCGTAACTACACGCTTGTTATCCAAGCAGGTTGTGGTAACGGTGCCTACCTGATAGCTTCTGACGGAGATGCCGCTTACACTGGCAGCTATACCGATGACGGCATTCCGACTCTGACCGTTAATAAGGGTGTATCGGGCTTTACCTATTTTGGCGTAGACATTTCGCCGGTAACCGGACATGCCGGGGAAGAAGTCTGTTTATTTGTCCACAAAAGAGACGGTGTTCAGCTTGGTATGAATGCCGTTAAAGCGGATTTTGACACAGTAGGAAGCGCTTATGCAGCTTTTAATATTAAATCTGGAGATGTAATCGAAGTCTATATCGTCGATGATTTGACAAATAATACCTCGGATAATCCCACTGTTCTTTAGAAGATAGAAATAAGCTTGACTTTTAAGCCAGGTGAAAACTAATGGCTGGTAATTAGCTAGGCAATAAGGTGGAACTGTCAACCAGCGAATTTTTTGAAATGAAAAAAAATTAAAGGGAGAACGAGAAATGGAAAAATCAATTAGAATAATACCAAAATGTTTGTTGATCGTGATTGGCTTGTTGATGATTGTCGGACTTTCTCCGCAGACGGCCCTGGCAGCAACTCATACCGTTTCTGACAGCCAGACATTTGATATTAGTAGCTGTGCTGCCGGCGATATAGTTGAGGTAGATGCTGGCGCAACCGCAACGCTGACCGGAAGTCAAAATGTTCTTATCTCTTGTAGCGAGGGTGTCACACTAACGCTTGATTCGGTGACAAGCGATGTCAGTGCAACATCTAATGCCTGTGCCCTCAACTTTTCAGGCAGCGGTAACACCCTGATTCTAAGTGGAACAAACACATTTAAAAGCGGTTCTAATGAGCCTGGTATCCAAGTAGAAACAGACACAAAGCTAGAAATTAAAGGAGATGGCATTCTTGATGTAACTGGCGGAAAATATGGTGCCGGTATCGGCGGCGGCTTCTCTACCGATGGCGGTACGATTACAATATCTGGTGGTACTGTTACTGTAACCGGCGGAGATAAAGGTGCCGGTATCGGCGGCGGCTACTGCTGCTATGCAGATAGCGGTACGATTACAATATCAGGCGGCATAGTTACTGCAACCGGCGGTGAGGGAGGTGCCGGTATCGGCGGCGGCGATCATGGAGATGGCGGTACGATTGCAGTATCAGGCGGTACTGTCACTGTAACCGGCGGAGATAAAGGTGCCGGTATCGGCGGCGGTTCTTCTGGAGATGGCGGTACGATTACAGTATCAGGCGGTACTGTCACTGCAACCGGCGGCGATTCTGCTACCGGTATCGGCGGCGGCCGCAATTCGGATAACGGTACAATTACAATATCAGGCGGTACTGTCACTGCAACCGGCGGCTATGGTGGTGCCGGTATCGGCGGCGGTTCTTCTGTATATGGCAATACAATTACTACCATAACAGGGGGTACCGTTACTGCAACCGGAGGATATGGAGGTGCCGGTATCGGCGGCAGTTCTTCTTTAGGTGGCGGCACAATTTCAATAACAGGCGGTACTGTATTTGCCAAGCGTGGCTCATCGGGTAATAAAGATATTGGCCCTGGTAATTCTTCAAGTAGTGGTTCACTTTCGATCAGTGGAGATGCATTAATATTTTTAGCGAACGATGCATGCTTAACGCCCAATACAATAACCCATACACACTTTTCAAAATCAGGACCGCTCTATGGCTTTAGTCTGCCGGATGGATGGACGGATGCCGGAATCTATGCCAGAGCGTGTGTGATGACCTATGACGACAATGGTGGTACAGGCACTAAAAATGCGAATATGCCGGTAAATGGTACAATAACAGTCGATGATGACAGCGGGTTTGAAAATCCAGGGTACAACTTTAAAGAGTGGAATACTAAGGCGAACGGCAGCGGCACATCTTATGCACCAGGGGACAATATTACGGTGTCCAAAGATATAACCCTTTACGCCATTTGGACAGCAGATAAAACATCGATGATCGGGAGTATCAGTCCAGCTGACTATGATGCGCCGATTGACGGAAATGTAATCATCACCTTTAATAACGATATGGACACCTCCGTAACTGGAACGGTATCGATTAATGGCACTGCTCTCAGTGGCGGGGCCTGGTCAAACAGCGGTCGAACCTATACAATACCTTATTATGGTTTAGACTACTACCAAAGCTGTACCATAGATATTTCCGGTTTTCAGGATTCCTATGGGACTACCATGACAGATGATAGTGCCAGCTTTACCTCTGAATCTCCGGCAGACCTTTCAAGTCTCGCCGTTAATACAGGCAGCTTAAACGCTGTCTTTGATCCGGGTACAGCCGCCTACAGTGTGGATGCCTCCGGCATTGACAGCATCGGCATTACCGCCCAGACCCTTGACCCCGGAGCAAGCATGACCATTAACGGCAGCCTAACAACTTCTGGTACAGAAGCATCCGTTGACCTTGATAACGGCGCCAATATGATTCCGGTTGTCGTAACCGCCCAGGACGGCAGCCAGAAATCCTATATTATTTCTGTTAACGGAACGGTCAGCGATGCTAACTTGGCCAGCCTATCACTAAATACCGGCTCCTTAAGTCCAGCCTTTGATGCAGGGACCACCACTTACTACGCTAATGTGGGCAGCGATGTAGATGAAATTAAGCTGACCGCCTCAGCCTCTGACACAAAGGCCGTCATGCTTGTAGATGGCATCATTTTGAGCCAAGGATCTTCAAAGACGATTCCGCTTTCAGTGGGGGATAATGAAATTAAACTGATGGTCATTGCCCAGGACGCAAGCACTCAGACTTATAGCCTGACTATCAATCGTGGCGATAGTGACGCAACCCTGTCCAGTATAACCCTTTCGGAGGGGACGCTTTCGCCAGCCTTTGCACAAACGACTACTGCCTATACAGCAACCGTTGAAAATGCCGTTGACAGCCTGACGGTAACACCAACAGCGACCGACAGCGGAGCAAGTATTACTGTCAATGGCGATGATGCGTCTGTGCCTGTCGATCTAACAGGGGGTACCAATACCATTACGATTGTGGTAACCGGCAGCGATGGCGTTACCACCCGAACCTATAAAATTGAAGTGACAAGGCAGGACCAAATAACAATCACCAACAGCTCAGTGCCGATTGGAATGGTCGGAGTCAACTACAATGAAAGCTTTGAAGCCTCCGGCGGGACTGGTGCCTTTACCTGGTCTGCTGCGGGTCTGCCTAGCTCACTTACGTTAGACAGTGACGGACTTCTTACCGGTACACCTCTAGAGAGTGAAGTGAGAAGCTACGCCGTTACCATTACCGCAAAAGATGGAAATGATGTGATTGGCTCTCGTGACTACACGCTTGTTATTCAAACAGGTTGTGGTAACGGTGCCTACCTGATTGCCTCTGACGGAGATGCCGCTTACACCGGTAGCTATACCGATGATGGCATTCCGACCTTGACCGTTAATGAGGGTGTATCGGGCTTTACCTATTTTGGTGTGAATATTTCGCCGGTTGCCGGCCACAGTGGTAAAGAGACCTGTGTCTATGTGCTGATACGAAATGGCTCTCAAATTGCCTTTTGCTTTAACAGGGCGGATTACGATACGGTCAACTATGCGGGCGCCGGCTTTAACGTCAAGGCAGGCGACGTGATTGAAGTTTATATTGTGGACAATCTGTCAAATAATACGACAGAGAATCCAACAGTGCTTTAAGAAATGAAGGGAGGCGGATTGATGAAAAAAATAACATTAACCTTATTAAACAGTATCCTTTTTATGCTGCTTCTAACTAATACGGTTTTAGCGACGGAAGTAACCCTGGAACTGAGTAAACAAAGCGGAGTAGCGGGCGAAACTGTTACTCTGTCGGGAACCTATGATCCAGATACATGGATCACCGTAAAAGCGACGGATTCAGATGGTAATATTGTCTATATAAATCCGGTACTGACAGCTAATGACGGTTCTTATAGTACAGAATTTGTTGTACCGGAGATTGATCCGACAACTCTAACGATAGTTATTGGTGCCGGCTCTGAGGTAACCAGTGCGACCTTTACAGTATATGTTAAGACACCCTCATATCCAAGTCCGATAACGCCTGTAGAACCGGTAGATCCCGATATTGATGTCGATAAAGCTCTGGAAGAAATCAGTGAGGCAGGTGAGGGAAGTACAATCACGATTCCCGTTCAAAATAATGCCGCAATCCCTGCAAGTTTACTGGAAGCTGTGCAAGGAAAAGATGTTACCATCATTTTTGACTTTGGAGACTATAGCTGGGCGATAAATGGTATGAGCATCACTGATCTTCCTGAGGGAATAGAAAGCTTTGATTTAAGTATTACAGAAATCGAAGATGCTGAATTATCTAAACTGGCTGGTGATTCTGATTCTATGGAAATAGAAATCACCTATTCCGGGGAGCTTCCATTTACTACAATCTTAACTTACAAAATGGACGCTACTTTAAACGAAAAAACAGCTTACCTCTACTTTTACAATGAAGAAACAGGTGAGCTTGAATATCAGGAAGAAGCAAAAGTCAGTGATGGATGTGTTTGTTTCGAATTTAGCCATGCATCAAAATATGTTATTTCAACAACGCTGGAACCGGTAACTGAAGACATCATCTGCAGCTATCAGACCCATGTTGAGAACATCGGCTGGCAGGGTTTTGTATCGAATGGTGAAATGAGCGGAACCGAAGGACAGAGTTTAAGGCTTGAAGGCATTAAAATAGAACTTGAGGATCAGGAAAACATTGGTGTCGAATATTCAACTCATGTCCAAAATATTGGCTGGCAGGATTTTGTATCGGATGGTGCAATGAGCGGGACCGAAGGACAGGCACTGCGACTGGAAGCGATCAAGATTAATCTGACGGGTGATGATGCGGACAACTATGACATTTACTATCAGGTCCATGCCCAGAATTTTGGATGGTTGGATTGGGCTAAAAATGGGGAAGCAGCCGGAACTGCCGGGTTTGGCTACCGACTGGAGGCGATCAGGATTGTAGTTGTCGCTAAAGGGGAAGCAGTACCAGGTAACACGCAAGATCCATTTTTTGAAAGCTGATTTAAAGGAGAACTCTATCACAAGCTTTCAGTCTTGGTTGTACTGACGACTTAGTCACTTTACGGAAAGTCCTCAAGCTTCTTAATAATCTTCAATAGACTTTTTAGTTCTGGACGACTGCTATCTGCTCAAAAATCTGGAAGTTGACCTCTTTCTGACGATGCTGATCGAAAATGAGATTGAGAATATTCATATTGAACTGATTACCCGAAACACCTGCTTTGAAAAAATTAATATTACGAGCGAAGTATAAAACTACCCGCAGCACAAAATCCAGCACTTAACGACTGCTATACAATGAGTATGGCAGTTGTTTTTATACCTGAAATACAAAACCATAAAAACTCCCTCAAAACCACCCGGTGGGTAGTATACAGGCAGAAACCAGCTATTGTACAATAAATAATAAGAGAGTATGAATTGAAGGAGCGAACTTTTATGACTGAAATCAAAGCAGTAAAAGCAAAAGAAAATTATCAGCTGGAGGTAAATCTTACCAACGGCAGTATTATTACCCTGAATTTAAAACCTAAGCTTAAAACCATCCGCTTTGGCCTGCTGCGTGATGAAGCCTTTTTTCAGAGGGCTGAAACCGACGGCAGGGTCATCAGCTGGGGCAATAAGGTTGAACTGTCAACCAGCGAAGTTTTTGAAATGATAAAAAAATAAAAGGGAGAAAGAGCAATGGAAAAATCAATTAGAATAATACCAAAATGTTTGTTGATCGTGATTGGCTTGTTGATGATTGTCGGACTGTCTCCGCAGACGGCCCTGGCAGCAACTCATACCGTTTCTGACGGCCAGACATTTGATATCAGTAGCTGTGGAGCAGGTGATTTAGTTGTGGTTGAAGAAGACGCAACTGCAAGGCTGACCGGAAGTAAAAATGTTCTTATCTCTTGTAAGGAGAATGTCACATTAACGCTTGATTCGGTGACAATCAACAGTTATATTTATGCACTCATATTTACAGGCAGCAGTAACACCCTGATTCTAAGTGGGGAAAACAAACTCATAAGTAGTGACCAATATCCAGGTATTCGAGTTGAAGCCGGTACAGAACTTGAAATAAAGGGTGACGGAAGTCTTGATGTAACTGGCGGAAGGAAAGCTGCCGGTATCGGCGGTGGAGAATATGGAGATGCTGGTACGATTACCATAACAGGTGGTACGGTGATTGCAAGCGGTAGGGGTTTGGCTGCCGGTATCGACGGTGGAAGTAACGGAGATGGTGGTACGACTACCATAACAGGTGGCACAGTCAAAGCTACCGGCGCAATTTATGCTGCCGGTATTGGCGGTGGTGATCGCGGAGATGGAGGAACGATTAGCATAACAGGTGGTACGGTGTATGCCTTCCATTGGGTTGGAGAAAATTGTGATGTCGGTCCTGGATTGGGAAAAAGTGGTGGTTCTCTTTCAATAGGGGGTGACGCCTTAGTATTTTCAGCCAACGATTCCTTTTTAACACCCGTTAAAGGCCATACGCACTTTCCAATATCAGGGCCACTCTATGGCTTTAGCCTGCCTGACGATGAGGATTGGACAGATGCTGGCTTCTATGCTAGAGCATGTTCGATCAACTATGAAGACAATGGTGGAACAGGCGTTAAAAATTCGATTCTGCCTGTAGATGGTACAACAACAGTCGATGATTCCAGTGGTTTTACAAATCCAGGTTATACATTTATAGAGTGGAACTCAGAATCAGACGGCAGCGGCACATCTTATGCACCAGGGGACAGTATTACGGTGTCCGAAGATATAACCCTTTACGCCATTTGGACAGCAGATAAAACATCGATGATCGGCAACATAAGTCCAGCTGACAACGATTCCCCTATTGACGGAAATGTAGTCATCTCCTTTAATAACGATATGGATACTTCTGTAACCGGAACGGTATCGATTAATGGCACTGCTCTCAGTGGCGGGGCCTGGTCTAACAGCGGTCGAACCTATACAATACCCTATTCTGGTTTAAACTACTACCAAAGCTGTAGCATAGACATTTCCGGTTTTCAGGACAGCTATGGGACTACCATGACAGCCGATAGTGCCAGCTTCACCACCGAAGCACCGGCAGACCTTTCGAGCCTTGCCGTTAATACGGGTAGCTTAAACCCTGTCTTTGATCCGGATACCGCTGCCTACAGTGTAGATGCTACCGGCATCGACAGCATCGGCATTACTGCCCAGACCCTTGACCCCGGAGCAACTATGACCATTAACGGCAGCCTGGCAACTTCTGGTTCTGAAGCATCCGTTGACCTTGATAACGGCGCCAATATGATTGCGGTTGTCGTAACCGCTCAGGACGGCAGCCAGAAATCCTATATACTCTCTGTGAATGGAACAGTCAGTGATGCTAATTTAGCCAGCCTGTCGCTAAATACAGGCTCTTTAAGTCCCGCCTTTGATGCAGGGACTACAGCTTACTATGCCAATGTAGGCAGCGATGTGGATGAAATTACGCTGACCGCCTCAGCTTCTGATGAAAAGGCCATCATGCTCTTAGACGGTGTCATTTTAAGCCATGGAGCTTTAAAGACCATCCCGCTTTCAGTGGGGGATAATGAAATTAAACTGATGGTCATTGCCCAGGACGCGACGACTAAAACCTATACTTTAACCATTAATCGCGGGGACAGTGACGCAACCCTGTCCGGTTTGACCTTATCAGAGGGGACGCTTTCGCCAGCCTTTGCAAAAACGACTACTGCCTATACAGCAACGGTTGAAAATGCCGTTGACAGTCTGACGGTAACGCCAACATCCACCGATAGCGGGACAGATGTTACGGTCAATGGTAATGATGCCTCTGTGCCGGTCAATTTGTCTGTGGGCACCAACACTATTACCGTAGTGGTAACCGGCAGCGATGGTGTTACCACCCGAACCTATACAATTGAAGTGACAAGGCAGGATCAAATTACAATCACCAACAGCTCAATGCCGGTTGGCATGGTTGGAATCACCTATAATCTCAGCTTTGAATCCTCGGCGGGACTGGTGCCTTTACCTGGTCTGCGACTGGATTGCCAGGCTCACTGAGTATTGACAGTGACGGACTTCTTACCGGTACACCCGTTGAGAGTGAGGTGGGAAGCTACGCCGTTACCATTACCGCGACGGATGAAAATGGCGTAACCGGTTCTTGCGACTATACCCTTGTCGTCCAAAGAGGCTGCGGTAACGGGGCCTACCTGATTGCCTCTGATGGCGACGCCGCTTACACCGGCAGCTATACTGACGATGGTATTCCGACACTAACTATTAATGAGGGTGTATCGGGCTTTACCTATTTTCGGGTAAATATTTCCAAAGTATCTGGACATGACGGGGAAGAAGTCTGCTTGTTTGTACAAAAAAGAAACGATATGCAAATTGGAACGACCTTTATTATTGGCGATTTTGATACCTTAAGCGGGGCTGGTGCAGCCTTCAATGCACAGACAGGGGATGTAATAGAAGTCTATATTGTGGACAATCTGTCAAATAATGCGCTAGAGAATCCAACAGTGCTTTAAGAAATGAAGGACGGTACGTGTTATGACACCCTCTCAAGCCCGATAACGCCTGTAGAACCGGAAAATCCCGATATTGATGTCGATAAAGCTCTGGAAGAAATCAGTGAAGCAGGTGAGGGAAGTACAATCACGATTCTCGTTCAAAATAATGTCGCAATTCCTGCAAGTTTACCGGAACTGCGCAAGGAAAAGATGTTACCATCTTTTTGTCTAAATTTAAATACAAATTTCTCCGCAATGCCAATCAGATCATCTCCAATAATCTTGATTCAGACCAATTTTCAACAGCTGATAATTTTTTCAGCTGTTTTTTTACTTAGCAAAAATGTGTATATCAAATAGACAATGTGGAAACTAATTTAATTTATGTGTGTATAACTCAAATTAATTAATGCTCTTATAGATACATTATTATAATGGCTTTGTATTGGCGTATTTATTGAATTATAAGTGAATTTATTAAAGGTTTACAATAATTTAATTATAAATGATTTACATAGCGTATCTAATGTGATAACATAAATAAAAATGCAAACGAAAGGAGAAATTCTATGTATACGTTTAAACCGCACACGGAACGCATTGAAAGAATGCGTGACAAGGTTCGCAACAGAGTGATTGTTGCAGATGCAGAGAAAGCACGTTTAAAGCTGGAGGCATCGCAGAAATATCATGATTTTCCGCCAATGCTGGAAAAGCCTTATGAATCACTGTATGTCATTTCCAATATGCCTATTGATATCCGAGAAGACGAATATTTTGCCGGAGACCTGGGAAACAAAGGCTGGGGTGCTGCACTTGGCGAAATGTGGCTGATGGCGGATATAGAAAACACCTGGCCAATCGAAGCTGACGGTTTACATCATGCACCCGATGATGATCCGTTTTACTCTCATCAGAAACTGGCGATTTCACCGGCTGATCTTAAAGAGCTGCGTGATATTTTTGCCAAGCGGATGTCGGTTTATGGCAATAATTTTCCACCAGAAGAATGGCTGCCAGATGGAGCCCACGACTTTTTTAAGCTACAGGCTTCAGACTACGGAAAAATTGGTGGTTTCCCGACCATGTTACCGCCTGGCCATCTGACTCCTGGCTTCCAGAATATCCTTAAACGAGGCTATGCTGATATCCGTAAGGAAGCTCAGGATTGGCTGGATAAACATCAAGGTAACGTTCAAGGCGATAACATGGGCAAGTATATGTTCTATAAAGCAGCGACAGTTGCCTGTGATGGTGCTATTACCATGACAAGGCGTTATGCTGACTGCGCAAGAGTTAAAGCCAACACAGCACCAACGGCCGAACGTAAAGCAGAACTCGAAAAGATGGCTGAAGGCCTAGACTGGATCGCCGAAAAACCATCTCGCACCTTCTGGGAAGCCTGCCAGCAGGTAATGATGTACAATGTTTTTCTTAAGGTAGATAATGATCCCTTTGTAACAAGTATGGGTAGATTTGACTATTACACCTGGCCATACCTTGAAAAAGACCTTAAAAACGGTACCATCACAATGGACGAAGCTCAGGAACTAGTCGATGCCTTCTTCCTAAAAATAAACACTTTCTACGGCGGCGGCTTTGGCAAGATGCAGCAAACCGCTGGAATCGGCCATTTGGGACAGCATACCACTATTGGCGGCTTAGTCCCAGAAACTGGGGAAGACGCTACAAACCCCGTCTCCTATATGGTTCTGGAAGCTATGGCACGCCTGGATTTACACGAGCCAACTGTTTCATTGAGAACCAATAAAAATACGCCAAAAGAGATCTGGGATTGTGCAATGGCAACGTCCATGCGCGTAGGTGGTCTGCCTCTGCTTCAAAATGACGAAGTCATTGTGCCTGCAATTCAGCAGGAGTTGGGATTTACTTTGGAAGATGCCAGAAACTTTGCTTTTATCGGCTGCCAGGAAATTACTGGATCAGGTTGTGATTATCCGGCACCCAACGGTTCATCGATGTCTCACTCCGGTATCTATTGGGCAATCGCATTAGATATGGCACTTAACAATGGCATTAACCCCATCAACGGAGAACAGGTTCCTGAGAAATTACGTTCCGGATATCTTTCAGACATGAAATCTATGGATGAAGTGCGAGCCGCATTTGAAAAAATTACAACCTGGATGCTGACCTGGTCGGCAACACTTAATAATTACACTGAACATGAATACCCTCGATTATTTCCTTTCCCGAACCTTTCTATTTCTACCACTGGTTGTATGGAAAGCGGTAAAGACGTATCTGAAGGTGGAGCAAAATATAACTCTTACGGTGGGACTGCAACGGGATTGGCAACCACAGCCGACAGCCTGACAGCCCTTAAGTACATGGTATTTGATAATAAGTTAATTTCAGGAAAAGAATATCTTGATGCGCTCCTGGCTGATTGGGAAGGTTATGAGCCACTCCGTCAGAGAATTCTTAACGAAGTTCCGCATTTTGGCAACGCCGACCCTTATGCTGACTCTGAAATGAAATATGTTCTGGATCTGTATTATGATATTTCCAGAAACTTCTCAACCCATCGCTGTGAAGTCTATAAATGCGGTACCTTTGGTGCCTCTGACCACGTTGTACAGGGTGAGATAACCTGGGCAACCCCAGATGGGCGAAAAACCGGTACGCCAATCGCTGATGCTGCCAGTCCAGCCCAAGGAAGAGATATTAATGGTCCAACTTCAGTCTTTACTTCATCTGTCAGCTTTAATCATTCACATTTCATGGATGGGATGGCTCTAAACCTTAAAGTACGCCCAACCGTAATGAAAGGAAATGATGGCATAACCAAGTTGGAAGATGTAACTAAAGCCTATTTTAATCAGGGCGGAATGGAAGTACAGTATAATGTAGTTGATGCTGCAACCCTTAGAAAAGCCCAGGAAAAACCTGAAGACTATCAGAATCTTGTCGTCCGTATCGCTGGCTTTAGTGCCTATTTTGTCGATATGACGCCGGCTATGCAGGAAGATATAATCTCTCGAGCTGAGCATAGTTTTTAAGTAGTATACTGAAATATCATTAGATGAATTGTAAAAATATTTTCATTTCCCAGCTCTTTAATGTTGATTAACTCCTCTAGACAAAATGGAATAGGGAAACTACATTTTAAAAAGGACAGATACAAACATCAAGTTGTTTGTATCTGCCTTTTTTGATTGTCCAATTTTAAAATAAATTTTAATTTAAAGATTCTAAATAGTCTTAATAAAACCTTCTCGTCTTAAACCTGAACAGTGTCATCATAGTAGGCTTGAACGCTCATTATTCATCTTATGATGGCGATGAAATACCTGACTGGTTAGCATTAAATCATATCAGTGTGCATTAGTCTTCTCCTGAAATCATTAAAGTATTGTATTCCTGTAAATTGTTCGATATGATATAAAGAAAGTTTCTTATTAATATTAATGAACCAGGTTATAGTTTTTTAGAAATCTCATCATTTCTAAAGAATTCGGGTTATAATAAGATTATATTTATTTAAAACTAAAAACTCACACACAGGTTTTTCATTAACCAGTCGAAAGGAAAGGAAATGCAGAAACAAAATGTTCTATTGATCATAAACTCTGTTGCAGGAAGACAAAAAGCCTACAAGAAGATGTATCAGATTGTCAGTACGCTTAGCAAAAATAATTGCAAAACGACCATTTTCTCGACGACTAAAAGATATGAAGCGACAGATCTTGTCATTCAATATGGCAGCGACTACGATAAAATTATCTGTGCCGGTGGTGACGGAACATTGAATGAAGTAATTTCCGGACTCGCACATTTAAATAAAAAAATACCCCTAGGTTATATACCGACTGGTACCACCAATGATCTGGCAAACTCTCTAGGTCTGCCTACTAAATATGAACTGGCCATTAATACGGCGATGGGTGATAAAATCCAGCAACATGACATAGGAGCTTTTAATGAAGACCAATATTTTACTTATCTGGCTTCTTTTGGAGCATTTTCAAAGGTATCCTATTCCACACCGCAATGGTTAAAAAATTCTTTTGGCTATTTAGCCTATATTTTGCACGGAATCATTAGTCTTCCCAAAATTCACTCCTATAAGGTTACTGTAACAGCAGATGGAGAAGAAATTGCAGGCGATTTCCTCTTCGGATCAGTCTCCAATTCCAAAAGTATTGGCGGTGTTGTGAAGTTTTTAGATTCTGAAGTTACATTCGATGATGGCAAATTTGAAGTTCTTTTAATTAAAAATCCAACAAGATTAAAAGATCTGAGAGGAATTAACAAGGGCTTGTTTGAACATAAATATGACAACGTTAATATTGCTTTTCTAAAAGCTGATACTGTTACTTTTAATTTTGAAAACAGTGCATCATGGACCATTGATGGAGAATATGCTGGTAAGTTTTGTGATGTTAAGATTAAAAACTTGCCCAGCATGGTGCAGTTTATTACTTTATAAAAAAGTAGCCTTGACGGCTACTTTTTGAATTTATCGTTCAGCATTCTTAGTTTTTAGGTAAACAAATATCAAGTAGGCACTATGTAGCGCTGCGACAATAACAACCGGTAAAATAGCATAAGTAATCCCTAGAGTTATACAAGTAATGATCGCATAGATATGTAAGAAAATCGGTATCGCAAAAACAATTCTATCCTTTTTGACAATATAACTATCATATTTTACAAATCTGAATATCAATAAAGCTGAAATCGTGTATAATAAAAGCAGCATAATCAATTCGTTCGTTTTGGTGTTGATCTCTGCAAAGGGAACTGTATATAACAGAAACTGATTGATAGGACTTATTAGTAGGGTAACCGTAACAATTATTGAGGCAAATGGGTAGGTAATACCAATCCAACGTTTTTTATATTTTTCATAAAGAAATCTTCCAGTAAGCATACATACAGAAAAAAAGAAAATCATTGTAAACCATCCAGAAAAATTATAGAAGGGAATGTCTACATAACCCCCATCATAAAATTTTGTCCAATTCCATTGTCCTTCTAAAACCCCATTCACTAAATTTAAATCATAAATTGAACTCGGATCTAAAGTCATATCCTGAATCGATGCCAATAAACCGGCCCCAAACGGAATGATCCATTTTGGTGCTTTAAGTAGTGAGAAAAGCTGAAATGTGGTATAAAGAATGGCCCCTTCGATAAATAATATACTAAATGGGACATTTCCAAACATCATCAGACGTTGATGACTATAATAATATGCATTTGAAAATACACCGATATTTTCAAATATTCCAGCGGTAATCATGTAGGCAAACAGTTCGAAAAGTTTAATCGTCGAGTTTTCCTGCTTAACGATATGGGCGATACATATAAGCAGCAAAATAGATGCAATAATTTCATTAAGAAACCAACTAATGGGTGTTCCAAAAATCATAAGTCTTCTCCTTATATCAAATATTATTGACATGTGTCAATGTTTTGCATTATACTATTGTTAACTTTTAAATTCAATAAAAATTTTAAACTTAGACTAAAAGTATTTAACTGTAAAACTTAATAATTCTTATTAAATGCTGAAAGATTTAAAGGGAAGAATATGTATGATGGGAATAATCCAAAAGCACTATTATCGATGAATTTATTAATTGATGGATTGATAGATTTAATGAACGAAAGACCTTATGAAAAAATCTCCATTAAAGATATTTGCGAATATTCTGGTGTTTCCAGACAAACATTCTATAATTTAATTGAAACAAAAGAAGCGCTTTTAAGGTCTTGCATTAGAAACGTTTTTGATGAAATAATAAAGAAACAAACATATGAAATGGATGCTAACATGTCTATTTTGATCTTCGTTCAGGCATTTTATGAGAATCAGAAGCTGGTAGATTGTTTGATTCGTGATCATCAAGAAATGATTTTTGTTCAAGTTTTTATCGCATCGATTCGCGATTTAACTGCTTTGTTTGAGCACAAAGATAACCAGACTTCATATATTTATTATAAAATGGCATATTATGCAGGAGGGCTCTCTCAACTTCTTTTTTGGTGGATGAAAGACCCCAAAAGAGTTTCATCAGAGGTGCTGGTTGAAATCTTAAAAGGGCTAGATCTGCCATACTTTGATCTGACTGAATAAAAGTGAGCCTGTCAACTCAATAAAGCAAAATACTAACTGTATCTTTTAATAGCATCCATAACAGAAAAATATTTTTCATATTTGTCAGCCTGTTTAAGGCGAATAGGTTGATGAAAAACAAGTTCAATCTCATTACCGGGAAGAGGGATCTTAAAATCATCCCAACGATGTTTTATAACGACTTTTCTTTTTACATTAACGGTAATTGGCACAATCTTTCGCTTCAGCAGATGAGCCATAACAATTGGAAACTCTTTGGGAATATGGTAGGGACCAAGGGGGCCATCAAGAGCAATAGCCAGGTCGGTTTTAGAGTTGGAAAGCATTCTGACAATTGCCAGCAGGTCAAAATTCTCCTGATGTTCATCGGGTAAACGAACGGGCCTATATCCAAAACGCCGGCAAGCATCGGCAATAAAGTCACCTCTTCGGTTAATAGTTGTAATTACTGACAACTCATGGCCTGAAAAAGCAGGGTAGAGGCAGAAACTGTCACCATGCCAGAAAACGAACACCACTTTTTCGTCCTCATCCTCACGAATAGTGTCCAGACCATTCAGCCGGATCTGACTGCTGTGATAAACCAATCGGCTGTACGAATACATACTTTTTGAAATTATTCGAGATATTACATGATTAATCCATTTCATTTTGTTTGCTTCCTTTTTGAGCAATTAAGTCATAATAGAAGCCTTCCAGTTTCTTTGCAAGCGCTTCAATACTGTATTGTTCAGCAGTCGTCAAGGCGTTATCAGAAATCGTTCGGCGAAACTGGTCATCTTTTAGCATATCGACAACCCGGTTTGCCCACTCTTCAGTTTTTGCCAAAGTTTTAAAGCCATTAAAACCATTCAGAACAACATCATCTGTTCCGCTGGAGCGAATACAGACGACAGGACATTTTCCTGCCATAGCTTCCAGTAAAACCATTCCCTGGGTTTCTGATTGGGAAGAAAAAACAAACAGGTCTGCGGCCTGGTAATAAGCTGCCATTTTTTCGGGACTGATTTTACCTACGAGGACAACCGTCTCAGATAGATCAAGTTCATTAATTTTCTCGGTAATCTGTTCTCTTTCCGGGCCTTCGCCAATGATAATACACTTAAATTTAACAGTAGTGAGCTTTCTAACTACATCAATTCCTTCGATTAGAAATTCGGGGTTTTTTTCCTTTGATAATCTAAAAACAGAGCATAGTAGCAGAGTATCCTCATCAACATAGTTAGCTCGAATTTCAGCGATACGCTGAAGATCATTTTTATGATATGCAGTTAAATCAATCCCTGTTGGCATAATCAGTTTTGGGCGGCTGACACCAACATTCTCCAAATACTCTTTTGCCGATTGTGTGGGGGCAACAATGCCATCACATTGCTGTCCAAAAACTCGAATCATATGGTGGGAAACAAAGTTTTTAAACATCATCCGACCAAATGGCAGGTTTTGTGAATACTTTTCCAGCCTGGTATGATAAGTAAGAACCACCGGTAAATTAGCTTTTTGACCTAACCTTAAACCCTTTTTTCCCATCCAAAATGGATGATGGACATGGACCAGATCAAAATCTTTAAAAGCCTTTTCAATTTTTGGTGAGTATATATTGGCTATGGGAAAGGGGATTTGAGCCGATTTGTAATATTTCAGCAGAGGACAGCGAATCACATCACTTTCATCTTCTTGGCTATTCGGATAATTAGGTGCAAAAATCACTACCCTGTGGCCATTTTTTCTCAATTCCTCCGATAAACGGGAAATTGAAATGGGTACACCACCGATAAAAGGAAGGTAGTTATTGGTGAACATGGCAATCGATAGTTTACGATCATCATAATCCCCTCTATTTGCAACTGAAAAATCGCGATAGTAGTCAGTTTCCCGGCTAATTCGTCGGTAAGCCAGAATCCCGCTCAAAAGCAAGACTGACAGAACAATGATAATATTAAAAAACTGGACATAGATGAGGGTATGGAGTTTATACCAGAATCCGATATATGTCTGCATAAAAACATTATTATAAGCCGGCATGACTTGAACATAATCAGCCACCGGGCTATTCTCTGTTACAGAAATCTTCAGATAACCGTAATCCTCGCTGTCTGTAAAGCCGCCTGCATTGCCTGATGCGTAATAAACCACACCATCTACTGTCATCTGGTCATAGTCCTTGGCAGAATAAAAGACACCGGTAACACCATTTTCCGAAAACATTTGTCTCAGGCCGCCAGAATAATCAACCACATCGGTTGTAACATCAAGAGGACTTTGCTCCATAATGATAAACCGATGTCGATAATCCCGGGCCATTGCGAGTTCACTCAGCAGCCATTCTTCCTGAACTTCAAAAGTCGTGGCTTCCGTCGAATCGAGAAAAATAAAATAATCCTGATTATAGGTAAATGAAAAATATGTTGGTCCAAGGTGATTATAAAAACGGACATAACCGCCATCGGATACTTCGTTGCTGCCAACGCCGATAATGCTGGGAACATTCAGGTTATCAAGACTTTTATTCAGTAGCCTGTACTTTTCTTCAGCACCATCTAGAACTGCATTACCGGTAGAAATAAGAAAGGCGATATCAGCATCATTATTCATACTTTCTACAATTCGTTTGCTAAACACATCGTTTGAATTCTCGGCATTACCGACAACTGCAAAACTATAATCTGCTAGATTTTGATTGTCAGTCAGAGTTTTAATGGCCGAATAATTGTGATCCAGATAATCTCTCTCATTAACAATCAGATATATTTTATAGGCACTGACTATTGCCAGCAGACTAATCAGAGTAACAATAATGATTTTTAAAATTTTTCGATTCAAACGCCGCTCCTTTCTTTTTCCTTATACATCACACAGGGTCAAAGACCCATCAATACAAACCTTAATCGTGGTTTTACAAAAAGATGGTGGTCTGATTCAATCGCCTGGATCGTATTGGCGCATTGTCTACGAAAGATATATAGTTATCCGGTAAAAAGCGACAGCAGAAAATGAAACAGAGAGGTAATTCCTAAACTAAAAACCGCGATGGAAGGAATTTTTCCCAAGAGTATTATGATAAAATAGTGGGAGAACTTCATGGTTGAAAGACCAGCCAGATAACATAAATAATCATCGGGAGCGCCGGGCAGAAAAATGGCCCCGGCAAAAATTTTCTCAAACCGCTTTTGGTCACTGAGGACATTGAAATATTTATCAAGAGTCTTCTGGCTGACCATTTTTTTAACCAGTTCTACACCATATTTTCGAGAAAGAAAAAAATCTATCACTGATGCAGTACAAATGGCAATATAATTATAGACAAAACCCAGTATCGGACCGAAGAGGATGATACCAACAACAGTCCCAATCGATGAAGGCATAAAGGGAAAAATAACCATAATCATCTGGAAGCCAATAAAAACAAGGGCTTCCCAGGGACCAAAGCTTTTGATATAGTTTTCAAAGGACTGAGTTGATGCAAAAATACCTTTACTGTAAAGATCAATAATAAAAATTAAAAGGGTTGCAAGCATCAAAAAAATGATGATTTTTATCAGTTTATCGTAGGCTTTAATATTCATCGCAACCCCAATCCTCTCTTTAATCACTTTTAAAGCATTATTTAAATAAAAGTTTACTCCATTTTTATAAAAATTTCAAATTATTTGAAGTTGCATGAAATGAACTAGGTGCATACTAAAAAAAGATACCAGAACGCATATACTATCGCATATAATCGTTCTGATATCTTTCCTTTGAGCATGGAGGATAATCGTGTAAAATAGTTTTATCAGTAATAATTTTTAAGCAGACAAGATCGACATAAACTCATCGCCGCTGATTGTTTCTTTCTCAAGTAAATAGTCTGCAAGTTCATTGAGTTTATCCTTGTTTTCCTTAAGGATTTCCGTTGCTTTTTCATACTGGCCTGCTATAATGGTCATGACCTGCATGTCAATTTCCCGGGCTGTTTCCGGAGAACAATTGAGGCTGCTTTCACCACCAAGATACTGATTTTGCTGGGTCTCAAAAGACGTCATACCAAAAGTATCACTCATTCCCAGCTTGGAGACCATCATCCTGGCAATCTTAGTAGCCTGCTCGATATCGTTGGAGGCCCCCGATGTGATCGAATCAAAGATCAGTGCTTCAGCTGCTCGACCACCGGTATAGGTACAAATCTTTTGCAAGGCTTCTGTTTTGCTCATTAACACTTTTTCGCCTTCTTCTACCTGCATGGTATAGCCCAATGCACCAGATGTTCTGGGGACAATGGTAATTTTATGGACCGGAGCCGTACCGCTTTGTTTAGCGGCCACCAGAGCATGACCGATTTCGTGATAGGCGACAATTTTCTTTTCTTTTTCAGAAATCAGCGAATTTTTTCGCTGATATCCGGCGAGAATTACTTCTACGCTTTCTTCCAAATCCGATTGGGAGATCGCATTTCTCTCCATACGGACTGCTCTTAATGCCGCTTCGTTTACCATATTAGCCAATTCCGCGCCAGAAGCTCCTGACGTCGCCCGGGCAATCGCATTTAAATCAATGGCATCTTCCATTTTCACTTTTGTGGAATGAACCTTGAGAATAGCCTCGCGCCCTGCTAAATCAGGCAATTCAACAGGAATCCGTCGATCAAACCGTCCAGGACGCAGAAGTGCCGGGTCAAGACTCTCCGGTCGGTTAGTTGCAGCCAAAATCACCACACCTTTTTTGCCATCGAATCCATCCATCTCTGTCAACAGCTGATTAAGAGTTTGTTCCCGTTCATCATTTCCACCCATCCCGCTGTTTCGCTTTTTACCAATAGTATCAATTTCATCAATAAAAACAATACAGGGAGCTTTTTCATTGGCTTGTTTAAAGAGATCACGGACTTTGGCGGCTCCCATCCCAACAAACATCTCAACAAATTCAGAACCGGAAATAGAGAAAAAGGGAACTTCCGCTTCACCTGCCACAGCCTTAGCCAATAGCGTTTTACCGGTTCCCGGTGGGCCAACCAGTAGGGCTCCTTTAGGGAGGGTAGCTCCAATTTCAGTGTATTTTTGCGGATTATGCAGGAAATCAACAATTTCTCCCATAGCTTCTTTGGCTTCGTTTTGCCCTGCCACATCAGAAAAATTAACGCCTGTTTGGGCTTTAACATAAATTTTGGCGTTACTCTTACCAAAAGCCATAGCATTGCCGCCACCCATCCGTTTTTGCATCCGAGACATAAAAAATTGACCGATCGCGAACAATAAAATAAATGGCAGCAACCATGAAGTCAGGAATTTTGCCAATGGTGACATTTCCTGGGGAACAATTTTAGTATATGTTACTTCAGGATGTGCTTGCAAACGAGTCACAAAATCCGGATCATCCATGGCACCAGTCGAACGAACCACTTCCTGTCCGTCTGCATCAACTATACGGTAATAAATTTGCTGATCGTTTATTTCCATTTCAGTGACCGTTCCGGATTCAATATCAGCCAGCAACTGATTATAACCGACTGGCTCAATTGTTTGCTCAACCAGTAGGGGAGCGACCAGAGCGTTAAATACCAGGATGCCCAAAATAACGAGGCCATAATAATAGAGTATCCCTTTTTGCGGTTTCTTTGGTTCTTCTTCCATCATTGCAATCTCCTTTTGTTTAGTCTATTTTCAAGGCACTTGTAACATTTAACCTTAAAAATCTGATATCATTATTATATAGTGTTTTACTACAATTGTAAAAATTTACATCTTCTATATCTGTTACCAATATTAAAAGTCAAGTCCAAAATAGTGTGTAAAAACCTCGGTGGGTTTAACTAGGCTGCTGATGAAACAGCAGCCGTCTGTTCTTTTAAAAATTCATAGTAATCCTGCATATCCAGATATTTTCTGCCGGAAGACCATTTTTCATCCTGTTCCATAAGCAGCGCACCCAGTAAACGGATAACCGATTTTTCGTTGGGATAAATGCGGATCACGCGATCACGACGCCTGATTTCCTCGTTGAGTCGTTCGATACTGTTGGTTGTGCGCAGTCTTTTCCGGTATTTCTCAGGAAGACTCATTACAGCCATCACATCATCAAAACCTTCTTCGAGTATTTCAATCGCTTTTGGTGCTTTGGATTCAAAATGTCTCAGTGTGTCTTTCAGCAGGTTGCGGGCATCTTCAATATTTACTGCATTGTAGATGCGTTTCAGATAGGATTTCAATTCGGACTGCTGATTTTTGGGCGTTTTATCCAGTACATTTCTTGAGAAATGTGTCTGGCATCTCTGCCAGGTGGATCCCTGAAAATGTTTTTTAATCGCATTTACAAGTCCTTTGTGATTATCGGATACTATCAGATCAACGGCTGTCAGACCACGCTCTTTGAGATTTTGAAAAAAATCTCCCCAGCTTGATTCTGTTTCGGTATCATTCAGCTGAAAACCAATTACTTCACGATTGCCATTTTCGTTGACTGCGGTTGCTACCAATAGACCTTTTGACCGGACTCTGCTGTCTTCGCGAACTTTGAGATATAAAGCATCCACAATTATAAATGGATAATGCTTTTCAAGCGTTCGGTTACGAAAACCGTTTACTACCGGATCCAGATTTTCACACAGCTTTGAAACTGTTGATTTTGAAAAGCTCTGGCCACAAAGTTCTTCTGTAATGTTTTCGATTTTGCGGGTTGAAACCCCATTAATGACCATTTCGATCATTGCCAGCATCAGAGCCTGCTCGCTCCGCTGGTAGCGCTGAAACATCGTCGTGCTGAATTCGCCGTTACGATGACGAGGGATCCGCAGGGTGATACCACCGATTCGCGTTGTTAATTCACGATCCCTAAAACCGTTACGGTAAGCTGTCCGATCCTCGCATCGCTCATAGCGTTCAGCACCAAGTTGCTCAGCCGATTGCGCTACAAGCACCTGGTTAAGAATTGTTTCCAGAAGCTTTGAAAAAGCCTCATCCCGGGAATCTTTTGTAAAAAGTCCGTGCAAAAGTTCTGTGTCCAGTGTAATATTTAATTGAGCCATTTGTTCATCTCCTCGATTAGGTATTGGGTGGTACTTTTATTTTAACCGAGGTTTGAGCTCTTGGCTCATTTTCTTTTTACACCATTATACGGACTTTATCATATTAAAGCATTAGTTTTGTTGTGTTTTATAAAAGTGTCATAACACTAATGTATATTTCATCTTAATCATTAATTTAAACATAGACACTGTTTTTACAAAACAATAAAAATAAGTTATAATATCCTAATTGCGATTAAATTCAACAATTTAATTTTGTAAATTTATTTTATATGTATAGGAGTTCTTAACGTGTCATTATTATTAAGCTTTTTAATTTGTTTTATAGCCGGTGCTGGCGCCGGATTGGGAACCGGTTTTGCCGGCATGAGCGCGGCTGCGATCATTAGCCCGGTTTTGATTACTTTTCTGGGCGTTCCAGCCTATGAAGCGGTTGGTATTGCCCTTGCCAGCGATGTTCTAGCCAGCGGAGTCAGTTCAATTACCTACGCCAAACACAAAAATGTCGATATCAGAAATGGTTTGGTGATGATGATTGCTGTTTTAACCTTTACATTAGTGGGCAGTCTGGTCTCAAGTTTTCTTCCCAGTACTACAATGGGCAGTTTTTCAGTAATTATGACTATGGTCCTGGGGATCAAATTTCTGATTAAACCAGTTACAGGTTCTCCTGAAGCAATGAGTAACCTTGACCCTAAAGCCAGAATCATCCGCTCAGTCCTCTCAGGAACTCTAGTTGGTTTTATCTGCGGCTTTATCGGTGCGGGTGGGGGAATGATGATGCTCATCATTCTAACTGCAATCTTAGGCTATGAACTTAAGATGGCGGTTGGAACCAGTGTCTTTATTATGACCTTTACCGCATTAACAGGGGCGCTTAGCCATTTTGTAATTGGCGGGATTCCCAATCTTTTTTATCTGGCTGTTTGTGTTTTTTCGACCCTCATCTGGGCCAGAATTGCTGCCAAAATAGCCAATAAGGTTGACCATATCACTCTTAATCGAATCACCGGTTCGATTCTAGTGACATTCGGTTTAGCCGTATTGTTTTTGGGCTAATTAAAAAAAGCTTCACTTACCTAAACAGGCAAGTGAAGCTTTTATTATACTTTTTAAGCAGCCATTTCTTCTTCAACCTTTGTTTCCCCGGTTGACGGTTCTTCTTTCAAACGCTTTAAGTAAGCTTTTGTTTCTGATGCCACGACACCCGATAAGGCCAGAATAGCAATCAGGTTTGGCAACGCCATCAGGGCATTAAAAATATCAGCAATCATCCAGACGGCTGAAACCGTCATAAAAGGACCAATGAAAACTGCCAGAATATACAGCCAGCGATAAGTCATGACCGCTTTACGATTGCCGTTAGACAAATATTCCAGACATCGTTCACCGTAATAGTTCCATCCAAGAATAGTGGTAAAAGCAAAGAATACCAGGCAGGTCATAAGAATAAAAGAACTGATCTGCGGCGGAATCGGCAGTCCCATCTGGAAAGCATTAGTCGTAACTTCAACACCCTCCAGTCCTATATTCCATGATCCGGTTAAAACAATTGCCAGACCTGTCATTGTACAGACAACAATAGTATCAAGAAATGTTCCCGTCATCGAAACCAGACCCTGTCGGGCAGGCTCTTTAGTTTGGGCTGCTGCTGCCGCAATCGGGGCACTCCCCAGACCGGCTTCATTGGAAAAAATTCCTCTGGCAATTCCTTTTTGCATGGCCACAATAACTGCTCCTAAAGCACCACCAGCAACAGCCCGCAGTCCAAAAGCGCTGGCAAAAATCTCGACCAGAGCAGCAGGAATCTTTCCGGCGTTAAAGACCAGAATAACCAGGCAGCACAGCACATAAATGACAATCATAAAAGGAACAACAATTTGAGAAACACCGGCAATTCGTTTAATTCCACCAATGACAACCAATCCGACCAGAATTGTTAAAATAACACTGGTGATCAGAACACTAATCGAATAATCCATGCCCAGAATATTAACCGTCGTTAGGCTGTTAGGATCAAAAAAGTTTTTAACCGCTCCGGCAATCCCGTTTACCTGGGTAAAGGTCCCAATCCCAAGTAGACCTACACCGGCTCCAAAAAAGGCAAATACCTTGCCCAACCATGCCCATTTTTTGCCCATACCGTTTTCGATATAGTAAAAAGGACCGCCCAGGACATGACCATCAGATTCTATCACCCGGTATTTTACCGCCAATAAACCTTCCGCATACTTTGTTGCCATACCAAAAAAAGCGGCAATCCACATCCAGAAAAGAGCACCAGGACCACCAGCAACGATAGCCGTTGCAACCCCGACAATATTGCCGGTTCCTACGGTTGCTGAAAGAGCAGTACACAAAGCACCAAAACTACTGACTTCACCTGTTCCATCTGCTTCATTCTTGACCATAAACTTCAAGGCTTTGGGTAAATGTATGATCTGCAACCCACCCAAACGAATGGTTAAAATAATACCAACTGCCAGAATAAAAATGATCAGAGGCAGGCCCCAGACCAGGTCATCAAACCAGACCAGAAAACAGTTAATTTGTTGAAACATCTTTGTTTCCTCCTTCTTATTAATGAAGAGGAGAACAACTTTTACGTTGCTCTGTCCTTTTGCCTGAGAGATCACCTGCATTATCTACAGGCTACACCTTCGGCGCTCGTTTCGCGAGACTCTCCAGAGTGCTGATATTTTTCACAGCGATAAAAATTCTACCAAAAAACACCCTCCAATGCAATAATAAGTTTCACGAAAATATTGCCATTAATTAGTAGGAATAAAAATAAAGTATAATGTTTCCTTGCTTCATTGTTACTATCAACTGGTTTATTCATCCTATAGCCCAAACATTTGTATCTATCCTGCGCTTTGTTAAAGGCTTCCGACAAGGGGTATATTGATTGTAAAGGGAGGCGAGAACTATGGACCAAAAGAAAAAACAGTGGATCCGTATCTTCTTGGTTATTGCTGTTGGGATTTTGCTGCTGGTTCTTATGATGTTCATCTTCAGATCATGTGAAGCCAAGCGTATCCAGGAAGCCATCGAAAATTATGAGTCAGACACTTATTATCTTGATCCGGAAGTTGGCTATGCCGAAATTGTGGACCTCATAGAAGCCCCGTCCAGAGATATTAATACCGGTGAAATTGCTACTGAAGGATGTCAGCCCCAGATGCAGTTATACATTAAAGCGTTCACCCCGACAGAAGATGAAGAGGCTGATACAGTAAACTTTACTCTTACAACCAAACCTTATGTTTTACCTTCTGAATTAACAGTCAACCCGCCTTCCAATGGAATTCAGGTGCTGACACCGGTAGAAGACCAAAAGCTAACCGCAGGTTCAGATTTTTTACTTAAATGGTCAATTGACACTCGCCGGGAGGTTAGTGTGGATGTTTTATTCAGTAGTGACGGCGGGGCTACCTATATGGATCTGGCAACCGGAATCGCCAATCAGGATGAAACCACAGTCACGATACCGGATACAGAATCGCAAAACTGTCTTTTTCGAATAAACGTCTGGGTTGGAACAGCCCTATTAGGCTATAACCAGTCAGACATATTCAGCGTTGTTACACCGGCAACTGAATCCAGCGAAGAAAATAATGCGAATAACCAGACAGAAGCTACGACCGAAACTCAGCCTGAAGAAAATGTAGAACCTGAGCAGGATGCAAGCGCCAGCGAAAACCAAAACAATATAACTCCTGAGATTGACCCCAATCTCTATACCACTAATGATGGCGAAATGATCTCTTTAACCGGGGATACTGTCCGATCATTCTGGCTGGACCATGATTTTAACAACGTGGACCATATTGTCTGGCAGTTGTCCACAGTAAAATCTTCCTGTGATGAGGAGCAAATTAGTGATATCGGTCTGATCGCCACAGGCACACTGCCTGGCAAGGCGATTAGCTTCAATCTTGATTTTGCATCAATCCTTGGCAGTTACGGAAATAATCAGGAAGTTGAAAATCATGGAAGTGATTTCACCCTGGCTCCAGAGATATTTCTTCCGGTTCAGTCTCAGCGGGCAGTTTATCTGCGGGTCTTATTATATGATCAAGACAATCAGCTGATTGAGGCTTCCGGCTCAGGCTTCGAACTGATAGTCGGTCAACCTTCCATTGATTTGAATTCAGAAGTCCCCACAAGTGATCTGCCATCGCCCATATTATCGGCGAAAACAGAGCCCGGATTTGAGCCTGGAAGCTTTGAAGAATTTCCTGAAAACGGTCTATATCTTTTTAACGATGGCGCATTTGACCGCACTCTGATGCTTTCAGACATTCCTGGTGAATCCGTAGAGATTGATCTGCAAATCGCCAGCCAACCTTTTAATAACCAGACGATGACAGATTTCACCCAACCAGCCGGACTGGTCTACCGCGACCAAAAGACTGGAATCACTTATACAACTGTTACCAAGTTTTATGAACTCAGCTTTTCTGAAATTATCCCAAAACTAAACATCCTGGGTAACGGCACCATCCGCTATTATCTACGTGCAGTCTGTTATGTGCCAGGTGAAACACCTGGGACTATGGTTCCGCTGGCAACCAAAGAGTCTTCCATAGTCTTTACCGGAGATTACGCCATCTATTTAGCCGGCAGTTTTGATATTAACGACCAGCCCCCGGAAGAAGTGACAGTTCATTCTTATGTGCCTTCAACTGAATTCCTGCGCTATATTCCGACCCGATGGGCTATTGACAATGCCGATGAATATTTTGAAGTCACCCGACCAATTGAAGCCGAAGAAATCTGTTTTTACATCAAAAATAACAAGACCGGTGATTTTCTTTATCCTTATGAAATGCATATGTATTTATACCCCAACACAACGCGAGCGGAATATCAGGCCATTGTAGACCGAATGCTGCCCGTGGGGGCCTGGTTTCATCTATCCATTACACAAAGTGGATGGGATGCATTTTGGTCAGATTTCTTTGATCTTTTATCACAAATATACGAAGGCGTGTCCAAAGCCTATGCTGATCTCAAGGTGACGGTTGCCAATACCGTAGCCGACCGCTTTGCCTTCCTCGGTGAAGAAATGCAGTCCTATATCAAAACAGCGGTCACAGGGCTGATTGACTACGGTCTGGTTTCGGTGGGACTGCCGCCATCTTTACCTAATTTTGACGAACTGGCCGACCAGGGGCTGGATTATTGTGTCCGTGTCGCTTTAGAGGAGACAGCCCGATCAATGGATATACCAGTTGAGCAGATCCCTGCTGATGTCCGCAATGCCATCGCGGAAGAAGTCTCCAGCGAGCTTGATCGACTGACAGAGATGAAAACCGTTAATCCTTTTAATGTATCGTATCTCAAACCAGCAACCGAGGCCCAGTATCAACCAGCCTTTGTCGATGTCGAACTGCATAACCAACATGCTCAGCGCAGCCCATCGGGCACACTAATGATTTCATATTATCCACCAGGTAAACCACATTTTAAAATTTATGATACCATGACTTTATCAATCCCGTCACTGGGACCTGGAGAATCTACCTTTATTCGTGTTTATCTAAGTCCTGGCAACACCGAGCTGCCAATTTATAAAGAGTACTACAATGGCAACACTGGAGAATGTGAACTGGTGATTCGGGCACAATATGACGTAGTTGATCTGGAAACCGCCGCAGCCGAACAACAAGTCACTGGAACCAATTCACTGCATCCCGATGTCTACGTTTATGATATCGAACCGGTTTATGAGTACCGGGTTCTCAATACACCGGCGGATGAGCTATTTAAGTGATTTATCATTGACTTCAAATTCTAGTCCTTTTGTGAGGTGTTTTAATGAAAAAGCGAATTTTTTTACTGACAGGAGCCACCGGACTTCTAGGCGGAAATATTGTCAGAGCACTGGTTGAGAGTTGCGAAGAGGTTCACGCTCTGGTGATGCCAGGTGATCCTGCCGTTTCTAAAATGCCGGAAAACGTGGAAATAATCGAAGGCGACCTCTTAGATTCTGAATCCCTGGAACAATTTTTTTATAGCGAAAATGAAGCTGACCTGATTGTAATCCATGCCGCAGGGCTAGTCACCCTCGACCCTAAACCTAATGAAAACGTTAGAGCAGTTAATGTTGACGGCACAAAGAATATTGTTGAAAAATGTCTAAAGTATAAGGTTAAAAAACTGGTTTATATCAGCTCCACCAGCGTTATTCCTGAGTTGCCACATGGTCAGTTGATAAGCGAAGTCGATTCTTTTAATGAAGACCTGGTTATTGGCTACTACGCCAAAACAAAAACAATGGCCACAAAAATTGTGATGGAGGCTGTGCGTAATCATAATCTTGATGCGTCTATCGTTTTTCCCAGCGGAATTTTCGGACCAAATGATTACAGCTACGGCCTAATCACCAGCAGTGTAATTATGTTTGCTCAAGGTAAGATTAAAATTTCTATTGGCGGAACCTTTAATTCTGTAGATGCCAGAGATTTGGCTCACGGAGTCATTGCCTGTGCTCAAAAGGGACGTAAAGGGGAAGGATACATAATGGCTAACCGTTGTTACACTTTTAAGCAACTAATTGTCTCTATTTGTGATGCAGCGGGTATTAAACGGCCCCGCTTCAATATTCCACTTCTCCTGCTGCGACCCTATGCCGGGTTGGGGGGGCTTTATGGCAAACTAACCAGAACACCTTCATGGTTTTCCCACTTTACCATCTATAATCTGGAGCGCAATAATAATTACGATACTCAAAAAGCTGAAGCTGAGTTGGGTTTTATCTGCCGAACCTTGAATGAATCAATCATAGATACTGTTGTCTGGCTGAAAGATGTGGGAAAGTTGAAGTAAATTTCGCAAATATCTTATCGCTTGAAAGACATGCCAATAATTTGTATAATGTATTTTCAAGATACTCGAAGAAAAATCTTTAACAAGATAATCCACTAACAATGTATTCTCATTTTAAAACAGTTTAATTTAACCGCCCTAGGAGATCAGATGGAACAACTTCATAGACTGGGCATCGATATTGGTTCCACCACCCTTAAAATTGTGGTTCTCAATCGTGATGCTAACATAATATTTTCTGATTACAAAAGACATTTTGCTCAAATCCCCGAAACTCTAGCTACTATGCTCCAAGAAGCAATAAGCCAGGTCGGAGATCTTCCTGTTTTAGCCGCAATTACAGGTTCTGGCGGCATGACGCTTAACAAAGCGCTTGGAATTCCACATATTCATGAAGTTGCAGCTGTCACCACCGCTCTTAAACAATATGCACCTGCAACTGATGTAGCAATTGAGCTGGGTGGGGAGGATGCTAAAATCATCTACCTTACAAATGGCTTAGAGCAGCGGATGAATGGTATCTGTGCCGGTGGTACCGGCTCTTTTATCGACCAGATGGCCACACTGTTAAAAACGGATGCCAACGGCCTAAATATCCTTGCCAAAAATTCTACCACCATTTATCCCATCGCTGCCCGGTGTGGGGTCTTTGCCAAAACTGATCTTCAGCCCCTGATTAATGAAGGGGTCAGTCAGTCTGATCTTTCAGCCTCTATTTTTCAGGCTGTAGTCAATCAGACTATCAGTGGTCTAGCTTGTGGCCGACCAATTGTCGGAAATGTAGCTTTTTTAGGTGGGCCGCTATCTTTTCTGGATGGACTGAAAGAATCTTTTATCAGAACCCTGGCCTTAAAGAAAAATCATATCATCAGTCCCGACCACGCCCACCTTTTTGCCGCAATTGGTGCCGCATCAAATATCAGCGAGCAGATGCCTGATGATTTGAGCGCAATCTTGCATCAGGTCTTATTCGGGATTCAAATCCCCTTTGAAAATAATCGCCTTGAACCGCTTTTTAAAAATGACAATCAGGTTCAGGCTTTTAAAACAAGGCATTCCCAGACAACTCTTACTAAAAGAAAGCTAGGCAATTATACAGGTGACTGTTACCTGGGAATTGACGCTGGTTCTACCACGACAAAACTAGCTTTAATTGCCGATGATGGCAGCCTGCTCTACTCATTCTACGATAACAACCAGGGAAGTCCAGTTCAAACCACTAGTCAGGCCTTAAAAGAACTCTACCGTCAGCTGCCGCAAACTGCGGTCATCAGACAGTCGTGTGTTACCGGCTATGGCGAAAGCTTATTAAAAGCCGCCTTTAACCTGGATCTGGGGGAAGTAGAAACCCTTGCGCACTACAAGGCTGCGCAGTTTTTTGAACCATCAGTAGAAGCTATACTTGACATCGGCGGTCAGGATATGAAATTCATCCGAATTAAAGATCAGCAAATCGACAGCATATTATTAAATGAAGCCTGTTCCTCTGGCTGCGGGTCTTTTCTGGAAACCTTTGCTGCATCTCTAAATTTGTCGATTGAAGATTTTTCGCAGCTGGCCATGGCGGCTCAAAATCCTGTAGATCTGGGAAACCGATGCACCGTCTTTATGAATTCCCGGGTTAAACAGGCTCAGAAGGAAGAGGCAAATCTTTCGGATATTGCCGCCGGTTTAAGCTATGCGGTCATAAAAAACGCTCTCTTTAAGGTCATTAAACTAACCGATGCCCAGTACCTGGGTCAAAAGGTTGTCGTCCAGGGCGGCAGCTTTTTAAATGATGCCGTTCTCAGAAGTTTTGAAATGCTTACCGGACTTACAGCAATCCGGCCCCAACAAGCGGGAATTATGGGGGCTTTGGGCGCAGCTTTAATTGCTCGGGATAGTAAAGAGAAATCAACCCTTCTATCGGCCAGACAACTGGAGCAGCTGAAGATCTCAACCGTTACTGAACGCTGTAAGCGCTGTGCCAACGCCTGTCTGCTGACGATCAACTCTTTTTCGGATGACCGCAAGCATGTCTCTGGAAATCGGTGCGAACGCGGACAAACTCAGCATATCCCTAAATATCAGAAAAGTAATGAAACAGGAATACATCTTAAAACTGTCCCCAATCTTTATGATTATAAATTAAAACGGACTTTTTCCTATACATCCCTTCCAACCGACCAGGCCCAAAGGGGAAAGGTGGGTATTCCCAGAGTTTTAAATATGTACGAAAACTATCCCTTCTGGCATACTTTTTTCACCCAACTTTCCTATCAGGTAGTACTTTCGCCGCTATCCAGTCATAAAATATATGAGCTGGGAATGGAATCAATGCCCAGTGAAACAGCCTGTTACCCAGCGAAACTGGCCCACGGACATGTAAAATGGCTGATCAGTCAGGGCATCGATACGATATTTTACCCCTGTGTGGCTTACGAACGAAAAGAGTTTTGTGACGCCAATGATCATTACAATTGTCCTATGGTCACCTCTTATCCCGAAAATATTGCAAACAATATCGATAATCTGATTAACTTTGAAAAGCCTTTTCTGTCTTTTGAAAGCAAGCGTATCCTTAAAAAAAGATTACTGGAGCTTTTCTCCACCGAAAAAAACATCCCTGTACGCGAGGTTTCATCAGCTGTCGATGCCGGCTGGGCGGAACTCCTGCAAGCACGGGCCGATCTGTCACGTAAAGGGGAGGAAACTCTGGATTTTTTAGAAATAAACGGTAGCAGAGGGATAGTCCTCTCCGGCCGACCATATCATCTTGATCCGGCAATAAATCATGGCATTCCCGACCTGATCGCTTCGTATGGGGTCGCAGTTTTAACCGAGGATTCTATTTCTCATTTGGGGCGGGTGGATAGGCCAACCCTGGTCTTAGACCAATGGATGTATCATTCCCGGCTCTATGCCGCTGCTGCATATGTCGGTACCCAGGACAATCTGGAGCTGGTCCAGCTTAATTCTTTTGGCTGTGGTCTTGACGCAGTAGCTTGTGATCAGGTAGCTGAAATGCTGGAAAAATCCAATAAGACAAATACTGTTTTAAAAATCGATGAGATAAAAAATACTGCTGCAGTCAGAATCCGTATCCGATCACTGCTGGCTGTACTAGACCAAAATAGGCAAAGTCCGTCGCAAAGGATCAATACTGCTCATCAGCGGGTCATCTTTACAAAAGCAATGAAGCAGAACTATACCATTCTTGCTCCGCAAATGTCTCCGATTCATTTCGATTTTTTAACCCCAGTTTTTAAATCCTGTGGTTATAAATTCGAATTTCTGCAAGATTTTGGTCCGGAAGTCATCACTCTTGGCCTGCAATATGTCAATAACGACGCCTGCTTTCCTTCCATAATCGTCGTGGGCCAGATGATGTCTGCTCTTTTATCCGGTCAGTATGATCTGAGTCAAATAGCGGTAATGATGATGCAAACTGGTGGGGGATGCCGGGCATCCAATTATATCGGTTTTATTCGCCGTGCTCTGGATAAAGCAGGCTTTTCCCATATTCCTGTCATCTCCTTAAATCCTGTCGGCCTGGAAAAAAACCCCGGCTTTAGTGTCTCACCAAAGCTTTTATTTAACGGACTCCAGGGGCTAATCTATGGTGATGTCCTTAGCCATCTCCTTTTACGAACCAGACCATACGAACTGGAAGCCGGTTCAGCCAATAATCTTTATCAAAAATGGCGGGATCGATGTATAAAAACCCTTGAAAGCAAAACACCCTGGAAGGATTACAAGCAAAATATCAACGAAATGGTTGCCGATTTTGAAGTCCTCGCACTGAGGCAAACAGTCAGAAAACCACGGGTGGGAATTGTCGGCGAGATTTATGTCAAATATCTGCCAACTGCCAATAATCATCTGGTCAATTTACTGGAAGCAGACGGAGTTGAAGTAGAGGTTCCCGGAATTTTTAACTTCTTTTCTTACTGCTGTTACGACTATGTTTTTAACGCCCGATATTTGGGCAAAGAAAAGGTTCTGTCCCATTTAGGAAAAGCATCAATCAAAATCCTGGAATTCTTGCGAAAACCGGCAAGTGATGCGCTATTTTCCAGCCAGCGATTTATCCCGCCAACACCCATCTCAAAACTGATCGATTTTGCCGAACCGATTATCTCTGTAGGCAACCATACTGGAGAAGGCTGGTTTTTAAGCGGTGAAATCTGCGAACTCCTTGACCAGGGTGTCAATAATATTATCTGTGTTCAGCCTTTTGGCTGCCTTCCCAGTCATGTAGCCGGCAAAGGCGTATTAAAAGTAATCCGCCATCTTTATCCCCAGGCCAATATCGTGGCCGTAGACTATGATGCCGGAGCCAGTGAGGTTAATCAGATTAGCCGTATTAAGCTGATGCTGAGTCAGGCATCCAACAAATTTAAGCAGACTTAATTTAAGAATAGCAAAACATTTAAACACATAATATATAAAGGGTTTTAATTTTTAAATTTATTTTAATTTTAGCTTTAAATATCATTTAGAAAAAGGTATTATTATAACGTATTTAAACGATTAAAAATATTTTTGTCAAATCAAACTGTCTTTACTTTATAGATTGATTTGTATCAACATTTCTGAAGTTTTTTTCTGAGGATATTTATTTTAAAGTTAAAGCTTTTAATTAACTATAACTAATGTTTGAAATCAAAAGGAGAGCTAAATGGGTTTATTTAATAAACGAAACGATTATGATGTGATTGCTAAAAGAGAATTTGAAAATTTGAAAGACTCTTATATTGCTGCCGTTCAGGCGATTGCAGCTGGAGATATGTCTGTTCAGATACCTACCCAGAGTGAGAATGATGTATTTGCAGGCAGCTTAGGCCAAATAACTGATTCTCTAACACAACTGGACGCTGATTTAAAGAATATGGAAGCTGATCTAAACGCCGGGTCTTTCAACGCAGAAGATCATAAAAGCAGTCAGTCCGGTATCTATCAGACCATTGCCGATACCATGATCAGAATTATCGATGCCGAGAAGAAAAAAAGCGATTTTTATCTTGCCATCCTTGATGCCTTGCCTTATCGAATAACCGTTATGGATAATGATACCAACATGACTTTTATCAATAAGATTCTCGAAGATCTGATGATCACCGTCGGATCTGCTACAAAAAGAGAGGATATGTACAATCGCCCCTGTTCAGACAATCAACTTCAAATATGTAGTAACGAAGACTGTGGAATCCGACGATTAAATGAAAGAGGGTTAACCGAATTACCTTTTGAATATCGTGGACGCCATTACAGAATGGACACTCAGTATCTAAAAGATCAGGCAGGACAAAAAATTGGGTATGTTGAAGTATCCCATGACATTACACCAACTATGAGCGTAAACGTCTATACTAAAAATGAAGTGGCTCGCCTGGAGAACAATTTAAAACAACTGGCCCAGGGAAACCTTGACTTTGATCTGAATATTGAAGAAGCAACTGAATATACCTCAGAAATTTCAGAAAGCTTCTTGTCAATTAATCAGAGTTTATCTGATGTCAGCTCTAGTATTGGACAACTGGTGGAGGATGCCAGTGTCTTAACTGATTCTGCCTTGTCTGGAGAATTAGATGTGCGCCGGGACGAAAGCCTGTTTAATGGCTGCTGGCAAAATTTGATTAGTGGCATGAACCAGATTCTCGAAGAAGTCTCTAAACCGATCAATGAAGTGGCCGCAGTAATGGCTGATATTTCCGTCGGAAACTTAAATGTTACAATCAATGGAGACTATCATGGAGCGTTTGAAAACCTGAAATCTTCAGTTAACGAAACAACTACTGGTTTAAATAGTGTGATTTCCAGCATTACATTTTTGATTAGCGAAATCAGTAAGGGCAATTTAAATCTTGATCGCCAGGAGATCTTCAAAGGCGATTTCGAGGCTGTTTCCGTCTCCCTTAATGCCATCCTGGATTCACTAAATACCCTCCTAAAGGATATCCGAATTGCAGCTGAGCAGGTCAATTCCGGGGCTGATCAGGTATCTTCTGCCAGCCAGTCACTGGCCCAGGGCTCAACCGAACAGGCCAGTTCCATAGAAGAACTGACCGCATCAATTACAGAAGTGGCAGATCAGACTAAGAAGAATGCCGAAGATGCTAATCAGGCTAAAAACCTGACTGCTGAAGTAATGAAAAATGCTGAAATAGGGAACAGCCAGATGAACGAAATGCAGCTTTCAATGTCTGCCATCAATTCATCATCCAACGATATTTCAAAAATTATCAAAGTCATCGATGACATCGCCTTCCAGACCAATATTTTAGCCCTAAACGCTGCCGTTGAAGCCGCAAGAGCCGGTGAACACGGTAAAGGATTTGCCGTTGTTGCTGAGGAGGTCCGAACGCTGGCTGCCCGCAGTGCTGATGCCGCGCATCAGACAACCAGCCTAATTGAAGGGTCGATTGAAAAAGTTAAAGAGGGAACGAAAATTGCCGACGAAACAGCAAAAGCTCTGATTGATATTGTTACAGGTATTGAAAAAGTCAGCCACTTGACAGAAAACATCGCTAATGCAACCAATCTTCAGGCATCGGAAATTGCCCAGATAAATGTCGGTGTTGATCAGGTTTCACACGTTGTTCAGCAGAATTCTGCCACTGCTGAAGAAAGTGCCGCAGCCAGCCAGGAATTGTCAGGCCAGGCGACTCTGCTGCAGAATAATATTGACCAGTTTACATTAAGGCGATAAATTGCTTTAATATCAAGAGCTTATTTAAGGGCTCTTTTTTTTTGCATAGCAATAAATTTATAAATATACTTTAAAATTTATACTTTTTTATAATTTAAATCCATTTATTATTTAACTATTTGTACTAAATGTCGATATTTATAATGGGATTATATCATATTCATCTTTTATTTATGTATATTTTATATTTATCTATCATTTGATGACTGCCGTCATTATTTGTTGCATTTAATTAATTTACATTATTAGTTATCACATGAAATTTATTTACTAACAAACTACTGTCCAAAGTGAGAAGGAGAAAAGAATGGGTTTTTTTAACAAACGAAATGATGAAGATTTATTGGCTAAAAGAGAATTTGAGAATTTAAAAAATTCTTACATTGCAGCCGCTCTTGGGATTGCCGAAGGCAATCTGGCTGTGGAGATTCCAGATCAAAATGACAATGATTCCCTGGGAAGCTCTTTAGGCCAGATTACAGATTCACTATCTCAGCTTGATGCCGATTTAAAGAAAATTGAAGCTGATGTGAAAGCCGGGATCTTTAAAGCTGAAAATCATAAAAGCAGCCAGTCAGGCATTTATCAGTCGATTACCGATACCATGATCAGAATCATCGAAGCCCAGAAAGAAAAAAGTGATTTATATCTGGGTATTCTCGATGCTCTTCCTTATCGTATTACAGCGATGGATAATGATCTGAAAATTATTTTTGTCAATAAAATTCTTGAAGACCTGATGCTAAGCGTCGGTATGATCAAGACAAGAGAAGATATTTATCAGCATCCATGTAATGAAACTTCTCTGGAAATGTGTGGTACAGAGAATTGCGGCTTTAGACGGCTATCAGAAAGAGGCTTAACGGAATATCCCTTTGAATATGCAGGTCGCTATTACCGGATGGATTCGCAGTTTATTAAAGATCAGGCTGGTCAGCAAATTGGTTACGTTGAAATATCCCATGATACCACACCATCAATGAGCGTTAATGTCTACACCAAAAATGAAGTTGCCCGTCTGGAAAATAATTTAAAACAACTGGCTCAGGGAGATCTTAACTTCGATTTAAATATTGAAGCTGCTGGTGAATATACTGTAGAAATTTTTGATCAATTCGCATCAATCAACCATAGTTTAACAGATGTGTCTGAAAGCATTGGCCTTCTGGTCGAAGATGCAACCGCCCTGACCGAATCTGCTTTGACCGGCAATTTGGATGACCGCCGGGATGAAAGCAAGTTCAGTGGCTGCTGGCAAAACCTGATTGAAGGTATGAACCATATTCTCGAAGAAATATCAAAACCAATGAGTGAAGTTGCCGGCGTACTTAATGAAATTTCCCAGGGTAAACTGAATGTCTCTGTCACCGGGGAGTATCAGGGGGAATTTAACAACCTGAAAAACTCAGTTAATGAAACCACCATGGTTCTGAATGAAATTATCAGCAGTATCACTTATCTGCTTGGTCAAATCAGTACCGGTAATTTAGATCTTGAACGTCAGGAAATTTTCAGAGGTGACTTTGAAACTGTTTCCGTCTCCTTAAACACCATTATTGATTCACTCAACACCCTCTTAAAAGATATCCGAATTGCAGCTGAACAGGTTAATTCGGGTGCTGATCAGGTTTCTTCTGCCAGTCAGTCACTGGCCCAGGGCTCAACCGAACAGGCCAGCTCCATAGAAGAACTGACTGCCTCGATTACAGAAGTAGCCGATCAGACTAAAAAGAACGCTGAAGATGCCAATCAGGCTAAAAACCTGACCGATGAAGTAATGAAAAATGCCGAGATCGGAAACAGTCAGATGAATGAAATGCAGCT
Source organism: Eubacteriaceae bacterium ES3 (assembly GCA_030586155.1). Lineage (NCBI taxonomy): Bacteria > Bacillati > Bacillota > Clostridia > Eubacteriales > Eubacteriaceae > Eubacteriaceae bacterium ES3. The sequence goes on along the minus strand of CP130741.1, from coordinate 1,441,346 downwards.
GTCGATGGCAGACATCAATTCATCATCAAACGATATTTCCAAAATTATTAAAGTCATCGATGATATTGCCTTCCAGACCAATATTCTGGCTCTTAATGCAGCAGTTGAAGCCGCCAGAGCCGGTGAACATGGAAAAGGATTCGCGGTAGTTGCTGAGGAAGTCAGAACGCTGGCTGCCCGCAGTGCTGATGCCGCTCATCAGACTACCAGCTTAATAGAAGGGTCGATTGACAAAGTTAAGGAAGGGACAAAAATCGCAGATGCAACGGCTAAAGCCCTGGTTGATATCGTTGTTGGGGTTGAAAAAGTCAGTAATCTAACAGAAAACATCGCCAATGCCACTAATCTGCAGGCATCGGAGATTGCCCAAATTAATGTTGGCGTTGATCAGGTGTCACACGTTGTCCAACAGAATTCCGCCACATCGGAAGAAAGTGCCGCCGCCAGCCAGGAATTATCCAGCCAGGCAACCCTGCTGCAGAATAATATTAATCAGTTTAAATTAAGAAGATAAAAACATGACGACGAAACGGCTCCTGGTCAAGATGTAAAATAAGCCCGACTACAAACAAATTCGTAGTCGGGCTTATTATTTGTCGAAATTACTATTATAGGTTAGAACAGGGTCTTCTTAGAGAACATTTTTTACCTACTCCATAAGCTTTTCAAACTAAATACTTCTTGGACTTCTCCTCGAATAGATCAGGCCTACTTTACATTTTCGCAGGTATCAGCCTTGCCGCTGGGATAGACTGGGACTGTCTTAAAAAGTTGTTTACTACATTTAAAAACATTTTCGGCCCTAAAAAAAGAGGCCTAAGCCTCTAAACTCACGCCTCTTCCTGACCGACCGCTCCTTCCACCACACTTTGTTCTTTGCCTTCCTGAAATCTTCTAATCATCAGGACAAAACCCACCAGCAGAAAATAATAGGTTAACAGCACCGGAATATACAAAAGCAGATAGACATAGGGAATCGGGATAAAGGACCAGAAGAGTTCTAAAAGGCCACTGCCCTCCGGGTCCAGGGTATAAAAGTAATTAACGCCCTCAAGACCGATCACAGCCGCGGCCAGATTAATCAGATGGGCGATAAAGGCCAGGAAGGTAACAAAGAAGGTGGTTAAAAGGCCTGTTTTCAACCTTGGTTGATAGAGCCCCAGAGTTACCAGGCTGATGCCATTAACGATGCAGAAAGCATGATCCAGATAAAAAGTGAAATAGGATGGATCATAAAAGGGGGTCACATCATAGGGGGTCGGCGGAAACATAATTGCCAGAGCAGCCGCGAGAGGGGTTGCCACAAAACAGAAAGCGTATAATATTTCTTTTTTTGTGACCAGGGCCAGGGGGATAAAAATCATTCCCAGGCCGCAGAGCTGAAAAGGAAGAGTCTCTCTGAGAATATAGCCTTTACCACCCCAAAGGGCAACCAGATCGGGATCGTTAAAAATCAGAATCCGGTTAATCGTGTACGAAACAATCAAGAGACCGCTTAAAATCAGCAGGGCTTTACGTCTGGTTTTTTCATCCTTTTCACGGAGAAAAAACCAGAGTAGAAAAATGGTCAGAACAATCAGGCCCAATAGAGCCATCAGAGTTAAATTGAAGGGTTGGGCGATCATAAAGTTCTCCTTATTCGCGGGTTTTTAACGATTCAATCAGGTCCAGTTTGTAGATTCTAGTTACCGCCAGAAAATGACCAAAAGACATAAAGGCAAAAACGGCCAGGGCGATCAGGACAAAGACGCTCATGGTATTGGCATTAAAATAGGTGATATTGGCCGAGTTCATATTTTGTAGCATAGCATCGGCAAAAACATTACCCAGCCCCAGACCAATGATGATAGAGATAATAAACTGGATCAGAATTTCCAGATAGGTTCCCCGGGCAATAGCCCCCGGACTGATACCCAGGACCCGCATAATGGCATAATCTCTCAGTCGCTCCTTGATATTAATCAGGGACATGTTATAAATAATTAAAGACCCGACAATAAAGGCGCAGATAATAATTGTATAAACCCCGGCATTTGTGGTGGCAAAGGTGGACGCAACACTTTGTTCCTGAATCGAATTAAATGACAGGTAATCAAAGTTTTCGGCACCTGACAAAGCATTATAGAAGCCAATTTCATCAGCTGGATCGGTCATTGTAACCAGGGCAGAGTTGATGCTTTCAGCCCCGAATAATTCTTCAAAACTTTCTAGGGAACAGTACTGAGTGTAGTTGATATTCTCTTTAGAAATGGCCGAAACAAGAATTTCTTTTCCTTCGATTATAACCTTGTCCCCAACAGCTAGACCCAGATCAGTGGCAATCCGGTCTTCCAGGATAATCCCTTCTGCAGGAATCGTCAAAGTGTTCCGGCTAGCATCGGAAACAGTAATCATTGAAGTTTCAGGTTGAAGACCACAAACCAAAGCTTCTTCTTCCATATCGCCATAGGAAATGGTGACACTTTTCATGCCAACCGCCTCGATTTCAGAAATTTCTGTAAAACCATCCAGGCGCAATTCAATCCCAGCCTGATCAGTCGCGTCATCAAAGAAAATCTGGGCATCATAAAGGTAGCGGTCATTAAAAGTATGCTCCAGAATATCCCTTACCGCAAAGGAATAGGAGAGGGATACCAGGATCATCAGGCTGGTTAATATAACCGACAAAAGAGAGATAAATACTCGCCGTTTGTTGCGAAGACTTGAGGAAATCGCCACCTTGGCTACCGAATTAAAGGAAGCTACCAGTTTTCTGGCCGCCGGAGCCGAAACCTGCTGGGCCGATTTTTCCCGCATAGCTTCAGCCGGACTGATTTTTAAGATTGATTTAGCGGAAATATAGGTCCCCATCAGGCCAGTCAGGGTCGTCACCACCAGGGCCAAAACCATGACCCGAATATCATACACATACTGAAGCTCAGGAATCCCATAAACTATTTTATAGGTATCGCTGACATACCAGGTTAATGCTAATCCTGCTGGAATTCCGATGACCGCCGACACCGCCGAGATGGCTAAAGAAAAGGCAAAATAGAGATTTCGAATCTGAGCCGAAGAAAAGCCCAGGGCCCGCAAGACCCCGATCTCATGCCGCTGCTCCTGGATCACCTGATAGATAAAAAGATAGGTTATTAAAAGGGTAATCAGATACAAGAGGGGGGGAATAGCAAAGCTAAGAGTTTTTAGCGGAATAACGCTGGAATCCAAAACCGATTTTTGAGGCGAATCCTCGTAGGTATAGGCGTCCAGAATTTCCGAGGCTTCAAGGTTTTCAATTTCCTCAAGGACTGCCGTATCTATGTATGTGTCTTTAACCGAAACAAAGATCTGATTGCTTACATCAACCGGACTGTTTAAAAGTTCTTCCAGGTCTTGATTTTCAAGATAGACGTAGCCGAAATCCATGGTGTCAAAATAGGTGAAGTCGTTGCGTGTCACACTAGTTGACTCGAATGCCGAAACAATTCTTTCCACATAAGCCGAATGAGTCTCTCCGTTGACTGTAATATCCAGAGAATCCCCAACCCCAAGTTCGTTAAGGCCGGCAAAATACTGGTCCGCCGAAAGGCCAATACCATCACCTTGGCCGCCTGATTCGATGACATTGATGGTATTAAAAAGATCATTATCGATGTAACCCATCATCCGGCCCGTCAAACCCCGGCCATCCGAACGCGTCAACTGCATATCAGCCACCATCCGCGTCTCCACGGAATCAACCCCATCAATTTCCTTAATCCTATCGATCAAACTGTCATCCTCAGTCAGCAGGCTGGTACTGATGGTAATATCGGGAAAACCGTAATTAAGCCTAAAATCCTCCAGCGACGCGGTTAGTGTCTGGTAGGAAGAAAGCAAGGCAATAAGGGTGATCATGCCCATCGAAGCGATCAGAGCGATGGAAATAAATATTTTAGTATTGCTTTTAATAATTGAGGGGAGTTTGCTTTTGATTAAGTTTCCTTCCATTGCAGCCTCCTAATAGTCAATCTGGTCGGCACTGATGGGCGAGAGGTTGACGATTTCCTCGATGATTCTGCCGCTATCCATATGGATGATCCGATTAGCCATGGAAGCAATGGGAGTGGAGTGGGTAACGATCACGATGGTCTGTTCCTGTTCTTTGCAGATTGACTCTAAAAGTCTTAAAATCTGGCGACCGGTTTTGGAATCCAGGGCCCCAGTGGGTTCGTCGCACAAAAGAAAATCGGCCCGTTTGACCAGAGCACGGGCAATCGATACCCGCTGCTGTTCACCGCCACTCATCTGGGAGGGGTAAGCCTGAGCTCGGTCAGCAAGCCCCACTAAAGCCAGTGCCTCATCCACATCCATGGGGTTGTTGGATAATCCAGCCGATAGGGCGACATTTTCCCGAGCGGTCAGGTCCCCAATTAGATTATAGAACTGAAAAACAAAACCGACGGTATTGCGCCTAAAATCCGTCAGCATCTTTTCGTTGGCCTGGCAGAGATCAATCGAGCCAATCTCGACCTTGCCCGAGGTCGGGGGCGTCATCCCGCCAATAATATTTAAGAGGGTGCTTTTACCCGAACCGCTTGATCCGAGAATGACAATCAGCTCACCCCGGCCGATGTTAAAGCTGACATCGTTAAGGGCCTTGACCTGTCCAATTCCCTCACCATAAAATTTATTAAGGCTCTGGGTAGAAAGAAAAATGTTACGGGGTTTTAAAACCCGGGCATCCACTTCGTTTTCGTTCAAATAATAGACAAAAGCTTCCACCACCACTTCCGCCATGCCCAGGTCTTCTTCATCAAAATCGCCATCTACTTTATCGGTAAAGAGGGCACAGGCAAAGACCTGTTCCGGTCCGTTAGACATAGGAATGGCCATCAGCTCCCGGACCAATGAAATATCCTGAGACAAAGAGGACTGTGCCTTCTGACAGGTTTCCAGCGCTTTTTCTTCAAAAGCGATCTTATGTTCATCAGAAAAGAGGCCGCAGTTATCTCCACGGACCGAAAAAAGACTGACCGATGCGTTTTCAGGATGATAAAAATAAATAGCCACGGTAGAAGCATGGGTCGAGCGCAGCAGGCGTTTTAACAGAAGCGTATAGATTTCATTGGCATCAACGATATTCAGTAAGCTGTTTTGTTTAAGTTTATCCGACATTTTAACCCCCGTCATATTTATTCACATTATTCTATTATATGTTAGAACGAAACCGGAAACAAGCTTGAAAGTGTTAATGGCTATAAAACAATAAATGTTTCAACTGGTCTGTGAGTGGGCATTAAATGATTCGTGGAATTGTTGATGTGAGAACAACTATTTTTATTATTTACGAATTATTGTGAAAACATACACATTCGACCAGAGGATAAGTTTTTTAACCACAGGTGGCCAAAAGCTAAAAATACCCTGGGATCTGACGATGAAATCAAATCGATTGAAATTCAAGGAGGTTGCGGTCAGTCAGCTGATACAACAACCACAAATGAAAGTTGACTAGTTTATTTCTCACTTTCCAAATAGTCATTTATAGAGAAGTAGCACTTTTCGCTACAATCAATTTTACCATCATTAGCTAACACGACGGTTTCAATCTGCAGATAAATGCTACCAATCAAGTTTGTTACCCGGTCAAATGCTATAGTTTGTCTTTTGTTTGAAACTACTGCGGCTTTTTTCTTTTTTTTGCAACTTTTTAAAAGGCATAACTTCCTATTCTTTACAAAACTTTACTCTAATATTTACTATAAAATAGTTAATTGTAATGAATTTTTCGGTATAATAATAGCATACAATGAACGCAGGACCAGGCTAGGACTTTAGCATCAGCAACCCCAACAGATTTAACCTCTAAGACGAAAGGCAAGACCCCTTAAATAAACGAGAGCCACCAGCTGTACTGACGGTTTATTGAAAAATTTAGTTGTTATAACTTGATTAAGTAGTAATTAAATCTGGTCGAAAGGCTGTTAACGATGGATAAGAAAAACATAAAGAGAATGATTTTGAATTTTTGTAAAAACTACATTTAAAATTCAGAATTTATTGGCAGTAGAATGGTAGCGATAAATAAATTAACTACAGTGTAGTTATGCCAGCCTACTTAATATCAAAAATACAAACTTAGTTAGTAAAGAGAAAAAGGTGCAGAATGAGATTAAAAGTTGTGAGTTTGTGGATGATTCTATTATTAGTTATATGTGTCCAAACGACTGTTGTTTTGGCAGATGAAGAAATTGAAACCAGTAATCTGGGAGTCTCCTATCGGGCCCATATGCAAGATATTGGCAATGTCCCGGTGCCGGATGGTAGTTTTGTTACTGGTCCAGTGGCAGTTGGCAGCAGTGGACAGGGACTCCGACTTGAAGCTTTATGGATTGAACTAACTGGAGATGTCCCGGAAGATGGAGCTATAACCTATCAGGTTCATGTTCAAAATATGGGTTGGCTGGACCCGGTCAGTAATGGTGAATTTACAGGATCAACAGGGGAGAATCTGCAAATTGAAGCGATCCGGATTTCGTTGACGAATCTAGACGATTATGATGTCTATTACCGGGGCCATGTCCAAAACAAAGGGGATCTGCCTCAGACAGACAATGAATGGGGCTGGGTTAAAAATGGTGAAACCCTCGGAACTACCGGTGAGTCACTACGTCTGGAAGCACTGGAAATAAAAATTGTAAAACACGATTCTGAAATGAGGGAGGACGAAGAAGCGACAGTAATTCTGGCTGAGGGTTCTTTTGGCACTGCCGGTGATGGAGAAATAACCGATTTGCCTGCTGGCGAATATATTTACGCTAGCGGAGATTATTGGTATCTTGATATTCAGAATGTTTATACGTTAAGTTACAGTGACCTGGATACTCCCGTGTCCTATTTGTCGTCCAGTAATTCCTACGCAGAGATAGACTCGATCACCGGACTGAAAAATGGCCAGGTATATGACGTTTATCAGGTTGTGAAAGTTGATGGTTTCCAGGAAATCGAAATCCAATTTGACAAGAACACCATCTTAGATTTAAGTGAAATGCAAACGAACTATTTAAATCTAATCCCCGGTGATCACATGAAAACAGTATATGTATATACCGGCACATTTAATACCAGCCCTTATACGGACGAACCGCTTGCCAATCAGGAATTTTGCCAATACTATTATTTTGTAACAATGCATAACGCCGGTGTCACCGTTTCAGCTGATAATATGAAAAATCATTTAAAAATGGATTTTAGCGATTATCAGTCGTCCTTATATAAGTTGTTCTTTAATTCACAAATAAACTATGCAAATTGGTTAAACTGATCCTGTGCACTTGCCAAGAAACTCAGGGGACGCTGATATCATATTTATCCACTATTGAAGTGTTCGTTGGATCTTCGGACCGTTTAAATATGTTAGCTGATGATATCATTGCCCACTATGAAGACAGGCAATACGTATTAACCGGCAAGGCAATGATTGTGAGTATGACTCTTCGAATTACCATCAATTTGTATAAAACGCTTTTAGAAAAACGTCCTGACTAGGATAAAGTGCCGATCATGGCATTGCTTATTCAATTGCAATGGCAAAACTGGAAGTGATGCGAGATATGTTCTATGGCTTTGATTATCTTGATTTCTTTGGAAAATCTGATGTTCAAAGACTAAAAGTGATTGCTGACGGTGTTGAATTTGCACTTGGATTTGAGGAAGAAGAGTTGAAGGAATACATTGAGGAAGCAACAGCACTCAGTCAGGCAGAGACCCTTTGTCGTAGTCTTTTAGATGATTACACGAAAAAAGAAATAGAATTTTTTAAGTGTGTAAAGGCTGGGCTTTTTAAAGTAGGTGGCAAAGGTAAAATCACCGCTAACGAGATTAATGCGCGTATTCTAAAAATGCTAGAACAGGCAATTGAACAGGATGGTGTTGTCAATATTTTTAAACAATCGGGACAGAAAAATCCGGAAATTTCTTTATTGTCTGATGAGTATATGGCGCAAGTGCGAAGAATGAAGCATAAAAATATCGCTGCAGAAATGCTACGCAAACTGTTGGAAGATAACATCAGAGTGTTTGCAAGAACAGGGGTTGTCAAGGCGCAGCTTTTTTCAGAAAAAATGCAGAGCGTTTTAAAACGCTACAATAATCGAATGATAACCAGTGCAGAGGTCATTGAGGAACTGCTGCATCTTTCAAAGTAAATGACGGAAGCTTATGCTGCCGGTAATGCAAAAGGTTTGTCGCAAGAAGAATTAACTTTTTATGATGCCCTTGTTGCTGATCCGGAAGTGCTTAGAAATATGGAAGATGCCACGCTAGTAGAGATGGCCCATGAATTGACAAGGCTGATTCAAAAAAGCAGGACGTTTGATTGGGATAAAAAGCAATCAGCAAGAGCTTATATGAGAACGCAGATAAAACATCTTCTGCATAAATATAAGTATCCACCAGATCAGGCAAAGAATGCAATTGACACAGTCATTAAGCAGGCTGAGCTGATGAGTGCAAGTATTGTGGTGTAGAAACATTATACTCATTCACCTAAATCAACTAACTTAGCGAAAAACAGTACAAACTCCAGGTGAATTTGTATCAAATAAATGAGCCGAGCGAAATTTGCAATTACTATAATGAAAAGAGAATAAATAATGCCATTTATGAGAGGTGAAAAATGGAAATTGAAAAATCCACAATGTGGGGAAATGTTCTGGTAATCGGAAATCAGGAAGTTGGTAAATCTACATTGATACAGGCTGTTCTCGGTGATGAAACCACAGAGAAAGGATGGGGTCCTGTTGATGATATCGATGAACTCGATATTTTTGAAAGTCAAGTAATTCCTTTTAGACTGGTTGAAACAGTTTGTTTCGAACCGTCAATTATTAAGCAGCAAAAGACAATTAACGCCATTAAAAAATGGACTAAAGAAGGTGTAAAAGAAGGTCATAATGATAATCAGATCAATGTGATCTGGTTTTGTGTAGACGCTACAAATAGTAAAGAGTTTAAAACATCTATGAAAGATCTCTCAAAAGCAACTTCAACATGGAAGTCGGTTCCTGTAATTGTCGTTATTACCAAATCATTTGCTCTTCCTGAACGAGATACACATATCGAATTGATGAACCAGATAATAGAAAGTAAAGAAAAAGCTTTTAAAAATTTACGGAAGATAATTCCAGTTGTTGCGTCAGTATATGTCCTCAATGAAACAGCTTTTGCACCACCGATGGGTATTGCAGAATTAATTGATGCTACAAATGTATTAATGCCAGAGGGCATTCAAAAAGGTAAACTGGCTGTATCCAAATTTATTCTTAACCGCAAAAGAGCAATGGCACACAGTCTAGTTGGCGCGGCAACAGCAGCAGGTGCAACAGTTGGGGCAGTACCAACTATACCATCTGCTGATGCATTCATACTCGTTCCAATTGAAATGGGACTAATTAAAGGGGTAGGCAGTATCTACGGCATAAAAGATGATGAAAACTCCAAAATGTTTTTTAATACAATTGTTGATGTTGGTACAGTAAGCCTTGTTGCCAAAGGTGCAATCGGTACCTTGAAACTTATTCCTGGAATAAACCTGGCTGCGATACCTATTAATGCGATCATTGCCGGCGCTATTGTTGCAGCAATTGGAGAAGGGGCAATTTACGTATTTGAAAAAATATATTTGGGTGAAAAGAGTTTAGCCGATATTGATTGGGTTAGAAAAGTTATGGAAGAACAATTATCATCAGGGTTTATAGAAAAAATGACGCCGATCATTGAGAAGGTTTCAAAAGATCCAAAAGACATTGGTAAAGTTATACCCGATTTGTTAGCAGCATTGTTTAAAGGCTCTGATAATAAAAAGGAACCAGAAGAGCAAATTTGAATAACAAATAATTATAAGCTAATGATCGTTTAAATCTGTCGTTAACCGGTTATAGTTATCTAAAAAATGGTAAAAACGTTTGTTTAATGATAGTAATTACCACTCAAAAAATAACGACCGGAACACATAGAAACGGTGGTGCAGTGTTCATTAGATGTAACACATAAGAGCCGTCCCTTTGAGTTCTCGGGTAAAGTTGTTAATACTTATCTCCCAAAACAAAATATTAATTCTAATATTAATCAAACTAACCAATCCAATTACCGCAAAAATACTTAGGAGTCACAGATGGACAAAAAAACCGAACAATCAAGACAATCCTATAATCTGAAAGCCAAAGACTATCAGAATTCGCCGGAAGGCCGGTTTACGCTTTCCTATAATCACTTGATCAGCCAGCAGGCGCTACTTCGCGACGGTGATACTATTTTAGATGTAGCCTGCGGGGATGGCCGCATGTTACAGATGCTAGCCCGTCAGGCCGAGGTGAACGCATATGGCATTGATGTTTCCGAAGAAATGATAAAAACAGCGCGGGCGGCCAATGAGGGAATGGTTTTTCAGGTTGCTACGGCCGATCAAATGCCTTTTAAGAACGATCAGTTTGATCTGCTGACCGTTTGTTGCGCTTTTCATCATTTTACCCGGCCGGCAGCCTTTATGGCAGAAGCTTATCGGATCATCAAGCCGGGCGGGCAATTACTGATTGCCGATCCGTGCCTGCCACCAGTGATCAGGCAGCTTGAAAATCTGTTTCTACCGTTTCTGAAAATGGGCGATGTCAAATGTTACAACCAAAAGGAGCTCAGAGACTTTTATGAAGAGAGTGGCTTTAAAAAGATTTCAGCGATAAAGAAGAGGACACAGCTCCTGATGACGGGTGTAAAAATCAGTTAACAATACCTTAAAAGGATAATGCAAAGATGTGAGTTAAGGTAGTATGGTGGGTCCCTATGTGCTCTAATTTTGAACAAAAGCATACACAGAATTCAATAAATATACAATATGTTTACCATTTACTTTGATTTTACGTTTATTATTATGTTAGAATAATTAATAAATATTATTTTGAAGGAGTGTAAACGTTATGACAAAGAAGTTACTGCCTCTTATGCTTATTTTAACCTTGTTGTTTTCGGCCTGTTCAAATTCAAATAATTCAGATACTAGTGAAACGGACCCCCTTGCTGACGGAACTGCCTACTTACAGGAAGAGATGGACTCATTGCAGTTGATGCTTTCCGATATCGGAGCCTCTATCGGGGATGCGGCAGCTGGTGATGAAGAAATCTATGCTTCACTTAATGAGAGACTTAACTCAAAAGCATATTTTTACGATATCCTGGTTACCGATGCCCAGACAAATATAACGCAAGTCGCCACCAAAGTCGATACTCCCTATATCGGTCTGAACTTGAAAAGCGTCAACCAGTTAAATGAACTCTTTGTTGACACCCCGATGCTGATCATCAAACAGAATTCCAGTTCTGACAGTACACCCTTTCTCTATGCGTCTGTTCCAATTGAGAATGGGGGATGGGTCATTGCCTATATTGACCCCTATTCTTTTGGGGCTGAATTCAGTCAGTTTGCCATTGGACAGGATCTGGATCTTGGCATCCTTGATACAAACGGCACTAATATCTATACCAATAACATGACCGAAATCGGAAAAAACATTTTAACCGATCATATGTATGATTCGTTTGTAGGCATGCAGACCCTTGTGCAGAAACAAATCATCCCGAATGCACAGGGCCAAGGCTCTTACACCTACAATGCGACAGGTACAAGTGAACCGGTTGAAAAAGAAATTGAATGGAATACGGTCAATGCTTTCGGGCAGGACCTTCGCGTTTATGCTAATACGGAACCGGGAAGTGAAACCACCGTATCCGAATTGCGATCTTTTAATGCCGAAGAATTGGCCTGGTTTGATGAGGCTTCTGACTATATTTATGATGAATTCACCACCCTTGAAACTTTAACGGATACAGCTGTAGTCGCTTACCAGGAATCTGGTCCCGACAGTGACGCTTTTTCAACGGCCCTGGCGCAAGTATCTCAGAATAGTTTAATTGCCAAGGCTGTCGTTTTTGTTGACACCGATAATATGATCATCACATCCTATCCCAGTTATTATGAAGGGAATTCATTTGATTTATATGATCTTGATATACCTTCTTTAACATCTGACAGACAGCCCTTCATTACTGAAATAAGTTTTTCCGATGCTCAGACTTCCGCATTGCAGCAGTTGGGCTTTATAACACCGGTTGTAAAAGATGATGAAATTGCCGGTTATATTGTTGCACAGGCTCGTCTGTATGATTTTGCTGCAGATCTTACAAGTCTTAAAGATATTGGCCAAGATGTCAATCTCATGCTAACGGACAGTAATGGTACAATTTTATTCGATGGTGATATTGCTGAAGTCGGCAAGAATATTTATGATGATGACCTATATTCGGAAGGCACCCTTCAGGACTATCTGCAAAATGAATTTAAGGTCAACAGCGAAGGTGAATCGAGTTATGAGTTTTATGGTGCCGGCATGACCGAAATTATCCCCAAAGAAGTCACCTGGAAAACAATTACTTTTATGTGGCACGATTTCAAATTATCGATGAACTCAGAATGGAAACCGGCTGAATAATTTCTTGCATTTCAGACAAAGCGACACTAGGGCGTGTCTGAAAACAAAATCTTTACAATCACCACAATGCGTTTTAAAATAAAACCAAAACGTTGGGAGCACGATAATGCCATCAAAACGCTATGAAATTACAGACGAACAATGGGAACAGATTAAAGCTTTATTTCCCAAAGCGAAAACTGGTCGACCGCCAAAAGATAATCGGTTAATCTTCAACGCAATTTTATGGATTGCGCGAAGTGGTGCTGCGTGGCGAGATCTTCCCGAACGTTTTGGTTCGTGGAAAACGGTCTACAGCCGTTTCTGTAAATGGCGTGATGACGAAACACTGGCAAATATTTTTCATGCCTTAAATACCGATGCTGACTTTGAAAATCTCAGCATTGATTCAACCATTGTAAAAGCGCATCAGCACAGTGCTGGTGCTAAAAAGGGGCTGTAAATGCAGAAGTGAATCAATACATCGGTAAAAGCCGGGGCGGTAACACGACTAAAATTCACGCAGTCGTCGACGCTCTGGGTAATCCGATTCACTTTGAACTTTCAGGCGGCCAGATTAGCGATAATACCGCTGCAATTGGTCTACTGGCAAACATTGAAATCAAAAATGCCAACATTTTGGGTGATAAAGCTTATGGAACTAAAGAGATCCGGACTTATATCACTTCACAGGGTGCAACCTATACAATTCCGCCAAAGTCAAACACCAAAGAACCCTGGGACTGTGACTGGTGGCTTTATAAAGAACGCCATCTGGTTGAATGCTTTTTCAATAAAATCAAACATTTTCGTAGAGTTGCGACTCGTTATGACAAGCTGGCATCTTCGTTTTGTAGCTTTGTTTACATTGCTGGCATCTGGCTTTTGTCAAAATAATTGGTGTTTTGACTTTTCAGACACACCCTAGCAAATATTTCTTATGACACTGAAAAAGAGACATCTCTATAAATGTCTCTTTTTTTATAGAATAAGCCCTTCATAATAGATAACGCCCAGGGTCGCCATGTCATGAGCGTTACCTGTTTCGGCCAATTGGTGATAAACATTTAAACCCTCTTGCCTGACTTGAAACGAGAGGGTTTGTTTGTTGGTTTTAAAATAATAATAATCGGCTAATTCCTGTAGCGCCACTTCATCACCATCATTGACTAGCATACGGAGTAAATTGAGTTTGTTCTCGTTCATCTGTCATCCTTTTATTAAAATATTTTATTCATTATAGCATAACTCAAATCAAAGCAACAGTTCCTCCGATAACTAGACAAGCTGATCCAATAAAAGTAATATTATCCCCTTTTCTTGACTGTCTATAGCTCATGATTTAGTTAATTTTTTTGTATTTACTTGACATTTTTGAAAAGTTGTTTATCCGGGTAAATAAATTTGTTTTTATGATTTTTTGATGAAATATATAAGAAAACAAATCTAAAGAAAAACGATAAATTGACGATAAAGTTACAAAGACTCTATTCAAAAATAGGAGCCAACAACCCATTAGGTCTAACATGAAAACAATCTTCTAAAAATTATCGAAATCAAAGATTAAACAGATTCTAATTATAAGGATAAATAAACCTAGAACTATCTGGTTACATGAGAGGTAAACATTTGTGAAAACACTACTTGATGGAATTCAAAACGTTGGTCAATCAGAAGCAGTCAATGAACTTGCTGAATTGGCAACATTTAATACTGATACTTATATCAAAGTCCTGTTTTATAATATAAAGAGAATTATCATTACATTTTTAGCGTTGTTTTTTCCAAAACTAGAGGAAAAAAGTGATAGCTTAAAACCAGATTCCGTACAGCAGCGTTATGAAAAAAAACAAATTGAGTATTCGGATTATTCAATGTCAGCCTTAAAAGAAGAATATAAAAGACTTCTGACAAAAGCTGTCCGAGGAAATGACTTTCAAAGCGATGACGAATTACTGGCGAGCGTTACCCAAAAATCATCACGCATACTTAGCAAGAATGAGATTAAGGGAAAATCAGTCTATGAGATCAATGATTTGCTTTTTCAAAAATATCCCAATCTAACAAAGCCGGACTTCGAGAATTTGTTATTAGGAACGATACTTTGTGAAGCATTACTTTTATTAGCACTACTTCTAGCAATAGTCTATTGGAATTTACCAGCTTTATTATTGATTGGTATTTTTTTCGCAATTCAACCGCTTATCTATTCTTTGATTAGGGCAAGGCTTTCGACTTGGAAACTGGCAAGATTTGTATGGCTTGCTGCATCTGGTGCTGGTGGTTTCAACGAGAGTAAAGGTAAACTGCCATTGGATCTAATCAACAATACAACCAGACAAAAAATGCTTTTAGACGTGCGTACCATCCATAATCTTTGGAAATCAGTCAATAATATGGCGGCTGAAAATGATGATATCAAACAAAGAATAACTGCCATTGAACGTCAAATTATTTCCAATAATAAAATTATGACAGACAATAATTCGGCAAAAAAAAATAGTGATTCTTTTCGAATTATTGAAGATAAGAAAATCGAAAACAAATCACTTACTGAGGAAAAGACAGATTTGCAGCAAAGCCTTGAAAACAAGACCCTTGACTTAAAAAAATACCAGCAATTGCTGAATTTTATTGAAACAGACACCTCCAATACGATCATTGGGATGTGGAAAAAAATATTCTGTAATGCTGAATTTTCTCAAGACTTTGTCTTTGACCTCATAAGAAAATTCTCCCTGGCAGATTTCAGCCTTGTCGAAAAGAGAATATTTGAGGTTTGTAACACAACATCACCGAAATCTTTGGCAAAACGTATTACAGGAGGGTATTCACTGTCATTTTTGACGAGTACCATGGATCTTGCAACCATGACGTTTAGCTTGAACCATTCATCAACTCCAACATTCTTTAAAATTGATAGAGCAGTAGCACTTCAGGAAACTCAGTTATCCCGTGAGGAATTACAACAGGTAATAAGCATATATGAAAACTCCGGTTCAGATAAAAATAAAGATCTATTGACGGAGTATGAAGTTCAAATTATGGAATTACATAAGCAACAAAATATATGGGACCTAGAGCGACAAAAAATTAAAGATGAAGCAACTGATTTTGAAAATCAAAAAGAAAAATTGTTGTCAGATATTAAATTTTCTTACGATAAGATCGACGACTTACAGAATCAAATTGTTGCAAAAGAAAAAGATTGTGAGGTTTTGCAGAAACAACTGGAAAAAACAACGACATCTGATGAACTAAGTAAGTCTCTTGCAGAGCAAACAGAGGAGCTCAGAAAATTGGAGAGCAATTATGAAGTGAAAATTGATGAAAATGACAAACTATTGGAAGATCTTGAATACGTGAATGAGCAAAAAGAGAAACTGCTACAACTATGTGACAAACAGGATGATGAGATAAATGAACATCAGCAAATAAATAGTGAGTTTAAAAATGAACTCGAAAGTAAAAAATTAGAAATTAATAACAAAGAACAGGAGCATAAACAAAAATCACTTGATATTTATTTAAAATCAAGGCTGCTTGAGAAAATGAAAACTAATAAAATAAAAGACAAGGAAATTACGCAAAATCTTAAAAATGACATCACTTTACTCAAAAAAGAGAAAAAAGAATTAGAAGAAAGTATACAAACGCAAATAAGAAATATTTCTACTATCGAGGAAGATTTGTTGAAATATGAGAATTTCTTTAGCGTTGAAAAAGCAAAAGTTGTCAAATTAAGAAAAGAACTCGAAGGAATTAAGGCGAAGTTGCTGACTAATCAGGATTTTGATGATGAATTGTATAGGCAGATTGAAGCAGCACGCAAATATATCTATATAGTAGATCCTATTTTAGATGACCGGCAATTTAACAATTTGCTTAATAACTTAGGAACGGCTATGTCGAATTATCCTGATTTAAAAGTGAGATTATTATATGGTATGAAGGTTCGACCTGGAAAGGATCATGAGGAAGATATGTATGCTTCTGAAGCAGAGTTCAAAAAAGCTTCCAAACTAGAACTTAGATTAGGAAGAAATGCAATTACAAAACGCGGCAATACATATGCAAAAGTTATGCTTTTTGATGACAAAAGCTTTATTTTAAGTAGAACAAATGTTATATCTGCTGGCGAAAATTATAGAAATGAAGCCGAGATAGATGATAAAGCAAAAGATGAAACAACTACGGCTGAAACTGCAAAAGACATTGCTTCTATAGATGAAGCTTCGTTGAATGAAGTCTCTTTATTTTCAACAGATGTCAGGATATGCCAGCAATTGAAAAAACAATATTTTGACTGGTAACGCGGAACTCGCGAGGGACGGTGGTATTGAGCGCGAAGCTCAAAAGTGCCGTCCCTTTGCGTTCAATACAAATTTGTCACATTAACTAAACTCACTAAAAAGTCTAGTCACTAATCAGCAAATAAGGCCATCGTTTCAAGATATTTCGGGGTCCTTTTATTACGACTATTAAAGTAATTAAGCATCATAGCAACATACATTTGTCGCATATAATTGGCTGAATAATTGGGGTTAGCGTAGATTGATGCATCAAGACCATCGATAAAACCACTTTTTATAATTCTTTTCTGTTCCTCATTAAATTTTTCTAACATCATTTTTCCCTCTTTAATTGTATTTGCTCATTGTTTAAATTAGATTATCAATATTTTACGCTAGCAATGTGTTGCTATAGTGTTCAAAATTTAAAACCTATGTGTATCAATTATGAAAAAAGATAAAAACCACATATTTGGGGTAAATTTATAATAGGCTTTAAATAAACATTAGTCGTAATATATTAAAATGAAAGGAAACGATGATGAAAAAGAATACTCTAGTGATGATTTTATTGATGACGGTGGTGTTATTAATGTCCGGCTGCGACGGTAACAGTAGTGAAACAGCTATAGAATCCTCTGAAACGACAATTGCTTCCAGCGAAATTGTGTATGAATTTTATGATCGCATTCAATTTGGACAATCAAAAGAAGATGTTGATGCGAGTCTTCAAGTCACGCCTGAAGAGAATACAGGAATAGAAAACAGTTATACTTATGTTAATGAAGAAACTGGCTTTGGCGTGAGCGCCTTATTTGATGAGGATGGATTGTTAATCAGCAAGACACTATTTTATCCTAGTCATAAAGACCTTGCTTTTTTGACAAGTAAAACTGTAACAGAAGATCAGGCTGACAGTATTCCTGTTGGTTCCACTTATGATGAGATTGTCAATATTCTGGGGTGTGATGGAACACAGATTGATGCAACTCAAATCCCTTTTGAAGACAATCAGATTAGCTACATTTATGTATGGGTTAACCCTGACGGTTCATTATTGCAGGCAGTTATTTTAACGGATGGAACCACTAATAATGTGACGTTTTATGATTAACCAAAGCTCATATGCTGCCATATACGTAAAGAGTTTCTAATAAAGGATCCAAAGCTGGTGCCATAACGATGTTTTAAAAAAGCTAAACCGACTGTTCGGTCAAATACTATACAAAGTGAGGAAACATGAAACGAAAATACTATTTTGATTACTATTACTGTCATCTTAACCTCAATAACTGGAAAATTTTAAAGCTAAATCAGAGTCAGTCAGCCATTGATTACTGCCTTGATCAGCAATCTGGTATTATTGTAAAAGGAGCAAGCCATGAGTAAATTTGCCGTCATTGATACTGAAACCACCTGGGATGATGCAGTAATGTCCGTTGGAGTTGTCGTTGCTGACGCAAAAACCTTTGATCCAATCGACAAGCGTTACTATATTTTAACACCCTATAAAGACCACGGCGGAATGTACTCCCATGCCCTTTATACCACGGGGATCGTTCCTGATCTTGAATGTTCGCGACGCGAAGCAATGACTAATTTGAAAATTTTTTTGGCAGATTACAAGGCCGACTCGATATTTGCCTACAACGCTGCATTTGATCACCTCCACCTGCCGGAATTGGGACATCTTAACTGGTATGACATCATGAAGATCGCTGCCTATCGGCAGCACAATCCAAGCATTAAGGATCATTTTGAATGCTGCAAATCCGGCCGCATGAAGCGCGGCTATGGTGTCGAAAATATCTATCGGATTTTAAGTGAAAAACACCAATACCATGAGCTTCACAATGCCTTGACTGATGCGATTGATGAGTTGATGATCATGAAACTCCTCAACCATAAATTTGAGAAATACTCTGTTGCCAGGTTATAAGAGTGATGATACTAATCCAATCAACCATCGATGATACAGCCAGCTACTGGGTACTGAATTTTTCCAAGCTCAGCGCTATTAACGCTACTGACTGGGACTACAATGAAGGATATGTTGAAATATCGATAGAAAACCCTCCAATGAGAACGGAAACTTGCTTGTACCTTCTGATATTAGTGAAGATATTACAAAAAGATATTTACTGCCAATATATTTCATTAACTTAATTTCCCAGGATAATATAATGAACGAATCATATATCAAGTCGGATTTGGAACTTATACTATCGAATTGAACGAATTCTTTATAATTGCCTATCATGACAAAGCATATTTAATCTGTTCTGTTTCTTCAATCATGAGATTCGAATTAATAATTGTGTCGTTTATCTAAATGAAGAAAGGGAATAAAATTACTATCAGCTATCAGTTCTAATGTACAGAAAATTAAAGGGGGGTGGAGAATGAAAGATATCATAGTCAGAATCTGCACAATTGAAATTAACAACATCAAAAATGTCTGCTACGGAAAAATAGATCATCTGGGCAAGCTGGCTGAGCCGATTGATGAAATGAATGCCGATATTCTAGGGATTTATGGCCAAAATGGTTCAGGTAAAACAGCTGTTATCGAAGTGCTGGATTTCCTAAAGAGGTTGATGTCGGGAAGCTCCTTACCACCTGAAATAATGAATTATCTAACCAAGGGGGAAAAATCAGCTGAGTGCCAGTTTTCCTTTTGGATCAGTCATAATGGCGATGCCTTTAATTTTGACTATCGCTTTAAAATACAAAATTCGGAAAACCGTCCCGCAATCACCGAGGAAAAACTTTTCTTTAAAAGAGCGCTCACCGATAGTCAAGTGGTAAAGCTGGAATATCAAATCGATAATCAAGAGCTACTCTTTACACCACAAGAGCAATTTAATGCCTTAATTCAAAACAATCAGGATCGTTTCATCGATGCTGCCGTAGCTAAAAAACTGGCATTTAAGGAATGTCGCTCCTTTTTCTTTTCTGACGAGCTACTCCATCTTTTAGAAACAGCAGATATCCCAGATTTATCTCTCCTTTTAACGATCTTAAAACGTTACGCTACTAAAAATCTGTTTGTCATTAAAAGCATTCACTCCAGCTTTATCAACCTCAATATGGTCATGCCCTTTTCATTTATTCAGGAATATGACAACCGGGACGTTTTTGGCGATCTGCCCATTTCACTATCCGAACCTTCAATTTTTCCCCAAAAAACATTTCAACTGCTTCAACAAATAATCGAAAGTATTAATCTGGTCATCACCGCCATGATCCCTGACATGGCATTAACTGTTAAAAATTATGGACCCCAGATGACAGCAAGTGGGGAGGAAGGGATTCGTTTCGAAATCCTGTCTGTTCGCAATCAACATCAAGTCCCCTTAAGATACGAGTCCGAAGGGATTAAAAAAATTCTATCAATCCTAAATCTGCTCATCGCTGTTTACCATTTCCCCGGAATCTGCGTGGCCATTGACGAATTGGATGCCGGTGTTTACGAATATCTCCTTGGTGAACTGCTGGAAGTCCTTGAAAAAAATGGCAAAGGCCAGTTATTATTTACCTCGCACAACCTGCGACCGCTAGAAATGATTCATAAGTCTTCAATGCTTTTTACCACCACCAATGCGCAAAACCGCTATATTCGTTTTTCCGAAGATAACGGCGACAATAATATGCGCGATCTCTATTTGCGCACAATTAACCTGGGCGGCCAGAGAGAAGAGATTTACGCCTCTACCAATGTCTTTGAAATTAGTCGGGCCTTTAGAAAGGCCGGGAGGCTTTTGCATGACTAGAAAAAAAGTTGTTCTCTTTTTAGTGGAAGGTATTACCGATCAGGTCTCGATGGGTTTGGTTCTCACCAGGCTTTTAAAAAACAGGCAGGTACATTTTGAAATAACAGAAGGGGATTTGACTTCTCGTGATGGAACAACAAGCAAGAATATTGAAGAGAAGATCTGGCATCAGATCAAGGTTTTTATGGGGAAAAAGCGCTATAACAAACACGATATTCAGCAAGTGATTCATCTGATTGATACGGATGGCGCCTTTGTTCCTGATTCAGCTGTTGTACCTACAGATCGGACTAAAACCCATTATTCCAAAAGTAAGATTTATGCCAGGGACTGCCAGGCCATGATATTAAGGAATCACTTGAAAAAGGAGATCGTCACCAGACTTCATAATAAAAAAGAAATAGCCGGAATCCCATATCAGATATATTATTTCTCTCGCAATCTTGAACATGCCCTTCATAATCAGATTGATGAACTATCAAATAGCCATAAGAAAAATCTTGCCGAACAACTGGAAGACCATTTTTATGAACACCCCTATGACTTTATAAAAATTTTAAACCGCAAAGACCTAAAAATAACTGGAAACTATCAGCAAACCTGGAAATATATCAAATACGGCTATAACTCTCTCCATCGAGGCAGTAATTTCCATCTTTATTTTAAAAATATAAAAAAACAGAAATAAGCTTGGATAACTTATTTCTGTTATATAAGGGGTGGGGGATAATCTTAATAAACTAAAAGGCAGAAGGTCTGATTTCTCGCTTTAAATTTTCGATATTCTTATAATTTAATCTCATATCGACTTTATTGCCATCGGAAATTGCCAGTATCAATTTTTTCTTATCTAAAGATAGTTTATATTCCAGTTTTAAAAAATTTAAAATATTTGGATTAAATTCTTCCAGATCATCTTCAGAGAGTTTGTCCAAATCGAGAACAACCTTTTTAGACCTAATGATTACCCTGTCTCTGGTAAAATCAAAAACGAAAGGGATTTTGATATACTGATTGAATAAGTGAAAAGCACTCATCCCCAAGACACGATCTTTGTCCTGGTCATTTTCGTAGGAAATAGCACACTTATCTTCTTTATGTTCTACATACCCAGATAACTGAATCGTATAACCATATTTTTCATAAATTTCTTCAAATTTTGAAAGCGATACTTTTCCTGGATTATCAACAGTCAATCGTTTAAGCTCTGATTTTGTGATCATAAATACGCTTAACACCAAAAACAGAACAAGGGGAATGCTCTCTAATCTTTCACTGACGAAGTTGGTTAAATAATAATTTAATCCTAAACTGGCAATCAGACAGATTGTAAAAAACACTAACTTTATTGACAATGGTTTAATGGTTTCTTTGTTGTTTTGATAATACTCTTTCATAATTCTATCCTCTAATTTTCACTTTTTACATTTATGAAATTTATAATGATTCTTATTGTAACATCAGTAATGTAAATTTTCAATTGAAAACGAAACACAGCTTTCTTACAAAGCTGATTCTAAAGGTTTTTTTAAACATTTCTATGGTTATGGATGGTGAAATTTTGCAGTAAAAATATTCTAATCCATCGTGCTCATTTACTTATGACTGATAATGTAAATTTATTATTCACATTAGTTTAATCTTGACCACCAATTTGGGGAAAGTTTAAACCAATTTATCAATTTTTTAGCCACCAAAGTACATACAAAAAACCTGGATTATCCAGTTAACTGATTAAATCCAGGTTTTTTCTAAAAAAATATTTAATAATTGGCTGCAAGATAATAACTGTTTAATGTATTTTTAGCTCTATATTTCGGTCATATCTTCTGCCATAAAGGCTACCGAAATTCCAGTTCCATCTGCGTTCATCCAAACATAACGCTTGATAACCTGATGCAGATCTTCGGGGTTTTTCATTTCGAATAATTCTAGACCATCGGATCCTAACAAATTTCTTACTTCTTTTTCTGTTAATCCTTTCGTAATCATCGCAACCTGATCTTCAGTTACTTGAGTATCGCCACAAAGCTTTAGAATCTAACTAGTATTGCTGTTATATAAGGTTTTAATCCTGACCTGTTCACCAGAATCATAAACCACCGAAACACCAAATCCCGTTTCATTATCAACATAATTATATAAGCCACTGCCAACATCTGAACCGACACCCAAATCGCTTTCGATATCTGCTTTTGATTCACTCAATGAGACTTGATTATTGAAAAATTAGGGAGCGCTTTTTAAACTGCTGTCGGCACTCGTATTGTCAATGCTTATTGAACATCCGCTTAAAATTACAATCAACACCAACAACATGACGCTGAAATTTAAAAATAACCCTCGCTTCATTTTCTTCTCCCTTCTAAATTTAAAAATGTATCTTTATATTGTGTTACAATATAAATGTTCTGCAATAACAATAAACTTTCTAAATATAAAAATACCCATGTTTTCTAGGAAAATGCAGCGGTATCTTATCCGAGCAAGTTAATTGGCATCACTATATAAAAGTTACAAATTAATGTCATATTATTCATTTTTTACGCTATAATAGAAAAAATAAGTTTAAGAGGGGAGTGAACCCGGTTAGCTAAAAATCTTTAGCTATAACCCGAATTTTATGGATTGGTTGACGAAAAAACTTGGAACAAATCATCTTCCCAATTTGGGGATCAAAAACATTCTTAAATACATCGGGCCCGGTCTTTTAGTTACCGTTGGCTTCATCGATCCCGGCAATTGGGCATCTAATATTGCTGCCGGTTCAGAATATGGATACAAGCTTTTGTGGATGGTCACCTTATCAACCATCATGCTGATCATTCTTCAGCATAATGTGGCCCATTTGGGCATTGCCACCGGCGAGTGTCTGGCTGAATCGACCAATCGCTATCTGCCTAAACGTCTTTCTCAGTTTACTCTGGGAACTGCCCTGATCGCCTCGGTTTCAACCGCCCTGGCCGAGATCCTTGGAGGGGCTATCGCCCTGCAGATGCTTTTTAATATTCCCATCCGAATCGGATCAATCATGATTCTGACCGTCACGATCTGGCTCCTCTTCAGTCATTCATACGGTCGCCTGGAAAAATACATCATCGGATTTGTCTCGATCATCGGCTTATCTTTCCTCTATGAACTAACCCTGGTTGACGTCAACTGGTCGGCCACGGTAACCGGTTGGACAACCATTAGCTTCCCCGAAGGCTCCATGCCCATTATCATGTCGGTGCTGGGTGCAGTAGTTATGCCTCACAACCTTTTTCTCCATTCAGAAATCATCCAGAGCAGACAGTGGAATCTAGAAGATGAAACAATTATTAAAAAGCAGCTCAAATATGAGTTTTTGGACACCCTTTTTTCGATGATTACCGGATGGGCAATCAATTCGGCAATGATTATTCTGGCTGCTGCAACTTTTTTTGCCAACAAGATACAAGTGACCGAGTTATCACAGGCTCAGGAGATGATGATCCCTCTTCTGGGAGAACATGCCTCCGTGATTTTTGCGGTTGCTCTGCTCTTTTCAGGAATCTCGTCCACCACTACGGCAGGAATAGCAGGGGGGACAATTTTTGCGGGAATGTATGGAGAACCCTACGATTTAAAAGATAACCATACCCGTTTTGGCGTGGCTGCCATTCTCATAATGGCAACCATTGTGATCTTTATCATTTCTGATCCTTTCAAAGGCCTGATCTATTCACAAATGCTTTTAAGTATTCAATTGCCAATTACTGTCGTCTTACAGGTTTATCTGACCTCTTCGGAAAAAGTCATGGGCTCTCATCGTAACTCACTGCCAACAGCCGTCACCCTGGTAATTATTGCCCTCATCCTGACAGTTCTAAATGTGATGCTTCTATTTAGTTTATAAAAAATCATAGCGTATGAGCATAATATCTCCAATAAAACAGCGATTTAGTTGAAGCTTCTTTCGCCAGTAATTTCTGCACTACCAAAGACCCAAAACAAAAACGGCGCGAAATCTATTTTCGCGCCGTTTTTTAGTTAAATCTTTTCTGTTAAAACCACGGGGGAATGATTTAAACATCAGGATAATGGATAGTTGAAACTGTAAATTATTAGTTTGAATAGATCATTCGTGACTGTTTATACAGCTCTTCACGATAGGCTGGAGTCATAATACCCTGCATCAGACCGTAAATGCTGACCATTGAAGATTTGCCAGGGACACATACTGATTCTGCAAAATCTTTTGCATATTTTCGCTGTTCTTCTTCACTAGTTGTTTCTGGGTTGAAAGCCTGAGGAATCATACCAATACAGATCTTGTCACCATAATCTTCGAATAATTTCATGGTATCGTTCATATCCTGAGGACTCCATGAATCCCATCCGGCATCGATCAGGCACTGAATTCGTGACTCGATATGACCGCAGCTGTGTAAGTCTGCCCATAGTCCTTTTGAGTGGATATGGTCAGTCAGTTTACGCATATAAGGAACAATCATTTCCTGAGCTGTCGCTTCTGAAAAGAAAGGTGATCGCTGAGAACCCCAGTCATCATGAACTGTAAATCCATCAATATTTTCAAAATGTTCAACTACTTTATCAACGATGCGGCAGGCCAGATCAGTTGTTGCTTCAAAAATTTCTTTAACTGCATCCTGCTGGTCTTCATCTACTAAAGCTTCTGCTGCGCCTTCAAAGCCCATGAAAGAGATTAAACGTTCAAACCACCAACCATTAATCATCCATGCCAGCATAAAAGAATTACCGCTTAGATAAGTCCCATTATTGGCTTTAGCGCTGCCTTCCCAGTCCCAACTGTCAATATCTGGAAATTTAATAACTTCTTTCCAATCATTAGCATCTTTCAGGACATGATTGCCTGGTCGCACCATTGATCCCTGAGCATCCGGTACATATTCCCAAGGAATTCCAAACATATCTACACCATCTTGGGGAGGCATCATGTTTGCTTCAAATACAAAAGCTCTGGCAATATTATCTGGAATTACAGAAGGACAGAACAATGCCCCTTCATTACCAAGACATTCCCAAACTGGTTCTTTCTTCATGGTTCGAATCATATTTTCTCTCATGCTTACCGGGAAATCATAAAGGGGGTCGGTAGCTCCAAAAAAATTAGGAATTTCAGCGACTACTTGTAATTCTTTTTCTTCAAAAGGTATTTTCTGCATTATTAAGCTCCTTTAAAATTATATTTAAAAGCGATTTGTGTGAATCACCTTTAAGACTTATATTGTGAAATTACAGCCGAACAAACGATTACATCAAATAAGAAACAGGCACTCATTACTAGGCGCAACCAATGTTGAAATTTATTCGTGTTTAATTTTCTATTATTCTATCCTTTTACGAAACATTCGTCAATAGTTTTTTTTGTAAATATAGATTATTTTTTATTTTCAAATTATTGACTATATACTTCTCTAAATTTACAATTATTACTTATCTTGTATTTATCAAAATTGTCTCATGAAGCATAATCAGAATGCATGCGTGTCTTTGGTGTGATCTGGTTCTTAAACTGATGATGTTAATCCGTTTTGAAATATATTTTCAACCGATAAAATCAGATTCCCCTCGATTTTAAGGAGTCAACTTGCGCTTGTTTAATCTTTATTGCCATGCTAAAATGAGGGTAACCTGATCTTCCTTAATCTGATATCTTTATGATTAAATAAGTCATAAGAACTTGTATGGTTTCAACACCTTCAATCAAAAAAGGGTGATAACTTTCATCTTAAAGTATCCAGAAACAGGTTAAAGATCACTAGCTGGATTTTTCCGGTTTTTAGACACTCTACTATCACTGCGTGTCAATTCTAAAGTACACCAAGTACAGAAATGAGGTTATGATGGATTTACAAAAAACATTAGAGAATCGTGTTAGCGTGCGCACCTATGATGCTTCAACTAAAGTTTCTCCAGCCACACTGGAAGATCTTGTAAAGGCTGCTCAATTAGCGCCTTCCTGGAAAAATTCCCAGACTGCACGTTATTATTTTGTTGTTACCGAACCGCTGCTGGAGAATTTAAAAGCCACTTGTCTGCCACCATTCAATCAAAAAAATGCTGCTGACGCTCCTGTTCTTCTGGTCACAACCTTTATCAAAGATGTTTCCGGTTTTGAAAAAGGCGGGGAAGCAATTAACGAATGTGGTAACGGATGGGGATATTATGATCTGGGACTGGCCAATCAGAATCTTTTACTAAAAGCCTCCGAGCTGGGTTTAAAATCACTGATTATGGGGATTCGCGATGCTGTGAAAATTCGTGAAATGCTTTCAATCGATGAGACTGAAGAAATCGTTTCAGTGATTGCTCTCGGTTATTCTGAAGCTTCTCCACAACGACCTAAACGGAAGGAAATCGCTGAAATCTCTAAATTTTTCTAACTTGAATTAGCGATAAACCCACATATATGAAAAAATTATTACCTTACCTCTTATTACCGCTGCTTTTGCTTTTTTGCTGGTCACCGGTATTTGCACAGGATCTTCCAGTTTTAAATTACCAAACCCATGTTCAAAATGACGGATGGCAGGAAATTTTGGAGGCCGGTGAAATGAGTGGCACCACCGGTAGAAGTCTGCGGCTGGAAGGGATTAAGATTTATCTGGACAACAGCGGTTATGATCTGGGAATTTCCTATCAGACCCACATTCAAAATATCGGCTGGGAAGAAAACAGCACCAGGTGGAAAACAAATGGAGAAATGAGCGGAACCGAAGGCTTGTCCTATAGGCTTGAAGCTATCCAGATCCGGCTTACCGGATCTGATGCTGAACTATTTGATATTTATTATCAGGTTCATGCTCAAAATTTCGGCTGGATGAACTGGGCCAAAAACGGCGATAGTTCGGGAACAGCTGGCTATTCCTATCGTTTAGAAGGAATCAGAATTGTGATTGTTCCCAAAGGGGAGAGTCCACCAGTAACTAATATCGACCAGAATAAGGCTTTTCTTGAGCGGCCAACTGTTTCTGGAAATCTGTTGCTTCACGATTCTACCGATCTCTTTAATAAATATGCTCTCGGGCTGGATTCTGTTGTTCTGACTAATGAGGGGATTACACTTGATTCCTCAGCTATCTTTGGTGTATACACTTCGGTAGAGATGAAAACCAGTCCCTTTAATAAAATGGTCTGTTCCTGGAATGTCACCACTCCAGAAAATTCTCTGATCCAATTAGAAGCGCGAGTTTATACCAGTTCAGGCTGGTCAAACTGGCTTTCCTGGGGGCAGTGGGGGTCTAATATTCAAAGGCTTTCCGGAACCGGCATCACCTCCGATGCCATTGCTTATGTAGACGTAGATACCTTACAAGTGAAAAACGGTCTGACAGCCAGTCAGCTCCAATATAGAGTTGTTCTCGTGTCGCCGCGGGCAGGTGTTACACCGACAGTCTCATTAGTGTCGGCAGCCATTCGAAACACCTCTGCAACCATTAATAAAACTTACACCGATTCGCCAGACCTTTCAAATCTGCCGATTCTAGCAGTGCCACAACTTTCACAGATGCTCCGTGATCCGTCTATTGCAGATTCTATCTGTAGCCCCACTAGTATGGCGATGATTCTAAACTATTATGGTTACAGTGTCTCCCCAGAAACTGCAGCCTGGGCGATTTATGACTATGCTTATAGGGACTTTGGCAACTGGCCTTTCAATACTGCCTATGCCGGCAGTCTAGGATATCAAGCCTATGTCGACTATTCAACCATTGAAGGATTAAAAAGAGAAATCGCTGCTGGTCATCCTGTTGCTGTAGCCGTTGCCTACAAAAATTCTTCCAGTGCATATGGTAACTTGCCGATAATCGATGGTGCTCCCATCAGTTCAACTTTCGGCCATCTTATCGTCGTATGTGGTTTCACTACAATCAACGGCGTTGAATATGTTGTTATTAATGACCCGGCTGCCAGTTTTAATGCTGGTGTTCGAGTAAACTACCGGTTGGACCAATTTTCAAGCGCCTGGGGACAATCTGGAAATATTGCATATATTGTAAAATAAACTTGTAAAAGCTTTCACTGATTCTTATCATGAAAGCTTTTTTTAGTCCAAATTTACAGTTAGTCCTCTTATCCTGATTCCATCAAACCGTAAATTCTCTAATTTTGATATTATTTTAACATTTTACAAGTCTTAGTCAGAATCAGTTGCAACTAATATTTGTTTAGAAGTAACGACTATTTGGCTTTATTAAGTTGAATTAAACAGCCTGTCTATACATCCTTAGAACGGGATTAGACAAATTTATTAATCATAAGAATTTGAAATTATTTTAATCAAGTACAAAATTATATCAGTTTAAGTTCTTGACAATTCGTAAAAAACCGATTACAATACAGTTACTGAACCGGTTTAGTAGAAATAGTCTTGTTTTTAGCATGGGTTGATCTGTACTCAAATTTTCATAGTTTGAGTTATCAGACCTAAGTATTTCAGTCAACCGAACTACTTAAATTAATAACGAATGTTATATTACTATTTCGTAAAATCAGCATTTGTTTAAACAGGAGGAATAATATGAATCAATCTGTCAAACCTATCTCTACATTTACGATTTTGGCCATGGCCTTTTTTGGAATGGGTGTCGGAACCATTACCCCAGCTCTTAATGCAATTTTTGTTCAATTCTCTGATCTACCGATCACTACGCTTTTACTTGTATCGACCTTACCATCACTGACGGTCATTCCCGCAACTATCATCTCTGGCTCGATTGCCGGTAATAAAGTTAGCTTTAAAATTTTGGCAGTCATTGGTATGACACTCTTTATCATCGGTGGTGTTGCTCCATATTTTATGACTGACTTTACCAATATCTTAATTCAACGTGCGATATTTGGAATCGGCCTTGGTATCATGTCTCCACTTGCAAACGCATTGGTTATGGGCGTTTATGAAGGTGATAGAATCGCTACAATGACCGGGATTGTTACCTTGTCTATGAATATTGGTGGTATGGTTCTCCAGTTCCTGGGCGGATACTTAGCTAATATCGGTTGGAATTATGCTTTCCTGCCTCACGCATTAGGCGTTGTTTCGTTATTAATGGTAATCTTTTTCTTACCTGA
The DNA here is from genome assembly GCA_030586155.1 of Eubacteriaceae bacterium ES3. Classification (NCBI taxonomy): domain Bacteria; kingdom Bacillati; phylum Bacillota; class Clostridia; order Eubacteriales; family Eubacteriaceae; species Eubacteriaceae bacterium ES3. The sequence continues at coordinate 1,411,721 of CP130741.1, read as the reverse complement.
ACCACCAAAAGCACCAGTACAATCAGAAGCTGCTGCTGCTCCTAAAGATAAGCTGCCAATGAAATTATGGATCATCGTAGTCGTTTATGGTGTTTACACTTTATCAATCTATCCAATGCTTGTTAATATGTCAACCTTGATTGTTGATCGTGGTCTAGGTACAACAGCTACCGCTGGCATAATTTTAGCACTCTTAACCATCGGTGGTATGGTTGCTGGTTCTGTATTCGGTAAAGTGTTTAAAATGTCCGGCCGCTTTATTATGGCTGTTGGATATGGTCTTGGCGCTGTTGGTCTGGCACTTGTTGCTTTCGCAGGAAATATTGCACTTCTTTCAGTCGGCGTTTTTATTGAAGGTTTTGCAATGTCTACACTGATTCCTGCCAGTATGATGCTTATTTCAATGACCGTTAAACCTTCGCAAATGGCATTGGGAGTATCAATCTTTATGGCTGGTATGAACCTTTTCGGTTTTATGTCAACTTACTGGATTGGCGCAATTGCGTCAATTACCGGCGACGCTGTAACTGCTCCAATCATGGTAGGAGCTGCCGTTGTTGCTGCCTTCTTTGTACTTTATCTGTTTGTTAACCCGCTAAAAGGCGAGGCTCCTAAACCTGCAGAAAATACAGAAGCCTAAACAGTTTAATCTCGTCGAGTGTTCAGAACTTTCTGAACGACTCGGCGTTTTTTTTATGATTTAAAGTCTTGTTCTTTTCAACACAATCCAGGATCTTGCCATAGCTCTGTTCTAGTAGAGTCTCTACATTATATTCTTTAAAAAACCGAAAAATTTCAATAAAAAGGGGATAGCATTTGCTTTTATAAAGGCATTTATGTCATAATAGTATCACACTAAAAAAGAGAAAGAATGGAGATTAAAATGGGAAAAACTATTGCAGAAAAAATATTTGATGCACATCGTGTGGAAGAACCATTTCCAGATACCCATGTTTTAAAACTGGACCGGGTTTTCTGCCACGAAATTACAACACCAATTGCGATCACTGATCTTATGGCCAGAGGCATGGATCGGGTATTTGATCCTACTAAAATAAAAGCTGTTATTGATCATGTTACACCAGCTAAAGATTCTAAAACTGCTACTCAGGGAAAAATTTTAAGAGACTGGGCCAAACGCCACGAAATCAAAGACTTTTTCGATATCGGAAAGAATGGTGTCTGTCATGCTATTTTCCCGGAAAAAGGCTTTGTTCGTCCTGGATACACCATCATAATGGGAGACTCACATACTTGTACTCACGGCGCTTTTGGAGCATTTGCTGCAGGTATTGGGACAACCGACCTGGAAGTTGGTATTTTAAAGGGAGTTTGCGCTTTCCATTTTCCAAAGACCATCAAAATTGTATTAAATGGCCAATTAAAACCAGGTGTCTATGCAAAAGACCTGATTCTTTTCATAATTAAAGAATTAACGGTTAATGGTGCGACTAATATGGTAATTGAGTTCACTGGCCAAGCGATTGATGATATGTCCATGGAATCACGAATGACCTTATGCAATATGGCGATTGAAGCCGGCGGAACCTGTGGGATCTGTTATCCAGACATGACCACCGTTGATTACTTATGGGATTTTATTCAGGATGAATTTGACTCCAAAGAAGCAGCTCTTCAAGACTACTCCAAATGGGTTTCGGATGAAGATGCTGAATATGAGCATGTACTGACCTATGATGTATCTCAACTTGAACCTATGATGACTGTTGGTTACAAACCTGACCAGGTTAAAACAGTTAAAGAAATGGAAGGCACCAAAGTCGACCAGATTTATATTGGCTCCTGTACAAACGGCAGAATCGAAGACCTCCGTGTTGCTGCCGAAGTACTTAAAGGTCATACAATATCTGCTGACGTTAGAGCTATTGTCAGTCCGGCTACACCAGCAATCTACTCTATGGCCCTTAAAGAAGGGATTATTGAAATTTTTCAGGATGCCGGTTTTTGTGTGACAAATCCAACATGTGGCGCCTGTCTGGGGATGAGTAATGGTGTTTTAGCCGAAGGTGAAGTCTGTGCTTCTACAACCAATCGTAACTTTAACGGTCGTATGGGTAAGGGTGGAATGGTCCATCTAATGAGTCCAGCTACCGCTGCTGCGACAGCAATCAGTGGCACTGTAAAAAATTCTGAAATATATAAAGGCTAGGTGAACTATGAAAAATTTCGACGGTAATGTTTTATTTTTAAATCGCAGTGATATTAATACGGATGAAATCATTCCGGCCAAATATTTGACAGAAATTACAAAAGAGGCCTTAAAACCTTATCTTCTGGAAGATCTTGTTCTTAATGGTTTTGAACAGAAAGATGTTCTGGATAAGGCAGTTATTGTTACCCGTGAAAACTTTGGATGTGGTTCATCCCGTGAGCATGCACCATGGGCACTGGAAGTCAATGGCATTAATACTGTTATTGCCGAAAATTTTGCTCGAATTTTCAGACAAAATATGTATAACTGCGGAATGTTCGCTATCGAACTTCCAAAAGAAACGATCGATCATCTCTTTAATAAGTACGCAGGAAAGTCAACTTATGTCAAAATTGACGTAGATTCCAGTAAAATTACATTAGAGCAAGATGGGGAAGAAGAAGTCATAGATTTTTCCGTCGGAGAATTTGACCAAACACTAGTAAAAGAAGGTGGATGGGTAGGTTACGCTGACAAAAATTATTAAACCAATTTTTTAAATTACTATCATTATTCTTTAAAAAAGCGTATCATCGCCTGATATCTGGCCTGATACGCTTTTTTATTTGTTCAAGGGATCTACTAAACCAAACAATTATTCTTAAGTATTTCTTAATCCCTAACTTTTATTGTCTACTTAAACCTATATCGACTACCTAAAACTTGTGTAATTTTTTTCTTTTTTTATGTATTATCAATCAATCACGACAACTTCAATTTATATCCTACACTGTTATAAAATTCTTTATGAGTAATTAATCATCAAACTAATCAAACTAATTATCTATGTATGATACTTTTATTATTATTAAATATTCCATTTTATGATAATTTTGATAATATATATATAATTATTATTATTTGTACTCATTTATTATATTTATGTAAATTGGCATATTAACGGTAATGTAATCGTTATTTATATAACATTCATGATATTGTTTGAGAAATAACAAACATAAATGAAATTATTTTGTTGTAAATCGATAGTATATTGACATCATCAAATATTAATGTTACTCTTAATGAAATCTTCGGCCGAGAGAAACATTAAGAAGGGAAGTAGTTGAATATTTTTAAAGCTTTACTATGTTTTGAAAAAAATTAAAATCTGAAAACGTTACTAAAATCTTTTAAATCAGGAGGAAAATAAAATGGATTATATTTTAAGACCTTGGAAACTCAGTGATGCGGAAAGTATCGTTCCTTTAGCTAACAACGATAAAATTGCAGGAAATCTTAGAAATACTTTTCCTCATCCTTACACATTAGATGATGCGCATATGTTTATTACAAAAAGTATTCAACTCAATAAACGAAAGCAACTCAATCAGGCCATAGTCGTCGATGACAGTCCAATTGGATCCATCAGCCTCCTGTCACAGGATGACGTGAGCTGTCGCAGTGGAGAGCTTGGCTTCTGGCTAGGTGAACCGTTTTGGGGTAAAGGGATTATGGTCTCAGCGATCAAAGATATTTGTGAAAAGGGTTTTAGTGATTTTGATATGCTTCGAATCTATGCACGTCCTTTTGAAAAAAACACTGCTGCTAGAAAAACCCTGGAAAATGCCGGCTTTGAGCTGGAGGGAATATTTAAGAAAAGTATTTACAAAAATGGAGAAATTCTAGATTCCTGTATGTATGCAAAAACAGTTTAACTCAGTTACCACAATTTATATTGATAACCATACAAAAAAAAGAACAGTGATAACTGTTCTTTTTTCATTTACTTCAAAAGAGTTGATTCGCTTGGGCCGGTTCTGGCTGTTTTTTCAGCATAGCTGGATCAGGTGCTTTAGTTTCCTGAGGAGCTGGATCACTTTGTGCTAAAACATCAGCCCTAGCACTAGCCTCATCATTATACTGGGAAGCTGTGATTTTGCCTTCCTGAAAAAGCGCCCTCAGTTCCATACTGGTATAACCAGACAAATCCTCATAATCTGAGCTATCATCCGCTTTCTGACTGTTTCCAGTCAGTTGTTCTATTGCATTTTGGATTTCTTCAGAAATAATAGATTTCTGGGGTGATAGTTCACTTGAGTTTTGAAGATTCGTATCTCCATCAGCGCTGCTATTTTCATCTTTGGTTTTAAAATTCAAATAGCCCTCACTGAGATCCAAGGTATCATAACGATAATTACTGTTAGCCTCCGTTGCTGAAGCCATTCCTTCGTTTTCACCAGCAACAGATTTTAGTTCAGTGGCACCAACCTGACTGGTTGTATTCATGTTGGTCTGAAGTTTCACGGTATCCATTTGAAATAATTCCATTATCATTCTCCTTTCATAAATTAGATACAACATTATAAGAAGGCAGTCGCTCAGTTTGCATTTATATATCAGTATATTTTGAGCAATTTATCGAATCTGAATCTTTTCTTAATGACATACTATTAGAACTATTATAACACTTTACGCTAGAAATTCAAGTTACATCATAGATCATTAATAAAATATCTAATTTAATATAATATGCTATAATTTTTAACAAAAATTGCTTCAAATGGTTGATAGACAATCCGATATTTTCGGTTATACTTATTTTATAAGAAATTTATTAAAAACTGTCTATCTGAAATAAACTGATTATATAGAGATCTATAAAACATATTATTTAATGCTTCACTTATTAACCAAAATATTTTTAGTATAAGCGCTAGCAACGAAATGAGGAAAAATTTGATCGATAAAAATATTCGTATCTTAAGAAAAAGCAAAAACTGGTCACAGGAAAAACTGGCTGAAAAGGTCGATGTTTCTAGGCAAACAATTGCAAAATGGGAAAATGGCGTATCCGTTCCAGATATCTACCAATGTCATATTTTATCAGATATATTTGAGATTTCGCTGGAAGCATTGTGTTATGATCATGACGAAGATAGTCTGTTGTCTTTAGCACCTAAAGGCAAACATTTTTTTGGGGTTATAAAAATGAATGAAAACAGAGAACTGATTTTACCCAAAAATGCCTGTGAATTATACCAGTTTTCAGCTGACGATAAATTAGTAATTCTAGGTGATGACGATTCTCAGGGGATTGCAATAATCAAAGCTAATAGATTTCTAAATTTTGCAAAAATGATCGAAAAGGCGGGGAGGGACTGCGATGAATAAAATTGTTTTTTTTAATATTCCTGCGCATGGTCATACCAATCCAACAATTCCAGTCGTTAAAGCTCTGGTTAAATCCGGATGTGAGGTTACCTACTTTTCTTTTGAAATGTTTCGCGAAAAAATAGAATCTGCTGGGGCCTTTTTTGTCGGATGTGACGTATTTTTACCACAAGCCAACCAAGATGAGTTGGATAAAAAAGCTGGTAAAGATTTTTCTGCTTTAATTAAAATGGTTACCGATACTACCATTAATATGGAAAATGAAGTTCTTAATCAAATTAACGCTATTAGTCCTGATTGTATTGTCTCAGACTCTGTCTGTTTCTGGGGAAAACTGTTTGCACGAAAACTAAATATCCTATATATCAGTTCAACAACGACATTTGCTTTTAATATGTATTCGGCAAAAATGATGAAACCAGGCATAAAGGAAATCTTTAGAATGTTTCTGGGAATGCCTAGAATTAGTCATTCAATTAGAAGGCTAAATAAACTTGGCTACGAAATCAATAGTTTTGTTGATATCATTCAAAACGATAATAATACCAATACGATTGTCTATACATCAAAACTTTTTCAACCAATGTCTGACACCTTCTCAGACAGATTCGCATTTGTTGGACCTTCTCTATTCGAACCTTTAAACAACTGCCGGAAAAAAAAATCTCGAAAACTAATCTATATTTCACTTGGAACAGTACTAAATCAGAACGATAAATTTTATCAGCAATGCATTGAAGCCTTAAAAGATTCTAATTTTGATGTAATTATGTCAGTTGGTGAAAAAACTGATCTAAAACAATTAGAAACACTACAGGAAAATTTTAAAATACAAGGTAGAGTTAATCAAATTGAAGTATTAAAGGATACCGATTGTTTTTTAACACATTCTGGTATGAACAGCGTTAGTGAAAGCCTTTATTGGGGGGTTCCAATGGTTCTTTTCCCACAGCACAGCGAACAGGGAATAGTAGCCAGCCAAACTGAAAAACTAGGTGCTGGTATTAGACTTAAAAGAAGTGACCCAAATGATATTAGAGATGCAGTTAACCAAATCATCAATCAACAGACTTATCGAGAAAATGCAGAAAAAATTGGAAAAAGTTTTAGGACAGCCGGTGGTTCAGATGCCGCATGTAATTTTATTCTGAGTAAAATTATTACGTAAATAAGGGATAATTTTCAAATAATATGTGAATTACCGTCTATAAACGATACGATTCAAATTAGGATTTATAAAAATATTTAAGCTAGAAAAGTATAAATGAAATAATTCAAAACATCGAGAAAAATATTTGCCATTTTATGTATAACTGCTTTTAGCGTAAATTGTTCAGTCACTAATTAAAGGGACCTAATTTATCTTTAACGATAAAAGTAGTGAGTATAATTCAAACACTTAAAACACATAAAATATAATGTCACGAAATGTAAGTTTCGTGACATTTATTGCATTTTTTGTTATAATATGGTAAAAGTCACTTTTGTAACACAAAATCAAATCCAAACTTATGAGGTCAACAATGGTTCAAAAAGAAAACTTAGTTAAATTCCAAAATCCGATAATCGATGAATTTTTAAATTATCTACTGACCATCAAAGGTTATTCAGAAAAATCAGCTAAAGCTTATGAATATGATCTGATTATTTTTTTTCGGTTCATCAAACGCTATTTTGCTATGGTTCCACAATCTCAGGATTTTGATCAGATTCAGATCAATGATGTCTCTTTGGATGACTTAATGGAAATTAACTTAGGCATCCTATACGCATTTTTGTCATATGTCAGTAAAGAGCGTAATAATTCAGATTATGCCAGAAGTCGAAAAGTCTCTTCCCTACGCTCGTTTTTCAATTATCTATGTAATAAGCAAAAATACTTTGGTCCTAACCCAGTTATTGATCTGGAAATGCCTAAACTTCCTGCCCGACATGCAAAATATCTCGAATGGGATGAGGCAGTAGATCTGCTAAAAGGAATTAAAGGACGACATAAAGAGCGTGATTTTGCGATTATTACCCTCTTTTTAAACTGCGGAATGCGTTTATCTGAGCTAACCCAGATTAAAATGACCAATATAAAAAATGACACCTTAAAAATTATTGGTAAGGGCAATAAAGAACGTACAGTCTTTTTAAACCACGCCTGTCTTAAAGCTATAAATGCTTATCTGGTTATACGGCCAGAGTCTGATTCACCCTATCTCTTCCTCAGCCAAAAAAATGGACCGATCAGTAATCGGGCAGTGCAGCACATGGTTAAAAAACATTTGCTGGAGTGCGGCCTCAATGCTGATGAAATTAGCGTTCATAAATTGCGCCACACGGCAGCTACCCTCATGTTTCGTTACGGTAATGCCGATATCAGATCGGTCCAGGAAATACTTGGTCACGAAAATGTATCAACTACCCAGATTTATACCCATACTAACGAAGAAGTGTTAAGAGAAACAATGAATAATAATCCCCTATCACAATTGGAGCAAGACGATCAGTAGTAACAAAATTCACTTTTCTTTATATAATAAAAAGAGGCATTACGCCTCTTATATTATTGTGTAACGACTACAGTTTCTTCTTCTCCGGGAACATCAGGTCCTTCCGGTGCGCCAGGAATTGGCATACCCATTGCTTTAGCATTTTCAGCCGCATACATTGCTGCATCTTCGTCTGAAATCTTATAACCAAAGAACATAACTACTGCACCGAATAAAGCAATAGCTCCAGGAGCGATCCCCAAAATAATCATAAATTTACTGATAAAATCAGGACTAATTTCAGCCCCAACTTCGTAACCAGCCCATGCTAAACCGAATGCACCAATAGCTCCTCCAAGTGCTAAACCGATTTTAATAGGGAGGTTAAACATTGACATGGCAACAGCCCGATTATCTTTTTTGGTTGTATAGAAACCATATTCACCTGCATCAAGCATATAGTTGACACCAAAACTGTTAAACAGATACATCGCCATGATATTGACAACTGAAATTGCGATATAAATAGGAAATGATTCTGCCGCAAAGAAAGTGATCATACAGGACATTATCCCGTAAATACCTAAACCAACCACCATAGCGCGCTTTTTACCAAGCTTTAAACCAATTCTTGGAATAAATACACTGGCAATAAAGCCAAATAATGTATTAACTGTTAAAGTGATCGTCATTAACATAAAGTCACCTAATACATAAGTAAAATAATATGCCATAACGCCATTTAAAAGAAACATACCAGTATAAACACATGAGAATACGATAATCAGAACTACAAGCTGTGAATTAGTAACTACTGACTGAATCATATCCTTAACGGTAACTTTAGGTCCCGGTGGTGCAACAATAGCTTTCTCTCCGATTTCGTACTCTTTGACACCCTTGGCTAAAGAACCAATGCCCAGGAAAAATGGGAGCGTAAAAGCGACAGCAACTAAAAGGTAAGCATTTGTTGGCCCAATGACTTCTCCGAAATAAGTAAGCAAAGGAATAATTGCCATAGCTGTTACGATACCGCCAGCAGCAAGCCCTTGAGCATAACGTCGGGCGATGAGATTTCGGTCATCCATATTGGTTCCGGACATTGTTGCTAAAGAACCGAATTGCGCAGTCGAGAGGAAAGTCATCGATGCGTTCATTAATACATATCCGATTAAAACAATTCCTAAACGAATCGGTAAAGCTAAGTTAGCGGTATTTACAAAAATCAGAATATTACCTGCTAAAATCACCCATCTGAAAACCAGTAGCCATGAACGATATTTACCCCAGGGCATTTTTATCCGTTCAATTAGACCTCCGGCAATGACAGCGATTATAAAATCGATGACTCGACCCGCAAGTAAAACTGTTCCCATCACTGCTGCAGGGATGAGTAATCCATCAGTCATAAAAATTGTAATATAAGTCATTTGAAGCGCCACAGCCAAAGATGATGAAAAACCGTACATCGTCTGACGGGTGACATTTAATTTTGATACTCTGTTATCCATGTGTTTTCTCCATTCATAAAATTTTTCAAAGTAAAATCAATTGGCAAAGGTCTATTGAAAAATATTTATCGGCAAGAAGATAACATTTACTATTAAATCACTTGTGTTCGTTAGTAGCTGGAAAATTGATCAAAAATGAAGTATAATAGTAATGCGAACGGGACAGGGATCGGTCAGCTGCCACTGCAATGGCAGTAATAATAATGACCAAATGATTTCTGTCTTGTTTTTTAAGGTTGCCCATGATGGCTTTCTAAAAAAATAATTGCCGAATTGGTTTTGCATTTAGCAAATGCTTTGAAAACGTTTTTTTAATCACCTCCTGGAATTTGTCTAAATTCTTCAATGTTTAATAATGACTTTTGATTAAGCATGCTTAATTTAATGATAGTATAAGAGACTATGCCCATATTGTCAATACATTTTAGTAAATTAATACATATTGATGTTTTTATCGTTTACATATATCGTTTTACGTTTGTATTTTCGTAAATAAACATACCATTGCTAATGAGCTGGCAACTAGAACGCGAAACATTATTTATAATTAATTTGCATTTGTATGATTTTCAAATTATCCATAATTTTTCTTGATAATAATCTTATTACGATATCGAAAAATAAATACGAAAATAAAATATTTATGTTTGAATGATTTTATATTCTAGATTTTTGAAGGAGCTTTATGAAAAGAAATACTGTTATTATCAATTTGTTTGGAGCACCCTGCGCTGGAAAAAGTACGAGTGCCGCCTATCTATTTTCCAGATTTAAGCAGGATGGATATCGCTGCGAATTGGTCACTGAATATGCCAAAGATCTGGTTTATGAAAATAACACTGTAGCCCTGGCTGATCAGCTTTATATTTTCGGAAATCAGCATTTTCGAATTTTTAGACTCATGGGAAAAGTTGACATTATCATTACTGATTCCCCTATCGAAAATTCAATTTATTATAATACAAATTCTTTTATTGCCGAATCACTGGAAAACTTAATACGTGATGTCGCCACTCAATATCAGTCAATCGGCGTTTTTTTGCATCTTAATAGCGTTGATGACTACGATCCTTCAGATCGTCTTCAGTCAAAAGAAGAAGCATTGAAAATGGAACATCTCTTATTAGAAAAAAGCCGACCATTTATTGACTTTGAAAGTAATAAATACATCTTGGGAGCAGATTTAGGCTATAAAAAACTACTTACACTTCTGAAAAAGAAATATGAACAATAAACATGTTTGAAATCCCTTTTACACAAAGGGTGTTTCATTTCAAAAAAAACCGGAAGCAAAAACTGCCTCCAGTAGTTTAAAAAACGATTAAAATGCTAGCATAACCTGAAAATAGATAAGGATTAAACTTAATCCAATGATAAACACATAAGGTGAATATTTATAAAAATAGTCATTCATCATGAAGATAAACAGAACAAATAAACCTAAAATAAAAAAAACTATTCCAAAATTAAAAATCAAGGTAATCAGACCGAAGAAATAGTTAGCTAACACAAAATCCAGCAAAAAACTACTTTGTGATAAACAGATCAAAAAAAATCCGATTGCGACAAACATATTTGACCATTTGATGCCTTTCTCAAGTCTCAATATTGAACCTTTTATTTCAGCAAGAGATATCAGCGTAAAAAGTCCACTAAAAACTACTAAATAATCAACCATTTTTTCTCCTTCAGCAAATATAAATGGAATTGGACTTGTATAATTATATGATCATTTCATTTATTTAGCAATCATGAAATTTGATTTGTTCCCAACCACTATTCATAAATAAAACAAATTCTTATATTGTCGCGAAACGTATTTTCGCGTCGTTTTTGGTGATGTCTGACTAAGAAAGCCCCGATTTATTATATAAATCGGAGCTTTTTTTTCATTCTAATCATTAACTAAAAACGTCTTCCTCTGCTGGAACTAGTTGTCTGGATGCTTGTACTTCTATCAAGATTCTTTTGGAAAGCACTCAGGTGATTTTCTGACGCAGCTTTCAGTGATTCAAAAACGGAACGGACATCGTCAGGAAGATCTTGGGCTAAAAACTTATCGTACATTGCAATATTGTTAATTTCTGCAGAAACTCCAACCTGATAGCCGTCTGGTAAAGATGCAGGAACCACAACTCTATTAGTTGCATCATTAATTGGAATCGAAAAACAATTAGCTTCAAACAAAGGTTCCAGTGCTGCAATATGTTGACCTTCAGCCAAGACAATATTGGTATATGGTTTCACAGAACCAAATGTACTAATGATTTGTTTATATTCAGCTTCAGCTATGTACTCATCTTGTATTGAATAAATTAGCATTTCTTCGAGCGTTAGATCCTGATCTGCTAAAGCCCCTTCAGCTCCATAACTATTTTCTTCTGCCATCACAAATCCAGCTGTGCCAAGTAGCAACGAAAATACAACAATTAAAACAAATAGCTTCTTTTTCATGATAATTCTCCTTTCACATCACTTTTTGTTTCTTTGATTAATTTAATATTACATGTATACTATGTCAATTTAGTGACATTTTCAGCTTTTTATCTCTATTAAAGTTATAACCATCCCTCTTTCTATCATCATATAATTTTTCTAAATGATCACGTTTCAATTGTAAAGTCAAGTCCAAAATAGTGTGTAAAAACCTCGGTGGGTTTAACTAGGCTGCTGATGAAACAGCAGCCGTCTGTTCTTTTAAAAATTCATAGTAATCCTGCATATCCAGATATTTTCTGCCGGAAGACCATTTTTCATCCTGTTCCATAAGCAGCGCACCCAGTAAACGGATAACCGATTTTTCGTTGGGATAAATGCGGATCACGCGATCACGACGCCTGATTTCCTCGTTGAGTCGTTCGATACTGTTGGTTGTGCGCAGTCTTTTCCGGTATTTCTCAGGAAGACTCATTACAGCCATCACATCATCAAAACCTTCTTCGAGTATTTCAATCGCTTTTGGTGCTTTGGATTCAAAATGTCTCAGTGTGTCTTTCAGCAGGTTGCGGGCATCTTCAATATTTACTGCATTGTAGATGCGTTTCAGATAGGATTTCAATTCGGACTGCTGATTTTTGGGCGTTTTATCCAGTACATTTCTTGAGAAATGTGTCTGGCATCTCTGCCAGGTGGATCCCTGAAAATGTTTTTTAATCGCATTTACAAGTCCTTTGTGATTATCGGATACTATCAGATCAACGGCTGTCAGACCACGCTCTTTGAGATTTTGAAAAAAATCTCCCCAGCTTGATTCTGTTTCGGTATCATTCAGCTGAAAACCAATTACTTCACGATTGCCATTTTCGTTGACTGCGGTTGCTACCAATAGACCTTTTGACCGGACTCTGCTGTCTTCGCGAACTTTGAGATATAAAGCATCCACAATTATAAATGGATAATGCTTTTCAAGCGTTCGGTTACGAAAACCGTTTACTACCGGATCCAGATTTTCACACAGCTTTGAAACTGTTGATTTTGAAAAGCTCTGGCCACAAAGTTCTTCTGTAATGTTTTCGATTTTGCGGGTTGAAACCCCATTAATGACCATTTCGATCATTGCCAGCATCAGAGCCTGCTCGCTCCGCTGGTAGCGCTGAAACATCGTCGTGCTGAATTCGCCGTTACGATGACGAGGGATCCGCAGGGTGATACCACCGATTCGCGTTGTTAATTCACGATCCCTAAAACCGTTACGGTAAGCTGTCCGATCCTCGCATCGCTCATAGCGTTCAGCACCAAGTTGCTCAGCCGATTGCGCTACAAGCACCTGGTTAAGAATTGTTTCCAGAAGCTTTGAAAAAGCCTCATCCCGGGAATCTTTTGTAAAAAGTCCGTGCAAAAGTTCTGTGTCCAGTGTAATATTTAATTGAGCCATTTGTTCATCTCCTCGATTAGGTATTGGGTGGTACTTTTATTTTAACCGAGGTTTGAGCTCTTGGCTCATTTTCTTTTTACACCATTATACGGACTTTATCAATTGTAAAACATTTATTTTAAACTTATAATATTTGCCGATAAGTAAAAACGGCACGTATCATTGTTTGATACGTGTCGTCGCTGAAATTTTTAATTAGTTAAAAGTCTGTCGCCATCGAATACAATTCTATTTGACCTTCACCAGCACATAAAAATCTCCATAATAGTTACTATCATCTTGACTTCCTTCAACTTCAAGAAAAATAGGAATAAAGGAAATAGTTGACTGTTCATTTTCAAAAACAACTGTTACCTCTTCCGGCGAAAGAAGATTTTTGCTGTTTACAACATCGTCCTCAGTTACAAGAGTCTTAAACACCTTAATCATCTCAATTATCTGAATCTCATTTCCAGATTTATCATAAAGTTTCAGTGTTCCCGGGCTTAAATCTGAATCCAAAACTAAACGGTATATTCTTCCGTCTTTTTCAAATTCAAAACTTTGTGACTGATAGATATGGATCATCATAAGTTGATCATAGCTATTAATGTTGATGGGTTCTTCCTGGTTAAGACTTAAAAATAAGTTTTCTTCCTCGCTTTTCTCAATCGCATTAAAACCAAAAATTTCATAAAAGTCACTGTAAAAATTAAAATTTTCTCCTAGAAAATCAATCTCAGCACTATAGCCCATCGACCATAGGTATTCAGTCGCCGAAGCGACCGTCCTCTGGTCATCTTCGTTAACCTGCGAATTTGGAATAATCATACCATCTGTCAGCATCTGATTTTCATTTAGTACTGAGACAAGACGACTAGTTTGGCTTTTTCTTGAGACAGTAAAAGCATCAAATGGTGGAATGATGGATATCATCAGAAATATGATTAGTAACGCGCATACATATCCATTTTTTCTTATTGGCATAATATTAAAAAGTACTCCAGCAATTACCGCAAAAATACCATAGAGAATCACATCATAACGTGTAAACGTAATTCCCGTATCCTGAATCTTCCATGCGGAAGCAATAATCTGAAAAATTGCAATCGGAACTAACAGCATGGGGAAAACTTTTCGATATAAAACGGTAAATTTATTTTCAATTTGGCTGACCAGAAAATAGACAAAAATGACTGTAATCGAGAATCCAACCAGCATCGGCTCCAGAAGGTTGTCCTGCCAAAATTCTGCTCTTACATTGATGGCGATGTAAATCAGCAAAATAAATGTATATAAAGTAAGTAACGGTATCACTACATAGGAAAGAAGAATTTCCAGGAATCGTGGAATTTGAAAAGCTTTTGAGGTATTTACTTGCAAGAATTCCCGCCTTTCTGCTGAAATGTTTACTTTTAATGCTCCATCATAAAATGGAATGGAAGCCAAAAAAAACATTGGTGAGAAGATCATTCCAATCAAATTTAAAATGTGCAGATAGACAGTCTCAGGTAGCGAAAACAATAAAATATCTATTGCTGCTACAATTAAAAACATTCCAATTAAAAGTACACCGGAAAATAGCAGTGTTGAAAAAAATAATTTAAAGACTGCCATAAAACGCTGGTTAAAGTCCTCCTTAGGATTGCGAATAGTTGGAATCCAAATAAAAGCCATAAATAGTACAAAGACTGCTACGATAGTGCGGATTTGAGTTTCTGGATTAGAACTGAAACGACTGATTACAAGAAAATAATAAACTAATGCAGATATAATAGCCAGACCATTTAGCAGCAGTCTCAATTGTAACTTCTTAAAGAAACGCTCCCAAACAGCTTCCATAACAATGCCCCAAAATGCACCAATCAGAAATGTAAAAAAAAGGTAAAGATTATCACTTTCGTTTTCAATCGACCAAAAGTTTACGACGGATGCCAAGAAAAAAAATGTCAATCCAAGAGGATAACGAAAAATCGCAGTAAATAGACTATGAAACTTTTCTGTAATTCTCATCAATGCTTTCATTTTCTCTCCTCTTATAAACTTTTAATTATAAAACTTTTACCCGCGTGTTTGAAAAGTTAACGCTCATGACAAAAAGCCGGTCATGATCAAGTCTTACTTTCAGAATAAACAGCTGATATCCTGTTCTCTGTTTCGCAACAATAATCATTTCCGGCTAATAAATCGCTTAGAACGTATTTTATAATCATTTCCAGCATTAAATTGATTTAATTTGTGACTATCAAAGTCGTTTGACCGCAATCTTGCCAATTATTCACAACTTTTAGTCTTGAAACTAATTTTATTATTCATAAAAGTAGATTTCCCCATAAGCGTCAACATTAAATACTTCAAAATCAGTATAAAGTGATCCACCAAAAATATCGTCAATCTGGAAGGAATAGTAATAATCACCTTCTGGTAACAGTTCCTCATAAATAATTGGGTCGTTGTCAAATACATATTCGTATCCCACATATTGACCATCATAATCACCATCGTAGGTATAGGCATCATACAGGGGAATAATTACATCACCCGTTTTGAGCTTCTGGATTTCTCGGGCTGACTGTCCAGTTTCCGGGTCAATCCCATCCCAAGTTCCAATAATCTGAATCACATAGTCTCCATCGTCATAGAAATCGAGTCTAATACGCAGATTAGTGTCTTCTCCATTTACCATGACCGGCGATGTATAAATGTTGTAAGTATCACCCTGTTCCACAATGTAAGTAGCAAGCGGTTGCCAATCGGGTAAAGCGAACCAGTATCCACTGAAATTATCTTCAAATTCACCGGTATACCAGTCAGCTGTAACATTATCATCCAAGCCTAGTTCGAGTATCGTTTCATCATCAGGCATATCCATAAAGACATCACAATAAACTGCATCAATATAATCCAGCGTATTAGGCGTAATGGCAAAAGCATACATTCCATACTCATTAAGTGCTGGTTCACTGGCAAACGTAACCACTGAACTATTTTCATCAAAATTATAGGTCTCAACATCTTCATAGCTATAACCAGACCAATAGGAATCATCAATAGTTTCTGAATAGCCACTTCCCCAGTAAGGAGATTCACTACCCAACCAACCCGAATCATTATAAGCTGTTAAAATCCCGTTTGTATCATTTGCATATGCCATTTTATCAACAAAGGTCATATAATATGGACTGATACAGATATCTTTAAAAATCCCTAGTTCCATAGTTCCCTGAATCGATAATGGATAGTAAATTGCCAGTCCGTGAGCATCAGGCTTATTACTGCCGTTTTTCATATAAACAACACAGTCATCCAAAGCTGATAGGGCCTGATCTGTACCAGGAACAGTTCCTGAAATATTCTCCAGAATTGCCCCCAGATCCACCATATTAGTATAGCCTTCTGACTTATTGTTCCCTCCGTAATTTTCTGCCGAGGTGAAACCTTTTATAATTGCCGATAAAGAGTTGCTGTCATCGCTCCCTGCATAAACATTTTCTGCTACCGTATTAAACGCGTAAATCAGCTCATCAATTTTTGAAAGATCGATACAGGAAAGGGTCGCCTCTGATTCGCTTTCTGTCTTCACGCAATTATCATAAAATGAATCAACTACTGTCACTCCTAATTGGGCGCCAGTCTGACCAGTATCAGCTCCAATGGCATTTCCAATTGCAGTATAATCCCAACCTTCACCTGGCTCCAATTCTTCCGAACCGTAAAGATAACGGGCATGGGGTGCCAAAATGTTAGCCGTCTCAACGGTCCCCATCAGGCAGGCATCAAATCCAATAAATTCAAATGAGTCGGTCATATTAGGATAGACTGAAGCCAGCGAATTTTCGATCTCTAACAGAGTTAAACTATCATATTCATTCAACTCATCAAAGCAGACTCCAGCAATACTGCCACCACCATGATTCCAAAAAATCAGCCCCATATTTTCTGCCGGATAATTAGCAACACCCCAATTGAGAAAATCACTTAGTGTTGCTGAACTGGCCATATTAGTCAAATCTGATTCTTCAATCAGTTGAATATCCTGGTTCTGAATCAGAAACCGTTGATTCATAGATTCATCAACTAAATTATTATCCCAATAATAAGTACCGCCTGTTTGGACGATATAACGAACATTTTTGTTGGATGTTCCATCCATCATTTCCTGTAAATCTGTAGTTGCAAGACCTGAATCACTTTCCAGATCTGTTCCGCACATATACACAAAAATAGTCCAGGTATCTGGATCTCCCATACTAACTATTTCATTTCTTGAAACCCGTTCAATCGACAAACCGCCATCATCTCCAAGCGCCATTTCTGTACTTCTAGCAATAGAAGTGTCTATCCCTGATTGCCGATACATTTCACCATCTGAGATTTCCTCAGAAAAACAGCCAGTTAACAGGAATGACAAAACTAAAATGATAAAAAGACAAACCTTTTTCTTCATAAAATCTCCTTTAATGCGGTATTTTCGACCAGATCACATAACTCAAAACGAATGACTTTTTTTAGGCTCTCAAGGCTCAATTCAACTTGAATACCAATTTTTCCAGCACTAAAAAAGATCGTCTGATATTCTTTTGCAGACAAATCAACAGTTGTTATAAAATACTTTTTCATACCAATTGGCGAACAGCCCCCATGAATATATCCGGTGAGGGGTAGCAATTCTTTTGATTTTATCATCGCCACAGACTTTTCCCCCACCGCTTTTGCCGCCTTTTTTAAATCCAGCTCCTGATTAACAGGAATAATGAATACATAATTAACTCCCGATTTTGAAACTGTTACAAGAGTTTTAAAAACCTGTGCCGGGTTTTGCTTTAACATGCCAGCTACTGCTTCTCCACTGATGTCGCCTTTCGTATCATATTCATAGTGACTATACTTGATTTTCTTTTGATCCAGGATACGCATTACATTGGTTTTCTCTGCCATTTGGTCTCCTATATTGTCATTTTATTTTTAGAAATCTACTGTATAATCATAACCATTTTTTAAATTTTTCTCAATACTAGTCGCCACTTATTAATTATCATTTTCAGCTCTTATAAACTAATACTTGCTACAACTTTATATTCAGGGTTATCTGATTCATCTTCAATATAATCCCATTTGGCTGGAAAACTTAATTCCCTTGCTAATCCCTGAAGCATAAACATCGATACACCCGCATCAGTATAATTTTCCTCGCATTCAGGATGGATAATCGCTAAATCAGCTGAGCCATTCTTGAGGATCAAACGACATGGCTGTGAATTCATATGTGATGGTGAATTTCTGACATAATACAGAATATCCAATACACCCCGCTGTTCCATTACTGAATATGGAGCTACACTTCCCCATTCCTCAAAAAAGATGGTCTCAACTAACGAACGGCGAGCTTCTTTCGTATTAATAACAGCTAGTCCATAAGGATCCTGTTCATATTTTTCATCTGTATTGATAACTTCATGGTGCTTTTCAAAAAATGTCTCTTTCTCATCTGGTCCACCAAAAGCCAGCAGATACTGAATTGTTCCCTTTTTACCCTGAAGCAGCGTTTCCATCTGTTCTTCGTTAGCATCCATCACAGTAACCCAACAGCTGGCAACTCTAAGGTCATATAAATCTTTGACAAGTTCCTGCATATAAAATGCACCTAAAAACTCAGTTCGATGATTCACTTCATTGAGTACAAGACCAATATAATGAGGAGCATTTATCATCAGTCCATTATATCCACCAACACCATCCAATAAATTAAAAATACTCTCTCCATCCTCATAATAATTAAATGAAAATCCCTCCTCTTTGCCGACCGTCGAGTTCAAAACTTTTATACGATTCTGAATTTTTTGAAGTTGTTCTTCATTGAGATAATACGGTTCAAACTCTCTGATAGATCGATTATTAATAGTAAATTCTCTAAATTCCATTGTAGTTTCTCCTTCTATTTTATTTTTATTATATTACCCGAATCAATATTTCTAAAACGAGTAAAAATTAGTTTTTATCTTTTAAAATTTTCAAGAACTGTATTATAAGGTGTAAATAAATACTTTTGGGGTATATACTTTTAAAATTCGTTTATGTTAATGCGTCTTTAGCGAAAACTAAACGCTTATTTAAAATTGTAAGATGAAAGGAATACAAATGAAGAATTTTCGTAAAATATCCCTAATGTTTTTATTGTTTTTGTTTATCTCTCCCAACCTTTTTGCTGCTGAAGATCCAGCATCAACTGAAATATCAATTTCAGATTCTCCATCTCCTGTAACATTCACAGATTCTGAAGAGGATTTAGATCAGGAGGTATATGAAGCTTTATGTATAGTCGTGATAGACCAGAATTCTAATAAAATTGATTTTACAAAAGAAGATATCCAACTAACCTATAATCGGGAAATTGGAAATCAGTCTGTTAAAGTTGACTATCTGGGTAATGACAATTATGCTCCTAGCTCAGCTACTGGTACAGTTTCTATCACCGAACCAACAAAACAAAACAGCCAGCTAGTTCTGATTGCCAATCCACCTGCTGTTTCTTTTTCAACAGATAATGCCACTTTAGATGCGGCAGTCTTAAAAGCATTAAGTGTTCAGGTAGTTGATGAAAAATATGACAAGATTGATTTTTCGGATGATCAAATTAAGCTCGAATATACCCGAAATGTCGGAAACCAGACGGTTCAGGTCACATATTCCGGAAACGACCAATATAATGGGAGTAGCGCCAGTTCAGTTGTTTCGATTACACCACTTGTAAAAACTCGAGTCATTTTAAACCTTAATACTCCATCTGTAAATTACACAAACAATTCTTCTGCACTTGATGTCTCTGTTTTTCAAGCTTTAAGTGTTCAGATCGTTACACAGGATAATATTGCCGTTGATTTTACAACCAATGATATCCAACTTTCCTATAATCGTGAAACAGGAACACAGGACGTCACCGTCAAGTATATCGGCAACAGTCTTTATTTTCCCAGCCAGGCAACAGCAAATGTTCAGATTGTTGGTCAGGCCCCCAATCCTCAACCAGAAAAAACTAACACCGTTATTAATTTGACAATGCCAAAATCGACACTTGCCTTGAATGAAGATCCAGATACAATGACAAGCGAGGTGTATAATGCAATTAATGTGCAAGTTGTAGATAACACAGGAAATAACATTGTTTTTACACCATCAGAAATTGATTTAAGCTTTAACCACGCGTCTGGCGATCAGGTTGTCACTGTTCGCTATATTGGAAATGATCGCTATAATGCCAGCCAATCAAATGTTACAGTCACAATTATTGACCCTCAGCCTACATATCTGGTTTTCAGCGCACATACTATTGAAGTTCCATATGACAAAAACTCGCAGCTCCTTGACGAATCTATCATTGATGCTTTAAATCTTAATCTAGTCGATTCTGAAAATAATCCTATTGATTTTCAACAATCGGAAATCACCTTAAACTATGATCGCGAAAAGGGTGCACAGGAAGTAACCGTTAGATTTGTCGGCAATGATCAATATCAATCAGCCACTGCAACAGCTGAGGTATATATTGCTGACGAATATACCCTGGGAATCTCAACTACGACAATGATTATTATCATAGTTTCCGTTATTATTGTTCTTTCTATTATTGGTGTACTGGTCTATCGAAAGCGAGCTAAAGCGAATTAATATATTTTAGCAAATTATATAAAATTGATGGATACCATAAATTAGATTTGATATAATACAATAATATGTTTAGAATTCTACTTCTCTTATTATCATCGAGGTGCTAATGAAACAAAAACATTTTATAATTGTATTAATTTTGATTTCTCTGTTTCTTACAGGCTGCCAAATTCAAGATTCTGCAAACCAGATCAGTAAGGGGCAAATCGATTTGAGTCAAATTAATTTTGATGAAAATGTAGTTGCCCTCGATGGTGAATGGGAATTCTATTGGAACAAGTTATTAGAACCCTCTGATTTCAACACTAACCAGTTTGCCCAGTATGAAAAATTCCCATCTTCCTGGACGAAATACAGTAGTAATGAAAATGAAATCTCCGGTGATGGTTATGCGACATACCGCATCACTTTCAAGCTTTCTGAAAACCAACTCATGGCTCTTAGAATTCCAAAGGTTCGTACTGCCTATAATTTATACATAAACGGCTCTCTAATCTCATCCGTTGGACAAGTGGGCGTCACCCGTGATTCAATGAAACCGCAGTATCTACCTCAGGTTGTTTCTTTTTTAGCAGAATCTGGAGATAACGAAATTGTCATCCAGATTTCAAACTATTATCGGCCTAGTGGCGGGCTTTTGTATAGTATCCAACTTGGCAGCCAGTCAGTTATTTCAGCTGCCTATACTCGACAAGTTGCTTATGAGTTTCTAATCTTTGGTGCATTGCTAATGATGGGAATTTACCATTTAACCTTATTTGCTTTCAGAAAAAAGGACCCCTCTTCATTATATTTTGGTATCCTTTGTATAATGGTCGGAATACGAACAATGCTTGTGGGAACTGCCTATTTTCAGGTTTTATTCCCCAATCTTTCATTTGAATTTTTTCATACGGTCCAAACCAGCATTTTTTATCTATGTATACCACTAATCATCGTATACTTAAATTCAATCCTACCAGGTAATATTCATAATAGAATCATTCAATTATCCATTATCATCGGGGTTGCTTTTACTTTATTTGTTTTGCTTATGCCTTCCTTTATCTTTGCAATGGTCAATCCCATTTATCAGGCATGGTCAGTTTTTCTGATATTCTATATTACATGGGTCCTAATAAAACTCGTCCGAAGCGACTTTAAGAAAAATTGGCTGGTCGTAGTAGGCAGCCTTACGTTGATAACAACCAGTTTAGTCGACATTCTATATTTGAGCCCCTTATATAGTGACACATGGCCTACTTTTTTGAAATTTCTAATTCAAAGTGATAATAACAGCTCTACAGGACAATTTATATTTGTTATCTGTAATGCTATTATGCTCGCAAAGGTTTTCTCAGAAGCATTAACATATAAGACAAATATGAGTGAAAAACTACAGGAAATCAATATTCATCTTGATGAAGTAGTTTTGCTAAGAACACAAGAACTCACCAGTTCTAAGAAAAAAATAGAGCTGCAAAACTCGGAACTTGAACGAATCAATCAGGAACTAAAAAATCTATCATTTATTGATTCATTAACAGGAGTCTGGAATCGTCGAAAATTTAATGAAGTTATAGAGACTCAATGGTCAATATGCAAAAAGAACCATTCTCCACTATCATTACAATTTATTGATGTCGATTATTTTAAACGTTATAATGATACTTATGGTCATATAGAGGGAGATAACTGTCTTAGAAAAATTGGCAAAAGCCTGAGTAATAAACTAACCAGATCTTCGGATATGGTTTTTCGATACGGCGGTGAGGAGTTTATCATAATTGTCCCAAATGAAGACTGCGCTGAAACGTTAAATATGGCAGAACGGTTAATTGATGAAATAGAGAAACTTGCAATTCCCCATGTATCTTCACTTGTAAAAGAAATAGTAACTGTAAGTATTGGAATAGCTTCATTAATACCTAACGATTCTAATTCCTATGAAATGCTGATTAACCTGGCAGACCAAGCTCTCTACCACGCCAAAGATAAAGGCCGAGACAGAGTTGAAGTAATCTGTGGAGATTCAATTCAGCTACCGGTTGTTTTAAAAGCCGAAAATTACCAAACTTTCAGATAAACTTGGATCTATACTTCTGTAAATAAAAGCTTTGTTATTACTTGCCAATGATAGGCGCATAACAATACCACTAATTTGTCAATTAAAAGAATCCGTCGGGTTTATACGACGGATTCTTTTATGATAGAAGAACTATTTAATTATCAGTTAACTAATGTTTAGGATTTTTTATAAAAAATGATTGTAACCGTTGACTCATCGAAAACTCATTTATCTTTCACATAATAATCAGATTGCCAACATTTCAAACTCAATTCTCTGGATAAAGTCCGTATAATGGTGTAAAAAGAAAATGAGCCAAGAGCTCAAACCTCGGTTAAAATAAAAGTACCACCCAATACCTAATCGAGGAGATGAACAAATGGCTCAATTAAATATTACACTGGACACAGAACTTTTGCACGGACTTTTTACAAAAGATTCCCGGGATGAGGCTTTTTCAAAGCTTCTGGAAACAATTCTTAACCAGGTGCTTGTAGCGCAATCGGCTGAGCAACTTGGTGCTGAACGCTATGAGCGATGCGAGGATCGGACAGCTTACCGTAACGGTTTTAGGGATCGTGAATTAACAACGCGAATCGGTGGTATCACCCTGCGGATCCCTCGTCATCGTAACGGCGAATTCAGCACGACGATGTTTCAGCGCTACCAGCGGAGCGAGCAGGCTCTGATGCTGGCAATGATCGAAATGGTCATTAATGGGGTTTCAACCCGCAAAATCGAAAACATTACAGAAGAACTTTGTGGCCAGAGCTTTTCAAAATCAACAGTTTCAAAGCTGTGTGAAAATCTGGATCCGGTAGTAAACGGTTTTCGTAACCGAACGCTTGAAAAGCATTATCCATTTATAATTGTGGATGCTTTATATCTCAAAGTTCGCGAAGACAGCAGAGTCCGGTCAAAAGGTCTATTGGTAGCAACCGCAGTCAACGAAAATGGCAATCGTGAAGTAATTGGTTTTCAGCTGAATGATACCGAAACAGAATCAAGCTGGGGAGATTTTTTTCAAAATCTCAAAGAGCGTGGTCTGACAGCCGTTGATCTGATAGTATCCGATAATCACAAAGGACTTGTAAATGCGATTAAAAAACATTTTCAGGGATCCACCTGGCAGAGATGCCAGACACATTTCTCAAGAAATGTACTGGATAAAACGCCCAAAAATCAGCAGTCCGAATTGAAATCCTATCTGAAACGCATCTACAATGCAGTAAATATTGAAGATGCCCGCAACCTGCTGAAAGACACACTGAGACATTTTGAATCCAAAGCACCAAAAGCGATTGAAATACTCGAAGAAGGTTTTGATGATGTGATGGCTGTAATGAGTCTTCCTGAGAAATACCGGAAAAGACTGCGCACAACCAACAGTATCGAACGACTCAACGAGGAAATCAGGCGTCGTGATCGCGTGATCCGCATTTATCCCAACGAAAAATCGGTTATCCGTTTACTGGGTGCGCTGCTTATGGAACAGGATGAAAAATGGTCTTCCGGCAGAAAATATCTGGATATGCAGGATTACTATGAATTTTTAAAAGAACAGACGGCTGCTGTTTCATCAGCAGCCTAGTTAAACCCACCGAGGTTTTTACACACTATTTTGGACTTGACTATTCTCTGCCGTAGAATAAGTTTATAAAATAACTACGAGAAGGATGTTTAGAATGAAAGCATTAATACTTAGCATCAATCAACAAATAAGCGAAAACCCAGTTGAAATTAAAAAAGCCTATTTCTCATTAATTGTCTATATAAGTTTCTATATTGCTATTATTACTCTTAATGGAATCCTTCCATACAACCTAAATGTAGTCGGGATTGTTATTCTGATACAAACTCTTGTTTGCGGTCACTTAACGTTTAAATTTGAAAGCCATAATAGACTTGTATCTATTACCCTCATCTTACTGGGAATTGTTATTATAAATTGCGCCGATGAGTTAAACCGTATAATATGCGAATCAGCCAACCTTTCTATTATGCTTCAGATTGGCAGCCACCTTTTCTTTGCCCTTCATTACTACAGAACCATCATTAAAAGTATAACTATTAACAGACTGTCATTTTTTCAGCGTATTCAATAAAGTCTGTTAAACATAATGGTTTACTGTAATAATAACCCTGAACAAAATGACATCCAATTTTCTCAAGATAATTAACCTGATCTATTGTTTCAGCGCCCTCTGTCAAAACGGTTTTATTAAGCTTTTTAGACATATCGACTAGAATTTCAATTAGTGTACCGTCGTCAGTTTCTGGATAGTTTTTGATGAAGCTACGATCAATTTTGATTTTATCTACCGGCAGGGCGTTCAAATATGAAAGCGAGGAATATCCTGTTCCAAAGTCATCAATCGAAATTTTAATTCCCAGATCCCTAATTTTATTCAGCGTTTCTACATGTTTATTGTGGTTTCTCAGTAAAATGCTTTCAGTGATTTCTACTTCAATTTGGGAGTGATCGATATGATTTTCATTCAGTATTGACAACAAATGTGTGAGAAATCCATTTTCTTCCATTTGTATTGCTGAAATATTTATAGCGCAACGAAGTGTAGTTTTAATATTAGGACAGGTTTCATTAATTTTCACCAAATCCTTGCAGACATTCTCAATAACCCAGTTTCCAATTTCAACAATCAGATTACTTTTCTCTGCAATTGGAATAAAGACAGCTGGTGAGATTTCTCCCATTGCTTCACAATTCCATCTAAGCAGTGCTTCCATCCCAATTAGGTCACCAGTTCTAATTTCAATTTGCGGCTGATAAACCAAGTAAAATTCATTCAACTCGATAGCTTTTCGCAAATATCCTTCTATTGTATTATCCTGATTTAGTTTATGAGTCATCTCTTCTTTAAAAAACACAATCTCAGAATCTAAATTTTTTTGTGACCAATCAAGTGCAATCATTGAGTTAAGCAAAAGTTTTTTAAGATCATTTGTATCTTCTGGCCAGTAAGATATTCCAATACGGATTTTAAAGAACAGATCGCGTCCGGAAACATTCATTACCCGGGTGATTTCATTGTAAAGTTTTTGGGCAAAACGCTCAGAGCGGATACCCAAATTATTAAGATTAACCATAACAACAAAAAGATTTCGACCTGTCTGTGCAACAAAATCATCATCGTGAATGAGTGGTCTAATTAGGCTGATAAAAACATCCGAACTGTTGAAGTTGGTTCCTTCGAAGGATGAAATCAGCTGATTATAGTTTTCTATTGCAATATTCATCACCATTATATTCAGATTATCACCGGTGATGCTCTGTTCCAATAATTCCATCATCATATTCTCGTTTGGCAAAACAAGTTGTCCTTCGTTAAATTGAAGGGCCTGAAAAATGTCTGACTTTCGCTTATTTGATGAAAGATCTGTGAAAATTCCGATATAGTGATGAGCCTTTCCTTTATCTCTACCTCTTACAGCAATAATATGCAATTTTTTGGGGTACAGCAAACCATCCTTTTTTCGATCCCACAGCATCCCTTCCCAATGTCCCGTCGCATTAATCTGACTCCACATAGCCTGATAAAACTGGGGGCTATGTTTTCCCGATTTATAAGCGCTGGGTTTTTTTCCTAATACTTCTGACATCGTATAACCGGTAGCAGTTTCATAGGCTTGATTTACATAAGTAATTACTGTTTTCTCATCAGTAATAATTACAGCATCATTACTTGATGCAGCAATTTTCATCGTAATTTTAAGTTGATTGTCCTTCTGTCTAATTTTCTCTAGAGCAAATCCCATACCTAAACATAAAGCCAGAGTAACGAATAAACTTATAATATTCTTAGGTTTTGCCGCTTCACTCAAAAATGCATTGACTGAAAGCAATTCAGAAGTGTCAACAATATGCAGTAGAAGCCAGTTGTCTTGATAATCAGGATAAACCTGTTTGAAAGTGTTAAGTACATCATAATAGGTGATAAGCTCTTTGCTATTTTCTATCATACCAGAAGTACTATTCGCTATTTGAGTTTGAATTTCGCTTATTTGCTCTAATTCAGATCTATCTGTTTGATTAGCTTCGGAGTTGAAAATAGCCTCACCGCTTCCAGTTAAAATTATAAATTGATCAGGCAATTCATTTATTGTGCCATTTTGATTTATAATTAAATCACGCAGAAATGATGCATTATAATCAATAATTAGAATACCTTTAAACTGATTGATTTGATTGTAAATAGGTACCGCAAATCTTAAAACATCTAGTTTAGAACCATCATCAACGGCAGTTACTTGATCGATAGAAGAAATATAAATCTGATTTTTTTTAAGTTCTTTTGAGGCTTTAAAATACTCACTATCCGACTGATCAAGAAGACTAATATTTTCATTCCCAGATCCATTACGAACAACAGAAATCAATTCAAAACCATTTTCATCGATAAAACGTATCTTGTCATAATCTGGTTTATTGTTCATTACCCTGCCAAACATAGCATTTAATTCTTTAAAATCCGAATCAGTCAGATTGTTTGCGTAATTATTCATTTCATTCGCATCACGAATTACACTTAAATTTTCAATAATCTCCGTCATATATTTTTCAATAAGAATTGATGTATTCTCAGCCTTCAGTAATGTTTCTGAAGAAATCGCTTCAATAGTATAAGCTTTTTCCCGTGATAGATTGCCAATAATTATCCCTAAACCAATAATCAGAATTGGGAAAAAAATTATTAGAAAATTTTTAAGTATCTTCTTTTTCATTCAATCACCGCCACATTTTAAAGAATATTTTACAAGTCTTATTCCATGCTATTATTTGAACACTTTTAACAGCCATTGTAAAGCATTTTTTACCTATTCAGTATTATTCCATTTTATTAGATAAGAAATCAGCTGTCTGTCACTAATCGTTTTGCTGTTTGAACAAAATTATTAATGAATTGTTGAAATAAATTTTTATTACGCCTAATTTCATCTGTACAATATAAATAGAAATGTTTTCGTGAATACAAGTCATCAAAATTTCTTTGCGGAATTACATCAGTAAACAATTGGTTAGTGTAAACATCCTTTTCATCTTTACTCATGATTGCACTAGACTTAACATAAATAAAAATCTGCTTAATATTATCCATCGTATAGAAACGGTTTGATCGTGGAATAATATACAAGTCTCCATGGGTCAGATCTAGCTCAATGAATTCATTTCCGCCATTAGAAATCATTTCTTCAACCAATTTTGCACGAAATTGGTAATCGTCTGAACAGATCTTATTAACAACTTCATTTCTGATATTCTCATCCGCAAAATTTTGATTCATAAACAGATTAAATTCAAAAATTGTCTTCCATACCGGTTTAAGATAAACCCGCTCATAAATCTGCTGACCAATTTTAGTTTGAATTTCAAATAGCTTTGACTGCTTAATTTCACATTCATGATGTATACATGAAACACATCCTTTTCGTTCTCTTAGAGCCAGATATTTTTTCTTCATTAAATGTAATAAATCAGCATCTGATATGTATTTTTTCTCAATAGAGTCAATAGAGCAATAAAAATTTACATCTAGAACTGCAAAATCACTGTAACATAAGTCTTCATTGTCCCAGGTATCTTTTAATACACATTTTAAAAAAGCTTTATTCATGGTTCTCAAAAAATAATTTGATAAAAACTCTGTATAAATAGAAACATGATGATTGTAAACAAAAAAATAAAGATTATTTCTGGCTTCAATAATATTCTGAATTACTGAAATTGCACCGGCTTTATATGTAATAGTCTTTAATTCATGATGAATCGTCATATTTTTAAAAAGTCTTTTTGTGTCAATAGGTGGTATACTTACGCCTGTATAGTAAGCATCGCGCATTATATAATCAAGTTTATCCATATCAATTGTCTTTGAGTTTAAAAGATTGATCACAACATTTTTTGCCCAATGGCTCTGATCACAATATAAATAACCCAAAATAGCCCGTATGATCAATTCTATATCAGCATCATTTTCTATCAATAACTTGCTGTATACTTCGAGTATTAAGACAACAGAAATCATTTCATGCAATGATTGATGCTTATTCAGTCTACTGAGCATATCCTGATCCAACGAATCATTAGAACAGAATATATTATGAGTTTGATATTTTTGATTGAAAACCTCTATTGCAGAAATTATTCGCTTAACAACTACATTAAATTGATTGTCACCAGTGATCTCATACATAGATTCCCCCAGATGAGATTGCGGCAAATGTCCAATATCGTGTAGCAATCCTGCCAATCCTGAATTGATCCACAATTCACACCAGTCAACATTCTCTAAGAAAATCTTTTCGGTATTTCTGGCTAAATGTTTGACAGCCTGGCGGCATAATTCCATTACCCCAAGTGAGTGTTCAAAACGGGTATGATTTGAACTGGGGTAAACTGTTTCGCTAGTCAATTGTTTCACATCTTTTAATCGCTGAAACTGAATGGAATCGATGATTTTAACATCAATTTCCAATAAATTGACATAATCATGAACGACATCCTTAATTGAGTAGTTATCTTTTTTTTCACAGTTAATTCCTTGCATCGTTACCTCTTATGATTTATTCTCTTTAAATAATTGCTTTCTTTAAATTTCTAACTTATATCTCTTTTCGAAAACTCATTATTGGAAGCTCAGGCTTAAACTATGATTCATTTAATACGGTTTTATTTATATATACTTTTAACTCCATCAGTTTTTATTTAATTGCTGTAATGACGAAAGATGATTTATAAACTGCTGTGCTGTACGTCCAGATATTCCTCCGTGATGCATTTCCCAAATATTAGCTTCTGCTTTTAAAGTTTCTATATCGATATCAATTTTTTCTGATTTTGCAAGCTCTTCAACAATATGAAAGTATTCAATCTGACTTGGTCTCTCATAAAAAATGCTGACACCAAAACGATTTACTAAAGACAGTTTTTCCTGCATTGTATCTGAACGGTGTAAATCCTGAGAATTTTCCATATCATTTCGGTCATTCCATGTTTCTTTAATCAGATGCCGTCGATTCGATGTAGCATAAATCAGGATGTTATCGGGTTTTGTTTCAATCCCACCTTCAATTATCGCTTTTAAGAATTTATATTCAATCTCAAATTCTTCAAAAGACAGGTCGTCCATAAAAATAATAAAACGGTAATTTCGGTTTTTTATTTCGGCTATTATGTCTGAAAGATTTTCGAATTGATGTTTATATATCTCAATCATTCTTAAACCCTGATCGTAGAATTCATTTACAATTGCTTTAATACTTGTGGATTTTCCTGTCCCACTATCGCCAAAAAGCAGTACATTATTGGCGCGGTATCCCTTTACAAAAGCGCTCGTATTTTCAATTAATTTCTTCTTTTGTAGATCATATCCAATTAGATCATCAAGCATAACTCTATCCAGATTATTTATAGGTATGAATTCCACTAAACCTCCAGTTTTAGAATTATTTATTCTGAAAGCTTTATTTACAGCAAATTTTCCGACCCCATAATCCTGATGGAACTGTGTCATCAAATCAAAAAATTCACGTCCATTTTGAGCAGCTTTAAGCTGCTTGTAAAGATTCATAACCAGCTTACTTACATTTTGATTGTAAGAGAATTCTGGTTTTTTAATCGCCTGATAACTGCTTACACTCGAAAAACAATCAATCCCCAAAGTTTCTTCAACTTTTGAAAAATCAAAATTATAGAGTTTGTAGAATATTTCAAAATCATTCTGCGCAAAATGATTAACACTACCTTCACTTTTTCCGACTTTCTCACAGGTCAGGCTAAAAGGATTTTCATTCATCATAATATAGTAGGTTAAATAACACTGCCATAGATTTTCATCAAATCCGAAATCAGTTGAAACTTCCAGCAGTTTTTTAATCAATCTGAATGCTTCAATGGTAAGATCGGCTTTCTTTTCATTGTTACAGGCAAGACGATTAAAAAAAGTGCTCATTTCATATAACAGATTTTTCGTGTTATCATCTTTCATTTCGTTAGTATAAAGTATTAAATTTGAAATTAAATGATTCATATTCCCTCCAGAGTCATACCTCTTCAGATCTAAAAGAGCATTTCAAAACAGATCCAACTACCTGCTTCACCCTCAACCCAAATCTTTCCTTCATGTGCTTCAACTATTGATTTAGCAATCGCCAGGCCTAAACCATAACCACCGGTCTGTTTTGAACGAGAAGCATCTACACGATAAAATCTTTGAAATATTTTTTCTTTTTCAGATTCACAAATGCCTTGTCCTGTATTATAAACCGCAAGTCTTCTATGTTCATTTTTCATCTCTAGAATAACCTTGATCATACCACCATCGTTTGCATACTTGATAGCATTATCTAATAATATAGACATTAACTGTTTAATTTTTTCTGAATCCCCTTTGAAATTGATATTCTTCTGAATTTCAGATTGAAGTCCTTTATGCGCTTCATACGCACAACTTTCAAATGTCAGTACCACTCCTTCTATAATCTGACTTAGATCAAGAGTATTAAATTGACAACAGGATTTTGTACTATCCATTCTGGCCAAAATTAAAAGATCATTTACCAGGTATTCCATTCTACAGGATTCAGACTGTATAAATGATAAATAAGAATTTTGTCCAATTTCACTTTCAAGAACATCTGCATTAATTGCAATCACTGATATTGGCGTCTTAAGCTCATGACTAGCATCTGAAATAAATTGTTTCTGCTTGTCAAACGCCTCCTCAACAGGTTTAACTAAAAGACTGGAAAGGAAAATAGCAATAAAAAGGAAAACTAAAAGTCCTAAACCACCAATAATAAGCGAAGTAATTAGCGTCCTGCGATTCATTGCATTAGATATGCGTTGGTCAACAACGGCTAAAATATATCCTTCTTGGTCTGGAACAAAAAGATACCGATACCCATCCCAGATTCCATTATCTGCACCTACACTGAGAATCCCTTTAACAACCTCAGTCCAATCATCAGTCAATTCAGAAGATCCCTGAGTACCAATTATTTCTATAATATTTCGATTTTTATCAGTTTTTACTGTAATAAACTGTTGAAATTCAAAATCATTACGTGGATATAAAAATGGCATCTTATCTGTTTGGTTGATATCTGTCTTCAGCACACCTTCATTACTGATAAGCGTTTTTAGTAAATTCAAACTGTGAGATCGGCTGTATGAATAATTAGTATAATTTATTGCTGCAATTATTAATAAAAAGACCACACCTAATAAGACCATTATTGTAATTATAAATCTTCGTTTTAATTTTTTAATCATTAATCTATCTATTCAACATCTAGAAAATAACCGAGACCTCGATTAACTTTTATAAGAACTTTCGAATTTATGAAGTTCATCTTTTTTCTAACAAAAGAAACATATACTTCCACATTATTATATTCTGATTCATTATCGTATCCCCATACTTTATCATAAATCTGCTCTTTCGTAACCACCTGTCTAGCGTTGAGCATTAATGTTTCAAGTAATAAAAATTCCTTCTGTGCCAGTTTTACCGAATCTTCCAAGCAGAATAGTTCTCTAGTATCCTGACGCAAAACAAGATCTCCAAAAGTCAACCGTTCTGATCTTACTTCCTTTTTTCGTCGCAAAATCGCCCGAATTCTAGCTAGTAATTCTCCAGAGTGAAAGGGTTTTGTTAAATAATCGTCTGCTCCTGCATCAAGGCCAACTATTTTATCTTCCAGTTCTGTTTTCGCAGTTAACATAATAATCGGCGTTTTTATATCTTCTATACGAAGGACTTTTAAAACCTCAATCCCATTCATTTCAGGTAACATGATATCTAGGATTATCACATCATAAATCCCTGTTAACGCGCAATCAAGGCCGGTAACACCATCTAGTGCTAAATCAACCGCGTAATTTTCTTTTATTAAAATACTTTTTAAAGCCTCTGATAAACCTGGTTCATCCTCAACTAGTAAAATTCGCATTCAGTATTTCCTCCACTTATGCATCTAAATAAAATTTAATGTAGCTATTAACAGTTTAACCGAATTAAACAAAACAATCTCAAATATTAAATCAGTCTCATAATACTAACAATATTTCTAAATGCTGATAACAATCTCAATCTTTTTTTGATAAAAAATACTCAGTGTGTAACATTCCAATATTTGTAACCAATATATTACCAGCAGTTTCCGGATAATCAATAAAAATTGATACTGTCACCGCCAGGGCAAGCCCATCCAGCGGAATTCCCAACATATTAAAGACTACTGTAAATAAAAACGCTCCCATACCAGGAGATGGCGGAACTGCTACAGATAATATCATACAAAGAAATACAACCGGTATTAAACTGGCCATTGTAAAAGTTATACCATAAAGCTTCCCAATAAAAAGAGATGTTAATAGAAGCATCGCTATGGCACCTTGTTTATTGAAAAGCACTCCAACCGGAATTGAGAAGCGTACTACGTAATCACGAATATCCTGTTTCATTGTGGCAATCATCGAATGACTGGCGAATGTCGCACTGGAGCTGGCAGTAGAAAATGCGATCAACACAAAAGGAAAGACGGTTTTAAGATATGTTATAGGATTAATTTTTTCCAGCAGAAGTACAGATAATAAACCAAATATTAGCATCGCAGCCAACACGCCAATAATTAGAACAAGTAAACTGACTGCTCCTAATAATTCACTGGCAGCACCAGAAAGCACCATATTTAAAATACTGATAAAAACAATCACTGGCATTAATGAACAAACTCCGTCTAAAATAGTTGAAAATATTAGATTTCCTTCCATAATAAATTTTGAAAGCATCGGAAACCTTCCTTTTAAAGTGAGCATTACAATTCCTGCCAAAATAGCTAAAAACATAATTTGTAAAGTATTCCCATCCAAAAAAGGCTGGAATATATTTGTTGGAATAATTCCAAACAACATCGTACCAATTTGATTCCACAAATCTGCATTGGATCCTGAAACCAGAGATGACTCATCACTGACCAGAAAAATATTCGCTGCCAGCAGTGTAAAGAGCGCTGCAACCACAAGCATCGTTACACACCAATAAATAAGCAATCGAAAGATACGCTTCATCTGTGATAAATTCTCCATATTAAATATACTGCCAATAGCTGAAAAAAATAACACCGGTATCACGATCGCATTCAAAAAACTAAAAAATGTAGAACTAATGGGCGTCAAGATTTTTGTTCCGATTGAATTACTGAGATCTGGAGAAATATTTAATAACATTAACCCTAAAACTACTCCTGCAACAAGAGCAGTAGCAGTAGAAACTGCTGGATTAATCGGTTTTTGCTTAATTGTATACGCAATTTTATTGCAACCATTTTCGTAAGAATAAGTAACTGACGACAAGCCAATTAAGATACTCTGACTCAAAGCATCATAATCATCCTGATTTGGATATGTATCATTTGCCATCAATGGATTTAATGATTCACCACAAAAATTAAGTGTTAGCGTAATCGTCTTAAAACGTTTTGTAATACTGACTTCAAATTGATCATTTGTGTGTTTGTATCTTTCCCAAAAGACAATTGCTTCTTCCACAAATAATTGCGCCTTTATATTATCATTTCGACTACATTTATATTTTGTCAGAATTTCATTAACCATCTCATTTGTCTCTTTAATGCTTGAGAGGCTTAACGGGAATGAACTTGATTTCATTTCTCCTCCTAAAATTAATACAATGCCTAAGAATTATTTTTTCAAATAATCTTTAATTTCACTGCTTAATATGGTTATATCGATATAATTTGCGTCTACTATCGTTAATAATGAATCCAAGATATCATCGTTAAAAGCTTCAACTACATACTCAACAACAATAATATTTCCATTTTCATCACTCCATACAGTAGAATTTTTCCCGGGAGCTGAGTTTCTAAAAAAGCCATCCATTTTTTCAATCTCAAATGGAAGTTTATAACCCTTTGATTCTAAACTACCTATTAGATCTCCCAGTCTATGGTGATACCCCCTTAACTCTTTTGCAAATCTTTTCATATCTCTTTTCCGCCTTTTTTGAATATTATAACATATTCAAGACAACAAAAGAATAAGACTAAAAGTCATAGATTGATTAGATTTACTGCTTTACGTAAAGGATTCCTATGAAAAATCAACTTTCTTGATTAACAATCCGTTTTTTGGTTATAATATATAGTAATCTAACTCATATTTGAAATTAATTAAACTTTTTAAGGAGAATCGTGATGAAAAAACATTTCGAAAAAACAATTAATTACCTGGTCATTGTATTAGCTCTAATTTATATGTTCCCTTTGAGCGTCAATGCCAACCCAATCATCGATCCACCATTGCCTGTTCAAAATAGCCCTCTAACAGTTTTCGCTGATGAAGAAACCGATAACACATCTGATTCTACTGATGATACGACACAACCAGAAGACGAAACTGATGAAGAAACAGAGCTTGTTCAGCCGAGTATCCAGTATTGCACACATATACAAGATAACGGTTGGTTAGCTTGGGCACAAAATGATGAAATTAGTGGAACGGTAGGCCAAGGTCTTCGAATGGAAGCATATGGAATCTCATTATCAGAAGGTGATTACGATCTTGACATCGAATATCAAAGTTTTGTCGAAAATTTCGCCTGGTTGGGTATTCGTAACAGCGGACAAGGTAGCGGTACTGAAGGTTTTGGTCTCAGACTGGAAGCTACTCATATCGAGTTAACTGGTGAAGATGCTGATTTATTTGATATTTATTATCAAGTTCATGCAGAAAATATTGGCTGGATGGGATGGGCCAAAAATGGAGAAAATGCTGGAACTTGTGATCTTGGACTTCGTCTTGAAGCGATACGGATTATAATTCAACCTGTCGGAACGGCTGCTCCAGGTGAAACTGATAATCACTTTATTCAAGGCTAGACCTGGCAACATAAAATTGTAAATCAATTCTAGAACTAGTGAATATAAATGTGCAAAAATCTCCAATATAAATTAAAAATGAAATTTATATTGGAGATTTTTAATTTATCTATTAAATACAACTATCTTCAACTGCTATTGAACTGGGTTCCGTCAACTCACTTTTTAGCTTACGATAAGTGAATGCATACATAGTTACAGCCAAAATCACCGAAAAAATATCTGCTAGAGGCTGAGCCCAGATTATCCCTTGTAGTCCGAAAAGCGAAGAGCCAATAATCAAAACCGGGAAAAATGCTAATCCTTGTCTGGTAACTGTCAAAATCAATGAAGGAATAGCCTTTCCAAGGGCCTGATATACTGTCATTACAATAAACTGAAGGATCAAAATAGGACTAACAATCATTTGAATTACAAGCATATGCGAACCATTTAGAATTACTTCTGCATCATTAATGAAGAATGTTACTATTTCAGTTGAGAAAAGCATCATGATAACCATAATAACAGTCCCCATAATCATTCCCACAACTGCAGTGAATTTTATTGCATCATTCATTCGATGATATTTCTTCTGTGCATAGTTATAACCAATGAAAGGTTGAATGCCCATTGCTAACCCTATAGAAAGCATGACAACAATAGAAAAAACTCGACCTGCAACTCCTAGTGATGCAATAACAATATCACCATAAGCCGATGCAAAATTATTTAAAATCATCATCGAAAAACTCATTAACACATTATTTACTGAAGCAGGGATTCCGATTGCAAAAGTATTTCTTAGAATATGCGACTCCACCCTAAAATCTTTAGGATTAATCGATAAAACATCACTATGACGCATAATATATATAATAAAATATAAGACCGCACATGCATTTCCAATAATTGTGGCCCACGCCGCACCAACAACACCCAAATTTAAAAATAAAATCATAATTGGATCTAGAATAATATTAATAATCGTTCCCAGCATCATACCGATCATCGATTCTTTGGCAGCCCCTACTGACCTTACTATTTGTGAAAGCGTACATTGAAGCGTTACCGCTACTGCTCCAATTGCAATGATTCTCAGATAGCCTGTTGCAAAACCAATTGTATATTCACTGGCACCAGCTACGCTTAAAATCGGTTCCATAAATAAAATGAAAATTAGCATTCCGACAATTCCAATAGCTATTGCACCATAGAAATTAAAAGATGAAGTGTGCTTTATATCCTCTAGTCTGCGTTCGCCCAGAAGTCGAGAAATATAAGCACCTCCACCAATTCCAAAAACATTACCAAATGCCATTAATAAAAAGAATATCGGCATAGCAAGTGTAACAGCAGCAACCTGATTAGGGTCTCCAGTTTGTCCAACAAAAAAAGTATCTGCCATATTATAAATAATCGTAACTAACATACTTAACATAGTTGGTATTGCCAAAGTCATAACTGCTTTGGGAATTGGATATTTTTCAAATAAGTCCTGTTTCATGATTTTACCTTTCTTTCAAATAAAAATTTTATTTATAAAATTCTAATAAACTATTTTTTAGAATATTATTCATACCACCGGTTGTTCAACTAAATGTTTCAGTGGAAATGGACATTAGATTTTCTTGTATCTGCTTTAACAGGTTTTCCAATGTATTTAATTCACTTTCCGAAATATTATTAAGTGTTTCTTTCTCCAATCGTTCGACTTCCTGACAAACAATTCTTTCAAGTTCAAGCCCTTTTGAAGTTAATGTCAAATAATTTACACGTCTATCTGTTGAATCTACCTGCCGAACAATAAAAGACTTATCTTCTAATCGTTTTAATATGCCAGTCACCGTTGGACCCTTTAATAAAAATACTTCTTCAATTTTTTTCTGATTTATTTTAGAATCCTGATTCTGAACTAGGTACATAATCACCGAAAACTGTGAATATGTTAGATCCCACCTTTTTAAAGATTTATTAAATCGTATTTCCATAATATTATTTAATTGTTTTACCGTTGCTCCAAAATTAAATTTACTTTCTTGCATAATTTCTCCATTACTTAGCACGCTATCTATTTTATCAGAATAAATTTTAATGTCAATTAAATTATTATTAAAAATAATTCACCGAATTTGTGGGATTTCCGCAATGTCAAAAATGTCATTGTTAAATAAGTTTAATTTTCAGCGAATGGCTTATTAAATCATCTAGTAATTTCAGCTATACTATATTGGATATCATCTCCAGAACACAAGACCTAAAGACTGAATGATTCAACTTATATATTCTTATTTTGATTTCGATTTCAATACCTGATTAGATTGACACTATTAAACACGCCATGTTAGCATATTATCATTGTTTATTCTATAAAACTGTATATTATGAAGCGACAGAGCCAACCAATCTCCTGTGATAGAGCCAGGTAATCTTTTATCGAGAGCCAGTGCTCCGAAAGAGGGAGCCACTAGAGATAGCTCCCTGGTAGTTGAATTATTTAATGGTTCGTTTTCGCCAGCGCATTGAAACATCGCCATCAATAATCATTGAATAAGCAGATGGAACAATGCGGTCAAGAATTGAATCAGCCAGCGCACCACCACCTAAACGTTCATGCCAGCCTTCGGCAGTTAGCTGTGAACAGATAATAATGGATGCCTGATCACAACGACATTCCACAAGTTCCAGAAGATCCCGCTGCTCAGTATCTGTAGTTGGGACAAGCAGAAACTCATCCAGAATCATCAGAGAACATTTTTTATACTGATTGAGAAGATGATGATACTTCCCCTGAATACGGGCAGCTTCAAAGGCGCTAAAGAGATCCGGCAAACGAATATACCGGGTCTTGTAACCGGACTGACAGGCGTTTACCCCGAGGGCATTGGAAATATAGGTTTTTCCGCAACCGGTGGCTCCGACAAGAATGACGTTCAGCCCCTGACGGATGTATTCATTAGTGGCCAGACTTTCCAGCAATTCACGGTTTAAATGGCGATCCGGCAGATATTCGATATTACCAAGAAATGCTGCTGAGTTGTTGAATTTCGCCTCCTTGATAAGCCGTTTAATATTGTTATTATGTCGGGAATCAAACTCCGCATCAACCATCAGAGCCAGTCTTTCCTGAAAAGACATTGAAAGATAGGCCATTTCATCTTCAAGCTGGTCCTGGTAAATTTGCGCAAAAACCGGCAAACGCATATGTTTCAGCTTTCTTAGCGTATCGTTATTCATCATGGTCACCTCCATAATAAGCTGAGCCACGAACATAAGCATATTTGTTGATCGTTTCAGAAGATGATGGTTCAGATTTGGTTTGATTTTTAACGCTGGCTGAATCCTGCCCTGCTTCCAGAATCAGTCTAATATTCTTGTACCGTGGATTGGGAATATGTTCAAGTGCGACGCTGCAGGCATTTTCCAGACGAATGTTTGTATAATGATCAGCCAGTTTTAACAGAGACAGACACCCCTTGTAAGCCTGTTCTTCAACACGATAAGAAGCAAACAACTTTTGGACCACTT
The DNA here is from genome assembly GCA_030586155.1 of Eubacteriaceae bacterium ES3. NCBI lineage: Bacteria > Bacillati > Bacillota > Clostridia > Eubacteriales > Eubacteriaceae > Eubacteriaceae bacterium ES3. The sequence continues at coordinate 1,372,411 of CP130741.1, read as the reverse complement.
CTCTGGTTGACGGACCAATACCTTCGGCCCATTTTAAAAAACGGTCTGAATCCCATTCACTGTAAAGCTGGTGGTTGATCGGCATATGATCCACATTAGTTGAATACTGGCCTCGTCGTCCGTATAGCCGCTTGTGACTGCAAAGACGGGTTCCTTTGTAGAAAACTTCAATGATATTTTTGGTATAACGTAGATCCACTTTCTTTCGGACATATTCATACGGCGTCGAATAATACTGATGGTCAATTGAAACGTGGTAGTTCATCTGCACCGTTGCTGTTTTCCATTGGGCAAACTCATAGGGGAATCTGGGAAGCGACTGCATAAAGGGTAGTTCTTCTTCCTCGAAGACAGAGTAGCGGGAACCCTCCTTTTTTTGAAAATCAGAATGATTGAATTCTTCCAGTTCTTTATCAATCGCCTGATTCATCTCCTCCAGTTTGAAAAACTGACGGTTACGGAGTCTTCCAATTACATGACTGGTCAGCAGACCAACTGAGCCCTCCACAGCAGCTTTGTCTTTTGGCGATAAGATTCGAGCTGGCAGCAGAGCCGTATGATAATGATCCGCCAGTTCCTGATAAGCCCGGTTGATGACTGGATCTTCATGCTTTTTATGGCTCAGCACTCCAACTTTCAGATTGTCGGGGATGAGCAGCCGTGTTGACGCTCCAAAGTAGTCATACATACTGATGTGGGCATTAATCCAGTCTTCTTCCTTCATCGTCAGACAGGCTCTTGCAAAACAGTACATACTAAACGGCAGCGTTGCAACAAAGAGATATACCTTGCAGCTTGCACCCGTAACCTGATCATATAGCGGCATGGTCGAGCCTGCCCAGTCAACCATGATTTTGTCGCCTGGCTTATGGTGAATGTGCATCGTTAGACGGTTCTGACTGACATGATCCTGATATAGCTTGCAGAATTGAGAATACATATAAGGCGGCTTGCCTGTCTGCCGACAGGTATCAACGTATTCTTCCCACAGCAGTTTTAAGGTCACCCCATTTCTCAGCAATTCTTTGTGGATGTAATCATAGTCAGGAGGTACCATCACTGGAATTTTTTCTTCTTCCGGAAACAGATGGCTGTGTAACTTTGATTCATCAATTGCCTGGAACTCCGGATCATCAATTGGATGAGCTTCCCATGCTTTGACCACCTTGGATACCGTGTTTCGGGATACTTTTAAAGTATCCGCAATTCTTCGCTGGCTGAATCCTTTAAGGCGGAGCTGCAAAATTTGTTTTTCTTTGGACATAATTATGTCCTCCTTCCGTAAGTATAACGGTTATCCCGCATCTTCATTTTAATACTTACAAAAGTGGCTCTCTATAGCGGATTTGATTTTTTAAACAGGTGGCTCTCAGCTTCGGATTGCATGGTTTTGGGTATCGGATTGAGTGGCTCTACATCGGCAGAATACTCATAAAACTGAATAAAAAGCGATTCTATATAATAGTATTAGGTAATTGCGAAATGAAAACAAAAATGAAAAAAATGAGAAAGTAGAGCATGAAGAGAGCTGATTAAAAAAGTATGACAAAAAAAGCAGGAAGCGTTGCAAAAAAAAGGCGCAAAAATAAAAGCCTGAGAAAAGCCTGAAAAAAACTTTATTTTAGCAGTTAGGCAATCAGTTTTTTAAGACTGCGGATGTATTGAAGCTGATGAATGTTGTCAGCAAGAATGACAGTAATCAGCTGGGTAATGCCAGCCAGGAGCAGATCCGCGCGAAGCGTCCGAGCATTTCTTGTTTTGCGACCGGCAACACAGAAAGAATCTTTGAAATGATTGAGTGACTGTTCAACAACACCGCGAATTTTATAGATTTGCTGCCACTCGTCAGTACCCCGAAGCGTACCTGGGTAAGCTCTAAGGTTTTTTTCAGGGTAAACATAGAACATCCGGCCACAGGAAGAAGGTGTGCAGGGTTTTTCGCAGAAACACTGACGTTTGGATTTACCGGATTGCTGCCTGACCCATCGGGTTTTGGGACAGGTAAATTTAAAGCGGACGAGACCATTTTTACGCCTGGTTTTACCTTCCGGTTTCATGGGAAGTGAAGGGTTGTCCGGACAACAGGGGATACCATGCTCATTAACCGGGCAATCGGAATAAGAAAGGGAGCCCCGCGAATTGAGGGGAATGAAGGCTTTTTCAAACTTTAAATCAGTCAGCAGCGAGTGATAAATGACTGAGCTGTCAAAAGCGGCATCACCAATAAAAAGTTTGGGAACAATCAGCGGATGCTTTTTAAAAAAGTCGGAAAGAACAGGAATAAGTGCTTTGGTATCATGGAGCGACTTGTCCTCGTCGGGAGAATCAGACTTTTTCTCAACAGCAATATCAGGATGATCAACCAGAAAGTTGGCATCATAAAAAGAGATATCCCGGACAATGCCAAGGCCGTTGGTGATCATGCCGAATTTATAGACATAACAGAAATGACCGTTGATATAAAGCTGTTTAATAGAAGAATTGGCTTTAGCGTGGGTGGGCATGGCGCCATAGGCGGCCTTGTAGGGATCATAGGAATCATTCAGCTGATGGGTTTTCTTGAAAGCTTTGAGCTGTTTGATGATTTTATTGGCAAATTTGGGATTATTTTCAGTAACATAGGCTTCAATTCCCGAAGTATCAAAGATGGTCATCATGGCCTTATGAGCATCGATCTTTTGGCAGATTGGTTCAGTTACATCAACAAGTTGATGAAAAAACGATTGTAAGTCCGGAAGATAATCTTGCTTGAAGCGAGTCAGCTGGGATGCGTGGGGAACTCTGCTGAAACCGCAGAAATCCCTTAATTCGCTGGAAAACTTGAGAAAAGTGATCAGCAGGGTGTCAGTGGGAATGGAAAAAATTCGCTGCAGAATGAATGCCCAAAGAATGGAACAAAGCTCAAAATCACGGTGTCGCCCATTACAAGCATAGTAATGACTGTAAAAAGAATGTGGAACCAGAGCATGAAGGTCAAGTTTTTCTTCCAGCAGTGAAAGAAAGTGATGTTTGTCCTGTTCAAAAAAATGAGTGCAATCAGCATAAATTTCAGCAAACGAAAGCTGTTTTTGTGGTAAAATATCCATATATAACTCCTTTCAGGATGATGGATTGTTGTGGTTGTAACTCAATTTTATCATAATCTGGTGAGGAGTTATATTTTTTTATGTTAAAAATATCCCGCTATTATGCGGGTTATGGCATTTCGCAAATGCCTATATAATAGTATGATATGGAGGTAAAATGAAAAAATATTATATCATCGGCGCGGGTGGTGCAATCGGTGCATTACTTCGGTTTCAAATAAAAAATATTCCCACTTTGTTCAACTCACCTGATCAATTAGTTAATGTTTCTTTGAATATTCTTCTAATAAATTTGATTGGGAGTTTTCTATTAGGTATTTTAAACGCTTTATTTTCGAAAACCGATCGTATCAGTGATGATTTGAAGTTGGGCTTAACAACTGGATTGATTGGCGCATTCACAACATTCTCAACTTTTTGCAAGCAGAGTATTCTAATTTTAGATGCCGATTATATTACTTTCTTTGGTATCTATCTTACTGCATCAATTTTCTTGGGGGTATTATTTGTCTATATAGGCCATCTTTTAGGAACTTATGTCCTTCATCCCTATTTTAATGGCCTACAAGCTCGCTCCGAATTAGAACAATCTTAACTTAAGGTGAGCATATATGATAGAAATATTCTGTGTCTTAACTGGTGGTGCATTAGGTAGTATTACACGATATTCTCTTGGAAAAAAATTTTCATCAATCCAAAAAAATATTCCTATTGGCACTTTTTTTATCAATATCACTGGCGCTTTTTTACTAGGCTTAGTTAGCCATTTAAATGTTTCAAACTTATCTTACCTTTTGTTAGCTGAAGGATTTTTAGGGGCTTACACTACATTTTCAACTTTTATGTATGAAGATTTTGTCCTGATAAAAAATAATAAAATTTTTAGTGCTTTCATTTATGTTTTTTCAACCATACTTTTAAGCTTATTGTTTTTTTACTTTGGATATCATCTTTAAATATATTTATTGAGTCAATTCGGCCAAATATTCAACCTATTTAATACTTATTCTTTGACCTTACGAACAAAGTAAGGTCTTTTTTAAATCATTCTCATCAAGATAAAGAATTCTCATTTACAATTTCTTTAATAGGTATAGAAATTGCTGCTATTTCTACTTTAATAATCGCACTAAGCCAACCTTCAAGCATCTTGTTGCATATTAAATTTTAATTATTTTCCATTGTTCTATCAGTTTTTCCAACGACCATGCTGCATTGGCTGGGCTTGTAGAAGGTAGTTTGACAATAGTTTGCTTTGTGTTATTAAAACAATTACGATTGTACAATTCATACGCTTTACTCCCATTAGCAAAAATTTTATTTATATCTGATTCACATAATACCTTTTCAATTTCGTTTGCAACAACATTTTTTATTGAGCTATCGCTAGAACCATTAATTTCACAAGAAGCTATAACATCCCAAAGTGCAATTTGATTAGTTTCCAGAAACTTCATCTGTTCTGCAATTGTGTCTGGTTGAGGTTGAGCAAAAACATTTGATAATACTTTCCAAAAACGATTCTGTGGGTGTTGATAATAAAACCCTGCTTCCCTGGATTTAACTGATGGAAAAGACCCCAAAATAAGAATCCGAGAATTATCTGAATAAAAGGGCCTAAACTTATGGATTTCAACATTTAGTAATTTCTTTTTGTCCTTCTTTTTACAATCCATACTTTGCTCTTCCTTCCTATTTTGAAATATTTCAATAGATTAATATCGTTATTCTAAACTCAGATAATCTGAACTTGTTGTATATTTAATAATTCTATATATTATGGTATCAGATTTACCCCTAAACCAAATGAATCAAACCCTTGTAACGAGCTATTTATCTGCGATAATTATAGCAGGACAACTATTATAAGAAATCTTCTTCATTTTAAGTAAAGAAAGAGGTACGTCAATGAACGAACAGACAAAAAAACTAACCTATACTGCTTTATTAACAGCACTCACTTTTATTATGACATCCATGATAAAGATTCCCCTTCTTACCGGATATATCCATCCAGGCGATGGAGCAGTGCTCCTATCTGCCTACATTTTAGGACCTGTAGGTGGAATGGTTGCAGCTGCTATAGGATCTGCTGCAGCTGATTATTTTGCAGGCTATGGAGCTTATATCGTTCCAACTTTAATTGCTAAAGGTTTGATGGCATATATATTTGGCTATCTGATGAGACGTTTTCCTGAAAAAAATATTCTTTTTTCTATGTTGCCAGCTATTGTAACAATGGCTGCCATTTATTACATTTCAGAGGTTATTATGTACGGAAATATTGCCGGTCCATTGATTAATGTTCCATTTAGTTTGCTTCAAGGAGTTTTTGGTGGCACTCTAGTATTTATTTTACACAAACCCCTCAATCGCTTTCGTTTAAATCTAAATCAATAACTTCTTATATTGATATAGTACACAGCATATTCTTAAAAGCCATAAGATTAATTATTGTTAATTGTTCTTGTGGCTTTTTGTTAATTACTTAAAAATCTGTTGTAAAAGTGTTTAGTCATCGTTTTAACAACTGCATCCTGGTCATTACTGTCAATTTTAAAATAATCTTTCAATTTTAAAGAATCTGCAGCATTATCGAGAACATATGGATAATCTGAATAATCAAGCATTGGCATATTGCGAGTTTCACTTCCAAATGCGATAACTTTTGTGACTTCTAAGTCATTTTTAAGCCATTCTACTGCATTTTTTATTGAAGCTTCACAACTTGTAATCTCAATATAATAATACCCTTCATGCTCTTCATCCGGGTATGTTGTAACATTTATCTTCCCAGATACTTTTAAAAACTCTAACTCGCTCTCCATCTCCATAATCATTTCTTTCTGATTAACTGCAACAACACTCAAAACACTTTGTTGTTCAGGTAAATCTCCACATATAAAACTCTGTTCGGGCATTCTTTTCTTAGAATGGTAAACCTTTTGTTCAACAGGATTAATCAGTCTGGAGTAATAAACATGCAACACATCATTAATAATTGCGTAAGTAAAACAATTTAAACCTTTTCCATCAAAAAGATCAATAATTTGTCTCGCTATATTAGAATTCATTTTTATACAGTGTGAAAATTTTCTTTTCTCTAGATCATATAGGACTGAACCGTTCATTATAATAATAGGCAGGTTAATTTCTACGCCTTTTAATATTGGAATTATTGTTTCAACGCTTCTACTCGTCGCGACAGTAAACAAAGCGCCCTGCCTTATCATCGTATTGAGTTTAATTTTTGTGTAATCACTGACCTTTCCATCTGAGGCTAGAAGTGATCCATCAAGATTAGTAACAAAAAGTAAATTTTTATTTCTTTTTCGGGGGAGATGGAAAATATTTACAGCTAAAGATACAAAGATTCCGATTAATGTATCCAGGATTCGATCAAATGTAAAAATTACCGGATTTATATCGGCTCCATGGGTTACCGTAATGCTCATGAAAACAACGCACGTTATATATGCCGCACTTGGTTTATTGATTTTAACGGACAAATAGATTAACGGGATTACACATAAAGATAATATCAAATATTGAAGTGCAAGCATATTATCAGGAATTAAGCTCCTCTCTAATAGGAGAAACAAAAGGCCCATAGCTCCCCCCATAAATGTACCGATAGTTCTGTTAAGAGCTACATTTAAGCTATTCTGTACATAGGGTTGCATACATAAAATTGCTGCTATGCTTGAATAAAAGGGTGATCCTTGTTCTCCCCTCAATAAATAAATTATAAAGCAAAGATAAACTGCGACAAAAGTTTTAAAAATTCTCATTCCAATTTTGGGCATTGTTTCTCCTTTTCTACTCTACAATATAATATTTAATTTCCTCAATTAAAATCACATCAATATTCATTAATGATGTTAATTATTATTGAAAGAACGGACTAATTTATATATACTTTAATTATATAACAAATAACTATCTCAAATCTACTTGTCTGGTTGGTAACTGAAATCTAGATGCTAGATCAGTAAATGCTTACAATATTTCTATAAATCAGACCAGCACTTAAAAAAATTAATCGTAAGAATTTAAAAGATATGGAGACATTATGAAACGAAAAGATTATATCTCATGGCATCAGTATTTTATGGGCATCGCCCAGCTTTCAGCAATGCGAAGTAAAGACCCAAACACTCAGGTCGGCGCCTGCATCGTCAATGAAAATAATATTATCTTATCCACTGGCTATAATGGCATGCCAAAGGGCTGTAGTGATGATGATCTACCATGGGACCGAGAAGGCAATTTTGAAAAAACAAAATACGCATATGTCTGCCACGCTGAACTAAATGCTATTTTGAATTCAGATGGCCGTTCACTTGCTTATTCAACCCTCTATGTCACCTGTTTTCCGTGTAACGAATGTGCTAAAGCAATTATTCAAGCTGGTATTCAAAAGATCATTTATCTGGAAGATAAATATCCAGATTCTGATCAAGTTAAAGCAGCAAAAAAACTCTTTCGTATGACCGGCGTACTTTATCAGCCTTTTACTCAACAACCTGTTCTTTAACTCTTGTATAATTATAGCTGTAAACAGACAAATTTAAAAGACCGATTTTCTTCGGTCTTTTAAATTTGAAAACTATTACTATGGATTATTCTAATCATATTTTAAATCTATTCAACTGAATCGATAGCCTCTTGTACGTTGTTAACTTCTTCTCCTTCTCCAGTATCATAAACTGCCATTTCAAAGCCGTTGCTTTCATCTACTGATACTTCTCCAGCTGTTAAAGCAAGATCTAAGACATGACCGGCTTGACTACGATCTTCAGAAATAAAATGAAAATGATAGCCTGATACATTAATACCACCAAGATTATCTGGACACCAGAAACCAACTAATGTACCTGAACTCTTTGAGTAGTCAAATACTGATTGTTTTTCTACAACCTTACTTAATACCGGATAAGGCTTTTCCTGCTCTGAAACAGAACGAACCTTGATTGAATCAAAAACTGCATCAACTCGGAATACATAAAACAGGTCTTTACTGGTAATAAATTGATCAAGCTGCTCTTCCAGCTCGTCAAGACTTGCAACAGATTGTAATTCAGCCGTATTATCAACATCAAATGATGTTACAACAGAAAACGGAGTTTTTTCGTCATCTGCGACAATGACAACTGAGCCATCATCTTTTGCCTGATATACAATATTTTCAATCATAATCATCTCACCATCAACAGCTTCAAAAGTGCCAATTCCTACATCACCCAGTTTTTTCAATTCAGAAAAGCTTACATATCCGTCATAATTCCCTTCAAGTAGTGCCTGAATCGTCGAAACCTGGAAAATTGTGTCATCTTTTTTAAGTCCAAGCTCTGCTTCTTTCGTCTTATCTGTACACCCTGTCATCATAAAAAAAATTATCAAACAGAGACATGCAATTCCTTTTTTTGATTTCATATCCACCTCAATTTAAGCTTATTAAGAAAGCTTTTCCTGTATCTCCAGGAGAAGCACTCCCTTTCGGAAGAATCTCAATTCTAACAGCTTCTAAACGATATCCATATCCCTCGCTACCAGCCGATTCTCCATTTTGGGCATAATCTAACCATCCTAAATTTTCAACCTGTACCTGATAATATACGTCAAATAAATTTGCATCTTCACCAGTCAGAGAAATTTCAACAGCCTCCAATCGTAGACCATCTCCTACTGTCCCACTTAATTCATCATTCTGTACAAAATCCTGCCAGCCAAGATTCTCAACATGCGTTCGATATTGAATTCCCAAGTCATAGTTATCTGTAAGTGTCTCTATTTGCAGCGCTTCTAACCGCAAACTTTTTCCAACAGTCCCACTAATTGCACCATCATTCACGTAGTTCTGCCAGCCTTCATTTTGAACGTGCGTCCGATAAACTACAGAAACTGACTCAGGAGCTTTTACAACAAAATTATCTATTGATTGTTGTACTAATAGTCCCTGTGCATCAAGAACTTGCACCCAAAGTGTGTAAATTCCAGTGTTCATCGGGGTGAATACTACTGAAGCATATTCACTGAATGGCTGTATCAAAAATTTCTCACCATCTAGTTCATAATAAAAGCTGTATGTGTACGGTGCACTCCCTCCACTAACCAGGGTACTTAGTGTTATTGCTGTTCCTAGCGAAATATCCGGTTGCTGATCTATCTCAAATGTATCGATTGCCAATGGAGTATATGGCATCACCTGTTGAAGCGCCTGATCAAGCTGTATCATACCATATCCAAAATAATCGTCTCTTCCCGGTTCACCAAAATCGAGTGCAGTATCTTTTAGAATTGTTTCAACCTCCGACGGGGATAATTCAGGATTCTGAGCTAAAAGGACCGCACAAGCACCCGCAACGATAGGACTCGAAAAAGATGTTCCATTTACACCTTCATAGCCACCATCTGTAGTTGTAGTATAGACATTTTTTCCTGGCGCACTAAGGTCAACAAGACTATTATGTTGCGAAAATGACGCAGTTTGATTATTAATATCTGTTGCAGCGACTGAGATAACGTTGTTATAAGAAGCTGGAACAGCCATCTCTCCACTATAGTTTTCATTACCTCCTTCATTACCAGCTGATGCCACCAATACTTTACCTGCATTTGCAGCATGAGCTATAGCAGTTCTCAATACGGTTGTTACACCGTACCCACCAAAACTCATATTTATAACCCGCACATCATCTCGGCTCGCAGCATCATAGAGAGCTGCGCAAATATATCCAACATCTAGCTGAAAATCGCCTTCTTCTTTGCCACCAACCCGATATGGCGCGACTAAAATATTAGCATTACCAGCAATCCCAGCAATTCCAGTGGCATTATTAGCCGTTGCAACAATACAGCCTGCAACCATTGTGCCATGTCCAGCTATATCAATTGCAGTTGTTGTTCCGTTTATATAATCATATCCAGTAACTGTTCGACCAACTAAATCCTGGTGATTAATATTAACACCTGTATCAATTACGGCAACAACAACTGCATCCCGATTTTCTACCTGATTCCAAGTTTTGTCTGCCCCGACTCGTTCAAACTGCCATTCCTGGGGCAAATCCGGATCATCAGGCAAAGCAGAGGCTGTTATTGTACTGTTTTTCTCGACGGCAAGGATATTAGGATTATCTGCTAATCTATCGACTAACTCATCAGCGTTCTGAGAATCTGCCACTTCAATCAAATCAACCTGAACGCCTAAACTTTCACCTGCTTTCACCTCATTAGTCGTAAGCGCCAGATCGCTGATACTTGCCGAGTCTTTATATATGATAACAATCTGATCACTAATCTGACTGTCAACTCGAATATCGTTAATCTCATCTAAACTTTGAATCATAAGTGTATCTGATTCAAAGTTTGCTAATGTTATCGCCGGAAAAAACATACCTATTAAAACGGGAATTAGAATAAGTGATAGTAATTTTTTCATTTTCTCTCGCTTTCATGCTTATATACTTGTAGAAGTAATTTAAATCCAATTTCCATTTTTAAAGATTGGCACTATTTCACCCTCTTCAGTAATACCGGAAATGTTCAAGTCAGACGTGCCGATCATAAAATCAACATGAACTTGAGACTTATTACCGCCAGATGACTTAAGTTCCTCAGTTGATAACTTTTCGCCGCCACAAATAGTCGTAGGATAACATTCCCCAAGAGCCAGATGACAAGCTGCATTCTCATCAAATAAAGTCTCATAAAATAATATTCCCATATTGGAAATTGGAGAATTATCCGGAACTAAGGCCACTTCGCCTAGACGTTTGGCACCTTCATCACTTTCCAGAAGAACTTTTAAAATCTCTAAACCAATTTCAGCACTGTAATCAACGACTTCTCCATCTTTAAATGTAAGGGTAAACTTATCAATAATATTACCCTGATATGACAATGGCATCGCCGCAACAACACGACCGTCAGCTTCATAACAATTCGGACATGTGAATATCTCTTCTGTAGGCATATTGGCCACAAAATCTATACCATCTTTAGAAATTTCAGCTCCACCCTCCCATTGATGTTTCGGATGAAGTCCGATGGTCAAATCTGTCCCCAAACTATTGGAATAATGGAGACTTTTAAAATGATACTTATTTAATTGTTCACACTTCTCTCTTAAAAATGAATTATGTATTTGCCATTTCTCTACTGAATCGCCATCATCAACTCGGACAGCAAAAAGAATTGCTTCCCACAATTTATCCATTGCTTCTGAATCAGCACAATCCGGATATACTTTTTTAGCCCAATCGAGTTGTGGAACTGCAGCTACACACCATTGCACTTCGCTGTTCATTGTCTTTTTGTAGTAGGTTTCAAAAGCCTTATGGGTAGCTTTGGCATTTAACTTCAGCTTTTCGCTATCAACCCCTTTAAAGGCTTCTGGGTCATTTCCTGTAATATTTATAAAAGCTGCTTTCTTCTGAGCATAGTAATTTCTGGACTCTGCCAACCAGTCAGGTACCTTTTCAAATATATCAATATTGCCATAATCATATTTCATTCTGCTTGTTTCGATATCATTCCAAAAAACAATGACTTCTCTTGCTCCCGCTTCGTAAGCTTCTTTTACTAGCATATGGGCAAATTCAAAATTGGTAACTGAGATGCTGACAACAACATCCTGATTTTTTTGAACATTAGCTCCGGTACGTACAATTAGTCGAGCGTATTCTTTTAGTTTTTTTTTTAACTCCATGTTAACTCCTAATTCAATCTTAATCCTAACGTTATATAGCTTATCTTTAATATTAATGGATACCTCAAACGTATCCATTAATGCCTATCGTAAATTGAACTTATTAATTCGTTCCTTCAGTAATGTCGCCTGGCTAGATAGTTCTTCACTGGAAGCAGCACTTTCTTCAGCGGTCGCCGAATTCTGTTGTACCACCTGAGCAACCTGTTCAACGCCAGTATTAATCTGTGCTATTCCAGATGCCTGTTCATTTGATGCAGTAGCAATATTGCCAATTAAATTATTGATCTGATCTATTCCAGCGACAATTTCATTAAGAGCCACTGCCGTTTCATCAGCTATCTTAGTCCCTTCCTGGACTCTAGAAATGGAATCTTCAATTAGTATCGTCGTTTCTTTAGCCGCATCTGCACTTCGTGCAGCCAGCGTTCTTACTTCCTCAGCAACAACTGCAAACCCCTTTCCGTGCTGACCAGCACGGGCTGCTTCAACTGCTGCATTCAAGGCTAATATATTTGTCTGGAAAGCAATGTCATCAATGACTTTAATAATTTTTGTAATATCTTCAGAACTTTGATTTATTCCAACCATAGAAACTTGCATTTCCGACATCTGAGCATTTCCTCTTTCAGCATTCACCATTACGCTATTAGTTAACTGACGCGCTTTATTAGCATTAACTGCATTGTTTTTAGTTTGATCTGCAATTTCAGCAATTGATGCAGTAAGCTCCTCAATTGAACTGGCCTGCTCAGTAGAGCCTTGAGCCAAACTCTGTGAACTGTCAGCTACTTGTTCTGCTCCAGAATTAACCTGCTCTGATGCGTTATTAATATCCTTAAACAGGCCATTTAGCGTTTCAATAATAATATTTAATGCATTTGAAATCCCATCAAAATCACCGCCAAATGAAGATAATCTGTCAATAGCTAGATTACCCCGACCAATTTCGCCAGTAACATTTGAAATCAGTTCAATTATTTCCTTAAAGCGCACTGCCATCTGGTTAACCGTGTTTTTCAGATCCTCAAAACGCCCGTTATACTGGCCTTCAACTGCTAAATTAAGATCTCCATTAGAAATTGCTTCCATTACATTGGTCACTTCTTCAACTGGTAGACTAACACTTTCTAATAGAAGATTCATGCCACTAATCAAATCCTGCCATGCTCCACTAAAAGCTGCCTCATCGGATCGCGCGTCAAGATTTCCATCAACCACCGATCTGGTCATTATCGACACCTCATCAATTAGCGATCCAATAGATGATTTTACATTTTGTAAGTTTTCAGCAATTCCCTGGAATTGAGCTTCAGTTTCACCTGTGAACTCATTACCTTCAGCTATTGTAAGATCCAAATCAAGGTTACCTGCTGCAAGACTCGCCAGATTTTCATCAAGTCTTTGAACTTCAACAGCAGAATAAGCAGAAACACTGGCTGTAGATGTCGTATCATGGGAAATATCTACATATCCAATTTTTTGACCACTTCGATTTAACAGCGCTACTGTATCCATACGATAGTGTCGATCCATGAAAACAAAAGGGTATTCCGTTAATCCTTTTTCATTTAATCGTCTTACACCACAATTTTCATTCCCGCACATTTCCAAACCACAATCTTTACATTTAGTCCCCACCATTTCGCTGCGATCATGTTCTATCGACCCAGTAAATAAACATAAATCTTCTAGTGTTTTATTAATAAAAGTAATCTGCATATCAAGATCAATCCCGGTAATACGATACGGCAATGCGTCTAGTAAAGCCAGATAAAAGTCTCTTTCTTTCATAAGAGCTTCAATAACACCCAGTATTTTTTTCCCCGAGGTGCCAAAAGCTCCTGATAAAGCAATCGCAGGTAATTCTCCTGTCTCAATTGCCTTAGATAATTGTTCTAATAATTCACTAAATTCAGATACGCTCATTTCCAAGCAATACAAGCTCTTACCCAAACTGTCTTTAGGTTGTGTAAATTCTAAATCGCCCTTCCTGTTACCATCTTCCAATCTTTGAGCAAATTGTAGATTTTGTTGATAAGTACTGCTTAAATCGCTTACTATTTGATCTAGCTTTTCAATGGAATTTGTATTTTTTTCAGACTGATGATATACCGAAGAATTTTCAGAATATACATTCTCTAATCTCTGACTTATTCTTGCTATTCGAGTTGATAAATCATTAATTCCTACAATGATTATTATGACTATTACGAGAACACCAATTCCAATAATTAATAATAGCTGAGCTGTCCCTGTAGTCTCTACTACCACAGCTGCGATTGCAGCCATAACAATGCCAACTACTATAACCGGCAATACCAGTGTAACAAGCAGTTTTGATAAAATACTTTTCTCCTGTTCCAATTCATCTTCTCCTCTTCTTATATTGTTATCAAAATTATAAAAAGTAATAACTATGCATGATAACGCCGAACTTCCAATAACCTCAATATTCTAATTATAGAACATCCACATAACTATGTAAACATTTTCGTTTATTTAGTTTAATTACAAATAAGTCGATATAAATTATTATGCGCCGCCATCAAGCTTTTAGCTTAAATTTCTATCATTTATATAATAGGTAATTTTATATAATTATTATATTTTGTTTAATAATTGAAAATTAGGGTATTTTTCTCATATAGAAAAGAAAGTGAGGATTATCGATGAAAAAAAAATTATTCCCCTTATTTGTACTTTTATTGTTTTTAGTTCTTTCTCTAATTGGATGTAGCAGCAACTCAGAAGAACCGTCTCAGACAGATTCTTCAGAATCCAAAAGTGAAGAGACATCCGCTGCTGTGGATGAAAGTCTAACTGGAACTGACCTATTAAATAGTCTAAATATAGGTCAACCTGAATCATTATCGATGACATCTGTAACAAGTGGTATTTATGGTACTGATACAACAATGACAACGATGATTCAGAATGGAAATTCAAGGATGGAAATGGATATTCCCGACGTTGGAAAACAGATAATTATTTATAATGCATCTGAAGGTCTTACCTATCAATATATTGAAGGACAAACAACTGGGATGATGTTTTCTGATACTGAACTTAGTAGTGAATCAGATCTATCCAGCGAATTTGAAACAGAGGAAATGACCAGTTCTTTTTCCGACCTGACTGATAATCTTACCGGAGATTTTACTGCACGAGTAGAAGAATTAAATGGTGAAAAGGTCATATACATTGAAACTACTGAGGATAGTGGGGATGGTGTTATGGTCGTAAAAATGTGGTTTTCGACTCAATATGGTGTTCCTTTGAAATCTGAAATCTATTCTTCAGAAGAATTAATTGCCAGTACAGAGGTGACAGAAATATCTTCTGAAAAATTAGACAATAATCTATTTGAAAAGCCGTCAGGTATTGAATTCACAGACTTTGCTTCTATGGATTTTAGTGATTTTGGGGATTTATATGATGTTGAGTAATATCATTTATTAAGGTTGTATATGTTATTATTTATTTTTGAAAGGAAGCGTTAAAATGAATTTTGAATTTGGTATGAAGGGTTATTCGTTTGGATTAATCGCAATCATTTGTTGGGCAGTGAATCTTGTTCTTGGTTTCATCACATCTAGTTTCGATCTAGGAGCAATATCAAGCATTTTATCATTTGGACTGGGAATTGCTGTTCTGGTATTTGGCGTTCTAGCTTTTGTTAATGGAAAAAAAGAACTAGAAGCTGATCCTGACAATAAGAAGGCGAAAACCGGAAAAATTATTGGTCTCGTTATTATTATTCTTGAAATTGTAAGCATTATATTTGTTCTACTAATCGGAGGACTTGCTATTTGGGGATTATCAACCCTTATTTAAACTTTAAAAAAAGCCGACAAATTTTGTCGGCTTTTTTTTACAATTCAAAAATTTCCAAATCGTCTGGAATCAAAATGTTTCCAGAAAAAAACTTCTTTGCTTCCAGAAAATACAAATATTTTCGCATTATTATATTTTTATCCTCTGTATGATAGAGTACCAGGTTTTTTATATTCAAATCAACTGCATTTTCGCAAGCCTCTTTAACCGTAACATGAGATTTATCATACGGTAAAAATATTTCTCGCTCTTCATAAAGACAAAATGCTTCATGAAGTAGCCAGTCTGCTTTATTCACATATTTTTTTTCGTGTCTATAAAAAGGCTCATCACCAAGAAATGCCAATTTCTTGCCATTCATCAACTTTATAACAAAACCAAATTGTCGCTCCTTTTTTGATTTTATATCGAAAAACGTAACCGGATAAGCCATAATTTTTCTTGTTTGACCATCTTTTATTTTTCTAAAACAGATCTTATCATCCAATAGTTTTACAATTTGCTTCTGAACAGTTAATTTTACAATCTTTTTAATTGTCCGAATTAATTTTGGGTGTGTATATATTTTTAATTTTCCGTTATATTTTCCGTTTAAAATTTGTGCGCCAATCATACGAATTAACCAGATTACACCTAATAAATGATCAGTATGTCCATGGCTGATGAAAATTTCATGGATTGCATTTAAAGGAATATCAGCATGTTTTAATTGCCTTAAAATGCCATTTCCGCCACCTGTATCCACTAGAAAATATTCATTCTCCTTTTCTATAGCAAAACAGGTATTATAACATTCGGTAACTGCTGCATTTCCTGTCCCTAAAAAAATAATTCGTTCATTCAAAGACTTCTCCTTTAAACACATCATTATTTAAATATAATTTAACACTTACAATACTTTAAAGTATTCAAAGTCTAATCTAAAAACTTTTCAATTGCATTTTGATCAAACCAAAGCTTACATTCAGATTCAAAGGACTCCTTTGAATCCGAACAATGAATTAAGTTAAAACAACTTCGTTTTTCAATATTTGCCTGTTCCATTGAATCAATGCCGAAATCCCCTCTGATCGTTCCAGCGTTAGCCTTCGCAGGATCAGTTGCTCCGGTTAAATTTCTAGCATCTTCAATAGCTTTTGCATTGTCCTTACTTAGAACAATTGGAATCATACCTTTTCCCACAAAATCATTTATAATTAACAACTTGAACCAATCTCCCAGCTTTTCAATCACTTCCGAATAATGACTTAGAATCAGCTTTTGATTAACCTTTTTATAACCAACTAGTTCAATTTTAAAACCTTTTTCCACGAATCTTGAAACTATCAGCTCTGTTAATTCCCTATCAAGTGCATCCGGCTTCATAATAATCAAAGCATAACTGTTCATTTCTTCACCTGTTTCTTTAGATTTTATTAAGCGTAACACTCTAGAATAAATCTGTCAATAGAACAAAAAATACTTGTAAACGCAAACTTTGCTCGAAGATTTTGGAACAATAATTTAAGCCATCAAAACTTTGAGCTTTCTCATTTCTTTATAAGCATATTTTTGACCTTTTTTGCAGCCATCACCTTCTACATATAAAACAGAACATCCGTCCATCAACAAGGTCATTTCGCAATTTCGATTACAATTAGAACAAGATAATTTTTCTTCATATACTTCAGTAAACTTATTGCTATCCGTTGTTCTTCTCCTATCCATGCGGTACCTCCAGCTATGATCAATCAATTTCACAACAAGCCATACATTTATTGTTATTATTTTAACAATCTTACTTGTGAAATAAGTCCTTTATAATTAAAGGACTTGTCACATTATAACATAAATATAATAGAATTACATCTTTGAAAACGTTAGCTTTTTTATAATATTTTAATTTTCAAGTTCGCCCTCTCAAATCTCCATATCTATACTCTATTCTAACACATTTATTCCTTTTCGTTTCTCTCTCGCATAATAATACGAATAGGAGTTCCGAAAAAATCAAAAGTCTCACGAATTTTGTTCTCAAGATAACGTTGATACGAAAAGTGAACTAAAGTCTGATCATTTACAAATATAATAAATGTTGGTGGGTTGATCGCAACCTGTGACGCGTAAAATATTTTTAGCCGTCTTCCGTGCTTGGCTGGAGGTTGTTTCAGCATTACAAATTCAGCGATAGCTTCATTTAGTTTTCCAGTAGTAATACGCTTTTCGCATTGTTCTTTTACAAATTGTACCATCTCAAAAATCTTACCTAAACGTTGACCTGTATGCGCTGAAATAAAAAGAATTGGAGCATAGTTCATAAATGACAATTGATCTCTGATTTCAGCCTCCATCTTTTTCATCGTCTTGTGATCTTTTTCAACTGCATCCCATTTATTAACAATTACAATTGAAGGAATCCCGCGATTATGTGCAATTCCGGCAATTTTTGAATCCTGTTCAGTAATGCCTTGAGTTGCATCAATCAGAATTAGTACTATTTGACTTCGTTCAACTGCGGCAACAGCACGTACAATACTATACCTTTCAATATCTTCGTATATCTTCTTTTTCTTTCGTAATCCTGCTGTATCGATAAGAACATAGTCTTTTCCATCTACTTTGACAGCTGTATCAATAGCGTCTCTGGTTGTCCCTGGAACATTACTAACTATCAATCGCTCTTCACCTAATAATCTATTTATAAGTGTCGATTTTCCGACATTTGGTTTACCAATTACTGCTATTCGCAGCCGGTCTTCGTCCTGTTCCTCTTCATCATAGTATCGTTTCATACGATCAATTATTTCATCCAGAAGATCACCTAATCCCAAACCCTGTTCAGCTGAAATTGCCATGGGTTCACCGATACCAAGATTATAAAACTCATAAAGGCTCAAATCCATATTAACATGATCAAGCTTATTTACTGCTAGTAAAATATCCTTATCATGTTTTCTGATCATATTCACAACTTCATTGTCAGATGCAGTCAAGCCTTCTCTTCCATCTACCATCAGAACAATCAGATCCGCCATATCAATAGCCAGTTCTGCCTGAATTCTCATTTGCATCAAAATATCATCTTTGGTATTAGGTTCAATCCCCCCAGTATCTATTAATGTAAAATGGTGATTCTGCCATTCAGCATCCGCAATAATTCGATCTCTGGTGACTCCTGGCGTATCTTCGACAATAGCTATACGCTCACCTACAAGTTTATTAAACAGTGTCGATTTTCCAACATTCGGACGCCCGACTACTGCTACAATTGGTTTTGGCATTTTATTCCTCACTTCTATTTTTCTTCAGCTAAAAATATGCTGAATTATCATTATTTTTGACCAAACTTCTTAATATCGGACTTCTCAAGAAGTCTGAGACTTCTTCTGATTAAGAAGAGCTTCTACAAGAACTCTTCCATTTACAGGCGTTTTAGTAATATTCACCTCTAACAACCGACTTACTTTTTCTAACGTATAATCATCCAACAGTAAATCAGAATCCTTTTTGAACGCATTTTCTGGAATTAAAAGCTCATCAAATTTGTGGATTTTTAATAATGGCTTTATCTGGTTAATTATGTCCTGCCCAGTTATTAAACCCGACACGGTGATCATTTCTCCGAAAAAATAATTTATTATTGGAATAGTGACTATTTCTGCCCCTTTATATTTAATATTAAATCTGCTAATTAATTCCTTAATCTCATCATGAGCTACCTGACTAGTCAAGATACCAATTTTCTTCCCTACATTATGAAAAGTATCTTCTTCTTCCAATTTATCACAAAAATCGTGTTTAAAATCAGCGATCATTCCCACTCCATTTTCAATTTGCAAGAAATCATCATAATATTTAACGTCTGGTATGGGTACATCTGCCATTTTAAAAAATTCATCAGCAGGGTAAACAAAACCCCTGCCATATTTTTCCAGCATTTTATTATGTACATTGTTAATAATTTCAATTGTTCTTTTTGCTTCTTCCTGACTGAAAGGTTGTAATGCTTTCAATCCTCTACGATGTTTTGAAAGTCCAACTGGTACTACCGATACTGATTGGAGAGTAGGATAGTAATTCATTAAGTCATCTAGCGTTCTGGATAATTCCAGATTATCGTTATAACTTGGAACAAGTACTATTTGTCCATTCATCATGATATTGTTCTCTTTAAATCTATCCAAAAATTCAAGAACTTGACCAGCAAAACGATTATTAAGCATTTTACAACGCAATTCAGAATTAGTTGTATGGATTGAAATATTGATCGGCATTATATGGTAATCAATGATTCTCTGATAATCATTATCTGAAAGATTAGTAAGCGTAATATAATTACCCGTTAAAAATGAAAGTCGCTCATCATCGTCTTTTATATATAGGCTTTTTCGTAAACCTTCAGGTAATTGATCAATAAAACAAAAGATGCAATTATTTTTACAGGTTTTTATTTCCATTTGATCTTCTTCAAAATGAAGACCTAGATCTTCTTCATATTCTTTTTCTATTTCAAGTTCCCAAATTTCTCCGTTTTGTTTTTTAACTTCTACCAAAAGCATTTCATCTGCAATAAGATACCGATAATCAAGAATATCATTTATTTCATGTTCATTAATAGAAATTAGTTGATCTCCGGCTTGCAGTTCTAATTCAGTTCCTATGCTATGAGGATCTACTGACATTATTTTAAATTTTTTCATTGACTCACATTTTCCATGAATTTAAAAAACTGCCAGACAAACCGTCGACAGCTTCTTTTACTATTATATAACAAATTAATCCATTTGAAAACCCAATTAAGATTAATTAAACCCTATTAGATCTTATCGCAAATATATATTATCTTTTTTTCCTATTGGACAAACAGCCATACACAAACCGCACACAGCACCCCGACCAATATGCTTAAAAGCCTCCTTCATATACACACTGCAGGCATGAGCATCATATAATTCATTTCTAATCATGCCCATTCTCCAATTTTTTCCTTCAATAGCCAAAGCCGGGCATACTTTAACACACGCAGAGCATGATGTGCACTGACTTTTTTTAATTGGAGTACCAGGTAGTACCGGAGCATTTGTTAGTATTGTACCAAGACGTACTCTAGGTCCATATTGACGATGAATTAACAAAGCACTTTTTCCAATCCATCCCAAGCCTGACAGCACCGCTCCGGTTTTATGGGAAAATGCGCTGGAGTAGGGAGAATGATCATCACCATTGATGGATTGAGATGCAGGAATCGGCATTGAAGGAAAGCCCTGTGATTCTAAATATAGGCCTAGCCGCAATGTGATATGGTCGATAAGACGGTTAACTGCCCGATAATGGCTAAAATATGTATGCGTAGGTTCATCTTTTATTTGATCAATTACACCGTTAGCCAATCTCACCACTACAGTTACTGCGTACCTGTAATCAAAGCGATCTTGAGCGTCCATTACCATTAAGTCTGAATAACCCAGTTCAGTAGCGCCAAGTGAAATCGCCAGTTCATTCAAATGTGTAATAATCTGATTATTTTTCATCATTTTTCTCCTTTTTCACATTGATCATATCCCACAAGCTGTTTAATATGTTACAATATAATCATAAAATGAAAGTGGTGATCCGGAATGCTCTTTAACTCAGAACAACAGGCAGAAAACAAATTAATTATTTTATATGTATTAGATAAAATGAAATCTGCATTAACCCGTGAACAGGTTGCCCTTATTGTTATCGAAAACATTCAGATAACTTATTTTGATATTCAATTTTACATTGATGATTTGATTAAAGACGATTTTATTAACACTATATCACTTGATGAAAAAGTAGTTTTAAATCTTTCAGATGTTGGAAAAGCCAGCTTAGATATTTTTTTCGAAAAGATTCCTGTCTATATTCGTGACATGATTGACCGTTATCTTCAGGAAAACTACGAAAAAATATTTAAAGAAATCAGAGTAACTGCAAATTACCATAAAAAAAGTGAAAATGAATATATTGTAGAATTAAAATTCTACGAGAATAATTTAATGCTGATGGAAATTTCATTAGATGCACCAACATTAAAGCTCGCATTAGAAATTTGCAACCGCTGGAAAGAGAATACACAAACACTCTACTCATCAATACTTAGAACACTAACTTCTTGACATTTATTATAGTTTTTTGAATCAGGTTTTACGATTTTTCATTTTGTACAATTCTTTAATTACTTCTTCGCGTTTTTCAAACGCTTCGATACTCATTAATACTGTATCATTTTCGCCATTCTTTGTAATATATACAGGCTCACCCGAAGTTCTGGCTAATTTCGAGATTTTTTCATAATCCGCCAGCAACATCGATCTTGATCTGACAATCATATTCCCACCTCATCCTTTTAATAATTAGATTATACGGTGGATTGGTATTTTTTTCAATAAAAATAGTTTAACTGTCAAAAGTCAAAATCCAAAATATATTTCAAATATTCAGTTTTAATTGTCTGATTCGTTCGCGAGCTTTTTTATCACCTTTAAATGCCGCTTTTTCCAACCAATACCGAGCTTTCTTGATGTCTTTCTTTACCCCTTTTCCGGCATAAAACATCTCTCCAAGATTTAACATTGCCTGAGTGCAACCTGAATTGGCAGACTTTTTCATATATTCAAAAGCCTTCTCATAACTTTGTTCCAATCCAAAACCGTTGTAATACAGGTCACCTATGTTTAATAGTGCCATCTGATTTCCGTCATTATCGGCTGCCCTCTTAAACCAATATAATGCCAGTTGATAACTTTGGATGACACCAAAACCTTCAACATAACATAAACCCAAACGATTTTGAGCATCACTATTCCCATTTTCTGCAGCTTTCTCATACCAAAAAACTGCTTTTTCAATTTGATCTAGTTCTAACTCATAAATTTCCCCTAAATATTCCATCGCCTCAGAAAAACCTGACTTTGCGCTCTTTATCAACCAATGCTCTGCACTTCGAATATCTTTTGTTGTTCCAATTCCCAAATAATAACAAATCCCCAACTTATAAAAAGCATAAATATTATATCGAGTAGAAGCTTTATAAAACAGCTCAAATGCCAGTTTATCATTTTTTTCGAGATCACCATCAGAATACATACTACCTAAATTAACCATTGCATCGGTGTTATCAAGCTCCATTGCTTTTTCAAAGCAATCTCGAGCTCTATTTAAGTTTTTGTTGACCAGTCGGCCTTTTCTATAGATTACTCCCAACTCATTTAAAGCACGGTCATGATCATGCGAGGCAGCCAGCTCAAGATACTCGACCATTTTTTTTATGTCTATCACAGTACCAATACCTTCGTAATAACAAAATGCCACTTCATATTGTGCTTCTGAACTCCACTTTTGAGCTGCATTTTTTAAAAGATTGAAGCCTCTTTCTTTATCAGCATTTTCAATCAAACCATGTGTTAAGCATATTCCCAACATAACTTGAGCATCAAGGTTATTACTTTTAGCTGCTTTTTCATACCAATAAACAGCTTTTTCATAGTCATGTGGACAATAATAACCATCATAATAATAGCTTCCCAATATAAACTGAGCAGGTAAATATCCCTGTTCAGCAGCTTTTTCACACCAATAAATTGCCGTTTTAATATCTTTCAGAACTCCATTTCCATAAAAATAACAAGCACATAAAGCATACTGTGCTTCTACAACATCTGACTCTGCAGCTTTTAAATACCATCGCACTGCTTCTTTTGTATCAACTTCAATACCTTTGCCATTGAAATAACAGCTTCCTAAATTGCATTGTGATTCCGAATCACCTGCTTCAGCACCCATCTTATACCATCGATAAGACTCCTTATAGTTAATAGGTGTCCCTATCCCCTGTTCATAGCAAAAACCTAGAAATAATTGGGCTCTTGCATGAAAAAGATAAGCAGCTTCTTTAAAAAAAACTAACGCTTCTTCATATGATCCACCGCTATAAAAATCGACCGCTTTTTCGAATAAGTCCTGACTTTCGGAGGTTATATAAGGTTTAATTTTCTCTTTCATAAAATCTCCTCCTTTTCAAATGACTACTGAAACGCCGAAAATATTTAATTATTTTATACCCTAATTCCAGATATAATCACGGCTTTTACCAAGATTCCGGATCTTTTTCGCCTCTAAGAATCTGTTCAAGAACTTTCGAATCAAGTGGTCGATAGTAATAATAACCCTGAATATCATCACATTGTGTATTTTTTAAGAAGTCTTTCTGATTCTCGTCTTCAACACCCTCAGCAACAATTCTTAGGTCTAAACTTTTTCCTAAATTTATAATCGCTTTTGCGATCGCCTGGTCTTTTAAGTTAGTGCCAATCCCATCAACAAACTGCTTGTCCATTTTTAGTCTTGATATTGGCAAATTTTTGAGTCTGCCCAGCGATGAATATTCTGAACCAAAATCATCAATAGCAATTGATACTCCCTGGTCACCTAACTCTTTAAGTTTTGTAACAATATCCTTAAACTCCTGTATGGCAATTGATTCCGTTATCTCAATTTCCAAATACTCAGGAGCTAAACCTGTCTCTTGCAAAACAGTCATTACATCTTCAACAAAATTCGGATTCTTAAATTGACTTGCTGAAATATTCACACCCATAATTATTTCAGGCAAGCCCTTTTTTTGCCATTCAACTGCCTGTTGACAAGCAGTTCTCAAAATCCAGTCACCAATTGGATTAATAAGACCCGTACGTTCCGCTAAGGGGATCAATACGTCAGGAGCAATTCTTCCCATTTCTGGATTATCCCATCTAAGCAGAGCCTCAACACCTATTATTCGCTCGTCTTCCAATGATACCTGCGGTTGGTACTGAAGAAACAACTCTTCCCTTTCCTGCGAACGATAGAGTAAATTTATTATTTGGTTCTTTTTCATTGCGTCATTCTTTATACTGTCTGAACAGATGAAATATTGATTACGACCTACTTCCTTAGCTTTAAAACGTGCAACATCCGCATTCATAATGAGTGTCCCTGCCTCTTTTCCATCCCTTGGATAAATGGCAATCCCTGTACAGGCAGTTACATAAAACGACTGTCCCTTCAAAATAAAGGGTTCATAAAAAATCTGCATTAATTTTCGTGCAATTGGTATGGCATCTTGTTCGTCAAAAATTCCTTTTACCATCATGACAAATTCATCACCGCTAAATCGTGACACAACATCATTTTTTGATAAGATCAATTTTATTTTTTCACCGACGGAATTTAACAACTCATCCCCAATTGTATGCCCAACTGTATCATTAATCGTTTTAAACGAATCCAGATCAAGAAAAAACACAGCTAAACCGGTGTTTGTCATCTCCTGCTTAATCATATCAAAATATAGGTAATCCTCAAACAAAGTTCGATTTGGCAAGCCAGTAACCTGATCATAGTAAGCGATGCGGTTTATTTCGTTCTCAGAATTTATTCTTTTCAAAGTGTCTCCCAGAATATTTGCTAATAATTTAGCAAAGTATAAATGATCATCCGACCATTCATAAGTTCTAAGTCGAGTGTTCATTCCCCAAAATCCAAGCACTTTTTCCTGCACTGAAATAGGAATAATAATCTGAGAATAAATATCTGTTAATCCATGTTTCTCGAGTTCATAATTAACAAATTCCGGGAGTTTAGAAAGATCTGAGGATACAAATACTTCATTATTTAAGATTTTTTCCATTCTCCAGTGTTTCTCATCGATAGGGATTTTTTGCATCTCCTCTTTTGTGATATGGGCAATGATATTTTTACCAAAATATTCAGCAATAGTAGAATATGTTTTATCGTCATTAAATGTAGAAATATAAGAATGATCTACATTAAAATACTCGGCTATTTCACTTAATAACCCGTTGACTCGATCACTAAAATTATTAGAATTTATTCCAATACATTCAGTCGAAACATGTGCAATGAACTCTTGTAAACTAATTTTCTTCTTACTCTCTTCTATTCTATTTATAAATAATCGATTCAAAAGAAATGACATCACAACAAACATGGAAAAAATTAAAATTCTGGTAATATAATCCCCTGCATTAATATTTACATCAACTTCCGGTACTAAAAACCAGATAATAATTTGCGTAAGCAATGTCGAGACTGAAATGATGACCATCAGGATTTTTTGCCTGAAAATAAGCAATGGCAATAAAAGAATAAATGAAAACGCCCAGACGCTTACAGCGCCATACATAGAAAAACTGATCATAATTAATGGGATTAGAATACCGGTTATTAAACTGGTGAATAAATCTTTATGTTGGGCTTCAATATGTAAATAATTTATTAAAAGAATTAGAAAAGCAGAAAAAATAAGCAGTATTGATCTGCCGGCAATCAAAACAATGTTATCTTGATGATATAAAAAATAAAACACAAAAATATTTAACAGGCCACCAATAAAAAAAGAAGCGCTAACCAAATATGAAATTGCCCTTCTAGAAAGACCACCAATAATTATTTCTTGAATATTCTTTCGGCTATCGCTATAAGGGCTTATACGATATAACAATATGTTGATTATAAATAAAGGTAATACGAAAAGAATCGGTGTGATCTGGGTAAAACTGACTCCAAATTTAGTAATGAACATAATTTGAATATATATATCTGCAAAAACAGCAATAATTAAAGCTATTACTGCTATGAATGCGCTTCTGCGTATTAACTTATCACTTAGTTTAACGACCCAACGCGATAATAAAATAGAACCTGTAATAAAATAAAAAGCGCTGTAGATTCTAATACAATTTTCTATACTATATGATCGAATCAGATCAAAATTCCCCCACTTAATTTGAATAAAATTCGTACCAGCATCGAAATTTTTAAATAAAAGAATAAATGCAGAAAGTATTCCTGGTAAATATAGTAAAAATAACATAACTGGCCATTTTAATTTTTTTCCATCGCTAGTAATAGTCAATATAAGATGAAAAAATACTATAAAATAAAAACTGCCCGCTATTTTTGATACCAGTCTCCAGCCAGTATAAATAACATCAGTATCAGCATTGATACTAATAGCATCTCCCATTAACCAGATCGCACCCAAAGTTAATAGCGTTAAAAAAATATCATTAATCTTTAATTTCGGTTGCATATAAAAAACATACAATCCTATAAAAATATAAAATACAGCAATAATAAAAAAAATAACTGCTAAAAAATCGGGACTATTGAGCATCCTTACACCTCGATTAGGCATACCTTAGATAGTAGCCATTTTGTACAACACCGTTAAAACTATAGACCTATTTATTATAGCATAAATTATCAATAATTTTTTAGAAAATGATTTGCGTCAATATTTATATAGCACAAATTTCTATAAAAAGTCATAGCAAATGTACACAAATTATGCTTATACCTTGTTTTACTTTAATCAGTGTTTAGTGACAAAGCATCTGTATTGGGAATAATGAACGGCTCTGTCACTTCATAATCTTCAAATGTTGACTAAGTTTCAGGGATGAGTAAGGACTGCTTT
This sequence comes from Eubacteriaceae bacterium ES3, assembly GCA_030586155.1. Taxonomy (NCBI): domain Bacteria; kingdom Bacillati; phylum Bacillota; class Clostridia; order Eubacteriales; family Eubacteriaceae; species Eubacteriaceae bacterium ES3. Next base: position 1,345,290 of record CP130741.1, on the reverse strand, counting down.
CACTTTATATAAAAACCACTTTGTTAAATTAAGATTAGAAAATTTGAATACTTAAGAAAAACAAACTTTAATGCGAAGAAATTCTATAAGACAGATTAGCAAACTATTATTATCAAAAATTAGCCTGAATTATTCATCCAGCAATGAGCAATCTTAAAATCGAGAAACAACATCTTTTTCAAGGATTAAATACACAGACGGTTGAATTTCAACCCAAAAAGGGTAGACGAATCCCGTAGATGTTATTTTCAAGATTTTAAGTTGCCAAAGATCATCAGTTACTGTTATTCCAGCTGCGGAAGTTGTCTGATATTTTCTAAAGTTTTATAAAATTCATCTTTGTAGGGACAACTGCTACATAGCTTGAAATAAATATAGCTTGCTGCTTTTACGATTTTCGAAGCAATTTTTAGCAGCTTTAAACGAATGGTATCGATCTGCATCTTTTTCATGCTCTTCGGCAGAACCAATCGTCTGAAACAATTAAACAGATTATAAGCCAACACATGCAGTTGCAGTCGGTTGGCATTGACTACTTTGGATTTACTTCCGGTAGAAGCGAAGCCAAATCCGGACTTGCTTTCTTTGATGAAATTCTCCATAGTGCCTCGGTTACGATAGTATCTTAGGATTTCTTCAGGTTTCAAGTCCATATTGGTTACAATGAAGGAATGCTGAATGGTGAACTGATTGCAAGGTTTCTCCACTTTAACAACTACCCTGCGCGGGTACTCCCACTTGCCTGCTTTGTAATAAAACTCATCATAGCGGACAATATACTGGGACATATCTTCTTTCATCGCTTCAAATATTTCATGATCAAGATGTTTCGCTTTGTCATTTAAAACACTGTTCGCTTTTAAACGGATCGCATAAGACACACCATTGGTTTCGCATTGCTTGTACAAATCAGGCGTTGCAAACCCGCTGTCACCACGTAAATACAGCTCTATGTCGGGATACTCCGTGAAATATTCATCAAGTAGAGGTTGCATAAAATCAACAACCCCAGTGGAACTGTAGTCCGTTCCATCACGGAGATCTGCTTTCAGCAGATCACCGGTTAATCCGTCGTAACAAAGTAATGGATGATAACCATGTACCCTGTAATGATAGTTGAAACCTTCACCTTCCTGTTTTCCATAGGTATTCAATAGGGTGGAGTCCAAATCCAGCAATACCTGTTTTGGACGTTTTATTTTATAAGCAGATGTCCGCATTGCTTTAATGATGGCATCAAATTTTGGCAGCGTTTTATCATCCATCCGGTTCCAGAATCTTAACAGAGTCGGTTGAGAAGCCAGTGCTTTTTTACCCAGAATGTTTGTAAAGACAGGTTCATTTGTCAATTCATCAGCATCGTCATCTTCAAAGTAACCAGCAATGATCTGATATACCATTTGGCACAGGTTTTGATCATCCTTATGCTGACGACTGGTCTTCTCATCAGTTTTGAAGTTGCTGACATGTTTATGGAAACTGAATTTATGAGCAAATTCTTTGATCAGAATCAGTCCGGAATCAGAGGATAAATCACCGCCATCGAAATTTATTTTGATTTTTTTATTGCTTTCTAACTGAAGTGCATCTAAACTAGACATATGAAGAGTTTCTCCTTTGTTTGGTTTTGGTTTGGTCACTTAAATTTTAACAAAGTTGGAGCTCTTTTTCTATTGTCTTAGCTTCACTTATTTAGTGAAAAGCAAAAATAATCAAAAACACTGTATCTATGCGGCACAATGTGCCGTTAATTGTATCTGGATGAATAATTCAGGATTAGTATATAAATACTTTTGACAAATTTTCAAAGAAAAAAGCCTTGCAAAACAACTTCAGGAAAAATCAACCACTCCTGTAAAGTAATTTTCGAAGGCCTTAAAAACTAAAAACAACTACATTAAAATCAAAAATGATTTATTGATGCATGGGATTTTTTGAAACAATCTCAATAGCGTTGGTCAGTTCATGAATCACATCTGTCTTGGATTGGACAAGAGTTTCTTCCATTTTTGTAAAAAGAAAACCCTTGTGTGATACAAAATATGCCGGGCGAAGTTTGTTAAGTGCAATAGCTCTGATATCATCCTTACACTTCTCACAAGTACAGATCCCTTCATAAGACGCCAATAGTTTAGGCAATATGTCTTCAACAACTTCTTCCATATAATTTTTAACCATATAAGACCTCTATTCAAGATTTAATCGATAACACAAGAATTATATCAGTTTGATTTTAAATAATCAATATTATTCATCATAAATATCAGTTGATTTCTATAAATTAAAGCTAACAGTAGTATTTAAATACTGTTAACTTTAATTTGAAACTTAATCTTTGTATCTTAGAATTTTTTGTAGGCTTTTACTTCCTCAAAAACTTCCAGCATTCTCTCCATCGAAGCACCAATTGTAGATTCTACAGCGCCAAAAATACTTGATTCAATAATCGGTGCATCAATTATTTTAATGTTTTCATTTTCATCTAACATTTCAATAGCCATTTCTGAACTCATTACTGCACTTCCTAAATCAACAAGTATAACGACTCCATCTTTTGAGTAAACCGATTTTATAGCACTCATTATTTTATTAATATCAGTACCAATTCCTCCATCTTCCATCCCACCTGCAGCGACCAGCTTAGCTTCAGGGGCCATCTGAGATGCCAACTCTACAGCACCTTCAGCAATTTTTTGACTGTGTGAAACAATAACAATACCTACCATAATTTTCCTTTCAAAAAAAATAATTGAGGTAACTGCAAAATAGATACAGATTGCATCTGTCTATTGCAGTTACCTTTTTTGCATCTAGAATTTTTCGATAATTATCTCACTATAACGTTATTTCGCATCAGCAACTTCTTTTGCAGCCTGAAATAAATAAGCCATTGAAGTAGCCCCTGGATCCTGATGGCCAAGACTACGTTCGCCTAAGTAACTGGCTCGTCCTTTTGTCGCTATAATAGTCTTTGTATACTCTACACCATCCCAGGCAGCCTGTTCACCTTTTGAAATTGCAACCGCTATAGTATCCCCATTTTCGATTGAGTCTTTAACTGCGTCTAACGCAGGCATGATGCTGTCAAGCATTGTTTTTTCACCCTTGACTGCTTTACCTCGAGACTGAATACCAATGATTGCTTCATGAATCATATTTATGATATCCTGGTCTGACAATTCTTCTTTGCCTTTTACAGCCATCCCAGCCTTCATAAAAGCGGTTCCATAAAGAGGACCTGATGCTCCACCAACTGTCGAAACTAAAGTCATTCCTACTGATTTAAAAATTTCGTCCACAGCTTTTTCTTCAAAGGTTGGTAATTTTTCCATTACCGCTTTCATTCCGCGACTCATGTTAATCCCATGGTCACCGTCTCCAATTGCCTGATCTAAATCTGTTAATTCCTGTCTATGTTCTGTCATTTTATCAGCAAAAAGTCTGACAAAATCAAGAACTTCTACCTTTGTTGCCATATGATCCCTCGTTTCTACATTTTAAAGCCGATAGTATCAGCTTCAGCAACTAATAATTCTTTTAATTCATCATCCATTTTCAATAATGTAATTGAAGCACCAGCCATGTCTATGGATGTCATATAATCGCCTACGAAAGTTTTAAACACTTTAATTCCTTTTTCCGCCAGGATCTGCTGAACACGTCGATTAAGAATGTATAATTCCATCGGTGGAGTAGCACCTGCACCATTGACCATTACAGTAACTTCATCTCCAGCTGATGGATTCATATCTTTTAAAATTCTTTCCATTAAATAGTCAACGATTTGATCTGCAGTCTGAATCGGTTTTCGTTCAGTTCCCGGTTCACCGTGAATTCCAATTCCCAATTCCATCTCTTCTTCTGTTAATTCAAAACCTGGCTTACCAGCAGCCGGTACTGTACAAGGTTTTAATGCTACACCCATGGTTCTGACATTAGCAATTACTTTTTCTGCAACGGCCTTTACTTCTTCAAGACTTGCTCCTGTTTCGGCTTTTGCACCAGCAATTTTATGCACAAAAACTGTACCCGCAACACCACGTCGGCCAGTTGTGTATAAACTGTCTTCAACAGCAACATCATCATTTGTTACTACGTTAGTAACTTTAATCCCTTCACCCTCAGCTAGTTCTGCAGCCATTTCAAAATTCATAATATCGCCAGTGTAATTTTTGATAACTAATAAGACCCCTTCACCGGCATCTACAGCTTTAATTGCTTCAAATACCTGATCTGGTGTAGGAGAGGTAAAAACGGACCCAGCAACCGCTCCGTCAAGCATGCCTTTTCCAACAAAACCGCCATGAGATGGTTCATGACCACTGCCACCGCCACTCACAAGTGCAACTTTTCCAGCTTTTTTATCCGATCGTACAAGAACATCGAAACCTTCCAAACGTGTTACATATTCGGGATGCGCCAGAACAATACCTTCCAGCATTTCATTTTCAACGTTTTCAACATCATTAATAAATTTTTTCATAAGACATCCTCCTAGAATCATTATTAGTACTATTATTCATACTATAACATTTTTCTACCCAATAATAATATAAAATTAATGCTGATAACCAGCATTATTTTGCCTTTCAATATCATATTATTTCATATCAAGATAAATTTTCGTTAATTTTTCCTTGCAAAGTCTAAGATTTACCTACTTTTTACGACTAATTATACTGAATTTCTTATTTAACTTAATAAAGGGATTTAAATTTCTGGCAAATTTTCTTTCAGTTTTTTCAAATACTCAGATAGATATAAGTCTGCTTCTTTGCCATACTCTTCAATAATTCTTACAATGGCACTACCTACGATTACTCCGTCAGAATCTTTACCTATTGCCTGAACCTGTTCTGGCGTAGATATCCCAAATCCGACTGCTACAGGCGTTTCACTTACTTTTCTTATTTCTGATAGAATTGTTTTTAGATCAGTGTTAATTTCTTTTCTTACTCCTGTAACTCCCATTGAAGAAACAAGATAAATAAATCCGGTCGCTGATTTAGCTAATTTAATAATTCGGTCATGTGACGTCGGTGCGATTAGGGTGATCCGATCAACTTCGTATTTTTGAGATAAGGCCAGCACCTCATCTCTTTCTTCATAGGGAAGGTCAGGAATAATCACACCGTCAATACCTACTTCCAGACAAGTTTTAAAAAACCGTTCTACGCCGTAGACAAAAACAGGATTCATATAAGTTAAGAAAACCAATGGAATCTGCGTTTTCTCTCTAATCTTTTTTACCATTTTGAAAAGCGAATCTGTCGTTGTTCCCGCCTGAAGTGCCCGCGCATTAGCCTTTTCAATTACAATCCCTTCAGCTACCGGGTCAGAAAAGGGAATTCCTATTTCGATCAAGTCAACACCAGCTTTTTCCATTTCAAAAATATAATCTATTGTTTTTTCTATTGAAGGATCCCCCCCAGTTAAAAATCCAATTAGTGCTTTTTTTTGTTTAAAAGCCTGTTTGATTCTACTCATAAATATTTTCCCCCTTATACCGGGCAATTGCTGCCACGTCCTTATCTCCTCGTCCTGAGATATTAATAACCATGATCTGATTTTTTTTCATTTTAGGTGCCAGTTTAATGGCATGCGCTACCGCATGAGACGATTCAATCGCCGGTATTATACCTTCGACTCTTGATAAATATTCAAAGGCCTCAACCGCTTCATCGTCAGTAACTGGTACATACTCCGCACGCTTTGTGTCAAAAAGATAAGCATGCTCTGGTCCAATCCCTGGATAATCCAGTCCAGCAGAAATTGAATAAACTGGAGCAATTTGCCCATATTCGTCCTGACAAAAATATGATTTCATTCCGTGAAAAATTCCTAATGTACCCTTTGTTAAAGTTGCTGCATGTTCTTTAGTATCAATCCCTCGTCCTGCTGCTTCACATCCAATCAGTTTTACTGAAGCATCATCCAGAAAGTTGTAAAAGGCTCCCATGGCATTACTACCTCCACCTACACAGGCTAATACAACATCTGGCAGACGTCCTTCTTTTATAATAATCTGTTCCTTTATTTCTTTACTAATCACGCTTTGAAAATCCCTGACCATTTCCGGAAATGGATGTGGCCCCATAACTGAACCCAAAACATAATGTGTATCATCAACCCGTTTCGTCCATTCTCTAAAAGTTTCATTAACAGCATCTTTTAAAGTCATCGTACCGGAAGTTACAATGTTGACTTTTGAACCAAGTAGACGCATCCGATAAACATTAAGAGCCTGTCGGTCTGTATCTTCCTTGCCCATAAAAATCTCACATTCCATTCCAAACAGAGCTGCCGCTGTAGCCGTAGCCACCCCATGCTGACCAGCACCAGTTTCAGCTATCAGACGCGTTTTACCCATTTTTTTAGCGAGAAGGGCTTGCCCAAGGACATTATTGATTTTATGTGATCCTGTATGGTTTAAATCTTCTCTTTTTAAATATATTTTTGCACCATTTAAATTTTCAGTCATCTTTTTTGCATAATATAAACGTGATGGGCGCCCCGCGTATTCATCAAGAAGTGTTTTCAATTCTTTATTGAACTGCTCATCATTTTTATAGAAATTATAGGCATTTTCTAGCTCTATTATCGCATTCATTAGGGTTTCAGGTATAAACTGACCACCATGTACCCCATATTTTCCTTTACTCATTTGATTCTCCTGACTTTTTCAACTATTTCTTTAATCTTCTCAGTATCCTTTAGACCATCGCGTTCAACACCACTGCTTAAATCGATACAATATGGATGAAGCTGCTTAATGGCAACTTCTACATTTGACAATTGTATGCCTCCAGCTAAAAAATAAGGCTTATCAATATCTTTTATAAGCTCCCAGTTAAAACCTATTCCAGCACCACCATAATGACTTTCAACATAAGTATCAAATAGATAATAATCAACCAGATTATCAGTTTGTAAAATTGGTTTGCTTTTTACTCTAATCGCTTTGATAATTAAGTTTTTTTCGGAGGGTAATTTATCTTTTAAATCCCGAATATACTCATCAGTCTCATCACCATGAAGCTGTACGATATTGATTGCCCCAGACTTAATGATCTCAACCACCTCATCAACAGGATGATTAACAAAAATACCCACAGCTTCAATTTGGGGGTCTAGTTTGTTTTTTAAAACTTCTGCCCTTTTTAAATCTATTTGACGCCGGCTTTTTGCAAAGACAAAGCCAATATAGTCTGGTAAATAAAGATTTACAGCTTCAATATCTTCCATCCGACTTAAACCACATATTTTTATTTTAGATTTCATGTACTAAACCCTTTAGCTGATCGAGCATATCTTTTTTATTTTCACTTTTCATCAGCGTTTCACCAATTAAAACGGCATCAGTCTGGTTTTCTCTAAGCCTCTTAATATCTTCTGCATTTCTAATCCCACTTTCAGAAACGAATAAAATCGACCTGGGAACAAATTTCCTAAGTTCAATACTGTTATTAATATTGACGTCAAACGTCTTTAAGTCCCGATTATTGACACCGATAATTCTAGCCCCTGAATGCAAGGCCATTTCTATTTCCTTCTCGTTGTGCGCTTCTACTAAGGCAGATAACCCAAGATTATCTGCTATATCAATAAAGTCTCTCAACTGATCTTCTGTTAAAATAGAGCAGATTAGCAGGATTGCATCAGCTCCAATTAAAGCAGCTTCATAAATCTGGTAGGCATCGATCGTAAAGTCTTTTCTGATTACAGGGATCGAAACAAGCGCCTTAACATCTTTTAATATTTCGTCCGAACCTTTAAAATACTCCGGTTCTGTCAAAACTGATATCGCATCGGCTCCCGCTCTTTCGTATTCCTGAGCGATTGATAGGTAGTCAAAATCCGGATCAATGATCCCCTTGGATGGTGACGCCTTTTTTATCTCGCAAATAAAAGAAAGCTCGCTATTCCTAAGTGCTTTTTCAAACGCAAATGGTTCTTTATTTATTAAAATTTCATTTTTTAATTCGTTCAATGTTTTTTCAGACTTAAGCTTTTCCAGGCGACGTTTTGTGGATTCAACAATTTTATCAAGAATCATGCTTTTCTCTCATTCGTGATATCTTGCGTAAGACTAATTAAGTCATTTAGTTTGTCTAGTGCCGCGTTTGAATCAATCACTGATTCTGCGATTTTAACACAGTCTTTTAAAGTTTGTCCTTTTTTTGCCAGATAAAGTGAAAAGGCTGTATTCATCACAACTATATCTCTTTTAGGATCCTTTTTACCCTTTAAAATGGCTCGTGCTATTTCTGCATTTTCCTGGACATCACCGCCTATCAACTCATCAAGTTTACATCTTTCCAGCCCCAGCTGTTCTGGCGTGATTAAAAAGCTATTTAACCTCTCATCGCCTATTTCACATACTGAAGTGGTATTAGTGAGCGTGATCTCGTCTAATCCATCGTGTCCGTGGACTACCATTCCTTTTTTCACTTTTAATTTCATTAGTACTTTTGCCATCGGTTCAACCAGGCTTTCATCGTAAACTCCCAGCAATGTCATATTGGCACCAGCAGGATTTGCTAATGGTCCAAGAATATTAAAAATGGTTCTAATCCCCATTTCTTTTCTTACAGGCGCCGCATATTTCATAGAAGAATGATAGGTAGGAGCGAACATAAAGCAAATTCCGAGTCTTTTTAGGATTTCCTGACTCTCATTAGCACTCAGCATAATATTAACCCCTAGAGATTCCAACAAATCGGCGCTCCCACATTTACTGGAGACACTTCGATTCCCATGTTTTGCAACTGGGACACCTGCGGCTGCTATTACAAACGATGAAATAGTCGAAATATTAAAGGTTGCAACTTCGTCACCACCTGTTCCGACGATATCAAGAACATCGCCGTTCGGAAAAATTTTCGTACTCTTTTCCCGCATCACCATAGCCGAACCAGTAATTTCATCAATCGTTTCACCTTTACAGCGAAGCCCTGTCAGATATGCACTAATTTGAGCCGGAGTAGCATTCCCACTCATGATTTCGTCCATAACTGAATGAGCTTCTGTAAGACTAAGGTTTTCACCATTTACAACTTTGTAAATTGCCTCTTTAATCATTGTTCAACTCCTTAATTCTAAAAAATTTTTGATAATACGCTCACCATTTTCTGTCAGGATAGATTCTGGATGGAACTGTATTCCATAGATTTCATAATCACGATGTTTGACGGCCATCACTTCCCCTTCATCATCCTCAGCTATTATCAGGAGTTCGTCTGGCAGGCTTTCCCGTACCGCCGAAAGTGAATGATACCTTGCTCCCTGAATAATTGGTGCAAGACCGCTAAAGATTGGACTGCTGTTGGATATATGGACATTACTCTTTTTCCCATGCATCAAGGTTTTGGCTAAAGAGACTTTGCCACCGAATACTTCACAGATAGCCTGATGCCCCAAGCAAACTCCTAAGATGGGACAGCTGCCTTTCAGTTTTTGAATTACCTCTTCGCAGATGCCAGCATCTGAAGGTTTACCCGGGCCTGGAGAAATGATAATCGCATCTGGATTAAACCTTTTGACCTCATCAACCGAAAATTCGTTATTTCGGATCACCTTAATATCTGGATCAAGCATTCCTACATACTGATACAAGTTATAAGAAAAACTGTCATAATTATCAATCAATAAAATCATGCTTCAATCTCCTGTCCTTTTTTGATCGCAACAAACATCGCTTTGGCCTTGTTGTTCGATTCAATAAATTCCTTTTCGGGAATACTATCAGCGACAATTCCAGCACCAGCTGAAATAAAAACTTTTTCATTCATTCTGACTGCCATTCTAATAGCTATACACATATCTAAATTTCCTGAAAAATCAATATAGCCAACTGCCCCTCCATAAACGCCTCTTTTTTGCCCTTCAAGAGCATTTATGATTTCAATAGCTCGATGCTTAGGTGCACCTGATAGCGTACCTGCCGGCAAAACAGCAGTTATTGCATCTAACTGATCCATATCAGCTCTCATCTTGCCTGTTACAGTTGAACAAATATGAGAAATATGAGAAAATTTTAAAACTTGTTTGTAATTCTCAACTCTGACTGAACCAAATTCACTAATTTTACCAAGATCATTTCTTCCTAGATCAACCAGCATATCGTGTTCAGACAACTCTTTTTCATCTTTTAATAATGCACTAATATTTTTTTCATCCTCTTCTGATGTTTCTCCACGTGGACAGGAACCAGCAATGGGAAATGTTGATAGTTTTCCGTTTCTTAAAGATACTAGAGTTTCAGGTGATGCTCCAGCTACCTGCATAGAAAGAAAATCCAGATAAAACATATAGGGTGACGGATTAATAGTTCTTAATATTCGATAAGTTGATAACAAATCACCCTCAAAGGACGCTTCAGCCCGGTTTGATATTACAGCCTGAAAAATATCTCCCTGAACAATATGGTTCTTTGTTTTTTCGACCATTTCACAATAGTATTCTTTTGAAAATAATGACGAGAATTCTGATTTCAATTTACCTGAAAATAGTTCCTGTGGCTTATTGTTTTTTATTAATGACTCCATTTCTTTCAGTTGAATCACTCCATCTATATAATTCTTTTCAAATTCATCTGTTCTAATGTTAACAATCAGTATCATCTTTTGTTTTAAGTGGTCGTAAGCTATAACTTTATCAAAGAGCATTAGATGAAAATCATCGAATTTTTCAGGATTTTTATTTTCAAAACTTAGATTTGGTTCAAAATACTTTACAAAGTCATATGCAATACTGCCAACAAAACCACCGGTAAAAACTGGAAATTCAGATAATTGCGGACTTTTATTTTCTTCAAGAATTTTCCGGATGACAGCGACAGGATTCTCTATCGAATTCATTATTCCATTCTCATCCTCAATCTCAATGCTCCCATCTAGACCTTTTATACTGAGTTTAGGATCGTATCCAAGAAAAGAATAACGTCCCCATTTCTCACCACCCTCAACACTTTCTAAAAGAAACGTTCTCTTTCCTGTTGATTTTAAAGTTCTAAGTACTTCAACCGTGGTCTTAATATCTGATAACAACTCCATACTAATGGGAACAATCCGATAGTTTTTTGCATAGGTTCTAGCCTCATCAATAGTAGGTTTAATCATTCTCAATTCCTTTCCAACTGATCCTACAGTTGCATAATTTAAATTTCCATGGGTTTAGCAGCTAATTATTCTGTCTACAAACTTTTCAAAAAAATAAAAAATCGCCCTTATAAAAAAGGACGAACTAGCCGCGGTACCACCTTAATTTACAGTAACTCAAAAGTACTGTACACTCTGCAGAATACTAACATATTCCTCGCAACTTACGTATGCGTCACGTCGTAGGATAATCAGATTACTCCTTTCACTACGCCCTCTGTGGTCCATTTGATGCGCTGCGTTGTACGGGATCTCAGCATTCCCCGCTCTCTGTAACTGCACGATACACCGTTATCTCCACTTCAACGGTTTATTCATATTATTTTATTGAAATAATCATAAACTATTCATCTGAAAATGTCAATATTTCAATTGTAAAATTAATTTAAGGTTAGGAGTCAATATTATTAATTCTGATTAAAAGGATGAATCATTATACTCTATATATTATTAATAGTTTAATAGTGAATTAAAAATAAAAAAACAGCTATCAAAGCTGTCTCTAAATTCATAATGGTGCGAGGAAAGGGATTTGAACCCTCACTGCATTGCTGCAACAGATCCCTCAAACCTGCGTGTCTGCCGTTCCACCATCCTCGCTAACAGTTTTTAACCTGTTTTATTATTATACTAGATCGCAAATGAATTTTCAAGTCTTTTTTAAACCTAAAGTTTTCGATTTGTCAAATAGCAATCCAGGGTAATGATTAACTCATCAAATGTACCATTATTTTCAATTACAACGTCTGCCATTTTTTCTTTGTCTTCATCTTTCATCTGCATATCAATTTTTTTTTGTGCTAATTCTTCTGATACCTTATCTCTACTCATAATTCTCTCTAAACGAATTTTTTCGTCCGCTACCACTAAAAATATCTCATCAACTGTGTTGGTCAATCCAGATTCACATAAAAGCGGACAATCATAGAATATACTTGGCAGATTTGTCTTTTCATATTTTTCAAACTCCAAATTGTATAACCGCCTCACCTCCGGGTGAACAATAGCATTGAGCTTTTCTCTGGCACTCTGGTCCTCAGCAATCATTTGTCCCATTTTAGAACGATTCAATTCATCATCGTTAGTTAATATTTTTTTTCCAAAAATCTCAACAATTTTTTTGAGGCCTGGCGATCCTTTTTTTACCGCCTCACGAGCTAGTTGATCAGCATCAATAATTTCATAGTGATATCTATTCCTCAAAATCTTAACGACCGTTGATTTTCCCGAAGCAATCCCACCAGTTATAGCAATGATTTTCATTTTTTTCTCACAATCTATCTCAGATTCATTCTTTATATGACATTTAAACATACTCGTTAACTTATTTTATGTCATACCATGACTTACCCGTATTCACATCCACTGTCAACGGAACTTTTAGACTGGCTGCATTTTCCATTTCTTCTTTTATTATCGTTTCCACAATATCTTTTTCATCGATCGGAGTGTCAATCATCAACTCATCATGCACCTGTAGGATTAGTTTAGCTTGCAAGTTTTCCTTGTCCAGACGTTCATAAACACGAATCATAGCTAATTTAATAATATCAGCGGCACTGCCCTGAATCGGAGTGTTTAAGGCCATTCGTTCTCCAGCCTGAACTAAGATCCCATTTTTTGAATTCATTTCTGGAATATAACGACGACGTCCCCAAATTGTAGTAACATATCCTTCTTCTTTTGCCTGTTTTATAATATTCTCCATATAAGCCTGAACCTTAGGATATCGTGCGAAATATTTATCAATATAGTCCTGCGCTTCATTTCTGCTAATTCCCAGATCTTTACCCAGGCTAAATGCCTGCTTTCCATAAATTAGGCCAAAATTGATTGCCTTTGCCTGACCGCGCTGGGTTCTTGTAACCTCTTCAAGTTGAACTCCAAAAATTTCCGATGCTGTTCGAGTATGAATATCCTGCTCTTTAATAAAAGCATCGATAAGATTTTCATCATCTGATAAATGCGCAAGAACTCGCAGTTCAATCTGGGAGTAATCTGCGTCAACCAGAATCCAATTTTTCTGAGAAGGTATAAAAACCTTCCTGATTTTTCGTCCCATTTCAGTTTTAACTGGAATGTTCTGAAGATTAGGATTCGAACTGCTGATTCGGCCAGTCGCTGCTACAGTCTGATTAAAAGTAGAAAATATTTTACCCTTTTTTTCATCAACAAAGCCAATTAACCCTCTTCCATAGGTAGAATCCAATTTTGAGAGCATCCGATAATCGATAATTTTTTGAATCATCGGATGAAAATTAATTAATTGCTCAAGAACTTCAATATTTGTAGAATATCCGGTTTTTGTTTTCTTAATAACTGGCAGTTTCAACTTTTCAAAAAGAACTTCACCCAACTGCTTAGGAGAATTGATATTGAAATCTCCTGCCTCAGCCATTTCATGAATTTCTTTTGTTAAAACTTCTAATGAGCTTTCAAATTCTTCTGCCAGAATTTTCAACTCATCCTGGTCTACAGTTACTCCTAACTCCTCCATCGACGCCATAACCGAGAGCAATGGCAACTCCATTGTTTGAAAAAGCGAAATCATTTCTGTATTAATCAACTCTTCTTCCAATACTGGTTTTAATCGCTTGATAATCTCACAGTTTTTCATCACATAATCTGCTAACTTTTCAGGTTCAATCTCGTTAACTGATAATCTCTTTTTACCTTTTCCAAAAAAATCTTCCTCATCTGTAATACTCTCGTCCAAATAACGATACGCTGCTGTTTTTAAATCATATCTCTGATCACCAGGACTTAACAGATAAGATGCAATCAGAATATCAAATGCATCCCTTACATCTGATATTCCATTTTTATGAAGAATATGTAATAAATTCTTGAGATCATGGCTGATTAAACCCAAATTGGATAAATTTGAAAGTTCATTAAACTGGTTAAAAAAGTTAAGTTTTTTAATCGAAAGATCATCTATAAAAACAAGCTTTTCATTATAACCAATCCCCAGAAATACTGCATTGTCTTCCTGATAAAAATATATTGAAATTGAACTGCATTCTTCAAGTTCAAACATCAATTTTTTCATCGATGCTTCTGTGTTAACGGTGTCATAGAGGATTTCAATGCAACTCTGTTTATCCGAAGACTGATCGATCCTATTTAAAAGCGCTTTAAATTCCAGCTCTTTCAAAAATTCAATACTATCCGGATTGAACATATTCGTGAAACGAAGACATTCATAATCTATTCCTAGTGCTACCCTTGTGTCAATAGTTCCTAAACGACGACTTAAAAAAGCTGAATCTTTTCCCGCGACAAGCTTTTCCTTTTGCTTTCCTTTAATTTCTTCAATCCGCTCGTATAAACCTTCAAGGTCCTTATAGTCCTTAACCAGTTTAATTCCTGTTTTTTCTCCTATTCCGGGTATTCCTGGTATATTATCGGATTTATCCCCCATTAGAGCTTTCAATTCAATGAGATCTAATGGCATTAACCCATATTTTTTATTTACCCAATCTATATTTACAATTTCCAGATCAGTAATCCCCTTCTTAGTATATAGCACTGTAATATTTTCATCTACTAACTGAAAAGAATCTCTATCACCTGTAATAATTTCTGTTTTAAGTCCTTCTTTCTCACCCATTTTAGCGAGAGTACCAATTATATCATCGGCTTCAAAACCTGCTTTTTCAAGAATAGCAATCCCCATTTTAGCTAACAATTCTTTTAATACAGGAAATTGCTGTTCCAATTCTTCCGGCATCTTTTGTCTGCCGCCTTTATAGTCCTCAAAAATTTCATCTCTAAAGGTCGGACCTTTCAAGTCAAATGCAACTCCCAGATAGTCTGGTTTAAACTCCTCCTGAATTTTGACAAGAATATTAACAAATCCATAAATTGCATTTGTTGGCATTCCTTTTGAGTTATGCATCTCTCGTATTGCATAAAATGTTCTGTATATCAGACTGTTTCCGTCGATTAATATGGTTTTCATTTATTCTCCTTCATTTCTGATCCGCAACACATTCAATATTTAAAGCCGACCCAGTTAATTACAGAATTTGTCCACTTATATTGATATTATCAGATAAATTCTTCTATTTCTAAAATTTAGAAGCCGCCACCAAAGTGACGGCTTCATAAACCTTTGTCATTATTAAATGTCTTTAATCTAATTTTATTTTTTCTTCAATACTTTTAAAAGCATCTTTTTCTATACTATTTTTATTTACTTTAACTAACTCAATTTGACTTTCGAACAATTGATTCTGTAAATCCAGAATTGTTTTACGGCTCGCTTCACTATCTGCCTTACTTTGACGCAAATGCTCCCGATATTGAGTTAAAAGCTCTTCCTTCTCTGCCATTTCTTTATCAAGCGCCTTTTTTTCTTCTTCAAGAGTAGCGTACTTCACTCTTTCCGCTTCAATTAAATCATAGGCATCTTTCAGTTCTTCTTTAACTGAATTGATCTCACCTATTTCCTTGATTTTCTGCTCTTCGGCATTTTCCAGTTCAGACTCCGCTTTTAGTAATTTTTCAGTAATATTCATGCATCCTAAAATTGCTATCCGAATATGATTTGTAAAAGGATTCGCTGTCTTTACCCGTTCTAACTCCGTTTTAACATAATTTGCAACCTCAAGAATATGATCTTCATTTTCCGTTGCTTTCAAATTAAAATCTGTATCTAAAATTTTTAATTCAATAATTGATTTTTCAGGCATTTTATTCCTCCTGTAATGAGTAAACTGTTTACTCCTATTATATGTAAAAATTTACAAAAAAACAAATGATTTATTTATAAATGGTTTAAAACATCAATTATATTTGAAAATTTTAAAACCGAATAATCTATTTCTAAAGTATTAAGCTTTTTAAAACCCGAAGGACTTTCGCTGACAATATCTTTCAGCGTATAAATTGGTCGTTGATACGCATGAGCATATTTTAAAGTTTGGATTGTTCCACTACGTTCTGAAAAAGAGGAAACGATGACGATTTGACTTGCCGCTGCCTGAAGTCTATCCCGCTCTACAAAACGATAAGGCAAAGGTTCTGTTTGAAGAGGGTATTCCGTAACTAAGCCCCCTTCCAAATCAAGTATCTGATCTGCAAGCTTTTGATTTTCTGCCGGATATATGTTTAGCAGACCTGATGGTAGAAAAGCCACTGTTTTTCCATTTTCCGCCAGCGCTCCTCGATGTCCGGCAGAATCACATCCAGTTGCCAGTCCACTAATCACTATTCCCTTTTTCAACACTACTTGTCTAGCAGCCATGTAAGCAAAATCATATCCCAGGCGTTCAGGCTTCCTACTACCAATTACAGCCACACGTCTATCACAATTCATACTACTAAGCTCCCCCAAATAATAAATAATTAATGGGCCGTCTTCATATTGGAGATATTCTGGAAAATCATTTTCTAAATAGGTAATGCTTTTTATCCCGTAACGATCGTTCTGATCAAGAATTTTTTCTGCCGCATTTATAGCATCTTCAATATTTTGTTTAGATATCTCAGTTTTTATTATACCAGACTTTATCCCTGACTCTATTATTTCACCAATGAAAGATAGTTTTTTTTCCGCAATGAAAACGAGCTTCTTAATTCGCTTTCGACCAAGCCCAGCAATCTGAGTTAATGCCAGCAGGTTTCTAGTTCTATTCTCGTAACCGTCCATCTAGTTGCCCTTTAAGTTCAGTAAGTATTTTTTCGATTACTGGATTAATATCATCATCACTTAAAGTTTTTTCCATATGCCTGAAACTTAAAGCATAGGCCAAACTTTTATACCCTTCAGCCACTTGTTCCCCAGTGTAAACATCAAATAGATCAACAGATTCCAATAACTCACCAGAGTTTTCTCTGATAATCGCAATCACACTGGAAGCTGGAATTTCATGCCGAACTACAATCGCTAAATCTCTGGACGTTCCCGGGAATTTTGGCAATTCTTTAAAGCGAATATTATTTTTCTTTACCTCAAATAATTTTTCAAATGACATTTCGCATACATAACACCGCTTTGGCAAGTCATAATTTTTTACTACAAGAGGATGTATTTCACCAAGTTCGCCTAATTTTACTGTGCCAGCAAAAATCTCAGCCTTTCGCCCGGGATGATAAAATTCACTTCCGCCTGCAGAGAACAATAAATCCGTTATCCCCAGCTCAGTCAGCATCAGTTCAACAGTACCTTTTAAATCAAAATAATCCGTGTTGCCGTAGCTGCTTAAAACCAAGTTCTTTTCCTGAACGGGTAATTCGCCGATCTTATTATTCTTTAAATAAGTGTTTGCCAATTCAAAAAAACGACCCTGTGAATTTTTTCGATGACTGTTTAATTCAATCACTTCCAGCTGATGACCAATCAATGACTTTCTCATTAAACTGTTCTCTTCTCCAAGTGGATTAATGAGTTTTACCATATCTCCTTGAGATTCCTGATTAAGCCCACTAATTTTATTCTCACTGGTAAATGAACTGGTCATCGTCTCATAATATCCCTGTCCAATCAGAATATTCTTAATTAATGATTCAGTTTTTTGGAGCTCAGATTTTTCTCCAACCTGAGTTTCTCCACCCATTATTGTTCCAGGAATATTATTGTATCCAAAAATTCGTGCAATTTCTTCTGCTAGATCTTCCTTAATTTGAACATCAGTTCGATAATAAGGAGGTGTTACCAAAAGTAGTTCATTTTTTTGTGTCACATCAAAAAACAAACGCTTTAAAAAGCCAACCATATCTTTTGTCGACAAATCAATACCAATAAATTGATTAACCCATTCCGGATCCAATTCAATCTCTGGTTGCTCTTGTGCTTCAGGATACACATCAATAATACCTTCAATCACATCTACTGCTCCAATTTCTTTTAAAAGATAGGTTGCACGAAGAGCAGCAACTATTGCCAAATCAGGATCTACGCCTTTCTCGTAACGAGAAGAAGCTTCGGTTCTAAGACCTAGTTTTTTTGAAGTCAATCGCACACTGCTTTTATCGAAACATGCTGATTCCAAAACAATCAATTCGGTAGCTTTATTGATTTCCGAATTTTGTCCACCCATCACTCCTGCAATCGCAACTGGAAATTTTCCATTTGTAATCATTAACATTGTTTGGTCAATTTCTCTTTCCTGTTCGTCAAGTGTTGTGAACTTTTTATCATCTGTTGTCTTTACAACAATTCGGTCCGAGTCAAGATTTTTATAGTCAAATGCGTGTAGTGGTTGTCCCAATTCTAACATGACGTAATTTGTAACATCGACAATATTATTAATTGGACGTACCCCACTATTTAAAAGTTTAACCTGCATCCAAAGTGGAGATGGTTCGACTTTTTTGACTTGCAGCATTTTCCCAACATAGCGCATGCATAAGTCACTTTCAACCTTTATAGTTAAATATTTTGAAATAACATCCTCAGTTTCCTCTTGACTATAAATTTCAAATGTATTAAGCCCCTGATTTAATGTAGCAGAAGTCTCTCTGGCTATTCCCAATACAGACTGGCAATCCGGACGATTAGCAGTCAATTCTATATCAATAATGGTATCATCTAACCACAGTAATGATTTAACTGACTCTCCTAAAACAGTATCAGCCGGTAGTATATATATCCCATCCATTACATCTTTGGAGAATAAATCCTGATTCATCCCCAATTCTTGAATTGAACAGAACATACCTTGTGATAAAACACCTCTAAAATCACTATCGTAAATCTTTTCTCCATTTGCGAGAACCGCGCCATCTAGTGCCACTGGCACTACCGCACCTTCAAACACGTTTTTTGCTGCAGTCACAATTGTTTTTTCAAAATGATCAAAGCTTACCTGGCAGACTACAAGTTTATCTGCATTTGGATGTTGATCTATCTTGGTGATTTTCCCTGTCAATATATTTTCTATTTTCGGTGAAACACCAGACATTGTTTCGACTTTTGTCCCGGACATCGTCAGGGCTTCTCCGAGTTCACCCGGTTCACAATTAATTTTTACATATTCTTTCAACCACTTTAATGATACTAACATTGTTTCCTCCTACTAAAACTGTCCTAAAAATCTCAGGTCATTTTCAAACAACAAACGCAAATCATTGATGCCGTATTTTGTTAGGGTGATGCGGTCGAGGCCCATCCCAAAAGCAAATCCACTATATATATCAGGATCGATACCACAATCTCTCAAAACATTAGGATGCACCATCCCGCAACCAAGGATTTCAATCCATCCTGTGTTACTACAAACCCTACATCCTTCACCACCACATTTGAAACAGGTTACATCCATTTCAGCACTTGGTTCCGTGAAATAAAACTGATGAGGCCGAAACTTAGTTTTGGTCTGTTCTCCAAAAAGCTTCTTGGCAAATAAATCTAATGTTCCTTTTAGATCACTCATGGTAATCCCTTTATCAATGACTAGGCCTTCCATCTGGTGAAAAACCGGAGAATGAGTCGCATCAATTTCATCGCACCTGTAAACACGACCGGGAGAAATAATTCGCATTGGCGGTTTTTTTTGTTCCATTACCCGCACCTGTACTGGAGAAGTCTGGGTTCTTAGAACAATATCTTCATCAACATAAAAAGTATCCTGTAAATCTCTGGCAGAATGCTCTTTCGGTACATTAAGGAAATCAAAATTATACTTTGCCCATTCAATATCAGGACCATCTGCTATTGAAAAACCCATCCCTAAAAATATTTCTTCCAGTTCATTAATTGTTTTAGTTAACGGATGAAGTTTTCCAACACTTTTCTTTGTACCGGGAAGTGATACATCAATAGTTTCCATTGATAATTGTGCATCTATTTTTATTTTTTCAAATTTTTCTTTTTGCGCACTCAGATTTTTTTCGATTGACTCTCTGACATCATTAGCGATTTTTCCTATCACTGGTCTTTCCTCAGACGATAATTTCCCCATCCCCTTTAGTGCTGCAGTCAATTCTCCCTTTTTTCCTAAAAACTTAACACGAATCGCGTCAAGTTCTTTTAGATCCTTTACTTTTTGAACCTCATCTAAGAACCGCTCTTGAATTTCTTTTAATTGACCCTTCATAAATTCTCCTTAATTAATTTTCATACTTTTATAACTCTATTTTCATCATGTATTATATGACTCAAATTTTGACAAATAAAAAAACGCCCTTAAAAGGACGAAATCTTTCCGCGGTACCACCTTAATTAATACATATGTATTCTCTTTACTATCGTAACGTGATAAACGTTAAAAACTACTGACATTTTGCGTTCACTTTTAAACTCCTGAGGGAATTTCGGATGATTATTGCATAAAATCTTTCAGCCAAGGATTTTTTCTCTGTACTGCAATCAATTACCTTACTTGCTCATTCATCGATTTAATTATTTAATTATTTTGCCAGCTGGTACATTACAATACCTGCTGCAACAGCTACATTAAGGGATTCTGCCTGCCCATAAATTGGAATCTGATATAAATGCTCACATTTAGCCTTTAAATCACCGCTCATCCCTCGAGATTCATTTCCTAGTACAAGGGCGAAAGAACTAAAATTTGTAGTCTGCTCAAAAATATTTTTCCCGTCAAGTGCTGTTCCAATAATAATTACACCTGACTTTTTTAATTCAGTGATAGTATCGTTTATATGATTGGTCGTTTCAAGGTTAAGGTGAAATATTGATCCCATCGACCCCCGTACAACCTTCTCATTATAGAAATCTGCAGTCTTTAGGGTCGCAATAATTGAATCAAACCCGGCAGCATCTGCTGTACGGATAATCGTTCCGACATTATTGGGATCCTGAACATCTTCAAGAATAATATATCTCTTTCCTGGATTTGCTCCCGGCTTAAGTTTTTTAACCAGTGCCAATACCCCTTCAGGATTTTTCATTTCAGAAAAACTGTCAAAAAGTGAATGTTTAACCCAAACCACTTCACTATTTAGGCCTGCTTGACTTAGGTTCTTTATAATCTCGGTATCTTTAAGTCGCTCTGATAAAAAAACTTTCTCTATAACTGCTTTACTCTTTAAAGCTTCTAAAATAAGTTTTTTACCTTCGATAATGAAAAGATCCAACTCATCACGAACTCTTTTTTGTCTCAGTTTACCAATCAGTTTAAGTTGCTCATTCTGTCTGGAAGTTATTATATCATATTCTGTCAATTTTGGTTATCTTTCTTTGATAGTTTATTGAGTTCATTAATGGATTTACTCTCACCCATAACTATAATCTTATCCCCTGGCTTTATCATATCAGATGCTAAAGGGCTAGCGTTCAGAACATCAAAGGAGCGAATGGCTATAACATTTATTCCATATACAGCTCGTAAATCAAGTTGCTCTAAAGTTTTTCCTTCCCAAATGTGTAAAACATCTACTTCAACAATCATATGGTCAGTATCTAACTCCAGGATATCGATAAAACCGCCTGTAACCAGAGTATGGGCTACTCGTTCACCCATGTCGCGCTCTGGAGAAAAAACTTTCTTGACCCCAAGTTTCAGCAGAACTTTTTCATGCTGAGCATTATTTGCTTTTCCATAAATTTCCTGAATTCCCAGTTCCTGTGCATTAACAATACCCATTATGCTGCTATTAATATCTGAGGTAATAGAAACAACAACAGCGTCGACATTTTTTAAACCAATTGCTTTAAGGGCGTTAATGTCTGTTACGTCAGCTGTAACAGCATAAGTCACTTTATTGGCAATATTTTGGATCTTCTCCTCATCATTGTCCACTACAACAACGTTACATCCAAGTTCACTTAACGTTATGGCCAAAGCCTCGCCAAAGCGACCCAAACCCAGAACCGCAAACTGCTTCTCTTTCAATTAACCCTTCCTCCTCTAGCCAATCATGATGTTACCTTCTGGTAATTTAAATGATCCGACGTTTTCTCTAAGACGCTTTTCATTTCTAGAAATTGCATATGCCACTGTAAGCGGCCCTAATCTGCCAACAAACATCGTTACGATTAGTGCTAATTTCCCACTAATTGACAGATGCGGGGTGATTCCCATTGACAAACCGACTGTTCCTGATGCTGAAAGTACTTCAAAAATAATACTTTCAAATGATAATTCCGGCTCAGAGCATAATAACACAAATATCATCACAATGACAATAGCCAATGCTATTACAACCACTGATATAGCTCGCCTGATTGCAGGACCAGTAATTGTTCGTTTAAACGCCACCACATCTTTTTTACCATTAAGCACCGAAACCACTGTTAAAATTATAATTCCAATGGTGGTTGTCTTTACCCCACCACCAGTCGAACCTGGAGAAGCCCCGATAAACATCAACAGCATAGTTAAAAATAATGACGGCTTTGTTAAATTTGACATATCAATTGTATTAAATCCAGCAGTTCTCGGAGAAACTGATTGGAAAAATGAAGCAAGTATTTTTCCGCTAATCGATAGATTGCCCATTGTTCTGGGATTATTGAATTCAAATATAAAAAAGAATACAAAACCAATTAAAAATAGTATTCCAGTTATTACTAGAACGAGTTTGGCCTGCATCGTCATTTTACTAAATTTTCTAATATAGAACACATCACTGGTCACTGCAAAACCCAGACCCCCAAAGATAATCAGACCACCGATCACAAAATTTACAAGGGCATTATCTACATATTGTGTTAAACTTCTGAAATGTCCTATAAGATCAAATCCAGCATTACAAAATGCTGAAATTGCATGAAAAATACTGTAGGCTACTCCTTTAACTAATCCAAACTCTGGAATAAAAACCAGACTTAAAAATAAAGCTCCTATTAATTCAATGACAATTGAAGAAAAGAAAATATATTTTGTAAATTTAACAATCCCAGAAATTGAGTCCATGTTAATTGATGATTGGATTAATAAGCGGTCTTTGATCGTGATCCTTTTACCTGCAAGTACAAAAAACATTGTTGTCAGGGACATGAAACCCAATCCGCCAATCTGAATCAATGTTATAATTACAAATTTGCCAAAAACAGACCAGAATGTTCCCGTATCAACGACCACAAGACCGGTAACACAAACTGCTGAAGTTGCAGTGAATAAAGCATTTAAAAAACCGGGACTATGACCGCTGGCACTTGAAACAGGGAGAGCTAAAAGTATTGCTCCGATCAAAATAACTGCTGCAAAACCAAATATCAGGATTTCAGCAGGAGAGCGGTGCGTTAGGTAATTCTTTATTTGCAAAATCGTTTTATCATTCACAATAGTCTCCACATTCCAAATTTAAATATCATTCATATTTTATCACGCATAAAGAAAAATGCAACAGCTAATCTTAAAGCAAAAATATTCAACCAGCACACAGTTCCCTCACATGGAAAAAGACAACCGCTATAATATCAGTTTTACCTGACTAGATGCTGATTGCCTGTTTGTTTCGATTTCTTAATTCCTCATAAAAAAACTTCTCATAAAAAAGACTTCTACGAGAAGTTATAATGTAACTAATTAATATTTAAACCTTTTTTGGAAACATCAACCAGTGATTTAAATGCATCCATATCGTTCATTGCCAGATCAGCAAGAATCTTTCGATCGATCTCGACACCAGATTCTTTAAGTCCATACATAAATTTACTATAACTTAAACCATGCATTCTAGCCCCAGCATTAATACGGGTAATCCAGAGACGTCTAAAATTACGTTTCTTTTCTTTTCGTCCGACATAAGAAGATCGGAGTGCTCGCATAACTGCTTCATTGGCAGGTCTGTAAAGCTTACTTTTTGCACCATAATATCCCTTAGCAAGCTTCAGTATTTTTTTATGTTTTTTCTTGGCATTAACGCCTTTTTTAATTCTAGCCATTATAAATTCCTCCTATCTTCAAATTTATCGTTTAATCATCAATTTGACGACTTTTGCATCGCCTTTAGTTAAGTATGCTGCTTTTCTTAAATTTCGTTTGGTCTTACGTGATTTCTTATTAAGAATATGACGTTTATAAGCTTTCGCGCGTTTAATAACACCTGATTTCTTTATTTTAAAACGCTTTGCTGCACCGCGGTGTGTTTTCATTTTTGGCATAGTACTTCCTCCTCTCGCTCGCATAAATTTATAATAACCTACATCTAAAATTCACAGATATCATCCGATATTCCAGACGGTCAATTATCTATTTGTCTTTTTTGGGTGACAAAAACATAACCATGCTTCGTCCTTCCATCTTAGGGGCTTTTTCAATCACGCCAAATTCTGAGGCGCGTTCAGCAAAGTCCAATAACACATCTTTACCCCGATCTGTATATGCCATTTCTCTTCCTCTGAATCTAATTGATACTTTAACACGATTGCCTTGTTCCAGAAATTTCAAACAATTCTTTACTTTTACGTTAATATCATGTTCTTCCACTCGAACAGACATACGAATCTCTTTAATGACAACCGCCTTCTGATTCTTTTTCGCCTCTTTAGCTCGCTGTATCTCTTCATATCGGAATTTTCCATAATCAAGAATCTTGCAAACCGGAGGTTTGGCATTAGGGGAAACTTTAACTAAATCCAGATTTTTGTCATCTGAGAGACGCAACGCATCTTTAGTTGCCATCACACCGAGCATTTCACCGTTCTCATCGATAACACGAACTTCACGATCGCGGATTTCGTTATTAATTTCATGTTGAATTTCTTTGCTAATTGTAATTTACCTCCATAAAAAAATTGCAGATGGCGCACCCCATCTGCAATTGAAAATTTTGCTTCAATCAGATATTAACCTATTCCCAGAAGAAATCAGGTGAGAAGTGCACTTCTACTTTATTACTGATTTATTATAATACACTACTAGAGCGCTGTCAAGTCTTTAAGTTTAAATTTGATTAATCCAATTCAATTTCTTTTGTTTTAATTTTATCCAATAACTTTTCTTTTAAATCTTCAAGACTGATTTGAGTTACATCACTTGAATCTCTTACTCGCAGGGCTAGGTCCCCGCCTTCCATTTCTTTATCTCCAACTACCAGCATATACGGTGTTTTATGAATTTGAGCTTCACGGATACGATAACCTAATTTCTCACCACGATTGTCAATAGATGCCCTAATTCCCAATTGTATTAACTGGTCTGCAATATTTTGAGCAAAATCACTATGGGCATCGGCTACTGGAATAATCATAATCTGCACAGGCGAAAGCCAAACAGGGAATTTACCGGCAAAGTGTTCCACCAGAATGCCAAAGAATCTCTCGATACTTCCCAAAATTGTACGATGAACAATAACCGGTCGATGTTTTTCACCATCAGATCCGATATAGGTCAGATCAAACCGTTCAGGCATCTGAAAATCCAACTGAATCGTTCCGCACTGCCAGGTTCGTCCCAGGCTATCTTCAAGATGAAAGTCGATTTTTGGTCCATAGAATGCTCCATCCCCAGGATTAATCCGATAATCTATATTTTTTTTCTCAAGCGCATTACGTAGAGCATTTGTTGCTTTCTCCCAAACTTCATCAGAACCGATTGCTTTTTCAGGTTTTGTAGATAATTCAACTTTATAGCTAAAACCAAAGACATTATAAATATCATCTGCCAGCTCAATTACTTTAATGACTTCTGCCTCAATCTGATCTGGCATCATATAAATATGTGCATCATCCTGGGTGAAATTTCTTACTCGCATCAAACCATGAAGTGCCCCTGAGAGTTCATGACGATGCACCAATCCCAGCTCTGCCATTTTAATCGGCAATTCTCTATAGGAATGACCTGTTCGTTTATAGACAAGCATTGCTCCTGGACAATTCATAGGTTTGACTGCATACGAACTTTCATCAATTTCTGTAAAATACATATTTTCACGATAGTGATCCCAATGTCCGGATCTTTTCCACAATTCTGCATTTAAAATAATTGGGGTCCTTATCTCCTGATAGCCACGTTTCTGGTGTTCCTGACGCCAAAAATTTTCCAGCTCGTTTCTGATAATCATTCCCTTTGGATGAAAAAACGGAAATCCTGGTCCTTCATCCTGCAAAGAAAATAAATCCAGCTCTTTCCCAAGTTTTCGGTGGTCGCGTTTTTTAGCTTCTTCCAGCTTAGTCAAATAATCATCAAGCTCTGACTTTTTAGGGAATGTAATCCCATAAATTCGTTGAAGCATCTTATTTTTTTCATCTCCTCGCCAGTAAGCACCAGCGAGACTAAGCAGCTTAATCGCCTTAATTCCTTTTAGATCTTTAAGGTGAGGACCAGCGCAGAGATCTGTGAACTCACCTTGCTGATAAAAACTGATAACTGCATCTTCCGGCAGTTTTTCAATGAGTTCTTCCTTGTAAATCTCGCCTTCTTCTCTGACTTTCTTTAGCGCCTCATTACGAGGTAGTTCAAACCGTGTAATTTCAAGCCCTTCCTTGACTATTTCTTTCATTTTCTTTTCAATTTTTTCCATGATTTCAGGTGTGATAATTACATCTACATCGATATCATAATAAAAACCATTATCAATCGCTGGCCCGATAGCCAGTTTGGCTTCTGGATATAATCTTTTTACAGCTTGCGCCAATAAATGTGACCCAGTATGCCAAAATGCGTGTTTTCCGCCCTCATCTTCAAACTTCAGCAAATTCAAGTCTGAATCTTTACAAATTTTCTGACGTATATCTACCAATTCGCCATTTAATTCACCGGCTAAAGTATTCTTTGCCAGCCCCGGACTGATGTCATTAGCAACATCATATACTGAAACACCTTCATCATAGGATTTAACCGATCCATCTTTTAATGTAACATTAATCATTTTATACTCCTTAACGATTTAAAATAGTATTATTGGGACGTATAAAAGCAAAAAAACCCTTTGCAATTATGCAAAGGGACGATTTAACGCGGTTCCACCCAACTTGAATTGAAAAAATATTCCAATTCCACTTTAAACTGTATAACGGTCAGTGCCGGAAAACCTTATTTCATATTAGAATTCAGGTCTCTGCTCCAAGGTGGTTTTCGATCAGTGTATCAGGTAATTTCAGCTATTTTACCTGTCTCTGTCATATTTCTCTAATTTACTTATCCTTATCATTGCATTTATTTCACAGTAATTATAGACGATTATTTTGAAACAATCAATAGCTTTAAGCTCTTTTTATTATTTTATGCAATGGAAATTATCAGGTGTAAAAAGAATCATCACACTTTGCTCGGCTGAAACATCGTAAAGACTTTTATCCTTAAATAATTGCGCACAAAATAATGGTTCAAATTCCAGAATTTTAATCTGATTAAATATTTTTTTAGTCGCTAATCCTAAGAAAGATTTTAAATAATTTTGATTTTCCTCAGCCCTAATAAAATCAAAGACTTTTTGTTTTTCTAATTGTTTAACTTCTAAAAAATCAGGACACTTCATTTGATTGTTCCTCACAAAATCAAAAATCAACGCATTTTCAAATATTAGGAAGTCTTCAAACTCCTGTTCCCGAATAAATTCATAAATTAAACCATACAGTTTTTCCTTTGAAACTCCAATCTCAAAGAAACCATTCACTTTCCACCATTTAGAAAAATCATAAAAAAATATGAACGGGTCAAAGCGCTTGAAATTACTCAGAATAATCTTAAAGGTCGTTTCAAAATTGCCTGAATTATAATATCGATCAAGAAGGCTTTCCATATTTCTTAGCAAATATAATTCTTCTGCTTCTATATAGTCATTTTTTATAATTTCATAGGGAGGGAAGTCAGAAAAAATATAACCATGCTTAGCCGCGCTCTGTCTTATATTTGTCCCTTTTAGACCTTTCAAAAAACCAAGTTGTAGCATGTCTGGCTCCAGCTCAAAAACATCATTAAATGATTGCCGAAACTGAACAAATGATTCATGTGGCAATCCAGCAATAAGATCAAGATGTATGTGTATGTTTGAGCTATTTAAAAGTGCAGTAACTTGATCTTTAATTTGCTCTAACTTGATGGGACGGCCAATCGCATCCAAAGTTTTTTCATTGGTTGACTGCACACCTATTTCAAACTGGATTAATCCAGGAGGGGCTTTTTTTAGAATCTCTATCATTTCAAATGTTATAAGATTGCCTGTTACTTCAAAATGAAAATTTGGAAATAGTTTTTTTTCGTTCTGTAACTCATAGGCTCTTTCGATAATATATCTGAATATTTCTATCGAACGTTCAGGCTGACAATTAAATGTCCTGTCTACCAGTTTAACCTGCTTGACCTCAGCTGCAAAAAAAAGATCAATTTCTTTAAATACAAACGCCAAGTTTTTGATTCTTAACTTCTTATCTGCTGATGATAAGCAATAGGAGCAATTATATGGGCAGCCTCTCATTGTTTCATAGTATATAATACGATTCTTTAGAGATTCAAGCTCATTTGACGTGTACGGGAAAATAATCTCTTCGAAATTTTGTTTTTCACAGTCGTTTTCACAATGCTTTTGATTGCTTTTTGAAAAACAAAAACTCTTTTGATAAAATATCCTATCAGATATTATTTTTGTTCCTGAACGTAAACTAACTAGTAAATTCCTTAAAGCTGCTTCTGCTTCTCCTGCAATAATAATATCTAAATAACCGTATGTATCAAGTAGTTTAGCAGAATCAAAACTGACTTCTGGACCGCCAAGTAGGATTATTGCATCAGGTTTAGCTTTTTTTAGCACTTCAGCAACTTTATAAACTATTTCTATATTCCAGATATAACATGAAAAACCATAAATATATGTATCGATTTGCAGCAAACGTTCGATTATTCCGTGTAAAGAATCATTAATAGAAACTTCCATAGTTTCAATCTGAAAACCCATTACCGCTTCTCTTAAACATCGAACAGCAAGGTTAGTGTGCGGATATTTTGCATTGATTGCAATTAACGTTAAATCTTTCATTTCACCCCCAAAAAAGGTTGACAATAATTGCCAACCTTAAACTGTAAACAAGTTTCAAAATTTTCTCAACACGTGAAAGTTGCCGCTCCGCTGAGTAAAAAATATACTCTTAATCAATCAGACATTGAAACGGAAATATGTTACATCCCCATCTTTCATAATGTAGTCTTTTCCTTCAATTCTTGTAATTCCTAACTCTTTAGCTTTTACTTCCGAACCAGCTGCTACAAGTTGATCGAAATCCGTAATTTCTGCTCGAATGAAACCTCTTTCGATATCTGTGTGAATTTTACCTGCAGCTTGCGGCGCTTTTGTGCCATTAATTACCGTCCAGGCTCTAATTTCCTGGGGGCCAGCAGTTAAAAACGTAATCAGCCCCAACAGTTTATAACCCGCCGAAATAACCTTATCCAGACCTGATGCCTCAAGTCCCATATCAGCAAGAAATTCTTTCTTCTCTTCCTCGTCAAACTGTGCAATCTCTTCCTCAATTTTAGCAGAAATTTTAATTATTTCCTTGTGTTCACCTGAGTGGTTATCAAGTACTGTCGTTCTTAACCTCTTGACCATATCATTATCTTCGAGTAAATTGTCTTCAGCCACGTTTGCGATATACAATACCGGTTTAGTAGAGATCAACTGCAGACTTTCAATATACCCCCATTCTTCAGATGAATAATCTGATTCATTAGGCATTTTTCCTGCTTCCAGAACATGATGTAATTTTTCCATTAATACCATATTTGCTTTTTCTGTTGGATTTGCTTTAGCTAGTTTTTTTGTTTTTTCCATTCGACGTTCAAGCATTTCCATATCAGCAAATATCAGTTCAAGATTGATGGTTTCCAAATCGTCAATGGGGTCAATTTTTCCTTCAACATGAACGACATTATCATCTTCAAAACATCTAACGACATGAGCAATTGCATCCACTTCCCTAATATGCGATAAAAACTTGTTTCCAAGCCCTTCACCCTTACTGGCACCACGTACAAGTCCAGCGATGTCTACAAATTCAATAGATGTCGGGATAACTTTCTTCGAATTATACATTTTTTCTAGCACAGCAAGCCTAGAATCTGGCACTGCTACAATTCCTACATTAGGATCGATAGTGCAAAACGGATAATTGGCTGATTCTGCCCCTGCTTTTGTTAAAGCATTAAAAATCGTACTTTTACCAACGTTGGGCAAGCCAACAATTCCTATTTTCATGTTATACCTCTGTATTAATAATATTTTTTTCTATACGCTTTCTTATTCAAGGCTGCTTAAACCAGAAAGCGAATTTAATGACACCAGTGAAATCACTAAACTAACTGCCGCTGTTATAAGTTTTAAACCGATTACTGGAATAGCTGTTTTTTTATAAGATAAACCGTAAAACACACTGAGACCAATAATAGTCAAAATCATTTCCCAAATTGAAAAAACATTAAATATTCCACTTAAAAAATTAATCCAATCGAATTCATAAGCAGCTTCCAAACTGACCGGACCTTGGAAAATCAGATTAAAAACGGCGTGAATAACCATTGGAAAGCTAGAAATTCCTATCACATAAGTCGCCTTTTTAAAATCGCCTTCTCCATTCATTTTTTTCAAAACAAAATTAAGTATAGCACTTTTAAGCAGCCATCCTCCCGTCAACGAGAACACTGAGCCAATTATTCCAGAAGCAACAGAAATCATTTTGACCATCGATACCTGATCTTCTGGAAGATTTAACTGAGACACAGTATTTCCCGCAATTATTCCTGTTATAATACTAACAGAAATAATAATCAACACTGGAATCCAATATGTCAGTTTTTCTTTTTCCAACTGATTTCTAAAAAAACGAACCGGATGAATCAGTAAATTTAAATAGTTCATGGTTTCCCCTCTCATTCACTTCGTATTGCATCTAAGGAGCTTAAATTTGCCGCCTTAATTGCCGGGCGTACCCCTGATAACATGCCTACCAGAGCCGAAAATATCAGTGCGAAAATTACAAGTCCTGGCGTTATATAGGATATCGTAACTGATTCTCCAGCTAAAAACAAACCTGCAATCAGGTTAATTAAAACAGAAATTACAATACTAATAATCACGCCAATTCCGCCACCAATAAAACCAATCATTGTCGACTCCGCTATAAACATATCTCTAATATCATTGATTGATGCGCCTATTACTTTCATAATACCAATTTCACGGGTTCTTTCATAGATTGACATGGTCATCGTATTAACAATTCCAATGCAAGCTACCAGTAACGACACTCCACCAATTCCACCCAGTAAAATCTGTAGCATACCAAATACACTGCCCATCGAATCTAGAATCTGCTGCATTGAAAAAACGGTAAAATCCATCGTCTCAATTTCAGCTGTAACACCAGTTACTGCGTTTGAATCCTCTACTGTTACCAATACCTCTGAATAACCGCTCTTATCAAAATTTGTACGAATTCCAGTTTTCCATTCATTCATATCATTAACAAGCTGATCACTGGCAATAATAGAGTAATCCTCTGAGCCGCCAGTTGCTTCCAAAACGCCAGTTACCTTGACTTTTTCAGTCCTAACCTCTTCTTCGCCGATATCATTGATACGAGTAATTACCAGGTTAATTCTCTTTCCAATTAGGTCAGCAGGTTTTATTTCTGATGTTTCAATTGTAGTTGCTCCTGAAGAATAGGAGTAGGTGGATAAAACTTCCTGACCTAAAATAACTGATGTTTCGTCATTACTGTTAGGTTTTTTTCCTTCAATCGTGTTATAACGCATATCATCAAGTGCCTTATAATCTAGACCCATTAGTGAAACCGAATATTCCTCGCGTCCCGTCTCCATTGTGACATCATTTAAACTGATAACAGGGGTTACTGCTACGACACCATCAATTCTTTTAATATCTCCAAGCGCATCATCATTAAGTACTATTTTATCATTATCCTTTTTTCCGCCTGATAAGCCGGAAACACCCATAGAAGATAAGTCAGGATAGACCTGAAGCGTTGTAATTGAACCAATATTAGATAATTCTCCGACAATACTCTTTTGCGCCCCGCTGCCGATGGAAACCATCACTATAATTGAAGCGGTTCCAATAACAACCCCAATAATGGTCAGAATTGTTCTAAACTTCATTCTCCAGAGATTCTCCCAAGACAAAAGCAAAAGTTCCTGTTTATTCACAAGACCCTCCTTTATGCACCAATCCCAAACAATGCCTTTAAAAATCGGGTGATCGGATTTTCGCCAGCATCCTCGTTTGCCGATACTATTTCATCTTCAGGAACAAGGATAGTAACCTCACGTTCGATAATTCGCTCATTATTGAAGCTATCCAAATATTTTAACGTGATTTTAGCTGGGTAAGATCCTTGTGCGTCAGCAGATACTGTTGTTGAAAAATCGTCATAATCGTCTTTTTCAAATGTACCATAATACTGAAACTCTGTACCAAAAGTCAAGTTTTCTCCGCTTATGGCAAGCTGAACTCCTTTTACTGAATTAGCACCAAAGTTAGCAATCTCGACAGTTATTTCATTTTCATCAGCAGTGACTGTGTACATATCTGGTGAAATAATAGACATAGAATCAGCTTCGTTCAGAAATACACCGACAGTTCCAGTCGACTGATACTCTGTCTCCCCCCATGATTCGTAATCGATCATTAAATTCAAATTGTAGTTCTTTGCTTCTGCAGATGGCGCAGAAACCATCGGAATATCAATGGTCGCACTTTCACCAGAATCTATTTCTTCAACAAAAAACTGATTGCCATTACCAACTATAGAAAAAATTCCCAAATCCTCAGAACCGGCTATGGAAGCCGCATCAAGCGTTATATTATATGCGTTATACTCACCGTAATTTGTCAGCGTGACAGACATCACAAATTCTTTTCCCGGTGCAACAATTTCCGGTGAAAAAGACACCGAACTCACTTGCAACAGCGGTTGTTCTGGACCTGCCAACACTACCATTGGACTAAATAAAAACAATAATGCTAATAAACATAAGGAAAATTTCTTCTTCATACCCTCTCCATTTCCTAATTCACTGATTGATGGTGCGTTCAATCACACCATCTTTCATATGAATTACTTTCGTGCAGTATTGAGCAGCTTCAGGATCGTGCGTCACTATTACAAAAGTCTGTTTTGACTCCCGATTAAGCTTTGTAATCATCTCCATTATATCTTCACTTGTTTTGGAATCTAGATTTCCAGTCGGCTCATCGGCCAGAATAATTTCCGGAGTATTTACCAAAGCTCTGGCAATACTAACGCGTTGTTGCTGCCCTCCGGAAAGTTCATTAGGTTTATGGTCGAAACGGTCAGCAAGCCCAACAATTGACAAAGCTTCTTTCGCTCGACTGATCCGTTTATCTTTTTTTACACCCGCAAATGTCAGTGCCAATGCCACATTTTCAATAGCTGTCATCGTTGGAATTAAATTATAGGATTGAAAGATAAAACCAAGGTGCTCTCTTCTAAATAGACATAACTCATTCTCATTCATTTTGCTGATTTCAAATTCCCTTATTTGAACAAGTCCCGATGTTGGCGGCACCAGTCCTCCCAGAACGTTTAAAAAGGTGGATTTTCCGGATCCTGAAGGACCAAGAAGTGCCACCATTTCACCTTGTTCAATATCCAGATTAATCCCTTTAAGTATATGAATCGGTTTTTTTCCCAATACAAAATCTTTTCGCAAATCTTCGATATGTATAAACACCGCTTCACCCTCCAGATTATTACAATTTAACGAGCCACTATTCCTTCTTTCCATAAACTGTCAAGATCATAAGTTTCTCTTTCACTTTGATGGAAAATATGAACGATCACATCATAATAATCCATTAAAATCCAACGCGACTCGCGCGCTCCTTCAATTCCTTTCGGAAAAATCTCAAGTTCTTTTGTTTCAAATTCGATATTATCAGCAATCGCTTTAACTTGCCGCTCAGAGCTACCACTAGCGATAACAAAATAATTGGCAACACTTGTTTTTTCAGAGACGTTGAGAATATCGATATCAAAACCATTTTTCGCCTCAATCCATTCTCCAATTTTTTTTGCAAATTCTTCTGCAGTAATAAAAATCACTCCTTTCATTCATTTTTTTATTTTTCAAAAAACAGGGTACCAATTTCATCTTAATCGTAATAAAAAATCATTTCTAGCTAAAACTGTCCGTTTGTGAATCAGTTGACCTTTTTCGAGAAGATAACGTAAGGAATGAGTTAAGGCTTCAAGTACAGCCGCATCTAAGTCAAAAGCAGCCAGGTCTCTTAACTCAGACACTCCGTCAAAATCTCGGCCAGGTTCAATATAGTCTGCCAGATAAATAATTTTTTCCAATTGAGTCATATTTTTTCGCCCTGTAGTATGGTATCTAATCGCATTGAGAACAGTTTGATCTCTTATCCCATAATCTCTATGAGCAATCACAGCACCAACCGGACCATGAAGAAGACTTGACTCATGCTTTGATACCCGATCAATTTTAATTCCATATTCTTTTGCTAGACCGATTAATTCGTCTCTCGAAATATTTCTTGCGCAATCATGCAGTAAGGCTGCCTGAATGATTTGTTCCATTGGCTCATGATATCTGACCGCCAATTGTTTTGAAACTTCCAATACACCAAGAGTATGATTGAAACGTTTAGGTGTTAACTGTGTAGTAAGTTTTTCTTTTAATGTTAATTCATTCATTTTTGTTCACATATTCCATTTCCGGCAAGTACAGACTATTCTCTATAATATATTCTCTTACTGCCTCCGGCAATAGATAGCGTATTGAATACCCATTCTTAATTCGGGCTCGAATATCTGATGAAGCAATATCCATTTGTGTAGTATACAGCTTATGAATATCTGCATCATAAATATCGCAGAGTTCCTCAATTCTATCATCTAATTTGCTGTGTGAGTAACCCGGCCTAAAGGTCGTAATGAAAATAACTGACTTCAGTAATTCATCTGCGCCCTTCCATCTTGTAATTTCAAACATAAGATCTGCGCCCGTAATAAAATAGAATATACAATCGGGATAATCCTCTTTCAGAACATTTATAGTATCAATTGTATAAGTAATACCGCTTTGATCAATTTCATGAGTCATCACATCAAAATAAAAATTATCCGCAATAGCCAATTCAACCATTTTTAGCCGGTGTTCTCTGGGAATTTCATCTTGTGTTAATTTAAATGGGTTATTTCCAGTTGGTATAAATAAGACTTGATCTAACTGAAACTGATCTCTTGCCGATTCTGCCAACAGTAAATGACCCATATGAATCGGATTGAAACTACCGCCCAATAATCCAATTTTTCTCTTATTATCCATAATTACACCTTAACAAATCAGATATCTAACGCTTATTCAATTTTCCTGACGATTTTTTTTTGACACGCTTTATCGGTTTTACATTTTTGCTGGGTACTTCAATTCGCGTTTTTAAAAGATTCTTTTTATAAAGCACAAATTTATTTCCAATTATACAAACAAGTTCCGCTTTGATCGCCTCAGCAAGTTCGCTGCCAGCCTGACCGGCATCAACCAACGCATTTCTCTGTACTTTTCCCTTAACCAGTTCTCTGGCAATCACAGCCTCTCTGGTCTGTTTAATTAGTGTTGGCGTAATTCCATCTTTTCCAACATAAATAATATCAGGCTGATCAGCTGCCAGTTTTCTCAAATAATTTCTTTGTTTGCTCGTTAACATTTTTTCAACTTTCCTGTTAATTATTATAACATACTTCTTTATAACTTTACAAAATCCTATCGATAGTACTCAAACTCTATTTCATTGAGTCTGACTATATCTTCATCTTGAATGCCCATCTTTTCAAGTTCAGAAAAAACACCTTTCTCTTTTAAAACGCGCTGAAAATAACCTACTGAATCTAAATCATCGAAATTGACAGAATTAATCAATCTTTCCAGGAAATCAGCAACGACTACGAATACGTCTCCGTCCATCTCAACCCGGAATGATTTTTGCTCAAATTCAGCCTGAAAGACCTTTTCTTCTTCTACGCCTATATCAAAAATCGGTTCAACTTCCCCAATCTCGTCAAGCAGGACTACCATTCGGTCCAACAGTTCATCGAGTCCTGAACGAGTGGCAGCCGAGATAACAAAAACTTCATAGCCTCTTTTAACCAGTTCGGCTTTTGTTTCTTCAATAATTGTACTGTCGTTTGTTATATCTGATTTGTTCAAAGCGACGATCTGACATCGATTAGATAGTCGTTCATTATATTTTTTTAATTCCCCATTAATAATATCAAAATCTACTAGCGGTTCTCTTCCTTCTGATCCAGACACATCAAGAATATGCAACAACAGCTTTGTTCGCTCGACATGTCTTAAAAACCGGTCACCCAAACCTGTACCAACATGGGCTCCTTCTATCAAACCGGGAATATCTGCAATTACAAAAGGTTCTGCATTTTTCCACTCTACAACCCCAAGATTAGGAATAATAGTAGTAAAATGGTAATTGGCAATTTTGGGTTTTGCTTTCGTAATAACTGACAAGAGAGTTGATTTTCCCACATTTGGAAAACCGACCAACCCCACATCAGCCAAAAGTTTTAGTTCAAGAATCAGTGTTTTTTCCTGTCCTTTAATTCCACCTTGAGCAAACCGTGGAGCTTGACGCGTTGATGTTGCATAATTCATATTGCCACGACCACCACGACCGCCTTCAGCCACTACAAAACTCTGACCATCTTCAGATAGATCGCAGATGATTTGACCTGTCTCCTTATTTTTAACCATCGTCCCAACAGGAACTTTAATAATTAAATCTCCGCCGTCTTTACCTGAACTTCTGCCACCAGTTCCATTTCCACCATTTTCCGCTTTTTGTTTCCTTTTGTACTTAAACTCCATTAATGTCCGATGACCATTATCTGCCATGAATACAATATTACCACCTCGGCCACCATTTCCACCATCTGGTCCACCGTTTGGCACATATTTTTCTCTACGGAAACTCATCCCTCCATGACCGCCATCTCCAGCTTTGACATAAATTTCAGCTTGATCTATAAACATTTTATCCTCACTTTTCAGGAATATAATACTCCATTTAATTTAGTTCTTCGTTATTCAGTGCTATCCTATACTATATTCCCGTCTTGTAAAAAATAAAACCTCTTAGCTGTTAAACGAACATAAGAGGTTTTATCAAACATATTATTTATAAGTTGAAAACTAAATCGCTTCTCTAGGGTAAATACTGACCTGCTTTTTATCACGGCCTTTTCGTTCAAATCGAACAACGCCATCTTCTAAAGCAAATAAAGTATCATCTCCACCTTTTCCAACATTTAGTCCTGGATGAATTTTAGTTCCTCGTTGTCTCACCAGAATATTTCCAGCCAGAACAAACTGACCATCACCTCTTTTAACACCTAGTCGCTTTGACTCACTGTCACGACCATTTCTTGAACTACCTACTCCTTTTTTATGAGCAAATAGTTGAAGGTTCATTTTTATCATGATTTTCACCTCCTAATTATCAATTTCTTCAATTCTAAGATAACTTCCGTATACTTCTTCAACACCTTTGATTCCAAGAATAAAAGTATCAAGAAGTAACTGTGTTTCTCTCGTTAGTATTTCATTATCAGTTTCAGGTATAGTAAAAGAAACAGCGCCCTCATCTATCTTTTCGTTGAGATCTTTTCGCCCAACGATTTCAGTTAATCCGTTAAGAATACTGATGGTTAAGACTGATACAGCTGCACAGACAATATCCTCCCCGGCAT
The DNA here is from genome assembly GCA_030586155.1 of Eubacteriaceae bacterium ES3. Taxonomy (NCBI): domain Bacteria; kingdom Bacillati; phylum Bacillota; class Clostridia; order Eubacteriales; family Eubacteriaceae; species Eubacteriaceae bacterium ES3. Next base: position 1,307,514 of record CP130741.1, on the reverse strand, counting down.
CAGCAAATCCGGCATGTCCTAAAACTGTGATTTTGCAAATAAGCTGATTACTTCTAATGATCTTAATATGTGTCATTAGGCTTCAATACTTGTAATTTTAACCTTCATATAAGGCTGACGATGACCTTGTTTACGACGATAATCTTTTTTAGATTTGTATTTGTAAACAATCACCTTAGGACCTTTTGCTACTTCAAGAAGCTCAGCTTTAACTACTGCATTTTCTACTACTGGTGCACCTACAACCATTTCACCATCTTTATTGACAGCTAAAACATCTGTAAATGAAATTTCTTTAACATCAGCTTCTTCAAAATTAATTTTTTCAATCTGGATCACATCATCTTTTTGAACACGATACTGTTTTCCACCTGTTTTAATAATAGCGTACATAATTCCACCTCCTCTTACCAAACTCGCCACAAAAGGTGCTTACGACTTAAAACCTTCTATGCGCGGTACATAACATTAGAATGTTACCACGTTGATGTTATCTTGTCAATGATTTTATTTTCTAGTTCTATGAATGATCTTTTTTATTTTTGGTATAATAATCATATCATAAAATAGGTAATTGCGAAATGAAAACAAAAATGAAAAAAATGAGAAAGTAGAGCATGAAGAGAGCTGATTAAAAAAGTATGACAAAAAAAGCAGGAAGCGTTGCAAAAAAAAGGCGCAAAAATAAAAGCCTGAGAAAAGCCTGAAAAAAACTTTATTTTAGCAGTTAGGCAATCAGTTTTTTAAGACTGCGGATGTATTGAAGCTGATGAATGTTGTCAGCAAGAATGACAGTAATCAGCTGGGTAATGCCAGCCAGGAGCAGATCCGCGCGAAGCGTCCGAGCATTTCTTGTTTTGCGACCGGCAACACAGAAAGAATCTTTGAAATGATTGAGTGACTGTTCAACAACACCGCGAATTTTATAGATTTGCTGCCACTCGTCAGTACCCCGAAGCGTACCTGGGTAAGCTCTAAGGTTTTTTTCAGGGTAAACATAGAACATCCGGCCACAGGAAGAAGGTGTGCAGGGTTTTTCGCAGAAACACTGACGTTTGGATTTACCGGATTGCTGCCTGACCCATCGGGTTTTGGGACAGGTAAATTTAAAGCGGACGAGACCATTTTTACGCCTGGTTTTACCTTCCGGTTTCATGGGAAGTGAAGGGTTGTCCGGACAACAGGGGATACCATGCTCATTAACCGGGCAATCGGAATAAGAAAGGGAGCCCCGCGAATTGAGGGGAATGAAGGCTTTTTCAAACTTTAAATCAGTCAGCAGCGAGTGATAAATGACTGAGCTGTCAAAAGCGGCATCACCAATAAAAAGTTTGGGAACAATCAGCGGATGCTTTTTAAAAAAGTCGGAAAGAACAGGAATAAGTGCTTTGGTATCATGGAGCGACTTGTCCTCGTCGGGAGAATCAGACTTTTTCTCAACAGCAATATCAGGATGATCAACCAGAAAGTTGGCATCATAAAAAGAGATATCCCGGACAATGCCAAGGCCGTTGGTGATCATGCCGAATTTATAGACATAACAGAAATGACCGTTGATATAAAGCTGTTTAATAGAAGAATTGGCTTTAGCGTGGGTGGGCATGGCGCCATAGGCGGCCTTGTAGGGATCATAGGAATCATTCAGCTGATGGGTTTTCTTGAAAGCTTTGAGCTGTTTGATGATTTTATTGGCAAATTTGGGATTATTTTCAGTAACATAGGCTTCAATTCCCGAAGTATCAAAGATGGTCATCATGGCCTTATGAGCATCGATCTTTTGGCAGATTGGTTCAGTTACATCAACAAGTTGATGAAAAAACGATTGTAAGTCCGGAAGATAATCTTGCTTGAAGCGAGTCAGCTGGGATGCGTGGGGAACTCTGCTGAAACCGCAGAAATCCCTTAATTCGCTGGAAAACTTGAGAAAAGTGATCAGCAGGGTGTCAGTGGGAATGGAAAAAATTCGCTGCAGAATGAATGCCCAAAGAATGGAACAAAGCTCAAAATCACGGTGTCGCCCATTACAAGCATAGTAATGACTGTAAAAAGAATGTGGAACCAGAGCATGAAGGTCAAGTTTTTCTTCCAGCAGTGAAAGAAAGTGATGTTTGTCCTGTTCAAAAAAATGAGTGCAATCAGCATAAATTTCAGCAAACGAAAGCTGTTTTTGTGGTAAAATATCCATATATAACTCCTTTCAGGATGATGGATTGTTGTGGTTGTAACTCAATTTTATCATAATCTGGTGAGGAGTTATATTTTTTTATGTTAAAAATATCCCGCTATTATGCGGGTTATGGCATTTCGCAAATGCCTAATATCATAAAATATCAGGAGGTAGAAATTTGAACACTCGCAAAAGCAAAGCCCTGTTCTTTATCGGTTTGATCGTTTTTTTTTCTTTCATAGCACTATTAATATACAATTTCTATCCCATCTCAATACAGAAACAGCAAAATGCTAGCCTGATCGCAATAGCAACGCAAAATCAAAACTCTAAAAGTGATGAGCGAATCGACTTTGAATCACTAAAAGCACAAAATCCTGATACTACTGGCTGGATAAAAATTGGAGGAACTCCCATTAACTACCCGGTCATGCAGTCTACAGATAATGATTTCTATTTACATCACAATTTTTATAAAGAAGATAGTATTCCCGCTTCAATTTTTCTAGATTATCTGTGTGATGGGATAAATACCAGAAATTATGTTCTATATGGCCATTATATGTCAGATGAATCGATGTTTGGTTCACTCTGGAATTATCAGAATCCAGAGTATCTTGCGGACCATCCTGTCATCGAATTCGATATGCCTGGACAAAAGAAAGACTGGGAAATATTTTCCGTCTACACTATTCCCGCTAATTATGACTATCGGCAACCAGAGTTTGTTGATGATAACGACTTTTTTCAATATGTCAGTCGGCTAAAAAACAACTCCACATATATGATCGATGTTGAACCAAAACCAACTGATACCATTTTAACGCTATCAACCTGCATTTATACTTTTGACGATGCCCGTTTAGTTGTTCAGGCAAGAATGATAAATTAAAAGGAACCGAACTAATTCGGTTCCTTTTAAAACTAATTATCACTAACTGAAACACCTGAATCTCGAATTCCTGACTTTTCCAAAGGAAGGACATTTTCCTGAAAATCAAAGCATGACTCTGCGATTACTTTATTTAAAACAATCAAAGAAATTAAGTTTGGAATCGCCATTAGACCATTCATTGTATCAGAAATATTCCAGACAATATCTAATGTTGTCGTTGCACCGATAAAAGCAACGATACAGAAAAGAAATCTATAGGCTCGAATCACCTTGTGGTTATCAACAATAAACTCCAGAGCCTTTTCACCATAATATTCCCAACCTAAAATCGTTGAAAAAGCAAACAGCATAATTCCAAATGTAACTAGCCAGCCACCGACTGGACCTAATGCTGACTGGAAAGCCTGAATTGTCAAGTCGGCTCCCATAACAACTTCCCCAGCAGCATCAAGAGATCCTAATACACCTGACGAGGCGATTGCAAGGCCAGTCACGGTACAAACTACTAAAGTATCAAAGAATGTACCTGTCATATTGATATAACCCTGACGTGACGGATGGTCTGTTTTAGCTGCCGCAGCTGCAATCGGTGCCGAACCAAGACCGGCCTCATTGGAAAAGACTCCTCGGGCAACTCCCCATCGCATTGCAGATAACATACTTGCAATAATAGTTCCACCAATTCCACCACTAACAGCTTGAAAAGAAAAGGCCATTGAGAAAATCTGAGCTACTCCAGATGGTAAATTCTCTATATTCAGAATAATAACTAAAATCCCAGCTGCAAAATAAAATACAGCCATAAAAGGTACAATCACCCCGCAAACACGACCAATGCTTTTGATTCCACCCATTAAAACGATTAATGCAAGGACCGTGATAATAGCCCCAACAATCCAAGGCGCAACACCAAATGTGTTGTTAACAGCTCCCGCTATAGAATTAGCCTGAGTCATATTCCCTATTCCAAAAGATGCCATTACTGCAAAAAACGCAAAGGAATACGCCAGCACCGATCCCAGAGCTTTGTTTTTGAAGCCGTACTTCATCGCATACATTGGACCACCTGACATTTCACCATCTTCATTCACATGACGATACTTAACAGCCAGAACACTTTCAGCATATTTAGTTGATAAACCAAACAATGCACTAATCCACATCCAGACAAGAGCACCTGGCCCCCCTAAAACCATCGCAGTTGCAACCCCAACAATATTACCAGTTCCAATTGTGGCTGCTAACGCTGTCATTAAAGATTGAAACGGTGTAATGTCACCCTTCGATTTGGGTGATTTATCCTTCTTGAATACAGATTTAATCGCGAAACCAAGGTTTCTCCAAGGCAAAAATTTTAGACGAATTGTCAAAAATATTCCCGTTCCCATCAATAGAGCCAGCATTACAGGACCCCATACAAAATTATTGACCGTTGAAATCAATTCCGAAAAGTTCATTACTTCCTCCAATAACCGATTTTATAATAACGTTGGTATTCTATCATGTCTAATTTTATTTCGCAATATGAAAATATTGCATATTAAAATTCCTAATAAGAATTTTTTAACCTTACCTAATTATTTATCAAATGGATAAATACTGTTATTCCCAAATTCGCTTATACTTATCTGCAATATTTCAAGTCTACATAAAAATACATTTGAGGTATTCTCCCTGATAATATTCCCCTCTCTTATACATTGGGTAACTATATACAAAGCTGGCTCATTAAGAACTCTAAATTTAGATTAGCGTTCTTAATGAAACCAGCTCTGTATCTGTTTATTTAAATATTAAAAGCAATCATTTTCTAAAATTAAATCTTTTCGATGAATCAAAATAGTTGGATCAATCAAAAAAACAGGACTTTCATTTTCGTTAAAACTTGTTAATATCAATTCCGGCTTTACTGTTTTCTGATCATCATATAGAACATCAATACCAATTTTAACGAGTTTATCTGTCACCTCTTCAATAGTGATATTTTCAATAAAAGGTCTGATATTTTGAATAACTTTTTTACCCCGCTTATTGCGTTTTTCAATTTCAATAGAATCACGGTTGAGAAGGTGTTTAACCATATCTTCCAGCTCTTTTCTCTCTATATCTCCAGCCAGCTTAACCTCAACGCCATAACTGCTTTTTCTAAGTAATGCTGATAGTGACTTTTGTTTTTCATCGCAAATCCAGGCACTAACTACTTCTAACCCTGAGGGAAGACTATCGTTTAAAAGCCTTACAAAATCTTTAATTTCTATATTCGATTTAGACACAACTTCACCATATTCACAGTCACTGGTTAAACCTACAGACATCGCTAGTGCAAAAGACATTTTCGGATGGGGATTAAAACCATTCGAATATGCAACTTCAATACCCGCTCGACGAAATGCCCGGGCAAACAACCGTTGCTGATCCAAATGTGATAGAAAACGCAGTCGCTCATCTCTTTTAAACTGATATTCAATTCTAAGCATTGCATTTCCATCCTTTCTTGAATGAAAGAATCCCACAATCTGAACACTTTTCTCGACAATATTGGGTTTTCAGAGCCTTTATTGAACGCTGATACTCTTCAACTAAAAATGTTTTTGTCACACCGGTATCAATAAAATCCCATGGCAGCTTTTCGTCAAATGTTCTCTGACGAAGTGCATAAAAGTTTGGATCTACACCAGCTTCTTCAAAGGATTCCGTCCACTTTTCAAAATCAAAGTGTTCATGCCAGCCATCAAATCGACAACCTTTTTCATGCGCAAGTTTCAATACTTTCCCAAGTCTTCGGTCACCTCTAGCAAATACTGCTTCTAAAAAACTAACTTTACTGTCATGCCAATTATATGATATTTTACGATCTTTTATAGAATTTTTGAGATGCTTCTGTTTATTTACAAACTCTTCCTGCGGATTTTGTCCAAACCATTGAAATGGGGTAAATGGTTTAGGAACAAAACAAGATGTACTGAGAACAAGTTTAAGCGATTTATTCCGCTTCTCTTTTTCTATTCCATAGTAACATTCCACAACCTTTTGCCCTAAATCGGCAATCCCCTCAATATCTTCTAATGTTTCTCCTGGTAAGCCAATCATAAAATACAGTTTAATGTGACCCCATCCTTTAGAAAATGCAGTCTCAACTGTCTCAATCAGATTTTCTTCAGTTACTCCTTTATTGATAACATCACGCATTCTTTGAGTTCCCGCCTCAGGAGCCAAGGTAATACCGGTTTTTCTGACCTTTTGAATTTCTTCAAGCATTGAAACACTCAGAGAATCAATACGTAGCGAGGGAAGCGAGATTCCAATCTTCTGATTCTCATAATCTGTTACAAGATCATGGATTAGATTTTCAATCTCGCTGTAGTCGCCAGAACTTAGTGAGGATAGAGATACCTCATCATAGCCTGTATTAATAATCAGCTTGTTTATCGATTCCCTGATCTTATCCGGAGATTTTTCTCTGGTTGGACGATAAATCATCCCAGCCTGACAAAAACGGCAACCTCTGCCACATCCGCGAAATATTTCCATAGTAATCCGATCATGAACGGTTTCTGTATAAGAAACAAGCATTTTTTCCGGATAATATACATTATCCAGATCCTCTACAAAACGCTTTTTAACAGTCGTAGGCACACCAGCTTCAATCGGAAAAAAATCTTCAATTTGACCATTTTCTGCATCATAAGTCACCTGATAGAAAGCCGGCACGTAGATACCGGACAATTGTGCCGCAGATTTCAAAAATTCTTTCCGACTTGTTCCTGATACTTTCCATGAATGATATAAATCCATTAACTCAAGAATGATTTCTTCCCCTTCACCCAATACAAACATATCAATGAAATCTGCCAAAGGTTCGGGATTATATGCACAGGGCCCCCCAGCAATCACAAAAGGATCTTCGATAGTACGTTCGACAGCTAAAAGCGGAATATTTCCCAGCTCAAGAATGTTTAAAATATTTGAATAACTCATTTCGTATTGCAGCGTAAAGCCCAGAAAATCAAATCTTTTTAAAGGCGTTTGCGATTCAAGACTAAACAGAGAGAGATTATTTTCACGTAACAGTAACTCCATATCTGTTCCTGGCGAAAAAACGCGCTCACACCAGATATCATTTCTTTCATTCAGAAGCCCATAAATTATTTTAAGGCCTAAGTGAGACATTCCCACTTCATAAAGATCAGGAAAACAGAAAGCAAAACGTGTAATATCTGTTGTATCTTCTTTATGTACTGCATTAATTTCATTACCCTGATATGTAATGGGTTTTACCACCTTTGGTAATATTTCTCTATTAATAATTTTTTTTGTATCCATATATTCCTCATTTGATTATTTTAATCATCATATCTTGAACGATATAATCTGCTTCTTTTCATTCTATCACAGTTTTGCAAAATTTTATTTACTCAACCTATTTCATTATCATGTAACCTTAGTTCTCTGTCAAACAAGATAAAAATTTAGTAATGCGCCTTATAGAAAATTATAACGAAACTTCCATGCCGCAATTTCGATTAAAAAACTACCGGTTCCAAGTATTCCGGTAGCAGATTTTAATTTCTTTAAATGATTGGAATGGCTTCTCAATATATAAAAGTCTCTTTATAAACTGAATCGAAGATTCTGGTATATTTAGATTGTAAAATGCATCGTTTTTCGGGCTAAAAAAAACATCACAACAACTTAATAAACGAATAATAACATCTCCTAAAGCCCAAAAATCAGTTTCAAAGTAGATGGAATGGCCTTTAATTTTTCGGGCACTCCCAAAATCAATTAAAAAAAGTCTTTCTGCATCCCATATCAAATTTGCTAGCTGAATATCGCGATGACGAACATTTTCACACTCAAGATATGTAAGCAGGTCAATTAAAGTTTCTGTTATACAGTTAACCTGCTTAGATGATAAATTAAGTCCCTTTTCTTCAATATCACTTAAACAAATTCCTGACTTTTTCTCCATGACCAGACCCAGAATCCCATCCCGTTCAAACATCTCTACAAATCTGGGAATCCCTGCGTGATTTAATTGTTTTAGCAATCTACCTTCATGCAGCACTTTTTGTTTTCGCCTTTTAACTTCGTTTTGCTTATAGATTTTTAAACAATAATCATGATTATTATTTCTCACTTTATAACATTTTCCAAAACGTCCAGTTCCGATAATTGAGAGGTTTTCATAGCCATAATAAGCTAAAATACCCGTTACGCCATTACCATTCAATTTCATCAACTGGCAAAGGTGTCGCATTGAGATAGCTTTTTTCCACTTTTCCATTTTTCATCAGAATCACCTTATCAGCCATTGGGGTAATTGCCGAATTATGGGTAATTAAAATCACTGTCATTTTTTCACTTCGACAGGTGTCCTGAAGTAACTTTAAGATATTTTTACCTGTATTGTAATCAAGCGCACCTGTCGGTTCATCGCATAAAAGCAACTTAGGCCTTTTTGCAAGTGCTCTGGCAATCGCAACACGCTGCTGTTCTCCTCCCGATAACTGTGCCGGGAAGTTTGCCATTCGTTCTGTTAGACCTACATTGATTAATGCTTCCTTAGCATCCATGGGATCTTTACAGATCTGAGTCGCTAACTCAACATTTTCCACCGCTGTAAGATTGGGAATTAAATTATAAAACTGAAAAACAAAACCTGTATCATAGCGCCGATATTCTGCCAGTTCCCGTCTACTGAGACGGGCGACATTTTTATCATCAACGATAACTTCACCTTCATCACAGTTATCCATCCCACCTAAAATATTTAACACCGTAGTTTTACCAGCTCCACTGGGACCAACTACAATAGCAAATTCGCCTTTATCAACATGAAAAGTAATCCCATTCGCGGCATTAATAGTCACTTCCCCCATATGATATTGTTTTATAACGTCTTTAAATTCAACAAAATGACTCATGATTACCTCTTTTAAACGCTTTTTTATCAGTATATCCTTTCACTCATTAGGCGTCAAGCTGATGCTCTTTGTTTAAAGATTCTATAAGTTTTCAAGTGCTGAAATTGTCTTTTCTTTGACAAAGAAAACTGAAACCAGACCAATAAAAAGAATGACCATGTGAAAGGTAAATGCGGTCTGAAACCCGCTGATAGCATAGTCTTCAGGTATCCACATTCCCCAAAGTTGTGCAATTATACTAGCTCCAACACCCCACATCATAAAGTTTGCTGTTCCCATTGCCGTCCCAACAAATTTTGCCGGCAAAATGGTACGAAGAAGTGAAAACCCTGTGGAAATGGTATAAAATTCTGCCAAACCCATCAAGATGAATATTGCAAAAACAGCTGTTTGATTTAAAACTGGAGCAAAAAAAGCCAGTATTCCAGTTCCTGCCATTAAAATTGTGCCCCCCAGCATTACAGCTTTACGAGGTGACGTTTTCTTGACCATCGTACCGGCAAAAAACGATCCGGTTACTGACGCAACGGCTGCCAGTAATAGTACATTAGCCGATGTATTAGCATCATATCCCAATCCTTGAATTAAGAAAACACCACCCCAGTTAGAAAAAATATTTTGAACTGTTGCAGTTGCTGCCATCATGAATAAAACAAGCATCCAATATTGGCTTTGTACTACTAATTTTCCCAACCCTTTAAAAGGGTTAGCACCATCCTGAATTTTATCTTCCTTTTTATCTCTGATTAGTATCCATGCTGCTAATCCAATTACAAATGAAATCAGGGCAAACACAAAGTAAGTGTTTCTCCAGCCAATTGATGCCATAAGAAGAGCAAGCGGGGTTGCTGCAACAATTCCTCCTGCTCGACCAAAAGCCATAAGATAACCATTCATGGCCGAGAAACGTTCTGGCGCTTCCCATTCTGCGATTACTTTACAAGCAGCTATATATACTGGTGCAATTCCAGCTGCAATTAATGCCCGCCCAATCAGAATCATTGCATAATTACTGCCAGTTGCCAGAAACAGTGTACCCACTGCTGCCCCAATATACAAAAACGCAATTAGTTTTCGGCTTCCAAATTTGTCAATCAAAATTCCTGCCGGCAAATTTGCAAAAGCATAGCAATAAGTAAAAATTGCTCCAAACCATCCTATTTGAGTCGGTGTAAAACCCAATTCCTCAATGAGAACTGGAGCTGACATACTTCCTGCATAACGATGAAAGTTTACAAAAAAATAAGCAATAAAAATAATTACATACATTGAAACCTTGCTTTGTTTCAACTTTTGATCTTCAGTTATCAAATCACCCTCCAAAAATACATTTTTTCTATTGTATCAGGATTATTATAATTAAACAATCGTTTTGTATCTATTTTCTTACTGGACACATATTTGCAAAAAGTTTAAAATACTCTTATTGAATTCTTGGAAAGGAACACAGTATGATTACAAAATTAATTGCCGGACCACTGATTGGCGGAATAATCGGATTTATCACCAACGGTATTGCAATACGAATGCTTTTTCGGCCGCTTGAAGCCGTATATCTTTTTGGCTTTCAAGTCCCTTTTACACCTGGTTTAATCCCTAAAGAAAAACCGAATATTGCCAGATCATTGGGACAAGTTGTCGCCAAACATCTATTGAATGAAGAGACACTCAAAAGAGGGCTTACTTCGGAAGAATTAGACGAAAAAATTTTAACTTCTGTTGATCATTTTTTAAATGCACATCAGAACTCTGATAAAACTATTAAAGATCTAATCCTTTCATTTGTAGGCACTGAACGGGGCCTGGCAATCCTGGAAAAAACAGAAGTGAAAATTGTTGCTGTCACCTATCAAAAAATGCAAAGGATGGAATTAGGTCCGATGATTTCTGAACTGGCGATGGAATCTATTTCTCAAGATCTTAACAATTCTATGTTCTCAATGTTTATTTCAGATAGTTTAATTGATTCTGTTCAGAAAAAAATGTCGTCAATCATTGATTCACTTGTTAATGAACGTGGCGAAGAAGTCATTCAAACGATCGTTGAAAAAGAAACTGACGAATGGCTGAACTTAAAAATTAACGATTTAATTACGCATCATCAGGATAAGATACCCGAATACAAACAAACATTATTGGATACTTATCACCAAATTATCGAAAAACACAGTCGTTCTCTGGTTCAGGCGCTAAATCTCGGAAAACTGGTTGAAGAACAAATTATTGCATTTGATGTTTTAAGCTTTGAAAAATTACTGTTGGAAATTATGAACAAAGAATTAAAGGCCATTATTTTACTGGGAGGATTACTAGGTGCTGTTATGGGTCTTGTAATGAGCTTTCTGTAATATACTCATAATTATTACTATCAATAAAATTATTTAGAAACAAATCTATCGTAATCAGAGAATTAAAAGAATTAGGAGGAAAAATGAAAGACAAATTAGATTTTTCAAATCTTGGTTTTAACTATATTAAAACCGATTATCGTTATATTTCACAATGGCGTGATGGAAAATGGGATTCCGGACAACTTACAGAGGATCACATGCTTCACATTGGTGAAGCTTCCCCTTGTCTCCATTACGGACAGCAGTGCTTTGAAGGTTTAAAGGCCTATTCCACCAAAGAGGGTGGTGTCCAATTTTTTAGGATTCATTAAAATGCCAAACGCTTACAATCTTCCTGTCGCCGTCTGCTGATGCCAGAAATTCCTGTAGACAAATTTATTGATGCCTGCAAATCCGTGGTTAGATCTAATCTTGAATATCTACCACCTTATGGATCAGGCGGAGCATTATATATCCGTCCTCTAGTAATTGGGGTTGGTAATAGTATTGCTGTGAAACCAGCCGACGAATATATCTTTACAGTTTTTTGTATGCCAGTTGGCCCCTACTTTAAAGATGGTCTTTCCCCGGTAAATTTTATGGTTTCTGAATATGATCGGGCAGCAGCTAATGGTACTGGTCAGCAAAAAGTAGGCGGTAATTATGCTGCCTCCATGATAGCTCATGAAATAGCGGTAAAAGAAGGTTTTGCAGACTGTATCTATTTAGACCCCATAACCCATACAAAAATAGAAGAAGTAGGTGCAGCCAATTTTTTTGGAATCACTGACGATAACCAGTTCATAACACCTGTTTCTTCTTCTATACTGCCTAGCATCACTAAATATTCACTTTTGTACCTGGCAGAACATTATCTTTCGATGGAGGTGCTTGAAGAAGACGTCTATATTGATCAACTCAATAGATTTTCTGAGGCTGGTGCCTGTGGAACAGCCGCAGTAATAACACCAATCGGAGGGATTTTTTATCAAAATCATCTGCATGTTTTTCATAGTGAAACAGAAGTAGGCCCGATTATAAAAAAACTTTATCTTACCCTAACTGAAATTCAGACTGGCGATCTTGAGGCACCTGTGGGTTGGATTGAACCAATTTAAAATAGAGTTTAACTTTTTTAAAGGATAGTGTATAATAAATAACACTAATGAATCTAAGTAGGAGTCTTATGAATACACAACTTTATTTTTTGATCAAGCGACTCTGTGATCTTGAACTCGAATTTTCCGGGTTAACCGAAGAAGAAAAGGAAATTGTTGTTTCCGCTGCAGAGCAAAAGGTCGGTACACTGTCATCTATACTAGATGCACTTGAGGACTTTTGCATTAATACATTCATTGATGATGATGAATAGGAAGGTATTATATGAAAATCGCTTCATTTGTTACAGCTATTATTGGTACCGCACTAGGTGCTGCGGCCTTAGCGTTAAGTATTATTGCACTGGCTAGAACTTCAAATCATTAATTTCCGACTAAGATGCTGAAAAAGAAAACCGATATACTTTCTTTTTCAGCATTTTTTTTATCTTACTAAATGGATTTGAAATATTCAGAATACTTCAAAAATTATATATATATATATGGTGCGTTTCCTTAAGAACACCGATATTGCTTTTTTCTAATGATAGTCTTATACTTAGAGTATCCGTTTATCCGTTAATTCTTGAGATTCTATTCAATTAGTCTAGAAAGGATTTCCATGTTAAAAGTTAACTACTTCGGAGATATTTTACTTTTTACAATCATCTGGATTCTATTAAATGGGAAATTTAATTTTTTACTCTTGGTGTCAGGTATTATTATTTCAATTTTAGCACTCTATTTTACTAATAAAGTGCTTCTTGGCAAATCCTATTCCGAATATTATCATTTACCTTTAATACCTATTTTTCAATATCTTATATATCTGATATTTCAGATTTTCAAATCTGGATTTACCTCTATTCCAAAGGTCCTTAAAGGAAATTGCCGGGTTAAAATAGTAGACTACCATACTTCACTTGATAGCAACTTGGCAATCTCACTACTTGCAAATGCTATTACGCTAACCCCTGGCACTGTTACTATTGATAAAAACGGAAATTGTTTAAGTATCCTTTGTTTCGCTGATGAAAACATCATCGATAATCCAGGGTCAGAAAGTACTTTTTCCAGATATGAAAAAATTCTCGGGGACATATAATCATGAATTTTCTTGAAATTACTCTTGCCGGTATTGCAGTATACACTATATTCAGCATTATCAGAGTTTTGGCCGGTCCCACTATTTGGGATCGCTTATTATGTCTAAATGTAATTTCAGCCAAAATTATTATGGCTATCGTTCTCTTTTCCGTTCTGACCAATCAAGAATTTCTGCTTGATATAGCCCTTGTTTACGCATTCTTAGGTTTTCTTGGAACAGTTCTGATTTCACGTTTTATTGAAAAAAGAGGTCATTTATGATTATCACTTGGATCGGCAAACTTTTTATCCTGTTTTCTATGTTTTTTATGCTGATTGGAATTATTGGTTTATTCCGTTTCAAGGATTTCTTTCTACGGATACTTATCACAGCAAAAATTGAAACAGTTGGAATGCTCTCAATGATGACTGGACTCATGTTTATTTCCGGTCTTAATTTTACGTCTCTGAAAATCTTTTTAATTTGTCTGGTTCTTATTTTCACCAACCCTTTAGCTTCTCACGCCATAGCCCGTTCTGCCAGAATCAGTGGCTACATCAGTCCCCAGGAGACAAAAAATGATTGAAAAAATTTTTTTAGTAGGTATGTTTGTGCTTGCAATTTTTGCCATTAACACTCCACACCTGCGCCGCTCCATAATATATCTTGGTATTTTTTCATTAATCAGCTCACTTGTTTATTTACTTCACGGCGCACCTGATGTTGCTATCGCTGAAGCTGTAATCGGAAGTACTATCACTACTGTTTTATTTCTGGTAGCCCTTAATAAATCACGTGTCTTTGTAATATACTATGGTAACATCGATTTCAATTCTGACATCTCTAAACTAACCATTAAAACCAGGGGGCAACTCCTTAAAAACATAGAAAAATTCCTGATTGATCAAGAATTTGAACCCCAACTAATACTAACAACTAAATCCTACGATAGTATTCTGGAAACAGAAGCCTTTGACCTTCTAATCTATCAGGACAATCATCAGCTTCTGATAACCGGACCGGACGAATACCATATGGATGCTATTGAGACTTTTCTAAAGAGCGACCATTATCAAGACCTTCAAATTTGTTTCGGGAGGTGTACTGAATATGAAGAATTCCATTCGTAGACTAATTCTTTTTATAGCTTGTTTAAGTATGTCGCTCATTATTATTTTCATTCAAAAACCTGGAGCAACTCTATCTGAAAAACCAGTCGCTTTATATTATCTGACGCATTTTAAAAGTGATTCCGGAGCATTAAATGCAGTCACCTCAATCTACCTTAATTACCGGGTATTTGACACATTACTTGAGACATTGATTCTCTTAATCTGTGTTATTGCAGTAATTCATTTTTCCTGGAGAAAGGATTCCGATGAATAAAATTAATGAACGATCCGAAATCATTTCAACTATGACCGGGTTCTTTTATCCTTATGTTTTACTTTTGGGGTTTTATATTATTCTAAACGGACACTTATCTCCAGGTGGTGGTTTTCAAGGTGGCGCCATTCTAGCATCCGTTTTTATAAGCCGTTATCTCGTAGAACCTGATAAATTTATCCGGATTCAAATACTTCAGACTGCAGAAAAAATACTTTTCTGCGCCATTATTTTCTTTGCAGTCTTAATTGGAATCTCACATCTAATGATATTTGGACATTTCTCTCAAATTTCCTATTTAATCATTATGAATGTGCTAATTGGTATTAAAGTATGTTGCGGATTGACTATTATTTTTTTTAGATATGTTTTTTATGAAGGAGGAATTTAGTGGAACATGTAAATGGCGAAAACATTGCTATCCTGCTTTTTTTTATCGGAATCTATGGAATGCTTGCAAGGCGAAACATTATTAAATCAATTATTTCACTTGGCATTATGGAGGTAGCAATTATTTTGTATTTTATCTCTTCTACCAGTCCAGCAGGTGCTTTGCCACCAATCGGTGATGCACTCGACTTGTCGGTAGTCGCAGACCCTCTTCCCCACGCTCTGATGATCACAAATATTGTCATCGGTATTGGCGTCACTGCAGTTGCATTAACCATGTATATCCATTTGTACCATCAATTTGGCACCAGCAATTGGATTAAGGTTAAAAGAAAAAGGAATAAAAATGATTAGTTTATATTGGTTCGTCCTCTTTCCCATCATCATCGGAGTTTGCGGGCTTCTTACATCTAATAAAATTGCAAATATTTTAACCACAACAGGTCAATTTCTGGCTTCAATTTTTTCACTTGCGCTTTTCCTGACCGTTCATCAAAATGGTAGAATTTTAGAAACTATTGGCAACTGGCAAATGTATATTGGTATTGGACTACAGGCTGATAATCTTTCCAGTCTTTTTGTTTTAGTTACAGGACTGCTTTTTCTGGTCTTTATACTTTTTTCTTTGAAAAGTTCTTACTCCGATAAACTCTTTAATTTCCTTATTCTATCGGTTGAAGGACTGATTAATTGTGTTTTTCTGGCAAGCGATCTTTTTACTATTTTTATCTCCCTTGAAGTAAGCACGATTATTGTCAGTATTCTCATTATGTATAAAAAAGATAAACGTGCTATCTATGACGGCATGATGTATCTTCTTATCAATATTTGTGCAATGTCCTTTTTCTTATTTGGACTTGGTATGCTTTATAAACAAACCGGTTATTTGGATTTGGGAGCTTGCAAAACCCAAATACTATCTATTGACAGAGCCGATATTTTCATTCTTCCCTACGCATTTATGCTTACAGCCATCAGCCTCAAATCTGCCTTAATGCCTTTATTTAGCTGGCTACCAAAAGCCCATGGAACACCCGGGGCACCTGCAGTTGTCTCAGCTTTGTTGTCAGGACTTTTCGTTAAATCCGGAATTTATCTTTTTATCCGTCTTCAAATACTTTTCAACCCCGTAATCCAGCCAGAAAACCTTTTTCTAGTGCTTGGTTTTGCAACTGCCATGCTCGGTATTATTTTCACTTTAAAACAAACTGATATCAAGCTGATCCTGGCTTATTCCACTGTCGCTCAAATTGGTCTGATTATGATAGGTTTAAATTTTTCTAGCGAACAAGCCTTTTATGGCAGTGTTCTTCATATCATTAATCATGCGATTTTTAAAGCTGGTTTATTTCTGGCCTCAGGCCTAATAATTGAAGAATATAAAACTCGTGATATCCGAAAAATTAGCGGTGTTTTATCTAGAATGCCTGGAACGGGAACAGCATTAATTCTTCTGATCCTGGGAATTAGTGGCGCGCCGTTCTTTAACGGAAGTATTTCTAAGTATTTTATTTCTACAGGTGCTGTTTCTCCAATTACTAAATATGGATTGGATATTATAAATTTTGGAACTATCTTTATTTTTGTATTGTTTTCCAAAATTCTACTTGGAAAGCCCACATATACTATGCCCACAAAACAAAATTCCTTGAAAAATAGCCTGGTATTATTCTTAGGAATCATCTGTCTGGCTGGAGGTATATGGGGGCTTGATCTAATCAATTTTCTTTTTCATCAAAACTACATTATTTCAGTAAAATCCTATACAATTAAATCCATAACTTTTATATTTTCAGTTCTGGCAGGAATTATCCTATTAAATGTAATAAAACCCAGATTAAATTCTACAACCTGGGATTTTATTAAAAAATTTGAATTTGATTTGAGCTTTAACGCCGTTTGCCTCTCAATCTTTTTATATTTTTCTGCTCTATTACTCTATCTTTTTCTAACTGTTTAACATGACTCAATAAAACCTATCTTTTCGAGAACTTCTTTGAATTTAACTAAATCAATGGGTTTGTTAGAATAGGCATCGCATCCGTTGTCAAAAGCAGACTGAACAATATCCTGTTCTCCCAAAACTGTTGTCATAATTATTTTTGTCTTATTTTCTTTTATATTGTACTGATTTTCAAGATCACGGATAGTTTTTAACACTTTTATACCATCTACTCTAGGCATCATAATATCCAGGCATATTAAAGAATAAAAATCCTGTTCTTTAATGGAAAGTATGTACGCATCAATAGCTTCTAATCCGTCGACAACCAAATCGCAATCTCCATACGGTTTTAAAAACTTGCTTAAAAATTTACGGCTGACCACATCATCCTCTGCGATTAATATATTCTTCATGCATATTTACTTCCTTATATTCATCTGAACTTAATAATTTCCAACTTTCACAGATTCTTTTAAAAAGCTCCACAACCTCAACCAGCCTTTTTTTTCGAATCACCAATTCCATTTTAAATGTCAAACTTTTCAATTCCTGAGCATCCATTTTTTCAAACATTGCCTTTAACTGATGTGCAATAATTTCAAGGACAATGTAATTTTCTTGTTCAAACAAATTCTCAATCTGGGTTAAACAGGCATTTACTTCTTCGCAATCAGACTTAGTCAAAGATATTTCTTTTGTCGTTAATTCTGAATAGCTATGTCCCCCTTCGTTTAAATTCTCATCATCATTATCCAGATATTGGCTCAAAAGATGAAACAATTGATTCCTTTCTACCGGTTTAGATGCATAATCATTCATACCACTCTTTTTAAAAATGAGTTGATCCCCTTCTAATGCAAATGCGGTCAATGCAATTATTGGCGTTGAAGTGTTTTTTGAAGATTCCTGATCTTTATTCTTATTGCGAATTATTTTAGTTGCTTCGATACCATCCATTATTGGCATCTGAACATCCATCAAAATCAAATCATACTTTCGATGATATGCTTTTTCTATCCCCTCTCTTCCATTACGTGCAGTATCTACTTGTATTCCAAAACTGGAAAGCATTTTTTCTATTACAATCTGATTGACCCGATCATCTTCTACCAGTAAGACCAGGTAATTCTCCAAACTCATTTGCGGATTCTGCTTGAATTTAATTTTGTGTCCAATCTGAGTGCTTTGCAAAGGGATTTTAATATGAAAGCGACTCCCCTGACTGGGAACACTATCAAATCGGATGCTTCCATCCATCATGTCCAACAACTTCTGAGTAATAACCAGTCCCAGTCCAGTACCTCCATACTGACGCGTATATGAACCATCAATCTGGGTAAAACTTTTAAAAAGCAATTCAAAATTCTCCGGCTCAATCCCTATACCTGTATCTTCAACCGTTACATTCAAAATGATTACGCTTTCTCTAGCATATTCTTCATTAACTACAATTGTAACTCCGCCTTTTTCAGTAAATTTTATAGCATTTGAAATCAAATTATTCAAAATCTGCTTAATGCGATTGGGATCGCCATGTAAAGCCGGCTGAGGTAATGAACGATAATGAATCTTCAATTCAAGATTTTTTTCAGTTGCATGTATTTTATGGGTTTTAACTGTAGTTTCCAATAACTCTATCAGGTCAAAATCCTGATTTTCAATCATTAATCTACCAGCTTCAACCTTTGAAAAATCGAGAACATCATTAATAATTCCAATAAGTGAATAAATACATTCTTTTGCTGTCAGCAGGTTGTCCCTTTGCTCTTCCGATAATGATTCCATCATTGTCAAATCGATCATACCCATAATTCCATTCAATGGTGTTCTAATTTCATGACTCATGTTTGCAAGAAACTCGCTTTTAGCACGATTTGCAGTTTCAGACCGCTCCATCGCATGTTTTAATTTTAGCTCAGTTCTTTTCTTGGAATCTATATCCGTCACCAATAAGGCTATATATCCGGGTTCTGGACTGTAAATCGAATATTCTATCCATCGATTCAAACCCTCTAAGTAATATTCTATAAGGTTGCGTTCTTGACCAGTAGTCAGGGTATTATTAAAAAAGTGAAGTGCTTTGCATTTATCGGACTCAGACAAAAAACTCATTTCTGTCAACCGCTTTCCAATCATCTGATTCTTTTTTACATCAAATATTTCTTCTGACGCAAAATTTAATTCTCTAATTTCGGCATCCAGTAATATGTTATGCTCATCATAGATACCTTTAAAATAGCAAAAACTGCTGACTAACGAGTCAAAGAGCAACTGATACTTTCGACGACTGTTTAAAAGATTACGCTCTGCAACTCTTGTATCATTTACATCAAGAAATAACCCTACAATACCGCAGTAACAATTCCGCTCGTCATAGTAGGGATGACCCACTCCGATAAAATACCTCTCATCTCCCTTATGAGATAGTTTTAAATTTATCTTGAAAGGTGCTTCATTAATAATCGAATTAAAAAGTTTATTTCTGAACTTGTGATAATCTTCTTTATTCATACGCTCTTTTAAACTGGAAATGAAGGAACCCTCATCAATCGGAAAAACAGACTTAAAAGTCAGGTTTATAAAATCACACTGAAATTGTCTATCTAAGCGGTAAACCATAACTGGTAGAGAATCCAGCAGTCTTAGACTTTCAGCACGAGCACTTTTTAAATCCTCCTGATACTTAATTCGTTTGGTAATATCTTCAATCGTAACAATATAATCTATATCATATTTAAATTCTAGTCTGGTAAGATTTAAACTCAAGATTATTGTAGAAATAAGTCCATTTCTTCTGATATCCATTTCAACACGTTGGTTTTCAATAATTTCTTTTTCGTTGATTATCTCTGTGAAAGCCTTTCTTGCATTACAATTTGTGCAATTAGCTGATGCGCCACACCCCTCTGCTTCACTATTAACACAAGCAATCACATCACCAAATTTACTTCCCTTTTCAGGTTTCTTAGATAAATTGAATATTTTAAGAAAGGACTGATTGACATCAATTATTTCACACTTTTTATCAATGCTTATCATTCCATTAGGTAGAATATCAAATATTTTTAAAAGTTTTAGCCGCTCACGATCAACTTCTTTTTTCTTGACCACGATTTGAGTGATTTCACGAAAAACAATTATATATCCGTAGAATTCACCTTCATCTGATTGAAGAAATGAACTGCGAGCCGAAACATAATGTTTTCCCCCATTTTTATCCAAAAAATAGGCACCTCTGGGCAAGCTAAAATTTTTTTCAAAATTCTTTTCCGGAAAAAGAATTACTGGCTTATCCAGCTCATTAAAAATTTGTATTTCATCAAAAATCAGTCGCTTATTTAACACGTCATATGATTTTCCTAAAATATTAACAGCCTCATTATTAACAAAATCAATTAAACCGTCTCTATTCGCTGTTAGAATTGCATCACCTGCGCTTTTTAGGGCAGAAATCAGCCAGTCCCGGTTTTTATCGCCAAGCTGCCTCACTGTATTTTTCATCGCTTACCTCTAATCACTATGCATCTTATATTAAATGACTACTAACAACCTACAATTTCTCAATAATAGATTTACAAGTCTCGCCTGCGATTTATAAGTTCACTACACTTTATGGACATATTTTCAATAAATAAACAAAACCACTACTGATTCATAAATTTTTATCTGTAGTGGTTAATATATTACTAATTTTCAATTAATTATATTGTGCATTTCTACAACAAATTTTCCTTTTTAAAAGCTATAAATTCGTCATAAGTTGACAATCTATCGGTAATTCCTTCTTCATTGAGCTCAATAATTCTATTTGCCACTGTCTGCATAAACTGGTGATCGTGACTGGCAAAAAGAATAATTCCCTTAAAATCAATTAATCCATTATTAACCGCCGTGATCGATTCAAGATCAAGGTGATTAGTAGGCTGATCCAATACTAGAACATTTGACCCGTACATCATCATTCTTGACAACATACACCGAACTTTCTCACCACCAGATAAAACCTGTACTTCTTTATAAATATCATCTCCAGAAAAAAGCATTCTGCCTAAAAATCCTCGTATATAGGTTTCTGTTATTTCTTCGGTGTATTGCTGCAACCACTGACAAATATTTAAGCTGCATCCATTGAAATATGACGAGTTATCTTTAGGGAAATATGATTGACTCGTACTAACCCCCCACTTGAATTGACCTTCATCTGGTTCGATTTCTTCCATCAGTATTTTAAATAAGGTAGTCATTGCCAGTTCATTATCTCCAACAAATGCGATTTTATCACCTTTATTTACCCTAAAACTAACATTATTGAGGACTTTAACCCCATCGATTGTTTTTGACAGACCTTCAACTGAAAGAATTTCTTTTCCTGGTTCCCGATCGATATTAAATCCAACCCAGGGATATTTTCTTGAAGAAGCCGGCATTTCTTCTACACTCAGTTTATCAATCAATTTCTTTCGTGATGTCGCCTGTTTTGATTTAGACTTATTGGCTGAAAAACGAGCAATAAAATTTTGCAGTTCTTTTATCTTATCTTCGTTTTTCTTGTTTTGATCTTTAATCATTCTTTGGACTAATTGGCTGGATTCATACCAGAAATCATAGTTACCCACATAGACTTTTATTTTAGCAAAATCGATATCAACAATATGCGTACATACATCATTTAAAAAATATCGGTCATGTGAAACAACGATCACAGTACCTTCATAATCCATTAAAAATTCTTCCAGCCAATCAACCGCCTGGATGTCTAAATGATTTGTCGGTTCATCGAGTAACAGGATTTCAGGCTTTCCAAATAAAGCTTGGGCTAATAATACTTTTACTTTTTCATTCCCGTTTAATCCGCCCATCTGCAAATCTAGAATTTCTTTATCAAGCCCTAATCCCTGAAGCATTCTTGAGGCATCAGATTCGGCTTCCCATCCACCCATATCTGCAAATTCACCTTCTAGTTCACCGGCTTTTATACCATCTTCATCAGAAAAATCCTCTTTCATATAAATAGCATCTTTTTCTTTCATTACCTGATATAAACGGGCATTACCCATAATAATTGTATCAAGTACAGTATAATCGTCGAATGCATAATGGTCCTGTTTCAGGACAGACATTCTTAGGTGATCTGGATAACTGACACTTCCGGTACTTGGCTCCAGTTCGCCTGACAGAATTTTTAAAAATGTTGATTTTCCGGCACCATTTGCACCAATTACACCATAACAATTTCCAGGTGTGAACTTTATATTGACATTTGAAAATAAGTTTGTTCCACTAAAATTAAGACTTAAATCAGATACTGTGATCATTAACTTCCTCCATAGATTGTAAACATAAAAGAAAGGCCTTTAACAGTTTATCTGTAAAGAACCTTACCTTCATATAGATTATAGCTTAAATAAAGCAAAAAATCCAGACATTAACAAGTAAAATTTATTATAGAGCATTTATTGCTTTATTCTTTTAAGTTTTTTTTATGTTTAATTTTCTAAAATTAGGGCATATATAACACGAGGTGATGAATATGAAAGTTGAATACAATAAGCTTGTTCGGGATAAAATCCCACAAATTATTAAAGAAAGCGGTCGTACCTGTGAATATAAGGTATTGGGAGATTCTGAAATCAAAGATGCTCTAAAGGAAAAACTCATTGAAAAGGCACAAATTTTTTCGAATAAGCCATCTGAAGATGAATTGTCAGATATTTATGAGCTCTTGCATGCCATTGTTGAAACTTACGATTATGAACCGCTTCATATTGACTACTTAAAACTGCAAAATAAAGAAAACAAAGGAACTTATTCTAATCGCGTTTATCTTATCTCAGTTGATGACGGACAATAATTTTTCCTATCGACCAGCTTTTCATGGCGCTTATGACGATGATGTTAAATGTCAGCCATGAATTTTGCTGGTTTTTTAGTATGTAAAGGCATTCTCAAAATGATTAATAATCTGTTCACTATTTTCAAAATATATCTCAATTACATCAAATCGAAAACCGAACATATCTAAACTCTTTTCTTTTATATACCATAGCGCTGTTTTTAAAATTTTTTTCTGTTTATTTCTGGTTACCGCTTCTCGGGGATATCCAAAATCAAGATTATCTCTATATTTTACTTCAATAAAGATAATTGTCTCATTATCTAGAGCAATCAAATCTATTTCTCCGGTCTTTTTCAAATAGTTACTTTCTAAGATTTGATAGCCCTTATTTATCAAGTACTGCGCTGCCAGAGCTTCTCCCTGATTACCCTTTTTCCGGTTGTATGTCTTCAACTGATTCTCCTTAAACAATATTCTTGACAAATGATTCTCGATGAATTGGGGTTAGTCCATATTTTCTGATTGCCTCAATATGTTGAGCAGTTCCATATCCCATATTTTTATCAAAACCATACTCAGGATACTTTTCATGATATTCTTCCATCAATTTATCTCTGAAAACTTTAGCAACAATACTTGCACAAGCGATTACATAAACAGAGGAATCCCCTTTAATAATTCCTTTTTGAGGAATATCAGTGTCTAGTGTTACTGCATCTATCAGAAGTAATTCCGGTTTTTTGCTTAAATTGCCTACTGCCAGTAACATTGCCGTCTTAGTGGCGTTCAAAATATTAACTGTATCTATCACTTCTGGATCGGCAATCCCAATGCCAAAATCCAAACACTCATCCATAATAATCTTATTTAATTCCTCCCGCCTTTTTTTTGACAAACATTTGGAATCATTGACATTCATAATCCTTGATTCTGCGGGCATTATAATCGCACATGTAACTACCGGACCGGCCAGTGGCCCTCTGCCAACTTCATCAATTCCAGCTATACTTGTTACTCCCTGAGCGTTTAACTTTGTTTCAAGTTCTTTTAATTTATCGATTCGATTGAGTTCAATCTCGAGCCTTTCCTTTTGCTTTGATAGACTCAGCCCTAGCTTATTTACCGAAACTCTAGAATCAGCACTTAGAGCATTGATTACTCTTTCATATTCTTCAACGGGTATATTTTTTATTAATTCTTTTATTTCGCCTACTTTGTAACTTTTAAAATCCATAAACGTCTCCTTATATCGGGGTATTAAAAAAGCGAAGAAACGTTATGCATCTTCGCTGTTTTCTTCAGGTAACTCTAAAGTAATTCTGCCAATTTTTCCATTTTTGAAATCATTAAGAATCTGATTACAGGTACGTTCATAATCAAAGTCTCCACCCTTCAGTAAGAATCCCCGACTTTTAGCAATCCCATCAAAAACTTCATATAGTGGCCCCTGGTTTAAAGAAACTTTATAAAGAGACTCAATCTGAGCGGGGTAATACATTACAAGATATTGGAGAAGATCAGCAGCTAGATTCTGCTTTTCAAAAATTGTATCCTTAATCGATCCCAACCAGGCTAGATGAATTCCAACCATTTGATCTTCAAATTTTGGCCAAAGAATTCCAGGTGTATCCAATAAAAGAATATCCTCTTCAGTCTTTAACCATTGTTGACCTTTTGTTACACCCGGTTTATTTCCTATCTGCGTTTTTCTTTTTCCAATCAGACTGTTAATAACAGTTGATTTTCCAACATTGGGGATCCCGCAAATTAGACATTTAACTACTGGCTTATTTTTGGAATTTAACGCATGTATTTTTTTTAAAAGAAGGTTCTTCTGATTCCGGTCAAAAGCATCGTAAAGCATAACCGAATCGGCCATTTTTTTATCTAAAAAATAAGCTTGCCATTTTTCGCTTACATCCGGATCAGCAAGGTCCGCCTTATTAAGCAGCAATAAGTGTTTTTTATGCGCTGTATATTGATTAATGTCAGGATTTTTACTGGACAGTGGAAGGCGAGCATCCACAACTTCCACCACTACATCAATAAGCTTTAGCTTTTCTCTAATTTCCCGATTGGCCTTTGCCATATGGCCAGGATACCACTGGATAATATCATTATTCTTAATTGTCATTCGACAAACCCAATCTTATTAAAAGGCCATAGCCTAAAAAATACTTTCCCATCAATGTCATCCTCATCCACAAAACCCAGAGACTGATAACGGCTATCAGAACTATTTGCACGGTTATCTCCCATAACAAAATACTTGCCTTCTGGAACCGTCACTTCTGAAAAATCTTCATAGGGGTCAGTATTGATGTAATCCTCCTCAAGTGGTTCTCCATTTAGATAGACAACCATATCTTTAATTGCAATTGTGTCTCCACCTTTAGCAATCACTCTTTTAACATATTCGATACTATCCGTATAGCTTAGAATCACAATATCTTCATAATCAGGTTCGCCAATCAGATAACCGATTTTATTGACGATCAGGCGATCCCCTTCTTCTAGTGTCGGAAACATAGAAGAACCCTGAACCATAACAAAATCGAATAAAAACATTTTAATAATAAATGCCAGAATTATCGCAATTAGTGCTGACTGCACCCATTCTCTGATTTCCATTTTACTGTTTTTTTCTTCGCTCATTTATATCACCTCTAAAAGAACTTTAGCCAAAAAAAGAGGCCTGATAGCCTCTGAATTACGCTCTTTTTTCTTTAACTTTAGCCGCTTTACCAACACGATCGCGCAGATAATTAAGTTTAGCTCTTCTTACCTTACCGCGTCGAACAACATCGACTTTTTCAATTTTAGGTGAGTGCATCAGGAAAGTTCTTTCAACACCAACACCATAAGAAATTTTTCTGACAGTAAAAGTCTGGCTAATTCCGCCATTTTGTTTCTTTAAAACTACACCTTCAAAAATCTGAATTCGTTCAGTTTTACCTTCTACGATTTTCACATGAACTTTAACTGTATCCCCTACATTAAACTGGGGAGCCTGCTCCTTCATGTTTTCCTGTTCAATTTTCTTAATGATATCCATTTATTTCTCCTTAAATCGATTTTCGATGTTCTTATACTCTTGTACATTGGACCATCACTTTTTAACATACTAATAAATTATACCTTCTAGTTCTTTATTTAGCAAGCTTTTTTTTATATTTTTGATAGAGATCCGGTCTGACCTTTTTAGTTTTTTCTATAGCTTTACCTAACCGCCACTTTTTAATCTCAGCATGATGTCCAGATAACAGAATCTCAGGTACATCAAGCCCCTCAAACTGCCTCGGCTTTGTATATTGGGGATATTCCAGCAGACCCGATTCAAATGATTCTTCTTCAAGACTATCAGCATTCCCCAAAAAGTCCTTTAGGTGTCTGGAAACAGCATCAGCAATCGTTATTGCCGGAAGTTCTCCACCTGTCAAAACATAATCACCCAAAGAGAATTGCAAATCCACATACTGATCGACAACTCTTTGATCAATCCCTTCGTAGTGTCCACAAATAAAAATAAGTGCCTGATTATCAGCCAGTTCCTGACTGTCCTTCTGCTGAAAAGGCTTCCCTCCTGGAGTAGGATAAATAACTGGAATTCTTTCATATGCTTCAATACTCTTTAACGCTGCGGCAATTGGCGGTGCAGCCATCACCATTCCTGCTCCCCCGCCATAAGGTGTATCGTCAACTTTTAAATGTTTATTACCGGAAAAATCACGAATATTAATTACTTCAATTTCAACAATCCCTTTTTCAATAGCCTTCTTCATCATACCTGATGAAAAATATGTTTCAAAAATTTCAGGAAAAAGCGTTAAAAAATAGTATTTCATATTTCCAGAATTTCCTTTGGTATATTTGCTTCGATCCGATTGTTTGCAAAATCAAAATTCACGAAATATATCTTCCTTGCCGGAACACAGTATTCCCGTTTGTTTCCTTTGATCATATAAACATCGACTCCTCCGGTCTGCAAAATATCTGTAAGTTTCCCCAGAAATTCCTGTTCATTGAATACTTCCATCCCCTTGAGATCTTCGACAAAATATTCGTCTTCGTTTAACTCTACAGCCTGATCACGATTAATCATAATTTCCATTCCAATCAGTAGTTCCGCTGCATTCCTATTTGTCACCCCATTGAGATTCAACAATACGGAGTTTTTGTGAAGACGACACGAATCTATCACAAATTCTTTTCTAGACTTCTGATTTAAAAGAGTGACCTTTTTAAGCGCATAAAAACGTTCATGGTCATCAGTTAGCGGCAGTACCTTCACTTCCCCTTTTATCCCATGAACACCTGAAACACGGCCAATTACCATGGTATCTTTACTCATTTTCCTACTCCTCTAAAACTTACATAAAAAAAAGAGCTGTTTGCACAGCCCATGTCTTACTTACTGAATAATTTCCAGCATGACACGTTTATCTTCTTTAGTGGCGGCGGCTTTAATGACGGTTCGAATTGCTTTGGCAATGCGCCCCTGTTTTCCTATCACCTTACCCATGTCATCATTTGCGACTTTTAGTTCTAAAGTAATCGACTGTTCACCTTCTACTTCCGTCACAGATACTTCCTCGGGATGATCAACCAGAGACTTTGCAATAATTTCTACAAGTTCTTTCATCATAACCTCCTGTTCCTACTCGATAACGCTTTCTTGTTTCAGTAAATATTTTACAGTATCTGTTGGTTTAGCACCATTTGCCAACCATGATTTCGCCTTTTCAGCATCAACTTTTACAATATTTGGTTCAACACATGGATTGTAGTAACCAATTTCCTCGATGAATTTTCCATCACGAGGTGCTCGTGAATCAGCGACAACGATTCTATAAAAAGGTTTTTTCTTTTTACCCATTCTCTTTAATCTGATTTTTACTGCCATTTTATTTCCCCCTTTCTATAACTTTATCTGATGACATAAGTCCTCGATAACTTTTACATAAATGGTAATTTGAACCGTCCCTTTTTGGAAACATTTGGATTTGACATCTGTTTCATCAACTTGCGTGACTGTTCAAAACCCTTTAAAAGACGATTGACGTCCGAGACACTAGTCCCACTGCCTGAAGCGATTCGCTTGCGTCGACTCGCATTAATAATACCAGGTTTACGTCGTTCTTCTTTAGTCATGGACAGAATAATCGCTTCTGTCTGCTTGGTACTGGCTCCGGATAAATCCAGGCCTTTTAGCGCTTTTTTATTGGCGCCCGGCATCATTTCAAGTAAAGAGTTTAATGATCCCATTTCTTCTATCTGATGAATCTGATCCAGAAAATCATTCAGATCAAATTCCTGATTCTTAATTTTTTCTTCAAGTTGTTTGGCTTTTTCCTCATCAATCATGTTCTGTGCTTTATCGATGAACGATAAAACATCGCCCATTCCCAAAATACGAGAAGCCATCCGATCAGGATAAAAAAGTTCTATATCTGTTAATTTTTCCCCGGTTCCAATATATTTTACAGGTTTCTCAACTGTATAGGTTATGGAAAGTGCTGCACCACCTCGGGTATCTCCGTCCAGTTTGGTTAGAATTACACCGCTTATATCTAACAGCCGGTTAAATTCGTTAGCTACATTGACCGATTCCTGACCAGTCATCCCGTCAACCGTTAATAAAATCTCAGTCGGCTTGACTGCTTCTTTAATTTCGACCAATTCGTTCATTAATAGTTCATCTATTTGTAACCGACCAGCCGTATCAAAGATCACCAGGTCATAAAAACCATCTTCGGCTTTTTTAAGCCCATTTCTGGCTATCGATACCGCATCTTTATTATCATGCTCAGAGTAAACATCAATCTTTAATTCTTCACCCAGTATTTCCAGCTGCCTTATCGCAGCAGGTCTGTAAACATCACAGGCCACTAATAATGGCTTGAATTTTTTCTCTTTTCTTAAGAGATTTGCAAGCTTACCGGCTGTTGTAGTTTTACCAGCACCCTGAAGACCAACCATCATAAAAATATTGCGTCTTCCGTCAACAAAATCCATTCTCTCGATTTCGCCACCCAAAAGCACTGTCATTTCATCTTTAACTATTTTTATGAACTGCTGACCTGGCGTTAAACTATTTAAAACTTCAGCACCAACAGCTCGTTCGCTGATGTTTTTGGTAAATTGTTTAACAACCTTAAAGTTAACATCTGCCTCAAGCAGAGCCATCTTAATTTCACGATTTATTTCCTTAATATCTTTCTCACTCAGTTTGCCCTTTTTTTTCATTTGTGAAAAAATATTTTGGAATTTTTCGCTTAATCCTTCAAATATCATGATTCCCTCTAGCTTTCTTCGTTAATTCTGTTTAACTGATCGATCATTCTCAAAAATTGATCCTGATGATCCGAAAACTTTTCCAGTCCTGTCAATTCTCTGATTTCTGCCTGAATTTCATTAATTATCTTCTGACTCTTTAAAAACCGTCTAACCAAGCCTAATTTTTTCTCATAGGTTTCCATCATGGATTTTGTTCGCTTAATAACGTCAAATATCCCTTGTCGAGTCACAGACATAACTTCTGCAATTTCTGCCAGACTAAAATCTTCATAATAGTAATATTCAAGAATCTGCTTTTGCTTGTCAGTCAGGAGTTCTCCATAAAAATCAAATAGGTATTGTTCTTCAACTTTTTTTTCCATCTTTACCCGCAAACTGTCGTAAAGGAAATCTACTTGACGACTTTGTTATTATAATGTGCCTGACATAAAATGTCAAGTATTATTCAAAAAGCATATCCACAAATTTTTTAGCATCAAAGTCAATCAGGTCATCTGATTTTTCACCGATGCCTACATATTCGATAGGAATCTGCATTTCATCAATCAAAGAAATCGCAATCCCCCCTTTAGCAGTTCCATCTAATTTTGTCAAAACTATACCACTGACGTCGACAGCATCTTTAAATACTTTTGCCTGATTAAGAGCATTCTGGCCCGTTGTTGCATCAAGAACCATCAAATTATGGATTTTAAAGCCTTCCCCTTCGCGCTTGACCACGCGACTGATTTTTTGAAGCTCATTCATCAAATTGACCTTATTATGAAGTCTACCTGCGGTATCACAAATTAATATATCAGCATTTCTCGCTCTGGCAGCTCCAATAGCATCAAATACAACTGCACTTGGATCCGCACCCGTTGTGCTTTTAATCAGGTCTACACCAATTCTTTTAGACCATTCATCAATCTGCTCCACCGCTGCCGCTCGAAAGGTGTCTCCAGCAGCTATCACAACCTTTTTCCCTTCACTTTTATAGCGGCTGGCCAGCTTTGCTATTGTCGTAGTTTTCCCTACACCGTTAACTCCTACAACCAGCATAATTCTCGGAAACTCAGGTTCTTCTGTCGGTACATCCACCATTTCTATCAGAATTTCTTTTAAGAATTCCATTACTTCTTCTTTACTTTTTGAATGAGTCTCTTTAATCTTATCCCTTAGCTGTTCTGATATTTTCATCGATGATTCAGCACCCAGATCTGATAAAATAAGAGTTTCTTCCAGCTCATCAAAAAAATCATCATCGAAGCTTCCCATGTACAAAACATTTTCAATTTTTTCTTTAAAATCGTCCTTTGTTTTAACCAGACGATTGCGCATTTTTTCAAATAAACTTAGTTCCATTATAACCTCCATTTAGATATAATCAGTTAACCGAACTGAAACGAGTTGTGATACTCCTTCTTTAGACATGGATACCCCATATAAATCATCGCAGACTTCCAGTGTTTTTCGTCGATGAGTAATCGTAATAAACTGATTATCATTTGACAAAGTTTTTAGATAATTAATATATCGAAATATATTATGGTCATCAAGCGCTGCATCAATCTCATCGATGACACAAAACGGCGATGGATTAATTTCCAAAAATGAAAACAACAAGGCAATTGCAACCATAGATTTTTCTCCACCAGATAAAAGTGAAATATGACGAAGTCTTTTTCCTGGGGGCTGAGCGACCAGTTCAATCCCTCCTTCTAAAACACCCGAGGGGTCTGTAAACTCCAGGTAAGCACGTCCCCCTTCAAAAAGAATATTGAATATTTTTGAAAAACTATCCTGGAGCTTGATGAAATTAATCTTAAACTGTTCTGTCATGGCTTCATAAAGATCACTGATAATATCAAGTAATTCCTTTTTGCCCAATTCTAAATCTTCTATCTGCTGCTTCAGATAGCTATATCTTGATAGGATTTCTTCATATTCTTTTACCGCATCAAGATTTATATTACCCATTGCGTTTATCTGTTTTCCAATAGCTCGCTGTCGCTCCTCTGAAATTTCATATTTCTCGAAGTCTTCACTGTTTTGAAGTGCAATTACTGCATCTTCGACCATAATTAAATTCATCTCGTAATTATTCTGAATCACTTCCTCAAGATGTGCCAGTTTTATTTCAAATCCGTTCAGAGATGTTTTTAGCTGATTCTTTTTTTCATTGTTTACAATCAGCTGATGGTTACTTTCTTTAATCTTTTCCTGGATTGTAGCCAGTTGTTCATTATTCGTGCGGTATAACTCTTCATTTGCAGTAAGCGCTACCGTCAGTTTTTCAATCTCGGTGTGACCTACTTTTTCTTGCTGTAAAAGGCTTTCAATCTTTTCCGAAAGCATCTGCTGATGACTATTTAAATCATAAATTTCTTTCGATACTTGGGTGATTCTTAAATTTGTTTGCTCAAGCTGTTGAGATAATATCCTTTTTTCATTCAAATCAGAGTTTATCTCTCCCTGCTTCTCAGTTTCTTTCATTTGCAGTCCATATAATTCTGACTTTTTCTCTTCGATTCTTCCTCTTAAAGTATTTAACTGCTCATCCGAAACCGGTTTTCTGGAGATCTCTTTTGCCTGCTCATATCTTTCTTCAATTGCCGAAAGTTCTTCAAGAAGTTCAATCCGCTTTACTTCAATTGCAATCTCATTTTTTTTCAGGTCTATTATACCTGCATCTCTTTCAGAAATCAGTGCTTTGAAATTCTCGACAACCTGATTTTTTTCCCAAGACGCTTGTTTTAACTCTTTTATCCTAGTTTCAATATCAGTAATCTGCGAAGTATACGCTTCTAACTGCTGCTTTAACTGACCTTCCAATTTTATACATTTTGTCAAGCGCTCCTGATTCTTACCCATATCCTTTTCAAGATTCTCAATTTCAATCTTTTTCGAGAGCGGCGATTGTTTAGACTCCTTATTTTGCCCGCCAACAATTGCTCCGCCTGGATAAAATATTTCACCTTCCAGTGTAACAACAGTAAAACGTCCATTAAACTTTTTTGAAACACTTTTACCATCTTCGAAATTACTGACAACCACAGTTCGACCTAAAAGACTCTCAATACAAAGACCAAATTTTTCATCAGTCTCAACCAGATCCGATGCAAATCCTTCTACACCTGAATGCCTCAAAATCTCATATTTCGTATTCTGATCAATCGCCGAAACCCGCAAATTATCAAGGGGTAAAAAAGTAGCTCTGCCAAGACGCTGTCTCTTCAATAAATCTATACATTCTCGGGCAGCCGAAACAGTAGAAACAACAATGTTCTGGCTTTTAGCCCCTAAACTGACTTCAATAGCCTGTAAAT
This sequence comes from Eubacteriaceae bacterium ES3, assembly GCA_030586155.1. Classification (NCBI taxonomy): domain Bacteria; kingdom Bacillati; phylum Bacillota; class Clostridia; order Eubacteriales; family Eubacteriaceae; species Eubacteriaceae bacterium ES3. The sequence goes on along the minus strand of CP130741.1, from coordinate 1,274,849 downwards.
ATTTTTGTTCAGTTCTGAGCAGTTCCCCAACCGGTCCAAAAACAGCTTCACTTAACGATCCCAGTAATTTATCAGAAGTCATCAGTTTTCTGATAGCGGGAAAATAATCCTGATAGTTCTTCTGGATATTTTTTAGATACTCAACTTTTGAACCATCAACTTTTAAATGGTTTGTTAAAACCTGAATTGTATCGGCGCACTTTTTATACCGGGATTGCTCATCAGTTTTTCTTTTTATTATTTCATTCAATTCCTCGGCCTGGCAATTTATCTGTTCAGACACCTCTTCTGTCTCTGCTCTAGTTTTCTCCAGCGCCCCGTTGAAATTGTCTAATTCGTCCTGATACTTAGATGCAGTTTCATGAATAAACTTAACTTGTGCTGATAGATCCTGTAGTTGAGTTCTTAATCTGATTCGATACTCTACTAACTCTTCTTCTGTTTTTTGTGTTGCTTGAAGATGTTCCTGCTGCATGAAAACATTTTTCTTTTCTGATACTTCCTCCTCAAGAAGCTCTTTTAATAGCATATCCAATACTTTTTTCTGTGCAGAGAGCTCCTTTAGGGTATTGGTACCATCTTCTAATTCTGCCGCTTTCTCGTCAATCCGAGAAGAAATACTCAATACTTCCTTTTCCAATAAATCCTTTTCATGCTTTAAACGATCTGCATTTTGCTTACTAGCTTCCAGTTGGCTGCTTGACTGAATGATTTCTCGGGCAATACGCTCTTTTCCACCCTCAAGCTTACTCATTTCGTCCCTGTCCTGCTCGAGATTTTTAAAAAGTTCGCGATTTTCGACTGTCCGCTCCTGATAAACCTGATCGATTCTTTCAATTTCAGCTTCATTTTCAAGACAACTTTGATTCTGTTTGTCATATTGGTTCTGAACCACTTTTAATTCTTCACTAATCTGGTTGATTTGATGATTAAAAATCACCAGATCCTGAATTTTTAATTCAGCCTTCAGTGCTTTATATATTTGAGCTTTCTCAGACTGTTTTTTTAACGGAACTAACTGTTTTTCGATCTCCTGGAATATGTCCATTAGACGGTCTATATGTGTTTGAGTCTGATCGAGCTTTTTTTCAGCTTCATTCTTTTTTGTTTTATATGAAACAATTCCAACTGCTTCTTCAAATATACTACGAAGTTCTCCTGGAGTACTTGTAATAATACTTTCAATTCCACCCTGACTGATCAACGAATATCCATTCTTTCCCAGTCCGGTATCCATGAAAATAAGATGAATATCTTTGAGTTTACAATGCTTTTTATTAATCGCGTATTCACTTTCTCCACTCCTGAAAAGTTTCCGGGAAACGGCAACTTCCTGAGGATAGCCAGTTATGGCTTCATCAGTATTGTCCAATACTAAAACCACCTCTGCATAACCAGATGGTGGTTTCTTTTCCGTCCCTGAAAAAATGACATCTTCCATTTTTTTTCCGCGTAGAGATTTGATGCTTTGTTCACCCAGCACCCACCTGATCGCATCGGTAATATTACTTTTTCCACTTCCATTCGGCCCTACAATTGCCGAAATCCCTTTTGAAAACTCCAGTGAAACCGGATCTGCGAATGATTTAAATCCTGAAATTTTCAATTTTTTTAAGAACAAATCCACACCTCATTAGAATTACTTGCGAATAACCTTAAGATAATTTTTTGCCGCATCCTGTTCGCCTTCTTTTTTGCTTTTACCCATTCCATTGCTGACACAATCTCCATTCAAAAACAAATCAATAAAAAATGTTTTATTATGTTCTGGTCCTTCTGATTTACTCAGCGTATAAACAATGACATTGTCATTATTCTTTTGTACAAATTCCTGTAGCTCAGTTTTATAATCTTTTACCAATGAACCTTTTAATGCCAGCTTTATGTTATTATCCAGAATTTTTAAAACAACTTCTCTGGTCTGTTCAAAACCACTATCAAGAAAAACTGCTCCAATTAATGCTTCAAATGCATTGGCCAGATTCGATTTTCTACGCCTTCCACCGGTCACAATTTCGCCTTTTCCCAACAACATATGTTCCCCGATCTCCAGCTGTATCGCCGCCTTAGAAAGGGACTCGGCACATACAATATTGGAACGGATTTTCGTCATCTTACCCTCCGATAATTTGTGAGTAGAATATAAATACTCACTGATAATCAGTTCCAGCACTGCATCCCCCAAGAATTCAAGCCGTTCATTATTTGTTGTGTTGCCAGAATGAGAGCTATGCGTTAAAGCAATTTTTAGAAGTTCTCTTTTTTTGAAACAATATCCGATTTTATCTTCAATAGTCACAATTTTCTCCCCCTTAATCAAAAAACGTCGCCGTGAGAAACACCTTCGTGTCATCTTATCCGACGACGTTGCCATTATCCGATTGCATTAAGAATGTCTTCAATTGTTTGAATATCTTCAAGATGCTCTTCTTCGATTTTCGTCCCAAATTCTTCTTCAAATGCCATAATTAATTCTACAACATCTAAAGAATCGGCTTCTAAATCCTCTACTAAAGACGTTTCCATTGTTAAGTCTTCAGTTTCCACACCCAGTTGCTCAGAAATAATCGCTGTCACTTTTAAAAACTTCTCGTCCATTTCACACCTCCACTTCGCTGGAATTTTCCGAAATTTTGTGAAGTATATCATTTTCCAAAAAGGATATACTTTGTTTAATCGCATTTTTAATCGCATAGGCATTACTACTCCCATGCGCTTTAATGATACCACCCTTTACACCCAGAAAAGGCGCTCCACCATACTCTGTATAATCGAATTGCTTTTTAAATGTTTTTAAGTTGTTCTTTATCAGTAATCCACCAATTTTTCCGGATGTATTACTCATTACTGCTTTTTTTACACCATCTAGAAGAAAAGAAGCAATACCTTCAGTAAGCTTCAGAACTATATTTCCAGTGAAACCGTCACAAACCAAAATATCAGCTTGAGATTCCAGAATATCGCGGGCTTCAATATTCCCGATAAAATTGAGCTCTGAGGCATCCAGTAATTCATAGGCAGATTTCACCAGTGTGTTTCCTTTTTTAGCTTCTGTTCCAATGTTAACAAGACCAACTGACGGATTCTTTTTCCCTAATACATTTTCGAAATAAATCGTTCCCAGTTGTGCAAATTGAAGCAGGTACTCAGGCTTACAGTCTGCATTTGCACCTGTATCTATTAATAAAGAAACACCATTTTCTTTTGGCAGCATGGAAGCCAACGCCGGTCTCTTAATTCCTTTGATACGGCCAAGCTTTAAAAGGCCTCCAGATAAAAGAGCTCCTGTGCTTCCTGCTGAAATAAGAACCGATTGGTCACGCTTTTTCATCTCTTCCAAAGCAACTACTAATGAAGAATCAGTTTTTTTGCGAATTGCCATTGCTGGCTCCTCAGTATTTTCGATCACAGTTTCAGCATGAATAATTTCAATTTTATCAGTCGGGTAATCATACTTTTGTAATTCATTTCGGATAATCTCCTGATTTCCGACCAGCGTTAAACTGACATTATATTCTTTGATTGCATCAATTGAACCTTTTATTATTTCTCCTGGGGCATGATCGCCACCCATCGCATCTAAAAATATATTCAATATAACACCTTCCTTGTTCGAACTATCTTAAATAACATTTTAAAAAACATATTAAGTATACTGGAAATTCATATCCTTATTCTAGAAATTATTCCAATATAGAGAAAAAAACAGAGACAAGGCTCTGTTTATTCATCAAAACTAATGACGCTCACGTCTTTGTATGTTCCGCAAGACTTGCAGACACGGTGTGGTACTTTAATCTCTCCACATTTTGGACAAGTACTCATTCCTGGAATACTTAATTTATAATGTGTTCTTCTTTTATCTCGACGTGCTTTCGAAACCTTTCTTTTTGGTACAGCCATTACTATCACCTCCTACGATATAGTCAGTTCATTTACAATAACGTTTTTAATGCTGCCAGACGTGGATCTATATCCCCATCATTCTCGCAATCGCATTGTTCATGATTTAAATTATTGCCACATTTTGGACACAACCCCCTGCAATCTTCCCGACATAAAATCCGAAACGGTTCATTTATATAAATGCATTCTTCAACAACGGGTATAAGATCCAATTCTGTTGCATCATCGTCAATCGAAACCGTATCAGCGTAATCATAAAAACAAGGAACCGGGGTTGGCTCCAGACAACGCGCACAGGGAAAAACCATAGTCATCTCAATAGTCATGGTAATTTCAAAACTACGTTTTGATAGTTTCTTAACTGTTCCTTTAACTACGGCACCATTTTCATCTAATTTTCCCTCAACGTCCTTCAACTCATCATTGTGAACAATAAATTCAAAAGGGAAAGATTTTTCCTGTAATAGCTTATTGATTTCAATTTTCATATTCTCACTCCAAACGGGCAATCATCATTATATAGACGATTCCCCGTTTTGTCAAGTGAAAGTCTTTACATTATTTTACCAATTCTAAAGTATCTCTGGCAATCATTAATTCTTCGTTAGTTGGAACAACCATAACTGTTGTTTTTGAATCCGTAGCAGAAATAACCATTGCTTTTCCTCGCTGGCTGTTAGCAGCTACATCCAGTTTAATTCCCAGATAACTTAAGCGATCACAAATTGCTTTTCGAGAAGAAACTGAGTTTTCACCCAAGCCAGCTGTGAAGATAATTCCATCGACACCGTCCATTGCTGCAACATAGGCCCCAATTGTTGTTACAACACGATAGTGGAAAATATCCAGCGCTAGTTGTGCCCGCTTGTTTCCATCATCTGCAGCTGCTTCAACATCTCTAAAATCTGAGCTAACGCCTGAAACCCCAAGAACTCCAGATTTCTTATTCATAATATCGTCAACTTCTTTAACTGTATAGCCTTTGTTAACAAGAAACGGAATAATCGCAGGATCAATATCACCACAACGTGTTCCCATTTCCAGACCAGCTAAAGGAGTTAAACCCATTGAAGTTTCTACTGATTTACCACCATTTATAGCACAAAGACTGGCACCATTACCCAAATGACATGAAATCAGTTTCAAGTTCTCGATTTTTTCACCCATTAACTCAGCAGCAGCACGACTTACAAATTTATGTGATGTACCATGGAATCCATACTTTCGGATTTTATGTTCTTCATATAATTCATAAGGTAGTGGATACATAAAAGCTTCAGCAGGCAATGTCTGATGAAACGCTGTATCAAACACACCAACCATCGGTACATTAGGAAGCAGCTCCTGACAAGCTCTGATTCCAATCAGATTTGCAGGATTGTGAAGCGGGGCTAGTTCAGAACATTCTTCCATTTTTTCAATTACTTCAGCATTAATTACGACTGAATCACAAAATGTTTCAGCACCATGAACAGTTCGGTGACCAACAGCAGAAATTTCTTCTAATTCTTTAATCACTCCATGAGCTGGACTAACCAGAGCACTCATCAAAATATTCAGTGCATCTTTGTGGGTTTCCATTGGCTGTTCAAATTTTACTTTGTCTTTTCCTGTTGCTTCATGAGTTAATACAGAACCAGCGATCCCAATTCTTTCAGCAAGTCCTTTAGCCATCACTTTTTCAGTTGACATATCTAGCAACTGATACTTAAGCGATGAACTACCACAATTAATAACAAGTACATTCATTGTTATTCTCTCCTTTAGTTTTTATTGATTAGATACCATACGTTCTATATAATAACAGTAAAGCAAAAAATAGTCTAATAAATTTTTGTCATTTTATGAGAGTAATCAATATTTTATTGCCAGCTTTCAATTTGGAGATCTTAATGAAAATACTTGGAATTGTATCTGAATATAACCCCTTTCATTTGGGACATTATTATCAGCTTCAGGAGTCACGAAAAATAACCGGTGCTGATGGAGTTATCGCTATTATGAGTGGCAGCATTACACAACGCGGCGAATTTTCTCTTTTTAACAAATGGGAAAGAGCACGTCTGGCCCTTGAATCAGGCATCGATCTTGTAATCGAACTACCAGTCATATACTCTGGACAATCTGCTGAAACCTTTGCTACAGGGGCTATCCATCTTTTGGAATCGAGTGGAGTCTGCACTCATTTAAGCTTTGGCTCTGAATCCGGTAATTTGAATGACCTACTGACGTTGTCCGATCTGCTTGCGCATGAGACGCATAATTTTAAAATAAAACTGAAGTCTTTTCTTGATCTGGGTTATTCATTTGCAAAAGCCCGCGAGCTTTCCGTTGAACAGTTACTGGGATTACACTATTCTGAACATCTTAAAAAGCCAAATAATATCCTGGCCATTGAATATCTTAAAGCACTTAAACGCTCTAACAGCAAGATACAACCTGTTACCATACAACGAAGAGGTGCAGATTATCATAGCCTGGAGGATTCAAGTATTTTAAGTGCAACAGGGGTGCGGAAAATAATTTCGGACTATCAGTCTCATCAAAATCTTGACACAATTCTAAATGCGCTTGACAAAAAACTTCCTTATCAAACCGATTTACTAATTCCAATGATTGAAAACATTAATTTTTCAGGGAATCAGAAACTGCTTGACCTGCTGAGATACACGATCTTAGGTGAAAGTGTCAGTTCCCTTAGACAATTTCCATATGTGTCAGAAGGGCTTGAGCATAAGATTAGAGATGCCATTAAAATAGCCCCCTCACTTAATGATTTGATTAATGATGTCGTTTCAAAACGAATCCCCCAAACCAGAGTTCAGAGAATTTTCACCAATCGTCTTATGAATTTAACAAAATCTGATTTAGCTAATCTTAAGAATACAAAACCATATTTGCGTGTTCTTGGTTTTAACCGGACTGGACAAGTCATTTTAAAAAGTATCAAACAAAAAGAGCAGGCACCACTAATAAATAATCTGCGCAAAGAAATTAATCGTTTAACGGTATCACAAAAATCAATGCTTCACTTTGATATCTGTTCAACAGATTTACAAAACTTGCTCTTTGAAAAAAAATACTGTTTTCACCGTGATTTTTTCACCAATCCACTGCAATTATAAAACTTTATTTTATTTACTACCTAATGCTATAATAATTGATATATTTAGTTTCGAATCTATGTCCCTGAATTTTAGAACCAAAATTATCTATAAAGGAGTCGAGATGAAAGATCAGGATGATAAGACTTATAAAAACCCTGTTGCCTATCCCCCTGTGGTCCAGTTATGGGGATAAAGCGCCGTAATGTCGCTAGTTACAAAGGCATCCCCTATGCGCAACCCCCGGTACTGGAGCGTCGTTTCAAGGCTCCCGAACCGCATCCGCCCTGGCAGGAATTACGACCCTGCTTTGAAGCAGGCAACAGTTCTATACAAATGGGCGGTATTACCATTGACAGCCCTTCATCATATCGAATGGATGGGAAAAGTGAAGACTGCCTCTATTTAAATATCTGGACACCAGCTCAATCAGAAACTGATCAGCTGCCTGTTTATGTTTTTATTCACGGTGGCGCTTTTGCTACCGGTTCAGGATCTGAAATCATGTATGATGGTCATCTGCTTTCTCAGCAGGGCATTATAGTCGTTACCATCAACTACCGCTTAGGAGCTCTTGGTTTTCTGGCAACCCATGGACTGTACGAAGAATCCGGATTTGCTGGAAATTATGGAATTCTTGATCAAATTCAAGCTTTAAAATGGGTACAGGAAAATATTTCTTCTTTTGGAGGAGATCCCCAAAAGGTAACTGTCGGCGGACAATCAGCAGGTGCCTATAGTGTCACTGCGTTGCTGCTCTCTAAAGCCGCTACTGGACTCTTTCATCAAGCCATTGTTGAAAGTGGCTCTATTTTTTCTATTTCAGCATTTGCAAGACTTAACCGGGGCAATTTAAAAAAATCTCTCGATAATGGCACGCTCCTTCTAAAAACTCTTGGAATCCAGGATAACATCAATGATCTCCCGGCACTAAGAAAGGTACCCGACGATCTGCTGGCAGCCTGTTCGATGGTAAAATCTGATCAATCAACCGCACCTTCGGCTTTTAGTTTCTGGCCAGTCTTTGATGGATGTGTTCTTCCTGAAAACCCTGTTGAGACTTTGCGTCAAGGAAATGTCAACAAAGTAAAACTACTGATTGGTTATAATACCGATGAATCCTCACTGTTTATAAAATCGCACACTAATGCCGGCATTTATAAGATGTTATGCTACCAGATCTTTGGACCGGAAAAAGCCAAAGCTGTTCTTGATTATTTTTCAATCGATGATAATAACACCCCGTTAGATCGCACAAAAGAAATTTATACCTATTCTGCTTTTTTGATCGGTATGACCATGCTTTCGAAAAAATATTCTGAACTTGGTCAATCTGTCTACTTTTATAACTTTGATTATGATCCCACTATACTTAAATTTTTAGGCCTCAACTCGGCTCACGGAATGGAACTGCCCTTTGTTTTCGGTAATGGTATCAGCCAACGCCGGACATCCAGAATCAGCAATCTTTCTTGGATTATGCAGAATTCATGGGTAAACTTCATCAAAAACGGCAACCCTAATTTTTCAAATGATTACAAAGGAAAAGTCACCTGGCCGGCATTTAATTTTAAGAACCCCGAAATTATGATTTTTGACAAAAAAACTAAAATAGCTGAACTTCCAAATCAAAAAGATCTTGAATTCCTTGAAAATATTATGTTTTAGTTGATTAAAATTTATTCCCATTGACCATTGCAATTCAATTCTGATGATGTTATATTTAATCTCGATACATTTTTTTACTTTAAGTATACAGAATACTGAAAACATTTCATATAAAGAACAGGAGATTGTAATGATTATCTATAAGAATAGAGACTTTATTCCCCATATGCAGGATGTCATGGATTGCGACAAGGGCATTTCTGAACTAAATGATCAATGGGATAATATTAAACTGCTTTGTGAAATCAACTGTCCGATCCAATCCAAAAACGTGCTCCCCAATATGGCTAATATTCAAAGTAGCTTTTATAGCCTGCAACAGGAACTAATTGATGCGCTGGTTTCTGAAAAACTAAAAAAAATGGAACAAAAAATTGTTTTTAAAGCCCAGGTGGCCATCGATATCCTAATTAGAAATCTTTATGAGCGAACCGCTGATATCGGATTTTTAGCAACTGATGATGATATAAGAAATTTTGTTAAAAATGACAATCGCGATGAGTACAGCCTGAATCATATCCGTAATCGTTTAAGGGAATATGTGAAAAATTATTCGGTATATGAAGAGATCATCATCCTCGATCAAAACAATCAAGTCATCGCCAACTTAGATGATTCAAACCCTATTCTTAATCAGACCATCAGTGACCCAATTATCGAAGAAACACTTTCTACCTCTGAACTTTATGTAGAATCCTTCGCAAAATCAGCCTTGCAACCTCTTCGAAATAAATCTCATGTTTTTAGCAGCCGAATTTATGATACTAACTCACAGCATACTATCGGTGTGATTTGTCTTTGCTTCCGTTTCGAAGATGAAATGAATACAATTTTTGAAAAGCTGACCGCTGATTCGGATGGATCTGCACTGTTAATAATCGATGATCATAATCGAGTTATTGCCAGCAGCGATCAATCTCATGTCCCAATTGGCTTTAAAGTTGAAGCTGTTGACCCTGGTATTCAGGGGATTCAGATTCACCATGGTATTTCTTATATCACAAAGACCGTTAAATCTAACGGTTATCAGGACTATTTCGGTTTAGGATGGCGAGGACATGTTATGCTCCCCCTCAATGTTGCCTGCCGTGAAAAAACTGATCTAGGCCAAATTGATGACAATACGGCCCAAAACCTTATTTCTATGGCTGAATCATTCTCAGAACAGCTTAATGAAATTATTGAAAAAACAGTCACAATTAACAGCTCCCTACGGCGAATTGTCTACAACGGTCAAATCATTGCCCGAGATGAAAGTCTGCATGAAGAATATACCAGACTCAAACCCCTTTTGAGAGCAATCGGTAGAATAGGCACCAAAACCAGCAATCTGTTTCAAACTTCTGTCACAGATCTTTTTTCAACAGTCGTCTCCAGCAGTCTGAGTGAATCGGGTTTTCTCGCTTCGCTTTGTATCGACATTATGGACCGAAATCTTTACGAACGGGCAAATGATTGTCGCTGGTGGGCGCTCGATTCCACTTTTCGACGAATTATGTCAAAAGAATCAGTTTCAGAATCCGATAAAAATACCTTGACCGATATCCTGTCCTACATCAACAGCCTTTATACCGTTTATACTAATCTGTTTTTATTCGATAAGTCAGGCACAATAATCGCCGTTTCTAACCCTAAGCGAGTCGGTGACATTGGTAAAACTCTGAATGATTCCTATATAAAGAACATCCTGTCGAACAATCATTCTGAACGATATTTTGTTTCCCCATTTGAGCGAACCGACCTTTATGATAATCTGCCTACTTATATTTACGGGGCCTCGATTACCGATATTGACCATCCTTCCCAGACTGTTGGTGGAATTGGCATCGTTTTTGACAGCGAATTTCAATTTAAACAAATCTTACTGGAATCTGTTGATAGTGAAAAAACTTTTGCTGTTTTCACTGATCGTCACAAAACAATCATCGCTTCGACCCACCCAAACTATCAGACTGGCACCACCTTGCAATTAAAAGAGAATTTTTTCAATGTCGATAACGGGGAAACCGTTTCTGAACTAGTTTCTCTCGACAGCTGTTACGCTGCTATAGGATGTGCCTGTTCTTCAGGTTACAGGGAATATAAAACAAGCGATGGCTATCAAAATGATGTACTGGCGATTGTTATTGATCGACTTGCTGATTGTCATTCTGGTATTCAATCAAATCATAAGGAAATTGAAATCGAGCAGGCCGATATTAATTATGTTATGAACAATGAAACCATTAAACTGGCAACATTCGTTATTAACGATCAAATGTTTGGTCTGGATCAGTCTGTAGTCCTTGAAGCCCTTGATACTAATCGTATCGTTTCAATGCCAGGGGTATCAGGACCGATAAAGGGCGCTGTCGAGTATGAAGGTAATTTTATTGCCGTAGTTAATTTGGATATTCTATTTAATAACTCAGAGCGTAACCTCGATACCTCCAGTCTGTTAGTCCTGCAGTTATCAGAAACCGAAACTGTCGCCCTGCAAGTAGATAAACTTAATAATGTTCTGGAAATCAACCTGGATCAGATTAAACCGGTTGGAGTCTCTTCTTCAATTACAGGTGTTTTCCCACTTGGAGACGGTTCTTTCAAAACCATCCTTGTCATGGACCACCAGGTTTTACTTGAAAAACTGACCGGTCATGAATTGGCTGAAGATTTTTTAACTAATCTTCCCCTCCTTCAAAAAACTGATGCCTAAAAAAACGGATTTGTTATTTTTCATAACAAATCCGTTTTTTAATTTATAGTATATTAAATAAGTTACTGTTTTGCTTTAATATTAACTTAATATACCATTAAAAAAATTACTGATATTTGAAAAGAATCCCTGGACTTTATCAAAAAAGCCTTCTGTCTGCTGACCTGCTTCTACCAGTTTTAAAAAGGTGTCCGGATCCATATTCAGCGCATTAAACTTGTTGACTAAATCAAGAATATCTTCGACCTGTTGATCAGTCAATTCTGTATCATACTTATCAGCTGTTTCAACAATCAATTGACGAATTTCATCATCATTCATGTTTTTTGTCTGTGCAATCTCTGATTTTAATGAATTAATAATATTTACAGCGTCATCACCAATCATATCCTGTAGTTCACCTGTAACAATTACCTCTTCAACTGCTGTCGATTTTGCATCTTCATCAAGCTCAATACCTGTTGCCACTTCATAAGCTTTATATATCCCTGTCAAGGCACCTGTTCCCGAAACAGGTGTATAAGCAGCCACCACTACATCTGCATTAGTGATTCCCGCTGTTGTCAAAGCTGCTTCATACATTTCATCTGTTACCCAATCAATATTATGAGATTCAATTTCAATCCCACCAGATTGAGTTTCCTGAACATAAACACTTGATAAGGCTAAAGTACCAATTTTATCCAATGAAACCAGTCCTTCAAGAACTTCTCGTTCATCTGCGTTTGTAACAACTGTCTCCTCAACATCACCCTGGTCAATACCAAAATAATCATAGACTGTTTCCAGTTGTGATTCTGTATTATCTGCACCAATTGCGACACACGCACTTTTCGCATCAGCAAAAATCGGCATTGCAAACATTGCGCTTAATACTAAAGCTAATCCTGACATTAAAATGTTTCTTTTCATTCTTCACCTCTTTTATTAATTATATTTGAGCATGGCGAATTATATCAGGATACTCTAATGAAAGTCTTAAATTCTAGGTATGTCTGGAAACACTCATGTGCTCTTTCACATTATCAGCCTTTAAATAATTGAGCAAATCATCTAACTGCAGCTCCAGAGAACGTATTAATTGCTCCTTATCAATTCCCGCAATAACATCAACTACCATCTTGATGTCGGTTTGACCATACGCATTATTAAGATTTTTATTGAGATAGGTGTTCATTAAGGTGTCCATAATAGTTTTAATAGTTTCTACATTTGTATTTATTTTACTGAGAAGCCCACAAATTTTTCCTTGTTTAAAGAAAAATGAGATCTGTGTAAAGACTATTAAATAGTTTGAACTGTACAAAGAATGCCATTCTCTAACCTGCAAATTAAATTCATACTTTTCTGCCATCTCAATTAGATTTTGTTCTGAAAGTACATCTGAATTAAAATGATCAAGAAGAAGCAACTTAAATGTCAGAGTTAGTTTCCTGGCGCTATTCCAAAACTCAGAAATCAATCGCCTTCTTTCAGTCGCGTAACTGACAATTGCAATAATCAAACTGACCAAGGCAGCCGTAAACATACCAACTAAAAAGGCGTTGTAATTATCCAGATTTTCGAGGATATGATTTTTTAAAACACTGCTTCCATCCAGATCTAACACATCATCAATTACAAAAATTGCTATTGCTGATAATACTGCTAACCAAAATGTAACAACAGAACTGTATTTAAATGCTTTCACAAAAACCTCCTAGAGCTTCGTATAAGAGTTACTTCATTATATCGTTTCGGCTATTTTTTTCTATAAACATAAGCAAAGGGCAATCATTAATAATTGAACATCCAGATCATTGTTTGTGATCTTTTACGAATGGAAAACAATTTTGTTAAATTAATTAATACTATTTTCTAAAAATAATTCAATCATGTTCTTATTATATATTTCCTCAATTTTTTCAGGTTCAAGTGGGCGACTGAAAAGATAACCCTGTATATAGTCGCAATTGCTTGCTCTTAACTTAGCATACTTATCCCAGGTTTCAATTCCTTCTGCAGTAATCTCAAGCTTTAGACTGTGTACTAAGTTGATCAGACTTTCAATCACGGCACTGTTTTCATGTTTTAAGAATTTATCATTAATTGATTTATCCAATTTCACCTTATCAACTGGGATATAAGTCAGATAATTAAATGAAGCGTAACCAGTCCCAAAATCATCTAATGCAATCCGAAAGCCGGAATTTTTTAATTCATTTAGAAAGTCAAAAGTATCACTATTATTTTCAAGCAGTATGTTTTCAGTTATTTCTATTTCTATCAGTGAAGGATCAAGGCTCCTCTCAGACAGCATTTGATTAAGATAATCAATATAACCGCTATCCCTTAATTGTTTGATCGAGAAATTAATGGCTACTGCCTTACTTGAAAATCCCTTTTCTTGCCATATTTTCATCTGATTGACAGTTTCCTTTGCAACCCACCTACCAATTTCAACAATTAAACCCGTTTCTTCTGCCACGCCAATAAAAATATCTGGTCTAATTTGATAGTTTTTTAAACGAATCAACGCTTCAAAACTGATAATCTCTCCGCTTTCAGAAGATATCTGAGGTTGATAAAGAAGTTTAAATCCATCATTTTTAATCGCTTCCCGCAAAATAATTTCAGTATCATGCTTATCTTTCATTTCCTGATTCATATTTTCATGGAAAAAAATCAAATCATTTTTACCATTTCTCTTTATTTTATACATAGCAGTATCGGCATTCATAATTAGCTGATTAATATTTCTGCTGTCCCTGGGAAAACAGGTGATTCCCATACTAATACTAAAATAGCTCTCTACGCCATCAATTACTACACCTTCCTTAAAAACACTACGTATTGTCTCTGCAAATTTACTGATTTCAGAGCAGTTTTCAGAACCCAAATACAGGACCAAAAACTCATCACCACCAAAACGTGCAACCATAACGCTTTCATTTTGGAAATAACGTAAGCGTTCAGCTATCGACTTTAAAAGAAGATCGCCATATACATGACCTAAGGAGTCATTAATGCTCTTAAAATTATCCACATCAAAAAGAATAACTGCACCTGAAACGTTATCTTTAAGCGCCTGATTGAGACGGTTAAGAAACTGATGACGATTTGGCAAATTTGTCAGATAATCATGGGCTGCAAGGTATTCAATATAAGCTTCTTGCTCTTTTATCTTTGTACTGTCGATCAACAGACCATGGATATCTGTATAATGATCATCTTGATCATAAACACCTTTTCCTTTGACCAACATCCAGTTTTTATTATTCATACACACTTGAAGATTGATTTCCTTAGATCCACCACTTAAATAACGGCAAATTTCTTCATCAAGCTTAATCTTATCCGATTTACAAAGCACCTGCCCAAAAAACTGATCATAGCCGCAATGTGTTTTAACCCTTTGATCAAATATCAAACCGAAACTTTCTGAAATCATCACCTGTTTTGATTCAATATTCATTTCCCAGACTGCACTATTTGTACTTTCAGTCGCAATTTTAAATTTCTGATTAAGAATATACATTTTGTTTGCATGTTCTTGAACAATTTCATACTGAAATCTAAGTTCCTCTTCAGTCTTTGACAGATTTTTATAAAACTTTTTTAGTTCCAGATTTTTTTCTTTTAAGTCTCTTTCCGCTTTTCTCCTTTTCAAGTTATCAATAATTAAAATCACAGAAACTAAACTTAAAAAAACCAGGATAATTCCAATTGTTATAAACAAATCTCGGTATTTTTCTATCAAACGCTCTTCTTTATTAACCAGTACAGCATCAGCTGGTATAAGCTCTTCGTTAATTCCATATTTTTTTACCAATTCATAGTCAAAAGTATAATAATATGGGGTTTCTCTAATTAAATCAATGGAATCAATGGACTTCCCATTTAAAACCTCAATCACTAGTTTTGCTCCTAGTTCACCGAATCCATAGTAATCTATGAGTTTTCCGCCAAATAAACCTTGACCAACTCCCCCTAGTGATGCCCGATACACAGGAATATTAGTATGTTCTTTTAAAAATTCTATTTGGTCATCAAGGGCTATATAAACGCCATCTTTCGTCTGATTCATACTCAAAAAAAGTAGGATCGTATCATCTTCAAGTTTATCAAGCATCTCAGCTACTTCATTAATATCATAATTGGATACATTCAATAACTCCGCTTGTAAATCAGGAAATTCAAGCATTGCCTCTTCAAACTGTTTTTGATCTCCTTGACCAGTTAAAGTAGAATCTACAATAGCCATTACTTTTGTCGCATCGGGATTAAATTTTCTTGCCAAGTCAATATTTTCGGTTAATGAGGTTTCTTCCCAAACGCCTGCAATATTTTCTCTGGCAGCAGCCTCCTCTGCTCGTTGTTTATCATTAATTGCAATAAATATAATTGGAATATTGATAAAAAGTTCATCCTGATAATCCATAACAAACTGAAGAGCGTAATCATCAGAAACAATAACAGCATCATATGTTGGTACATTGGATAATTTATATTTAAGTAATTGATAAAAAAGTTCTCTATTTTCCAGGGTTTCAAAACGCTTGGAGTCCATAAACTCAAAATCCATATCATATTTATCCTGAAAAATAAAACGAGCCCCTTCTACTTTGGGTGGATCACTTTCAAATGATTCTGAGTACGATGATAAGAATAGAATTCTCGGATTATCCTCCTCGGCATAAACACATTTAGTGAAATTGAGAAAACAGATCGCAAGTATTATTTGTATAGAAAATAATTTCAATACTGTCTGAAGATTAAAATTTTTCAACACATTTCTCATAAACATCTCCCTAAGACCAGCAACTTTCTTACTAAATATACATTTTTATTATAATGTTAGTACCCTAAAAAAATAGCCCAAATCAAAAATGAAGAAAGTCAACATTTTAAAATTTGAGCTATAAAATACGTATTCAAATATCTTAATTTTTTTTAAATTCAAATCAGTTTACTGATTATTATCTGATGTCTCATCTTCCTCAGGTTTTAAAGATTCTTCTATTTCAAACTCCTTATTTGATTCCTCTTTTTCAATTGCCATTGTCGTTGACGCTTCATTGACCTCTTCTACGAACAGGTTTTTTTCTTCTTTTAACTGACGATGTCCAAAAAGAATATTATATCCCAGGAAGCCTGTTCCGAAGAGGGTAAGGAAAAATCCGGTCAATCCTCCAATAAATGGAATATATCCAATCACGATTACTCCAGCAGCAATTATTAACACCGATACAAAAGATGCCAAAAGTGGTTTCATCTGATTATCAAAAAATTTAATCAAAAGCTTTGAAAATACTACAGCAGCAATTGGCATAGCTAAAATAAAACTTGCTATTATCAAAAACAACACCGCTAATCCAAATGGAACATAAATAATGAAAGAAATAAGTAACATAATCGGCGACAAAAACATATAACCAGCACCAATTCCAAGAGATGGCCACAAATGTTTTTTTACAATCAAACTTGTATTATCACTGAATTCTTTAGACATAAATGTAATTAGAAGCCATATTACCAGAATAAAAGCAAGTTTTGTAATAATTTGAAGAATAACCGACCCCACGGAATTACCGCTGTTGGTTTCTGTTCGATTTTCTTCTTCAGTGACCTTTTCCCAGTTTACTTCTGGCACATTGGCCCCAGCTGCCACAATGGCTTCATTTTCACTTCTATTATCAATTGTTCCTAAAACTTCAGCCGTTTCATTAATCGTCAACTGCCCTACTGACGCATCTACAAATCCCTCTATTTTACTATTTAGCTTTAAATTACCAGCCTCTGATCTCAGGTTACGACCTACTATACCGTCAAAACGACCATTAGCACCACTGAACCAGACATCTCGGTTAAGAGACGCATTAGTTCCCAAAGTAAACTCTGAACAAGCTACAAATACGTCATCTGTTACCTCTCCGTTAATTGTAATCACATTACCTGCTGTATAAAGACTACCATTAATTTTCCCGTTGATAGTAATTGTATTTCCAAAAACAAATACATCACCATTATACTCCCCATCAAGGCTAACAATATTGCCCATAAAAACAGTCGTTGTATCAAACACAGCATCAGTGGTGATATTTGAACCGGCAAAAACAAAGTCTCTGTTTGAAACTGTTTCTCCCTGAATCGTAATATTTCCCGAGCTATCATAGTAGTCTCCATATTCTGCAACCTGGGCGCATACCGCTGACATACTAATAAATATAACCATAATAAATAACAGGACCGTCTTTTTCGATTTTTTAAACATTTTTCCTCTCCTTAATAAGCATTTTCATTTTTATATTGAAATATTCCAACCAGTACCCAGAAAATAATACAAATTGAAATACCAAATGATAAAATTCTACCTATCGACTGAATGATATCTGCATAACCGATCATTCCAATGATCAAAGACCTTAAGATTCCTTTAACGGAGTCGCTCATAAATAAAAATCGACTTACACAAGCTCCAAAAGCAATCAGAATAATATAGCCCAGAACCAGCCACTGTTCAAATGGATTTACTGTCGGTTTTTGCAGTTTCTTCATGATCCCTTTTACATTCGATTTATATGGAATCCCGTCGACAAAATCACTGATTCGCGTTTCATTAAATCCCATACATTCCATTAAATTATCGAGTTCATCCATTTTGTTCCTCCATATAAGATTTTAATTTTTTACAGGCCCGATTTAATCTTGACGATAGAGTACCTATGGGAATATCTAAAAATTTACATATTTTCTGATAATCCCAATCATAGTAATAGCGCAATAAAATGACTGCCCTTAAATCAGGTGAAAGTTTGAAAAGTATCTTTTTCATTTCATTAAAATCCAAACTATCAATATTGTTGTAAGAAAGCGACTCATCACTTTTTATTGCCTCCCCCAATTCTTCATCATCCAGGTAAATATAATTTTTTTGCTTCCGCATTAAGTCATAACAGGTATTATGAACAATTTTTAAAAACCAGTTTTTAAAACTGCTGCCAAAGCGATATTGATGAATTTTTGTAAAGGCTTTTAAAAAGCTTTCCGCAACTGCATCCTGGGCATCAAATTCATTTTCCAGTAGAGAATAGGCATATACAGTTGCAAATTTTTCGTAGCGCCTAACTAATGGTTCAAATTTAGCAGAATTTCCGCTTTTCAAAAATTCCTGTATTAAAGCATCATCGCTGATTTCTTGTACTTGCGACACCCCTGTTCACCCCTTCTACTATCCTATACCTATATAACGGTCATCAGATAGTTTTTCTTCCCTAAAAAATAAATTTTTTAAAATATTTTATTTTTTAGAAATCAAGCAATTAAGAAAATTAATTCACAAAAAAAGACAGAAATAAAAATCTCTGCCCTAAGCTCTTAAATCATCACTCATTGTAAAAATTCACACTAAGTACAAGTCCCTTTTCACCAAGAAATGTAACATACAAGCCACTATTGTCATCATTAAACCAAATCATCATATGAATTGGTTTATCAATATCCGAAGGATTAACCATCTGAATTATTTCCACCCCTTCGGTTCCCAATAGCTCAACTACTTTATCATAACTCATACCTTCTGTAATACTGCTACCCTGATCTTCGGTGACACTGGCATCACTTAATTCCATAATTTTCGTTTCGTCAGCATTGTAAAGAGTTTTCATTTCAACAGTATCACCGCTATCATAGACGACCATTACCCCAAAACCAGTCTCTTCGTCAACATATTGATATGTACCGTCACTTAATACACCCGTCACACCCAACGATGATTCAACCTGTTCTTTTGATTCCCCCAACTCAACCATATTATAGAAATTAAACGGGTCACTTAAAATACTTCCTCCTGTTGATTGATTACAACCACTCAATAACAGCAATGACAGCATCAGCAATAAAAATATAGTCCCGTCTAAAAAACTTTTGTTTTTCATCTAATCCCTCCTTTTATAAAATTATTCCACACTGCTTAGAAATTCAGCACTATTGACAATTCCTTTATAACCTTCAAAATAAACGAGAGCCAGGCTTCCATCCTGATTCATCCAGGCCATCGCATAAAATGGATTATCCGGATCTGCCGGATTGTGTGAGCAGACAATTTCAACTGCTCCACTACCTAAAATGCCGACTGCCTCTTCAAAAGAAATTCCCCCGGTAACTTGAGATACCATTTCCTGATTAACACTGGCATTACTCAAATTTACAAGTGCTTTTCCTCCTTCAGGAATATAAAGACCCTTTAAGACCACAGCATCTCCACTATCAAAACTGACAAAAACACCATATCCGGTTTCATTATCAATATAGTTATACATTCCTGCTTCATCAATCTGCGGAACAACTCCCAGACGCTCATCAAGTTCAACCTTCATCTGGTTAAGTTCAGTAAGATTATAAAACTGATATATCGGATCATCATTCAAATATTGATTTACTGAATCGCTTTCAGCAGTCTGATTTACTGTCGACTGAGCATTTTGGTCACCATCTGTACAACCTGTTAAAAAAATTGCCATCACAAAAAAGATCATAAATGGAAGGATGTTTTTACATTTCATAATACCTATACTCCTCATTAAGATTCAGGCGATTTCATTTCCATCGCTGAAAACGATAATTCTTATTTAATACTTACCCAAAATATCATCATGCCATCATTAAACAACTATATCTCATCTATTTTTTATGACCTCAATTACAGAACTTTTCTAAACATCATGACTTTGGATGACCATTGATAAATTCTCCTTTAAATATTAGTTTTCCTTGAGAGTTATAATATTTTCCATTTCCATGCCAAACTCCATTTGTGAATTCTCCATCATATTTCATTTTTCCATTACTATAAAATTCGCGACAGTGACCATAAGGTAAAGAAGGATCTTTTGAGAACTGATCAAACCCGGAAACCCTTTTAAAGTGACCTTCAATTTTTAAATGACCTTTATCATCAAAAACTTTTCCAAATCCGTTTGCATATCCATTTTTAAAATTGCCAATATATTTTAAACGACCATCTTCTTCATAGAGCTTTCCCTCACCAGAAGGTTCTCCATTTTCAAAGTGTCCATCATAACGAACTTTTCCATTTTTATAATAAGATTTTCCCTGACCCGTTAGATTGCCCTTTAAAAAAATACCCTCTGCAGTTAATTGATCTGCTACATATTTTTTTCCTTTAATCAGATCCTGTTCCAATTGATGACCTTTTATATACCCATCGTATGTCTTGAAAATAATTTGTTCTGTGTTTTTTTTTCGGGGTGAAGAGAATATCAATAAAAACACCGCGATTAGAGCTATTATGATCATCAGGCTAATAAATGACCCCATTACAAAGCACCATCTAAAAACTTTTTCCATTTGAACAAATCTCTTTTTCCTTGTTCATATCCAGCCTGATATGATCGTTCTAACTTTAAAAAGTTAGTCTCACGATTTGAAACAGCCATTTTATCCGGATAAACCAGAAAAGCCCTTCCCTCTTTTTCCAGCTTTTCCAATTTATCAAGCGTACGATTGTACATGGAAAAACGTGCAATCATCGCTTCAGCAATATGTGGATATTTTCTATAATATAGACGAATACTGTGTTTGAACTTTGCTGGCTTTTTTCGATAGCCTTTTTCCTGAGTTAAAATCACAAAATACTTTTTATATCCATCCTTTTTTGCAATTTCTAAAGGGATTCCACCGCCCAATCCGCCATCAACAAAAAGTTGATTCTGATAAACTGTTGGTGGCATGAATAATGGCATCGATGATGAAGATCTGACAATCTTCACAATATCCTCAAGGGATTTCATATGTTCTTTACGAAAATATATCATCTGACCTGATACTCCAGAAAATGCACCAATTCTAATCTGAGCTGGGTTTGACATAAAGGTCTCAATATCAAACTCAAGTGGACCGCCCACATGAGAAGTCTCCTCATACAAATATTTTGCATTAAAAAAACCGTCTCCCTTTAAGAACGAAGACCATCCTCCAAATTTGGGATCATTTACCAGCTCAACAAATGATTTTCTGGCGCGTTCAGGATCTCTTGACAAATAATTTATTGTATGACTTGAACCAGCAGATATTCCAGCTACATAGTTAAAATACAACTCATTCTCTAATAAAATATTGAGAATTCCTGCTGTATAACTTGCACGCATACCGCCACCTTCAAAAATTAATGCCGTATCATTTATATTATTTAATATTTCCATTTTTTCCTCCATTTTCTTCTCTAGTATTTTATCACGGCTTAATTTTAACGTCTATATCACAATTTAATCCTTACATAAGAACAGACAATCATCAATACTTCAAAAGTTGATGATTGTCTGTTTCAGTTAAGTTATTTAAACCTGTAAATAGCTTATAGAATATTTACCTAAACTCAAATTTTCTTCTTTATAAAAGCTAAGTTCCTAAAAAAATATTTCTATAAACCTATTATAGTCTATATTTATTTTCGAAACTTCCTAATTCCTTTTCAATCACTTTTTTCAACTGATCCGGTTCCAGATTAAAAACAATGGCAACTGCATCAATTACACACTTATTAGTTAGACCGCGTTTTTTATTAACTTCTTCGTCAGTAATGGATAACATACAATTGTCGCCATTATACTGAATAAAACCCTTGATGTGACCAATAATGCCGTTCATTTGATTTACAGAATCAGCAATGTTTTTTAAACAAGTTTCCATTTTCTCTTCTGCAATAGCAATCGACTCACTCAATTCAATTTGAAATGAACCAATTATACTGGTATCATGAGTATGAATCTTAACCAGACTGTTTTGATCTTCAGTATGATGATGTTCGTGTTCGTTATGATTGTGTTCGTTATGATCATGGTGCTGATGGCATTTACATGATGATTCACTATGCTCTTTCAACATAATTCAACCTTTCTACCTGGCTATATTTTCAATAATTTCAGGATGTATGGTCTCCAAAGCATTTATCTTGTAGAGCACTGCAGCATTGTTAAAGGTTCTGATTGACTCCACAACTTGCAACACCTTGGCCTGATCCACCAGGTTGACTTTATTCAGTAAAATCGCGTCAGCTGCCTTAAGTTGATCATTTAGCAGCATTTCCATTGGCTTTAAAAGTCTCATCCACCGCTTAGCATCAGTCACACAAATGACTCGACAATCAATGTCTGGCATTGATTTAAGGATTGTCTCTCTGATATTATCAGGAAATGCAACGCCGGTTGCCTCTAAAATTATCGTATCAGGATTAAAATCATTTTTAATTTTATGAATACCCAAGACAAGCTCTCCCGATAGGGTGCAGCAAACACATCCTGAAAACAGATTCTCAACTTCATAACCACTGCTTTTTAATAATTTATCGTCAATCCCTACATCACCAATTTCGTTTTCCAGGATTACTACCTTTGTAAGGTTTTCAGGATTATCACCTATTAAGTGTTTCGCCAGCTGAACAACTACACTGGTCTTACCTGACCCTAAAAACCCACCAAAAATTATTATTTTCATTAGTTTTTCCTTAATCCAACCTATTGATAGACACTTTTACTTAATTTTTGAGCTTCATCAAATATCCAGCCATTGACTTCCATAACCTTCGGATCGCCAAAATCCAATGAGGTAACCATTCCGCTAAAGATAAAGCCGCCACCTGGTGCCATTTTATCATAAGTATCTCTAACTGTTTGTCGTACCTCTTCTTCATCCACATTCGGCCAGGTAGTTGGCATCCTATATTCATAGGCACCGTTAATTGCTAATTTGGGACCATAATTATTTTTAATCGCTACGAGGTCATTTTCAATCTGAGCTGGATCCCAAACATTCACACCTATATCTACCATATCTGGAATTAGATCCTCACAACGCCCACAATTATGATAAAATATCGGAATGCCTTCTTCTCTAACTAAATCCAGGCACTGTTTATATCGTGGTACCAAAAGTTCTTTAAACATTTTAGGAGAGATAAATGGTTGTAATTTAGAGGCTGTATCATCAAGTAAGTAATATCCATCTGGTTTATAATAGTGCAGCATATTTTTTGTAATATACAAAGAGTGCTCCAACATATAATCAAATAATTCTTCGACCTCTTCAGTCTCCTCGTAAATAGCACACAATCCTTCTGTGAATCCCATAAAACCAACAAACTGCTGAAATAGATCAGCGTAGCCACTGAGCACAAAGGCTGTCTGTTCAGGATCCTTTACGAATTTCTTTCGATCTGCTCTAGCAGCGGCTTCCCAGTCGAAACCAGAATAATCTGGTGCTTTAATTACATCACGCCATTTAGAGACATCTGTTAAAATGAAGTCATTCGGTTTAGGAAGGGCAGCAAAGTCGATTTCATCGCTTGTCACAAATGTTACACCCCAAGGATCTACTCCACCACCAGGACCTCTAAAGTCTCCTAGTATGCTAGGATCTGCCATAGTCATCAAAGGTTCAACACCCGGCATTCCAAATGTAGAAATAGGTACATATTCTGGCATTTCTCCACGTGCCACTCTTAAAAAATTCTCTTTCTGTGTAAGATGTGCAGTCATAAACTACCTCCTGAATATTAGTTATGCATAATTTTATCTTTGCTTAAACAATTTGTCAAGATATTTCGTAAATATTTTCTATTTACCATTGTATTCGTTTAATACGCAGTATATATACCTATTTTTCAGTGTTATTTCAATATTTATTTTTAATGAATTTTATGTTGCATTAATATCGATTTGTATTTTAATTGCAAATAATACTATTATGGCTTTAAATAATAAATAAAAAGACTTCACCCTTTAAACAAGGCGAAGTCTTTTTATTTATTTTTTAGTTATTATAATCTGTAAAAATTAATAATTTGTGAACTAAAGTATCTTTAGATTATGCACCAATCAGTTCTTTAGCTTTAGCAGCAGAGCTACCAGCATCTGGAGCGTATCCATCTGCACCAATTTCAGCAGCATACTCAGGTGTTACAGGAGCACCACCAACGATTACTTTCATATCAGGATATGCAGCTTTTACAGTCTGTACTGCTTCTTTTAAAGCTGGCATTGTAGTTGTTAACAGGCCTGAGCATGCAACTAAAACTACGTTGTCGTTTTCTTTAACCGCTTCAACGAATTTTTCAGCTGGAACATCAACACCCAAATCTACCATATCAAATCCAGAACTTTCAAGCATCATAACAACCAGGTTTTTACCGATATCATGAAGGTCTCCGGCAACAGTTCCCATAATACAGGTTCCTAAAGAAGTTGAGTTTTCACCAGCCATAACCGGTTTTAAAATATCAACACCTTTTGACATTGCTTTAGCAGCAATCAGCATTTCAGGAACAAAAATTTCTCCAGCTGAGAATTTTTCTCCAACAACGCCCATTGACCCGATCATGCCGTCTAAAATTTCCTGAGCAGCGATCCCAGCATCTAAAGCAGCCTGAACAGCAGCTCCTACTTTTTTTGATTTCCCAGTTTCTACCAGTGTTTTTACTTCTGCAATTGTTGACATATTCTTTCTCCTTAAAATTTATTATTTTTCTCTTTGTGTGTGCAAAGATTATTATTTAACAAAAATACCTTCTCTGAAAGCCCCAATATATTCCATACAGTATTCATCTTCACCCATCATTGCTTCAGTGGCAAAAAGCATTCCCATCATGTCCTTGTTTAAAGGATCCAGGATGAAGGAGTCCATTCCGGCATTCATTGCCAGAACCGCAAACGCCTGATTGGCAATTCGTCGGGCAGGAAGATTGAATGAAATATTGCTAACCGCTCCGGTGACATGAATAGTTGGATATTCTTTTTTGATTTCGCGGATAACTTCAGTAACCATATTAATGCCATCTTCAGAAGTGCAAAGCATTTCAATCAATGGGTCAATATGCATCCGTGAAGGATCAATGTTGTATTCCTTGCATTTGGCCATGATGTCATGAAAAACATCCAAACGGTCTTTAGCTGTTTTAGGAATACCCTTGTCACTATTCAATAAAGCGACACATTCCCATTTGGTATCAGCCAGTGCTTTAAAAGCCGCATCAATTTTATCGCCTTCCATGGAAACAGAATTGAATAATCCCGGTTTTTTGCAAAGCTTCATGGATTCAATACAGGTTACAACATTGGGACTGTCTACGGCAATTGGCACATCTGTTGCATCCTGAACAATGTCAATGAGCCATTTCATCGTTTCCATTTCAATATCATCATCCACCGATGCACATACATCGATAAAATCCGCTCCTGCTTCCGTCTGCTTAATGGCAAGGTTTTTGATAAATTCCGCATCTTTTTCAGCAATGGCTTTTCCTGTCGATGGAATGGCACCATTGATTTTTTCGCCAATAATGATCATGTTAGCCTCCAGATAATCAATTTTACAAATTTGTTTCATGCATACTAAAATTTTTACTGTTGTGCACAGGTTTAGTTTAGCATCAATGTAAAGGAACGTCAATAATTATTTTAAATATATTTAATATTTTACTAATCTCTAAATGTCCTAACTATTTTCAAATTCTATCAATTTAGTTATTCATATTTAATATTATCTATAACTGGTATTTTAAAGGGAATTCAGCTGATTACAACACTTTTTTAAAATGACATTTTTAAAATAATAAACTGGTAAAAACCAATTTCCATCACTAATGTTTGTAATATCAGCATATTTATTATTTATATTAAGTCTCTAAACCCATTATTTATTTCGCCATTTTACAAATCTCGCTCCCACAAAAATTCCAAACAAAGCTAATAATCCGTAAATAACGGCTAAAATTACAGAAGGTATTCCAATAACTAAATACAAAATCGGCAGAAACACTAAAAATACCGTTGTTGGATAAAGCCAGTGAAATCCGTTTTTTAGACCATATATCAAAGATCCGCAAATACAATATAGTGGAATATAAATTGTAATCAGCTTCCCAAATGCTTCAGTTCCTGGTTCCCATGACTGAAGCAGAAAAAAAACCAGTGCTGTTAGTACTATATTGGGCAGCATTGGTAATAACTGTCTGAATCCTCTCATCTTCTTACTCATTTCCTAAAATTATTTTGTACACCCTTAAACTTCAAATATTTCATCCAATATTCGGCCATCAGTATTTTTTAGTTCCAGTCCTAAAATTCTTGCCATCGTCGGCGCCAGATCCACCATCATTGTTTCTTCAATATTTAGATTTTTCTTAATTCCGTTACCAGACACAATAAAATTGCAACGATAGTCTGGTTTTTCTGGCGAATAGCCATGTGTTGCATAACTTATGCCGGACTCCTCAAGATCGGTTATAATATCTCCCTCCAGACTGTCATCGAATGAATATCCTATTTTTGCTTCAATTATAAATTCGGCTGGCGACAGAATGTTTAATCTTCTCATTTCCTGACGGTCGAAATATTTTTCTATACCATATTCCCCTTTATAGATCGCCTGATCTAAAATTTTTCTTACCTGATTTATGATAAGCTGGTTATTATCTTTCAAATAAAGATAGGCTGACCCTCCTGCACTTTGAAAGTAGGCTTTCCATTCCATTTTTTCATTTTCTTTATAAATCAAGCCCTGTTCTTCAAGTATTGCATTTAATTTAATTTTGTACTTAACATCCTTTTGTCCATGATCACCAACAATTATAAACACCGTCTGTTCTTTAATTCCTGCCAATTCAACCGCTTTCATCAGGCCGCCGATGCGTTGGTCCATACGTTCAATTGCCCTTTCAACTTCAGAACTGTTAACACCATACTGATGTTTGGCATCATCCAAATCGATTAAATGTGTCAACAAAAGATTAGGCCGTTTTTTAATAATTGTGTCTATAGCACATTTTGTTGTATAATCATCCAGAAAAGGTTCCTCTATTCCTTTTCTAATATGCCCGAATTTTTTCTCCATACTTATACAGTAAAGAGGACTGCCATTTCTCAAAATTTTAAGCACCTGATTTTCCCTATTAATCGCTCTGATTTCAGGAATATTATAATCAATTGCGGCTTTTCCGGTTACCGGCCATAAGAGTCCTCCTGATTTAAGTCCCGAACTTCTAACCAGATCATAAATTGTTTCAGACTTTATCTGATTTCGATACCAGAACCACTCCTGGTTTTTTTCTTTTATAAAAGGTTGAACCGGGTTATTATGATATATGCCATGTTTTTCAGGATAAACACCCGTTACCATCGTCGTGTGCACAACATAGGTCAGAGTTGGATAGACACTTTTCAGTTGCCTGGTCCAGCTTCCATTTTCAATCAGTTTTTTGAGATTTGGCAGTTTAGTGGCCGACTCCCAATTATCTTCTGAAAAAGCATCATATGACACTACAATTAAATGCTTTACTAATTCTCTATTCATTTTCCCCTCTTCACTTCGTTAATTGTAAACTATCTCTTTCTTTAGAAAAAGAAATATAAAAATCAGCAAGCCAACAATAAATAATGGAATAATTCCAAGAATACTTAAACGTGCATTTCCAGTTAAAGTCGTCGTCATTGCCATAACAGCTGGACCAATAATTGCTGAGAATTTTCCAAAAATATTATAAAAGCCAAAAAATTCATTCGATTTTTCTTTGGGGATAATTTTCGCATAATAAGAACGACTTAAGGATTGAATCCCCCCTTGAGCTGAACCGATCATTGCACCAAGAATAAAAACCTGCCAAACTGATGTTATAAAAATTGCCGCAATACATGTAATTATATAGGTTATGATCCCAATAATTATCATTATTCCAGTTGAGTAGCGACTGGCCAGTCGACCATAAAGAATTGCACAAGGAAAAGCGATAATTTGAATTACCAGCAATATCCCAAGCAAGGTAAATGTATTAAGTGAATCTCCACCTAAAATTTCCGTTGCATAGGGAACAACCATTTTAATAATTGTTGAAACCCCATCAATGTAGAAAAAATAAGACATCAGAAAAATAAACACTATTTTGTGATTTCGAATATTTTTAAATGTTTCTGACAATCGTCTAAAACTATTAATCACTGGTCGGGGTTCCGGCTCAATAAAATGGCGTTGTTTAACATGACGGATCATCGGGAGGGTAAAAAGACCCCACCAAAGAGCGGTAATCAGAAAACCAATTTGATATCCAATCACCTGATCCATTCCTAACAGAAAAATTAGCAATAGACTAATTCCAAAGGGAATAACACTGGCAATATAGCCATATGCAAAACCCATTGACGAAACCCTATCCATCCGGTCATTTTCCGATACATCAACCAAAAAAGCATCATAAAAAATATTGGAGCCGGCAAAACCAATCGCCGATAAAACAAAAAAAAGAATCAGTAGTTGCCATTGTCCACTCATGGGCGAAACAAAAGCAAGTGAAGCTGTTGTCAATACCCCAAGAATAGTAAAAAACAAGAAAAAGCGCATCTTTCGATCTTTATAATCTGCTATCGTTCCAAGTACCGGACTAAGAACCGCCACAATAATACTGGCGATAGAATTGAAATAACCCAAATCCATTGAACTGCTTACATTTTCAAACATTCCAAAAACAATCGGTAAAAGTGCAGTCGTAACTGCCATGGAATAAGCCGAATTCCCACAATCTACCATAATCCATGACTTTTCTTCTTTACTCAGTTTAACCACTGAACCGCCTCCACTACTTAATAAATTTGCAGATTAATAAGAGCACCTTCTGTAATCAGAAACTTTTTCACGCATAATCCGCCCTTTTTATTATAAATAGGCACTTTATAAGCAACAAGCAGACAGATGTTAAAATCATTTAAAAACATTTTAATTTTATAACAGCTTCCAATTAACTTGTCACAAACGCTACTTTCTTGTTATACTATCCTAACAGATGTACTTATTCCCCATACTTACCGTCAATATGAAATCGAAAGGATACACAATGAAAAAAAATGAACTATTCGAATTCCTGCAAAGAGATTTTCAGTCCATTATAAGGACCTATCATTTCAGTGATGAAACGATTGCGATTACAACAAAATCGTTAACTCCGGAAGAAGCCATAGGCATCACAAAACGAAAAGATTTCCCCATTTTAAACGGATCCGAGGTAATGATTCAGGCAAAATTCAGAAATTCATATGGTCAGGCTTTTTCCGATGCAACTAGCTGTTATAACGGAAATCTAAAAGAAATTTCAGAATTACCTATTACCGACAACAATGCCTATAATCGCTCAATATTTATTGCTAGCTATAATGCCTTAAAAAATGAACTGAGGCTCTGTAATAATGTGATTCACTGTCGAAATGAAGGACCAGAATTATGTTCTAAACGCATCTTTGATTATCTAAAAGCACACTATGACAAAAATAGAATTCTTCTGGTCGGCTACCAGCCCGCCATGATTGAAAAGCTGAGTACTTATTTTCCCTTGCGCGTTTTAGATCTAAATCCGGTTAATGTAGGAGCTGAGCGCTACGGACTAACGATTGAAGATGGAATATTGCATATGGACGATGCAATAACCTGGGCTGACTTAATTCTATGCACCGGCAGCAGTTTATGTAATGGCTCAATCATCAACTATCTTGATCTTGATAAAGAAGTTTTCTTTTTCGGTACCACTATCTCTGGGGCGGCTGATATCCTGAATGCAAAGCGTTTATGTTTTTCTGATCAAGTGCAGGTAAATCAATCCTTTTAATGAATGGACTCTATCTTAAGAAACTCATCATACAGCTTATAATCTCAGGCAATTAGAAAAAGGTGATTTCACTTATAGCCGTATCATATTCGCCATCGTTTGGCCCCTCAGAAACACTCTCTATCATAAATGTAATAACATCACCACTAGCAACAACAAAGTAAAAATCATAATACTGTGCTGTTGGCGTTGAAGAAAGATAAAGTGTTTGGACATATGTCCCATTAACATACATTCCAAGCTGTGTCACACAACCATTCTCATAAAAAGATTTATCCGACTTTGCATAACCGTTAACGATCTCAACGCCAACAATCTGTGACATTTCTGTACCCATGTAAGTAAATGATACACTTTCTCCAATTCCATTACCGGAAACGCCCTCAACCCAAGCAGTTGACCAATCATAGTCAAGTAAATTCCACGGAGTGTAGTAATAGCCACTCATAGGACTGAGTGAAGAAGTGGCCGTTACATCAAATAGGGTATTCACATCTACACCAAGATTTTCTATCATTACTGTTTGGTCACTTTCAGATGAGGTTTCATTTTGCATTGCATTCATATTTGTACTATTTTCTAAACTACTGGTATTTTGAGTTATGGTAAACTGCTGAGTCGTAATCGCTGACATTTTATTTTCTAAAATTACCCTTGTTTTTAAAGTCGTTGTCTGCTTAATCATAAAAGGCCCCTCGTAAACTTTGGAGTTTGTCAG
Source organism: Eubacteriaceae bacterium ES3 (assembly GCA_030586155.1). Lineage (NCBI taxonomy): Bacteria > Bacillati > Bacillota > Clostridia > Eubacteriales > Eubacteriaceae > Eubacteriaceae bacterium ES3. Next base: position 1,244,118 of record CP130741.1, on the reverse strand, counting down.
TGGCTCTACGCCATCCAATGTATAATAAATCGTGCCTTCCTGATTAGGGTTTACAATCGTCACTTCTGAAGATCCATCTTCGTTGGTTACAGTTGTAATCTCCGGTTGCAACAACTGACTATTTCGATTAACTATCATTTTGAATAAATCAGAACATCCTGTCCCTGTTACTACGAGCACAACCAAAAAACTTGCCAGTAAAACCTGCCGAATCATTTTTAACCGATTAAACTTTAATACGCTTATTTTATTCAATCCATTTCTCCCTTATATATATTAGTTCTTTTGAAATCTCACATATTCCAATTCATCTGTTACATCACTTGTAACCGTTAATATAAATGATTATTTAACCTTTTGAAAGGCTACTCTCTCACCAGCTTCTCTAAGATAAACTATACCACATTGTTTAAAACCATTTTTGACCAAAACGTGCTGCATAATTTTATTATCTCTATGCGTATCAATTTTAAGATTAGGACACTGACTAAAACACCATTCAAAAATCTCTTTAGTCATACCTTTACCCGTTTCAGCACTAGCTACTCGATGTATAGCGGCATAAGGCTCAGAATTCAACCATTCACCATGGTTAATTCTCAAATAATCAGGATCACCCTCCCGCAAAAAAACAAATACAGCTTCAACAGAGCCATTCGACTCGCAAACATAATTTGTTTTCTTGTCTATATCTTCTCTTACACGCCATTCCTCAGGGTAACCATTAGTCCATTGATTTGGATTACCGGAAGTTTTCATTAAATCCCTGGCACTCTCATAAATTTCCATAATTCTATTCAAATCATTAAGTGTTCCATTTCTTATCATTTTCTTTTCCTGTCATATATATTTTAATTTCTCTGCAATAAACTTTATTCTTGTTATCTAAAACTTATCAGTTTTAATTATAACAAAATTCTTTGCTGATTTCTTCACCTATGGCAAAATTTATAGCAATGAGGAAATAAAATTTTCTATTAAAGTTCAAACTTAGCGTCAAGTATTTAAAGCAGCTCCCCAGATATTTAAACATTAAATTTTTATATTTATCTACACTTTATTTTTAATTGTACTTGAGCGCTATAACTTTTTTATATAACTAATTTTTCAATAAATAAAATCTCTTGTAGTTCTGAAAAACAGCTTATATATAGCATTTAAAAGAATTATTTAAAATATTTTATATTTTCTTTCTTATAATTTTATATATTTTTTTGCTTGCAAATAACTTTAATCATGTTATACTGATTTCGTAATTTAAATATGTTTAACGAAAGGATTATTGTCATGAATCTATACTCTCATGTTTTTAAACCCATTCGAATTCGCGGTATCGATTTTAAAAATCGTATTGAAATGGCTCCTCCTTCGCCCAATCGTGCTGATCGAGACGGAAGAGTTTCGCAGGAATTTATTGATTGGTTCAAGCCTATTGCTGCTGGCGGTACAGCCATCATACATGTCGGCAACTCAGTCATCGACCGTGTCGAATCCAGTGATGAGGAACGTCAACTGGACTTAGGGACAGACGGCTGTATTCTGCCGCTTTCGCAATTTGTTGAGATGTGTGAAAATTTTGGCTGTCACGCCTCCCTTGAAATCAATCATTGCGGAAAAGATTCAGACCCAAGCAAAATTGGTCGTCCTGCTCTCTCTGCATCATCTTTTATCACACCAGCTGAAATGGGCCGAGCTATGGCCGCTGGTCGAGAGCCTATTGCCACTCAAGAGATGAGTCAGGAAAAAATAAAGGAAACAATCGAAAAATATGCCATGGCAGCCTATCGATGCCAAAAGGCAGGAATGAAAATCTGTATGATCCATGGTGGCCACGGAAATCTGATTTCCCAGTTCGCCAGCAAATTATACAATAAACGCTCAGACGAATATGGCGGTTCTCTGGAAAATCGTGCCCGCTTTTGTATTGAAGTACTAGATGCAGTTCGTGAAAAAGTTGGCGAAAACTTTGTGATTGAATTTAGGATATCAGCTGACGAAATTCATCCCGATGGAATGCATTTTGAAGAGACAATCGAATTTATTGAATTGATTAAAGATAAAATTGATATTCTCCACGTTTCAGCCGGTCTTCACGGTGAGTTTGAATACATGAGAAATTGGTGGCAAAATTCGATGATGGATCGGATGTATAATGTCCATTATGCCGAAGACATCAAAAAAAGATTTCCTGATCTGTTGGTCGCAACTGTTGGTTCAATCATGAACATCAAAGATGCTGAACAAATTATTGCTGACGGAAAAGCCGACTTTGTTGCAATGTGCAGACCTTTAATCGCTGATCCAGAAATGCCTAAAAAATTTGCCCAAGGCCGAGAAGAAGATCACCGTCCATGTATACGTTGTCAACATTGCGGTAAGCGACTGATCATGCCACGAGTCATCGGTTGTGCTGTAAACCCACTTTGCGCCAATATTGATGAATTCCCCTATGGTAAAATCCCTGCAGCACCTTTTAAGAAAAAAGTTGGTGTTATCGGAAGCGGACCGGCTGGCATGCAAGCTGTTCTGACTCTTTGTGAAAGAGGGCATGATGTCACTCTTTATGAAAAGGAAAATGAACTAGGCGGAAATCTCATTACGGCCGCATCCCCAGCCTTTAAGATAGATATGCGCGACTATCAGGCTTATTTGCTTAAACAAATAGAAAAATCAAATGCCACAGTTTTACTCAACACACCTGCAACCAGCGAATTACTGGATAAACAAAATTATGATGCATTAATCATTGCAGTTGGCGCTGATCCATTAATGCCAGACATTCCAGGCATAGATAAAAAACATGTCTATTGGGCACCTAGAGGCGAAATGGGCGAAGTCGAAATTGGCGAAAAAACGGTAATTGTCGGTGGCGGTGCCATTGGGATCGAAACAGCAATTGAACTGGCACAAAAAGGGAAAGATGTTACTGTAATTGAAATGGCTAAAGATTTATCTGATCTATTTATGACTTCCAGTGGTACCATGCAAGATCTTCTTGAAAAAGTTGCTGATTTAAAAATTCCAATTCTCAATTCAGCTAAACTCATCAGTATTGATGATGCAAGTATTGAATATGAAGATTTAATAGCGGGAGAAACAAAGGTACTTCCTGCCCAAACTGTTTTAATGGCAGTCGGCATGACACCTCGAATTAACGAAGTCGATACACTGCGTTACAGCGCCCCGGCTACTGAAGTATTTGTTGTAGGAGATGCAGTTGAAGTTGGAACCATTGCCGAAGCAGTCAATGGAGCATTTAAAATTGCAGCACACCTTTAAAACTGCAACTCTACTAAATTATTCACTTTTAATTGTGAACTGCCTGCTTAAAGCGGGCAGTTTTGTATCTTTATCTATTTTCTATAAAATCACCAGCTCGAAATCCTTTTTGACTGCGATTTTTGGTAAATTTTCTTCAAATTCTTTTGAAAATTTAATTATTTCGTCAATTCGATCCACTTGTCGGAGTAATAGGAGCAGTATCTCAATCGATGCCTCTGTAAATTCTTTGTAAGAGCAATCGATTTTCCCAACTTCATGCGCACTGCATACTCCCTGGCGAAAACCAAATTCGCCAAAGTTTAAAAAATTCAACTTATATTCGGGAATTTCGAGATTACAACATTCAGCCATCTCTTTAAAATAAACATTATTAACAGCATCCTCTTTAACTAAAATATTCTCATTCATAATTTCCGCATAAAATCTGCTTAAATCGCGATTTTCACGCATCAAATTACCATGAACTCTAATCTCCAATGCAGTTGCTTTTAAGACATCATACTCAAGTTTATTTGCTTCAAAACAGTCTTTTACAAGCTGTTTAACTCCATTCATATATTCGTTGTAAACAAGTACTGCCAGACGCCCCTTTGTTCCAAAATAATAGGCAATCAGTGCACTGTTACCATTTACTGTTTCGCCTATCATTTTATAAGTTGTTTTCTTGTAACCTATATCGTAAAATAATTGTTTGGCTGCCTTATAGATTCGTGCTTTCATCTCATTATCATGTTTTTCCATACTTACTCCTGTTCACTTTTAAATTCTAAAACACTACAATTCTTTGTTATTTATTATACAATAAATTGTTAATTACAGATAGCAATTTATCTGTATAATTTGGATTTTTTAGCAAAACACCCTACAATAAACATCTTATTACCTCCAAACAAAAGATCTTTTCTTTAAAAATTATAAACTTTCATTTTAATTAGTTACCTTTCTTATTTATTTAATTAAAGTTAATAAATTTGTTTTTTGCTCAAGAATGATCAATATCATAATTTATGGTTACAAAAAATAGTCTACACGGTAACAAAAAAATATCTTTCTAACTTTAATATCACAGTAAGTAAGCTTTAAATTAAACAAGAGGCTGATATGAAAAATTCATATCAGCCTCTTGTTATCTGTTATTATGTACTTTCTAAAAGTCTTCTCAAAGTAACGTGTTGTTTACATTGACACCTTGCTAATTTATTGATTTAATATTTCCTCGGCAAGTTTTTTACCAGTAGGCGTGTCTGCCAGCCCACCTTCGGCCGTTTCTTTTAAGCTTGGAGGCAGTACATCGCCAACCGCTTTCATGGCTCCAATCACCTCATCCACAGGAATTTTACTTTCAATTCCTGCCAAAGCCATTTCAGCGGCGACTAGCGCATTTGCAGCACCACTAGCATTTCGTTTCACACAAGGTACTTCGACCAATCCAGCAACCGGATCACATACAAGTCCAAGAACACTTTTCAAGGCAAAAGCTACCGCATTTCCACACATATGTGGTGTACCACCATAGAGTTCTACCGCTGCTGCAGCTGCCATCGCTGATGCGCTGCCGCACTCCGCCTGACAACCACCTTCGGCACCTGAAATTCCGGCATTTTTCGCAATCACCATGCCAAAACCGGCTGAAGTTAAAAGACTCATTACAAGTTTCTCATCACTCAAATCACCAGCTTCTTTTAATGTCAATAACAGTCCGGGAATAATTCCACATGAACCAGCCGTTGGAGATGCTACGATTCGTCCCATACAGGCATTGACTTCCGAAACCGCCAGTGCTTTTGCGATCACTTCCCCCAACAAATCTCCGCTGATTGAACGACCCGACTGGATCGCCTTTTTCATTTTATTAGCATCTCCACCACTAAGTCCGCTGACTGACTGATTAGTGGATGTCAGCCCGGTTTTAACTGCTTCCTTCATAACCTCAAGGTTACAATACATTTTTTTAAGCAGTTCAGCTTCCGAAATTTCCATTTGCTCTGCCTGATCTTTCAGGACTATTTCAGAAATTGTTCGTCCTTCTTTTGCTGCTGTATCGATCAGACTTTGGATTGAATCGTAACTAATCATTTTTTCTCCTAATAAATCGGCTCAATTAAAACAGCTTTTCTGACATTTTCCATTTTTTCGATTTCTGATGCCATTTCCTGCCCTGCAGGCTGATCTGTTTCAATTACCATCATCGCTTCACCGCCGCGATGGGATCGAAACATATTCATCTTCCCAATATTTAAACCGTGTTCCGCTAATAGTTTTGTTACAGTGGCTATAACCCCTGGCGAATCATAATGGGGGATCAGGAAGGTATAAAAGTCACCATCAAACTCTACATTGATATCATTAATCCTATTGACAACAATTCTCCCACCGCCAACTGATGAACCTTGTACAACTGATTCTTTACCCTCTTCATCAATCATCGTTATTAATGCAGTGTTTGGGTGTATATCTTTTTTATTGGATTGAATGAATTCATACTTCATTTTAACTTCTTCAGAAATATTGAGGCTCTCTCTGATCCGCTCATCATCTGGCAACATTCCCATAAGTCCGGCAATAATAGCTTTGTCCGTACCATGCCCCCGATAGGTTTTGGCAAAAGATCCAAAAAGCTCTATTCTTACACTGACCGGTTGTCTGCCGCAAACTGCTCCGGCAATCCGGCCAATTCTAACCGCTCCGGCTGTATGAGAACTGGAGGGTCCGACCATAATCGGACCTATTATATCAAATACGTTCATATTACCTCCATCAGGCACCTGATTTTGTCATAATTCTATTCAATATCAGGTATCAGTTAGCCTCTTTGTTCTTGTTTAAGCTTCTTTTGTAAATCTTAAAATCGGCTGTTTAACCGCCTTTACTTCATCTAAACGCAAAACAATCGTATCATGTGGCGCATCATGAAGTGCTTCGGGATCACTATTCGCTTCTTTAGCAATCTGTTTCATTGCAGCGATAAATTCATCTAAGGTCTCCACACTTTCTGTTTCAGTTGGTTCAATCATCATCGCTTCTTTAACAATTAATGGGAAATAAATTGTTGGTGGATGGTAACCAAAATCGATGAGTCTTTTTGCAATATCAAGGGCTGCAACACCTTGTTTATGCTGACGTGATGCCGAGAAGACAACTTCATGCATACAAGTTTTCCCAAATGGTAAATCATAATCGTCCTGTAGTTTAACTCGGATATAGTTTGCATTTAAAACAGCCGTTTCAGAAGCATCCCTTAGACCTTCGGCACCCAAAGAACGGATGTAGGCGTAAGCTTTAACCACAACTGAGAAATTACCATAAAATGATTTAATTCGTCCAATTGAATCCGGTCTGTCGTAATCAAAATAATATTTATCACCATCACAGGCAATAACCGGTTTTGGTAAAAACTTAACCAGATCTTTTTTAACACCTACCGGACCAGCGCCAGGACCACCACCACCATGAGGAGTACTAAAGGTTTTATGCAGGTTAAGATGAACTACGTCAAAGCCCATATCACCTGGTCTGGTAATACCCATGATCGCATTCATATTAGCTCCATCGTAGTATAATAGTCCACCTGCTTCATGAACAATTTCAGCAATTTCAACAATATTATCTTCAAAGAGGCCTAAAGTACTGGGGTTAGTTAACATCAAACCGGCAATTTCGTCGCTCATAACAGCCTTCAATGCTTCTATATCAACACCGCCAAATTCGTTTGATTTAACTTCTATGACATCAAAGCCAACTACTGCTGCTGAAGCCGGATTAGTACCGTGAGAAGAGTCAGGAACAACGATTTTATTACGTTTGGATTCGCCACGACTTTCATGATATGCTTTAATAATCATCAGACCGGTCATCTCACCATGAGCACCTGCCGCAGGCTGCATTGTAACCTGTTCCATTCCTGTAATTTCAGATAGCATTTTATCAGTCTGATATAAAATTTCAAGACATCCTTGAGCTGTTTTTTCACACTGATAAGGATGCATTCTTGAAAAACCAGAATATTTGGAAACATCTTCATTTACTTTTGGGTTATACTTCATGGTGCAGGATCCCAATGGATAGAATCCAGAATCAACACCGTGATTCATCATCGATAAAGCTGTAAAATGGCGCACCGCATCAATTTCACTAACTTCTGGTAGTGCAGGTTCAGATGATCTTAAAAATTCATCTGGAATAACAGCACTGTTTTCAATTTCCGGAACATCACATTTCGGGAACAATGTTGTTCTTTTTCCCGGAATACTTTTTTCAAATATTAAAGATTCCTGCTTAATCACAATAGCTCACCGCCTTACTTACCAGACTATCTATTTCCTGTCGGGTTCTTTTTTCTGTGACTGCTAAAAGCCAGCCATTCTCAACTTCTGAAAAATCCGCACTTAAGTTATAACCACCAATAATCCCATCATCCAAGAGTTTTTCATTTAATTTTTCGATTGAACTACAACCGCTGACGGCAAATTCGCAAAAGAATGGTGCAGTGAAAACTGGTTTGAATTTTTCGGTTTTAATCAGTTGTTCATAGAGATAATGGGCCTTCTTAAGGCTCAGAGTTGCCACTTCTTTAAGTCCCTCTTTACCAAGCATCGTCATATAAATTGTTGCCGTTAAAGCATTCAGTGCCTGATTTGAACAAATATTTGAAGTTGCTTTTTCTCTCCTAATGTGTTGTTCACGCGTCTGCAGGGTTAATACAAATGCTCTTTTTCCTTCTTTATCGGTCGTCTGTCCTACAATTCGACCAGGTAATTTTCTCATTAATGATTTTGATGTAGCCATGAAACCAAAACCTGGTCCGCCAAAACTAATGGGGTTACCCAGCGATTGACCTTCACCAACAGCAATATCAACGTTTTGTTCGCCTGGTGATTTTAAAACTGTTAGCGAAATTGGATCTACACTTGCGACTGTCAGAGCCTTTTTATCATGGGCAATCTCAGCGATTTTCTCAAGATTTTCGATGACTCCAAAAAAGTTTGGACTTTGTACTAGTACTGCTGCAGTCTGATCACTGATTAATTCCGACAAGGCTGCTTCATCTACCTGACCGTTTAGATATCCAACTTCTTTCACCGTAATACCTTTATACTTTGCATATGTTCTAACAACTTCTTTACTTTCTGGATGGATTGAAGTAGCCATAATAATTTCTTTTTTTCTTTTTTGTTCACACGCCATAGATACCGCTTCTGCCAGCGCTGTAGCTCCGTCATACATTGATGCATTGGCAATATCCATCCCCGTTAGTTCGCAAATCATAGTCTGAAATTCAAAAATCGCCTGCAGGGTTCCCTGGCTGATTTCTGGCTGATACGGTGTGTAAGCTGTATAAAACTCCTGACGTGAAGTCAAATTACCCACAGCACTGGGAATATAGTGATCATAAGCACCAGCCCCTAAAAAACAGGTCAGCTCATCAAGGTCAACACTTTTTGCCGAAATTTTTTGCATATGTGAGACCAGATCCATTTCAGACAAAGCGTCTGGCAACAACAAATCGCGGCCCAATCTGACTTTCTCAGGAATATTCTCAAAAAGTTCCTGGACAGAATCAACGCCAATCACCTGACACATCTTTTTCTTTTGTTCATTGGTATTTGGTATATAAGATGCCATTGTTGCTCCTCCTTATAGTGTAGCCTTCAGTTTATCTAACTGTTTCATGATATCTTCATCTGTGAAACAGTATTTCAGATCTTTGAAGTTCTGCTTCAGCTCGACAACGTCATCTTTAACATCTTTATTTCGTAAAATAACATCTGCCATTAATTTTGCTGTTTGTTTAAATTCGTCAAAACCAAATCCAAAGCGTGTCATCTCATTAACTCCAATTCGAATCGCTCCTGAAGCGGTAAAGCCTTCTTCTTCTGGAGTTGCTTGGTAATTAATGATCAGGTTGTTTTCTTCAAGACGTTTTGCAACATCTGGTCCAATTCCATAACCGACTCGTACAACAACCTGATGTGTTTCTGTGTAAGAAATTGCAGGATCGCCCGCAACGTCAAGACCTTCGTCAGCCAGACATTTGGCAAAGTATTTTGCATTATCAATAACATTTTTCTGGTATTCGTCTCTGAAATTATTCATTTCATAAGTTGCCATTAACAAACCTAACATGGTTCCCAGGTGATGGTTACTTACGCTACCAGGAAAAGCACGAGTTTCAATCGTTTCCCATAATGCATAATCGTAATCTTCTTTTTTGTAGTTTCCGGCGATAACCCCTCTTTGAGTTCCAAAGAAAGTTTTATGTGTAGAACCGGTAACCAGATCAGCACCTTCTGCAAATGGATCCTGGAAGTTTTTACCAATCAAACCCAGAACGTGTGCCATATCATACATGATGGTTGTTTTAATATTCTGTTCATCAACAAACTTTCGAATTGCTTCTACAGGTTCTTTATGAAGCACCATACTTTTACCAAAGATAATTAGCTCCGGTTTGTATTGTTCAATCAGTTTTTTCGTTTCAGGAACATCAATCTTGTACTGATTGTCTCTTTCAACCGGGAAATTAACAACCGCCTTTTTCTCAGTCTTAGGATCAACAGCAATATAGTCATGTAAAGCACCCATTGGCTGTGCACTTAAATGTCCGCCTTTTATAATGTGGTTGTTCATAACATAGCCTAATCGCAATGGGTCCACTTTTCGATTAACGCGATTTTTGTAATCCATCAGTGCGCTAAACACAGCCATGTTTGCCATCTGTCCGCTGACAACTCGGGTTTCTACTTCAGCACAACCGAAATATTTTTTCAGTTCTTCCATCAGTAAGTGTTCAATTTCATCAATAAACGCAGTTCCCTGATAATAGAATACATCAAAATCATAGAAAGATTTTGTTTTCTTGTGTTCAGCATATCGCATTGCAGGATCCATTATTGATAATATTCGGCTTGCTGCAGAAATTGACATCTCTGAAGGAATCAGGTTAATAGTTTCGTGTTGTCTGTGAATGGTATTTTCATAACTTCTTTCGAGGAGATTGAGTGCTTTTGTATGATAATCATCACTGCTGCTGTAATCAAGTTCAATTTCAACGCCATAAATAATCGGTCGCGCATATGGTGGCGCATCACCTTTCATGTGGTAAGGAGCAATAACAGCATCTACCATCTTGTTACGGATTTCTACTTTTACTTCATCGTCAAACTCAACATCGCCGTCAACCAGTGCCAGACCAATTGAACGTCTTGCTTTTTCGTCAGTAATTTTGCTGTCCAGACCGTATCCTTTGGCTACCAGATAAGGTACCATAGTTGCACTGGTAATATATCCAACTTCTTTACCATCTTTAAATACTTTACAGCCGGCTCGGGCAACGCCTTTGCCTGTTAAAGCGATTGGACGGACAATTCTTTCAAGATTTGAGAAATCAGAGAAATCCCGTTCCATGATCTTTTTAAAGCCAATATATTGTTTTTCCAGAGCTGCTTTACCAATATAGTCACCTTTTACATCAGAAAAGCTGACTGCGAATTTTGCCAACGGACAAGAAAAAATCGGAATTTCCTTACCATCAATATCAAGGCCCAATTCATGACCATATAAAGGAAGACCTGCTTCTAATCGAAGCGTATCTCGAGCCCCAAGACCTGTTTCTTTTGCTCCCAGCTCAAGTAATTTTTCCCAGATTTCAACTGCCTGAGATTTTACGGTAAACAGTTCCAGTCCTAATGGTTCACCTGTATAACCAGTTCGCGCCAATTTTAATTCTTCACCTTTATATGTAAGAATTCCTAAAGCATTTTTTAATGGTTCTGTTAAAAAACGCTCTCCAGTCAGTGCCTGAATGATATTTTTTGATTCCGGTCCCTGAACAGAAATCATTCCAATTTCACTGGAACGATCAACCATTTTTGCATCAAAAGCCTTGATTTCTTCCTGTAGGTGATTCCAGTCTTTTTCGATGTTAGCAGCGTTAACTACAAGCAAATATTCATCTTCATAAAAACGGTAAAGGTAAGCATCGTCATAAGCTCCGCCGTTTTCATTTTGAATCATTGTATATTGAGATTGTAAAAGATCCAAAGCCAGAACATTATTAGTTAATACATGTTGTAAAAACTCGGTGGCCTGTTTTCCGGAAACAATAAATCTACCCATATGTGAAACGTCAAAAATCCCACATTTTGTTCGAGTATAAATATGTTCATCAACAATTCCGGCTGGATAGTTGATAGGCATTTCCCAACCACCAAAATCAACTAATGTAGCTCCAGCTTTGACATGACAATCATAAAATATGGTACGTTTTAATTCCTGCATCCAATCTTCCTCCTATTATAAAGACTTATTCGACACAGATTTTTTCGTAATCTGCAGCGTCCATTAATTCATCAAGTTCTTCAGGATTTGTCAGCTCAACGCAAACCATCCAATTTTCAAATGCATCTGCATTTACAAGTTCTGGCTCATCAACCAAAGCTTCATTAACTTCTACTACTTTACCAGAAACAGGTAGAAACACATCAGATGCTGCTTTAACAGATTCTACTGTTCCAAAAACGCCTTCTTTTTCAATTTCATCGCCAACTTCCGGAAGTTCAACAAATACGATATCACCTAGAGAATGTTGTGCAAAATCTGTAATACCAATATAGGCTTTTTCACCTTCTACTTTTACCCACTCATGATCACTTGAATATTTTAAACCTTCAACAATTTTCATTTTTAATTCCTCCTGAATTTAATATTTTAAAATTAGTTTCGCCACAAACGTACCTTATCAATCTTACTATACATCTCTGCTCTTTAGTTACAATAAAGACCGTTCGTTAAGTGCAATTAAATTTTGCAACAAAAAAAGCAGAAAGCTAAAGCCTTCTGCTCTGTTATTAACCTGAGAGATTCTCCCTATATAGAGGTTGCCCCTTCGGTGCTACGCTTTCCAGAGTTATGTCCGGTTACGGTCCCCTTTACCTGAGATCATCACGATTACTATGGCTTAGTTAACCGCTTATTCCTTCGGTGTTGTAAAAACAATCTCTCCCGTATCCTTCATCCATACCAGCTATTTAATTGTAAAGTTTCGTTTAAGAACATTTGATGTACAAAGTATACACTGTACTTAACTAAATGTCAATAACCTCAAAAGCATTTTTCCGGCATTATCACAGATATGAATTCATTTCAAGAAACCGGATACAACTAAAAATATTGCCATTAAAAATCAACTCTATGCTGTATGTTTTTCGTTAAACGAAATATTTCTCCATTAAATACGCTAAAATATTAAAAAATATTTTTCTTTTAAATCCTCCCCTGTTTCTTTCTTACCTTATCAAGATACATATTTTTATCTGCTCTGTCCATTAACAGCTGTCGGGTAGATTCTTCATAAGCATCTGACAATTCATACCTACCGCATAGCTGAGCACAAACTCTTCCTTATAGTATAATCAAAATACTCAGTTAAATTAAATTTCTATTCTGTTTCAGTATAACCATTCTACTTTCATTATAGTATCCATTATACTGATAAATACCATAAGGCAAAAGTAAATTTTGCCGAAAGATATACAATCTAATTAAAAAAGCTAGTAGGAAGGCTCATAAGAGCCCTATACTACCAGCTTTAGGGTTAATTATCACTACATTTCAGAATTAATTTTTTCTAACTCAGCAGTTATCGCTTCGTAAACTCCTGGATAAACACTACCTGGTCCACCTTGAGTAATGCATGGAATATAATAATGTTTTCCACAACGTTCAACAGATTTTCGAACTTCAGCGCCTACGCTTTCCTGGGTCCAGTCCTCACGGTCAATTAGTGAATTGTCGATATCTCCCATGAAAGAAATTTTACCGCCATATTCTTTAATCAGTTCAGGAACGTTATTATTAGAAATACATCCCTGCCAGATATCAATTCCCATCTCAATCATTGATGGAACCAGATTAGCTCCATAGGAATCACTATGATGAACAATTAATTCAACGCCATTTTCTTTATAGAATCCGTAGATTTTTTTGTATGCAGGAACGATAAACTCGTTAAACATGTCTGGTGACAGGAAGGAACTAATTGAAGAACCCCAATCATCATGATGGAAAATACAATCCGGTTTATAATATTTAATCAGTTCAGCAGCATATTTCAGTTCATATTCAGTAATATAATCAATCAGTGCATGCATTTCTTCAGGTTCTTCATAGAAATTCAAAAGACAATCATCCATACCCATTAAATGATGGCATTGTTCAAATACACCTGGTGCTACAAAACAGGTTGTAAATACTTCATTTCTGTCAATCGCATCAATCATTGGCATAAACGGTTCCCATGCTTCTGGTGGAAAATCTGTCTTTGGCATTTTAACTACTTCACGCCATTTAGTGATATCTTTAAGTACTTTGTGTTCTTCATCGTGAAGTGGAAAGGCACCCGGTGTTCCTGCTGGCCACGCAAATGTAATACCCCAGGCATTTTTTACCGGTTCTCCTCCTGGCATCGGAAATCCCCCCTGGATAGAAATGGGATCAGCCATGATCATTCCATAAATCGCGTCTGTACAGACAAAAGCTTCATACTGGTTGACAAACCGATCAGGGTTTCCACCTTTAATCGTTTCCATAAGATTTTGACGTTTTGTTAGCATTAACATTCCTCCTAAATAAAAATGAATCATTACCCTTCAAACACTCTAATTATAAGATAGCTGAACGTGTTCAGAAAACACTTATTATCAACATCTTACAATTATAGCCATTCTGCCTGGTTAAAGAAATTCCATTCAGAACACCAACTTACAATAATTACACGCAACTAATTATTGTAAAACAGATTATATCACTAGTTTTGAAATCGCACAAGAGTAATTTATTGATTTTTTGAACACGTTTAACTGACTCCTATAGCACCTGATTTACACTGCTATCGCTGTTTGAATAGGATGCAAGTAAATTTCATATAATTGTTAATATTTATTTTTTACATTTATTTAATGTTTTACTTATTCTTTGATTATTAGCTGATCTTTTCTGTTGAATTCTAATTTTATGTGATATCAGTATTTTACTAATTAAGAATAAAACAAGACCTTTTAGGTGAACATACGATGTTCTCCTAAAAGGTCTTGTTAATCCTCTTTATGCTAATATATTTAAAATCGAACCCGCATTAGATGATTCTTCTGTTGTTGAATCACTGTATAGACTCTGATACAGTTCTTTTAAAGACTGAATGCGAGAGAGATTATACTCTGATAAAAGGCTCATTAGGCCGGTTTCATCGTCGCTGTAATCATAAAAAGAAGAAATTAGATTAGACTGCATTGAAGCAAAAATTTCTGCTAAAGAGGGTAAATCAGTCAAAATAGAGTCTAACTCCTCCTCATCACTAAAATCCGTAAACGCTAAATCATATTCTTCATTGATCACGTTATAAATCGATTCGTACTCATTCGAGCTGACTCCACTTGAATCAAATAATTCCGAATAATCGGTAGAAGTTGTACTACTAAGTTCAGCAATCAGTGAATTGTTATAATAAGAGCTGGCTATACTTGAAATGTTCATAGGGACACCTCCTCAAACTAATTTGAAAATCTTAGTATAAAATGTATCCCAACAGACTTGAATCAAAATTGAATCTTTTAGCTTGCAGTAAAACTTTCCTTGCATTTAGGACACCTAACAGATATTTTCCCCCTATTTGTAGGCACTCGAAGTTTTGTCCCGCAATTTGGACAGGTTTTAACCCGATGATCTACAAGCTGCATAATCCTTTGAGTATCCAAGCCTACTACCGCTTCATCACCAATCAAAATAGTTGGCACGCCTTTAATATTTCTCTTTATTAATTCATTTCTTGCCTGAGCATCAGCATTTATATCTTTCTGAGTGAACTGGATATTATTTTGTTTTAAGAATTCTTTAGCCGTTTTACAATGAGGACAGGTCTGTGTTGTCAATAAAATTACATCTTTCATCTTCTATCTCCAATCTTTTTTCTAAATTCTACACGTTCTCGGTCTCTTTATCTGTGATAATATCACACGATTCTGAACTAACTATAAATAGAAGGTTTTAAGCTTGAAAAAAACTTGAAATATTTCACACAAAATTCACATAAGAGACAAATTGATTTCATTTAAAATGTCTATACTGTTACCAGAAAATTAAGTTCAGGAGGTTATCAGATGAATCAAACTGATAAAACTAAGTTTACAGACTACGAGGAAGAATATCTGAACACACTCAAAAAACTGATGCAAAACAGCCCTTCATCAAAAGAGCTCCATTACTTTTTTAATATCATATATTCTTATTTTAAGCCACAGCAAATGCTAAATCACAAGCCGGACATCATCGTCATGGGGTCAGGAATTCCCGAAGAACTGATATACGCTGCCGGATCCAAACCTTTCTATATTCTTGGTGGAAGTCAAGGAGCCGTTAACTGGTCAGATGATTCTGTTCCCAGAGATACCGACCCGGTGAGTCGTTCAATGCTTGGATTCCTTTTAAATGATACTTTCAACCTTACCGAAAATGCGCTGATTATTTGTCCAGTCACCTGTGATTCTAACCGTAAAATGGCTTGGCTTCTTAAAAATTCTGGAAAAAAAGTAATCACTGTCGATGTTCCTCCAGATAAGACCGATCCCCTGGCCGGCATCAAATGGACACAAGAGATGAAAAAGCTTTCGGAAAAAATTTCTGATCACACCAGAACGAAAATTACAAAAAAAAGTCTGCAATCTGCAACGAAGCGGGTTAATCAGGCTAGAGGACTGATGGCAGAGTTTATCAGCATTTGTGAACAAGCTGGGCAATATATAAATGGTTCAACTCGGATGGCAGTCCTAAACGCCTATTATTACACCAGTGATTTAAGAAGTTATTGCCAACATCTTAAAAACTTAAATCTCGAGCTGATAGAAATATTAAATTGTACCCCTTATAAGAATACCAATAAACCCTCAGTTCTTTTAATGGGATCACCTGTGTTTATGCCAAATTATAAGATACCTTTCCTCGTTGAAGATATTGGCATGAATATTGAAGCTACCCTCGATTCAACGACACAAAAAATTTATTCCGGCTCTAAAAAGGAACATCAGGAAGTAGATCTTTTTACAGCGGTAGTTTTTTCTCAACTGCGCTACGACTGTTCTTCAGCATATTCAAAAAATGAAATGCTATATCAAAGTGCTTCCTGGCATCTGCGAAAGGGGAGAATTGATGGGGTCATTTTTCATGTTTTAAAAGGGCAAATCGAATACGATTTTGAATTGGAGCGTTTTGAAAAACTTTTTTCTGATGTAGGAATCCCGGTATTTAGACTTGAGACTGATTATCAGTATCAGGACGTTGAACAGCTCAGAATAAGAATGGAAGCATTTATGGAAGTGCTTACACAAAATCAATATAAGGACAAACGGAAAGCTGTATGAGATTAAAAAAACTATTTACCCCTCCCATTTTAATAATATCTGTAGTACTGTGTGTATTGGCTTTTTTCGCGTATGTATTTGAGTTTTACAACTTTAGTACAGATGCCAGTGGTTATACTGTTTCTGAAAATACTGAGAGTGATCTTCTTTCCTTCTCTTATAGCAATAACGAAATAATTCTTAATTCCCCGTCTGATGAAATAAGTCTTTACGCTCTAAGCGTCGAAGGTATTGCGGAAATGACAGAAGACAATATGAATTCTTTGAATTCCGATTATTTAGGAAGTTTTATTGCAACCATACCTGAACAGACAACAGATCTTAATCAAGACGGTCAAGATGAAACCTTATATTCTACCGCCAAGACCGATATGGAATTCACCCAGGGTTACCGACCAGTTGCGCCCTCATTTGACAGTGAACTCTTCCCATTTGAAGTCATTTTTACAGATCGGACTACAATTTCATTAAACTTCAATGGTGAGCCACTGGCTAATCAAACAGTGTCCGTTTACTCTGAAAGAAGTGGCGAGGCAGAATACACTAGCAATGAGAATGGTGAAATCAGCGATTTATCTATTCTCGATATTCGCAGCGGTATTCTTGTGACCTATTTTGAAAATGATGAAACTGTATATCAAATGCACTATCAGGTTGAGGATAACACCCTCTTTTCAATGCGCTATTTATCGGCGCTCACACCATTATTCATAATTATTGGTTTGACAGTTCTGGGGATTGTAATTTGTCTTGCTCTTCGACGTCGACTTCTTTTAAAGGACCCGGTTATGGGGCGTTTTCTATCAGATGATCGAAACATCGGTTCAAGTGGAATAGTAGAGGGCCAAAAGCGGTTTGGTTTAATGAATTTTCGCTGGATTATTATGCTTTTAAGCTTTTTTCTTTTGATTTTTGGTGGCAAAATTCTGGGCACCTGGTATCAAAACCTGGAGATTCCAATCTTTTCCTGCCCCATTAATCAGGATCAGCTGATCGGCTCCTCCTGCTACACTTTGTCCCATTTAAACACCCTGTTTGACATGACCTGGCAGGAAATTCTGATCTTTGTCGGATCATTCCTGGCTTCACTGGTTATTTTGGGACGAATTATTTGTGGCTTTCTTTGTCCGATGGGACTGATTCAGGATATTTTTGACTGGATTCGCCGGAAGCTTAAAATCCAAGGTGTTTACTTTGATGAGAAAATCTATCAGAATACCACTCCAATCAAATGGGTTATGCTTCTGATCTTTTTAGTCCTATGTTTTGTCGGTGGTAATTTCTGTGACATCTGTCCTGCCATTACCGTTTCACCTGCTTTTGCCGGATTTAAATTAAGCCTCTACTTAAGCGGTTTTATGATGGTCTTTGTACTGATTTCCGGTTTCTTCAAACGCCGTTTCTTTTGTACTATCTGTCCCCTTGGCTATCTGATGGGGCTGTTCCATAAGATTTCGCTGTTTAAACTCAAAAAAGACTGTCAGGCCTGCACTGAATGCGGTGCCTGCTATGAAGCCTGTCCCATGGGCATTAAGAGTATCTATACTGAAAGAACGAAAAAAGACGTGACCACCAGTGATTGTATTATGTGTGGTGCCTGTGTTGATAAATGTCCGGAAAATAATGCCCTTTATATGAGCTTTTGTGGAATCCCTTTTTACCGGGCATCACGTAAAACCTTTATGTCGGGTTACAGGAAAAACGAGCGCATACTTAAACGTCAGATTAAAAAAAGGAAAAAAAGTGATGAATAAAAACCTTACACCATCAGAAGAACGACAAAGACAGCGATTTATAGAAAAAGCAACCCGTGTCTCAGGCAAATATCTAAGGCGACTCAGTGAACTCAAAGGAGCTCCGGATGCTTTAAAACCATTTCTCGATGTACTTGAAAATATTTATGTCAATATGGATGGTCCAAGCTTTTCTATTGAAAAACCGCTGATCGGTACTTACTGTGTCATGGTTCCTCAGGAGCTGATCTATGCTGCTGGAGCCCAACCTGTCAAACTCTGCAGCGGCAGTTATACAGCTTTTTACATCGGCGATGACCTGGTTCCCAGAGATGCCTGCCCACTGGTTAAAGCTGTCATGGGCTACCAGACTATGGGCGTGATGCCAATATATGATGACTGCTCGATGATGGTTTTTCCCATCACCTGCGATTGTAAGAAGAAAATGGCTGGTATGTTAAAAGACCTGGTTCCTGTCCACTCCTTTCATATCCCCACATCTAAAGAAGATGACACCGACCTGGAACAGGTCCTTAATGAACTCTACGAGCTGATCCCGGCATTGGAAGCAGCAACCGGTAAGAACGTTACTCATAAAAGCCTCTCTGAAAGTATGGACCAAGTTGGCTTTGCTCAATATCAGCTGTCACAATTTAACGAATACAAAAAAAATGTCCCCGCTTTAATAAAGGGGACCCATGCTATGGCTATTATGAATGCATCTTCCTATATGCCTATTGATGAATGGAGTGAAAAACTGTATCTGCTTAATCAGGAACTGGCAAAACGAAAAAAAGCCAAAGCATTTGTGAGTCAGAAAAAAGAGCCTCGACTAATGGTAACCGGGTCTCCTATCATCTTTCCCAATATTAAAATTCCCCTGCTAATTGAAGAAATGGGCGGTAGTTTAGTGGCCGATGAAACCTGTATGGGAGAACGTGCCATGTATGATCCGTCGGTAGTTGTAGACCAGAGCTTTGATGGAATGATGAGGGCCCTGGCCAACCGCTATACCCGTCCCTGTACCTGTCCAACTTTTGTCGACAACAATCAGCGAATTTACAGGATTAAACAGATGATCAAAGACCATCAGGTCGAAGGGGTTGTCTATCATGTATTGCGCGGATGCCTGGTTTATGATTTTGAATATCAGACCCTTGAAGAGGAACTGGGTAAAATGAATATCCCCATAATCAGGGTCGAAAGTGACTACAATGAAGAAGATATTGAACAGCTGAGAATTCGTATTGAAGCTTTTATCGAACTCATTAAACTGAAAGATTTACAGAAAAAATAAGGAGCTAACAATGAAAAATTACTATGCCGGCCTTGACGGCGGGTCCACTTATACGAAAGCTGCACTTTTACATGGCAATCAGGTTGTTGATGCCATGGTTACCAACACTGGAATAGACAATAACACATCAGCGATTGAACTGATTGGAAAAATGTGTCAACGACGGGGGATTGGTCGTGCAGATATCAAATACATTATGGCCACCGGCTACAGCCGCAAAGTTTTTGATGTAGCTGATGACGATATTTCTGAAATTACTGCCCACGCCTATGGTGTTCGTGTGACAGCTCCCAAAGAATACAAACCGGGGATGATTATTGATATTGGTGGCCAGGACTCAAAGATTATTTATCTTGACCCTAATTATGCCGTTAAGAATTTTACCATGAACGACAAATGTGCTGCTGGAACCGGTAAATTTATGGAAGTAATCGCCCAGATTCTGGAAACAACCATTGACCAGGTTGGTCCACTATCACTGGAAAGTAAAACCCCTTGCGATATTAACAGCACTTGTGTGGTCTTTGCCCAGTCTGAGGTCATCTCCCTGGTTGCCCGAAAATATGATCGCCGGGATATTCTGGCTGGAATGCATCTATCGATGGCCAAACGAATCATCAAGATGATGAAAAAGTCTGAAAAAGGCGGCGATATCCTTATGACTGGCGGTGGCGCCCTAAACATCGGAGTCCATAAGGCTTTTGAAGAAGAAATGATGCGCGACGTCTATGTGGCTAGACACCCGCAATTTAACGGGGCTATCGGAGCCGCTTTAATTGCCAGCGAAAGGGGCTGATATGGAACTCCTTCTTCCCATTTTAACTACAGCAGTATCTGTTGGCTTGAGCTGCGGCACCTGCTGCAGTCCCACAGTGAGTATTTTTCTTTCCACCTATATTATTTCTCATTCCGGTGGGATGAAAAAATCAATTCTCTCATTTATAAGTTTTGTATCTGGAAAAATTACTTCCGTGATATTGATCTGTGCTGTTGCCGCCGCTTTAGGCAATCAGTTTATTGATGATTCCGGTTATCTAGGAAATATTAACTTGCAACTTGTAATGCAGATTTCGATGATTGGCTTGGGCATTATTTTAATCGGCAAATGGATCATTGATGCCAAAAATCCCAACAAAAACTGCAGTTCCTGTTCCGGTGAAAAAAAGATAGACGCTAAAGGGATCGTTCCGCTATTTATGGCTGGCTTTACCTATGGTGCCACCCCCTGCAGTCCACTGATTCTGATGATTGGTCTTTGTGCCACCCTATCTGTTTCATCAGCAATACTGGTTGGTTTTGTTTTTACTCTGGCCAGCACTTTAACACCGGTTCTTTTAATGGTATTAATTTCCGGAGTCCTATCCGGTCGGATGAAAAAAGAAATCCCACAATATATAAGGTGGTTTCAACTTGCTTCTTATATACTAATTACCGTTTTAAGCTTTAATGCACTTTCAAATCTTTAAATTTCGGAGGAATTATGAAATTAAAAATATTTAAGCAGTTTGGCGCAGCGATCGCATCGATTCTGATTGTATATGGAATTATTTCAACAACTTATCGCTCTTATCAGAGTGTTCTAGCGGCACAGGTTGAATCCCCTGATATTGTTTTAGTCGGTGAAACTGTAGATGATGTCGATACTGAAATTACCACGCCTTCAGTAGTTGTTGAGACAACTCCGGCTGAAGTGGTAGAAACTACCGAAACGACGGAGGCAGTTACAGAAACTACTGAAACTGCGACAACAGAAGCTGCTGCCCCTGTTCAATCGGTCACCGAGGAGTCAAGTGTTTCTGAAGAATCCATAGCATCGGCAGCTCCTGTTCAGGAAGACGAAATTATAGTTCCTGATGAAACCGCATCTGACAGTCAGACAGTTGTCACTGAACCGGATCCCGTTGTCCCAACCTTAAACGAATACCTTTCCCAACTGCGTTGTGGTGGTTGCGGCAAAAACTGTTCTCTGATTAATCCCCGTTGCGGAAGAGGTCAGCAAAAAGCTTCAAATGCTCAACAAGAATACTACGCCACATATAGTTAAGAAAAAGTCGCAGAGATCTGCGACTTTTAAATTTAGTGGGTAAATCCATATGTTTTTCCATCATCTTCAGGTGAACTGAAAAGAATTCGGGCATGATTCAAATCATCAATGGCACGATTAAAATCTTCAATAAATAGTGATGCCAACTGCCGGTTTAGATCCTGACGCACCACTACTCGCTGAATCAGAGTCTCTTCCATATTTTCCGGCAGCGGATAGGCCGGCACCTGCCAGCCATTCATCCGTAAACGATCGGCCAAATCATAAAGGTTCCATTGCTTCTCAACTTTCATTTTCCAGCAAACGATTGGAATATTGTCTCCGTCGTTGATAATCTCAAACAACCCGGTTTTCTCAATTTCGGAAGCAATATACATGGCAACATTACGCGTTCGCATTTGAATGTGCTGGTAACCGGAAAAGCCAAGAGAAAGGAAATTAAAATATTGCCCAATAATCTGACTGGCCGACCGGGAAAAATTAATCGCCATTGTGGGAATGTCCCCGCCAAGATAAGAAACATCAAAAATCAGTTCTTCCGGAACATACTCCCGATCCTTCCAGATGATCCAGCCGATTCCCGGGTAAACCAGTCCATATTTGTGGCCTGAAGTATTAATGGAGATGACATTTGACAATCTAAAATCCCATTCCAGGTCTGGAAAAGCAAATGGCGTAAACATCCCGCCCGACGCTCCATCCACATGGATAGGCACTTTATAACTGGCTGTCTGATTATATTCTTCCACCAGCTCATTAAGGCGCTTCACATCATCGTATTTTCCGGTATAGGTAATCCCCATGATCGCCACAATTCCAATAGTATAATCATCCACATAATCCATCACCGTATCAAGATTCAGAGACAAATGTTTTTCCTCAACAGGCACAGTCCTTAATTCAATGTCCCAGTAGACACAGAACTTTTCCCAGCATACCTGAAAGCCTGAAGAGATTATCAGGTTTGGTTTTTTTCTGTAAATATCGAGTCCATTTTTTTCAGCTTCTTTTCGCCAACGAAATTTCATCGCCATTCCACCAAGCATACATGCTTCTGATGAACCAACTGTTGATGTCCCAATGAAGGAGCTTTTCTTGGGGGCATTCCATAAATCAGCTAATATGTTTACACACCTTTTTTCCAAGTCAGCCGTCTGCGGATACTCAGACTTATCGATAGCATTTTTCTCCAGAGTTTCTGACATCAGGCGAGTTGCCCACGGTTCCATATCAGTCTGGCAAAAAGTTGCCAGATTCTGTCTTGCGTTGCCTTCATCCATTAAATCATTTTTAATAATTCGATAGGCCAGCTCCGGGTCAACCGATTCATCATTTAAATGATATTTGGGAAAGCTTAGAACTTCTTCACTGAATACGGATGCATGGTAACAATCCTTGTCAAACTCTTTTTCATCTGGTCTTGAATGTAGCATTTGTTCCTCCTCAATGATAAACTTTTTATTTCAAACAGACAATATCGTCGATTTTAAACAGAATTCCAGGTATCAAAAGGTCGCCCAAATTAGACATGGGTTTTACTTTACAACTAACAACCAATTTCTTCGTCGCTACTGCAATAGCCTTTCAAATATTCTTTAAAAACCTAGAAGATCAAGAATTTTTTCTTCAACATGCCTGTTTTTACCCTTAAAGGGATAATTATGAATATGTAATGCAGGGTTGAAATTCAGCTCAATAATGCTGTAATTGCTTTTAGTCGCATTTTCTGTAATATCATTAATCATCATATCAACACCGCAAATTTTTGCACCGACTGCCTGAGCTGAAGCAATAGCAATATTTTTATAATCATCCCCAATTATTTCTGTATAATCAATGCTGTCACCTCCGGTGCTAATATTGGAGTTCTCCCGCAGATAAACAATTTCTTCCTGAGCAGGTATTGTCTCGATCGTTTTGTTATCAGCCTTTAAAAATCCGATCTCAGTTTCCCCAATATTAATTTTTTCAAGAGGGGTGACATACCCTTTTCCCCTCAAAGGATCTTTGTTTTTTTCAATAACAAGCTCACTAATCGTTCTAACTCCATCACCTTTTACATTAGCTGGTACCCGATGCAAAATCCCTGCAACTTCATCACCGATGACAAGAAAACGATATTCTTTTCCCGGAATAAAGGTTTCAATCAGAACGGTTTTGTCATAGGAAAAGGCAAATTGCAGGGCTTCTTGAAAATCATCCCGTGCTTTCAATTCTTTAATAATAGTTATGCCAATTCCAAAATTAGTATTCTTAGGCTTGATCACCAGAGCTTTATTTTCCCAGTCAGGAAATAATTTTAGCCCCTCTTCCAAGGAATTAACGCTAACTCCTGCAGGAACATTGATATTTTTTTCCTTCAATATCAGTTTGGTAATTTCCTTGTTTTCCATTATTAAGGGTACAATGTATGGGTCCAAAGCAGTTTTGGTTGCCTGCTTAATATATTCAACTTTTTCATTCTTCTTTATTCTAATAAAATTATCTGCGCGATCTAAAACCTCAACAGTGAGATTACGTTTTATAGCTGCATCAATAAGACTTTGTGTAGATAATTCCAATCCACTTTTGTCATTCAAAATGATTTGCTCCTCTCATCATGTTTCTCTGATAGGCTTCATAGCTTAAAAACTCATGTAAATATTGTTATCAAAATTTTGAAACCATTCTGATTATATTATGCCATATTATTAGCAGCTTGTCGTCAACTCTTTTGAAAGCATAAAAAACTTCCGATTTCTCGGAAGCTTTTTATGAAACTTGACAGTAATAATTGATTCACTAGAGCCTGATTCTTATATTCTTTGAGCTTGTCATTATATTCAAGCTTACTCACATATTGATATTAAAGCTTTTCTTTTTTATTTATTTTATCGCTGGTTAAACGACTAACAACTGCACTAATAAGCCGATGATCTTTTATTTTAGCAACCATAATCTTATATCCTTTATAGCTAAATTCAGGCGTACTTCCGTCCTCAGGAATAATCTCCAATCTGTCAAAAACCCACCCACCGAATGTATTAAAATGCTCATCGAAGAAAGCTGTTCCTAATTGATTAACTACTTCCTCCAAATCACATGCGCCATGAATACGCCAGGTATTTTCATCAATCTGTTCAATCATCGGTAATTCTTCCGAAAAAACACGACGATCATCAAGACTTCCGACCAGCTGTTCCAACAAATCATTCATTGTGATCACTCCACTCATTCCACCATATTCATCAACAACAATCGCAAAGTGATTCCTGCTTTTTTGCATATTTCTAAAAACAACATCTGCATGGGTCGACTCTGGTACAAATCTCGCAGTTCTCACGGCATCTTTTAAGACATTCTCTCTAGTTCGTTTTTTTATTCTAAAATAGTCCTTGGTAAAAAGAACCCCTTCAACCTGATCATGAGATTCTCGACAAATCGGAAAATTCGTATGCCTCGAATTCATAATTTTTTCCTGCCACTTTTCTTCTGATTCATCCATCCAAAGGATACAAACCTGCGTCCGATGGGTCATAATCTCATCAATACGAATATCGTCAAATTCAAATACCCTCTGAATCATTCTTTCTTCATCGGGTTCAACAATACCCTTTTGTTTGCCCGCATCGAGAATCATTCGGATTTCTTCTTCTACGTTTTCCTCTTCTTCCTGATTGATATTAACTCTAAAAAGTTTTAGCAGACCATCAGTAGATACTGTAAACAACCAGACAACTGGTTTAAAAATCTTTGAAATTACTGATATTACTCCTGACATTGCTAATGCTATTGACTCTGCCTTTTTCATTGCCAACCTTTTAGGGACCAATTCCCCCAACAGTACTGTGAAGTATGTTAGAATGATTGTTATAATTATCATTGATAAAGCATTTAAAACAGTGTCCGATATGTTTAGGCCTATACTGATAAACCATTCCTGCAGCCGATATGAAAAATTATCGGTAGCAACCGCACTGCTTAACAAATTTACCAATGTAATACCAACTTGTATTGTTGCCAAAAAACCGGCTGGCTCTTCTATTAATGATAATAATCTTATCGCTCTTTTATCTCCTCCAAGTGCTAATTTTTTTAATTTTTTGTCATTAAACGTAATTATCGCAATCTCAGCCCCGGCAAAAACAGCGTTTAATAAAATAAATATTAGTTGCAACAACAATAGCAGCAATAATGACTCTTCCATCTTTTAACACCTCCAGAATCGTCCGAACCACATCTTTTCATTTTTTAAAACAAATAATTTTCAAATCTGACTGCTGTAACAGCAATGAAATCGAGATCTTAAATCAATTAAAATAATTCAAAAGCCAAAAAACTTGCGAAGTCCCACCTCACAAGTTTAATAATTTATCTCGACTTAAAAATTTAATCAATGCTTCTGCCATCAAATTGCTTCCTTTTGCATTGGGATGAATACCATCCAGATATAAATCATCATTAATCCAGTCAATTTCATATCCGAAATCAATACAAGGAAGTTTTTCTTCTTCTAAATACTTTCGTAACCAATCCAAATATTCATCAATCAAATCGGAATTGAACTTTAATTTAGGCTCGTTTTCAAAAAATCTAATCGGTAATTTTATTGGCGGAGGAACAGCTACGATAACTATAATACCTTTTTTTTGAGCTTTATAAATCATAGTCTTCAGGTTATCCTTAACTTTTTCATATGTATTTTCAAAAAAAACATCATTATATCCGCCCATGATAATTACTTCTTCCGGTTGCATCAGGAGAACTTGACGGTTAAAGCGTGCCAACATTTCAGTTGTAGTATTACCACTAACACCACGATTAATCATTTGAATACCAGTTTTCTTTTCGACTATTACATGCCATTTTTCATCAAAAGACAATCCATGTCCAAATGTGAGGCTGTCCCCAAAACAAATAATTCTCATTTTATTTCCTTTTCTTTATTTAATTCATCATATGATTCCATCAATACTTTTCCCACCATTACATCGATTATTTCCGGATCAAATTGAATGCCGGAAAACGCTTTTAATTCAGCAATAATCTCTTCTTTATTCAGTGCATTTTTATATGGCCGACCGGCAGACATCGCCTCAAAAGCATCTGCTACATGAATAATTCTTGAAAATAACGGGATTTCCTTACCCTTTAAATTTTGAGGATAACCGCAGCCATTCCACCATTCATGATGATATAATACAACCTCAGCCAGACCAACATACTCCTCAACAGACTTCAAAATCTGATAACCAGTCTCAGTGTGAGTTTTCATCAGCTTAAATTCATCATTCGTCATTAACTCATTTTTATTTAAAACTTCTTCCGGAACAATTATTTTCCCCAGATCGTGGAGGAACCCCAGTGTTTCAAGTGTTTTGACATCCTCTTCTGGTAAATCCATTGCGAGTCCAATATATTGGACAATTCGGGATACTCGCTGGGAATGAATCCGTTCTCGATCACTTTTATTGTTTAAGGTTTCCTGGATCAGATTTATTGTCTGATTTCTCATTAACCGGCTCGACTTAACCTTATTTTTGTACATCTGATTTTCAGCCGTTTTAATGATTTCTTCCATGCTTTCATTCATCGTCGTTTTGCATGCAAAACCAATCCCCATAGAAATTATCACAGAATCTACAGTTTCCTGTTTAGAAGATTTTTTTAGGCGTTTGCTGATTATTGATGCTTCGAATTCATCAGTGTTAGGCAAAATCATGACGAATTCATCACCGCCAATTCTCGCAATAAGATCTGTCTCTCGAGAACTTTTTCTGATGATTTCAGCCACTTTTTGAAGCAATAAATCTCCTTTTTTATGGCCAAATGCATCATTTGTTAATTTTAGTCCGTTAACATCGAGCATAATTACTGAAATTGGCAGATTTTCTGATTTATTAAGCTGAATAATTGCTTCTTCAAAATATCTGCGATTATGTAGACCTGTTAAAAAATCATGATAACTTAGATATAGTATCTCATTCTGTATTTTTCTTTTTTGGGTAACATCGTGAAAAACAAGGACCGCTCCTCGAATGTTTTTATTAAGGTCATGAATTGGTGCCGCACTATTTTCGATCGAAATTTCGGTCTGATCTTTTTTAATTAGAATGGTGTGATTATTTACTTTTGAAATCTCTCCAGAGATTAATGCTTTTTTTATCGGATTTACGGTTATTTGTCTGTTTTTTTCATTAATAAGATGCATCACTTCAGAAAAGGGTTTATTAATTACCTCGCACTGTTTCCATCCAGACAGCTCCTCTGCTACCTTATTCATCAAGGTAATTTCCTGCTTATTGTTAACCGCAATCACACCATCCGCGATTGATAAAAGCGTTGAATAATACCTTTCCTTTTCCAGAAATAATTGCTCTTCCATTTCTATTTTTTCCGTTACGTCTCGTGCTGCTGCGTAAATCACCTCTCCGAATGCACGACTTTTCCATTCTATATATTTGTACGATCCATCTTTCACCCTGTAACGGTTCACGAAATTATCAACCTCATTAAGATTTTCAAGCTGCTTGGTCACTTCAATCGTCTCCTCAAGATCATCCGGATGAACAAAATCATAATAAGACCTGCCTTCCAGCTCTGGACTTGAATACCCGAGGATATCTTCCCATGATTTATTAACTTTTATAAATTCTCCCTTCGTGTTAGCTATGCAAAGTAAATCCAAGTTAACTGAGAAAAATCGTTCCAATTCATTAGTTTTTTCTGTAAGCGCATGAACTGTTTTTATGTTCTCTGTTATATCCACCAAACTAATCACAAATTTTTCCTGTTGATTAAACTTTAGAAAGCGAATGTTCATTCTAAACCAGGCATCCTTACCATGAATCATCAGAGGGTACTCGATATTCTGTAATTTCCTCGTTTTTTTCGCTTTCTTAAGAACACTAAGGAATGAGTCAAGAATTTCGCCTGTAAATAAGTCACTAACAGATTTACCAATGATTATTTCTTTAGGATAAAGTAGAATTGTTTCGTCAGGGGCAAGAACCTTTTCGAAAACCAATTGATCATTTAATTCAAAGACTGCATCATTTAACGAATTCAGCAGCACTCTATAATCATTGAGTTGCTCACGTAAAAGTGTAATATCTGTAAAATATGTTGCAAAATATAATCTTTCGTCTGAAATAACATGAATTTGGTACCATTTATCAAAAGCACTTGAATATTGTTCAATTTCGTAGGCCCCGCCTTCGAGAGCAATTTTTCCATATTCTCTGATCCAGTCAAAATCATCTTTTTCAATCCCGTCAATTACCTCTGTCGCCTTACGACCAATAATTTCCTTTGCACAAAGACCGGTAAACTCTTCAAAGGCCCTATTTATTTCGAGAAATTCATAATCAATTGGCGAACCATTATTATCAAGCAGAATTTTATGATAGGCGTAGCCAACAGGTAATTGATTCATCATTGTTTTATTTAGCGAGTCACTCATCTCAATTAACCACCTTTAATCAATTGCTTTTAACTGTAAATTTTATACGAATCAATTATAACCAAGCAAAGATACCATTCATTGTTAAAATTTTTACCGATTAATTTATTACTTTTACGTTAAATTCATCATTTGCTTTGCCGGTAAGTAGTAGTATCGAACCGGCCTCTACATCAACTGATTCCTGTGTCTCATATAAACTATCGTAATCAATTGAATAATCAGGAGAATAAATAACCACACGCCCGCTTTCTGGCATTGTTATCTGAAGAACACAGTTATTATTTATTCGTCTGCTCATGCTAGTATCATCATCAGCTATTGTTATATCTTCTGAATTTGCCAGTACATCAATAGCAGCTGCATTTATATACTGATATCCATAGGCAGAAAGCATAGCTGCCCCATTCTTCAGGCTGATACTAAGATCCGTCAGATCTCTGGCATATTCAAGAATCATCTGACTGTTCATATTATCTCTAAGAGCATAAATAGTTCCCCCGTCCACCACTATCAAACCAGGGATTTGATCAAATGAATCTGTATAAGTTGCTTCAGCATTTAAATCAGTCGCACTTAAATTCGCGGGTATCCACCAGGAGTCTGAAAAATTACCAACATCTGATATTGACCCACTTGATAGTGTTTCAGCAACAACCAAATGTCTTTCAACATCAGGTAATGTCATAACAATCAAAGTTTGATCAGGCCCATCGTAAAAGCTATATCTCATCCCGGCATCGTTATGAAAATATCCATCATCATAATAACTCATCGCCTGGGTCTCAACAAAGTCGCCTTCCAGGTATTCATCGATAATCAACTGATTGTTTGTCAGATCAAATCTGACTCTCCAGATGATTCCATTACCACCATATATTCCAGTGTTTTGGAGTACATCAGCCGGAATGACGCTTAAACCTGTTCCAACATTCGTTAGTTCTGTGTCCGTCGAAATCACATTTGTATCTCTTAAAAATGCTTCTGTTATCGAATTGGTTACCGGTGTGACATCTTTATTTCCTGAATATGTTAAAGCTATTACTAGATTTTGTTCTGGAATCAGATAAAACTGAGACGAATATTGAAAAGTTGAGCCATTTTTACTATGAACTGTTAAACCCTGATTGACAAAATCAGCAACTTCGACCATATCCCACCCTAAACCGTAATCAGTTATCGGGATGCCCTGTGGTACAGTCGCACTTCCATATTGCGCTTCCGACATCATTAAAAATGATTCTTCGCTAATTAATGTATTATTTAAAAGTGCCTGACCAAACCTGCATAAATCTGATGCTGTTGAGGTCAGTCCCCCTGTCCCCATTAAATTGACGATTTCTACCGGATTTGCTAAACCGTCTTCACTATAATTCAAGGCAATATTATCATTATCTGGCATGAATGAACAACTGGTTTTGCCCATATCAGCTACATCAAAAACATGCGCCTGCAGATAATCGGCATAAGGCTGACCGGAAACACGTTCAATTAAAACCTCAGCTAACATAAATCCGTCATTGCAATAAACTGACACACTGCCAGGATCACTTTTTAAAGTACTTTGTTTTAGATAGTTCATAAATTTCGTCAAAAAGTCAGGATCATCTGCACTGGCAAATCCATTATACAGGAATGTTCCAGGAAGCCCCGAAGCATGATTCATAAGCATTCGCACAGTAATTTGCTGATATCGGTCATCTAACATGGTAAAATCATTAATATAAGTGGTTACCGGTTCATCCAAATTTACTAAACCCTCTTCAACGAGTTGAAGGACAGCAACAGTTGTAAACACTTTACTCACAGAACCGATATTATATTGGGTTTCTGAATCCACCTGTTGAGATGTTAATCGATTTGCCATCCCAAAACTTTCCTGATAAACAATCTCGCTATCCTTCATGATAGCAACCGAAGCACTTGAAACATTTCCTGAAGTAATTGAACGCCATATTTCAGTCCTAGCGGTTTCAATGGTTCCCTCATATTGACTGTTTTCAGATGAACTGGTCTGGGTTACACCACAACCACTCAAAGAAAGCAAACAACTTATCAAAACGAGTAATCCCAAAATTCTCTTTTTCATTTTCAATCCTCCTAAAATATATTATTAAAACTCTTGATGCGAAACATCCATAGCTAAATTCAATTTGCATTCGTCTTCGCTTCAATTATTTTTTTTTGCAGTATGAATTCAAATCATCCGGCATCAATGGTTGGCTAAAATAGAAGCCCTGAATATAATCACAATTCATATTCTTTAAGATCTCAAACTGCTGACGCGTTTCAATGCCTTCTGCTACCACCAGAATATTCAAACTATGAATAATGGTAATCAATGCTCTGGCAATTTGCTCCTCTCGTTTATCCTGTTCAATATTACTAATCAAAGAGCGATCCAGTTTGATCATATCAAAAGGAAAATCCTTCAAACTGCCAAAGGAAGAATAGCCGGTTCCAAAATCATCTAACGCCAGCTGAACGCCAATTTTCTTGATCTGGTTAAAAGTTTTGATTAACTCTTTTGTATCTCTAATCAGACAGCTCTCAGTAATCTCCAATTTTATCGAAGTCGGTTTAATATCTGCTTCCTGAATTCCATTTTCAACTGCATCCATCAATTCTGTTCCGCGATTCTCAAACGATAACAATGAGATATTAATCCCAATTACCATATCATGAAGTCCGACATTTTGCCAGATTTTACTTTGAAAGCATACTTTTTTAATGATCCAGTTTGTAATCGGGATAATAAGACGTATTTTTTCAGCAACTGGAATGAAATCAACTGGAGAAATCAGGCCATACTCAGGATGATTCCAACGCAGCAAAGCTTCAGCATGATTAAATTTATCTTCCTTCAAATCATAAATTGGCTGATAGACGATTTCAAACTCATTATTTTCAAGGGCTGTTTTTAGCTCCTTTTCAATAATTGCTTCCCAGCTTCTCCTTTTCTCCATCGAAGGTTGGTATAAAAGAATTCTATTTTTTTCTTTTTTAGCGACATATAACGCTGCATCTGCTTCTCTAACTGTCTCAGATAAAACCGCATTTTTCTTACCCAGGCTGATTCCCAGTGAAGCAGTCAAAAACAAGAGCCTTTTTCCTGACATAAATTGCGTGGAAATAGCTTTATTAATTTCTTCAGCTACTTTAAAAACGCCTTTTTCATCAGTCAGTTTAATAACTGCAACAAACTCATCGCCACCAGCACGATAAACAGTGCCGCGATTATTAACCGCAGTTTCAATTTTAATGGCTATATCCCTTAAAATCCGATCCCCTTCTTTATGTCCCAATTCTTCGTTTATTACTCGAAAGTTATCAATATTTATACTAATTACTGACGAAAATGGTTCTTCATTCAACATCCGTTTCATCAAAATTTTTCGATTATACAAATCGGTTAACGGGTCATGAACATCCAGATACTCAATTTCAGCTTCCTTTTGTTTACGCTCCATAATATTTCGACTGGAACTAACAATTTCAATTTCTCCCTTTTTATTGTAGCGGTATCTTGAAGCTGTTTCAATCCAGATCGTACCACCATCTTTATTAGGCTGCTGAACCTCGTTGATATAGCATTTTGGATCGGTTGGATTTTGTTTAAACTCCTTTAGCGTTTTAGCAATTTCTTCTCGAATTGGTTCTCTAAACTCCGGAAGAATGGTTTCTTCAAGTGTTTCTTCCAACGCTTCTTCAACACTTATACCCCTAAACGTTGTAATTGACGGACTAATATAGACAAAACGTTCTAAATCAATATTATACACCCAGATAACGTCCACTGTCGTATCAGCCAGAACCCGAAAATTTTCTTCGCTTGCTGCCAATTCTTCTTTTGACTTGATAATTTCTTTTGTCTGTTTTTCCAACCCTTCATAAATCATATGATGAAAAATTGTAAGGCCCAACAAAACTAGTTGTAATGTCAGTATATTGATCAACCAGTAACTGTCATAGTAGGCAATAGCAAAATCGTCTAACAAACCTGTATATAAAAAAACTGTTATAATTACAGAAATCAGAAAATTGACTATAAAAAATATAATGTTCTGTCTTTTATCAAGTAGTGTTGTAGATAAAACAAAAGCCATAATAATACTAATCATGCCAGCCCCCATTGGACCGGTGTTAAAAAGCAGAATAAGACTAAAAAAATATGTGCACATTACCAGAATTATTTTTTTTACAGAAACTCTGATAGCAGGTAAAAAAACGGACAAACTAATAACCAGATAAACTAAAATCTCCAAAAACGCAAATAAATGTTGACCATTCTGATAAAAAAGATAAGCTCCATAAAAAAGAACTGGTCCGCTAAAAATAACTATCAGCAATGACAAGATTGCATAAATCCTGTTTTTTAAAATCTTGAGGGTGATGATCGTTTCGTCATCCTCAAATTTTTTTAATATTTTTAGTTTGAAAAAATCGCTGATTCTGTGATTATTCATAACCTCATCCCAACTCTCTAAATGCTTAATATATAACATATTACTAATTTCATTATAAAAAATTAAATATATGCACAATTATATAATACACTTCAACTTTTTGCACTCTATTTAATCAATTTAATTTTTTGACACTAAATTGTCACGTCATAATTCTATAATACAAATGAAATATTAATTGGAGGTATTTATGAAAAAGAACTTTAATTACAGATTAATAACTCAAATCTTCTTCTTTATTCTGATTGCATTAATCTCTGTCAATAAAACACTATCGCAAATTGGTTTGGGTATCCCAATTCTAGCAACAGCATCGCTTCATGCTCTTTGTCCATTTGGTGGCGTAGAAACACTTTATTCTTTTATAATTTCTGGAATGCTTATCGAAAAGGTTGCTGGCTCTTCATTGATTCTAATGGGCCTTATTTTTTTATTGGCACTTTTTTTCGGACCTGTTTTTTGTGGTTGGGTCTGCCCGCTGGGTTCATTTCAGGAGTTGATAGGACTACTTGGAAAAAAACTGTTCAAAAAAAAGTATAATAAATTTATACCCCAGAATATTCATAATATTCTGCGATTCTTCCGCTATTTCGTCCTAGCCTGGGTATTATACATAACCGCCCAATCGGGAACTCTTCTCTTTATTAACCTAGACCCTTATCATGCTCTTTTCAAATTCTGGACTGGCACTGTTGCCACTCAGGCACTGATACTGCTTTTAACGATCATTATTTTATCGCTTTTTGTTGAACGGCCCTGGTGCAAATATGCCTGCCCTTATGGCGCCATTTTAGGACTTTTTAATAAGATCAGAATTTTTAAATTGAAAAGAAATACCGATACATGTATCGATTGCAAAAAATGTACTAGAATTTGTCCTATGCAAATAAATGTTTGTCAGAATGAAATTGTCTCTAATCTCAATTGCATCAGTTGTATGAAATGCACTTCTAGCGCCAACTGCCCTAAAACTGATACCCTTGATCTGCAAATTGCTGCAAAAAATAATGTTGTGAAAATAAAACCTGCCATTCTATCATTTATTGTATTCCTGATTATTTTTGGTGGGATCTTTGCTACAACTGCTTTGGGGTTTTGGGAAACCAGCTCAAAAGTTGACAACAATAGCGGAATCCAGAAAAAACAGCAGGCAATTGTTAGTATGACAGAGGCTCCAAATAAAAAGGTCGATTATTAATTCACTCTCGATAAAGTGGACTAGTTATTTATTTTAATCCTTATGAGATTGCTCCAGGTGCTGCTGGCTGGATTGAAATACTACTTCCTAATAATCGGACGGACCTGCTTAATGATATTGAAACCCTAATATAAATCTATTTTGGCCTAACAAAAGTGAGCCACGAAGAAATCTGTTTAGAAGCATTCTTCGTGGCCTTTTTCGTTTGAAGTCTAATAGAAATCAGTGTGAGTTTATGTTATGATATATTGTAATAAAATATAAAATCATTCTTTATTTCATGAAAAGAGGAGAATTATGGATGAATGTTTTTTTTAACCTTCCTGAAAATGCCAGAAATGATTTCTATCAGGCAAAATACAATTATTATCGACACTTAAATTTAGGCGTATTAACACTAGCATCATTGTTATATTTCCTGATGGTGTTCTCTGACTGGAAGCTTTCAGGAACGTTTTTATCGCTCAATTTTCTGCTTCGGTTTCTTTTTGTTATCCCTTTATCAGTGGTGTTTGTAACTTATTATAAAACCCGAAATTTTAAAATTATGTCTGTCTTATCTTTTGCGACCATCCATACTCTTATTCTTGGAAATATATTAATTTCATATGTTCAATTTCAACATTCTATTTTAAATGAAGTCTTTCTGATTACCGGATTCGTTTTATTGTTGGCTTCCTTTTCCACTCCGGTATTTTACGCCGTTTTTGCCAACCTCATGTTAGTAGGCGACTTTTTTCTATCAGATTATCTTCTCAACCTTGAAACATCAGCCAGTACACTCTTACTTTTTGTATTGACAATTGTAGTGCTATCTGGACTGACTATTATCTTTGCTCAATTTTATTATCGCCATTATATAACAGAACGAAAATTGGCATTTGCACTCATACATGATCCCTTAACTAAGGTTTTTAATCGTCGAAAACTCGATCAACTAATGGGCAAGTCTCATGATATCTCTTTTATGAGTGATGAAATAGGCGTTTTGGTCATGGATATCGACAATTTTAAAAGTGTTAATGATAATTACGGACATGATAATGGTGATCGAATTCTCCAATTTGTCGCTGACTGCATTCGTAATAGTCTGCGTGGATCAGATTTGGTTATCCGTTGGGGTGGGGAGGAATTTGCAGCCATTCTGTTTGATTGTCCTGCTGACCAGGTTGTTCAGGTTGCTGAACGAATCCGCAATGCTGTTGAGCGTTCAATCAATGGTATCTGCCCTATCACAATTTCAATAGGCACTGCGCTTTATACTGGTGGGGACTGCCTTGATTCACTAAAAAACGCGAATCAAGCGCTTAAAGATGCTAAAGACAACGGCAGAAACCTGGTCGTTCCTTATTCTCCTGAAATAATACAAAATCCTTCCAATCAGTAGCCACAAAATTCTTATCGCCGTATTAATTTGGCTATCAAAATAATTATCAATCAATTCATTACTGCACATGTAAAGTAACTATCAGATAATGTAGCAACAAAATAAGCCCATGAAAAAATACAATAAAACCAGATTGAAATCTAAACTATTTTTCTTCTCACGAATAAAACCGAAAAGAAGTACAAAAAAGCAGCTTCCAAACGCAAAATTAAGAAGCTGCTATTTATCAAATGAGAAAACGCAGTATGATATAAATCATTGCAACAAAGACTGTCATAATCATAAAAGGAAAGGCAACCCGAAAGTAATTTCCAAATGATATTCTATAACCCTGTCCTTCTGCCAGCCCAATCGCAACAACATTTGCACTTGCTCCAATAACTGTTCCATTTCCACCCAAACAAGCTCCAATTGACAATGCCCACCACAGTGGATATACGTCCATTCCCGATAAAATCCCCATATCCGTGATCATCGGTATCATCGTTGCAACAAAAGGAATATTATCAATAAATGCAGATGCGAGAGCAGATACCCATAAAATTGATATTGAAGTACTGAAAATATCACCACCTGTAAGATAAAGAACCTCTTCAGCCAACATTTCAATAACACCCGTCGCTTCTATACCTCCAACTAGAATAAACAGTCCAATAAAAAAGAAGATTGTTTTCCACTCAACTTCAATAAATATTTCTTCCGATGAAATACCAGATAAAAAGATCAAAGCCACAGCTCCAGTCAAGGCAATCGTTGCTGATTCTACATGTATAAATCCGTTAAAAATAAAACCTAATATGACCAGAACAAAAATTACCAGACTCTTTCTCAATAGTACAGGATCATGAATTGCATCCGATTCATCAACTTCCAGGAGTTTTTGCTTAACTGTTTCATCTGCTACTAAAATACGTTTGTATAATAATGAAAACAAAAATGAAGTGACAATCAAAATCGGCAAAGCAATAACAGCGTTGTTAATTAAGAAATCATTAAAAGAAAGATCCATTGCGCTACCAATCATAATATTGGGAGGGTCGCCTATCAAAGTTGCAGTTCCTCCAATATTAGATGAAAAAATCTCAGCAATAATAAAAGGAATCGGATCTAGACGCAGATCTTTAGCGACGCTTAATGTCACTGGTATTATCAGCATGATCGTTGTAACATTGTCTAATAATCCGGATAAAATACCTGTAATCAGCGAAAGCAAAATAATCAGTTTTTGCGGATCAGCCTTGGAAATTTTTAACATTTTGATTGCCAGATACTCAAAAATTCCAGTTCGCCGCATTACCATGACAATCATCATCATTCCAATCAGCAAAGCCAGGGTATCAAAATCAATCGCACCAATCGCATCCTTTTGATTGATAATTTGCAAAAAAATCATCAACATACCGCCTGCCAGCGCGACCAATGTCCGATCCAATTTGTCCATTATAATTAGAACATAAACACCGATAAAAATTGCCAGCGACAGAAAAAAATAAGTTGCTTCTGTCATTTCTACCTCCTAAAAATGAATACTAAATATCTGATCGGCAAACGAGCAATTCCGT
This sequence comes from Eubacteriaceae bacterium ES3, assembly GCA_030586155.1. Taxonomy (NCBI): domain Bacteria; kingdom Bacillati; phylum Bacillota; class Clostridia; order Eubacteriales; family Eubacteriaceae; species Eubacteriaceae bacterium ES3. The sequence goes on along the minus strand of CP130741.1, from coordinate 1,206,299 downwards.
CAAAAACTCTATTTGCGTAGTTTTGGCAAAAAAAGGGCGCAAAAACTCCTCGAAGTTTTAGCGCCATTGCTAATTCGAAACCTTTCAAACACCAATAGATGTATTCTATCAAAACCATTAAAGCTTTTCAAGGTAAATAGAATGTAATCGTTTGTAAATTCATAGGAGGAAAAATTTCTGCCTATACTATTATTGAATAAGCAACTCTATGCTAAAAGTTAAAACACTTTATGTTTCTTTTCATTTATTTTTATAACGTTTCATACTTGACAATCTAGCAATCACCCTGTATAATTCAATTATATTTATCTTTTACTTTCTTTTCAATTTCTTTCAGTCCAATCCACTCCTTTAAAATAAAATGAACTGAAAAGAACTTTTTTGTCTCTTGGATCAACATAATAAAAACCCTTTAAAAGCTGCGACACTTTTAAGGGTTTTTATTATTTTAATTGATTATTTTTCCGTTCCAAGTCCTAGAGTATTTACATAAGTCTTATAATCTTCTCGAACTTGATTAGAATAAGCCCGACTCCACTCATAAATTGCATGATCAAACTCGTCACTTTCTCCCATATACCCTTTAATCCAATTTGCATATGGACTTTGGGCATGGGCTCGAGCTAGAACTATTGCGCAGTTTCTGGCATATTCTTTAAATGTGTCCGTATCCAGTTCGTCAAGTTTTACCGTTCCTTTCATATCCCTAAATTGACGTACATAAAAATCAAATCCATCTTTACTGGTAAAATAACCTAAAAATGGATCAGAAACCGCCTGAAGCATCTGTTGATGACTGACCACCCGATATCCATTTCCCAGGCCATGCTCCATCGTTTCAGGAGTCGTGAAATTTTTCTGACAATAGCAGCTAACAGCTGAGTCTGAAGCCTGCTTAATTTGTAATACCAGATGACTTTCGTCTTCACAGGTCAGAACCAGTAAATAGCATCTGGTTCCAATACTCCCAACACCCACAACTCTTCTGGCAATATCGGTTGGAATATGCTGAGATAATAATACCCCAATATCCGGACGCACATTTTTTAAATACTCCTTATAACAACTTTCCACTTTATCCATTAAATCGTTTTTGACCCGTTCAACTATCGGTGGTTTTTCAATGAAAATCCGACGTCCAAACTGGTCTGTTTCAGTCATTTTATTGATTACCTGATCTGAAGTTCTAGTTTTGGCTTTATCGATTATCTTTTCAAAATCTGCTCGCGATGATTTAGAAAAGCTGTCCAAAAACAACACCTCATCACCAATTAAAAAATATCGTTCAAGGGAACTCATTGAAAGCATCAATGACAATCCATTTCGGTAATGCTTGGCCGCTTCGAGACATATTTCCCTGATTCTATTTTCACTCATATCCTGTTCTCGACCAACTAATATAATACTTGTCAGGAAACGTTTTAAATCCCATTCCCATGGACCAGGTGCAGCCTCATCAAAATCATTGAGATCAAAGATCAACCGCCGTTCAGGAGATGCAAAAAAGCCAAAATTCCCAATATGTGCATCACCACAAATAATAGCATGAATGCCTGTCTGAGCCTGTTTTGACAAGTCATGTGCCATCAACAAAGCTGTGCCCCGAAAAAACGAGAAGGGTGATGAAGCCATTTTTTTATGTCGCAAGGGAATGAGTTCCGGAATTCTGATGTTATTCTGGCTCTCAATCATCGCAACCGGATCTCGTTCTACCGCATTGAATACCGACTGGTCCTTAAAACTTATTTTTTCTCTCACCTCCCTGCCACTTTCGATATTCATATTTGATGTTGCAATCTGCTGATTTCTTGTCAATCCATAAATCATAATTCCTCCATAATGCCTTCTAAAATTTTAAAAAATACGTCAATAAAATCTTTTTTTAAATGTAGTCTGAAAAATATACTTTCTCGTTTGGAATAATACGTTCAAGGATAGACACTGTTTTTTTATTGGCCACAATCCTTTCTATCTGAAGGAGATAAGTTGGCCGTTTGTATCCCAATAACATACAAGTTAGAATTCCGATATCAACCTCAACAACATTCTCTGATATCTGATCGAGTATAAGATCCGCTCTCCCCCCGATAAATCTTAATGTGAAGGATCTGTTGTTCCATTGAAGTACTTCATCCTTAATCTGAAAAGTAATGTTTTCATCAATTTCTGGTTCAGTAAATTGATACTCACTGATAAATCCCTGAAAATCAACAATCCTTGCCATTATATATGGCCGAATCGTTTCTTTCATATCGCTGTCTCCAAATAAAAATGAGACGGTATGATTATAGTAATTGCTGCCAACCACTTCCTTTATCATCGATTCATGCGCAGCAATATATCCCCAAAGACCTTTTCTTGCTTCCTGATTTAAATAGACCATTTCTTTAACATGGAACACATCATTCTCGATTAAATAAACCAGATAACCAAGCGCTTGTTCATCTGTACTGTAATAAATCGCCACGGTCACATCTTCAACATCCCAACGCCAGTACTCCTCCCATACCAGTTCATTTCGAACAAGACATCCATGGGTTTGCCTGGCAAATTTATCATGTAAGGCAATCAAGTCTTCGGAGCTTTCGGATACCCTTTTAATACGCCCAGCCACCTCAATATTTTTTGGCAGCTGATGATCCAAAACAGTAAAGGTCATTTTATCGGAGACGACTTCCCACCCTTTATGACGATATAAGGGATGGGAAAAAGGATAAAGAAATGATATATGCTGCTTTCTTTTATACATATTCTCTAGACTCTCCTGCATCAACGCAGACATTAATCCCATACCCATATATTCAGGATAAGTAGCTACTCCAGTAATATATCCCATTTTATATATATTTCCAGTTATATTAACCTCAAGGGGATAAACTGCGATTTGTGCTGCCAGCTTACCTTGTTCAAACCAGCCAAGTACATCTGCTTTCTCAAGAATAGGAAATTTCGAACGTTTAATTTCATTCTGTTTCCATCCAACCTTTTGCAATTGCTCGTCTGTAACCTGAAACGCATATCTTAAAATATCGTTAAACTGCGTCAAATCCATTGCAGATAATTTTCTTAGTTCAAGACTTTCTTTTATTACTTTTTTCATAGCCGTCTCCTGACTTCTGTGAATGGTCTTTTATCTAGAGTAAAAAACAAGATTATTCATTTCATACCCTGTATTTCTAATAAAAATCAATTTTGTTTTATTTCAGCATTCAAAAGATATATTAGATTTAACACAACTTCTCTTTTTTCTAAATACATCTTGTGCTAGTTTTAAAAAAAACGAAAATGCGAGGAACGTTCTATGTTAAAAGTACTATTTGTATGTGTTCATAACTCAGCTAGAAGTCAGATGGCAGAAGCCTTTTTAAAACAAATCGGTGGCAAAGATTTTCTTGCTGAGAGTGCCGGTCTTGAACCTGCTCCCCTAAATCCGATAATGGTAGAAGCAATGTCGGAAATTGGATATGATTTATCAGACAATCAGACTCATTCTGTTTTTGATTATTTCAATGAAGGTCGTCGATACGCGATGGTTGTTAAAGTTTGCGATGAAATAAACGGACAGCGGTGTCCCATCTTTCCACTGACCTTAAAAAATATCAACTGGAATCTGCATGATCCAGAAATCTTTACTGGACCGCACGATGAACGTCTGGAACAAATGAGATCCCTTCGCGACGAAATTAAAGAGTATGTTGAAGCATTTGTATCTGAATATGCTGAACTGGCTGCTTCCATTTAATGGACAGCAGCTCAGAAATAGTTTTTAAACATTCTTTCATTTTTCAATCAAAATGATATGTATTTTCTAAACCTCACAAGACAGAAATCTTTTAGTCCCTCATAACTCATATTTTTCATTGTAATCAGCTAGATTTCACCTGAATTTTTTCAATATAATTTTGTAATATTCAACAAATACTGATACCTTGTTTTTAATATACTGCCATTGTAAACGTTAATAGCCTTTGTTAAACTAAAAAAAAGGCTCATAGCAGCCAGCATAATTGGAGGTATCAATGAACCCAAAATTCGAAAAATTATTTTCACCCATTCAAATTGGTAATATGGTCGTTAAAAATCGTATCGAAACTTCGCCTGCGGCTCCCCGTCTGGCCGATTCAGAAGGCCTGGTCACACCAGAACTAATAGAGTGGTCACGAGAACTAGCCAAAGGCGGAGCCGGCATTGTGACGGTAGGTATTTCCATGGTTACGCCACCTTTTGAACATACTAGTGGTTTTTGTTTAAATATTGGCAGTAACAGCGTGATTCCCGGTCTTGCTGTCCTTGCAGATTCTGTCCACAGATATGGCGCAAAAGCATCAATCGAACTGGCTGGTTTTGCTATGGGTCACGATTTACCTGAAGAAGGAATGTCTCCTATAGATGTAATGACTCATGCTGACATTAAAGGCTGGATTAACCTGTTTACTGATGCTGCAGAACGGGCTTTGAAGGCTGGAATGGATATGATCCTAATCCACGGTGGTCATGGTATATTGGTTAGTAATTTCTTTTCACCACTTTTTAATCATCGAACAGATGAATATGGCGGTAGTCTTGAAAATCGAGCCAGATTTGCCTGTGAATTACTGGATTCAATTAGAGACAGGGTTGGTAATAAGTTAGCAATTGAATTTCGTTTAAGTGCCTCTGAACTGATTCCTGGTGGTGTCGAACTACAAGACACGATTGAATTTATAAAAATCATTCAGGATAAAATTGATCTTGTTCATATCTCTGCCGGTCTTTTGCTGGATGATGAGATGGTCCCCTTTACGACTCAACCTACCTATCTTAAACGCGGTTATAATGCCCATTTTGCCGCAAGTATCAAAGGTGCAGAAGGAATTACCATACCTGTGACTACAGTAGGATCAATTGATATGGATCTGGCTGCTGACATCATAAATAATGATGAAGCCGATATTTGTGCTATGATCCGAACAGTCATTGCCGATCCTGACAGTGTGAATAAAGCCCGATGTGGACTGGAAGAAACGATCCGTCCCTGTATCCGGTGTGTTTTATGCTTAAATCGTACCCACGGCTTTGAACCGCTGCGTATAGCCTGTGCAGTCAACCCCAAAGCCGGTCGGGAGCTGGAACTGAACACAGTTGATACATTTTGTCAGCAAAAAAAAGTTGTAATTGTTGGCGGTGGGCCTGCAGGCCTGGAAGCAGCCCGTAGAGCAGCTGATTCCGGTCATCAGGTGGTAGTATTCGAAAAAAGTGATCAGTTGGGTGGTGTTTTACGACTTGCCACTACTCCCGATTTTAAGGCTGATCTAAAAAAATATCTGGAATGGACAGTTCGGATGACCAGCCGACATCCTAATATTACTCTTAAAATGGCTACTGAAGCAACTCCTGAAAAGGTTCTTGCCGAAAATCCGGATGCTCTGATTGTTGCCGTCGGTGCTGAATCAAATATCCCTCCTATTCCAGGACTCGATGGCTCAAATATTCTCTGGGCTGGAGATGTAGAAAGTGGGTTAGAGGAAACAGGAAATGAAGTAATTGTTGCTGGTGGCGGCTTGACTGGATGCGAAACAGCCCTTTCTCTTCTTCGCAAAGGAAAAAAAGTAACTATCGTGGAAATGGTTAGTGAAACAGAAATGCTTAAATCCTCCCCTATCCCGATGACAGCACTACTGAAATTACTTAAAAAAGAAGGTGCCCTAATTCTATCTAATCATAAACTCATTAAGGCATTGGACCAAAAATTGATCGTTGAATCAAAAGGTTCAGAAAAAACGCTATCTTATGACACACTGGTCCTTTCACTGGGTGTTAAACCAAAACTGCTGGAAGTCTCAAAATTCTCCAATCTAATCGACAATGTCTTTTTAATCGGCGATTGCACATCTTCTAAAGGTACCTTATATACTGCGACAACTGGCGGCTATAATGCTGCTCTCGATTTATAAGCACAAAAGGTGAAAAGCCGACAAATTTTCTTTGTCGGCTTTTCATTTCTTTTTAGTTTACTAAATTCTACCAATATTTCTGACTGTCATAAATGCTTCCGTATTGGCACTGGTAATATCCCTTGGCGCAATACAATCCCCTACCATATAAAATTCAGGAGCTGAAAAATTAAGTGCCAGTGCGTCATCCCGGCGCGGTTTCTGTCCCACCGCATAGATTACAGTATCAGCCGCATATTCTCTGATTTCATCGCCAATTTTAACGGTGACTGCTTCATCACCTATTTCCTCAACACAGGCGTTATAATGAATTCGCAAGTCTCTTTTTTCTATCTCGACTTTTAAACCAAGCATATGAAGAAAATTGCCGCCATCATTAATATGATCCGTTGCTTCTATTATATCGACTTCTTTCCCACTGGCAATCAGATGAAGACCCAGTTCAACACCAACTAATCCAGCGCCAATAATCAATACCTTTTCCCCGATTTCTGAAATGGACTGATAGGCATCCTGAGCACAAAGCACATGGCTTTTTTCAATGCCCTTAATTCCCGGTTTTACTGGTTCAGCGCCTAAAGCCCCTATTGTAACATCAACATCCAAATCATTAATATACTCAGGCGTAACTTTTGTATTGAGTCTTAAATCGATTGGTGACTCCATTACTTTTTTTGCTTGCTGATCCAGATAATAATCCAGATTTTTCTTAAAGCTTACATTCTCTTCGCAACGCAGCACTCCACCCAAACGATTATTCTGCTCGCATAAAATAACTTCATGTCCTTGATTTAAGGCTGTTAGCGCTGCCTGCATTCCGCCAATACCACCACCGACAACTAATACTTTCTTTTTAAGCGGCACAGCCATCCCATATTTCATTTCCAGTTCTCGTCCTGTTTCCGGATTCAACGCACAATAAGGTTCACCGTTTACCATTTCACTGGAAAAGCAGGATAAACAACGCATGCATTTTACGATCTGATCTTCATTCCCGGTACGGGCTTTTAAAGCAAAATCCGGATCACATAAAAGCCCTCTTGCCATTTCGACCACGTCAGCCTTTCCTGAAGCAATGATTTCTTCCATTAAATCAGGATCAGAAAGAGCCCCAACTGTTGCAACAGGTGTTTTAACGTGCTTTTTGATTTCCGCCGCATATTTTACATTACAACCATCTTCGAGAAACATACTTGGGTGGGTAACAGGGAAAACTTCTTCAATTTCATGATTACCGGCTGATACATGAATGAGGTCACAATGTCCGTCAATCTGTTTGGCAATAGCAATACCATCTTCAATTCCAAAACCACCGCTATAACACTCTGATCCACTCATTCTAACTTCAATGGGGAAACCTTTTCCCAGTGCTTGCTTAATCGAGTCACAAATGGTAACCAGTAATCGGGCACGATTCTCAACATCCTTGCCCCCCCACTTATCCTTTCTAGTATTGGTAAGCGGTGATAAAAACTGGTGCAAAAGCCATCCATGACCTGCATGAATGGTTACCATCCCAAAGCCGCTCATTTTAGCCAGCACTGCACCCTCAACATATTTTTTAATTGTTCTCTCTATAATCTCTTCGTCCATTGGCAGAATTTCTCGACCATCTAATTCACAAGCAACCGGACCATAAGCAATACCATTTGAAGATGCTCCAAAAAAAGACAGATCACGATTTGCAAACATACCTGTATGCTGAAGCTCCAGGGAAGCAACGGCACCATGAGTTTTTACTCCATAAGCCAGGCGTGAAAGATTATTGGAAATACCAGGCGTATCCAGACAGATATGACCCCGGCCTCCTCTGCCTAATTCTTTGTCAACAACGCCTTCAAAACTGGTTACACTGGCAACACCGCCTTTTGCTTTTCGCTCATAATATGCCGCGGCCCCATCGTTTAAATAACCGTCACCATTAATATTCTGGTAACCAGTTGGTGAAGCAAATATTCGGTTGCGAAATAAGGTATCACCAAGTACAATCGGGGAAAACAAATTAGGGTATTTACAATTATTCATTTTTCTCTCCTTTTAATCATTTTAATTATGTTCTTGTGATTTGATTTTTAGACTGTTGATTGTTTTTATCTCCATCAAAATAAACGACATTTTTCCTGTTATTCAAAACAATCTTGAAAAATTTTTATTTGCATGAAAATGATTTCATTGTAAATATTATATGCATTTAATTTTATCCTGTCAAATATGTTTTCGTAATTTTAAAATATTTTTTGGTGTTTTTATTGGAAATTTTTTAGTCCATATAATCCTACGTTGACAAGTCTTTTTTCCTGCATGTTAAAAAACCTGCATGGAATTATAAGTTAACTTATTTTCCATGCAGGTTTTAATTTATAAAAGCATTTTAAACTTTTGAGGATATTATGTTTAATCTTTATTTATATGAATGGCCTGCTGCTTCTTTTTTTGAATGCATAAAGACCTTTTCATTATTTCGGTTTAATAATAAATAACCTTTTCCAACGGTCAAACCTTGAACAACAGTTGTAAATAAAACGATAAAATATGCTGCAATTATCGATAAGTTGTAGGTAGATGCAGACATAACATTGCTGGTTCCCATAATCAAAGCCAAGCATAACCCACCTTTTAATCCAGCCCAGGTCATGAAAAGACGAAATTTTGAATTACGCATCCCCTTTCCTGGCGGTGGATTTCTATTGAACATCATTGCAGCATAAACTCCCACATAACGAGCAATAGTATTAAAGACAATTGAACATATACCAACAATCAAAAGCATTCCAATTGACAAAGTATTAATATTTTTAATATTTAACAATAAGACACCAACAAGCAAAAAGAGAATCCCATTAAGTAAGTTATCAACCACTGACCAAAATGAATAAAAGAGCTGGTGCAGTTCTTTGCTCATACAAACATGGTTTTTTCGCTGTAAACCGCCAATTCCAGTTGCATAATAAAGACCACAGATAACCGCTGCAATCGGTCCTGAAAAACCAAAGTATTCACAAAGCAGATAAGCTAGCATTACTGTTAAGATACTGGTAAAAATTCTTACAAAATTATCCGTAGATCGTTTAAAGACTGCAAACATAAGAAAAGAAATAATTAAACCTACAGCGACCGCTCCTGATAGTTCTGTCAGTAAACCTTCCAGAAAACCTAATACAGATACACTGTCAGCGGATAATCGTAAAGCTGTAATCAAGGTTGCAAAAATTGCTACCGCCACCCCATCATTAAATAAAGCTTCACCTTCAATTATCAGTCCGATACGTTTGGGAAGGCCCGCTTTAGCTAAAATGCTCATCGCTGAGATCGGATCAGTTGGTGCCACAATAGCACCCAAAACACAGGCTTCCAGAAGACTGACATGCACATTAATCAAATAAGCCATTCCATAAAATAAAAGACCATAAATTACCGTTGAAACTAAAGTACCAATAATTGCCATACTGCCAACTAAAAATTTATCTTTATTAAAATCGCCAAATTCAATTCTTGACGCCCCACTGAAAAGCATAAAACAAAGAATTCCATTAAATAGAAAATCATTAAAATCAAATTCACGATAAAGATCTAATACTTCCTCTGGAATAATAAACAGGTTAAAATTCCTTGCAATAATATAGACTACAACAAACAAAAACCCGAACACAACCAGTCCAATTTCATATGGCAGCTTAACTGTCTTTTCATTGATAAAACTGAACATTACTACTAGAAACAGCAATGCGCTGAATAAAATAAGTAACTGATCAAAATTATACATTTTTTCCTCACGGCTTTCTAAATAATTTTTTCTATAAAAAATAGCAATAACAGGTTAGGCTCCGTCTGCTATTGCCATTTGATTTTGACATAACGAGTCTAAAAACTCAGCGATATCTTCATTGATATTCGTACTTTAAACATTCCAAAGTATAGCACTATGAAAACCCTATGTCAATGCGGTTTTCGCATATTTTACAAGCTAGATATATGTAAACGTACAGCTGTTTTTTTTATAACAATGTTTCTTTAGAATGTTTAGTCATTTCTTAAAAATATACTAATATTTAATGAAGTTTGTTATAATTAAATAAAAATCAGGAGGTTAAAAATATGAGTGTAATTAAAATAACCAGTCAAAATTTTGAAATGGAAGTCATCCAATCTGACAAACCGGTTCTTCTCGATTTCTGGGCACCTTGGTGCGGTCCCTGTCAAATCTTATCACCAATTATTGAAGAAATTGCTGAAGAAGTATTTATTATAAAAGTTGGTAAAATTAATGTCGATGAAGAACCCGATTTAGCCAAGGAGTTTATGGTTATGAATATCCCAACATTGGCAGTTGTAAAAGGTGGTGTTATCACCAAAAAATCAGTAGGCGCAAAATCTAAAGAAGAAATCCTTGAGCTCCTAAATAGCTAATCTAAAAAGAAACCTTCGAAAAATCGAAGGTTTCTTTTTAGATTATTTTCATCTTAATTGCTTCCATCATCTCTTTCCAACAAGAAGTCACTTTAGATATTATTCCAATCCCAATCGAGGAAATCATCACTATCTCTGTTTTTTCAATTGGCTTTGGCCAGGAAATTAACTCAATTCGCTGATCAACACCACTTACTTCAAAAATCCCTTTATCGGTTTTTGCAAAGCCTTTAATTCGATAGGTGTTGCCAGCAACCAAATCCAGAAAAGTTTTTAGTGCTTCATATTGTATTTCTGAATCTGTCGTCAATACTTTTGTCACCAACCTTGATTCAACTGTATTACCAGATTCTGTCCAGGCTTTTTCAATATGAGCCGCTTCCATTTTGCTGATTTGCTCGTCGATGGGAAATTTACAATAACTTGTCTCAATAATTGTTGCATCCTGATTAATCTCTCGAATTGCTTTTTTAGTCTCTAAAATCAAGTCAGCACTCTGAAGATCAACTTTATTTAGCACCACTACATCAGCATAGTAAATTTGCTTATGTAAAGCTGGTATCAATTCATACTGTTTGGAAAAAAACAGGCTATCCGCAATACAAATTGACCCAAGATACTGATAGGTCGTTTTGGCCAATTTTTCTACAACGTTTAACACTTCTCCCATATTGGAAGGATCCGATACCCCTGATGACTCGACAAAAACCATTTCCAGGTCATACTTTAAAAATTCTGCCAGTCCAAGGATAAAATTCTCTTTCAAGCAAGCACAGAATATTGATCCGTTATTAATCTCCGTTAATTTGAAATCATCATTTTCAATCAGTTTTCCGTCAACTCCGACATCACCAAATTCGTTCATTAATACACCAATTTTCCGGTCTTTGTATTCTTCCAAGAGATTTGTTAAAAGTGTTGTTTTGCCAGACCCTAAAAAACCAGTTAATAAAATAAGTTTCATAAACTTCCCCGTTCTATGATTAAAGTGTAATAAATTTAACCGATTGGCTACATTGATCCAAGTACTTTTTCAAATCAGCTGAAGAAAAAGAGATAGTTTTTGTATTATCATTTGGGTGACAATTAATAGAATCTTCTTTCATAATTGCCTGATCGATAATTACTTCTACCTGATTCTTAGTGTCATTCAATGTGCCAAAAACCGAAACTGCACCTGTTTCAACACCCAGGTGTTTCATTAATCTCTCAGCTGATGCAAAACTTAAATTGCTGACATCGATTTTTTTTCCAAATTCTTTGATATTAATCTGTCGTGATTCGTCAGTAACCAACAAAAAGTGGCGGTTACCTTTTTTGTTTCTAAGAAACAAATTTTTACAGTGAACACCTGATAAATCAGTAATATAGTTCTCCAGTTCTTCACATGTATAAACTGGTGGATGTTCTACTACCGAATACTTGATGTCCAGTTCATCCAACTTATTTAATACTTTTTCTGAATTTTCGCTCATTTTTTATCCTTTCTAAAAACACATGGCATTCATATACTCATCCTGAAATGATGGACTGGCTGATAACTCTATATGTTTTACAAACTTTGAAAGAAACTCTGCTTCTTTTCTGACCTTTTCTGACAATAATGCCATACTAGCTCCAGTCCCGGCAGCATTTCCTACGCTGATCAGTTTCTTTAAACCAATATCTGGAAGAAGTCCGATTGTGACAGCATTTTTCTTATCAATATAGTTACCAAAAGCCCCAGCAATAAGCACTCTATCAATTTGGCTTGTTTCAATGCCTTCTTCTTTTAATAACGTCTGCATTCCAGCCATAATGGCAGCTTTAGCCAATTGTACTTCTCTAACGTCACTTTGCGTAAGAATAATTGTTCGACCATTATTCTGGTATAGTTCGAAAGCCATACCGTCATCTGCCTGAATTAAACGATTTGTTATCATTTCTGGTAAATTTTTTAATTTACATTCTTCCTGAGAAATCATTTTACCATTTTTGCCAATGATTTCAAGTTCAATCAGCACAGAAACAGCATCGATTAATCCAGAACCACATATCCCAACCGGCTCTGCATTTTCGATGGTTTGAACCACAATATCGCCTCTTTGATATGATACTTTTTCAATGGCACCTTTTGCCGCTCGCATCCCATGACGAATACACGCGCCTTCAAAAGCTGGACCAGCTGCAGTGGAACAAGTTGAAATGCTTCCTTCGTTAGCCAGATAAACCTCGCCGTTTGTACCAATATCTACAGCCAGCGTTATACCTGGTAAATTTTTTACATTTGTAGCCAGCATCCCAGCAACAATATCAGCACCAACATGACCGGCAATATTGGGCAAGAAATAAACATTTGCCAGCGGATTTACCTGTAAATCCAGGTCGGCAGCTATATTATTAACGCCTTGACAATAAACTGGAACGAAAGGTGTTTTAGCCAAAGATTCTGGGTCCACTGCCTCAAATAAATGGCTCATAGTCGTATTACCCACTACTGTTACATCATATATACAATTCGGATCAAAATCGTTTTTTAATGCAAACATCTGAATCATTTCGTTAAAGCATTGAATAATTCGCTTCTGTAAAAATGTAAGATTTTCCTCACTTTCGCGGGTAAACTGAATACGCGAAATTACATCAGCACCAAAATTGCTTTGTGGATTTGTCCGGGATTCTACATCAACCATTTCTCCTGAATGGAGGTTATAAAGCATTCCAACAACTGTAGTTGTTCCAATATCCAAAGCCAGGCCGAAATGTTTTTCTTCTGTATTACCATCTTCAACCGCGATTAAGCGGTGGTCTTTGACAACCGCAGTAATTTCAGCCTTTTTAGGTTTCAATGACTTAGACACAGTTGATAAAAGCTTCGGCTCTACAATTAATTCAGAAATATTTAGAGCTTCTGCTAGACGTTTTACATCACTTTTCTGATTTTTCATCGAAGCCTTTTTTATCTTGACATATTGTTTGCTAATCTTAATATCCTGTTTAAAATGCTCTGGCAGTTTTGTCAGTTCTTTCTTGCGATTTCCCTCTCCGGCCAGATTAGGAACTAAAACCGTTAAATCACTGCTGACCATTAGTTTGCAGGCTAACCTGAAACCTGCCTCTACTTCTTCGACAGTCAATGCTTTTTTTTCTGACTGGCTGAGTTCTGGGAGATTTCCATCTATGATTTGAACTTTGCACTTACCGCAAGTACCAGCTCCATGACAAGCGGCATTAATTAATACTCCCGCTTGTGATGCAGCCTCGAGTAAATTGATGGAGTCGGAAAATGTTACAGATTTTTCATCGGGTTTAAATACTATCTTCATTTTTTCTCCTCTGACATCCCCTTAAATTTACGCAAACTCAATTTCTTCAAAAAATGCAAAAAACCTGCATAACAGTTATATTTTTTCAGCAGCGAAAGACTTTGCTTTCGCTGCTGATCTATAAATTTAAAGGGGGTATAAATTAAGCTAATTCTTTAATAGCCGCAATCAATTCTTCACGAGCTGGAATAATTGACGACCATCGGCATTTACCGTTGATATAAATTGAAGGAAGATGCTCAACTCCCATTTTTTGAGTTCTGGCTATATCTTCTTTGATACAGTATTTGTACTCAGCTACATCAAAAAGGTCACTCATATCAGCATGAACTTCCATAACAGCATTAACCATATAAGTACAAGCCGCGCATGTCTCTGCATCCAGCGTGAAAAGTTCAACAAATGGTTTAGTCAGATTATCGTAATCTGGCAACTCAATATCCATTAAAGCACCTGCAGATTCATGATTCTTAACCATTTCTCGTGATTCATCAGTATGTTTAATGGCCTGAACACAAGCGATAGTGTTATCAACTGGAATTTTGAATGGCATATCACAGCCTGGGCTGATAATCAGATTATGATGATCGATGTTATCCATCATATCTACAACATATTTCATGTTGTCTAACTGGCTACCAAACAACATTACTGTTGTAAGTGGAATATTACCACAAATAGTAACATTATATTTATCTGTAATTTCTTTAGCCTTTTTAATATCAACATTTTCATCGATAGAAATACCATCAGCATGACAACGAGCCATTACATCCATCTGATTTGTAGCATCTCCACATACAAACATACAGCTAAGTGCATCCTGATTTCTGATGTAATCAAAAATTGCCTGGAATGGCTCAAGGAAATGAGCTTCAATTGCTTTTGGCGATACCTGGCTGATTAGCGGATCAACGACAGCGATAACGTCCATGCCAGCATCAATATAATACTGAGCCATTGCCATATTTACTTCAGCACAGAAGTTAACCAGCTCTTTAACGTATTCAGGATCTGAGATGATATCCATGAAAAAGTCAGTTCCACGTAAATGTGAAGCCAGTGTTACTGGTCCACAGATCAGACCGTATAAAGCAGTGTCATCACCAATTGCTTCTTTAACGCGTTTAGCAGTTTCAATAACCATTGGAATACGGCCATCTGTTGCCTTTGGAATTTTGCACTTACATGGCACTTCCTTTGTTTTTCTTAGCGGATGTTTAACTACTGATGGTGGGTTTTCATCAGCCCAGAATAATTTACATCCTAAAATTTCTGCTTCAATCTGTAAATCGAATACGATTGGCATACCATCTGGTGAATAAAGTTTATGTACGTTCATTAAAGCATCAAAAAGTTTATCGCCATCAGTCAAAATATCAGTTGCGGTGTAACCTTTCATGAATGCTGCATGTACACCAGTAAACGGTACCCAAGCTACCTCGTCAGTTTTTTCATGTCTTAATGTTTTTAATACAGTTTCTTTTCCCATAGTATCCTCCACATTTATTGTGATAATTTTAAACTGCCGCTGGCAACAGCCAACAGCTTATACCCCATAAAGAGCGGCCCAAACTCCGTCTCTACAATAATCTCTTCATCTTTTAAATCAATTTTTAGCGCTTCTTCATCTGCACCTCGACTTACGGCTTCTATTCGAGCTTTTTCAGCTCCAAGTTCCCGAGCATACGCTTTAGCATCCTCTATATCATTGATTGCTTTACGCTCACCACCACCATATACAATGTAATTGTCATTTTCCTGATTATATTGAATTTCAATAGTAATCGTTGCCGAAACCTTACCAATAATAGCTCCAAGTGCATTTGCAACTTTGGAATATTCAGATGCATAAGATTTAGTTCCCAGCATCTCTGCCACATCTTTTAAGAAAATGTGTGTAGGTGCCCCAACTCCGATTAATACTGCTGGAGTTGATAACTGGCAACCAAAGAATTGATTACTTGACTCTCCGTTTTTAGCTCGTTCGTAATTATCATTAATCATCCTCTCCAATTGAGATCCTAACCCTTCTTCTCTAATTTCGGGGAAAGCATCCTCAATCATAATCCGAACAAGATTAAAGTAAAGTTTCCGCTTCACTTCATCATAGATCATATCTCCCAGAGTATTCATGTCTGTTCCTAATGATCGAGCCATAATTTTAAGTCCGTATTCTGAAGCCTCTGTATCATAATGGCTGAAATCGCCTTTTATATGCATGACATCTGTTGGGGTTACTCCAACTCGAATCAAAATACCTTCTCTGACCATACGTTCAATACTAGATCTTAGAACCAGAGTTTCAAGTTTTTTGCCAAGATTTTCAAGACTTAATGGATTTTGATATAGAGCATTTGCAATTTCAATTTCTTTTGCAGAATAGGCAGGGTTATCAGAAATGTTCTTTACTCCTAAAAAAATATACTTTTGTTCATTTTGGTGAATAACGCCGCTTTCTTCTTCTTTTTTTAGGGACTTAATCATTTCTGGATATTTATGTGCTGCAATACACAATGGCATAACTTTTTCATTCTCTAACTGGAGTTTATCTTCTACAACGATGACACCGCTGTCTCCACCCAGGGCAAATGTATCAACAAACAGCCCTTTTACAAAAGTATCCCATTTGCCAATTCGCACTCCAGATTCCACCCTTTTAGGATTTCCTTCTTTTACAAAGGCAATATCAGTGGTGGTTCCTCCCATATCGACAACCATAGCATTTTCTTCATTTGCCAGCTCGATGGCTCCCATAACACTGGCAACAGGCCCACATAACAGTGTTTCAACCGGTCTGGTAGCTGTGAATTTTTCAGTCATCAAACTTCCATCACTACGAACAATGACAAAAGGTGCTTTAATTTCTCTTTTTTCAAGTGCTTTTTCCACTGATTTCAGAAAATCTTCTATAACCGGAATCAATCGAGCATTTAGTAAGGCACTGGCACCTCTTTTTACAATATTATTCTCAGAGAAAAGTTCATATCCACAAACTGAAGGAATATTTAACTTATCGCCTATCATTTTTTGTGCGGTTTTTTCGAAATTAGCGCCGGTTTTCTTTGCATACATTTCTACAATTCCAACCGCATCGCAGGATCCAAATCTATCCAGTAAATTATCATCGAAATGTTCCCAATCTGGTGCTTCAACAATTTTTCCGGTTGGTTTAGTTTTACTGTTTAAAAAACAGAGACTGTCATCCATATTAAGACCATACTGACTACCAACTTTTGATACGGTATTAGGATCAATTCCAAATAATGCAAGTTTTGCCCGACCACCTTTATTTTCAACACAGGCATTCGTAGCCAGGGTGGTTGAAAGGGCAATTACTTCTGCCTGATCGACATAATCTCTCGGCAATTTGTCAAGGGCTTTTCCAATCCCAATGGATAAATCTTCTTTTGTCGTTAACGTTTTTCCATATGCTATAATTTCCTGGTTTTCTACATGGTAAACGACGGCATCCGTACAAGTTCCTCCAGTATCAATTCCTATTCCAATTTTCATACTTTGTTCCTCTATTTCTGTACTGAATGCTAAAAAAGCCGATAAAGGTCGTGACAAGATATAAGGCACGTCCTTGTACCGGCTTCTAGTTAGTATTTTTTATTATTTTTTAGATTGTTCTGCTGCTTTTTTATCAGCTGCATCAAGAATAGCCTGGATTGCATCGTCCTGTTCTTTAGTTAATGGTTTTGGTACATAGTTTTCAATGATATCTTTTGTTCTTGCTTTTACTCGTTCTTCATAAGTAGTAGAACCAGCATTCTGCCAACCCACGAAATCAGCTCGATCAGTCAGGTCTGGTTTCCACATTTCTTTGTTGTATTTTAAGGTGTGTGGTTCACTTAAATAGTGTCCTTTAGGACCTACAGCTTTAATAACATCCATAGCCATATGTTCTTTGTCCATAACAACACCATCAAAGATTCGTCGCATCTGGCTGATTGTTTCATTAGCTGATACTAATAGTTCAAAGGAGAAGGTTAAACCATAGTTTAAGTATCCAACATCATGGTTCAGGTTAACGCCTGCATAACCGATTGAGAAGATAAATTCAGATGCTTCCATAGTAGCCTGAGCATCAAATACTTTAGATCCAGAACAGCCAGTGAATCCCCACGTTGGCAGTTCATATAAGTCACGAGCAATCTGAGCTAATGTAATATTGTTAACCATAGCTTCTGGTGAACAGTAAGTAGGCTGCATACATTTTAAGTCCATGTTGTACATTCCGCCACCAAATACAATTGGTGAACCTGGGTGAGCTAACTGATGGATAACTAACCCAGCAAGACACTCAGCATTACCCTGAATAAGAGCACCAGCGTTGGTAATTGGACCTGTAGCACCTGGCATCATACAAGGAGAATAGTTAGTAGGAATCTGATTTTCTGAACAGTAAATCAGTTTATCAACTGCTTCAAAAGTATGGATCAGCGGAGAGTTTGGTTCGTTGTACATCAGGAATAACGGTTTTCTAGCCAGTTCTTCTAAGCTTCCTCGAATAGCAACGGCCATATCAGTAATGTTACTGATTGACTCACGATCTGCTGCTGTAACTACCTGAGGTTTAGTAGAGTTTCTAACCATGATTGAATATTCATGCTCATATGAAGTTACAGGGTAATCATACATCAAACCACAGCACATCAGGAAGTCCATTTGTGGCAGAGCATCAATGATTTTAGCACCGTGAATCATATCTTCAGTTGTAAAGTTTCGGTGTTCGCCTGTGTATACATCTAATAATGTAGGACAGTCAGAACCTGTTCCAAAGTAAGCTTTACGTCCGCCCAGATCCATTGCAATATCACCATCTCGGTCATAAACATGAATATGAGATGGAGCCTGTTTAACAGCCCATTCAACTAAACCATGAGGGAAAAATACTTTTTTTCCTTTAACAGTACATCCTGCTTTTTTAAGCATTTCTCGAGCACCTTCATGCTGGATGATGCTTCCTACTTCTTGAAGAATTTCAAGTGTAGATGTATGGATTTCTTTCATTTCATCTACTGTTAAAAATTTAAGTGGTGAACCACATTTCAATTCATTATTATAATTAGTACGATCCATTCTATTCTCCTTTAATTAATATTGATATATTAAGCTTGTACAAGTTTTTTACACATTTCAACTGCAGATGGTGCATTTGTAGTATAACCGTCAGCACCAATCTGATCAGCAAAGATCTGATTAACTGGAGCACCACCGATTAATACTTTAACACGATCTCGAAGACCAGCTTCTTCTAAGGCTTCAATTGTTTCCTGCATTGCATACATTGTTGTTGTAAGCATTGCTGACATTCCTACGATTGTTACATCATCATTTTCCTGAACTGCTTCAACAATTTCATCAGGTTCGATATCCATACCCAAGTCAATTACTTCAAATCCAGCACTTTCTAACAGCAGTACAACAAGATTCTTTCCGATATCGTGCATATCTCCTTCAACTGTACAAAAGATTGCTTTTCCTAATACTTTAACATCGCCCGATGCCAATAATGGTTTGATTTTCTCAACACCCATTTTCATTGCTTTTGAAGCAATTAACAATTCTGGAACATATACTTCACCCAGTCTGAATTTTTCACCTAATGCATTGATAGGATCAATCAATCCAGCGTTTAAGATATCCATTGGTGCGTTGCCTTCTTCGACTGCTGCATCTACTGCTGCCAGCACATCATCAATTCTTCCTTCTTCTACAATAACTGCTAATTCCTTAATTTTCGACATCTCTTTTTCTCCTTTTATTTAAGCTAATGATCAAAATATAAAAAGAAGCCCAAATCACAGTGTGTGAATTAGACTTCTTTGTCTTTTCCAATTGACTTGGAACAACTCTTTAGGTTGAGCTTATTTTACATGGTTTTCCCCATCCATGCAAATTGATAATATTTCATTTTGCGAAACTATGTTAATTCGTTGTTTCTCCACAGTGTTCTATATGGGCTTTTTATCTTTTATTTTTAATTCTTGTCTGAGTTATTAAAAAACTTTCAAATTTTTGTATATTTTAAAGAAACTTTTAGTTTTGTATTTAAATTGCATATGTTAAATTATAATACGTTTATCACCGTAAAAAAGTCCGATAAAGTCCGTATAATGGTGTAAAAAGAAAATGAGCCAAGAGCTCAAACCTCGGTTAAAATAAAAGTACCACCCAATACCTAATCGAGGAGATGAACAAATGGCTCAATTAAATATTACACTGGACACAGAACTTTTGCACGGACTTTTTACAAAAGATTCCCGGGATGAGGCTTTTTCAAAGCTTCTGGAAACAATTCTTAACCAGGTGCTTGTAGCGCAATCGGCTGAGCAACTTGGTGCTGAACGCTATGAGCGATGCGAGGATCGGACAGCTTACCGTAACGGTTTTAGGGATCGTGAATTAACAACGCGAATCGGTGGTATCACCCTGCGGATCCCTCGTCATCGTAACGGCGAATTCAGCACGACGATGTTTCAGCGCTACCAGCGGAGCGAGCAGGCTCTGATGCTGGCAATGATCGAAATGGTCATTAATGGGGTTTCAACCCGCAAAATCGAAAACATTACAGAAGAACTTTGTGGCCAGAGCTTTTCAAAATCAACAGTTTCAAAGCTGTGTGAAAATCTGGATCCGGTAGTAAACGGTTTTCGTAACCGAACGCTTGAAAAGCATTATCCATTTATAATTGTGGATGCTTTATATCTCAAAGTTCGCGAAGACAGCAGAGTCCGGTCAAAAGGTCTATTGGTAGCAACCGCAGTCAACGAAAATGGCAATCGTGAAGTAATTGGTTTTCAGCTGAATGATACCGAAACAGAATCAAGCTGGGGAGATTTTTTTCAAAATCTCAAAGAGCGTGGTCTGACAGCCGTTGATCTGATAGTATCCGATAATCACAAAGGACTTGTAAATGCGATTAAAAAACATTTTCAGGGATCCACCTGGCAGAGATGCCAGACACATTTCTCAAGAAATGTACTGGATAAAACGCCCAAAAATCAGCAGTCCGAATTGAAATCCTATCTGAAACGCATCTACAATGCAGTAAATATTGAAGATGCCCGCAACCTGCTGAAAGACACACTGAGACATTTTGAATCCAAAGCACCAAAAGCGATTGAAATACTCGAAGAAGGTTTTGATGATGTGATGGCTGTAATGAGTCTTCCTGAGAAATACCGGAAAAGACTGCGCACAACCAACAGTATCGAACGACTCAACGAGGAAATCAGGCGTCGTGATCGCGTGATCCGCATTTATCCCAACGAAAAATCGGTTATCCGTTTACTGGGTGCGCTGCTTATGGAACAGGATGAAAAATGGTCTTCCGGCAGAAAATATCTGGATATGCAGGATTACTATGAATTTTTAAAAGAACAGACGGCTGCTGTTTCATCAGCAGCCTAGTTAAACCCACCGAGGTTTTTACACACTATTTTGGACTTGACTAAAAAGTCCAGCTTAGCTGGACTTAAATAAATCAAGAGTGTTTTATAAAGACAATTAAAAATTAATTCTCTTCCATTACCATTGATGCTTCAAAATCAGAAAGTTCTTCAGTTTTTTCTTTTTTAGAACCACCGCTTCCAAAGTCACTTACAATTTCAACACCAGGTTCATAGCCTGAGTCAGTTGTAACCAGTTTGAAAAGTCCAACCATTGCACCCAGCATTACAAATGCAAACGGGAAAGCTCCAACAATTGAAATACTTTGTAACATCGATAATCCATTTTCTGTTCCTACCAGCAGTACAAGTGCCAGAGCTGATTCCAGAAGACCCCAGATAACTTTAATTCGATTGCTGGGATTCAGGTTTCCATCAGAACTGAATACGCCGAGTACAAAAGTTGCTGAATCGGCTGAAGTAATAAAGAATGTACATACTAATACTAATGTAATCAGCGAAAGCAGTGTTCCTAATGGATAATGACTGAATACTACAAAACAAGCTGTAGACGTGGTTTGAATCGCTTCGGCTGCAACATCCGATCCTAAATTCATTCCTAATGCTCCAAAAATACCAAACCAGACAAAAGTAAGCAGTGCTGGTACTAATAAAACACCACCAACGAATTCACGAATGGTTCTACCTTTAGAAATTCGGGCAATAAACGAACCGACAAATGGAGCCCAGGCAATCCACCATGCCCAATAGAAAACTGTCCAGCCTCCATACCATGATGCATTTTCTCCAAAAGCACCAATAGCAAATGTTTCACCGACTATTGACTGGAAATAATTACCAATTCCTTCTGTCATATAACCTAAGATCATTACTTTTGGTCCAACGATAAATGCGATTGCAACAATTGCTGCTGCCAGAATCATATTGGTGTTTGAAAGAATTTTAATTCCTTTACCAATACCAGATACTGCCGAAAGAATAAAGAGACATGTAACAATAAGAATAATTGCAACCTGAACACCTTTAGACTCTGGGATCCCAAACAGATAATTTAGACCACTGTTAATCTGCATAGTTCCTAAACCAAGCGAAGTTGCTACACCGGCTACAGTAGCAAAAATTGCCAGAATATCAATCAGTTTACCAAACCAGCCATCTACCAATTTTTGGCCTACTACAGGAATGAAAATACTTGAAATCTGTCCTTTTTTGTTTTTTCTAAACTGCATAAATGCCAGTGCTAAAGCCATGATAGCAAAACAGGCCCATGGGTGAAGTCCCCAATGCAGGAATGATTTTTCGATGGCAAACTCAGCAGCTGCACTTGTTCCAGGTTCTGCACCTAATGGGGCCATAAAATGATTCAGAGGTTCTGCTACCCCCCAGAAAATCAGACCAATTCCCATACCAGCTGAAAACAGCATGGCAAACCATGATGTTGTGCTATATTCTGGTTTTGAGTCATCAGCACCAAGTTTGATGTTTCCGTATTTAGATAACCCTATCCAAATACTGAAAACTAAAAAGCCTCCGACCGAAGCGGTATAAAACCATCCAAAATCACCAGTTAGTACAGCAAATAAATAATTTCCAATTTCTTCAAAACTACCCGGTGAAATAACACCCCATGCAACAATAGCCAATGTGATAAGCAGCCCAAAGATCAGCACGGGATTCCAACTTTTTGTTTCTCCTTGTGAATTCATTATAACCCTCCTAAATTATTGTTCCTCACTCTTGATATATAAACCTAATTTTTTTTCTGTCTCTTCATTCTAGCTAGTGATTCTTTATAAATGTCATCTAATTTATTAATTGTTTCTGGCGCCAGTTTTTCCGGTTGATGCGATTCCAGTATTTCTGAAACTCTGACTTTAATACGTTCAGACATTTTTGTGAATTTAACTTCCGGATCAAAAATGGCATGATCAAACAATGTTGATTCCCATACTTCTTTAAAATGTTTTAAAGTATGCAATTCAGTTATATAAGTCCCACCAGCACCAACCTGGTCAATCAGATCCAGGGCAAGTGTTTCCTCATTAATTTCCATTCCAGCTCGTACTCTTCGAGCATAAGAGATAATTTCATTGCTCATAACAATCTGTTCCAGAGCAGCTGACATAGCACCTTCTATAAAACCAGCATCATGAATCAGGTTTGCTCCATTTAAACAGGATGTAAGACTTGTCATAGAACCTTCAATGGCTGCTTGTTCATCCACAAATTTTGAATCTGTAATGTTAGCAGTTCCCCAAATTGGTAAATTCAAATAGTGCAACACATCATAGCAAGCGCCATTACCTAAACAAAATTCCGGACTACCATAGCAGACATTAACTGGTTTCATATCAACACTCAAGTTGATAACACCACCTACATAAACGCAACCTTCATTAACCAACTGACTAATAACCAGTCCAGTTAAAATTTCTGCCAATCCAAGTACAACAGAACCAGCCAGGGTTACAGGTGATAATGTTCCCAGTTGCGAATCTGATAAATAGATTGCCGGAATATTATTTTTGCAACAATATAAAAGTTTTTCCAGTGAATCTTTGGGGTGCTGCAACGGTGTAACTGGATCACCAACGTAAATAGCCACAAAAGGTTTTTCCTTATATGCTTCAACACTACCGGCAACAGCACCGCACATTTCAACTATTTCTTCAATACCTTCAGGTGAATTTCCCCAGCCAACAATTGGTTTTGTGGTATTTTCAAGCATCATTTTCATTTCCAGGACTTCAGCATTATTAGCTGGTCCATCATTCGAACCTGAAAGCGACATGACAAAGTCAATGTTTGAAAGATAATCTGCAACGATCATGCAATTCTTTGTATCGTCAGAAACAGATGTTCGTCTTTCCTGGGTTTCGAAATCACAAAAATATGGATTAGTTGGTCCAAGACCATAATAACTGTTATTTCCGCCAACTTCTAAAGCTGGTTCTCCATTACGATTATAAAAAGTAAAGGAACTTGGTGCCGTTTCAATAGCTTTTTTAACCAATTCTCTAGGAATTGTTACTTTTTTCCCGTCAACCGGACATCCAGCTTGTTTTAGAATCTCCAATGTTTCTGGATCTCCAATAATCTGTGCTGTTCTTTCCATCACATCAAGTGTTGCTGAAATAATCGTTTCACATTCACTTTCTGTAATAGTTGTATAACGGGCTTTATTTTCTTCATAGTATGATTTTATGCCTTCAATCAATAGTCTTTCTCCTCTCAACAAACGGTAAACAAAACATTCTCTTACACTTATTTTACTAAAGAACAGCTCTCAGTTTTCTGTGTTTGCTGTCGGCTGTTCTCTAGTATTTGAATTATTAACTTTTATCTATCTCAAATTGCTTGTCATTAAGCTATCTATTAATATACAAATCAATTAGACCAGCAATTTGTAAATTATCTAGACTAAGCCTAACTCTTTTTCTTTATTATCAGCAGCATCTAAGATCGCAACAATCTGATCATCAAGTTCTTTAGGCAGTGTATTCAGCTCGCCATTTTCGATGATATCTCTAACCATTTCATTGGCACGCTGTCCCATGGTTTTTGATCCCAGATCATGCCATCTATCATATTCATTTCGATCTTCGATTGGTGATTCCCACATTTCAGAATTGAATTTTCGAGTCGAAAGTTGTCCTAAATAGTGTCCTTTTGGACCTACTTCTTTCATATCATCCATGCAAAGATATTCTTTAGTTAAATTAATTCCGTCAAATAAACGTCTAACGCGACCGATAGAATCATTCATCATAACTGCTAAGTCTAAAGAATATGCCAATCCAAAGGCAGTATATCCAACATCGTGAATAACATTAGCACCTGACATCCCTGCCATAGTGATGTACTGAGTTCCTTCAAGTACAGCCTGTTCATCAGCCAGTTTAGAACTGGTACAACCAGCGGTTCCCCAAGTTGGAAGTCTGTAGAAATCACAACCCATTTCTGACATAGCCAGTGATTCCATCATTGTGTCTGGTGATGCATAGGTTGGCTGTAAACTTTTCATATCCATATTGGTGATAATTGCCCCATATAAGAAAGGTGCACCTGGTCTTGTTACCTGTGCGATAACTAGTCCAGCTAAACATTCTGCATTGGCCTGGATTAAAGCGCCCGCTGGAGTGATTGGTCCTGTTGCTCCATTCATTGGAATAGGTGCATATAAAACAGGAAGATTATTTTCTGCCATATACATTACCTTTTCAACCGAATCTTTAGTACAAACCATTGGAGAAGTTGGTTCACAGTAAAGTATAAACATCGGTTTTTTAATCAGTTCTTCTTTAGAGCCTCTGACAACTGACGCCATTTCCACTACGTTCTGTGTAGACTCAAGATCAGCAGTAATAACGACCTGAGGTTTTGAACTGTAACGGATCATTGCAGCATATTCATGTTCGAAAGAAGTTTTAGGATGTCCATACACCTGGCACATTGACATCATGTAATCAATATAAGGAAGCGCATCTGCAACTTTTACACAATTTTTGTTATCTTCTTCATTCGTTAATCGAACTTCCCCAGTAAAACTGTCTACAATATTGGGACAAGCTGAACCAACGCCGTAATAAGAATTTTTTCCACTGACGTCCATCGCGAAATCTCCATTTCGATCATATAAGAGAATTCGTGAAGGAGCCTGATTAATCGCCCATTCTACGACTGAAGGCGGCATAGAAACGCGTTTTTTCTTAACAATACATCCAGCTTCTTTTAATTTTTCTATAGCACCTTTATGCTGAACTTCCACACCTACATCCTGAAGTAATTCCAAAGTTAAGCTATGAATTTTTTCCATTTCATCGCGAGTCAAAAAGTTAATACCTTTGGCTCCCATAAATCTCTCGGTCGTATGTTTTTTTATCATTGATGGTCCTCCTACAACTCTAACTATGCAACAACAAGTTTTTTACACATTTCAACTGCAGATGGTGCATTTGTAGTATAACCGTCAGCACCAATCTGATCTGCGAAGATCTGATTAACTGGAGCACCACCGATTAATACTTTAACACGATCTCGAAGACCAGCTTCTTCTAAAGCTTCAATTGTTTCCTGCATTGCATACATTGTTGTTGTAAGCATTGCTGACATTCCTACGATTGTTACATCGTCATTTTCCTGAACTGCTTCTACTATTTCGTCAGGTTCAATATCCATGCCTAAATCAATTACTTCGAATCCAGCACTTTCTAAAAGCAATACAACAAGGTTCTTTCCAATATCGTGCATATCTCCTTCAACTGTACAAAAGATTGCTTTTCCTAATACTTTAACATCGCCCGATGCCAATAGTGGTTTGATTTTCTCAACACCCATTTTCATTGCTTTTGAGGCAATTAACAGTTCTGGAACATATACCTCACCCAGTCTGAATTTTTCACCCAATGCATTGATAGGATCAATCAATCCAGCATTTAAGATATCCATTGGTGCGTTGCCTTCTTCAACTGCTGCATCTACTGCTGCCAGCACATCATCAATTCTTCCTTCTTCTACAATAACTGCTAATTCTTTGATTTTTGACATGTTCTTTTCTCCTTAAAACTGATTTCATTTTGATCATCGCTTATTCATATTTGTACTAAATCGCAATTTTACTTATTGATAAATAAAAAGTCCATGACTGATTATTTATCAATCATAGACCTCATTGTCCACATAATTGCTATTTAAATACTTATCAAACGATAAAAGACGCCACTAAATTACTTAGTGACGTCTTTGTCGTTAATTTAACAAAATTTTATAACAAATATTAAAAAGTGTCAATTTGTGCGAGTTTCTTATTGTGAACTTTGTTTCCTTTATAGTTTCATATCAATATTTTTATTGTAATTTATGCTAATTATTTTCAAATGTTTTACTATACCATTAAGGTATTTCAGTGAATTGTCGATTTTAACGAATCTTTTGAAGTTTTTTTCATCTTGTTCAACATTTTAAGTTCTTGACATCTCATCGTATTGTGTATACAATGTTCATAAATTAACAGTTTAAGATGTTAGCAGGAGGCGTATTTCAATGGAGTCAATTTCATTATATGTAGGGAAAAAAATAAAATTTTATCGAAAGCAACTGCACTTGTCCATTGCACAGTTATCAGAACGTATCAGTAAAAGCAAATCTACCGTATCAAAATATGAGAATGGTCAAATTGCTATGGACCTGGAGACACTTTATGATATTGCTCAGGCTTTGAATGTAAATATTCAACAACTGATCGATATTCAGTCAAGTGTTCCAGCTCCCGTCTTAGCTTCAAATTTACCGTTTGGTGGGAACAGACAAATGCACCTTTATTTTTATGATGGTCGTAAGCGTAGGATTGTTAAGTCCTTTTTGACTATATTACCCGATCCGGTTAATGACACTTTGGTTTGTCATTTTTATATGGATATTCCGTCGTTTGACAACTATGAGAAATGTTCATTTTATTATCTCGGCCAGGTTGAAAACTACGATCTGGTAACTTATGTCCACTTAATTAATCAAGCTAATCCTATAGAACAGATGCGTTTTTGTATCGTAAATTCTCTTCACTATCATTCAAGTTACTGGGGCTTGATGTTTGGTATTTCATATCGCCCAATCGCACCATTTACGCTTAAATTCCTGATGTCATCAACACCTTTAGAACCTGAGGAACTTACTAAAGAAATGCTTTTAATGACCGCCGATGAGATAAAAACAATCAAATCCCTTAATATGTTTATTCTTGATACCATGTAATGAAATTGTTTCTTTATAATACAATTTTTATTATACATTATCTAAAGAAAACAGCCAAATCTAACTATTTTTTTGAAAGGAAGCTCTATGTTAACTCAACCTCGTCAACAACTGAATATACCCTTTGATGAATTGACTGAAGTCAATTCATTTTTTAAACGCCATACCAATATTGATATCTCTAATATTCCCCCTAAATACGGAAACGACATCCTGGAAACACGCAATCTGATGATGGAATCTTTAACAATTGAATCACTTTACCAGTTCTTTGAAATTTCCGATATCATTGACGATACTGTTCATATTTCTTCAAATATCATGCTTTCAGGAAAAATGCCACCTAAAATTCTTAGAGGAGCCAGTCATTGTTTATGCTTTGTTGCAACAATTAATGGATTCGATGAGCAACTTAAATCAATAGATGGCTCAATGAAACAATATTTTTTTGATATTTGGGGAACTTCTTTTATTGAAAATGCAAGTTTATGGTTAAAAGAGCGTCTTGGACTAGAACTTCAGAAAAATAGTCTTTTTCACTCTCCAGTCTGGAATCCTGGACAGCATCAGTTTGAACTCATTAATCAGCGACCTATTTTTAAACTTCTTTCACCATCTGATATTGGTCTTGAACTAACCTCTCACCTAAAAATGGTTCCTGTTAAAAGTGTTTCAGGAATTATGGGAATTTATGATCATGCTGATTTCGAAGTCCTCATTCCTTGCGATTTCTGTAAACTTGGTAAAACCTGTCCGGCAAGTAAAACTGGATGTTCAAATGCTTAGTCTTTTAAATCGTTGCTATGAATGATAAGTTTATTACTGCTACTTTGTTAAATCCGAAATTAAGAAGCTTTGATATCAGTGAGTCAAAAAAAAACAATGGTCAGGAAGTAAGTTACAATCCTGACCATTGTCATGTAATAATCTTGAACAGTGCTGTTTTTCATCAAGATATAATTTTCAATCGTTATTATAAACATCTTCCTTTTAGCAGACAGAAAAAAATTGAGCACTTCCGTTTTCGAAAAGACAAAAACACATCTTTAGCAGCAGGTATTCTCCTTCATCATATTTTATCCATTGAAAATTACAGTGAGTCCGATCTTTCTTA
This sequence comes from Eubacteriaceae bacterium ES3, assembly GCA_030586155.1. NCBI lineage: Bacteria > Bacillati > Bacillota > Clostridia > Eubacteriales > Eubacteriaceae > Eubacteriaceae bacterium ES3. Next base: position 1,177,369 of record CP130741.1, on the reverse strand, counting down.
TACTCAATACGGTAAGCCTTATTTAATATCCCCTTCTGGACTTCATTTCAATCTTTCACATACTCACAACCTGGCAGTAATTGCTTTTTATACTTCTACAATTGGTGTTGACGTCGAAGCCGTTCAGCATGCTGATTTTGAGATTGCCAAAACTTATTTTTCTGAAGAAGAAAAAGAATGCATTCGTGAGGCTAAAGACTCAAATGAACAATTTTATAATTATTGGGTATTAAAAGAAAGTTATCTAAAAGCTCGTGGAACAGGTTTAAATGCGCCGCTAAACTCATTTAGTATCAGAAAAAGTGAATCGCTAATAGAAGTTTTAGAAAATAACCTAATAGAACCCTATTTCTTTGAGTTAAAACAATTTGAAAATTTTCGGCTGGCAGTCTGTATTAAAGAACAGTTACCACCTATTTCTTATCATGAATTATCAGTCATTTAAAAGTCTAAATCAGAGAATCTGATTAAGACTTTTTTTTATGAATGTGCCTGCCTTGGTACCCCTTTATTTTCCAATTGAATTTCACCAGCTTTTATAAGTGATTGTTTTGCCACGACTGGTCCTATTAAGGAGTAAATAAATGTTGAGCACAAAACAATAACTTGAATCTGATTTGCATAATCCGGAACCACCTGTGATGCCGCTACAATAAGCCCTAGGGCCACGCCAGCTTGCGGCATTAAAGTCGGACCAAGATATCGGCAGGTATTCTGATCCTGGCCTGTTAACCGACCACCAATATATGCTCCAGTAATTTTACCAATCACTCTTGCTACTACATAAAGAATACCAATTAAGCCAATACTTGAAAGTGCCGACACCTGAAAACCAGCTCCTGAAACCACAAAAAACAGCATAAACACTGGAGGTGTGAACTCTTCCGTAATTTTAACCAACTGATCAATCTGGGCACGATAAATGTTTGCCATCGTTGCACCTAGAGCCATACAAGAAAGCAGTGAAGATCCATACAGCGAATCAGATACCCAGTAAGCCAGCAAAATTGAAGCGATTGAAATACTTAGTTGGTTTGAAGGCTTCTTAAACCATCTGAAAATCAGCTTCATCAGAAACCCTACCAATATTCCAACAACCAAAGAAATTAACAGTTCATAAACTGGGGTCAAAATCGAAATAAACAAATTTCCAGATTGTGTCGAAGACATCATATTAACAAGGGTTGAGGCAAACCCAAATGCAATTAGAGCAACTGCATCGTCTACTGCCACCACACTCATCAACATTGATGTCAATGGCCCTTTTGCCCGATACTGTTTAATGACCATAATCGTCTGTGCCGGCGCTGTCGCAGCCGCAATCGCACCCAGCATAATTGCAAGTTTTATGTCAAATCCAAAAACAGTGACAGCAATAATCACAAAAACGACTGCCGTTATGGCTTCAAAAATAGCAATAATAATCGGGGCAGGTCCAACTTTTTTAAAGTAATTAAAATCGAACTGACTCCCCACAGAAAACGCAATAAAGCCTAGAGCAATATCTGAAATAACACCAAACCCTTCCACCATATAGGACGGAATAAAGTTTAAAAAAGACGGCCCTAAAATTAGTCCTGCAACCAAATACCCCGTTACATTGGGCATTTTAAAAAACTTTACTATTCTTCCAAAGATAATCCCAGCAAAAAGCATCAAAAAAACTTCAAAAATAATATTACTCTGCAAAACAAGATACTCCTTTCACGAAATCCAATGGGACAGTAAAAACAATACCTGAATCGGGAGTATCCAAAGGGGCAATCGTTTCTTCAATAACGTCTATGACCTGTTTAACCTGTTCATTCTGAACAACCATGAATACTACATTGCTTTTAACCCGATCTAAACTAAAAAAGTCTCTGAGGGAACTAAGAAACTGGATTTCTTCATCATCATGCCGACTATTCAAATAACGGGCCATACCCGTCGCTTCGATAACCGTCGCACCACAAAGTTTACGGTTTCCAAGTTCTGTCAGCAGTACATCCAGTTTATCGGTCCGACTAAGAACATAAAAAAGTAATTTCATATTTATCCTCCTTATTGAATAATTATATTTGGCATTCATTTTGTTAAACATAGTTACAGATACTACTTTTTTTCAAGTCTTCATCAAACAGTGAATAGACTACGATTTAAGTTTTTCAATAAGCTTGTTTGTAAAAAACGCCAATAATTATTCTATCACAAAAAATAATAAAAAAAAGTAACTACTGAAATTTTTCAGCAAAATTACTTTTTTCACTTATTTACATTCTTTTTTTTATCTTTTAAAGTACTCCGTTTTCAGCAAAACTATAGAATCTATCTTCTGCCACTATGATATGATCAATAACTTTTATAGAGATATGTTCTAATGCCTGTTTGATCCGCTGAGTCACATTTATGTCCTCATGAGATGGCTTCAAGCTTCCACCAGGATGATTATGTGCCAGAATAACACTCACAGCCTGATGTCGAAGGGCACTTTCTACGATGTTTCGGGGATAGACTGGCGCTTCATTGATTGTTCCTTCATGCAACAACAAGGCATAATTAACCCTATTCTGACTATCCAGGCATAATAGGTAAAAAACTTCGTATAATTTCCCGGTAAAAAGATTCATGACATAGTCTCCAGCCGATTTACTACTTGAGATTATAGGTTTATCCTTAATTTTGCTTATTTGGTAACGTTTAGTTAAGTCCGGTAGCATTGTGAGCAGCAGTGCGGAATTTTTAGTGAGTCCATCTACCTGGCAAAGATCATTGATACTGGCCTCAAAAACATTTGCAAGGGTTCCAAAACGCTCGATGAGTTTATGCGCAATTTCGTTTGTATCCTTTCTTGGTATACTATAAAAAAGCAAAAACTCTAAAATCTGATATTCTTCAAATCCACTCAGGCCGTCATTTAAAACTCTGTTCTTAACACGTTGCCGATGACCGGCATGAAGATTTTCTTCCATTATTCCTCCTTAAAGCATTTCATTAAATTAATAATGATAACACAAATCCAAACAAATCATCTTCATCTTCACTTTGAAATATTTTCAACAACAATTCATCTTCTAAATTAGTGCTGTTATTTATTTTCAACAACTTTTCAAAAATTTCATATGTATTTGTTTCCATTTGAGTCTCTCCTGGCTAATATTTGCTATTTTCAATAACATATCGATGAACTGCTTTTAATTTTTCCAGATCAATTCCTTTTTTTCGAAGAACCACCTTACCTGTACTGAAAATATATCCCCCTCCAGGTGCCGCTACATCAAGCATTGCCTTGGCGATATCAATGCAATTCTCAAGCGGTTCCGAATTTAAAACGCTAATAGGATAATTTCCCGCAATACATATAGATTTGCCAAGCTTATTTTTAATTATTTTCAAGTCACCCGTCTCAAAAAAACCAATTACCCGCCGATCAAAAGACTGCAAAAAGTCATAAAAGTTTGTCCAATCTCCTTCTAAAAATAACGAAACAGTATGGCCTGAGCCAGTAAATTCATCAACCATCCGTTTAAAAGTTGGCCAGAAAAAACGCTCAAACTGACTGGGGTTTAAAAATGGAGGCATGTGCAAGGGGATAAACAGACCAGGAAATTCCGCTCCTGTTTCTTTAAACCCTGACATTCCCCATTTAATTAATAATGGCAATAAAGCTTCACAAGCAGTCTCAACCTGTTCGGGTCGCCGATGCATATCAGTTACAATTCCTGTTAATCCCCTTAACTGGTCAGCAAGAAAATCAAACGGAGCTTCCACCATATGATTTGTGATGACAGGAATTCCGGAAACTTCAACACAATGCTGGTCAATTTCACGCAACTGTCTAGAATTTTCTATATATTCAGTAAAGCCCCTGCCAATATTTAAGGAAGAAGCCGGATCATTCATAGAAAATGCTGTATATATCCGCGGTAAAATCTTTTTAACAATCGTTTCCATTGGCATAGTAATCAATTCTTCATAGTCTGTTTCCAGCATACCCTGAACTTCCGAATATTGCATAAAGCCATCTTTATTGAGATTAAAATTTTTAGCACCTAAATGGGTGTACAATCTGGAATTCCTCAAAAAAGCAGTTGCAACTCCATCTATTAATAAATCTTCATAATATTGTGGTATGGTCTTTCGAAGTTTTATAAAATCAAGATGAACTGTTTTTAAATCTTCACCCGCATATTCCACTGTTACTTCAGGGCTATTTAAAGAAAAAATGGGAACACGATCCGGAACCTCTAAACGAATCGCCTTCTGAAACCTTTTTAAACGTTCATTATATTTTTTATTAACACTATTCATTGTAAAACCCTCTAAATATTTATCTTAAATGAAATTATCATTTTCTATCTCAAAAGTCAATATTATTCTATGCCAGATTTATATATCACCGAGTTAAAGATGTTCTCATCATTTTAAATTTAAACCCTGCCTTGTCTTGATTATATAAAATCGGAACAATTTTCGCCCTATAAGCATTAAAATACCAGTACAAATTAAGTTTGATTCGTACTGGCATTAAAATTACATCAATAATTTATTACAAAAAGACTAGCTCCGATTTTACTTTCTTTGCAATAAAATCGGTCTAGTCCCAAATCTGTTCGGTCATCCGTTTGGATACCTCCTATTGATTTTCCTCAAACAGTTTATCTTAATAATCCAAGTAATATCTCCAGCCTGTACTTTTGCAAACTGACCGTTTAAACTTTTTGGTAATCATTTACTCATCCTATTTTTCTGAAATTTCTTCTTCAAAATAACTTTTCATTTAATTCCATAAAAGGGTTGTCACATTATTAATTTTCAGACAATCTGTTTTCGTTCCCAGATCTTTCTGTTCAAACCAGATTCCTTAAATAACTTTATCAGCTATTATGATCTGTTTGATATGATATTAACCTTTTTATCTTGAATACTGTTTGACTTGTACTTATTATATCACATTTCTGCTTTTTGTAAAGCTATTTTTGCAAACGTTTTATTTTATCTTTCTTGAATATTTACTGTTCAAATATGCTTGTACTATCCATCTCTGGATTTATTGTGGCAAATGACTCAAAAATATCTGCATCATTTTCATTCTCATCCTGTTCAAGACCGACATACTTTTGATCATTTTTTAGTTTCTCCAGAGCCAACTCAAGATGAGCCACCATTTCCACATTCTTTTTGTTGTGAGATTCCTGATATTTTTCAAATTTTTGTCGCAACGCCCTGACCTGATTACGGGAGTTCTTATCGTTTTCTTCCTGTTGCATTTTTAATAATTCATTTTCTGCGTTTAACTGTTCAATATTTCTTTTGAGCTCATTTAAAACATTTTGATCTTTTTCTTCGGCTTCAGCACATTTAACTTTCAGACTACGATTTTCATCTTTCAATCGCTCATACGCAACAACCAAATCACCTTTTTCTTCTAAAGCTTCTTCATACTTGACTTTTAACAGCCGTATTTCTTCTTTAAGTTGTTCGAAGGCAGCCGGAGCTTCTTCGTTATTTTTGACTTTCTCTAACTTTTCTTTTAGCAACTGGTTTTCTTCCTTCAGACGTTCAAAGGCTATTGTCAAATCACCTTTTTCCTCTAAAATATCATTTTTCTGAGAAATCAGTTCCTGCTTTTCTTTTTGCAGTTGAAGTAGCTGTTCCTTAACAAATCCATCATCACCTTGCTGAACCTGAGTATAATCGCTGACTTCTTCATTCAGTTCATTGACTAGATTCTTCAGTTGTCCCAGCTGAGTCTTTAAATCGCCATATTCTTCTTCATAGGACTGATAAGCTTTAAGTTTTCGTTTTAAATTTTCTACTTCTTCATCATCGTCCGAAGTTTTTCTGTTTTTTACTTCCGACACGGAATAAGCCAACTGTCGATTTTCATTTTCAAGAATTTCGAGCCGCTTTTCCAGTTCTGCCTTTTCATTTTTACTGATATTAAACATTTCTCCGTACTGATCACGCTCCTGTTTAAGCATTTCAGTCATAGCCGCATATTCTTCGAGTCTGCTATTAAAAGAGGCCTCCGCATTTTCAAGTTCTTCATTTAAAGACCTTGCATATTCATTAACCTGTTTTTTATTATATCCGCCAAAAATGCTGTTACCAAAACGACTGGTTCGCTCTTTTTTCTGATCTGTCTGATCTCTTAATTCATTAAGTGTAATTGTTTCCACATTTTTCGCCATAATATCCCCTCATTCATACTTTTAACTTCAGTTTTTGTGATGAGCTTTTAAAATATTTTTTGAAACTACCCGACTGTACTTCCAATACCCATTTTGCCTCTTTTACATGAGCACTGACTTTACCCGGTTTTAATGCCTCTTCATAACGAAGAACAACCCCATCCTTACCGATAAAAATCACATCAATTGGATATTTCATTCCAAACATATGTACCTGTTTGCAATTTTCTAAAAGTAAGCCCTGGTTTTCATTAAGGCTTTTAGTCCGAAGTAAACCGATAAACCGCTTTAAAAATGTATCGGCTACTTTTATATCATTAAAAAGGCATCTATCCTGATCATATATCTCTGCCATTATATCACCCTCATCCAAACTGTTCAACCAGATGCAGAATAGTTGGTCCCAGGAGTACGATAAAAAGAACGGGTAATACAAACAAGACCAGAGGGATCATCATCTTGACTGGTGCCTTCATGGCTTTTTCTTCGGCTCTTTGCTTTCGTTTAATTCTCAATTCTTCAGACTGGGCTTTTAAAACCTGATTAACTGGTATTCCCAACTGGTCAGCCTGAATCACCGAACCGGCAAAAGTTTTTAGTTCTTCTACAGAATTACGGTCGGCCAGACTTTTCAAGGCATCTCTTCTTGGTTTGCCAAAATTAATCTCAGTATGAACAATATTCAGTTCATTCACAAGAACTCCAGATAAGCGGTCACTGATCTTAATCAGTGCTGCATCAAATCCCAACCCTGCTTCCATGGTAACACAAAGTAGATCCATTACATCTGGCAACTCATTGGAAATAGCTGTTTGTCTTTTATTAATTCGATACCGCAAAAATAATAGGGGTGCAGCCAAGGGAATTAAGCTTGACATGATCATAATTAAAAGCTTAAGAACCGGGTTTGCATGGGATAAAATTGTGAACAAAATGGCACTTAAGAATAGAACTCCAAATATCACAATACGAATTGCGTTATATTCGGCTACTGTCAGATAAAGCCCCGCCAGACGCAGCTGATATTCCATTTTTACATTATTATTAGAATCTTTCCGGGATAAAAACCCGGAAATCGTTTTTATCACTGAAGTATACACTGGGACAATAACGCGCTGAATAAAAGGTTTTTGAAATTCTTCGTCCCAGTTTCCATCTCCAGTTTTAATTGCATTCAGACGCCGGCCTTTTGTATCCGCTTCCTGAGCTTTTCTATAGAAGAGAATAATTATCGCGATAAATAAAAGTAAACCGATATTAATGGATAACCACAGCATTTTTAAACCCTTTCTTTCTTAATTTAACCACAATATTTAATGTATCTTCCAAACAATAATAAACCGCTGCTCTTTATAATTGGAAAAACAAAACCGACTACATAGTATTTTCCTTTTCATTAGAATTGAATATTAACAATTTTTCTGATAAATAAATATCCAATAATTTCCATCACAATACCAGTTATTATCATCCCAATTCCCAAAGTTGACTCAAAAAATATAGTCACATATTCCTTATTAAAGACAAGGAATATCAAAATAACTGCCACCGGCATCAAGCCTACGACTAATCCTGATGTTCTGGCTGTTGCTGTTAGTACTTTTATTTCATTTTTAATTTTAAACCGCTCTTTTATCGTTCCAGAAATATTCAGAAGAATTTCTGAAAGATTTCCACCCGTCTGCCGCTGGATTAAAATCGCAGATACCATCATCATAAAGTTCTGACTGCCAATTTTATCTGATAAACGGGTTAAGGATGTTTCGATGGTAGAACCCAGCTTGAGTTCTCTGACAACCTTGCTGAATTCGCTGGAAATAGGATCCGGCATTTCAGTTGATATACTGACTAGTGCCTGTTGAAAGGTAAGCCCCGATTTCAGACAGGAGCTCATGATACCGATGGCTTCAACAAGCTGCTGTTCAAACAGCTCGACTCGTTTTTCCCGCTGTTTTTTTACATAAAGCGGCGGCAAGAGTAATCCTATTCCCAAAGAAATGGCTGCGAAAATCAGATTGCTGCTGACCAAAAAAATCAGTACTGTTGGAATCAGAGCCACTCCCAGCCAAACGAGCAAAAATTCAGCCGGACGTATCATCATCCCTGACATCGATAAATCGTTGGCAATCCGCTTTAGAAGTTTTACTTTAGATCGTTTCTGACGACTTCTTTTAATAATTTCCAGTTCTTTATTCTGACTTTCTATCAGCGTTGACATTCTTTTTTCTATTTGCTGACGTCCAGCAAACATCAGCTTAAGAATTAAATAAACCACTACAAAAACAAGAACCGCAACCGGGATCGAAACAAAAACTGCCTGCATAATTTCACTTCCTTTCAGCGGTCAATAAACCAGTCATCACTGACCATCACTCCGTTATGCCTGATTTTTTCAAGACATCGGGGTTTGATTCCCATACTCTTGAAACGTCCACGGAATTTTCCTTCTGCATCCATTTGTCCGGACATTTCGTATTTAAAAATATCCTGCATAACCACAACATCACCTTCCATCCCGTTTACTTCAGTAATATTAACTATTTTTCTGGTTCCGTCACGTAGTCTGGATTGCTGAATGATCAAATCAATAGCTGAAGTCATCTGGTCACGAATGGCTCTCATTGGCAGTTCCATCCCCGACATTAAAACCATTGTTTCGATACGCGACAGTGAATCTCTTGGGGTATTGGCATGAATTGTGGTCAGAGAACCATCATGACCGGTATTCATGGCCTGAAGCATATCAATCGTTTCGGCGGATCGTACCTCTCCGACAATAATTCGATCCGGCCTCATACGCAGGGAATTGACGACCAAATCTCGTATTGATACCTTTCCCCGACCTTCCAGGTTAGACGGACGACTTTCCAGTGTAATAACATGTTCTTGTCTCAGTTGCAGCTCAGCAGCGTCTTCAATGGTAATAATACGTTCTTGATCTGGAATAAAACTGGACAATACGTTAAGCATAGTTGTTTTACCACTCCCAGTTCCACCGGAAACGATTATATTAAGTTTTCCCCGTACGCATGCCTCAAGGAAAGCGACCATTTGATGAGACAGAGAGCCAAACGAAAGTAACTGGTCAACTGTAATCGGCGTTTTTGAAAACTTACGTATGGTAATAACCGGCCCAACCAGGGATAGCGGAGGAATCACCACATTAACACGAGAACCATCCTGAAGCCTGGCATCCACCATTGGACTGGCCTCATCGATATGTCTGCCAATTGAAGAAACAATTCGGTCGATAACGTTTAAGACATGCTGATTATCCTTAAACACAACCGGCGATAGCTGTATCTTTCCATTTTTTTCAATATAGATACGATTATAACCATTAACCATAATTTCAGTAACATCCGGATCGTTCAACAATGTTTCAAGAGGTCCGTAACCAATAATCTCATTTAAAAGTTCTTCGGTAATTCGCTCTCGATCCATTCGATTAACATTCTCAGCCTCAATCGACATTACCGCTTCAAGAATTCTCAAAATTTCTGCTGAATTCTCTTTTGAGATCTCTTCTACTTTGCTACTGTTGATTTCATTGATCACTTCCTGATGGACACGGTTTTTTAGACTCTGATAAATATCGACCCGCGGTGTTTCTCTTTTACCTTCATCGTTTCCTTCTTTCGGACCCGTTCGTTTCTGTTCCATTTTTTCAAGAAGTCCCATATTTTTTCCTTTCTTTCAGATTGGCATCTAAAAACTAATATTAACCGTACTAATACTTATTTGTTTTAGACGAATTATCGCTGAGCTAACATCTTTAAAGCAAAGTCAACAATTTTAGTAAGTTCTCTGCCAAGTCCTGTTTTAGCTGCTCCCAGAAGTATTGGAACTCCTTTATTATGGGCATTTAAGGCCGTTTTCCAATCTGCATGAATGGTGTTTTTTAGCGGTACCCCCAATACTCTTTGCATATCTTTAATGGTAATAAGACTCTTTTCAAAACGATTGACAATAATCTGCGCTTTTTCCCGTTGCTGCAGCGTATCCAAAACATTTAAGGCAATTTTAGTATTGCGAAGCGTTGAAATATCTGGCGCGGCAACACATAAAAGCAGGTTGGCATTTTCTATCGCAACCATCGAAATATCATTAAAGACTGGCGCAGTGTCTACTATCACATAGTCATAAAACGGCCGCATTGTATCAATTATCATATCCAACATCTCAGGCGTAATATACTCCGCATATTCCGGGCTTTTGGGAGCACAGATAATATTTACTCCAGAAAAATGTAATCCCATTACCCGTCTAATTGCATCCATGTCGCTGGAATCTTTACCCTGAGTAAGATCGGCAATGGTTTCTTTGGGATCCATATCAAAAAATACATTGACATCGCCAAATTGCAGATCGGCGTCGATAATCGCGACTTTCTTTCCTTTTTTTGATAGCGCAACCGCCAGATTAACTGCCACTGTTGTTCGACCAATTCCTCCTTTGGTTCCGAAAACTGTTATAACCTGAGACTGAACACTGTTGCCGACTCCCGATTCAACATTTTCCATTCGGGATTTTTCGAGAAAGTAAGCAGTTTCAATATTTTCAGTCAGAGTTGTGGTATCAATGGGAAACTGCAGAACTTTTCTAATTCCAGCCTGCATGACTTTTTCAGTATAAGCCGTATCAAAGTTATCACAAATCAGAAAAACCGAACAACCCGGCATCCGAATATAAATCTTCTCAGCCAGATTGATGGATTCATAATATTCATCTTCACATTGAAGGATTACCACATTAGGTTGCAAATTCACAGATTTTGTCAAAGCGCCTTCTTCATTGCGGGTATATCCAACAAAAATTGTGCGATCCGCCTTTAAAAGACTTTTTATTTCATAAATCCGATTCTCATTATTACCAATTATCATTACTTTTATTTTATCCATTGATACGCCTCATTCGCTTTCAGATCAATCTGTCGGAACATAAGATGGCAGATTATCTGCCTCCTGATCCACTGCCGATCTGAGAACAATCCGGTACTCTCCTTCAGTCAGCGCATAGTTCAGTTTTGGGACCTGATCTTTAGGGACTGCGACAGTTACCGATATGTATTCTTCTTCCGAATCATTTCTCAGTTTTGCACCTACTTCCAGAACCTCAAGATTTTCTGAAATATATTCAGAGATGAATGATGTGCCGGTGACTAACGTTGCCACCACATCAACCCTATCTCCACTCTGAAGATAGCCGCCCACTCCAGTAAACTCATCCGTCTCTAGGGTTACCGCCCGAAAACCAGAGGGGACAGTATAAGCTAAACCGTCATTTTCTTCACTGCCAACACTGAGTCGACTCGTTAAAATTTGTTCACCGGCTGCAATGTTTTCTTTGGCCACTCGACCAACCACCTCTTCAAGACTGTTATAAGAAGAAGGATGTGCATAGCTGATGGGCAAATCCTGCAACTCAACCATTTCAGATTTAATGACTGTTGCTGCCTCAATATTTGTTACCGCTACTACAACCGGTCTGGTTTCCTCGTCAGTTCTTGTCGTTAAAGACAGCGCAAACTGGAAAACGGCAATCCCCGCAACCACTGACAATGCCAGGGCAATCAGTACTAGTTTCTTCATTTATACTCTCCATTTGCACAATCAGAATCATTAAGTCTGATTATAAATTTTAGTCATCAGATAATTTTTATTTACCCATTTTATTTCAGAATATTGACCTCATATCCCGACAAAATCAGATAAACCAAGATTACCCCTAATTATTATTTCAAATAATTAGTATTATCGTGTTTTCATCATTACTATCCTTTATTTACTCGACTAAACTGGACGACCCACCCTCCGGATTAACATAATCAGATGGCAGTTCCCCGTTGTAAATATCGTAGTCTTCAATATAAGTTAAATATAAATTCTTTCCTTTATAATCGTAATCGTGAAAGATGCATTTAAGCAATACAATCTGGCTGGGGTCGATCATATCTTCATTTTTCAGGTTTTCTAAACTTCTGTAAGTTCCATCTGTTAAGAGTACTGAACCACTGTTGATAACATCCGGCTTTAGGCTGAGTACATAGACAAAACCACCCAGATGCTGTTCATAGACATAGCCGATTTCCTGTTTGATGACTGCAACGGTTCCTTCTTTTAGGACTACACCATTCTGATAATCCACTTTAAAGTAACATGTTTCCGGATCATCTCCATTAACTAACTGATACATTCCGTAATCTTCGCCTTCCAAAATGCTTTCTTTATCACCTGGCGAGACATCTTCCCAGGCGACAATTTCAGGATCGGCAGTATAGTCGTCATCAAGGTTTATAAAGGGTAGTGCATCCCCTTCCCAATGATAGGTAATCTTAGCAACAGCCCGGCCAGAAACATCAATATTGTCAAAGCCAAAAATCTTGGCAAAAGAGTACTCAACATTTTTTGTACAAACAACTTCAATCATCTGCGAATCCCCATAGTAGGGCGTAGTTACAGTCGTATTGATTTCTTCTGTACCATTTAGCTCAGCATAGTTTTTTGCTGTCGTAATGGCTGTACTGGAGTTCGGCAGATCATGCGCTGCAGCCAGGGCGGCAGCATCAGCTGCTGTCTGCTGTTGCCCGGCAATCAGATAAACTAGCCCCAAATCAATAACCAAAGCGAGAAAACCCATAATAAAAACCATTGAGGCAGCGATAATAATTAAGGTATCTCCACTTTCATCAGTAAGAATTTTTTTTAAAACCTTTAGGCCCCTCATCTTCTACTCCTCGACTTTCATCGTACAGGCAGCATCCAGATTGATGGTGTCACCTGGAAGAAAAAGCCCAACTATCGGAGTAAGCACTGCCACATCACTGTTAATTGTCACAATTACATCCCCCTCTGTGGGATCTGCGGGGTCGGTAAAAGTAACATCTATTTCCATTGAGTCACTCATGTCATCCGGCGCAATGGACAACACGTAGTTTTTTATGGCAATGGTAGAATCCGAATGGACAACAGCATAACGCGCTCCATCTCTGGAACAATAGTCGATAATATTCTGGTGCATGAAAAGCCAGCCAAAATCCACAATTGCACTGAGTATCATAATCAGAACCGGCAAGGTAATTGCAAGTTCAATAACAGATTGGCCCTTTTCGTTTTTTAAAGCTTTGATTATTTTTGCAATCATTTGTTCCTCCTGTTCATGCCATTTCTCAATCAATCTGAAAAAGAATATGAAAAATGGCATATTGATCATCAAACATAATACTTAGTCTGATGCACTCAATATGCCACTATTTTTATGGTAGACATTCTGGCAATACAGCACATTATGCTGATAATTGTGTTGTGATTTGGGTAAATAAATCGCTGATCTGTGGTCCCAGTAACCAGATCGCTGCCATTGCTGCTAATGCGACTCCGGCAATAATTAAACCATATTCCACCATTCCCTGGCCTTCTTCTTCTCTTAAAATCATCGGCAATAATTCTTTCATCTTCTTTCTTCCTCTTTAATCCAAAGTTTAGGCTGCTAACTGCGTAGTCAGTTCGGTGAACAGTGCACTAACCTGTGGTCCCAATAACCAGATTGCTGCCATTGCTGCCAAAGCCACTCCAGCGATAATTAATCCATATTCTACCATCCCCTGGCCTTCTTCTTCTCTGATAATCATTGGTAATAATTCTTTCATTTTATTTCTCCTTTAATTTATTTTTTTGTTCTATGCTGCTAACTGTGTTGTCAGCTCGGTGAATAATGCACTTACCTGTGGTCCCAGCAACCAGATTGCTGCCATTGCTGCCAAAGCCACTCCAGCAATAATTAAACCGTACTCTACCATCCCCTGGCCTTCTTCTTCTCTGATAATCATTGGTAATAATTCTTTCATTTTATTTCTCCTTTAATTTAATTTTTTGTTCTATGCTGCTAACTGTGTTGTCAGCTCGGTGAATAATGCACTTACCTGTGGTCCCAGCAACCAGATTGCTGCCATTGCTGCCAAAGCCACTCCGGCAATAATTAAACCGTACTCTACCATCCCCTGGCCTTCTTCTTCTCTGATTATCTCTGGCAGGAAATTTTTCATCACCTTTCTCCGTTTAATTTTTTTAACCTGCTAATCCAGCGGCTAACGCTGCTGCAAACTCTGTGAAAAAACCACTCAAGGCCGGCCCTAGCAATATAACAAATAGTACTATTGCAGTTGCAATAATTAAACCGTACTCTACCATTCCCTGGCCTTCTTCTTCTCTGATTATCTCTGGCAGGAAATTTTTCATCACCTTTCTCCGTTTAAGCTGACAGCTGAGTTGTTAATTCAGTAAACAGGGCGCTGACTTGAGGTCCCAATAACCAGATTGCTGCCATTGCTGCTAATGCGACTCCAGCGATAATTAATCCATACTCTACCATTCCCTGACCTTCTTCTTCTCTGATAATCTGTGGTAATAAATTTTTCATTTTTTACTCCTTATTTTTTATTCTTTTATGCTGCTAAATTAAAAACCAAAACAATTGTGAATCCCAATGTGATAAATGGACCTAATGCTATTTTTTTCTTTAAATCCTCCTTCTTTCTTACAAGAAACACCGTTGCATAAAGCAAAACCGCTATCGACATCATTAAAATTGCAAAAATCAATCCATGTATTCCTAAACAAAAACCGACGACCGCTGCGTATTTTACATCGCCCCATCCAGCGCCACGCCCAAGAAAAGCGGGAAGGACAAAAATGACAAATCCAATTATAAAACCTGCGATATTTATTACCAAATGGCCGCCCGGCCACCCGGAAATTATTAATGTCGTACCAATTACCAGTACCAGAAGAAGCAATTCATTTGGAATCTTCTGAATCTTTAAATCTACCAGGGCTATCATTAACGCTACTGATATTAACAGCATATTTGCAATCGACTGTATATTTAAGCCATCTTGTCCTGCAATCAAAGCCCAAATAATCCCGGTTGCCAAAGCAAAGAATACTATTTCCTGCTTATGAGTAGCTACATCATCAATTGTCAGCTGCTTCATTCTCCTAGTAATCAAAATATCTGATATACTTTTTATTAACAAACCAAAACCCATACCAGACATAAAAACAAATATTATCCACAACGCCTGATTCATTGAACCACCTCCTGGAGAATAAAAAAAACAACGTTGTGACACGTTGCGTTTTTAGGGTGCACTTAATACACCTATTATTTGCAACTGGCTGTCATGTAATCTACTTAGACCCTATAGCTTTGCGTCCCTACCTTTCGATAGGTTTGCCAAATATGAAATTTTACCAAACCATAACATTTTGTAAAATAAAAAGCAACGCATATGCACGTTGCTTTTATTTCTAAAGTTCTTGAAATTTTTTGCAACTGGCTGCCATATGATACACTTAGGCCCTAAAGCTTTGCGTCCTTACCTTTCAGTAAGTTTGCTGATTTATTTTGTTGGGTTTATAATATAACATGAAATATATAATGTCAATAAGTTTATTAAGCCTTTTTATTTCTTTAATTTCATCTTATAGTGTTTTAATTTGTTTTTTCCATAAATATATTGTTGATATTTTATTCTTTAAATTCGTTTAACTTTCATTATTTTCATCACATTTTTTTCTGTATTATAGCATTTAATGCTACTTTAATTAAAATCATTTTATATTTTTATGTTATTTATACAACATAACACATCGCATAACCACAGCATATCTAAGATTGATGTGTTATTAAAAACTAAAAATAAATTGACAAAGGAAACACCTCGCTTTATAATGAATGAGTGTTCATTCATTATAAAGCGAGGTGTTTCCTGATGGCCAGAACATCGAAAAAAAACGAACAGATGCGGGAAATCAGTAAAGAAAATATCCGCAGTGCTGCACTGAAACAGTTTTCTGAAAAAGGACTGTTTGCTACCCGTATTCATGATATTGCCAAAGAAGCCCAGGTTTCCCAGGGCCTTTTATATCGTTATTATCATTCAAAAGATGAGATTTACACAGACCTCATTGATGATGCTCTGAATCTATTAATACAGGCAACTCAAGCGATTGATGCTCTTGAGGTGCCAGCCGAAGAAAAATTCTTAAAGTCCCTTCAAGGACTATTTAAAACAATAGAGAACAGCCCGCGCTTTTTACAAACCAACCGTCTGATTAGCTCTGCCATTTATTCAGATGCCATACCTGAGGCCGCCAAGCAGAAGATAAATGAAAAAAGAGAAATCCCCTATCAGATATTTGCAAATATTATCAGCCAGGGACAAATAGAAAATTCGATCGTGGCAGGCGACCCTAAAGAGTTATCAATTCTTTTCTGGTCGATTATTAATGGGCTTTCAACCTATATATCTACACGCGAAGTCAGCCTGAACCTTCCAGATCAAAGTCATATTACCAAAATGTTTTTAAAAAATCCAAAGGAGTATAACCATGAGCTTTAAAGGTTCTATCTTTCATTTTATTTTAAGAAATCGGCATCTTTTAAAAGGCCAGCTTAAGCCTGAGATTATCTCAAAAGAAACCTCCATCGAAAAACTGCGAGCTGATACAGATGCGGCTGCAAAACGCCTTGTTAAGGCCCACTCTGATATCCTTTTTGAATCATCAGACTTCCCAAATTTTTATAGCGAATGGGTAATTCCCCAAAGCGCTCCAAAGGATAAGTTAATTCTCTATTTTCACGGAGGCGGTTTTGTAATGGGCAATGCCTGTTCCCATCGAAATCTGGTTTCGACTTTTGTTCGTACCTTAGGATTAAAGGCCCTGGTTTTTGATTATAGCCTGGCTCCCGAACATCCTTCACCAGCAGCAGTCAATGACAGTTATTCTATCTACAAATGGCTGCTTGATGAAGGTTATCTTCCTGAAAATATAGGATTTGCCGGCGATTCTGCTGGTGGTGGCATTCTTTTCTCCACCCTTTTGAAATGCAAGAACGAAAAAACCCCCTTGCCGGCCGCCTGCCTCGCTTTTTCACCCTGTACTGATATGACCATGTCAGGAGAATCTCATATAAGCCGAAAAAAATATGATCCCTGCACCCCAGAAGGCGCCAATGAAACCTACTTATCTTACTATGTCGGTGATGGTGACCCCAGACACCCGTATACTTCCCCATTATTTGGAGACTTATCAGATCTCCCACCTATTCATATCGAGGTTGGTAATGATGAGACTCTTCGAGATGATTCTGTGCTGTTTAGTCAAAAAGCGATTGTAGCTGGCAGCCCTGTCTCTATTAATGTCTGGAAAGGGATGTTTCACTGTTTCTCATTGATGGCACCAATGTTTCCTGAAGCAACAAAATCACTTAATCAGTCCTGTGACTTTATGCGAAATCATATGAAGGTAAACATATGAAAAAAGGCAATATTTGAGGATGAAATCCCAAATATTGCCTTTAATTTAAAATTATTCAGTACCTCGAAGTCGCTTTTCATACCGATTTTTGAAACATTAATTTCTATTTTCATCGAAACAGCTAAATCGCTCAATGATCTTTTCAGCTGTTTTTATCCCATCGACGGCTGAAGACATAATTCCACCTGCATAACCTGCCCCTTCACCCATGGGAAATAAGCCTTTTAGATTACTCTCATATTTCTCATCGCGCAGGATTCTAAGAGGAGCAGACGATCTCGTTTCAACCCCAGTCAAGATAGCATCCGACATAGAGAATCCTTTTATTTTTTTATCAAACTCCAAAATAGCTACCTTCATAGTCTCAACAACATAGTCAGGTAAACATTTTTTCAAATCAGTCATCACTATACCTGGCTTATATGTTGAATTGACCGTCCCCAAAGTTTTACTTTCCCGATCTTCAAGAAAATCACCTAATAATTGGGCAGGCGCAAAATAATTTTCGCCACCAGTAAAAAAAGCTGCTCTCTCCCACTTCCTTTGGAATTCCACGCCAGCTAAAGGATGTTCGCTTCCAAAGTCCTCAGGATTAACACCAACTAAAAGAGCTGCATTGGCATTAACACCGTTTCTAGCATGCTCACTCATCCCATTGGTCACAACACCATCTTTCTCAGATGACGAGGCTACCACAGCTCCTCCCGGACACATACAAAAAGTATAGGCAGAACGCTCATTCTTCCCATGATAAGCCAGTTTATAATCAGCGGCTCCCAAAGCCGGGTGCCCTGCCCATTTTCCGTATTGACTGGTGTTGATTAGTTCCTGCGGATGCTCAATTCTAACACCTATTGAAAAGGATTTTGCACACATCGAAACACCTGAATCATATAATTTCTGATAAGTATCTCTTGAACTATGACCGATACCAATTAAAACAAGTTCAGTTTCAATGACGTCAGTATTATTAATAACAAGGCCTTTAATTTCACTGTTTACTACTTGTAAACCTGTCATTTCAGACTGAAAACGAACTTCTCCGCCATTCTTGATAATTTGCTTACGAATATTTTTAACTGTTTCTCTAAGTAAGTCTGTTCCAATATGGGGTTTACTCTGATACAGTATCTCAGCTGGCGCACCAGCCTCAATAAGTTTATTAAGAACCATACGACAACGACTGTCATTAATCTGGGTCGTCAATTTTCCATCAGAAAAAGTTCCTGCTCCACCTTCACCAAACTGAACATTGCATTTTTCATTTAGTTCTCCTGTTTCCCAAAAATGTTCAATCATTTGGGCACGAGTATCAACGTCTGCGCCCTTTTCTAGAAGAATCGGGCAATATCCATTTTCGGAAAGGATTAATCCTGCAAAAAGTCCTGAAGGTCCGGTTCCCACAATGACTGGCGGTTTTTTAAGTTTTTGAGAACCTTTTACCAAAGACATCGATTTAAAATCTGGAGTTATACTGACGGCTTTGTTCTTCTGCAGTAATCTTTTTTCATCTTCAATCCTGAAATCCAGGGTATAAATGAAATAAATCATATCCTTTTTTCTCGCATCGATTGATTTTTTAAAAATGTGAAACTCTTTTATCTTTGTTCCTTTTACTATATTTCTGAGTTTTTTCTCGAGTGCCATTCTTTCCTTTTCAGTATTTTCAGCCTCAAGAATTGATAATTTTATATTGCTTATACGAAGCATGGTTCCTCCCTAAAAAAGTTACCTGGACAGGTAACTTATTCGTTATGATTTTTTTCTTCGTCTGTTTTCATTCGCGGTATAAATCGTCTCGCAAATTTCCCGCTATCATCGCCGTCTGTGCGGTTAACAATGTAAAAATAACCGATTATTGAAAAAGTGACTGCCCCGATAAAATTGACAAACAAATCATGCATGGTGTCGTAAAGCCCAATATCAATGTATCCGCCATAATTCCAGGTCACTCCATTTACAATCATTTCATGAATTTGAATTGTAACGGCAACATTTTTACCGTCAGGATTAAAAATAACTGAACTGATAGCTGGCAGAATTGTATCTTTTTGCATATCGGTCAGAAAGAAATAGTCCATCCCAAATTCATAGAATTCCCATAAAACTCCGATCGTCATGGAAAAACAGAAGGCGACTATCGCCACAAAAACTGGCGACAAATACATTTTCACATTTTCATTGCGGTTTAAAATATCAATCATTGAAAATCCAATCGCTGCACACAAAAAACCATTCATAGTGTGAAGCATATCATCCCAGCGATCATACATTAAATAATATTCGTTAATTTCTCCGAGAATTTCTGCACTGAAGATAAAAAGTAAAATAATAATTTCTAGCGTATCCGGCAGTACAATATTAAGTTTTTCATCAATTAAACCAGGTATTAAAAACAGAACCAATGTTAGAATGCATAAAAAAGCATTATTATAGTTCTGGTTTACTATTGATGAAATTAATACCAAAACTACTAAAACCCGCAAAGCTATATAGACAAAAGTTTTAGTTTTGCTTTTTTTCGCTTCTTCCAAAAACTCCTGCCAACGCTCATGAAACGTTTTTCTCTTCCGCTTTCCCATACTTGCCCCCTTGAGTTTTAATTAAATTTATTATATCATAATTCTTGGAATCTATCGCTAAGATTTTAATCTATTAACCAGGAGTATATATGTTATATTATATTTGCATTGATGATACCGATAACATTGATTCGATCGGCACAGGTACTATTGCCGATCAACTACGTCAACTTTTAAAAGAAACAGCTCTTTCCAATCCGTCACTAGTGACGAGACACCAGCTTTTTATTCATCCTGATATTCCATATACTTCCCACAACAGCTCAATGTGTTTTACTATCGAAGCTGACAAAAATGCCTTTCATCAAATTATTGAACTGTGTTCAAAGCATTTGCTGGAAACAGCTGCTGATGGATCGGATCCTGGTTTATGTGTTTTACCGTTCAAAGAAAACGAAAATTATTCAGATCTTATCGAATTTGGAAAATCAGCTAAAGCAAGTATCCTTAACAAAGATATGGCCTATGCCTGCGCCTTAAAATATGATGCCCATTTATCAGAACACGGCGGCACTGGAGATGGGATTATTGGCGCTCTGGCCGGTGTTGGTCTTCGACTAAATGGCACTGACGGCGAAGTCAAAGCCTCTCTTAAGAATTTCACCATCGGAAGTACCTGTTCTATTGAATCTTTGAAAGAACTTCCTGAAATAAATGTGGTGAGGGATTTTAATAGCAAAGAAATATTGCCTGATGATACTGTAATCAAAATTAATCAGCGCACTAAAACTGTTTTTTATAAAAATCAGTTCGTATTATTTGTTGTTAAAATCGATGGTTCCGCTGAATATGAGGTCCTCGATAAAGCCAACATCAGAAAGCTGGGGGATAGCTTTTATGAGTGATAATCTATTTCTAAAGACAGATGAATGGGCTACTGGTGCTTCAACAGCACTTGTATGCAAACAATTCAAGGAGGATGTTGAAGAAGAGTGGGTTGCTGAGGAATTGGTCTCATGCTATAATTGCCGATATCGACGATTTGTAAAAGACGGTATCGTCTGTACACAAAAAGAAAGGGTTTAAGAATGAAAATTAA
The DNA here is from genome assembly GCA_030586155.1 of Eubacteriaceae bacterium ES3. Taxonomy (NCBI): domain Bacteria; kingdom Bacillati; phylum Bacillota; class Clostridia; order Eubacteriales; family Eubacteriaceae; species Eubacteriaceae bacterium ES3. Next base: position 1,156,254 of record CP130741.1, on the reverse strand, counting down.
AAAAATTATTTCTATTTTTTTAGCTTGTATTATAACACTGGTAATGATAAATGTCAGCGTTTTTGCAGCTGGAGGAGATGGTACTGGGGGTGGTTCCGGTAGCGGCGATGGTACTGGCGGTGGTAGTGGTCAACCACTTACGATTGTAGCTTCAACGCCAGCTGATGGTGCCACCGATGTCGCAATTGATGATGTTATCACGCTTGAATTCAGCAAAAACGTAGCTTATCTAACTGTACGTGATGATAACCTTACCGCTGTCAGCATATATAATGGTGAAACTCTCGTTCCGGCTGAGGTTACTATGGCCGATGACCAGTTAGAGCCTGACCTGCGAAACTTTATGACCATTACTCCCAGCGAACCGCTGGAAGAAGCAACAACTTACACAATTAAAGTTGAACCAATTGTAACTTCCAAAAGTGGTGATGTCCTTGAGTCCGCAGTCGAAATCAATTTTACCACAGCAGGTGGAGTAGAAGATGTTGTAACCACTATGGCTGATAACACTACATCCAGTAATTCAATACTTATTTTTGCTATTATTGGATTATTGGTAATTGTTATAGCTGTAGTTTTGGTTAAACGTAAAAAAGCATAAATGTCGAAGCGTCGTAGCTTTTTAACGGCAGTCTTTCTAATCGTGCTTCCAATCATCATTTTTATCGGAACAATTTGTATCGGACGTTATACAGTATCTCCCCTAGATGTTTTTAAAAGCCTGATTTACGGACTCACAGGTAATGACAGCGGTCTTCCAACAGAGACGACTGCTGTCGTCCTTCAGATACGATTACCACGGGCATTTCTGGCTGTAATGGTAGGCGCCTCGCTGGCTGCCAGCGGCGCGGCATTTCAAGGACTGTTTCGAAATCCCCTGGTATCCAGCGGAATTCTTGGCGTTTCATCGGGTGCTGGTTTTGGGGCCGCGCTGGCAATTGTTTTTTTTAACAATATTTTTCTGACTCCAATCTTTGCCTTTTTTTTTGGTATTCTAGCCGTTATTTTAAGTTTTTTTGCCGGACGAATTGAAAATACATCCACCACCATTACTCTAGTCTTAGGAGGAACGATCATTCAGTCAATTTTTTCAGCACTCATTTCTTTGCTGAAATATATGGCTGATGCTGTCACACAACTACCAGCCATAACTTTTTGGCTAATGGGCAGTTTAGCTTCCACGAAAACCAGTGATATGCTTCTTTCTCTAATCCCTATGTCCCTAGGGATGCTTGGACTTCTGCTGATTCGCTACCGGATTAATGTTTTGTCAATGGGCGATCGCGAAGCCAAAACTCTTGGAATTGATGTCAACCTAAATAAAGCTTTTGTTATTGCCTGCGCCACCCTTGCAACAGCTGGGGCTGTTTGTGTCAGTGGCATTGTTGGCTGGATAGGCTTGATTATTCCCCATGTCGGACGGATAATCGTCGGGAATGATAACCGCTTTCTGGTTCCAGCCAGTATGTCTTTAGGTGCCTGTTTCGTCTTGATCTGTGACACTATCTGTCGCTCTCTAACTGGTGGTGAGATTCCACTTGGGATTATCACCGCTCTTGTTGGCGGACCATTTTTTATTTATCTGTTGAAAAAAACAAAAGGAAGGAACTGGTAATGTGGCCTTTAGAAGTTGATGAACTCAGTTTTTCTTACAATGAACGAAACCCTATCTTTAAATCCATCAAATTTCATGTTGAACCGGGAGAAGTTTTTTGTATAATCGGCCCTAACGGTTGTGGAAAAACAACCCTGATCGATTCTATACTGGGACTAAACGCTCCACAAAGCGGAATGATTAAGGCCTTTGGAAAAAATCTTTCCAAAATGAAAGCTGCTGAATTTGCAGCCCATATTGCCTATGTGCCGCAAAACCATGTAAAAACTTTTCCCTACTCTGTACTGGATATTGTTCTGATGGGACGAACTGCTCAATCGGGGCTTTTTTCTTCCCCATCAGCTTCCGAAAAAGATAAAGCCTGTCAAGCACTAAACATGGTCGGAATGAGCGATTTCAAAAACTGTCCCTACACCCAACTCAGCGGCGGTGAATTACAACTGGTTTTAATTGCCAGAGCTATCGCTCAGGAATCAAAAATCCTGATTCTTGATGAACCCACCGCCCATCTTGATTTTCGTCATGAACTAATGGTGCTGGAGTTGATTGATAAAATTTCCAAACAACAAAGACTTTCTATTATTATGACGACTCATTTTCTTAATCAGCCTTTTTTTCTTGGAAACGCCAATACAAAAACACGAGTTGCCTTAATGCATCAGGGAACTTTCAAATCCGTTGGCCATCCAAACGCTGTTATCACTAAAGAAAATCTTGAAAAGTATTTTAATATTCAGGCTTCAATCGGTGAAACATATGAAAGTGGACAATTGCGGCAATTTATTGTCCCGCTAAAAACGTCAGGAGCAAACCATGAAATCAAATAGAATCCTATCCTTACTGTTAATTCTTTTAATCGGTCTTGCAACTGGGTGTCAATCCACAGCAGTTGAAAACTCAACTGATACAAAAACTATCACAGATTGTCTGGGAAGAGAAGTTGTCATCCCGGCTGATCCCCAAAGGGTTGCCTGCCTGTATGCTTCAACAGCCCACATTATGGCCATGCTTGATCAGGAAGATAAAATTGTCGGAATACCCAATGGAATTAAACGTGACGTTTTAATGTCCTATAAACGACCAGATATCGTGGACGTTTCTGTCCCATATTCAGATGGATCGATTAATGTTGAAGAACTCCTGGCGACCAACACTGATCTGGCCCTGATTCGCCAAAGTACTGCTTTAAACGAAGGCGAAACTCAAAAACTTGATAAAGCCGGTATTCCATGGGTTGTTATTGATTATGCCAGTATTGACGAGTTAAAAACTGCCATTACAGTCTGCGGTTTAATTTTTAGTCAAGAAGTCAAGGCTGATGCCTATATAAATGACATGGAAAGTGTTTTGGCTCTAGTGGCAGAACGAGTTTCGATAATTACCGAATCAGAAAGAACAAAGATTTATCACGCTGTTAATGAAGACGCTCGGACTGACCTGACTGGGGATATCTGTTCTGAAATTACCCAGATCGCTGGTACAATCAATGTTTCCACTGAAGGTGGAAATTTATTTACTGAATCGGAGAAAACGATGACCACGCTGGAGCAAATCTATTTATGGAATCCAGATGCAATTATTGCCAACGACATCAATACAACTAACTATATCCTGAATGATTCCAAATGGACCGGTTTATCAGCCGTTGCAAATAAACAGGTATATACCTTACCAGTAGGCGTTACCCGTTGGGGACATCCAGGTTCCATCGAACCCCATATGGCTGCGCTGTTTATAGCTAAACTCTTTTATCCTGACTTATTTACTGATATCGATTTAATGGAGAAAACCCGTTCATATTATCAGGAAATGTTTGGATTAAGTCTATCGGACGATGATATTAACTCAATTTTATCCGGAAGTGGGATGCGAATCTCCAAGTAAACAATATCAATAAGGATATATCCCAAAAACGTCATGAAAGTTGAATCTTTGATATAATTGTGACGAAAGTGTGATTGAAGTCCGCAATCATTTGCGATATCATATTATTAGCTTTGATTGAGGAGAAACAAATGTTAAAAAAGACCCGAACAATATACATCAGCATTATTTTAATTCTGTGTTTTTTTACTGGATGTACAACTTCAGCAGAGAGTTATCAGGAGTCATATCTAACTCTGATTTCTGTTCCCATTGATGCAAGTATTCCGGCAGTACTATCTCTTGATTGCATTTTGACTGTTACAAATCCCGACCCCGCTAATCCCGAGGTCAACCTTGCACCAGCTACATTTGCTGTTTTTGGATATACTAATTCTAGTGGTGAAATCGAATACTATTCTTATGCCAAAAAAGAAGCTGTCGTTAACGATGCTTGGGTCCAGGTTGAAGAAGGTTTTTATCGAGTTGAGATGCATCGCGATAGTAATAATATTTCAGTCACTTTAACGACACCAGCAGTTCGATTTAACAATGCTGATCCAGGAAGTGGGACAGTTACAGCATATGAAGATGTTTTGCCTTTAGATTTTTATACCCCAACCGAAATACCTGGTTTGTATAGTTTTATCGATGCTAATGGCAATAATAATTTTCGCGTCTATGCAACTTTTGAAACAAACTCTAATTTTTATCCTGCTAACGAGGATGGTACAATGGTTTCAGGTGCCTTGCCGGTTGTACCGGAATATGATGCCCTTCTGCAAAGCGGAGGAATAAATGCAGCAGCTCTTTTTTTAGCCACTCCAATCGCTTGTACAAATGTCCAGGTTAATTATAAAGTCTAAAAAAAGCCGGTTTTTAACCGGCTTTTTTTAGTCGTAAATCGGATTAAAACTCGGGTTGTGGTGAGCCTCAAAGAACATTTCAAGCTGTTCTTTAGTAATTCTTCCCTGTGATAAAGGTGGAAGTTCATCTAAGCCAAAAAATCCGCTTTCCAGTGTTTCTGTATTTTGTTTAAACTCTCCTTCTATCAGATCACAAAGCATATGAATTTTATAGATTGTGTAAGGACACGGATCGTTGCTCCATTTACTGCGATCCAAAATAGCAACAAGTTTATTAGGCTTCACCCTAACTCCGGCTTCTTCAAATGCTTCTTTTATAACATTTTCCTGCGGCGTACGATTCACATCAGCCCAGCCGCCCGATAATGCCCATTTTCCATCCAGTTTTTCCCGAACCAGAAGAATTCGATTCCCCACGATGACACCGCCTCGTACATCAACCTTAGGGGTCAAATAACCGACTTCCTGCCGATAAAAACTCTCAATCACCTCGTGAGGTATTTCAGTATGTTTTTCAATAATCTCCTTGGATAATCTCTCGATTTCTCGATACCTATCCAAATCATAGTCATTTTTACAATATGTCAGCCCAGCCTGAGAAATAGACTGCAATTCTCTGGCCCATTTTAACCATTGTTTTTCCATTTTTTATCGCCAAAGCGCTCCTTTCAGATAAGTTATTAAGAATTATATAGAATAAACATTCATTTCTTAATAATAATGTATTTTTATTTATTACAACTTGTGCTATAATAATCAGGAATTAATCTAATTCAATGTTTAAAAAGCCATTCATTGGGAATATACTTTTTAAAGATTTTATGACTCAGGAGGTCAAATTTATGTGTAATGAACCAAAATTTTTCGTCTGTAAACATTGTGGTAATTTTGTCGGCATGATTAACTATTCAGGTGCACAAATGATTTGTTGTGGTGACCCCATGACTGAAGTTGTCGCTAATACAACTGATGCCGCTCAGGAAAAACACGTTCCGGTCATTACTATAACAGGCGATGCTGTAAAAGTTGAAGTCGGTAGTGTTGCCCACCCAATGACTCCAGAACACCATATCAGCTGGATTTTCCTGCAAACAGAACAGGGTATGCAACGTAAATGCTTACCTGTTGATGGTTCACCTAGTGCTGAATTTGCAATGGCTGCTGGTGATAAAGTAATCGCTGCTTACGAATATTGTAACCTGCATGGTTTATGGAAAGCAACTGTTTAATTTAAAATAAAGCTATGCAAAACAAAAATCGCATAACATACATTTCCAGAAAAGTCTGGTTGTATGTTGTGCGATTTTTATGGAAAATTCTATAACAAGCTGACATATATATATTTAATTTTGCTATTGATCTTTTATACGAGATATATAAATATTAAATCAGCATTATCATAACAGGATTAAAATAAAGAATTATAAAGACTCTTTCTCATAGATTTATTCATAACTTACGTCTGGAAGCTACTCATCAAAAAAATTCATCCGTAAAATCCTGATAAGATCCATTATAAAGGTTCATATCAATAAAAGTCTCGTCTCCTTCATAACCATCCATCATCCCTCTATGCGTAAATTGCCAAAATGTAAATTCCTCCCCATTCGGAAGCGTATCGGGCCAGCTGTTATCAAGATCGACAATCCAGAACTTATAGTCTGTATAATCTTCACCGATATACATATTAAATACCCTTTGAGATGTATATATAATAGGCTTAACTCCATAATGCTCTTCTAGCGTGCTGAGGGCTTCATCTAAGATAATTTGCACTTCTTCCTTTGTAAGTGGACTGTCATTATAATCACCATAAAGTTCAAGATCAATCACCGGCGGCAGGTTATCTTTATCCATCTCGACTGTATTAATAAAATGTTCAGCCTGAGACTGACCTGTCACATCATAATTTAAAAAAAGATAAGCCCCTACTATTAAATCCGTTTTTTGGCTTTCTTCCCAGTTTTTATCAAACTGACTATCTGTGTAATCAGCCCCTTCAGTTGCCTTCATAACTGCAAAGTCAATATTTTGCCTTGCCAGAACTTCCCAATCCACTTGACCCTGATAGGCAGACAAGTCAACCCCTTTTACCTGACCATCTGATCTGGTTTGATCTGCGAATAACCAGTATAATAAAAAAGCAGTCAATAAAATTAGTCCTGTAAGGGTAACTCCTACAATTAATGTAATCATTTGTTTTCGATTCATACAGTCCTCCACTATGAAATTTTTTGAATAATAAAGATTTTTCTGGTCGAAAACATGCTTTAAGCGTATAATAAGCGAAAGAAACTAAATTATTGAGGTAAACATGAATAACCAGACTAAACAAACAATCAATCTAAATGAAAAACTTAAAAACTTAAAAGATATCATCGCCCGCGAAAAAAAAGTCTGTATTGCCTTTTCCGGCGGAGTTGACAGCACTTTGCTTCTAAAAGTGGCTTCAGATACACCTGATGTTCAGGTTCTTCCAATTCTTGTTGATGGCGCCATGATGCCCCGTTCAGAATTTCAGGAAGCAATAAAACTCTCAAAATCAATGGGCATTGAACCTTTGGTCATTGAAACCAATATTTTCTCCATTCCACAATTTGCCAAGAATGGTGAAGACCGATGCTACCATTGCAAAAAGTTTTTATTTGAACAGATTAAACAAGCCGCAATTGATGCCGGTTACAGTGTCATCATGGACGGATCTAATCTGGATGATGACAAAGATTATCGACCAGGTATAAAAGCCCTCGGCGAATTAGGTATTTTGAGCCCTCTTAAGATGGCACAATTAACTAAAAAAGATATCCGTCATCTATCGGCTCATTATCGCCTTAAAACTGCAAAAAAACCGGCAATGGCCTGTCTTGCTACCCGAGTTCCCACTAATTCCCCAATAACCCCAAAAGCCCTATTGATGGTTGAAAATGGTGAAGAAATTTTAAAATCACTTAACCTAAAACAATATCGTTTACGTTTTATTGATGGTTTGGCTAAAATTGAATGTCTTCCCGATGATTTTGATGTTATCCTAAACCAGCGAACACTTCTAACAACTAGACTTAAAAAAATTGGTTTCCACTCTGTCGCTCTGGATTTATCAGGATACCAACAGGGTAAAATGAACAGCAATCAAAATTAGTTCAATCCCGCTAAAATATTTCGACAATTTTCTTCATCTGTAAAACCTTCAGTATTAAAAAGTAAAATTACTGATTCAGAATTTAGACCCAACTTTTCTTTCATACTATGGTATTTATTTAAACGCATCAGTATCATAAGCAGTCCCAGTCCGATAGCTCCGGATTCTCCTGATTCAATTATTGGATCATCACCTTCCGGGGCAGCCATTTTACGAATTCCTATTTTTGTAACCCAATCCGGACAGGAAAAAAATGCCCGTGCATTATTCTTAATTATCGGATATGCCAAAGGGTTAGGTTCACCACAATTCATACCAGCCATAATGGTGTTACCATCATTATCTGCAATTGAGCATTTCCCGTTTTTAACGGACTGAAAAAAACAGGCAGTTGGCATTGCTTCCATAATAGAAATAAACGGTAAATCCCCATTAACCCGTAGAGTTCCAATTACTCCACTCGCCATTGAGCCCCCTCCTGCCTGTATAAAAATATGAGATGGCCTAACTCCATCCATTTGATTATAAGCTTCTGAAACCATTGTTGAATACCCATAAGCAATATTTTGAGGAACCTGTTCATAGCCTTCAAGGCCCGTATCCTGAACTAGATAATACCCGTTTTCACGGGCATAGGCCTGAGCAAAACGTACAGTATCATCATAATTTCTATTGGTCACTTCCACGCGAGCGTTGAGGAAATTTTTAATTGCCCTAACCCGGCATTCTTTCGAATCTGCCGGCATAAAAATATGTGCTTCACACCCAATTCGCTGAGCAGCCCAGGCCACTCCTTTTCCGTGATTACCATCTGTTGCTGTGACAAACACTGGCTTTTCATCTCCCTGATGACCTGCAATAATTTTATGAATTGCAAATGACGCACCTAAGGCTTTAAATGAATTTAATCCAAAACGTTTAGATTCATCTTTGATAAAAATATTTTTTATGCCTAAATTCTCAGCTAATCCTTTTAAAGAAATAAGTGGTGTGGTTTCGTACTCAGCAAGACTTTTATGATACTTTTCAACTTCTCGAATTTTTCTTTGCGAGTATTCAGCAGTCAAACGTGAAGCCTTTATTTCATTCTCAATCATTTTTATTTCTGGATCCATCACTACACCTTCCGCTTCTAATCTTATGACATTATAGAATAGAATACTAAAAATTTCAATGCATTCAACCAGTCTAAAATTTTCAAAAAAATTGAACCCTAAGACCAGGGTTCGATTTTTATAATTCCAGGTGTTATATTATAACCATCACAATAGCACCAACAATCACTCCAACTACACCAATCACTATAGCCATGGTACGTGATTTTTTGATATCATCAAGGAGTTCATCTTCTGATTTATAGGTTACATGCGAAGATTTCTTTGATTTAACTGCCCGTCCAACATAAAGTCTATTTCCACGCTTATGAAGTTCGCCTAGAATATACATAGGTTGATCTTCTGGCAGGATCTCTTCATAAAATCGATAGCCCAGGAACCTGGAGCCACCTGTATTAGCAAAATTAAAATTTAAATTAAACTGCCGGGCCCATGTAGAATTATTGGCTTCAAATCGATCGCAACCTGACATTAGATCTACATTTCCACTAAAACTTTCCATATCAATATAGACCTTTTCATCGCTACTGCTATCAGATAAGTACACTTCAACTGGACTCTTCTCATTACTCAAAGTATGCTCAACTTTTTCTGTATAGGTTCTGGTATTGCCATCTTCATCCCGTTCTGTTCGTTTTTCCTCATTTACCGAGTAAACTGTGTTTTCATAATAAGCCACGTTTCTTTCCGAATAAGGAGCTCTAACATCACCAGAAACACTATGAAGATGACCTTTTACTTCGGCATAATGCCGATAATTTTCATCAAGCGCCGATAGATCTCCAATTATATCCAGAACATCTTTTATACAGGTGGTCTGCTGAAACTGAATTTCTTCCGCCTTTTGGGTATTTTTCCGAAAAGTAACAACAGCATAGGCAATAGCCCCCACCATAATCAATATGCCAATTATATACCCCATATCCGATTATTCCATTCCCAGTTCAGCTTTTAGTTTTGCCAGTTCATCATCAACGGCAGCATCTTTTTCGAGTGCTTCAAATTCATTTTCAAGACTATTGTTTTCGCCAGCCATTTCACTGAACGCTTCCGCTTCGGCTTCTTTAGCATTGACTTTTTCTTCCATTTTATCAAGTTTGGAAAAAGCACTAGAGCTGTCAGTACTGCTTAAAGACTGACTGACACCTTTTTGAGCATCTGCCATTTTCGAACGGGCAATCAGCATATTTTGTTTCATACGTGCTTCTTCAAGTTTTGATTTCAGTTCTCTGACCTGATCTTTTAACTGAGCTGTCTGCATACTCATTGAATCATAGGACGCCTGGAAAGTAACTATATTACTGTCAACCGATGCCTTTTGAGCTAAAGCTTTTTTAGCAAGCTCTTCGTTACCTGACTGTAGAGCCAATTTCGCCTTATTGTTCCAGTCCTGTGAAGAAGCTTTAGCAGATTCCAACTGTTTTAACGCCTGCTTCTCACTTCCCATCGCTGCACCTAAAGCCTGGGTGGCACTATTAACCTGAGCCTCCATGTCAATAATAATCTGTTTCACCATTTTTTCCGGGTCTTCAGCCTTATCAAGCATATCATTAATGTTTGCTTTTAAAAGATCCCCTAAACGTTCAAAAATTGCCATAATTATCCTCCTGATGTTTTTCACTCTGGATGGAACGCTTTTCAACAAGGACCTCAGAATAACAATTAATAACCGCTCCATACCTAAATTTAAGATTATATTATCAAATCCCCTTTCCCTTGTCTACGGATTTTTTTGCTAATTCAATTGTGTTTTTTTTAAAAACATCTTGAATTATAAATTAGAAAGGATATAATTTAATTAATAAAACTTAGGAGGAACACTACATGGCAATAAAATGGACCCCTGATTTATCCGTAGGCGTAGAAAACATTGATTCTCAGCACAAAATCTGGTTTGAAAAAGCCGACAAATTATTTGAAGCTGGAAAAACCGGTAAATCAAAAGACTATATTGTTCAGATGCTCGATTTTCTTGATGATTATACCAAACAGCATTTTAGTGATGAAGAAGCATATATGACCAAAATCAACTATCCTGAACTGGCTGCCCAAAAAACAGCTCATAAGAATTTTATCGCAGAGCTTGCTAAAATAAAAAAAGAATTTGAAACATCAGGTGGCAACATAACATTAATCATTAATGCCAATCAGATGATTGTTAATTGGCTGACTCAGCATATTTCAAATATGGATAAAAAAATTGGGGCATTTGCAAAAACACTTTAAATTATAAACTCCTATATTGGGAGAGTATTATTTAAATAACACCACTTAATAAAAGAGCCTACATGAAATTAACAGACTGCTCTGTTTTTCATGCAGGCTTTTTATGTTCTGAACTCATAGAAGAACATTATTTAGTATAATTTTCTCGCCACAACAAAGCTGTTACCTTATATTTTAACTACTTCCACTGCGCTTTTTGAGAGTTTTTAAAATACCTTGAATAACTTAATAAAAATGGGTTAAACATATAATGGGTTTAAAATATGGAGGAACAGATATGGACATTAATATTTTTCAAAATATTCTGGAAAAATCACCTTGTGGTTTTGTCAGTTTAAAAGTTAACTGCAATCGACAAAATCAGCCAATTAATTATGAATTTCTAGATACCAATCCGGCTTTTCTCGCTCACATTGGATATGAACGTTCGCAAGTCATCGGAAAAACCTTTCTGGAAATAATACCTGAACAAGACCATAAAAAATTTTCCTGGCTAAATGACCTGGCTCAGATTGCCATAAATTTTCAAAAACCCGAAACACATGATCTGGAACAGTATCTCGATTATTATAAACGCTGGTATCGGGTAAGAGCTTATACACCTAGTTCTATGCACCTAGTCATATTTTTTATTGACATTACTAATGAAAAGAAACAATCTGACGAACTCAAGCAATTTTTTGATGTCAGCAACGGTCTTCTTTGTATTTTTAATGTTGATGGCACCCTTACCAAAATGAATCGTTCCTTTGAATCAATATTGGGGTACAGTGACAAGGAGTTGCTTCTTAAAGATTTTACAAATTTTATTTTAACTGAAGATCAGTCTAAAAGCCGTCTGTTTTTAGACAGTCTTACAGAGGATAACTCCGTTAAGACACTGATCAACCGCTGTCTTAAAAAGAATGGAAACTTCGCTTATATTGAATGGCGATGCTTGAAAAAAGATAAACAGATTTACTCAGTCGCCCGCGATATTACCCACCAGATACAAAATGAAAAAGCCTTGGAGTATAGTAATGATTATCTAAAATCAATTTTCGAAGCTATTCCTGATTCGTTATTTATTGTTAACAATAAAGGATTTTTCCTAGCGGAGAATACTGACAATAACTTGATTTTTCCCGAAAACGCATTGACAGGAAAACATATCTCAGAAATTTTTAGTCCTGAATTAACCCTCAAAATAATGTCTGCTATAGATTCTGTTTATTATAAAAGGAACCTGTTTACTTTTGAATATGAGATAGCACTTGATGGTTCACTAGAGCATTTCGAATGTCGGATGTTGCCGAATAGCAATCAAAACATCCTGATCATCATCAGAAATATCACTGAACGCTTTGAATTTGAAGAACGACTCCGCTGTCAGGAAGCAGTTCTCAGCGCTGTTGCCCTATCTATCAAAGAGCTTCTGGATAACCGTAATATCGATGAAGCAATCTCCATTGGCTGCCAACTAATCGGTGAAGCAGCCAAAGTTGACCGGGTTTATTTCTGGGAAAATTACTATGATTCTGATGGAAATGGATTTACCAGCCAACGATTTGAATGGTCATCAAATGCTGTTGTCTCATTAAATGAGTCGCCGGATCTTCAGAATCTTCCCTTTACAGAATTTGAGGCTTTTATGGAGCCGCTAATTCATAATAACGCCTTCTATGGAATTGTATCAGAAATATCCGATAGGAAACTTCGAATTTTTCTCGAACAACAGGGCATACTATCCATTGTAGTTGCCCCAGTTATTGTTAATTCTGAGTTTTATGGCTTTATGGGTTTTGATGACTGTACGCATAGAAGATATTGGTCACCCTCTGAATTCTCCACGCTATTTGCTTATGTCAACTCTCTTGGTAAAGCTATTGAACGAAGACAAATCGAAGAAGAATTGAAACAGGCAAAACTGCAGGCTGAAAATGCCAATCAGATGAAAAGCAGATTTTTAGCGAATATGTCCCACGAAATTAGAACCCCAATGAATGGGATGTTAGGCTATCTGGAACTGCTGCAGATGAGCCCCTTATCACCTGAACAGCATGAATATGTTCAAGAATCGAAAGCCGCAAGTGAAATTTTATTGTATCTGCTCAACGACATACTTGATCTTTCAAAAATTGAAGGCGGACAGCTATCTCTAGAATCCATTCCTTTTATGCTAAATAAAACAGTTGAGGAATCAATTTCTACTTTCCTGCCAAAAGCACTGGCTAAAAATCTGACAATTGAGAAACATTTTTCAAAAAATCTACCAGAGCAGATTATTGGCGATCCTTCAAGACTTAGACAAATATTTAATAACCTGATCAGTAATGCCATTAAATTTACCGAATCCGGAAAAATTACCATCTCTCTAACCACTACAGCTACTACACCCAATCTTTCAAAGATCCTTTTTGAAATAAGTGATACTGGAGCTGGAATTTCAGAACTGCAACTTGAAAAGCTTTTTAAGCCCTTTGTCCAGGCTGATCCTTCAACAACGAGAAAATATGGAGGTTCCGGTCTGGGACTGGCAATTTCAAAAGAGCTGGTTCATTTAATGGGAGGCGAATTGAAAGTTATCAGTACACCAGGAAAAGGCTCAACATTTGCATTTAATCTAACTTTTAAAACTGCATCCACTTCTAATATTGAAAATGAAAGTAATTCATATAATTATTTCGACCTACCTACCGAAGAAATCCAACTCAATACAATTGAACTTAATTTATCCAGTTTTAATATTCTACTCGTTGAGGATAATTTAATGAATCAGAAGATCATCTCTAAAATGCTTTTACGTCACAATAATCACTGTGATTTGGCTACAAACGGAATTGAAGCTATCAAAGCTGTACAAAATAAGCATTATCATCTTATTTTCATGGATTGTCAAATGCCATTGATGGATGGGTACGAAGGTACTCGTGCGATAAGAGAAATAGAGACTAATCATGTTCCTATTATCGCTATGACAGCAAATGCAATGGAAGGTGACCGGCAAAAATGTTTAGATGCCGGTATGGATGATTACCTGAGTAAGCCTATCGATTATCAGAAAATGATCGCCATGTTAAAAAAATATATCACCATAAGATCAAACGACACAGAGAACGACCTTGAAAACTGTATGAATCATTTTATTGCCGATACTGGCTTATCTATTGATGATGCCAGTGAAATTTACTCAGACTATTTTCTATATTTACCTGACCTACTTGTTTTACTTAAAAATACTTTAGACCAATCAGATTTTAGTGAACTGAAAGTCCTAACGCATCAACTCAAGGGTTCCACCAGCAATCTACGGCTAAAAAATATTCTTGAAGTTTTATACCAATTGGACGAATCTTCTAAAAACCAGGATCTTGAGCGTTGTAGAATTATAGTCACGCAGCTGACCTCAAAATTAAATTACTACAGTCAGATATGGCAAAATTTAAACAGACCATAGAATCAAATGCATATATATACAAAAAAATACTGGCATAAGCCAGTATTTTTTAATTAGCTGATGAATCGTTAATCGTTTCTTTAAGTGATGCAGCAAGGCTTGCCAATCCTTGAATCTCTGAAGGAATAATAATTTTTGTAGCCTGCCCGTCTGCCATTTTTTCCAGTGATGTAAGACTTTTTAGAGCAATTACAGCCTGTTCAGGTCCAGCTGCATTTAACATTTTAACCCCTTCAGCGGTGGCATTTTGTACTTTAAGAATTGCTTCTGCTTCCCCTTCAGCTCTTCTGATTTGAGCTTCTTTATCCGCTTCCGCTTTTAGAATCGCTGCTTCTTTCTGCCCTTCCGCCTGAAGGATAACTGATTTCTTTTCCCCTTCTGCTACCAGGATGGCACTCTGACGTTCACCTTCTGCCTGAAGAATCATTTCTCGACGCTCACGCTCTGCTTTCATCTGCCGTTCCATGGCATTTTGAATCTCCTGTGGCGGCATGATATTTTTTAGTTCAACACGATTAATTTTAATCCCCCATGGGTCAGTTGCTTCATCCAAAATCACTCGCATCTGTGTATTGATCACATCTCTAGAGGTAAGGGTCGCATCCAGTTCCATATCCCCAATGATATTCCTTAATGTGGTTGCTGTTAAATTTTCAATGGCTTTCATCGGGTTATCAACACCATACATAAAAAACTTCGGATCAGTAACCTGCATATAAATAACCGTATCAATCTGCATAGTTACATTGTCTTTAGTAATTACAGGCTGTGGTGGAAAATCCGCAACACTTTCTTTTAAACTGATTCGTTTTGAGACTCTGTCAATAATTGGAATTGCGATATGAAAACCGGTTTCCCACGTCGAATGGTATGCGCCCAATCGTTCAACAACATAAGCATTTGCCTGCGGTACAATTTTTGTATTGATGACCACTAAAACTATAAAGATAATAAAAAGAAAAATTATAAAAATAAAGCCCATCTTATTCCTCCTGTTTATTCAATTCTTTCACCAGGACTTTTACACCCTGAATCTCAATAATCTCCACCTCAACATCAACAGAAATGATCTTATCACCGTCAATATTTTTTGCTGTCCAATGCTTACCGTCAACGTAAACAGCACCTTTTCCCAGAAGATTGTTTATCTCTTCGGTAACGATACCATGCTCATTGATAATACGATCTGCATTGGTTTTCGATAAGACTGGTCTGACATATTTTTTAATAAAAGGTTTAGTCAAAAATAATAAAGCCAGAGAAACTACAAAAAAGACCAGAAACTGAACAACTACGTTTGCACCAAGGTAATCGGCCAGCATTGCCGCTAAAGCTCCGACAAAAAACCAGATAGAAACCATTGCTCCAGCTGTCGCAACTTCAATGACCAGAAATATAATGGTTAGTACAATCCACATTCCATCCATCTGTTCACCTCCTTTATATTTTTTATTATACACCAACTAATGAAATTTTAAACCTTAACTACAAAATAAATTTCTAGTTAAAAATAGACTTTTTATTCTTTATTTATGTTTTATTATACTTTCTTAAATATTTCTTAATCTTGTTTGCAAGTCGAATCTTTCTGTGTATAATGAGTTCAGATAAATTGATGAGCGCATGGTGCCACTTTGTTGGAGAATAGGGAATCAGGTGAAAGACCTGAGCGAACCCATCACTGTAAGGGAAGAATCGATTGTTGATCCACTGCTTTAGCGGGAAGGGGCAATCCGGTATTGACACCCAAGCCAGGAGACCTGCCTGCAATCACAAATGAATTATGAATGAAGGTAAAGTTCATAGCAATTATGCTATGAGCTTTTTTATTTGCGCAAAAACTGAAGCCGTGTGAGAACTCTCAATCTGACTGACACCTACAGTTAAATTGACAACCGGCATTCAGAAAAGCCCGCGACGCATTATTAACTTCGTTTGTAACGCGTTCACGGCTTTCTGCTTCACCTCTGTAATATAAATACAAAAGAAGCCCAATATGCAGATTTAAAACAGGCAAAACTTTATCATTGCATTCTTTGCGAATGATTTCATGCCGCTCAATTTTAGGAGGAAAATCATGACAATTCTTGAACAAGCTCAATCCGGTCAAATCACTGAAGTGATAAAAACTGTGGCGCGAAACGAAGGGGTCACCCCTGAATGTATCCGTCAGGCTATCGCTGATGGCAATACTGTAATTTTAAACAGTCGTCAACCCATCGCCATCGGAAAAAATCTGTCGACAAAAGTATCTGCAAGTGTCGGTCTTTATGAACCAACAGACACCATTCAAGGCGAGCTGATAAAAGTCAATGCTGCTCTCAAAGCTAAAACTGATACCATTATGGATTTGAGTGTTAATGGACCTATTGATGAGATGCGGGCTTCCGTACTTAAGTCGATCAACTGTCCGGTCGGCACATTACCGCTTTATCAGGCCCTGCATGTCGCTGAAGAAAAATATGGTTCAGCACTTAAGATGACTGCTGATGACTTTTTCGAAGTCATGGAAAAGCAGGCTGCTGAAGGTGTCAGCTTTATGGCTCTACACTGCGGTACGACCATGGAAGTGATCAAACAGGCCAAAGAAGATAAACGAATTGACCCACTCGTCAGCTATGGCGGCTCACATTTAATCGGCTGGATGATTCATAACCAATGTGAAAATTTTCTGTTTACTCAGTTTGATCGGGTACTTTCAATCTGCCACCGTTATGATATCGTTCTAAGCTTTGCCGACGGAATGCGTCCGGGATGCATTGCTGACTCATTAGACCGACCTCAGATACAGGAACTGCTGATTCTGGGTAACCTGGTTAAACGTGCCAGAGAGGCCGGCGTTCAGGTTATGGTAAAAGGCCCTGGACATGTCCCACTGGACGAGATCGAAACTACGGTTAAGCTGCAGAAAAAACTGTGTCATGATGCTCCATATTTTGTTTTCGGCTGTCTGCCAACAGATTCTGCTGTTTCCATGGATCATATCAGTAGTGCTATCGGCGGTGCAATCGCATCTTTTTACGGAGCTGACTTTCTTTGCATCGTTACACCGGCTGAACATATCGGAATGCCCGATGCTGATGATGTCTTCATGGGGGTTATTGCCAGCCGCATTGCTGCTCATGCCGGTGATGTGGCTAAAGGCCATCCGGCTGCTATGGCCTGGGATCTGGAAATGTCTATTGCCCGTCGACAACTGGACTGGAATCGCCAGATCGAATTGTCAATCGATCCTGAAACTACTGAAAGAATGTGGCGAGAACGCAGCAGTAACTTCTCCTCAGAATGCAGCATGTGTGGTGATTATTGTGCCCTGAAGATTGTATCAAAATATTTACATGATGAAAGAGAGGTTATCTAATATGACTCAAATACTTAAAGCCCGTAGCGGAAAAATTACTGAAGAAATGGAAATCGTAGCCCTGTCAGAAGGGGTTAGTCCCGAATTTGTCAGATCCGGAGTTGCTGACGGTCGAATCGTTATTCCCAAAAATAAATACCGAAACCGCAGCAAAATCTGTGGTATTGGTGGCGGCCTTGATGTTAAAGTCAATGGCCTGATGGGAACTTCCAGCGACCGCAATGATATGGAAATGGAAGCAAAAAAACTTAGTATCCTGGAAGAAGAAGGCGCCCATGCTTTTATGGATTTAAGTACCGGCAATAACATTGATGCCATGCGTAAACAAAGTCTTGCAAACTCAAACATTGCTGCCGGCTGTGTGCCGGTTTATCAGGCCTGCGTAGAAGCGGCTGAAAAGCGCGGATTGATGGTAAACATGACATCTGATGATCTTTTTTCCGTGATTGAAAAGCAATGTGCCGAGGGGATTGATTTCATGGCGGTACACAGTGCTCTTAATATGGATGTACTAAAAATTCTGAAAAAGACTGGTCGAGTTACTGACGTAGTCAGTCGTGGCGGTTCTTTTCTGACCGGCTGGATGTTTCATAATCAGAAAGAAAATCCTTTGTATGAAGAATTTGACCGTCTTCTGGAAATCCTCAAAGCAACGGATACAGTTCTAAGTATTGGCGACGCCATCCGTCCCGGTTCAAACTCCGATTCACTCGATCAGGCACAATTGCGTGGACTGATGGTTGCTGGAGAACTGACTAAACGGGCACTTGAAGCAGGCGTGCAAGTTATGATTGAAGGACCAGGACATGTGCCACTAAATCATATTGCATCTACCATGCAGCTGCAAAAACGACTTTGCTATAATGTCCCCTACTATATTCTTGGTTTTCTGGCTACCGATATTGCACCAGGATTTGATAATATTACCGGTGCAATTGGCGGCGCATTTGCCGGCCTCCATGGAGCCGATTTTCTGTGTTATCTAACACCTGCTGAGCATTTAGGTCTCCCTAACGAAGAAGATGTCCGCATTGGTGTACGGTCAACCAAAATAGCCGCTGCCTCTGTTAACGTTCTGAAAAGAGGACAGAATGCCTGGAATCGGGATCTGCAAATGGCTCAGGCTAGAGTAAATCTAGACACCGAAAAGCAAGTCGAAATGGCTATTAATAAAAGTCCATTTAAGGCTGCGCTTGCACAAAAGCCCAGCCACCTCAATGCCAGCAAAATTGTTACCCCTGCTGATATTGCGGCTGAATATTTCGGAATAGCCTGAGGAGAAAAATTATGGATAAAATATTATTAAAGAAAGTTATCGAACAGATCGAACCATCTGATCCAGCATACAAAGAAGCGGCTCGCAACCATATCGAAAAAATGGCGATTCCTCCCTGGAGTCTGGGGCAGCTTCTAATTCTCGGTGAACAGCTATCTGGTATTCAAAGAACAATTCATCCAAATGTTGACAAAAAAATGGTCATTACTATGGCTGGTGACCATGGCGTAGTTGATGAAGGTATCTCTGCTTTTCCTCAGGAAGTTACTCCGCAAATGGTCAACAATTTTATTAAAGGCGGTGCCGGTGTCAATGTTTTGGCCAGAGCTTCCGGCGCCAAAGTGATAATCGTTGACATGGGGGTTGCGGCCGACCTGACCGATTTAGTTGAACAGGGACAGGTCATAGACTGTAAAATCGCCAAGGGGACAAATAATTTTCATAAGGAACCTGCTATGACCCGGGAACAGGCCATTGCCGCAATTGAAGCCGGAATCAATCTGGCTATCCAGAAAATTGATGATGAAGGTATTAATCTGTTGGCAACCGGTGATATGGGAATTGGCAACACCACTCCAAGTGCAGCTATCTTGGCAGTTATGGCCGAATATCCAGTATCTTCAGTTACCGGTCGCGGCACCGGGATCGATAATCAGACTCTTTTAAACAAAATTAATGTAATCCGTGAAGCGATTAACCTGCATTCACCAGACCGAAACGATCCTATCGATGTTCTATCAAAGGTCGGCGGTTTTGAAATTGCCGGAATTGCAGGGGTAATCCTTGGTGCAGCTTACAAAAAAGTGCCGGTCCTCGTCGACGGTTTTATTTCCACTGCCGGGGCCTTAATCGCTAAAGGGCTTTGTCCGTCAAGTCTTGACTATATGATTCCCTCCCACCAATCCCAGGAACCCGGCCATCAGATGATGTGGACAGCCCTGGGCCTCAGACCACTTTTAAATCTTGATTTTCGTCTGGGCGAAGGTACCGGTGCAGCTGTTGCCATGCATTTAGTTGAGTCCTCCGCCCGAATTATGAATGAACTACTTACTTTTGAAGATGCTGGAGTTACCAATGGCCACGAACTTCAGTAATAAAAACGGTGGACAGTTTCTGGAGGATCTGTCCACTTCCTATTGGCTTTCAGAAGCTCTTTTTGCAGCATTGGAGCTAAATTTGTTTGAGACAATCGAAAACTCTGGAGACGGCTTAACCATCTTAAAGCTTGCCAATAGACTTGACTGCTCCAGTGAAGCACTTTCTCGCTATCTGAACTTACTGATTGAATTAGGACTTGTTGATAAATCCGATGATTTTATTTCTAACAGCAAACTTTCGCGCACCTTCCTGCTGAAATCATCACCACTTTATCAAGGCGATATAATTCGTTGGAGAAAAAATATGGTTCCCGACTGGCAGTCTTTATTAGCTGTTCTTAAATGTGGAAAAAGGGTTAATTTTCTGGAAGTCGACGAAAGTGAAATGGAGATCCGTCGTTCCCAATATGTTCAGGCAATGGATAATGTCGCTAAACTTAAAGCCAATGAATGTGCAAGTTTTATTAAAAATTTCAGTGGACGTATTTTAGATGTCGGCAGTGGTTCGGGCGCAATGGCTTTAGCCTTTCTTGAAAAATTTCCCGATAGCACTGCTACCCTAATTGACATCGAACAAATTTTGCCACAGACGAATAAATTTGTTTCAAGGCATTCATTAAATACGCGCGTTAACCTACACGCTGCTAATATTCTTGATAAAGACTGGGATCTTGATCGATCATTCGACCTGATCATCTTGTCTAATATTCTTCATGCTTATTCTGAAAATGAAGTCATTCATATCCTTAGAACAACCACTCATTTGCTGAGTCAGAATGGACAACTTCTGATTCACGACTTTTTTATGGAACACAATCCGATAAAGGCGCGGCTTTCTGATATCAACATGCTCTTAAACACTTACAATGGCAAAGTATTTTCAGCCGCATGGGTGATTGAACAGTTGCAGTCACTTTCTATGATAACATCTCCAATCATCCCACTGGAAACTGATACGGCCGTAATTTTAGCTGGTAAAGAACACTGTGAATTCCAGATCTCTACCACTTGAATAGTATCAATTGCAGTATTTGCCAATTACATTATTATACTTAAAAGGAGTTCTATGAATATACAATTTATCCAGGCCCTATCAATGGAGGGGATCGATATTGAACGCGTTTATCCCATTGGACTGGTTACCCTGGCCTCAATAATAAAAAGAGAAAGCGATCATCATCTGAATCTTTTCGACATGAATATTTCTGATGATCCCTATGGTCAACTTAAAGAACAACTGACCAATTTTTCAGCTGATCTTATCTGTATTTCACTGCGTAATATCGATCCTCTTGGCAACAAAACGTCATCATTAATCCCTTCTTTTGCCGTAACTTTAGCCTTTATCAAAAAAATATGTCCTGATGTCAAAATCATGGCCGGCGGTACAGGCTTTACCCTATTTGCCAAGCAACTGCTAAGAGAATATCCGGAAATTGATTTTGGTATTGTTGGTGAAGCTGAAAATAACATCATCCCGCTGCTTCAAAACCTTAATAGTCCACCGGATCTGCCTGGAATCTGTTATCGAAATGAAGGTCAAATTATCATTAATCCACCTGTCGGTGACTTTGATATGCAAAACTATAAGGTACCGGATCGCGATTTACTGGATCCCCATGCATATCTTGAACGCAATCATTATGTTGAATGCATGGGGGTTGAAACCAAACGCGGCTGCAATTTCACCTGCGGTTACTGTGCCTATCCCACTCTGTCAGGAGCCAAACTGCGCTGTCGTAATCCCATCGATGTGGTCGATGAAATTGAATACTTGAAAAAACATTATGGCATCTTCCAGATTCATTTTACCGATTCGGTGGTCAATACGCCGGTCGATCATTTTAATGCAGTTTGTCAGGAACTTTTAAACCGTAATTTAGATATTCACTGGAGCGGTTTTTTTCGCGAAAATCTGTTAACTGAAGAAAATGTTCGCCTTTATGCAGATTCAGGCTGCCAATGTTTCTCCCTATCGCCGGATGGCCTGACTCAGGATTGCCTCAATCAGCTTAACAAGCATATGCAGGTTGAAGATATTCTTAAAGCTGCCCGTATCCTGGCTAAATGCGGAGTTGTGACAGTTTACCACTTTTTAGTCAATACTCCTGGCGCTACTTTCGAAACAGTTGCAGAAGCCAAAGAACTGATTGACCAGCTCAGTACCATCCACAAATCTTCAAAAACACTGGGCACTATAGTATTAAACAATATTCGCATCCTGCCGGGCACTGCTATTGAACAACAAGCCCTGGAACAAAAGGTCATTGACACCAACACCGATCTTTTATACCCGACCTATTTCAATCCCCGTCCTTTTGATAAACTCCGCTATGAGCTGGAAATCTATCATCAGAAAAAAAATATATTCACCTGGCAGGAGGTCTAAAATGAAAGTTTTATTGATGGAACATCCCCGTTCCTTTTCTCAGGAGCGGGATAATGATATCGCCAATGCGCCACTGTCAGCCTGTCTCAATACTGGCTACATTGGCGGTATACTCAAAAGCAATGGAATCTCGGTAGCGATTATAGACGGTTATCTGGAAGGCCTGGATTTTACTCAAATAGAAAATAAAATTGCTCAGGACAGTCCGACCATTCTGGGCGTTCATCTGGTTTATCATTGGAAAGACAATCAGAAACTTTATGCATTTCTTTCAAATGTCAAAGAAAAATATCGAATTTCATACCTCTGTGTTTACGGATACTATCCAACCTTTGCCTACACAGAAATTTTAAACGCCTGCCCTGCCATTGACGCTTGTCTTCTGGGCGAGGGTGAGCTGACTTTTTTAAATCTAGCAAAATATTTTCCAGATTTTTCGCCAGAAGGCTTGGCCTATCGAGTTGGCAATGAAATTAAAACTCATCCAGGACAAGTTATTAAAGACCTTGATGCCCTGCCTTTTCCACTACGGCACCCAGCCTCTTATTCTTTTGGTGAAATCAATTTGTCCGGCAGTCGAGGCTGTTATGGCAACTGCACCTTTTGTTATATTAATGCCTTTTATGGCAACAACAGTCCGAAATGGCGAGGACGCAGTCCTGAAAATATTATTGCTGAAATCGACAGCCTGATGAATCAAACGGATATTCGATATTTTTATTTTACTGATCCAAATTTCATCGGCCCCGGACAGGCTGGAAGAAAAAGAGTGTTGAAACTGGCTAGTCTTTTGCATGAGCGCCATATTCAATTTGGAATTGAAGCACGGGTTAACGATCTGGATGATGAAATTGTTAAAGCTCTAGTTGATGCCGGCTTAAAAGATATCTTAATTGGCCTGGAAAGCGGACGCAATGAATCTTTAAAGCGACTGCAAAAATATACCAGTGTAAGAGAAAATGAAGCGGCAATCGACCTGCTTAGAAAATATGGTATCGAACCCAGTGTTGGCTTTATCATGTTTGAACCGGATTCATCCCTGTCTGATTTAAAGGAAAACTTCAACTTTCTGAAAAGAAATCACCTCCTGGATCATCTGGAGACTTCAGTTAATGTATTATACCACCATATGATCATTCTTCAGGGAAGCCAATCCTATCATTTACTTAACGCAGAAGGACGACTGCACATTTCAGATCATTCAACCTATGAAGCCCATACCGATTACCTTAATCCTGAAGTTGCCGAATTTGCTGCCATCATGAGAGAACTTACTAATTATATTTTCACTTTTCTTAAAGAAACCTGGATGCTCCATTCCAAAGGAGATCCCGATATGAAACAAAAATATCAGGCTATTAATGATGTTTTGACCAGCAGTTTTGAAATACTGTTGACAATCTTTTCAACCCAAACAAGTCAGGAGGCCAAACAGATTTATCAACAGGCAAAAACCGCAATAGAAGGTATCGTCAAAGTGGCAAATTGACATTCATCAAGACATAATTCTTACTAATAGAAATTTTATCAGCATCAGACAGATATTTCAGGATTAATCCAAATTGTTTTGGGTATATAACATTTTGAAAATGATTATTTTACTATACAGGAGGAGCAAATGAAATATTTTCTTGATACTGCCAATGTCGCTGAAATAAAAGATGCTGCGCAATTAGGTATTATCGATGGCGTGACGACAAATCCGTCATTAATTGCCAGGGAAGGCCGAAACTTTGAAGAAGTAATAAAAGAAATTACAGCTATTGTTGATGGTCCCATTTCCGCTGAAGTCATCAGTAGTAAAGCCGAAGAAATGGTTGAAGAAGCCCGTCCGCTGGCTAAACTTCATCCCAACATTGTGATTAAAATTCCAATGACCGCCGAAGGCATCCGAGCCACTTCGATACTCAGCAAAGAGGGCATTTCAGTCAATGTCACCCTTGTTTTTTCGGCTACCCAGGCTTTGGCCGCTGCTAAAGCCGGAGCCGCTTATGTTTCCCCCTTTATCGGTCGCATTGATGATATGGGCGCCGATGGTATGGAAGTCGTTCGGGAAATTATGACTATATTCAGGCAATACGCTTATAATACTGAGGTCATCGCAGCCAGTATCAGAAATCGCAACCACATTAAAATGGCCGCACTGGCACAAGCTGATATCGCAACCATTCCCTATAAGGTACTAATGGACTCTCTTAAACATCCTCTTACAGATCAGGGGATTGAGAAATTTCTCGCCGACTGGGAAAAAGTTTCGACTAAATAAGCTGAACAAAATTGCGATAAAGGAGAATAAATGTCAGAAGAAAAAAAGCTGTCCTGTATTGATTGCGCAATTGTAAATTGTATAAGAATGGAATCTAAATTTCCAGATTTCTGTCCCAGCACCCAAACGTTTACTTATCAAGATATTAATGCTATAAAAAACTTTTTTCCTGAAGATTAAGCTTTGCCGCTACCACTTTGCTAATTATTTTTCTCAGAAATTTTAAGTTTCTGCAAATCAAATGATTTGCAGAAACTTATTTTAATTACCCGTTAATTTATTGAGAACCGATTCAAGCTTATCCGCAGATTCACTTAAATTTTTAACATTTTCATTAATTAAAGACGTCGCTTCTTCTGTCGTCATTTCAAACTGCTGATCACCATTATTGACTTGTACATAGTCAAGGTTTTTAATTAACCCCAGAAGTTGAATAGCCGTTATAGAAAAATCCTCCTCTGTTAATGAATCATCTTTCTGTGCAACGTTAATAATAAGTCCGTAAGGTTCCTGACTGGTTTGCAGTTCAAGGGTATAATTTTTGATATTTCCGAGCCCAATTTCATCAACCAGCTGTTTTACAGCTGAATTATCCCCAATTGATTCCACTTTCGCGGAATACAGTTCGCTAATTTTTGATTTAGCTTCATCAGTTAACTGGCTGCAGCCCGAACCGACCATCAAAATACAAGCAATACATAAAATCAATGCTATTTTTCGTTTCACTTTTTCACTCCTTTATTTTTCTTTATTATGTTAACCCTGTTTAATTCTGTTCTGTCCTTTTATACTTATCCTCATAACTGTTATAGCGCACTTTATTCCATTGCAGCGACGCTTCATCATGAGGACTTTTCTCTTCATCAGCATAACCCACTGCCAGGATACATTCTACAGCAAATTCCTTTGGTATACCAAGTGTTTCTCTGATAAAATCCTGCGTTTCGACTGTTTCTGAATAGTAACGGTTGCGAACTTGAATCCAGCATGAACCTAATCCCAAATCATGAGCAGCTAATTGAATATACGTTGCCGCTATCGATGTATCTTCCACCCAGACATCGGTTTTTTCAATGTCAGCAATAACAGCTACAGCTAGTGGCGCGTTTTCTAAAAACGATGCTCCGTGCTCGCGACATGTTGACAATTTTGATAATACGTCTTGATCGTCAATTACAATAAATTCCCAAGGACAACGTGATCTTGATGATGGTGCCATCAAGGCTGCATTAAGAAGCTCCTGAATCTTACCACTCTCAACACTTTGTTTTTTAAATTTCCGAATACTTCTTCTAGACTTCGCTAATTCATTAAACATTCCCTACCTCCTTATTAAAATAAGCTACTTTGTCAGTAAATTTTAAAGTTTTCAATTCATTACCAAATAAAATCCATCAATTTTTTGATATTCCAAATATGCTAATTAATTTTAACACAAATCATCTCATCTGTAGAAATTATTTAATACTGATTTACTTTCACTTTACCCTTTTCTCATGAAATGTTATAATTTCTAAAAATTAACTTGGGAGCAATTATGCGCATTATTATTTCACCAGCGAAAAAAATGAAAATTGATCTTGATAGTATGGCGGTCAGGCAAAGACCTGACTTTTACGAAGATTCAGAAGTCCTTCTTAAAAAACTTAAAAATATGTCTTATGCTGACTTAAAGGCTCTTTGGCAATGCAGTGATGCTATTGCCGAAGAAAATTTTAAAAGACTCAAAAACTTTCCTGCAAATGGAGAATTAACCTCAGCAATATTTTCTTACCAGGGAATTCAATATCAGATGATTGCACCCCATGTATTTTCTGATTCCGAATTTGAATACCTTGAAAAATATCTTCGTATCCTTTCCGGCTTCTACGGAATCGTCCGGCCATTTGATGGGGTTTCACCTTATCGCTTGGAAATGCAGGCAAAACTCTCTATAGTTCAGGCTAAAAACCTGTACGACTTTTGGGGTAGTAAACTGGCTGAAAAATTAATGCAAGAAACTGACTTTATTTTGAACCTTGCCTCGAAGGAATACAGTAAAGTCATAACAAAACATCTTCCGGCTAATTTCAATTTAATTAACTGTACTTTTGGTGAAGATATAAACGGAAAAGTTAAAGAAAAAGGGACCATGGTAAAAATGGCTCGGGGAGAAATGGTTAGATTTTTGGCAGAAAATAATTTTACTGAAGCAGAAGATATTAAAGCCTTTAATATCTCCGGTTTTAAATTTCAAGCTTCACTTTCAAATTCTAACCACTATGTGTTTACAAAATCCATATAAAAAAGGGATATCTTGTACCCCTATTTCCGACATTTGAAAAACGCTTCAATCTGTTCACAAACTTTTACCAGATCTGTCTCTGAAAGATCGTAATAAAGGGGCAGACGAAGCAGCCTCTGACTTTCCCTGGTCGTATAGATATCATTGCCTGAAAATTCACCAAACTTTTTTCCTGCAGGAGTTGTGTGCAAGGGAACATAATGAAAAACTGCTATAATATTATTTTTTTTCAACCAGTCAATCAAGTCCTCCCGCACAGTCACATTTTCCACTTTTATATAAAAGAGATGTCCATTATGAGTTACTTCTCTGGGGACTGTGGGCAAATTGATGTAGCCTGCATCTTCAAGCGGTTTCAAATACTGATAATACTTATTCCATAAAGCTAGTCGTTGTTTTTGGATCATCTCAGCTACTTCAAGCTGAGCATAGAGATAAGCCGCATTCAATTCGCTCGGCAGGTATGAAGACCCCAGATCCACCCAGGAATAAAAATCAACTTCCTGATTTAAAAAATCCTGACGGTTGGTTCCTTTATCTCTGACGATACCAGCCTTTTTCATAAAACAGTCTTCACTGATTAAAAGGCCTCCGCCCTCACCCATTGTGAAATTTTTTGTTTCATGAAAACTATAACAGCCAAAATCGCCAATACTGCCAAGCTCCTTATTTTTATATGTTGCCATTATTCCTTGCGCTGCATCTTCTACCACTAGAAGTCTATTATTTTTAGCAACTTCCATGATACTTTCCATTTCACAGGCAATTCCCCCATAATGCATAGGAACAATCACTCTAGTATTTTTGGTGATTGCTGCTTCTATCAAATTTTCATCAATATTCATTGTATCTGGGCGAATATCAGTGAAAATGATTTTAGCTCCTCTGAGGGCAAAGGCATTTGCCGTTGAAACAAATGTAAATGCCGACATGATTACTTCATCCCCAGGTTTTATATTACACAGCAGTGCTGCCATTTCCAGTGCATGGGTTCCAGAACTCGTCAAAAAAGCCCCGCAGGCACCAGTTTTCTTTTGTAACCAGTCTGTACAGGCCTTTGTAAAAGGACCATCACCGGCAATTTTATGATTAACGGTAGCAGCTCTTTTCATATATTCAATTTCATTTCCTAAAAATAGTGGCTTATTAAATGGTATCATCTGTCTTTCCTTAACTGAATCAAATATCAATGAGATTGAGGATCTCTTCTCTTAGTGTCAGGTATTTCTCATCAACGTGCATTCTACCGGTTTTTTCATCAATCGCATAAGAAAAATCAGATTTAAATTCACGGATAATAGTACCGGGACTTTTTGACATGACCAAAAGTCTGGTTCCCAGTGAAAGGGCCTCATCTACATCATGGGTAATCATAAAAATAGTATTCTTATTTTCTTTCCAAATCGTCCGTACCAGCTGCTGCATATGAATCCTGGTTAAAGCATCCAGGGCTCCAAAGGGTTCATCCAAAAGGAGAATATCTGGCTCATTAGCCAAAGCTCTGGCTAAAGCAACTCGCTGCCGCATCCCGCCTGAAAGCTGAAAAGGCGGAAGATTTTCAACTTCCAGCAGATGTATCTGTTTTAGAAAATGCGTTGCTATCTTTGAAATTTCATCCTTTGACAACCCCTTGATCCGAGGGCCAAATTCCACATTCTTCCTGACGCTCATCCAGGGATAAAGTGAGGCCGACTGAAAGACCACCCCACGATTCCAATCCGGTCCAACTACCGGCTCTCCCTGCATCAGGATAGCTCCCTCACTAGGGGCAATAAAACCGGCAATTACATTAAGTAAGGTACTTTTTCCGCAACCAGACGGTCCGAGAATACAGATAAAATCATTGTCATAGATAGATAGACTGATTTCAGATATAGCCCTTAAAACAGTGTCTTCTGTCTGATAGTTCACAGCCAACTTGTCAATTTCAATGATTTTCTCTGCTTTGTTCATGTTCAATCTCCTTATTCCAGTGACATTTCGATGTATAAAGGATTTAAATATCCATCAAAGTCTTCCTGTGAAGGCGCTGCGTCAATAGATTTTTGTTCTGCCAGGAAATCCGCCGTGTCTTTCATGATTGTCGCAAAATGTCCAGGATTGCCTGTCGTTCCCATGTAATCCTCAGACAATTCTTCCTCTGGGGTCAGCCAGATAGAACCCGACATTTGAGTTAAAGCCTCCTCAGGAGTAATTTCCAATTCTGCTGATACTGTTTCAGCTGCATCCTGCGAATCAGCCCGATAAATATCTCCACCTTCACCTAAGCACTTGACAAATCCCGCGACTAGATCAGGATAGCTGCTGGAAAACTCTTTCTGAACAACTAAGACATTAGCAGTGATATAGCCTTCTTCTGCCATATCAGCACTGTCAACCAGAATTGACCCATTTTGTGTCAGTTGTCCCAAAGTCGGCTGCCAGGTATAAGCGGCATTAATGTCACCGCGTTCCCAGGCCGCTACAATATCAGCAGTTGGCATATCCAAAAGCTCAACCTGTTCATCTATACCATTCTCTTTTAAATAGTTTAACAGCACATAGTGCGAGGTAGAAGCAAAAGGTGTGGCAATTTTTTGACCAACCAGATCCTGAGCTGTTGTGATCCCGGAACCGTCTTTAACCGCTAGCCCTTCAATCTCGCCCAAAACTTCATGTATCCAAATCATTTCCACATCAATTCCTCGAGCTAACGCAATAATAGCATTGGTATTACCCATGCTGGCAAAATCTATACTACCTGAAGCTAAGGCCTGATTGGCTTCTGCCCCGGAATCAAAAATAATAAATTCATAAGGCACCCCAATCTCAGTAAAATAGTCATCAAAAATTTCTTTCGTTTTACTGACCATTTCATCATTGGGTACCCGCAAATATCCAATCTTTACCTCTTTTGGCACATCACTACTGGCGGTCTGACTACCGCATCCTGATAAAGCAATAATACAAAAGAGTAAAGCTGCAAACAGTAATATTCCCTTTTTCATCCTTTATTCCTCCTATTGGTATCCTTTCCAGAAAATAATTTTATGCTCGATCCTCTTTAAGCCCCAGTCAATTAAGACACCGGTAATTCCCATTACAATGATTCCCACAAAAATAACACTGCTTTTTAAATATCGTGAAGCATCCAACACCATCCAGCCAACACCAGAGGTTGCCGCTATCATTTCGGCTGAAACAAGTGTTGTATAGGCCACACCCACAGCCGTTCTGATACTGGTAAAAATTTCTGGTAAACAAGCTGGCACCACAATCCGATAAAATAAATCTTTTCCCTTTGCTCCAAGTGACTGGGCACTCAAAAGGTATTCCATTTGTATATTGTTGACCGCTGACACACAGGCTATATAAATCGGTGCAAATGCAGCCAGAAAAAGCAGAGTAACTTTTGAAGATTCTCCAATTCCCAACCATAAAATCAGAACAATATAATAGGCCAGGGGTGGCAGTGGTCGATAGAACTGCACGATCGAATCGACGACAGCGCCCACTTTTTTAAAATAGCCGCTGAGAAGTCCCAGCGGCACGGCAGTTATAATGGCCAAACCGGAAGCCAGAAACAATCTTAACAGACTTATTCCCAAATGCTTCCAGAAAGGAATCCCATTATAACCATTTTTCACTATATCAATAAATGTATTATACACTTCAATCGGGGAAGGAATAATTAAGTGTGAAACCAGACCTAATTCAGTAATCAGATACCAGACAAGAAAAATCACCAACCAGGTCACTACTGTTAATCGCCTGTGATCTTTACTTTTTTTTCCTTGCATAATCCCTCCATTTTCGACTGTAAGAATTTCCTGTCAATAAATAATTAATTATATATATTTATTTTAACGGAAATTATAATCAGTTACAATAGGTTTTCTGCCCTTTGTCTGGTCATTATAATATTCATACATACAAATACCCAGGAAAGATCCTGAAATATTAATGATATTATCAAAACCTAACTGGCCCAATGCTCTGGCCATGTTATAACTTCTCTGAGCACTTCGGCAGTGAACATAAACCGGCTGATCTTTGGGAATTTCATCAAGTCTTTCACGGAACTGGCTCAGTGGAATATTTTTAGCAGTAATTAGATGGCTGGCTTCATATTCACCCGGTTCACGAGCATCAATGATAAAGGCATCCGTTTCAACCAGTTCCCGTACTTTGGTTACTGGAACCTGTTTAAATTCACCATTTAAAATATTTAACGCTACCATTGCGGCAAAGTTTACCGGATCTTTAGCAGTGGAAAATGCTGGCGCATAACAAAGTTCTAACTCTTTCAGGTCTTCCAGGGTTGCTCCCATTGTGATCATTGCAGCAATGACATCAACACGTTTGGTTGCATTTCCTCGACTAATAGCCTGGGCGCCAAGTATCTTACCGGTCGGTACTTCATAAACCAGTTTAAAGAAGAACTGGCTGTTTCCCGGCATCAGACCGACGATATCTCCAGGAATGATATAAACCATGTCATAAGATATTCCATTTCTTATACAACATGCCTCTGTCAGACCTGTTGATGCTACATTCATTTCAAAGATTTTAATACAGGAAGAACCTATCACACCATTATTTCTGGTTGGTCTGCCATATAAATGATCAGCTGCCGATCTGGCCTGTTTTTGTGCAGGTCCAGCCAGTGCCAATTTAGTCTTTTTATGAGTGAGCTGGTTATATACTTCAATCGCATCGCCAACAGCATAAATATTAGGATCACTGGTTTGATAATGCTGGTTGACAAGAATTGCACCTGTTTCTCCAATTTCCAGATCATTTTCCTTTGCTAGCTTTGTATCAGGTGTTACACCGATTGCCATAATCACTGCCTGGGCTTTCAACATTTTTCCAGATTCCAATTCTACAGAATCATCGAAAATTTTAGCAATCGCATCTTCCAAAATCAGGTTAACATCGTTATCCATTAATTCCTTGTGAAGAATTTGGGCCATATCATAATCCATTGTAGCCATAATCTGTGGCGCTTTTTCAACTAGTGTCACATTATAGCCTTGAGTAGACAGTTTTAAATTTTCTGCCACTTCTACTCCAATAAATCCGCCGCCAACAACGATAACATCTTTTACACCATTTATTAAATATTTATTGATTGTATCAATATCTACTACATTTTTAACACTAAAAACATGGGGTTTATCATAGCCAGATATAGGCGGCACAATTGGGTTTGCACCTGGAGCTAAAAATAGGGCATCATATGATTCTTCATAAACTTTTCCCGTTTCAACTTCTTTAACTGTTACTTTCTTATTTTGACGGTCAATACTAATCACTTCATTATTGACACGCGCTTCAATATTGTATTGTTTTTTAAAATTGTTAGGACACATCAAAACCAGGTCTTCACTATTTTCAATCATACC
Source organism: Eubacteriaceae bacterium ES3 (assembly GCA_030586155.1). NCBI lineage: Bacteria > Bacillati > Bacillota > Clostridia > Eubacteriales > Eubacteriaceae > Eubacteriaceae bacterium ES3. The sequence goes on along the minus strand of CP130741.1, from coordinate 1,123,934 downwards.
GCTCAAATGATTAGGCAGACAGCAATTAGAAAAAGAAACATTTGGTCCTTTTTCAAACATAATGACTTGAGCCGATTCATCCAGTCTTCTTACTCGAGCAGCAACTGAAGCCCCACCGGCTACACCACCGACAATTAAAACTTTTTTTCCCATTTTGTTCTCCTCATATTATAAATTTAAACACCTAGTGATTAGTTTGCTAATTAACTAAATATACTCATAAACAGTCAGTAATTACTAATTTTATTTTTTATGACGGTTTGGTGGTAAAACATCTACTTTTCCGGCAAAAACTTTGAGGGCAAACAAACTGCCAAGCCAGAGGGTAAAGAAGAATCCCCAACCGGATAATGAAAAGTTACCAATTCCAGATAAAAGCGCCCCAATATTACAGCCGCCGGCAAGTCTGGCACCAAAACCCATCAAAAATCCGCCTAATAAATAATAGAGACTGTCTTTGAATTTAAATCCTGTATTAAAGGTCCAACGGCCGGCAAACAAAAATGCAATAGCTGCACCGATAACAATTCCGATATTTCTCAAAGAACCTGGATCATTAAGAATACCATTATTCGCTGCCATGACGTTGGGTTCAAAATAAGACGCCGTGAACTGCACTCCAAACATCTGTAAAATGGCTATCCCCCAGGTCGTCAGTGGACCGGTAACGTACCAGCTGTGACGGGCAGTAATTAAAATAAATCCAAACATAATAGCCAGCAGGATACCACCTGTCATAAAAGACCAGCGCTGAACAAAAAGTTTATGAAAGGTTTTATATGAAAAAAGTTTAAAAGGAACTTCATCAGGTATTGGCAGTTCTTCATCCTCATAAACGGTTGCCGTATAGGTCCCCTCATTTTTTCTATAATCTTCATACTTACGCACAATAATATACAGAATAAAAAGGGCCAGAACTGAAACCACTAAAGCACCTACATAACCCAAAACATCCGGTAAATACAATTGAATGCCGATCTGGCCGATAGCGGTACTATTCAGGGTATTTTGTGCCATTAAGCCAGGAATCGAACCAAAAACAAAGGTTATCAGGGCAATCCATGATCGTGCTTCTCCTTCACCCAAATCGCTTAGGGTTCCTGATGCACAACCGCCAGCTAAAATCATTCCAATTCCAAAGAAAAAACCACCCAATAAAGTTGAGATATTTAAAAACTTTAAAGAACTCAAACCCGGCTGATCAATTCCCATCTGCAGTGCTGACCACTGAAGTCCCGCTGCCAGAAACATGGAAATTGCAAACATCACCAGCAGAGACTTGCTCAAGCTCCCCTCACCGGTCACATAAATTCGTTTAAATCCACCAGCAAACCCATATCGAGATCTGGTTAAAATATAGCCTAGAACTACTCCTGTCATTAAATAAAGGGGTAGGAACTGGTTGTTGAATCCTTTAACCACCCCTAAAATTATCGTAACAATTAATAATGCCAAACCTATAAAAGGCTGAATCTTCTTTCTCTGTGTTAACTCCATCTTGTTTCCTCCTCTTTCTGCCTGTTAACAGGCCTTTGCGAAATGCCAAAAGTTATAATAGCTTTACTTATTTTTCAAAAATAAAAACCTGTCCGGTTTAATCCCTTTCTTCATTTCGCAACAACCTGTAAACAGGACATGAAATGGCAAAGCCATTTCATGTCACTTAATATATTTATTCAGTTACCAGTGGATAACCTTTATTTGTCCATCCAGCTGTGCCTGTAGCATCTGTTCCATTTCCAGCGTTCAGAGATACTGCATCATAACCTAATAAACGAAGTCCAGCCACTGTCTGTCCTGCTGTCTGTCCGGTATAGCAGTAAACAATAATGGTTTTATCCATTGGCAGAGTAGAGAATTCTTCTTCCATTCCTGCGCCAAAAGGAATATTGATTGCTCCTTCGATATGTCCGGCAGCATAATCATCAGCTTTTCGAACACTCAGGAATTGAACTGTATCATCTCCCAGCATCGCATAGGCATCATCTTCTGAGATTTTGTAGTTTGCAAATTCAGTATCTTTAACATCTGCAAGACCTGCATAGTAGCTGTTAATTGCTTCCAGAATTTCCGGATCAATTTCAGTTTGAATAGTAGTATCGAATTCATTAGGAGTTGTTTCAATGACTTCTTCAACACCTTCTACTGCAGAAATCCCCAGTTTGTAACCTAGATTAACTGATTTTGCATCAAAGCCTGCCAGGTTAAACAGCATAACTGTCTGACCAGCAGTCTGACCGGTTACGCAGTAAATCATAACTGGTTTATCGTTTGGAATATTTTCGATATTCGCAGCCAGTTCCGTACCCCAAGGCATACTAAGTGCTCCTTTAACATGACCTTCAGCATACGCATCAGCGCTTCTGATATCGATGATTGTCATATCTTCACCAGCTTTTACCATATCTACAAAATCGGTCTGACTGATTTTGTGGATATCCTCAGGCATATTTGCAAAATATTCATTTACTCCTGTTTCCACCATACTTACCTCCGTAGTCTCTTCTGACGAGCTGCTGTCAGAACTGCTGTCTGATGTTCCCGTACTGCATCCACTCACAAATAATAAAGCAAACATCATTGTTACCAATACGAGCAATCGACTTTTTTTCACCATTTTTCTTTTCCTCCATTCGTTAAATAATTATTTAACAACATTGTAACCGATAATCACTATTTTTAGTTCCCAGTCTTTGTAATGCACTATTATAAATTTTAATAGCCCATGAAACACTCTGTTTTTAAACTTTACGAGTAATCAAAATATGGTATACTAAAAACGGCCTAGTTTACAAGTTGTCGTAAGTATACTACCCAATATTTTTGTAAAAAAACAATTATTACTGGACAGAGGATAATTATGAAGATTAAACCAGCAAAAAATAACGCTTGTTATAAAAAAATTCTGACCCTTGATTTAGATAAGTATTTCATTTTTATTTTTTTATTTGCTTACTTTATCTTTAATCTATTCTTTTTAACCAGCTTTCCCTATGTGCATTCAGATGAATCCTGGCTTAGCGGTCTTTCCCGTCATATTCTTGAAACTGGTTCAATTAATGTAACTGAGCCTTTTTTTGATGCTTACATCCGCTATCCTCATGCTATTCGGATTGTATTTCATTTGCTTCAGGCCCTTTTTATCCCAGTTTTTGGCTATCAGATTTTTACCTTTCGATTGCTTTCATTGTTATTATCTATTGCTTCTTTATTTTTCTTCTACAATTTGAGTCAAGTTATTTTCAAATCTAATCGATTATCAATGCTCAGTGTCGTTTTATTGTCTATCGATATCCAATATATTTATGCTTCTCATTTTGCACGTCAGGAAATTGCAATTCTATTTTTTTCGATACTGACACTTTTTATTCTACTTAAAAGACTCCCTCAACATCGTTTTGGTGATGACCTAATTCTTGGGACTATCACCGGGCTGAGCATTGGCTTCCATCCCAACAGTTTTATTATTGCCGTAACATTAGGGATTCTCTATTTGTACTTTATTTTTCAAGGGAAACTGAGAGTTAAAAACCTGGTACTCCTGGTTCTTTGCATCGCGGCTTTTGCACTATTCTTTGTGGGGTTAAGTATTTATATGGATCCTGACTATCTAAGCCATTATACTCAACACGGAAAAAACTTTGGTGTCGGTGATTCATTATTTAACAAGCTGGCAGAATTTTTTTACTTTTATAAACGCTTATTCAATCAGATAAGTGTTGAGTATTATATGCCTGATATTCGCTTTCAGCTGATTCTTTTTACAACTGTTTTATTCAGTTCATTAATCATGATGTTCAAAAAATCTTTTTGCGATACTACCCTTAATTTTTTAGTGGTTATCGTCTTAGCTATTAATCTTGGACTTTTAATTATCGGTCGTTATAATGTTACCAGTGTGATTTTCAGCTTTCCCTATATGTATCTACTAACCATTTATTTTATTGAGGCCTTTTTGCCCAGGCAAAAAAAATGGTTATCAGGAATTTTGTTCCTGATAACCATCCTATCAACAATATTACAAATAAAACCCTATCTCCAAAGCTATGAAGCCTATCTTGACCAAATTTCAAGTAACACAGCTGCTTCTGAAAAAGTGCTGGGAAACCTTAACAGTGAATACGCTTTTTCCGATGGACAGCTGCTTGATTACAGAAATCTTCAATATCTGGCTGACCAGGGAATTTCCTTTTCAGACTATATCGAAAAAAATCACATCGATACTATACTTTATTATGATGAACTGTCTTTTATAGTTGAAAACCATCCACATTATAACATTATGTATGGAGATCTCACTAATATTTTTAATGAAATGATGGATTATCTAAACGATAACTGCGAGGAGACCGCACAATTCACCAGCCCCACCTACGGTACTGAACTATGGCCGCAGATTGATCAAAAAAATTGGCAAATCCACGTCTTTAAAGTGAGAGCAGATCAGTGATTCGATTTTCCAATTCCTGGCTGACATTTTTGGGTGAGTTATTAATGATCTCCATAATCTTGCCGGAATTTAGAACGACAATCCGATCAGCCAATATCATGGCCTCCCGGATATCATGGGTCACAAAAAGAACTGTCGTTTTTGTAGCTTCTTTAATTTCCAGCAAATTATCCTGAAGTTCTCGTTTTGTCTGTGCATCAAGACTGCCGAATGGCTCATCCATCAGTAATACTTTGGGCGTTAGTGCCAAAGCTCTGGCTAAGGCGGTGCGCTGTTTCATCCCACCTGATAACTGCGATGGATAATAAGTATCATAGTCCGATAGTTTGACCAGTTTAAGGTAATGGCTGACCGATTCCCTAATCTCTTCTTTTGTATACCTGGTTTTTATTTTCTCAAGCGGAAATTCCACATTTTTACGGACTGTTTTCCAAGGAAATAGCTGGTCGAATTCCTGAAAAACCATTATACACTGGCGGCTGGGCTTCTCAATTTTATATCCATCTAAGAGGATTTCCCCATGCTCTGCTTTTATAAAGCCGCCAACAAGGTTTAGGAGTGTCGTTTTACCACAGCCGGACGAACCTACAATACAAATAAGTTCCCCTGGCATAATTTTCATATCAATATCTTTTAAAACCACCTTGTTATTATAGGCCTTGGAAAGCCCTTTTATGCTGATTACGGCTTTCATGATACACCCCATTTTTTAATTGTATTCTTTTCAATTTTACCGAAGATAAAATCTTCTACTAAAATACCAATCGCTATAATCACCAGAATTCCAGCATAAACTCCTGCGGTATCCATAAAAACCCGCCGGTTAAAAATGTACCAGCCAATTCCACCAATACTGCCCGAAGCCCCAAAGATCATTTCAGCACTAATAACCGCCCGCCATCCTCTAGCCCAGGAAATTTTAAGGCCGGCAAGCAAATATGTCAGTGATGCAGGAATAAAAATTCTTGTCATACTCTGCAATCTGGTGAATTCATAATTATCACCGATTTTTTTATAAACTTCAGGAATCGATTTAAAGCCAGCATTCATATTGAGAATCATCGGCCATAATACCGAATGAACTATCACAAATAAAATAGCCGATGTTCCCGTGCCAATCCAGAGAATAATCAGCGGCAGTAAAGCAATTCCCGGCAGAGGATGAAAAATCGAGACACAAGTATCTGTGAAGCTTTCAAACACCTTACTGATTACCGATAAAAAAGACATTATAAAAGCAATCACAATGCCAATTAAAAGGCCTTCCAGAATTAAAAAAAGAGAAAAAAACAGTTGATAAAGAAGGTCTCCATTTTTTATAGAGTTTAATAATGCCTTGAATATTTGTTCCAAAGTAGGAAATGCCAAGGCACTTACTGGTGAAAAAACCGCAATTAATTCCCAGGCGATTAGCATTAACAAAATCCAGATTAATTTTGAATAGGGTTTTAAAAATAATTCCCTAATTTTCATAGGTAACATTCTCCCATATTACTGAGTCTGCACTGTCTATGCCGGTATTTAAATATCCCGTCTTTTTCATGAAATCAGCAAAAGTCTGAATTCCTTTTACCGTTTCAGAATAACTGGCACTTTCTGCCGTAATATAAGATAAAACTTCCTCTTCGCTGAGTTCATAAACGTCTGCCAGTATTTCTGCCGACGCTTCGGGATTGTCATTGATAAAATCGATGGCTTCCTGTATGGATTTTACGAAAGCCTCATAGAGCTGGGGATTCTCATCATGCAATTTATTAGTGGTTACGCCAATAATAAAACTGAAGTCCCCGCCAAATGCTTCTTCACCAGAAATAATTTCGTGGAAACCTGCTGTCTCAATTTCTTTCTGAAAATAAGGTGTTGATGTAAAATGTGCTGTAATGTCTCCGCCAGAAAGCAAAGCACTCATCCCATCCGGATGAGACAAGGTCACTAGATTATTGTCAAGCTTAGTTGGATCGGAGAATTCCCGGTCGCATGCCATTGCCAATAAAATATGCTGTACACTGCCCGGTTGGGGAACAGCAATTCGGTCAGTTTCAGAAAAATCACTTAAGCTCTGAATCTGATCAGTCGCCACCAGACCGGTCGGTACTGATGATAAACCAGTTGCAATCTTCCACTCCATCCCGTTCTCGGTTCCGATCAAAAATGGTGGGATAGCCATGAAACCAACATCCAATCTGTCGGCTACCATGGCCTCACGAATTGCTGCTGTATTGCCAAGCTGTTCCCATGAAATTTCAATTCCCGGATAATTTTTCTCCAAAAATCCTTTTTCCTTCATTATTTGAACCGGTGCATAAGCAATCCCATACTGTTCTGCAATGCGAATCGTTTTTTCTTCACCACCCGTTTGTGTCGGACTGCAAGCAGTCGCTAAAAGCATTAGCACTGCCAAGATAACAAAAACAATTTTTTTCATACCTTCTCCTTTTCATGAAATACCCAATTTTTATTTTTCGCTTAAATTCTCACTTTTCTATTCCCCATATTCAACAGGCCTGATCACCAGATTTTCTCCTGTTTCACTATTAATGATAAGATGATCAAACACATTACAAACCGCACTGTCAAGAGCGTCTTCAGACTCTTCTGAGACAATGAAATAACCAGCTCTAGCGGTCGCATTGTCGATTTGAGCAAGTGTCTGTCCCACCTTTACATTATAACCGGCAGAAATTACTCCCGGTAATTTTAATAGGTCTTCAATCGGTGTAATTTTTTTAATTTTGCCAGGACGGGTAAAAAACAATTGCACCGATAAATGTTTTGAAGAATGATAAATACCTTTTGCTTCTGATAATTGAGAAATCCCCAAAGAAAAATCAATCACCTGATCTAGAATATCAAACCCTGTCAAATAAGGAATAAATACTTCTTCGTAAGCCCCTCCTATCCGACAGGCAATTTCATTCACAACTATACCGGCATTCCCAATCAGCAGCTGCACATAGAGCGGTCCTGAGAAAATCTCAAAGCCCTTAACAATCTGATCGATTATCCCTGTAATTTCTGCAATTCTTTGCTGATGTATTGATGGATATTGGTGAGCATAACAAATCCCAATGTTTTTTCCACTCTCAAAAGTTTTTCGGTCCGTTACCGTCAGAATACCAGCTTCTCCCTGGTTTACCCAGACACTGACAGTTATTTCATCACTTTCATAATAGCCTTCAATCAATGCTATTTTTTCTCTCGAAAAGCTCAGTGTCTGGGGTAAACTGTTAAAAACCTCTTCAATTGAATGGAGCTTGTAAACCCCTCTTTGTCCCTGGCTGTCAAGTGGCTTTAATACCAATGGAAAATCTAATTCTTTTAGCTTGCTCGTCAACTCTTGCAAACTGATTTTCTCGTGGCAAAAAATATATGGTACCGTAGGAATTCCCTTTTTTGCCAACTTTTTTTTCATAACTTCTTTATTTGTCACTGCCTTGGCTGTGTCACTGTCTAAAAAAGCAGGTAGATTCAGGGCTTTGCTAATCATCGAAACGGTAAAAACCGGCTGATCGGTTCCGGTCGTCATCACCCCATCTATCTGATATTTTTTTGCCACTTCAATATTCTTTTCGACATCAAAGGTCGAGATCGCTTTATGTACATCAGCAAACTCACGACCCGGTGGATTGTCATAATAATCAACCAGAATTACCTCATGACCTTTTTCTTTTGCTCTTCGAATCCCGTTTATCTGATTATTTCCACCACCTAAAATCTGCAATTTCATCTCTTACCAGCCTTTAATTTTTGTTCAGTTGATGCCATAGTAATAAACTAACCTAACATATAATTTTAATAATTTTTTCACGTCATAATTTGATTGTCCATAGGGGCGTTTCTGATAACTGACTTGAACATTAGCAATATTTTGACTATTTTTAAGAATAATCGCACTCAGATATACAAAATCAGTCGTATCTTCTGCAATAGTTTCAGCGACTGATCGATTCATAATTCTAAAACTGCTGACTCTCAAATGTCTTGGTTTTTTTAAAAACAAGGTAAAAAAAAGATCAACCAGATTAGAACCCAGTTGCCTGTGAAAAGCATATCCTTCCCTCATTGCTACACCATAAACAACATCAAACCCCTTTTGGATTTCATTAATCAGCAGAAAAATATCCTCCGGTTGCTGTTCAAGGTCATCATCAATAGTGATAATATAATTTCCTCTCGTTTGCATGATTCCATATTTAAGTGTTTCCTGCTGTCCATGATTTGCTTCCAAAAAATAAGTCTGCAAACGTTCATCTCTGTCTGAAAGCATCGTTAAAATTTCTCTTGAGTTATCTCTGGAGCAATCATCGACAAGAATAATCTCAAATTCCTGATTTTTACTTTCAAAACACTGGATTAGCCGATAAACCACTTGTTCAATCGAAGCTGCGCTATTATATACGGGTATCACTACACTGATTTTTTCCATACTTTCCCCTGAATAATTCTTTCCTGTTCTATACAAAAACGCATTTTTTTCTTAACCTGATAAAAAAAATATGATATAATACTCCAAAAAAAACAAGGCGGTTCTTATATGTTAACCATTGATTGTCTCGGCGATATGTGCCCCATCCCTGTTCTTAAAACCAAAAAACTTTTTAAGTCTTTAAAATCTGGTGAAACCATTAAAATTGTCAGTGATCACTCATGCGTTCTGGAATCTATGCAAACGACTTTTAAGAACCATCAGGTCTCATCTGATGAAGTGCTCTCTGGTGTCTGGGAAATCTTTTTAACAAAGTCCTAACACAAGCTTTTTCTGGCAATATCTTTAAAATACCTGATAAAATCAATCACACTCTGATTATTTTCTGATTCATCGTAGATAAGATACATTTCATATTCAATGACCAGATCGGAGATTTCTATCGCTTTCAGCTGTTTGCGGTACAGCTCTTTTTTGATTGCAATGTAGGGTAAAAATCCCACCCCAAACTCATTTAAGACCGACGCCTTAACTGATTCAATGGAATCACTTTTAAATAAAATATTCAGCGTGCTGCATCCAACCTGCTTTAATTTTTCTCTAATCAGTTCGGTTAAATCCATACTGTCATTCAGCAGTACCAGCGGGTACTGACAAAGCTCACTTAAGGATATTACATCATTTATTTCATAACCTTCTGGTGCGACCAGAACTAACTTATCAACGCCAATTTTGAATGATGACAGGCGGTCACTTTTAGCCTGACCATAAATTACCCCGAGATCACAGATATTATTCAAAATATTTTCTTCGATAGTCGAAGCTTTATTTGAGCGAACTTCAAAATTATTCTGGGGAAACCTCTTTTTCACTTTATACATCACACAGGGCAATGAATAATTGGCAATCGTCCAGAAAGCCTCAATTTTTATATCTTTTAAAGCATGATCACTTTCTTCCAGCTTTTCTCTCATCATTTCCAGCGTTCTAACGATGTTTCCGGCATATTTATAAACAATAGCGCCTTTTTCTGTTAGTTCAACACCTTTATTACTGCGAACCAGTAAGGTGCTGTCAAAATCTTTTTCCAGTTTGGACATCTGCTGACTTAAGGCAGATTGAGAAAGATGCGTTTCCAGGGCAACTTTAGAAATACTTTTAGCCTTAGCCACCTTATAAAAGTTTTCCAGATATTCAATATGCAAATTTTTTCACTTCCTCTTTTTTCTTCCTTTTTATTTTAACACAGCTATACCATTGAAACTATTTTTTCTGGATAATTTATATAAAAAAGCGTAAAATTATTTTTCCTCCGATAACTGCTCCCAAAAATAAAAAAAGCCCAAAAATCCAGCCTGATAGCGACAGCGAAGCCACTCCGCTAAAAAAAGCTCCAATGTTACAACCATAAGCAATACTTGCGCCATATCCCATTAAAAAGCCACCTATTATTGCTAAAACAACCTGTTTTTGCGACTTTATTTTTTTTAATCTAAATTGTTCTGCTAAAAGCACTGACAGAAGCGCTCCAAGAATAATTCCCACATTCCGAAGGCTGACTGACTCAACTAAAATTTTAAGTGAACCCAATGATTCTAAAACCGGATCATCTATCCCTGAAATTTTGATTCCCAACCAGTTTGCCCCTTGGTTTGCCCAGTAAGAAAAGGCGCTGGTAATTCCAAAGGGAGCTTTTGTAACAATCAGGGTTATTGCCTGGATGACTGACAGAAGAATAGCTCCGGTTATATAAGTCCATGAGGGTTTAAACCATTTTTTGAAATTTTCTTTCATTTCATTCCTGCTTTCATGCTAATTCTCTGCTTATAACTCATGTTTTCTTTCCCATCTCAAAGCAAAAATATAAAGTAGAATGATCATTAGCAGTTGTATAAACAAACCCAAAAACCAACCAAATTGATCCGGTAAAAAAACACCTTCTTCTAACAGTATAAAGTGCGTATGCCACCATTTTACATGGCTGTTACCAACCATCATTCCTAAAAAAAAGAAAAGCACCGTTATCAGGTGAATTTGAAAACCTTCACCAATTCGCATCAGCATTCCCGATGCACATCCACCGGCAATTACCATGCCGATACCAAAAAGTAATCCTCCAGTAAGGGTGTTCAGGCCAATTGGCTGGATATAACTTTGACCAGGTATGACACCATCAGTTACAAAATAATAATATTTAATCATGGTAAAAAATATACTGGATAATCCCAGCGTTATCAGAACGCCCCGTGCCAAAGCCGTACTCCCGGTTAAAGACGGATCTCTAAATGCCGAAACAAAGCAAAACCGGGATCGCTGCAGAACATATCCAAAGAAAATTCCGCTAAACCAGTAAAAAGCAATCATCGGCTCGGATAAAAATAGAACAAATCCAATAAACACCAGAATGGCAAACAAAACTAAACCAGTCATAAACTGGTTTGAATGTTTTTTGTTCTTGGATAGGTCGGAATTGTTCAATAAATTGCTCCTTTAGACAACATCTTTGTTGTCAGTATTGCATTACTATCTTACAATGAATAAGCATTTTTTGCAATATTTAATAAAGCCTGCCAGCAAATTGTTAGAAAGGCAACACTTCTTTTAATTAACCTTAATCTTTTTTCATCAAATAGCTTTCTATCATTTCCATTAATAATTCAATCTGCTTTTCAAAATAAACGTAGAACTCTTGAATTTCTTCTGAATCTTTGGCTTCAAGAGCCTTCTGAAATTTAGAAGCGAGTTTCACTAAGTTTTTAGCTCCAATACTGCCCGAACTGCTTTTAATTTTATGGACAGTCAATGCGGCCTCTTTATAATCATGGGAATCGATCATTGGGCTTATCACATTCAAAATATCTTTATTCTCCTTGAAAAAAGCTTCAACGACATTTCTGTACAAGGTTTCATTCCCACCCATATATTTTATCCCAGCTTCGGAGTTTAAAATCTCATCTTCTTCTGAATGCTCCGGATTTATCCCTTTTGATTTTTCTTTATCCGAAACATTTTGCCCCTGGGATTCTATCAGCTCTATGACCAATTGGATCATCTTGCTCGGATCAAAAGGCTTACTGATGTAATTTTCCATCCCATACTCCCGACATTTCTCAATCACGCCGTCGATTACATCTGCAGTCATCGCGACAATGGGAACCGTATCAGCAATCGAATGAATCTTTTCTGCCGCCTGGTAGCCGTTGAGAACTGGCATATGCAAATCCATTAGTATCAGATTAATTTCATCCTGATGGATTTTAAACTGTTCAACGCCATCTTCCCCGTTATCAGCCATAAATACTTTGAAACCTTCAGATTCAAGCAAAGATTTTGCAATCAATTGATTGGTTTTGTTATCTTCAACAATCAAAACACCATAGTCATATTCCTGGACTTGAAGGGTTTCCGATTCCGACTTATACGCTTCATTGGCGACAATTGCCTTAGTTCTAAAAATCTCCATAATGCCATTGAATAAAACAGATGGAATGACCGGCTTTAGAACGCCAACATCAATCCCGCTTCCTTCAAGCAGCTCAAACAAATCATCCCTCATCATTGGAATCAGCATCAATATTTTGGGCTTATGGATAATCTTACTGTTTTCAAGCAGTTGCTCAATATACTTTAAAGCGTCTCCGGGTGGCGTCTCATAATCTACAATCAATAAATCAAAAGGCTTGGAAAACTTACCAGCTCCGGTCTCCAGAATATTAACAACCGCCTTTGCGGAAGTCGTGAATTCACACTTGATCCCAAAAGCACTGAGATAGTTATCCAGCATATTAATATTGCTTCCGCTTTTATCTAAAACCAGAGTTTTGATTTCCTTAAAATAGAGGGAGGAAACATAGTCTTTATATGTTGCTTCTGCTTCTTCATCAATTGTCAGTTCAAGCTCAATGATAAAGGTAGACCCTTCTCCCTGCTCGCTAAATACCTTTATAGAGCCCGCCATCATTTCCACCAGGTTTTTGACGATTGATAAGCCCAGGCCCGTTCCACCAAATCTTCGGTTGATACTTGCATCCGCCTGGGTAAAAGGCTCAAATAATTTTTTTGTCTGTTCTTCAGACATTCCAATCCCTGTATCTGATACCGTAAAAGCCAGCTGTATCCGGTTTGAAGTCTTGGCAATCATTCTTATATCCAGCCCAATTTCACCTTCATTGGTAAACTTAGCTGAATTATTGATTAAATTCAGTAATATCTGTTCGATCCTTTTGGGAGCGCCAAAATAGCAATTGGGCATTCGGGGATCTTTGGTCAGATTAAATCCAATTCTTTGCTCTTCGATCTTGTGCGAAACAATGTTGATCACATCCTGAATAACCTGATCCATATTAAAAGGAACATTTTCCACTTCAATTTTCCCGGCTTCAATTTTTGAAAAGTCAAGAATGTCGTTAATAATACTCAACATCGTATTAGCTGATTGGGTTATACGATCCAGATACATTTTTTGAGTCAGATTTAGTGGTGTTTTTTTCACAAGATAGGACATTCCCATAATGGCATTGAGCGGCGTTCTTATTTCGTGTGACATCCTGGCCATAAAACTCGATTTAATCTGATTCGCCTTCTCAGCTTCTTCTGTGGCAATTTCCAGATCAGCCTGCACGCGCTTTCTGGTCTCGATTTCACGCCTTAACCTGATTATCCAGTAAACTGACACCAGCCAGATTAAGATAATCAAACCTGCTACAATAAAAATCACTCTAAAAATTTCACTATAATCAGTTTCAATGTCCACGCCAACCCAACGGTTATTGATGGCGATTTTTTCTTCAGCAGAAATTGAATCAATACTCTTGTTAAGAATCTCCACCAGTTCCGGCATATCTTTTTGTACCGCAAAGTAAATGCCCTGTCCATCGTCTGCATCAAAGGCGATATATTTCAGATCGGTCAGTCCACTTGATCGGATTAAATAATTAGTCGTCGCCAGATTTCCAACAAAGGCTGTTTCAGTTCCATTGGCAACCGCTGTCAGCGCCTCTTCTACCGTATCATACAAACTTAAATTAATATCATCATATTCTGATAGAAAACTATGGTGTGAACTGTTTTTTTGTACTGCTACAGTCTGTCCGTAAAGATCATCGATGCCACTAATCCCATCTGTTGAATCTCGAATGACTATGACTCGCTTGAAATTATAATAAGGCTCAGAAAATAAAAAGCTTTCCTCACGAAGGCTAGTCTTGGAGATAGCTGGTAAAAGATCAATTTCTCCCGAAAGTGCCTGGTCGTATGCTTGGGTCCAGGTTAGTCCCTCTTGAATCTCCATTGTCAGTCCGGTCTTCTGACTGATAATTTCCAGATAATCTGAGGCTATCCCCTGGTAGTCCCCAGTATCATCAAAAAATTCAAAAGGGACAAATTGCGGATCAACCCCAACTGTAATGACCGGATGGGCTTCCATAAAAGCAACTTCTTCTGGCGTCCAGTCTATACTCTCATCTCTAGCCAAAACAGTTACCGGACATATTATCATAAACAAAGTCAGGAAACTAGCAAGAAAGCGGATTGCACCTTTCATCTTCGCACCTCACAGCTTATCATTTTGCTTAAACAACAATGAAATTTCTCTGATTTCTTCTTTAATTTCCAGAAATCCTTTTAGAATATCGGGGTCAAAGTGTTTTTCACTCTCACTTTCCAGATATTCAATTGTATATTCAAAATCATAGGCTGGCTTGTAAACCCGCTCATTTGTCAAAGCATCATAGACATCAATTATTGCCATTAGCCGTCCCGGAAAGGGAATATTATCTTCCTTTAAACCATTTGGATATCCGGAGCCATCAAATTTTTCGTGATGTCCGCCGACCAGCTCCATTGCTAGCCTAATAAAATTGGGGACTTCATCATCACAATAAAGTTCATTTTTTAATGCCAAAACTCCAAATTCGACGTGTTTTTTCATTAATTCAAATTCATCACTGGTAAGTCGTCCTGGTTTTAATAAAATACTATCCGGGATGCCCACTTTTCCAATATCATGCAAAGGGGTTGTGGTCACTAATTCCCGCACTACGGGACCTGTCAGGAGCATCTGATACTGCTTCTTTTGACTAAGATGCCGACACAGAAGCTGCATCATCTTCTGCGTCCGAATGGTATGCTTTGAAGTTTCAATATTTCTAGCCTCTAACAGACTTACCATCGCCTGAATCGTTATATCTCTTGCTGCCGCCAATTCATGGGTTTTCTTAAGAACGATGGCGTCCAGTCTTTTGTTGTCATCTTCAATGCGTTTCTGATTATTCTTCAGCCTGATATGAATGTTGATGCGAATTTTCAGTGATTCCATATTTAATGGTTTCCTGATATAATCTACTGCACCAAGTTCCAGCCCTTTCACTTCATTATCGATCTCATCATAATTTGTCAGAATTATGGTTCTCAGTTGCGGATACCTCGATTCATCACCAAGCCGCTGTAATACTTCAAATCCATTCATTACCGGCATATTCAAATCCAAAATCATCAGGTCAATATCAGGGGTTTTCTCAAGCTGCATTAGAGCTTCCAGACCATTCTCCGCCGTTAAGGTATTATATTCCGCGAGCATTGTTTCTATCATGATGCGATCTGTTAATGAATCATCTACAATCAAAATTTTTGTGTCCATTTGTTTCCGAACCTTCCCGTATCTTTTTTAGAAATCTCGATTTTTTATACATACCCAAAAACTCCAGACTTCAAACGGAAAGATTCATATTAACCATTTACTGCCACAGAACACTGAAAGTTCTTTTACTGAAAAGTCAACTTAAAACCACATTATCACTATAAATTTTTCACCCAAAAAAGACTGATACCGGTTCATCATTTTCATCTGATAAACCGGCTCAGCCCAAAATCTCTGTTGTCATCCGTTGGGATTCCTCCTATTGATTTTTTATCAAAAACCTTCCATCTTTTTCTTGTAATGCTCGTCAATCTTTACTTTTAAGAATCTTTTGTTTTATACTCACCAGAGGATTATTTACTAGATGTTTACTTGCTTTTTCTGATAGAGAACGGCTTTCTTTTTCCTTCTTTACGGAATTGATTTTTATAAATCGTTAAAACTTTTCTGTTTCATTTTGCTTTCATTCATCGTTCATTTAATTCTTGTGAGTGTTCCCGAATTTCTTAATTTCTTGTGAATCTCTTTCGAATCTCTTCCCTGACCGATTTTGTTATTTTCAGTTTAACTGTATCTAACACTACCAATTTATAGGAAGATTGACGGCTTTTTACTTTTCAATGATCGAATCATTTTAAAAAATCTGGTTGATCTTTGATTTGATTTCATTATAGCACTTTAAAATAAAATTGCAAGTGTTTTTTGTAAACGTTTTATATGTGTCGAAATAATTTTTTTCCTATTATTTAACTATTAGTAAACAGGAAACAAAACTCCTTTTCTGCGTATATAATCTTCAATACTAAAGCCCTTGAACATTACAGCAAAAATGTGATTGTCCTTCCCTCTATCGAACTGGAAAATCCGTCCTTTTGAAGGAATTATAAAAAAAATGCTTCAATAACCTTACACGTCTATCAATACTTTTTTTTACAATATCGCTGTCTTCGGCAATTTCAAATCCGTGTATTGTCCCCCTTGTCTGGTTTAATTCTACACATGCCCCCTGCTCTTGAAGTGCACGGGCATAATGAATGCCTTCATCTCGCAAGCAATCAAAGTCAGCGACTTCAACATAAGCAGGTGGTAAATTTTCTAAAGACTCTGCTTCCATTGGTGAAACATTTAATGTTGGATGACCTGTTTTTTTACCCAAGTATAATTTCCACATTTTTTTATTTTGTCTCGCATTCCATAAGGGAGTATCAACAAAGTTTTTCATAGAATCCGTTATAAGTCGAGAATCTATCACCGGATAAATAAGCATCTGAAATAGAATTTGTGGACCTTTTCGATCACGGGCCAGTTGACAAACACCTGCTGCCAAAGCTCCACCTGCACTGTCTCCTCCGACCGCAATCCTATTTATATCGATGCCATACTTCATCCCGTTTTCAATTGTCCACTCCAATGCTTTATAACAATCCTCCAGGGCAACCGGGAAAACATGTCGGGGTGCCAGGCGATAATCTACAAAGATTACCTTACAAGGGGTTGTCTTTACGTATTCACAGATAAGCTGCTTGTGAAAAGCAGCAGATTTAAGTACAAAAGCACCTCCATGCATATAAATCAGACATGGTAAATCTTCCTTAATATCCTCAGGTTGATAGATTCTGATTTCAATCTTTTCATTTAAATATCCGTCAATTCTGACAATTTCTTCTTTGACACCTTCAGCTGTCTTTCTATTATTGTAACTGCTTTCTAAAATCATATTCATAAATGGAAGAAGAAGTCGATTAATCGGTGTTTTTAGTTTTTCGTATTTCTCAAAATCCGCTAGGATAGGATATTTTTTCAAGTTGACCTCCAGCTCAGTAAGCAATAGTACAGATTCGTTTCTCCAGAACTTAACTTCTTTATTTTACAACAGGCAAAGCTAACGATTTTTCTTTAAAAATTTGTTTGACATATTTATTTATTTGTTCTAAATTTAAACTATATTAAAAAAATAGGGGGAAAAAATGGCAACTTTATTTTATCAGGGACATGGAAGTTATCGGATTGTAAGTGATAATCAAATAGTGGTATACATCGATCCTTTTGCCGGTGATGGCTACGATCTGCCAGCTGATTTGGTTCTGATCAGCCATGAACATCATGACCATAACGACCTCTCAAAAATCAACCCAAAACCAGACTGTGTAATCATAAGACCTGAGTCGATTTTAAATAATGGCATTTATGGCACTCAGAATATTTCCGGCATTAACATTCAGGCAGTCCCTGCCTATAATCAAAATCATCATATAAATGATTGTGTTGGATTCCTGATTACTGTTGATGGTCTGACCATTTATGCCTCGGGTGATACGTCCACCACCGACTACATGAAAACAGATTTAGCCAATCAGTCTATTGATTATGCACTCTTTCCTATCGATGGTGTCTATAATATGGATGCCAAGGAAGCTTCCGAATGTGCCCGAATCGTCGGTGCCAGACACAGTATTCCTATTCATATGAAAGCCGGAGCATTATTCGATCCTACTATGGCTGAGCAGTTTAATGCTGAGGGGCGAATTATTCTTAAACCAGGCGATTCCTTGAATCTCTAAATCATAAGTCTAAAAAACTAAAAGCCGAAGAGCACTTTTTTTGAAGCGTTCTTCGGCTTTTTTTAGATATTTTCAAAGAATTGAATTTTAAAACCGTTGGGATCCAATACATAAATGAATTGAATATGCGGGTTAGGTTTCAAAGGACCACCAAGAATCTCAATTCCCTGTTCTTTAAGTGAAGCCATTTTCGCTTCAAGTGAGTTTACTTCAAAACCAAGTGATATCGCATTGCCGGGATTTATTTCCGGATTATTCTGATTGCAGATCAACTCAACCTGGGATTCTCCATCACATAAAAAAGCCAGTTCAACGCCGGGACCAGCCTGTATCCTTCTGGTTATTGCCAAGCCGACAACGTCCATAAAGAAAGCAAGTGACTCATCCAAATTCTTAACCATTAAAGTAACCCATCCTAATTTCATATCTTGATCCTCTCGGTTTTACTTGATTCTTCTTCGTGTCTAATTTCCTTAACAATCTTCATTTCAATAACATGGCGATCATCCGCATCGGTGATAGTAATCGTCAAGTCCTTATACTGGTAGCTTTCCCCAATTTCAGGAACCCTTTCCATTTCTTCGACAATCCAGCCGCCAACAGTATTGACATCAAATTCATCTTCCATTTCAAAGGCATCAAAGAGCTTGTAAAGACTTGCTTTACCCAGAACTTTATATTCAGATTCGGAGATTTTAATCATTTCATCAATGACTTCATCATGTTCATCCCAAATCTCTCCGACCAACTCTTCTATCACATCTTCAAGAGTTACAATCCCCGCTGTTCCGCCATATTCATCAAAGACAACTGCAATATGGCATTTCTTTTGCTGTAAAAGTGTCAGCAGTTTTGAGATTTTCATGGAAGCGGTAATCATTTCCACCGGTTTGATAATTTCTGACAGGGGTAAACCACCATTATCCACATAATGTGAGAAATCTTTATGATTGATAAAACCAATAATATGATCGATCGTATCTCTGTATACTGGAAGTCTTGAATAACCTGTTTCAAAGAAGCGTTGTCTGATTTCTTCTTGGGTACTATTTTCATCGATAGCTACTACATCAACCCTGGGAGTGAGGATATCAACCACATCAAGATCATTAAACTCGATTGCACTGCGAATCAATTCACCATCCTGCAGATCAATTCCACCTTCATTTTCAGCTTCTTCAACAATTGTCAGTAATTCCTCTTCGGTGATACTTAAATCATTTTTCGTTTTAAACAAAACAGAAATAAGCTTTTGCCATTGCATAAAGATAAAATTCAGTGGGATTAAAACGATCATAAATATTCGCAACAGCGGATATGCCATCATCGCAAATTTCTCAGGTGATTTCTTGGCTAAACTTTTGGGTGTAATCTCACCAAAAATCAGAACCACTACAGTCATTACAATTGTGGATATTGTCACACCCGAGCTTCCATAAATGCCAACAAACAAAACGGTTGCCATTGAAGCTGAAACAATATTAACGATATTATTTCCGATCAGAATTGTTGACAATACACGATCATATGATTCCGATAACTCAAGCACTTTTTCTGCTCGTTTATTTCCATTTTTTACCAGATTTTTGACCCGAATCCGATTGAGTGATGAGAAAGCAGTTTCAGTTGCTGAAAAAAACGAGGAGAGTAAAATTAAAACTATCAGAACAGCAATTGTGATATAGTTGTCCATATTATTGCACAGCCTCCATAATTTTCACTACAAAAGCCATCCGATATTCATCTTCAGAATCAGGTATTAAAGGGTCCTCCAAGTAATGTCCTCTTTCCTGCAGTAACTGCAAATTATTTAAAATATCTTACCATAAATTTACAACTTTTTAAAGTATTCTTAAAATTTTTTAACCTGTTTTAAACCAGAGGAAAGAAATCTAATTCAGTGCGTATACAAACCCCGCACCGACCAATTGAATTTCGTAGGCTGCTGCGGATTCATACAGTTGCCCAATTAGAAAGC
Source organism: Eubacteriaceae bacterium ES3 (assembly GCA_030586155.1). NCBI lineage: Bacteria > Bacillati > Bacillota > Clostridia > Eubacteriales > Eubacteriaceae > Eubacteriaceae bacterium ES3. Next base: position 1,103,882 of record CP130741.1, on the reverse strand, counting down.
TCTAATTTAAAGCGTTTTCTAGCAACTGTTCGCCCCGATGCAGCGGGTCTGCCCCCTTGGGTACAACTGAAAAGCAAATTGTCGGTGCTCTTGTAGTATATTTACTTTGTCTTCAATCTGAAATAGAATTCTATTTACGTCTAATTTCCAACATTTTCTGTTTAAGATCATTTTCAATCCGCTGTAATTCCACTTCTGCTTCTTTTCGTTTTTGCCGACCTTCAGCCTGGATTTTAAGAACTTCATCAAAGGTAGTGATCAGCGACTCATTGGAATGTTTTAAAGTCTCGATATCCACAATTCCCCGTTCGGACTCTTTAGCTGTCGCAATGGTTTCCATTTTTAGGGTATCTGCATTTTTTCTTAGGAGGTCATTGGTCATATTCGTTACTTCTCGCTGTGCTCTCGCCGCCTGTGCCGAGTGTGCCACTCCCAATGCCAAAACCATCTGACTTTTCCAGAGTGGGATGGTGTTTACAATTGATGATTGGATTTTTTCAGCCATTAGCGTGTCATTATTCTGCACTAATCTGATTTGCGGAGCCATCTGAATAGAGATCATCCGGGTTAATTCCAGGTCGTGAATCTTCTTTTCGAAACGATTCAGCATGGCCGAAAGATCATTGACTGCCTGAGCATCTTCCGGCAGGCCAGACCTCTGAGATTTTTCTATCAGGGCCGGCAAATCTCTGTTTTCAATCTCTTTTAATTTCTTCTTACCAGCCAAAATATACATGGATAACTCTTTAAAATAGGATTTATTAACCTCATAGAGCTTATCGAGCATGGCCACATCCTTAAGCAGCTGGATCTGATGTTTCTCCAATTCTTCGATAATCCGATTAACATTTGTCTCGGCTGAAGCGTATTTCGACTGCATTGAGGCCAACTTATTGGAGCTTTTTTTAAAGAAACCAAAGAGGCCCTTCTCATCTTCTTCAATATCAAAACTTTTCAGTTCATTGACCATGTCAGTGAGCATTTTTCCAACTTCGCCAAGATCTTTTGACCGAACATTGTTGAGAGCGCTTTCTGAGAATTCTGCAATTTTTTTCTGGGCACCCACGCCATACTGCATGATCAGGGCCGAATTGGAAATATCAATTTTTTGCGCAAAATCATCTACCATTTTACGTTCTTCCGGTGAAAGCTGACTTTCGTCAAAAACCGGTGCTTCCGCTTCCTGACTTTTAATTTCATTGGTATTCAAATCATCCGCAAAAGGTTCAAAGGTCAGGGTTGGGGTTTCTGCATCATAGGTTTTATTGTCCATTCTGATCTCCTTGTTTAAAATCTTTTTTTGTTAATCCTTCCTGTGCCAGGATGGTATTAAGAACCGAAATATCACTGGCTATATCCATGGCGGTATCCTGATAGAAACCGTCAAGCAGATTTTCAAATGCGTGGTTAATAGTGTCCAGGGTTTCTTCGATTTCTTTTTTTGTTGACCGAATATTGGCTCCCTGAATGGCTTCCCGATCAAGATCGCGATATACTCTTACCAGCTTAAGGGTTGTCGGCAAATAATATCCCATAAATTTTCTGATCTCTAAAACCTCCTGAGGATTTTTTTCAACATACTCGAATATTTTTGAAATCACTTTTTCCAGTCGCTCAAGCTTTACAGAAATTTCTTTTTCTTCAATTTCAGCATTGGCTTCACGAATTTCCAATATAATTGCCGCTCCTTCCGAAATAACCTCATTAACAGCCTTTTCTTCAGGATTAATGACTTCTTTTTTCTGTTCTTTTTTAAAATCTTCGGCTTCTTTTAAGCGTTTCCCTTCTTCCAACTGCATGTGGGCCTGATAGGATTCATCATCCAAAAACAGGTAGGTTTCCGTTTTATCGATCCGACCACGGGGAAACATTAAAGCGTTTATCATTTTTCGCAAATCTTTAACCACATATTTATTACTTCGCTGAACCGGCTCTGCCAGCTCACTGATTTTACAAAACGACCGCCCATTTAAGCGCTCTACGTATTGTCGGAAGCGTTTAAATCGATTCCGCAGGCCGGTCCCACGAATAATAAGCGCGGTGAAAACTGCTGCCAGAGGAATCAAAAAAATCGAACCGGCCATGATTTCTGACATAAAGTAGGCTCCCAGAAGCATCATCATGGTCATCACCAGACCCAGATTTCCAAATATCTGCATTAATATACCCGACACACGACCGGCCGGAGACCTGGCAATCAGGTTTTTTTTGCGATTTTTTCTCGTATCTCGTCTTTGCTGTCGATCATAGTAAGAGGATTTTGCTGCTTCGTCAATTTCCACCGTCTCATAATCAGTGTAGGCCATTTGATCCAGGTCTGCCTTCTTTTTATTGCTGACTCTGGTTTTCCCCTGTTTTTGCCATTGATCACTGCTTTTTCTGGCTTCTTCAAGGGCGCGATTAACGGTTTCAGTTATATTTTTATTTAATTGCTTAAAATCGGTGGATTCCAGTGCATCCTGAACAATATTTTTGATATCATCACCGATATTTGAGTAGCTTTTCTTTCCCATTCTTAATCCTCCAGCTCTTTATCATTATAGCTTATCAAAACTTAAAATACAACGAACAGAAAAAGAATTAACCTTTAGTTTAGATGCTAAAAAAGAAAAAAGTATGCGAGATGCATACTTGGATATCTGGGCAAGCCGCTTGCCGACCAATTTAAAAAACAATCGACGGTGTTTTGTGCTTAACTTACTTTTACTGATTGATCTTTTGCAGTCCCAGCGGTAACTCCAGGCTTGCTTCAAGCAGAAGTTTTTCATTGTATAAAATTTCTTTTACCGCTCCGTCTGCAAAAATTTTTCCTTTATTAAGTATTACCACCCGATCACAAACTTCCAGTGCCATATCCAGATCATGGGTAGCAATAAGCTTTGTCATCGGTAATTTTTTTAATGTATTGATCACCTTACGTCTGGCTTTAGGATCTAAAAAAGATGAGGGTTCATCGAACAGTATCAATTCCGGCTCCATCGATAAAACTGTAGCAATCGCAATCATTCTTTTCTCACCGCCTGATAACCGATGGGGCATTCGCTCCTTTAAATGAAGGATATCGAGCTGTTCCAATGCTGCCATTACCTTCTGGTCGACTTCTGCCTCTGATAAGAGCTGGTTGCGGGGGCCAAAAGCAACATCGTCATAAACCTTAGTCATAAACAGCTGATCGTCGGGATTTTGAAAAACCATTCCGATTCTTTCCCGCAAAATTTTATGATTCTTTTTTTCGACAAGCAGTTCATCCATTTTTATCGTTCCGGCGCTGGCTTCAGCAATTCCAATAATGAGCTTGAAAAAACTGGATTTTCCTGCTCCATTAGCACCAACCAGGGCCACGGATTCACCCTCAGTAAGCTTTAAACTGATATTTTCGATAGCTTGATGGCCATCCGGGTAAGAATAGCATAAATCAGATATTTCTAACACGATTCACCTCACAAAGTTTCCTATAAACAATCCCAAGTCAAAAAAACGCATCAACAGCAACAGACCGCTGGTCAAAAGTAAAATGACCCAGTCTGATTTCAAAAAAGGTTCCGGCTTGGCATACAAAAATTTCCCGTCATAGCCTCGACACTTCATCGCCAAATAAATGCTTTCTGCCCGATCGAAGCTTCTTAAAAGGAGCTGCCCGACAAAAACGCCCATATCCTGCATCTTAATCCCCTTTGCTCCAGGTGAGCGTAAAATATAAGCAGTATACATACATGATACTTCTTCCAAGAGTACAGAAATATAACGATAAGTCAGCATAATCTGTTCCACAATCATCTGTGGAATTTTAAAGGATAAGAGCTGATAGGCAATTTTCGGCATTGAAGTTGTTGCGATTAAGATTAGTACAGCCATAACTGTAAAAACCGTTTTTAACATAATCGAAAAGAATGAAATCAGACCAAAACTAATGGCCAGATTGCCAATATAAAATGCCGCTTCGCGATTAAAAAATATATTAGATACTCCGGCAAAAAATGAAAAGGGCAGCGCAATCAACAATCGTTTTAGTAATGGCTTAACCGGAATTTCTCCCAGAACCATTAAGATCACCGGATAAAATGCGTAAAATGTCAGACCCGTCACATCATAAGGTTTATATGAAATAACCAGAACAATATAAAGTAATGTCATCAGTAACTTAACCCGGGGATGAATCTGATGAATTACGGTTTGTTTGTCCGCCAGTTCTTCCAGCGACTGGATCGTGGACATGGATTCGGAAATACCAGCCATACAACTTCCTTTCATAAAACATAATAAAAAAGACCAATGCTATTATTTTAGCATGGTCTCTTAAAAAAACAACTGATTATGCTGTTTTTTCTTTTCTTTTTTTAACGAAATAGATCAGATATCCCGTTCCTGCTGCCAGAAAAAGGGTAATTGCGCCCCCAACAACACCTGATAAACTGGTTCCGACCGCTGAACCATCCTCGTCAGACTTTAAGCTGTAATCCGGTAAAAAAGCAGTGGATGACTGGACTGATTCAGCCGTTTCGTAAATATTCCCACTTGATTCAAGCTCTGCAGTTCCAGCTACATTTTCCATTGCCCACTCCAGCCCGTCAGGATTAGCAGAGGCAAATAGTGACACACCGGCACCAACGACTACCGCCGAAACCAGCAGAATGCCCATGACTTTTTTAAGCGATACACTATCACTCAGCTTCTGATTTGCAACCGAAGCCTCAATCAGTTCCGGACGCATATTATAGACAAACATTAGGATTCCTGCCGTTACCAGACCTTCCACCAGACCAATAGCCAGATGAATCGGCTGCATCATTACTACAAATGTGGAAAAAGGCAGTTCGGTCACACCTGATGCCAGGGTTTGAATAACAACTGAGAATGCACCTAATTGCAGTGCCAGGATTACTGATAAAACTGAGGCCAGGGTTAGTCGGCTTCTGGTAATGCCCTTTTTAACTAATGGTCTAAAGACCAGGGGATAAATTAAAAGGCAGGCGTAAAAGCCCATATTCCAAATATTAGCTCCCAAAGCCAGGAGTCCACCGTCCGCAAAAAACAGGGCTTGTATCAAAAGAACCGCTGACAGGGTTAAAAATGCCGGATAAGGTCCTAATAGCGCTGCGAGTAGAATTCCGCCTCCGATATGTCCACTGGAACCTGTTCCGGGAATCGTGAAGTTAATCATTTGACCGGCAAAAATAACGGCCCCCATTACTCCCATTAAAGGGATTTTCTTTTCGTCCAGATCATCTTTACATTTATAAGATGAATAAGCAATTGCACCGGCGCTGGCAGCTAACATAATCCCGCCGACCGCTGGTGAAACAAGAGCATCAGCCATGTGCATAACATTTCCTCCTTCAATAAAAAAAGCCAAGAAAATAAGAACATTGCTTCGGCAACGTTGATACCTTCATGGCATTTTTAGTCTTTATTAATATTACTTCTTAAGTATAACGATGAAAACGGTTTTCGTCAAGTGCATTTGTCTATTTTTTAACGTTTATATACTTATCTATTTTGGTTATTTCTATTTCTGCTATTTCCACTACTTGGCCTTTTCCTGACGGTCTGGTTTTTGCCACTTTGGGAAGAAGATCTTTGTCCCGAAGAATTCCTGCTGCTTGTCTTTCGCTGGGGCTTTTTATCTGTTGAACCCTTAATTTTAATCTTTTTATAGCGAATATTATTGGTCCGCATAAAATGAACATAAGCAATACGTAACAGCGCTGCGGCTAAAAGTATCAGGACAATAGTTACATACCAGTAGATTAAGGGATAATCGATGAAACTTCGCATGGCCACTTGGTTATTGGCATAAAGCGGTGCCGATTCAACGAGAGTATCACCATTATATACCTGCAGTTCACCAACCTGCTCATCCGCACCAATGTCTTCACTGATTGCTATTAATTCCTCACTTCCGGTTACCTTTGAATCATCCCAAACGATTTCTGTTGTATAGTTATCTGCTTCATCGGTTCTGACCAAAGTAATTAAAGGCTCACTGGTTTTAAGCGTCAAGGTTGAGCCATCAAAAATATGGTAATTTTCAACCTTTACTTCCGAATAAAAGTTTTTAATTTCTGTTTCCTGAGTCCAGGTGATAAAGTCGTAGTCCTTAATCACTGCATCAATCGTCTGATTTGCCTCACCATATAATAAATCAGCATCAGAATAAAGAATGACTCCGATCATTTTTTTCCCATTACCTTCAGCCTGAAAAACCAGACAATTACCGGCTTCTTCAGTCGTCCCGGTTTTTCCGCTGTTGGCGTAACCATTAAAATCAGGGTTATCACCAGAAATACCATATAAAGTCTGATAGTCCTCCGGAAACTCATCAAAGCTGGCATATAAAAGCATATTGGTATTATACCAGGTATGGGTGCTTTTGTTGGTTGTCACCTCATGCATCTTGGTTCTGGTAATCGAGGCAATGGTCTGATCATTAAATGCTGCCCGGGCAAGTTTTAACATATCCTCCGGTGTTGTATAATGATCGGAATCCTGCAGGCCATGGGGATTGGTAAAATGTGAGTTATTCATCCCCAAACTGGCTGCTTTCTGATTCATTGCTTCAATAAATGCATCATAAGACTCTGAATCAGTAGCTTCAGCGTTACCTGAAATCTTTCTGCCAACATTTATTGCAATAACATTGGAAGCATCATTGCCGGAAGGGAGTAAGAGTCCGTACATCAGATCACGCAAACTCATTACTTCTTCCGACGCCAGACCTGCAACGCTGCTGTCAGAGTCAATATCATATACCTCTTCACCAATGGTAATATTTTCATTCATATCACCATTTTCAACCGCTACTAAAGCCGTTAATAGTTTAGTGGTACTGGCCGGGTACATTTGTTTCCCCTCATTTTGCATAAAAACCATATCACCACTATTTAATTCGAATAAAACAACCCCTTCATCTGAACCATAAGCTGGTAAAGTCTGTGAAAAAACTGTTCCTGTCATCATCAGCATACTGAAAATAATCAGTATTGCTATCTTCTGCTTCATTTCCCCTCCTCGCGCCTACAGATTATTTAATCGAACGAACTTCCATAAATAAATCTGTTTCCTGTTTAATTACCTCTTCGCTGCCCAGCACACAAATGATATGCTTCTCTAAAATCTCTTCAATCATTGAAATAAATGCTTTCAGATCATCTAAACTGGTCCCCAGAATTTCATCCCGTTCCTTTTGCTGATCTTCCCAGCTTACATTTGAAAAGTAGAAATTATCTGCCACTTCGCCCTTAACGTATACGCTAATTGGAACATCCTTGTTACTGATGCTGCCAATAATATATTTTTCCAGTTCCCGCTGAGACAAATTAAGGTCCTTCAGGTAGCCGACGATTCCCTGATATGCGTCAAGGGTTTTGGAAAGCTTGGGATCACGATAAGACCCAAAATAGACTTCTCCGGTGCGTCCGACATTCATGAAAGCCCCATAAGCCCCACCCTGGACACGAACCTTGTTCCAGAGATAATCCATGGAGATAATCGATTTAAGCACCAGCATACTGCCGGAATAATCATAACCCAGCTTTTTAAAATTATATCCCTGGGTGACATATTGAATTTTGGCCGCCGTCATAAAGCCTTCATTGCGGATTTCTTGTTCCAGTTGGTAGTTGTTTTCACCAAATTTCTCTACCTTTAATTGTGTCATATAAGACTCAAGGGAGCTAAGCACCTGATCTTTTAAGGCTTGGGAACCGGTAATACTTATAATTGGTTTTTTATTTAAGAAAATCTTTTTCGAAACAGCGTTAAGTGTTTCACACAGTTTATCAAATTTTTCTGAGAAATTCAAATCCAAATCGGCAATAAAGCGGTAAAATTCAATTCCTCCGAATTCTTCAAACAATCGTGCGGTTTTAGAATAATAAGACTGCAGCCTCTGTACCCCTACCACATGACCCGCGGTTAAGAACTGTGTCTCTTTCTGACTTTTAATTTCTCGAACCAGGTCGCGAATAAGATTTTTTTCACTAAACAAAGTTCCGGTTAAAATCTCCTGAATCAGGTCTGCCATCTCTTTAATTTTATCTTTGACAGCCTTTCCTTTGACATAAACAAAACTCTGGTACTGGCCAGGCTCCTGATAATTATCGAAAGACTCAATCCCAAAGGATAACCCGCCGGTATTAATTTCAATTTCCTGATTTAACAGTCGATAATCTTTTTCTCTAGTACTTAGACTGCCTAAAAATTTACACATCAGGGAGAGCATCTTAAGTTCGTCCTGGTCAAGGTCGCTGTAATCAAAATACAGTTTTAAATAAGCGATGTCTCCTGTAAAGCCTTCGTGAAATAACAGTTTTGTATCAAGCGCTTCTAACACCGCAAGGGGGTAGGTTTTGGCCTCTTTACGAATCTCCGACAGAGAAAGCTTGGGAATTTTTTCCAGATCTTCCGGCGCATCCTCTTCGTTTTGTTTTTCGATTAGGGTATGGGTTTCAGCAACCAGATCTGTCAATGCTTGCGGACTTAAGCTATTTTTGAACTCGCTTAGATTTTCGGCAATAGACTGATCCACCTTTTCCTGATAATTTTTTTCGGGGGTGATACACACAAAAGACTGATGAGTATTTTCAAGCAGCATTTCTGTAATCATCTTTTCAAAATAGCCATTTTTCATTTCCGCTTTAATGGTTTCAAAAACAGGTTTATATTTTAAATAGTCCGTTGCTTCTTTTCCATAAAGCCATGTTTCCATCATATCAATGATAAAGACCAGCCCTTTAGGATAGGTTCCATATTCACCTTCAATATGAGAAAACTCGTGAATGTTAACCCCGGCTTCAACCGCCAGCGGATCTAAACCTTCAGTGACCAGTTTTTTAAGGACTGAATCAACGGTATCCAAAAAAACTGCCTGTTTCTCAGCATCTGTGTTCTTTAACACAATTGAAAAATAGGGTTGCTTAAGGGAATTGCTGTAATGATAGGAAATATCTTCGGCAATATCAAGTTCCAGCAGGGCTTCTTTAAGCGGTGAGCTGTTATTGTTTAAAAGGATATGAGCCAGGATTAAAAAGCCCAAGCCCTTTTCAAAACTCATGGTCTCACCCAAAACATAATTGAGTGCCATATAGGCTTTCTTTTCAGTTGATTCATCGCTGGCAATCCCATAAGATGCCGAAAGATTAGCGCGCTCGGTAAAAGCTTTTTGCGTTTCTATTGATGAATCAATTTCCTTTTTCTCAAAGTTGGACAGATAGGAATCATTCAGATAGGCTAAATGCTCACGCACATCCCCATCGCCATAGAGGTAAATATAACTGTTTGAAGGATGATAATATCGCCGATGAAAATCAATAAAGCCCTCGTAGGTCAGTTCTGGAATCACATCCGGATCGCCGCCTGACTCAAAACGGTAAGGGCTATCGGGATAGAGGGATTCAAAAATCTTATTCTGCAGAATCTCTTCCGGATTCGAAAAAGCCCCCTTCATTTCATTATAGACAACACCATTATAGTGAATGGCATCCTCTTCATTTTCAATATGATAATGCCAGCCTTCCTGGTAGAAGGTATATGGATTATCATAAATATTGGGATAAAAAACCGCATCCAGGTAAACATCCATCAGATTCATAAAGTCCGTCGCGTTGGTCGAGGCAACAGGATACATGGTTTTATCCGGATAGGTCATGGCGTTTAAGAAGGTATTCATGGAACCTTTAGCCAGTTCCACAAAAGGCTCTTTGACAGGATATTTTCTGGACCCGCAAAGCACTGAATGTTCAAGAATATGGGCAACTCCAGTGCTGTCAATGGAAGGGGTTTTAAAGGCAATGGAAAAGACCTTGTTGTCGTCTTCTGTTGATAAATACAGCAGTCTGGCTCCGGTTTTTTTATGCTCAAAGGTTCTGGCAAAACCGTCTGCCTCTTCGATCATTTCCTGCTTTGTGAGGACAAATCCAGCTACTTCTTCACCAATTTCAAAAAGTTTTGCCTGTTTATTTTTGTAATCTTCTTTCATGTTATGCTCCTTTCAATCCTGGTTCTTTTTTATTTCATCAATTCTTTCTAGATAAGCTTTCATCTTCTTTTCATGCCCCAGTTCACCTGGTGTATAAAATTTTGTATTTTTTAAATCATCAGGCAGATACTGCTGGGGGATATAGTGTCCCGGAAAACTGTGGGGATACAAATAATTAAGTCCCCGCCCCAAATCTTTGCTGCCTTTATAATGACTATCCTGCAAATGGGCCGGAACCCGGCTGTTGGAAGCTTGTCTCACCGCTTCCAAAGCATCATCGATCGCCATATAGGAAGCGTTGCTTTTGGGCGAACAGGCCAGAAAAACCACAGCCTGGGCCAGATTAATTCGCGCTTCCGGCATGCCAATAAAATCAACCGCCTGGGCTGCGGCCATGGCAACAGTCAGGGCCAGGGGTTCAGCATTTCCAATATCTTCAGAGGCGGAAATAACAATCCGCCGGGCGATGAATTTCGGATCTTCACCAGCTGCCAGCATTTTTGCCATCCAATAAAGGGCGGCATCGGGATCCGAGCCTCTGATACTTTTGATAAAAGCAGAAATGGTATCGTAATGATTATCGCCATCCTTATCATATTGAACGGCTTTTTTCTGAATACATTCCTGAGCGATTTCCAGGTCAAAATGGATTTCGCCATTTTCATTTTTATCGATGGTTAAAACGCCTAACTCCAAGGCATTTAAGGCCCGTCTGACATCCCCATTTGAGACCTCAGCCAGATAGGTGAGGGCCTCGGGATCGAGGCTTATTTTCATCATACCGTAACCCCGGTCGCGATCGGCAATAGAAGTTTTTATCACATCGATTAGATTGTCACTGGTCAGACCTTTAAATTCAAAAATCGTCGACCGGGACAAAAGCGGTGAGTTAATTTCAAAGTAAGGGTTTTCTGTGGTTGCGCCGATTAAGGTCACCAGGCCCTTTTCTACACTGGGCAGAAGGGCATCCTGCTGGGCCTTATTAAAACGGTGGATCTCGTCAATAAAGAGAATCGACTTCTGATTATAAACCCCTAAATTGGTTTTTGCCATTTCAAGTACTTCTGTGATTTCTTTTTTTCCCGAAGTTACCGCATTGAGTTCATAAAACTTTGAATGGGTATGGTTGGCAATAATCTTTGCGAGTGAGGTTTTTCCCGTTCCTGGCGGACCGTAAAATACAACCGAGGTCAGGCGGTCGGCCATAATTAACCGATACAAAAGTTTTCCTTTTCCGATGATATGGTCCTGACCCACGAATTCATCAAGGGTTCGAGGCCGCATCCGAACAGCAAGAGGCGCCTGATCAGATATTTTTTCGTCATAGTTCAAGTCAAAAAAGCTTTTCTGCAAAATACCTTACCTCCTTATGATTTCGCCAATTTCCTGTTCGGATAAATCGAAATACTGATACAGCCATTCATCCAGAACACTGTTTTTACTTGTGTCCAAATGCTCAGAGTGATATCTTTTCATCATAGCATTTTTTTCTTTAATTTGAATTATTTCTTCCCGGTTAAAATCAGGTAATTGCAGCATTAAGACCGTATTCGGATAATATTCATAAAGGTCATGACCAAGCTTCTTGGCAAATGATTTAAAATAATAATTATAGACTCTGCTATTTAAAACAGCCGTTAAAGTATCTTCCGTGAAATGTCTTTGCAATAATGGTCTCAATTGCATGCCATAGATGTCAGCACTGAAATAGGCGCCGTTCTCATCCACCACAAAGCGGTTTTCACTCGCTTTATAGGGAAAAATAATCTTTCGACTCTCGAAGTTTTCCGGTTCACGCCCCCACTGCAGACCATACCAGGGTCGTCTTCCCAGCCGACATTCCCGGCGGTTTGAAAGTTTTTCCTTGAAATCGCTCAAATAATCAGTCAGTTGGGGTTCGGTTTCAAGATTTTCTAACTGTTTCGTATAAATCAGCACCTTTTGAGCCGCTTCTATCTGCCCGGCCTTAAGGTTTTTACTTTTTAACCAGGGCTTTTTAAGCTTTTCATCTCTCAGTTTAAAGGGAATATTATCTTTTTCAAAAACGAAGGCCTTGTCACAGCCGGTAATAATTCCCTGAAAACACTCTGCTATATCATTCAGGACCAGATCAGACCGGTTTTCAATTTTTTTAATGATGGCCTCTCTAATCGGCTGATACAATCGCCAGCAATGGTCGGACAGATTGTTCTGGCTGACCGAAAAAGTTTCAACCATCGATGAATCTTTATTAATGAGCTCCCCCACCAGTCCATAAATATGTCTGCTGTCTTTGGGGACTGTAAAGCGTTTAACCGCAATTGAATGGTCAGCCGCTATCAGGCTTTTTTTCTTTAGCACCAGAATTGCCGGATCAACTCCCACTCCCTTAATGACACGGTTTCCATTAAAATCAATCAGTTCTAAAATTTCAAAATGCCTGGCAATAAAGTTTCGGATATTTTTGCCATTGAGAGCTTCCATAAAATATCGTGAAGTGATATAAACAATCAGACCATTTTCTTTAAGCAACTCCCAACTGCGATATACAAAACAATATGAAAGATCGCTTTTATCCGAATAAACCTGGGCATACTGTTTCTTAAGCTGCTTCATATAGTCACTGCTAATCTGCTTATGGCCCACATAAGGCGGGTTGGCAATGATCAGATCAAAGGAAAGCTCATAAGGGCCCTGATCGATCAAAAAATCTTTACATACGATGCCCGCAGGTTCAATAAAAGACTCCCCTTTTAAAATGAGGATCAGTTTTGTCACCAGACAGGCCACTGGGTCCTGATCACTGCCGTAAAGAACCTCCATCAGCAGGGTTCGGTGAATCTGTGCCCGATCCATCTGGGTCTCTCGTAAAAGCTTAGCAGATAAATAATCGTATAGGGCACTTAAAAGCGCTCCACTGCCGCAGGCCGGATCCAGAACTTTTATTTTTTCGCGTTTGATGATATCTTGATAAGAAGCCATAAACTCGGCAATATCCCGGGGTGTATAAAAAACACCATGCTGCTTTCGATATCGCTTCATTAATACTTTTTCATGGATATAACCAATTATATCGGGATTTATCCCCCTAAACAAGGGTAATTCTTCAATAAATGAGGCAATCCACCGCCAAAGCGGTTCATCAATTTCTATTGGCGTTTCCGGAAAAAATTCTCGTTCACTTGTATTGTTGTCCCAAATTTCCAGAAAACCATCAAAAGTGAAATCCTTTCTGATTGCCAACTGATGTTTTGGAAAATCAATCAAATCATTATTGACCAGATATTTTAGAACTAAACATTTCAACAGAAAAAAAAGCGACTTCTGATCATCTTCTTCCAGCTGCAGTTTATCAAAAATTTTAAATTTTACTTCGATTTCTCGAATTACTTTTTTTTCCATATAAATATTCCTACTGTCTTTTATCGCTATTGCCCACTTTTTCTTTTAGACATAAAAAAAAGGCCTGCAAGCTATTTTAATAACTTTCTTCCTTCTCCCACCAATTGATCAAAACCGATTTATAATAATCAGCTGCGTGTTTTGTTTGTTAAGGCAAATTATACCACATCGTTTCTTAAATTAAAAGAAATTGCTGGTCGTTATCAACGGAATTTTGACCCTTTTAGCTTGCAAGCTGACCGCTCTTCCCCTATAATTTAATTATAAGCAACGCTTAAATTCTCAAAAGAAGGAGCATTACTATGGCCGATAACAAATACAATAGCGAAGAAATCCCTGAAGATAAAATTATTCCAATTGAAAATCTTCTGACCGATGAATTTCTGAAAGAAAAAACATCTTTCGCCGATTATGACAGCTTCATCGAGGAAACCGGCTTAACCTTTGAGTCACAGGAAGCTTTTGATGCCATTGACCAGAATAAGCTCAACAAGATCATCGCCTCAAAATCCGAATTCCACAGCCTGCAGGATATGCTTGACGCTGCCTGGGAAGTTTACATCAGCTGGGAAATGAATGAACGATTAGGAAGTATGATGGGTCATTAAGGCACTAAGGACTTTAAAATAAGCATAATCAATGAAAAAGACGGCTGTGAAAGCCGTCTTTTTTGATACTAACTATTTGAGTCCAGTTACTTATAGCCTTTGGTGACTAATTCAATTTTAAATGCTATTCAGTGGCCGAATCCATGGCAATGGTATACTCTGCTGTCGAACCATCCAGAGCAGTCACTTGAATTACCATCTCGGCTGTCACATCTGTATTTTCCTGGTCTGCGACAACCGCCCCACCTGCTCCTTTTAGAATCTCAGCATTTGCATACAAAGATACTGTTAATCCGGCTTTTAAGTCACTGACCTTTGTCCCTTCCGGAACACCAACCAGATTGCCGTTATATAATGAGCCGACACTTGTATCCGAGATGACTTTTACATTACTCGGAACAAAATAATCTGTAACGGTTAACGCTAAAAGCTCACTCTGGTAGTCACCAAGTCCATCAATCCAGCCGATGTAGTATGTACCTGAAGGTATATTTTCTTCATGGGATAAGGTCAATATTCCATTGTTAAAACTGGCACTGATCCCTGAAGCCACTCGTCCTCCTCTACTATCTGAATAGACATACCAAAGTCCGCCAGTATGGGAAGATATAATATTAAAATCCACACTCGATTGTCTTATAGCTGTTTTTGCGATACTGATGGCACCGGCAACTGGCGTTGTTGAAATACCATGGGTATCGCTGAGCTGAACAGTAAGCGGTTCCGCATCAACACCACTGGCCAAAACACCACCGTTTAATTGGATTGTTATTGTACCCGCAGAATATTCATTTCCACTATGCGGTGAAAAGCCAAAATACAATGTTCCATGGTCCCATCCACTACTACTATTATACATACCGGTTGTCCCGGTATCGATTACCCAATCTCTGACTTCAAGGGATTCTGATAAAAAGCTATCCCCGGTTAATCTCACAATCACATTCGGAAAATAAGTCTTAGAAGTTATCAGTATAGCCGAGGTGCCAGCTTTAACCGTCACCGCTACCGTCGCTGTCCTGCCGCTGTTAGAAGCCGCAGTTGCAGTAATCGTAGCTGTTCCAGCCTCTACTGGTGTGACAGTCCCGTTATTGACGGTAACAATATCGCTATTGCTGGTTGTCCATATAATATCTTTGTTGCTTGCATCTGAGGGCGATACCGTTGCCGTGATAGTATCAGTTTCTCCACCGGCAATCAGCGTCACGGACTCTTTATCAAGGGTTATCCCCGTAACCGCGACTGGTGTCGATGTCTCATCTTCACCCTCATCACCGTTTTCCGAATCTTCTGCTTTGACAATTCTTATCTGGAGTTCTTCAAGTCTTAAGCCCGAACCGGTTGTTCCCAGTTCCTGGCCGTTTTTAACCCAGCCCCATGTTCCATCGTCTTCCGTCGGCATATTGCCTTCATTTTGAACGTGGCCGCGATAATATACATCATATCCGTCTAAGTCTTCCAGCCAGATCTTAATCGACTCTACCCGCAGTCCTTTACCGCTAGTTCCGGCAAAATCACCATCACTCACTGCTTTCATCCAGCCTTGATCCTGGACATGCACCTGATAGTTAATGCTTGCGCTTTCAGGAACATCGCCAGTCAGCTCGATCCAAACGCCTTCAATTCGAAGTCCCTGACCACTGCTACCAAGGGTTTCCGGTCCAGAAACTGAGGCTATATCACCATAGTTTTCAATATGGCCGCCGTAGCTAACACCAATTTCTGATTCAGTACCGATATTAATCGAAGAGTCCTCGCTTTCCTTGGCAAAAGCACCCAACGGGAATATCAGCGGTATTAGCACTAAAATGGCTAATGCCACCACCGATCTACTAGTCGAAATCTTCTTTCTTCTCATCCCTAAATCCTTTCTGTTCCCGAATTTCAAATCCTCTGAGCGCAGCAATTTCCAACTCAAACATCTTGCCTGATTGTATTAAATTCCAGCAACAATTTTAACTCTGCCGTTTTTCAACTTTTGAATCCCACATTCTTTCAGTTTTATACACTAAAGCTGGACTCAACTGCCTCTTTTTAATCGTCAAAAATACCAGACCGGCTTTTTCACAGCTATTTTGCAAACGGACAACAGCTACAACTCATTAACTGTAGAAATATAGTATACGCTTTCATGAATAATATTTCAATGTAATATCGACAACAAAATAATTATCACTAATAAAGGAAAACCTCGTCAGTCTGATTGCAATGGCCTTCAGAGAATGCTTGACGCTGCCTGGTAAAATTGCATCAGCTGGGAAATGAATGAATGATTAGACCTTATGTTGGTCATTAAAAGACGCAACTGACTTTATTAATTTGCCTAGAAAGAGATAAAGACGTCTTTAAAAGCCGTTTTATTTGTTAGCAGAAGACGAACTCCCAAACAGATAGAAAAGGCCTTATTCCCAATTTATTGTCTGTGACAGTCCATAACCGTTAAAATGTTAATCGCTTAGATCATTTCTTCCAGAATAACCACCGCATCAGCAATGACTTTTGGACAGATTTTTTTAAAGAGTCCTTTTTCTCGGGCCTCTTTTCGGGCATTTGTCTGGCTCAAATCAGTATCTAGCAGTCCATTGCAGATGATAGAACCATTGATTGCCTTAAACTTCCGGCAAAAGTCATTAACTACATCATAAGTATTTTCCTTGGCCTCATTATCTTCTTTTTCACTTTGCCCATATTTTAGACCCAGTACCATGACAGCACTGCTTACAGCTCCACACAACTCCCCCTGGCACAAACCACCACCAAAGCCACTTGTCATTTTTAATGCCGCTTCCCTTTTTAAGTCAAATTCATCACAAAAGACCGATAAAATCGCCTGCGCGCAATTAAACCCCTGACTAAAAAGCTCTAAAGCCTGCTCAGATTTATTCATTATATTCCTCCTCTAAAAAAGATATTAGCATTTATAACCCTGAATTATTCATCCAGATACAATTAACGGCACATTGTGCCGCATAGATACAGTGTTTTTGATTATTTTTGCTTTTCACTAAATAAGTGAAGCTAAGACAATAGAAAAAGAGCTCCAACTTTGTTAAAATTTAAGTGACCAAACCAAAACCAAACAAAGGAGAAACTCTTCATATGTCTAGTTTAGATGCACTTCAGTTAGAAAGCAATAAAAAAATCAAAATAAATTTCGATGGCGGTGATTTATCCTCTGATTCCGGACTGATTCTGATCAAAGAATTTGCTCATAAATTCAGTTTCCATAAACATGTCAGCAACTTCAAAACTGATGAGAAGACCAGTCGTCAGCATAAGGATGATCAAAACCTGTGCCAAATGGTATATCAGATCATTGCTGGTTACTTTGAAGATGACGATGCTGATGAATTGACAAATGAACCTGTCTTTACAAACATTCTGGGTAAAAAAGCACTGGCTTCTCAACCGACTCTGTCAAGATTCTGGAACCGGATGGATGATAAAACGCTGCCAAAATTTGATGCCATCATTAAAGCAATGCGGACATCTGCTTATAAAATAAAACGTCCAAAACAGGTATTGCTGGATTTGGACTCCACCCTATTGAATACCTATGGAAAACAGGAAGGTGAAGGTTTCAACTATCATTACAGGGTACATGGTTATCATCCATTACTTTGTTACGACGGATTAACCGGTGATCTGCTGAAAGCAGATCTCCGTGATGGAACGGACTACAGTTCCACTGGGGTTGTTGATTTTATGCAACCTCTACTTGATGAATATTTCACGGAGTATCCCGACATAGAGCTGTATTTACGTGGTGACAGCGGGTTTGCAACGCCTGATTTGTACAAGCAATGCGAAACCAATGGTGTGTCTTATGCGATCCGTTTAAAAGCGAACAGTGTTTTAAATGACAAAGCGAAACATCTTGATCATGAAATATTTGAAGCGATGAAAGAAGATATGTCCCAGTATATTGTCCGCTATGATGAGTTTTATTACAAAGCAGGCAAGTGGGAGTACCCGCGCAGGGTAGTTGTTAAAGTGGAGAAACCTTGCAATCAGTTCACCATTCAGCATTCCTTCATTGTAACCAATATGGACTTGAAACCTGAAGAAATCCTAAGATACTATCGTAACCGAGGCACTATGGAGAATTTCATCAAAGAAAGCAAGTCCGGATTTGGCTTCGCTTCTACCGGAAGTAAATCCAAAGTAGTCAATGCCAACCGACTGCAACTGCATGTGTTGGCTTATAATCTGTTTAATTGTTTCAGACGATTGGTTCTGCCGAAGAGCATGAAAAAGATGCAGATCGATACCATTCGTTTAAAGCTGCTAAAAATTGCTTCGAAAATCGTAAAAGCAGCAAGCTATATTTATTTCAAGCTATGTAGCAGTTGTCCCTACAAAGATGAATTTTATAAAACTTTAGAAAATATCAGACAACTTCCGCAGCTGGAATAACAGTAACTGATGATCTTTGGCAACTTAAAATCTTGAAAATAACATCTACGGGATTCGTCTACCCTTTTTGGGTTGAAATTCAACCGTCTGTGTATTTAATCCTTGAAAAAGATGTTGTTTCTCGATTTTAAGATTGCTCATTGCTGGATGAATAATTCAGGATAACTTATATTATTTAAATTATTGTATGTATATTATATTTTAATTTCCTTACAAATCAAGACTTTTCCTAGGACCCCAGCACCTTCTTAACATGCTCAAAATTTTGAGACCGCTTGTCATCCCGCAAATTCTCCCCATCAAAGACCAGCGGCGTACACTTTTCCAAAATCCTTTCATACAGGCGGCTCAGTGCCAGCGATGAAGGATTTTCCAGTTGTTCCAGTGTCAGATTGGTGATAATAATCATTGGTTATTTACTTTTGTAGCGCTCATCTATGACATTAAACATATTCTCCAGCATATAGTCGCTTTTTCGCTCTACGCCCAGATCATCAATGTTCAAAAGATCGTATCGATTCAGGGCTGCAAGAAAGGTGTTTTTATCCTGCTCTGAATATAATTGCTGGCTGAGCCTGGTGAAGCTTGTCATCAGAACTGGAATCCCTTTATCAATCAGAGCATTGGCAATACAGGCCAAGAATGATTTGCATTCAAATATGGCATGACTTCAATAAGGTGGATGGCTGATATGGGGAGAGGTAGATTAACATTTACATTCCAATATGGTTCGATTATCAATTCCACCCTGGCTATTGATCGCCGGTTTAAGAATAAGGACTTTACATTCCAATATGGTTCGATTATCAATCAAGCATATATTTATCTCCTGACTTTAAAACAATATACTTTACATTCCAATATGGTTCGATTATCAATGAAGATATAAGAAATCAGGCAGATGAAACATTGGGACTTTACATTCCAATATGGTTCGATTATCAATTAGCTTGTTTTTCTGATTATAGTTATGGCTCTACATACTTTACATTCCAATATGGTTCGATTATCAATAACAATTGATGAATCACGGCGAATTGAGGCCCTTAAACTTTACATTCCAATATGGTTCAATTATCAATACTGTTAAACCCCTAATTAAAAAGCCTACCTATCAAACTTTACATTCCAATATGGTTCGATTATCAATTCATATCCCCGTTTGCCAGTACCTGGCATTGTGTTGACTTTACATTCCAATATGGTTCGATTATCAATCTCATTATGAATATACTGATGATTCTTTTCTGTTAACTTTACATTCCAATATGGTTCGATTATCAATTACGTGAACACTTTAATACACCTATGGTTATAACGTGCTTTACATTCCAATATGGTTCGATTATCAATCCTGAACGCCATCCAATTGCAATGATCTTACAGCGTCTTTACATTCCAATATGGTTCGATTATCAATTTATCTTATCATGTAATCCAGTAGGGCGTGAGAATCTTTACATTCCAATATGGTTCGATTATCAATCTGAATGATTCAGCTGTTTTTGGATCAGTAACAAGTCTTTACATTCCAATATGGTTCGATTATCAATTACTTCCTGTGGCGGTCACATAAACCAGATCTTCAATCTTTACATTCCAATATGGTTCGATTATCAATATCGTTCGTTTCGATCCATACATCATCTTCCTACAACTTTACATTCCAATATGGTTCGATTATCAATATATTAAAGAGAGGGGAAATAATATGACTTATTCTACTTTACATTCCAATATGGTTCGATTATCAATCAGTATTTACGGATGCATCAGAATATGTATCTGTTATCTTTACATTCCAATATGGTTCGATTATCAATATTATTAGTTTTAGACTTATACCATTCTATAAAAAACTTTACATTCCAATATGGTTCGATTATCAATGAAAGTTTGAACGTAAGCACTCCATTCTTTATCGAACTTTACATTCCAATATGGTTCGATTATCAATTGCGGTTAGATATTTCTGCTTCACAGTAATGAGAGGCTTTACATTCCAATATGGTTCGATTATCAATGCTTGAAACCTATGCAAACATGGGTTTTTCGCACAACTTTACATTCCAATATGGTTCGATTATCAATTGAAAGCCGAGGAATGCGATGAAAGGTTATGATTTACTTTACATTCCAATATGGTTCGATTATCAATTATGATGGCCTAGGAAATACTGTCGATGTTAATACCTTTACATTCCAATATGGTTCGATTATCAATGGATGATCTACCCAACCTAGCACCACCACTGATAGACTTTACATTCCAATATGGTTCGATTATCAATCAATGATTTAATTCTTCACGATTATTAACTACTTCCTTTACATTCCAATATGGTTCGATTATCAATGGCAATAATCATGGCCACTGCTCCATCAATTTTCCTTTACATTCCAATATGGTTCGATTATCAATGCAACCATCTGGAATCAGCTGGCCAACATGCTGGACTTTACATTCCAATATGGTTCGATTATCAATTCGCTTGGTGCTGCTGATATTGATACCGAATCAAACTTTACATTCCAATATGGTTCGATTATCAATAAGAAGTCGTTCTATTTGTTCAAGTACCGGATCAGGCTTTACATTCCAATATGGTTCGATTATCAATCGTATTAGATAAATCAAGGCCGCCAACTCCGTAGCGCTTTACATTCCAATATGGTTCGATTATCAATTTAACTCCCAGTATTCAGAGATTGGATCGTAATCATCTTTACATTCCAATATGGTTCGATTATCAATAATTCCGAGTGGTTTCCCAGTTCCATATAATCGTTCTTTACATTCCAATATGGTTCGATTATCAATTGGCCTGGTCCATGTTTATACCTCTTTAATAAATATCTTTACATTCCAATATGGTTCGATTATCAATTCAAGTTTTGGGTCAATAATAGATGAGCTTGTTGGCTTTACATTCCAATATGGTTCGATTATCAATGATAGAAGAATCCATTTTTCTATTCATGAAGATAAACTTTACATTCCAATATGGTTCGATTATCAATGGATTCCACCGTTTCCTTGAAGGGCTTCCTTTTTCCCTTTACATTCCAATATGGTTCGATTATCAATGGCAGACGACCGACAGAACACATACCGGATAGTTGTTAATTAGCAAATTATAAATGTCAAAAGAGCCCTGAACTAATCAAATTATTCCGGCAAACCTGGCTTTTCAATTATGGTATAATGATTAATCATTAGTCACTTTAAGGAAGCACAAACCATGGTTCATCTGGAACACTTTTCTGACCACCCGCTGGATTATATCACCGAATTCTACACCACTGAAAGAGTTCGTATTGACAGCTGTCCACATTGTTACACCCGCCATCGACTTCATCTTCATGGTATCTATCACCGGCATGTGATCTGGTATGAGGATGTCTTCTCCATTCCGGTCCAACGTCATTACTGTATTCATTGCGGTAAGACAGTCAGTGTCCTGCCTTCTTTCTGTCATCCAGGATTTCAGCTGGCGCTTCCATTTCTGCTGGAACTGCTTTGGGCCTTCTTTAACGGGGCTCATTATGCCAATACTTTAGCGCATCAGCATCGTCGCTTTATCACCCGGCGTTTTTTACTTTGTCTGAACCGGCTGATTGAATTTTTTCGCATCTGCCATGATCCTTTAATCGACTTTCCTGATTTTTGGCATAAAAAAGCCATAAAGCTTCTTGAAATGGTCTACTCGGTGGGCAAGCCCCCCATCTTCGGCAAAAGATATCACGATCATTTTAAGAAAGGATTTATGGCACATTAATTGTACCATCCTTCCGCATTTTTTTGAAGAACTATTTAGCCCACAGAGCTTTTGCTTTGCCTTTTATCCATTGATCCGTTATGCTCTATTTACTGAGTTTTATGGATCCTTAAAACCTCAATTCTTTAAAAACGGAGGTTTTTTTACAATGACTGAAAAAGACAAAGAACTGATTGCTTTATTTCGCTATGGCCTGATTGCGCCATTGCTTACGGATACCGTCTCGTCCCACGCCGCTTATCTGGATGAGATCAGTGCCAAAACCCATGATGTTCCGCATTATGGCACGCGCACCTACAACCGCAAAACCCTGCTGGAATGGCTCCGTCTGTACCGGCGTCATGGTTTTGATGCGCTCAAGCCCAAGGTTCGGACAGACAAGGGTTCTTCCCGGGCTTTATCAGCGGAATCGACTAAACTGCTCCTTACGTTACGAACGGAAAACATCCATTTATCGGTGAAGTTGTTCCATGAGTGGCTCATTCATGAAGGGCACTTCACCAGCTCTGACTGTTCCTATTCCACAGTGTATCGGCTGCTGAAAAAACATCAGCTGTTAAAGCCATCCCAGACGGATACGGCTGACCGCCGCCGTTTTGCCCATGTTGATATCAACACCCTGTGGCAGACCGATGTTTCCCACGGCCCATATCTGACTCTTAACGGTAAAAAGCGCAAAACCTATCTGATCGCTTTTATCGATGATGCTTCCCGGCGAATTACCGGGGCTCAGTTCATGCTGGCTGAAAAGAATGAAGATCTCCTTCATGTCCTTAAATCTGCTTTACTTACCTGTGGCAAGCCCACCATGCTTTATGCTGATAATGGCAAGATTTTCCGTTCTCACCAACTGAATACTTCCTGTGCCACTCTGGGCATTGCACTGGTCAATACCAGACCTTACGATCCCAAAAGCAAAGGCAAAATCGAGCGCTTTTTCAAAACCGTCCGCAGTCGTTTTTATCCGCTTTTGACGGATTCCGACCTGATGGATCTGGATGTCCTCAACCAGCGCTTTGAGGCCTGGCTGGCCCGGGATTATCATCATAAGCTTCATTCAAGTCTCAATGAAGCACCGATGGTCTTTTATATGCGGGGGAGCGACCGAATCAAACATTTCTCTGATCCCCGGATCATTGATGAAGCCTTTCTGATCCGGGCAACCAGAAAGGTCAAGTCGGATGCCACCATTTCGCTGCACAACGCCCTTTTCGAAGCTTCGCCAATGTTTATCGGCAAGAGCGTGGATATCCGCTATCCCAATGAATGCCCTGATGAGATCTATCTTTATGAAAACAGTGTCCGGATTCTTACCTGCAAAAAAGTCATCATGGCGGACAATGCCATTGCCAAACGCAATAACAATGTTATCAGCTACAGCACGTTAGGCGGTGTTCCTCATGTATAAATCATTTTTCGGGTTCCGGCAGGCACCCTTTGACAAAAGCATTGATTCATCGATGCTCTTTCAGTCCGAAGCTTACAGGGAAGTTCTGGCCCGACTGGATTATCTCAAAACCACCAAAGGTTTTGGTCTGATTACCGGTGACCCCGGGGTTGGTAAAACATCGACCCTGCGGGTCTTTGCCGACAATTTGAATCCGTCCTTATATAAGGTCATGTATTTCCCGATGTCTTCCGGAACAACTATGGACTTTTACCGGGGTCTGGCCTTTTCGCTCGGGGAACAGCCGAAATTCCGCAAAGTGGAGCTGTTCTTTCAGATTCAGAACGCGATTATCGATCTTTATGATAAGCGCCGCATCACGCCTGTCTTTATCCTCGATGAGATGCAGTCGGCTTCAGCTCAGTTTCTTCACGATCTGAGCATCATTTTTAACTTTGACATGGACAAACGCAATCCTTTTATTCTGATACTCACCGGTTTACCAACGCTGGCCAACCGCCTGGCTTTAAACCAGAACCGTTCGCTGGATCAGCGGCTGGTGACCCGTTTTCATTTTTCACCACTGACACCGGATGAGGTCAGAGACTATATCAAACACCGCTTTAAACATGCCGGTGTTTCACGAAATCTGATCAACGAGAATGCTTATGCAGCTATTTCGTCTTCGACTGGCGGTTATCCTCGATTAGTCGGCAATCTCGTTACCCAATGTCTGATTCTCGCCTTTCAAAAGCAAACTGATCTCATCGATGAAGAGATTGTTTTTGCCGCTTCGGCAGAAGCCGGGATTTAACGCCTGACAGCGTTATCTCCCTTTTTTTCTGGAAAAATGGAACGTGATTATGTGATTAAAAACGAGATTTATATTCTTAATAAGCCATTATTTTCGCATTATTTCTTCCTTTTTCATCCGATTTATTGTGACTAATTCAGTCCGAAATAATGTGAAAATTTACAGATAGTGAAACTTTACATTCCAATATGGTTCGATTATCAATGGATATACTCGTTTTTATCAATTTTTGGTTCTTTCTTTACATTCCAATATGGTTCGATTATCAATTATTCCAATATCGAAGAATGGGTTTTGTGGTGGCGCTTTACATTCCAATATGGTTCGATTATCAATAATTGTGAATCGATGTCGGCTACTCCTAATTTATTACTTTACATTCCAATATGGTTCGATTATCAATGAGAAGTATGGGAAATTAAGCTCGAATTTGAGGACTTTACATTCCAATATGGTTCGATTATCAATCTCTTGAAGGGGCAGCTTTACTGTACGAGACAATCATCTTTACATTCCAATATGGTTCGATTATCAATAGCCTTTGACATTATTGCAATCACTTGGGTGACTAAGCTTTACATTCCAATATGGTTCGATTATCAATCGAAGCTTTTGGAAACAGACCTGCAGATGATTAAGCCTTTACATTCCAATATGGTTCGATTATCAATGAATACGGTTTGAATCATTATATCAACCTGGTATTCCTTTACATTCCAATATGGTTCGATTATCAATCAGCAATAGGGAGATTTTGGAGTGCTTCAACGTACAGTGCTTTACATTCCAATATGGTTCGATTATCAATGAACAAGATGCATTTTATCAATATAATCAATCATACACTTTACATTCCAATATGGTTCGATTATCAATGAAAATCTTCAATGAGTGCCTTGTTAATCATTGACATCTTTACATTCCAATATGGTTCGATTATCAATCAACCTAGCATTCTGATAATCAGGGGACATTTTGGACTTTACATTCCAATATGGTTCGATTATCAATGTTATTAACTTGTGTTTCTAAATCGTCTTTTTGACTCTTTACATTCCAATATGGTTCGATTATCAATCAATCTCTCCATATCTGGACCCATTACCTAATTCTCCTTTACATTCCAATATGGTTCGATTATCAATTGATTATTGATAATGCGGAGAGTGTCACGAAGCTTTCTTTACATTCCAATATGGTTCGATTATCAATGAGTATTCCAGAGAAGTTGAGAAGTTTGCCAGATCACTTTACATTCCAATATGGTTCGATTATCAATGCGGATTGAATACGATGATTATGGGTACTTGAATTAACTTTACATTCCAATATGGTTCGATTATCAATGATAAGCTAACCAATCCTCGCCATAATGGTAATCTTGCTTTACATTCCAATATGGTTCGATTATCAATAGCATAGTTCACAATCACTTACGCAAGTCCCAGCTATCTTTACATTCCAATATGGTTCGATTATCAATTTAACGATTTTCAGCTCTAAACGCTCATCGTATTTTCTTTACATTCCAATATGGTTCGATTATCAATTAATACCGATTGACATTGATACATATTGAAAGTTTAACTTTACATTCCAATATGGTTCGATTATCAATACAGTAATCTTTAAACAGCTGCCACCTGTCCATATCACTTTACATTCCAATATGGTTCGATTATCAATAGAAGCTAATAATCCCATAAGGTATATTAAATCTGCCTTTACATTCCAATATGGTTCGATTATCAATATTGTTTTTAATCCTGTTTTCTCTGATGAATTATACTTTACATTCCAATATGGTTCGATTATCAATTATATCATCGACACCTGCTATTGCTTCAACTTTTTTCTTTACATTCCAATATGGTTCGATTATCAATGGCGAAAACAATGTATAAACGAAAAACTGTTGATATTCTTTACATTCCAATATGGTTCGATTATCAATATACCGAAATCCGAATACCCATTAAAAAACAGATTTTACTTTACATTCCAATATGGTTCGATTATCAATAAAAACAGATTTTATGGCAAAATACGGTCTTAAGAACTTTACATTCCAATATGGTTCGATTATCAATAGCAAGACAAGAAAATGACGGCTATGTGTCGATGGACTTTACATTCCAATATGGTTCGATTATCAATGTCGTTGACTTCATAAGCATCTCCGTCTAATCGAAGCTTTACATTCCAATATGGTTCGATTATCAATATGAAGATTATAAAAAGTCCTATGATTTTGAATCGCTTTACATTCCAATATGGTTCGATTATCAATGTTTTAATTCGAGTCAAGCAAATATCTGTTTTATAGCTTTACATTCCAATATGGTTCGATTATCAATCCAATGATTTAATTCTTCACGATTATTAACTACTTCCTTTACATTCCAATATGGTTCGATTATCAATATATTCTACAGGGTCAGTATCTTCCGTTGGTATATCATCCTTTACATTCCAATATGGTTCGATTATCAATGCTAGTGTAAAAGGAAGTAAGCACGTTGCGATCCCAACTTTACATTCCAATATGGTTCGATTATCAATAATTACTATGGGCACTTTAAGAAAAGACGTAAAAATGTCTTTACATTCCAATATGGTTCGATTATCAATTTGACACATTGGCACATCAAACTAATTCTTTATATACCTTTACATTCCAATATGGTTCGATTATCAATTGGCTTTGTGATGCGTCAAATCTCGATTTTGTTATACTTTACATTCCAATATGGTTCGATTATCAATGGAAGAACTTAAAGCTCATACATCTTTAAAGGTCACTTTACATTCCAATATGGTTCGATTATCAATCTGTCATCGAATTCCCTTACCGATTGCTTTATAACACCTTTACATTCCAATATGGTTCGATTATCAATCAATAATAAAGCTTTGCATTGCGTTCAGAAACAGAACTTTACATTCCAATATGGTTCGATTATCAATGAAGAACTTAAAGCTCATACATCTTTAAAGGTTCTCTTTACATTCCAATATGGTTCGATTATCAATATCTAGTTGATTAAAATTTTTACCTGTCTTGAGCAGGACTTTACATTCCAATATGGTTCGATTATCAATCCGTCATTTAGTTTATTTTCTGAATAATATTTCTTACTTATATAAATCTTATAACAATTGCCCTCACATATCAAGTTTATCATTAGACAATAACATTAGTTTTCTCATAAAAATCTGTCGGTCTCCAATATTTTTTACATTATCAAGCATCGACAGTTGCATTTTAGAGAAATTGTGTATTCTTATCCACCTCATTTGTAAGGTACTCTTTATTCATCCAAATATTGTTTCTAGCTCTAAAAATAATACAAGAATCCTCATCCTCTCTTAAATATTGTTTCAGTTCCAGCTTGAGCGCTAAAAGCTGATCACGGGATACTTCTCCCTCAAAAACTGAATTCTGCAAATGTACCAGATACTTCTTACAGCTTTTAAAAACATTTCTCAGTACCCTACTCCCCCCTTCATTTAACTTGATATCATAAACCAGCACAATGTACATACTACCACCACATTTTAAACCCTTCATAAGACTTTTCATTTATTAAATGCTTTATTAGTTTATACAATTCCAAGCGAATAAGGTGATTATAAGAAACGGTACGATTAAGTTTTTTATGTTTAATTGTTCTCTTTAATTCATTCTCAAATTCCTGCACAATTTTCTGAACCGTATGTTCCTTCATTCGGAGAAAATTTTCTTCTTTCGAAAAATCAGAATCTGAAATGATACCTTTATTGATTAGCGAAAAAATCAATCGATCCACAAGTAGTGGTTTAAATACTTCTGCCACATCCAATGCTAATGAAAAACGTTTCTCCCCTGGTTCATGCAGATAGCTGATTGTTGGATTTAATTGGGTCTGATATATTTCTGAAAGCACCTTAGTATACATCATGGTATTTAGAAATGATATCAGTGTATTAACCATGTTATCCGGTGGCTGCTTCACTCTTTTTTCAAATTCAACATCTTTCGAAAAAATATCCGTCCAGGTTTCATAATAAACTTTCCTTATGTTTCCTTCAATCCCCATCAACATATGAATATCTGTTGCATCATTAATTTCATTTCTTAAATCAGAAACTTTTTCCAATGCCTCACCACTACATTTTTCACGAGTATGATAATAGCGCATGTTTCTAAAAATATTATAACTACCTGCTTCAATAAAATTTTTTGCCAATTTCAAACGCTTTTCTTCATCTGTATAAAAACTGACCTGTTGCACCAAGAGCTTTCCCGAATTTCGCTGTTCCCTCGGATAAAAACTGCCGGTATAAAAATCATAATAATTAAATAAGTGTACACATACCCCTTTCGTAGCTAGAAAATTAAAAAGTTTTGTGTTATAGGTCATTTCTCCAAAAATATAAAGGTCATAGACACGCTCAATCGGAATGTCGGTTTTTGAACCATCCGATTTTAGAAAAGCCAATGAATTATCTTTCCTTTTCAATTCACCCGCGGAAAAAATATAATAACTCTGATTCATCCATTCACCTCTCAAATAAAACACAATTCAAAATATGCACAACTTTTACAGGCAGGAATTCTTTTTCTTTCAGGAATAACCGAATTGTCAATAATTTCCCGTATAAACGCCAGCCGCTCTTCGATCACAATTATGTCATTGTTAGTCAGCTCAACGTTTTTCGTCATTTTTTTAGTCGGGACATTGATCACCCCATATTTTACGACCATTCCTCTTTTCTGAAGCGTATACAGATAATATTTTACCTGATTCACCGCCATTTCCAGTTCAGCATCGCTTTTTTTAATTTCATAGATCACATTTTTCTTTATAAAATCGATGTTGATCCCATCTACTGAAAAATGTTTCTTTTCCCTTTCATAGGTATGTTCGTCCAATAGTTTACCAATAGTGACATTTTCATGATTCTCTTCCATATTTAGGTGATTTGAAAAGAGCCACAACTTTCGCAAACACAAATAACTGTATGAAACCATCACTCCTGTAATTTCTTTCATCGCGTCTTGACCTCACAAACACTGTTCATTTACATCCTGTTCATTTATGAAAATACCCCCGCCGGTCATCTTTTTTTCATCAAAATCATACGGGCTAGCACTTCTGTAAATATCAATTAGCGGACTTATTGGAGCTTTATCTATAGATTTCGGCCATTTATGATAGAGATTAATGTTGACCGTAAACTGATTCAAATCATCCTGTGCCCTACTTTTTTTGATCATTTCTTCTGCTGAATAACCGTCCTTGCCTCCGGGTGAACAGATAATTTCTTTTAAAGTTTCTATTTCATCCTGATTGGCCCTGTAAACAGAATCGGGAATGACCGAGACACTATTGATCTTCCGAAAGAGATAATTTACTTTTTCCGATTTCACCTCATTAGGAATGATCTGTTTGACAATCTTAAAAGTCTTTTTGATGGTCTGATAATAGTTTGTTTCCATAATTTTCTTTTCATCATATACAGCTTCAATCATTTTTTGTTTATCTTCCTCATTTATCAGACAGTTTTCCCATTTTTTTAATTCTTCATAAGTCCGATCATATATTTCTTCATCATAAATAATCTTTCTTCCATTATCATTTTTAAAAATAATGATATTTGGCTTTTTCCCGTCATAATTACGACTTCGATAACAGCGTCCGAA
This sequence comes from Eubacteriaceae bacterium ES3, assembly GCA_030586155.1. Classification (NCBI taxonomy): domain Bacteria; kingdom Bacillati; phylum Bacillota; class Clostridia; order Eubacteriales; family Eubacteriaceae; species Eubacteriaceae bacterium ES3. The sequence goes on along the minus strand of CP130741.1, from coordinate 1,073,835 downwards.
ACGTTGAAACAAACTGTCAATTGGAGAAAGCTCTGTAAACAGCATGTCAAAATCAATATCCAGACTCGCCTCCACTATTTGGCTGCTGATCCAGATTCCCGGCTCCTGGTTTTCTTGAGACTTCTCTGTAAAACCGATAATTTCCGCTTCCAATGTACTTCGATGTTTTTTGATAAAACCGGAATGCAGTAACTTTACCGGCACAGATGCCTTTTCTTTGATCTCCTGATAGAGTTTTTGAGCACTTTTAATGGTATTACACAGCACCAGAACTTTTTTGCTTACGCCAGCTTTTAGAATCATTTGCGTATCAAACTCACCTTCACGTAATGAAATTCGATGTCGATATGAAAAACGACCCTGTGCAAAAGTCTCAAATTTAAATTGGATGGATTGTTCTCTCATCAACTGGATTATAAAAGGAGGTAAGGTGGCTGTCATAATCAGGAATTTTCCACCCAAATCGTTAATAATTTTCAAACCATACAGAATAAAGGCGATAATTTCCGGCGAATACATCTGTAATTCGTCGATGATCAGTTTCGAATAACGAAGCGTTGCCGGAAAAATTTCTGTCCCTGGACTTTTGAAAACAAACTTAAACAATTGATCGATAGTACACACTGTTAGTAGTGAAGACAGACGCTTCACTTCTGTATAGCGGATAAACAGATCTTCATCCGCACTTTCTCTGTTTTTTAGAAAAAAAGCCAAACCGTCTGAATGCAGTAGTGATACTTTTTTAAAATCATACGTATCTTTAATTCTTTCATAAATAGCATTGGCCGACACTTTCATCGGTAGCGTATAAAATCCTTTCGCATTATTCAGCCAAAACAGAGCCCCTTCCGTTTTTCCAGACCCGGTTGGGGCAATCACAATTAAATTCTGGTCACAATTCTCGGCCATAAAAGCTTGTGCCGGCAAAAGACCTTTTATATCCGGATTCTCATTAAAAAAATCCTGCACGCAAGTCGTAACCGCTTTTTCTGCCTGATCCAGCCTTTGTTCACTCCGATAGTAACCACTGGCTGCATAATCCAGTTTATTAAGAATCCCTTTGATCACCAGGTAGTAGATCCAGCGCTGATAATTCTTTTCATCAAATTGATGAACACTGCCTTCATCCAGATCAAAAATCCGCTTTTTACGATTTATAAAAGACAAATTCATTTCTTTTCCAAAATAATCAAGAATGGTTTCATCCGTCAAAAATTTGTTGGCTGTTTCTTTAAACTGGTGGTTGTCAGTTATTTTTTCAGAGCGAACATGATGATAATAGACCGCTGTGATTAAAGCAAAAAGATAATCTTTCCCATAGCTATTCTCGATCTCTTTTCTATTGAGAAAAAGTACACTTAAAAAGCCATGAGGGATTTCATCCGAATATTTTTTGTCTCCTTTTATTTTACTTTGGAAAGCAAGGTTGATTTTTCCGTAATCATGAATTTCACAGGCCGTTCGAATTAATTCTTTCTCTGTCTTCGTAAACAACTCCCCATAAAGTGACATCAGCAAATCATACTGATTTAACACATTTTGGGTATGTTCCGCTAATGTTTCCTGTGGTTTTGATTTAGCCAGATATTCCATTTGCAATCCTTTCTGGTAATTTCAACTGTTTAAACAGCGTTAAGAGACCCCTCTTAACGCTACTGTATTATACTAGAAAAACAATATCATTTTTTTCATCTACGAAAGCTTCTTCAAAAGTATCATGAGCACAGAAATGATTTACCCAAATAACTTCTTTCCATCGTCGCATCCCCGACTTTTTATCAATTTCAAACCGCTTGTTGATTTTATACTGAGTTGTCCCCTTTGATTCAAATTCTTCACACAGCGGATTTTGAACCGGAATATAGCAATCAAAACGGTTTTCCGCTTCATCAACCTGTTTAAGCGTTTGAATTTCAACTTCATCGATATTTAATAAATCTTCATATCGACCAAGCGACAAATATTTTTCGGGGTTTATAAGCCCTTCTTTAATGATTATCAAATCATTTTCATCCTCTGGCTGGATATGGATAAGCAGTTCAATCTCACCAATCAACTCTGTATTGCCAATACCCTTAAAAATACCATACTCCCCCGATTTAGTCGGAACAGACATTTGATGTCTGGCTTTTTCATATTTTGCATTTCCGAAACTATAACGGGTGTAGAGATCCGAAAGATTACTACTGGATCGTCCCTGAACACTGACCTTCATCGGATGATAACTTGTAAATCCACAGGCATTGTGAACCATCCCGATAATCGTGGAATAAGGGGGTAGCGGATAGGTTTCTTTAATAATAAAACTGGTTGGTTTCCGATAATTTACCATCGCCTGTCTGCATTTGAGTCGGATCACTTTATCCATAGTATTGGTCAACTTCTTTCTCAATTGTTTTAAATAAATCCGCAACCGCTGTTGCATTTTGCAATTTTTTAATATCATCACTGTTATTAAACAACCCCCCCGTAAAACCAACATGGGTATTTGCTTCTAATTCATCACTTCCGGCAATTATTTCTTCAACAGGCTCCAGCACAAGCTGATTATTTCTCACCCTGATCCGATTTTCGAAAAATGGATTTTTGCGACTGTAGATTCCCCCAATCGCAAAGATCGGTGTCAAATTTTCCCGTCGTCCTTTAATATCCCGATACAGATAAAGAATCGTTTCAAGCAACTTCTTAATTCGATCTGCTTTCTCAGCACTCGTGATTTCAATTTCACCATCGATTCCAACCAGATCAAGATCAATCGCAATCGAATACGAATAATAGGAAGCGTGTATTTCACTTTGAGCAATGGTATTAGGTTCATTTCCTCTGGATGCCAATCCCATATTGGTTAGAAAATCCATATCCCCTTTATAGGGTTCTAAAGATACTGCGTTACTTAACCGGACAACTGCGCTTCGGGTCATAGCCCCGCCTTTATCTTTGTCCGTTTTGGAGCTTGTTTTCATATAGCCGAATAGATCAATTTCAGGATAGTCTTTAATGGTAGCATCCGGATGGAACTGAACCACTTTCTTCTGTCGTTCAACAGGTGTCGTATCCCAACCGAGCTGTTGGATCATATTATATCTGAGCGCCTGTCTGGAAATATAACTGTACTGATTTGAATCACCTCGATTCATTTTTTTAAGAACTGAAATATTATTTAAACCATCACTATAGTTGGCACTCTCAGCCATCATTATAAATGTCAGTGTTAAGCCTTTTTTTTCCATAATTATTATCCTTTCATTTCTTGATTCTGTTCATCCATTGTTTCATTTTTGCCTTTTTCATAATAGCCGCCTTTCAGACCGACTAAAAAAGCATAGGCAATATTAAGGAAATCCTCTTCGGATAGAAATGCATCCATAAAAACAGATGGCAATTTCATATTATATGAGGTACTTAGCCTTAGAAGCATATTCATGAAAGCAAACTGATCACCTACCTGCAATGCATTTAATAGCTGATAGACCGTTCCTCTTAATTTATTATCGGATTCATCCTGATTCTCACTACCTGTACCGCTGTAGTTAAGAATTGTCCGGCGTAAATCATTTCCACCTTTACTAGCAAAACTCAATCTGGCTTTATTCATTTCCTTCCCTCCTTCTCTTTTTCTATAATTACATTGGTAAAGCTGAACCATTAATACATTGTAAATTGCAAAAACAATGCTTAGCTGATCAAGATTCAAACGAAACAAACGATTGATCAGCAAATATTGGTTTTGATGATTGATAACGTTTTCAATCGTTTGCTCATAAACATTAATATAGTGATCACCATCCTTAACATGCCACTTCATCAGATTTTCAATTTGTTGGCCAGCGTTTAACAAAATCTCAATCACATCTTTTCCAATAATATTCAAATCATACCGTTCTTCAAACTTCCTGCGTGTGATAACTTGAATATTGCTGGCCTTTAATTTAGTCTTTTTAATAAGATTGGCAATAATCACATTGTATAGAAGACTTATTTTTTTATTGGGCTCTTCTTTCTCCGTTTTCAGTTTATCCGCTCGATTGCTCTGCAAAAGAAATTCAATATTGGAATTGGTATTGACAAAAACCATATTATTGCCGATTGCCACAAAGCCCAGAGGCACCAGCGCATATAAAAAAGCACAACAGGGGCAAATGAAAGCATCAACCTTAAAATTCCAGAAAGCAGATGTTTTTCGAGTAAGATCATCGGCCATATCCTTCATAAAGGCAATGGATATTTTTTCTTTTGACCCGCTGATCGGATTTCCACATGCAATACAATGGTCTTTTCTCTTTTTGTCATTTTGAATATAAGTTTTCAACGGTTCAGAAAAATCTTTAGAAAAAACTTCTTCAAACTGCTTTTTTGAATTTACTGGCAGTAAAAAAGCTTTATTCTCCCAAAACATATTAATCCTTGCATAAATAATTGACTTAAAAGCCAATATGTCCTTTACTAGCGGCTTATTCAGTTCTGCTTCTAACTCATCTAAAAGCTGTAGGATTTTCTCATTATCATTTTCTTTTTTTAATTTTTTAACCACCGCCACGATATGCGTTTCAATATTTTGTCCCTCAAGAATAGCATAACCCGACTGATAGCTTGCAGAAGAAAGTTTATCATGAAGATAGTCAATAATGTCTTTCTGCTTTTCTTTAATATCTTTTTCTTCTTGATTTTCTAGCAGATAACGAAGCTGGCCAATTTTTTTAAGCGCAATCGCATGGTGGGTTTCATCATAATACTTGTCGATTAATACATTCATATATGCTTTCGCTAAATCTAACGACATCAAATAGTCCGTCGCAACATTTAAGATAGATCCATCAATACAATAATCTTGTCCTTCAACAGCCCCCTGATGTTCAAGAAGGCCTATCAAACCGACAATTCCGGCATTCTGGATGAAATCATTCGTCCTGAATAATGTCCAATCTTTTGACATTTAAAACCTTCCTTTCATAATACTTTAAATAATCCAAAGCCTTGAGAACGTCTCACCCCAGCACCTGAATACTGCAAAAAGGTCAATAATTTTGGATCTCCGCTAAGCCTGAAATTCCCAATGCTGACAGCAAAACAGGTATCAAATTCAGAAATTACTGTTTTTTTCGCCTGGACTGGTTCGATCATCAAGCTTTCGCTATCGTAATTCATTTGCATGTCCTTCAACATATTCGACGTTACCGATTTAAATTGTTCGTTAAAATTTGAATCACTAAAAATCACATACTGATCTTTGTTTGTTTCCCGATCATGATTTCGTAGAACCAACGGGGAAAGCATTCTGATATCGACTGAATCTGCAAATATAGGCTGCACATTAATATTATCAATTTTTTTTAGTGTCAATTTGTTTTGCAGCGGAAACAAAAATGGCTTGTTGACTTGTTCCATAAAAGCATTGTACAAAAGAATCAGGTCTGAAAAATCTGCTGTTGAAAGATAGAGTGTCACACTATTACCATTTAAATGAATCCGATCTTTTAGAAAACGTGAACCTGGTGGCAACGAAACCGCAAATGAGTAACTTTTGCGCTTACAAGCAAATTGGTCATATAAATTGTCAAAACGCTTTTGGTCATATTCGCATAATGCTTTTTTTATGAATGACATAATGGCCCTTCGATAACTAACTGGGATTTCAGGATGTTCGAATTCATATAAAAGTTTTAGCCTCATAAAATCACCTCCTTTATTTTTTCTACCCATTTTAATAATTTTATTATAAAATTCTACTTTCATAATACTCCTAAAATATGACTTGTCAAGTTATATTTTAAAATTTTGATTTTTTACAAATTTTATGATAAAATTTGTATCTAATCATTACCAAAATGGATTGTAAATATTTTGATAATTTTATTAAAATAGTTGATAATCATACCAAAATGGATTGTTTTCTTTATTATAACATCTTAATTGTACCAAAAATGGGACCATACTATTGAACTATCATCATTTTTACAATTTACATAATCAAAAATAATTAAGATCATAAACAAACGCACTCATCAACGCCTTCCCTATAAATTTTTGACAGTATTAACCCGTTTATACGTCAATTTCGAAGTTTGATCTATCATAATGCTACCTTTTCGCATATCACAAATTTCGCACTTTCTGAATTACTATTTTAAATTTACAATTATCTATCTTATTGTTTTGTATTTCTTTTAAAAATACGTCAAAACGAGTAAATCAATTTATTCCTCTCCCCCTAAACACCTTTTTAGCCTCTTCAAAATTTTGTACCCGCTTGTCATCCCGCAAATTTTCCCCATCAAAGACCAGCGGCGTACACTTTTCCAGAATCCTTTCATACAGGCGACTCAGTGCCAGCGATGACGGATTTTCCAGTTGTTCCAGGGTCAGATTAGTGGTAATAATCATTGGTTTATTACTTTTGTAGCGCTCATCTATGACATTAAACATATTCTCCAGCATATAGTCGCTTTTTCGCTCTACGCCCAGATCATCAATGTTCAAAAGATCGTATCGATTCAGGGCTGCAAGAAAGGCGTTTTTATCCTGCTCTGAATATAATTGCTGGCTGAGCCTGGTGAAGCTTGTAATCAGAACTGGAATCCCTTTGTCAATCAGAGCATTGGCAATACAGGCCGCGGTATAACTTTTGCCCCTGCCGAAATTACCCCAGAAGATCATGCCACTTCCCTTCTGAAAAAATTCTTTCCTGAACTTGTCGGCATAGATTTGGGCCATCTCCATATTTTTTAAATTGCTGCCATCTGATAAGTCAAAGCGTGCAGACCTGAGTACCTTATCCTGAATTCCCACTGTCGTAAACACTCCCATATTTACTGTCATATCTACTATCGAATTCACTGTATTATTTACAGTGTTTTGGTCTTTAAAACTGATCATTTTATACCAGTTAGGGCTACCCTTTTTCCCTCTCTGATATTCAAACCAACCATTATTAATCAAATCATCTCTGGCTCAGATAAATGTTTTTTCTGACTTACATTGGATCAGGGCCATCAGACGCTAGTTATCTACTGTAACCCACTCAGCCTAACCGCACCGATTGAAAAGTGCCACTAATCTGTACCATAACAATTGGGATGTAGCTGACAAGTGATTTGTTTCGATCCATCGTTCGAAAGCATTGATTTCCAAAATATAATTCATAAATTACCCTACAAATCTTAAACCCGTTCCCTTCTTTTTCTATTTTCTATTCATCTGATGGATGAAATGATTAAGCTGATTTTTGCTTGCATCTTTATCTTGCTTATCGCAGGTTTTCCGAAATAAAAATTGAGTTGCTTTAAATGAACATGTATGATCTTTTTCGTAATGTTTGCATATTATACACTTTAGAAAAGATTTAGGCATAAAATAGACTTACCGTTAAGGATTGATTAAGCAGATTTATTAAATACCTGAATAATTTAAATGAAATTGCTGTAAATGAAAGAAGGTTAAAATAGATAGCTACATTGATAGAAACTGGAGATATTTAAAAAGCGTGAACCTATTTATACTGGCTTCTAAAGAATGTTATCAATACCGTATAGAGCTGAGCTATGGTTTTATATGCTTATGGAAAAAGCATCAAATTTTTCAGCAGTTCCAGAAGTACTCTTCACATCTGAACCGGTTTGAAATGGTAAGACGCTATAAAGTTTGAAAAACCGCCCTGATGATGATCATATTTAATAAATATGGGTAAGATATTAGTAAGAACATGATTATTAGGTAATTGCGAAATGAAAACAAAAATGAAAAAAATGAGAAAGTAGAGCATGAAGAGAGCTGATTAAAAAAGTATGACAAAAAAAGCAGGAAGCGTTGCAAAAAAAAGGCGCAAAAATAAAAGCCTGAGAAAAGCCTGAAAAAAACTTTATTTTAGCAGTTAGGCAATCAGTTTTTTAAGACTGCGGATGTATTGAAGCTGATGAATGTTGTCAGCAAGAATGACAGTAATCAGCTGGGTAATGCCAGCCAGGAGCAGATCCGCGCGAAGCGTCCGAGCATTTCTTGTTTTGCGACCGGCAACACAGAAAGAATCTTTGAAATGATTGAGTGACTGTTCAACAACACCGCGAATTTTATAGATTTGCTGCCACTCGTCAGTACCCCGAAGCGTACCTGGGTAAGCTCTAAGGTTTTTTTCAGGGTAAACATAGAACATCCGGCCACAGGAAGAAGGTGTGCAGGGTTTTTCGCAGAAACACTGACGTTTGGATTTACCGGATTGCTGCCTGACCCATCGGGTTTTGGGACAGGTAAATTTAAAGCGGACGAGACCATTTTTACGCCTGGTTTTACCTTCCGGTTTCATGGGAAGTGAAGGGTTGTCCGGACAACAGGGGATACCATGCTCATTAACCGGGCAATCGGAATAAGAAAGGGAGCCCCGCGAATTGAGGGGAATGAAGGCTTTTTCAAACTTTAAATCAGTCAGCAGCGAGTGATAAATGACTGAGCTGTCAAAAGCGGCATCACCAATAAAAAGTTTGGGAACAATCAGCGGATGCTTTTTAAAAAAGTCGGAAAGAACAGGAATAAGTGCTTTGGTATCATGGAGCGACTTGTCCTCGTCGGGAGAATCAGACTTTTTCTCAACAGCAATATCAGGATGATCAACCAGAAAGTTGGCATCATAAAAAGAGATATCCCGGACAATGCCAAGGCCGTTGGTGATCATGCCGAATTTATAGACATAACAGAAATGACCGTTGATATAAAGCTGTTTAATAGAAGAATTGGCTTTAGCGTGGGTGGGCATGGCGCCATAGGCGGCCTTGTAGGGATCATAGGAATCATTCAGCTGATGGGTTTTCTTGAAAGCTTTGAGCTGTTTGATGATTTTATTGGCAAATTTGGGATTATTTTCAGTAACATAGGCTTCAATTCCCGAAGTATCAAAGATGGTCATCATGGCCTTATGAGCATCGATCTTTTGGCAGATTGGTTCAGTTACATCAACAAGTTGATGAAAAAACGATTGTAAGTCCGGAAGATAATCTTGCTTGAAGCGAGTCAGCTGGGATGCGTGGGGAACTCTGCTGAAACCGCAGAAATCCCTTAATTCGCTGGAAAACTTGAGAAAAGTGATCAGCAGGGTGTCAGTGGGAATGGAAAAAATTCGCTGCAGAATGAATGCCCAAAGAATGGAACAAAGCTCAAAATCACGGTGTCGCCCATTACAAGCATAGTAATGACTGTAAAAAGAATGTGGAACCAGAGCATGAAGGTCAAGTTTTTCTTCCAGCAGTGAAAGAAAGTGATGTTTGTCCTGTTCAAAAAAATGAGTGCAATCAGCATAAATTTCAGCAAACGAAAGCTGTTTTTGTGGTAAAATATCCATATATAACTCCTTTCAGGATGATGGATTGTTGTGGTTGTAACTCAATTTTATCATAATCTGGTGAGGAGTTATATTTTTTTATGTTAAAAATATCCCGCTATTATGCGGGTTATGGCATTTCGCAAATGCCTAAGAACATGATTATAATTAGGAGGTTCTTATGGAATTAGGAAATAAAGTGTCTTTAGAAGATCCCGTTAAATTATATAATAAAACCTATGAAATCAATGAAACATATCCTTTCGAAGCCTTTCTTTCAGACGATCTTTATGAATCTATAAGGCAATTATATAATGAAAATGAGCAGGCTTTATGTCTCAATGAATCCAAGGATGAAGTCAATCAGTACAGCGGCTTATTAGTGCTTCCCAATAGCATAGACCCCAATTTTTATATTCTGTTTTCCAGCACATATTTATCTCAATATGCGCATTTTGAAAACGTTTGTTCGAAAACATTTTTTCACGAATATACCCACCTGATTGATTACTTCGAATTGAAAGAAAAGTATAATATAAAAGATTTGAGAAATAGCAACAATGAAACTCCAATTCCTTTTCAATTCTATTCTGAGATCAGAGCACGTTTTAGAAGTTCATTATTGTTATATGAACTTGAATCATTTACGACAGAAATTTTATTAACTGGCTTTGAATATATTGTAAATGATTACCGCAAAAAATTACCTTCGTTACTTGGTTATCAGCGAAAGTATATGTTGGCCCAATTTTGGGGACAGTATTTAGCGGTTACTTTTAAAATTGAAGAAGAACTACAAGCCCCTAAATATATATCAAAATCAGAAATAAAATTATTGGAAGAGGTTTCTAAGAATATTTTGGATGTTAGTGTATTTGACCACTATGTAGAGATAGAAGCATTATATTTGGAGATGTGATTAATGCGGCACTCGGTGTAGCTCACGCTCCACCTCGTCGCGTCAGTCGCCAGATGGCTCCTGTCTTCGATAAAAAAAGAGAAAAGCTAAAAACCAAGCGAGCTTGATTTTTAGCTTTTCTCTTTTTTTATCGAGCCGCATGGCTCGTTGTTTCACGAAAAAAATCGGCATTCTCATGCCGATTCTAAGATTCCTTATTGGTGCGAGAGACGGGGGTCGAACCCGTACGCCTTTCGGCACACGCCTCTGAAACGTGCTTGTCTGCCAGTTCCAACACTCTCGCTAAAATTAAGGTACTTGAATAGTATACAGCGTTGAAGCATGGTTGTCAAGGCTGATATTAAAAAAAATAAATTTTAATAAATATTATTACAGCTGCCTGGACAATAAAAATCAGCGGTACGCCAATCCAGAAAATGTTTTTACGGGTTTTATGATGGAAATATCGCATTCCGATAGTACCACCAAGACTTCCCCCGGCCAGACAAGAAAGCAGGAGGGCTTTTTCAGAAATTCGCCACTTGTCTTTCTGCGCTTTTCTTTTATCGATGCCAAACATTAAAAATGTTATCAGATTTACCATACAAAAATAAATAGTCAAAATATTGATCAGATCCATTAAAACCTCAATTCCAGATCTGTCAAATTTAAAAATAACAAACCCTGAAAACAATGGTATGATAAATACCCTAATTCAGGCTTAAATTTCCATTGTTTTCAGGTTTTCTTAATCTTACGCTTCCATCAGTCCCGGATACAGCGGATACTTTTCAGTTAAAAACCTGACTTTTTCCAGCGCCAGGTCAGCGTCTTTTTTTATCAGCGCCGCTTCAATGGCATCTGCCACGATTTCCATATCATCTTCTTTTAGGCCTCTGCTTGTGACAGCGGGAGTCCCGATCCGAATACCGGAGGTCACAAAAGGACTTTCCTTATCATAAGGAATGGCATTTTTATTAGCTGTTATATTAATTTTCCCCAGAGTATCGTCCGCCTCTTTACCGGTCAGACCAACCTGACTGACATCGATCAGCATCAGGTGGTTATCGGTTCCCCCTGATACAACTCGAAAACCTCTCTTTTCCAGTGCCTGGCTGAGGACCTTGGCATTTTTGACAACTTGTTTCTGATAGGCTTTAAATTCATCCGACATGGCTTCTTTAAAAGCAACCGCTTTAGCCGCAATAATGTGTTCCAGCGGTCCCCCCTGGGTGCCGGGAAAGACGCCTTTATCGATTTGCTTGGCAAATTCCTTTTTACAAAGAATGACCCCGCCTCGAGGACCTCTCAGGGTTTTATGAGTAGTAGTTGTTACAAATTCAGCATAGGGAACCGGACTCTGATGCTCCCCGGCTGCCACCAATCCGGCAATATGAGCCATATCAACCATCAGGTAGCATCCAGCTGCTTTCGTCATTTTAGAAATTCGCTCAAAATCAATAGCCCGAGGATAGGCACTGGCACCCACAACGACCAGTTTAGGCTGATGGGTTTTGATCAGGTTTTCAATTTCATCATAATCGATAGTTTCCGTTTCCTGGTCAACACCGTAAGAAATAAAATTATAATATTGACCGGATAAATTTGCCGGACTCCCATGGGTTAAATGACCGCCCTGATCAAGACGCATTCCCAATACTGTATCACCTGGCTCGAGCATGGCGATATAAACCGCTGAATTGGCCTGAGCACCAGAGTGCGGCTGAACATTGGCATGCTCGGCACCAAAAATCTTCTTGGCCCGGTCAATGGCAATTCTTTCGATCTCATCCACATGGACGCAACCACCATAGAAACGATGTCCAGGCGTACCTTCCGCATATTTGTTTGTCAGATGACTCCCCATGGTAGACATCACCGCTTCCGAAACGAAATTTTCAGATGCAATTAGCTCCAGGTGATCCTGTTGCCGTTTGAGTTCTTTTTCCATTAGTTGATAAATTTCAGGATCTTCCTGTTTCAATTTTTCAAAATACATCTCTTCCTCCATTATGATCATAATAGTCATTTCGCCGATTTGATAGTTTTTCCAGAGATGCAGCAATACTTTTTAGATAAAGCGTCCATTCATCCATTTTCATCCGAAAATAAAAGACAAACATTATCCCTGACATCAGAAAAAATATACCTAGGATGGGGATAATTGTCCAGGCTGCACCTGCCATGTTATTTAAAAACTGTTCCATTCTGTCCTCCTACAAAAGACACCTGTACGGCTATAACATCTACTATTGTAACACTAAATTCCAATAATACAAGTCGCAGGAGTCAATTTTTTCCTATTTTTTTCCACTATCGATAAACTTTAACGATAAATAAAAAGCTCCTCTAAGGGAGCAAAATTTTATGACAATATTTCAATCGTGTCGCCAGGCTTAATAATACCGCCTTCAAGGACTACTGTAAAAATCCCCTCTCTGGGCATGACGCAGTCCCCAACTTTTTTTGAGATTTCACAACCTGAATGACATTTCTTGCCGATCTGAGTCACTTCCTGCAGTGTCTGACCAATTTTTAGTTTTGTGCCAACTGGTAATTCGTACAGACAAATTCCTTCAGTGGTAATATTCTCGGCGAAATTTCCCGGAACCAGACCGTCTGCACCAAGGGCTATCATTTTATCGATACTCTCTTGGGCCAACAGGCTTACCTGTCGATGCCAGTCACCAGCATGGGCATCGCCCTCAATCCCATGATTAACCACAAAAACCCCTTCATCGATGGGCTTTTTCATTTCGCCTTTTTTCTCACTGATATTAATGGCAATTACTTTTCCTGTCATTTCTTTTCCTGCTTTCTTTCGTGGACAAATCGGCCGGATTTACCGCCGGTTTTCTCTTCCAGATAAATCTCTTCAATGACCATTTCTTTATCTATCGCCTTGCACATATCATAAATAGTCAAGGCCGTTACCGAAACAGCCGTTAAAGCTTCTATTTCAACCCCGGTCTGACCGGTATTTTTTACCGTCGCTATTATATTAATTTTAGAATTCTTTTCGTCCATTTCAAAATTGATATCACTGCCGGATATAAAGATATTATGACACATGGGAATCAGATCAGCCGTTCGCTTAACAGCCATTATCCCTGCCACTTGAGCGACGCCTAAAACATCTCCCTTTTTCATCGTTCCGGCAACAACTTTTTCAAAGGTTTCTTTGTTCATTGAAATGGAACCCCTAGCTGTAGCTACACGGTGACTTTCTTTTTTTTCAGAAACATCAACCATCTTTCCCCTGCCAGCTTCATTAAAATGGGTAAACTCCTGTATTTTTTCGCTCATCTTATCCTCCAATTTCATTCATATTTCGAATCATCTGCTTTTCATTATCTTCAAGTAAATGACGTTCGGGTTTAGCACCAATCGCCTGTTCAAGAATTTCTAAGTAGGTTAAACCCTCTTTTTTCAGTTTTAAAATATCAATTTCATAATCCGAATGCAGACAGGGTTTAATTTTCCCATCTGTGGTCACTCTGATGCGATTGCAATTACTGCAAAAATGTTTGCTGATTGGATTAATCAGGCCTACCCGTCCCTGCGCGCCCGGCAACTGATAATATTCAGCAGGACCAGTTTTATCCGGCTCCAAAACCGCGACCAGTTCAGGCACTTCTTTTAAAACTTCAACGTTTGACAGGTACTGATTTTGCGCATAATCACTGGAATCGCCTAGCGGCATTAATTCAATAAAGCGCACATCAACCGGGTGATCGATAGTGAAGTTAACAAATTTACTGATTTCATCATCATTAAATCCTTTAATCAGAACGGTATTAATTTTGATTGGACTCATACCGGCTTTCATTGCCGCATCAATCCCAGCCATTACTTCATTTAATTGCCCCCGTCGGGTAATTTGATGATATTTTTCTTCATCAAATGTATCCAGACTGATATTCACCCGATTTAAACCGGCTTTTTTAAGATCCTTCGCGTACTTAGGAAGTAAAATCCCGTTAGTCGTCATTGTCAAATCTTTGATTCCTTCAATTTCACCTATGGCCCTAACCAGTTCGACAATCCCTTTTCTAACCAAGGGTTCCCCACCTGTCAGACGGATTTTATCGATTCCCATTTTTGTCCCGGCTTTGATTAATGAAAGAATATCTTCAAAAGACATATTAGTGTGATGAGGATGTTTAACCACCCCTTCTTCCGGCATACAGTAAACACATCTTAGGTTACACAGATCGGTAACCGAAATACGCATATAATTTATTCTTCGTCCATAGTGGTCCTTCATATTGTCCTGCTTTCTTAAACCATGATGATTTGGCCGGGGGTTTCCAGTCGATAGCCCCCTAATTGTTCCAGAGCCTGGGAAAAAGCCTGGGATTTTAAAACTTCAATAAATTGTTCGACTCTCGAATCAGTTAAATTAGCTTTTAACATTGCAAAATCATATTCTTCATCGCCAATCGGAATAAAATCCAGGCCCATCATATTTGCTGCCGATAAAACCCCTATCCCCACATCACTGCTTCCAGATTTAACTGCCGAAGCCACCATCATATGGGTGTTCATTTCACGTGAATAGCCTAATATTTCAGTCGACTCGATCCCTTCCTGTTTGAGCAGATAGTCAAATAAAACCCGGGTTCCAGACCCCCGCTGCCGATTGACAAAAGAAATTCCAGTCCCAGCCAGATCCCCAATCAATTTTATATTTTTCGGGTTTCCTTTAGGTACGATTAATCCTTGGGTTCTTTTAACTCCTTTTATCAGGACCAGTTCCTTCTCACTCAGGTAACGCTTTAAATAAGGTAAGTTGTAAACCCCACTTTCTTCATCTAAAAGATGAATGGGCGCCAGATGGCATTCACCCTTTTTTAACGCCATAATTCCACCAAGACTGCCAACATGGGCAGAAGACAGGCTCACCATGCCCTTTTGTTGATGGATAATATCAGAAATTAAATCCATTAACACATCGTGACTGCCGATGGAAACCAGGGTCCTTGAAATCTCTTCAGCTGAACGCATCAGCACCAGTTCGACTTCTTCACCGGCTTCATACCCTTCGACATTCTTAGGTATTTTCAATACACCATCGGCATTGACCAGCGACATAGTAACACCGGCCCCCCTATCCAAAGGAATTGCAATAATTTTATCGTTAACCCGGCCGCATTTCATTCGGACAAACTCCAGATATTTAAGCGTCGACATAACCCGTTTTGAAAGGACTGCTTTGATCTTTTCCCCCTCTGTAACCAGTTGTCTGGTAAAAGCCATTAAACAGGGCTTGACAAAGTTCTCAAAAACAAAGTAAGCAGAGACCGGATAGCCGGGAATTCCAATCACCGGTTTTCCCTGAATAAAGCCCAGGACAGCCGGCTTGCCAGGTTTGATGGCAACCCCATGAACCAGAACAAGGCCCAGTTCGTCCATCAGTTTGCGGGTGTAGTCTTCAGTTCCAGCCGAAGATCCGGCCGAAATCAGAACCATATCATTTTCTGAAACAGCCTGAATAATTCTTTCTTTAATTAAATCATACTGATCCTTAACCGGTTCGTAACGGTGGGCCACGCCACCATATTCATTGACAAGCCCGGCAAACATATGAGTATTGGAATCAATGATCTTGCCTTCACTCATTTGGGCCCCGGCGTCAACCAGTTCTGTCCCCGTGGGAATAATCCCCACTTTGGGTTTTTTAAGCACTTCTATTTCGGTAATTCCGCCAGCCAAAAGTGCACCCAAGTCGATTGCCCGAATTTTTGAATAGGCTGGGACAATCAGTTCACCGGCCACGATATCTTCACCAATCGGTCTAACGTGCTGCCAGATTGCCACCGGATTGTTAATTGTCACTTCTTCTTCACTGTCAACCCGAACATCCTCGATCATCACTACGGCATTAAAGGGGTCTTTAATCACATCCCCGGTATCCACAAAATTAAAGTCCTGGCCTTTTACCAGCGTTTTGGGATGACGTTCATCTATTCCCTTCATCTCCAGGGCATTAACAGTAATACCGTCCATTGCCGAAGCATTATAATAAGGTGATGAAATCTTGGCAAAAACTGGCTGAGCTGTGACCAGATTCAAAGATTCTGTTACCGCTACTTTCTCAGTGCTGATGTAACATTCGTTTTTTTCAAAGGCATCCATAAAGAGGGCAATTGCCCCTTCTAATGATTCATTTTTAAGATAGAGATTACGTTCATTTTTTTTTGACTGATTTTCTGTATTCATCGTTTCCTCCTAATCAGAACAGATTGACCTGTACCGACTCCCCAGCGTTTAGGCCTTCAGTGTCCTCGGCGATATCAAGATAGCCGTGAGAATCTGAAAGCAGGGTGATCATTCCTGATTTTCCATATGTCGGCCATACCTCGATCTGTCCGTCATTTTTGATGATTTTAACGGTTTGAAATGTCCGTCTGCCCGGTGCTGCATGAATGTTTTCCATTAAGCGTCCAGTCACTTTTTTCAAATCACCTGCTGTCGTCCCGTAAAATAAATCATTTAGATAATCACTGATCATTGTAAAAACCATAATCGCTGCCGCCGGTTGTCCCGGCAGACCAACGACAGGCTTACCTTCAACTTTTCCCAGGATAGTCGGTTTTCCCGGCTTTACTGCCAGGCCATGAAGAAAGACTTCACCCAATTCATCAATAACCTTGACTGTATAATCTTTTTCTCCCATAGAGCTTCCACCTGAAAGAACGACGACATCACAATTATCAATAAATTCCTTTAACTTTTCACTAATTGCTGCAAATGAATCATGAACATAATCAGTTTTTACAACCTCAAAACCGCGGCTGATTGCCAAAGCACTTAATGCCGGCGTATTGATATCAATAATTTCTCCTGGACTGGGCATCTGCCCCGGTCTGATAACCTCATCACCGGTCGAAATAATCCCAATTTTAGGTCTTTTAAATACTTGAATTTGAGTATATCCGATCGCTGATAAGGCCCCGATATCCTGGGGTCTCAGGCGATGACCTTTTTTAAGAACCACCTGGCCTTTTTTTATATCATCTCCAACCAGCATCATATTTTCATTAAGGCCGGCACTGGAGTAAACGGCCAGATCCGAATCTCCCATTTTCTCCGTATATTCAATCATAACCATAGCATCCGTTTTATCTGGAACCATCCCGCCGGTCGGCACATATACTGTCTGGCCCTGATTTAAGCAGAGTTTGGTTTCTTTTCCCATCTGAGCACAACCAATAATTTTTAGAAAGCCGGGAATAGATTCACTTGCTCCCTGAACATCTTCTAATTTAACCGCATAACCGTCTACCACTGAGCGGTTAAAATGGGGGACATTCAGGTCTGCTACCAGATCATTAAACAGATACCGGTTTAGACACTCCTGCAGATTTACCGTTTCTGACTCTGGCTCTATCCCTTCGAATTTTATTTTCATAATTTCTTTCATTTCATCCACTGATTTTACTTTTAATAATTCCATTATTTCTCCCTGACTTCCTATCAAGCTGCTTGCAAAAAATTATTAGCACTTAAAGTCATTCTTCATTTTATTAACCGGCACTTGGATTAAATCACACTTTTTCTCCAGGCCCTGCAAAATTATTTTAGTTTAATTCTTAACCCGACTATTTTAGGTCTTTTAATAATCTTTAAAAATTGATATAATTATTAAACAAGTTTAACTTATAAACGTCATGTTTCCCAACAAGGAGGTGACTGTCATGTCACGCTATGAGCGAAATTTCCCGGCATTTACTGAAAATGATTTTGAAAAAATTCGCCAGACCAAAGTCTGTGTCGTCGGTTGCGGCGGTTTAGGCGGATACATTATCGAAATGCTGACACGTATTGGTATCGGTTCTCTTATTTTAATCGATGGCGATGTTTTTGAAGAATCAAACCTGAACAGGCAACTGAATTCCACCCAGAAAAACCTGGGTACATCCAAAGCCAAGGCCTCAGCGCTGCGGGTTAAACTTATTAATAAAGATGTTAACACTTGTCACTATAAAGAATTCTTAACTGCAGAAAATGGCGCCCAGCTTATTGACGATGCTAATATTGTAATCGATGCACTTGATAATGTCAAAGCCCGGCTCATTTTACAGGATCTCTGTAAAAATAAGGGAATTCCCCTTATTCATGGGGCAATCGGCGGCTGGTTTGCCCAGATAACAACAGTTTTTCCTGAAGATAACACCCTCTCACGGCTCTATTCCGAAGAAAAAGATTACGATTCAAAATCTATGGGAAACCCTTCCTTCACACCGGCCCTGGCTGCTTCCATTCAAGTTTCTGAAGCCTTAAAAGTCATCACCGATAAAGAAGATTTACTCAGGAATCAGCTTTTGTATATTGATCTGTTATCCAATGAAATCTTTAAATTTAATATCTAAGGAGAAATTATGTATCGAACAGGAATTTTGACCCTCAGTGATAAAGGGTCTCAAGGTCAACGTGAAGATAAAAGCGGTCCCCAAATCGCGACTATGCTTGCTGCCACAAATCTTTATGAAATTGTGCAAGCTGAAATTCTACCGGATGATCGGGAAACGATAAAAAGTAAACTGATTGAGTGGGCCGATCAGGAAAAACTGGATCTGATCCTGACAACCGGAGGGACTGGGTTTTCCCCCAGAGATCAAACCCCAGAAGCGACCATTGAGGTTTGTGACCGCCTAACGCCTGGAATCCCCGAAGCAATGCGCTATTACAGCCTGCAGATTACTCCCAAGGCCATGCTCAGCCGCAGTGCCGCCGGAATTCGCAATAAAACCCTGATTATCAATCTCCCTGGCAGTCCAAAAGCCGTTAAAGAAAACCTTGAGGCAATCCTTCCCTCCCTGGATCATGGTTTGGAAATGCTTCTTGGCAGCGGTTCAGCCGACTGTGCTCAGCCCTTAAAAAAATAATTACGACAAATAAAAAATGTTTCTTCAATATGACTATTTATTGAAGAAACATTTTTGTTTACAGGTCCATACCATTTAATATCTCCCGAAGCTGAACCAGTTCGTCAACTGTCAAAGTAATCCCTTTTCGCATTTTATCATGATCTGCATTCCAGTCTCTAAGATCATATTTAGGATCCCTTTCGTTCCAGCTCACCAGATTCAGCTCTTTTTGCCATCCGCTGGGAAGTTCACTTAATACCCCAATCTCCTCTACAATATCAAAAGTAATATTTGCCATAACTCCTCCTTATTTAAGCATCTCGTCGAGCTGCCCGCTTTCATCTAATGCTTTCATTTCCGAATATCCGCCAATAAACTTGTCCCCAATAAATATAAAGGGAACCGTATAGTGACCAGTCTGCTTCTCCAGGTTTTTGCGCATGACATTATCCTGAAAAATATCAATTACATTATAGTCCAGATTTTTCTCATCCAGCAGTTTTTTAGCACCGCGGCAATAAGGACAATGTGTCCAAATATATAAGCGAATTTCTTTTTGCATTATTTTACCTCACTTAAAATTCTTTCCATTATTATTCCACATTAAATCGAACTTGTAAACTGACTTTATGAAAATCTTAAAAAAATCTAGTAATATTCTTAAATATATCGTATCATTAATTCTGAAAAAAGAAAAAGGAGCTAATCATGGAAAATGTAACCATTGTAGACCACCCTCTGGTCACACACAAACTAACCCACCTTCGAAAAAAGGAAACCCCATCCAGAGAATTCAGAGAACTGGTTAAAGAACTGTCAAGTTTAATGGCCTGGGAGGTCACCAAACATTTCCCGTTAAAGGATATCGAAATCGAAACTCCCGTAGCTAAAACAACTAAACAGGTACTGGCTGAAAAAGATGTCGTCATTGTCCCCATTCTCCGTGCTGGCCTGGGTATGGTTGAAGGCTTTACCAATATTATTCCCAAAGCAAAAATTGGTCATATTGGTCTTTACCGGGATCCAGAAACGCTTGAAGCTGTAGAATACTATAAAAAGCTGCCAAGTGATATTTCCGAACGTGAAGCCATAATCGTCGATCCCATGCTTGCTACTGGTGTCTCAGTTATCCATACCATTCACCTTTTAAAAGAAGCTGGTTGTAAAAACATCAAGGTTGTACACATTCTCGCCTGCCCGGAGGGAATTAATGCTTTAACCTCCGCCTATCCCGATATTCCCATTTTCTGTGCTGCAATCGATGAAAAACTCAATGACCATGCTTATATCGTCCCTGGACTTGGCGATGCTGGAGACCGATTGTTTGGAACGAAATAATTGCTATTGATTTTAATTCTTATTTAATTAATCTATATCAATAATAATTAAATATTTCTTAATTTATTTTATTCGTGTTTATCCTTCAGATTCAGGGTATAAAATGAATATAGCTTTTCTCCTCAAAAGTATATTATGAAGAAAAGGAATCACCTCTTGCTGGTGGTTCTTTTTCTTTTTTGTACTTCAACTATCGGTTCTTTTGTTTTAAAAGCAAAACTGAGCTGTTCTTAACTATAAATCTATTTACAGATATATAATGTTGATACCCTTATTAAAAACTTCCAGCAAAGCAATTAGTTTTTGGGTGATTCGCCATTTACAACTTAATTCTTCCGGGAAATCAGCGTTCTGGTGCGCAGGATTGATCGAGTTCCCCATTATAACATCGATGTTTGTACATTCATTAATCAGGTAATTCGCCAAAATCGATGCCGCATTTTTTTCTTTAAAAATTTCACTGCTAACCTGGTTATTTAAATAGCTTTCAATCAATTTTACCGTTTCCTGAATAGTCAGAACACCTTCTGTCACTAAATCAATGCTTTCCATCCTCCCAACCGGAGGCAGTTTTTCCGACATGGTTGAAAGATCGATCTTTATTTCTTCACCAAATTCTCTGGCCATCATATTGCCGGCAGTACCGCCACAGATAATTTTTTTACCTCTTCCATATTCCAGCATTTTTTTTATCTCTGCATCTTTTGACCGGTCAAGGGGCGGACCGGTGAATAAAGTAAGGTACTTGTGTTCCTCTGCTCTAATCACAGCAACCGTCGTATCATCTCCGGGTTTTTCTCCATATAACTGAAAACAGGTATCAATGAGTGCCATGGAAATCTCTTTAGCCCGCTTGTTTTCATAGGTACGGGCCAAAATATAATCTGCAGCTTCCTCCCACTCCCAGCCAAAATTGAGACAATTACCAATCCCGGCATGAATCACCCCATCACTAAAAAAGGCCATTACATCTCCTTTTTCGATAATGATCATTGATTCGTAAATGGACTTTTCCTGAAATTCAATTTTTCGTCTTCTTAAATCCAGGACTTCACCATCACGAATAAAAACCAGAGGCGGATTATCAAATTCAACAATGTAGACCATCTGATTGCGAAAGATCTGAACAATGGTAAAGGTCGAATAGGCCAATCTTCTAACCTGGCATTCCGGCAGGGTCGCTTCAAGTGTTTCTAAAACATCCTGAAGACTCATTTTCTCTTCAAGCATGGTTGCCGCAATGGTCGAAGTCAATGTGGACAGGATATTGGCTTTAACACCACTTCCCAGCCCATCAGACAGCACAACTATGTTACTTTCATCATTTATCCTAATTTCTACATTGTCCCCGCACAACTCTTCATTGACTTTATTAACCGAATCAGTGGCAATATCCATAAATAATGGCATCAGATATCTTCCTCTCTATTTCTGACCACTTTTTGCAGCTTGGTTAAAGTGACCTTGGTTTCTGCTGTGGTTTCTCCCAATAAACCCGCTATTTCATGAGCCACCCGCATTTGTTTATCGATCACCTTCTGAGCCATACTCAGGGTTTCTTCCTGCATTTTAAGAAGCGCTTTTTCCTGCCGTTCCTGTTTTGTCACATCGATAAAAATCCCCATATATAGCTGTTGAGCAGGAATAAAAGTCAGAATTTCCATAAAAACGCGGTTTTCCCGTTCGTAAGTCCCCTTGCCAGTGTAATTGTTGTCATTAGAAAATTTCAGCTTTTTGAAGGGATTGTAATCCAAAATATCCATGAACCTGTAATGGAAGATTTCTTCCCGTTTAATGTTAAATAAGCGTTCTGCTGCATCATTAAATTCGATAACCCTAAACTTTTTATCCAGTACCACAATGGCATTCGGTGTCGTTGTAATGATCAAATTTGATATAGCCTCATTTTTATTTGTAATCAGGGGCAGACACATTTCTACTTCTGCCATATTCCAGTAAACAGCCCGGGCTTTATCCCGACAGGAATCATAACCGCATATCCCGCAATTGAGTTCATCTTTAGGCGAAAATTTGCCCATTTGAATTAAAATCTCTTCCAGATCCTTTTCGGGTATCTTTTCTAGCTGCCTGACCGGATTCTCAGTGAATTCTCTTTTAAAATCAAGACCCGGTATACCGATCTTAATTTTTTTATCAGCGTTTAGATCCAGATAAGTATTAATCATTTCAATTTTTTCATATTTGGTCAGCCTGGTCAGAATATTTCCCGGACCATTCATGCATCCCTCTTCACAAGTCCGCATCTGGATCCAATAATTTTTCTTGAGCTTTCCAATATCCGCAAAAAAAGCCATACAGTTTTCGACTCCTTCGATGCGGATAATTTTTCGATCAGTCGTGAATTTTTTCGTATCATTATCGGTTAATCCAAATGCCATTGGCCAACTTTCATACTGATTGCCGTCAAAAGCATCAAATTCTTCCAACTCGCTTTCTTGCGGGTTAATCCCTTCATCACTTAACCATTGTCTTAAATCATCAAAAGTTAAAACAGCATCGATTATATTCTCAACCTGCGGCTCTGCAATTTCGTTTTTTGCTGCCAGGCAGGGCCCTATCACAACAATTTTATACTCAGGATATCGGCTCTTTAGCATTTTTCCATGGGCTACCATTGGTGAAACAGCCTTGCTGAGGTAACCAATATAATCAGGGTAATACTTTTCAATCAAATTATTAATGGCCGAGCAGGAAGAGTTAATCACAAATTGCCTATCGCTGTTAAATTCAAGCTCAATTTCGCGGGCAAGCTCATCGATAGCCACAGACATCTCTTCGATAACGGTAAAGCCCAATTTTCGTAAAGCCCCCAAATACTGTCGGGGATGAGGCAGGTCAGCCGTAGCCGGAAAAACACCTGCCAGACTAACTGCTATCTGTACATTGCCCAACCACTCTTTGACCAGGTTAAGATCACTTTGAATTTCCTTAGCATTCTGTGGACATATCTTTATACAGTCGCCACAGCCAATACACTTATCAGAAACGATCTGGGCATGCTTATCCATTAGTTTTATGGCTTTTACCGGACAAACCTTGATGCATTTATAGCAATTCCGGCACTTATCCTTAGAAAAATCAATAATTCCCAATTACTTTTCTCCTGTTATCTGAGTGAATATAAACTCTGCCGTGTCCTCTGTTACCGAGTAAAAGTTCCCTTCGCATTCCACTGACACCCCATCCTGACAATGTCCCATACAAAATGAGCCTTCCAGTACAAAATCTTCTTGAAGATTTTTATCTTTAAGTAAACGTTTAAAAATCTGCACCACCTGATAAGATCCTCTGACATGACAGGAGCTGCCGATGCATACTTTTATCATTTTCATGTTTTTCCCCAACTTTACTATTTTCATCATAGTATCACTCACTATGTACACTGTCAACACGTCTGCCTTACTAGCACTGATGATTTTTTGTCATCTCCAGAATCTCCTGATCATAACCCTTTTATTTTTATATTCTCGTAGACTTTAAAATCATTAATAGATTCTTGTTCACTTATGTTTATATTGACTGACATCAGGTTTTTTGTTACACTAGCTAGCAAGAAGCAATCCGAACTTGCAGGCCTAAAGGTTATCTATGGTTTTCAAGTCGATAGAGTGCAACTGGAAACGGTTGCGCTTTCCAGTGTGTAGAGGATGGTTTTTATTCTGCACGACTGATTTCAGTCGTTTTTTATTGCCCTGAAAACAGGGATACCTGTATTATATATTTTAGGAGGAAGAAATGAAAAAGAAAAGATTTTCGGTTAAACTAGGAGTATTGTTATTAAGTATTCTGACTGTTTTAAGTTTTACTGCCTGCAGCAGCACTGACACAGCAAGTGATGAGCCTCTCGAAGCCGGCTCAAATGGTGAAATTATTCTGGCTACAACGACCAGTACCCAGGACAGTGGTTTGCTTGATGTTATCATTCCAGATTTTGAAGCCCAGACTGGCATTGCTGTAAAAGTTGTTGCTGTCGGTACTGGTAAAGCCCTGGAAATGGGACAAAACGGTGAAGCCGATGTGCTGCTTGTTCATGCCAAATCACAGGAAGAACAGTTTGTCGCTGATGGTTACGGCCTTGAACGGTTCGATGTAATGTACAACGACTTTGTCGTACTGGGACCAACAACTGATCCAGCTATGGTTATGACCTCAGCCGCCGATGATGTTGTTGCTGCTTTTACACAGATTTCTACAACTCCAGCTACTTTTGTATCTCGTGATGACAAATCCGGTACTAACTCAAAAGAGTTGGCCATTTGGGAAGCTGCAGGTATTACTCCTGATGGTGACTGGTATGTCAGAACTGGATCAGGCATGGGGGATACCATCACAGTAGCCAATGAAATGCTGGGATATACCCTTTCTGACCGAGCAACTTATATTAACATGAAAGACACAATTGACCTTGATGTAGTATGTGAAGGCGATCCTTTACTCTTTAACCAGTATGGTGTTATTGCTGTTAATCCTGAGATCAATGAACAGATTAATGCAGATGGTGCTCAGTCTTTTATTGACTGGATTCTTTCAGCTGAAACTCAAACATTAATTGGCGAGTATACAATTGCCGGCGATCCTTTATTCACACCTAACGCTGGTGAATAAATAAATGTAGCATCAGATCCCTCGAGAATCTGAAATATACTATTAAAAAGTCAGCTGATTTAGCTGGCTTTTTGATAGTATAAATACCATCTTCCAGATATTGGAGTCATAAAAATGGATTATATACTTGACGGTTTTAAAGAAGCCATACAACTCATTATATCTCTCGATCCGGAAATTTACCAGATCGTCTCTTTGTCATTATTCGTATCTTTTACTTCCACAGCCATCAGCACAGTGATTGGTGTTCCCTCAGGTGTTTTTCTGGGCATCCACCAGTTCAGAGGTAAGAAATGGGTTTCCCGAATGCTTTACACTTTTATGTCTTTTCCGCCAGTTATTATTGGTTTATTCACCGCTCTAATGTTAGCCCGTTCAGGACCATTTGGTCAATATAAACTCATGTATACCGCAACTGCCATGATAATTGCCCAAACCTTTCTGGTTACGCCAATCATAACAGGCGTCATTTTCAACTATGCAACCAGTAACGGGCAGGAGATTGTGGAAACAGGTAAAACTTTGGGTGCTAAAGGCTTGACCCTGCTGCTGCTGATAATCTCTGAACTGCGGACAACCATCATGATCGCACTGGTAACAGGATTTGGCAGAGCAATCTCAGAAGTGGGCGCTGTGATGATTGTGGGTGGTAATATTAAGGGCTATACCCGAGTTATGACTACCTTTATTGCCATGAATAACAACATGGGTGAGTACAGCTTATCCATCGCCATGGGACTCATTTTGATGTCAATTTCATTTATCACCAATTCAATTCTCTATAAATTTGTGATCGGAGATCTGGATGAACTTAAGAATTAATCAGCTCAAGAAAAACTATGGCCCAAAGACGGTTCTGGATATTCAAGAGAAAAACCTGTTTTTTAAGGCCGGTCAAATCAATGGTATAATCGGTCCCAACGGTTCAGGTAAAAGTACCTTAATGCGGATTATTGCCGGTTTGACAGGATCTACAGCAGGCGAAATTTTATACGATGATGCGCCACTTGATGAAAGCCTCAGCCAGTTGCTGACTTATGCCAGCCAACAAGCTTTTCTTCTGTCGAAATCGGTTGAAAAAAATATTGCTTTTCCTTTAAAATTACGCCATTATGGTAAAACTGACCAGGAGCGTATCGTGGCTGAACAGCTATCTGCCTTCAAGCTCGAAGACATCCGTGATCAGAATGCAAAAAAACTCTCTGGTGGAGAAGCTCAAAAAACGGCATTGGCCAGAGCACTTTCCTTTTCTCCCAGATTATTGCTGCTCGACGAACCCACCGCCAGCATCGATCCCCAGAGTATTCAGATAATTGAAGCTGCACTGATAAAAAGAAAGGAACATCCTGACCTTAACACACTAATCATTACCCATAACCTCAGCCAGGCATTTCGTATCTGCGATACGCTGACATTTATCCACCAGGGAAAGATCCTTTTCTCGGGAATGCCTGCTGATTTAACGAATGATTCCAATCCATTAATTAAAGAATTTATTTCATTTAATTAGAATCCTTAATTAAACTCAATTATTGAAAAATAAATGTCCTGATTTTAGCAAAGTTATTGCCAAAAATTCAAATTTCTGATATAAATAATAAGTAAACCTATTTTTAATTTTCTGCATAAACTGCAATGAACTACGAGCATATACACTACTGGAGGATCCTATGAGATATGTACCAACATTTTGCCTCCGTGAAGGCATGGTACTGAGTAACAGCCTTTGGGGAAACAATGGTGAGCTGATATTATCACGTGATGTGACGCTTACTGAAGATTATATAAAACGAATAAAAAAACTTAATTACAATGGTATATATATTGAGGATGATTTATCAAAAGATCTTTATATCAGTAATATCATAGATGACCGCGTACGAGCCCAATCTGTCAAATGTATCAAAGATGTTTTTATCCGTTCCGAACTTGGTGGAGAACTATCACCAGAGCAAATCAGACAGGTTGAAAGTCAGGTCACTTCCATCGTCGACGAAATCCTCAACAACCAGAATATGATGATTAATATGATCGATCTTAAAGTTTTTGACGATTACACCTATTATCATTCGGTCAATGTTGCTGTCTTATCAATCGTCCTGGGCGTTTCTCTGGGACTAAGGAGGCAAGAACTGTGTGACCTCGGAGTTGGCGCTATTCTTCATGATATCGGAAAAATTTTCGTCTCCCAGGATATTCTATGCAAGCCTGGAAGCCTGAATGAGCAGGAGTTTACTGAAATGAAGAAGCACTCTTCATCCGGTTATGATTATATTTCCAAACGCTTTAATATCAGCGATGCTTCAAAAACCGCCATCCTCCACCATCATGAAAAATTTGAAGGTGGCGGCTATCCAAATAATCTCAAAGGTGAAGAAATTTCTCTTTACGGACGAATTATTTCGATCGCCGATGTTTATGATGCCATGACCTCAGACCGCCCCTACCGTAAAGGAATTGTACCCTCAGAGGTGGTGGAATTTCTGATGGGATCAACGCACTCGGCTTTTGACCCGGAGCTGGTCGAGTTGTTTATCACTAAAATTGCCCCCTATCCGATTGGTACCTACGTTCGTCTCAGCAACGATCATATCGGTATGGTTGTTAAAAATTATTCTAATTTCTGTATGCGTCCAATGATTCGTGTTTTTAAACACGGCCGTCAGGATGTCAAGCCATACGAAGTTGATTTAAGTAATAATTCGACTCTTAATATCACCATTGTTGAAGTTCTTACTCCGTCTTTCCAATAAAAAAAGATGCTTATTGCATCTTTTTTTATACCATCTATTCATTCTTCGGCCCAAATAGCTTGGGAAAAGCACCTCCGACAACGGCTCCTAAAGTCACAGGAATAATCCCGTCAATCGGGAAAATGATCAACAGCAAAAGAACAACTGCAATCGGTTTTTTTAAGATAAAACCGGTTAAAGCTGACGTGACAATGGCCACAGAAAAGACCGGATCAACGGGCAGAAAAGGTGCCAGGGCATAACCGATACAGACGCCGGAAAAAATTGTCGGGAAAATCTTTCCGCCCCGCCAGCCTAATTCCTTACAGATTACACCTACCATAAGCTTGAAGATACCAGTCAAAAGTAAGGTAAGCGATCCCATTGTTTGCCAGATTTCCATAATTTCTTTCATTTGGTGTTCTCCTGAGAACATAACGTATGGCAAAAATATTCCAAAGGCCCCCAGCACCACACCACCAATAATTGCTTTAGTAATAATCAGCTGGTCAAAAGGCTTGGACATTTTTTTAATTCCTTTTTCCATTATGTTTTCAAACAGTCCTGCACCTACCCCGATGAGCGCTAACGGAAGGGCAATCAACCAGCTTTTCATGTTGATTTCAGAAATATCCGGAAATTTTCCCCACCCCATTTCTCTGCCAGTTAATGTGTTCAAAAACACCAGAATCCCTAAACCACAAAAAATCGCCACTAAATATAAAAATGTTTTACTGTTTTTAGGCAGAAAGGTTTTTTCATTCTCGGTTTCAATATCATTCATAAAACCAAATAATGGGGATCCAAATATAGCCCCAACAGTCGCCGCGATTCCAATTTCAGGAATCAGCTCCACTTCTTTAATCGTTGCTTTAAAACGGTCTGAAAACCAGAAACAAAGTCCTGCTATCATACCGGTAAGCCCGGCCTCCGGTCCCAGACTGCCGCCAAAAATAAGCGGTAAAAGGGCCGCCATAGCCACAACATGAAGATTATTATAAGGAATTTTCTCCCCTTTTTTAACTTCCTGCAGGACTTCTGCCATCTCATATGGGTAAGGACCAAACTTTTTCGTACACAGCCCGATGAGCAAGCCGCCGAGACCACAAACCATGATGGGATATATTGAAAAGTCCAGCTGGCCGGGTAAATATTTCCAGACAAAATCTATCCCGCTATTCATTACTGTTAATACAAACCAGGTAATCCCTCCAATAACCGCCCCTAGAACTGCAACTGTTATTGTCAGAATCAGGCTTTGTTTTGCATCTTTCACTCAGCACCTCCCCTTTTCACTGATTTTATTATAGCCTTCTAGTACGTTTAAGGTCAACAAAAAGTCCTGGAGTAACATTTTTGCGTCAAAAAAATGAAGCCGCTTGATACAGGGTTTTCCTATACCGAGGACTTCAGATTTTAATTTAATTATTCATAATAGATTTCATCGATGGCGCATCCGGCTGGTACAATAGGATATACGCCTTCTTCATTAGAAATTTTAACCTGAACCAGCACCGGTCCTTCAATTTTTTTAACTTCTTTAAGAACTGATTCAAGTTCCTTCAGATCCGTTACTAAAAAGCCTGGAATCCCGCTGGCTTCCGCTAATTTAATATAATCCGTACACTGAGCAATATCAGTCTGGGCATATCGTTTTTCGCTAAACAGCTTCTGCCACTGTCTGACCATCCCTAAAGTCTCATTATCAAAGACAAATATCTTAAGAGGCAGATTGTATTTTCTGACAGTAATCAGCTCCTGGCAATTCATTCTAAAACTGCCATCACCGGCAATCAGCAGAACATCATCTTCAGGATTAGCCAGCTGAACGCCTATTGCTGCGCCTAAACCAAAGCCCATCGTTCCCAGACCACCAGAAGTAATAAACTGACCCGGACGTTTTACATTCCAAAACTGTCCTGTCCACATCTGATGCTGACCAACCTCTGTTACAACAAAGCTGTCTGGATAGGCCATATTCATCTGATTTAAGATATTTTTCGGGGTATAGATATTTTCCTCAGGCACCGGTAATCGCCAGGTATCAATCTGTGCCATCCATTCAGGATAGGATTTTTTTTCGATTTTTTCGGTTAACATAGGCAGGACATCTTTAATATTTCCCTGTAGCGGCAAATCAGTTTTGACATTTTTAGCAAATTCAGTTGGATCTATATCAATGTGAATAATTTTCTTGTTTTGCACAAAAGCATCGCAATTCCCTGTCACCCGATCACTAAATCGCGCACCAACAGCAATTAAAAGGTCTGATTTGATCACTGCCAGATTTGTTTCCTGGGAACCGTGCATCCCAACCAGGCCCATCGACAATTGATGATCACGGGGAATACCACCCAAACCCATTAACGAATTAGCTGTCGGAATTCCAGATTTTTCAACAAATGCCAGAAGTTCACCGTGAGTATTCGATCTGACCACACCACCACCAGCATAAATAATCGGTCTTTGAGCCTGACTAATCAGTTCGACTGCTTTTTCAATAGAAACTTCTGAAATTTCAGGGTGAGAAAGACCAACACTTTCTATTTCTTGAGGTTTATACTCAGCTTTTGTCAAAAATACATCCTTAGGCACATCGATTACAACAGGTCCAGGTCGGCCTGACTGTGCCAGTTGGAAGGCTTCTCTAATGATATCTGCCAGCTCTTCTACCCTGGTTACCAGATAATTATGTTTGGTAATCTGCATGGTCACACTGGTAATATCAATTTCCTGGAATGAATCCTTTCCCAACAAAGGCGTCGCAACCTGACCGGTAAAAACAACCAGCGGTACTGAATCCAGATATGCATTAGCAATTCCGGTAATGGCATTCGTTGCCCCTGGACCTGATGTGGTAATGGCTACCCCAACCGTATGACTGGTTCTTGCATAACCGTCCGCAGCATGTACGCCATTTTGTTCATGGCAAGGGCCAATTTCTGCAATATCAGGATCAAGCCGGTAAAAAGCATCAAAGAGAGGAATCACCGCACCACCAGGGAATGAAAAAACATGTTTAATTCCCTGTTCTTCCAGACATTTAACAACGATTTCGGATCCCAATAACAAATTTTTATCTTCCATTTTTTCACTTCCCTTCAAATTTATATATCAATAAAGCCAGAATCATCGATGATTTCTGGCTTTATCGAATCGTAATACTTTAGCTTATTTTTCGAAAACTGCTCCAGTTGAAGCTGAGGTTACCAACTTACCGTATCGTGCCAGATAACCGGTCTTGATTTTTGGTTCTAAAGGAACCCAGTTTTCTTTTCGCTGTGCCAGTTCTTCCTCACTGACTTTTAAAGAAATTGACCGTGCCAGAATATCAATGGCAATCAGGTCACCTTCCTCAACCAGAGCAATTGGTCCACCAGCAGCCGCTTCCGGAGAAACATGGCCAATAGATGCTCCACGGGTCGCCCCACTGAAACGTCCGTCAGTGATTAATGCCACGTCTTTATCCAGGCCCATACCGGCGATTGCCGAAGTTGGGAAAAGCATTTCCCGCATTCCCGGTCCGCCTTTGGGACCTTCATAACGAATGACAATCACATCACCCTTATTGATTTTACCACCACGAATCGCTGCTGTTGCTTCTTCTTCGCTGTTGAATACTCTAGCTGGCCCTTCATGGGAAAGCATTTCCGGAGCAACCGCTCCCTGTTTGACCACACATCCGTCTGGAGCCAGGTTGCCAAACAGAATTGCCAGGCCCCCTGTTTTACCATAAGCATTGTCGATTGGGTGGATGACCTCATGATTTTTATTAACCGCTGATTTTATATTTTCAGCAATGGTTTTTCCAGTCACCGTCATCAATGAAGTGTCAATCAGGTCTGCATCGGCTAAAATTTTCATCAGTGCCTGGATACCACCGGCATAGTACAGATCCTCGATATGATGACCGCCTGCTGGAGCCAGCTTACACAAATGTGGTGTTCTAGCAGAGATTGCATTAACTTCCTGTAAATCAATGGTTACGCCAGCTTCACTTGCTATCGCCGGTAAGTGCAGGATACTGTTAGTCGAACAACCCAGTGCCATATCGCAAGCCAAGGCATTGACGAAATTTGCTTCTGTCATAATATCTTTGGGTTTTATATCGCGCTTGAACATTTCCATGACCTGAATCCCAGCTTTCTTAGCTAAACGTACACGTTCAGCAAAAACTGCTGGGATAGTTCCATTGCCAGGCAAACCCAGTCCCAGAACTTCAGTCAGACAGTTCATAGAATTGGCGGTAAACATCCCTGAGCAAGATCCGCAACTCGGACAAACCGAATCTTCATACTCTTTGAGTTGGTCTTCATCAATTTTTCCGGCATTAAAGGCACCCACTGCTTCAAAGGCCGTATTCAAGTCACTGTCTTTCTGCCCAACTGATTTTCCAGCCAACATGGGACCACCACTGACAAATACGGCCGGTATATTTAAGCGTGCTGCTGCCATTAACATACCAGGAACAATTTTATCGCAGTTAGGAACAAACACTAAAGCGTCTAATGAGTGTGCTGTCGCCATAATCTCGATTGAATCCGCAATCAGTTCCCGCGACGCCAATGAATATTTCATGCCGCTATGACCCATGGCGATGCCGTCACAAACCCCAATAGCCGGGAATTCGATCGGTGTACCGCCAGCCATTCTGACACCTTCTTTGACCGCTTTTGTGATAGTGTTTAAGTGAATGTGCCCGGGAATGATTTCATTAAATGCATTAACTACCCCAACCAGCGGTTGTTCAAGCTCTTCATCGATATAACCCATAGCTTTAAATAAAGAACGTTGTGGCGTTGTTTCAACACCTTTTTTGACCTGATCACTTTTCATGGTAATTCCTTTCTGACTTTAAATTGTATACTATAATTCTATAAATTTTCGATGATTTTCTGACCCATCTCAACAGTATTGACCATCGTCATACCTTGAGAATAGATATCACCTGTTCGATAGCCCTGAGCCAGTGTCTTTTTAACAGCTGCTTCAATTGCATCAGCTTCTTCGTTTAAATCCAATGAGTAGCGCAGCATCATGGCAACCGATACGATAGTAGCAATCGGGTTTGCCTTATTCTGGTTAGCAATGTCAGGAGCAGAACCGTGGATTGGTTCGTACATACCAAACTTGCCATCTGACATAGAAGCTGAAGGCAGCATTCCGATTGATCCGGTCAGCATACTTGCCTCATCAGATAAAATATCACCAAACAGATTACCAGTTACGATAACATCAAACTGTTTGGGGTTAATAACCAGCTGCATAGCTGCATTATCAACATATAAATGATTAAGGGTAACTTCCGGGAAGTCTTTAGCAACTTCTTCTACAATAGATCTCCAGAAACGGGAAACTTCCAGAACATTGGCTTTATCAACATTAGTTACCTTTTTGCCACGTTTCATGGCAATGGTAAAAGCGGTTCTGGCAATTCTTTCCACTTCCGGACGAGAATATTTCATAATATCCCAAGCTGCAGTTTCTCCGTCCCGGCCTTTTTCACCAAAATAGATACCACCTGTCAGTTCTCGAACAACCATAACATCTAAACCTTCACCAATAACTTCCGGTTTTAGAGGACAGGCATCTTTTAACTCTTCGTAAAGGATGGCTGGTCGCAGATTGGCAAAAAGACCTAAACTTTTTCTTAGAGCTAAAAGACCAGCTTCCGGGCGTTTATCCCCTGGTAAAGTATCCCATTTTGGTCCACCCAGAGCACCCAATAAAACAGCATCGCTGTTTAGGCAAATATCCACAGTTTCCTGAGGAAGCGGGGTGTCACAAGCATCAAGAGCCGCACCACCAGCCAGCACTTCAGTATAATCAAAGGTATGATCAAATTTGTCTGCCACAGCGTCAAGCACTTTAATACTGGCGGCAACTATTTCCGGTCCGATTCCATCTCCAGGAATCACTGCAATTTTATAATTCATTCACTTTTCTCCTACAATTTTAATATTTCTTTAGTCGAACTTATTGATTATCTGTTCGCACTTTTTTTCTTTCTGACTGCCTGGACTAACCAAGCTTGTTTTGTTCCTCGTCGCTAAGCAGTTTATACTCGATGGAATCAATCAGAGCAATCAGACTGGCCTCAATGACGTCGGTTGAAACACCCACACTGGTCCAGATATCCTGGCCGTCTGAACTTTCAATCAAGACACGCACTTTTGCTGCGGTCGCCGATTTTGAATCAATGACACGGACTTTAAAGTCAGTCAGGCGAACATTTTTAATGCTCGGATAGAATACTTCCAGAGCCTTTCTCAAAGCCTTATCCAGGGCATTAACCGGTCCGTCGCCTTCGGCTGCATTGATTTCTGACTGGCCATCCACATTAATTTTTACCACCGCTGATGAACACAAGCCCTCATTGGAATGCGGCTTTTCACCAATTGTTTTAAAATCTTCAAGAACAAAATAGGGTTTATGCTTACCCAGTTCTTTTCTGATTAATAGTTTGACACTGCTTTCCGCACCTTCAAACTGATAGCCCTGGTATTCCAGTTCCTTGATTCGATCCATCACCTGGGTTGTTTCGTCCGATTTTTTGGTCAGAGTCGGATCCACTTCCTTAATCAGCTGAATAATAGTCGAGCGGCCGGAAACTTCCGACATCAAAATCCGCCGTTCATTACCAACTGATTCCGGTGGCACATGCTCAAATGAGGCAGGATTTTTCATAACCGCATCAATATGCATTCCACCTTTGTGGGCAAAAGCTGATTTTCCTACAAAAGGCATTTGATTACTTAATGTGAAATTAGAAATCTCGGCAATCCGAATCGCTGAGGTCGTCAGTTTTTCCATTTCCTCTTCCGACAAGCAATCATAACCCATTTTGAGCTGCAAGTTAGGAATAATTGAAGAGAGATTTGCATTTCCAGATCGTTCACCATATCCCAGGAATGTTCCCTGCACCTGACGGACTCCGGCTTCTACTGCCATAAGTGAGTTGGCAACTGCCAGTCCGCTGTCATTATGGCAATGGATTCCTAATGGGATCGACAGTTTGCTTTTAACATCTGTTACGATTTCATAAATCTCTGAAGGCAGTGTTCCACCGTTAGTGTCACATAGTGCCAGACAATCGGCGCCGCCTTCCTGGGCGGCAATAAGCGCTTCAATAGCATAATTTTTATCAGCCTTGTAACCATCGAAAAAGTGTTCCGCATCAAAGGTTACATCTTTCCCATGCGCTTTTAAATAAGCCATCGTATCCTGAATCATTTTAAGATTTTCATCTAATGTTGTTTTTATGATATCAGTAATGTGGAAGGTCCAGCTTTTCCCGAAAATTGCCACTGCAGGCGTTTTTGTATCGAGGATTGCAGCAAGATTAGCATCATCTTCCACATGGATTCCGCCACGTCTGGTACTGCCAAAAGCCACCAGCTTAGCATGATTTAACCTGGCATCTTTAATCCGATTAAAAAACTCGATATCCTTGGGATTTGAACCGGGATTCCCTGCTTCTATATAATCAACACCCATGCGATCAAGTGTCTCCATAACTCTAATTTTATCTTCAACCGAGAAAGAAATCCCTTCAGCCTGAGCTCCGTCACGGAGAGTTGAATCAAAAACAAGTATCTTTTCGCTCATCTAACTGCCTCCTTTACACTTTCTCAGAATTTATCTGGGTTTCATTAATATATATCATTTGATTGACTGCATCAATATAAGCTTTTAAACTGGCATCAATAATATCTGTACTTAAACCCCGGCCATGATAAACCTGATTACCATCGGAAATCTTAACCTGGGCTTCACCCTGGGCATCCGTTCCATCCGTAACGGCTTCCACACCGTAATCAATCAGAGTCAATTTAGTACCAACCAGTTCGCTTACTGCTTTAAATCCGGCACTGATCGGACCATCTCCCAGAGAAACCCCTTCAATCAGATCGCCATTTTTACTAAGACGTACGGTTGCTGCCGTAGAAATGGTATTTCCGGTAGAGATCACAAAGCGATCCAGGCTATAAACTTCAGGGATAGCCAGTTGCTTCTGTTCAACCAGGGCTAAGATGTCCTTATCAGAGATATCTTTCTTTTTATCAGCCAGCATTTTAAACTGCTCAAATAAGTCAACAATCTCTTCAGCGGAAAATGAATAACCCAAAGAGGACAGTTTATCAACAAAAGCATGTTTTCCTGAATGTTTTCCCAGAACCATCTTATTCTCTTTCAATCCAATAGATTCTGGGGTCATGATTTCATAGGTCTGCTTGTTAGCCAGAACCCCATGCTGATGAATTCCCGATTCGTGAGCAAAGGCATTTTCTCCAACAATCGCTTTATTGGGTTGAACTTTTACTCCTGTTAACTTCGTTAATAGACGGCTGGAACGATAAATCTGAGTCGTATCGATATTTGTATCTGCCTGATAAATATCATTTCTGGTTTTTAAAGCCATTACGATTTCTTCGAGTGCCGCATTGCCGGCTCGTTCTCCGATCCCGTTAACCGTACATTCAACCTGTCCGGCACCTGCCTGGATAGCTGCCAGTGAATTGGCGACAGCCAGTCCCAGATCATCATGAACATGGGCAGAAATCACCGCTTTATCGATATTGGGAACATTATTTCTGATACCTTCAATAAATTTAAAGTATTCATCCGGTGTCGCATAGCCAACTGTATCGGGAACGTTTACCACTGAAACCCCTTCATTGATAACGGCTTCAAGCACCTGGTATAAAAACTCCGGTCTGGAGCGGGAAGCATCTTCAGCTGAAAACTCTACCTCACCACATAGATTTCTGGCAAACTTGGCCATTGCAATTGCTTTTTCAAGAACTGCTTCCGGCTTCATTTTTAATTTATACTCCATATGTAAATCAGAGGTTGCAATAAAAAAATGAATTCGCGGATTAACAGCATTTTTTATTGCTTCATAAGCCGTGGAAATGTCTTTCTCCGTACTTCTGGCCAGACTGGCCACGGTTGCATTTTTTATCTCTTTAGCCACCAACTGGACTGATTCAAAATCACCAGGAGAGGCAATGGCGAATCCGGCTTCAATAACGTCAATATTGAGTCTTTCGAGCTGTTTGGCCATCTCCAATTTTTCTTTTAAATTCATGCTGCATCCTGGTGACTGTTCACCATCCCGAAGGGTGGTATCAAAAATTTTAACGATTCTGCTCATTTTTATCTCCTCCTGTTATTTTTTGTCTCAATTGAAACTGAATTTAGCTCATCCACTTTATTGTTAGATGGTTATAAAAAAGAGCAGAAGCGATCTGCTCTTAAAACCGGTTAAATTATTTCTTGATCCAGGACATCATAGTACGAAGCTCAGCACCCACTTTTTCAACCTGTGTTTCTTTTTCCATTCGTCTGGTTGCGTTAAAGTAAGGACGGTTTGCCTGATTTTCAAGAATCCAGTTTCTGGCAAATGTGCCATCCTGAATATCAGAAAGTACACCTTTCATAGCTTGTTTAGTTTCATCGGTAATAATTTTGCTGCCAGTGATATAATCACCATACTCTGCAGTATCACTGATAGAGTAACGCATGTAGCTTAGTCCTCCCTGAACAACCAGGTCGATGATCAATTTCATTTCGTGAACACATTCAAAATATGCACTTTCTGGTTGATAGCCTGCTTCTACAAGGGTTTCAAATCCAGCTTTCATTAGAGCTGTTACCCCACCGCATAGTACTGCCTGCTCACCGAATAAATCCGTTTCGGTTTCTTCTTTAAAGGTTGTTTCAAGAATACCGGCACGTCCTCCACCAATTCCAGAAGCATAAGCCAGACCCATATCATGGGTATTTCCTGAAGGATCCTGATAAACTGCGATCAGACAAGGAACACCTTTACCTTCCTGATATTGACTTCTTACTGTATGACCAGGTCCTTTTGGAGCAATCATGAAGACATTGACATCAGCTGGTGGTTGAATCTGTCCGTAGTGGATATTAAATCCGTGTGCAAATACCAGGTAATTGCCTGCTGACAGATTAGGTAAAATGCTTTCTTGATAAATTTTAGACTGAACTTCATCTGGTAAAAGAATCATAATGACATCAGCCGCTTTTGATGCATCTGCTGCCGTCATAACTTTTAAGCCGGCTTCTTCAGCTTTTGCCCAGGATTTGCTGCCTTCATATAGACCAACAATTACATTCACACCTGAATCTTTTAAATTCTGAGCATGTGCATGCCCCTGGCTGCCGTAACCGATGATTGCTACTGTTTTTCCTTCCAGTAAGCTTTGATTACAATCTGCATCATAAAATAATTTTCCCATTCGTTAATTTCCTCCTTGAAATCTAAACCTTAATTTATATAAAATTATCGCCGGATAAACCAGGATCCTTTTTATATGCTAAATAAACATCTTATAAGAAATATTGAAAACAAAAAAATCCACCTCTATAAAAAAACAGAGGCGGATAATATCCACGGTACCACTCTAATGCAAAATAACCTCACAGTTATTCTCTCTTCAGGTCAAACAGAAGACTGCCTTAACCATAGTCGTTTAACGTTGACACCTAAAAGGTACGGCTTTCCCTAATCACATCTGACAGATCCTTTCAGGTCAGCAGCTCGCAAGTGAGTATTACATACCATTGTTTATTGGATTCACACCATCTTCCAACTCTCTGAAAATCAATTACCGGTATCTTTCTCTTGGTCATCGCTGTTAATTTTTTTATTTGAGTCATTATATCGATTAATAAGCCCTTTGTCAATGCCTTATTTTTTGATATCGGTTTCCAAAAATCCTCTTTTTAACCCTTGTTTTTATTGTGAATCTAATCGCCGATTTTTGAAGAATGTCTGCATTAATGCTTTGCAGTCTTCATCAAGAATTCCACCATATATTTGCATCCCTTTGTTGAAATTCGGATGCCTGGAAATTTTAAAAGTTGATTCAACACCACCGGTTTTCCACTCATTAATGCCAAACACCAGAACCGGAATTCTAGCCTGTATGATAGCCCCAGTGCACATATAGCAGGGTTCTGCGGTTACAAAGAGCTTGCCTCTCTTGAGACGCCAGGTTCCCAATTTTTTAGCTGCTTCACGAATAACAATCATCTCGGCATGAGCAGTAGGATCATTTAGGCTTTCTGTTAAATTGTGCGCTTTTGCAATTACTTTCCCGTCCCAGACAAAAACCGCTCCAATAGGTACTTCGCCTTGTTCAAAACCTTTTTTTGCCATTTCTATAGCCAGCTTCATGTAATCCTGTAGTTTAACCATTTTCAATCTATCCAATCACATCTTCAGCTAATCATTAAAAGTACATCACTGGCCCAGTGGATCGCCGACTGATAAGCCTGATTCAGGTATTCTTCGTCGATAGATAATAACTCCACCATTCTTTCCACTTCCAGCCAGTCTCCTTTTTCATAATATAACATTAAGTTATAAACTCCAAATAGCGCTCCCCGCTTCATAATTAAAGCGTCTTTAATAACCTCCGGGATTACCATATCAGAAAGCGCCTCTTCTAATGACTGATCAAGAATCCCATCCAGGCTGCTGAACAGCCCCATTAAAGAGGCGTGATGCTGGCAAGAAGAAGGCATTTCCAGAAGCCTTGATAAATCCTGAGCAAATCGGCTTCTAACTATTGACAATCTGATTAATTCATGAGGTTTGTCCGTTGCCAGATCCTGAAGCATCATCGTACTGAGCCAGCGTTCAATTTCATCTAACCCCATAAAAGTTAAGGCATTTTTAATCGATTGTAACTGATTTTTCCCGGTTCGGGCACTTACCATTCTTAAAATTCGGTAACTGAGCAGAACATCAAGCTGAATCTGCTCTGCCAGTTTCTCATAGGATGGATCCTTTTGATGAAGTTCCGATATTAACCGAAAATACTGCAGTTTTGTTGGTGCTTTGTTGCAGGATTGTGCGGCAATCAGCGGTTTACTGAAAAAATACCCCTGAAAGAGCTCAAATCCCATTTTTTTTGCCTCGAGATAAACCTCCTGGGTTTCCACTTTTTCAGCGAGAAGTTTTTTACCGAGCCCCCTGGCTTTTAAAACAGCCTCACAAATTGTCTCTAGAGGTGTTGCCATCAAATCAAATTTTATAATGTCAGCAAAAGGCATTAGCGGATAGGTTTCCAGGTCCTCATCAAAATCATCCAGCGCGATTTGGTAGCCTTTTTCTTTTACCCTTTTAAGCCGCTCCAACAACAGTTCATCAACTTCAACGTCCTCCAGCATTTCGACGACCATACGGTCTGAACTGATCAGTTCCAGTGCTTCTGAATGGATAAACTGCTCGTCAAAATTAATAAAAGCCAGTTTATTTTCAACGATTTGATCCAGTCCAATCTCATATAATCCCAATAACACTGATGCGCTGGCTCCTTGCGAAGTGACACCGTCAAAACCTGCTGATTGATCGCCCTGTCTGAATAAAAGCTCGTAACCAAAAACATTTAATTTCGCATCAAAAATTGGCTGTCTGGCGATAAACATAAACCCCTCCACATTGCCTTATGTAATTCCTAAAAAGAATAAATTAATCTTACCATCAGTCTTATTATTATACAAGAATAATTCACTATAAATTATCGCCTGCTTTTCTCATCCTTACGTTAAAAAAGAGAAATGAAAAACTCCAGCTTATAAAAAACTGGAGTTTTTTTACTCTTAATTAATTCTCTATTTTTATATCAGCTATAACAATGCCGGCTTCTGAGTGATCTTCAACAAAGCTTTACAAACTGCAACAGTTAGAATCCCAGCAACGATCGCTTCTGGAACCCCATTAATCGCAATAACCGATAGAATAACCGCATATAGGCCTGAAAAATCAGTTTCCCGGACTGAAGCGTAGCTTTCACCAAAAAACAGATAAATCATGTTCATTACCAGCAGCGTGTTGGTTAATGAACCCGCTACACCTGCTACACCAAGGGCAAGAATATCATTATCCTTAATCTTTTTTATTCCTTTATATACATAATGAGGAACAATACCGACTAAAATTCGGGGAACAAAAACTATTACAAGACTCCAGAAATTTCCGGAATAGGTTCCCAATGAATAAAATGGCGTAAAGACAAAAGAAGTAACAGTCGGGTTAAATGTGTTGTTCAAAAAACTGGTCAATCCGAAAACAAAGCCCATGATGGCTCCGTAAACCGGTCCCATCATAATGCTTCCGATAATAACCGGAACATGAATAATTGTTGCTCTGGTGAATCCCAGCGGGATGTAACCCAAAAACGGGGTTACTGCCATCAAGACGATAATCGCCACAAAAAAGGACAGTTTGACCAGATCACTGGTCTTTGAGTTTTTCATTTCTTTACCTCCTGCTATCGTTCCAATCAAGTCGGATACAATGCAGTATTATTATAACATTAATTCCTAAAACTTCAAGGCAAAGATCTATTTACCCACTCACCTCCCTTTGCTATAATAGATTAAAACCGACTAATCGAGGGAAAAATGAAATCACTACTTAAAAATAAAACCGTTGTGCTGGGGATTACCGGCTCTATCGCCGCCTACAAAATGGCAAACGTGGCAAGTCAGCTTGTTAAAATGGGATGCAATGTCCAGGTTATCATGACCCAAAATGCCCAGGAATTTATATCACCCCTGGTATTTGAAACTTTAACCTCCCAAAAATGCATTGTCGACACATTCGATCGAAACGTAAGATATGACGTTGCTCATGTAGCCCTGGCTAAACGAGCAGATCTTTTTATGGTTGCCCCGGCATCAGCCAATGTCATTGGTAAAATAGCCGGTGGAATTGCCGATGATATGCTAACGACCACAATCATGGCCTGCCGCTGTCCAAAACTGATAGCACCGGCAATGAATACCGCAATGTATGATAATCCTTTTGTCCAGGAAAATCTGGAGAAGCTGGCTGCTCATAAGTATAAAATAATCAATCCGGCAACCGGAATACTCGCCTGCAAAGATGTAGGTGCCGGTAAACTACCTGATGAAAGTCTTTTGATAGAACATATTATCAGGGAAATTGCATATCCCAAAGACCTGGCTGGTCAGAACATATTAGTTACCGCCGGACCAACCTGTGAGGCCATCGATCCGGTTCGATACATTACTAATCATTCCAGTGGTAAAATGGGTTATGCTATCGCCCGGGCTGCCATGTTAAGAGGCGCTAATGTCACTCTGGTCAGTGGCAAAACGGCATTGACGCCTCCAGACTTTGTTCACTTCATTCCAGTTTTTTCAGCCAGTGAAATGCTTTCGGCTGTTATGGAACATTTTGAAGAAACCGATATTACCATCAAAGCAGCCGCAGTTGCAGACTTTAAACCTGCTGATGTTTCTGAGCATAAGATTAAAAAAAATCAGGCCAAAACAGATATTTCCCTGGTTCCCACCATCGATATATTAAAAACCTTAGGCCAGAAAAAGCGCAGTGATCAGTTTCTGTGCGGCTTTTCCATGGAAACCCAGAATATGGTTGAAAACACCGTATTGAAACTGGAGAATAAAAACGTTAATATGATGGTTGCCAATAATCTGAAAGAAAGCGGAGCTGGTTTTAATACCTCCACAAATCGCGTGACCCTTATTACAGCAAACGAGACAACAGAACTGCCATTGATGTCCAAGCATGATGTTGCTCATAAAATACTTGACGCAATTCTTTCAGCAAAACGATGACACTCTCAGAAATCAGCCACATAGCGATTGAAATGGGCACATTGCTATTATCCAGTGGTGCTGAAACCTACCGGGTTGAAGAATCGATCTCCCGTGTCTGTTTATCTCTAGGAGCTAAAGAAGCCGAAATTTTTGTAATCCCCACCACCATCATCATCTATATCCGTAAGGATGGTGGCAGAACAATTACCAGAACCCGACGTATACATAAACGCAGTATCGATCTGACCATTGTTGATGAGATTAACGATTTATCCCGACGACTGTCCCGGGAAACTCTCGACTACGGGGAAATCATCGCTGAAATCGAGGCTATTCGGTTAATCCCTGAATATCCTTTTTGTCTCCAGGTTATATCCACTGGTTTTGCGGCTTTAATGTTCGCTCTTTTCTTTGGCGGCAGCATTAAAAACAGTCTGATTGCCTTTTGCATCGGTGTCCTTATTAACCTGCAAACCCACTATATGGCAAAGTTTGAAACCAATCGTTTTTTTATCACGATTATTGCCGGGATGATGATTTCAACGCTTTCTGTTACCGTAACGCTGCTGGGTATTGCCGAGAGCTTTAATACGATCATCATTGGTTCGATCATGCCGCTGGTTCCGGGTCTTGCAATCACACAATCATTGCGGGATGTCATTGCCGGTGATTATTTGGCCGGCATCACCAAAGGGATTGAAGCCCTTCTAATCGGTGCTGCCATCGCTACCGGTGTGGCTTTGCCGCTAAGCCTTTTTCAATCTGTACTGGGGGTTATTTAATGAATCTTCTAACTTGTCTTTATGCATTCGGGGGCTCTCTGGCTTTTGCGATAATCATGAATATCCGTCGGAATAAATTATTCTATGCAGCATTTGGCGGTTTTATCGCCCAATTCAGTTTTCAGCTGGGTCAACTTTTTTTTGATGGTGACGTTTTTAATTGTTTCCTCGCAACCCTATCGATTGCTCTTTATTCCGAAATTATGGCCCGCCTGACAGCTTCTCCCACTACTATTTATCTTGTCGTTTCGCTAATCCCCCTGGTCCCAGGCGGTAGTGTCTATTATACAATGCTCAATTTCTTAAATGGTGACATCGCAGCAGGTGTTGAAACCGGACTTTATACCATTGCCGTATCCGCAGCTCTATCGATGGGAATTATCATCGTTTCTTCTACCGCTAAACTGATTCACCAGATTCGTCAAAACCGCAAAAGCAACATAATTTAAAAAGAGCTGCCGCAAACTGATAAACCAGTTTGTGGCAGCTCTTATTTTATATTTCCGGTACAATTACAACGATACATTTAGCATATTTCACCACATAAGTAGAGACCGAACCGATCATTCTGAGCCAGCCATGACGGGTTGACTTGGTCATAAAAATAATATCAGTATAATGTTCTTCCGCATAATTAAGGATTTCTTCGCCGGCTTTTCCAGTCAACAATTCACAGTTCACATCATATCCTTTAAGCTCATCAGCAGCTTTTAGAAGAATCGGCATGGCCTCTTCCTCTGCCGCTTCAAACTTTTCTTCAGATATAATTTCATCCATATCTTCGCTGACCATAATCAGATCAATCTTGACTGTTCCCGGCTGGTAAAGGGTTTTTACCAGCTCTATAGATTTAAGGCTTCTCTCACTACCGTCGATGGGCAGTAATAATTGTTTGATTTTCATTAAATTACCATCTCCTTCTGCGACTTAATTCCTTTAAAAGAAAGAACTAATTTCAGGTGAACACGATATGACACTATTTAAAGGGATTAATACCCTTTTTAACCATCAATTTAAAAATCCGTCGATAATTTTTGCTTCAGCCTCAGACTCTGTAAGGCCTAAAGTCATCAATTTAATCATCTGATCACCAGCTATTTTACCAATTGCCGCCTCATGAATCAATGTAGCATCCAAATGATTGGCGGTTATCTCAGGAATAGCACTGACAACTCCTTGGTCCATAATAATCGCATCGCATTCAGAATGTCCCATACATTTGGTATTCCCGTTTATTTTTGAGATAAAGGTTTGTCGCGATTTTTCTCTGGCTACTGATCGGGAAATCAAATTTACACTGGAGTCTACGCCATCCATATCCACCTCAAAACTGGACTCGGCAAACTGATCACCATGGGTCATGAGTTTTTCTTTAATCACAAGTTTCGCATTATCTTTAAGTTTCGCTCTAGTCACACGTCTGGTAGAATCGATTCCCTTTATCTGTGTAGTCTCCATTTCCATATACGAACCTTCTTCCTGAAGAATTTCAGAGACTGGGTCAATTACCCGTTTTCCGGTTCCTTCTCCTTCACCGATGTGTTTTTCCACATAACGCACTTTTGAATTTTTCGCCAGAAAAAATCGGTGAATGCCGTTATGCTCAGAACCATCAC
The DNA here is from genome assembly GCA_030586155.1 of Eubacteriaceae bacterium ES3. NCBI lineage: Bacteria > Bacillati > Bacillota > Clostridia > Eubacteriales > Eubacteriaceae > Eubacteriaceae bacterium ES3. The sequence continues at coordinate 1,029,041 of CP130741.1, read as the reverse complement.
AGGAATCACCTGTTCCTACTCCGCAACCAGCGATAATTGTCACATCCGCATTTTCACCAATATAAAAGTCATTATAAACAAGATCACTGACACCACCACAGGTAACCAGCGCAGGGATAAAGACATTTTCCGATTTCGTATTGGGTTTGACGATAATGTCAATTCCTGAATTATCTTTTTTACTGACAATATCTATATTTTCGCTGGACTGCTTAGCCAGACTTTTGCTGTTTTCTCTTATACTGTAAGCCCCTTTAGGCATTTCTTCCAGACCAGTTACTTCTTTTAATAATTTTTTTGCAAGTTCATTCATGTCTATGCCTCCAGAATATCCTGACAATTCAGGCAGTTTTGGGGATCTTCACAGTGCAGCAGCTCAGGTAATACCGCCTCTTTAGCTCCCCGACGCACAATCGCTCCGTCAACCATGGCAATAATCTCATCTGCAACATCAAGAATTCGCTCCTGGTGTGAGATAATCACAATCGACTTGTCCTGCTCCTGATGCATCTTCATAAATATATCAATTAAATGATTAAAGCTCCACAAATCTATGCCCGCTTCCGGTTCATCAAAAATAGAAAAGCTGGTATTTCGGGCGATAATAGTGGCAATTTCAATACGCTTGATTTCACCTCCAGATAAGCCGTCGTTTAATTCTCTAAAAATATAGTCCTTGGCACAAAGACCTACATCCGACAGAAAATGACTGGCTTCGTGAGCATCAAGTTCGCGATCTGCAGCAATTTTAAGTAAATCGAATACTGTGATACCTTTAAAACGAACCGGCTGTTGAAAACCAAAACTGATCCCTTTATTAGCTCGCGCAGTTATATCCAGATCTGTAATATCCTCGCCATTAAATGTAATCGTCCCTTTTGTGGGTTTTAAAACGCCGGAAATAATTCTGGCTAAAGTCGATTTTCCGCCGCCATTGGGGCCGGTAATCGCAATAAATTTGCCCTTTTCAATAGTCAGGTTGACATTCTTAAGTATCTCTTTTTCATTATCTACTTCAAAAGAAATATTCTCCAATTTAAGCATTTTTTCGTCCTCACTTTTTGTGTATTCTTCATAAATTATATCAAAATAACCTAAACCCAATTCCCTATAATTTATAACTATTAATTCTCTTAAAAATATATTTTACCATGAAATGATTTATTTAAAAGACTTTTTGAGATATAAATTTTAGCAACTTAATTTATTACATATTTTAATAAATTATATTTGTTTTTTTTGAATAAATATGTTATATTGTCCGTTTTGAATTTTATTAATATTTGACTTTTTAAAAGCTCACAATTATAATGGCTTTAAAGGTGAATTAATCCTAATTAAAGGCATCGCAAGGAGGCATTATGTCCAGATGGATCTCTGATTTGAAGATAAGAACCAAACTCTTGTTAAGTTTTCTGATAGTTGCTCTAGTGGCAGCGATTGTCGGTTTTTTTGGGGTTGTGAGTTCCATGAACCTTTCCCATGCAAGTGAATCCATGTATAACAACACCACCATTCAAATCGCCAGTATTGGTCAAATCTCAACAGCCTTTGAAAAGGTTCAGTTTACAACCGCTCAGATGCTCCTTGAAGATGATCCCGATATTATCGATTCACTCTATAATACCATCGCAGATGAAAGTCTAAAAATCAACTCTCTTCAGGAAGATTTTTTAAACACCGATCTTTCTCCAGCCATGCAAGACTTATATGAGCAATTCCTGGCGGCACGTGAACTTCACAAAGCAGAAATGAATAAAATTCTGCCTCTGATCACTGAAAATAACGATGCTCAGGCTATTCCCATGATCGAGGAAAACGGCTCTCTGAACATCAGTATGAAAAATCAGGAAGACGCAATCAACCAGCTTATGGACCAGGCGCTTCTTGAAGGTTCAGCGCAAGCTTCTCAAAATGTCACAAACGGTCAACAGACCTTTATTTTACTCAATATTATTACTGTCGCCGGAATTATTATCGCTTTGGTATTTGCCTTTATTCTTCGCAATCTAATTTGCAGGCCGCTGCAAAAAACCAGTGAAATGATCAAAACTATGAGACGGGGTTCGTTATCCAGAAGACTTCGATTTGACCGCAAGGACGAAATCGGTGATATGGCCAAAGCTATGGACGAATTCGCTGATGATCTGCAGAATACCGTTATCGCAACGCTGAAAAAAATATCAGATGGAGATGTCAGCACAGATATTGAAGTTATATATGATGAAGATGAAATCCTGCCGGCTCTAAAAGAAACGACTTTATCCATTCGCGGCCTGATTAATGAAGTCAACAGTTTATCGCAATCTGCCGTTATCGGGGAACTTTCTCTGCGCTCAGATACCAGCCAGTTTAATGGTGCTTACCAGGAAGTTCTGACTGGATTTAATAACACTCTCGACTCAGTAATTGATCCGCTTTTTACTGCCATAGACTATACAAGTCGAATAGGCAAAGGCGAAATTCCGCCAAAAATTACTGCTGATTACCCAGGTGATTTTAATGCTTTTAAAGAAAGCATCAATGCCTGCATCGATGGATTATCCGCACTTGAAGAAGGAAATCGGGTCCTGGGCCTGATGAGTCAGAACGATCTGTCTCAAACCGTCAATTCCAGCTGTTGCGGCATATATGCGGAAATTGCCAGCTCAATCAATATTGTCCATCAGCAGCTGAAAAGCATCGTCGATTTATCAACCAATCTGGCAGATGGTGACCTTCGTGACCTGGAGCAACTCAAAGAAATTGGTCGCCGCAGCGAAAATGATGAAATGATTCCGGCAATGATCAGGATGCTTGAAAATGTACAGATTCTTATCGATGAGACCCGTAGAATGACTAAACTTGCCATTGACGGAAATCTGACTAATCGCGGCAATTCAGAAAATTTAAACGGCGAATACAAGCTGATCATCGAAGGTTTTAATCAAACCCTCGATGCGACCCTGGCTCCGATTCTAGAAGCTTCCACCGTTCTTGCTCACCTTTCACTGGGAGATTTATCCGTATCTATAACAGGCCAGTACTTAGGTGATCATAATCAGATTAAGAATGATCTTAACCATACCATCGCCTTCCTGAAAACCTATGTGGAGGAGATCACCAGCCAGCTGACAGCCATCGGCAATGGTAATTTTAACGTAGATATCAGTAATGATTACCTGGGGGACTTTGCCTATATAAAAACAGCTTTAAGCAAAATCACCGATGATCTCACTAAGACAATGACAGAAATTGAAAAATCAGCTTCACAGGTGGAGTCAGGTGCCCATCAAATCTCAGATGGCAGCCAGCAGCTGTCTCAGGGAGCCAGTGAACAATCTGCCTCAATTCAGGAACTGAGTGCCTCTATTGAAGAAATTTTATCAGAAAGCAGACGCAATGCCGACAATGCTTCCGAAGCCAACAAACGTGCAACAGAGGTTCAAAAGAATGCTCAAACCGGAAATCGTCAAATGGAAGGTATGGTTACAGCTATGTCTGATATCGATGATTCTTCCCAAAACATTTCAAAGATCATTAAAGTAATCGATGATATTGCCTTCCAAACAAATATCCTGGCCTTAAACGCCGCCGTTGAAGCCGCCCGGGCCGGCAGCCATGGTAAAGGTTTTGCCGTTGTTGCCGAAGAAGTCAGAGCCCTTGCTGCCCGCAGTGCTGAAGCTGCTAAACAAACAAGCTCGCTAATTGAAGGTTCTATTGAAAAAGTCTCTGTGGGTACAAAGATTGCTGATGAGACTGCAGAAAGCTTAAGTGTTATTCTAGCCCAAATCGAAAAAGTCACCGAACTGGTGGGAAACATTGCGGCTGACTCCAATCATCAGGCCGACGAAATTATGCGGATTACACAGGGGATAGAGCAGGTTTCAAGAGTGGTTCAATCTAACTCTGAAACCGCAGAGGAAAGTGCGGTTGCCAGTGAGGAACTTTCCAATCAGGCTGATATCCTTAAATCAATGGTCGATGTTTTTGAACTAAAAAACATTTCCTGCAAAAATACCAAATCCATTAATCAGTCCAGTCTGGCCAAATCATTTTCGGATAAACTAAATATTTCTCGCACAGACTCAGATAATGATAAATACTAAATCTCATCAAAAAGCGATCCCTATATACCTTGTATGATTTATGGGATCGCCTTTTTAATATCCAACTCTCTTACAAATGTAATTTTCCTTTTTTCTCTAAAAAATGTTTCTTGCAGCCGGAATCAATAGTACTGAAGCATTTGCGTGTCTGGCAATATTGTGACTCACGCTGCCAAGAAAAACCTGTTCCAGAAAGCCTCTTCCCTGACTTCCCATAACAGCCAGCGAAATATCTTTTTCATCAATTAGCCTTAACAGCTCACCAGTCGGCGAACCTAATGGCAGCTCCACAGAAATATCAACCTCACCCAAAGTCTCAAGTTCTTCTTTAATCTCCATCAACCGTTCCTGGTCAATTTTTTTAAAATTTTCTGCCTGATCCAAAAGATATGGATTAATCACATCCTTATCCAGCACATGGACCAGAGTAATTTTTTTAATCCCACTCCTGACCATTTCTTTTATATAAGCATAGGCCGTGCGTGCATTTTCAGAAAAGTCAGTCGCATAAAGAACATGGTCGAATAGTTTCGGATTGACTTTTTCGCTGTCCCCACTCGTACGCACGAGCAACAGAGGCCTGATGGCATGATACATCAGTTCATAGGCCACGCCCCCAAATAAAGACTCCCCGATAATCGTATGCTTGGCTGCACCGGCTACAATCAGATTTATTTTTTCATCAACAGAAAGCCGATTAATTTCTTTTTTCGGGCTTCCGGTAAGTATTTGTGTTTCAACCTGATAACCCTGATCGATAAGAATCTCTTTTTGTTTCTCGGTATTTTCTTCCGTGATCTTTTGCATATAAGACGCAACTTGAATATTGGTTTCCGAAGCATTGACACATTGAAGAAGGATACAATCTTCCGTACCCAGCATTTTCAGATCATTAACCCGATCAAATATTTCAAAAGAATCCACAGACATTTCTGAAGCAATCATCATTCGTTTAAACATCATCCTACCTCCATGTTTTAAAATTAAATAGGCATTTGCGAAATGCCATAACCCGCATAATAGCGGGATATTTTTAACATAAAAAAATATAACTCCTCACCAGATTATGATAAAATTGAGTTACAACCACAACAATCCATCATCCTGAAAGGAGTTATATATGGATATTTTACCACAAAAACAGCTTTCGTTTGCTGAAATTTATGCTGATTGCACTCATTTTTTTGAACAGGACAAACATCACTTTCTTTCACTGCTGGAAGAAAAACTTGACCTTCATGCTCTGGTTCCACATTCTTTTTACAGTCATTACTATGCTTGTAATGGGCGACACCGTGATTTTGAGCTTTGTTCCATTCTTTGGGCATTCATTCTGCAGCGAATTTTTTCCATTCCCACTGACACCCTGCTGATCACTTTTCTCAAGTTTTCCAGCGAATTAAGGGATTTCTGCGGTTTCAGCAGAGTTCCCCACGCATCCCAGCTGACTCGCTTCAAGCAAGATTATCTTCCGGACTTACAATCGTTTTTTCATCAACTTGTTGATGTAACTGAACCAATCTGCCAAAAGATCGATGCTCATAAGGCCATGATGACCATCTTTGATACTTCGGGAATTGAAGCCTATGTTACTGAAAATAATCCCAAATTTGCCAATAAAATCATCAAACAGCTCAAAGCTTTCAAGAAAACCCATCAGCTGAATGATTCCTATGATCCCTACAAGGCCGCCTATGGCGCCATGCCCACCCACGCTAAAGCCAATTCTTCTATTAAACAGCTTTATATCAACGGTCATTTCTGTTATGTCTATAAATTCGGCATGATCACCAACGGCCTTGGCATTGTCCGGGATATCTCTTTTTATGATGCCAACTTTCTGGTTGATCATCCTGATATTGCTGTTGAGAAAAAGTCTGATTCTCCCGACGAGGACAAGTCGCTCCATGATACCAAAGCACTTATTCCTGTTCTTTCCGACTTTTTTAAAAAGCATCCGCTGATTGTTCCCAAACTTTTTATTGGTGATGCCGCTTTTGACAGCTCAGTCATTTATCACTCGCTGCTGACTGATTTAAAGTTTGAAAAAGCCTTCATTCCCCTCAATTCGCGGGGCTCCCTTTCTTATTCCGATTGCCCGGTTAATGAGCATGGTATCCCCTGTTGTCCGGACAACCCTTCACTTCCCATGAAACCGGAAGGTAAAACCAGGCGTAAAAATGGTCTCGTCCGCTTTAAATTTACCTGTCCCAAAACCCGATGGGTCAGGCAGCAATCCGGTAAATCCAAACGTCAGTGTTTCTGCGAAAAACCCTGCACACCTTCTTCCTGTGGCCGGATGTTCTATGTTTACCCTGAAAAAAACCTTAGAGCTTACCCAGGTACGCTTCGGGGTACTGACGAGTGGCAGCAAATCTATAAAATTCGCGGTGTTGTTGAACAGTCACTCAATCATTTCAAAGATTCTTTCTGTGTTGCCGGTCGCAAAACAAGAAATGCTCGGACGCTTCGCGCGGATCTGCTCCTGGCTGGCATTACCCAGCTGATTACTGTCATTCTTGCTGACAACATTCATCAGCTTCAATACATCCGCAGTCTTAAAAAACTGATTGCCTAACTGCTAAAATAAAGTTTTTTTCAGGCTTTTCTCAGGCTTTTATTTTTGCGCCTTTTTTTTGCAACGCTTCCTGCTTTTTTTGTCATACTTTTTTAATCAGCTCTCTTCATGCTCTACTTTCTCATTTTTTTCATTTTTGTTTTCATTTCGCAATTACCTATTAAAATTAAATAGGCATTTGCGAAATGCCATAACCCGCATAATAGCGGGATATTTTTAACATAAAAAAATATAACTCCTCACCAGATTATGATAAAATTGAGTTACAACCACAACAATCCATCATCCTGAAAGGAGTTATATATGGATATTTTACCACAAAAACAGCTTTCGTTTGCTGAAATTTATGCTGATTGCACTCATTTTTTTGAACAGGACAAACATCACTTTCTTTCACTGCTGGAAGAAAAACTTGACCTTCATGCTCTGGTTCCACATTCTTTTTACAGTCATTACTATGCTTGTAATGGGCGACACCGTGATTTTGAGCTTTGTTCCATTCTTTGGGCATTCATTCTGCAGCGAATTTTTTCCATTCCCACTGACACCCTGCTGATCACTTTTCTCAAGTTTTCCAGCGAATTAAGGGATTTCTGCGGTTTCAGCAGAGTTCCCCACGCATCCCAGCTGACTCGCTTCAAGCAAGATTATCTTCCGGACTTACAATCGTTTTTTCATCAACTTGTTGATGTAACTGAACCAATCTGCCAAAAGATCGATGCTCATAAGGCCATGATGACCATCTTTGATACTTCGGGAATTGAAGCCTATGTTACTGAAAATAATCCCAAATTTGCCAATAAAATCATCAAACAGCTCAAAGCTTTCAAGAAAACCCATCAGCTGAATGATTCCTATGATCCCTACAAGGCCGCCTATGGCGCCATGCCCACCCACGCTAAAGCCAATTCTTCTATTAAACAGCTTTATATCAACGGTCATTTCTGTTATGTCTATAAATTCGGCATGATCACCAACGGCCTTGGCATTGTCCGGGATATCTCTTTTTATGATGCCAACTTTCTGGTTGATCATCCTGATATTGCTGTTGAGAAAAAGTCTGATTCTCCCGACGAGGACAAGTCGCTCCATGATACCAAAGCACTTATTCCTGTTCTTTCCGACTTTTTTAAAAAGCATCCGCTGATTGTTCCCAAACTTTTTATTGGTGATGCCGCTTTTGACAGCTCAGTCATTTATCACTCGCTGCTGACTGATTTAAAGTTTGAAAAAGCCTTCATTCCCCTCAATTCGCGGGGCTCCCTTTCTTATTCCGATTGCCCGGTTAATGAGCATGGTATCCCCTGTTGTCCGGACAACCCTTCACTTCCCATGAAACCGGAAGGTAAAACCAGGCGTAAAAATGGTCTCGTCCGCTTTAAATTTACCTGTCCCAAAACCCGATGGGTCAGGCAGCAATCCGGTAAATCCAAACGTCAGTGTTTCTGCGAAAAACCCTGCACACCTTCTTCCTGTGGCCGGATGTTCTATGTTTACCCTGAAAAAAACCTTAGAGCTTACCCAGGTACGCTTCGGGGTACTGACGAGTGGCAGCAAATCTATAAAATTCGCGGTGTTGTTGAACAGTCACTCAATCATTTCAAAGATTCTTTCTGTGTTGCCGGTCGCAAAACAAGAAATGCTCGGACGCTTCGCGCGGATCTGCTCCTGGCTGGCATTACCCAGCTGATTACTGTCATTCTTGCTGACAACATTCATCAGCTTCAATACATCCGCAGTCTTAAAAAACTGATTGCCTAACTGCTAAAATAAAGTTTTTTTCAGGCTTTTCTCAGGCTTTTATTTTTGCGCCTTTTTTTTGCAACGCTTCCTGCTTTTTTTGTCATACTTTTTTAATCAGCTCTCTTCATGCTCTACTTTCTCATTTTTTTCATTTTTGTTTTCATTTCGCAATTACCTATTAAAATTAAATAGGCATTTGCGAAATGCCATAACCCGCATAATAGCGGGATATTTTTAACATAAAAAAATATAACTCCTCACCAGATTATGATAAAATTGAGTTACAACCACAACAATCCATCATCCTGAAAGGAGTTATATATGGATATTTTACCACAAAAACAGCTTTCGTTTGCTGAAATTTATGCTGATTGCACTCATTTTTTTGAACAGGACAAACATCACTTTCTTTCACTGCTGGAAGAAAAACTTGACCTTCATGCTCTGGTTCCACATTCTTTTTACAGTCATTACTATGCTTGTAATGGGCGACACCGTGATTTTGAGCTTTGTTCCATTCTTTGGGCATTCATTCTGCAGCGAATTTTTTCCATTCCCACTGACACCCTGCTGATCACTTTTCTCAAGTTTTCCAGCGAATTAAGGGATTTCTGCGGTTTCAGCAGAGTTCCCCACGCATCCCAGCTGACTCGCTTCAAGCAAGATTATCTTCCGGACTTACAATCGTTTTTTCATCAACTTGTTGATGTAACTGAACCAATCTGCCAAAAGATCGATGCTCATAAGGCCATGATGACCATCTTTGATACTTCGGGAATTGAAGCCTATGTTACTGAAAATAATCCCAAATTTGCCAATAAAATCATCAAACAGCTCAAAGCTTTCAAGAAAACCCATCAGCTGGATGATTCCTATGATCCCTACAAGGCCGCCTATGGCGCCATGCCCACCCACGCTAAAGCCAATTCTTCTATTAAACAGCTTTATATCAACGGTCATTTCTGTTATGTCTATAAATTCGGCATGATCACCAACGGCCTTGGCATTGTCCGGGATATCTCTTTTTATGATGCCAACTTTCTGGTTGATCATCCTGATATTGCTGTTGAGAAAAAGTCTGATTCTCCCGACGAGGACAAGTCGCTCCATGATACCAAAGCACTTATTCCTGTTCTTTCCGACTTTTTTAAAAAGCATCCGCTGATTGTTCCCAAACTTTTTATTGGTGATGCCGCTTTTGACAGCTCAGTCATTTATCACTCGCTGCTGACTGATTTAAAGTTTGAAAAAGCCTTCATTCCCCTCAATTCGCGGGGCTCCCTTTCTTATTCCGATTGCCCGGTTAATGAGCATGGTATCCCCTGTTGTCCGGACAACCCTTCACTTCCCATGAAACCGGAAGGTAAAACCAGGCGTAAAAATGGTCTCGTCCGCTTTAAATTTACCTGTCCCAAAACCCGATGGGTCAGGCAGCAATCCGGTAAATCCAAACGTCAGTGTTTCTGCGAAAAACCCTGCACACCTTCTTCCTGTGGCCGGATGTTCTATGTTTACCCTGAAAAAAACCTTAGAGCTTACCCAGGTACGCTTCGGGGTACTGACGAGTGGCAGCAAATCTATAAAATTCGCGGTGTTGTTGAACAGTCACTCAATCATTTCAAAGATTCTTTCTGTGTTGCCGGTCGCAAAACAAGAAATGCTCGGACGCTTCGCGCGGATCTGCTCCTGGCTGGCATTACCCAGCTGATTACTGTCATTCTTGCTGACAACATTCATCAGCTTCAATACATCCGCAGTCTTAAAAAACTGATTGCCTAACTGCTAAAATAAAGTTTTTTTCAGGCTTTTCTCAGGCTTTTATTTTTGCGCCTTTTTTTTGCAACGCTTCCTGCTTTTTTTGTCATACTTTTTTAATCAGCTCTCTTCATGCTCTACTTTCTCATTTTTTTCATTTTTGTTTTCATTTCGCAATTACCTATTAAAATTAAATAGCTGCTATAATTAATATACCCTAAAATTTAATTTCTCAACGACTTTTTCAAATCTCCAGATAAATTCAAATTTATTACTCTTTTTGGTAGAAAACACCATTGCCAAGCCTTCATATAATCTCTATAATTAAATTATATTGTAACGTTTAACATATTTTTCTGACTGATGGTATTCCAAAAAGGAGAAAACTTTATGAAACTTATCATTATCGGTGCAGTTGCCGGTGGCACCTCTGCTGCTGCAAAAGCCAGTCGAAACGATCCCGATGCCCAAATTGTTATCTATGAAAAAGACCAGGATATTTCTTATTCTGGCTGTGGGCTCCCCTATTTCATCGGTGGCCGTGTTAAATCACTAATGGATATAGCCCCTAGAAAACCAGATTTTTTCAAATCAAAATATGGTGTGGATATAAAAATTCGCCATGAAGTTTTAAATATAAATCTTTCTGAAAAATCTGTTTTGGTTAAAAACCTGGAGACAGGTGCATCCTTTACTGATTATTATGATAAACTGATAATTGCAACCGGAGCTAAACCATTTAGCCCTCCCATTAAAGGACTTAATCAGGATCACGTTTTTACCCTTAGAAATGTACAGGATTCCATTCGCATTAAGGATTTTGTCGATCAGAAAAAACCGCAGACTGCAGTAGTTATCGGTTCCGGCTTTGTCGGCCTTGAAGTCCTGGAAAACTTGAATGATCGCGGTGTCCAGACAACCTTAGTAGAACGTGCCGGTAAACTTACGCCCAATCTGGATCCGGATATGTCTGAATACCTTGAGAAAAAACTGGATCAACGTGATTTTTGTTACCTGAAAAATGCCAATGTTGTTGAAATTTTAAAAGACGGTGTATTACTTGAAAGCGGACAAAAAATAGCCGGTGAGATGGTACTAGTCGCAACCGGTGTTAAACCGGAAGTTGAGCTGGCAAAAAAAGCTGGTATTTTCCTGGGAACAACCGGTGCTATTAAAGTTGATGAACGTATGATGACCATTGATACCGATGTTTACGCCTGTGGCGACTGTATTGAGACCTGGTCAATCCTTACAAAAAAACCGCATTATCGTCCTTTAGGCTCAACGGCCAATAAAACAGGACGAATCTGCGGAGAAAACATTACCGGTGGTGATATTGCCTACCCTGGTAATCTGGGAACTGGTATCTTTAAATTTATGGATCTGACAATTGGCAGTACTGGACTTTCCGAGAGTGAAGCCAAAAATTTGGGATATGATATCGTAGTGGTAAAAGATATTAAGCCTGACCGACCAGCTTCCTACGGCGGTAACGAAATGATGATTAAAGCTATTGCTGACCGTAAAACACAAACCTTACTGGGCGTGCAGATTGTCGGGCATGAAGGTGTAGACAAACGACTTGATGTCTTTGTCACCTTGATTACCTGTCAAGCTAAAGTCTGTGATATTTTTCATCTTGATCTTGCTTATTCCCCACCCTACTCGACGCCTAAAGACCCCGTTCATCTGATCGGGATGATACTTGAAAAACAACTAAATAATTAGTCCAGATAGCCCTGGGGGTGGTTTTTGTGCCATTCCCAGGCTGTTTTTATGATTGTTTCAACATCCGAGTAAACAGGCTGCCAGCCTAATTCCTGCTTGGCTTTTTGTGATTCAGCAATAAGGACTGCAGGATCTCCTGGTCTTCGCGCAGCTTCTTCAACAAGAAATTCTGTTTCTGTCAGTTCCTTACTCTTCTCAATAATTTCTCTAACTGAAAAACCTTTCCCCTGTCCCAGATTAAATATATCACTTTGTCCACCTGCAAATAATTTTTCCATCCCTAAAATATGAGCTGAAGCAATATCCATGACATGAATATAGTCCCTGATACAGGTTCGATCATCTGTTTCATAATCCGTTCCAAAAATGGAAATTTTTTCTCTCTGGCCAAGAGCCGTTTTTAATATTAATGGTATCAGGTGTGTTTCCGGTGTATGGTCCTCGCCAATTTCTCCATTTTCGCTGGCCCCTGCCGCGTTAAAATAACGAAAAACCATATACTTAAGGTCATACGCTTTTTCTAGCCAGGGTAACATTTTTTCTACCGCCAGTTTTGTTTCACCATAAGTATTGGTTGGATTTTTTTTCGTTTCTTCAGTAATTGGTAAAATTTCCGGTTCACCATAAACGGCAGCCGTTGACGAGAAGATAAATTTAAGCACGCCATTTCTAACCATAGCTTTCAATAGATTTAAGGTCCCTGATACATTATTCTCATAATATAAAATTGGCTTCTCCATCGATTCACCTACCAGTGAATTAGCACAAAAATGCATTACTCCATCTATCTGGTGTTTTAAAAAAACCTTATTTAAAAAATCAGAGTCTCTAATATCGCCTTCTTCAAAACACACAGAAACTGGCAACGATTTTAAATGACCGGTCGAAAGATTATCCACTACCACGACTTCAAACTGCTTTTCCAGTAATGTTTTCACAACATGGGAACCTATATAGCCAGCTCCTCCACATACAAGAATTTTCATACACACTCCTTTTTCATACTATAAACTTAATGATATCCATCATAATATTCATTTCCTACATTATATAATATATTTTTCTAATATAGTATAATTTTAAATATGATTAGTTGAAGAAATCTTGCTAAATCATATTATTTATGGTTAAATATAAAAAAAGAAGTCGGGGGATAGTATGAATAACGCAGATCTTAACTTGAAACAGAAAATTTACGAAACAGCTAAGCGCCTTTTTTTTGAGGAAGGATACGAAACAGGTTTTCGCTACATCGCTGAAGCTGCAGGTGTCTCACAAGATGTAATCATTCAGTATTTTAAAAGTAAAAAAAACATTGCCATTGAAATTTATAAAGAAGACCACCAGATTCTTTCAACCTATTTGAAATACGTTATAGATCCGGACCAGGATATTTTTCTATATATTATCTCATTCGAAAATCTTGCCATGCGCATTCGTAAATGCAATCCGTTAAAAGAACAGTTTTTACTGGATACCAAAAATGACGAGATCGATCTGGAAGCCAGCTTTGAAACAACTTTGTCTGACCGCTATGCCCAACTTCTTAAATTAATGAAGCCCAATGACCTGAGTTTCGAAAAAAACTTTCGGCTTTTTATGACCCTAATTTTTTCGGCCTATCACAGTTTCCTTACTGAGCTAGACGATGAATTCACCGATAACCATTTGCTTTGGTACAGTACCAAATTACGGTCCTGCTTTTTAAATCTGGGCTACTCGGATGAAGAGATCACAGCTCTTGTAAATCTCTCAAACCAAAAGATTGATGAATTAATCGAACTATATCCATATCTAATGGATGTCAATGAATATTTGATAAATAAACCCAGTGAATCTGTATAATAAGTCTACAAGATGATTTTAACCAATCATCTTTTTCTTTGCAAAAAATTAAACTGGGTTTGATGCTTAAGTCATCAAACCCAGTTTTAGTGAAACTATTATAAATACTCTTCTATTTACATTTCAGCCATTCTTTTATAACCAAGGTAACGATCCCAGGCTTCTTCTTTAGCAGTTTCATATAGACTTTTGGAAATTTCAGGGAAGGTCAGTTTTAATGATGTATATCGAACTTCAGTATCCAGGAAGTCAGTGAATTTATCAATTTCTGGCTCTTTAGAATCCAGAATGAATGGATTTTTTCCTTCCGCTTTTAATGTCGGATTAAATCGATACAGATGCCAGTAACCAGCCTCAACTGCAAGTTTTTCATGGGTCTGAGTACGGCTCATACCACCTTTAATACCATGATTAATACATGGTGCATAAGCAATAATCAGGGATGGTCCATCATAGTTCTCAGCTTCCTGAAGAACTTTCATATATTGATTCTTATCTGCACCCATAGCGACCTGAGCGACATAAACATAGCCGTAGGTTGCCGCCATCATACCCAAATCTTTTTTCTTGATTCGTTCACCAGCTGAAGCAAATTGAGCAACTGCCGCAGTCGGAGTCGATTTTGATGCCTGTCCACCAGTATTAGAGTAGATTTCTGTATCCATTACCAGGACATTGATATTTTTACGGGATGCCAGAACATGGTCCAATCCGCCGTATCCAATATCATAAGCCCAACCGTCTCCACCAAATACCCAAACAGATTTTTTAATCAGGTAAGCGGCATTATCTACTACAAATTTAACCTTGGCAGCAATTTCACCATCGGCCTGATAAGCAGAAAGTGCTTCTACCAGTTTCGGTGATGTGATTTTACTTAATTCACCATCGTTTTTACTGTCAATCCAAGCTTGGGCTGCTTCTTTAACGGCTTCCGGTGCGTCTGATTCAATGATTGCTCCCAAATAGCTGGCAATCGTTTCTCTAACTTTTTCTGTTGCTTCAAGCATCCCGAATCCAAATTCAGCATTATCTTCGAACAGTGAGTTAGCCCAGGCAGGCCCCTTACCTTCATCATTTGTACAGTAAGGAGTAGAAGGCGAAGAAGCTCCCCAGATTGAAGAACAGCCTGTTGCATTGGCAACAATCATGCGATCTCCGTATAACTGTGTAATAGCTTTAGCATAAGGTGTTTCACCACAACCAGCACAGGCACCTGAGAATTCAAGTAGCGGCTTGCAGAACTGGCTGCCTTTTACGGTATTTTTAGCCATTAAATTATCTTTAACTTTTACAGTTGTTGAATAGTTCCATAATGGAATCTGTTCTGATTGGGTTTCAATTGGTTCCATAACCAGTGCTTTAGTTTTAGCAGGGCAGGCATCCTGGCAGTTTCCACAACCGGTACAGTCCATTATGCTGACCTGGATACGGTAATCAAGGCCTTCTAGTTGCTTTCCTTTAGCTTCAACTGTTTCAAACCCTTCCGGAGCTGCTGCTTTCTCATCTTTGTCGACAAGTACAGGACGAATTACAGCATGCGGACAGACAAATGAACACTGATTACACTGAATACAGTTTTCCGGTAACCATTTTGGCACATTCACTGCAATACCACGCTTTTCGTAAGCTGATGATCCCGCCATAAAGGTTCCGTCTTCAACACCGGTAAATGCGGATACGGGAATATCATCTCCTTCCAGACGATTAACCGGTCGAAGGATTTTTTCAATGAATTCTGGCACGTCTTCTTTTGCCATTTCAGCATCAGCCGCAGTTTTCCAGCTTTCAGGAACATCAATCTTAACCAGTGCATTAATTCCCTGATCAACTGCTTCGTTGTTCATATCAACGATTTTCTGCCCCTTGTTCCCATATGATTTCTGAATTCCAGCTTTGGAATAAGCAATGGCGTCTTCAATCGGAATAATATCTGCCAGCTTAAAGAAAGCAGACTGCATAATCATATTGGTTCGTCGACCTAAGCCAATTTCTTCAGCAATTTTCGTTGCATTTATAATATAGAAGTTAATATCATTGTCAGCAATATATTTTTTCATGGAAGCAGGTATTTTCTCTTCCAGTTCTTCTGGTGTCCAAACCGTATTTAAAAGGAAGGTTCCACCTTTTTTAAGACCTTTTAACAGATCATACTGATAAACGTAAGCTTGTGTTGAACAAGAAACGAAATCAGAGTTTACAATCAAATAAGTCGATTTAATTGGTTTTTTTCCAAATCGTAAATGCGATACCGTTACACCACCTGACTTTTTACTGTCATAGGAGAAGTATCCCTGAGCGTAAAGATCAGTGTGGTCTCCGATAATTTTAATCGCTGATTTATTGGCACCAACGGTTCCATCAGAACCCAATCCCCAGAATTTACAACCTTTTGTGCCTTCTGGAATCGTGTAGATGTTTTCACCCAATTCAAGATTAGTGTGTGTAACATCATCAACGATACCAACTGTAAACTTGTCTTTTGGTTCATCCAGTTTCAGGTTATCAAAAACGGCTTTTATATGAGTTGGAGTTGTATCTTTGGAACTCAAACCATATCGGCCACCAACAATAAGCGGCTGTCTTTCTTTACCATAGAAAATGGTGCAGATATCCTGGTATAAAGGTTCTCCCAGAGATCCTGGCTCTTTAGTACGGTCAAGGACAGCAATTTTTTTAACTGTATCCGGCAGCACCTTGAGGAAATATTCAGGAGCAAATGGTCTAAACAAACGAACCTTGATCAAACCGATTTTTTCCCCTTGACCTACCAGACAATCGATTGTTTCTTCAATCGTATCGGTAACAGATCCCATCGCAACGATGATATTTTCAGCATCCTCTGCGCCATAATAATCAAACAAATGGTAGCTGCGTCCAGTCAGTTCAGAGATTTTTTCCATATAATCAGCAACAATCCCTGGTAATTCATTATAAAATGGATTACATGCTTCTCGGGCCTGGAAGAAAATATCAGGATTCTGAGCTGTACCGCGTGTTACTGGATGTTCCGGACTCAGAGCATTGTCTCTAAAAGCCTGAATGGCATCAAAATCAGCCAGGTTTTTAAGATCTTCATATTCCAGAACTTCAACTTTCTGGATTTCATGAGAGGTTCTGAACCCGTCAAAGAAATGAACAAATGGTACGCGTGACTTAATTGCTGACAAATGAGCAATCCCAGCCAGATCCATTACTTCTTGAACGCCACCTGAAGCCAGCAGTGCAAATCCGGTTTGACGGCAAGCCATTACATCACTGTGATCACCAAAAATTGATAAAGCCTGAGTTGCCAGCGTACGGGCAGACACATGAAATACTCCTGGAAGTAATTCACCGGCAATCTTATACATATTAGGGATCATTAATAGTAAACCTTGTGAAGCTGTGAAAGTGGTGGTTAAAGCACCTGCTGCAAGAGATCCGTGTACTGCTCCGGCAGCACCTCCCTCAGATTGCATTTCTGATACTTTTACAACTTCGCCAAAGATATTTTTTCGTCCTTGTGAAGCCCATACATCCGCACTTTCAGCCATTGGGGATGATGGTGTTATTGGAAATATTGCTGCAACTTCAGTAAATGCATAAGCCACGTGGGCAGCAGCTGTATTTCCATCCATAGTCATCATTTTTTTTGGCATGATTCTCCTCCTTGTTGTAAACAGTCGTTTTCAATAAAAATGGCAAAAATTTATCTATAAAATTATAACATATTAGTTTTTGAGTGTATACACTTTATTAAAGGTAATTTTTTGCAGTAAATTCCGGTGTTTTTTTGCTCCCACATGATTTTTATTTTTTAATGTTATACTTATTCAATTTTTTAACCGATCTTCGATAGCTTTAATTGTTTCTTTTAAGACTTTAACCCGAGCATAATATTTACTTTGTGCTTCAACAATAATCCATGGCGCATATTCAGTTGATGTTTTAAGCAGCATGGAGTTGACGGCAGTCTCATAAATATTCCATTTCTCACGGTTACGCCAGTCTTCATCAGTAATCTTCCATTCTTTATCAGGATTTTCCTCTCGACCACTAAATCGCTTATACTGTTCATCCTGATCTATATGAAGCCAGAATTTTAGCACAATCGCCCCCCAGTCTGCCAGTTGCTTTTCAAATTCATTTATTTCCCGATAACTGCGGTCAAACTCTTCCTGGGTGCAAAATCCTTCGATAGGCTCAACCATCACTCGACCATACCAGGTACGATCCCAGACAGCAATGTGACCATTTTTCGGTATATCCCGCCAAAAACGCCATAGATATTGGTGCTTTCTCTCTGTATCATTGGGGGAAGCAGTTGGATACACGGTGTAACCACGGGGATCCAGGTTTCTGGTAAGACGTTTGATACAGCCGCCTTTGCCGGCTGCGTCCCAGCCTTCAAAACCGAGTACAGCAGGAATTCTTCTTCTATATAATTCATACTGAAGTATTCTGATTTTTTGCTGACATTCCTTGAGTTCTTGCTGGTATTCATCTTCATCAAGAGACTTACTCAAATCTATACCATCAAGAATCCGTGACTGATAAGGCAGATCTCCCTCTTTTATCAGTGGAATCTGTTCCGGTTTTATCTGGTCTTTTTTTATTTCAACCGCTTTTTCAAGACCGGTTACAATTCTTGTTAATATTTTAATCAGAGCATATTTTCGATTTTCACCCTCAATAATATTCCAGGGGGCAAAATGATTATCTGTAATTTCCAGCCCTCTGTTGACACGCTCAAAAAGTTTTTCATAGTGTTTATTCTCCTTTTTATCCCTTGGTGTGACACGCCAGGAAGTGGAAGCATGACTCATGAGTTTCCTAAATCTTTTTTTCTGCTCGCTTTTACTGATATGAATGAAAAATTTGAAGATGACCATCCCGTCTTCAGATAAACTCTCCTCAAATTCATTGGCCTCCTGCATCCATTTACTGAGTTTTGTATTTTGATCTCTTTTTTTGTAAATCAAGTCACTGTAGTAACTGCGGTTAAATATTGCAATCTGACCTTTCTCAGGAGTTTTTGTCCAGTATCGCCATAAAAACGGACGAAAGCGTTCATCCTCTGTTTCTTCTTTTTTAAAGTTATAAACCCTAAATGATCTGGGATCCATAGGCATCAGGAGTGAATTAATCAAAGTCCCCTTGCCAGCGGCATCCCAGCCTTCAAAAATAATCATTACAGGAATATCAAGATCCTTCACCTGTCTTTGTAATTCACCAAGTCTAAGCGATAAGCGATCTTTTTCCGACTTATAAAGCTCTTTATCAATGTTTACGTTTAAATCAATTTTTTCAAGCATATGAACCTCCCTACATAGTAATATTACGATTCTATTATTATACCCAAAATATTTATTCAATCTCGTTTTTTCCATAAAAAAAAGTGTCCGAAGACACTTTTACTGATACTGTTCAAAAATATTTGATAATTCTGGATTTGATAAAGTTTCCATTACATAATCCGCATATTCTGCGCCAGTTGCACCAGTATCACGACCAGTAAGAACCAGTTTCTTTTCATAAAGACCGCAGATATCCAGGGCTTTTTTTAGCATGTCGGCTTTTTCCTGGTAACCAATATGCTCCATAAGCATTCCTGCCGCCCGAATAATACTACAAGGATCGGCATACTGACCACGCCCTTCTGTTACCATACGAGGAGCTGAGCCATGAATCGCTTCAAACATCGCATATTTTTTACCAATATTAGCAGAACCGGCAGTTCCTACACCACCCTGAAATTCAGCCGCTTCATCAGTTAAAATATCACCGTAAAGATTTGGCAGAACCATCACTTTAAATTGGGTACGTCTTTTTTCATCGACCAGTTTAGCAGTCATAATATCGATGTACCAGTCATCCATTTCAACTGTTGGATATTCTTTGGAAATAGCCTTAGCTGTATCCAAAAATTTACCATCCGTTGTTTTTACAACATTAGCCTTAGTGACTACCGTAAGCTTGTTTTTGCCTGATTTTTCTGCATATTCAAAGGCTGCTCGAATAATTCGATCAGACCCTTCCTGAGTAGCAACAGTAAAATCAATTGCCAGATCATCATTAACATGAATCCCTTTGCTACCTAAAGTATAGGCACCTTCAGTGTTTTCACGATAAAATGTCCAGTCAATATTTTTTTCCGGCACACTAACCGGTCGTACATTTGCAAATAAATCCAGTTCCCGTCGCATAGCTACATTGGCACTTTCAATATTTGGCCATGGATCGCCTTCTCTTGGTGTGGTGGTAGGTCCTTTTAAAATTACATCACAGGCCTTAAGTTCTTCAAGTACGTCATCAGGAATCGCCTTTCCACAAGCTGCCCGGTTTTCAATGGTTAACCCATCAATAATTTTAAAAGAAATTCGCCCTTTTTCCACGTCATCTTTCAATAAAAATTCCAGCACGCGCTGGGCTTCCGCAGTAATAAAAGGACCAATCCCGTCACCGCCAACAACACCAATTACAATTGTATCTTTGCTGTTATAATCCGTAAATTCACTTTGCACCTTCATTCGTTCAATCCGCTCGAGTTGCTCTCTGATTACATCTCCAAAATGTGCCTGTGCCCGTTCAATCTCTTTCTCGTACAAGTCCAGTCCTCCGTCAATTATTATAGTTGTTTGGTATCTCTACCTATCAATACGACAAGTAGAGATCCATAAACTTGTTTGTTTAAGCCTCAGCCCGGACAAACAAGTTTTTTATTCTCCTGATCGGCTGTGTTCTAGCCACTGCCAATTCCTGAGTTGCAACAATTTTATCTACTATGGTAACTACCCAACTTCCCATATTAGCTGGTGGAATAGGTGTTAAAGGAAACATATGTTTAACAATCATATCTTCCTGCTTTTCATTTAATTCGAAGTATTTCTTTGCATTAACAAGTGCTGCCTTGGGATGTGAGAACCCGTGCATATCTTTAATACGCTGAATCCCTTTAGAATCCTTTTTAGTTTCCTGCCAGGCTTCCAGATAAAAATCATGGAGAATTGCTCCTCTGGTAACGGAAACATAATCCATACCCAGTGCCTTAGCCACACGAAATGAATAGTAACCAACTGCAACTGCATGCGTAAATAATCCATTACCATGATGTGTGATATTCTTCAACTTCTGAAATTCATGATGTTCTGTAATATCTGCTACAATTGCTCTGAACTCTTCACTATACTTTTTATTTTCCATTGTAACCTTTCTTTGTGCTTTAATAATCATCAAGACAAAGCTCAGCCAGCCTGTCTATTATAACATAAATTGATAATTTGTGTTTAGTTTTTCCTTCATAAATCATAAAACCACTTCAACAAAATTAACGCTTTCGACTTTTAAATCATTAATTCATTTAAAAAATGTAAATCTGATAAAATTATAGCACGTAACCTTTAATTTTCTTTTTATTTTAGCTTGAAAAATGGTAAACTAATAAAAAAAGAGGAGGTCTGTCATGAAAATCAGAAATCTTATTATCGGCGGTATTGCCCTTAGCTGTTTGAGCTTAACTGCAGCACATTGTGCCATTATATTTAAAAAGAGTAAAGAATTTGAACAGAAAATGGATTTGAGTGAAGATTCTTTAGATGAAATGGTCCTTTTTGGGGCCAAGGTCAAGAATTTAAGTGAGCAGAGAATGAAAGATCTTAAGGTCGGCGTTTTCTGTGGTGGCATGGAGTTGGATTTAAGTCAGGTTGCTGCCGATGAACAAGACTATCGTATGGATATCGAAATCAGAAACGGTGGATTAAATGTTATTATCCCCAGAAATTTCAAGTTAAATCTAGTTGATCGGGCAAAATTCGGTGGTGTAAATGATGAAACCGTCTGTGAAGATCCCTCGCATGCAAAATCTCTCTCGGTGCGGGCCGACCTGTGTTTCGGGGGGCTTAATTTCGAAAATCCCAAATTTTAAAGCCTATTAAAAATAATAAAACCCGATTACAAAGCTTATACTCTGTAATCGGGTTTTCTTGTTACTTAAAAGTACATTTTGTTATTTTAATGATGCTTCTTCTGCCACTGCATCAAATTCCCCTGCTATCTGCGGGTCAGGTTTGGTTAGACGATTTACTATCAGCATTACAAGCATATTAAAAATAAAACCTGGTACAATTTCATACATCACCGATCCCAGTCCGACATTTTTCCAGACAATAACGGTCAAAGTACCAACAACCATTCCAGATAGTGCAGCCTGCCAGGAAGTATTCTTTGAATACAATGCAAAAATTACCAGTGGTCCAAAAGCAGCTCCAAAGCCAGCCCAGGAGTAAGAAACCAGTCCCATAACTGTATTATCAGGCGACAGTGCCAATACAAGTGCAATCAGAGCAATTCCAACAACAGCTAAACGACCAAATAATACCACCTGTTTTTCAGTAGGTGCTTTCTTGAAAAATACTGTGTAAATATCTTCTGTCAAGGCTGATGAGCAAACAAGCAGCTGTGAATCGATTGTTGACATAATTGCTGCCATTATCGCAGCCAGGAAAATCCCTCCGATCCATGGTGGGAAAAATTCTCTGATCATCAGCATGAAAACTGTTTCCTGCGTGCCATCAGCAAGTCCTGGAAATAAAGGAATAGCAAGTATTCCTACCATAATCGCTCCAAACAAAGCTATAATCACCCAGATAATTGCAATTACACGTGCCTTAGGGATTTCTTTAATACTTTTAATTCCCATAAACCTGGCTAATATATGCGGTTGGCCAAAATAGCCAAGTCCCCAGGCCATCGTTGAAACGATGCCTAGAATAGTCACCCCTTCAGTAAAAAGACTTGTTGACAGCCCTTGCTCTGCCATAGTCTGAGTTACAAGTTCCATTGATCCCATCGATGAATAAGCGAGGATCGGCACAACAACAATTGCAACAATCATCAGCATCCCCTGAATCAGATCCGTATAGGAAACTGCCAGAAAACCTCCCAATAATGTGTAAACCATAATAACAACCGCACCCACGATCACCGCAATTGTATAATCCCATTCAAACATCAGCTGAAACAATTTCCCTGATGCCACCAGACCTGATGATGCATAAGTTGTGAAAAAGACCAGAATAATAATCGCTGAGATTACCCGTAATGCTTTAGTCGGATCCTTAAATCGATGCTCGAAAAATGTTGATAAGGTCAGTGCATCTACTTTTTCGGTATAAACGCGTAAACGGGCTGAAGTCAGGAACCAGTTAACAATTGTTCCAATTAATAAACCAATTCCAATCCATATTTCCGGTGCCCCGCCAACGTAAATAGCTCCTGGTAAACCCATCAGCAGCCATCCGCTCATATCACTGGCCTGAGCAGAAATTGCCGTTACCCAGCTTCCAAGCCCTCGTCCACCCAGTAAAAAACCTTCAATACTGGAGGTTTTCCGGTAAAAATACAAACCAATTCCAATCAGCACTGCCAAATAAATAATAAAAATAATAATTTCCGTATTCAATGTGCCCTCCCTGTTTCTTTAGAATAAAAACTAACGTATATATTATAACGAAACTTAAAAAAAGTAAAGAAAAAAACGCCCCAATCATTTTTTTGCAAATGACTGAAACGTTTCTCAAACTAAACTATTTTAGTCGCTGTTCCAATTCTTTTGTCAGTTCTTCGTAACCCGGTTTATGTAAAAGGGCAAACATATTCTTTTTATAGGCTTCAACACCTGGCTGATCAAAGGGATTAACACCCAACAAATAGCCATTTAAGCCACAGGCCTTCTCAAAAAAATAAACCAGTTTACCTAACGTAAAAGCGTCAAGACGCTCCAAATAAATAACTCCGTTTGGAACTCCACCATCCACATGGGCTAAAAGCGTCCCATTCATAGCCTTTTCATTAATTTTATCAATATTTGTTCCAGCCAGATAATTCAAACCGTCCAGATCATCTCCGCTTCCAGGAACGCTAAGATCTGACTGTTTTTCTTCAATCGCAATGATCGTTTCAAAATGATTTTCTGGCCCCTCCTGGATCATCTGTCCTAAAGAATGTAAATCTGTGGAGAAATGAACAGCGGCAGGAAATAGACCTTTACCATCTTTCCCATCACTTTCACCATACAGTTGTTTCCACCACTCGCCAAGATATTCAAAAGAAGGATCATAATCGACCAAAATTTCGATTTTCTTTCCTTTTGTATATAGGATATTGCGATATAAAGCATACCGAAAACAAGGGTTATTTTCCAGGCTAATGCTTTGATATTCATTAAACCCTGCCAGGCCTCCATTCATAAAGGCATTAATATCGATTCCTGCAGCCGCTATTGGCAAAAGTCCGACAGCGGTATACACAGAGTAACGGCCGCCAATATCATCAGGGATTACAAAAGTTTCATAGCCTTCCTCTTCCGCCAGATATTTTAAGGCTCCTTTCTTAGCATCCGTGGTCACAAATATCCGATCTTTAGCCATATCTTTTCCATACTTTTCTTCCATAAAAGCTTTAATTAAACGAAAAGCAATGGCCGGTTCTGTTGTTGTCCCTGATTTGGAGATCACACTCACACAAACAGATTCATTTTCCAATAGTTTCAGCAAATCTTCAAGATACTTTCCGCTGATATTCTGACCGGCAAAATAAATTTTTGGTGCTTTACGAATTTCTCTTGGCAGTTCATTATAAAATGGACTAGTTAAAGCAGAGATCATTGCCTTTGCCCCCAAATAAGAGCCACCAATCCCTACTACAATCAGAGCATCACAGGTAGTCTTTATCTTCTCTGCTGCCACTTTAATACGATCAAACTCTTTTTGATCGTATGATACAGGATAATCGATCCAACCCAGAAAATCATTCCCCTGCCCACTTTTTTCCATTAGAGCAGCATCGGCCAATTTTAATTGATCATAATGAAATAAAAATTCATTTTCTTTAATTCCTGCATAAGAACAGTCAAAACGAATACTCATGGTTTCCATCCTTCTTTAACTTAATTAATTTATAACATTATACCACAATCTTACTAATACCCAAGAACCACAGTGTAAGAAAAAAGTTAAATTTATTCCTTGTTCATGCAAGATTTTACCTGTTTTAATCGTTTTTTTGTAAATTATTTAATTACCTTGCTTTTCAAATCTTTTTTTTCTCTTTGATTGACCATTCTTTCAAGACATAATTTGTTATAATAATGACGAAATGAAGATTTCGGAGGTAGAAAGATGCAAAAAATTATTATGTCCCCAAGTCGTTATGTTCAGGGTGCTGGTGAAGTTGAAAAACTGCCAGAGCACGTTTCAAAACTTGGTTCTTCTGCTCTGGTTCTCATGAGCGGAACCATGATGCGCACTAAATCAGAAGAATTAAAAGCTGCTTTTGAAGCAGCAGGCATTAAATTTACTGCAGAAAAATTCGGCGGTGAATGTTCAAAAGTTGAAGTTGGCAGACTCCAGGAAATCGTTAAAACTAACGGATGTGATGTAATCGTTGGTGTTGGCGGTGGTAAAACACTTGATACTGCCAAAGCAACTGCTCATTACGAAAAACTGCCAGTCGTTATCGTACCATCAATTGCTTCAACGGATGCTCCATGTTCAGCACTTTCGGTTTTATACACCGAAGATGGGATCTTTGATGAATATCTGGTACTTCCAAAAAATCCTGAAATCGTCATCATGGATACTGATATTATCAAGGAAGCGCCCGCCCGACTTTTTGTTGCCGGTATGGGAGATGCCCTGGCTACATATTTTGAAGCTTTGGCAACAGTAGCTTCAAACGGAACGACTATGTCAGGCGCTCATCCAACAAAATCTGCTCTGGCACTGGCTAAACTTTGCTATGATATTTTAATTGAAGATGGCTTAAAAGCAAAACTGGCTGTTGAAGCAAAAGCCTGTACTCCTGCAGTAGAAAATGTTATTGAAGCTAATACCTACTTAAGCGGCGTTGGTTTTGAAAGCGGTGGTCTGGCTGCCTGCCACGCGATTCATAATGGTTTAACTGTTCTTTCTGAATGCCATCATATGTATCATGGTGAAAAAGTTGCTTTTGGTACCCTGGTACAACTGGTAATGGAAAACCGTTCAATCGAAGAAATCGAAGAAGTGATTGATTTCTGTCTATCTGTTGGGCTGCCTATTACCCTGGCCGAATTGGGCTGTACTGAACCAACACCGGAAAAAATTATGGAAGTAGCTAAAGCTGCTGCTGATCCTGGTGAAACCATTCACAATATGCCGTTTGATGTGGATGCAGATGTAGTTTATGCTGCCATTATGGCTGCTGACGCTCTGGGACAACTCTATCTGGAAATTTAACATAAAAAAACTGGCACAGCTACTGCTGTGCCAGTTTTTTATTTATCCATCAAGGGATCAAAAAGGCTGCGGGTTTTTTTGAGCATTTCCCGAATGGGCAGATGATAAGGGCAACGCGGTTCGCACTCTCCGCACTCAATGCAATCCGATGCATTGGCTGTAAAACTCTGATATCGATCCAATGCCCATTCTTCAAGATTATATCGTCTGTAGTAACCTTCAACAATGAATTGCATGGGAATATCAATCCCCTGTGGACAAGGCGCACAATAACCGCATCGGCGGCAAAAGCCTTCCCCTAAATCATTCGCATCCTTTTCAAAAATCTTTCTTTCTTCCTCAGTCAATGGTCTAAATGCTTTTCCTACTCTGGCATTTTTTATCACCTGCTTTACGGAATCCATCCCAGGAATCATCAGGCTGATATCAGGATTTTCCCCAACCCACCGCAGCGAAAAAGAAGCATTGATAAAAGCACCGCCTGCCAGTGGTTTCATAACAATTACACCGACATTTAATTCTTTGGCCGTTTTAAAAAGCCTGGCTCCTTTGTTTTCAACATAATTATAAGGAAATTGGATGGTTGCAAAATGACCTTCAGACAGAGCCCGGTCAAGTACTTCGTAACTGTGAGAGGTGATCCCGATATGACCAATAAGACCATCAGACTGACACTGCTTTAGCGCATCATATCCTCCACCGGGTTCCATAATTTTTTCATAGGCTTCCATTGTTTTAGCATTATGAAACTGATACAAATCAATAAAATCGGTCTGCAAACAGGAAAGACTTTCTTTGACATCTGCTATCACACCGTCATAGTCAAGCTTTGGCGTTTTTGTTGCCAGGTAAAAATGCTCACGCCCCCATTTTTTGAGCGATTCGCCAAGCATTTCCTCGCTGGTTGTATAAGCTCTGGCTGTATCAATAAAATTAATCTCTTCTTCAATTAGTGCTTCGACAATATCGTCAACTTCCCATTGACTGCATCGCTGAATAGGAATACCGCCAAAACCAACCAGTGAAACTTCCAATCCGGTCTTACCCAATAAACGTTTTTCCATCTCACACCTCGCCAATTTTCTTTTAAGAGAATTCTATCATAAAAGAATTCGCTTGTCATCTTTAGGCAAAACAAAAAGAGGCTAATGCCTCTTTCAGTGCGTAGACAAACCCCGCACCGCCCAATTGAATTTCGTAGGCTGCTGCGGATTCATAAAGTTGCCCAATTTGGAAACGCTAATTAAAGGCGTTTTCGAGCAACTGTTCGCCCCGATGCAGCCTACTGAAAAGCCAATTGTCGGTGCTCAGGTGCGTATATTTACTTTGTCTCCTGACAGAAAAGAGGCTTGCGCCTCTTTTCTATCAGGAGATGTAAAAGTCTCCATTATCATTTAAACCAATGGTCAGATTCTGCCCTTCGTGAATGTTTCCTTTGATAATTTCCTTACCAATCATTGTTTCGATATGTTTTTGCAGGTAACGTTTTAATGGTCTGGCTCCATAAGCCGGATCGAATCCCAAATTAATAATCTGATCTTTAGCGGCTTGACTAAGGGTAAAAGTAATGCGTTTATCTTTCAGACGCTTTAAGATATCATCAAGCATTAAATCAACAATTTTTCCAATAGACGCTTTACTAAGGGGTTTATAGAGTACAATCTCATCAATTCGGTTTAAAAACTCCGGTCTGAAATAGCTTTTTAAAAGATCCATAACAGCTGCTTCTGCTTCAGGTTTGATTTCTCCATCCTGATTGATTCCTTCAAGCAGATATTCTGAACCAATGTTGGAAGTCATAATAATGATGGTATTCTTAAAATCTACCGTTCTGCCTTGCGAATCAGTGATTCGTCCGTCATCAAGAATCTGCAGCAGAATATTAAAGACATCCTTATGGGCTTTTTCAATTTCATCCAGGAGAATAACACTATATGGTTTTCTTCTAACTGCTTCAGTCAGCTGGCCGCCTTCTTCATAACCCACATATCCCGGAGGGGCTCCAATTAATCGAGAAACAGAAAATTTCTCCATATATTCACTCATATCGATTCTGATCATATTGTCTTCGGAATCAAACAATGTAGCAGCGACGGCCTTAGCCAGTTCCGTTTTCCCTACACCGGTCGGACCCAAGAACAGGAATGAACCAATAGGACTGTTGGGGTTTTTAATACCGGCTCGAGAACGAATAATCGCATCCACTACTTTAATAATCGGCTCTTCCTGACCAATTACCCGATCTTTTAATGTATCTTCCAGTGATAAAAGTTTTTCCCGTTCACCTGAAACCAGTTTACTTAAGGGAATATTGGTCCAGTCAGAAATAATTTCAGCAATTTCTTCTTCTGTCACTTTTTCGCGTTTTAAACTTGCCTCATCGTTTTTATCTTCAGCAGCCTGCTTTAATTCTTCTAATTTTGCGGTCTTTTGCGGTATTAGACCATATTCCAGCTCAGATGCTTTTTGATAATCGCCTTCTCTGACCGCTTTTTCCCGCTGATAGTTTAGGTCATTAAGTTCTTCCTGAATCTGTTTTAAATTTTCTGCTGAAAATTTCTCATTTTCCCACTGAATACTCATTTCATTAAATCGATCTTTATATTCTGCCAGCTCCTTTTGAAGCCTTTCCAGACGTTCTTTGCTTAAATTGTCTTTTTCTTTTTTTAGTGCCACTTCTTCTATTTCCAGCTGCATCATTTTTCGTCTGACTTCATCCATTTCTTCTGGCATGGAATCAAGTTCAGTTCGAATTTTGGAACAAGCTTCATCGATCAAATCGATGGCTTTATCCGGCAAAAATCGATCTGAAACATAGCGGTCTGACAGTGTTGCAGCAGCAACTAAAGCAGTATCAAGAATCTGTACGCCGTGGAAGCGTTCATAGGTATCCTTTAATCCACGCAATATTGATATGGTATCCTCGACGCTTGGTTCATCAACCAGAACTGGCTGGAAGCGGCGTTCGAGGGCAGGGTCCTTTTCTATATACTGTCGATATTCATCAAGAGTTGTTGCTCCAATACAATGGAGTTCCCCACGGGCAAGCATCGGTTTTAACATATTACCGGCATCCATCGCACCTTCAGTTTTACCGGCTCCGACAATGGTATGCAGCTCATCAATAAAGAGAATGATTTCGCCATTGCTGTCAACCACTTCTTTAAGAACCGCTTTTAAACGCTCTTCAAATTCGCCTCGATATTTAGCTCCAGCCACCATCGCCCCTAAATCCAAAGCAATAATACGTTTGTCTTTTAAGCCTTCCGGTACATCGCCGGCTACTATTCGAGCCGCCAGACCTTCAACGATTGCTGTTTTACCTACACCCGGCTCACCAATTAAGACCGGATTATTTTTCGTTTTACGGCTTAAAATTCTAATCGCGTGTCTTATTTCAGCATCCCTGCCAATTACAGGATCAAGTTTGTTATCTTTAGCATCCTGAACCAGGTCATGTCCATATTGACTTAAGGCTTCATATGTGTTTTCCGGATGATCACTGGTGACCCGCTGACCACCTCGCACCTCATTAATGATCGATTCAACCTCATCCTTTTTTACACCATAACGATCCAGAATCTCTACAGCCTTGGATTTTTTACTGAGACTAAAAATCCCTAATAAAATACATTCAACTGAGATATACTGGTCATCCAATTTTTTTGCTTCTTTATACGAAGCATTTAATACTTTTTCAGTATCCCCACTGATATAAACTTTTCCCTGTTCTCGTCCAGGTCCTGAGACGCTTGGCCTTCTGGATAATTCGTGCTTGATGTCTTCTACAATTGACAAGGAATTTTTCCCTAAACGATCAAAAATCCGTCCTACTACACCATTTTCCTGAGTAATTAATGCCATTAACAAGTGTTCCGGCTCAATCTCCATATGGTTGTATTCACCCGCTAAAAGTTCAGCAGTCTTAATTGCTTCCAGTGATTTCTGAGTAAATAAATTCATATCCATATATTATTCACCTCGATTATTTCATAAATTTCTGATAGATCTGATTCATCTGATTTGACAAATCTTCACCTGAATCAATTTCGGAAAAATAGACATTCATGGCTTCATCAATCATTTTCAAATAGGCAGTCAAATTGCCGGCGACACTTTCCACATCCTTAGACAATCCGCCTTCCTCCTGAAATTCCCTGATAAATTTGTGGCTGGTTGTATTTTCTTCCCAGTGATCACGTTCGTCCTCTTTTTCCTTCTCAATGTCAGATATCAAATTAAAAAAGGATTCAAAATGCTCATTTAATATTTCCGATTTTGTACGGCAACTAATTTTTAAAACCGCATATTTGCCCTCCTGATTGCTTAAAAACTCATAAGAGTACCGAATTTTTGGCCGATATTTAAATTTCAGGCTTTTGCCAAATTGAATACTGGAGTTTTTATTGATCTGGCTGACTGACAAAGTCTTATTGAAATTCTCATCCAACTGTTCCAGAATTTTCTGAATTTTCTGTTCAGGTGTAACCATGCCAATTCTTTCTGCCAAAAGGTCATTAATCAATTGGGAGCGGTTGGTGTTGTTCTCATATGCCATCTGATCGATTTTTTCGACAATTTCATCAAACAGCATTAAACTGTAGACACTTTTTTTCATTTCATCACCCCTATGTATAATTTTAATGCACTGACTTTATTTTGTCAATCGATTTATATTTATAGAACGACAATTTATTGTTGGATTAAGTTTTTTCTAAGCTGATATTAACTTACTCATTTATATTAAAAAAAATCCTGCTGACGGAAACCCGTCAACAGGATTTTAAAATAATTTAAGTCAGTCAACTACATTACCGACCAATAAACTTTTATAGCATAAATAATGGTGCAAATACCAATGAAACAATAGTCATAAGTTTAATTAGGATATTAATAGAAGGACCAGATGTATCTTTGAATGGATCCCCTACTGTATCTCCAACAACTGCAGCTTTGTGTGCTTCACTACCTTTTCCGCCATGTTCTCCACTTTCGATGAACTTCTTGGCATTATCCCAGGCACCACCGGCATTAGCCATGAAGATTGCCATCAGAACTCCTGTTACCAGAGCACCAGCTAAAAGACCACCTAAAGCATCAGCGCCAAGAATCATCCCCATTGCCAGCGGTGCAATAACAGCTAACAGACCAGGAACAATCATTCGTTTCAGAGCAGCAGCAGTTGAGATATCAACACATCGTGCATGGTCTGGTTTTTCTGTTCCTTCCATGATACCTGGACGTTCTCTGAACTGTCGACGAACTTCTTCGATCATTTCATTAGCAGCAGAACCAACAGCTTCCATTGTTAAAGCTGAGAATAAGAATGGCAACATACCACCAACCAGCATACCAATGATAACATTAGGATTCAGGATATCAATAACGGTTAACTCTACAGCCTGGGCATAAGAAGCAAACAGTGCTAATGCAGTTAAGGCAGCAGAACCGATTGCAAAACCTTTTCCAATAGCAGCAGTAGTGTTACCAACAGCGTCTAATTTATCTGTGATCTCACGAACTGAACCAGGAAGTTCAGCCATTTCTGCAATACCACCGGCATTATCAGCAATCGGACCATAAGCATCAACTGCAATGGTCATACCAGCAGTTGAAAGCATTCCAACAGCAGCTAGAGCAATTCCAAACAGGCCAAATGCTGTGTAAGCAATATAGATAGCAATCGCCATACCCAAAATTGGGAAAGCTGTTGACTGCATACCAACTGCCAGACCACTAATAATTGTAGTAGCTGGACCAGTTTGTGATTGATGAGCAATATGCTTTACTGGTTTAAAGTGTTCTGAAGTGTAGTATTCAGTTAATTTACCAATAATAATACCGATTGCCAGACCAGATACAATGGCTACAAAAGCTGATAATCCACCTGTGAAATATTGAGACAAAAAGTATGCAGCAATAATAACAATAACACCACTGACATAGGTCCCCATATCCAGAGCTCTTTGAGGATTTGCTCCTTCTTTACCGCGAACAAAGAAAGTTCCGATAATAGAAGCAAGGATTCCAACACCAGCCAGCATTAATGGGAATACAATCCCTTCAATACCACCTAATGCAAGAACACCCAAAGTCATTGCTGAGATAAGTGAACCAACATAAGATTCAAACAAGTCGGCTCCCATACCTGCAACATCGCCAACATTATCGCCAACATTGTCAGCAATAACAGCGGGATTACGTGGATCATCTTCAGGAATACCGGCTTCTACCTTACCTACCAGGTCAGCTCCTACGTCAGCAGCTTTTGTATAGATACCACCACCAACTCGACCAAAAAGAGCGATTGATGAAGCACCCAGACCAAATCCGGTAATAATAGTAACATCACCAAATACCAGATAAAGAACACTGACTCCCAGTAGTCCTAAACCTACTACGCACATACCCATTACAGCACCACCAGAAAAGGCTGTTGCCAGGGCTTTGTTCATGCCACTCTCTTTTGCTGCATTAGCGGTTCGCACATTGGCTTTTGTCGCAACCTGCATTCCGAAGAATCCAGCAAGGATTGAGAAAAAGGCACCAACTAAAAAGCAGATGGCTGTCATTAACCCAAGACCTGGTGTGACCGTTAATACTACAAATAATACCGCAATGAAAATCCCAAGCATTTTGTATTCTCGGGTTAAAAACGCCATTGCTCCTTCATGAATGTAAGAAGCCAGTTCTTTCATTCGGTCTGTTCCGGCGTCAACTGCTGTTACACGCTTACTAAAAATCAGCGCAACAATTAACGCTACAACTCCAATGACTGGAGCTATAAACAATAATTCCATTCTAAATTCCCCCTATGAAAAGTACTGCATCTTTAGATGCAAAATTTAATAGTCGAGTACAGTCAAAACACCGTTTACAGTATTCTAACCGTACTCGCAAAGACGGAAAAGCCTCTTGGCTTTTCCGTTATTAAACTATTGATAAAATAAATGCTGTCAACATAAAAACCACGCCTGAAATTTTAGTAGCTCGTTCAAGAACGGCCTCAAAACCCCGCGCCTTTTTCTTTCCGAATAAAGATTCGGCACCTCCTGCGATAGATCCTGACATACCTGCAGCTTTACCCGGTGAAAGTAAAATGGCAGTAATCAGAACAATGCAGGATGCAATTAAGACAACCAGTAATGCTGTTTCTATTGTTCTCACCTCCGTAAATTCTCATGCACGTTATCATATCATATGCACCTCAATTTTTCAATCATAAAAAAAGTCTCTAACGAGACTTTTTTATCTGAAATCGCTAACAAGAGTCAATTAATCAGCTTTTATCAATTAAACTGGTCCCGGTCATTTCTGATGGAACTGGTAATTCCATCAACTCCAGCAATGTGGGAGCAATATCAGCCAGTTTCCCATCGTCTCTCAAAGTCACATTTCCCTGTCCCAACAAAATACATTTTACAGGATTGGAGGTATGGGCAGTGAATGGCATTCCACTTTCATAGTCAATCATTTTTTCTGCATTACCATGATCAGCAGTGACAATTATCGAACCGCCTTTTGCAAGAATTGCTTCTATCACTTTTTTTGCACATTCATTAACTGCCTCTACTGCTTTTTCAGCAGCTTCTAAAATCCCACTATGCCCAACCATATCCGCATTGGCAAAATTCAAAACCATCAGTTGATATTTTTCACTTTCAACAGCAGCAACTGCTTTTTCGGCCACCTCATAAGCGCTCATCTCCGGTTGCAGATCATATGTCGCCACATGTGGAGAAGGAACAAGAATTCGATCTTCAAGAGGATACTGTTTTTCCAGTCCGCCATTAAAAAAGTAGGTTACATGGGCATATTTCTCAGTTTCTGCTATTCGCAGCTGGGAAACACCAAGACCACTTAGATATTCGCCCAGGGTATTTTTGATAACTTCTGGTTTGTATGCAATTTGAATATTCTCAAAACTTTTATCATACTGAGTCATAGTAACATATTTTACGTTCAGGTATCCTGATTGACGCTCAAACTGGTCAAAGTCTTTTTCAATAAAACAGCGGGTAATTTCTCTGGCTCTGTCTGGTCGGAAATTGAAGAAAATAATCGCATCCTTTTCTTTAATCATACCTTTTTTGTCATCACCAATTACGGTAGGGAGAATAAATTCGTCAGTGATTTTACCGGCATAGGATTTTTCCATCGCTGCACCTGCTGATGCTTCCTGTATTCCCTGCCCCATGGTCATGGCGTTATATGCTTTTTCAACACGATCCCATCGATTATCACGATCCATCGCATAATAACGACCCGTTATCGTCGCAATTTTACCCACGCCCAACTCCTGCATTTTTTCTTCCAGCGCTTTAATATGTGACAAACCGCTGTTAGGTGCAGTATCCCGGCCATCCATCAGACAATGGACAAAAACCTCGGTCAAATTATTTCGTCTTGCCAGTTCCAACAATCCATACAAATGTTTCTCGTGGCTGTGAACCCCACCGTCTGACAAGAGGCCGATTAAATGCAGTGCTTTATTATTCTCTTTGGCCCAGGTGACTGCAGAAAGAAGTGCTTCATTTTCAAAAAAATCACCATCATCGATCGATTTAGTAATTCTGGTCAGCTCCTGATAAATAATTCGTCCAGCACCCAGATTCAAATGGCCCACTTCTGAATTTCCCATTTGACCTTCCGGTAATCCTACCCCAAGACCACTTGCAGTGATCAGGGTATGAGGATATTTTTGTGTCAGGCAATCCAGATAAGGTGTATCCGCCAGCTCTACGGCATTTCCTTTTTCACATTGTGTATAACCGTAACCATCCAGAATGATCAGGGCAGTTAATTCTTTTTTCATGATGCACCCCTTCTTAACTCAATCTACTCAGTAATTAACAACTTCGGCAAAACTGGCTTTTAAAGAAGCCCCGCCAACCAAAGCGCCATCAATATTAGGCATGGCCATCAACTCTTTAATATTTTCCGCTTTCACGCTTCCGCCATACTGAATCCGAACTTTTTCTGCTGCTTCCTGTCCGTACATAGAAGAAATTGTTTCTCTAACCCAGCCACAAGCTTCATCTGCTTCTTCTTTAGTTGCCGTTTTACCGGTTCCTATTGCCCAGATCGGCTCATAGGCCACAACAACTTTCTCAATTGCTGCAATATCTTTAAGTCCAGCTTTTATCTGTCCCACAACCTTATCTTTTGCCTTGCCCCCCTCTCTTTCTTCCAGGGTTTCTCCACAGCAGACAATTGGCGTTATTCCAAGTTCAAGTGCTTTAACAGCTTTCTTATTGACCGCTTCATCTGATTCATTAAAGTATTCGCGTCTTTCAGAATGGCCCAGCACAACATATGTGACACCAATAGTTTTCAACATTTCTCCAGACACTTCACCAGTAAATGCTCCGCTTTTTTCGTAGTGCATATTCTGAGCACCTATTCCAATAACTGTGCCATCAGCCATTTCAACCGCTTTTTGCAGGCTTAAGTAAGGAGGACAGAATACTACTTCTACTGAAGCTTTCCCAACCAGGGGAACTAGGGTATTCATTAATTCTACGGTTTCATTCAGATCCATATTCATTTTCCAGTTTCCGGCAATAATTGGTTTTCTCATTTTTTTCTCCTATTTATCCAGCAGAATTTCAATACCAGGCAGTTTCTTACCTTCAAGGAATTCCAGGGAAGCCCCTCCGCCAGTGGAAATATGGCTCATTCCTTCTTCATATCCCAATATTTTTACAGCTGCAGCTGAATCCCCGCCACCGATAATTGTAATCGCGTCTGTTTCTGACATGGCTTTAGCCACTTCTTCCGTTCCTACTGCAAAAGCCGGCATTTCAAACACGCCCATTGGACCATTCCAGATGACAGTCTTTGCTTCGTGAATAGCTTTTGAAAAGGTCTGACAGGTCACTGGTCCAATATCCAATCCCATTTTATCGGCTGGAATAGCATTGATATCCACCGTGACATAAGGTGAATCAGCTGCGAAAGTATCTGCTGCGACCACATCTACCGGCAGAAGCATACTGACCCCTTTAGAAATAGCTTTAGCCATCAGTTCCTTAGCCAGTTCAACCTTATCCTCTTCCAGTAAAGATTTGCCTATCTCATGACCTTGAGCCTTTAAGAAGGTATAGGCCATTCCACCGCCAATAATCAAAGTATCCACTTTATCCAGAAGATTATTGATCACGCCAATTTTGTCTGAAACTTTTGCGCCACCTAAAATTGCTACAAAAGGTCGGGCAGGATCATCAAGCGCTTTTCCCATAAAATCAAGCTCTTTCTGAATCAAAAGACCAGAAACACCTGGTATTACCTCCGCAACACCGACTGTTGAAGCATGGGCCCGATGGGCAGTCCCAAATGCATCATTAACAAACACGTCCCCTAGTGAGGCCAACTCTTTCGAAAAAGCCGGATCATTTTTCTTTTCTTCCGGTCTAAATCGAGTGTTTTCTAAAAGCATGACTTCCCCAGCCTTTAAATTACTTGCCGCTTCTTTTGTTATGTCTCCAACAACCTGGCCATCTTCATTGAAGATTACTTCTTTTTTGAGCACTTCAGACAGTTTTTTTGCAACCGGGGCAAGGGAAAACTTCGGGTCTGGCGCGTCTTTAGGTCTTCCCAGGTGAGACATCAGAATCAGTGCCCCACCGTTATTTAAAATAGTCTCCATCGTCGGTAAAGCTGCCAGAATTCTGGTTTCATCTGTGATTTTTCCATTTTCATCAATTGGCACATTAAAATCTGCCCGCATTAATACTTTTTTACCCTTTAAATCGATATCGGATACCGTTTTTTTACTCATTATCTTTTCCTTTCACACTGAATTCAAATTTAATGAAAAATGTCCCGCCTAAACAGAATCAAATGAATCATTTCAGATCCGTTGATCCTCAGTAGTACGGGACACTGTTACAGATCGAAAGCTTATTTTTTCCCGACCATTTTATAGTTTTGTCGAAACGTATTCCACCAAACGTACCAGCTGGGCAGTATAGGACATTTCATTATCATACCATGAAATAACCTTAACCTGCTGTTTTCCGTTTTCAACGTCCATTACTTTGGTGAGTGTGGCATCAAACAGCGACCCATAGCTCATGCCGATAATGTCGGTAGAAACGATCATTTCCTCGTTATAACCCAGAGTCTCATTGGCCGCTTCTTTCATAGCAGCATTGATTTCTTCTTTTGTCACATCTTTTTCAAGTGCACAAGTTAAGTCAACCAGAGAGCCAGTTAAAACAGGAACGCGAAGCGCAAATCCATCCAGTTTTCCGTTTAGAGCCGGTAATACTTTTCCGACTGCTGCTGCCGCTCCAGTTGAAGTAGGGACGATATTCTGTGCTGCTGCACGACCACGTCGAAGATCTTTATGTGGTCTGTCCAGTGTCGCCTGGTCATTTGTATAAGCATGAACCGTTGTCATAATTCCACTGATTAAGCCAAATTTATCATTTAGCACTTTAGCGACTGGTGCCAGACAGTTGGTTGTACAGGAAGCACCAGAGATAACTGTTTCAGATCCATCAAGAATATTTTCATTAACATTGAAGACAATAGTTTTAACATCACCTTTGGCAGGAGCAGAAATAATAACTCTTTTAGCTCCAGCTTTGACATGTTTTTCAGCGCCAGCCTTATCTGTAAAGAATCCAGTAGATTCAACAACGACATCAATTCCTAAATCGCCCCAAGGCAGATTTTCCGGATCTCTTTCAGCAAATATTTTAATGGCTTTTCCGTCAACAACCATTGAATCTTCTTTAACTTCAATCGCGTTTTCTTTGAATTTTCCCTGAGCACTATCGTACTTTAATAAATATGCCAGTGTTTTGGCATCTGTTAAATCGTTTAATGCCACTATTTCAAATGCAGGATTATCCGCCATCAATCTGAATGCTAAACGACCAATTCTTCCAAAACCATTAATTGCAACTTTTACAGACATCTTAATCTGCCTCCTTAAAACTTTTATACTTCATCATCAAGACCCGACGTATTCGACTCTTCAGATGCTTTTAACTTTTTCAGTATTTCTCGAGCTGCACTCTCGTCAGTAACCAGGACAATATTGTCCCTGATTCGAGAAATCGCAATAATCGACTCTGCCTTGCCGGTTCCTCCTGCTATAGCGATGGCGTGCGGAATTCTTTTGAAATTATCAATACTGATACCAATTGTACTTGAAGGAGAAACGACTTCACCATTAATATTGAAATAATGTCCGAAGGCTTCGCCAACTGCTCCCATCGAAAGGACATTCTTTTTTTCCTGCGATGACATATTACGCCAATCTGCTAAAACATCTGCCCGACCCAGACCAAAAATGAAAATATCAATCTCATCCATTCTGGTAAATACCCTTTTTATCTCAGGATAATCTTTCAATGCTTCCAGCAAACGCTGATCAATATTATCAGGCAAATGCAACAACTCATAATTTGAATGTAGTTTAAGCCCCATTTCCGCTACCACGTTATTAGCCTGAGTAGAATGGCTTTTTCCGATCCCACCACGCGCAGGAATCACATAAACGTCGGGATAAAAAGCTTCGCGCATTTCATCAGCCACAGCTGCAGTACAATTTCCACCAGTTAAAGCCAGTGTATCTTTATATTTCATCACTGATAAAACATACTTGGCTCCTGAACGGCCCATAAAACGCAACACCTCATAATTCATATCCATATCACCAGGACAAATGAATACTTTTTTTAGATGCAGCTGCTCTGTTAATTCCTTTTCCAGCTGTTCCAGTCCATTATAGGTGTATAAGAGACTCTTTAACTTCACTAGCGCGTTTTTTCCTGCTTCAGTAATCACAACACCTTGTCGTTCTACGGACACCAATTTTTGAGATTGAAAAAAATCGATCTCATTACGGACAGCCCGCTCACTCATATCCAGAACAAAAGCCAGATTTCGACGACCAATCGGTTGTTCACTACTGATGGTTGATAAAATATTGTAACGCATTTCAATTATTTGACCAATCTCCGGAGCAACCAATTGCTGGAGTTCAATGACATCCTGACTGATTTTAATTTGCTTTGACACGATATCCCTTCCTTTGGCATTAGTCACTTTTTGTCCCGCCGGGACGAAAAGATTATACCCCATTTTATTTTAAAAAACAAGTAAAAGATCGTAAACATCCAGATTGAAAACTCGCTTAATGACAAATCTCTTTCCGTTTGGTTGAGGACTCGATATTCATCGCCTCCCGATACTTTGAGACTGTACGCCTGGCCACATCGATATTTTTAAATTTTAACATTTCCACAATTTTCTGATCACTCAATGGCTTTTTCTTATCTTCTTTGTCAATCAGCTCTTTAATCCAATTTTTAACAACTTCTGATGACCGGTCTTCTTCTCCATCACTAAAACCACGTTTAAAGAAAAACTTCAAGGGCAAAGTACCGTTTGGTGTTTCTATATATTTTCCTCGAATTGCCCGGCTCACTGTCGATTCGTGCATCTCAATCATTTGGGCAATATCTTTCAAAGTCAGAGCCTTCAATCCGGTTTTAGGATTAAAGAAAAAATCTTCCTGGTAGCTGGCAATGGCCTCAATGACATTTTTTATCGTTTGTCGACGCTGTTCAATACTTTTGATGAGAAAAATGGCACCATTCATTTTTTTTGACAGATACTCTCCCGCTTTGGAGTCCTGGGTCTCCGTCATTAACATCTTTTGATAAGTTGGACTGATATGAAGTTTAGGTGCTGAAATCTCATTAATCGTTACCACTAGCTTATCTCCGCTAATTTCAATTTTCCCGTCAGGGATTACATAAGAGACAGACTCACAACCTGAAAATTCACGTCCGGGTTTTGGTTCCAGACACTTTAATTCTTTTTTAAATTCAGCTATCTCTTCTAAACTCAACCCAGTTTCCTTTTCGATTTTTTTATAATGATGGTCGGCGAGATCTTTTAAGTGGTTTTTAACCATTTTTAAGTATGCTGAATCTTTCTCATAGCCTCTGGCTTCCAACTGGATGCTCAGACACTCTTCAATATTTCTGGCACCAACGCCTTCCGGATCTAATGTCTGGATTAAGCTGACAGTCGCTTCATATTCATCCGAGCTAATTGAAAGTGCCTCTATAATATAATTTTCATCGACCAGCAAATAACCATTATCATCAATGCAATCGATCAGATAATCACCAATTAATCCCTTTCGGGAGGATAATTCATTTTTTAAGAGACTAAATTGAAAATGAAGATAATCGTGTAAAGTATTCTCTCGATAAGAAAATTTCTCAAAGCCGAATTCATTTTCATCTTTACCAACGGACGACTGCCCAATCACAGGATACGATTGCATATATGCTATATATTCGTCCCATTTCACATCCGTTTCACCTGACTCTTTCTGGGCAGGGGCGCTTAGTTCACCCTTAATGGGGCCTTCCGGAAATTCAAGCACCGGGTTTTCCATTGTCTCCTTTTCAATCAGGTTATTCAGCTCGTTAGATGTCATCTGGAGAATTTCAATTGCCTGGCGCATCTCCTGGGTTATGATCAGTTTTTGTGTTTGGGTAATATTTAAATCAAGTTTCATTTTCCACCTGGCATTAATTTATGTACACTTAAATTAGCGCACATTTATAAAGTTTTTTTATTTTTGTAACTATTTTAGAAGATTAAGCAACATCCAAATTTTTCTTTTTATTATAGTCCTCAATTGTTCAATATATGGACAATTGAAGTTTAAAAATTAATCTCTCTAAATGAAAAAGACCGGATCACTCCAGCCCCAATCGCAATTTTATTTTTTGACTGGTCTGATAATCCCAGTAAATTGCTTTTATTAACACTTAACCTTCGATAAACTTAATGGCATTTGATGCCGCGATAGCACCATCCCCAGTTGCAGTAACTACCTGTCTCAAGGACTTTTGTCTGATATCACCTGCTGCAAATACCCCTTCAATATCAGTTCTCATTTCATCATCCGTTAAAAGATAGCCATGATCATTCTGTTTTAAAAGCCCTTCAAAACCCTCTGTATTGGGTTTCTGACCAACAAAAACAAAGACACCGTCCATCGGAATGGTTTCTACCTCATCAGTTATAAGATTTTTTACCTTAATCGCTTCCACATAGGCATTGCCAATAATTTCTTCGACCACCGAATCAAGTAAAAAGTCAATTTTTTCGTGGTCTCTGACACGATTCTGAAGAATTTTGGCCCCACGCAATTCATTACGACGATGAATGACGGTGACCGACGATGCATATTTTGTCAAAAAAAGAGCTTCTTCTAGGGCGGTATTACCGCCACCAATTACAGCAACCTTCATATTTTTGAAGAAGTTGGCATCGCAGGTTGCACAATAGGATACACCCATCCCGCGGAGTTCGACTTCACCCTTACAGCCGATCATACTTGGTTCAGATCCGGTAGCCAGAATCAAGGTTTTTGTGAGCAAATCACCATTTTCAGTTTTTACCCTAATATGATCACTCTGTTTTTCAAATCCATTAAAAATCCCTGTTTTAAATTCAACCCCAAATTCAACACATTGTTCTCGCATTCGTTCTGTCAGAGCCGGTCCAGTACTCTCTGGGGGTGCTCCAGGATAGTTTTCAATCTCCCAGCTGGTGGCAATCTGTCCGCCAATCCCGCCACGTTCAAGAATCAGGGTTTTTAACATTCCCCGTCCAGCATAAACGCCAGCAGTCAGTCCCGCCGGACCTGCACCTATAATAATCGTATCATAACTCATCTAATCACCTCACGTATTTTTAATTAAAAATAAATTACGAAGCATATCTTTACATCTCAAAACTGATTTAAGCTGTCGAATCTTAAAGTTTAAACCGGCCAGACCACTATCTTATCTGTCAAGAATGTTTGCTCATCTCTTTAGCAGTTGAGACAAAGTCTTCCAGCTCCTTTTCCGTTTCTTTATTGATTTCCTGCATATACTCATCATAACGCTTTTCTTTCATAATTTCAAGAGAACGGGTCTCAAGTTTAAGATTTTTAACAACTTCTATCTGTTTCTCAACTTTTTTGCGAGCCTGTTCTAAAACTTTTTCCAGGCGCTTTATTTCTTCTTTGACGGCATCAATATAATGCAAATGCACTTGACAGGCCATAGGTGAAATCGATCCTGACAGTGCATCCTCATATTCTTTCTTTTTCTGAATCAGTTTATTCTGCTGGTCAATCAGATTCTTCTCACACTGATCCAGTTCTTTATTTAATTCCCCCAAAACCATCATTTCATTTTCCAGGTTCTGGTCTTTATAGGTTAAAAGTTTTCCTAATTTAAAATTAAATTTTTTCATAGAATGGCCTTATCCATCATTTCAATACTCTGATCGAAGGGTGACTTTTCATCGATTCCCTGCTGGAGGAAGCGGTTGATGCCGTCAATTTTTTTTAATGCCACGTCAAGTGCCGGGTTACTCCCGCTTTTATATGCTCCAATACTTACCAGATCATAATTTGAATCATAAACAGACATTAAATTCCGAAGCTTCGAAGCCGCATCTCGATGTTCCTTTGAAACGATATTGGACATAATTCGACTGACACTGTTTAAAACATCTATCGCAGGATAGTGGTTTCTGGCCGCAATTTTTCTTGATAAAACAATATGACCATCAATGATCCCTCGAACGGTATCAGCCACTGGCTCATTCATATCGTCCCCTTCAACCAGAACGGTATAAATACCTGTGATGGAACCGGTTTCAAAATTACCTGTCCGTTCCAAAAGCTTTGGCATCATCGCATAGATTGAAGGCGTATAGCCCCTTGCTACCGGCGGTTCACCGGTTGCCAGACCAATCTCTCGTTGAGCCATGGCGAAACGTGTCAGTGAATCCATCATTAAAAGAACATCTTTTCCCTGATCCTTAAAATACTCGGCAATGGTTGTTGCTGTCATCGCGCATTTCATTCGCTGCATAGGAGGCTGGTCTGAAGTAGCCACTACAATAACTGAACGAGCCAAGCCTTCGGGGCCCAGGTCATTCTCCAGAAACTGACGCACTTCACGACCTCTCTCGCCTACTAAAGCAATCACGTTGACATGGGCCTTTACATTTCTGGCAATCATCCCCATCAGGGTGGATTTCCCTACCCCCGAACCGGCGAAGATTCCCATACGCTGTCCCTTACCAATGGTTAAAAGACCATCAATGGCTCTAATCCCGAATTCTAGAATATCTTCAATAATCGGTCGCGACAAAGGATTGGCACCGCTGCTTTGAATATCGTAATAATCATCAGCTTCGATGGGAAGATCAACATCGATGGGTTCACCCATAGCATTAACAACTCGACCAATCATTTTCTCAGATACTGCTACCTTTAGTGATGACCCTGTGGGTTCCACAATGTTTCCAAAACTGATCCCTTCCGGTTCTTCATAGGGCATTAAAAGCACCCTGTTTCCACGAAATCCGACCACTTCCGCCATAATATAATTCTCAGCGTCTTGATCAAAAATCCGACAAAGATCTCCAGTCCGGCACTCCGGGCCTACTGATTCGATCATCATCCCCACTACTTTTTCAATTTTACCGAAATATCGAAAAGTTTCAGCGCGCTGAATCTCTTTTATCATTTTTTGAGTATCCATATTTGCTCCACTCAATTTTCTTCGATGGCATTTTGAATCTGCTGTAGTTGTACAGGAACACTCACATCTATTACAGAATCATCTGTTTCAACAACAATCCTATCCTCCTCTTTCAAAATGACAACTTTCGATTTTTGGGATAGGGCTTTAATCCGATCAATCACAGCTTTATTGATATGAAGATCAACTGACTTTTGATATTCCGACAG
This sequence comes from Eubacteriaceae bacterium ES3, assembly GCA_030586155.1. Lineage (NCBI taxonomy): Bacteria > Bacillati > Bacillota > Clostridia > Eubacteriales > Eubacteriaceae > Eubacteriaceae bacterium ES3. The sequence goes on along the minus strand of CP130741.1, from coordinate 985,250 downwards.
ATACACTTTGACACCGGTATCATCTTCGTGAATCACCTCGTGAAAAATTTTAGCAAATGCGGTTTCATCCTGCCTGATTTCATAACGCATAATTTTTTTTGCAATCTCCAGCGCCACTTTTAGAAAATCCTCTTCTAACTGCATAGATAAGCTGTTTCGCTCTTCCTGCAAAAGATTAGCAAGTTCCCTGACTTCAAGCAAAGCGTCTTCGATTCTCTGGTCAGCCTGCAGCAAACCTTCTTCAATCCCTTTTTGACTGCCAACTTCGAAGCCCAGGTCATAGCCCTCTTCATAACCTTTATTAAAGCCTTCTTCCTGGGATTTTTCCTTTATTTCCTGACTGGCTTTCAGGGTATTTTTCATAAACTCGTTAGCTGTCTTGATTGCTTCCAGCTGATGATCAACTTCCTCGATTTCCTCGACTTTCTCATCTTCATCCAGAGTTTCATCAAAATCTTCAACAATTTCTGACTTCTCATCATCTTGATGAACTGCTACATCTCCAGATAAGGTCTTTTTTTCAAGATCAACATCGAATACTTTATTGCTCTGTGTAACCCATTTTGCTTTAACAATTCTAGACAATTATCTCGTCCTTTCCACCTTTAGATGTTACAATTTCCCCTTCTTCTTCCAAACGTCTGATTACAGAAACAACTTTCTGCTGGGCTTCTTCTACATCACGTACTCGGACATTATGTAAAAATTCCATCTCACTCTTAACTGTATCGCCCATACGTTGGGACATATTTTCAAAGATAATATCACTAACCCCTTTGTTTGCCCCTTTAAGCGCAATTGACATATCTTTGGTTTCCACTTCCTGAAGGAAGCGCTGAATCGACATAGAATCCAGAATAACGATATCCTCGAATACAAACATTCTTTTTCTAATCTCTTCGGATAGCTTGGCATCAGTTTTATTAAGTTCGTCAAAGATATATTTTTCTGTACCGCGATCAATATTATTCATTACTTCAGCAATATAGTTAATACCACCAATTTCCAGTAAGTCAAAAGATACCACAGATTCAAATTTACGTTCAAGTGTGGTTTCAATTTGCTTAATAATTTCCGGCGATGTTCGATCCATCCGGGCAATTCGCTCAACCACTTCAACACGAATCGATTTAGGAAGCTCAGCAATGACTGCCGAAGCCTGATCAGACCGGGCATAGGAAAGTATCAGGGCAATTGTCTGTGGGTGCTCATTAACGATCATATTCATCAGGTTTTTATAATCAGCTTTTCGGATAAACTCGAAAGCTTTTGTTCGCAAAGTTTTGGTAACTCTCTCAAGAAGGGCATTCCCCTGTTGAGAACCAAATGCTTTTTCCAGAACATTCTTGGCATAGGAAATCCCGCCTTCAATATAAACCTTTTGGGCTACACAAAGGCCATAAAACTCATTAATAACTCTATCCGTCACATCTGGCGGCACTGATTCCATTCGAGTAATCTCGTAGGTAAGCTGCTCAATCTCATCTTCTTCCAGATGTTTATAAATAGAAGAAGCAACATCAGCGCCAAGTGCCACTACCATTTGAGCCGCCTTTTGTCGTGGGGTTAACCCAATATTGTCAGTTTCTGTTACAGGCATTGTTTCAGGCATTTTTTCACCTACTCATTCTCATTCTTAAGCCAGGATTTGACCAATTGCGCCACAATTTCCGGATTAGCAGTAGCAAACTCCTTAACTTTTTCTCTTTTATCATCAACAACCGGTTTAATATCCCTAACGGGGATACTCGGTACGGTTTCTTCGAAGATTCCTTCATCTTCAAGCGAAGGAATAACATGGTCCAGAGCTTCCTGGGCCTTTTTCTTTCTTCGTCTGCCCAACAGTACAATCAGTAAAATAACTACTACTAACAGCAATGCTCCGGCAATTCCGGCTATAATCAGAATCTGACCCAGATCTGCACCCGTCGACTGGTCATCGGTAGTTGCTGTATCGTCCTCGGCAGAATAGAAATCGAAGTTTCTAATGGTTACATTCTCAGGATTCACTCCAGCTGCAAAAGCGATCAGCTGCGTCAGATTTTCCCGTTCTACAGCATTCATATCGGCGGCATCTATTGCAACCGCAATGGAAACGGCATCAACAGTGGGATCAGTTCTCTCAGTTTGGGTAACTTCAGAGCTGACTGAATAATAATTATCATTAGTAAAACCAGAAACCAGTCCACCCTCACCTAAAATTTCTTCAGCATAGGTCGTTGTATCGGTATTCCCGGTTGTCCCGGCAACACCGCCATCAACAAGGGTTCCACCATCAATTGTAAAACTTGATGATTCCTGATTAAGAACGCCGGAATTATCCCCATCTTCTGAGGGTGTATAAACGACTGACTCCTGTTTTACCGAATCTGTATTAAGATTGGCTGTTACAGAAACCTTATATTGCGACGGATCATACGGTCCGTTTAAGACATTATTAACTTTGGCTGTCAGATTCTGCTCAATTTCACGGGTCAAGGCAATTTTCGAGCTGGCACCAGAATTTGATTCTGCGGTTGCCACCAGGTCATTACCATTTCCATCAGTTAAGGCAATATCTTCTTTCTCCAGGCCGGAGACTGATTTGGCAATCAGATTCTGAATCCCCAGAATCTGGTCTTCAGACAGTGTAACCCCCTGTTCAAGATGAATAATCACCGAAGCAGTGGTGGGTTCAGTTTCCTGCAGATAAAAAACATTTTCATCTGGTATCGACAAAGTAACCACAGCATCACTCACTCCAGTTATGGTCCTGATACTGGCAGCGATTCTTTCCTGCAGCTGTAAATTTTTATACTGCTGTCTTTCATAGTCAGTTGAAAGAAGGCTGGAATTTTCCTGGATTAAATAATAACTCAAGCCACTTTTAGGGTAACCTTCCTGGGCCAGTTGCATACGAACTGTTGCTTCCTGGTCAGAAAGCACCATAATCTGACCATCTTCAAGTTTGACCTCTACTCCAAGATCCTGAAGCGCTGCCATTATTTCAGTTGTTTCAGTATCGGTGAGGTCAGAAAACAATGGTACATACTCGCTCTGGTTAAGTACTAAAGTTAAAACCAGTGATCCAATCAGGACAGTCGCAGCGACAGCGATAATTACTATTTTCATTTTTTTGGAGAACTTACCCCAAAACTCTTTTAAATTGTCGAGAACTTTTTTTATCTGTTCAGGCATTGATTTCCTCTGCTATGCACATAATATTTTGTTATTTCTGATATGAAAATAAACTGCTAAATGATAAACAATAATACAGGTTTGATACTATAAGCTCGTGCTCATAACTTCCTGATAAGCACTTAAAGCTTTATTTCGGAGCTGAACCATCGTTTGAAGCGCAATATCCGCTTTAGCCATGTTAATCATCATGGTATGCATATCATCCATATTTCCAATTGACAGATTATAGGCATCCACTTTTGTTTGGGCATCCGTTTCTTCGGCGTTGGCAATCACATCATTGAGTACCTGAGAAAAACCCTGAGCCGCCTCACCCTGTGCTCCATTTGAAGCAGAAACCTGCTCAGACAGAGATTCTGTTATTATACTTGCTAAAGGACTAATAGCCATCTTTTATCTCCTTATTATCCAATTTCAAGAGCTTTCATGGCGATGGACTTTGTCGCATTAAAAGCTGTAACATTTGCTTCGTAGGCCCGGCTGGCACCTAATGCATCGATCATTTCCTGAGCCGTATTGACATTTGGATACATAACATACCCGTCTTCATTGGCATCCGGATGAGTAGGATCATATACCGGCACTAATGGTGATTCGTCTTCAACAACAGCAGCTACTTCAACGCCCTGCTTCTGTACACCAATCTCATTGTTTAGAACCTCCTGAAACGATTGAACGTCAGAACTTTGAAGAATTACCATTTTTCGACGATAAGCCTCCCCGTTTTCTGTTCGGGTTGCCTGGGCATTGGCAATATTTTGTGAGACAATATCTAAACGATATTTTTGCGCAGTCATGCCCGATCCGGATATATCAAAGCTACTTAAAATACTCATTTTTATTTCCCTTCGCTTAGTGCATACTTAATTCGTGAAAATGACGAATTTACACCTGAAACCAGATAATAATACTGGGTAACAGTCTTTGTCATATCAATATTTTCCGAATCCAGGTCCACGTTATTCTCATCCAGCTGATTTGATGTCAAATCATAAGATTCAGTCACAATATCAGAACTAAGTACATTTTTAATACTTTCCTGCCGATTAACATTCTGTCCATTTGTATTAGAACTGATTCTATTCAACTCATTATTAAGAGCGGTCTCGAAATCCACCTCGAGTGCTTTGTATCTAGGTGTTTCCGAGTTTGCTATATTATTGCTGATAGCCTGTTGCCGCGCCCAAGTACCATCCAATGCTTTTTGAAAAATTGCAGTGGTTATAGAATTTCCAATCATAAGCGCCTCCTGTTATTGTTTTGGGATTTACCCCATAATATTCCATAATTTATATAATTGTATCATATTTACTTGGATACAACAACGACATAAAGACACCCCTCTGTAAAATTGTTGCATCAATATTTAAAACTTGAAAAATATAAGCAATTAACACTTTTCCCAAGAAAAAAACAGCCATTCGGGCTGTTTTTTTCTTTTATATTAATTTTTTTTATTACTTTTCATCTTTTATATGACAAATTTTCTTAAATCATTTAAGCTATTTTCTAACATCGATCAGTTTACCCTGGGTATCGCGTCCCACAGTTTCGTATTTTAAAGCACGCTGTTTCTGTTTGTTAGCTTTTAAATCATCTATTGTTTTCTGCTGTTCTTCCTTGATTAGTTCCATTGCATTCTGATCTATATCTAAAATCAGTTTGACTAAACGGTCAATTTCTTTTTCCTGGGCTTTAGTTGAAGGGTGTACAAACATTGATTCTTCAACATTATTCTCCACCTGTTCCAATTTCTTGATCAGATAATCCCGCTGAGCTAAAATACCCTCAAGTGCTTCCCAGGAAGTTGTACTGCTTAAGATTTCCTCGCCCGTTGATACATATTCTTTTAATAAGCGAATTTTTTCTTCACATAATTCATAGGAGTTTACTTTACCCATTAAAATCCCGTCCTATCTAGTTCCGCGAGTAACTTTTTCAGCTTCTTTAAACGCATCCTTTAACTCTTGAACCAGCTTCCATAAATCCTCAAGTAAAGCTACATCCTTATTTACGTTGGCTTCACCCAGCTTTTCATATAAAAAATCATACATATCTCTGAGTTCAATTGATATTGGATAATTCATATCAAGTGACTGGCTCAAAGAACTGACTACTTTTTGAGCTTTCGCAATGGCATTATAAGCTTTTACAATATCTTGACGTTCAATTAATAGAATACCCAGCTTTATCTGCTTGGATGCTTCCTCAAAAAGTTTTACAACAATTTCACCTTTCGACATTGACTCCAAAGCTATTCTTTTCGATTCTTTATATGGATTTTGAGTTACCATTTCCATTCCCCCTTAGTTTAACTCTATGAGTTAGAACCAAATCCGCTGATCATTGAACTTTGGGCGTTGAGCTGCGACAAAGCAGTTTCAAGCGCTGTAAACTTGGACCAGTAACGGCTCTCTTCAGATTCTAGTTGATCCTGAAGTTTCGTTATATATTCATTGACGGTCTGTATATTATCATAAATACTATTTTGCGTACTGGATGTAGTAGATTCATATCCGGCTTTTTCGATAAGTGTTCCTCTTGAACCTCTTGCCCCTGAAGTTTTTGCAGCATCATCAATTATTGAATCCAACGCATTTGCTATACCAGTTGTTTCAGTAGTGAAGAGTTCCTTTACACCCTCGATATTACTCGAAAGCACTTCTACTAACTTATCTTCATCAATTTCCAGCTTTCCATTTTCAGTATAACCGGCTGATTCAATCCCCATATCATAAAGGGTAAGACCACCTTTAACAGCTGAGCTATACATTAGTGTCTGCATTTTCGAGGTAATACCTCTCAAGATGCTATCACCTCGAAGAATGCCCGATTTTGCCTTTGCTTCCCATTTTTCAATTTCAGACTCAGACATTTCCTCTTTCTGTGCATCAGTTAATGGTTCATAATCTGATTCTTTATCTTCTTTGACTAAACCATTTATTAAATCAATCATTGTATTATAATCTTCAACAAAGCTTGTAATTTTGTCTTTTAGGTCAGTTGTATCTGTTGTTAGATTAATAGTTGAAGAAACAGCTGTTTCTTCCAATAAAGTTACTTTTACACCATTAACATCAACTTCATTGGAACTCCTTGTAATTGTCTTCCCGTTGACAGAAAGTATTGCATTTTGCCCCTCAGTATCTATCGTATTCCCAACTACATTGTTGTTTAATCCAAAAGCAGTTAATAAGTCAGAATCTGATACGCTAATATTACTTCCTGCACCACTATCATCAGCCGTTAGTTTAAAAGTGTCCGTGATAGATGAATAAGACATAGTAACGCCTGCATCACTGCTATTAACACGTTTCATTACAGTTGCCAAGGTATCAGTACTGTTAAAGGAAAACTCAACATCATTAATTGAAAAGCTATATGACGTCTGGTCAAGGGTCCCCCAAGATAAATTTAAATCAGCTAAAGTTGAAGAAGTACTTAAAGTATTACTTTGCCCTGAAGTCATCCCAAGATCATCAACAACAGAACTTCCACTTAAATTTGCTACTTTCAAGCTAGATCCTGAAGCTAGAAATTCAACTTTACCTGCGGTTGAAAAATCCGCGCTAACAACGCCAGTACCAAAACTGTCATCTAGAGCAGCCTGTAACTCAGTTTTAAAGCTTGCTTCATCTGTAACTGTTCCAATAGTAACAGTTTTTGTCATACCATCTTTTGTCATAAGGAAAGATTTTCCTGAAAAATCCGTAGAGTAATCTGTACTATACGTACCATTCAAAGAACCTGTTACTGAGGCATTACTCTCAAATGTCTGGCTAGTTGCCAATTGAGTAATACTGTCAATGGTAATGCTTCCTGAACTTGTGACACTACTGCTTGCAGTTACTGTATAAGCACTAGATGAAGTACTTGCTGCTATCGTATTAAATAAACTTTCGCTTGTAAAATTCGATCCAGACAGAACATCCAGATAAGAACTTTGAAATTCCTTTAATGCCGTGGTAACCGATTGATATGCAGTTTGTTTCCACTCCAACAGTTGCAATTTCTGCTCTTGTTTGGTAATTTTTTGTTGTGTAGCAAGCGTCAAGCTATTAACTATTTCTTCTGTGTCCAGTCCGGACATTAGTCCAGCAATCCCTGTTTTAGCAGATAGAGTCGTTAAAGAAGAGGATGTTGAAGAACTTACTGAATTTGTAGACATTTTAATCCCTCCAAACTTTATTAAAACATCGAAATGACAATTTCCGATATTACATTCTTTTTCTAAACTATTTATCGGACAAAGCCAGATTTTCTTTAATGTCTTAAGAAAGTTTTAAATTTCCTTCTGATAAATGGATGGCTTAACATACTTGAAGGAGTGGGTCACTGCCGACAGTGATTCACTTTGTCCGATAAAGAAGTATCCGCCCGGTTCCAGGGCATCATAATACTTTTTAACGATCTGATTTTTGGTCGGGATATCAAAATAGATCATAACATTACGGCAGAATATCGCCTGAAAAGGTTTTTTGAAACGAAACGGATCTAAAAGATTAAACTTTCGATATGCCACCCCTTGTCGAAGCGACTCAGAAACAATCATATGCTCTTCGTCATAGTCGTTAAAATATTTTCTGATCCATTCTTTGGGAACCTTTGAAAGTTCTTCGTTCGAATAAACTCCTTTTTTGGCAGTTGTTAAAACTTTTTCCGAAATATCTGAAGCCAAAATAGTAGAATCCCAGGAGGATAGCTTAGTACCCAGGTAGTCTCTGGTGATCATGGCCAGGGTATAGGGTTCCTGTCCTGACGAACAACCAGCAGACCAGACCCTTAAGTCTTTCGACTTAAGGGTGTTTTCGATCCAGGGCAATACCGTTTTTTTGTAAAACTCAAAATGTTCATTTTCCCTTAAAAAATAAGTGTGATTAGTCGTTAGTTTATTAATCAGGGTACTGATCTCGTCGGTTTTTTTATCGGTCTTTACAAAGTCCAGGTAGTCCATAAAATTTTCAAATCCCAAGGTCGAGATATGATGACTTAACCGACCTTCAATCAAATGTTTCTTTTTTCGCAGATCCACTCCATAGTTATCGTAAACATAGGCAGTGATCGCCTGAAACTCATTTTCCTTTAATTTTATCACAAATGCCCTCCGGATCAATAATGATCGACAATACTTGGCACATCAATAATTAGACTGATACTGCCATTTCCAAGAATGGTACAGCCAGCAATTCCGGACTGATCTCCAATATAACGCATCAGGTAACGAGGAATGGCTTTGACAACGATCTGATGTTTTTTAATCAGGTCATCCATAAAGAGGCAGGCCAGGGTTTCGCCAGAATCCACAAGCATCAGGATACCATCTTCAATTGGATAAGGTTCTTCCAGAGTATGGAAAACATTATGGAGTCTGATCAGCGGGTAACATACTCCACGAATCATAACCATCTCATTGTTGTCCGGATCTTTAATCAGCTGATCCTGAGTAATCTTGAAAGATTCTCGAATATTGCTAATCGGGATTTCATAAATTTCTTCGCCAACTTTGACTTCCATGCCGGAAATAATTGAAAGGGTTAAGGGGATTTTTAAGAATATATTAGTTCCGGATCCCTTTTCACTTTCAATGGAAATAGAACCGCCAACTTTTTCAATATTCTTCTTAACCACATCCATGCCCACACCACGACCTGAGAACTCAGTAACCTGTTCTTTTGTGGAAAAGCCCGGTGCCATAATTAAGCTGAGGATTTCTTTTTCCGAGTATTCTTCTTCCGGTTTAACCAGGATTCGTTTTTCCCTGGCTTTTTCCAGTATCTTTTGAGGATCCAACCCTTTTCCATCGTCAGAAACAGAAATGACAATGTCTCCACCGACGTTTTGAGCTGAAAGAATGACTTTTCCCACTGGATTTTTACCAGCCGCAATTCGCTCTTCCTTGCTTTCCAGGCCATGATCCATGGCGTTACGCACCAAGTGCATTAACGGATCCGCAATCCCGTCAATGATCGTTTTGTCAACTTCAGTACTCTCACCCATCGTTATAAACTCAACTTCTTTTTTAAGTTTCTTGCCGACATCACGAACAATTCGCTGCATCTTCTTAAAAGTTCCAGCGATCGGGATCATTCGGATTGACATGACGATATCCTGAAGTTCATCAGTTAATTTCTGCAATTGTACTGAAGCTTTTTCATAAACTTCGTCTTTGATGCTATCAACCTGAACACTGCCAAACACCATGGATTCTGTTATAACGATTTCGCCAATTAAGTTGAGTAACGAATCCAATTTGTTAAGATCAACACTGATCAGATTCTGGACTGCTGCTTTCTGAGTATTTTTCTGGTTGGCTTCGGCAGCTTTCTTCTGTTCTTTTTTGGGCTTTGCATCTTCACTTTCTGGTTCTGCTACCGGCTTTTTATCGTCTTCTGTCTCTGGCAGTTTATCGATAAAGCTAACCGTTTCTACTGATAAAATACTATGTGCTGCTGATTCCACCCGTTCCTGACTGCATCGGGTTTCCAGGGAACAGAAAAATCCGTTCTTAAGAATAGTCCCAGCCGCATCAGCATTATCATTAAGCTTTTCCGGAATCGTTTTTAAAACCCTTCCTAATGAGCTTAACTTATTCACCAGCATAAAAGCACGGATGTTTTCCATCTGGCTGTCCAGGGCGAATCGCACATGAAGATGGAAGACCTGCATATCCCCATCACAGCCGTTCTTACCGCCTTCGACTTTTTCTTCCTGGGTAGCCATTTCTTCAAGTTCCATCATCACTTCGGTTTCAATATCAGCTACATCCAAATCAACTTCAAGAATCAGGTCTATTTCTTCCACCACTTCTTCTGCCACAGTTTCAGTTTTCTCAACTTCGACTGGCTGATTTTCAGCTTTATTAACAGGCTCACCATTTAAAGCTGCCAGGAAGCGATCAATTTCTTCGATCAACTCAGGATTTTCTTCTGATAGCTCTTCATTATTTCTGATTTTTTCCACTTCATCTTTCAGGTAACTGGAAAAATTTAGAACCAGATCCATCAGATCTTCAAAAAGACTCTCATCAACACCATTTTCACGAATGGCAAAAAACAAATCTTCCAGTTTGTGAGCAGCATGCGCCAGGGTTTCAAACTCCATCATGGCCGAAGACCCTTTGACCGTGTGCATAATTCGGAAAATTTCGTTGATATCTTCCGGGGTTAGCTCTTCATTTTCTTCAGACTGAAGCAAAATTTCATCCAATTGATCCAGCAGGGTTTCGGATTCAAAAATATACATTTCTAAAATTGAATCATTTCCAGAATCATAACTACTCATCTTAACCATCCTTTTTTCTTACAAATTTTAAATTCACTTAAGTATTCAGTTGTGACATACAGGCTGACAGAACCAGATTGTGCTTCTGCCAGACAGACTGAAGCTAAACATGAATTTTTATTCTGACCGGTAAATCCGCTAGACGGACTTAATGCCTTTATACCCGTATCAATAAAAGCAGATCGGATGTCTTATGAGGGATATACCCATTTTAATCGTAAAATCGCCTCTATAGACTGCAAAATTTCAAAAAACTGAGTTAAAAGTCTGCTTTCCTGAATTTTATTTATTCTGTTCTATTATAGCTTTAATTGATGAGGAATTCAACACCTGAAAATATTGCATCTGCCCTTCAAATCAAGTATAATTTGTTTAAAGTCGGCCTGAATGATAATCAGTCCGGGAAAAATGATATTACGTCAGGAAAGGACTGTCCCTTGGTCGATAGTATAAAAATTACCTCCACCCCTCAAACCCCCAAAGTAACCGATATGCCGGCTAAATCCGGTGGTAGTGATGCAATCTTTGATATCCTTAATCCGGAGATTAATATTAAAGTCGAAAATTTAGGGAGTGATGCCTCAAAAGATAGTTTCAAAGAGGCCCTAATGCAAAATCTCCAGCGGGAGATTTTAAAACCACTCAAGAACAGTACAACTCTTGAAGCAGACACCTTGCGAAAACTGGTGCTGATGGCCAAACTTTTTGAAAGCAGTGCCGGTGCCATCCCCAAAGAGCTCTTAAACGGGATTTTTAAGGATACTCAGGATCTTCTGAGTGAACTCCTGCTGCGCGATAAAACCGAAACAATTTTTAAAGGATCTTTTTTTGACAGTTTACGCACCCTGGCAAAACTTGATGGCTATCCCCAATTAAAAGACTCAATTGTCTCCGTTTTAAAATATTTTGATGCCTATGTCAACAAAGATCAGAGTTTCAAAGCTATTCTCAGCGAGACCATAAAACTGATGGATTCGATGCCTAAAAGTCAGCAGGACGCACTTGCCTCGCAGCTTTCCAAGATATCAATCCTGCTTTCCAGCCAAAATGGTGGCCCTAACTCTCTAAACAGCCATCAGAATCTGATTGAACGTCTGGAATCACTGATCAAAGGACCAAACATTTCCAGTCTGAATAATAATGAATTTTCATCACAATTAGATAAGATTTTAAAGAATGAAACCATCCCCACTCTGGGTAATTTGCTTCGCTCCCCAAACACCAGTGAAAAACAGTATCAGGCGATTAACTCTTTGTTAAACCAAATCGTTCGTTATGATAAAGGGAGTGCTGAAAATCTGGAGTCGGCCATTTTGCGCCTGGCAGATGCCTTAAAACCCTTATCAAACCTGTCAGATACTGAAATAATGGAAATGAAAAACCAGGTGTTCAATCATGCCAAAGAAGCTGAACTGCTGTTTGGTCGGCTCAGCACCTCCCGTTCTCCTGGTATGGATGGGGATCAGATTACCGATAAAAGCGAAGTCGCGCAACTGCTGGAAAAAGCGTTGAGCGATTCTACCCCTTCTAAGCTTCAGGTTACTGCCCAGGCTCTGCTGGAAACCCTTGTGCGTAATGAAAGTCCAGTTTTTCCACTGATGCATTTTCTCATCCCTTTTCGCTTTATGGATAACGATACCTATGGAGAATTCTTTATTGATAAAGATCCGGAATCCGGTGAAGATGGCGGCGGTGAACAGTCCACTGATATATTCTTTACAATTCAGTCTGACCGCTACGGGTCTTTTGAAGTCTTTATGAAGGTTCGCAGTGAAGTGATCCAAATGGAAGTCAAATCACCGGCACCACTGGTTGAAGTATTAGAGCACAATCAGGATAAAATCAGAAATATTATCGAAGAACAGGGATTTCGCCTGTCAAATTATTCAGTGGATGAATTCAAAGAAAGCCAGAGTATCTTAAAACGATTCCCTAAACTGGCTTTAAGAAAGGTGGGCTTAGATGTCAGAATCTGATAATACCATTATAAATCGTGAAGAACCGCTTAAAGTTGCTGCCATCCGCTACGATCCGGACAAGAACAACGCGCCCGTCATCGTCGCTGCCGGCACCGGACCCATCGCCCAGAATATTCTAAGAATCGCCGAAGAAAATGGCATCTCCGTCTATCATGATGACAGCGCCGCCACACTTCTTTCAAAGCTTGAATTGGGACAGGAAGTCCCACCGGAACTCTATCAGGTCGTGGTCAATATCTATGTCGCCCTGCTTAATATGGCTGAAGACAACGATCTTACGGAAAAACTGTTTAAATAAAACAAAGCCATTTCTGAACCCAAAAAGGATGCCTGAAATGGCTTTTATTTTTCATTTAAATTTATTTATCTCTTCACTCAAGACTATCAGATTATTTAAGTTCCGCTTTTTTCTGATAATAAACAGCAAAAACTTTGGCATTCAGCTCCTGTTGTTCAGCAAAGCTTAATAAGCGGCATCGGTTGATCACTGACATTTGACCATTAAACATGACATAGGTGTTTTCCAGCTCATCCAGTGTTTTTCCCGGAATCGAGAGCTGGGACACAATTTCATCGGTCATCAGATACAATCTTTTTTTAATCTCTGCATCTGATAGCTTCTGATCAAGGCTTAAAACGGGTTTTTTAATAAGCTTTACTTCCTTACTATGCTGAGCCTCTTCTGCTGTTTTTATTGGCTGGTCATCTTGTTCTGAACTAACATTTTTAGCCGGCTCCATTTTTTTCTCTTCTTTTAAATACTCTTCTTTAGTTAAACGCATGGTATTTCTCGCTTTCAAACATACTTTCGCTTTTATTATATAAAATTTAACAGGCAGTGTCTACGACTTTTAGGGCTTAATTACATTTATTTTAAATCCAAAATGATTTTAAACAACTAAAGCGGGTATGTATAAAATGTTTAGATATTTTTAAGGAGGAACTATTATGACAGAAATTATTCAGTTAGGGGCTATGGCTCCCGATTTTCAATTACCGAATCAGGAAGGTGATCTTATCAGTCTCAAACAATTCACCGGAAAAAAAGTCCTTTTATCCTTTCATCCCCTTGCTTTTACTTCGGTTTGTACCGACCAGATGCGTTCTTTAGACCGTAATGTGGACCGCTTTACAGAATACAACACCATTGTCCTGGGAATGAGTGTTGATCCCCAGCCCAGTAAATCCGTTTGGGCAAAAGCTCTAAGTTTAAAACACATGAGTGTTTTATCGGATTTTAATCCCTTAGGACAAGTCGCTCAGGATTATGGAGTTTTTAGCTTTGAACACGGAGCTTCCAAACGCGCTAATATTTTGATCAATGAAAATGGCATGGTTATCTGGACCAAAAAATATGCCATCAAAACCTTGCCCTCTGTTGATGAAATCCTGGGAAAGCTAAAATAAATATATACTTATATCTGAGTAAAAAATTTTATACAAACTATCTCGGTAAGCCGGACGATCGCCAATTGTTCGGCTTACCGTTTAAATCTTTATATTCTTGTAAATGGCAAAATAATTATTATTCGCAAACCTGTCTTTCTGATTGTGTTATAATTAAAGCAGCATTTCCCCAGACTAAATAATAGAGGATAAAATGGAAATAAATACAGAACTTTTAGAGAAATACTGGAATGATTTTAATCAAAGCGGAGTAATTAACAAAGGTGTGCGACCAATTATTGGTGATGCCTGGCTCCGATGTCAAAAAAACAGAATCAATCCAGAGGAAGGGATCGGCACAAGACTTAGTGAGAGAGCCTTTGCTCAAACCATAAAAAAGAATCAGCTTCTCATCGATATTTCAGAATCGATTATCCGTCAACTTTATGAAACGCTGCAAAATTCAGATTCAATCATCTTTATCTGTGATCGCAGCGGTTGCATTCTGGATGCTTACCACGATCTTACTCTGGAAGTCCCGATGAGCCAGGCCCGGCTGATTCCCGGCTATCGCTGGCTGGAATCGGAAAACGGTCTGACTTCAATGGATTTAACTATCAGACTCAACCAACCAGTGCAGGTTGTTGGACCTGAGCATTACTGTAAAAATCATCACGAAGCCGTCGGCTCATCTGCACCTATTCACGATGAAAACGGGGTTATCATCGGCAGTGTAAATCTGGTCAGTTTTTTGCACCAATATACCAAACATTCTTTGAGTGTGGTTACCGCCGGAGCAGCTTTAATAGAAAATCAACTGCATTTAAAAGCAACCCTCAACTTATTTGAAAAAGTTTTTCATTCTATGGCCGAAGGGATGATTCTCTTAAATCATCAACTGCAAATTGAAAGAATTAATGAAAACGCCAAAAGAATATTAAAGCTAAGTGATCGTGAGCTTGCAGAGTTCAATGCTTCTGAAATCCTCAGAGAAGTATCCTTTAAAAAGTGTGAAGTTGGTAAAAGTATTAACCTCAACTTTTTTCTTAAAGGAAGAATTATTCACTGCTTTGGTGAGATCGATTGTGTCCAGATCGATCAGGATAAATGTTATTTTTCAATTATTTTTAAAGCCGTAAAAACCATTAATAAAATGATCAATCGGATGACCGGAAATATGGCTTTCTATACTTTTGACGATATGATTACAGAAAACGAAACTATGCAGAACCTGATTCGCTACGCCCAAAAAACGGCTAACATCGACAGTTCGGTTCTGATCACCGGTCCCAGTGGAACAGGTAAGGAGCTTTTTGCCCAGTCCATTCATAATCACAGTAAAAGAAGCAGCGGTCCTTTTATTGCCATCAATTGCGCAGCACTTCCTGCTGATCTGGTGGAAAGTGAAATCTTCGGATATGAAACCGGAGCCTTTACCGGGGCGAAAAAAGAAGGCAAACCCGGTAAATTTGAACTGGCTGATGGCGGGACACTTTTTTTAGATGAAATTGGGGAACTGCCTTTGAGTATCCAATCCAAACTATTAAGAATTTTAGATTCCCACCGGATCACTCGTTTGGGCGGTAAAAGTGAAAAGGAATTCGATGTTAAAATTATTGTTGCCACCAATCGGGATCTGGAAAAAGAAGTGGAGAATAAGAACTTCCGCCTGGATTTATTCTATCGAATCAATATGAGCACCCTCAAACTCCCTGCTTTAGCACAACGTAAAGAGGATATTCTCCCCCTGGCAACTCATTTTCTCAATAAACTGAATTCAGAAAACGAAAAATTAATTGACTCCATGGATCAGGGATTTCTAAACTATCTGCTTAATCATCCATGGGAGGGCAATATCAGACAATTACAGAATGTTATCTCAAGGGCTTATTTTCAATGTGAAGGAGGCATCCTGACGATTAACGCTCTGCCTGAACTGCCTTTCACTAATAAAGCTAACGCTATTCAACCGGAGGATCTGCTAAATCCCAGAGAAGCACTGGAAAAAAAATTAATTATCGAAACGCTTGCTGCAAAAAAAGGCAATGTTACCGAATCAGCCAAAACTTTGAATATGGCTAAATCGACCTTGTATCGCAAATTAAAAGCCTACGATATTAATATACAGAGAGACTTCCGTTCAAATTAACAGTTATATTGTTAAAATCGCAACAAGCTTGTAAACCGTTTCAGTTTGAAACGTTCGTTTCATTCCGTGTTTTAGAATCGTCCGTTTGATTCTCACTGCCACTATCAGAACGCTGAAAATCAGCGTTTTTTTTCGTGTAAATAGTTGGCACACATCTTGCTTTATATTCTATACAAGAATTAGGTAATTGCGAAATGAAAACAAAAATGAAAAAAATGAGAAAGTAGAGCATGAAGAGAGCTGATTAAAAAAGTATGACAAAAAAAGCAGGAAGCGTTGCAAAAAAAAGGCGCAAAAATAAAAGCCTGAGAAAAGCCTGAAAAAAACTTTATTTTAGCAGTTAGGCAATCAGTTTTTTAAGACTGCGGATGTATTGAAGCTGATGAATGTTGTCAGCAAGAATGACAGTAATCAGCTGGGTAATGCCAGCCAGGAGCAGATCCGCGCGAAGCGTCCGAGCATTTCTTGTTTTGCGACCGGCAACACAGAAAGAATCTTTGAAATGATTGAGTGACTGTTCAACAACACCGCGAATTTTATAGATTTGCTGCCACTCGTCAGTACCCCGAAGCGTACCTGGGTAAGCTCTAAGGTTTTTTTCAGGGTAAACATAGAACATCCGGCCACAGGAAGAAGGTGTGCAGGGTTTTTCGCAGAAACACTGACGTTTGGATTTACCGGATTGCTGCCTGACCCATCGGGTTTTGGGACAGGTAAATTTAAAGCGGACGAGACCATTTTTACGCCTGGTTTTACCTTCCGGTTTCATGGGAAGTGAAGGGTTGTCCGGACAACAGGGGATACCATGCTCATTAACCGGGCAATCGGAATAAGAAAGGGAGCCCCGCGAATTGAGGGGAATGAAGGCTTTTTCAAACTTTAAATCAGTCAGCAGCGAGTGATAAATGACTGAGCTGTCAAAAGCGGCATCACCAATAAAAAGTTTGGGAACAATCAGCGGATGCTTTTTAAAAAAGTCGGAAAGAACAGGAATAAGTGCTTTGGTATCATGGAGCGACTTGTCCTCGTCGGGAGAATCAGACTTTTTCTCAACAGCAATATCAGGATGATCAACCAGAAAGTTGGCATCATAAAAAGAGATATCCCGGACAATGCCAAGGCCGTTGGTGATCATGCCGAATTTATAGACATAACAGAAATGACCGTTGATATAAAGCTGTTTAATAGAAGAATTGGCTTTAGCGTGGGTGGGCATGGCGCCATAGGCGGCCTTGTAGGGATCATAGGAATCATTCAGCTGATGGGTTTTCTTGAAAGCTTTGAGCTGTTTGATGATTTTATTGGCAAATTTGGGATTATTTTCAGTAACATAGGCTTCAATTCCCGAAGTATCAAAGATGGTCATCATGGCCTTATGAGCATCGATCTTTTGGCAGATTGGTTCAGTTACATCAACAAGTTGATGAAAAAACGATTGTAAGTCCGGAAGATAATCTTGCTTGAAGCGAGTCAGCTGGGATGCGTGGGGAACTCTGCTGAAACCGCAGAAATCCCTTAATTCGCTGGAAAACTTGAGAAAAGTGATCAGCAGGGTGTCAGTGGGAATGGAAAAAATTCGCTGCAGAATGAATGCCCAAAGAATGGAACAAAGCTCAAAATCACGGTGTCGCCCATTACAAGCATAGTAATGACTGTAAAAAGAATGTGGAACCAGAGCATGAAGGTCAAGTTTTTCTTCCAGCAGTGAAAGAAAGTGATGTTTGTCCTGTTCAAAAAAATGAGTGCAATCAGCATAAATTTCAGCAAACGAAAGCTGTTTTTGTGGTAAAATATCCATATATAACTCCTTTCAGGATGATGGATTGTTGTGGTTGTAACTCAATTTTATCATAATCTGGTGAGGAGTTATATTTTTTTATGTTAAAAATATCCCGCTATTATGCGGGTTATGGCATTTCGCAAATGCCTATATACAAGAATAACTAGGAGGTGAAAGAATGGCCTATCAAATAACTGACCGCTGTATTGGCTGTCAGCTGTGTGCAAAAAATTGTCCAGTAATGGCCATTACCGGCGATAAGAAGAAACAGCATGTTATCAATGAAAAACGCTGTATTGAATGTGGCGTCTGTCAGAAAGGTTGTCCTAAAAGTGCGATTCTTGATGAAAAGGGTCAGGCTGGGGAAAAAATCCCTAAAGCACAGTGGAAAAACCGGTTGTAGACCGCAAACTCTGCAGTGCCTGCGGCGTTTGTGCAGATGTCTGCATCTTTGATGCAATAAAAATTAGTTATCCGCGATTTAAAGGTGATTTAAAAGTTTATGCCAAACTCGAAGAACCCAATAAATGCGTTGGCTGTAATCAGTGTGCCGTAAATTGTCCACTCGGTGCTATCAAGATGGAGGTAAAACAATGAATGGCGTAAATTACATAAGCATCGATCTAAGTACTCGCCAGGTCAAGACTGTTCTGATTCGAAGAGACTTAGTCAAAAACTACTTAGGCGGAAAAGCTCTGGCAGCTAAACTCTTATACGACCTTCTGCCAGAAGGAACTGATCCTTTAGCTGAAGAAAGTATTCTGATTGTTAACACCGGACTGATGAACAATACCGGCGCCCCATCTTCCAGCCGCTTTAATATGACCTTTAAAAATGTGCTGACCGGTGGGATTGCCTCGTCGAACTGCGGTGGTCAATTTGGTGTTATGCTCAAAAAAGCCGGTGTCGATGGTCTGATTATCACTGGAAAAAGTAAAAAACCCTGTCTGATCACTATTCTAGATGGTGAAGTCATTATTCAGGATGCCAAACTTTTATGGGGCCTTGACGCCGAAACGGTTCAGGAGAGCCTGCCTAAAAATTATGGTAAACTGGTAATCGGTCCGGCTGGTGAAAACCTGGTCAAATATGCCGCTGCCGTCTCCGGAGAACGGGTAGCCGGACGTTGTGGCGCTGGAGCTGTAATGGGTTCTAAAAACTTGAAGGGCATCGTTGCCTACGGGTCAAAAAAAACTGAAATAAAGGACCCTGAAGGCTTTAAAGAATATACAAAAAAATGGGTGGCCTTTTCTAAAAATCATCCCATGACCGGAGAAGCTCTAGGCTTGTACGGCTCTGCCGGATTAGTAAACAAGGCCAATATGTCCGGGGCTCTGCCGACCAGAAATTTCCAAAAGGGTCAATGGGAAAAAGCTGACGCAATTTCTGGTGAAACCTTGGCTGATACACTTTTAGTCAGAAACAGCGGCTGCATCTCCTGCCCTATTCGCTGCGAACGACGGGTAATCGTTAATAATAAAGAAGTAAAAGGACCGGAATTTGAAACGCTGGGGCTGTTTGGATCAAACATTGAAAATGATGACCTGCAGCTGATTAACGAAATCAATTATCAGGCTGATATTCTGGGAATGGATACCATCTCCTTAGCTGGTACCATCGCCTTTGCCATGGAACTTTATGAAAAAGGACTGGCCGATTTTGGTCTGCGTTTTGGCAAAACCGATAATCTGCTCGAAGTGATCGAAAAAATAGCCAAACGGGAAAAACCCTACGATGAGCTGGCCGATGGGACTCTGCGTCTGAGTCAGAAATATGGCGGATCAGATTTTGCAATCCATGCCAAGGGTCTGGAGCTGGCCTCCTATGAACCCCGTAAATCTGTGGGTATGGGCCTGGGTTATGCCACCTCCAACCGGGGTGGATGTCATTTAAACGGCGGTTACCTGGCACTGATGGAATCCATCGGGGTTGTGAGTATGGGACAGACTACTACAGAAGGAAAGGCTGAGCTCACGGTATTTTTACAAAATGCTATGGAAGCTGTTTCATCAGCGGGTTTCTGCCTATTCGGCCTGCAATCAATGATCCCCAAGCTCATGTTTGATCTGGGACCTTCACATCCAGTTACCGGTATAACCGGAAAAGCAATGGGGGGTGCTCGCGGTGTGTTGAGAAATATCTGGCCGATGATGCCAAACGCTCTGCCGATCAACTCAATGTTCTTAATTCCCCAGGCCAAAGCCGTTGAACTGGCTACTGGTCTCAAAATGACTACCGGTGAGTTCCTGCAAATTGGAGAGCGTGCCTACAACATCGAGCGGCTCTTCAATTTAAGAGAGGGCTTAAGCCATAAAGACGACAGCTTACCCAAACGTTTAACCGATGAGATTCAGGATCCTGATGACCCGAATTCCAAAGTCGATCTCGATACCATGCTGCCGCTTTATTATCAGACCCGAGGCTGGACTAAAGACGGCGTTCCAGCTGAAAAAACACTGAAGCGGCTGGCAATTGGATAATGGTCCTGGTTGAATACAAAGGGGAGCTGGCAAAATTGACCGGAAAATCTGAGGAAAGTCTCTCTGCCACCTCCCTTGAGGGATTGCTTCTCATGATTAAGAAGAACTACTCAAAAGAAGTCTATCAAACGGCAAAGCGATGTCATATAACCATCAACGGAAAAATCAGCCACCAAAAATTAATTGGCAGACTTTTACTAAATGAAAATGATCGGGTCGTATTTTTCCCGGTCTGCAGCGGCGGCTGAAACAAATAATAAGGAGAATATAATGGAATTAAAAAAATTGGCTTATCGAAGTACACATGTTGTTATGAAAGGGGCTATGGCGGTTATTAAAATGCCAACGCCCTCAGTTTTATCGGGACCGGGAATGATCAAACGCTTTCCGGAAGTCATCAAAGCCTGTAAAGTTGACCATGTTCTGATTGTCACTGACAAACCCTTAATGAACCTGGGCCTTCTTGATACTTTTATGGAAGCTCTGAAAAACGCGGATATTCATTACACCGTATTTGATGGCGTTCAACCAAATCCAACTTTTGAAAATATTGAAGATGGTCTGGCAATCTACAAAAACAATCATTGTAATGGAATTGTCGCTTTCGGCGGCGGCTCTTCAATGGATTGCGCTAAAATCATTGGCGCCCGGATGACCAACAAGAAGTCTATTGAAAAAATGAAAGGCCTGTTTAAACTTACCAAAAAGCTGCCGCCATTTTTTGCTGTTCCAACCACTGCCGGTACCGGATCTGAGGCCACGATTGCAGCTGTTATCACTAACTCTGCCAATCATGAAAAATTTGCGATTAACGATCCTAAACTGGTCCCCATTGCCGCCTGCCTGGATCCGGAACTGACAATTGGTTTGCCAAACTTCTTAACCGCTCATACCGGAATGGATGCCCTGACCCACGCGGTTGAAGCTTATAATGGCTGGTATGACACACCTTTTGTAAAAGAAAAAGCCCTGAATGCCACCAAGATCATCCTAAATGATCTGGAAAAAGTATATGCCGATGGAACAAACCTTGAACTGCGTGAAAATATGCTAAAAGCTTCCTTTGATGCAGGGGTTGCCTTTACCAGGGCTTATGTCGGTTACGTCCACGCCATTGCCCATAACCTGGGTGGTCTATATGGTGTCCCTCACGGCTTTGCCAACGCCGTAATCCTCCCCCATGTACTGGATTTCTCCAAAAACAAAATCGAAAAGAAACTGTCTGAACTGGCTGTTTATTCCGGACTTGGTCATTTGGAAGAAGGAGAAAACGTTCTGGCCAGCCGATTTATTAATAAAGTAAAAGAAATGAATCGTAATATGGATATACCAGAAACCATTGATAAACTTAAACCAGAGGACATCGGGTTTTTAACCGAACGCATCTTAAAAGAAGGAAACCCTACCTATCCAGTACCTAAAATCATGGATTATGATGACTGTTATTCCATGCTAGAAGATCTGGTTACCCCAATCAGTTATCAGGCATAAATTGAAAATAAAAGGAGAAAAAAACATGAAAAGTTCAAATAATAAGAAATTTTTGGGTGGTCTCTTGGTTGGTTCAATTATCGGCGCAGTTCTTGGCGGAATCTGTGTTTCCAAGGGGAACCATGAAGTGGTTGACAATGCTAAAACATTAGTGGCATCGGTGACCGATGGACTTAATGATTATAAGGAAACGATTGATCGCAAGATTCAAGAAATTGAGAAAGACGAAAGCAATAAAAACTAAATCTTAGTGTCCATCTTGTTTTTATCAGCAATAGAGCTGGCTAAATAGATCACAGAATTTATTGCTCCTCATGCATTTAACAAGCATCAAGCATAGTAAATACTTTTCATATACAAAAATGAGAAGTATTTACTTTTATTTTATCATCGTCTATTTAAAGACATCAATATTAACAATTTAAGTTGAAAAAGTTGTTTAACTATCCGAGGATTTTATGGTATTATTATAATGTACAATAATTTTTAAGATAGGTGGTAGCAATGCGCGTTAAGTTAGATAAAGATGTAGATATTCAGGATGCTTTCGATATTCTTTATAATGTTGTCCCCGATAAGGATTCAAAAGAGGCTTTAGATGATGTGTTGGCCCTGGTCAACTCACTTTTGAGGGAAACAATGCGGATTACTCGGTATGATCCGGATATCAAATGCAATTACAGAAGAAAATAATGGTGAGTTATTTCAATAAAGCCAGAAAAGATTACAGGCAGGTGAAGCTTATCAAGAGCTAAGACCTGCCTGATTATTATCTTTATGGTTATATATTGGTGATCGGTACCCTAGCTAAACAATCTATCTTTAAAACGATTGAATTAACCCCTGTACCATTTCCGTATTGATATTATTACTCTGCGCCAGCATTGAGGACGAAGCCTGTACAAGGATATTCGCCTTTGTAAGCGTCATCATCTCCTTAGCCATATCAACATCAGCAATACGACTTTCTGAAGCCCGGAGGTTTTCGGATGTATTATCTACATTGTTGATTATATGTTCAAGACCATTCTGATAAGCGCCATACTTTGATCTTTCTTTCAATACAATGCCAATTGCCTTATCTATGGTGTCAATTGCACCGTTTGCAGCCATTCTTGTAGATAGGTTCAAGTCGCTTACCCCTAATTTCAACGTTCGCACATCAGACAATTCAACTTTAAACTCATTGCCTGAATTAGCACCTGTTTGAAGTATTATATCATATATTCTAGACAAAGATGGTAATGTTGAAGGCTCTGAAATTCCATAGAATGTATTCAGGTCAATTGTAGAACCAGAAACCAGATTGCGTTCATTCCACATCACCGCATAACCACTATCTCCAACAACTTGACCAGTATCTGTCCATGTATACGCTCCCCCCGATATCAGAGTATTGGCCAATCCTTAGCTCATCTGGTTGTAGTACAATACCCGCTCCTGAAATCACCCCATTAGCCTGTATAGCTAATCCTTCGTCATTATATACTGTGAACTCTTCGGGCAAACCTGCACCTGAAAATGATTCTTCAACGGTGATTGTGTTGCCATCAACAATGAACGGGGCTGTATCATTGGCTACTCCATCAATGGCTTTAATGATTTCCTCTACTTCAATCTGAATCATTTCTCTATCAGAATCATTAAGCGTATCATTCGATGATTGAATTACTAATTCTCTTAACCTTTGTAGATATGGTTCATTAATGACCGATAACCCACCTTCAGCGGTTTGCACTAACGATATCCCGTCCTGAGCATTCCGACTAGCCTGATTAAGTCCCCTGATTTGAGAACTCATCTTTTCACTGATCGCCAACCCAGCCGCATTATCTTTAGCGCTGTTTATTCTGAGTCCACTTGACAATTTTGCCAGCGAGTCAGACTGAGCAATGGTGTTTAATTTTAGTTTTCTATAGGTAGTTTCCCCCACCAATGAATTCAATCTCACTGACAAATCCTCCTGAAGTAAAATGCTATAATCTTAGCAGATTATAGCAGAAAAAATAACCACCTACAATATGTGACAACAAGTGTGGCAAGTTTTTTTAACTATTGAAAAAATCCTGGCTACTATGTCAGTCATTGAAAACTAAAATAAAAGCTATACCATCCTAAAGCCTCTAAAATCTGTATTCTTTTTATGATATAAATCTTCTAAAATTTGCCTATTTCTTTCCCTTAGATTATCTATATAATTTTCCAGTAAAACCGAATTTGCCCAATATAGACATTCGTAAAACTCTTCATCCGTCATATCAGTGAAATTACATGTAAGCAGATCTGAGTTCCGATGCTTAACTTCGTAAAAATCCTCAATGTTTTTGATTAATCCCTTTTCTATTGCCAAATTATATAAATCTGTCCCAGGGTATGGCGTAACTGGTCTAATTGTTCGTAATTGAGCATGATCATCATATTTTAGTAAGAATTCAACATCTTTTTCGATTACACTTCGATTCTCACCTAAATTACCAAAAATAATGTTTAATCCAGGGCTGATACCTGCTTCAATTGTATTTTCTATTCCTTTTATGATCATCTCGGTTGTCAAGTTCTTATGCATTAACTTAAGGCATTTGTCATCCATAGACTCAATTCCATAGTTAATAAAAACACACCCCGCTTCTTTCATCAGTACAAGCATTTTTTTGTCTTTAGAAGCAAAGTTGAGTCGCCCGTTACAATACCATTTTATCTTGATACCCTCTTTTAATAACGCTTCGCAGAATTCATAGATTCTGGGAATTGATGACATTAATAACTCATCCCAGAAAATAATATAAGAGACATGAAACTTCTCAACTAAAAACTTTATTTCTACAATGATTGAACTAGCTGATCTTGGTCGAAATCCCTGATCCATACGATAACAGAAATTGCACTTAAAAGGGCAACCGCGCCCACTTAACATCACCATTGATCGATCTTTTCTTGCTTTGTTAGGAGCTGGGTACAAAACATATTGTTCCATCTCAAATAAATCATATGCCGGTATACCTATTTGATCGATATTTTTTATTGGTTCTCGTCTTTCCGTTTGTATAAATTGGCCTTTTTTATCAACATAAGCAATCCCTTTTATCGTTGCGAAATCTATATTTTCATCTTTTAGTTTATTCAAAAGTTCAACAGTAGTTTCTTCACCTTCGCCTAAAACAACAAAATCAGCATTAAATCGTCTTAAGAAAAACTCAGGTTCCGGTGATGGTAAATGACCACCTAAAATAATCGTTGGCTTATTTTTAACTTTATTTATTGCTTCAAGATTTCTCTTTATCATATCATACTGAAAATAGCCACCGCATGCACCTAAACCAACAATATCAAAAATATTGTTATTTATATAGTCGGTTAAATGCTCTGGTGGATAGTGATAGACATCCTGTTGATATATCTCAACCGCATGTCCTGCATCTCTGATTGCAGCTGCCAAATAGCCAAGTCCCAAAGGGAAATATGCTATGCTATTATCATTATCATATGAAATCAATAATACTTTCATGGTAACCCCCTTTCATTATCCTACATTTCTCAGTTATTCTTTTACAATATAACTTGGTGTTAAAGAAAATTTAAATTTTCTTATTTTTACATTTTTCTCTTTAAAGAATTCATCTACAGCTTTTGTTTCACCTGGAAAAACTCCGTAATCGTCCAGCACCAATATCCCACCTTTTACAATTCTTGGCCATAAATTTTCCAAAACAGTGACTGCCGGCTCATATATATCAGTGTCCAAATTAACTAATGATATTTTTAAATAAGGATTGTTTTTAATATATTCAGGAATTGTTTCAGTAATATCGCCCTTTATTAATTCAATATTCTGATCCACTCCTTTTTTATTCAAGACTTCAAATAATTGATTTTCTGATATTGATTCTTCACCTGCAGCTAGAATAAAATTATCTCGAAATGCTTCGTCATCTTTGAAATTCGTCTCAGGAAACTTACCAAAGATATCAAAACCAATAATTTTTCTGGAATCATTGCACTCGAATAAATCCCGGAAACTTGCAAATCGTATTAAACTTGCTCCTTTAAAAACACCACATTCAATGATTGCTCCGGGCAATTCCTGGGTTAATTTAAAAAGCTCATAATGAGCAAGCATCTTTCCAATTCTGCTATTATCACAAGATAATATAAAATTATTTTCATACTCAAATCGTTTTTCATACTCTGGTAATTTAATCAAAACTCCCCTTCACTTTCTGTTATATAATTTAAATAAAATATTTAAATAACAATTACACGTCAGATTTTCTGGCAATTATTACAAGTGTATCAGCACTTAAATTTTCTTTTAGAGTCTTTTTATAATAATTTTCCAACCAATTTAGCGGCCCTTCTAATTCAAATGAGGGTTTGTCAAATTGAGGAGTGCCCTCAATCATCCAGTTAAATGCATTTTCAATACTGTACCTCTGGTTAGTAAACGCATCAACTATTACGTACCCGGCATTTTTAAGTACCATTTTAAGCGTATTTACGTCATAATAGACAAGATGTGCTCTTTGCCAATAAAAGTCATTATACTCTTTCGATACTCGAAGCATATTATCACTTAGATTTGGCACTTCTATCAGCAATAAACTGCTTTCTTTCATATACCTATTCTTAATTTTTTCCAAAAACTGGTTCGGCTCAGAAATATGTTCCAACACCTGAAACATGCAAATTAAGTCGTACATTTTTTCAGAAATTTCTTGTACAGAATCTTCAGTAGTATTGATTAAAAGATTCGTATCTCTTATCTTATTTTTACAAATTGAATTAGCAATCTCCCTGCGCTCAGCACTAATTTCAATTCCTTCTATGTCATAATCCCTTTTGCTTAAATAATCAACAAAAAAGCCGTATCCACAACCAATCTCAAGAATTGTCTCGATCTTATGCATTTTTTTTTCGATTTCTAAAATATAATTATAGCGCCGTTCCAAATCAGGAATTGCATTTTCTCTTAGTTTTTCAATTGAAAAATCCGGGATAATACTTTTCATCTGTTTATCTTTATCATAATACTCCTGATCTTCCGATACATCAGGAATTTTGTCCAACTGGACGATTCCGCAATTACAACATTTTACTACTTTATAGCTTTTTGAATCTCTTAATTCTTGTGCAATGGGCTCAAACTCAACTCCATTACAATATATACATTTAAAACCCATATTAATTACCTCTTATAAACTACTGAATCTCAATTATTCCTGATTATTTAATATAATATCAATGAATTCACGAACCGCTCCGCTTCCGCCATTTACATTAGTAATATAATCAGCATGGCTTCTTACCTCTTCATTTGCATCTCTAACCGCGCAGCTGAATCCCACTTTTTTGATTACTTCCAAGTCATTAAGATCATCACCAATATAGGCTATTTCATCGAAAGTTAAGGCTAATTTATCACATATTTCATTTAGGACAGCAAGTTTATTTTTAATACCTGTATAGATTAAATCCATCTTCAGTTTTTTTGCTCTTTTATATGCTGATGATGAATTCTCACCTGTAATCATCCCAGTGTAATATCCCTTTTCACACAACAACTGAAAGCCCATTCCGTCGCGAGTATTGAATTTTTTTAACTCATCACCATTTTCAGAATAGTACATACCACCATCGGTCAAAACGCCATCACAATCGGTGATAACGCACCTAATATTTTTTAACTTTTCTAAAAAATTATCAGATTCTGAAGTTCTTGCTTTAAGTAAGTTTTCAACTATAATCCAATCACTTATTTCATCAATTTCAAAATATGAGTCTTCAGACATTTCCACCATTGCGATATTTCCAGAAAGCCTGGATTTGGATTCGATTAACAATTCTTTCGAAGTGATATAGAAGGCTCCATTCTCCACATAAAAGCCATCAAATTCCTGACGTCGCGGTCTTGAAACAGGATCATAATTAAGAGGATTGGCAAAACTATTTTCATTTTTTTCCCAAAAAAAGCGCTTCTGTTTAACGACTGAGAGAACACTATCATATTTCTCTTCTGAAAATACTTGTATTCCTTGTCTCAATTCATTTTCGGCTAACAATGGCGATGTCGCCTGAATTAATATTATATTTTCAAACTCATATTCTTCAGCAAATTCAATCATCACAGATTCTGTACTGGCCGTATCAGTTGAAACCTTTTCCGAACGTCCGACGACCAGAACTTTTGAATGGTTATATTCACTGACAACCTGCTTAATTTCTTGATCATCTGTTGAAATAACCACACGATCAATTTCTTCAATATTAATTGCTGCATCTATTACCCAATAGATCAATGGTCGTCCATTAATCTTTTTTATGTTTTTAAAAGGGATCGACTTACTACCGCCTCTTGCCGGAATAAAAGCAATCGTTTTGCCTAAATCTATCATTTTTTGTTCTCTCATTCTAAGCTCTGTATTTCAGTTTTTTTCTTTGAACTTTTTCTATGTCTAGAATTTCTTTCTTTTTATAAGATAAGGCTTTTTCTGTATCCGTCAATTCTTTTTTGAGTTTTTTGATTTCTTCAGGTTCCAATGAAGCTGCATGGTCTGTTCCTTTCCATGTACGATCCAAGGTATAATGTCTTTCAATTGTTGTCGCCCCTAATGTAAGTGCTGCAATATCAATCGCTGTACCTAAGTGATGTCCGGAAAAACCTATTTCCTTTACTTGATTTCCATATTCATTTTTCAAGCGGACAATTTCATATAAACTGACGTCTTCGAAGGGTACAGGATAGCCGGATGTGCAGGCGTAAATTACCAGATCTTTATTTCTTTTATTCTTACTAAATAAATCAACAATTTCTTTTTCCTCTTTTTGCGTTGTCATGCCAAAAGATAAGTGTATTTCACCCTGATAGTTTTTGCAGAGCCATTCAAGCATTTCAAAATGATTATTCGATGCTGAGGGAATTTTTATCAACTCCGGCTTAATTGATGCTATTTCTTGAGCCGATGTCAAATCCCAAACTGAGCTACT
Organism: Eubacteriaceae bacterium ES3; assembly: GCA_030586155.1. Taxonomy (NCBI): domain Bacteria; kingdom Bacillati; phylum Bacillota; class Clostridia; order Eubacteriales; family Eubacteriaceae; species Eubacteriaceae bacterium ES3. The sequence continues at coordinate 956,543 of CP130741.1, read as the reverse complement.
ATAGACTATTCCGTATTCATCGCACCATTTTTTCAGCTGAATGTGCTCTTGTAAATCAAATTCTAGAAATTCACGATGCGCTCCATAGGTGTCACCATATGAATTAACCGGATTAGGATGGGGAGCATTATACTGCTCTGCAGACAAAAGTTCTCTATTATTTCTCTTTTGAAACTTAATAACATCAGCTTTACAATAAATTGCTGCTATCTGAATCAGTTCTTTAGCAATCTCCAATTCACCTTTATGATTACAACCTGCTTCTGCAATTAATCTTACTTTATTATTATTTCTCATATTGTTCCCTTTCTATTCACTTAAATGCGTCAAAGAATAAATTAATAAGTATTATCATATCTGATGATATCATCCTCGCCGAAATACTCGCCAAGTTGAACTTCTGCTACCATTAAAGCCGTTTGGTCTGAGTTATTTTTGAGTTTGTGTTTGCAACCTTTGGGAATAAATATAAAACTACCGGCTTCAATTTTTTTCCTGGAGGTACCTATTATCACTTCTCCAGTACCACTAATAACTACCCAGTATTCTTCTCGTTTCTGATGTTCCTGCAAACTCAATTCATGCAAAGGCTTAACATTTAAAATTTTAGACTGAGCATATGAATTTAAAAAAGTTGTTTTATAGAATCCCCATGGTCGATCATAAATTTCATGCTCAAGCAAAAGATCATCCAGATCCAAAAAAGAGAAATCCCAATCAAACTCAATGTCTCCCAATAATAGAACATGCATGTTCTTTTTTGTAATAATATTTATTAGTTCCCCGCGCTTGTTGATAATCGGCAGAAACTCAACTCTCGTTTTCTTGAATAGTTCGATTGCTTTGCTGAAATCATCCTGATTGGATAATGTTTTAAAATTCTTATTATAAATAGAACAGACCTTATCAACGGTAGTCAACCCATTAATAAATGCTCTACGCAAATCACCATCAGTCAATGTTCCTAGAACTTTATTGGATTGATCAGTAATTACTAAAAAGCCTTTTCTGTTGTCATCTATTTTTTTTAGAGCTTTTTCAATATTTTCATGTTCTTCCAGGATATAATTGTCTAATTTCATAGCAAAACTCCTTCACAATTCATTAGCTTAAATCCATACTGATAAATGATTCTAACCTTATTTAACATATGTCTACGTCATATAAATATTTATACATATATTATTGCAAAACTACTATCATTCATCTGAGAATTTAGCTTGGATTGCTTTAATTATTTGTAACTTTTCTTCATTTAATTCTTTATCAGCATATAAAATATTAATAAAATGCTTCATTTTGGGCAATAAGAAACTCAATTTTGTAATTGCTCCTGGTTTATCTCTCACTAACTCAATTTCATTGGCTAGAATTGAGTATTCAGTAAAATTCATGGGTTTTGCTACCAGAATGAAAAAAATATTATCATCAAGTTTATAGAAAAGAGTATCTAATTTTATTTGAAGTTTATCCACTTCCTTAAGATTTTTATTTTTCACTAATTTTTGTAATTTCTCTATAGCTCTATCTAAACTTTTCAGATTCTCCAAATAATTTTTATATGCATTTAGAAGTTTATCTATTTGTTGATCTAAATATTTTAAATCATATATACTTTTCTTCTCAATAACTGGAAAATAACTAGCTAATCCTTTATCTTTTTTATCGAGTTCGAGATCTTTTAAGGGAATAAATCTAGTTCCTTCAATTGCTGCACCACCCACAGTCGTATTTATTACCTCGATATCGAAATCTTTAATATAACTCTCCATCACTTCTTTCATTCCTAAGAGGCCACGCGTAGTCTTTACAGTCTTTCCTTCGACATCCTTTGTTTCCAGTAAATTGGAGTCTTCTAAATCCACAGGATCTTTTCGGTATTCAATCCCTTCTGCATAACTTTTATTGTCTAAATAGGCTAAATTTTGCCCCACTAATATTATTTTTGAGAAACCGAGAACATAAAGTAATTCTATCGTCAGATTGGCTACACTTGGTGCATCTCTAAAAACCTTTACTAATTCTTTATCATGGTATTTCAGCAGAAATTGACCCAATCTGTCTTGCGTAGTAATAAAATGGTATTTTGGTCCCAGGTATTGATCCAGCACTTCATAGCCGATAGCCGAGCCAAAAATCATCGGAATATTTTTAATCCTTTTCTCATTAATTTTTTGATACACAAGCTGATTTCTTTCACTAGGGTCAAATGAACAAACTGCATCAGGGAAGATATTATTCTCCACTAACGTATTCACTGAAGATCCAACAGCAAATATCACGGCATCTTTTTCATTTTTAATTTTTCTTAGTGTTTCAATCTCGAAATTTAAGGAAGGACCAGCTGAGACTAAAATAGCAGTTTTCCCTTTAAAAAAATCAAATTTATCCATTGTTATATTTGGAGTTTCGAGTATTTTTTCAAGATTTTTTGTACTATTCAAAGTCCAACGTTTTTTGTATGCAAAAACTGTATTCATTGAAACTCTATTTCTCATAAATTCCTGTTTAAAGAAATTTAAAAACTCCTGATATTCTGTTCTAAAGATCTCTTCATAAATTGGCAACGGTATAATAACGGCATTTTTTCTATAATTAATAATCACACGTCTAATAAGCTGTTGATATGAATTTTCTGAAACACCATCAGATAGAATTTCAAGATTTGTCCATTTTTTTATTTCTTCCCGGTTATTAAAAAACTCACTCATAATTTCTATCGATGGCTCATAAATTGAAAACGATGTGTTAGGGTAGCGTTTTACAAATTCATCAACATGATAACCTAAACCCAAGCCAAAAAATATTACATAGGTATTATCATTAATTTCATTATTTTCTTCAAACCGGTTAATGATAGTTTTCGCTTCCTGCTGAGGATTATATTTACTATGAATATATCTGACCTGTTCACCTTCAATATATTTTATTGTGGGAAATTTTGACTTGGCTTCTTCAACCTCTACTTTCTCAAAAACATTTCCATGCTCTTCCACACTTTTCAAAACTGAAAAAAGTTTAAGATTGTTTTTCTTTAGAAATTTAATATTTTCAGCTAACATAATCATTTTCTCCAACTGTTACAATAAGGCTTAACTTCTCAGCAATCTCCGTAAAAATTGGCATTACCTCATACTGAAGTAAGTCACCAATTAAAACCAGATCCTGATTTTCCATTGCATGATTGATTTCCATAATGTTATTTTTTAATTGACCAATCAAGAAAACAACTTCATTCCATATTGAATAGTCTCTGATTAGTTGGTCTAAATTGCTTATTTCATCGATTTTCTCCTGAACACTTATTATCCACTCTATTCCCTCAAAAAGATTAGCTAATAGACTCCAATCTCGTGAATCCGGCTTCTGATAGAATGATTCTGATAATTCATTTATTAGACTAAAACCATTTTTCACATATTCATAAGTGGAATTTAAGGTTTCACTGATCAATACATCCAAGTGATTAACTACTACTATCACATCTCTAACTGAAAAAAAGTTTTCTTCTATATAATGAAGCCAATCTTCAGCAATATGTTGTCCATCAATAATGAGATAGTCAATTTCCCAATTATTTTTCTGGCAGACTTGATTTATTTCATTTAATAATTTCTGACTTGAACCCTTTTCACTATCGAACTCTAAGACTTGATCTTTTATAGTTATTAACATATTTCCATCCTTATAGTTTATATATTTATATTTTCTACCCATTTATGTGTATATATAAACCATTATACAATACTTTACGATAAAATGCCTGATCAACTTTTTAATGACAAAATAAAAAAACCACCCGAAGGTGGCATTTTTATTTTTATTACTGAAGTAACTGGGTAACTCCCTGTGGTACCTGATTTGCCTGAGCAAGCATTGCTGTAGAAGCCTGAGAAAGAATTTGGTTTTTGGTCAAGTTCATCATTTCTGCAGCCATATCTACGTCACGAATTCCTGATTCAGCAGTAGTCAAGCTTTCAGAAGAAGCAGTTAAGTTATTGATGGTGTGATCCAAACGGTTGGTAACAGCACCTATTTTAGACCGTTCAGCTGAAACTTTTCCAATTGCTTCATCAATAACAGAAATCGCGACATTTGCCTGACCCTGATTACCAACTTGAATGCTTTTAACTCCTAAAGCTGTTGAACTCATGTTTTCAATCGATAACTTCATGTTCTGGCTGGTGTTAGCACCTATCTGAAGGGTAGCCTGACCATCAGCACGATTTTCTTGTGCAGTTTGTGCTTCAGTGAAGCTTGAAAGTGCATTGGTTGCAGAAGCTCTTGTAGTCCCATTAGAATCTGTTACTGTTATTGTAAGTCCATGAATTGCAGAAGAAAAACCTGCAGTCGTTGTTGACAATACAGCTCCAGAAGTCGCGGTAAAAGCCATAGTACCATCAGTTATTAAACTTGTAATGTTAGTCAAATCACTAGTACTTGAAGCAACCGTATATGATCCACTTGTTAACTGACCGTTAACCATATATTGAACAGTTATGGTATCCCCAGCAGTTATTCCTAAACTATTTCCGTCTTTATCTGTTAAAGAAGCCAGAGTGCTTGTTGAAGAAGCAATTACTCCCAAAGCTTCATTCTGATTAATATTGGCACGAGCAGTTGTCCCAGCACCCATAGAACCATCTAAAAGATTTTTTGTATTGAACTGAGTAGTGTCCGAAATACGGTCAATTTCATCTGATAACTGAGTGATTTCCTTTTGAATTTCAGCTCGGTCATCATCAGTATTAGTATCATTGGCAGACTGAACAGCCAGTTCTCTCATTCTCTGTAAAATAGAGTGTGTTTCATTTAAAGCACCTTCAGCCGTTTCTGCCATCGAAATACCATCTGCTGCATTTTTCGATGCCTGATCCAAACCTCGAATCTGACCACGCATTTTTTCAGAAATTGCCAGTCCAGCTGCATCGTCACTAGCTGAGTTAATTCTTAATCCAGAAGATAGTTTTTCAATCGATCCTCCAATAGCCTTATTATTGGCTGTGTATTGACTGTAAGTATTAAGCGCCATAATGTTGTGATTAATTTTCATTGTTTTTTCCTCCGTTTTTTTGTTGTGTAAATTCTTTTTTCTTAATATTTGCGGGGCTTCCTCCGTACGCAAGGCCCGTTAAATATTTAAGCTTTCTTGTTATTAATATCGTCTGCCTTCAATTTAACTTTAGCTTTTTTTTTAAATATTTTAAAACTTTTTAAATTTTTTTAAAGTGACACATTAATAACTAAATTGTTTTAGAGATTTCTTTTTTTAATCTCTTGTTATTAATATCGAATGTTCTTCCAAATACTTTAGTTTTTTTTCTAAATAAATCCAAAATTTTTAAATAAAAAGAGCCATTAATCCGTACTATATGTACAGACTTGATGGCCCTGGAATTCTAAATTCAAATATCCTAAAATTAGACAATTTCATCTATGACTTTCGCTCCACCTGTCAAACTCTCTTCGAATCCAATAGGTGGCTCATAATTAGGGTCGGCACTTCTGGGAAAATAAATAGGACCTCCTACATAGGTGATAATTACATCTGGCTGCTGCGTAACCACCAGCTCCAGATCCGGGGGCATAAATTCTGTACTTGAGTCAACCTTCCCAGCAGAAAGACTTTGAATTGGTATACTTAGTCGCATACTACCCGCTTCGATTTCAGAAGCCTGACTAGCCATGGAGTCAATGCTTCTATTAGCCTGCTTAAATCGAATGGATTTTGCTTCACCATCTTCCAAAGATAGATTCAGCTGCAGATTTCCTTCATTATCCACTTTGGAAGTTGCTGTATAAGTCGAGTTTTCCCAATTATAATTCTGACTGGGTTCAAATGAATCCTGTATGGCTATCCGAATCGGCTTACTCTGAACCTGATTCTGACCACTTTCTTTACTCACTTCAAGCTGTGTGTTTTGTACTGCTGACAGTTTTAAAGGTTCCTTTTCAACAAATTCAACTTGAATAGGTACTACTTCAATGGTTAATAATTGTTCCACCTCTTTCTCCTTTCCTAATTAACTTATAGTGTTAAGACATATAATCAAAAACCGATTGCTGAATAATTTCAGTTCCCATCTTCAGCGCCGCCTGGTAGGCAACCTGTTGGGTCGTATAACTGATATATGCTTCGGCGGTATCGATTCCTTCGATATCATTCTGGCGTGTCTGCTGATTAAGCATTTGGGTATCATAACGCTCGGTCATGAAATCCAGATAATTTGTCTTTGACCCCAGTTCTGTCGTTGTCTGGTAGGAACTTTGTTTAACTGTCTGAAATTGGCCATATAGTGTATCCAGCGTATCAAATGAATAGTTTCCATCATTTTTTTCGAACTCTGTGGCTATTTCTCCCAGTAAATTATAAATATTGTTAGAAGCAACAGTCCCGTCGATGTCAGTCGTACCTGACCCAACAAAACTTATACCAGTAGTTGAATAGTTAAAGACCGTATTGCGATTGACCTGTCCTTCCCGAGGATCAGGCGCTTCATAAAAGTCTACTCCAAGTCCAATATCCACATATAAGGAATCTTCTTTTAAATACTGGTAAACCTCATATTTTGTAGGGGCAGCATTGTTCGGAATAGGAGATGTACCAGCATATAAATCAGTGTTACTTGAATCGCTTGTCAAATCATCCAGATCAACACCATTATAAAGTAGTTTACCGGTCGTATCATCTACTGTAAAGGGTCTTTCCGTTGTGTTACTCCCACCAAATATATAGGTATCTGTTATAGTGGTATTCAAAGTTTCAAGAATTTGCTGTTGAATTGTTCTCAGTTCATTCGCAATAATTTTACGATCATCTTCATTTGTTGTCCCATTCATACCCTGTAAAATCTTATCCATGGCATTCGAAAGAGAATCTTCGACATTATTCATAGTTGATTCGGTATTACTGATAAAATCTCCAGCAAATTCAATATTTTCCTGATAACCTTCAATTTTCGCCATGTCCTTACGAACCTGATATGCCCGAATAGCTCGAGATGTATCTTCTGAAGTCCGAGAAAAACGTCGCCCGGTTGAAACTTGGGTATTTAAGCGATCCAGTTCAACAGACTGTTTGTTTAAATTATCAGTATAATTACCAGTCATCATTTTATATGTTATTCGCATATTACTCACCTCATTTCAATTTATAATCCTGCTCTGCCCATACTATTAATAATTTTATCAACATTTTCATCAATTACTGTAAAGAAACGAACTGCAGCATTGTAGCATTTTTGATAAGCCATCAAATAGGTTCCTTCTTCATTTAAAGAAACTCCGGCGACCGATTCTCGACTAGTAAAGATCGTTGTTAATACCGTATCAGCAGTTTCAGAAAAATCGCCGTTCTGCTCAACATCATTAGCTAGTTCACCAAGAATTCCATTCATATATTCATGGAATGAACCTTCAAAAAAAGTAGTCGTACCATCGTCTTCAAGAAATGTCTGGTCATCAGACATAGCGGCAACCATTCTTAAAACATTATCAGCTTGACCTGCGCCACCTGTTGAACCGTCAGTTGTTACAATAAAACTTCCATCTGCTGTCCATTCATCAGAAATCTGAATATTGGCAGCAGTAATCCCAGTAGTGCTAGTACCATCTTCAGTAGTAAATAAAGGAGCAACTGTTGTATCCCCCAAACCATTAAGTCCATTAAATATATCTGCAAAAGTTTGCGAAAAGATGTTCATTGCTTCTTCGTAGTAGGCAATGCCTCGGAAATCATTTTCTGTTCCGGCAGCAAAACTACCTTTTCCGTTTATAACATCCAGCATCCCCCCCATGGATCCTTCGATAATTTCATCATTGATTGAGGTAGTTGGGTCGTTAATCATCGCCTGTGCTTCTATCGAGGCGTTTGGGTCAGTTGCAATATCATTAGTTACAAATATTTCCTGCTCACCAGTCGTAGCATTTTCTGATAATGACAACTGGTTGTACAGATCATTATAAACCAGATATGTTTTATTGCCACTTTCATCAACTATTGAAATTTCATAGTTTTCAATGGTCAAATCATCAGTAATTTGCTGTGGTGAAGTGGTAACCTTAATGTTGGCATAACCAGAAAGTTCATCAACTAATAGGTTTCGCTGGTCTTTTAGTTCATTGGCGTTATCGCCATAGACTTGGGCCTCTCTGATTTGTTTACTGAGCTGAGCAATATTTTCCAGAACTACATTCACATCATCATTAACTGTATTGGTAAGGTCCTCTACCTGCTGGGTTTTTACCTGTTCAATTTCATTAGCATACATATTGATGATTGAAGTTACCTTCTGAGCAGAAGAGCGTACAACCTGCTCAATATCTGCAGAGGTTGGACTTTGGGAAAGACTTTGCAGATCAGTTAGAAAATCTGACAGCTGCCCCTGCAATGCCTCAGTTGTCGCCTCATCAAAAACATCTTCAAGATTTGATAACGCATTGGAAATTGTACTATATTTGCTTGTTTCACTGTTCTGCGCTCGATATCGGGCATCAAGGTAAGGATCTCTAAGCTGACTGACACCTGTGGCCTTAGAACCCAAACCAGTTTTTAAGGATTTATCAGCATAGCGCGAAGTTGTAGAATTGTACATCGAAACAATATCGACCCGCTGTCTAGTATACCCTTCTGTATTGATATTGGAAATATTGTTTCCTGTTGTATTGATACTAGCCTGACTGGTTTCCATTGACCGGTTGGCCACATAATATGCTAAAAATGTTGCATTCATAAGATTTTCCTTTCTTTGAATAATTCTGTCTTCACTTTAAAGTTTAGATTTATTCAGGTTCTATAGTTGTTTTATATCTTTTTTTCCAAGGTTTTGGGCAAGCTAATATTGGATTCCTTTTTTCCGTCTTGCGAATATAGTTTATTAACATTACGGTTTTCGTAAGTATTGAGTTTTTGTTCCACCGTATGGAGTTTTAAATCAAGCAATGATTTACATTTTTCCTTATAGAAATTCATTTCTTTAACGGTCTCCTCAAACTCCCCGATAAGGCCATAAAAACGCAGGCGGTACTCTTCTGGTAACTGAGCGACCACCTCCGTTATATTGTTGCCTTTTAAATTAAGGGCCTCCATATACTTCTTTACATCCTGGTCAAAGCGACTGGTCTGTAAGACAAAAGACTGCTGTCTGTTGATATTTTCGGTTAAGGCTTCGACACTGCCGCTCTCTATCAGCATCAGCTCATCTTTAAGCTTAGGAATCAGATCGCGATGAAGCTTAATAACTCCGAAAAGATATTGATAAAACTCTTCAATTAGTTGTGACTTCGTTTCAGACATATTAAACCCCCTCGCGATCTGCTAACTTAATAGCGCGTCGGCCAAATCTTCTGATGAAACGTGGTAAGATCCATCGGCAATTGCAGCTTTTAGTTCAGCAATCCGGTCAGACTCTTTAACACTCACATCATAAAGCACTGCCGATTTTGCAACATTTACACGATTGTCTTCAAAGCTGTTGTTTCGACCTGAAGAAATCTCATTACTGTCAGTATGCGCTTTACTTGTGTCTTTTTCTGACTTCTTAACGGCATCCTTTAACTGTTTTTGCTGTATTGGTAAATTATTGTTAAGATAACCTATTTTCATTTTTACGTCCTCCTGTTTCTGATTAATCTTTTCTATATATCTTATCGTCTTTTTGGGGAAGAACTTTAGAAAATATTTAAAAAAAGCTTTAACCGGATTATTAATTTAATTTTATCCGGTTAAAGCACTTTTGTCTAGTATTTATCTGTCTCAGTTTCGTCTAAAAGAATTTCAAAAGAAAAGTCGTCCGACTGACTGGAAGCATCAGTTTGAGAATTTTTTTCTGCTACGTATGACGGGCTTTTTTTACCACCGGACTGCTTTAAGATAAAAGTATCCACCATTGCTTTAAGCATCTGAGCCTGACTCGAAAGTTCCTCACTTGAAGCAGCACTTTCTTGAGCTGTCGCTGAATTTGTCTGGGTCACTTGAGCAATCTGATCAATACCAGTGGTGATTTGAGTAATCTCCGAAGCCTGATCATTAGATGCTCTGGCAATACTTTCTACAAGGACTGTCACCTTCTCGATTTGACCCATAATTTCCGATAGGCTTTCAGCTGTTTCGTCAGCGATTTTACTTCCCACCTCTACTTTATTAATAGACCCTTCTATTAGTTCTGTCGTTTCCCGTGCCGCTTCGGCACTCCTGGCTGCCAGCGTTCTTACTTCTTCTGCTACAACCGCAAAGCCTTTTCCGTGCTGTCCGGCGCGAGCCGCCTCAACTGCCGCATTTAAAGCCAGAATATTGGTCTGGAAAGCGATATCGTCAATAACGCGAATGATCTTGGAAATATCACTGGACGACTGATTAATTTCCGCCATGGCGGTAACCATTTGAGCCATCTGAGCATTACCACTTTCGGCATGGCCGCGGACTTCCATAGCCAGTTCATTTGCAGTATTGGCGTCAGCTGCATTCTTTCTGGTTTCAGCAGCCACTTCGTCAATAGAGGCTGACAATTCTTCAATGGAGCTGGCCTGCTCAGTTGTGCCCTGTGCCAGGGCCTGACCGCCGTCTGAAATCTGTCGCGAACCCGAATCCACCTGCCCTGCAGCGATCTCGATTTCTCGCATTGTTTCACTGAGCCGGCTTGTAATATTGTTAATGGCATTTTTAATACCGATAAAATCACCCATGTATTCACTAGTAATTTCCTGACTTAAATCGCCGGTGCCAACTTTTTCAAGGGTTTCACTGATCTCATAGACATAACGTCTTAAGAAGGCAATGGTTTGATTCATATCCTCTTTTATCTTACCATTATCACCAGAATAATTTCCGTCCATTGAAACTGAAAGATTACCCTGAGCCAATTCGTTAAGGGTAGCTGATGCTTCTTTAATTGGGGCAATTATGGCATCTAGTGTTTGGTTGAAACCATTGATTACTTTGACATATTCTCCCTGGAAGCTCGAAATATCTCCTCGATTATCTAGGTTACCGGCAATTGCCTGTTCTGCCATAATATTCGTTTCTTTTACTAAGGCAGTAATATTTTCCATCATTTTGATCATGCTGGGAATCAGCTCATCAGTTTCACTGAGTTTACCCATATTTTGTAACCTTTCCAGATCCTCAAGGTCTCCGACAGCAATATTATTGCAGGTTGCTACAATGTTTCTGAGCTTATCGTAGATGCCATTGATGGATACCGCAATTTCCTGATAGATCCCAGTGTACTCTACTTCAATTTTATCTGTAAAATCATTTTGACTCATCAGCGCTAAAATACGGTTGCCTTCAACCAGGGCACCCAGTCCATCGATGCTGTCGTTGATGCTGATTTTCATCTCCCCATATTCACCAGGATAGTCTTTAGTGATTTTCTCCGGAATCTGTCCCTTTCCAATCTGTTCCAGATAAGAAGTCGCCAGTCGTAGCGGTTCGACGATGGTATCAATGACAAAATTAAGGCTAACCAAAAAATCCTTAAACTTGCCTGGATGTTTATCAGCATCCCCGCGGAAATCAAGGTCACCGTTAACAGCAGCATTGCCTGTTTCTGTCATCCCATCGTAAACCTGCTGCATTTCATTCACCATACCGATCAGGGAATGAGCCAGGACATCTTTTTCCGATTTTGCTTCAATGACCACATCAAAATCGCCCTTTGACAGTCGCCTGGCTGCCTCCGAGATTTCCTTACGGTTATCCACCATTTCGATAAAGGATTCATTTAGCATTTGCAGTTCATCACGCGTTTTTATTTCAGGAATTTCAATATCGACATTCCCTTGAGCCAAGAGGTCAAGAGAATCTCTAAGCTTAACTACCGGCTTAACAATCTGGTTTGCAAACCAGAGTCCAGTCAATCCAGCAATTCCCAATACAATAGCAGATATTAGAATAATCAGATTTCTTAGATTATTAACCGGTGTCATTAAGTCTGATTCATACACACTAAATGCCAGTACCCAGGACGTTCCAGGAATCGGAGCTATACAAGCCAACTTATTCTCGTTGCCAAAAGTGTAGAAAAACGAACCGGAATTTTCCATCCCAACTTCATTCATCCCCTGGGCAACACCAGTAAAAGACTCCTCTTCAAAAATATTAGTCTGTGCGTTAACTAAATCTGCATTAGGATGGGCAACAAGTGAACCGTTCTGCGATGCGATAAAACCGTATTCCCTTTCACCCTCGGCACCCATAGTAGATACGATTTCCTGAAGGAACGTTGGGTCTCGACGGCCGATCAAAATTCCAACAACCTGTTCACCATCAAATATCGGAGCTATCTCCAAAACACAGGGTTCCTTAGATGCTTTACTGATAACTATATCAGAAATTGTTGTTTCCCCCATCAAACCAATTTCATACCAGGGGTCGCCACCGGATGTAAATTCTTCACCGCCAATAACATATTTTGCATTGCCATCCGCATCCATGACGGCAATATCCTGATAACCAAGTTTATCAACATCTGGCGCAATAGCATCAATCTGGGTTTCCCAATCCATTGAGCTTACCCTATCGTCATCCGCTGTTTCTTCAAGTGTCTTTAAGTCACCTTCAATAATTGAACCCACATGGCGCGCAGCTTCCGTGGCATAATATCCCATATCTGTTTCTGCCTGTTCAAGTACTGTATTAGAACTCATTGATATTGAAACAATCCCCATCAATATTAAAATCAAGCCAAAACCAATCACAATAAACAGTGACAGCCGTTTGGCCAATCCCATTCCGATAGTCTTTTTTTTGACCGCCGTCTCATTCAAATTTTTACTAGTCATTTTACCCCTCTATCAAATTAGCATTTTGATTTATCTAATGGAAATGAACCCCCACTTTTTTAACTAATATTTGTCTGCAGGTTCTATATCGTCCAATAATATTTTAAAATCTTCTGTTTCATAGCTTGCTGCCGCTTCTGCTTCATTCCAGGAAGCTTTTGTGGTCACTGCCGTTACGTCAGCTGTCCTTCTACCTGTTTGTTTTAAACTAAATGCCTCAACCATCCCTTTTAAGATCTGGGCCTGACCGGAAAGTTCTTCACTTGAAGCAGCAGACTGCTGGGCAGTGGCTGAATTGGTTTGAATAACCTGTGATACCTGATCAATTCCAGTTGTAATCTGGGCAATTTCTGAGGCCTGATCATTTGAAGCCTGGGCGATATTAGCAACCAATCCGGTCACTTTTTCAATCTGACCAAGAATCTCTGTCAGACTTTGTGCTGTTTCATCGGCTATTTTTGTTCCGGCTTCAACTTTATCAATCGATCCTTCAATCAGCTCTGTGGTTTCTTGCGCAGCTTCGGCACTTCTGGCTGCCAGGGTTCTGACTTCTTCTGCAACAACAGCGAAGCCTTTACCGTGCTGGCCGGCCCGGGCTGCTTCTACGGCGGCATTCAAGGCTAATATATTGGTCTGGAATGCAATATCATCAATCACTCTAATAATTTTTGATATGCTGTTGGAGGATTCATTGATATCACTCATTGCCGAAACCATCTGTGCCATTTGGCTATTTCCGGTTTCTGCATGGTTTTTGACTGCTACAGCCAGATTGTTTGCTTCATTGGCATCTGTTGCATTTTTACGGGTTTCAGCTGCCACTTCTTCAATAGATGCCGACAGTTCTTCAATCGAGCTTGCCTGTTCGGTGGTACCCTGAGCCAGGGCCTGACCACCGTCAGAAATCTGTCGCGAACCGGAATCCACCTGACTGGCGGCAATTTCGATTTCTTTCATGGTTTCACTGAGTCTGGTTGTGATGTGATTAATAGCATTTTTGATATTAACAAAATCACCCAAATAATCAGATTCAATCTCCTGACTAAGATCCCCGTCAGCTATTTTTTCCAGGGTTTCACTGATTTCATAAACATACTGACGTAAAAATGCAATGGTCGCATTCATATCCTCTTTTATTTGACCATGCTGGCCGGCAAAGTCGCCTTCCATATTAGCACTTAAATGGCCTTGCGACAGCTCTTTCAAAGCCCGCGAAGCTTCGTCAATCGGGGCGATTACGGCATCAAGGGTTTGGTTAAAACCAATGATTACTTTAGAATATTGACCCGGGAACTGGCTGGCATCACCACGGTTTGCAAGATCACCCTGAACAGCTAAAGCGGCCATCTTATCCGTCTCCTGGACCAGCATCTGGATATTCTCCATCATTTTAATCAGGCTGGGAACCAGTTCATCATTATCACTACGTTTACCTGATTCCGAAAGGTCTGCCAAATCTTTCATATCACCAACTGCAATATTGTTACAGATATCAACCACATGAATCAGTTTGCCGTTGATTCGATTGATGGAATTAACAATTTCCTGGTAAATGCCTTCATAAGAACCTTCGATTTTTTGAGTGAAGTCATTATTGGCCATCAATGCCAGTACCTCGTTTCCTTCTACCAAAGCTCCGAGGCCATCAATACAGGCGTTAATATTGTTTTTCATCTCTTCGAAATCACCCTGATAATCCATGGTAATTTTCGGTGGAATTTCACCGCGACCAATCCGTTCAATAGATTTAATAGCAATCTTCAGCGGGTTGACTAAAGCTTTTACTACTCGATTCAGACCGCTAATCAATTCACTGTAAGCACCATTAAACTGTTCCGCATCACCGCGATGTGAAAGATTTCCGGCAAGAATTTCTTTTTCAAAGCGGAGTTCTTCCTCATACAGTTTATTGATAGTCGCAATAATCCCTACCAGGGCAAAACCCATCTCATCCTCTTCAGATAGTGGCTCCACCTGAACGGCCAGATTACCTTCAGCGATACTTCTGACAATCTGCGCCTGGTCACGGCGGTTTTCAACCACATGGCTGAAGGATTCCATCAAATCACCGATTTCATCAGAACGGTCAATTTCAATGTTAACATTGGTAGAACCTCTGCCTACATGATTGGCGACCTCCTTCAATTTAATTATCGGATTGATGACCGATCGTTTGGTGACCAGATAAACCGCCAACAATGAAACGATGATGATACCTATACCGATAATAATCAGTTGATTTCGGAGCGAATAGACCTCTGCAAAGAGGGTTTCATCAGTATCCCCTATCCCCAGCATCCACTCAGTGTTGGGAACCGGCACAACTGCCGCCATTCGATCACCGGTTTCATTACTGTAGCTGATTACACCACCAGTCTCAAAGTCAAGGTCCTGTAAAGCGTGACCAAAACTGACCATGGTGCCGCCATTTTCCATATCTTCAAAAACATTGACTTGATCCAGCACTAGTTGCTCGTTAGTATGGGCGTTAATGGTCCCGTCTTTGGTCATCAGGTAGGCAAAACCGGTCTCTCCAACACTGAAAGAGGCGATCATCTCACTAAGAGCTGTGCCATCCCGCCGCCCCATTAAAATGGCCATGACCCGGTCTCCGGTCCGAATGGGCACCACATCAAGAACAACCGGCTTACCAGTTACAGAACTGATGAGCACGTTAGAAATACCTGATTTTCCATTAAAAGCATCCTCATAAATGTCTCTTTCTGACAGTTGACTGCTCTCACCGCTAACAACATAGTTGGCCATATAGTCTGGGGTAATAACTGCTAAATCTAGGTAACCGAGTTTACTGACATATTCGGAAAGGTACGCCTGCTGTTCCACCCAGTCCATTGACCGCAGAGCCTCGCTGTCAGCCACACCTTCAAGCTTTGCCAGCTGTAATTCGATCTCCGCACTGAGATAGTGTGCTTTGCTTGATGTTGATTCTAACATATATGTGGAGGAGTGTTCCTTCAAATTGTTTGTTCCTGAGCTGATCGAAATAAATCCGACAGTCAGGTTGCTGATTAAAAGTATCGCACCAAACAATAAAACAATTTTAATCAACAAAGATGATTTTTTTTCTTTTTCCATTAATTTTTCCTCTTCATTCATATTAATTATACTTAATTTCTTGTGAATTGCAAGTTAAATTTAGAGTTGTTTTAGTAGACAGTTCACTCTTTTACAGGACTGATTATGTTTTACATGAAACAAGCCACTGCACTCCGATCTATTAAGATGACCGGAATGCAGTGGCTACATCTATTGTTTACTTTGACAAAAAGCGGATTATTTCATCAGGAATCCGTTCAAGCGGTAACTGTTTCTGTACCGCCCCGATATTAAAAGCAACCATAGGCATACCATAAACCACTGAAGACTTTTCATCCTGACCAATGGTATAAGCGCCGTTTTTACGCATTTTTAAAAGTCCATCGGCACCATCTTTGCCCATTCCAGTCATAATTACCCCTATTGCCTTGTCTTTTACGACTTCAGCAACAGAACGAAAGAGGACATCAACTGAGGGACAATGTCCACTGACTTTTTCTTCTTTAGTAACCCGCACATAATAGCCGGACCCACGCTTAGCTACCCGCATCTGAAAATCTCCCGGTGCAATTAATACCCTGCCCGGCCGGAGTTCATCCCCGTCAGCTGCCTCTTTAACTTCCAACTTGCAGGAATTATTTAAACGGTCCGCATAGAGTTTTGTAAATACCGGCGGCATATGCTGAACAATGACAATCGCCGGCATTTCCCGGGGCAAAGCTGAAATAACGCTATATAGTGCATCAGTTCCACCAGTTGAAGCCCCTAAGGCTATCACCTGATTAGACCCTGCTGAACTAACTGAGCCTGAAAAAGCACGACTGGATACTGCCGGAGACTGTTTTTTATTTCCAACCTTTGCCGTTGAAGCAATTTTTACTTTCACCGTCAGCTCATTGACAAAAGATGCCATCCCCCCCTGTCTGGACATATTGGGCTTAGTAACAAATTCCACCGCGCCAGCTTCTAAGGCATCAAAAACATTTTGAGAAGCTGAACTCACCACAATAACTGGCAGCGGGTATTGAGGCATAAGCTTTTTAAGAAACTCAATCCCATTCATTTTCGGCATTTCAACATCCAGGGTCAGCACATCAGGCTTGAGTTTGACAATGAGATCCCGTGCCATATAGGGATCTGATGCCGTTCCAACCACTTCGAGTCCCTCGTCTTTGGCCATTTCACGAGCCAGTGTCTCACGAAATAACAGGGAATCATCGACAATCAGAACTTTAATTTTCTGCTTTGCTCTCACAGCAGTCACCTCGTTATACTTCTTCGATCATATCTTCCAGAATTTCCATCTCATCATTTTTTAAAAGTCTTGATGAATCAAGTAACAGCTGAACCTTACCGCCTACTTTACCGATACCTTTCATAAAACGATTTTCAAAGCCGGTTTTATTTGATGGCGGAGGCGCGATATCTTCATCATCGATAGTCAGAACTTCATCAACATTATCAACTATCAATCCTACTGAAACTGATTCGATATCGATGACAATAATACAGGTTCGATCGTTGTAGGGAATAGGTTCTTTTCCAAATTGCAGACGAACATCAAGAACTGGAATAATCTTTCCGCGAAGATTGATAATTCCCTTAATATATTCAGGAACTTCCGGAACTTTTGTGATCGACTGCATCCCAATGATTTCAGTTACATAACGAATCTCGATACCAAACACTTCTTCTCCCAGTGAAAAGGTTAAAAAACGTCCGTACTGAGTATCTTCCTCAAGATTGTTTCTTACAACACCATTATCTGTCATTTTTCTACTCCTTACTCATCATCAGTATAAATTTATGTTCACCAACTTAGACGGGTCCAGGTAAACACACTTACCCTATTATATGCTACAAGTTTAGCATTAATAGCCGTCAGAAATCAATAAAATTTCTTGATTCCTCCAATAAATTCTTGTGTTTATATAAAAAACCGCCAAACACTTGTGCTTACCGGTTTACTCAAGCACCCGTACTATATATATAACAAAAAAAAGAGTACTTATTTATCATTTATCAATTTTTTTGAAATAATTTTAATATTCCACAATTCTTCGGTTCAGGGATTGAATTTTCATCACTCCGGTTTCCAGGTCAAAATACTGGGTTCGTCCAAAATTTAGTCCTGTATCTTCTGCTATGATAGCAATTTTAAGCCGGGCCAGTTCACGCTTGACACTTTCAATATTTCGTTCCCCTACCGCACCGATTTTACTGCCTGGTTGAACTTCAAACATCTGAGCCCCTCCGGCAATTTTTGCAACGATCCGATTATTCCCCACTCCCATACGCCGCATTTCATTAACCATATCAGGAATTGCCGTATCGGCAAATTTTTTCCGATTGATATCCCGATTTGAAAAGCCGCGGCTGTCTGGCAGCATAATATGAGAAAGTCCTCCTATTTTTGTCATACGGTCATATAAACAGATACCCACACAGGAACCCAGGGCAAAAGTTACAATCGTGTGCGGCGCCTTTGAGGCTTTATAATCTGATATCCCTACGGTGAATTTCTCGCTCATAACTCAATTCCCAATTTTTCCATTATGATTTTTAAGGTATTAATTTCTGCAAACATGATAATATTACTGTCTAAACTGCCCCGCTCACCGATAAAATTTTCTTCAATAAACATCAGTTTATCGCCAATTGCGCCAAACTCAATAATCGGTACACTCATCAGGGCACCAACCATATCAATGGCTACATATGGAACAGATACATCAATTCTTAAACCAGTCAGAGAAGCAATTGAGTTAATATATGAAGCAGCCAGAATATTCCCAATTTCTTTAATAGCTGAGAGCTTCATATCACTGAGCTCATCATCGTCCTCTTCATCCTCGCCACCAATTAAGAGGCTCATAATTCGTTTGGCATCTTCCATATTGATCAGAAAGACAATCATGCCTTCTGCTTCGCCACTGAAACTGACTAATACTGAAACCGTCATGGTTTCTGCTCCACCCAAATCTTCTACAGCCTGATCAAATCCTGTAATCCGCACATTAGGCAGAGTCATATCCACCTTTTCATCTAGGATACTGGCCAGGGCACTGGCAGCATTTCCACCGCCAATATTACCGATCTCCCGCAATACATCTATTTGCATCTCATTTAAATCTTCGTAATTTTCAAACACGCCAAACCTCCCTAAAGCATTCCTAAAATAATTTTATCGTCCATCCAATAGATTCGGCAATGATCCAGATTATCTGATTCAAAGTGAAACAGTTCATCACCAAAGTAAATTTTTACCCCCTGATAAAGCTTTCGCTTGCAGGAAATACTGCCGAAATATTCAATCGGGGTTTTCTTAACGATTTCATCCTTCTTTTCTTCGAACTTGCTGATTTCAGCTTCTATACTCTGTTTCTGCTCACTCAGATCTTTTAACATTAATGCAATTTTCTCAAGCGCCTGTCGATCAGTTTTTTTCATTGCAATACTTTTCTTTTCCTGATCTAAAAGCATCTTATTAACAGATTTTTCATTGATTGAAACCTTGGTCAGTTCCATTTTATTAAGAGAAATCTGCTCGTCACACTCAGCGATCGCATGGAGATCCGGTGTCGGCACCCCAACAATTGTAATCTTTGTCGGCTTCTCTCTATCTGTTCCTATATCTTTAGCTTTTAAGTCACCTGTCAGTTCAATTGAACCACCGACAATTAACTCCTTCTGACCACTTAAGACAATATTGCCTTCACATTGGACCTGACTTTCTATGATATAATCGGCGAAAACATCCCCATGGACTTCAATCAGGGCATTTTCGATATACTTGCTTCTTAGTTCTTTTTGAACCCGGATTTTTTTATCCCTGTTACCATTTATCCCCTGGGCAACCAGTACGTTTCCTCTGGCGTCAATTTCAGCATCCTCGATGACACCTTTGATAACAAGGTCACCACCGCACTTGACCCGAAAGCCACTGCAGACATCGCCATTAACCGTCACGTCTCCAGGAAAATTAATATTTCCGCTTAATATATCAACGTTGCCGGGAACTTGCAACATATCATTAACGTGAATGGTGTTGCCTATAAATTTAACGATCCCATCACATTTGGCAATAAGCTGAGACTGATCATCAGAAAAGTAAGTGTTCTTGCCTTCCTTGATCGCTGCCTTACGACCATCCTTTGCCGGAACCGGGTCTCCCAGCACAGTTTTACCGGCATTTCCTTTGGTTTCTTTGTCAATTCTACACAAAACCTGATTTTCATCGACCATCTGAAAATGACTTGTATTTTTGTAGTCTATTTTTTCCTCATCATCAAAAACCGGCTTGTATTCACCATCCGGTTTTACATAACAGGTGAAGGTTGCATCAGCACCGTCAATCGGCGCCATCCCTTCCGCAACCTTCATTTTCAGGTTAAATATCGGTCGCCCTGCCAGCTTTTCTACCGTTTCCTCTTGAATACCATAAACTACTTTTTGCGCTTCCAGGGCATCAAATATGTCCTGACTGGTTACTTCAATATTTTCTTCATCAGGTTCTTTATTTATCTTAACAAAGCCTGTCATTCCGTCTTCACTGATTAGCACTTCAATCCGTTGCTTCGCTTCTTCAGCACCACCTTTAATTTCATCCATTTATCCACATTCTCCTCAATATAAGCTTAGTTACCGTAATTGATTAATAACCGCTTCCATTTCATCTGCTGTTTGAACAATTCGTGAGCTGAACTGAAATGATCGTTGTGCTTCAATCATTCGTGCCGTTTCCACTCCTACATCGGTCCCCGAACTTTCAAGCATCCCCTGATAAACAGCTGACTGGGTATCAAGTTGAGGGGCACCTGATTGTGGTGTTTCCAGGAAAAAGTTATTTCCTGTCAGTTCCAGGCCATAAGGATTATCAAAGTAAAAAATCCCCAATTGTTCGGCACTAAAACCATCTGTTATATTGATTCGATTTAAATCGGCATCCATAACATAGTATCCACTTCCATCTACCAGAAAGTTTTGATCCCCTTCAACACTAATGCCAAAAGATCCGTCTCGGGTATAATAGATATCTCCATTCTCCGGATTTTGAATGGTGAAAAAACCTTTCCCTTCAATCCCACAATCCAGTTCAGACTCTGACGGCTCCAGGCTGGCCTGTTTGAATATCAAACCATTTTTCATGACTTTCACTCCATGTCCAGTATTAATTTCCGAACCGTTTCCGCCATTGACATCTTCATATAAAAGACTCGTCAAAGCTGTTAATTGAGCTTTAAATCCAGTTGTGTTGGCGTTAGACATATTATTGGCAATTGTATCCAGGGACTGCTGTTGGGCAATCATCCCAGCACGACCCGTATAAAATCCTCGTATCATCTTCTAATTCTCCTTATTTAAGAGGTTTTCCCAACCTGGTTGGCTGAAATCTCATGAATCCGGTCAAATATCTTTATCAATTGCGAACATGAATTATATAAATTCTGTCTGGCAATCAATGAAGACATTTCTTTTGTCAAATCGGTATTGGAAACCTCCAGATATTTTTGTAAAATGTTGAAGTTTTCCACATCTTCCTGGGCAAACCCGTTTGCAGCCTGGAAAAAGCCCTCACCAACTTGGGTTAAATCTTCCTGATTATCAACATTAACAATCCATAAGGTACCTCTGAGCTCGCCATCTACTCTCATATTGCCTGCTCCGTCAACGGTAAAATCACTGGTACCGATATTAATCGGCTGACCGTCAGTTCCCAAAACTTCTCCGGCACCAGGTAAAACCAGGTTTCCCTGATCATCAACTTCGAATTGACCATTTCGGGTCAAAACCTGTCCATTTGCCGCTGTATTGATTACAAAGAAACCGCTGCCCTGAATTGCCATATCCACATTTCGTTCGGTAGCCCGCAGATTGCCCTCACTAAAATCTGTATAATCTTCATCTACAACTGTTATGTAATTTGCGGTTCCAATATCCCAGTCATTAACATTGGGGTCTGTATTAACCCGGGCCAGTACATATTCCGCAAAACTCGATTCCACAGTAGTCTGCGTTTTGTAACCGGCAGTATTAACATTCGCCATGTTATTTGCCAGCACATCTATTGATTTCTGCTGAACAAACAAGCCTGCTGCAGCTGAGTAAAATCCCTGATCCATATTTTTCTCCTTAGTATTGATTCAAATTGTTCTTAAGCTTTAAAATGGCCTGCGAATGGATTTGTGAAATCCTTGATTCAGTTACCCCTAAAACTTCGGCAATTTCCTTCAATTTTAAATTTTCATAATAATATAAAGATATAACCTGACGTTCCTTTTCTTTTAAAGTATCGATCGAGTTAGCCAGCTGATGCTTAAGTTCATCAAATAAAAGTTTTGACTCAGGGCGTTCATCCCTGGTCTCCCGTTCCACTAAAGGCGAAAATTCCATCATCTTTTCATTAGCAGCTTCTTCAAAAGAAAGAATTATTGAATTATGTCGTTGCTGGAAAATCTTCTGCAGGTTGTCTTCAGTAATTTCCATGCTTTCAGCCAATTCCTGATTAGTGGGTTCTCTCCCCAGATCTGCATAAAGTTCTCCATATTTATCTTCCAAAAGTTTGGAAAGACTCCGCTGATTTCTGGGTACCCAATCTTGCTTTCGCATAAAATCTATAATTGAACCCCGAACTTTCAGGGTTGCAAAAGTTTCGAACTTATTCCCCATGTCTGGATTAAATTTCTCTACCGCATCAATCAAAGCAATCATGCCCTGGTTGACCATGTCATCCATCTGACCAAAGCCATTATAACTCCCCTTAAAACGAAGTACAATTCGCCTGACGAGATCAGTATACAATAGAACCAGCTCATTGCGAAGTTCAATGGTCGGATCATTTTGATATCGTCGCCAAAGCTCTATATTCTCCAGTTCCTGATTTTTCTCTTCTGCTAGATTCATTGTATTCTCCTTTAGGGGGAATGCTTAGCCTTCCATTTTCACCATTCCAATTACCTGGATCTGAATATTTGTCTCAATCTCGTTAAATGAAAGGACTGTCAAATCACTTAAAAATTGTTCAATTAGCCTTTTAAAGTATATCCTGACAATTGGTGAAGTTAAAATAATAGAGTGGTCGATAATTTCCTTTAATTTATCCCGCTGCTCAGTAACCTTTTCAACAATAGTCTGAACAACTGAAGGATCAATAGCCAAATAAGTACCATGCTCATTTTTCTTGGCTGAATTGAGAATAATATTTTCAATTTCCTGATCAAGGGCAATTACTTTAATGCTACTGCCATCCGTATATTTACGGGTAATGGTCCGTTTAAGTTTCTGTCTCACATATTCAGTCAGCATATCAGTATCCTTGATGCTGATCCCATGATCGCCGATGCTTTCCAGTATACTTTCCATATCCCTGATCGGAATCCCCTCATTTAAGAGATTAATCAGAATTTTCTGAAAATCGGCGATGCTGACAATTCCCGGGATGACATCTGCTACAATAGCCGGATTCGATTTAGAAACATTTTCAAGCAGGGTGTTGATGTCCTGTCTGCTTAGAAGTTCATGCATATGCTGCTTAATAATTTCCGATAGATGGGTGACTATAACAGAAAGTGCATCAATTACAGTATAGCCGTAAACTTCAGCCATTTCCTTATCATTTTCCGTAACCCATTTACCTTTTATGCCATAGGCCGGCTCAATAGTTTCAATCCCATCGATTTGCTCACAATCGCCGCCAGGATCCAGCGCCAGGAAATACCCCACCAGCACATCACCTTTGGCCACTTCTTCACCTTTTATTTTTATAATATACTGATTGGGGTTAATCAGCCCGTTGTCTCTTAATCGAACAGAAGGGATAACTACTCCCATGTCCAGTGCATATTGCTTTCTGAAAATAACTATTCGGTCAATGAAGTTTCCCGAAGAGCTTTCATCTACCAAAGGCAAGAGTGAGTAACCAAATTCCATTTCAATGGGTTCCACTCCTATGATATCATATACATTATCAATATTCCTGTAAAAATCTACTTCACTGCCTTCCTGCTCCACAAACTGAGTCAGTTCATCGGCTTCTTCAACTTCCACCTGAACCCGCTGGTTTCTGATTAAAATAATGCCAAATGTAACTAACATTATCGCGATAATTAAAATCTGAATGGCCGGTGCTCCAGGGATTAAAGACATGGCAGCAATGGCAATTCCGGCTATAATCAGGACAACTGGCTGTGATAAAAGCTGCCTGCTAACCTCAACATTTAAGTTGTCTTCGGAGGCTGCTCGGGTAACAATCATTGAGGTACCGACTGAAATCATCAGAGCTGGTACCTGGCTGACCAGGCCGTCCCCGACGGTTGCGATAGAATATACAGAAAGGACTTCAGTAAAGCCCAGCCCACCTTGCACCATACCGATTATAGTTCCAGCTACCAGGTTAATAACGGCAATGATAATGGAAGCAATAGCGTCCCCTTTAACAAACTTGGTTGCCCCATCCATAGCACCATAAAACTCAGCTTCCCTTTGGACGTTTTTACGACGCTCCCGGGCTTCAACTTCTGTAATTGTTCCGGAAGACAGGTCGGCATCAATGGCCATCTGTTTACCAGGCATGGCGTCTAAGGTAAATCTGGCTGATACTTCAGAAATTCGCTCGGCCCCTTTGGTAATAACAACAAACTGAACAACGATAATGATTAAGAATACAATAAAACCTACAATGGCGTTTCCTCCCAGAACGAAATTACCAAAGGTGGCAATAACGGCTCCAGCAGAACCCCCATTTGAAAGTATCAGTCGAGTTGAAGAAATATTTAAAGCCAACCGCAACAGCGTGGTAATTAAGAGGGCCGAAGGAAATATCTGAAAATCCAGAGGCCCATTTATAAACATAGTCGTCAAAAGAATAATCATCGACAAGGCCATATTCAGGATAAACATAAAATCCAAAAAAAACGGCGGCAAGGGTATGATTATAAGTGCCAGTGTGACAACGACAAATATGACAACCAGATTATTTATAATTCTCATGAAATCTAGAGTTCCTTCTTCTTAGTATTATAAACCCACGCCATCAGTTCAGCAACAATCTGATACATTTCCGGCGGGATATAGTCATTTACTTCAATGGTCTGATATAGCATTCTGGCCAGAGGTTTATCCTCTTTAATCAGGACGCCATTAGCTTGTCCCAATTCAATGATTTTCAGGGCAATGTAATCCTGACCTTTTGCCAGTACCTGAGGTGCCGGATCTTTATCCATGTCATAGCGAATTGCTACGGCAAAATGGGTCGGATTCCTGACAATCACATCGGCTTCCGGGACCTGGCTCATCATTCTGGCCTGACTCATCTCTCTTTGTTTCTGACGAATCTTTCCTTTGATTTGTGGATCCCCTTCAGTTTGCTTATACTCGTCTTTTACTTCCTGCTTGGTCATCTTCAGCTTTTTCTCATAGTCATACCTCTGATAGAAAAAGTCTGCTGCTGCAACAACAGCAAAAATCATAACCACAGTGTAGACCATGCTCATTACATTTTCACGTAGGAAGCGAATATTTTCATCAAGTGCTGTATTCAACATATCAGGCGCTACCGCCATAATATCTAAAACAACAGAATAAATAATAAAAATTATGAGGGCTACTTTGAGGATTGATTTTATCAGTTCAACAATAGAACGTAGGGAAAAAATACGCTTAATCCCTTCCAGGGGATTAATTTTGTTGGGTTTAAATTTTATCCCTTCACCGGTAATTAAAAAGCCAGTCTGAACTCCGCTCATAATAACCGCCACGACCATCAGCACCGTCACGATTGGCAGAGCCGTTATAAAAATAGTAATAACCATCTCTTTTATAATGTTGGCGCATAAAGCAATTGTCAGTGATTGAACCCCGGCAACCAGTTCCAGCTGAGCAACATAGAACTCTTTTAACTGAATATAAATAAAACCTACCAATTGATTCAGTAAAAAAAATCCCACAAGCAGAACAACCACACTGACTACATCCCTGCTTTGAAAAGTATTACCCTTCTTGCGTTCGTCCCGGCGCTTCTTGGGGGTCGCCTGTTCGGTTTTTTCTGATTGTGCCATTTTTTTCTCCGTAAATTATCAAAACATGGTTAGGGCCTGAGAGATCTTCTCCATCATCAGGGTATCAATTTTTAACATAAAATCGCCAATTGATGGAATAATTGTGATGATTACAATAACCCCTACAATAATCTTAACCTGAAGATTGACAACAAAAACATTGATATTGGGTACCAGTCTCATCAAAATACCAACTGCAAATTCTACAATTAGCTCGGTAATAATTAAAGGAATCGCTAATTGCACTGCATAAAGTAAAATCGAGGTCATCAGTTCGATGAAAAACACCCCAATCTGTGAAGAAATCACTTCTGTACCAACCGGTACAATCTGAAATGACTGGACAACTACGTTAATCAGTGCCAAATGGGTATTAGATACGAAAAACAGCATAGCATACATGGCGGTCAAAAGATTACCTGTGATTGTGGCATTAATATTCGTAGAGGGGTCATACATTGAAGCCATACTTAAACCAATTTGCATATCAATCATCTGACCGGTGATCTGAAAAACGCTTAAAAACATCTGGGTAATAAAACCAATTACAAAACCAATCGCCAGCCCTTGCAGCACGGCCAGCATATATTCAACGGTTGTGAGCGACATGACATCAAAATCACCCATGTAATTAACGGCAAATAAGGCAACCGACATCGAAAATCCAAACTGTATAATCGTCGGAACATTTTTACGTCCCAAAATCGGATTAAACATTATCATCCCCGTAATTCTTGAACCTGCCAGTATAAATAAAAAAATCTGATTTAAGCTGATATCCATAAACTTGGTAAGCGACTAAATCTGAGTCGCGATAAATTCAAAGATTCGCAGCGTAAAATCACTCATCTGCTGCATCATCCAACCCCCAAAAAGAATCAGCATCAGTCCCATGACTAAAAGTTTAGGTACAAATGTCATAGTCTGTTCATTGATTGAAGTAGCTGCCTGAATAATTGAAATCAGCAAGCCAACTGCCATTCCCACCAGGAGAATCGGTGCAGACACTTTTAGACCAGTTGCCACTGCGTCCCGAAATACTTCCATTAATTGACCTGTTCCCATAGTCTCTCCAATCTCTAATTATATGTCATGACCAGTGTTCGAATGAGCAATCCCCAACCATCAACGACAACAAAAAGCATTACCTTAAAAGGCAGTGAAATCATAACTGGCGGGAGCATCATCATCCCCATAGACATTAAAACACTGGCTACAATCATATCAATGATCATAAAAGGGATATATATCAGAAAACCGATAAGAAACGCCCGTTTTAACTCACTGATTACAAATGAAGGAATAACAATGGTCATCGGCAGATCCATTCCGTCAAGTGTCTGAACATTTTCATCACCCGATAAACTTAGGAAAAGATTCACATCTTCTGCAGTGGTCTGCTTGAGCATCCATTCCTGCATTGGGTCGCTGGCCAAAGTTAAAAAAGTTTGGGTATCCACCGTTCCCGCACTATAAGGCTGAAGGGCTACCTGGTTAATTTCGCTAAACACCGGTGACATAATAAATAAGGTCGTCGCCAGCGCTAAACCAACCAGAATCTGGTTGGGTGGCGTCTGCTGAAGACCTAAAGCGTTTCTTAAAAAAGATAAAACAATAATGATACGACCAAAACAGGTCATCATTAGAAGCATTGACGGAATGACGGCGATCAGAGTCATCAGGATGACAATTCTGACGGAATCCGACCCCTCTCCCACCAGCATATCGGCAATCGTTGAAGCATGAACTTGATTCGCCGAAAGAATAAATATTAAACACAGGCCCAGCAGTGTTTTAAAAGAATGTTGTCTGATTGTCTGAGTCATTTGCACTGCTTTTTTCTTCATCCTACTGTTCCTTATTTTTCATTGATTTTAAAATACTGGCAAAGCTATCTTTACTTAACTCTTTTTTTACCGGAATTTCAAGCGGAGTATCCAGTTCTTTTATCAGCGAAATATTCTGTTCACTGATTCCAAGCAACAATTGCTGTCCTTCTATATCTACAATTACCAGGGAACTGGACTTGCTGACTACAATCCGTTCCACCACCTTGATGTGGTTGCCACCAGTGATATTGCCAGAAGCTCTAGCCACACGTTTAGCATACCAGTGACTGCCATAATAGGTTAAGATCAGGACACCAATGGTGCCAAGCAGCGCCAGCACAACCGAAAAAACGTCGTTCACTTTTTTTCCTATGCTTTGCCTAAAGCACTGTTGACGGTCTGGAGCAGGCGATCGGCCTTAAATGGCTTAACAATAAAATCAAGTGCACCATTTTTAATCGCTTCAACAACCATGCCCTCTTGACCCATTGCTGAACACATGACTACTTTTGCCTGTGGGTTATAACCTTTAATTGCCTGAAGCGCCTGAATACCATCCATGATCGGCATTGTAATGTCTAAAAGGACCAAATCAGGAGTATTTTCCTTATAAGCGGCTAGAGCCAGCTCACCATTTTCAGCCTCGATAAATTCCGAGTATCCTCCCTTTTTCAGGCTATCCTTGATCATCATTCGCATAAAAGCTGCGTCGTCAACAATTAAAATTTTATCCATTTTTATTTTCCTTTCTGATGCATCCAATTATTTTTTGTTATTTAATTCTTCTTTTGTTTTTATAATCTCAGTGATTTTAACACTGTAGTTATCATCTACAACAACAACATCTCCCCTGGCTATCAGACGGCCATTGGCAATTACATCAACCTGATCACCTGCCTGACGGTCCAGTTCCACAATATTCCCCAGTGTCAACTCTGCAATATCTTTAATTTTTTTCTGGGTTCTACCCAGTTCAACACTGATTTGAATTGGAACCGACATTATTAGCTCCAGATTATCAGCAGATACTAGATTTCCCTGGTCCTCAGGAGCATCAAATGAACGATAATTATAATTACTGACTTCTACAGGCTGCTGATGCGATACGACATTCTCCGAAGGATGCGGCGGCATCTGCTGATATTGTCCTGGAGGTGCCTGCTGATACTGTCCCGGCGGTACCTGCTGATAGGGCTGCTGGTACTGTCCCGGCGGCGCCTGCTGATATGGTTGCTGGTATTGTCCCGGTGGCGCCTGCTGATATGGCTGCTGATACTGTCCCGGCGGTGCCTGCTGATATGGCTGTTCATATCCCTGAGGAGGTTGCTGATAAGCCTGGTCATAGCCTTGTGGCGGTGCCTGTTGTGGCGGTGCCTGTTGTGGCGGCTGGTCCGGTGTTGGTGCTTGTTGCGGTGGCGGAGTTTGCGGCGGCGGCTCGGGAGGAGGCGTAACAACTTCTTCTTCCTCTTCCATTCCGCTGACACCCATGGACATAGCGACAATTTCCTTAGCCAGACTTGGTTCCATGGCACTGATAAATTCACTGTCTACCAGATCTTCAATGATCAGGTGAAATTTGATACTAACCAGATTATCGCCTTTTAGTGCAAAAAGCTCCCTGACACTGGTTTTACTGGTTGTGTCAAGCATCGACGGTGGCGATATATTAACCACCTTTCCCAGAAAGGAAGCAAGCGCCCCAGCTGCCGACCCCATCATCTGGTTCATAATTTCCCCGATGGCTGATTTACTGATTTCATCAAATTCCATCTCATCACCCGGCTCCATACCAAAGAGCTGAGACAGAATTTTTTTCATATCCTCTTCTTTTAACAGTAAAACATTGGAACCGTCAATACCTTCAACATAATTGATTAGTACGCCAATAACCGGTTCCAGGTAGGTGAATTCAAACTCCTCTACCCCAACAGTTTCAATTCTCGGAGTCGTGATATTGACCTTTGTACCGAGTATGGTCGACATGGCCGTAGCCGCTGAGCCCATACTGATATTCATTACCTCTCCGATTACATCAATTTCCATATCGGTTAATTTTTCGGGGTTCATTTCTGCTGTCATTCGCTTGGCTCACTTCCTCTCTTTAATATCTCTTTTATGGCTATGGCCTTTTTCTTCTTAATGTGTCCCATTTCACCTTTAAACCAGACTTCATCATTTACGACCAGATCCACCATCGTATCCACTGGTTTATTTAAAGTGATGATGTCACCCACTTCCAGCTCCAAAATATCCTGAGACATCACTTCAACTTCTCCCAAAACGCCTCGCAATTCAAGTGTGGTCTTTCTGATTTCATCAACAATATTTTTACGGCGTGCCTCTTCGGCTGCCTGATCACCACGTTTCTGACTTCTCTTTTTTAATGTCTCTCTTTTTTTGAACATCATATCCAGGGTACTGGCAGGAATACAAACATTAATTTTTCCCAAAGTTTCATTAACCTTAATATTCATGACGATAATCACCACATTATCGTCGGTTCCAATCCCCTGCATAATTCGAGAATTTGTTTCCAATTTCATCAGGCGGGGCGATATTTCCAGATAGTCGAACCAGGCATTTTTCATCAGGTTAATCATTCCCTTTAGAAAATATTCCAAAACACCAACTTCTATCTCCGTAAATTCCCGGTCTTCCTCTAATGGTTTTCCCGTCCCTCCCAGCAAACGATCAAAACTGGCAAAACCAATTTCTTTGGAAACGTCCATAATAACCATATCTTCTTCAGCATCACTGTCTTTGACCTGGAAATCAATCAATCCCATTAAGACTGAATCAGGCAAAGCGTTATTAAATTCATAGTACTGCTGTTCTTCAACCTCGATTATTTCAATCAGACTATAAGTCTGCAGGATTCCAGTCATATGGGAAGACAACAACCTGGCGTAAGTTTCATAAATACTGAACAGATGTTTTAACTGTTCACGAGTAAATAGCTTAGGTCTCCTGAAGTCGTAGTCCTTGACTTTTTTACCCGAAGTCGAATCCGCTTCCTGAGACTCCTCCATATCGCCGCCGCCACCAACAAGGCTGCTTAAAAGGCTATCGATTTGACTTTGTGATAAGATTTCTGCCATATTAGTCTCCCGCTATTGTCCTTCCTGAGTCGTTTCTGCGTTTGTTTCTTCTGTTCCCGATGATTCAACAATAGTCTGGAAATCCTGGATAAGATCATTATCTTCGGAAATAATAATTTCAACCCGTCGGTTTTGGGCACGTCCTTCTTCGGTATCATTACTTGCAATGGGATGATACTGACCGTACCCAACTGCCAATAATTTTGCCGGATCACTTACATAGCCAGCCTCCAGAAATTTAAGAACAGTATTTGCTCTGTCAGTGGAAAGGTCACGATCACTAATTGGAGAATCGGCAACTGCCGTATGTCCATCAACACGTATTGCTCTTATACGATCCTGAACATCTCTAATCGCCGCACCAATATCCGTCATAAGTTGACGTCCTTGGGTTGTTAAAACTGCTGAATCAGGCTGAAAGAACATTGAAGACATAAACTGAATTCCCACGACATTCTCCCCCTGGGAGACCTTAATCTGATCTTCCAGACCTTTGTTTTTAACATACTCGCTTAAATACTGATACAACTCCTCTAGATCCACCACATCCTCGACGTCCACATCTTCGGTTGTCGAGGTCGCAGAATCCGCTTCATCTGTTGCTTCCCCTGTGGGATCCAAAAGTGCTGTCGGGTTAAACATTTCAACCAGCAGCTCGTATTTGGCCGCATCAATCGTTGACATAGAAAAAAGAAGCACAAAGAATACAAGAATAAGGGTAATCATGTCCGCATAAGTATTCAACCATGCATCTTTATTGGGGCCATTCCCCCCCCCTTTTTTTCGTCTTCCCATTTTTTATACCCCTTTTTAAATAAATCTAAATGAAAATTATCTACTTCTTCTTTTTCTTTTCTTTTTTGTTGTCTCCGCCTTCTCCATCTTCGCCTTTTTTCTTCTTATTAGAAGCCTCAACAAAGTTCATCAATTTTTCCTCAATGTATTTAGGATTTTCGCCTTCTTTGATGGAAACAACTCCCTCAATAATCAGCTCTTTAATCATGATATCCCGTTCTTGAGCAATAGCTACCTTATTAGAGATTGGGAGGAAAATTACATTTGCAATGACTGACCCATAAAAGGTGGTAATTAAAGCGACTGACATATCCTGACCCAGTTTTTCAGCTCCGCCATCGAGGTTCATACTTTTTAGCATATTAATAAGACCGATCAGTGTTCCGATCATCCCGAAAGCTGGTCCTAAGGCCGCTCCAAAATCATAGAGCTTGCGTTCTTCTTCATTACGCATCTCAATGAGTTCCAACTTTTGATCGAACCAGATTTTAAGCTTATCCGGCTCGATTGCATCGACGATTCGCAGTACTGATTCCTTTAAAAACTCGTCCTCAATTTCAGCGGCTTTAGCTTCCAGGGCCAAAAGCCCTTTTCGTCTGGCTTCTTTAGAAAGTTCGACCAGAGTTTCCACATATTGCATAGGATCTGTCTTATCCTTAAAAAATACCATCTTTAAATGTTTGGGAATTTTTGTGAAGGCCTTAAAAGGGAAGGAGGCCAGCAGTACCATAAAAGTACCACCGATTGTAATAAATATACTTTGAGCATTAAAAAAGTTTGCTAAAGCCCCAATATCAAATCCACTGGAGCCAAAGGTCATCCCAAAAAAAAGTGCCACCACAACTAATACATAGCCGATAATTACTGTAATTTCCATACGTACTTCTCCTGTGAGAATTTGTCATACTACAATCATCGGCTAAAGATATTCCTTTTATAGGTAAGGATTTTGGAGACTACCTGTGATGAACTCTCCACAACAACATAAGTCCGTCCGTTGTTTAGCCGTATTGTAGTATCTGGTTTTTCTTCGATTGTTTCGATTAATTCGCAGTTAAGAATGAACTTCTCGCTTTTTCTTTTATCTAATCTCGTTAATTCTATCATTTTTCATCCCTCATTTAAAGTATTAAATGGCTTCGCCCGAAAATTTTTCTTTTTCGGGCGAAACATTGTCTTTATTTATAACTTTTTAATTGAATTATCGTTTCAGGTTAACCAGTTCTTCAAGAACTCCATCTGATACCGAAACAATTCGGGTATTAGCCTGAAAACCACGCTGAGCGGTGATCATTTCGGTAAACTCTTTGGAAAGGTCAACATTTGACATTTCAAGACCACCGGAGACTATACGGCCAGTACCAAGTTTTTGAGCTTCAGTTGGCTGGGCATCACCTGAGTTATTTGAAGATGTGTAATAACCATTTCCATCCTGTCCAAGAGCATCTGGATTTCCGAAATTTGACAAAGCAATGTATCCTAAGACAACAGGTTCACTATTAATTATCCCTGTAATAGCTCCAGTATAGTCAATTGAAACACCGGTAAGATTATTTAATAAATCTGTAGATAGTGTGATATTTCCTATTGTATCAGAACCATAATCATCATTAGTAGGATCAGTTATATCCGCTACGCTTTGTCCATCCACAATTCTTTCTGCACCTGTTACTGAATCGCCTAATGTCCAACCTAATGTATCCGCCACAGTCCCCTGAACGATACTACCGTTAGAATCAACCAGATTTCCGGCTGAGTCAAAGCTGAAATTACCAACACGAGTGTACTTTAAAATTTTCATGCCAGCATCATCCAAACCTGTATTAACCATGAAAAATCCATCCCCATCAATAAAACAGTCCATAGCACGGCCGGTATCAGCACCTGATGCATTGGTCATAATCAAATCGATTGAGCCGATTTTAACCCCATAACCCATCTGACTGGGGTTAACACCACCAGTAGCCGAATCTGCAGCATCTGCTGAACCAGCAACTGAATTTCTGACATTCTGATATAAAACATCTGAAAAAACTACTCGGCTGGCTTTAAAGCCGTAGGTATTAACATTGGCAATATTATTACCAATTACATTTAATTTTGTCTGATGGGCATTCATCCCCGAAACTGCAGAGTATAAAGATCTTAACATAATTTATCCTTTCTGCGCCAATTGAGCTTATCAATCGTTCAAAGCTCTTAACTTCCTCATCGAGGTCCAGTTATATAAACAAGGCGCCGTCAATATCATTGACAATTTTATCTTTCATATCATTTTTATCCATGACGGTGATTACCCGTCGGTTCTGTGCACTGACAATAAAAGCTGAATCTTTCATCATTATCAGAGCGTTATTGATTCCTTTTTCCTGTGCCTGATCGCAGGCTTCACTTAACTTTTGAAGATCCATTTCGTTGACTTCAATATTGCGCTGCTCACTCCGTATACTGGCGTGTTTGGTAAACGTGACAGTTGAAGAACTTAGATTCTCATTCAGCAGATCTTTAAAACTGCTTTCTTCCGTCTGTTTTCCGACTGTAGCTTGTTTATTCTGATTGGAACCGAGGCGCTCAGTCTGTCTGACAATGGCATCATTCATTCGAAAATATGCATTATTGATAGTGTCTGCCATAAAAACCCTCTTTTCCTGTTATTATCTTATTCAGTTGCAGCCTGTACACTCATGACTGAACTTAAATTATAAGATGTCCCATCTACAACCACCTGGGTTGATCCATTATAGAAATTGACACCTTCAACGGTACCATTAAATGATGTAATATTTCCATCACTATCTACTTCAGCAATGGTCACATCTTTACCGATCAAACTGACCCCATAATTGGTCTGGGATAGCTCCATCATGTCATCCATCGCATCAGTCATTTCATTAATTGCCTCAATCATAGTATATTGCGCCATTTGTGCAATAAATTCGCTGGAATCCTGAGAGCTGTACATATCCTGATTTTGTAGCTGCGCAACCATCATCGCCATAAAATCGTCCATACTGAAAACATCACTTGACAGGCCTGATGAAGTTGTCGCTGCTGTCGTTGATGTTGTTGCTGCAGTCGTTAAATAACTGTTAATACTATCAATTGCCATTTTATCCTCCTTTACACTAATTCTTTAAATAAAATAATCCATCCGATTAAGCTGACTGTTTTGACTGTTAAGCCCTACTAAACCTGTCAAGGTTTCATCTAGGTTTTCACCATCGTCCAGGCCAATTTTACTGAACCGATTGAATCGTCCCTGAATCAGGTCATTCTGCGACTGACTCTGATTCTGTCTAGAGTCCATATTGGAAAGATTGGACTGACTTTGTTGACCAGAATCTGCGGTTTCTTCTACAGTTCGATTAGTCGTTACTGTTTCCACGTTAATTTTCTGCATTGCCAGACCGCGTACCAGCTGGTCAATCTGTTTCGCCAACAGCTCATGGGTTTCCTGGCTGGCTGCTAAAATATTAATAGTCAACTTGCCATTTGAAAAGGCCATCTCCACATCAATCTCACCAAGACACTCCGGATTTAAGGTCACCTTAAAAGTCTTATCAGTGTTCACTTCATAATTCTCAATAATGGCATCCTGAACCTGAGCAGCAATCTGCGTCTTATCCCCAAAGTTGGAAATAGTCTCTGCTGCCTTTGTCCCATTTAAGGCTTGAACATCAATCAACTGTTCACTGTCAATTTCAGCAGCACTGGTATCAGCTGTTTCTGACTCTAACACAATTTCCTGCGTTGCCGCGTTTCCAGTTTTACCCTGCAGTAAGGCATCGGCTTCTGAACCATCTTGCTGAACCGGTACTTTTTCTCCAGCCCCTGTAACAGTTGCGTTTACAGTAAGAACTTCTGAACTTGCTTCTTTTCTCATGAGACCAGAAAACACACCTTTATTCTGACCACTTTCCTCTGTCTCAATCTCTACCTGGTTCTGTCCTAATTCTTTAAGGTTTTCACCTACCTGACCGGAAACAGTTTCCTGTAAATTTAACGCTCCAGTTTCAGCCACTCCAGCTGCCTGTGCTTCACCTAATGCTAATGGTACTGCCACATCAGCTGGCACAGTAGATGCATTAAACCCTGCTGCCTGTTCAGCCTTCGAAAGCCCCTCAGCACCAGCCAGTCCTGAATTAAGAACCTGACCTTTAAATGTGCCAGTCTGCTCAAGCATTGTCTCATCAGCTACTGTCAGTACATTCGCCAGTCCTGCTTCCGCAACTGCTTCTGCAGATTCTGCCGGTTCTTCAGGTTCGAGCTTAATTAGTCCTAACAGACTCAATACAGCGCCATCCAAACCTGATTCCTCTGCAAGCGAAAGGGATATCTGCTCTTCTGGAACGATACTCTCCTGTATGTTCTCATTTGCCCCCTGCTCCATTGTTTCACTATTGATTACAGCAGTTTTCACCTCATTTCTGGCATCATTTAAAAATGACAAAAATTTTGATGCTTCCGAGCCTGGACTCTTTTGAACACTTGAATGCTGACTGGTAAAATCAGCCGTCCTGGACGCTTGACTTACCTGTACTCCCATTCTTTCACCTCCTTATTAAATTGTCTAACCACTAGCTCAAAATCACATCTTATAAAATGCTAATCTAGCTAGTGCATCATTTATCTGAACAGCTTTCGCCAGTTCATTCAGTTCTTGCATTCCTTATCTGGAATGATTTTAATTTCCTATTTATTATACTGCAAGATTCTTTAAAGTTCAATAAAATATGGAACTTACCTTCTCTCTTTAGTTTAGATATACCCTTATATTTTTGAATTATCTAAAGACCATACAAACTTTTAATTCTAATCATTTTCTGGTATTCTGACTTGAAAAATCACTAAAAAATAAATAAAGGCAACTTTGCAGCTGCCTTAAATTCAAACCTATACAAATAAAAGCTCATTTGTATAGCATTTTAAGCAACTGGCTGTCATGTAATAAATTATTTAGACCCTGTAGTTTTGCGTCCTTACTTTTCAGTAAGTTTGCCCTATTTAGTTAGTCTCACTAATAGTACTGTATTCCTGATATTCTGTCAATATATACAAAAATATTTTTTGTTAAATTAAGGTTAACTTGAGAGACCGCCATATTCATTAAAACCAGCTTCATTATATTCACTTTGGCTGATTAAACCCTGATGCAGTTTAAGACCTAAAATCCCTTGTGCTATGTTTGAAGCATGGTCGCCTACCCGCTCAATATTTGTCAATAAATCCATAAAGATAATCCCAGCGTAAGGGTTGCAGATCCCTTCATTTAATCTATCAATGTGATCATCCTTTAGCTTTTCGGTCAGCTCATCAATTTCATCTTCCTCATCTAAAATTTTATAACAAAGTTCCAGTTCATCAGTTTCTAAAAGCATCACCATATCTTTGAGGGTATTAGTCGTAATGTTAATCAGCGTTAATAACTCCTGATTGGCTATCTCACTGAACTGAATTTTTCTGTTTACCTGCATTTCCAGTAATTCGCTGATATTCATCGCATGATCACCAATTCGTTCCAGATCGTGGCTGCCTTTCATAAAAAAGGCTAGTTGGTCATTTTCTGCTTCGGACATATTTTCATTCGATAATTTTACCGTGAAATCAATGATTCCCTGCTGGAATTCATCAATCCGTTCTTCGCGTTCTGTGATCTCTTCCAGTAATTTGGAGTCTTTGGTCATAATGACTTCACAGGACTCAAAGAAATTTTTTATTACCAGATTGCCCAATCGGACCATTTCTTTCCCCACTTGACCCAAGGCAATAGAAGGATTGTTTAACAAGCGATCATCCAGATACAAGCCCTTTTCAGCTTCCTGTTCTGGCATAAAATGATCCAGAGCTTTAACAAAATAATTGATAACCGGAAATAATACTATTGTATTAATAATGTTAAACAAAGTATGGGCCATGGCTATCTCGCGGGCCACATTGGGAACAACTTCACCGCTGGAATCAACCATTGTACCAGATACATTGGCTATAAATGTGTAGATGGGATTGACAGTCATCAGACTATCCATAACACCCAACAAGGCCATTACCCAAATCGCTCCAAATATATTAACGAACAGATGAATAAAGGCTGCCTTTTTAGCCGCTACTGAGGTACCAATACTGGAAATTAAAGCCGTCACACAGGTACCAATATTGGTTCCGATTAGAATCGGAATACAGACATCGATGGCTTCAGTCGCTCCCATTGTCGAAAATACGCCTGAAATAGCCAGTGCCTGAAGCAAGCCTAATGATGCACTGCTGCTTTGAATAATAGCTGTAATTCCGGTCCCAATCAGCAGTCCCAGTAAAGGATTCGTCCCATAAGTAGTCAGCAGATAAATAAACTCTTCACTTTCACGCAGCGGTTTCATCGCAGAGGACATTGTCGAGATTCCAAAAAATAGGATACCAAAGCCCAACAGCACACTCCCGAGATCGCGATTTTTTTTGGTCCTGCCAAACATCGTGATCAGCGCACCCACACCAATAAAAACCGGTGCAACATCAGAAACATTAAAAGCAATCATTTGTGCTGTAATTGTTGTTCCAATATTTGCCCCAAGAATAACTCCAGCTGCTTGAGCAAGTGTCATCAGTGAAGCGTTAACAAAACCTACCACCATTACTGTAGTCGTGCTGGAGCTCTGAACAATCATCGTGACAAGTGTCCCGACAAGAATTGCTTTAATTCGATTACTGGTTAATATTTCCAGCAATTGTTTCATTTTTGTACCAGCGACAGTCTTCAAGCCATCACTCATCATATTCATTCCAAAGATGAAAAGTCCCAAACCGCCAAATAGACCTATCAGCATTTCTAGCGTCATAAATTCCTCCAAGAAAAACCATAAATCACATCAAATATTTCCTGATCAAAATCATATAAATATCCTTTTAAAAAGCCAAAAAATTGATTTTTGATATGAATAAACCTGGTTAATCTTCCTTCCTTATTTTCTATTTTTAACCGTATTAATTTTAACATCAATTTAACATATTTCAAACATAATTTTAACATTTTATTTTATATTTATATGAAATTAATTAAAATTCAATTTTCATGTTAACCTACTTAACTGAATGGCATTCTAATATGTCAGTTTTTTTGTTGTTTTTTCAAAACTTTTCTTGACAGTTTAACTTATTTTTGCTATTCTTTTCGCATTAGTTAAATATTAAAAGCAATGCGGAAAGAAACTTACTTAAGTTTGATAATGTAGCGAGCAGAAGATGGTGCAAGTTCTGTCTATCAATTAATTAAGTGGCGCTTACCAAGCTGCAGGATTTTAGTCCTGACGTGAAAATCGTTATAGAAGAGTGGTCGTAACAGACAACTTGGGTGGAACCGCGGATAACCGTCCCTTGTATGAGGGGCGGTTTTTATATTCGCGAAAAGTAAAGCCGTGCGGAGCCGAGTTGTGCTCGGTTTGATTTTATACATGGTTCATTTTTGATTCATCAATTTATTTTAAAAAAGATCTTTAATTTTCAGGAGGTATAGTTATGTCTGATTTTACAATGGCTGAAATTGTCAGTCTTGCCAAAATGCGTGGTATTATTTTCCCCGGCTCAGAAATATATGATGGTCTGGCCAACAGTTGGGATTACGGTCCTTTGGGTGTGGAAATGAAAAATAATGTTAAAAAAGCCTGGTGGAAGAAATTTGTCCAGGAATCTCCCTATAACGTGGGCCTTGATGCGGCTATTCTGATGAACCCTAAAACCTGGGTAGCCTCTGGGCACGTAGGCGGATTCAATGATCCATTAATGGACTGCAAATCCTGCAAATCCCGTTTTCGGGCCGATAAATTAATCGAAGATTATTACCTGGAAAAAGGTGAAGAAGTTGTTGTCGATGGCTGGTCCAATGAACAAATGATGGACTTTATTCGTGAAAATGATCTGGCCTGTCCAGAATGCGGAAAAAGCGATTTTACTGATATTCGCCAGTTTAACCTGATGTTTAAAACCTTTCAGGGTGTTAACGAGGACACTGCCAGTGAAATTTTCCTGCGACCGGAAACCGCCCAGGGAATTTTTGTCAATTTCAAAAACGTCCAAAGAAGCAGCCGAAAAAAAATTCCTTTTGGAATTGCTCAAGTTGGTAAATCTTTCCGAAATGAAATCACTCCGGGTAATTTCATTTTTAGAACCCGTGAATTTGAACAGATGGAGCTTGAATTTTTCTGTGCCCCAGGAACTGATCTTGAATGGTTCGATTACTGGAAAGCCTTCTGTAAAAAATGGTTGTTTGACCTTGGCATGAAAGACGAAAACATTCGCTTTAGAGATCACGAAAAAGAAGAGCTATCCCATTACAGTAACGCTACAACAGACGTAGAGTTCCGCTTCCCGTTCGGTTGGGGTGAACTCTGGGGGATTGCCGACCGAACTGATTTTGATTTAACCCAACATCAAACCCACTCGGGGAAAGATATGAAATATACTGATCCTATAACCAACGAAAAATTCATTCCTTACTGTATTGAACCGTCTCTGGGTGCTGATCGCGTATTTCTGGCATTTTTATGTAATGCCATGGAAAAGGAAACCATTGAGAATGGAGCTAAAACTGAAGAACGAAATGTACTTCGTATTCATCCATTTTTATCGGCTTATAAAGCTGCAGTTTTACCGCTCTCTAAAAAGTTAAGCGAAAAAGCTGAATCAGTTTTCAGCTTACTTTCAAAAGAAATGATGGTTGAATACGATGAAGCAGGCAGTATCGGGAAACGATATCGACGTCAGGATGAAATTGGAACCCCCTACTGTATCACCATCGATTTTGACACTTTAGAAGACGAATCCGTTACCCTGCGTGACCGTGATACCATGGTTCAAATTCGTTTACCTATAGATGAAGTCGCTGACTATATCAAAGAACGAATTGCTTTTTAAGTCTAAATTTTATCGCTAATAAGACTTTGCAGAGTAAATAAAATAGTCAAGTACAAATTCCTAACTTATCTGTATATTGAAAATGATATTATATAGAATACTGCTAATACAAAACAAACCCGATTATAGATTAAAACTCTATAATCGGGTTTGATGATAATGAAATAATTATCCTTTTATGCTTCTTTAATTTCCAGTACATCTTGCGGACAAGCCGTTACACAGATTCCACACGCAATGCATTTAGAAGGCACATCTTTATCTTCTGATTTAACCAGCACACCAAATGGACAGGCTTCCACACATTTCCCGCAATTTACGCAAAGTTTTTTATTAATCATATAAACCCCAAATTTATTCTGGGTAATTGCACCTGCTTCACAAGATTTTGCACATTTTCCACACTGTACACAAACTAAAGTTTTCAGACTGCCATCATTTTTCTCTGTCACTTTGACACAAGTCAATTCCGGATCATACTGTTTATAAAAAGCAGTTGAACAGGCCATTTCACAGGCAAGACAGGCCACACAGGCAGATTGATCTTTTACATATACTTTCTTCATTTAGCTCTCCTTTTGGACAATTTTAATTGTCTCCTTCTAGTATCCATTCCATTCTACTGATTAAAAGTGCCACTGTCAATAAAAGTCAAATTTTTACCGGTACTTTATACTAAATTAAAATAAAGATAAAAAAAAGACCAGTAAAATAAACTGATCTTTATCTTTTTCAAGTTTTTACAGAATTAAAGGGTTCAAAAAAGACCCACCTGAATTAGACATTCTGTTTTAATTTTGCCGCCTGATCACTGGTCGTCAAGGCATTAATCATTTCGTCAATATCACCGTCAAGAAATGCTTCCAATTGATAAACAGTCAAACCAATACGATGATCGGAAATTCTTCCCTGAGGAAAATTGTAGGTCCGAATCCGTTCACTTCGGTCTCCACTTCCAACCTGACTTTTTCGGTTTTCTGCAATTTCACTGGCCTGTTTCTGCTGCTCAATCTCAAATAATCTGGCCTTTAAGATTTTTAAAGCCTTCTCTTTATTTTTCAACTGGGACTTTTCGTCCTGACAGGTTACAACCAGACCGGTCGGTTCGTGGGTAATTCGCACGGCAGAATCAGTAGTATTTACACTCTGACCTCCATTTCCAGAAGAACGATAAACATCCACCCGCAGATCATTGGCGTTAACTTCTATTTCCACGTCTTCAGCCTCCGGTAAAACTGCCACAGTAGCTGTTGAAGTATGAATTCGTCCGCCTGATTCTGTTGTTGGAATTCGCTGTACCCGGTGTACTCCGCTCTCATATTTAAGCCGACTGTAGGCACCATTCCCTTCAATTAGAAAAATAATTTCCTTGATCCCGCCAATATCCGGAATGTTTGAAGACATAATTTCGCTTTTCCAGCCCTGTCGCTCGGCATATCTGGTAAACATCCGGAACAGGTCACCGGCAAATAAAGCTGCTTCACTCCCGCCAGCACCAGCCCGAATTTCAACAATAACGTTTTTGTCATCATTGGGATCTTTCGGCAGCAATAATACTCGCAATTCCTCTTCTAAAACAGCCTTTTTCTCAGAAAGCTCTTCATCTTCCATTTCGGCCATTTCCCGCAATTCCTTATCCAACTGCTTATCCGCCAGCATTTCTCTGGCATCCTCAATCCCTGAAAGTACTTGTGTATATTCATTGTACTTTTGAATGATCGGTTCAATATGTGCATGTTCCTTAACCAGCTTTTTCCATAAATTCTGGTCGGCAATTACTGCCGGATCACTGATCTTGTCATTTAGCTCAGCATATTTTTCTGCCAAAAAATCTAATTTCTCTAACATGTTTCTCCTAATCCATTATTCCACTCTCGCCCAGTCAGCGTATTCATCAAAAAAGAACACGGCAAGTGTTCCCGGCCCTGAATGTGTCCCCACTGTTGCACCAAGTGTCACGATTTTAAATTTATCTGTATTCAGGCGTTTTCCCGCCATCTTAACAAAGCCTTCCAATAATTTGGGATTATCCGCATGACTGATGCCAATGGTCTGATGTTCAAAATCATCGCCATTTTGTTCCAGATAATCCACCATTTCCTTTAATAGTTTTTTATCACCCCGTACCTTGTCAATCTGTTTCAGTTCTCCGGTTTCACTCACTTCAAGGAGAGGATTAATATGCAGCATATTGCCGATGATGGCAGTACTTTTATTTAAACGTCCACCTCGATAAAGATATGAGAGGTCTGTCACAGTAAAAACATGTCTGATATGCTGACTGTAATATTCGATCCGTTTCGTAAGCTGATCCATTGTTTCGCCTTTAGAAGCAGCAAGCGCTACCGCATAAGCAATTAGACCCAGACCATAACAAACTGCCCGTGTGTCAAAAACTTTAAAGACTGCCTCCGGGTATTTTTCCTTGAGATCACGTTCTGCCAGAGCTGCTGCCTGATAGGTCCCAGACAAGCCACTGGAGAAGGCCAGATAGATAAAGGGCTGTTTCTCTAGAATCAGTTCTTCAAATCGCTTAACAAAATCTCCATAAGGAATCTGTGAGGTTTTAAAGACCGTTCCCTGTCTCATTTGCTCATATACTTCTTCAGGAGTAATATCAATTCCATCCCGATAGGTTTCATCCTCCTGAGTGACGTAAACCGGTATTATTTCAATATCTAAATTTTCCTGATCCTCTTTGAGGATATCGCAGGCTGAATCAGTCAAAATTTTTATCTTCACCATGCTCTCCTTTCATATTCGCTTTACGCTGACTTTTCTAATGAATTTGAATAAAGGTGTGATGAATTTAATATTCCACTGACAGTTTACCATAAATTTATTGGGAAAACAATTCTCTAGCTGCATCCCGGGGATCTTTAAATAATTTTCTTCCCTTTGCTTCAAGATGATCGATCAGCCTTTTTGTTTCAAGGTTTATGATCAGTTCATCAGGGAATCCAACCTCATTCAGTAATTGATCAACATAAGGAAACGCACCAATATCCGAAGCAAAATGTGTATCACTGCCGATAATTACTGGAATTTCCAGTTCCTTGCAACGATTAGCTATCCAGGTGCAATTGGGCTTGGATCCACTTCTGACAAAAAATGACGCATTATTAATCTCGATGAGAGTATTATGCTTTTTTGCTTCCTGTAAGATCGCTTCATAGTCCAGTTCATAAGTTGGATTACCCAGATGACAAATAAAATCAACTTCCGGATTTTCAATAGCACCTAATACCGCACTAGTATTTTCACTTTTAGATAAAGGTTTAAATGTCGGAGTATGCAGCGAAGCCGAACGAATTTCAATGGAATCTAAGAAGGCTGTGGGAATATCTGTATTACCGTCAACATCTAAAATATTACTCTCAATCCCTTTTAAAAGCTTCACATTTTTGATTACACTGGGGATAACCCGGTAGTTTGCAAAAAAAAGCGCGTTGGGCGCGCCAGGTAAGGCTGGTGCATGCTCAGTGAGACAGATCATCTCCAGATTTTTTTGTGCCGCCATTTCAATCAGTTCCATTAGTGTATTGTAAGCATGTCCGCAAGCTAAGGTATGGGTGTGGGCGTCTAAAACGTAATTTCTCAAAATTTTCTTCCTTTTCTTATTCTTAATTCTTAATCTTCTCGCGACGTTTCACTTCTTCATCATTAAAATCAGTTATCCGATCGCAAAATACCTGGGCCGAATGATATCCGTATTGTTTAGTTCGATTGTTGATCGCCGCCGTTTCAATGATACTGGAAAGATTTCTGCCGCTGGAAACCGGAATCATAACTTGCGGTACATCCATCCCCAGAATATCCATGGTCTGTTCATCCAGCCCCAATCGATCATAAGGGGAGCGTTCATCCCAATTTTCCAGTTTTATTACCATATCAATCTCTACTACCCGCTTGATCGCCTGGGCTCCGAAAAGAGTTTTTACATCTATAATACCAATTCCCCTAATCTCCATAAAATGCTGCAAAAGTTCCGGTGCCGTTCCCATTAAGTATGAGTCACGAATTCTTTTGACTTCAACCACATCATCGGCAATCAGGCAATGTCCCCTTTTAACTATTTCCAGAGCGGTTTCACTCTTACCAATCCCACTGGGCCCCATAATCAATACACCTACACCAAA
This sequence comes from Eubacteriaceae bacterium ES3, assembly GCA_030586155.1. Lineage (NCBI taxonomy): Bacteria > Bacillati > Bacillota > Clostridia > Eubacteriales > Eubacteriaceae > Eubacteriaceae bacterium ES3. Next base: position 911,886 of record CP130741.1, on the reverse strand, counting down.
TACTTCGACCAGCACACCATGCAGACTGATCGTCGGAGCCAAAAGCTGGTCCAGAAAACTCACCAGATGATAAAAAATCGAGGTCGTCCGCTCACGACTTCTAAATAGATAACGACCGTATTTTTCCGCAAATGGGATGAAAATCTCAGCTTCATCAAGCTCCCAGCAAACAATAAAGCAGGGAAAATCGTAAGCAAAAAAATCATCGATTTTCCGGTTTCTTGTTTCTTCATCCAGCGCCATTAAATATGACATTTCCACTTTTCCGATCACCTGAATCCGATTAGGATCAAAATGTTCATAAAAACCGTGCAATTGTAATCCCGGACGGTTGATCCCACTGCCCAGTAGATCCAATTCATCTCCAGGACAGTATATTTTTTCCAGACACAATTCATTGCTGAATTCATCCAGACTGACTTTTCCTTTCATCTGACTCACCCTTCTTATTCTTTTTAAACTGATTAATCCGCTCATTTATTCTACCGCAAAACTTCTCCTGATTAAAGTCTTTTCATGCATCGCGATGAAAAAAATCATACACTGCCTGGGCCAGTTTCTGATTCATTCCCGAAACACCGGTTAGTTCTTCCAGTGTTGCTTTTTTAATATTTTCCAAACGGCCAAAATGAAACATCAAAGCTTTTCGTCTTTTTTCACCAACTCCGGGAATCTCCTCAAGAACTGAAGCCAGCATTTCCTTTTTTCTTAATATTTTATGATACCCAATCGCATAACGATGAACTTCCTCAGAAATTTCATTAAGAAATACCCCAATAGTACTGGCTTTTTTAACCAGCAACTCTGTATTATCTTTATAGACTCCGCGCAAGCGGTGCTGGTCATCTTTAACTAAGCCACAAACTACAATATCAAAGGGATACATCGAAATAATAGCTTTGGCTGCATTGACATGACCTTGTCCACCGTCCATCATCATCACCTGTGGAAGGGGCAGAAAACCATTATTTTCGCCACCCTTTTGAGCTCTTTCCAGTCGTCTGAAGAGCATCTCCTGCATACTTGCATAATCGTTTTGTCCATCAACAGATTTTATTTTAAAACGTCGGCAAGCCTTTTTATCCAATTTTCCGTCGGTAAAAACAACCATCCCACCAACATTGCTGGAGCCAGCAATATTGGAAATATCATATGCTTCAATTCGAACCGGCAATTCTGACAACTTTAAAAATTCAGCTAATTCCTGCATGCGATCCATTTTTCTATTTTCTCGCTGAGCTAACTCAAGGAATCTTTGTTTTAAAGCAATTTCCGCGTTTTCCTGAACCATTTCCAGCATTTTCACTTTTTGTCCCCGCTGCGGAATGGTGATGGTGATTTTTCGGCCAGCCAATTCTGACAGCCAGTCTAAAAGGGCTTCTAATGATTCCGGTTCATGTTTTATGATTATTTCTTTAGGAATAAATCCGCAGTTGACATAATACTGTTTTAGAAAACTTGCAACAATTTCTGCTTCACTTTCATCACCTATCCCGCTTAGGAAAAACGGGTCACGTCCCAAAAGTTTTCCTTCCCGGACATGGAAAACCTGAAAACAAGCCTGCTCACCATCTAAGGCAAGGTTTATAAAATCCTGATCCTGCTGGTTACCACTGGTTATTTTCTGTTTCTGGGCTATGTGCTTAATTCCTTCAATCTGGTCACGATATTTTGCCGCATTTTCATAGTCCTGAGCGATTGCTGATGATTTCATTTTTCCCTGCAAATTATCAATCAGTTCCGTATAATGTCCATTTAAAATATCCAATATTGCATCGATATTTTCTTTGTATTTTTCAGGTGGGAGTTTTCCCTGGCATGGTCCCTGACACTGACCGATATGATAGTTAAGACAAGGACGACCAGTTTTTTTGCCATACTGAATAAAGCGATTGCAGGTTTTTAAAGGATAAACTCGGGAAACCGCCTCAATCGTATTCTTAACCGCTGCAGCGCTGGTAAACGGTCCGAAGTATCGACTGCCATCCTTTTTATAACTTCTTGTCATTACTATTTTGGGATAGTCTTCATTTAAAGTTACTCGAATCCATGGGTAATTCTTATCATCCTTTAGTAGAATATTATATCGCGGACGATGCTGTTTGATCAGATTGGATTCGAGGATCAGAGCTTCCATCTCCGAATCCGTCACAATCGTTTCAATCTCAGCTATATGAGAAACTAAAACCGCTGTCTTTGAATTACTTTCGTGGCGGGATTGAAAATACTGGCGAACACGATTTCTTAAATTGATAGCCTTTCCCACATAGATTATTTCTTTGTTCTCATTTTTCATCAGATAGACCCCTGGTGTCTGGGGCAGGTCTTTTAATTTACTTCGATCGTACATATCTGTCCTTATCAATAATAATTCTTAATTCATTCTTTTTTTAAATTTTTTTGTTTATTTCCCTGCTGATTTTGGTATAATATTACTACTTAAATCTTAATGAAAGGAAGTGTTATCAATGTTTGAAAAAACGACCAAAGATGGCATTAGTACCGTGATTTCTTTTGGAAACTACGAGGTGAAAATCGTCCCCAAAATTTATGGTGGCTACACATTGACGAAATCTGCAACTAACGATCCTTTTAAAATTATCGAAATTCGTGAGATAAGACTTCCTCTCACCGAAAAAGAAATTTTAAAAGAAGCCAGGGACTTGTTAAAACGCAAATACGACTCAATTGACTTTAACAGTTATTGTACCACCTGAATCTTGATTTCAGCTTTCACCTGTTTCTGACATGGCAATCTGTTTAACAAGGTATTCATCTTTATGCAACTTAAAAATGCAGGACTGTATCCCAAAGAAAAATACAAATCCTGCTTTTTTATTGTTCTCAAAGATTGCTCCTGACCTTAATCATATCTCATCTTGTTCTGGTCAAATAATTTTTTTATAAGGCACCAGACAAATTAATGCTTTTTCTTATCGCCCGCTGAACAGCTTGAACAGGCTCCACCTTTACAACCCTCACAGGAGAAATCGCCATTTTTCATTTTCACAAATTTTCTCACTAAAATATATGCCGCTGAGCCAATAATTACTGCTGCAATTAAAAATGTTGCCATTACTTTCTCCTTTGCTGTTAATCTCTTTAAAAACCTTTTAAATCTACCACGCTATTATTGCAAATATCTGTATTTAGACCAATAGCCGACTTAAAACCTGATAAGCAAGCAGAGCCACCAGATAAGCCATTCCCATCTGATATGCCAGAGCAAATAAAAAGTCGCGCCAATTCCCCAATTCTTTTTTCATGGTGGCTATGGCGGCCATACAAGGGGACGCCAATAGTACAAAAATCATAAAACTAAAGGCCGAAGCCTGGGTAAATAAACTGCCAATTGACAACGTAAAACTACCTTCAGCCCCGGATAAGAGAACACTCATCGTCGAGATAATCATCTCTTTGGCCGCCATCCCCGAAAGCAGTGATACTGATGCAACCCAATTACCAAATCCTAAAGGGGTAAAGATTGGTGCGATCAGTTTACCCAATCCGGCTAAGATGCTTTCATCAGCTGCCGATACCATTGTCAGTCCAGGAGTAAAGCTCTGTAAAAACCATAGAACTACTGACGCTGCAAAAATAATCGTTCCTGCTCGAACAAAAAACTCTTTTATCCGTTCCCAAACTTGTGACATGGTGTTTTTTAGCTTGGGAATCCGGTAAGGCGGCAGTTCAAGCAGGTATGAGGAACGGGCCCCCCTAAACCAGGTTTTTGACAATATAAAAGCAGAAAGAAAAACGGTCAGCAAACTGACCAAATAAAGGCCAAAAACCATTATCGATTGATATGTGGTAAAGAAAACAGAGCCCATCAGCACATAAACCGGCATTTTTGCTCCGCACGACACGAAAGGCGTGACAACAGCTGTTAATTTTCGTTCTCTTTCATTTTCCAGAGTACGGGAGGCCATAATGCCAGGAACCGAGCAGCCCAAACCCACCACCAATGGTATAAATGATTTTCCAGATAATCCAAAACGGCGAAATACACGGTCCATCATAAATGCCACTCGCGACATATAGCCGCTGTCTTCAAGCAAAGCAATAAAAATAAATAATACGAAAAGCTGTGGTATAAAAGTCAGAACTGCACCTACACCGGCAACTATTCCATCATTAATCAGCGAATTCAGCCAATCAGCTGCCCCAACTGCTAATAAAAGATTGTTTACCAAGACGACAACCACATCATTAATAAAAGTTTCGATCAGGCCAATAGTAACCTCACCGACCAGGGTGATAGAGACATAGTAAATAATAAACATAATCAGAAAAAAAATCGGAAGTGCCGCGAAACGGTTCATTAAGACTTTATCCAACCGATCCTGAAAGGAAATCTGATTGTCTCTTGTCGAATGACTTGCACCTTTTACTTTATCAGTAATGAATCGATAACGGTAATCAGCAATTGTCGAATCAACATCCTGCCCCGAATAAGCGGTAATTTCTTCTCTAACTTTATCAATCAGTTCAATCAAATCCTGATTCTCTGAAAAATGGGTCAGCAGTTCTTCATCTTTTTCAGCCAGTTTAACAGCCCTAAAAACCGGTGGCGTATCGGGTAATATTTGAGGAAACTGATCTTTTAACGCTTGATCAAAGACCTCCAATGATTTTTTTATCTCTTCTGGAAAAACACTGGGATAATGGCTTTTTCCACCTTGCTTGAGCATACTTTCCATATTTGTTATCAGTGCCTGAATCCCAGTTTCTTTCTGTGCCGATATCTTTACAAATGGAATGCCAAAAGCGGCTTCCAATTGGGATATCTCCAACTCGATCCCTTTTTTTTCAACCACATCCATCATGTTAAGTGCGCTAAGAATCGGGCATCCCAATTCCATCAGCTGGGTGGTCAGATAAAGATTGCGCTCAATATTTGAAGCATCGATTATGTTTATGATCAGATCTGGTTTTTCTTCCAAAATATAGTTTCTTGTAACAATTTCATCCATCGAATAAGGTGCCAGGGAATAAATCCCCGGCAAATCGACCAGATTGATGACTTCTTTGGAATTCCTGATCCTGCCTTCTTTTTTTTCGACGGTAACGCCCGGCCAATTGCCGACATAGAGATTACTGCCTGTCAGACAATTGAATAATGTTGTTTTTCCTGAGTTCGGGTTCCCCACCAATGCCACATTATAATTCATGTCATCCTCTTTCACTGACGAACCCACCACCGAAACGGTAGTGGGTTCAATGGTTTACTTATTTTATTACGATATATGAATATTCTGTGCATCTTCTTTACGAAGACTTAAAGAATAACTTCTAAGCCGAATTTCTATGGGATCTCCAAGCGGTGCCGTTTTATTCACTTCAATCTCAACACCCGGTGTAACACCCATATCCATCAGTTTCCGGCGCATCAGACCTTCTACCGTAATACAATGAACACAACCTTTTTGACCTGGTTTTAAATCTTTTAGCGTTCCCATATGGATTTCCTCATCTTCTGTCGTTTTACAAATCCTAGTTAATTTGTTAGGTTTAGTATACTCTTATTGAAAACCATTGTCAATTAGATTTTTCTAACATCAGGTTTTTTTTAACTTTTTCTTAAACCATTAAAATATTTGCAGTAAATCAAGCCTGCAAACATCCAATTGTCATAATTTTAAAAAAAGTCTGTTCACCTTCGTATAACGAAAATATTTGTAAAACTGAAAAAACTGTCAGGAAAAACTAAACTTAATCAGTTTTCCATAACAGCTTTTAGAATTCATAACATTGCTTGATTCAGACATTATCCTTTGTTAATCAGCTTTTTGAGATATTGTCCAGTATACGATGATTCAACGCCAGCAACTTCCTCAGGAGTCCCTGTCGCCACAATAGTTCCTCCAGCATCTCCACCTTCCGGTCCCAAATCGATTAGATGGTCTGCGACTTTAATCACATCCAACTGATGTTCGATTATTACAACGGTACTGCCACTGTCAGCCAGACGATGCAAAACCTCGACCAAGCGATGGACATCAGCAATATGAAGTCCAGTTGTTGGTTCATCCAAAATATATAATGTTTTTCCAGTATTTTGTTTGCTGAGTTCAGTTGCCAACTTGATCCGCTGCGCTTCGCCACCGGATAACTGGGGTGAAGGCTGACCCAACTTCAGATAGCTGAGTCCCACATCATTTAAGGTCTGAAGTTTCGTCCGTATCCGCGGCAAATTTTTGAAAAACTCCAATGCTTCTTCAACCGTCATATCCAGCACATCAGCAATATTTTTACCTTTATACTTCACTTCCAGTGTTTCACGATTATAGCGCTTACCACCACAAACTTCGCAGGGCACATAAACATCCGGTAAAAAGTGCATTTCAATTTTTAAAATCCCGTCACCACTACACTTTTCACAACGACCGCCTTTAACATTAAAACTAAAGCGCCCTTTCTTGTAACCCCTTGTCTTCGCTTCTGGAAGCCGGGCAAAAAGATCACGAATCAAATCAAAGATACCGGTATAGGTTGCCGGGTTGGATCTTGGAGTTCGCCCGATTGGAGACTGATCGATATCAATCACTTTATCGATGGCATCAATCCCTTCCATCGCTTTAAATTTCCCAGGCTTCTTAATGGACCTTGACAAGTGCTGTGCCAATCCTTTATAAAGAATTTCATTTACCAGGGTGCTTTTCCCCGAACCGGATACGCCGGTTACACAAACCATTTTACCAAGAGGAAAGGAAATCGTCAGATTCTTTAAATTATTTTGGCTGGCACCGGTAATTTTTATCGCCTGACCGTTGCCTTCCCGACGTTTATCCGGCAGAGGAATAAATTTCTTCCCACATAAATACTGTCCGGTCATCGACTCCGGATTTTTCATAATGTCCTCAAGGCTTCCCTGAGCAACTACCTGACCGCCGTGAACACCAGGTCCTGGCCCAATATCCACGATATGGTCGGCCTCTTCCATGGTTTCCTCATCGTGCTCCACGACAATCAGTGTATTCCCCAAATCAGTCAGTCGACGCAGCGTCTTTAAGAGTTTCTGATTATCCCGCTGATGCAAACCTATACTGGGCTCATCAAGAACATAAAGTACACCTACCAGACCGGACCCAATCTGGGTCGCCAGACGAATTCGCTGTGATTCGCCACCTGACAAAGTTCCAGCGTTGCGTGAAAGGGTCAGATATTCCAGCCCCACATTGGACAAAAACTGAAGACGAGCATTAATTTCCGCAAAAATCGACTCTCCGATCAGGCGTTCAGTTTCTGTCAACTCCAAACCTGAAAAAAAACAAAGTAAATTCCCCACTGACATATCCGTCAGCTCAATAATATTTTTATCCTGGACGGTCACCGCCAGGCTGGTTGGATTTAAGCGTTTGCCTTTGCAAGTAGGACAGGGAATTTCCGACATATACTTGTTAATCAGCATCCGCATCCGTTCAGAAGTGGTTTCCATATAACGTCTTTCCATGTTATGAATCAGACCTTCGAATTTTGAAGTGTAGGTGCCTGAAAATTTTCCTTCGTAGGCAATTTCCAGCTCTTTTTCACTTCCATAAAGAAGCTCATTTATAAAAGCTTCCGGAGCCTCTGCTATAGGAGTATCCATTGAAAAATCATGTTGTTCAGCCAATGCTTTTACAAGGTTATAATAATACTTAGAATCGCTTTTTAAGCCAAAGAACTTAATCGCGCCACCAGAAATCGATAATCTTTTATCTGGAATCAGCAGATCCGGATCAATTTCCCGGTGAAAACCCAAGCCATGACAATCAGGACACATTCCAAAAGGATTATTAAAGGAAAAGGTTCTTGGTTCCAGGACGTCCATGGCAATTTTACAGTCAGGGCAGGCCAGCTTTTCACTGAAAAGATGTGATTCTCCGTCGATAATCTGAGCAATTACCATTCCATTTGCATGTTTAAGTGCTGTCTCCACCGAATCAGTCAGACGCTTTCTGATTCCTTCTTTGGCAATCAGACGGTCTACGACGATTTCAATGCTGTGCTTCCTGTTTTTATCCAGTTCTATCTCATCGGTTACTTCCATTGCTTCACCATCGACTATAAGTCGAAGAAAGCCTTCTTTTCTGATCATCTCAAGGGTTTTTTTGTGCTGACCTTTTTCACTTCTGACAATCGGTGAAAGAATCTGGTATTTGGTTTTTTCAGGATAGGCAAGAATTGTATCAACAATCTGGTCCACTGTTTGAGATTGGATTGGCTTTCCGCATTTTGGACAGTGCGGAATCCCAATTCGAGCATATAATAACCGAAAATAATCATAGATCTCCGTCACTGTTCCGACTGTCGAACGGGGATTTCGATTAGTTGTTTTCTGATCAATAGAAATGGCTGGTGACAAGCCGTCAATACTTTCAACATCAGGCTTTTGTGTCTGTCCTAAAAACTGTCTGGCATAAGAGGATAAAGACTCCACATATCGTCTCTGTCCTTCCGCATAAATGGTATCAAATGCCAATGAAGACTTGCCCGAACCACTGAGACCAGTCAGAACCACTAACTGGTCACGGGGGATTTTCAAGTCAATATTCTTTAAATTGTGTTCTTTTGCACCTTTTATTTCAATGTATTTCATATTACTCAACTTTCTTTAAGCGTGAAATTTCATCACGTATCTGTGCCGCTTTTTCAAATTCCAGCGCTTCTGCGGCTGAAAGCATTTCCGCTTCCAAATTTTTAATCAGATCAGCAAGTTCATGAGGATCCATTTTCACTTCATAAGCCGCGGGCTCCTCAGCCACTTTAGTCGCCTCAATAATCTCATGAATCTCTTTTTTTACCGATTCCGGTGTTATTCCATGAACCAGATTATACTCACTTTGAATTTTACGTCGCCGGTTGGTTTCATCAATAGCCCGTTTCATCGACGGCGTAATTTTGTCGGCATACATTATAACATGGCCATCAAGATTTCGTGCTGCCCGGCCGATGGTCTGGATCAGCGATGTCTCCGACCGTAGAAAGCCTTCCTTGTCGGCATCCAGAATCGCAACTAATCCTACTTCCGGCAAATCCAAACCCTCACGCAGGAGGTTAATTCCTACCAGGACATCAAATTCACCGACTCGCAGATCTCTTAATATTTTCATTCGTTCAATAGTATCAACGTCAGAATGGAGATAATTCACCCGTTCACCATTTTCGTTGAGATAGTCAGTCAGGTCTTCGGCCATTCGTTTTGTCAGCGTAGTTACCAGGCTGCGGTGGCCTTTTTTTGTATTCTCGCGAATTTCCCCCAGCAAGTCATCAATTTGCCCAGTTACCGGTCGAATGATGACCTCCGGATCAATTAGGCCGGTAGGCCTGATAATCAGTTCCACTTCCTGCTGACTATGTTCTTTTTCATAATTGCCCGGTGTTGCTGATGTAAAAACGATTTGATTTATTTTGCCTTCAAATTCCTGAAAATTCAGAGGGCGGTTATCATAAGCTGATGGCAGTCGAAAACCATAATCTACCAGATTCGATTTACGGGCGCGATCCCCCGCATACATACCCCCAATCTGAGGTATGGATACATGGGACTCATCGGCAAAGATTAAAAAATCATCCGGAAAGTAATCGATCAGGGTATAGGGCGGTGAACCTACAGGGGCATTATTGATATATCGGGTATAGTTCTCGATCCCGTTACAGTAACCCATTTCTCGAAGCATCTCGATATCATAATTAGTCCGCTGAAGAATCCGCTGAGCTTCCACTAACTGATTCTTTTCTGTGAATTCATCGTATCGCTGTCGGACCTCAGCTTGAATTCCCTTGATTGCCCGTTCTAGATTTTCCGGTGTTGTGGTGTAGTGGGAAGCTGGAAATATCGAGGCATGATTAAGTTCTCCATAGATTTCTCCCGTCAAAGTATTGATTTCCGTAATCCGCTCTATTTCATCGCCAAAAAACTCCAGACGGATTGCTTTCTCCGAAGATGCCGCAGGGAAAATTTCCAGAATATCTCCTCTAACCCGGAAATTATTTCGCTCAAAGGCAATATCATTTCGGGTATATTGAATATCCACTAATTTCCTGATTATTGCATCACGATCCTTTTCCATCCCCGGTCTTAAGGAAAGAACCAGATTTTCATAATCGATGGGACTCCCCAGACCATAGATACAGGACACACTGGCTACCACTATCACATCTTTTCTTTCGAATAAAGAAGCCGTGGCAGAATGCCTGAGCTTATCAATCTCATCATTAATTGAAGAATCCTTTTCAATATAAAGATCTGAATGGGGTACATAGGCTTCCGGCTGATAATAGTCATAGTAACTGACAAAGTATTCCACCGCGTTTTCCGGGAAAAAACTGCGAAACTCATTTGTCAACTGAGCCGCCAGTGTTTTATTGTGAGCAATAACCAGGGTCGGTTTCTGTACCGCTTCAATGACTTTAGCCATCGTATAAGTTTTCCCCGAACCTGTCACACCAAGCAGTGTCTGATATTTTAGACCTTTATTAATGCCATTACTGATTTTTTCAATCGCCTGGCCCTGATCTCCTTTGGGCTCATATTCAGAAATAACCTTGAATGCTTTATTAGTATCTTCCATTAACCCTCCCCTAATAATATAAAACAGGCTTCAGCAGCATAGCTGCTAAAGTCTGTCAATGATTTCCGCTATCTGTACTGCAGCGTAGTTGATTATACCACAAAATATTTTAATAATGAAGAACGATTATAATTTATTAAGATATTTTCTGATTGACTATTTCCAGAGCTTTTTGTAACTGAACATCCTCTTCGTCGGTAAAATAGTTATTCATCATATAATCACTGGCTTCGATCACTACGTCCGGCTCCAGACCGATGCCCTGAATGTTTCGCCCATTGGGCGTAAAATATTCAGAGTTAGTTACTTTAAACCCCCCTTCGCCGTCGAGCCCTTTGATGATTTGGACAACACCCTTACCATAAGTGGTCGTTCCTACTAATGTGGCTGCCTGGGTGTCCTGCAGAGCTCCAGCCAGAATTTCCGAGGAACTGGCAGACCCTCCATCAACCAGTACTGCCATTGGCAAATCCAGTTGTTCGGTGTCGTCAGACTTATAATCTGTACGGTTTCCATCTTTATCTTCGGTGTAAACGACAATCGTTTCACCCAACAAACGATCAGCTATATCCACTGCAATCTGAACGTTTCCGCCAGGGTTTGATCGCAAATCAATCACCAATCCTCTAATATTCTGACTTAATAATTCATCAAGTTGTGAATTAAACTCATCAGCTGTATTGGATGCAAATTCAGTAATTTGAATGTAACCAATCCCGTCAATCACTCTGGAATCAACCGTCAGAGTTTCAATACTGCTTCGCGTCAGGGTAAAGTCCAATTCCTGACCATCTCTGGCAATTGTAATTGTGACCTGAGTATCGGCCTGCCCTCGTACCCTTGACACGACCTCATCAACACCTAGTGTTGTTACATCTTCACCGTCAACACCAATAATCTGATCACCAGTCTGAATTCCGGCATCGTCAGCAGGTGTTCCTTTCTGGGGGGCTATCACAAAGGTATGCTGGTCTTCATCCTCTGTAACCACCACACCAATTCCTTCATATATCCCAGTAGCAGAAGCTAAATATGAATTATATTCTTCTTGTGTAAAGTAAGCGCTGTAGGGATCATCCAGACTTTCGAACATTCCCTTAATCGCTCCTTCCATCAAAGTATTGCTGTCCACATCATGATAGTATTCTTCCTCGATCTGATTCTTTAATGCGAGTAATTTGATAATTCCGTTTTTAGTTTCTTCATCATCTACCGTTATTAACATCCGATTGCCAAAAATCAGAGTGCCCGAAGTTGCTAAGGCAAAAGTAAAAACATTTGTCAGTACTAAAATGACCACAACAACGATAAACCGCTTTTTATTGCTTTTTTCCATGCTTTATCACCCTATTGATTAATTTATTTGCAGTTTGTTATATTGAGATTGCTGCGCCTCGTCGCGGGCTTCGCCCTATACTTGGCCGTGCACTCGGTTTCGCTGCGCTTCACCTCGTCGCGGGCTTCGCCCTATGTAAGACCGTGCACTCGGTTCCGCTATGCTTCACCTCGTCGCGGGCTTCGCCCTATGTAAGCTGTCGCCAATGATTTATTTTGAAAACGCGCTTTCAAAACAAATCATTGGCGACAGCTTACGCACGGCTTCATTTTTCACGCAAAACAGGAGAAAGAATCATGATTCTTTCTCCTGTTCTTTAAAATTATTCTACATTTTTACTCTTAAAAATATCCTAAAGGATCAACATAACTACCGTTTTGAAGGACTCCAAAATGCAGATGAGCTCCTGTAGAATCACCGGTTGAACCGACATAACCAACGACATCACCTTTTGATATTGTTTGTCCTGATGAGACAGCAATACTGCTCATGTGTCCATATAATGCCTGAACACCATTGCCCATGTCAATAATTACACAATTTCCATATCCACCGTTCCATCCGGCCGAAATAACTGTCGCATTACCCATCGCATGAATTGGTGTACCGCTTGGGGCCGCACAGTCTACGCCGTAATGGGTTAGGTATGTGCCCCAAATTGGGTGAAGTCGAGTTCCAAAGAAATCATCGCTGGCTGTCGGATAATAACCCGGCACTGGCCATTGATAGGTCCCCTCAGTCGGGGTAAATGAATAGCTCCCACCGTTTGAAGCCTGCTGCTGCAGAGCAGCCTGAATCTGCGCCTGAATATTAGCAGCATTAGTCGCTTCTGCATCTACAATTGCCTTGTATTGTTCGATTAAGGCCTGGTTCTGAGCCAGCAACTCATCTTTCTGTGCTTTTATACTTTCCTGTTGGCTTAAGGCTGTCTCCTGTTCGGTTTTCTTTTCAACAACTGCCTCACGATCAGCTTCGATGCTTTTTTTCTTCTCATCGATTTCTTTTCGTGTCGCTTCCAGAGCATCTAAAGAATCTTTATCAGATTCAACAATATATCGGGACATATCTACTTTTGTTATAAAATCTGAGAAATCAGTGGCATTAAACAAAAATTCCAGAATACTGCCATTACCATACATATACATGGTTCGAACCCGTTCATTCATTGCATCTTCCTGTTCGGTCAATTTTTCCTGAATGACTTCAAGTTCTGCTTCTGTTTTCGCAATTTTTTCTTCTAATGCTTTAATTTCCGCGGTCAGACCATCAATCACACCATTTATTCGGGTAATTTCTTCATTTGCTTTAGTAATCTCCGCTTCAATACCGTCAATGGTAGATTGTGTCAGATCCACCTGATATTGTGCTTCTGCCTGCTTCTGCTGACTTTCTTCCAACTGTTCATCCAGGGTTGCTGCATTGACCGCCGGACTTAAGACACTTAAAACCATCGCTATGGTCAGAAAGATACTGCTTACTTTTCTTCTTAACATTGAATCCCCCAAACCTTATACATCTAAGAATTTTCTGATTGCAAAAACACTACCAACCGCACCAATGATTCCCCCATACAAGAGGAAAAAGATGATCAGTTGACTTAATACCGTTGTCGGTGAAGCTAATTGAGCATCAACCGGTAAAAATGAACTTGTACCGATAATACCTAGAATGTAAAAATATGTTACTCGGATAACCATATAGGCAATGACTGCACCAATTACACCGAGAAATAAACCTTCCAAAATAAAGGGGGTCCGAATATAAGTATTGGTTGCACCCACATATTTCATAATTCCAATCTCACGCCTTCTGGCAAAGACCGTTAACTTGATGGTGTTGTATATAATAAAGATGGAAATCAGTGAAAGGACGATCAGGACCCCAATACTTAAAGTATTAGTGAAGTTATTGAAACTGATCAGTACTTCGACATATTCCTGTCCATAACGAACATATTCCACACCTTCGCCTTCATACTCCATCGCCAGTTCCTGTACTGCTTCCAGATCCTGAGGATCCTTAACTTTTACGATAAACGAGGCTGGCATAGGATTATTTTCAGAATTATAACCACTTAATAAAGGCGCATAATCTTCAAGACTGACGGTAAATTTCTCTAAAGCTTCCTCAGCACTTTCAAAATCAACCGACTCGATCATATCGCTTTCATCAAAAGCTTCTTCAATTGTATCCTTTTGCGAATCAGTAAAGTCTTCCTGTAGAAATACTGTCAGTTCCAGTTGAGATTCAATATCCTTGGTTACTTCTTCAACATTGATTGTCAAAATTAAGAAAATTCCTAGAATCAAGAGAGCCGCAACGACTGATACCACTGATGCCGCACTCATTAAATTGTTACGCTCAATACTCTGGATGGTGTCCCTTAAGATATTTTTAGGCATTGTTTTAAATGAACTAAACCTCATAGCCGTACCTTCCTGTTGCATCATCAATAATCAGGCAACCATCTTCAAGGGTTAGAACCCTTTTCTTCATCACATCAACGATTTCCCGATCATGGGTTACGACTACAACTGTTGTCCCCCGACGGTTGACTTCTTCCAAAATCTTAATAATTTCATAGGAGGTTTCTGGATCCAAATTTCCAGTTGGCTCATCACAAATCAGAATGGTCGGATTATTGATAATCGCTCTGGCAATTACCACACGTTGCTGTTCTCCCCCCGATAATTCATTTGGATAATGGTTAATACGATGAGTAAGTCCAACCATTTCCAGTGCCAGCGGAACACGCTTAGCAATCTGTTTCTCTGATTTACCGATGATTTCCATCGCATAAGCCACATTTTCATATACACTTTTTGATTCAAGTAATCGGAAATCCTGAAATACTACACCAATTTTTCGTCTTAGATAAGGAATCTCTTTTTTTGAAAGTTTGGCTATACTATAGTTATTAATCAGGATATCTCCAGAAGAAACATCCACTTCTCTTAAAAGCAGTTTGATGAAAGTTGATTTTCCAGCCCCGCTTCGCCCGACTAGAAAAACAAACTCGCCTTTATCAATAAAAAGACTCACATCTTTAAGTGCTTCACATTTGTTTTTATCATAACCTTTTGTTACATTTCTAAATTCTATCATTTTCTACCTCTTTACGGCCCTCTTAAAAAATTAGACGACTCGTATTATCCACGATAAATTTAAATTTTTCCTTAAAATTTGTTTTTTTGGAATACAAAATCCAAGACTACTCCAAACTAAAATGAAAATTTAAACATTGCCGTTTCATTACCGAGTATTATTCTAACACATTTTATCTTGTATTTCATTAAGAAAATAAATATTTTGTAACAAATGTAAACTAAAACTGTACTTTTCAGCAATTTTGAAACGTAAGACAGTGAAATTGTTAGTGCACTGCCCTAATGAAAGCCTTTATAGCTATAAAATTTCTATTCTCTATGTTTTGGTAACAGAGATATTTCAATTTTTCTTAAATCATACTGAAAAGTTTACCTCTTATAGCTCAAGTCATTCGATTATCTTTACTTTTTGCCGTGCTGCACTCGGTGTTTTCCAAACACCTCGTTTAGGGCTTCGCCCTATAAAATTAGAGCCGGCCTCCCTGACAGGATAAATAACTTTCTCCTGTCAGGGAGGCCGGCTCTAATTTTGCACGGCTTTATTATTAAAAATAGTTATACGGACTAACGGCTGATCCGTAGAGGCGCATTTCGAAGTGAAGGTGGGGACCTGTAGAATCACCGGTACTTCCAACAGCACCTACGGTTTGACCTGCACTTACCGTTTGTCCAGCGGAAACGTACATGGCACTGAGATGTGCATAAACTGCTGATACACCATTGCCAAGATCAACTATAATACAATTTCCATATCCACCGTTCCAGCCAGCAGAAATAACCGTTCCGTTACCGGCACTGGCTACCGCTGTTCCACTAGAAGCACCAATATCAACGCCTGAGTGGAAACGCTGATCACCATAAATTGGGTGAGTTCTCCAGCCAAAAGGACTGGTTATTGACCCTGAGCAAGGCCAGACATAACCACTTGAATAGACGATATCACTGGATGATCCTGAGCTGCTTCCGCCGTCACTGCTATTATCAGCACCACTACCAGCATCTCCAGTTGAATTATCAGCTGACTCTTGTGCCGCCTGTTGCGCGGCCTCTTCAGCAAGACGCTGCTGTTCAGCATAATAAGCTTCCAATTGACTTTCGATTGCTGCTCCGGTTGCCACTTCTGATTCCAAAATAGCTGTATACTCATCTAAGATCACCTGGTTTTGAGCAATCAATTGATCTTTTTGTGCTTTTATACTTTCCTGTTCTTCAAGTACCGATTCCTGCTCAGTTCGCTTTTCAACAGTCTTCAGACGATCAGCTTCAATACTTGCTTTTTTCTCATCAATCTCATTCTGAGTCTCTTCCAAGGCTTTTAGAATATCTTTATCTGCCGATACAATGTATCGCGACATATCCAATTTGGTAATAAAATCAGAAAAATCTGTAGCCGAAAAAAGGAATTCCAAAATACTGTCGTTTCCGTACATATATAGGGTACGAACACGATCACTCATTTCATCTTCCTGTTCAGTTTTTTTTGCTTCTGCTATTCCCAGTTCCTGCTGCGTTTTTGCAATTCGCGTTTCCAGCTCAGAAATCTCAGTATTGATACTTTCAATGACACCATTAATCCGGTTAATTTCCTGATTAACTTTTTCTGCTTCAGCAGCAATCCCGTCAATCGTATTTTGGGTCATATCAACCTGATATTGAGCCTCTTCCTGCCTGGCATTACTTTCTGCCAACTGATCGGTAAGCGACGCCCCATTAACAGGACTAATTAAAAATGTCAAAACCAGTGAACCAGTTAAAATCCCTGATAATATTCTATGTTTTTTCATTTGTCTTTCCCTTTGTTTAAAATTTATTGAATTTGTAACGATTGTATTATAGCATACTCTTTGTGAATTAAAAATAGAATTTTCCGAAATTAATTTCAATGCAATTTCAAGGAAAAATGGACCAAATATTCTTACCGAATATGCATTTACCTAAACAAAGCGGGATTTCTATCAGTATTCTTTTAATATTTCTTAATACAAGAGCCTTCAACAAAGTGAAGGCTCTTGTATTTTACTTATCTTTTTAATACATCAACCATATCAAGACGTTCCCATGGTAAATTAAGATCATTTCTGCCAAAATGGCCGTATGCAGCCGTCTGTTTATAAATTGGCGCCCGCAGCCCTAACTTTTCAATAATTGCTGCCGGTCGCAAATCGAAGTGTTCTCTGACTAAGGCTACAATCTCATCTTCTGGAATAGTTCCCGTTTCGAAAGTATCAATATAGATAGAAACAGGCTCCGCCACGCCAATTGCATAGGCCAGTTCAACTTCACATTTTTTAGCCAGTCCGGCTCCAACAATATTCTTTGCCACATATCGTGCTGCATAAGCGCCTGATCGATCTACCTTTGTTGGATCTTTTCCTGAAAAAGCGCCGCCGCCGTGACGACCATAACCGCCATAAGTATCAACAATAATTTTTCGTCCGGTTAAACCGCAATCCCCTTGAGGTCCACCGATAACAAAACGTCCAGTCGGATTGATAAAATATCGGGTGTTTTCGTCTAATAGTTTTTCATCAATTACCGGCTTAATTACTTTTTCAAGCATATCCGTTTTGATCGTTTCTGAAGAAACATCAGCACTGTGTTGAGTAGAAATAACAATCGTGTCAATTCGGGTTGGTACACCATCATCATATTCCACAGTTACCTGTGTTTTTCCATCTGGTCGCAAATAATCAACAACTTTCTCTTTTCGGATATCTGTCAGTCTTTTTGACAACTGATGTGCCAGCGAGATCGGCAGCGGCATCAGCTCCGGTGTTTCATCACAGGCAAAGCCAAACATCATTCCCTGGTCTCCGGCACCTGTTGCCAGGTTGGCTTCTTTAAGGCTTCCTTCCTTAGATTCCAGCGCTTCATCTACTCCCATTGCAATATCAGAAGACTGCTCATCAATGGCTGTAACGACAGCACAGGTATCACAGTCAAAACCATATTTGGCTCGGTCATATCCGATTTCTCGTACGGTTTCACGAACAAGTTTAGGGATATCGACATAGCAGCTGGTCGTAATTTCTCCGGCTACCATCACAAGTCCAGTTGTAACCATTGTTTCGCAGGCTACGCGAGCCATCGGATCCTGCTCAAAAATCGCATCCAGTACCGCATCGGAAATCTGATCACAGATTTTATCCGGATGTCCCTCGGTGACTGATTCAGATGTAAACAGTTTTTTCATATATTCTCCTTATAATTGAACTAATTTATTTACCTCATAAAGAAAACCCCATTAAAAAATGGGGTTTAAATTACTTTAAAACATCCCATCATTGCACATTTGTGCAGGTATTGGCACCATGCATATGCTGGTTGCCGGGTTTCATCGGGCCTGTCCCTCCACCTCTCTGGATAGGTAAATATTCAATTTCCTCACTATACTACACCGGACTGGACTACTTGTCAAGTCCTTTACAAAACTTCACACCCGGTTTGAGTAATCACAACATCATCTTCAATGCGAATACCAATCCCAGCCTCTTTGACATATATTCCCGGTTCAACTGTCATAACCATCCCCGGTTCTAATATCAAATCACCTTGTGGCCTGATATCATGGGTATCAAGTCCTAGAGAGTGCCCGATCCCGTGATAATAATACTCTTTTATGTCACCGCTTGCAGGCAGGCAGTCGTTTGTTCGACACTTTTCCTCAAACAAATCCAGAGTTCTTTTCTGAAGTGCTTTTAAGGAAGCACCGGGTTTATATGCTTTAAACATTTCCTTCTGAACAGAATGAACCATCTCAAAATACATAGCCTGTTCGTTTGTCATCTCCGTTGAGACCGCAACTGTCCGACTTAAATCACCGCAATATCCGTTGACCCGAGCTCCAAGATCAAACAAAACCAGCTCACCTTCTCTAATTCGCCTCTGATTGGTGATATAGTGTAAAACAGTAGCATTTTCACCTGATGCTACGATACTGTCAAATGACGTTCCCTGAGCGCCCCATCGTTTAATCAGATATTCAAAACAGGCAGCCAGCTCATATTCATAGAGTCCCGGCTTAATTTCCTGACACATCCGTTTAAAAGCCTTTTTAGTCAGCTGACTGGCCTTCTTAATTGCCGCAATCTCCTCTGTACCTTTAATCAGTCTCATTCTTTCAAAAATTGGATTTAAATCAGCTGTGTTTTGTTTTTTTAAAAACTGCTTAAGTGTCTCTTCCTGAATTTTAAAATTTTGATAGGGTAAGACTCTGGAATCAAGGTATAAAGCGCTGATTTTTCGGGCCTTAAGATCATCCGGTAACTGTTCATATGTTTTAATATCTCGAATGCCTGTCTGATGAGCAGCCTCATCAGCTCTTAGTTTACGGCCTTCCCATTTCTCTTTTAACGGATCTACTTCGTTTAAGTAGAGACTTTCTTCCAATTCTCCATGCTCATTTTTAAACAGAACATATAAAACCAGGGCTTCCTCTAATCCAGTCAGATAATAAAAATTATGGTTAACCCGAAATGGATAATTGGCATCTGCCGACATCATAATTTCCCTTCCAGAAAAAACCAGAGCCAGATCATTTTCTTTCAGTTGTTCGCCAAGTGCCCTTCGTCTGCTTTGATGAAATACTTTTGATAATGCCATTTTTCTTCCTTTCAGAATATTTAAACTAACAATAAACCACCAGCAACCAGCATTGTCACAATCAGTCCCGCCGTCATCGTGCCAAGGATCACCGAAATCATACTTTGTCTGAATTCCATTCCCATTAATGAAGCGGCCAGACAGCCAGTCCATACTCCTGTTCCCGGCAAGGGAATGGCTACAAAGAAAAACAGACCAAAAAATTTAGTTCGGGCAATTTTATCTGATTTTTTCATTCCTTTGCGAATAATCCATTGTGCTAGACTACCAAACACCTTCGTTTTTGCCATCCAATTGAGGATTGCGGGAATAAAAGCCAAAATAAAGGGAGCTGGAATCAAGCTTCCCAAAACTCCCAATAAATAAGTCTGTATATAGGGCATTCCGTAAACAAGGATTCCCAGGGGAATCGAACCTCTTAATTCAACGACTGGAATCGCTGAAACCAGAAGAATTTCAAACCAGTCCGGTAAAAATGCCAATAAACTTATAATTGTTTCTTTCATCAGGGATAATCTCCTTTTATTCTGGGTGATTCGATGTTACAATATTCTCAATGTCATCAGATTCCCATTTTACCTTTTATCTAATTTTTTGACAAGCCATTTTCTATTTAAGGTTAACTATTATCTGGTCTGGCATAATTTCTATAATGGAGTACATCTTTGAAAAAAATTCTTGGTCCTCTACGACGAGGCATTGAACAATATGAAATGATTAAACCTGGCGATTCCATCGCCGTTGGTCTTTCTGGCGGGAAGGACAGTACAGCCCTACTGATGGCAATGAAACGCTTTCAGTATTTTTCACCTGTTCCTTTCGAATTAAAAGCGATCACCCTGGATCTCGGTTTTGAGGGAATGGATTTCACCCCACTGGTTGATTTATGTAAAGAGCTTACAGTTCCCTATACGATTAAAAAAACAGAAATTGGCCCTATAGTTTTTGAAGAACGGCAGGAGAAAAGCCCCTGCTCCCTGTGTGCCAGAATGAAACGTGGCGCACTTCACGATCTGGCAATTTCTGAGGGTTGTCGGAAAATTGCATTTGGTCATCACAGTGACGATGTGGTTGAAACATTTTTTCTCAGTCTTTTTTACGAAGGACGAATTAACACATTCTCTCCCGTAACTTATCTTGATCGAAAAGATATCACCCTGATTCGCCCGATGATTTTCGTTAAAGAAAAAGACATTTTATTCGATCCTTTACTAAAGGAACTACCGGTTATCAAAAGCACCTGCCCTGCCGATGGCCATACCAAACGTGAAGAAGTAAAACAATTATTAAAAACAGTGAAACTGACCGTACCCGATCTCTATGACCGGGTTATCCGAGCTATCCAAAATGAAGAACAATTACACTTGTGGTTTTAAATACAGAAAGAGGGATACAAAATGAATGAGAAAATTTTAGTTGTCGATGACGAAGCTTCTATTGTTGATTTAATAAAAATGGAACTTGAATTTGAAGGATATCAGGTGGAAACCGCATACGATGGCGTTGAAGCTGTGGAAAAAGCACTGGAAATCCGACCTGATCTTATTGTCCTGGATATTATGCTGCCCAAAAAAAATGGCTATGATGTTTGCCGCGAACTTTCTCCCCAGCTGGGTGTACCAATCATTATGTTGACCGCAAAAACGGATATTATCGATAAAGTTCTGGGTCTTGAACTGGGTGCTGATGACTACCTGACTAAACCCTTTGATAATCGCGAGCTACTGGCTCGAATCAAAGCCCATTTGCGCCGTTCAGCGACTATTATGGATCCGCCAAAGGAAGATTCAGTGATTAAAAATGGCGATCTCTGCATCTATCCCGATGAACGGATGGTAACTCTTAAAGAAGAAGAAATTCATCTTACTCCCAAGGAATTTGAACTCCTCTTCCTTCTTGCCTCCAATCTGGAACAGGTTTTTCCCCGAGATTCTCTGCTCGAAAAAATCTGGGGTTACGACTATTACGGTGATACCCGAACCGTTGATATGCATGTCCAGCGAATTCGTCGTAAAATTGATTCTCAGGGCAATAAATATATTCAAACGGTCTTTGGCATCGGTTATAAAATGAGGAAAATTTAAATGCATCTCACCTATCGTGCGCGAATTATCCTCTACAACTTTTTGCTGTTCTCTTTTTCCTTTCTGTTTATCCTGTTTTGTGTCTATCAGGGAACTTCCTACTATTACATTAATCAGACAAAAAATTTGCTGATGGAAATTTCCAAGGATTCGACTCTGTATATCAGTCAGGAATTAAAAAACATTTCTGATGATTCCTCCCTGGAAAACAGTTTTATCAGCAACAGCCTGTATTTGGGTCATACTATATCGGCAACAGAATCTACCCGCACGTTATTATATGACGCAAATGGTGTTCTGATTGCCGATTCCAGTACACTAACAACCTCAGCCAGCCTGGATACTGAAGTTAATCTTTCACGTAAAGAAAATGCGCCGGTTTTTACCCTAAAAAAAATCAATAACACTACTTACGCCTATTTTACTGCCCCTATTTCAGTTGACGAAACACTGATTGGCTATCTTGGATTTGTCTACTCGCTGCGGGACATGGATGTTTTTTTAAGCCATGTCGCCTTTTTTATGTGGGTTAGCAGCAGCATAGCACTAATCGCTATTGCAGTCACATCTTTTCTTTTTGCCAATAATTTCATCCGCCCGATCAAAGACCTGACAAAAATCTCAGAAGAAATTAACGAAGGCAACTATAATCTGGCGATTTATTATAAGCACGAAGATGAAATAGGAGAACTGACAAAAGCTTTTAATGGGATGATTACCAATAACAACAGCATGATTATTCAGCTTGATTCCGAAAGAAAGCGCCTAGCCGGAGTCCTTGCTTCTCTTGATGATGGTCTTTTAGCACTTGATCGAAACGGTAATATCATTACCTCAAACCGTTATATCAAGACTTATTTTAACGTCAGTAATCCAAAAAGTATTTATGATTTTCAATATCAGTCCTTTCTTAGAGATATTTTTGATCGTCTCAAAAATGGTAAAGACCATATTCAGGAAGATATAGACTGCAATGACCGTAACCTGCTCCTGATCGGCAGTCCCATCCGTGAAAAAGGCTTTGAAGAAAATTACATGATTATTATCAGAAATATGACTGCCGCCAAGCATATTCAAGACGAACAGCGCAAATTTATCAGCAGCGTTTCTCATGAATTAAGAACCCCATTGACAACTATTATTGGTTACACTGATATGCTTACCAGACGGCAGGTAGTCGACCCTGAAATTTTAAACCGATCGCTTAACACTATCAACCGCGAGGGTCACCGACTTTTACGTCTGGTTGACACCCTTTTAAATGCTAATAAAGTCGATAAGGCAGAGTTTGATTTTAAGAAAACAAATCTGAACATTGTTATCCTTTTATCTGAAGTTGTCGAACAAATGCAAATAAAGGCCGCACAATCGGAGGTTGAAATTAACTATCGTTCTGAAGACCTGCCTGAAATTCTTGGCGATTATGATCGACTGCAACAGGTTTTTATCAATATAATCCACAATGCTATTAAATATTCCAACCCGGGCGATATCATAGATGTGGTCTCAACTATTGAGGACCAGCATATCAATGTGTCAATCAGAGATTATGGTCCTGGTATTTCTGATATTGAACAAAACCGGATCTTCAATGCCTTCTACCGTGTTGAAGAAGACCGCTCCCGCGGTCCTGGTGAAGGCGGGTCTGGTCTCGGTCTTTATATTGTTAAACAGATCGTTGAAAAACACGATGGTCAGATCCACATAGAGAGCGTTGTTGGTGAAGGGACCAATATTATCGTTACCCTGCCAATCCTCGAAGAACTGATCTATGGAGGAACTAAAGATGATACACTTTAAAAAGCTTTTGTTAGTCAGTCTACTGATGTTTTTTTATCTTCTGGCTGCCAGCGGTTGCCAGAATATTCTTTTTCCATATAATGTTCCGGTCGTTCTGCAGGATGATCAGAACAGTGAAACAAATAACCCATTGGAGTCTACGATAATCAGCTATCAGTCTATTTCTACTGGTATCGTTCAGGATATCAGCTACAGCGGCTCCAATTTGATTGTTCTCAATCCAACCGTCCCTTACTCTGTTAGTATCCTTGACACCAACAATTTTCAACTGACCAATTTTGTGACAACTGACAAACATCAGTCTTCAGCAGTTTACGATTCATATGATACTGGTATTTACTATATCGAAGCAACTGCTAATTCTGAATCAACTACTACTGATGTTCAACTAATCTGGTCTGATGTAAACAAAAGTATTACCCGAGTTATTTCTGATCCGGAAGAAAATGTCGTCCCCAATTTTGGCATTGCTGACCAGGGCAAAGTGGTTTATGGTAATAACAGCAATGAACTGATTCTTTCAGACAACACCGGTAATCGTACAGTCTTTAAAAACCCCGATAACGATACCTTGCTTCAAGTCGGTTATATTGATGATGAATCCGGTTTTGTTTTTATCGCCTCCAACCCTGCTGCCGAAGATAAAAGCAACCTGTATTACGCACAAATTCCTGATGATTCAAACGAGCTTTCGCCAATCCTGATTAGTGAAAATGTCTCGAATTTTAATATTGATACGCTCAACAATCAGATCCTTTTTATCAGGAACAGCGGTGACAGCCAAAACATCTGTATTTGGCAGCTTAATCACAGTAAGCCGACAGTTCTGACAACTGGTACATTTGGCAGTGCTCAATTTACACCAAGCGCAGAAAACATCATCTATACCCAAACTTCAACCAGTAACAAGGATTCGAAAAGTCAGTCAATCTGGATAATGGATCGTAATGGTGAAAATCCGATTCAATTAACGGCCCCGATTAATTTAAGTTCCAATATTGTCTGCCACCCATTTCAGTCAGTACTTTTCTTTTCTGTTGAACGTAATACTGATAATACAGAAAGTTATAACTCCCGCGTTATATCTGAAGTCTATCAGATGGTCTATCAGTTAGAGTAGTGGCCATGCATTTTCAAGTTACACTTGAATGCATGGGGCTTGGTATTTGCTTTGTTTGTTATACTTACCTCAACCAGGCTATTCGTTGTGGCTGTCTCCACAACTCATATCGGGCTTCGCCCGATAAAGAAAAAATAGAAGAGTCCCATGCATTTTCAAGTTACACTTGAATGCATGGCTCTCGGTATTTGCAGTGTTCGTTATACTTACCTCAGCCAGGCTATTCGTTGTGGCCGTCTCCACAACTCATATCGGGCTTCGCCCGATAAAGAAAAAATAGAAGAGTCCCATGCATTTTCAAGTTACACTTGAATGCATGGGACTCTTCTATTTTTTCTTTGCCTGGCTTCATTGTTCTTACATCATCTTCACACGCCCCTGGTAGATCATGCCGCGTTTGGGGTCGATGGAAATTAGTTTTCCGTGTTCGATTAATTCCAGTGCTTTTAGTACATTGACAATAACAGGAATATCATAATGCAGGCCAGCAATCGCTCCCTCAGAACTTAAACCACCTTCTTCTGTAATGATTGCTGATGCTTTAGGAAGAATCGCACTGATATCCGGTGTTAATGCCTGAACGACCAGAATATCGCCTTCTTCAAAATCCTCCATATTTGCTGCAGTGATCAGTTTTGCATTGCCAGTGACAGCTTTCTTGCCAATTCCAACACCACTAATAATTGCATTACCCACCGTATGTACTTTTATCATATTGGTATTCCCCTGAACACCTAAAGGTACTCCGGCAGCAACCACAACAATGTCACCAAAGCAAACATAATCTAAAGCCACAGCCTGCTTAACTGAATCCACAATCATGCTGTCAGTATCTTTAAATTCCGGAATATAGATGCAATCCACTCCCCAGACTAAAGCCAGACGCCTGACTGTCGAAACCTTATCGGTTACGGCTAAAATACTGCAATCTGGTCGATATTTTGAAATCATGCGGGCTGTATGACCCGATGAAGTTGCCGCCACAATCGATTTTGCATCTAACTGACTGGCTATTTGACAGGCTCCCTCACTGACAGCATTGGTGATACTTAATTCGCCATGATCGGGCTTTTTACGTCTGTCATATTCCTCCGAATCTTCGCTTTGGATGACGATATTATTCATGGTTTTTACCGCTTCCAGTGGATAAGAACCAGCCGCAGTTTCCCCTGACAGCATTACTGCATCGGTTCCGTCAAATACTGCATTGGCCACATCTCCCACTTCCGCACGGGTTGGACGAGGGTTTCGCATCATTGAATCCAGCATTTGAGTCGCCGTTATAACCGGTTTTCCCAACAAATTGCATTTACGGATAATACTTTTTTGGACAAGCGGGACTTCCTCAGCTGGTATTTCAACACCAAGATCACCTCTGGCTACCATGATTCCATCAGAAACGGCCAAAATCTTATCTATTTTTTCAACACCTTCGCGATTTTCAATTTTAGAAATAATGTTAATTAGGTCTCCACCGTTTTTCTCAAGCACTTTTCTGATCTCCAGAACATCCTGGGGTTTTCGAACAAAAGAAGCGGCGACAAAGTCAATCTTCTGTTGAATGCCGAAAATAATATCTTCTTTATCCTTTTCTGTAATAGCTGGAAGTTCAATATTTACATCCGGTATATTAATACTCTTACGGCTTCCAAGTGTTCCGCCATTAAGAATTTCACAATTTATTTCAGACCCTTCAATACTTTTAACTTCCAGCTGAATCAGACCATCATCAATTAGAATTCGATTACCCGGATTCAGTTCACCTGGTAAATTAATGTAAGAAATGCTTACTCTATCCTTATTACCTGAAATGATTTCACTGGTTAATACAACATTCTCGCCTTTAACCAGTTCAACTTTTCCTTCAGTCAATTCACCAGTTCTGATTTCCGGCCCCTTAGTATCAAGCATAATTGCCACCGGAATACCCAGCTCTTTTCTAACTTCTTTAACCCGGTTTATTCTTTCAGCATGTTCTTCATGGCTACCGTGAGAAAAGTTTAGCCGCGCTACATTCATTCCATTCAATATCAATTCCTTTAACAAATCTGTGGAATCTGTAGCCGGTCCTAATGTACATACTATTTTAGTTTTTTTCATATTAACCCTCATTTCAATATTTATATCGATAAAATCGATGCTATATCATACATATCCTGCCTAAATACTTTTGGCATTTCCAACGCTTCTTTTAGGGGAACTGCCAGGTATTCGCCTTTTTGTTGAACGATTACCCGTCCACTTTCTTGTCGAAGCAAAGCTTCAATTGCATGAAAACCCATAAAACTGGCCAGATTACGATCCTCGTTTGAGGGACTTCCCCCTCTTTGTATATACCCAAGATTTGTCCCCTTAGTAGTAACCTGGGTTTTTTCCTGTATTTTTTCACAGTAACTGAAATAATCGCCGCAGCCTTCAGCAAGCATTACAATACTATGCAACTTACCACGATCTTTACCGATTAAAAGTCGCTCACAAATAGCATCCAGATCCGTATCCACTTCCGGCAAAATCATTGCTTCCGCACCACCGCTTAAACCAGAATATAAAGCTATGTCACCGCACTTACGTCCCATTACCTGGATCACATTTATCCGATTATGAGAATATGTGGTATCACGGATTTTGCCGATCGCATCCAATGCAGTTGTCACTGCAGTATCAAACCCGATGGTGTAATCACTACAACCCAGATCATTGTCAATGGTACCAGGAATCCCTATAACGCTGCAGCCAAGAGCCTCGAGCGCTAATGCCCCACTAAGACTACCGTCCCCGCCAATAATTATCAGATGATCGATCCCATATTCTGACAGTACTGCTGCCCCTGCCTTTTTTCCAGCTTCTGTTGCAAAAAAATCACTTCGTGAAGTTCTTAGAATCGTCCCGCCTTTTTGAATAATATCTGCAACTGAATACACATTAAGTGGTACGATCTCCTTTTCAAGTAAACCCGAGTAACCGCGTTGAATCCCATAAACTTCGATATTGTTATAAATTGCCGTTCGGACTACAGCACGAATCGCCGCGTTCATTCCAGGAGCATCTCCTCCACTAGTCAGTACACCAATACGCATTTAATTTACCTCCACATTCTGATCACCTAGAATTGTTTCAAGCTCCCTGATCAGGCGTTCATCTAAACGAACCCACATTTCCCGGCTAGCACCAAAACGAGTGTTTTCTTTTTCAAAATATAATATGACTGGCATTTCCCCTGGAAATTGAACCAGTACTTTCTTAACCTTGTCAATTAAATACTTCTGACTGTAATCTGAGAATTTTAAGAATAACTTTTTTGTTTTCTTCTCTTTATCATTAAGCGAATAAACTGCTTTTTCTTCCTGAACACTGTTCTTATGTTTGGAGATTTCTCCGATCGGAAAAATTTGATCTGCCAGCACCGAGGCGCTGGTTTCTTCGTTGTAACTGATCTTTCCTTTAACGATGACCGGTTGATCCATTTTCAGATACCGCCGATAAGACTCATAAATTCTGGGAAAAACCACAACTTCAATTTTGCCGTATAAATCTTCGATTGTCATAAAACACATCATCTGGCCCTTTTTTGTCATCATCGGCTTCAATTCCTGAATCAGTCCGCCGATACTTACCATTACACCATTTGAAAATCCCGCTTCTTCAAGCTCCTGATCATTATCTACCATATTTGAAAACAAGTTAACGGTCTTTTTTAAGATTTCTTCATATTGATCTAATGGATGACCTGTTACATAAAGACCCAAAACTTCTTTTTCCAAAGCCAGACGTTCTTCTTTAGAAAATGGATCAACTTTTGGAAAATGCTCTTCTTTCATACTGACAAGATTCTGACCACCTCCCAAAGCATCCAACTCCAACAATGAGATCTGACCGGATAAACGGTCTTTCTTCTCTACTTGGACCTGTTCGATAATCCGTTCTGAATCCGACAAAAGCTGAGCCCTGGAAGAACCGGTAAAATCAAAGGCTCCTCCTTTAATCAGGCTTTCAATACAGCGTTTGTTCAATAACTTCAAGTCAACTCTTTCACAAAAATCTCTGAATCCTTTAAATTCGCCTTCCAGCTCACGTGCCATGATAATCGATTCAATTGCATTTTTACCCAGCCCTTTAACCGCGCCCAATCCAAAACAGATTGAGGTGGCTGAAACACTGAATTTCTCAAAACTGACATTGACACCTGGTGGCAGAACATGAATACTCATTTTTCGGCAATCATCTATATATTTTGCTACTTTTTTTTCATCATCCATCACACTTGACATTAGGGCAGCCATAAATTCCTGTGGATAGTGATATTTTAACCAGGCTGTCTGATAAGCGATTACTGCATAAGCAGCCGCATGGGATTTATTAAAGGCGTAGTTCCCAAAATCTTTCATTTCCTCATATAAATCTTTAGCCGTCTTTTCAGGAACTCCTCTTCTAATCGCACCCTCAACGATAATATTACCGTTTTCATCCGTTTCACCATACACAAAAACGTGGCCTTCCGCATCCATAACTGATTGTTTTTTCTTGGACATGGCTCGTCTGACAAGATCACTACGTCCCTTGGAAAAGCCGGCCAGATCTCTGAAAATCTGCATAACCTGCTCCTGGTAAACCATACAGCCGTAAGTAACATTGAGAATTGGCTCAAGCATTGGGTGTAAATAAGCTACATCAGCCGGGTTCTTTTTATTATGTATATAACGGGGAATCTGCTCCATTGGTCCCGGTCGATATAAAGAGATACCGGCAATAATATCTTCAAAATTATCCGGCTGCAATTCTTTGACAAACTGCTGCATTCCCCGACTCTCCAATTGAAAAACACCTAATGTATCGCCTTTTGAAAGCATAGCAAACACATTCTGATCGTTCATTTCAATACGGGCGAGATCAGGACAGAGCTTTTTGGCGTTCGTAATGTTTTCTAGCGTATCACGAATTACCGTCAATGTTCTAAGCCCCAGAAAATCCATCTTTAAAAGGCCTAAATCTTCTAAGAGTCCCATCGTAAATTGTGTGGTGATTACATCGCCATTGCGATAAAGAGGAATATACTCGACCAAGGGTAAATCAGAAATCACCACTCCAGCTGCATGGGTTGAGGCATGGCGGGATAAACCTTCAATAGACTGAGCTGTCTGCAGCAAATTTTTGATCTGAGAATCCGCTTCCTGCATTTTTTTTAGTTCAGGATTTTCTTCAAGAGCAGTTTTAATCGTGACATTTTTCCCTGGATGTTGAGGAATCTCTTTAGCAACCCTATCAACAAAGCTATAAGGCAGGTCCATTGCCCGACCCACATCCCGGATTGAACCTCGGGCAGCCATAGTTCCAAAAGTAATTATTTGTGCCACTCGGTCGCCGCCATATCGGTCTACAACATAATCGATCACTTCCTGACGCCGTTCATAACAGAAATCCACATCAATATCCGGCATGGTAACCCGTTCCGGGTTTAAGAAACGTTCAAACAGCAGGCTGTACCTGATCGGATCGACGGTGGTAATATCCAGCCCATATGCGACCAGGCTCCCGGCAGCACTACCCCGACCTGGACCAACCATTATATTGTTCTCTTTGGCATACCTGATAAAATCCCAGACGATTAGAAAATAATCATCAAAACCCATGGTATGAATAACATCAAGCTCGTAGCCAACCCGTTCTATAATCTCACTGGTCAATTCGCCATACTTTTTTTTCAGACCTTCCAGACATTTTGCTTTAAGATAATGTGCTGCGGTTTCACCATCAGGCAATTCAAAAACTGGGAGATGTGTTTCTTCCAAATCAAAGTGAACCTGGCATCTTCTGGCAATAAGATTGGAATTTTCGATCGCCTCAGGGACATCAATAAAAAGACGTGCCATCTCCTCAGTGCTTTTTAAATAAAATTCCTGATTGGGAAAACGCATCCTTTTTTCATCCTTTACATTAGTCCCCATCTGAATACATAGAAGAATGTCATGATTTTCTGCATCATTTTTATTAATATAGTGAACATCGTTGGTTGCAACTAACGGAATGGAAAGTTTTTTCCCGATTTCTTTAAGCCGTTCATTAACCAACGCTTCATTTCTCAAGCGATGGTCCTGAATTTCCAGGAAAAAATTGCCTTTGCCAAAAATATCCTGATAAAGCCGACAAATTTCTTCTGCTTTGCTGATTTCATTATTAATAATCAGAGCTGGGATCTCTCCCGCCACACAGGCTGACAGGCAAATAATCCCGTCACTATATTTTCGCAAGCAGTCATGATCGACTCGTGGCTTATAATAAAAACCGTCAATATAGCCCTTTGAGACAATTTTCATCAGGTTTTTGTATCCCTGGTTATTCTCGGCCAATAAAATAAGATGGGCACTTTCTTTATCAAAATGTGATTCTTTCTGATCAAGGCGACGAGAAGCAACATAAACTTCACAGCCAATTACAGGATGAACCCCATATTTTAGGCAGGTACGATAAAAATCAACCGCACCAAACAGAACACCATGATCCGTCAGAGCGACACTTTCCATCCCCTGGTCTACAACTGATTTCACCAGGTGTTCAATCCGGCCGAATCCATCAAGCAAACTATATTCTGTATGTACATGTAAATGTGTAAATTGTTTTGTCATTCTATTTTCCATCACTTTATTAAGCTGACCTCTTCTATTTCAGTCCGATTATAACACAAGGCCTTGCTATTGAATAGTATTTTGTCCCACTCGGATATATTTGATCCCGCCACCTTTTAAACTATTTATATCTTAGATTATAATTCATAAGTCGTCAGGCCGCAACGGTCTGGCATTAAATTGATTTTAAATTTCCAGATATTAATCTTCGTAAAACATTCCATATGTATAAACTGTGTAGATATTAGAAAAATATTCAGCTCAGTAATCCGTTAATAAATTAACAGTCTTTTTTTAATTGTTAATCCTTTACAAGTTTCATTTACTATGTTATTATTATCAAGAAATGTGAATTGCATTTTTTTATGCAATCTCGTAAATCGCAATAATTTTATATTTTGGCAGGAGTTTTGGAGGGCCGTACTTTCTTTTTTACATTAAGTAAATATGTAAATTTGTTAGTGTGCCCTTTTTTATTGCCGATTTCTCACCGATTTTTTTATGTCTATACATAATTAAATAAATAAAAAATAAATAGGGGGGTTATACTTATGAAAAAGTATATCTTATCACTGGATGCAGGAACTACAAGTTCAAGAGCGATTTTATTTAATCATGACAGCGAAATCGTTAGTGTTGCACAAAAAGAATTTACTCAGATTTATCCAAAAGCCGGTTGGGTTGAACATGATCCAATGGAAATTTGGGCTACCCAGAGTGGAGTTGTAACTGAAGCCATGTCAAAAATTGGTGCTACTGCCGATGAAATTGCCGCCATTGGTATTACCAATCAACGTGAGACTACTGTCGTTTGGGACAAAAAAACTGGCGAACCTATTTATAACGCAATTGTCTGGCAATGCCGACGAACTGCTTCTTTCTGTGACGAATTAAAAGCTAGAGGATTAGGCGACTATGTTCAGGATAATACTGGTCTAATTATCGACGCTTATTTCTCAGGTACAAAAATCAACTGGATCCTTAATAATGTTGAAGGTGCAAGAGAGCGTGCTGAAAAAGGCGAACTGGCTTTTGGTACCATTGATACATGGTTAATCTGGAAACTGACTGACGGAAAAGTTCATGTCACTGATTATTCAAATGCATCACGTACGATGGCTTTCAACATCAAAACATTAAAATGGGATGAAAAAATGCTGAAAGAACTGGATATTCCTGCTTCTATGTTACCTGAAGTCCGACCATCTTCTGATATTTACGGAACCACTTCTCTATTTGGTTCAGAAATTCCAATCGCCGGGGCTGCTGGTGACCAGCAGGCGGCTTTATTTGGACAAGCATGTTTCGAACCAGGAATGGCTAAAAATACATATGGAACCGGTTGCTTTATGCTTATGAATACTGGTGAAAAACCAGTTAAATCTAACAGTGGTCTAGTTACTACCATTGCCTGGGGACTTGACGGAACCGTTGAATATGCCTTGGAAGGCTCAATCTTTGTAGCAGGTGCCGCAATCCAATGGCTGCGAGATGAAGTTAAAATGGTTGATTCTTCTCCTGACAGTGAATTCTATTGCAATAAAGTAGCTGATACTAACGGTGTTTACATGGTACCTGCTTTTGTTGGCTTAGGCGCTCCTCACTGGGATATGTATGCTCGTGGTGCAATCCTTGGCTTAACTCGTGGTGCTAATAAGGCTCATTTAATTCGGGCAACTGTTGAATCACTGGCTTACCAGACAAAAGATGTTCTGGACGCTATGGAAAAAGATTCCAACATCAAACTGGCTTCTTTAAAAGTAGACGGTGGAGCATGTGCCAATAATTTCCTGATGCAGTTCCAGGCAGACATTCTGGGTGTTCCTGTTGATCGTCCATCGATCGTTGAAACAACCGCTATGGGTGCTGCTTATCTTGCTGGTCTGGCTGTTAAATTCTGGGATGGCAAAAACGATGTTACCGATGCCTGGAAACTAGATACATCATTTGCACCAATGATGGATGCAGATGTTCGGGCGAAATTATACGCTGGCTGGTTAAAAGCTGTTGAATGTTCAAAAAATTGGGAAGATGCTGAATAAAACATTTTCAGGTATGCAGATAAATTGAATTTATCTGCATACCTCCCTAATTATGTTAATATACTGTTAATTATTTTTTAATTATCCCTTTCTAATTTTATTTCTTATGTTATAATGTACAGAACGATTAGTTTGGGAGGGGCCATGTCAACGCAAAAATGTTTTTTGATGTTTAAGAACAACCCCATTATCGTTGCAGTTCGGGATCCAAGAGATTTGCAAGATGCCTTGAAATCTTCTTCAAAGATTATTTTTCTGCTAACCGGTAATGTTTTTAATTTAAAAAAAATGGTTGAGCTTTGTACCAGATCAGGAAAGTATGTTTTTACCCATTTGGATTTGGTTAAAGGGTATTCCCAGGATTCTTATTTTATAAAATATTTAAAAGAAGAAATCAAACCCACTGGCATCATTACCACTAAAAACAATATCATTACTCGCGCTAAACAGGAGAATCTGATGACCATCCAAAGACTTTTTCTTTTGGATTCATCAGCTATGGATGTATCCATTGATTCAGCCAGAAAAATAAAACCTGATGCTATTGAAGTATTGCCGGGACTTGTCCCAAAACTCATTCAGCAGGTCAAAAAAGAAGTGAATATTCCCATCGTAACAGGTGGTTTTATCCAAACTGAAGATGAAGTAAGATCATGTCTTGCAGCAGGTGCACTCTCATCAAGTACGTCACATAAACCTTTATGGAAAAAATTTGATATGATTCGTGCTGAATATAATCAGGATCAATAACAACAAATAAATATCAGGCAACGGAGAGCCACACTGTTTTTTTAAATCATCGGATTTAAGAAAATTGTGTGGTTTTTAATTTGAATTTATCTGCTTAACCGGTACTCATTCCGGGAATAATTAAATTAAGTGATAACTTATTATAGTCAAGGAGGAAAATAATATGTATGATATCGCTATCATTGGTGCTGGTATTGCTGGCTCCTATATTGCTAGAGAGTTGACCCGTTATAAATTAGATGTAGTTTTACTAGATGGTGAAAATGATGTTGGCAACCAGATTACGATGGCTAACTCAGCAATAGTACACGGCGGATATGATGCCCCATCCTATAAATTTAAAGGTAGATTTAATTCGCCCGGAAACATTATGTACGAAAAAATCTGTGATGATTTGGATGTTCCTTTTAAACAAATCGGATCGCTGGTTGTTGCTCACAATGAATATGAAATGGCAACTTTACACGAACTATATCAAAACGGCCTAAAAAACGGCGTACCAGGTCTGCGAATTATCTTTAAAGATGAGGTTCATCAAATGGAACCCAATTTGAACAAAGACATCTGCGGAGCCCTTTACTCTCCAACAGCCGGCGTTGTTTCTCCTTTTGAACTCTGCGTACATGCTGCTGAAAATGCGGTTGACAACGGCGTAACTTTAAAACTTAACCATCTGGTAACTGATATTGAAAAACTTGGTGATAGATTTAAAATCACGACTACCGCTGGTGAAATCGAAGCTAAAAAAATTATCAATGCCGCTGGTGTTTATGCTGATGATATATATGAAATGGTCGGCCAACCTTATTTTGAACTGTTGGCTAGAAAAGGAAACTATTTCATCTTTGATAAAGAAGCAGGATCTTTAGTTAACCGTGTCATTTTCCCATGCCCTACTAAAAAGGGAAAAGGTATTCTTGTCTCTCCTACAGTTCACGGCAATCTCCTAATCGGCCCCGATGCTGAACCAGTAGATAAGGGTGACATTGCAACCACCAGTGAAAGACTGGATTACATTAAACAAAACGCCTTGAAGAATGTACCTGAAATCCCCATGAACAAGATTATCAGATCTTATGCAGGCCTTCGTAATACTCCTGTTAAGGCTTCCTTTACAACTACTGATGGTGATTTTATCCTCGAGGAATCTCCGGTAAAAGGCTTTATCAACGTTGCCGGATATGAATCTCCGGGATTATCTTCGATTCCGGCTGTTGCCCACTATGTCGTAGAAGAGATTGTTGTCCCGATGTTTCCTGAAATCGAAGAAAATCCGGACTATAATCCCAAAGTCAAAAAACATTTACGCTTCGAAGAAATGAATGATGCCGAAAAAGAAGCCGTTATTAAGAAAGACCCCAAATATGGAAAAGTAATCTGTCGCTGTGAAACAATCACCGAAGGCGAAATTATCGATGTCATTCACCGTAGTGCAGGAGCTCGTACAGTAAAAGCCGTTAAAAAACGAACTCGTGCTGGAATGGGACGCTGTCAGGGTGGTTTCTGTTCACCACGTGTAGTTGAAATACTAGCACGCGAACTTAATTGCACCCTGGAAGATATCATGTATGACCAGCAGAATTCTGCCTATATCCTTTCCGGAAAAACAAAATCAGCTGCAGAGGAGGTATAAAAATGATTTATGATGTAGTAATATTAGGTGGCGGTCCAGCTGGACTGGCTGCTGCAGTTGAAGCTAAGAAAGACGGTGCAAATGATGTCCTGATCGTAGAACGTGACCGTGAACTGGGAGGAATTTTAAATCAGTGCATCCACAATGGTTTTGGACTTCATACCTTTAACGAAGAACTAACCGGCCCTGAATATGCCGAACGATATATTAAACAATCGATTGACCTTGACATTCCCTATTTTCTCAATACCATGGTTTTGGATCTGGTAGACCAGGGTGAGACGAAAGTCATTCATGTAATCAATGAAGAAAACGGTTATATGACAATCGAAACCAAGGCTGTTATTTTGACCATGGGATGTCGTGAGCGAACTTCAGGTGCTATTGGCATCCCCGGTTACAGACCAGCAGGCGTCTTTACTGCCGGTACCGCTCAGCGCTTTATCAATATGGAAGGGTATATGCCCGGTAAAGAAGTAGTTATTCTTGGCTCTGGAGATATCGGCCTGATTATGGCTCGCCGGATGACTTTAGAAGGTGCAAATGTAAAAGCAGTCTGTGAATTAATGCCTTATTCAAATGGTCTGGTACGAAATATCGTGCAGTGTCTGGACGATTATGATATTCCACTAAAACTCAGCCATACCATCACTTTTATTCATGGAAAGGATCGTCTTGAGGGTGTCACCATCGCTCAGGTCGATGACAAACTTAAACCGATTCCCGGAACAGATGAATATATATCATGTGACACGCTCCTGCTTTCAGTTGGTCTCATTCCAGAAAATGAGATTACCCGTAATGCTGGAATCGAGATGGACCGGCGCACTAATGGACCAGTGGTTGGTGAGCTGCGCCAAACATCTACACCCGGTGTATTTGCTTGTGGTAATGTCGTTCACGTCCACGACCTTGTTGACTTTGTGAGTGAGGAATCTGTATTAGCCGGAAAAGGTGCCTCATTGTATATAAAAGGTGAGTTGGACAGTGAGAACAACTTTACTACTGCAAATGGCGATGGTATCGGCTATGTTGTTCCCCAAAACGTTGCAATGAAAAATGTTTCTGATAATGTAACCTTCTATATGCGGGTCCGCCAGGTCTTTAAAGATAAGGTTGTAAATGCCTATCTGGGGGATGATCTGATCGCCACAAAAAAAGAAAAGAAATTATTGCCTGCAGAAATGGTTAACTTCAAAATCGCAAAAGATGTGTTGGAAAAATATCCTAACGGAGAAATCCGTTTTGTAGTGGAGGATGCAAAAAAATGAAAAAAGAAATGACTTGTATCGTATGTCCTATTGGATGTCAGATGACAGTTGAGAAAAAACCCGATGGCACTTATGATGTAACTGGAAATAACTGTAAACGCGGTCCTAAATATGCTGTTGCAGAAATGACCAATCCTACCCGCGTAATTCCAACGACTGTTGTAATTAAAAATGCCATGCTACCACGCCTCCCGGTTAAAACTGCTGAGCCGATTCCCAAAGGTAAAATTTTTGAAGCAATGGATGCCATTAACAAAGTATCTGTTGAAGCTCCGGTTAAAACCGGTGATGTAGTAATTAAAGATCTATTGGGTCTGGGTATAGATGTTGTCTCTACCCGAACCATGGATAAATGTTAAGTTAAACCCTTAACCCCATTTCCTCAAGAGCCCTCTGCCAATTCAGAGGGTAAAACAAAAGCCCCTGCCAATTCAGGGGCTTAATTTTTTAATATCGGGTTGCCCGGTAATAGGCATAGGTCATGGGTTCGTCCTTAGTAAAGGCATCACCTTCCAATACTTTTGCGATAAACATATAATGCGTGCCCAAATCAATGGTCTGCTCGACCTCGCATTCCACAAAACAAATCGAGTTCAAAAGGCCAGGACAGCCGGTTTTTTCGCCGGTAACATAACTCATATCCTTAAATTTATCAACATCTCGACCACTTTGGTAACCAAAATGTTTCACCAGGTCATGGTTTTCTTTGCCCATTATGGATACTCCAAAAACCCCAGATTTAAGTACATATTCTGCCGTTAAAGTTCCTTTACCCAGGCAGACACTGGCTTTAAGCGGAGTGTTGGTTACCTGAATAAAAGTATTAGAAACCATGGCATTGAGTTTATCTTCTTTTTTTGACGAAACGACATATAAACCATAAGAAATATTAAAGAGCAGCTGCTGAATGGCTTCACGTTTTTCATCCGGCAGATCGTCAGGGCTTTCCTCAACCAGAACAAACTTATCCGGTCCCACTCCGCAAATCGGACAAATATCAGGCGGCGTCTCTCCAGTATGAATATAGTTGCAAACTGTGCATCGCCATTTTTTTTCTTTCTTAACAGGTGCCTCTGCTTCTTCATCAATCAGCACAAATTTCTCAGGACCAACTCCACAAACAGGACATTTATCCGGGGGAGTATCCCCAGTATGAACATAATTACAAACTGTACATCGCCATTTTTTCATTTTGTTCCCCGCTTTCTCTGGTATAAATATTATAATCATTATAGATTATATTCGAATCGAAGTCAAAGCTTATTGTGGGTTCTACTAAATTTTGATACTTGAAATGCAATTTACTATTATTGATCTGACAATACTTTTCTGGCTATCATCGCGCCTTCACGCGCATCTTTTCCATAAAAATCAGCACCTATTTCCTTTGCATAGTCCGGCGTTAAAACAGCACCGCCAACCATAATGCTGATTCCAGAAACTTCATCTCGCAAGGTCTCGATAATGCTCTTCATGCTTCTGACTGTTGTTGTCATCAGGGCACTCAATCCTACCAGAGAAACCTGTTCGTTTTTAACAGCAGATAAAATACTGTCTGCTTTGACATCCTTACCAAGATCTATCACCGTGTAGCCATAATTTTCTAAAATGACTTTTAAAATATTTTTTCCGATATCATGAACATCCCCTTCAACTGTTGCCAGGATAATCTTACCTTTACTGACCTGAACTGTGCCTTCGCGATCCATTTTTTCTTTGATCGCTTCAAAAGCTTTTTGTGCTGTTTCAGCTGCAAACATCAGATGAGGCAAAAATACTTCACCTGTTTCAAAGGCATCCCCAACGGCATCCAGGCCAGGTATGATATCCTCGTTAACAATGTCCATCGGATCTTTAGATTCCAGAAGTTTTTCAGTAGCCTCTTTGGCCTTATCCGACTGTCCTTCTTCAATAATCATTCTAAGGCTTAATTTCTCGGTGCTAACCTTTATACTAGTCTCTTTAACTTCTTTATACTGATTGGCATATTCGATACATTGTCCATCATAACCCCACAAAGCTCTAAAAGCACTGACTGTATCCATCATTTCCTGATCGCCTGGATTCATTATCGGGTTAGTCAAACCATGATTTAAGGCCATCGTCAAAAACGTCCTATTTAAGAGTTCCCGATTCGGTAAACCAAATGAAATATTTGAGACACCCAAAACGGTTGGAATTCCGTAGCATTTTCTGATTTCACTAACCGCTTCAAGGGTTGCTTTAACCTCATTTTGCTGAGCTGAAGCCGTTAAAACCAAACAATCCATTAAAAAGTCTGAATGCTCTAGTCCATATTCCTGACCTGATTTAATAATTTTATCAGCAATTTCCAGTCTTTTCTCCACCGAATCAGGAATTCCGGCATCATCCATTGTTAAGCCCAAGACAAGCGCTCCATATTTTTTAGCAATTGGCAGGATTGCTTCAATTGATGACTTTTTCCCGTTCACCGAATTAATAATCGCTCTTCCGGGGTATGATCGAAGAACTGCTTCAATTACTTCTGGGTTGGAAGAGTCTATCTGAAGTGGCGTGTCTACCAGTTTAGAAATCGTCTCTACGGCTTTTTGCATCATTTTCTGCTCATCAATTCCAGGAAGACCTAAGTTTATATCCAGGATTATTGCTCCATCTTTTTTTTGACTGATGGCCAGATCAGAAACAATGTTCAGCTGTCCCTGTTTAAGTGACTCCTTCAGGACCTCATTTGTTGTCGGGTTGATAGATTCTCCAATAATCAGAACATCCTCTCCTAAAATCTCAGTTCTGCTTGAAGAAGATACTGCGGTTATTCGCTCTTTAGGTATATCCTCGATCGCTAAATCTTTTGTTGCAGCGACCATTTTTCTGATATGATCAGGTGTAGTTCCACAACAGCCTCCTAGAATCCTTGCCCCTGATTGAGCAATCTCTCGCATAAATTGTGCGAACTGATCAGAATTAATATCATAAACAGTTTTACCGTCAACAATTTTCGGCATTCCTGCATTGGGTTCAACCATAATTGGAATATTGGCATATTGAAGGATCTCTTTAATAACAGGCATCATTCCGTCAGGTCCCGTGGAACAGTTAATCCCAATGGCATCAACTCCTAACCCTTGCAGAATATTGACCACTGTAAGAGGATCGCTTCCTGTCAAAGTTCTGCCATTTTCTTCATAAGTCATTGAAACCATAATCGGAAGATCTGAAACTTCCCTGGCAGCTATGACTGCGGCTCGGGCTTCGCAAATGTCAGTAATTGTTTCAATCACAATCAGGTCGGCTCCAGCTTTCTGACCGGCTTCTATCACTTCTTTAAATATCGAAACCGCCTGTTCAAAATCTATTTCTCCAAGCGAACCAATTAAAGCCCCAATTGGACCGATATCCAGGCCGACAAAATCGGGGTTGACCGCCCTGGCATTTTCCATTGCTGCTGCAACGATTTCTGCTACTGAATAAATACTTTTTTTAAGTTTATAACGGTTAGCACCAAATGTACTGCATAAAATGATGTTAGCCCCAGCATCACAATAAGACTGGTGTATCTCTCTAATCACTTCCGGATGAGTTATATTGAGTTCTTCCGGTATCAGGCCAATGGAGGGAAGGCGTTCCTGCAACATACTTCCCATTGCTCCGTCCAGATAAAGTCTTTTCGATTTTAAAATATTTTTCATTCTATCCTCCAAAACTAACACAACTCAATTCTTCCCCAAGCCCCCATTTTATCTTCTATAATAATCAGAGCACCCAGAACTCCGGGGATATTTTTCGCCCACTCAAGACCTTTTTCGATGTCTTCCATCTTTTCAATACGATTACCCAGGGCTGTAGCCGCAGCATCAGCAAGCGCTGGATTTTCACTGATTACGGTGACTGAATCAGCTTTACCAAAGCTCAATGAATGGCCCATCGTTCCAGATGATGTACAAATTCCCAGAGCTTTCCAATATGGTTTTATCTTCAAACCCAAATTCTTAAAATGTTCATTGTTTGTATACAGTGCAATCCTTCTTGTCTTATCGGACTGGAGAAAAATATCTCCGCCATTTTCAATAATTACTTCGGTAGAATTCAAACTGATTATCTTCCCTATCTGCCTGGCCATAGCACCGGCGACTGCTCCCATAGGGCCAATACCAGCCTTATGGGCCGCTTCAATCATTTCACTGACAATTGGTGCTGCAGCTCCCCGTTGACGTACGGGAATCAAAGAATGGACAAAACCGGGATTTCTTTTTTCATAATCAAGTATTGCTGACCGCTGTTTAATTACTTCTTCATGAATCATTTTAATAAAAGCCGGATTCACTGCCTGCGGCTCTATCCCTATATAAAGATCTGTTTCCATTTCTTCAATCTGAAAATATGAAAGATCTGAAGCTTTCATTGCTTCGCGATAAACTCGTTCTTCAAAAATCATGGCTATATCAAAGCCCGAATTGCCCGCATCGGACAGGCCTGAACACACTGCATACACTCAAGACATTTATCCTCATGATGAACCAGATTCCAGTTTTCATCCATTTCCAGAGCGTCTACTGAACATACCGCTGTACAGGCTCCACAATCTACGCATTGCTGATGCTCAACTTCAATTACAGACTGAATTTCTCTAACCCCAACCTGATGTTCTCTCAAAAATGTCATTCCCTTTTCGATATTTTCATTTTCTCCACGAACTTCCAGAAGTAGTGTCCCCTTTACGTTGTCATCAATAAAGGCTTTTAAAATATTAAAATCCAGATGATAGGTTTTAATCAGCTCCATCGCCACGGGTTCCCCAGCAGAACCTTGAGGAAAAGATAATAACAATTTTTTCACTACCATTATTTTTCCGCCTTTCTGATTTCCAGTCCATTCACTGTATTGGCCATGGGAAATTGCATGATCGGCTCCTGCAGATAAAACTGCTGATTGACAATCCAGCCCTTTAATTCATCGGCAATTTCTCTAGCCCGTTTTAGACTTGACATTGGTGAAGTCTTGATTTTCTTGCCAGAAACATCAACACTTCCGCTGCGTAACTCTTCGTAACTTACTCTTTTGATCACTGGTTTTGACTTGCTCTGAACACTGTAATCAATAATATTCGTTGTCAGCTCTTTATTGGTCACTGACACAAACTTCATCATTTCTTCGTCTAGGATTGGAATCGGAATTCCTACGCCAACAAACATTGACGTGCCATATTTCTCATAAGCAGCACCTCTAATATAGCGAGGATCCATTTCCTTCATGTTGCCAATCAGCGCCAATGTCGCACCTGGTGTTTGCGGAAAACCATTTTCATCTCGAGCGCAGGCAGTATTAAACTGAGTACCCATCCAGGAAACAAAGCCTTGTGCACCACCAAAAAAGATTCGTGTTCCCATTCCAATTGTCCTCAGCAGGGGATCATTTAATAATGGACTGAGCTGACCTGAAGTACTGTAAGTGATATTTCCCATGTTGGGTTTTAAAATCCCCATATAGGTGTAAATTCTTTTAGCTGATGTATTAATTGCGGCATTATAATTTTGATAAACATTTCTGGGATTGTAAAGATAGGCTTCGTTCAAATCGTCAAGATCCACCCATGTATCAATTTCTGTCCGTGGATAGCAGTCTGTTCCCGCAGATTTTGCGACCAAATGGACAGATTTTCTGGCTATCAGATCTTCAATAACATGAGCGCCACCATATTCAATGCCCTGATCACAGGAGGGTTGAGTAGCTCCCAGATAAGTATCGACAGCAGCCAATCCGCCATAAGCTTCAACATTATTAATCATAATTTCACTCATTCGAATCGCTGGATCCGAATGTCCGAAATTGAGAAAGGCACCTGATGAACACATGGGGCCAAAAGTAGCTGTGGTCACAACATCGACATAATCAGCCGCTTCTTTTATACCCCGTTCTTTTACAATATCAATAACCTCTTCGGCAGTTACAACTACTGCATCACCGTTTTTAATTTTTTCATTTATTTGAGCATAGGTTTTCGCCATATTATCCTCCACCATTATTCCTTTGTCTGTCCGCTGGCTGTCTCGACAATTGAATTCAGATATGCATTCATAAAAGCATCCAATTCACCATCCATTACACTTTGCACATTGCCCACTTCTACATTCGTCCGATGGTCTTTGACCATATTGTAGGGGTGAAAAACATATGAACGGATTTGGCTACCCCAGGCGATTTGACTGTAGTCTCCCTTGATATCCTCGATATGCTCCATTTTTTCCTGTTCCATGATTTCAACAAGTTTACCTTTAAGCATATTCATGGCAACATCCTTATTCTGATGCTGCGAACGTTCATTCTGGCACTGTACAACCACACCCGTCGGCAAGTGGGTAATACGCACGGCTGATTCAGTCTTATTAACATGCTGTCCGCCGGCACCACTGGCTCGATAAGTGTCGATTCGCAAATCGTCTGGTTTAATTTCAATTTCTACTGAATCGTCAACTTCTGGAACCACATCTAATGAAGCAAATGAAGTGTGGCGTCTTCCAGATGAATCAAAGGGCGAGATTCGGACCAGCCGGTGAACCCCTCTTTCGGTTTTCAAATAACCATATGCATTGATTCCTTCGATCATTAATGTAACACTCTTAATTCCGGCAACATCTCCTGGCTGCAAATCAAGAGTCTTTACTTTATAGCCTTTTTTCTCAGCCCATCGGGTGTACATTCTCAATAGCATCTCAGCCCAATCCTGAGATTCAGTCCCACCTGCGCCAGGGTGTAGGGAAATGATTGCATTATTGCTATCAAATTCGCCTGAAAGAATGGTCTCAATATGAAAGGACTCAATTTTTTCACTAAGTTTTTTTAGGTTGTCTGAAAATTCATCAAACTCTTCTCCGGCTTCAATAAGCTCAACCATTACCTGAATATCATCCAGCTCTTCTGAAAGCGCATCGAAATGATCGGTCTTCATTTTTAGAATTTTCAATTCTTTTAAAACAACCTGAGCCTGTTTCTGGTCATTCCAGAAATCAGCCTGTTCAGTGGCCTCTTCGAGCGTCCCGATTCGTTCTTTTAAGGTTGGTAAGTCAAAGAGAGTTCCCCAGTTCTGTCAGTTTTTTTTCCATTGATTGGATTAATAATTTATCTTCATATAAATCCATATCATTCTCACATCCTTTCATCTTAAAACGAAGCAAACTTTAAGCAGTTTGCACAAGTCAATTTATATTTGAAATTAAATAATTTTATCTTGAAATTTATAATTCGAGCTATTTTAAGCACCACAGCATTTTTTATATTTTTTACCGCTTCCACAAGGGCATGGATCATTTCGCCCAACTTTATTCGCTTTTCGTTGCTCTCCCTGAGTGTTGCCTTCTATCTGGGATTCATTAGTCTTCATTTCCGAAAAATCTACAGCCTTTTCTTCTTTAGGCGCCGTCTTAATCTCTAAACTGTACAGATATCTAACAGTATTCTCCTGAATTTGCATGACCATATCGTCAAAAAGATCAAACCCTTCTTTTGTATATGCTTTAACCGGATCCGTTTGTCCA
Organism: Eubacteriaceae bacterium ES3; assembly: GCA_030586155.1. Taxonomy (NCBI): domain Bacteria; kingdom Bacillati; phylum Bacillota; class Clostridia; order Eubacteriales; family Eubacteriaceae; species Eubacteriaceae bacterium ES3. Next base: position 867,454 of record CP130741.1, on the reverse strand, counting down.
TAGGCACGCAAACCAATCCCCTGCTTAAGGTGGTCCATATTATCAATGTGCTCCATCCAGGCTGAGTCAACACTTCTTAAAAGAATAGCTCTTTCGATATTCTGAAGCTGGTCTTCCCCAATGGTTTCTCGTTTTTCTTTTAGAACTTCATCACATTTTTTAAGGACAGTTTCTGTTAATATCTCACGGCTTTCTGGTTTTTCCGGCAAGTCAACTGTATTCTTAACTAAAACACTCGCTTCAATATGTCGTTTTAATCCTTCCAAATCCCAGTCGTCATAATAGTTGCCTTCTCCCGTATACATATTCACATATGCTTCAACCACCGTTTTTGTCATATCAAGAATTTCGGCCTCGACGTCTTTTCCGTCAATCACTTCCTGTCGCTGCTGATAAATAATTTCACGCTGACGGTTCATGACATTATCATACTGGAGAACATGTTTTCGAATATCAAAGTTGCGACCTTCCACTCGTTTCTGAGCATTCTCGATCCCTTTTGTCAGCATTTTATTTTCAATTGGCACATCTTCTTCCATGCCAATCGTGTCAATCAGGCTCTGAATTTTTTCAGATCCAAATACCCGCATCAAATCATCCTCTAGTGAGACAAAAAACTGTGAGGAACCGGGATCACCTTGTCGTCCTGCACGTCCCCGAAGCTGATTATCAATACGGCGACTCTCATGACGTTCGGTTCCCAGAATATGTAGTCCCCCTACTTCTTTAACACCTTCACCCAATACTATATCGGTACCACGACCAGCCATATTCGTTGAAATTGTTACTGCATTCATCTGCCCGGCATTGGCGACAATTTCAGCTTCTTTCTCTAAATATTTAGCATTAAGGACATTATGCCTGATTCCAGATCTTTTAAGAAATCCGCTCAAAAGTTCAGATTTTTCAATTGATATCGTACCAATCAATATTGGTTGTCCTGTCGCATGACGCTGTTTTACTTCCTCCGTAACTGCCTGGAACTTTCCCTTCTCAGATTTATAAACCAGATCATTTAAATCCTTTCTGGCAAGCGGGCGATTGGTTGGAATTGAAACGACATTAAGATTATAGATTGTCTGAAATTCATTTTCTTCTGTTTTAGCAGTCCCGGTCATTCCCGAGAGTTTTTTAAACATTCTAAAATAATTCTGGAAGGTAACTGTTGCCAAGGTTTTTGATTCGCGATTGACTTTTACCTTTTCTTTAGCTTCAATGGCCTGGTGCAAACCGTTTGAATAACGTCTTCCAGGCATCAAACGACCGGTAAACTCGTCGACAATGATGATCTCCCCATCTTTGACCACATAATCCCGATCTTTAAACATCAAGACATTAGCGTGCATTGCCTGATTAATATGATGAGAGATTTCCATATTTTCAACGTCTGCCAGATTCGTCAAGTTAAAATAGCGTTCAGCCTTTATAACCCCTTCATCGGTAAGCATAACCGACTTGGCTTTCTCGTCTTTTTCAAAATCACTTTCACGTAGAGTTCGGGCAAATCCATTAGCCAGGTCATAAAGCTTTGTACTCTTATCTCCGCTTCCTGAAATGATTAAAGGCGTTCTGGCTTCATCAACCAGCACTGAATCTACCTCATCAATTATGGCAAAGTTAAGCTGGCGCTGAACCTGCTGGGCTTTGGTAGATGCCATATTATCACGCAAATAATCGAAGCCAAATTCGTTATTCGTTCCGTAAACTATATCGCAGCCGTAAGCATCAATTTTTTCCTGGAAAGATAATCCATGTACAACTAATCCGACAGATAAACCCAGAAATTCATGTATCTGTCCCATCCATTCGCTGTCACGCTTGGCCAGATAATCATTAACGGTCACAATGTAAACGCCACGACCATCCAGCGCATTTAAATAAGCTGGTAAAGTAGAAACCAATGTCTTCCCTTCACCAGTTTTCATTTCCGCAATGTTACCTTCATGAAGTACCATACCACCAAGTAATTGTACCGGGAAATGTCGCATCCCCAGAACCCGATCTCCTGCTTCACGTACGGTCGCAAAAGCTTCTACCAATATATCATCAAGACTTTCGCCACTTTCCAGACGTTCTCTAAACAAAGCTGTCTGATTTTTCAGGTCATCATCACTCATAGACTTGAATTTATTCTCTAGCGCTATAACTTCATCAACCTTTTTCTGTAGTCGCTTTATTTCTTTTTTACTGCTATCAAAGATTTGTTCTAATAATCCCAAAATCCTCACTCCTATCTCAAATTCTCATAAAATCACTAAACTTTATTATACCATAGTCTCTTAAATCTTTCTTCAAAAACTCAATATTTAACCATGTCATAACTAAAAACAAACTATAGTTCTAAAAATACGTTCAAAAATCTGACAGTCATCTTTTGCATATGCAAAAAGTCTTACTGAGGCATCTGGAATCCAGATACTTTCAGTAAGACTTATCATCCAAACGCTTTACTCTTGCGTTTCTCCTTCTTTTTTCTTTCGCCAGAACTCGACTTCTTTACCATCTAGTTGCAACTTAACCAGCTCATATCCGGCTCTCTTTCGTTCTACTGCCGTCTCATCTGCCTGATCAATTTCCTCTGGTTGAGTTATATCATCTTCTCCATTCTCATCATCAAAAGCTTTTTTGATGGAAAATTTAGTTGCATCTTCAATTTCCTTAAAAGATATTCCTTCATCATCGCCAATGCTGGGCTTTAAATAAGTCTCAGAATCTATATTGCTTTGACGGATAACCTGCTTGCGTCGTTGGGCTTTTTTCTTTTCATCTTCCTGATTAAGTCTCTGCCAGACACTCAGCATTTCACCTTCACTGAATTCTTCCTCATCTTCATAGTGCTCAGAGAACTTCTTGGTCTGGTACGGATTTTTCTCACTTCGAAGGACAAAAGGTTGTTCCTGGTCAGAGAGACGAAGACTCTCAACAATTCTCAGATCTGTTTCGGGTATATCCCGCGGCGGTACATTGGCATCAAGCATAGATTGGGCAACTCTAGATAATTCACGTTCTCTAGCTTCCAGTTCCAAACGCTCTTTTTCCATCGCCAATTTTTCTTCATAGTATTTTTTCTCGAAGAAGCCAGCTTCGTCACTGTTAAGTATTTCTTCCATATCCTCTGTATTCATCTCGCGGCTTCTCGTCTTTTTCACAAAAGTTCCAGCTTCCTGGATGTTTCCTAACACTTTTGTACTTCCATCTTCAATCGGTTCAAGGACCTTTGTCGCCGCAGCGAATTCATCGTTATCCATATCTACAACCAGGATTTCTTCTGTCTCTGTACCTATTTCCAGTCTTTGAGTTGCATCTACCGAAGCTGGTATTACACGCGTTTCGGCTGAATTTGAGTTTCCTTTTTCAAGATTCATGTCATATGATTCTGGATATGCTTCAATTTCATCATCAGCTTCAAATCGGTAATCATCTTCTTGAATATCCCCATGAATCGCTCCGGTTCCGTCAAGTTCCATGGAAAATTCTTCATCCTCATCGTACTGGTCATCTTCCCGTTCATTTAAAGAAACCCGACCTTCAAAGGCCCCCTCATCATCTCCAAAGATTCCTTCATCATCAAGATAGTCCATATTTTTATCAGATATGATAGAACCCTTTTTCATCATCATATACTGAATATAACCACTTAACCCCAGTAACGCTACAATACTTCCAGGGCTGATTCCGGCAACTGCACCATACAAACTCATGATCTGAGGTAAAAATGGTATCGGCAGCGGAATAATGACACCTAGAAAACCAAGTAGCGTTGTTTCTTGGGTAACAGTAAAAATAGGATTAATTCCATCTGTAATCTGCTGAGCGAAATCCGTCGGCAACAGTCCCATGACCGCCTCAGAAACCGGCATATGACCGCCATTGATAAAGATTACCACAAAGTTTGCTGTGATCCCTAAAGCCATTAAAATTACCCAAAAGTCATCCAGGTTAAATACCAGCATTACCAATACCAATATATAACTTGCAAAATTCACGATTTCGATATAAGGATCAATCAGTCCAATTCCACCCGTGTACATATAAAAATGCAAAAACAATTGCAAAATTCCGCCAATTATCCCGATCGGCAACAGCGAGATCCTTCGCGCGCTCAATCCCTTAAAGCTACCTTTACGAATAATTCCAATTAATAAACCTAAAACAATAGCAATTAATATAAGCATATTTTTTCAACCCCACACTTTATTTGATTCCTGGTTTGTTATCTGCACATATACAAATGAAAGTTTTTAAACGCTCAAATTCCATTATATAGATCTATTTTAATGCAAAAGAAATGTTCTGTCAAAACTTTTGCTCCATTTAGACAATTAATTTTTTAATATTTACGCTTTTCTATATATTATCAAGCCCTCATATTTATTAATCAGAAAAGGCAACCACCCAATTCAGGCGAGCCTGAGTTGCTGATGATTGCCTTCATCATATTGGGTTTCATTTCTAAACCACAATATATTTACTATTCCAGATTTTTTTCATTAGAAAGTCGGTTCAATTAGACCATAATTACCGTCTTTTCTCATGTATACAACATTAACATCATCAGTATCGCCATTTAGAAAAACAAAGAAATCATGTCCCAACAATTCCATCTGAAGTGTTGCTTCGTCAACAGTCATAGGCTTTACAGCAAATTTCTTGGATCTGACCACTTTGGGCTCAAACGGCTCTTCGACATCTTCGACAATACTTTCCAGGTTGAACTTAATCGATTCTTCCTGATTTCTTTTTTGTAACTTAGTTTTGTGCTTTCTTAATTGTCCTTCAAGTTTATTGACAACTTCTTCGATGGCTGTAACCATATCTTCAGACTTTTCTTCTGCTCTTAAGATGGTTTTTCCGACTGGAATGGTGACTTCTAGCATCTGAAAGTTCTTTTCTTTACTAAAGGTCGCATATACCTCTGTGTCCTGATTAAAATAACGATCAAACTTGGTGAACTTTTTCTTCAGGGTTTCCTTTAACCCTTCAGACACGTGCATATTTTTCCCGTAAATTGTAAATTTCATAATGACAACTCCTTTCAACAGGCAAGCCTTATACGATTACAGCTAAGCAACGAGTGTTTAGCTTATATTCATTATACCCATCATAACCTTATTTAGTCAAAATATTTTGTGTCAAATTATTGTCACAAATTGTCAACAAAAACTGTCTCAGTTGACCTGGTCTTTTCCCCCACACTCGCCAGCTGGAAGTTTAGCTCAGTTTCTGCTTCACAACTCCTTCTCTCGGATAAACCGGCTGGACTTACTTCTAAGACGCACCATGATCAACAATTCGCTTTTGAATTGTCTTACGTGGATCGCTTCGCCTGCATCTGGCATCGACTTTCAACCACAAACCTGAGACATAATATTATAATTTTATTTCCTCATTTTTGTCAAGTTTATTTTTCAATCACTCTCCTATACTGATTTATGATATAATCAAGAGATTAAAAATTACCAGGAGGTTTACCATGCTATTTGGGGTTCCCGCCGTTATCTCAACACTATTTTTCATTATTAATACAATCTTAACTTTTACCATCATTTTTTTGGAACGAAAAAACCCTCAAAGTACTTACGCCTGGCTTCTGTTTCTTTGGATCATTCCTATATTGGGCTTTATTTTTTACCTTTTCTTTTCTCAGAATTTGACCAAACAAAAAATCTATAAATATAACACCCCGGAAATGATTCGCTATCATGAAGTTTTAAAGAAGCAACGCCGCTCGATCCTTAAGATGCCGGTTATTGATCCCGACAGCCCTGTCGAACGCTATCGTGAAACCATTCAATTTCATCTTAATGTCAGTGAAGCCCTCTATACAAAAAACAACTCGGTCGATATTTATATTGATGGTTATAAAAAATTTGATGCGCTATTTCATGCCATGGAATCTGCTAAAGAACATATTCATGTTGAATATTACATTATTAAAAACGATTCTCTGGCTTTGAAAATGATGGACATTCTAACCCGTAAAGCCTTAGAAGGCGTTGAGGTCCGATTATTATTTGATGCCATGGGCGGCCGATATCTATCACGTCAGGTACTCAACCGCTTTATCTCAGCCGGAGGAAAAGTTGGCGAGTTCTTTCCGTCGCGTTTTCGTATTCTCAATTTCCGAGTAAATTATCGCAACCATCGAAAAATTGTTGTCATTGACGGAACAATTGGTTTTGTTGGTGGTTTTAATGTTGGTACAGAATATCTGGGTGAAAATAAAAATATGGGATACTGGCGAGATACGCATCTTAAAATCACGGGTTCTGCCACTCACGAACTTCAACTTCGATTTTTAATGGACTGGAGAGCTTCTTCAAGTGAAGAACTTATTATTGATGACGCAAACCTAAGTCGCTATCTCCCTGCTACCACTCCCAAAAATGGATGTGGTATTCAGATTGTCTCAAGTGGGCCGGATAAAATCAATCAGCAAATCAAACAGGGTTTTGTCCGCCTGATCACAAATGCCCAAAGCTATGTTCTGATTCAAACGCCCTACTTCGTCCCTGATGAAAGTATTATGGAAGCTTTGCGTATTGCCCTTTTATCAAATATTGATGTCAGAATAATGATTCCTAACAAACCTGATCATATTTTTATCTATTGGGCAACACTGGCTTACGTTGGGGAGCTGATCAGCTATGGCGCCAAAATCTATATCTATGATAAGGGCTTCTTACACGCTAAAACCATTGTTGTCGATGATTCCGTTTGCTCAGTTGGCTCGTGCAACTTCGACATTCGGAGTTTTGGTCTAAATTTTGAAACCAACGCTTTTGTCTATGATCGTAATGTTGCTACCCAGTTAAAAAAACACTTTGTTGAAGATCTCAGGTATTGCACCTATTACGATCGCGAGAAATATAACCACCGCGGAAAGATCATCAAAATTAAGGAATCTATTTCCCGACTTTTTTCTCCCCTATTATAAATAAAAAATGCCCCTTACGGGGCATTTTTTATGAAAGTTTATGGATAAACAATCCACTTCGCAATTTAGGTTCAAACCAGGTGGATTTTGGAGGCATTATCAGATTCGCATCCGCGATATTCATCAATTCCTCAATTGAGGTTGGATACATGGAAATAGCCAGCTCCATGTCTTCACTTACCCGGCGTTCCAATTCTTTAAGACCTCTAATACCACCGACAAAGTCGATTCGCTTATCAGTGCGAATATCTCCGATCCCCAGAATAGGTACTAAAATATTATCCTGCAGAATTGCTACGTCTAATGATTTAACCGGATCTTCAGGATCATAAGCACCATCTTTTACTTTTAACAGATACCACTTATTATCAACAAATAAACCAAAAGTACCTTTACTAGGCGGTGATACTGGTTCATCTTTCATCTCAACATCAAATTTTTCAGAGAGTCTATCTAAAAGGTCTGCAACTGTCATCCCGTTCAAATCTTTAACAACTCGATTATAGTCCATAATGTACAATTGTTCATCAGGGAACAGAACAGATAGAAAATAGTTAAACTCTTCTTCTCCTGTATAGCCTGGATTAGCTTCACGACGCATCATACCCACTTTTGCAGCCGAAGCTGTACGATGATGTCCATCTGCAATATAAAGGCTGTCAACCGTTTTAAAAGCCTCTTGAAGATTTTTGATTACCGCTTCATCTTCAATAACCCAGCAACGATGGGTAACACCGTCATCGGCAACAAAATCATAAACAGGCTCCTTTTCGGCCCGCCACTGATCAATCGTTTCATTAATCTTCTGTTTTGCCCGATAAGTTAAAAAGATCGGTCCGGTATTTGCATCACAGGCGTCTACGTGGTTGATTCGATCTTTTTCTTTATCAGCTCGAGTCAGTTCGTGTTTTTTAATAGTATTATCCAGATATTCGTCTATAGATGTACAAACCACCAAACCGACCTGACTTCGGCCATTCATGATCAGTTCGTAAATATAGAGACAATCTGTTGTATCCTGAGTCAAGGCGTTACGATGAAACAGTTTTTCAAGGTTTTTTCTTGCTGTTTCATAGACAAAAGGATCATCTATTTTCATACGCTCATCTAATGTAGATTCCGGTCGATCCACTCGCAGAAATGAATCATACTTCCCACGAACCACTTCAGCTGCCTCTTTCCGGTTATATACATCGTATGGTAATGCAGCAACATCCGCTGCCTTCTCCGGAAATGGTCTGACTGCTTTAAAAGGTTTTATAGTTGCCATTTTTTCCTCCAAAATTTATCTTCTTATTTGAAAAAAGAAGTGACCAATTTCCATTAGCCACTTCGCCGAATTCTGCTATTTAATGATGCGAACGCGAGCAACGCCTTCAATGGCTTCCAGCGCTGTTTTAACATTTTCACCCAGATTGCTGTCGACATCAATCATGGTGTAAGCCCAGCTATTTCGGTGTTTATTAGTCATTACCGCAATGTTGATATTATGGTCAGCTAAAACTTTAGTAATCTGACCAATCATATTAGGAACATTTGCGTGATTAATCGTTAAGCGATTTTCAGTTTCACAAATTCCCAGATCACAGTCTGGATAATTGACTGAGTTAATAATATTGCCGTTTTCCAGATATTCCTTCATGGAATTAATTGCCATCTCAGCACAGTTTTCTTCACTTTCAGGAGTTGAGGCTCCTAGATGTGGAATATTGATAACATTTTTCATTTTCAATGTTCGTTCATCTGGGAAATCAGTAACATATTGTCCAACAATCCCATCTTCAATCGCTTTTTCCAGTGCATCTGAATTGACCAGCCCACCTCGAGCAAAGTTTAACAGGCGTAATCCCTCTTTAGTATCCTGCAATAAAGCTGTATCTACAAAATCTTTAGTTTGCTCCATAAAAGGAATATGTAAAGAAATATAATCACAGTTTTTGAATACTTCTTCCTTGCTGTTGGCACGTTTGACTTTTCGACTTAAACCCCATGCGTTATCGATAGAAATAAAAGGATCGTAACCTACAACTTTCATTCCAAAATCAACCGCCATATTGGCAACTAGAACTCCAATTGCACCCAATCCAATGATACCCATTTTTTTACCATATAACTCTGGACCAACATAGTTGCTTTTGCCCTTTTCTACCAAAGCACCAACTTCCGTCCCTTTATCTTCAAGGGTTTTAGCCCATTCGATACCATCAACTACTTTTCTTGAAGAAATGAGCATTCCAGTTGCTACCAGCTCTTTGACAGCATTTGCATTTGCTCCGGGAGAGTTGCAGACGACAATCCCCTGTTCGGCACATTTATCAAGAGGAATATTATTTACGCCAGCTCCAGCCCGACCAACAAATTTAACACTACTAGGAATTTCCATATCGTGCATTTTAAAACTTCTGACCAAAATTGCATCCGGATTTTCCGGCTGATCTGCTACTGTATAATTTTCGCCTAATAACTTTAGGCCCTTTTTAGAAATGTTATTAAGTGTTTGTACTTTATATATCACAGTGATTTCCTTTCCTGAATGCTATGCATTTTCCTGCTCGAACTTTTTCATAAATTCTATTAACGTATCAATGCCTGCCATTGGCATAGCATTGTAGATGCTGGCACGCATACCACCAACACTACGATGACCTTTAAGATTTTCCATTCCTGCTTTTTTACTCTCTTTAACAAAAAGCGCATCCAATTCATCAGAACCGGTAATAAATGGTACATTCATCAAAGAACGATCTTCTGGTACAACAGTCCCTTTGAACAATTGACTATTATCGATGAAATCATATAATTTCTGTGATTTTTCTTTATTGATCGCTTCCATTGCTGCAATCCCACCAAGGTTTTTCACCCATTCATAAACAAGCTTACAAATATAAATGCTGTAGCATGGCGGTGTATTATAGCAGGAGTTATTGTCTGCATGAACAGAATATTTTAGCATTGTTGGCGTAAAATCTTTTTCTTTGCCAATTAGATCCTTTCTAACAACAACAACGGTCACTCCGGATGGCCCCATATTCTTTTGCGCACCTGCATAGATAATACCAAATTTACTCACGTCGTAAGCTTCTGACAGAATGTTTGATGACATATCACCAACTAGTGGCACATTACCTGTTTCCGGTAAGCTGTCGGGTTTGAAACGAGTACCATAAATTGTATTATTAACACAAATATGGAAATAATCCGCATCTGCTGTAAAGTCTTTTTTGTCAACTTTGGGGATATATGAAAAAGTTTTGTCTTCAGACGAAGCAATCACCTTTGCTTCACCATAACGCTTTGCTTCAGAATAGGCTTTTTTAGCCCAGCTTCCTGTTAGAATAAAATCAGCTTTATTGGAATTGTTCAAAAGATTCAAGGGGATCATAGAAAACTGTGTCGATGCCCCTCCCTGTAAAAACAGAATCTCATAGTTGTCAGGGATATTCATCAATTCTTTAAATAAAGATTTTGCTTCCTCTAAAATATCTGTAAAGAAGGACGAACGATGGCTCATCTCCATAACGGACATTCCCGAATCTCCATATGATACCATTTCTTCCGAAGCTTTTTGTAAAACCTCGATTGGCAAGGCAGACGGCCCAGCAGAAAAATTATAAACTCTTTTCACGTAAAATTTCCTCCTTAAACTTTTGGTGTGTGCGTAATAAAAATTACTTCCTGCTATTATATGTTAAAATATTATCAAAAGCAAGAAGCAGAATAGAAATTTTCAGGAAATTTTTTACTGCCAGGAAAATGTTTCCTATTCAATCGTCACTGTTGTCGTTTCTGGTGTAATTGACTTTACAATTGCCTCTGATAGATTCGTTTGAACAGGCAGTTCATAAGTACCCGCAGCTAAACCACTGCAATCGACATATACTTCGACCTGAGAAGCAAGGATACTATTGATAACATTGTCATCTCCTTCAAGCTTAACCACTGCGTTTGTATCTCTGACTTTTGACACAATTAAGCCTGCTCCCAAATTTCTGGTCTCAATATTTTCGATGGTCAATGATTTTTCAACCGGTGTTTCAATATTGACGGTTACCCGAACCTTTCCATTACCATCCAAAAAATAGGCTCCTTCGGGTAATTCAAGATCAACCTCCTGGGTAAAAGTCTGACTCTGTCCACTTAAATCAATGGAACTAATTGAAATATTCTCAATACTATCAAGTAAATCCTGTTTTGCTCCGATCGATATTCGTGATGGTTCGACGGTTATATCTGTTGCAATATAGCCGTCAGCCGGGCTTCCTGAAGTTGCCGGAATTACGCCAACTGTTTTAGACTGGCCTAAAACGATGTCAGCCGTTACAACATCTGGAACTACCTCCACATCCTGTATGACATTGCCATCTGTGTCATACGCAGACACTTGAACATAACGGACCGCATCCTCTTCCAGACCATTTACGTTAACCGTTCCCTGTATTCTATCGATTCTAGCCAATTCTTCTTCTGGCCCTTCAACCTCGACAGTCTCTTCCACCGTTGTCGCAATCACTGAACGTTCGTTGGCCGGCTTTCCTTCAGTTTTGATAACCACTTCATGGTTCTCTTTGATAATACTGTCCACTTCAATTAAAAGTGTTGTTGGATTCATACTGCTTATAATCACCGTGTTAGGTAGCCCTTTGACCGCTATTTCCAGTTCATAGGTGCCTTTTTCAGTAATATCACTTAGATCTACCTCTGCCCGCACTTCACCGATGTCAATATTTCTTAAGTTTCGGTCTGTTCCTCTAATCTTTAAATTAAGATAGTAACTCTTATCCTCAGCCAGCACAAGATTTTTGGCAGATAGAGTATCCTGATTTGCAAGGGTAATTGGAATACTGTTGTAATCCTGAGTGATAAGCATATCAGAGTCTCCATTGACCGTAAACCATAAGGTCATTGCCAACACAATTGAAAGTATCAGTCTAACAATTCGATCATGAATCGGAATTCTTTTCTTTTCCATCAAATTTCCCCCAGATTTTACTGATTCGCCCAGTCGTTGTCTCTTCTTCACTGATCGCAAAGTTTTCTAGAATAATCTGTTCCATTACTTCCAGAATTACATCATGAAATAAAGTTCCTCTGGATGTGTACGAGATTTTTCCTGTCTCCTCAGATACGATAATAACAATAGCATCTGATTTCTCCGAAATTCCCAAACCTGCTCGATGCCGTGTTCCCAATTCACTGCCTAAATTTCGGTTCTCTGATAAAGGTAAAAGACAACCTGCAGCTCTGATTCGACGGGATGGTAAATTGATAATTACTGCGCCATCATGAAGCGGTCGATTGGGTGTGAAAATATTTTCCAGTAGCTGATCACTGATACTGGCATCAAGTTCTATACCAGTATTAATAATATTATTCAGGCCGGTATTTTTCTCCAGCACGATCAAAGCCCCAACCCTTTCCTTTGAGAGATTGTCAACTGCCTTCATTATTTTCGATACATCTTTTTCTAAATGGTCTTCAGTCGGTTTTTTAAGCACGTTCTTAAAAAAACGATTATTACCTAAATGTTCAAGCGCAGTTCGAAACTCTGACTGAAATACCACGACAACAAAAATAAATGCCCATGTAAAGGCACTTGTTATTACCAGATTCAATGTTGTAAATCCCAGCAAGGAACTGATTGGTGCCAAAATAAGTAGAATAACCAGACCTTTAAAAATCTGCTCGGCTTGTGTTCCACGTATATAGATCAACAACTGAAAAATCATAAAGGAAATAATGATAACTTCGATGATACTTGAAATTGTAATCCTTGATTGTAAATTAATTAAAAGTGCTTCCATTTCCATCACTCCGATTTGTAATAATATAATTATACACCAACATTCTTTCACAGTGAAATAGAAATGCCGATTTTTTCCAAAGATTAACAAAGATAATATAACGATTAATTTTCCATTAAGGTTTTTCGTTTACATCCATGTTAAAATTCAGTTAAATCCCGATATAAGGAGTCCCTATGAAAAATCACCTCTTTCACTTACTACCTAAAAGTAATACCGTCTTTTTAAACAGTACTGATTCCTATCAACAGGCCTATAATATGTTTGTACTGACGAATTACACTGCCTTACCAGTCATTAATAAAAAAGGACAGTATGTGGGAACCATCTGTGAAGGCGATCTTCTGCGAGTGCTTTCTCTAAGTATCACACACCCGGAAATCAACTTGGATACCTTTGAAATTAAGGATATTGAATTTAAGACTAAAACCGAAGTAGCACGAATTAATGAAAATTTTGACAGACTAGTTGCCCTTGCAGTCAGTCAAAATTTTATTCCGGTCATCGATGATCAAGGCGTATTCATCGGCATCTTAAGACGACAGGAATTGATCAAGGAGTTAATTAATGTCGTCTCCGATCAGCTCCCCGATGCAATTAACAGTTAATCCTAAATATCTTTTCTTTCCTCCGCCTTCCACTTCAAACCCAATATCAAATGTTATTAAAAAGAGCATCTTACAGCGCCTCAAAGTTTTTTGAACAGCCTACAAAATGCTCTTTTATTTTATTTTTTATTTCGCTTTATCAGATAAGAAGCTGTTTTCGGCCAAATAAAATAATGATTTTCTTCCCAGTATTTCATGACTACGTAGAAATCATCCTCTGATAATCCAAGCAAATTACTTTTGATTGCCTCTTCAAAAGTAGGTTTACCATTAACAGCCAAAAGGCATAATTCTCTAAAAAAAACTTCACCGACCTGATTTTCCTCTTCAACCCACGGTATCAACCGCTGCGTCAAGGCCAAATCAATACAATCTGCTTCAGAAAATAATTCTTCGATTCCACTGTTAATTCCAAAAGCAAGCACTTCGTTTTTCTGACGATAGCCCATTCCAGTGCGATAATCCAGTAGCAGATCTTGAATCGTTGTGAGTGAGACCATCAGCTTTTCAATAATTTCAGGCAACCTTGGAATTGGACTGTTCATTTTAAACTGCTGATTACTCCAGATCCTGTCATCTCTTATTTCACCGCCAGTGGGAAACGCGTTAATGGCCACTTCCGGCATTTCAAGCAGATTACCGCTATCTAATAGTGCTGCACTGCAACGCTGAGGATCTCTGAGTGAACCAATAATATATAAGTTATCGGGAAATATCAGGCCACCAAACTCCCGATATGCTCCGTTATCAGATAAAAAGTCATCACGCTCAAGAAGCGCTTCATCACGACCGTTTATACCTTCCAACAGTAGTCGATAACAAGTCATATCTTTGGCCTGATCCATTTCATCCAGCATTAAAAAATGTGGCATACCTGGATCATCCATGGCCTTCTTTATCATTCTTACAATTGGTGACGCAATAAAACTGCCTCGCTGGTCAAAGCTTCGGAGAATCTGCTTTTCATCCTCCCAATCTTTCGAAACAAGAACGCGCTCATATCTGCCATTGTCATAACTGGCCCCAATCGCTTCAGCAAATAATCGGGGAAAACTAGTTTTTCCTGTTCCAGCTCTGCCTCTGATAATCAAAAAAGGTTTTGCCTTTAAAGACAAATAGTAGTCCACTATAAACCGATCGGGAAAATAGAAACCACGGCCACCCATTTTATCCATCACAGTCTGGAGAAGAACCGGCATTTTAAAATTATTTTCACTTTTAGCTGAAAGTTGCAGATGGCGTACCAAATCAATTGGATCAGAAGGGATTTTCCTTTCCATCATAGGCTCCCTTCGTTTAGAAGTATTTTGATTAAACGCTGCAGGTCTTTCTTGAACGAATTTTTTTTCAGATTCTAAACCTTTATTTGAAGATAAGCCCTCTACATCTTCATTCTTGTCTTCATTGAAATTGTCTTTTTGTATCTCAGCATTTGCTTTTTCTATCTGAGCTTCTTCCATCACCAACTCTACAGGTTCTTGCACCTGGTCAGAACTATCATTTTCAGTCGAAACTTTCTTTTCCTTCCCAGAATCCAGCCTCACATCGAAATCAATATTAATACCCTTACCAACATCACTTTCTTCGCTCTCATTACGATCGTTGCTTTCATCTAAAAAGTCATTCTTATCCTCAGGTGTTTTTCCATCTGACAAATCTGATTCAAGCTCTGAGCTAATGTTTTTATCTTCATCCGGCGCATCAACCGGCAACTCAACTGGAGAGCTGTGAACCGGCTGATCCTTTCGCTCAAGGATTTCTTCATAAATCGCCAGCATATCTCGAAAATCTTTAACCAGAGCTGCGTCATCAGGTACATCATTTTCATAATCTTTATAATAGACAAAACCAGAAACAAGCAAAGGATCAGCCAAATATATTTCATTTCTCTGGCTTTTAACTCCATTTTTGGGTACTTTTTCACGTAATTCTGAAACACGTTCAGACAAACTCCCAACGCCTGCTCCATCTTCCTTGTAAAGAATAGCCAGATAAAGAATCTGACTGTCTTTTGCCAGGCAATAAACCAGACTTAAACCACTATCCAGATCACTTTCTTTTTTAACTGCGATCCATGGAATTTCAGCCCATTCACTATCACCGGCAAAACCGTGAACCTGAAAACCACCATTATAAAATTCGGGTATCGTAGTAATAATTTCTGGGATTTCTTCACTTATAACTTCTTTAAAAGAAAACCGAAAATCGCGCGGATAAAAGTTAGGATATTCATCAATCCATTCTTTCAATTTTCGACTTAAACCATTCCCCGCTGGACCAGCCGGAATATCATCACCAAGCTGATCATTGAAGTGGTCAACTTTCAGTTTTTCCTCATCTTTTACTAGTGATAAAAATATTTTATCGTCATTTTTTGCAAACAACAGTTTAGGCACATTATTATTTTCTTTCACAAAAAACGTTTCATACTCTGGAAAATCCTCAGCAAGTTTTCGAACCATAACTTTACTCAGTTTTAGCTCCATTCTCGAAGATTCTTTGCGTATATAGATTGGAAATTCTCTGCCATTAAATGAAAATTCTAAGCGATCGCCATTACCTGAAAAAAATGATTCTACATTTTCAGGGACTATCATTTCCAAATTCGTAAAATCAGTATATTCACATTTTTTTATGATCTTCGTCTCATCCAGCCATTCCCAACTCATTATTTATCCTTTCTGAATTCAAATTTAAAACTGCTCTATATGCTCTGATTCAATTTAATTCAGGATGACTTTCCCGCCATTCCCGACGCATTTCTTCGATTATTCTAGCTTCTTCCTCTTTTTTATCCTGATAAATCTGAAACTGTTCTTCAAGCATTTCTGGAACCTGGGCAACTTCATTCTCCATGAGTTCATTTCCCATACTATTTATAAAAAAGCTCCTTTTTCCCGGACCTTGAAATTCCACAAAATAGACACTCTGAACAGAATCAAGTATGAGGGTTCCATTCTCGACCATTAATGTTTCATTGACACTAAACATTGAGGATTTTACGCTCGCGGTCGTCCAGCCAGTAAATCTCATTCCATCATATTTGGGAATCAGATGATTCATTTTTTCAAAAAATTCCCGCTCCAAACGTAATTCATCATTAATAAATATCATAACCGCCGACGATTTGCCTGGTACAGTAATATGCACCAAACCTTTTTTAAGCCGTTTCTCTTCAATATATTCTTTCACCATTGGTGTAATATCCACTAGTTTTTCACTGCCATCTATCTCTAATTCATATTTCTTCATCTATGTTTTAAAACCTCCACATCCATATTTTTATATTATAGCTGATTTTATTTAAAAAAACAAAACCTGCCTATTTAAAAATAAGATTTCTATTCTTTATTTTACATATATGGTAAAATAAACATTAGAATCTATGAGCTAAACTCAAAAAACAAATCTTAACATGATCAATGAAAGGATTTTTTATGTATTATTCGTTAGCTTTATTATTTCTTTACTTTATAATTTATGCCATTATCGGCTGGATCTGTGAAGAAGTTTACTGTTCTATACTGGAAGGCCATATCGTCAATCGTGGCTTTCTAAATGGGCCTTATTGCCCAATTTATGGGGTTGGCGCAATGGTTATAATATATGTTCTTGCTCCTTATGCCAATAGTCCATTGAATATTTTTATTCTGGGCGTTTTTTTAACCAGTCTACTTGAATACATTACCAGTTGGGGGATGGAGAAAATGTTTCATGCGAAATGGTGGGATTACTCAGATCATCGTTTCAACATAAATGGCAGGGTCTGTTTGCTTAACTCTACCCTCTTTGGCTTGATGTGTCTGATTCTGATATATCTGGTTCACCCCGTCGTTGAAAACACCCTGAACTATTTTTCAAGTAATCAAGCAGTTTTAATTGCTCTCGTTCTATCGATTCTTTTTCTGATCGATCTAATCGAATCTGTACGACAAGTTGTTTCCTTCAATAAGAAATTGGATGCAATTTATGACTCAACGCGTGACTTCGCTGAGAATTTCAAGGAAAAGGGACTTAATACTGCAAATGCCATGAGTAAACGACTAATCGATTTTGCTGATAATAAGCTGGAGGATGCATCTGAACAGCTGGATGATGTCAGAAATCAGGCGCATCTTTCATTTGATACTTTTCTGATTAGACTGCGCGAAAAGCGCTTTATTGATCGTTATGCGAATAAACGTATCGTAAAAGCTTTTCCAGATATGGTCCACCTTCGACGACAAAATTCTCTAAATCTATACAAATCTATCCTTGATAAAAGAAATCAATCGCATAAAAAATGAAGCTATCATTCGATAGCCTCATTTTTTTTAGAAGATTCTTCCTGTTTTATTCTTTCAATTCGTTCGTTTGTCACTTTTCTGAAGACAGAGTAAAATACTGCAAAGCTTGGTATTCCCAGAATAATTCCCAGGAAGCCAAATAAACTACCGCCAATCAACATTCCCATCACTACCCAAATACCCGATAATCCAATTGACCCCCCCACTACTCGTGGATAAATCAAATTACTTTCTACCTGTTGTAGAACAATGATATATACAACAAAGATCAAACAATAAATGGGATCAACAATCAGGAGAATAAATCCGCTGGGAACGGCTCCCAAAAAAGCTCCAAACACTGGTATGACGCTTGTTGCTCCAACTAATACGCCGATCAGCAAGGCGTATGGAACTTGCAGTATGGCTAGTCCCAACGCACAAAGCGTTCCCAGAATAAATGCCTCTGTGATCTGACCAGCAATAAAACCATGAAAAACCTGATTTGCTGTATGGCTGACATCGTCAATAAATTCAGCCCGATCTCTTCTCACATAAGCATAGAGCAGCTTATCCTTTAATGCCAGAAGCCTCTCTTTATCTGCCAGCATATAGACTGAGAGAATTACTCCCATCAGAGCATTAAAAACTGTTACCGTTACACTTACTGTCGCATCATATATTTCTGGTAGCAGATTGAGCATATCTGTACCAAATTCCTTGACGAATTCATCCCAACGTTCTATCACCTGACTTAAAATATCATTGGGCAGATTAAAAAAAGATATCATATCATTCACCCATTGATTAAATGAGGCATAATAAGAAGGAAATTTTTCAATTAAGGTATTGGTACTGGTCACCAGCTGTGGTACAACAAAGGTGATAATGCCGCTGATCAAGCTAAACAAGATAAAAAAGGTCGTGAATATTGATAAAAAGCGTTTAAGTTTACTTCTCTCCATTTTTCTTACTTCTGGGGTTTCAGCATTTCTGTTTTTCTTGCGAAGATGAAAAGAACGTAAGTGATCTATAAACTTAAATACGTGCGTTTCTAAAAAATTCATTGGAATATTGAGGATAAACGCAAAGCCTAATCCAATTAGGATTGGTGTAATAATCCCGAAAAACACGCCTAGATACTCCAGGACGACGCTTAGGTTCATCAAGCCAACCAGCAAAACAGTCCCAAATGCGATGAGAATCAAATAACCTTTAAAACGCCGATTTTCAATTCCATACTGGTTTTCATTTTTGTTTCTTTGCATTTTACCCTCACGATCCATAGTTTATTTTATTGTAACATTTTCTTCGTGAAATTTGCCAAACATTTAAAAATTCTGAAACTATCGATTGCTACGTTTTCTATCCAGTTCAGAAAGAATTTTCTTTCGAATTCTAATATCCGTCGGTGTAATTTCAACTAACTCATCATCATTAATAAATTCAAGTGCCTGTTCTAAAGTCATTTCCCGTGGTTCAATAAGTTTTAATGCTTCATCAGAACCTGATGCCCGAACATTAGTCAGTTTTTTATTTTTTGTCGGATTAACAGTCATATCATCATTACGGCTGTTAATTCCAATAATCATGCCTTCATAAACCTTCGTGCCTGCACGGACCAATAATTCTCCTCGTTCACTGAGGTTAAACAGCGAATATGCCATAGTTTCCCCATTGAATTGTGAAATCAATACTCCGTTCTGGCGTTGCGGGATTTCTCCCTTATGATCTTCAAAGTCGTAGAAGCGGCGAACAAGGGTTCCTTCTCCGTGAGTATCATTGATAAACTCATTCTGGTATCCCAGTAAACCTCTGGTAGGTACTACGAACTCAAGTTTTGTCCACCCTTCTTCGCTGTACATCCCCTCCATTCGGCCTTTTCTCAGATTTAATTTCGATATTACTGTCCCTGAATAAGTATCGGGAACTGATACCAGAACACTTTCGACGGGCTCTAAAAGGTGACCGTTCTCATCACGATGCATAATAACCTCTGGCTTAGAAACAGCAATCTCATAACCTTCACGTCGCATATTTTCCAAAAGGATTGACAGATGTAGTTCGCCTCTTCCGGAAACTTTAAAACCATCTGTTGTATCTTCTAATTCTTCAACAGTCATCCCTACATTAACTTCCAGCTCTTTCTCAAGTCGTGCTCTTAAATGTCTGGTTGTCACAAACTTACCGACTTCACCAGCAAACGGAGATTTGTTTACCAGGAAGTTCATTGATAAAGTAGGTTCTTCTATTTCAATCAGCTCCATCGGCTGAACCTGGTTAATTTCACCAATTGTCTCACCAATAGAAATATCAGGCATTCCAGATACAACTACAATATCTCCGGCTTTAGCTTCTTTGACTTCAACCCTCGATAAACCACGATAAACAAATACCTGATTAACTTTAGCTTTTTGAAAACTGCCATCTCTTTTGCAAATTTCAATTTGTTCACCAGTATGAATTGTTCCTGAATAGATTTTACCAATCCCCAGACGACCAATATAGTCATCGTAGGCAAGTGACGATACCTGCATCTGTAAAGGTTCAAGACTTTTATCTTCCTGCAGACCGACATGTTCAACGATTGTCTCAAATAAAGGCTTAAGATCAATTTTTTCATCTTCCATATCTTTAATGGCAATTCCTTCCTTAGCAATTCCATAAAGAATCGGGAAATCGAGCTGCTCATCATTTGCTTTCAGCTCAACAAAGAGATCAAAAACCATATCAACAACTTCTTCCGCCCGCTGATCCTTCTTGTCAATTTTATTGATTAAAAGAATCGGTTTTAGTCCCTGCTCTAAAGATTTATTAAGGACAAATCGAGTCTGAGGCATCGGCCCTTCGCTGGAGTCAACCAGTAACACAACTGTATCAACTGTTTTTAGAATTCGCTCAACTTCTGAAGAAAAATCCGCATGGCCTGGTGTGTCAACGATATTAATCTTTATATCCTGATACATAATTGAACAGTTTTTGGAATAGATAGTAATCCCTCGCTCACGTTCAAGATCATTGCTGTCCATAATACAATCAACAACCTCTTGATTCTCACGGAAAACACCACTTTGGCTGAGTAATGCATCGACAAGTGTTGATTTACCGGCATCAACATGGGCTATAACAGCAATGTTAATAATGGGCTGTTTGTTATTCATAAATTCCTTCTTTCTTAATGTTTCCATTTAAAATCCTGTAACAGATAAAAATCCTGCAACAGATCTGTCGCAGGACTTGATGTAAAAGTAAATTAACGTTTTGAAAATTGAGGTGCGCGTCTCGCTTTTTTAAGACCGTATTTTTTACGTTCAACCATTCTTGAATCTCGGGTCAGGTAACCGGCACGTTTGAGTTCTGGTCTCAGGTTTATATCTGCTTCCAGTAGTGCTCGTGCAATCCCATGACGAATTGCACCAGATTGTCCTGTAAAACCACCACCATGAACATTGACAATCACATCAAATGTGTTGATTGTGTCTGTTAACGCTAATGGTTGTCTAGCCACAACTTTTAAAGTTTCTAAACCAAAATACTCGTCAATATCACGACCATTAATGGTGAACTTACCACTACCTGGTAATAATCGAACCCGGGCTACCGAGGTTTTTCTTCTGCCAGTTCCAAAATATTGTACTTTTGCCATTCTCTAATTCCTCCTTCTTAGCTCTAAAATTCGTATACTTCAGGCATCTGTGCTGCATGTGGATGTTCACTGCCAGCATAAACCTTTAATTTTGTAGCAATTTTATTTCCCAATTTGTTGTGAGGGATCATGCCTTTAACTGCTTTATAAACCAATTTTTCAGGTTTTTCAGCTAAAAATTTTCGATATGTCATCTCTTTTAATCCACCAGGATATCCAGAAAATGTTTTGTACAATTTTTGATCAAGTTTTTTACCGGTTAGTACTACCTTGTCGGCATTGATAATAACTACAAAATCGCCACAATCCATATGTGGAGAAAAAAACGGTTTGTTTTTACCTCTCAGAACATTAGCAACTTCTGTTGCCAGACGACCTAATACTTTACCTTCAGCATCAATCACATACCATTTGCGATCTATCTCATGAGATTTTGCCATAATAGTGGCGTTTGAATTCATCTCAAATTCCTCCTAATTAATTGTTTTATAGTGTTTTCTGATAAGTGGGAGCTATCAGAAAATACGTATATTATATGTATCGGGGCTAGTGATACATTAACGTCCACAGTGAATTATATAAAATTTGTCCATCTATGTCAAGTGTTTTTTAATACTTTACTTCTTTTAGATATAATCCACATGCTGGTGCTGTTGGACCTGCCTGTTTCCGTTCTCCACTTGCAAGAATTGCTGACATTTCAGCTGTCGTTTTTTTTCGATATGCTCCGTCAAGCAGCGTCCCCACCATGATGCGGACCATATTGTAGAGAAAACCATTTCCCGTAAAACTGATTTCATTAATTAAATCCTTCTCATAGAATTTAATTTCTTTAATTTCCCTGATAGTGGTCTTAACAGCACTGCCTGATGCCATGAAACCGATAAAATCATGCTTGCCAATAAATACTTCCGACAATTTCTTAACCAGATCCCAGTCAATCTGGTATGGAACCTGATAAACAAGATCATAAAGAAATGGATCTGCAATTTTTCCCTGTCGAATTTTATATGTGTAGGTTTTTTCAGTCGCTGAATAGCGACTATGAAAATCATGCGGACGTTCCAAGGCCTGTAAGACCCGTATATCATCAGGTAGTTTAGCGTTAATTGCCAGAGGGAATCGTTTCACCGGTACTTGAGAATTTGTGAAAAAGTGGGCTGATTGGCCTAAAGCATGAACTCCTGCATCTGTTCGGCCAGATGCCGTCAAATTTATCTTTTCACCTGTAATTGCGCTTATTCCCTTTTGGAGGACTTCCTGGACACCTAGGCCATTCGGCTGAGTTTGCCAGCCATTATATTTACTTCCACGATAAGCTATTATTAATTGAACATTCTTCATCATTTATCTCATACAGGAAAAACTAAAGGGATAGTTATAAATCTCGTCAAAACAAGTCCTGCAATCATCACGAACATCGTAACAAAGGCAAAATAATCGATCTTTAAAAAAATTAACTGTTTCATCCTGGTCCGATTTTCTCCCCCTCTGTAACAACGTGCTTCCATTGCCGTTGCCAATTCATCTGCCCGCCTAAATGCAGAAATAAAAAGTGGTACAAGAATCGGAATCAGATTTTTGGCCCGTGACAAAAGACTTCCTGTTTCAAAATTTGCTCCTCGCGCTTTTTGTGCTTTCATTATCCGATCGGTTTCTTCCATCAAGGTTGGAATAAAGCGCAGAGCTATCGACATCATCATCGATAATTCATGAGCATAAGTTCTGACAAGGGGAATAAAGCGAATGCACCATTCCATTCCATCTGTCAAATCAATAGGCGAAGTCGTTAAGGTCATAATACTCGTTCCTACAACTAAGAGAATTAATCTGGTAGCCATAAATGTTGCTGTTTTCAAGCCTTCCATAGTTATCGATAGGGGACCTAATGTATAAATAACTTCACCCGGTGTCATGAATAAATTAAGTATTACTGTTAACAGAATAATTAAAACAAGTCCTTTAATTCCTCTAATTATATAACCAACAGGAATCTTTGAAATAATCGTAATAGTGGAGATTAAAAGAAACGCTGCCAGGTATCCCCATAAATTGTTGATTAAAAATAGCATTACAATAAAAGCAGTAGTAAATAAAATTTTTGTTCGAGGATCCAGTTTGTGTATCAGCGAGCCTGTCGGATAATATTGTCCAATTGTCACATCTTTTAGCATCTTATGATCCTCTTATAATTCTTAGAATTTCGTCTTTGGCTGCTTCCACTGTAAAAATATCTTCTCTGATTGAGGGAAAGCAATGTTTTAAACTTTTCATCAGATAGGTTACTTCGGGAACTGCCAGCCCGATTTGTTCCAATGTCTCGATCTCAGTAAACACGTTCTTAGGAACATCATAATAAACAACCTGGCCAGCGTTCATAACTATAATACGGTTAACCAGTCTGCCAATATCTTCCATACTGTGGGAAACCAATAATACAGTAATCCCCTTTTCCTGATGCAGTTTTTTGATCTGGGCAAGAATCTCATCTCGTCCCCGGGGATCAAGTCCGGCTGTTGGTTCATCAAGAATCAAAACCGACGGTTCCATTGCCAATACTCCGGCGATTGCGACTCTTCTCATTTGTCCACCGGACAGTTCAAAGGGAGATTTACTTTTTATGAGCTCAAAATCCAAACCGACCATTTCAATCGCATTTTTAATCCGAGTATCTATTTCCTTCTCATCCAAACCCTGATTTTTAGGGCCAAATGCCACATCCTGATAAACAGTTTCCTCAAACAGTTGATGTTCCGGATATTGAAAAACAAGTCCAACGCGTTGACGCAAGCTGATCATATTTTGTTTGCTTTGCGAAAATATATCTGTGCCGTCAATAACAACAGTTCCTGATGTCGGATTAAGAATCCCATTTAGATGCTGAATAAGCGTCGATTTACCCGAGCCAGTATGACCTATAATGCCAACGAAATCACCATTTTCAATTTTCAAATCAATGTTTTTAAGGGCCTGAAATTCGAATGGTGACCCCTGCGAATAAATGTGATTTAGATTTTTTATTTCAACTGACATAAGGCTTCCACCATTTCTTCAATGTTTAATATGTTACCATCCAGTTTTATTCCAGCTTCATTTAGTTCAAAAGCAAGCTCTGTCATTTGCGGGACATCAAGGCCTATTTTTTTTAAAGCCTCCACCTGTTTAAAAATATCAGCTGGCTGACCTTCCATGACAATCTTTCCCTGGTCCATAACAATAATCCGATTTGCATCGATTATCTCACTCATATAATGGGTAACATGGATAACTGTCATCTGCTTTTCACGGTTCAACTTCTTAATAGTTTCCATTACTTCACAGCGTCCTGATGGATCTAGCATAGCTGTTGGTTCATCAAAAATAATACACTCAGGTTCCATCGCAAGAATTCCAGCAATTGCAACACGTTGCTTCTGTCCCCCTGAAAGCTGGTGGGGTTTTTGTCGAGCATAACTGTTCATCTCAACAACTGCTAAAGCCTGGTCCACCCGTTCTCTAATTTCTTTAGGTGCAATACCTAAGTTTTCAGGCCCAAATGCCACATCCTCTTCGACAATAGTTGCTACCAGCTGATTGTCTGGATTCTGGAAAACCATCCCAGCAGATTGACGAATCAACCAGACATTATTTTCTTCTTTAGTATTCATCCCATTAATTAAAACTTCGCCTTTGCCTGGGAGTATGATAGCGTTTAAGAGCTTTGAAAGTGTTGATTTTCCAGAACCGTTGTGTCCAATGATTCCGATAAATTCGCCTTTCTTTACTTCAAAGCTTACATCTTCCAGAGCATTAACAGCCTCTTCACCATTTTGAACAGGATAAGCATACGAGACATTATTTACTTTAATCATAACTTCATTACTAATGTTCATCACTTTGGCTTCCAATCGTTTTGAACTACAAGAAAGGGGATTAAGGTTTCACCTCTTAATCCCCCTGCATTTCCCGATTAAACTAATTCAATAATCGCCATTTCGGCGCCGTCACCGCGACGAGGTCCAACACGATAAATTCGTGTGTAACCACCGTTACGCTCTGTATATTTTGGTGCAATTTCATCAAAAAGCTGTTTAACAACTGCATCCTGGGTTAAATAAGCAATTGCCTGTCTTCTAGCGTGCAGATCGCCTCTTTTTCCAAGTGTTACCATTTTATCTGCTAGTCTTTTGACTTCTTTTGCTCGTGTAACTGTCGTTTCGATCCGACCATGCTCTAACAGCGCTGTTGTCAGATTTCTTAATAATGCTCTACGCTGATCAGAGGGACGACCTAGTTTACGATATCCCGCCATGTTCTCCTACTCCTTTGCCTTTTCTTCATCCTGACTTAACGATAAGCCGATTTCTGCCAGCTTATGCTTAATTTCATTCAGGGATTTTCGTCCGAGATTTCGAACTTTTATCATATCTTCTTCTGATTTCTGAGTCAGTTTTTCGACTGTATCAATATTTGCCCTTCTTAGGCAGTTGCTTGAACGAACCGATAATTCCAACTCTTCAATAGACATTTCGCGAATGCGTTCTTTTTCATTTTCTTCTTTTTCGACCATAATTTCAACGGTTGTTGCATGTTCCGTCAGGTCAATAAAAAGATTTAGATGTTCACTGAGAACTTTAGCTGCAAGCGATAGCGCCTCTTCTGGTGACGTTGTTCCATCAGTCCAGATATCAATAGTCAATTTATCGAAATCTGTAATCTGTCCTACACGCGTATTTTCGACAAGAAAATTGACTTTTTTTATTGGCGAAAAAATCGAATCCATAGGAAGCATACCTATTGGCATACCTGGAAATTTATTCTTGTCTGCAGAAACATATCCCCGCCCCTTTTCAATACGCATCTCCATATTTAGAGTTGATCCGCTCGACAAGGTCGCAATATGCATTTCTGGGTTTAGAATTTCAACATCAGCATCAGCAATTATATCACCTGCTGTAACACTTCCTTCTTCTGAAGCTTCAATATGAATTGTTTTAGGTTCATCAGAATATATTTCAGCCGCCAGTCCTTTCAGGTTCAGAAGAATTTCAATTACATCTTCTTTGACCCCTGGAATGGTTGAGAATTCGTGCAGGACGCCTTCAATTTTTACTGAAGTAACAGCTACACCTGGTAATGAAGACAACATAATTCTTCTTAAACTGTTACCTAGTGTTGTCCCATACCCTCTCTCGAGCGGCTCAATCACGAAACGGCCATACTTATCATCATCATTTTTATCAACTATCTCGATTACTGGTTTCTCGAATTCAATCATTTATCAAGACCCTCCATCTTCTTAAAAATCCAAACAATACCATGAGGGTTAACTGGTTACGAATCAGCTGATTACTTAGAGTATAACTCAACGATAAGATGTTCAGCAATTTCAACGTCCAGATCTTCTACTGCTGGTCGTCCAGTCACTTTTCCGGATAAATTTTCCAGATCACTTGACAACCATTGAGCCACCATTCGATTTTCTGTCGTTTCTACTATGTCTTTAAACTTTTGTGATTTTTTACTTTTTGGTCGCACTTCGATAATATCACCTTCTTTTACAATATAAGAAGGAATATTAACTTTTTTTCCATTAATCAGAAAATGTTCATGATCAACTAACTGTCTTGCTTCTTTACGTGACGTAGCCATTCCCAGTCGATAAACAACATTATCCAGTCTTGACTCCAAGTGAATTAACAGATTGTGACCTGTGATCCCCTTCTGTTTAGCCGCAATTTCGAAATAATCTCTAAACTGCTTTTCGAGAACACCATAAATACGTTTAGCTTTCTGTTTTTCTCGTAGCTGTAATCCATACTCAGACAATTTTGTTCGTCTTTTACCATGTTGACCTGGAGGTGTTGGACGTCTTTCGAATGCGCATTTATTAGTCGAGTAACATCGTTCACCTTTTAAATACAGTTTTGCTCCTTCACGTCGACATTGTCTGCATGACGCTTCAATATTTCTTGACATACTTTCCCCTCCTACTATACTCTTCGTCGTTTCGGTGGTCGACAACCATTATGAGGGATTGGTGTTACATCTCTGATCAATGTAATTTCTAATCCAGCCACCTGTAATGCACGAATTGCGGCTTCACGTCCTGAACCAGGACCTTTAACCATTACTTCTACACTTTTTAAACCATGTTCCATTGCTGCTTTTGCAGCTTCTTCTGCAGCCATCTGAGAAGCGTACGGTGTGCTTTTTCTTGACCCTTTAAAGCCCAATCCACCTGAACTTGCCCATGAAAGTGCGTTTCCTGCCATATCAGTAATGGTTACAATTGTATTATTAAAAGAAGATTGGATATGAGCTTGGCCACGTTCAATATTCTTTTTGACTTTTTTTACTTTTCTTCTGGTTTTTTTAACTGCCATTAATAAGCCCTCCTACTTCTTCTTGCTAACAATACGTTTTGGACCTTTTCTGGTTCTGGCATTTGTTTTGGTTTTTTGTCCACGAACCGGTAAGCCTTTTCGATGACGAAGGCCTCTATATGATCCAATTTCAATCAATCGTTTAATATTCAGATTTACTTCTCGACGCAAATCACCTTCTACTGTGTATTTTTCATCGAGAATTGTTCTCAATTCATTGACTTCTGTTTCTGTCAGATCTTTAACGCGGGTATCAGGACTAATATTTAGTGCTTTCAAAATTTGATTTGATCGCGAACGTCCAATCCCATAAATATAAGTTAATCCAATCTCTACCCGTTTATCTCTGGGTAAATCGACTCCGGCAATTCTTGCCATAGGGTGTGTACCTCCTAAAATTTTTTATGCATTCTTCAGCAATCGGTGAGATCTTGCCTGTGCTATACTTTTATATTATGAACATGACAAAATCGCCGCGGTCATGTTCGAGTTTTCTTAATGACGGTTTAACCTTGTTTCTGTTTATGTTTGGGATTTTCACAAATCACCATTACACGACCATTTCTTTTAATAATTTTACACTTTTCACAAATTGGTTTTACTGATGGTCTTACTTTCATTGGTTTTACCTCCTTTATGATTTCCCTTTTCCACGCCATACGATACGCCCACGGGTCAAATCATATGGGGATAACTCAACAACGACTTTATCTCCAGGTAGGATTCGAATATAATTCATTCGCAACTTACCTGATATATGAGCTGTAATCTGATGACCATTTTCTAATTCTACTAAAAATATTGTATTGGGTTGTGACTCAATCACTGTGCCTTCAACTTCAATTACATCCTTTTTTGCCATTGATCAAACCTCCTCACGATTCTCATCCCCCAAGCCTGCAGGCTTTTGAAAGGATTCGATTATTTTAATAATACAAGCATTCGTAATTTCCTGGTCACTAGCCATTTTATCACGAATTTCCATGGTAATGTGATTCGTTTTTGATAAGTGTTTGATCTTTTTTTTCTTAGGTTTACTAACTTTTCTAAGCTTCCCGTTGCTCACGTAAACATAATTATCATCTATGATACTTAAAACAACCATAAACTGACCCTTATCGCGCCCGGATATCGAGCGAACCACCTGACCAACCATTAAATCATTCATTGATTCACCATCTCAAATGACCGTTAAAAGTTCCGGTTCACCGGTCCCTGTAATCAGTACCGAGTGTTCAAAATGTGATGACAGTTTTCCATCTAGGGTAACAACAGTCCATTCATCATCACAGATCCGGACTTCAAAAGTGCCAGCGTTAACCATCGGTTCGATTGCCAGTGTCATACCGGCTCTTAATCGCGGTCCGTGACCCTTAGATCCATAATTAGGAATCGGTGGATCTTCATGCATCTTACTGCCAACACCATGACCGACAAAATCTCGCACAATTGAAAAACCGTTTGACTCTACATAAAGCTGAATTGCATTAGAGATATCAGACAAACGATAACCTTCACGTGCAAACTCTATACCTTTGAAGAACGATTCTCGTGTCACGTTTATCAGCTTTTTTGCCTCATCCGATATTTTTCCGACTGGATGAGTTCTTGCTGCATCTCCTACATACCCTTCGTAGGTAGCACCAATATCAACGCTGACAATATCGCCTTCAATTAGTTTTCTTGATGACGGAATCCCGTGTACAACTTCTTCATTAACGGATGTACAAATTGACTTCGGATAACCACTATAGCCTTTAAATGTTGGTATTGCTCCAGAATCACGTATCAATGTTTCAACAGCTTGATCAAGTTCTAAGGTTGTAACCCCTGGCTTAATCATTTCTTCAATAAGACGATGGGCTTTAGCAACAATGCTGCCAGCCCGCCTCATTAAAACAATTTCTTTCTGGGACTTTATGGTAATCATCCTTAATTGACTCCATCCAGAGTTTTCTTAATATCCATGAATACATCATCCATATGTTGCAGTCCATTTACATTTGCAATAACTCCAGAATTTGTATAGTAGCCAATTAAAGGTTCCGTCTCAGTTTGATAAACCTTTATTCGATTCTTCACTGTTTCTTCCTGATCATCTTCACGTTGAAACAGTTCCGCTCCATCATTGTCGCAAATTCCTTCAACTTTAGGTTTGTTGTTTTTAATATGATAAGTAGCCTGACAGACCGGACAGATTCTTCGTCCTGTTATTCTGTCAATGAGAATGTCAAAGGGTACTTCCAGATTAATCACGAAATTAAGCGCTCCACCGTTGTCATTGTTTATAGCGTCCAGCGCTTCAGCTTGTGCCACAGTTCTCGGAAAGCCATCTAGTAGATAACCATATCCGGCATTTTTAACATCATCCTGTTGGAGTCTGTCTCTGACCATATCAATAACCAGGCTATCCGGAACAAGTTGTCCATTGTTCATGTATTCTTTCGCTTTAAGTCCTAACGGCGTTTCATTTTTCATGTTTGCTCTGAATATATCACCTGTTGAAATGTGCGGAATGTTGTATGTTTCACTGATGCGTGAAGCTTGTGTACCTTTTCCTGCACCAGGAGGTCCTAATAATACTATTCTCATTTTTAACTATCTCCTGTTCGTCTAAGATTTTAAAAAACCCTGATGGTGTCTCATCATCATTTCTGCTTCAATCTGTTTTACTGACTCCATAGCAACACCAACTACAATTAATAGGCTGGTTCCGCCAAATTGTAGACTAACACCCATTATATTTCCAACAAAGATTGGAATAATGGCAATGGCAGCCAGAAAAATTCCGCCAAATAAAGTTAATCGGTTCATGATTCGAGTCAGATACTCTACAGTAGGCTTTCCCGGTCTGATACCTGGAATATAACCGCCCTGCTTTTTAATATTATCCGCAATATCAAAAGGATTAAAAGTTACTGCTGTATAGAAATAAGTAAAAGCAACAATTAATAAAATATAAATAATATTGCTTAACCAGGAACCCCAG
This sequence comes from Eubacteriaceae bacterium ES3, assembly GCA_030586155.1. Classification (NCBI taxonomy): domain Bacteria; kingdom Bacillati; phylum Bacillota; class Clostridia; order Eubacteriales; family Eubacteriaceae; species Eubacteriaceae bacterium ES3. The sequence continues at coordinate 836,843 of CP130741.1, read as the reverse complement.
GCAAAATAAGTTGAAATAAAATTAGCAAAACCTGAGTTCGGGAAAAAACTGGCAATAGTAGCTGGAAACAAAGTTAGTGAACTGGCAAAAATTACAGGAATAACCCCAGCCATATTAACACGCATTGGAATATGAGTGCTTTGTCCACCATACATTTTACGTCCAACAACTCTCTTGGCATATTGAACAGGAATCCTTCTCTGGCCTTCCTGAATGGCAACTACACCTACCACAACCAAGACAACAAAAACGGCAAACAAGATCAGACTAACTACTGATAAAGTTCCTACAGTAACATAATCATACATCGTCATGATTCCTGAAGGAATTCTAGATACAATACTGGTAAAGATAATCAGTGAAATACCGTTTCCGATACCACTCTCAGTGATTTGCTCACCTAAATACATCAGGAATGCCGTACCAGAAGTGATACAAAGCACCACCACAAATACATTGAAGGCAGTACGTTCAACCAGTATATCTCCAAAAGACAAACTCATACCCAGTGCCTGAATCAATGCCAATATAATCGTTAAAAACCGGGTATATTGAGCCAGTTTTTTACGTCCTTCTTCACCTTCCTTTTGCAATTTCTCTAAAGCTGGAATTGCAAAAGCCAGAAGATTCATAATAATTGATGCATTAATATAAGGAGTAATACTCATGGCAAAAATTGTAAAATTGCCAAAGTTCCCCCCAGATAAAATGTTAAAAAGGCCAAAAATACCATTATCATTGACTAAAGTCGCAAGTTGCGCAGTATCAACAAAAGGAACTGGTATAAATGAACCGAGGCGATAAACGAAGAGTAACGCCAACGTTATGATTATCTTTCTTCTTAAATCTGGAATTTTCCAGGCATCCTTCAAGGTAGAGAGCATCTTAGATCACCTCTACCTTTCCTCCTGCAGCAACAATCTTTTCTTGGGCCGATTTGCTGATTTTATTTGCTTTAACAGTCAAAGCTTTTTCAATTTCACCATTTCCAAGAATCTTCACACCATCCTGGATTTTCCTGATGAAACCATATTCTAGCAAAAGTTCTGGAGTTACTACTGTATTTTCATCAAACTTGTTCAATTCAGAAATATTTACAATTGAAAAAGTCTTTTTATATCGGGCGTTTGTAAACCCTCTTTTAGGCAGTCTTCTAGCCAGTGGCATTTGACCCCCTTCAAAACCTGGTCGAACGCCTCCGCCTGAACGTGATTTCTGTCCATCCTGACCACGTCCAGCTGTCTTTCCTAGACCTGAACCAGTACCGCGACCTTTACGTTTTTGCGTTTTTCTAGAACCAGGTGCTGGACTTAAAGTATGTAATCTCATGTTGCACCTCCTATACTTCTTTAACATCGAGCATAAAATCTGTTCGATGAATCATTCCACGAATTTGAGGTGTATCATTATGAGTAACCGTCTGGCCAATCTTTTTAAGTCCCAGCGCTTCAATCGTCTTTCGCTGCTTCTGATTACGACCAATCAGGCTTTTCTTTAGAGTTATTTCTAGTTTTTTAGCCACAATGATCCCCCTAACCCAGAATTTCTTCCGGTTTTTTACCACGCTTTGCAGCAACTTCCTCAACTGTCGTAAGTCCAGCAAGTCCCTGAATTGTAGCATTAACCATATTTCTGGCGTTATTTGAACCCAATGATTTCGTTCTGATATCTCGGATTCCTGCCAGTTCAAGTACCGCACGAACTGGACCACCAGCGATAACACCAGTACCTTCGCCAGCTGGTTTTAATAAAACATGACCTGCTCCAGCAATACCGTTAGTGCTGTGTGGAATTGTAGTGCCAACCATAGGAACTTTGATTAGCGATTTTTTTGCCGAATCAATTCCTTTACGGATTGCATCAGGAATTTCCATTGCTTTTCCTTTTCCAACTCCAACATGACCATTTTCATCTCCAACAATCACAAGACAACTGAATCTGAAGTTTCGTCCACCTTTAACTACTTTAGTTACGCGGTTAATGGCTACGACTCTTTCTTTTAAATCCAGAGTGCTTGGATCAATCTTTGTATTCTGCATCAATTGACCTCCTTCGCCTAGAATTTAAGGCCAGCTTCACGCGCGCCTTCAGCTAATTCTTTTACTCTACCATGATATTCATAGCCTCCGCGGTCAAAAACGACATTGACGATGCCTTTTTCTACAGCCTTTTTAGCAATAGCTTCGCCAACTTTTTTTGCTCCTGACTTATCTCCTCCATTTTCAATCTGAGCCTTCAGATCGGTATCTATGGAAGAAGCGGATACTAATGTGATTCCTTTTGAATCATCAATAATCTGTGCGTACATATTTTTATTGCTTCTAAAAACATTCAAACGCGGTCTTTCTTCAGTTCCGGTAATTTTGTTTCGGACCCGCACATGACGTTTTAAACGCAATTTGTTTTTATCGATTTTTTTAATCATTTAGTGTACTCCTTTCGCAAATTTACCTTTCGGCTTACTTGCCGGTTTTACCTTCTTTACGTCTGATTGTTTCATCAGTGTAACGAATTCCATGACCTTTATAAGGTTCTGGTGGTCTTTTAGCACGAATATTGGCTGCATGAGCGCCAACAGCTTCTTTACTGATTCCTTTAACCTGAACCTTTGTATTTGACTCAATTACTGTTTCAACACCTTCTGGATCAGCCATTTCAACAGGATGTGAGTAACCAAGGTTCATAACCAGATTTTTGCCTTTTTTCTCTGCACGATAACCAACACCGCTGATTTCGAGGCCTTTAGTGAATCCAGTACTGACGCCAGTTACCATATTCTGAATCAGTGCACGGGTTAAACCGTGTAATGAACGATGATCTTTACTATCCGACGGACGTGTAACAAGGACCTCGTCTGCAGTTACTTCAATCCCAATTTCTGGATGAAATGTACGAACGAGCTGACCTAAAGGACCTTTGACCGTTAATGTCTGGCCATCTTTTTTAATGTCCACTCCCTGGAGGATCGCAACAGGTGCTTTTCCTATTCTTGACATAATATTACCTCCTGCCTAACTTTGTTACCAGACGTAACAAATCACTTCGCCGCCGATACCAGCATTTCTAGCTTTTTTATCGGTCATAACACCTTTTGAAGTCGAAATAACAGCTATACCCAAGCCATTAAGAACTTTTGGCAGGTCTGCATGTCCCGCATAAACGCGTAATCCCGGTTTAGAGATTCGTTTGATTCCAGAAATTACTCGACTTTTGTTTTCACCATATTTAAGGGTTACTTTAATCATACCCTGTTTTTCGTCTTCAACATATTCAACTTTATTTATATATCCTTCTTCCATCAAAATATCTGCAATTGCTCTTTTTTCATTGGAAGCAGGGATTTCGACCATTTTATGTCCTGCATCATTTGCATTTCGGATGCGGGTTAACATATCCGCAATCGGATCAGTCATTACCATACTGGGTACCTCCTTTTATTAGCTGATATTTACCAGCTCGCTTTTTTTACACCAGGAATTTCGCCTTTATAAGCTAATTCTCGGAAACAAATACGGCAAATACCAAATTTTCTCAGGTACGCATGAGGTCGTCCACATATTCTGCATCGATTGTACTCACGTGTTGAAAACTTTTGTTTCCGCTTCTGTTTTTCTTTCATTGCTGTTTTTGCCATGAAAACTCCTCCTTACGCTTTACTGAATGGAACGCCAAGCAGCGCTAATAATTCGTGCGCTTCTTCGTCCGTTTTTGCCGTGGTTACGAAGATAATATCCATCCCTCGTACCTGTTCTACTTTATCATAATCGATCTCTGGAAAAATTAACTGCTCTTTGACTCCGAAGGCGTAATTTCCGCGTCCGTCGAATGATTTATTTGATAATCCTCTAAAATCTCGTACACGAGGAAGCGCTACATTAAATAGTTTATCAGAAAACTCATACATTTTATCACTGCGCAGTGTTACTTTTGCTCCAATGTTCATACCTTCTCTAACCTTAAAGTTAGCAACTGATTTTTTGGCTTTAGTAACTATAGCTTTTTGTCCAGCAATAATCTGTAAGTCGATCACAGCTGCTTCCATTGCCTTACTGTTATCTTTACAATCACCCAGTCCCATATTAATTACTACTTTTTCAAGTTTTGGCACTTGCATGATATTATCATATTGAAATTTTTCCATTAAGGCTGGAATTACTTCACTTTTATATTTATCTTTTAATCTAGGCATTATTATCCTCCTTTCTGCTTTTAGTTATTAAATGTTTCATTGCATTTTTTGCAGAATCTGACTTTTTTTCCATCAGCCAGAAATTTGTGGCCCGTACGAACCCCACGATTACATTTTTCACAGAAAAGCATGACTTTTGAAGCATCAATTTTACCTTCTTGTGTCACAATACCACCCTGCTGCATCTGCTGAGTTGGTTTTTTATGTTTTGTAATCATGTTAATATTCTCTACGAGTACTTTTGATTCTTTTGGGAAAGACTGAATTACTTTACCTTTTTTCCCCTTATCTTTACCAGTAATGACTACAACAATATCATCTTTTTTAACATGCATCTTTCTATCCCTCCTAATTACAGTACTTCAGGAGCCAAAGATACGATTTTCATAAATTTTTTGTCCCTTAACTCACGTGCCACAGGTCCAAAAATACGGGTACCTTTAGGGTTTTTATCATCTTTTATTAGAACCGCTGCATTTTGGTCAAATTTAATGTAAGATCCATCGTCTCTTCTGATTCCATTTTTTGTTCTAACGACAACTGCTTTCACAACATCGCCTTTTTTAACGTCACCACCTGGTGCAGCACTTTTGACAGCACACACAATGATATCACCGATATTTGCATATCGACGTCCGGAACCACCGAGAACACGGATACACAACAATTCTTTTGCACCGGTATTATCAGCTACTTTTAATCTCGTTTCCTGTTGAATCATCCGAAATACCTCCTTCCGCGCACTTGCCTATAGTGCTTTCTCTACGATTTCTACTAATCTCCAGCGTTTATCTTTACTTAACGGTCTTGTTTCCATTATTTTAACTTTATCACCAATGCTACATGTGTTTTCTTCATCATGCGCCTTGAATTTCACAGTTCTTTTGACTCGTTTGTTGTATAATGGATGTTTAACGAACGTTTCGACAGCTACGACGATGGTTTTATCCATTTTATCGCTGACTACTTTACCAATTCGAGTTTTTCTGTAATTTCTTTCTGACATCAGCTAAACCTCCTTACCTTCCGGTTATGCTTTATTAGCCATTGCACGTTCCTGAATAATGGTTTTTACTCGTGCATAGGTTTTTTTCACTTCTCTGATTCGCATCGGGTTTTCAAGCTGTCCAGTTGCATGCTGAAATCTCAGATTAAACAGTTCCTCTTTTAAATCACCCAATTTTGTTTCCAGTTCGATACTTGATAATTCTCTTAATTCACTTGGTTTCATGACTCATCACCCACTTCTTGTGCTTCCTGATCTTTTCGAGTGATAAATTTCGTTTTGATGGGTAGCTTATGCTGTGCCAGTCGCATGGCTTCACGAGCGACATCTTCCGGAATGCCCGAAATTTCAAACATTACTCTACCTGGTTTTACCACTGCAACCCAATACTCTGGGGACCCTTTACCGGAACCCATTCGAGTTTCTGCCGGTTTTTGTGTAACTGGTTTGTCAGGGAATACCTTGATCCAAACCTTACCACCTCTTTTTATATATCTGGTCATCGCAATACGGGCAGCTTCAATCTGATTGGCTGTAATCCATGCTGGTTCTAAAGCCTGGATAGCATAATCACCATAAGTGATCTTGTTACCTCTTGTAGCCTTCCCTTTCATTCGACCTCTGTGTACTCTTCTTCGTTTTACACGTTTAGGCATTAACATAATGTTGTCCTCCTCTCTCTAGTTTTCAGTTCGGTTAGTAGGAGCTTTTTTTCGTGTGTTTTTCTTTGGTTTTGCTTCTTCTTCAGTCGCAACTGCCAGAATGTCTTCACGGCCTGTTAAAATTTCTCCTTTATTTACCCAGACTTTAACACCCAACTTTCCGTAGGTAGTGTCAGCTTCGGCAAATCCATAACTGATATCTGCTCTTAGTGTCTGCATTGGCACATTCCCCTGTGCGTAATGCTCACTTCGCGCCATTTCAGCTCCGTTTAATCGTCCTGCTACAGCTGTTTTGATTCCTTTAGCGCCTGCACGCATTGTTCGCTGCATACACTGTTTCATCGCTCTTCTGAAAGAGATTCGTCTTTCCAGCTGTGAAGCAATATTTTCTGCAATTAACTGTGCATCCATATCGATGTTTTTAACTTCAACAATATTGATAAACACTGTTTTCTTTGTCATTTTTTCCAGTTCCAGTCGCAGTGCGTCGATACCAGCACCGCCCCGACCAATAATCATCCCTGGCTTAGCTGTATAAATATGAACTCGAACTTTGTTCCCAAATCGTTCAATAACAATTTTAGAAATCCCAGCCTGAAACTGGCTTTTTTTAATATATTTGCGAACCTGATTATCTTCGATCAGATAATCTGCAAAATCCTTGTCATTAGCAAACCATTTTGCATTCCAGTCCTTGATGACGCCGACTCTTAACCCATGAGCATTGACTTTTTGACCCAAAAACGTGTCCTCCTTACTCTTTTTCTTTCAATACGGCTGTAATATGAGACGTTCTTTTACGAATAACGCTGGCACGTCCCTGTGCACCCGCTCTAAATCGCTTCATTGTCGGACCCTGATTAGCAAAAATCTGATCTACATACAGATTTTCAGGGTTCATATTATGATTATTTTCAGCATTTGCCAAAGCCGACTTGACGACTTTGTCAATCACGCCCGCTGCTTTATTAGGTGTTAATGCCAAAATGCTTAATGCTTCTCCAATACTTTTTCCTCTGATTAAATCAGCCACTAACTTAGCCTTTCTGGATGAAACACGCACATATTTAGCTGTTGCTCTAGCTTCCATATCGTTACCTCCTTATGGCTATCTTAATTTCGATTTCTTTTCACCAGCATGACCGCGATAGGTTCTTGTTGGTGCAAATTCTCCCAGTTTGTGACCGACCATATCTTCTGTTACATAAACCGGCACATGTTTACGGCCATCATGAACAGCAATTGTGTGACCGACCATCTGTGGGAACAAAGTGGAACTTCTAGACCAGCTTTTAATTACATTTTTCTCGCCTTTTTCGTTCATAGCTTCTATTCTTCTAAGTAACTTTTCGTCAACAAAAGGTCCTTTTTTTAATGATCTACCCATTGTTCAACCTCCTCTCGTGTATCTATACGGTTGATTTATTTTTTACGTGATCTTACGATATATTTATCAGATTGCTTATTTTTCTTACGAGTTTTGTAACCAAGTGCAGGTTTACCCCAAGGTGTAACAGGACCTGAACGTCCAACTGGAGCTCGACCTTCACCACCACCGTGTGGATGGTCATTCGGGTTCATAACAGAACCACGAACAGTTGGTCTAATACCCATATGTCTTTTTCGACCAGCCTTACCGATTCGAACATTCTGATGATCAAGATTTCCTACCTGACCGATAGTAGCTCGACATTCCAGACGAACAAGACGCATTTCACCAGATGGCAATCGTAGTGTTGCGTAATTGCCTTCCTTCGCCATCAGCTGAGCACTTGCTCCGGCTGAGCGGACCATTTGAGCGCCTTTTCCGGCTTTTAATTCTACATTGTGGATAATTGTACCGACCGGAATATTTTTAAGTGGTAAACAGTTACCAACAGTAATATCCGCATCAGGTCCAGACATAATCATATCTCCCACTTTTAATTTCAGTGGTGCGATAATATATCTTTTTTCACCATCTAAATAATGTACTAATGCAATATTTGATGTTCGATTTGGGTCGTACTCAATACCAGCAATTTTTCCTGGTACATTATCTTTATTACGTTTGAAATCGATAATTCTGTATTTACGTTTAGCACCACCACCATGATGTCTGACAGTAATTCTACCATACACATTTCGGCCCGCATGTTTTTTTACCGGTTCAAGCAGTGATTTTTCCGGCTCTTTTTTTGTAATTTCGTCAAATGTATTGACGCTCATATTTCGACGTCCAGGGGACGTTGGTTTATATTTTTTGATACCCATATGGCTCCTCCTTGCTAATTTGGCTTTTCGGGTTAGTTACGATTAAACACCTTCGAAGAACTGGATGCCCTTGCTTTCAGGAGTCAGTTTCACGACTGCTTTTTTCCAGTCCGCTCGTTTTCCAACAAAACGGCCAGTTCGTTTTACTTTGCCCTTCATGTTCATTGTCGTCACTTTTTCAACTTTAACATCAAAAATAGCTTCAACAGCATTTCTGATTTCAATTTTATTGGCTCTTTTATCTACTTTAAAAGTGAATTTTTTGTCTTCTGCATCCATCATACTGCGCTCAGTAATGATTGGTTTAATAATAATATCGCGAGGATTTTTCATTACGCATATACCTCCTCAATTTTCTCCAAGGCTGCTTTTGTCATGATTAAATAATCATATTTAAGCATATCATATACATTTAATTCCTGTACTGTAGTTGTTGCTACATCTGGTATATTGTTCGCTGAACGAATAACATTAGCATCATTTTCCGGTAATACGATTAACGCTTTACTGATGTTTATGTTATTAAGCACTGCTACCATTTCTTTAGTTTTTGGTGCTTCCATAGCAATTGCATCCAGAACTCGTAGTTCCTGCTCCTGAGCTTTAGCTGAGAATACAGATTTCATTGCCAAATTTCTGACTTTTTTGTTGACTTTTTTACTGAAATCACGAGACTTCGGTGCAAAAATCACCCCGCCACCTTTCCATAATGGTGAACGGATTGTACCAGCTCTTGCCCGGCCTGTTCCTTTTTGTCTCCAAGGTTTACGTCCACCACCACGTACTTCCGAACGAGTTTTAGCAGAACGGGTTCCCTGTCTTCTATTTGCCAGTAAAGCCACAACCACTTCATGAACTACTGGTTCATTGGGTTCAATCCCAAATACAGCTTCACTTAATTCGACGTCTCCTACTACATTTCCTTTTACATCTAAAATGTCAATTTTAGGCATTTGTGTTCCTCCTTTCAGACTAAGTAATTATGCTTTTACGCTTGTTTCGATAGTAATCAGCGTTCCTCTAACACCTGGAACAGCGCCTTTAATGAGCATAACATTCTCTTCAGCAATAACTTTTACTACTTCCAGATTAAGTGCTGTTACATTTTTATTACCCATTTGCCCAGGTAATTTTTTCCCTTTGAAAACTCTCGAGGGATATGAAGACGCCCCCATCGAACCAGGTCTTCTGTGGTATTTAGAGCCATGTCCCATTGGTCCACGCGACTGGTTGTGTCGTTTGATAACCCCCTGGAAACCTTTCCCTTTTGATTTTCCGGAAATATCTACTCTTTCACCTGCTTCAAATACGTCTGCTGAAATAGTATCGCCAGTATTATACGTTGCATAATCATCAAGTTTGAATTCTTTTATTACTTTTTTATATTCAACACCATTTTTATCATAGTGTCCTTTGAGCGGTTTAGTCATTCGACGCTCTTTCACTTCACCAAAGGCTAATTGAACGGCTTCGTATCCGTCAGTTTCCATTGTTTTTTTCTGAACAACCAGGCAAGGGCCTGCTTCCACAACTGTTACCGGAATCGCCACACCGTTTTCTCCAAACACTTGTGTCATTCCAATTTTTCTGCCAATAATTGCTTTTTTCATTTGTTCCTCCTAAATATCATTGGATTGCCAGGCAATCATAATACCATTGGGGTCTATAGTTTGATTTCTATATCAACGCCAGCTGGTAAGTTCAATCGCATTAATGCGTCTACAGTTTTTGGTGTCGGATTTAAAATATCAATCAACCGTTTATGTGTTCGCATTTCGAATTGTTCTCTAGAATCTTTGTATTTGTGAACAGCTCGTAGAATTGTAACCACTTCTTTATCTGTAGGAAGTGGAATTGGACCAGAAACACTCGCACCTGTTCGTTTCGCTGTTTCTACAATCCGTTCTGCCGATTGATCTAAAATTTTGTGATCAAAAGCTTTTAATCTGATTCTAATCTTTTGTTTTGCCATACCTAAATTTTCCTCCTTGTATTTTGTTGCATTTAGATACGCCAATTACTGTCAACTCATCCGGGTGTTTCATTTATATTTTTTTGAAAATGGTTTCCCATTCCCGAAACAGTAATTGTCGTCCGATTCAAGATCGTGACTAACTCCTTGTGAATGACCTGTTGAAGGCAACAGCAACCTCACAATTCATTGTTATATGTCAACCTTCAATATTATACATGAAAAAAACGCTCTACGCAAGCGTTTTTTTGAATTTAACAATTTTATTTTAAAATATCTTCCGGCGATAAATCGTAAAAATAAATTCCAGTCCCTTGAACTCCAAGGTGAGCTGCTAAAACACAGCCAATCGGAACCGGTTCTATTCGTTTTATACCCATCTCAATAAGTGCTTCTCTGTACTCGTCGACCGGCTTCATTACCCCATTATAGGCAATACCAACTTTCTGTCCAAGATAGCCCGAGATATTCTCCGATACCTTTTTTAATACAAGCTGCTGGGCTTTTTTATTGCCACGGGATTTCCCAATAATTTTAAGTTCTCCATCTTCAACCGAAACAATTGGATGAATTTTTAAAAATCCACCAACAACCGCCGTCCCTCTTGATACCCGGCCACCTAGATACAACCAATTTAAATCTTCAATACTGAAATAAAAATGTGTATGGTCAATAAGTTTTTCAGCAGCTGAAACAAGTTCGTCCAGCCCATAATTTTGGTCGATAAGTTCCAGCAGTACTTCGGCAATCAATGCCACTCCGCCGCCACTTTGTCGACTATCAACGACTTCGCATTCAAAATCAGGATACTGGTTTTTTATATCCTTAAGCACTAGGTTTGCTGTTTCACAAGATCCTGACAACTTGGAGGAAAAGGCGAGATACAAGCATGATTCATTTTTTTTAGCACATTCCTCAAAATATTCATAGAAATCACCGGGATTAACCTGAGATGTCGTCGGGACAATCCCTTTTTCCATAAACCCATTCATTTCTTCCAGATTGATTTCCCGTTTATCACGATATGTTTTCCCTTCGATAATAACATTCAGAGAAACCATATCTACAAGTGGATGTTCCAGATACTCCTGAGAAAAATCACACATACTGTCTACTAATAATCTCATGGCTACTTTATCCTTTATTCATGATTTTGCGCTTTACCATTTTATCATGCCATGGCATATTTTGCAATTGCTCATCCGTTATCAATACTGGTCAACCGCAACAAAAAAAGCAGGCCTCAATAGATTCTAACTTCTATCAGCAGGCTCTGCTTTACTGTTTTAAATTCAAACGCCTCTGTACAAAGACGATCATTAAATCATTTGAAAATCTTAGTCTTCGATAATTTTAGCAACAACTCCAGATCCAACAGTACGTCCACCTTCACGAATAGCGAATCGCAGTCCTTCTTCGATAGCGATTGGTGTGATCAGGGTGATTTCCATCTGAACGTTATCTCCTGGCATTACCATTTCTACGCCTTCTGGTAATTTGATTACACCAGTTACGTCAGTTGTTCTGAAGTAGAACTGTGGTCGGTAACCATCAAAGAATGGTGTATGTCGTCCACCCTCTTCTTTTGTCAGTACATATACTTCTGACATATAGTGGGTATGTGGTTTGATTGATCCTGGTTTAGCCAGTACCTGTCCACGTTCGATCATTGTTCGGTCAATACCTCGAAGCAGGGCTCCAACATTGTCTCCCGATCGTCCTTCGTCCAGTAATTTTCTAAACATTTCGATTCCGGTTACTGTTGTTTTCTTCACTTCGTGAATACCAACGATTTCCACTTCTTCACCAACTTTTACAACCCCACGTTCGATACGTCCGGTTGCTACTGTTCCTCGTCCAGTGATTGAGAACACGTCTTCTACTGGCATCAGGAATGGTTTGTCTGTATCTCGTTCCGGTTCTGGAATCCATTCGTCTACTGCTTTCATCAGCTCAACGATTTTATCTCCCCATGGTCCGTCTGGATCTTCCAGTGCACGAAGGGCTGATCCCATGATGATTGGTGTATCATCGCCTGGGAATTCATATTCATCCAACAGTTCCCGAACTTCCATTTCTACCAGTTCAAGCAGTTCTTCGTCATCTACCATATCTACTTTGTTTAAGAATACGATGATATAAGGAACCCCTACCTGACGGCTTAACAGGATATGTTCACGCGTCTGAGGCATTGGACCATCAGCTGCACTTACTACCAGGATTGCTCCATCCATCTGAGCAGCACCAGTGATCATGTTTTTTACGTAATCGGCATGGCCTGGGCAGTCTACATGGGCATAGTGACGGGCATCTGTTTCATATTCAACGTGGGCTGTTGAAATAGTGATTCCTCGTTCTCTTTCCTCAGGTGCTTTATCAATGTTTTCAAAAGCAACTGATTCACCTGTGCCGTATCGTTTGTTTAATACGGTTGTGATTGCTGCTGTTAATGTTGTTTTACCGTGGTCTACGTGACCGATTGTTCCAATGTTAACATGGGGCTTGGTTCTTTCAAATTTTGATTTTGCCATTTGTTCTTCTCCTTATAACATATAATAACCGCTTTATGTAAATAATTTAATTGATGATATAAAAATGGAGCCCTCATCCGGATTTGAACCGGAGACCCCCACCTTACCATGGTGGTGCTCTACCTACTGAGCTATGAGGGCTTATAATTAATGGTGGGAGAAGATGGATTCGAACCATCGTAGACGTCGTCAACGGATTTACAGTCCGCCCCCTTTAGCCACTCGGGCATTCTCCCATCGCGATTAATTCAGCCTCTCTATAATAATTGGTTTCAGGTTATTTGTCAATACTTTTTTATAGATGACTACCGATTTTTTTGCGAATTCTTTGTAAAGCATTATCAACTGACTTAGTATTACAATTTAAAAGCTCCGCAATCTTAATATAAGATTCTCCATTGATATAGAGAAGCAATATTTTTTTTTCAAACTCCGACAATTCCTTTTTAACCATCTCTACAAGTGTAAGTAATGCCTCATCATTTACCAGGCTTGTTACAGGGTCAGTGTTACTGTCAGCCTGCAGAAATTCTATGATTTCATCACCATCCTCTTTCGAGAGTGTTGAATAAATTGAAACTGATTGATTCAAAATCTGATGTTTTAATCTATTGGCCGACGTCACGGCTGTCTGAATCTGACGTTCAATGCAAAGACCGGCAAAAGTATCAAACTTGACGTTGCGATTCGGTTGATAATCCCAGATTGCCTTTAATAAACCAATCATCCCTTCCTGAATCAGATCTTCGTAATCACTTCCTATCAGATAATATGAACGGGAACGAATTGAAACGAGTTTCCGGTATTTTTTCAGGAGAAACTGTGCTGCATCTTTATCACCGTCCTGAGCTTTACTGATAATTTCATCATCTGTACACCGGTCAAATTCACTCACCTTCATATTCTACCCTTCTAGTCATCACTTCGCATTACATTAAATTTTTCCAGAGTTTCCTCATCCATAAAATCTTGGAGTCGATGTCGTTCCGTAGCCTTTTTCTCATGCTTCTTTATGCTCGATAAAGTTTCTGACATTTTATTTATATCTTCCATCAGTTCCCTGGAAGGAATTCTTGTCGCACCACCCGCCAGCACCATTCTCTGCAAAGTAAAATCTGATGTTACAACCTGCACATCCAAAACTTTAGGCAGTTCATATACCAGTTTTTCAATATAGGCGTCAGCAGTCTTATTCTTATCCGTATAGACCACTTTAACTAGGCCCCACTTTTCCTCACGAGATGAAAGATTCTGCTGCTGATAAGCATCGAAAACCAGAATGATATCATATCCCTTTACCCCAGCATAACCATTCAACAAATGTATCAGCTTCTCACGAGCCTCTTCCAGTTTTATTTCTGAAAGTTTCTGAAGCATCTCATCCCCATGAATCACATTATATCCATCGATAATCAGGACACACTTCATCGATTCCGCTGCTTTGCCGCCTCCGAGAAAATAATAGCAGCCGCTGCAGAAGCGTTAAATGATTCAATCTCGCCATAAATAGGAATCGATACAGAAAAATCACAAAGTTTCTTCACATTCTGGCTGATTCCTGAGCCCTCATTGCCAATTACTACCGCTAAAGCACCTTTAAAGTCCGCATTATAGTATGCCTGACCATCCATATCAGCAGCAGCCACCCAAACCCCATTTTTTTTAAGCGATTCAATAACTTGACTTAAATTATTTACTTTGGCAATCAGCGTGTGAGCGACTGCACCTGAAGACGCTTTTACTGAAGTTGCAGTGAGTGTTGCCGAACGTCTCTTAGGTATAATTACACCATCAACACCGCAGAGGTTAGCACTTCTAATAATGGCGCCCAAATTATGTGGATCTGTTAAATGGTCAAGAATAACAATAAACGGATCTCGGTCATGTTTTTTCGCTTTATTTAAGATATCATCAACACTACAGTAGGGAAATGGCGCCATCATTGCAACAATTCCCTGATGCACCTGGCCATCTGCCAAAGATTCAAGTTTAGCTTTTTCCGTCGACTGAACGATGATATTTTTCTTTTTTGCCTGATCTGCAATTTTCTTTAAAACATGATCTGTATTATCTTTAAGAATTAAAAGTTTATCAATTGCCTGTTCAGAACGCAGCGCTTCAAGCACTGGGTTTTTTCCAACAATTATAAAAGTTTCCTCTTCCAGTTCATCTTTTAATTCATCAGTTCTCTGTGAACCGCCTGAAGAAACTTTTTTTCCACTGCCTTTTTTGCCAAATTGCCCGCTTCTTTTATCGGCAAATTTTCGGCCGAACGATTTTTTATCATTGCTCTTTTCTTTTTTCATACTTCTTCTTCCTGTGCTTCCTGCACTTTTTTCCTTGGCGGTAATGGACCATAATATTGGTAAAAGTAAGTCTTAATATCGCCATTGTAAAGTTTTCGATTCTTGGTCGCCACCTTGCCAAACGCCTTTTCAAACTTCTCATATCCGGTGATGATAAAATAAGACCAGTCATCTAATGACTCAAAAACCCGACCCATATCAGCATAGAGTTTCTTAATTTCTTTTTCATCCCCTATTCGTTCGCCATATGGAGGATTGGTAATTATCACACCATACTTCTTTTTTGTCTGAACCGACTGTACCGGTAAATTCTGAAAAGCCACATAATCAGAAACCCCAGCCAGTTCTGCATTGATTCTTGCCTGTTTCAGCGCCTTGCTGTCAATATCTGAGCCCAAGACGCGAAATGCTTTGTCATTAATTTTCTTTTTTGCTTCTTCACGCGCATCTTGAAATGTTTCTGGAGGAATAAAATCCCACTCTTCTGAAACGAAACTTCTTTTTAAACCCGGTGCAATATTCTTACCCATTAATGCTGCTTCTATCACAATCGTTCCGGAGCCACAAAGAGGATCTAAAAAATAGCGGTGCGGTTTCCAGTTTGACAAATAGACAAGCGCAGCCGCAATGGTTTCTTTGATTGGCGCTTCATTACCATACTGCCTGTATCCCCGCCGATTCAGACCTGAACCACTGGTATCAATAGCTAGAGTAACCTCATCTTTTAAGATTTGGATATGAATAGGATACTTCCCACGATTTTCTGAAAACCAGTCAACATGGTAGACAGATTTGAGCCGTTCAACTACTGCCTTTTTAACAATCCTCTGACCGTCTGACTTGCTAAACAAAGCCGATTTCACACTGGTAATTTTTGCTGCCGGAAATTCTCCGTCTACTGGTATATATTCTTCCCATGGTAATGCTTTAGTCAGTTCAAAAAGTGCTTCAAAACTGGTTGCTTTAAAACTCCCCACTTCCAGTAAAACCCGATCGGCACAACGAAGCCATAGATTTGATTGAGCAATCGCCTCCAAAGGGCCGGAAAAATGAACTTTACCATTTTCAACCCGCTTAATCTCATAGCCCAGTTGGGTAATTTCTCTTTTGACTACAGCTTCCAGACCAAATGCCACTGTAGCAATTAAATTTATCTGATTTATCATTTTACTTCCTTTATTTTTGATGTTTAATTATAGCATATCTTATCCTAAACTTTACATAAATTATTGATTAATTGCGTGATTCGGCGGTCATCAAAAGAGCCGATCATGAACTTTGGCTATAAGCTGTTCAAATCGGCTCACTTGTAAATCAAATTATAATTCAGATGATTTTAGAATGCTTTCAAAGTATCATCGCGTCCATAAACAATAAATCCCTCATATTCTCTATCTGTATAAGCAGCAATCTGTTTCCCGAATTTTTTCTTCATAGCAACCAGATTGACCGAATATCCTTGGTCACGCCACGCTTCACCAGCGGAAATAACCTCTTCAAAAGAAACTTGAGCTGAGTCATCGTAAAAAATAATCATTTTTTTCAGGCACTGTGTCAGTTGATTTTTTTCTTCCTGAAGAATCCCAACTATGCGCTCAAATCCAATGGAAAATCCAACTGCCGGTACCGATGTTTTGCAGTACTTGCCAATCATATTGTCATAGCGGCCACCACCAGCTATAGAATATCCATAAGGACCATAACTGACTTCAAAAATCAATCCGGTATAGTAGCCCATTCCGCGGATTAGTGAAAAATCAAACTCAATTGAATAGTGGTCCTTTGTCATTATTTTAACCGTATCAATCACCTCTGTCAGGTCATCAATCACAGTCAAATCATCTACCCAATCTGTAAGATTCTCGGTCGAAATATCTGCCACAGCCTTGAGCAGCCCACTAACCATTTCTTGTGAATAGGATTTTTCCAGCAATTCTTTTTCGACCCCTTCTAATCCGATTTTATCAAGTTTATCAAGAGTAATACAGACCGTCCCAATTGCTTCTTCCGAAAAACCAACCTTTTTAATAACCTGACTCAAAAGCTTGCGATGATTGATTTTAACCGTAAAATCTGAAAAGCCAATATCCATCAGCGCTTTTGCAGTGGTATCTATCAGTTCAATTTCAGCATTGACTGAAGAATCTCCAATTATATCGATATCACATTGTTTGAATGACCGAAAGCGACCTTTTTGAGGCCGTTCGGCACGAAAAACATTTCCTATTTGAATCGCTTTAAATGGCATTTCCAGGTTTGCCTGATTATTCGCATAAAACCGGCTTAATGGCAGGGTTAGATCAAATCGCAGTCCCAAATCGCATAAATCATTAATCGCTGCATCCGGTGTCAAATTTAATTTTTCACCGCGTTTTATGATACTGAATAGCATTTTTAAGTTCTCACCACCGTCGCTGCCCAGAAGTAAATCCAGATTCTCCATAACTGGAGTCTCAATCCGATTAAAGCCATGACTACGGTAGCGTTTTAAAATCGTCGCTTCTAACTGGTCTCTAAGGACCATTTCCTGTGGCAAGATATCTCTTGTCCCTCTAACAGGGTTTGAATTGATCATTTTGCACCACCTACACTAAATTAACTTGTTTAAAGGCTTTTTTGCCTTTCTTCAGGATTAAACTGCCATCCTTAAAATCCGCTTCGGTAAAGTTAGCCTTAATGTCTAATACTTTTTCGCCATTAACTAATACACCACCCTGTTGAATCAGACGTCGGCCTTCACTTTTACTGGGAATTAATTGAGCTACCTCAAGAAGCGCAATAATATCTATTCCCTCACCCAGTTTACTTCTCTTTAAATCAACCGCCGGAATTAAAGCTTCGTCCGATCCACCAACAAATAATCGTCGGGCAGCTTCCTGAGCCTTGCTGGCCTCTTCTTTTCCATGAATCAGTGCTGTCACTTCGTAAGCCAATACCTCTTTTGCGCGATTAATCTCAGCACCTTCGAGACGTCCTAAACGTCTTACCTCTTCCATCGGTAAAAATGTCAGCAAAGCCAGACATTTTTCCACATCTGCATCGGCAACATTTCTCCAATACTGATAAAAGTCATAGGGCGTGGTTTTTAACGGATCAAGCCACAAAGCGCCTTTTGCAGTTTTTCCCATTTTAATGCCTTCACTTGTTGTTAACAGTGAGAAGGTCATTCCATAAGCCTGCTCGCTGTCTTTTTTACGAATCAGCTCAATACCGGCTATAATATTTGACCACTGGTCATTTCCGCCAAACTGCATTTTACAACCATATTCTTTATGCAAAACATAAAAATCATATGCCTGCAATAACATATAATTGAATTCCAGAAAAGTTAGTCCCTTTTCCAAACGAGATTTATAACAATCAGCAGTCAACATTTTATTAACTGAAAAATGCGCACCGATTTCCCGCAAGAATTCAATATAATTTAAATCAAGCAGCCAGTCTGCATTATTTACCATCATTGCCTGATCATCTTCAAAACTTAAAAACTTTTCAAAAATTGTTTTAAATTTCTCACTATTTTCACTAATTCGCTCTGGTGTCATAACCTGCCGCATATCCGTCCGTCCAGAAGGATCTCCAATCATAGTTGTCCCTCCGCCAATGATGGCAATTGGACGATGCCCAAATTTCTGCATATGTGCCATAACCATAATCTGAATAAAATGCCCGATATGCAGACTATCAGCTGTTGGGTCAAAGCCAATATAAAAAGATACCGACTCTGTCGCCAGCAGTTCTTCTATCTCCGCCTCATGTGTACACTGTTCAAGAAATCCTCGCTCCTTTAAAACGTCAAAAACATTTTCCATTTTTAATTCCTTTCTATGTTAAAACTATTTATTCGTTCAATAATTCACGTTCTTTTTTCTCTTCAAACCGCTGTAACCATTTTTCCAGAAAGACCTTTATGACGGCAAACATCGGAATGGCAATAAACATTCCCAGCAGTCCAAAAAGACTCCCCCCGACAACGACACTGACCAATACCCAAAACGGATTTAATTCAACAATTTTCCCCAATACGCTTGGCGCCAAAACATTTCCATCGAACTGCTGAACTATCAGAATCAGGACGCCAACCCACAAGGCTTTGACCGGATCATCAATTAAGGTAATCAGGATCGCCGGGATAGCTCCCAGAATTGGACCAAAATAAGGGATCATATTTAAAACCCCAACTATTACGGCAAACAGTGGTGCATACTGAACATCAATGACCAATAAGCCCAAATAGAAGAGTAATCCAATCAATAGAGAGGTGAACAATTTCCCTGAAAAATATTTATAAAATATACTGTCAATGGTCGTAACAGCCCATTCGCAAGAATTATAAACTTTTCTGCTCATTAGGGCCCTAAAAAATCTTCCAACCTGTTCAAGGATTTTTTCTTTATCAAGCATAGTGTAAAGACCTATGAAAAAGACAATAAAGAAGGATGCTACAAAACCAAATGTCCCTTTAATGACAAGAAAAGCAGCATTTCCGATTGCCTGAAATGAATAAGACGTTATCCCCAATGAAGTCGTCAAAAAATTCAACATATCATAGGTATCCATATTCTGCAGATAATAAACTGCATCTTGTAAGTTTTCAAAAAGTTCCTGAGTTACGCCTCCTTGAGAGATACTATCACCTAAAAAGTTATTGATTATTTCAAGGAACTCTGGCATCTGAATAATCAGATTCGATAAACTTTCAACAATCGATGGGATAACTGCACTAAAAAACAGTACAAACAAAATCAATGTAATTGCATAAACTACAAAAATAGCCAGAAGCCGTACAAGTTTAGGTTTCTTTTCAGTCTTTTCAAAACGCTTAAAAACAAATTTTTCAATCCCGTGCATTGGTTTAAATAAAAGATAAGCTACGACCACACCAATTATAATCGGCATCAGTACTTCCAGTGTACTACTAAAAAACCCGTTTATGCCCTCAACAACAAAACTCACGTTATCGAGGAATTTATAAATGAGCATCAATCCCACTGCACCTAAAAATAATGGCAGGTATTTCCTAAACAGTTCACTTTCCTGAAAAAATTTCACTGGCTCCTCCTCATTCCAAATCTGTTTTATATCTTAACACTATCCTTAAGAAAATAAAAGAAATTTTAATCATTCTCTTCTTAATTTACCCTAATCACTCTTTTTAAAGACTTTCTTAATTTTTTTCTTGTATTTTCCCGTATTATCCATTATATTTTGATTGTATAATAAATTCGATTGGAGAAAAAATGATCTACCTAGCCATCATTCTTTTTACCATTTTCCTTGATCAGTATTCGAAATATCTGGTTCTAAGATATTTAAAACCAGTAGATACTTATCCACTTATAGAAAATGTATTTCACCTGACATATGTAGAGAACCGGGGTGCTGCATTCAGTTTGTTTACAAACATGCAGCCTTTTCTTATCTTTGTAACATCAATTTTTGCCGGAATTCTCATTTATATACTTATTAAAACCCCAAAAACACGGGCAAACCTATGGGTTAATCTATCTGTATCCTGCATTATTGGTGGTGCTGTTGGTAATCTGGTCGATCGAATCAGACTAAACTATGTCATTGATTTTCTGGACTTCAGGTTTATTCAGTTTGCAATTTTTAACTTTGCTGATATCTTTGTAGTTTGCGGCAGTATCTCTCTCTTACTGGCCCTTCTGGCCAACAAGGATATTCTAACCGAAGACCCTTTTAAATTTCTCAAATAAGCGTAATAAATCACCCTGAATCACAGCTGTGATTCAGGGTGATTTTAGAGTTTTTTTAGCATATCATCACCAGTGGAGTGAATATGTTCACAAGCTGCGAGTCGTGCTCGCTCACACTGTTTCTGATGAATCTTTTCAATGATTTCCATATGCTGATTGACCAGATGTTTTTTATCTTCTATCCGATGAACGTATTCAGCTCTGAAGCGCTGCATCTGTTCCCTTAAAGAGTGAATCATCTGAATCAGTTTGACATTTCCTGACGCCTTATATATGATTTCGTGGATATCCATATCGTATTTTATGATACCCTCCTCATCATTTTTCACCGCTGCCTTTCCGAACATTTCATTTGCTTGAAATAAAGCCTCCACGTCCTCTTCGGTTGCATTCATCGCTGCGAGTTCCGCTGCAAGACCTTCCAATGCACGTCGGATCTCCATCATTTCCCGCAAGTCATCCACTGACATTGGTGTTACATAAGCGCCTTTTCTGGGAATCATTTTAACAAGACCTTCCAGCTCCAATTTTCTAATTGATTCCCGAACCGGTGTCCGACTAACACCCATCTGCTCAGCCAGCTGCACTTCCATCAACCTTTGTCCCGGCTTTAGTTCCCCAGTTATTATTGCACTCCGGATAGTATCAAAAACAATCTCCCGAAGCGGTTTGCATGAGCTTGCATCTAAACTCAGTCCTTTAATTTCTGTTTGCATAGTATCCCTCTTTAACACGTTTTAGTTAGAAAACAACATTTATTATTTAATAAAAGCTTCTGATAGCCCCTTCGAGCCAACCCTTCATCAGCAAAATAACCAACAATTGTCGATCCGCTACCTGTCATATTAGCTGCGAGGGCACCATATTCCAGTAACGTTTCTTTTAGCTTTTTTAGTTCTGGATGAATTGAAAATATCGGTCCCTCAAAAACATTCCCTACCACTTCAAAAACCTTAAGATAATCCTTTTTATCTAGATGGAAAAGTGCCGCGTCCAGATCTGGATGGTCAAGTTTGTTCAGATCTCCAAGCTGGGAAAATGCCCAGCTCGTTTTTATTCCAATCTCTGGCTTTATCAGCACTACCGGCCAGCTGCCAATCGATACAAGGGGGGTAATCTTCTCACCGATTCCCTCAACCAGAGCAGTTTCCTGATGCAAACAATAAGGAACATCAGCGCCGATTGTAAGACCAATCTGAGCCAATGTTTCAATTGATAGTCCCAGATCAAATAGTTGGTTTAATCCTAACAGTGTTGCTGCAGCATCCGAACTGCCTCCCGCCAGACCAGCTTCATGGGGAATTTTTTTTTCTAATATAATTTCCACTCCTTCTTCTAACTCACAAAATTCTAATAATCGTTTTGCAGCCTTAAAAGAAAGATTGCGCTCATCCACTGGTATCTGTGCTGAATCTGCTTTCAAACTAATTCCTGCCCCTGTTTTTTTGCATTGAATCATATCCGATAACTCTAACCGGTGATTGATCATCCGCATTTCGTGATAGCCGTCAGCGCGTTTTCCAACGACATCTAACAGCAGATTTACTTTTGCATTTGCATTAATCGCTATATTATCCATTTAGAGCTCACTTTGAATTTATAATATTGTATACATTATATTATAACACAATCTTTTTTTTTATACATCAATTTCCTGTTCTTAAAATTGTTTTTTGGTGTATAATCTTAAGTAGTACTATTCCAAGGAGGTATAAATGGCTATTCATTTTGAAAACGACTGGGAAAAACCTTTACAAAGGCAATTCGACGAAGAATATTACCAGCAACTGAAAATTTTCTTAATCAAAGAATATAAAACTCAAACTATATACCCGGCAATGCATGATATATTCAATGCTTTTCACTATACATCTCTTACCAATACGAAAGTCTGTATCCTTGGACAAGACCCATACCATGGTGAACATCAGGCCCATGGGCTGGCTTTTTCAGTCCAAAAGGATGTGGGCATCCCTCCCTCTCTTTTAAACATTTTTAAAGAACTTCAATCAGATCTGGGCTATCCAATTCCTCATCATGGCTACCTAAAAAAATGGGCTGATGAAGGCGTCCTATTATTAAATGCAGTTCTGACCGTTCGTGCCGGTCAAGCAGGATCTCATCGAAATATGGGGTGGGAGGCGTTTACTGGTGAGGTTATCAAAACTCTTAATGCTCAAACATCCCCCATCATTTTTATTTTATGGGGCCGGGATGCACAAAACAAGAAAGGTATTATTACAAATCCCATCCACCAAATTATTGCTTCGCCCCATCCCAGCCCACTTTCTGCTCACCGCGGTTTCTTTGGCAGCAGACCATTTTCAAAAGCCAACGAGCTTTTGCTTGCCGCCGGTCGCTCTCCAGTAGATTGGAAAATTAAGTAAATGAAGTGAACATTTTTAAATACTGATTCTAGTCCTATGGAGTCTGAATACTAAAAGAGTATCGCCGCTAAAAATCCCTTAAAAACCTAATGCTTGTCTCAGCTTCAGGATCTCAGCAATCGTCAGCTGTCCTGGAGCTGTTTTTTTAAGGCCTGCAGCAAAAGTAAGCGAACCACCAAAAATTTCTGGAACAACTCTAGACATCACTCCTAATGGCCCCATTCCAATAACAATTAATGGCTTTTGACTTTCATCACATAGTGCAGTTCTTAAAATTCTGTGCAGATCATTTTTATCAACTGTTTTTACCGCCATTTTTTTTACATCAGCACCTTTTTCGTCCATTTGTTTAAAAAAACCTTTTATTTCTTCTTCTGAAGGCGTTTTATCAAAATCATGACTGGAAAGAATCATTCCAGTCTCACTTTTTAAAAGTTCTCTACTAATCTGCTGATGAAATTCTTCTTCATTATCCAGTTCAGTGTCAATATAATCCACTACACCTGATTTCAATGCAAAACAGATCCCACTTAACCGTTCAGTATCCGGCCAATGATTAACGCCACCTTCGTGTTCTCCTCGAAATGTATAAATTAGTCCTTTATAGCCTATCATTTCTCTAATTCTTAAAAGATCTTCAATTTCATTTATTTCTAAAACTTTATCATCAATCCTATAATAATCCCGACGCCATTCAAAATAATCGCATTCCTGCTTTAAACCTGCATCGATTTCAACGCTGATTTCATCAATAGTCGCACCTGTCAGGGGAATACAGGATAAAAACATATCTTTATTAATTTTATTCATTCGATATACTCCATTTCGATATAAAAAAAATCACCATTAAAATGGTGATCGCGTCCAGATTTCTCTGGTTGTAGATATAAATGGTACGCCCTGAGGGGCTCGAACCCCCAACCTACTGGTTCGAAGCCAGGCACTCTATCCAATTGAGCTAAGGGCGCACAGTAGGTTCTTTGACCGGATCATCCAGTCATTCATTTAAAATTGGAGCGGAAGACGGGATTTGAACCCGCGACCCTCGCCTTGGCAAGGCGATGCTCTACCACTGAGCCACTTCCGCAATGGTGCGGATGAAGGGAGTCGAACCCCCACATCAATTGATACTAGATCCTAAGTCTAGCGCGTCTGCCAATTCCGCCACATCCGCATGCACGTATTATCTGTAACGTGCTCGATTATAATAACAAATTCTACAATCAATGTCAATACTTTTTCAACCAATTTGTTTATTTTTTTGAAGATGTTCTTTTAATTCTCTCGGCGTATTTAAATTACAGAACATATCCCAGTTAGGACTAAACGATCTTGCCGTATTTTCGGGAATAAAATACAAATCCAAAGGTTCCAGACACCTATGAATACTTTTTCTCCCTGTCATTAAAAATTCTTCAATATTTTCCAATAGGTCTGTGCTATAAAATGCATTAAATGGTTCTATCCATTCTTTATAGCGAGTCACACAACCTTTTTTTCTTGAGTTTAAAGCAATTTGACTCTTCATATAAGCTATATATTTACGGTTATAAATGGGCATATCACAAGCAATTACATATAAAAACTGTGACTGTGAATGTTGAAGGCCAGTATAGATCCCTGCTAAAGATGCCGAAACCTCAACTTCATCAGGAAAAATATCTCTTATCCCCTTAAGATCAGGCAAGTCTTCCGGCGTTGATCCAACAATAATAATATCTTCAAAATCCTCGGAAAGTTGTTTAATGATCCGATTCAAAATCCGTTCGCCATTAATTTTTAGAAATTTCTTATCGAAACCCATTCTCCGGCTTAAACCGCCAGTTAAGATAGCGGCTGTTTTAAACTTCTCCATTTTGCCTCCCACTATTGTTGTAAAATACCCTCATCATTGAAAACCTTGTCAATTATTAATCCTTAGCCCGCCGCATTGGCATATTGCCATTACGACGGGCCAGATTAGTCAAATTATTTACTGATTTGAACCTTTACAACTTTAAAAGGCGGAATTTTAGCGATCGGATCAAGTTCACCACCAGTTAAGTGATTAGCTCCACTATTTCCATAATGGAAAGGCATAAAGAGGTTTTGTTCCATTACCCCTTTATTAAACTTAGTCTTAGCGGAAACCTTGCCACGAGGGGATTTAACCGTAATCACATCACCTTCATCAATCCCATGCGCTTTCGCCGTTACCGGATTAATTTCAACAAAGGGATCTCCTGCAATTTCCTGAATTCCAGGGCTTCGCATAGTCATTGTTCGGGTATGATAGTGTTGTAGAATTCGTCCTGTCATTAAAATCATCGGATATTCATCGTCCACCTGATCTTCAGGTGGAATATAATCAGCAATATTAAATGCCCCAAGACCTCTGGAAAATTTCCCCTTATGCAGGAATTTAGTTCCTTCTGAATCTTTACTTAAACAAGGCCACTGAATACGGTCTCCATTTCTCAACCGCTCATGGGATACCCCTGTATAACTTGGTGTCACTGATGCAATTTCTTCCATAATTTCCTCAGATGATTGGTAATCAAAACCTTTTTCACCCAGTTCTTTAGCGATCATACCAATAATCTCCCAATCATTTTTAGCCTGTCCCGGCGCTTCAACTGCTTTTCTCAGAAGCTGGATTCGGCGTTCGGTATTGGTAAAAGTTCCGTCTTTTTCAGCATATACAAAAGCTGGCAGTACAACATCCGCATATTCTGTCGTTTCAGTCGGGAAAATATCCTGAACGACGATAAAATTAGCTTTTGCCAGTGCTTCTTTGACATGATTAGAGTCAGGATCCGATACTACTGGATTTTCTCCCATCACGTAAAGAAATTTTATCGTTCCATTCCCTACTCCAGACACAACTTCAGTTACAGTTTTACCAGTGTTTTGTGGCAATTTATAGCCCCATGCCTTTTCGAATTTTTCAATTACTTCCGGATTGGCTGTTTTCTGATATCCTGGCAGATCTCCAGGTAGTGCACCCATATCACAGGCTCCTTGAACATTATTCTGTCCACGGAGAGGATTAACGCCACAGCCTTCACGCCCAATTTTACCTGTTAACATAGCCAGGTTTGCGGTAGACATAACCCCATCGGTTCCAGTCTTGTGCTGAGTTACACCCATTGAATAAAAAATTCCGCCTTTATCTTTTGTCGCATATAGACGCGCTGCTTTTCTCATTTCATCTGGATCAACTTCACAAATTCCAGCCCATTCTTCAACTGTTCTGGTATCCATGAATTCTTTAAAAGCCTGATACCCCTCTGTACGTTCGTCAATAAAACTCTGGTCCTGTAAATTTTCATCAAGGATAGCTCGCATTAAACCATTAAACAAAGCAACATTTGTACCTGGTTTAATTTGCAGAAAAACGTCTGCATATTTTGCCAGTTCAATTTTACGAGGTTCTGCAACAATTAAAGCGGCTCCCTTTTGCTGCTGTTGTTTAATTTTAGCACCAATAACCGGATGGGTTTCTGTTGTATTCGATCCACTAACAAGCATGACATCCATTAACTCGACTTCATCAATGCTGTTAGTCATCGCACCACTACCGAAGGATTTAGCCAGTCCAGCAACGGTAGAAGCATGGCATAAACGGGCACAATGATCAACATTATTTGTCTGACCAACAGCTCGGATAAACTTTTGGAAAACATAATTATCTTCATTTGTACAACGCGCCGAGGAGAATCCGGCTACGCCGTCAGGGCCTTCTTTTCTTGCCTCATCAAGCTTTTGAGCAACCAAAGCAATAGCTTCCTCCCAGGAGGCTTCTTCAAGTTTTCCATCTTTTCTGATTAACGGCGTGGTTAAACGGTCTTTGTTTGCCACAAAGTCGTAGGCAAAACGTCCCTTAACACATAAAAGATTATCATTTACATTACCATCTGAGCTATAAATATCTGTAATCTTATTGTCTTTTATTTTTAGGTTCAACGTACATCCAACCCCGCAATATGGACATACCGTCTGAACTGTTTTGGTATAAGCAAATGGTTCAAACTGTTTTGGTGCCAAAGCGCCCGTCGGGCAAACCGCTATACAATTACCACAGCTGACACATTCAGATTCACCTCTAGACTGTTCAAATACCGGATTAACATTTGTTTCATATCCACGATCACACTGGGCCAGGATATGGTTACACTGAAGGTGCTCACAGACCTTAATACATCGATTACATAAAACACATTTATTAGGATCGTAGGTATAAAATGGATTAGAGTCATCAATCGGTTTTGACATAACTCTTTCGGTTCCAAATTCTTTCAATTCATCATATTCCACACAATTAGCATTAAAATCAACAAATTCACAACAACCATATTTATAACAGGACATACAGTCAAAAGTATGATCAGACATTAGCATCTTAAGAACAAAACGTCTGGCCTCCCGAACTTTCGAATTATTTGTATATACTACCATCCCCTCTGCCGCTGGAGTTGAACAGGCTGTTTCAAGCCGTCTTGCACCGACAACTTCAACCAGACACATCCGACAGCTTCCTTCAGGGGTAAAATCTTTAAAATTACACAATGTAGGAATATCAATCCCCACTGCTCTAGCCGCTTTGAGAATTGTCGTACCATTCTCAACACTTACGGCTTGCCCATCAATTGTTAAATTAACCATATTTTATTTCTCCCTTCATTTAGACTTTCATTATATGTCAAATTAAATGATTTGTCATTGATGTTTTTTTGCGTTTCAAATTTTTGTAGAAACAGAAAGTTCTGAAATTTCATGACAAAATTTTATTGTTTACTATATAAACTCCAAAAATCAAATTATTTTTAACTGCTAAAAGGCTCTCGTCAGTCTGTATACAGATTCATTCTCTTGCCTCGTACAAATCCAATTAAAGTTAAATCATATTCTTTAGCCAATTCCACCGCTTTTCCAGTTGGTGCCGAATGAGAAGCAATCACCGGAATTCCACCACGAATTACTTTGAACACCATATCAAGTGGTATTCTTCCACTGCTGAAGATAATACATTTAGATAGATCGATCCCTTCTATTAGTGCTTTCCCAATTAGTTTATCGATTGCATTATGCCGACCAATATCTTCACAAAACAAAACTTCTCTGTTTCCTGTCATCATCGAGCAGGAGTGTGTTCCACCTGTTTCCTTAAAAAGTTCTGCTTGCCTGTTGCAAGCATCTGACAAAAGAAAAATAAAATCCGGCTCAACTCTAATTTTTGAGACTTTTTTAATTTTTTGTTTTCTTCCAACTTCCAACATAATATTATTATTGCCACAAGCAGTTGCATCACTTTTTGAAATATGCATCATTTCTCTTAAATCTATTTTTTCTTTCATCTGT
Organism: Eubacteriaceae bacterium ES3; assembly: GCA_030586155.1. Taxonomy (NCBI): domain Bacteria; kingdom Bacillati; phylum Bacillota; class Clostridia; order Eubacteriales; family Eubacteriaceae; species Eubacteriaceae bacterium ES3. The sequence continues at coordinate 808,477 of CP130741.1, read as the reverse complement.
ACTTTGACACGTTCACCAAGTTCACAAATATATATGTACTCTATTTCCTCAATCGACTTAATATAGCCCTGAGAAAACAAAAATCCCAAAACAAGGTGTTCCAGATTTTGAGGTGTACAAACCATATTAAAAGCTAATTGTTCATTAATAAATACATTCATATGATGTTCTTCAATAACCTGATCTTCTATTGATACTGTTTTAAAACCATCTTTTTCTTTTGTAATCCGTTTTACATGATGTATATTCACTAACTCAAGTTTCTCAGCCTCATTTATTATTCTCATATTTTCACCCCTTTAAAATTGGATATAAAAAAAAGACCGCAATCACCATAACAGTCTCTAAATTATTTACAATGTTTCAACTGATTAAAACCAGTATTTTGACTTTTTAACTTTTATTTATTATATCTCTTAAATAAACTACAAGAAATCTAGACCTATTAAATGGTTATATTCTGGAGCGGAAGACGGGATTCGAACCCGCGACCCCCGGCTTGGGAAGCCAGTGCTCCACCACTGAGCCACTTCCGCAATGCTGTCATTATACGCCTTTTAGCAACCAAATTCAAGTTTTTTTATTTACAAAAAACTTCATCAATTACATAAATTTAGTCGACAAAACATTTCGTGGCTTTTCAGCTGCCGTTTTTTCATCCCAGGGTAAAACATCACCATCTTCTTTTAAATAATCTAAAATTTCCCATATGCCTTCACCAGTATATGAAGAAACTTTAAAAATAGTGTCACATCCAGCTAGTTGCAACCAGTCAACAGCTTGGTCAACATCTGCATCTGGCATATCAATTTGAGTAACTACACCGATGCATGGTCGATTTACAACAGGTGTAACGTTCGGGGGATAAAGCGAAAAAGGTTCAGTGGCATTAATTAATAATGCTACTACGTCTGCTTCAAATGCATACAAAGCCAAAGCTCGACCTAAACCTTTTGTTTCTGCATATTCACCGGGCGTGTCAATGACTACATCAAAATGATTAACATATTGAGTTTTTTCATATTTGATTTCTTTACCCTTAAGCGCTTGTCTTAGAGTCGTTTTTCCACATTCACTTCTACCAACAAGAATCATTTTTTTCATTGTTTACCTTCTATGTCGTCGTTATTTCACAAATAGTAAATTTAAGTGTATCTTTTAAGTATGACAAAATATTCTTAATTGCAGACTGGACCTCTGATATGCGCCCCGTAAACATCAGTGTTCCGCTGAATCGATCAATAAACCCCATATCTATAACCGCAGTTTTAATAGCAAGGTCGCCAGCGATAACTGATATCTCAGCCGGTGTCATGCTCAATATACCAATTGCTGCTTTCTGGTAGTCCACACTAGGATTAAGACCTAGCTTCTTATAGACAATTTCATCAGGTCGGGATATTATATGTGCCAGGGTGACTTGTTTGCCGGGAACGGTTTCCTGGATGATCCGTAATTTTCCTTCGTTCGAATCTAAAATACCTTCCATTTGAGTCCTCCTAAATATATGATTCAAATCATTATATCATTTTTTAAGTCCATTTATCTAATTGATTATCAGACAGTTTTAAGGCTTGTTTTGGTAATTTTTAGTCAAAATGTTGCTAGTCGAGTAATATTAAGCAATTAATTCACAAAAATATTTAACCATAGGTAAGACTTTATAACTTTGATAATTTTTCAAACAGTTTCTCTTCAGCCTGATAGCTACTTTTTTTCATCTCATACATCTCGATATCGGAAACATGAAGCAAAACATCAATATTATCACCATCATCTGGAAACAGTGAAGTTCCAATACTGAGAGTTAAGCTCTCCTTTAATTGGTTCAGGTTAAATTCTTTTTCAAAACATTCTGTTAACCTTTCACGAGCCACCAAAAGAGTCTTTCGGTCCTTAATTTCGGGGAGAATAATTAAAAACTCGTCTCCACCTAAACGAAAAGCGGCTTCATTTTTTCTGGTTCTCAGTCTAAGAATACGTGCAGTTTCAACTAAAACCATGTCACCCACATTATGTCCATAAGTATCATTGATTTTCTTAAAACGATTCAAATCCATACTCATAAACCCAACATGTTCATTATTTCTTTCTGCTAAAGCTAAGACCATATTTTGATATTCATTTAAATAATGTCGGTTATATAAGCCTGTCAAAGAATCATGGCTTGATAGTAATCTCAGCTTTTCATTTGCTTTCAAGGTTTTATAAGTAATAAAACCACTTCCAAAAGAAAGAACAAGAGCGATAATAATCAGGCAAAAACACATAAACCAATTGTTCGTCCAGCCATTAACTGGAGACACAATAACGTGCCAGTTAATTAATTCGGGTTCTATATCGAACGTTAAAAATTCATTCCCAACTATCTGCTTTGAGCCATAAAAAGGCTCCACTTCTGTATTATCATTAAATATTGCAACATTTAAAGCAGCCTCCTCAGCAAATTTATCGATTTCTTTAATCACCTTTTCGCCAACAAGAACCACACTTATTTGCCCCCAATACTCAGTATCATTATATACAATTGGCAAGCGCATAATAAAACCGGTACCACCCTGCACCAGCTCGACCGGTCCCTGCATCATTGGCTTAAGCTCATTTTTTACTGCAAAAATTAAATCTTTCTGGTTATCTACTTGTCCTAGATCTACTCCAATTGCCACTGAATTTGCTTCTTTGGGGTAATTCCAGATAATAGTTGTATCCTGTATAACACCGATATTTCTGACCTGGTTGTCATTTTTTGATAAAAGATTTTCTAGATAAATATAAGCTTCTTCTTCATTAAGATCCGGATTGACATTAATATAGGCTTCAAACCCGTCGATTAAAGTTTTATTGTTAAAAACCAGTCGTTCTATCTGGCTTTTGAAATTCATAAATTTATCTGTCGTTTGAATTATTTCCTGCTGTTTAAGATTATACATATACATGCCAATGATAGTTGATAATACCACTAGTATAAAAAGCGAGATAGCTATCGAAATAAAAATTTTCAGGGATCTTTTAGGCAGACCGGGATTTTGATCCATTTTTTTCTCCTATGATTCACTTCATCTTATCTTTATTATTCTAACATCAATTCAATTTAGGTTCCACTCTATTTTTTTCATATTTTTTTATAAAACACACTCATAATTTGAAAAAGTCTAAACCTAAAAGAACTATTTACAGTTGACATATAAAGCTAATAGTCAATGAATTTAATTGATTTTCCTGTAAAGGTTAATTTATAATAAATAGAAAAAAAGAGGTGAATTATGGCCGGTTTTAAACTTAAAAGAAAAATAAATGCTCCAGTAGAAAAAGTATGGGCAGCTGCAGATTTCACAACATCAGTAGATCCATATCGGATGGACGTACTCACAAAAGGTGATCCCAATAATAATTTGATCGGATTCACTCGAAAAATGTACATCGGAAAAAGAACTGCAGTTGAGCGACTACTGGAAGTCGATCCTTTGCATTCTTATACTTACACTTTAGATGAAGGAATTCCTATAAAAAACGACTATCGTGGAGTTGTAACATTTGAGAAAGTTAGAAACAAAACTAAATTGACCTGGAAGGTTAAATTTACTCCCAAAATTCTTGGTTCAGGTTGGTTGATAGCTCTAAAAATTAAAGGAATTGTAGGAGATATGATTGATGAGATCGAGAAGAAGTGCTAACTTCAGTAAAACTCTGAAAATACTACATAAATAAAACAGGTCTTCTATGATAAACTTAAAAATCATAGAAGGCTTTCTTATTTGTTTTGAATCTAAAACTAAACTTTATCTGAAGAAAGCAAGGAATCAGTCACAGACAATTCCTTGCTTTCTTAATCGAGCGCTAAACTCGTTTTATATTGAAATGGTGACCCATGGGCGACTTGAACGCCCGACACCCTGATTAAAAGTCAGATGCTCTACCAACTGAGCTAATGGGTCATGAATGTATTTAATTTTTGATCGTCTTCAGCCGGACGCACAAGCACTTTGTCTGCCTGACTTAGCGATTCACACAAAAATGTTCACTCCTGTCGTCGTGCATTTTTGGTTCTCTGCTTATACCAACTGAGCTAATGGGTCATATATTAAAAATGGTGGGAGAAGATGGATTCGAACCATCGTAGACGTTGTCAACGGATTTACAGTCCGCCCCCTTTAGCCACTCGGGCATTCTCCCACGATATTTAAACAAAAAAATGGAGCTGATGAACGGACTTGAACCGTTAACCTGCTGATTACAAATCAGCTGCTCTGCCAATTGAGCCACATCAGCTTAAATATATAGTGTTGCTATTCTTCTGTTGAGAAATGGCGACCTGGAAGAGACTCGAACTCTCGACCTCCAGCGTGACAGGCTGGCATTCTAACCAACTGAACTACCAGGCCGCATTATTGGTGACCCCTAGGAGAATCGAACTCCTGTTACCGCCGTGAAAGGGCGGTGTCTTAACCGCTTGACCAAGGGGCCTTATTAAATTTAGCGGATCTGAAACGGTGTCTCACACCCGCTTGTTTGACTAAATGGCTCCCCAGGCTGGATTCGAACCAGCAGCCTATCGGTTAACAGCCGAGTGCTCCACCGTTGAGCTACTGAGGAATATTCATGCCCCGCAACGTCCTATCCTCCCAGGCAGTCACCCACCAAGTACTTTAGGCGCTAGAGGACTTTACTTCTGTGTTCGGTATGGGAACAGGTGTGACCCCTCTGCTATCGTTACGGAGCAAATTAGCTTATTTATTTTTCTTTCCAGTGACATGGTCACTCGAAACAGCACAGTGTATAAATTCTTTTGGATCAAGACCTCGGCTGATTAGTACTGGTCCGCTCCATATGTTGCCATACTTCCACTTCCAGCCTATCGACCTGGTCGTCTACCAGGAGCCTTAACCTTGCGGTGAGATATCTTATCTTGAGGGGGGCTTCGTGCTTAGATGCCTTCAGCACTTATCCCTTCCAAACTTAGCTACCCAGCTATGCCCCTGGCGGGACAACTGGTGCACCAGTGGTTTGTCCATTCCGGTCCTCTCGTACTAGGAACAGCTCCTCTCAAATATCTAACGCCCACGACGGATAGGGACCGAACTGTCTCACGACGTTCTGAACCCAGCTCGCGTGCCTCTTTAATGGGCGAACAGCCCAACCCTTGGGACCTGCTTCAGCCCCAGGATGAGACGAGCCGACATCGAGGTGCCAAACCTCCCCGTCGATGTGGACTCTTGGGGGAGATAAGCCTGTTATCCCCGAGGTAGCTTTTATCCGTTGAGCGATGGCCCTTCCACTCGGTACCACCGGATCACTAAGCCCGACTTTCGTCCCTGCTCGAGATGTCTCTCTCGCAGTCAATCACCCTTTTGCCTTTGCACTCTAACAGATGGTTTCCAACCATCCTGAGGGTAACTTTGGGCGCCTCCGATACATTTTTGGAGGCGACCGCCCCAGTCAAACTGCCCATCTGACACGGTCCAATGTCCGGATTACGGACACTTGTTAGAATTCCAATAGTACAAGGGTGGTATCCCAACAGCGGCTCCTTCGAGACTGGCGTCCCAAACTCAATGCCTCCCACCTATCCTGTACGTCTACTACCAGAATCCAATGCCAGATTGCAGTAAAGCTCTACGGGGTCTTTCCGTCCTGTCGCGGGTAACTCGCATCTTCACGAGTACTACAATTTCACCGGGTGTGTTGTCGAGACAGCGCTCAAATCGTTACGCCTTTCGTGCGGGTCAGAACTTACCTGACAAGGAATTTCGCTACCTTAGGACCGTTATAGTTACGGCCGCCGTTTACTGGGGCTTAAATTCGCACCTTCGCGTTACCGCTAAGCACTCCTCTTAACCTTCCAGCACCGGGCAGGCGTCAGCCCCTATACGTCATCTTTCGATTTAGCAGAGACCTGTGTTTTTGCTAAACAGTCGCTTGAGCCTCTTCTCTGCGGCCCCCCTAAAGGGGCACTCCTTCTCCCGAAGTTACGGAGTCATTTTGCCGAGTTCCTTAACAACACTTCTCCCGCTCATCTTAGGATTCTCTCCTCGCCTACCTGTGTCGGTTTACGGTACGGGCACCTTCTCTCTCAATAGAAGCTTTTCTCGACAGCGTGAAATCAGCGACTTCCCTACTTGTTTTTCGTTCCCCATCACGCCTCAGCCTTATAACAAAGGGGATTTGCCTCCTCTGTAAGCCTCGACGCTTGGCCCGGCTCTTCCAATCGCCGGGTTCGCTTATCCTTCTGTGTCACTCCATCTCTCAAACAATTAAAGGTGGTACAGGAATTTCAACCTGTTGTCCATCGCCTACGCTATCCAGCCTCGGCTTAGGCCCCGACTTACCCTGAGCGGACGAGCCTTCCTCAGGAAACCTTGGGCTTTCGATGGTGAAGATTCTCACTTCACTTTCGCTACTCATGCCAACATTCTCTCTTGTCTGAAGTCCACCTATCCTTACGAATAAGCTTCGCCCCGCAGACATTGCTCCCCTACCACTATGGTAGTACCATAATCCATCGCTTCGGTGCCAGATTTTAGCCCCGTTTATTTTCGGCGCACAACCACTCGACCAGTGAGCTATTACGCACTCTTTAAATGTATGGCTGCTTCTAAGCCAACATCCTGGTTGTTTATGCAGTTGCACATCCTTTCCCACTTAATCTGGACTTCGGGACCTTAGCGGATGGTCTGGGCTGTTTCCCTTTCGACTATGAAACTTATCTCCCATAGTCTGACTGCCGTATATAAGTGTATGGCATTCGGAGTTTGATATGGTTCAGTAAGCTCTACGCCCCCTAGCCAATTCAGTGCTCTACCTCCATCACTCTCTCTACAACGCTAGCCCTAAAGCTATTTCGGGGAGAACCAGCTATCTCCGTGTTCGATTGGAATTTCACCCCTATCCACAACTCATCCAAGCCTTTTTCAACAGACACTGGTTCGGACCTCCACTTGGTTTTACCCAAGCTTCATCCTGGTCATGGATAGATCACACGGTTTCGGGTCTACGGCATACAACTAGTCGCCCTGTTAAGACTCGGTTTCCCTGCGGCTCCGTGCCTGAAGCACTTAACCTTGCTGCATACCGTAACTCGTTGGCCCGTTCTACAAAAAGCACACCGTCACTTGCGCTCCGGCTGCTTGTAGGCACAGGGTTTCAGTTTCTATTTCACTCCCCTTCCGGGGTTCTTTTCACCTTTCCCTCACGGTACTGTTCGCTATCGGTCACTCAGTAGTATTTAGCCTTGGGGGGTGGGCCCCCCATATTCCCACAGGGTTTCACGTGTCCCGTGGTACTCGTCGATTACCCACTCCTATTCCTTTCGCCTACGGGGATCTCACCCTCTTCGTCCGGCCTTCCCAGGCCGTTCGGCTAAAAATAGAAATTTGTTGTAATCCGGGCTCTTCCTCTTTCGCTCGCCGCTACTCAAGGAATCGATGTTTCTTTCTTTTCCTCCGGGTAATGAGATGTTTCAGTTCCCCGGGTTCCCTCCATGAACCTATGTATTCAGTCCATGGTGACTGACCTTCTGTCAGCCGGGTTTCCCCATTCGGATATCTGCGCTTCAACGGTTATGTGCACCTTCACGCAGCTTTTCGCAGCTTGTCGCGTCCTTCATCGGCTCTGAGTGCCAAGGCATCCGCCCTGTGCCCTTCATTTCTTGATCCTTAACTACTGACAGTAGAACTTCGTCAATAGTCTTGTAGTCCCTAAAGACTACGATCCTTTAAACTTACGTTTTTCATGTTGTTACATCTGAAATTGTATGTTTTCTTTTATACACTATGCTGTTTTCAATGACCATGCTTCCAATGACATTCCGTTCAAATAAAACAGAACATCCTGAAAAGTTATTCTGGTGGGCTTGGGAGGACTTGAACCTCCGACCTCACGCTTATCAGGCGTGCGCTCTAACCACCTGAGCTACAAGCCCGGTAAAAAAATGGTGGAGATGAGGAGACTTGAACTCCTGACCCCCTGCTTGCAAGGCAGGTGCTCTCCCAACTGAGCTACACCCCCACTTTTGACGTTTATGACAACTTTCATCCCTTATATTAACAAGGTAAATTGACAAAAACTACGTTCCTTATTATGCTGATTGCTTATGTATTTGTATAACCATAGGTCATACAAAAGAAAATAGTACCATGACTCCCTGTTTTCCTTAGAAAGGAGGTGATCCAGCCGCACCTTCCGATACGGCTACCTTGTTACGACTTCACCCCAATTACTGACCCCACCTTCGGCAGCTGGTTCCTTGCGGTTACCTCACTGACTTCGGGTGTTGCCAACTCTCGTGGTGTGACGGGCGGTGTGTACAAGACCCGGGAACGCATTCACCGCGGCATTCTGATCCGCGATTACTAGCAACTCCAACTTCATGCAGGCGAGTTGCAGCCTGCAATCCGAACTGAGATCTGTTTTAAGGGATTAGCTTCACCTCGCGGCTTCGCAGCCCTCTGTTCAGACCATTGTAGCACGTGTGTAGCCCAGGTCATAAGGGGCATGATGATTTGACGTCGTCCCCACCTTCCTCCGTGTTATCCACGGCAGTCTGCTTAGAGTGCCCAACTTAATGATGGCAACTAACCACAGGGGTTGCGCTCGTTGCGGGACTTAACCCAACATCTCACGACACGAGCTGACGACAACCATGCACCACCTGTCTCTCTGTCCCCGAAGGGAAAGTCCTATCTCTAGGATTGTCAGAGGATGTCAAGACCTGGTAAGGTTCTTCGCGTTGCTTCGAATTAAACCACATGCTCCGCTGCTTGTGCGGGTCCCCGTCAATTCCTTTGAGTTTCAACCTTGCGGTCGTACTCCCCAGGCGGAGTGCTTATTGTGTTAACTGCGGCACTGAGTTCCCCCAACACCTAGCACTCATCGTTTACGGCGTGGACTACCAGGGTATCTAATCCTGTTTGCTCCCCACGCTTTCGCACCTCAGCGTCAGTATTTGTCCAGCAAGCCGCCTTCGCCACTGGTGTTCCTCCTAATCTCTACGCATTTCACCGCTACACTAGGAATTCCACTTGCCTCTCCAATACTCAAGTTCTCCAGTTTCAAATGCATTTCCCCGGTTGAGCCGGGACCTTTCACATCTGACTTAAAAAACCGCCTGCGTGCCCTTTACGCCCAGTAAATCCGGACAACGCTTGTCCCCTACGTATTACCGCGGCTGCTGGCACGTAGTTAGCCGGGACTTTCTCCTTGGGTACCGTCTTTGTTCTTCCCCAATAACAGAACTTTACGATCCGAAGACCTTCTTCATTCACGCGGTATTGCTGCGTCAGGGTTTCCCCCATTGCGCAATATTCCCCACTGCTGCCTCCCGTAGGAGTCTGGACCGTGTCTCAGTTCCAGTGTGACCGTTCGCCCTCTCAGACCGGTTACCCATCGTCGTCTTGGTGAGCCGTTACCTCACCAACTAACTAATGGGACGCGGGTCCATCCTATGGCACCGGAGTTTTGATGCAAAAGCCATGCGACTTCTGCATATTATAAGGCATTACACCCAGTTTCCCGAGGCTATTCCTTTCCATAGGGCAGGTTACCCACGCGTTACTCACCCGTTCGCCACTTTCCGATTATTCTCTCACCCGAAGGCTCAATCATAATCTTCTCGTTCGACTTGCATGTGTTAAGCATACCGCCAGCGTTCGTCCTGAGCCAGGATCAAACTCTCTATAAAAAGTTTGTAAAGCCTTTCGGCTTAAGCTCATTTTTAACGTGATTTCACGTGTTGACATTTTTTAAAGAGTGCCGCTCTTATTGTTGTTGACCTAAGTCAACTGATTTACAGGTTTTATGGTACTATTCTCTTTTCTATGACCCTGCGTAAACGTTTAAGTTTCCGCCGCCTCTCTTAAGAAGCTTTTCTATTATATCGTCTTTACTTTATACTGTCAAGCACTTTTTAATTTTTCTTTTTTCATAAGTTTCTTAATCCGTGCCGCTGTCTCACGAGACAACTTCATTATTATACGAACATCTATCATTTTTGTCAATACATTTTAGAAAAAAAATTTTTATTTTAATTGCCTTAACTTTTCTATTTTAATGCCTCTTTCTTCTGATTAATGACTCATCGGTTCATTAATAAATTCATCTTATAATTAGTTACTCTATCCCTTCTAAAATTTGTTCCTCAGCCAAACACCTAAACTTTTTCACCAGAATATTTTGATATCTTACTAATCTAACAAAGCATTATAAGTTACTCCATCCTGTTTACCGTCATAATACTTTCTAAGCACCGTTTTAAAAATAGGATCATCACTAACCATCCCAAACAGAGTCATCGACGATTTAAGTTTTAAGTTATCCGGCCACCCCATCACTGCTTCCGGATTAGAAGATTTTAATTTCAATAATTCAGTTGAAATTTCAATCAAACGCTTTCCGAGAATGGGATGTTCCAGATATCTTATCGCCTCTGCCCTATCTTTAATTTCATAAAACTTTGCAGTTTCACTCCGACCCAATCCTCTTATTTGAGGAAAAATATACCACATCCAATGACTTTTCTTATGCCCGCTCTTTATTTCGTTCAAAGCTTGCTCATAAACATTTTCCTGCGCCTTTAAAAATCTTTCCAGTCCTTCCATTGCTTTAATCCTTTCTTTAATTCCTTTAACTGCTGAAAAAAATTCTCTCCCTACATGTCTATGTCCTTCTTCAGTAATTATTCTACATTTTCACTATTAACTTTAAGCCGACTTTTTTTATCGCATTCCAGATAAACGAATATTATAATACCGATGAAGTCAAACTGAAGCCTGTTCTTTTGTTGCTTGACAAGTTCTTAATTGGGTTGTATAATGCATTATAAGTAATAATGAGTTGTAATAAGTAATATTAAAATTTAAAGGAGGTATAACAATGAACGTTTTTAAATCTAAAAAAGGAAAAGAAAAAATACTCGGCTACTATAACAGTATCCTAAGTACCTTACCACTTACCCAAAAATATGTGGATACAGAATTCGGGAAAACATTTGTCCTGGAAGCTGGAGACCTAAAAAACCCTGCAGTTGTTCTTCTACATGGTTCATGCAGTAACAGTGCAGCCTGGCTTGGCGATTTACCAGCTCTGAGCCAAACTTATCATGTTTATGCGGTAGATCTTCCCGGCGAACCTGGAAATAGTAACGATAGACGTCTGAATTTTAATTCGGACGAATATCCCTGCTGGCTTAAGGACGTCCTAGATGATCTTGGTGAAGAAAACGCCATTATTATTGGCAACTCGATGGGTGGTTGGCTAGCTCTCCACTTTGCCGCCAATTTCCCGGATAGAACAAGAGCTCTGGCGCTTTTATCCCCATCCGGACTGATCCCACCCAAACAAGACTTTCTTGAGCAAACCGCTGATATCGCGAGCGATCCAAAAGCATCTGCAAATTCAAGCAGTGCAGTCATTGATCAGATTGATCTGCCAAAGGAAGTACTCGAATTTATGACACTAATCATGGAAAATTTCAATCCGTTTACTGGCGCTTTACCGATTCTTTCTGATGAACAGATGAACAATTTAAATATACCCGTTTTTTATATGGCGGGAAAAAATGATATTACCATGAATACTAAAGAAGCATCTCAGCGCCTTGAAAAGTTTGTTCCCCATGCTAAGATTATTCTTAATGATGGGGCTCATATTATTACTAGCGCTGCCGATTCCATTATCCCATTTTTAAAGGAGGCATTATCTTAATGAACATTATCAATCACAATGGTCAGAAAATTGCAATTGTTGATCCGAACATACAGATTAAAGACACTCAGGATGCCATGGATCTTATGGCAACTGCACAGTACAACGGTGGAAGTGGTACGCTGATCATCCATAAAGAATGTTTTACCGAAGATTTCTTTGACTTGAAAACCCGTCTGGCCGGCGAATTATTACAAAAGTTCGCAACCTATAGGATACGGCTTGCTATTATTGGAGACTTCAGTCAATATCAAAGCAAGGCACTCCATGATTTTATTTATGAATGTAATCAGGGGCGGCAGATCTTGTGGACTAATTCCGTCGATTTTGCATTAAATGCTTTGACAACAAAGTTCTAAACAATCAGGTCTGCTTTCCAGTTATCAGCTTAAATTATCATTTAACGGCTACTGGCTTTAATAGCAGCACGACAACTTTAAAACTTAAACCATTTTAAGAGATATTTCTGCAACCTGATCACGACGTTTCCTTCGTTCTGGTTGCAGAATATTTTTTATTATTTCTACCTTCTTAATCCTATATTTAGAAACAAGCAGCATATGAGATTTTATGACCTGACTTTACTTGACATATCAATTATTTGCATTATAATAGTTGATATGTCAAGTAAATACTGGAGGTCCTCTATGTCTAATGACTGCAATAACTCTGAAAAAAGCATCGGAAAATGGATATCATTATTACATCGCCAATTCCAAATTTATATCAATCATGTATTGAGTCCTTATCAAATAAATTCTTCGGAATATATTTATATTATGAATCTTACTGAAGAAAGCAGCATCAATCAGAAATCACTTTCTGAAAAAATTATAGTCGACGAAGCAGCTACCACAAGAGCACTTAAACGATTAGAAGCAAAAGGATATATATTGAGAGAACGTGATGCATTAGATAAGCGTCTTTATCGGGTTCGTTTAAGTTCAGAAGGAGCTGAAATAAAGCCGTTCATCCAGCAAAAGCTTGATTTCTGGACTGCCAAGCTATCACAAAATATGAATGAATCAGAAATTGATAAAATGATTACCACGCTTAAACATATGTCTGATTATGCTGTTTCTACTGCCAAAGGAGCGAAAAATGAATAAACTAAAAATTACTGTCTTGTCTTTATCTTTACTCACTGTCATGGCGGGTGCCGCTGTCGCCCCTGCACTGGGAACCATCGGCAGTTATTTTAATAGTGTCAATCCACTTATAATTAAGTTAATTATTACACTTCCAGCCTTAATGATCATTCTGACCTCTTTTTTCTTTGGTCCATTAAGCAGAAAACTTTCATCAAAAAAAATCGCACTGATTGGTCTTATGCTGTACATTATCGGGGGATGCGGTGCCGGTTTTGCAAACAATATTTATGTTTTGCTGGCTTTTCGGGTCTTTTTAGGTATTGGCGTCGGAATGATGATGCCTTTATCTACCGGACTTATCGCCTATTTTTTCAATAAAGATGAACAATCAAAAATGATGGGCTTTTCTTCAGCAATGAACAACCTTGGTGGAATTATCGCCACTGCTTTATCCGGACTACTTGTATCACTGAATTGGCGCGCCAGCTTTCTCATCTATCTAATGGGATTCTTTGTTTTCATTCTGGTTGTTCTGTATCTCCCAAGTTCTTCAGTTAGTCAAGCGCATCATAAAACAGATAAAAAAATGATTAAAAAAATCGCTCCCTTTTTATTCGCAATTTTTTTAACAATGGTTATTTTCTATGCCCTGCCGTCAAACTTCGCAATTATTGTTAATCAAGAAGGCGTCATTCCAACTTCGCTGGTCGGTCTTATCATGTCTGTCCAGAATATTTGTGCTTTTATCACAGGGCTGACTTTTACAAAGCTAACAAGTAGATTTGGCAAGTTTTCACCTTACTTCGCTGCTATTGTTTTGAGTCTCGGTTTTTTCAGTTTAAGCTTTTCTGAAGCACTTTTACCTCTATTAGTCGGCTTATTTCTAGTTGGCATCGGATTGGGTACTCTGGTACCAATCATTAATTCCCAGATCCCTTATTTTGTAGAGAAAGAAAATATCACCTCAGCAATGGCTCTGGTCAGCGCCGCTTTGTATTCTGGTCAGTTTTTATCTCCTTTCATCCTTGATTTTCTCAAGAATCTGTTTAACATCAATAATCTGTATGCACCTTATTACTTAGCCAGCTTATTGGGCGTTGTCCTACTAGTCTCACTGATTCCTACACCTTTTGTAATCAGCAATTCTAAGCATATTTCAAAAGAAACGGTATCTGATCAGGATTAATTCTAATCAGATACCAAAAATATATCGTCACCATCATAAATAGGTCTTTTATTATCCGGACAGGCCACTTAGTTTATAGGCAAAATAAAGACTGTAATAAGCAATAAAAAGAAAACCTGCTCTTTTAGTCAATTTGCCTTTCAAAAAGGATATCGCTATCAACAAAGCAGAAGCACCAATCATCACCAGAATATCAAAGTATACTTCCGTATTTGGAATCACAATGGGATTTATAAGTCCGCTGATTCCCAAAACAAATAAAACGTTAAAAATATTACTCCCAACAATGTTGCCTAATGCAAGACTGTCCTTTCTTTTGCTGACTGCTACGATACAGGTAACCAGCTCCGGAAGCGAGGTACCAAAAGCAATTACTGTAAAACCAATAAATTCTTCACTCCAGCCCATCTCATTAGCAATCTCCACGGCGCTGCTAACGACAAGTTCAGCCCCTAAAATCAGGCCCGTCAGTCCAAGCAATAGAAATATTACCTGCTTTTGCATAAAACGTCCGTTTTTAGCTCCACCACGCTTTTCTTCATCAGCAATACCAGCCATTACTTCTTCATCTTCAATGTATTCAAACAGTTCCTGTTCAAAAACCGAGTCAGGTTTTTCTTTCCTGGAAATCTGTGCCATCTCAGAAATCAGATAAACGCAAAATCCAACCATTCCCAGAAGCAGTACAACCGCCTCTATTCTTGTTAAGGCATGTGATGTAAGAAGCATCACTAACAACAATAGCTGAATCCCGACCGACAGTAAAAGGCCCCTTCTTAAAACTTGAGAATTTGCCTGGACCGTGAAAATTAATGCTGTCAGGCCTAAAACTAAAGCAATGTTTATAATACTGCTGCCCACGACATCTCCCAGGGTTAAAAGATTGTTCCCCTGAATCCCGGAAAATACACTAATCGCAGCCTCTGGTGCACTAGTTCCGATTGCCACCACCAATACACCAATGATAAACGAAGGAATCCTGAAAATTTCGGCAACTTTAGAGGCTGCGCTAATAAGACTGTCTGCACCTTTTACCAAAACAATTAATCCAACTGCTAATGTAATGTATGTAATAATCAATCTACTCCCTCCTGCCTTTCAAACCATTATCAACCTTACAACCAGCCAAAAAAGATATTAAAAGAAGCCTGCGACGACAAAACAACCTCTTTAAGTCACAGGCTTCATTTAATTAATTTTCTTTCCGCTTATCCAAATACTTATCTTTTTTTTCTGGCTTTATTAATTTTAGCAATATTTTTAAATTTTTCTTTCTTCTGTTCCATATAGTCAGCTTTGTTTTCTATATACGCATCTTCACTTTTAAGTTTTAGATATGCCTGCCAGCGCGTTTCTGATAAGTCGCCGCGTTCAATCGCTGCGACCACCCCGCAGCCAGGCTCAGTCGTATGGCTACAATCACGGAAACGGCATTGACCAAAATAACTTTCCACATCAGCAAAGGTTTTTTCAAGGCCTTCATCGGCGTTCCACATCCCCAGTTCTCTCATCCCTGGTGTATCAATGATCATTCCACCATCAGGTAATAATGTCAATTCACGACGAGTTGTTGTATGCCGCCCTTTATCATCACTTCTAATTCCCTGCGTATCAAATAATTCTTTTCCAGTTAATCGATTGATCAGAGTCGTTTTGCCAACACCGGAAGACCCCAACAGAGCAATCGTCTTTCCCTGCGCTAAATACGCCTTGACGTCCTCGTAACCATCTTTTTCAAAACTGGAAATACCCAGAATATCCACACCCATGGCAACTGAATCAACTGCCCTGAATTTTTGAAAGATGTCGTCTGTCAAATCGATCTTAGTTAGAACAACTACTGGCTTAGCACCACTCTCCCAGGCCAGGCTCAAGTATCGTTCCAACCGCCGCAGATTAAAATCCTGATTGACTGACATACAGATAAAGATGATATCGATATTTGCAGCCACTACCTGTTTTTCAACTGTTTTACCGGCAGCTTTTCTAATAAAATTGCTTTTTCGCGGTAAAACATAATGAATGATACCATGACCCTTTTCATCAGTATCCCGATCTAACATCACAAAATCTCCAACTGCTGGATAATCAGTCTGATGGATACTTTCAAATCTGAATTTTCCGGATATTTCGGCAAACAGTTCGCCCTGTTCAGTGATTACCCGGTAAATTCCCTTTGATTGAGAAAGAACTCTGCCCGGAAAAAGTTCAGGATATTTTTTTGCCTCTGATGAAAATTTCTCAGTCATTCCATACTTTTGCATTTCATTCATGGTTAAGTCCTCCAGACATCTCAGATTGTTTCTCTTCAATTCCCAAATCGACACTTTCTAGAGGAAATGGGGGATTTGCCAATGGATTCAATGCAATAGACAATAGTTTTATAGGATTATCATCAGCGGCAATTCGATTAAAACTCAGGTGACCGCACCGCCGACAACGATGAATGATTGCCCATTCTCCATTTTTTCGCACCCAGATACTGATTGCTTCCATAAGCCCACTGCAATTAGCCGCCCGATCACCCGGACACTCATCCACATGAAGACTTGATAAACAATAGGGACAATGATTTCGATGCTGACTTCCTGCACCATCTGGAATAATTGTCTTTCCACAATTTTTACAAATAAAATTTTCCTGACAGGGATGATTCTGATAATACGCTTTTCTTCTATATTTCAATTTTTATTTTCCTCCTTAAGTTTTTGCTTAACATATGGAGGTTATACCGAGATTATTTCGTGTAAACCTCCCGGCTTACCACACTTCTCAATAATTTATTCATAAACGTCTCCTTTTTTTAGTTTTGTTTATATTATAATCCAATTTTTTTTAATTTACCATAAATAAAAGTATAAAGACACTATAAAAACCCCTGAGCTTATAAGCTACTGGGGTTCTAAAAATTAAAATACATATTTTTTAAGCGTTAATCTCACCTGCTTCAATTTTCTTGATAATAATTGTTTCGCCAATTTCTTCAAGTTCCTTAGTCATCAGGGTGATATCGTAATTAATATCATTAATGAAATATTTACTTAAGATTTTGTGAACCTTTTCTTCATTATCCGCATTTTTTAACCATTCTTTTGGAATATAGATCATTATTTTCCCCTCCAATCTATTGGTTTTAATCTATTTTAGTGATTCTTATCTTTATATACCACCTTTACCTTTATTACAAACATCCTAACATTTATTATTTTTCTTTTCCTTATCTTCAGACACCTTTCAAATTACTTGGAACGCCATTGACAAGATAAGAAAAAATGCTATCATATTTTTAACACTTTCTCTTCCCATTCGCAAATAGACAAAATTTCTACCAACAAATATTTCTGTTTTTTAAAACAACAGTTTTAACTAAGCGATGCTACAAAAAAAGAAAATGAGGTTATTATGCATTTAAAAAAAGTTTTTAATGAGTACAGTCAAGACTATGATGCCAATCGAAAATATTTTATTCCTCTTTATGAAACATTTTATCAGGCTGCGGTTTCTCTTCTTAACTTTAAAACCCAAGCACCCAAAATCTTAGATTTAGGTGCGGGAACAGGATTAATGTCAGCCTTTGTTCTAACCGCCTATCCTCAAGCTCAAATTACTTTAATTGATCAGGCCGGAGATATGCTGGATCTAGCTAGAGATCGATTTGCCGGAAATGGCAATATTCAGTATATTGCTGACGATTATCTCACACATAATTATAATGAACACTTTGATGGAATCGTATCTGCCTTATCGATTCATCACCTAGAGGATCAAAAAAAGAAACAGCTCTACAAAAACTGTTTCTCAAGCCTAAAAGCTGGTGGAATTTTTGTTAATGCCGACCAGGTTTTAAGTCCTGATCCACAAATTGAAACTCAAATCATTTCAATTTGGCATGATTTTGTTAAAAAAAGCAATGTCTCCCAAAATGAACTTGATTCTTTTTATCACCGAACCTCGTATGATCAAACAGCTCCACTTTTCGCCCAACTAAACTGGCTTTCAGAACTGGGTTTTACAAAGACAGACTTCATTTACAAATATCTCAACTTTGCGGTATTTTTTGCAATTAAATGATGGGATGGGAAAAGCTATCTTCCCATCCTACAACAATCGATACATATGATTTAAGGGCCCGCTGCCCTTACCTAAATCTAAATCGGCCTCCAGCGCCCCTGTCAAAAATTCCTTAGCTTTTCTAACACTCTCCGACAACCCCATACCACTGGCCAAATTACAGGCTATTGCTGATGACAATGTGCATCCTGTACCATGAGTATTTGCGGTTTCAATTCTTCGGCTCTTAAAACGATTAAGCTCACCGTCTTTGTACAAAAGGTCTGTTGCATCTTCTCCCAGATGACCACCTTTTACAAGGATCGCACCATTCAGACTACGGCTTATAATCTTAACAGCCTTAAGCATGTCCGTTTCATCCTTTATCTCGATTTCACTTAATACTTCTGCTTCGGAAATATTTGGAGTAATAACAGTCCCAAGTGGCAGAAGGTTTGTTATCAGTGCCTCCATTGCATCATCCGAAAGCAACTTCGAACCACTCGTCGAGATCATAACCGGATCAACGACTATATTCTCAGCTTCATACTCTTTAAGCTTTTGGGCAATCACTTCAATAATTTCGTTACTTGATACCATCCCAATTTTAACCGCATCAGGTCGAATATCTTTAAAAATACAGTCAATCTGCTTTCCCACACATTCAGGTGAAACTTCCATGACACCATAAACACCCATTGTATTTTGGGCAGTAATTGCCGTAATCGCACTCATTGCATACATCTGATGTACTGTGATCGTTTTGATATCTGCCTGTATACCTGCCCCGCCACTTGAATCAGACCCAGCTATAGTCAAGATTTTTTTCATAACCATTTATCACTCCATTCTTTGTATGACGTTATGTATTCATCACATAATTCGATAATTTGAGCACTTTCATCCGATGATGATCTGTCATAGACTCCCGCAACTGTAAAACCTGCATTTTTAGCTGTTTCCATAGCATATAAAGCGTCTTCAAATACTAGTGTAGAGGCCTTATCAGTCCCCAATAGCTCAAGAGCCTGCTGATAAATTACCGGCAAATTTTTACCTGCCCCAACTTCTGTGCAGGTTAATATGCTGTAAAAATACTCATCAATCTGATGGTTCTTCAGCGTTGATTCAACCAAATATCTATCCGTAGCTGTCGCAGCACATATTTTTATATTTTTTTCGTTCATTATATTGAGCATTTCAGATACATAAGGTTTTAGCTTTACTTCACTTGCATAGATATTTTCAATCATCTGATTAACACCATCAATTATTGTTTGGACACTGTCTGTAAGACCATAGACCTGCTGATAATATTTGGCAGCCTCAACAATGCTCATTTTTTTAAATTTTTGATCAAGACCCACTTCAGGCTCTATACTCCGAGAAATCAGATACTCTGAACCAACAGATTCCCAAATAAACATTGAGTCAAACAAAGTACCGTCTAAATCAAAAATTGCTCCAGTTATTTTCACATTTTCACCATCTTCCCTGATAAAGACAGTAATGCTCTACATTCATTCTCGATGTCACGACTCGCAAAGATCGCACTCACCAACGCTACACCATCGATGCCCGTTCCTGCCAACTCCATCATATTTGCTTTACTAATCCCCCCGATAGCAACAACGGGAATAGAAACAGTATCACAAATAGCTTTAAGCGTTTGCTGACTGACCAGATCTGCATCCAGCTTTGTCGATGTCGCAAAAACTGCACCGACACCAAGACAATCAGCTCCATTTCTTTCGGCTTCCAGGGCCTGATCAACGGTCTGTACTGAAACACCCAGTAACATTTTGCTGCCAATTTTTTTCCGTACTTCACTGACAGCCATATCTTTTTGCCCAACATGAATTCCATCGGCACTACAATTTATAGCAACATTAACATTATCATTGATAATAAAGGGCACCCTATAACGACTGCAGACTTCTTTAATCATCACCGCTTCAGATAAGAATTCTTCATCACTTAGTGTTTTTTCTCTTAACTGAATACAAGTCGCACCACCTTTTATAGCCTTCTCAACCTGATTTGCCAGAGTATTTCCATCTAGCCAAGCGCGATCTGTAACAGCATATAGGAGCAGATCTTTTTCAGTGAATTTCATAATTCGCCCCAGTTTCCAATGAATCACCATCCAAATTATAGACTGCGTCAATCAGATAATTTCGATAACTTGAATTTCCATCAGCTTGACTCATTCGTTGAAATGCAATTTCTCCGCAAAGCCCCATAGAGCAAACTGCCGCTATTACTGCCTCAAAAATATTATCCTGATTGGCTACTATATAGGCAGCCAAAAGCGTACTTAACATACAACCTGTCCCTGTAATTTCTGACATCATCTGATGCCCGTTTTTTATCACACAAGCTCTTTTCCCATCTGCAACAATATCTATAGCCCCAGTAATTACTATGACTGATTCCATATCTTTTGCAAACTGATTAGCAAAAGCAATAACTTCTGCTAGTGTTTCAACAGTCACAGTATCTGCAACATCAGCATCAACACCTTTGGTCGTCCCAGTACCCAGCGCTAATGTCTTAATCTCTGATATATTTCCTTTAATAACAGAAAATTTAATATCCTTAAGGAGCTGATTAGCCGTTTCAGTTCGAAGTTTCGAAGCACCAGCCCCTACCGGATCCAATACAACTGGATGACTGAGCTCGTTTGATTTTCTTCCAGCAGCCAACATAGCCGGAATCGTCTTCGTGTTTAATGTTCCAATATTAATATTAAGACCACCACAGATAGCTGTAATGTCAATAACATCTTCTATCTCATCAGACATAATTGGTGAACCTCCGCAGGCAATTAAAATATTGGCGCAATCGTTGACCGTTACATAGTTAGTTATATTATGAACGAGTGGAACCGTATTACGCACATTCTCGAGTATTTCTTTCAGCATTTTTCTTTCCTCCAAATAATTTATTCATTCCAAAGCATATTAATCCTGTTATTATCATTACCGGCAAGGTATTACCGACGGGGGTATCAATAACCATAAATCCCCGATAAATTGAGAAACCTAGCAGCCAAACAATCAGATTTATCAAATTAAAATTTTTTTGAGAATAGTCAGATTTTAAAATAAAGTAGTCCACAACTTGAATCGCCATCATTGGTGCAAACACTGAACTGATCAAATACAAAAAGTTCTCAAATTGATTCGTTGGAGTAAAGATTGCAATGGCCATACCGATTACACTTATAATAATCGCGGCCTTTTTCTCACTGACTTTTTCAGATACACTATAAGCACTTACACCAGCTGAAAACACATCTAAAAATGTTGTTGTAACGGTAGAAAATACGATTATTATCAAACCCGCAACTCCGAACCCGGCTTTTAGCATGATATTGGCTACATCTGTTTCCCCAGTAAATGAAGCTGCTCCCATACCAATAACAAACATCCAACAGCTTACAAGCGAATAAACACCTGCACTCCAAATTGCTGATGCCTGCTTACGTTTTGCAAAACGAGTATAATCAGAGATTAGCGGCAACCATGAAATTGGCATTGCGGCACTTAATTCAACAGCTGCTCCAAAACTCATGGCTGAATTAGAAATTTCAACCAAATTATTGTCTTTAAAAACAACAATACTCATAACAATTGTCAAAATAAATAATGCACTCATAGCAACAATATTAACTTTATATAGTTTTTTAATCCCTATTATTATCCAGACCGTTATAAGCCCTCCAATAATCATAGACCAAACCCAGTTACCTCCCAGATCCCAAATCGCTCCAGCTGCACTCGCTGCACTAACAATCATAACCGCTGTCCAACCAATAAGCTGAAGAACATTAAGTGACGAAAATAAAATTGAGCCTTTTTCGCCAAAAGCCATTTTTACAGTTTCCATTGAACTTTTTTCCGTTTTTGCTCCGATTATTCCGGCCAGGTACAGCAGCACGCCTCCAATTAAATGACCTATTATTATTGCGGCAAACCCTCTGCTAAATCCAAGTGGAGCTATTAGCATACCGGTTAGAATCTCCGCAATTGAAACCCCCGCCCCAAACCAGATCAAACTGTTTGCAAAAACTGAAGTTCTTTCATTGTCCATAAACCAATTCCTTTCTCTTTGTTATGCAGTTTAAGGGCTTTACCTGAATTTAAAATCTATATTTCACCGTAAACAAATGTCAGCTGCAAGAGAAATCACGGCCTTAATTAATGACTTTTATTGTAGTTAATTTGTAAAACGATGTCAAAACGTTATTTTAATTCGGAACATTTTTCATAAACAGCCAAAAAAGACTTCCGATTTACGGAAGTCTAACGACAAGCAGTTTTATCCACTTCCTACGACGGCATTATCCGTATCAGGTAAAGGGTCGAAGCTATATACTTCCTCTCAGCCTGTCATACAAGCTCCCCTGTGCAATTTTAAATTTTATTAATTATAACATAGTCATGCATATTGTCAACAATTATAATTTTCGTTAGCCGCAACTTTTCATAAATGTAAAGATAATGAAACTGGCTGATAATCAAATTTTCCAATCATTGTTTCGAATAACTTATTTACCGCTATCTCAATTGAATGAAACTTAAAGAACATTAATACTAATTATGGTCCGGTTTCCAATAACGGGAACCATTGACCGTACGTTTTAAAAGTCCATAGTCAATCAATTCTCTTCGCAATATAAAATAATCATCAAAAGTATGCCATACTTGACACATTTCATTGACCTCTTTTTCTGTATAATCCTTGTTTAGGTCAAATTTCTGAGTCAAGTAAGTTAAAATTTCTAATCTTGTGGTTTTCTTTTTAGGTAGCTGATTTATTCTACCACGCTCATCAAGAAACTTACTGATATTAATATTAGTTTTTAAATTGTTTGCTTTAGTCATTTGACAGCGCTCTCCAATCGTTTAATTTCCTAAGAAAATCCTAACATTCATCTTTAATTTTCTACTTATCTTTTTATTTTAAAAATAAGACATAAATTTAAACACGCACTCAAGACATTATGTCTTTTTAACCACCCAATAAATGGTCACTGAGCTTATTATTACTTTAAATTTTCTTATGCTATAATTATAAACTCAGTCTAATAAATTGTTCAATAAACGCTCCGTAGAGTTTTGATGAATTAGGAAAATGAATCCGTGCACTCGTTACGCTAACGCTGCACTCGTCGCGGGCTTCTCCCTATAAAAAAATAGAGCACCAAAACTGATTATTAAGCGAGCTAATCAAATAGGCCATTGAACATACTGCAGCGAAACAACGAACCATGGGGCACTCGGTTCCGCTAACGCTCCACCTCGTCGCGTCAGTCGCCAGATGGCTCCTTCCTACTGTAAAATAAAAAATGAGCTTTAAAACAAACACGCTTGTAAGTTACAGAGTCGAAAATGAATCCGTGCACTCGTTACGCGCAGTACGCACTCGTCGCGGGCTTCGCCCTATAATCCCTTTTAACATACTGCAGTGAAACAACGAACCATGCGGCACTCGGTTCCGCTAATGCTCCACCTCGTCGCGTCAGTCGCCAGATGGCTCCTTCCTTCTAAAGAATAAAAAAAGAACTTAAAAACAAACACGCTTGTTTTTAAGTTCTTTTTCTATTTTTTAGAGCCGCATGGCTCGTTGTTTCACGCAAAAAAAGCCCCGCAACGTCCTATCCTCCCAGGCAGTCACCCACCAAGTACTTTAGGCGCTAGAGGACTTTACTTCTGTGTTCGGTATGGGAACAGGTGTGACCCCTCTGCTATCGTTACGGAGCAAATTAGCTTATTTATTTTTCTTTCCAGTGACATGGTCACTCGAAACAGCACAGTGTATAAATTCTTTTGGATCAAGACCTCGGCTGATTAGTACTGGTCCGCTCCATATGTTGCCATACTTCCACTTCCAGCCTATCGACCTGGTCGTCTACCAGGAGCCTTAACCTTGCGGTGAGATATCTTATCTTGAGGGGGGCTTCGTGCTTAGATGCCTTCAGCACTTATCCCTTCCAAACTTAGCTACCCAGCTATGCCCCTGGCGGGACAACTGGTGCACCAGTGGTTTGTCCATTCCGGTCCTCTCGTACTAGGAACAGCTCCTCTCAAATATCTAACGCCCACGACGGATAGGGACCGAACTGTCTCACGACGTTCTGAACCCAGCTCGCGTGCCTCTTTAATGGGCGAACAGCCCAACCCTTGGGACCTGCTTCAGCCCCAGGATGAGACGAGCCGACATCGAGGTGCCAAACCTCCCCGTCGATGTGGACTCTTGGGGGAGATAAGCCTGTTATCCCCGAGGTAGCTTTTATCCGTTGAGCGATGGCCCTTCCACTCGGTACCACCGGATCACTAAGCCCGACTTTCGTCCCTGCTCGAGATGTCTCTCTCGCAGTCAATCACCCTTTTGCCTTTGCACTCTAACAGATGGTTTCCAACCATCCTGAGGGTAACTTTGGGCGCCTCCGATACATTTTTGGAGGCGACCGCCCCAGTCAAACTGCCCATCTGACACGGTCCAATGTCCGGATTACGGACACTTGTTAGAATTCCAATAGTACAAGGGTGGTATCCCAACAGCGGCTCCTTCGAGACTGGCGTCCCAAACTCAATGCCTCCCACCTATCCTGTACGTCTACTACCAGAATCCAATGCCAGATTGCAGTAAAGCTCTACGGGGTCTTTCCGTCCTGTCGCGGGTAACTCGCATCTTCACGAGTACTACAATTTCACCGGGTGTGTTGTCGAGACAGCGCTCAAATCGTTACGCCTTTCGTGCGGGTCAGAACTTACCTGACAAGGAATTTCGCTACCTTAGGACCGTTATAGTTACGGCCGCCGTTTACTGGGGCTTAAATTCGCACCTTCGCGTTACCGCTAAGCACTCCTCTTAACCTTCCAGCACCGGGCAGGCGTCAGCCCCTATACGTCATCTTTCGATTTAGCAGAGACCTGTGTTTTTGCTAAACAGTCGCTTGAGCCTCTTCTCTGCGGCCCCCCTAAAGGGGCACTCCTTCTCCCGAAGTTACGGAGTCATTTTGCCGAGTTCCTTAACAACACTTCTCCCGCTCATCTTAGGATTCTCTCCTCGCCTACCTGTGTCGGTTTACGGTACGGGCACCTTCTCTCTCAATAGAAGCTTTTCTCGACAGCGTGAAATCAGCGACTTCCCTACTTGTTTTTCGTTCCCCATCACGCCTCAGCCTTATAACAAAGGGGATTTGCCTCCTCTGTAAGCCTCGACGCTTGGCCCGGCTCTTCCAATCGCCGGGTTCGCTTATCCTTCTGTGTCACTCCATCTCTCAAACAATTAAAGGTGGTACAGGAATTTCAACCTGTTGTCCATCGCCTACGCTATCCAGCCTCGGCTTAGGCCCCGACTTACCCTGAGCGGACGAGCCTTCCTCAGGAAACCTTGGGCTTTCGATGGTGAAGATTCTCACTTCACTTTCGCTACTCATGCCAACATTCTCTCTTGTCTGAAGTCCACCTATCCTTACGAATAAGCTTCGCCCCGCAGACATTGCTCCCCTACCACTATGGTAGTACCATAATCCATCGCTTCGGTGCCAGATTTTAGCCCCGTTTATTTTCGGCGCACAACCACTCGACCAGTGAGCTATTACGCACTCTTTAAATGTATGGCTGCTTCTAAGCCAACATCCTGGTTGTTTATGCAGTTGCACATCCTTTCCCACTTAATCTGGACTTCGGGACCTTAGCGGATGGTCTGGGCTGTTTCCCTTTCGACTATGAAACTTATCTCCCATAGTCTGACTGCCGTATATAAGTGTATGGCATTCGGAGTTTGATATGGTTCAGTAAGCTCTACGCCCCCTAGCCAATTCAGTGCTCTACCTCCATCACTCTCTCTACAACGCTAGCCCTAAAGCTATTTCGGGGAGAACCAGCTATCTCCGTGTTCGATTGGAATTTCACCCCTATCCACAACTCATCCAAGCCTTTTTCAACAGACACTGGTTCGGACCTCCACTTGGTTTTACCCAAGCTTCATCCTGGTCATGGATAGATCACACGGTTTCGGGTCTACGGCATACAACTAGTCGCCCTGTTAAGACTCGGTTTCCCTGCGGCTCCGTGCCTGAAGCACTTAACCTTGCTGCATACCGTAACTCGTTGGCCCGTTCTACAAAAAGCACACCGTCACTTGCGCTCCGGCTGCTTGTAGGCACAGGGTTTCAGTTTCTATTTCACTCCCCTTCCGGGGTTCTTTTCACCTTTCCCTCACGGTACTGTTCGCTATCGGTCACTCAGTAGTATTTAGCCTTGGGGGGTGGGCCCCCCATATTCCCACAGGGTTTCACGTGTCCCGTGGTACTCGTCGATTACCCACTCCTATCCCTTTCGCCTACGGGGATCTCACCCTCTTCGTCCGGCCTTCCCAGGCCGTTCGGCTAAAAATAGAAATTTGTTGTAATCCGGGCTCTTCCTCTTTCGCTCGCCGCTACTCAAGGAATCGATGTTTCTTTCTTTTCCTCCGGGTAATGAGATGTTTCAGTTCCCCGGGTTCCCTCCATGAACCTATGTATTCAGTCCATGGTGACTGACCTTCTGTCAGCCGGGTTTCCCCATTCGGATATCTGCGCTTCAACGGTTATGTGCACCTTCACGCAGCTTTTCGCAGCTTGTCGCGTCCTTCATCGGCTCTGAGTGCCAAGGCATCCGCCCTGTGCCCTTCATTTCTTGATCCTTAACTACTGACAGTAGAACTTCGTCAATAGTCTTGTAGTCCCTAAAGACTACGATCCTTTAAACTTACGTTTTTCATGTTGTTACATCTGAAATTGTATGTTTTCTTTTATACACTATGCTGTTTTCAATGACCATGCGCTTAAAAAATGCACCCGAAGATGCTTTCTTTAAACTTTTTTGTATAACCATAGGTCATACAAAAGAAAATAGTACCATGACTCCCTGTTTTCCTTAGAAAGGAGGTGATCCAGCCGCACCTTCCGATACGGCTACCTTGTTACGACTTCACCCCAATTACTGACCCCACCTTCGGCAGCTGGTTCCTTGCGGTTACCTCACTGACTTCGGGTGTTGCCAACTCTCGTGGTGTGACGGGCGGTGTGTACAAGACCCGGGAACGCATTCACCGCGGCATTCTGATCCGCGATTACTAGCAACTCCAACTTCATGCAGGCGAGTTGCAGCCTGCAATCCGAACTGAGATCTGTTTTAAGGGATTAGCTTCACCTCGCGGCTTCGCAGCCCTCTGTTCAGACCATTGTAGCACGTGTGTAGCCCAGGTCATAAGGGGCATGATGATTTGACGTCGTCCCCACCTTCCTCCGTGTTATCCACGGCAGTCTGCTTAGAGTGCCCAACTTAATGATGGCAACTAACCACAGGGGTTGCGCTCGTTGCGGGACTTAACCCAACATCTCACGACACGAGCTGACGACAACCATGCACCACCTGTCTCTCTGTCCCCGAAGGGAAAGTCCTATCTCTAGGATTGTCAGAGGATGTCAAGACCTGGTAAGGTTCTTCGCGTTGCTTCGAATTAAACCACATGCTCCGCTGCTTGTGCGGGTCCCCGTCAATTCCTTTGAGTTTCAACCTTGCGGTCGTACTCCCCAGGCGGAGTGCTTATTGTGTTAACTGCGGCACTGAGTTCCCCCAACACCTAGCACTCATCGTTTACGGCGTGGACTACCAGGGTATCTAATCCTGTTTGCTCCCCACGCTTTCGCACCTCAGCGTCAGTATTTGTCCAGCAAGCCGCCTTCGCCACTGGTGTTCCTCCTAATCTCTACGCATTTCACCGCTACACTAGGAATTCCACTTGCCTCTCCAATACTCAAGTTCTCCAGTTTCAAATGCATTTCCCCGGTTGAGCCGGGACCTTTCACATCTGACTTAAAAAACCGCCTGCGTGCCCTTTACGCCCAGTAAATCCGGACAACGCTTGTCCCCTACGTATTACCGCGGCTGCTGGCACGTAGTTAGCCGGGACTTTCTCCTTGGGTACCGTCTTTGTTCTTCCCCAATAACAGAACTTTACGATCCGAAGACCTTCTTCATTCACGCGGTATTGCTGCGTCAGGGTTTCCCCCATTGCGCAATATTCCCCACTGCTGCCTCCCGTAGGAGTCTGGACCGTGTCTCAGTTCCAGTGTGACCGTTCGCCCTCTCAGACCGGTTACCCATCGTCGTCTTGGTGAGCCGTTACCTCACCAACTAACTAATGGGACGCGGGTCCATCCTATGGCACCGGAGTTTTGATGCAAAAGCCATGCGACTTCTGCATATTATAAGGCATTACACCCAGTTTCCCGAGGCTATTCCTTTCCATAGGGCAGGTTACCCACGCGTTACTCACCCGTTCGCCACTTTCCGATTATTCTCTCACCCGAAGGCTCAATCATAATCTTCTCGTTCGACTTGCATGTGTTAAGCATACCGCCAGCGTTCGTCCTGAGCCAGGATCAAACTCTCTATAAAAAGTTTGTAAAGCCTTTCGGCTTAAGCTCATTTTTAACGTGATTTCACGTGTTGACATTTTTTAAAGAGTGCCGCTCTTATTGTTGTTGACCTAAGTCAACTGATTTACAGGTTTTATGGTACTATTCTCTTTTCTATGACCCTGCGTAAACGTTTAAGTTTCCGCCGCCTCTCTTAAGAAGCTTTTCTATTATATCGTCTTTACTTTATACTGTCAAGCACTTTTTAATTTTTCTTTTTCACAAGTTTCTTAATCCGTGCTGCTGTCTCACGAGACAACTTCATTAGTATACGCTCTTTACCTTCCACTGTCAAGACTTTTTTAAAATTATTTTTTATTTCTCCTGACAGTCATATAAATACCCGCCACTTATCACTCTAAACATCCTTTTTAACATTATTTTAATAATTTTTAACATCCTGCGATTCATTAGCTAATATTCAGGTTTGACCAAAATAAAAGCGGGTATACCAACACTATAGCCAATAGCAAATGTTTAAAAAATTAAAAAAGAGGTGTGAAAATGAAAAGACTTATTTTGATTGGCATTCTTCTACTTACCGTCACAGGAATTCTAACTAGTTGCAGCTCTTCAACTGGAACAGATACCCAAACTACTGCTACAGCCAGCCGTTACCAGGTAAATGAAATTCAAGAATACCAGGGAACAAATCTTGACCCTTCTATTGGACCCAGAGATAATTCTATTAAAGGCGTTCAATTTGTAGATATCGATTCGTATACTCTCTCCGTATTCGGTCTTGTAGATACACCCATATCATTAACTTATGACGAAGTATTAAAACTGGATTCCTACGAGCGCCTGATCACCCTCCACTGCGTAGAAGGTTGGGATGCAACGATACTTTGGAAAGGGGTTCTTTTAAAAGATATAATGGATTTATCTGGAGTTCAGTTCCAGGCTAACACCGTAATTTTTCATTCTGTCGATGGCTACACTACTTCATTACCTCTTGAGCAAATTGTTTCTCATAATCTTATTTTGGCATATAGTGCAAATGGAATTGATCTGCCTCCAGAGATGGGCTATCCTTTCATTGTCGTAGCTGAAGACAAACTGGGTTATAAATGGGCTCGATGGGTTTCAGGAATTGAACTCTCTGATGACCCTAATTATTTGGGTTATTGGGAGAGTTTAGGCTATAGCAACGATGCAACTTTAAACTAAAAAATGTCAGCTGACATTCCCATCTTTTCTAATTTGTCCAAAACTTTAATTATCGTCATACAAAAATAACCTCGCCAGTTAAAGTCTCTATCTGGTGAGGTTATTAATTTCTTATCAGTGGCTTTCACAAAGATAACTTTTTCATATTAAACTTCTTGCATTTGATTTTAATAAACTTAATTATCCACTGGTTTCATCGTCGGGAATAAAATAACGTCACGAATGCTGTGTTGATTTGTAAACAACATCACTAAACGGTCAATTCCGATCCCTAAACCACCTGTTGGAGGCAAACCCACTTCCAGCGCATTAATAAAGTCTTCATCAAAAGGATGGGCTTCATCATCACCTTCAGCTTTTTTCTGAACTTGTGACATAAATCTTTCTTTTTGATCAATAGGGTCGTTTAGTTCTGAGAACGCATTTGCACATTCTGCTCCATTAATATATAACTCAAAACGCTCTGTATATCGAGGATCTTGCGGATCTCGTTTTGCCAATGGTGAGATTTCCACAGGATGCATTGTTACAAAAGTAGGTTGAATAAGTTTATCTTCTACATATTGATCGAATACTTCAGCCATAATTTCGCCAACAGAATTCTGGTCTTCAACATCCACATTCAGTTTTTTCGCCGCTTCTTTAGCCTCAGCCACATCAGTCATCACGTCAAAGTCAACCCCAGTATGTTCTTTGACCAAATCCACCATTCGCTCCCGTTTAAACGGTGCTTTCAAACTAATCTGCTCTTCTCCATATTGAATGAGTTCAGAGCCGTTAACCTCTTTACCCAGATAGCTGTACAATTCTTCCAGCATATCCATAAGGTTATGATAGTTAGCATAGGCTTCATAAGATTCAAGCAGAGTAAACTCTGGGTTATGGGTTGCATCCATCCCTTCGTTTCTAAACACCCGGCTAACTTCATAGACTTTGTCAAAGCCCCCAACAATCAATCGTTTAAGCGGTAATTCCAATGCTATTCGCAAATATAGTGGAATATCCAGGGCATTGTGATGTGAAATAAATGGTCGGGCATTGGCACCACCAGCTAGATTTGACAGAACTGGCGTTTCCACTTCAATAAATCCACGGTTGTCATAAAACTCCCGGATTTTTCGAAGCAGCTGTGATCTCACCTGAAAAACTGTTTTAACTTCAGGATTTACAATCAAATCTACATAGCGCTGTCGATATCTCAGTTCCATATCTTTCAGTCCGTGGTATTTTTCAGGCAAAATTTGAAGCGATTTACTAAGAAGCGTAAGCTCCGAAACCCGTACGGAAATCTGCCCCATTTTAGTTTTAAAAACCTCACCGGAAATGCCGACAATATCGCCAATATCATAGGTTTTTATTTCGTCATACCGTTCAGAAAGATTGTCTTTTTTGAGAAACATCTGAATTCTTCCAGTCGAATCCTGCAGATCATAAAAAGAAACTTTCCCCTGTCCACGTTTTGACATAATCCGTCCAGCCATGGACACTTTTACTTCTTCATACTGTTCATAGTTCTCTTCAATCTCTTTTGCATAGGCACTGATATCGTAATGTGTTTCTTTAAAAGGATCTTTTCCAGCTTCCTGAAGTTTTTTTAACTTATCCCGTCTGATTTCCAATAATTCACTAAGATTTTCTGTTGACAACTGCTTTACTCCTATCTTCTGATTTCCAGAATTTGATAATCTACTTCACCATCTGGAATCTGAACTTTAACAACTTCTCCAACTTTTCCACCAAGTAAAGCTGACCCAATAGGCGATTCATTAGATATCTTATTGTTCAGCGGATCTGACTCGGCAGATCCGACAATTTTATACTCAGCAACAATATCCATCATCGAATTTTTAATTTTGACAGTACTTCCGACGCCTACATCTTCAGTATGAATTTTTTCATCATCAATTACTTCAATGATTTTTAGTTGCTGTTCCAGCTCAGAGATTCGACCTTCAATGAAGCCCTGTTCATTTTTCGCTTCATCATATTCAGCATTTTCACTTAAATCACCAAACTCACGTGCAGTTTTGATTCGTTCTGCCACTTCATGACGTCTCACAGTTTTAAGATGGTCCAGTTCCTGTTTCATTTTATTAAAACCATCTTGTGTAACCATTTTTCTATTATTTGCTTCCATTTTTACTCCTTCAACCATTTCCGGCTTATGCTCAAATTATGTGAGTCATTATAATTAATAACCGTTTTTATGTCAAGTTATTACCTTAACATGACCAATTATTTTCCAATCGTTTCTATTCCCCACATGGCGTGTACCAGTTTTTCTGGTACTGTTACTGTTCCATCAGCATTCTGATAATTTTCCAGTATTGCTGCCAGGGTTCGTCCAACTGCCAGTCCCGAACCGTTTAGCGTATGAACAAATTGCGGTTTTTTCGTCTTTTCGTCACGGTACCGAATATTTGCCCGGCGAGCCTGATAATCCTCGAAGTTTGAACATGATGAAATTTCCACATATCGATTGTAGCTCGGCATCCAGACTTCAATATCATAAGTCTTAGCAGAACTGAATCCCAAATCTCCAGTACAGAGCTCCACTACACGATAAGGGATTTCCAGCAACTGAAGAATTTCTTCCGCATCGTTTGTCAGTCTTTCAAGCTCCTCATAAGAGCGATCTGGATGGGAAAACTTGACCATTTCCACCTTATCAAACTGATGATTTCTAATTAACCCTCTGGTATCACGCCCAGCCGATCCGGCTTCCTGTCTAAAGCATGGCGTATAGGCTGTCAGATACTGTGGCAGATCATCTTCTGTAAGTATCTCATCACGATAGATATTTGTCACTGGCACTTCTGCGGTTGGCACCAGAAAATAATCTTTAGAAGGCAAATGAAAGGCATCCTCTTCAAACTTGGGCAATTGTCCAGTTCCCGTCATACTGTCACGATTAACCATGAATGGTGGCGAAATTTCAGTATACTGATGTTTTGTACAGTGAATATAGAGCATGAAGTTAATTAGTGCCCGTTCAAGCCTTGCCCCTTCGGCCTTGAACATCGAAAATCGTGCACCAGTAATTTTTGCTGCCCGTTCAAAATCAAGAATATCCAGGTCAACACCAATATCCCAGTGAGCTTTTATTTCAAAATCAAAAACTCTCGGCTCACCCCATTTACGGACTTCCTTATTAAAAGAATCATCTTTCCCAACGGTCACATCAGGATTGGGGACATTGGGTAAGCTTAACAGCTGAAAGCGCAGTGACTCGTCAACTTCTCTGATTTCGCCATCCAGTTCTTTAACCCGGTTGGCAAGCTCTTTCATTTCTTCAAAAATTTCGGTACAGTCTTTATTTTCTTTTTTCAGTTTTGGAATTTCTTTATTAACCTGATTCTGACGTTTTTTCATTTCCTCTACCTGCTGTAACAGGCTTCGTCTTTTCTCGTCCAGTTCCAGAACCGGCTGCAAATCATAATCTCCCCGCTTATTCAGGCCTTCCTGAACAAGTTCCATATTCTCTCGAATTCTTTTTATATCAAGCATTTTAACCTCCTGCTTTTTACTCTGTAGTTTGGTTTTGCATATTTTTCAGAACCGCTTCCAGTTCATCTAATTTTTGGCCATAAAGGGCCCAGTCGCCAGCCTGCTGAGCAGCCTGAGCTTCATCAAATAAGGCGTTTGCCTGCGAAACCAGACTGGTCGAAACATTTCCATCCTGCTGCACTGAAGATGATTCTTCAGGCTGTCCATCTGATGTAACACCAAATAACTGTTCAATTCCTTCACCTAGTGAATCCGCCATAATCATTCGATCCTGATAGGACAGAATAACTTTCTTCACTTCCGGTAAATTATTATCGCCACTAGAAGCCTGAATATACACCGGCTCAACATAAACTATAGCATTCTCAATTGGAATCGGCATCATGTTTCCGCGAAGCACCCGTGATCCCTGCTGACTTAAAAGCGTCAGCTGCGGCGATATTGTGGTGTCCTGATCAATCCGCTGCTCTATTTGCATCGGACCATAAATCAGCTGTTGCTTAGGGAACTGATATAAAATCAGTTTTCCATAATCCTCACCATCAGAAACACCTGCCAGCCATGCATTCATATTATCTTTATTCTTAGGTGTAAACGTTGTGGTCAACATGAATTCCTCTTCCCGCTCAGGAAGTTTCATCATAATATAGGACGAAGGCAGCAGCACTTCAGATTTCTCTGTTTCATAAAACTGAGTCGCTGTTTCCCATTGGTCTTCCTTGTTATAGAACACCTGCGGGTTAGACATATGGTATGTCTTATAAATTTCTGACTGTATATCAAATAGGGTTTTAGAATACCTGGTATGAATTCTAATTGACTCCGGCATTTCAGAAAGGTCTGTCAGCCACTCCGAATAAATGTTTCCAAACGTATCAATCAAGGGTTCATCTTCAACCTGATAAAAGGTAACATCACCATTATACGCATCTACTACAACTTTAACAGAATTTCTGACATAATTATCCCCCGCTTCATTAAAAGACTGGGAATAAGGGTAACGATCACTGCTGGTAAAAGCATCGATTATCCAGTACAAACGTCCATCAGCAACGACGAGATAAGGATCACTATCGTAAGATAGGAATGGCGCAATGGTTGAAATCCGATCAATGAGATTACGTCTAAAAATCATCTTGCTGTCCGAAGTGATTTCATTAGCCAAAAGAAGTTCCGGCGAACCATAATAAAGGGCAAAGGATAACCGGTTGAAAAACGACATATTGATTCCAGCCGAGCCGGAATATATTGTTTCCTGATTGTTCTCCCCTTGTGGGTAATCAAACTCAGCGGTAGTACAGTTGGTTATAATGTAATCATCATCACTTTCCCCAAAATATATCCGCGGTTCTTCAATCGTAAGCTCTGAATATTCTGAACTTGGCGGAATATCTTTAATAATCAACTCCGGTTGCCCAGTAGCAGTCGTTTTATTTACTGGTGACATGGCTAAACCAAAGCCGTGAGTGTATTTAAGGTGTTGATTAACCCACGTTTTTGCTTCATCCGGCAAAAGATCGTTGTTCATCTCACGGGCTCCCAAAAACACCTGGGTATATTCGTCATCAATCATGTAACGATCTACATCAACATCATAAAACTGATAATAGTTTCTGATCCCCTGCAAAGAGTTGTACATATCCTGGGTAGGATCCTGATCATTTATTGGAATATTTTCTATCGTTATCTCATTTTCGGCGATATCTTCAGCGGTTAATGTCTGATCACCCGAGAATTCAACTACTTCTACCTCCAAAAGATCATAGGCTGTCTGGGTAAAATTAATATTATATGCTATATAAGCTTCTTCCTTAACCAACTGGTTCGGCACCACAATCAATGACTCATACGCTGCCTGACCAAGAGTTCCAACCACTGTAATCACAATCAAGACAACCGGACCACTAAGAAGCAGTCTGAATTTCTTCTGATATCCGGCCCAAATCACCATAAGACCCATTGCAAATGCAAGCACAGCCTTTATGATCACAACTTTTAAACCCACATCAACATCACTGGCTCCAGCTCCCACTACAATACCACTGCTTGAATAGAGCAAATCAAAAGCTTCAAAAATATACTGCGGTACCAGTAAGATTAAGAATATCCCAAGGAGGATACCAACAAGTTTTATATTATTGGTAATCAGGTCTTTTATAAAACGTCCGGAATTATTTTTAAGATCTTCTAGATTCTGCTGATTTGATAAATCAAAGTGATTTTTTAGCGATAAATAACCATAAGCCACCAAAACAATCAGTGCTAACCCAGTATAAAAGAAACGTATAATATTATATAGGCTCTCAAGAAACGGCACAGTATAAATATAAAACCCTAAATCCTTATTAAAAATCGGATCTGTGACATTAAAAACCGTCTGATTAGTGAACTCCAGAAATTCATACCAGATTCTGTTGATGACAAAAACCGTCATCAACAAAGAAACCCCTAAAACTAGGAGTGCATAAAAGAAAGTAATCCATGATTTTTTTGTCTTGTTATCACCAATGGTTAAGCCAATTTTTCCTTTTAAAAAGCGAATAAAGAAAAACATAATCACCGACAGAACGATAAAAATAGGAATACCTAATTGCAGTTTGGTGATCAGCTCTTTAAAAAATATTTCAGTATATCCAGCTTCATCAAACCAGAGATAATCAACATAAAAATGATTCAACGATAGAAGTACCATCAATAAACAGGCTGCTACACCAAGGCCAATCCACAATCCTCTTTTCTTAATTGTCATCTCTCCTCCTCTATATAAAGCATATCAATTTTATTATTATAACATAAATTTGAGGAAATGGAGACAAATTCCAATAGTTTCACAGAGATTTTATCTAATGATGAAATCAAAACAGATTTTTTTATATGGTTCATCTTTTAATGTGAAATGCCACCATTCATATTCAAAAGGAACAAATCCTTCTTGCATCATAATATCTCGTAACCAGCATCGGTTTTTCTTCTGGATTTCAGACAAGTTTTTATAGTCAAAATATGATACTTCTGAAAAAAAATCAAATGATCCACCCATATCGATATCCTGATGGCTTTTCAAATTTATCAGTGTAAGATCTACAGTAGAACCTCTTGAATGAGCAGAAGGACTGGCAATAAATCCTTTCTCAAAAATTTCATTTCTAGTAAAATCTGGATAATAATCAGCTTTTGTTAAACCATTTTCATGCTCCTGTCCCCATTCAAAAAAAGCTTTCACTGCTCGTACAGGGCGGTAAGCGTCAAAAATCTTTAAGCCATAACCACTTTTCACAAGCTTATCCTGAACTTTTTTTAACGCCAGTGCAGTTCTCTTTGTCGCATAAGCTATATCTGCTTCATAGCCTTCAATCCGTTCCCCAACAAAGTTATCGTTGCCAAAATATTTCAAATCTACCAAACAATCTGGAATCACAACTTTTAGGTCCACAAAATCATCCGATCTTTCTCTTATTATTTTTTCCATACCATTTATCCAGTCTATCATTATTTAATATTTTATTGTAACTCCAATAATACAATTTTGCATTAAAAAAACAATCTGCTTTCCCTTTAAAAGGACTCAGATTGTTTATAATTAATTGAAGAGCTCCGCTCCACTTTCTTCCAACTGCACATTCGATAACCCGCATTCATGGCAGAACCTAAGTTCGTCAAGGGTTCCTTTTCCATGAGGCACCAGAGTCGCGCCGGAGTCACTTCCAAGTGCGATTTTCACTCCCAACTCAATGCCTTTTCTGACTGCTTTCTTATGTCCTTCAAAATACATCATTGAAACCTCTCGATATACTGCCATCGGATGATCTTTAGGGCAGTTTGCAATATTGGCAAAGGGGGCCAATGTCGGTACCCAGATCGTCTCACTTTGAGCCAATAGTTCCAGACAAGAATCATCAATGCAATACCCATGCTCAATCGTATCAGCCCCAGCCTTAATTGCCATCTTGATGGCCTCCGGTGTATTGACGTGAACCATCGCCTTTAAACCTAGTTCATGGGTATAATCAATCATTTTTTTTAATTCTGTTTGAGAAAATTGTACCGGATCAGTCTGACCAAATACGTCAAAACTCATGATTCCTGTTAAGACAATTTTTATAAAGTCAGCTTTTTTTTCCTTAAGTTCCCTGATCCTTTTGCAGGCTTCATCTCCATTTTTAACTGCCTGACCCAAAAATTCGCCATAACACCCGTCTTTATATATTGCAAAAATTGGAGTTAAAAATGTCACTGGATATTCATCTGCGATTTCTTTCAAAATCAGACCAGCCTCCCATTTGTCTCCGCCATCCCTAATCCTGTCTATCCCCATATCCAGATAATTCTCCAGCATCTGCCTAAAACCTTTTTTAAGCTCTTCACCATCGAGATTTTTAACTGAAAAGGGCTGACCTAATCCACAATGAATGTGCGCATCATATAACATTTCTCCTCCTTACAAAAACAAGCCTTAGCCTTTATGAACGCTAACCCCATGGACATCATGGAGAGCTTCCATAATAGCTTCTGATAAAGTTGGATGGGCATGAATCACATCACCCACCAGCTCAGCTGTTAATCCGGCATGAACCGCCAAACTTAGTTCACTCAGTAAATCCGTTGCATGAGCGCCAACTACCGCCGCGCCGATAATGACATCATCAGAATCAACTATGACTTTGACAAACCCCTGAATTTTCCCCATCGCCTGCGCCTTACCAAGTGCTCTAAAATCAAATTGTCCGATTTTGTACTCGATCCCTTGCGCTTGACAATCTTTTTCTGTTAAACCAACCGATGCCACCTCCGGATCGGTATATACGCAACGTGGCACAGCTTTATAGGATATTTGCTTGTCAGCCGACTTAACCGCATTATAAACCGCTACAATTCCTTCTTTCGAGGCAACATGAGCCAAAAATGGAGATGCGACAATATCACCAATCGCGTAGACTCCGGCTACGCTGGTTTCCATTTTATCATTTACTATAATCCGTCCCCGGTCATCCATTTCAATCCCGATAGCCGAAGCATTAAGCTGATCGCAGAAACTTCTACGTCCAATTGCCACTAGCATTTTTTGCGCTTCGACAATTTTATCATCCGATAGGGTTGCTGTAACTCCTGAACCAGTGACTTCTACACCTTTAATTCCATTACCGGTGATTACTTTTATTTTTTCCTTTTTAAATTGTCTGGCTAACTGTTTGGCAGTTTCATCATCTTCCAATGGCAGCAGCTGTTTTTCCATTTCAACTATGGTAATCTGGCATCCCATTCGCTTTAAAAATTGTCCGATTTCGCAGCCGATAACCCCACCACCTACAATAATCAAGGACTCTGGCACTTCTTCCAATTCCAAGACTTCATCACTGCTTATCACTGTTTGACCGTCATATTCAAACATTTTGGGAATAACCGGCACCGAACCCGTCGCCAAAATAATTTTATCCCCTGTTAATGTCTGGGTTTGACCATCTTCAGCAGTAACTTCGACTGTATTTTTATCAACCAGACTGCCGACTCCTTTAACCATGGTTACATTATTGGCTTTAAATAAAAACTCAATCCCTTTTACCAAACCACTAACAACCTTATTCTTGCGTTCCATAACGGCTTTAAAATCAGCTTCTGCTTTTTCATTCAGCGTAAGCCCGAATTGTTTAGCATTATGCATAATATCCAGTGCATCAGCTGTTGCCAATAACGCCTTAGTAGGAATACAACCACGATTTAGACAAGTACCACCTGGCAGATTTTTTTCTACTACCGTTACTTCTGCTCCCAGTTTTGCAGCCATGATTGCCGCTTCATATCCGCCTGGACCGGCACCAATTACAATTATTTTCATTTCTATAACCTCAAATTCTTAAACTTAAATACAGACATATAGTGTTAATCCACCGCTATTTTCTTCTGCCTAATTCTGATTTCAGTAATCAAATGGAAGACTAAACACATTTATAAATTATTATACATGAAATATGTGTTTTTAAAACTATTTCAACTCATCATTTTATACATAAAATTGAAAACTCTACCCAACTGACTTTCTTAATAAATATAATAATTATACTGCATTTTTTCTTATTCTATATTATCTAAGCCGATTTGTCCAACACTTCCTGTTTTATAAAAACGTCTTTTCGCCAAAAGAAAAACTCCTCTTTGGATACTGCTTATTATGAAACCGCAGCATTTCTAAAGAGGAGTTTTCTTAAAGTTTATTTAATTATTTAATCGGTGCTACACCAGCAAGGTCTAGTATTTCAGGAATTCTATTTTCCCATCCAAGAGACATAATATGAACACCCTGACAATGGTCCTTACACTCTTTAATTATTTTAGCGCAAAGTTCAACTCCAACATCACCAGACTTAGTACGTTCTTTGTCTTTTTTAAGCTCTTCAATCATATCTTCAGGAACATGAACGCCAGCGACATTAGCATTCATATAGCGACACATTCCAACATTTTTAGGAATGATCACCCCTAATTGTACTGGTACATCAAATTGTTTTGCTCTTTCCATAAAATCAAAGAATTTTTCTGGTTCATATACTCCCTGAGTTTGGAAATATTGAGCTCCAGCTTTGACTTTTGCTTCCATTTTTGCAAGCTGAACATCAACGGAATCGCTACAAGGAGAAACAACAGCACCTTTAGCAAACTTTGGTGGTGTTCCATCCACTTCGTTACCAGCAAGGTCAAATCCTTCCTCAAGACGTTTAACAGCATAGGTTAAAGATACAGAATCAAGATCAAAAACCGGTTTCGCCTGTGGATGATCACCTAATGTTGTGTAATCGCCAGTTAAAAGCAGTAGATTTTCAATCCCCAGAAGTGCTGCACTTAGGATATCTGACTGCAAAGCAATTCTATTTCGGTCACGGCAGGTAACCTGGAAAATCGGCAGCAAGCCTTCATCTTTTAATACTTTACAAGTAGCCAGCGAACCCGTTCTCATAACAGAAGACTGATTATCAGTTACATTTAGTGCATGAACTCTGGTTTTTAAATATTCATGCGCATCTTTAATCAGATGATCAATCTCAACCCCTTTTGGTGGCCCAACTTCGGCAGTAACTACAAACTCACCTTTATCGAACAATTCAGTTATTCTCATTTATCATTACTCCTCATCATCAAAAATTATTGCTTTTCTTCAATTTCTTCATTTGGATTCCAATAATTACGCACTTTCGGAGCATATTTAAGGGTATCCAGTTTATCAAGTTTTTCCAGCTTTCGGTAGATTCGTTCCCATCCACATTCCATATCTTTGTCAACCTCGCACATACCATTTTTGGCACCGCCGCATTGACCATTGATCAGACTCTTAGAACAGGCTGTAATTGGACAGATCCCACCAGTATAATTCAGATAGCATTCTCCGCATTGTCCACAATCAACATTCAGAGGAGTGACGCCCTGGAAACCCGGCAAGGGATATGTATCACAGCAGGAATAGACGCGTTTTTCAGCGAACATATTGGCAACCGTCTGGATTCCAACTC
This sequence comes from Eubacteriaceae bacterium ES3, assembly GCA_030586155.1. Taxonomy (NCBI): domain Bacteria; kingdom Bacillati; phylum Bacillota; class Clostridia; order Eubacteriales; family Eubacteriaceae; species Eubacteriaceae bacterium ES3. The sequence continues at coordinate 767,797 of CP130741.1, read as the reverse complement.
CACATGAGAATACCAGAATGGTATCACAGGCTTCTATTGTTTCCATATGTTTTTTAAGCTGAAGTTTTAGGTTATCCGGATTACATATATAATCAGTCGTTACAATTTGTGTAACCTCTTTGGATTCCGCTAACTCTTTTTGCATTGTATCTGCTTCATGTTCTGCAAAATAGACTTCTTTACAGCCATGACAATTGATGATAACAGTCTTCCCTTTTGTCAGAGATTCGATGACTTCTTTAGATTTTAGTTGGGTAATCAGCATATTATTTACCCTCCCTTATGGCAGTTTTTCCAATTTTAATGCGTTCAACAATTGGAATTTTTGATGAGCAGATGTACTCACAACATCCACATTCGATACAATCCATGACGTTCTGTGTTTGAAAGCCTTCCCAGTTTTCAGTCGTTGCATATTTTGTATAATATAATGGTCGTAATTCCATTGGGCAAACATCTGCACAACGACCACATTTAATACACTCAACAGCTTCTTTAACCGTCGTTTCAACCGCAATTACACCGTTTGAGCATTTTAAAACCGGAACATTCAGATCCGACACTTCAAATCCCATCATCGGACCGCCGATTTTGATGGTCGTATCATCGCCCTTTACGCCACCACACTGATTAACGACTTCTTTAACAGAAGTACCAATTTTAATCACGAAGTTTTGTGGTTCCACCATCCGTTCTCCAGATACTGTTACAACCCTCTCAATCAAAGGCATGCCTGTCTGAATTGCGTCCGCAATTGCTTTGGCAGTACTTACGTTACTAACTACTGCTCCCACATCCATCGGTAGGCCACCACTTGGTACTGATTTACCCATCACCCGTTTAATCAGCATTTTTTCAGCACCCTGAGGATATTTAGTTTTAGCTACAACCACTTCGATATTATCTAGTACTGCTGTTTTTTGCTCAAGAAGTTCTACTGCATCCGGTTTGTTGTCTTCAATCGCAATAACACCTTTAGGCGCACCTGATGCTTTCATCATAGCCTGAAGTCCATAAACAACCTCATCAGCATATTCTAACAGTACACGATGATCCGCAGTTAAAACCGGTTCACATTCACATCCGTTTAAAAGTACCAGTTCAATTGGTTTTGGCGCTTTAAGTTTAACAGCTGTTGGGAATCCGGCTCCACCCATTCCGACAATCCCTTTATCTCTAACCAATTCAATGATTTCATCAGCCGATAAACTGTCAATATCACCAGCAGGTTTAATGGATTCGTCAAGAGTATTCTTTCCGTCTGATTGAATAACAATTGCCAGGGAATCCAGTCCACTGACGGTATGGCGTCTCGGTTCAACAGCAACTACCGTACCACTTACGCTTGAGTGAATATTGCTGCTGATTAAACCATTTGCTTTAGCAATTAGCTGACCCATTTTAACCTGATCACCAACTGCTACAACTGGCTCAGCTGGCGCACCGGCATGTTGAGACATTGGTATTACTATATTTAAAGGATCCGGGAATCGTTTTAAACCCAATTCTTCGCTTAGTTCTTTGTGTTCAGTAGGATGAATTCCACCATAGTAACCATCGTAACGGGATTCGCGAACTGCTTTTACGTATTCATTAACAAATTTATGATTAACTTTCGAATAATCACGGATTTCCACAGGTTTTTGCAGCCATTCTTCCAGGCGTCCCTGTTTTTCCAGCCGTTCATAAATCATCTGCCATCCGCAGTCCATCTCTTTATTAACTTCACATTTACCGTTCTTAGCGCCCCCGCACTGACCATTTAACAAGCTTTTCGAACAGTCAACAATGGGACATATACCACCTGTTTCATTGAGATAGCACTGGGCACAGGCTTCACATAGCGTTTCTGTCAGCGCCATTCCGTGCTGACCATCAACTTTAATGGTATCACTTCCTGCATAAACTGGAATTTCTGCCATATCAGCGATGGTTTGAATACCAAGGCCACAAGAAATGACAACTATATTTTTCGCTTCTCCAGGAAGAACTGATTCAAATGTTTTCTTTGTCAGAGGTTCATTACAAAGAAAATCAACTTGTACTGAGCCGACAATATTTTTACCCTGTCCTTTTGCAAGTTCCGAAAACTGTCCGCATTCCGGCTCATCAAAGTTTTCAAGCTCTTTGTAGCATTTACTGCAAGCCATCACAAACAGTTCATTTTTATCTGCCAGAAGTGCTTCAAGTTCTTCCTTTCCTTTTAGTTTAAATTTCGTATAATCCTCCAATTACATGCCTCCTCTATATTATTTTTTTATTTCTAAAGCAAGTCGTTCTGGATTTTACAGGCTTTAATAACATGTTTTGCAAGTAATGCGGTGGTAATTGGTCCGGTTCCTCCACCACAGCCTGGTGTTGCCGAAGTAATCATTGCTACTTTTTCAAGACAATCTACATGAGCATCACCGGTTCGGATTTTTTTACCTTCTTCATTTAAGACAAATTCTTTGTTTTCATCTTTCATTTGAGCCATCGCTACATCAATCAGGATACAGTCTTCATTAAGCATATCAGGTTTAACCAATCCATAGATCCCTGCTGCTGTTACAACGATATCAGCTTTTTTGGTGTATGAAGGCGTATCTTTAGTAAATACGTGACACATAGTTACAGTCGCAAATTCGTTAGTTAACATGATTGCCAGCGGTTTACCCAAAACATTTGAGTTATTAATAATAACAACATCTTTGCCTTTTACTTCAATGTCGTAATATTTGAACATTTCCATAACACCTTCAGCAGTACAAGGGAAGAAACCACGCTCGTCTGCAATCATTAATTTACCAAGGTTGGTTGGATTTAAAGCATCCGGATCTTTTTCAGGACTTAAAATGTACTTGATTTTTTCGGCATCAATCTGTTCTGGAAGCGGCTGGAAGATCAATACAGCATGAATATCTCGGTCTTCGTTAATAGCATGCAGTTTATCAATAAACTCCACTTCAGTTACATCAATTGGAAACTGAACCGATTCTACTTCGATATTGGAGTTACCCATTCGTTTAATGATGCTTTTTTCATATGAAATGGATCCTGGATCTTCACCCACTCGCATAATTGCCATCTTAACCTGGATGCCTTTTTCTTTTAATTCATTTGCATCCTTTAAAACTTCTGCCAACATGGACTCACTAACTTCTTTTCCACTTAACAATTTTGCTGCCATTTTTTTCTCCTCTTATTTCAAAATTTTTATTAAAGCAGTTGTTTTTCAACTTCTGTATAAACACGGTCACAAATTTCGACACCTTTTTCCATCATCGGTTTGATTCTATTATTCACATCATCAACATAATCCTGATCTTTAATTGTTTTGATGTTAATCAGCACATTCACCCAACCACTAATCATTGCCGCCCGTAAGCATTGTACACCGCAGGCCACATCACTAATCGCCAGTTTTGATCCTTTGCCAACCAGTTCTTCTTGTAATAGAACTGCTTTATAACATACTTCAACAATTTCCAGTGGAATACTGCATGCCACTTTCGTGCATTCTTCCAGCGTTTTTTCCTTGTAAGCTTTTTCTTCTTCAGTTTCCTTAGGCAGTCCATAAGCTTTTGATAAAGGTAAAAAATTCTTTGCATCTTCATCTATCATCGCCATCAGACGATCCTGAAGCACCTGAGCATCTTTTAAAATACGCTGAATATCATCTTCAAACTCAGCATATTTTTTCTTGCCAGTAGTCAGATTTCCAACCATACCTGCCAGTGCCGTGCCTACTGCTCCAACTAAAGCTGCAGCCCCACCACCGCCGGGAACAGCAGCTTTACTGTATAAAGCTTCCACAAATTCCGTACATTTTTTTTCCGCAATTATTTCTACATTTACTGTAGTATCGAATTCCATATTTTCACCACTTTCCTTATTTATCCAAGTAACCATCTGATCTAATCGTTTATTCTTTTTTATCTAAAAGAAGGCTAGTCAATATAATGCTCAAACATGAAGATTAACCGGCGATTAAATTATTTCACCTACATCAATACGCTCTGCTATCGATACTTTCGTCAGTTATTTTAAAGACATTATCTACTTGTGACTTATACAACCTTACGTCCATACTACCTCATAGCAGATTAAGATTTCTGGTAACTTCTCGAATCTTCTACGGTGTCTCGTCCTGCGCAATCTCGATGTCAGATCTAAAACCCATAACATCTCCTCCAATACTTTGATAAATTTTTAACATCTACAACAATAATAGCTGAAATCATTTTGAAAATCAAATACTATGTATGACAATTTTTTATTGTAAATTTCATGAATTTGTTTTCAAAATTAAGGGTTTTAAGATGGCTAAGAACAATAATTTACTCTATCTTTGTTACCTAAATAACAAAGTCGATAATTAGTTTCTTTTTTCTACATAAATAGGTATTCATTTCTATGTAATTTCTTTTTTATCGATATTTTAATCCTAAAATGATAATTTTTATTTTTCGTAATTACTCTTATTTTAGCGATACTTTTAACTTTTTTTTAAAATCCACGCAGCCTAATAAACTTCTTCAGATTTCATCCGCAACTTTTAATAAAAATAGCCTAGGTATCAATGCCTTTACTATCATCATATAAATCTATTTTTAGGAATAAAAATAAGCCGAGGAAGGTCCTTCCCCTTCTTCGGCTTTAATCGTCTTAGAATAATCCGGAAATTAGACCATTTTCACTTACATCAATTTTTTCAGCTGCTGGAACTTTAGGCAGTCCAGGCATTTTCATAATTTCGCCAGTCAATGCTACGATAAATCCGGCTCCTGCTGAAATATTTAATTCTCTAACAGTTACTCTAAACCCTGTTGGTCTACCCAGTTTTTTCTGGTCATCAGTTAATGAATATTGAGTTTTAGCCATACAGATCGGCACATTATCAAAGCCAAGACTTGTCAGTCGTTCCATTTCTTTAGCTGCTGCAGGTGCAAAATCAACACCATCTGCTCCATAAATGCGAGTCGCAATGGCTTCAATTTTTTCCTGAATAGACATATCTAAATCATAGCTATATTCGAAGCTGCCGTCATTACCTTCAACTAAACGTATAACTTCGCTGGCAAGCGCTTCTCCACCTTCGCCACCTTTTGCCCAGACCTGAGAAATAGCAACATTAACACCAAGTTTCTGGCATTCACTTTTAACCAGCTCCAGCTCAGCTTGTGTATCGAACGGGAATTCATTAATAGCAACCACAGCCGGTAATTTAAAGACCTGTGTAATATTTTCAACATGTTTTAACAGATTTGGAAGTCCGTTTTTCAATGCATCCAGATTTTCGTTATTTAAATCTGCTTTGGCTACGCCACCATTATATTTAAGGGCTCGAACTGTTGCAACAATAATAACTGCGTCTGGTTTTAAACCAGCCATTCGACATTTAATATCAAGGAATTTTTCAGCGCCAAGGTCTGCACCAAATCCAGCTTCAGTAACTACATAATCTGCAAAATGCATTGCCATTTTAGTCGCAATCAGAGAGTTACAGCCATGGGCGATATTGGCAAAGGGGCCACCATGAATAAATGCTGGTGTGCCTTCTAATGTCTGAACCAGATTTGGTTTCAGGGCATCTTTTAATAATGCTGCCATTGCTCCATTAGCTTTTAACTGCGCTGCAGTAACAGGTTCTCCATCGATTGTGTAAGCAACGATGATTCGACCTAAACGTTCTTTTAAATCTGTAATATCATTAGATAAGCAGAAAGCTGCCATAACTTCAGATGCAACCGTAATATCAAAACCATCCTGTCTAACAACACCATCACCTGATGTTCCCAGACCATCGATTACATTACGTAGCTGACGGTCATTCATATCAACACAACGTCTCCATGTAATCTTTTTCAAATCAATCTTTAATTCATTCCCCTGTTTGATATGGTTATCAAGCATTGCAGCCAATAAATTGTTAGCCGCACCAATAGCGTGGAAATCTCCGGTAAAATGAAGGTTAATATCTTCCATCGGAACTACCTGTGCATAACCACCGCCGGCAGCTCCTCCTTTAACACCAAATACTGGTCCCAAAGATGGCTCACGTAAAGCAACCATAGTATTTTTACCCAGACGTGATAAAGCATCTGAAACACCAATTGTCGTTGTGGTTTTACCTTCTCCAGCCGGGGTAGGATTAATCGCAGTCACAAGAACCAGTTTAGCATCCTTGCCCGTTTCTTGTTTCAGTAGATTGTAATCAACTTTAGCTTTGTATTTTCCGTATAAGTCCAGGTCATCTTCTGTTAAGTTTAATTTTTTTGCAATCTCACGAATGTCCTGCGGTGTAGCTTCCTGTGCAATCTCAATATCTGATTTAAAACCCATGTTATTTCCTCCACTTTTTTCCAAAATTATTTTATTACCATTTTAACCATTTCCCTGTAAAACGATTACTTTTAATCGTTTTCGCTTTAATTTAATTAGTATGACGCCATTAATTAAATTTGTATATAGATGACTTGCCTTTGCTGTTTACTTGTATATACAATTTAGAGTAAGATTATCACTTTTTATTATTCTTGTCAATATATTTTCTTTTTATATCTATATTTTTTCATTTTTGTTTGTTATTTCTCAAACAATATCAACTTTGTATATATTTTAACAGGTTTGGAGCCTCATTATGAGCCTATCTTGTTAAATATAAGTCAATATTTTACTCATAAAAAAACAGACCAAAAGATATTGATAATTAATTATCAATATCTTTTGGTCTTGATTCAATTCAGCTATTTTTTTAAACAAGCAAAGTATGCTACAAAAGGAACTAGTATTCCTCCACCAATAATATTTCCAATCGTAACTGGAATCAGGTTATTTAAAACAATCTGTCCCCAGCTAATATCTGCACCGACAAAATATCCCATTGGAATAAAGAACATATTAGCAACGCAATGCTCAAAACCGGAAAGTACAAACAACATAATCGGGAACCAGATAGCAAATATTTTACCAACAATGTCTTTTGCGCCAGCCTGCATCCATACAGCTAGAACCACAAAGATATTACAATATATCCCCCTAATTACAGCTGCCCCAAAGGGAATCGCTACTTTAGCTTCTGCAATACCAATGGCTTTAGCCACCATTGCTTCACCATATAAACCTGATTGAAGAAACAGCCAAGCTAAAAACACCGAACCAATAAAATTGCCAATATAAACAATACCCCAGTTTTTTAACATCTGCCCCATTGAAATTTCTTTTGTCAGAAGTGAAATAGTCATTAAATTATTGCCTGTAAAAAGCTCTGCACCAAAGAAAACGACAAACATCAAACCTACCGGGAAAACGCTGGCACCTAAAAATTTGGCCATTATCGCCTCGAAACCGGTAGCAACCCCAGCATTAGCCACGGTACATCCATACGACCCAAAACCAATAAACATACCTGCACATATACCAAGAATCAACATTTTCGCAACTGACAGGTTAGCTTTTTTTTTCCCTACATTTTTAAAGCTTTCCGCGATTTCTTTTGGTGTTAAAAAATTACTCATTTTTTCTCCTCGTTTTCACTTTTGATAGAGTTTTATTCTGTTTATCAAAATTTTGGCGTCAACTAACGAGATTAAATATGAATGACCTCCTGTGCTGCTTACCTGTATATACAGTTTATGTAAAGCATAACATCTGCAATAAGAGTTGTCAATATTATTTCATTTTAATCCAATTTTTTACTCTCTTCGTTTGCTATTTCTCAAACTAATTATAACCAAATCTACCTACCCCAAATACAAATTTCACCACAAGCAGTCTTCTCTCTAAATCCCTCTTTTATAAACGCCCTATAATAATCATAAGAAAAGAGAAGGCAAGGCCTTCTCCTTTATATCTTTTTTTTAGAATAGACCGGCAATTACGCCATTTTCATCAACATCAATCCGCTCTGCTGCTGGCACTTTTGGAAGACCAGGCATTTTCATAATTTCTCCAGTTAAGGCAACAATAAATCCTGCACCAGCAGAAATTGTCAACTGGCGAACGGTAATTCTGAATCCGGTTGGTCGTCCCAGCTTAGTCTGATCATCAGTCAGCGAATACTGAGTTTTAGCCATACAGATCGGCACTTTGTCAAGTCCCAGGCTAGTCAGTCGTTCCATTTCTTTTGCTGCTGCTGGGGTAAAATCAACGCCATCTGCTCCATAGATTCGAGTTGCAATAGCCTCTATTTTTTCTTTAATAGTCATATCCAACTCATAGCAGAATTCAAAAGTTCCTTCGCTTTCTTCAATCAGCTTAATGACTTCTTTAGCTAATTCTGTTCCACCTTCACCGCCTTTTGCCCAGACCTGTGAAATAGCAACATTAACGCCCAGTTTCTGACATTCAGTTTTTACCAGATCCAGTTCTGCCGGAGTATCCAATGGGAATTCATTGATGGCAACTACTGCCGGTAATTTAAATACCTGCGTAATATTTTCAACATGTTTTAAGAGGTTTGGCAACCCTTTTTTCAGAGCTTCCAGGTTTTCTTCATTTAAATCAGCTTTGGCTACACCACCATTATACTTAAGAGCCCGAACTGTTGCTACGATGATTACAGCGTCTGGTTTTAAACCAGCCATCCGACATTTAATATCCAGGAATTTTTCAGCACCCAAGTCAGCACCAAAACCACCTTCTGTTACCACATAGTCTGCAAAATGCATAGCCATACGAGTCGCAATTACTGAGTTACAGCCATGTGCAATATTGGCAAAAGGTCCCCCATGAATAAAGGCTGGTGTTCCTTCCAGTGTCTGTACCAGGTTTGGTTTAAGCGCATCTTTTAGCAGCGCTGCCATTGCCCCATTAGCTTTTAATTGAGCTGCTGTAACAGGTTCACCTGTTACACTGTAGCCGACAATAATCTTGCCAAGACGTTCTTTCAGGTCAGAAATATCGCTTGATAAACAGAAAGCAGCCATAACTTCAGAAGCAACTGTAATGTCAAATCCATCCTCACGCACCACACCATCTCCTGAACCGCCCAGACCATCGACGATATTTCGCAACTGTCTGTCATTCATATCGACGCATCGTCTCCAGGTAATTTTCTTGGGATCAATTTTTAACTCGTTGCCCTGTTTAATATGGTTGTCAAGCATCGCAGCCAGCAGATTGTTTGCTGCTCCAATTGCATGAAAATCTCCGGTGAAATGCAGGTTTATGTCTTCCATTGGCACTACCTGTGCATAACCGCCACCAGCGGCTCCCCCCTTAACACCAAACACCGGACCCAGCGAGGGTTCACGAAGAGCAACCAGAGTATTTTTCCCCAGCTTAGATAATCCGTCTGCCACCCCAATGGTAGTAGTAGTTTTTCCTTCACCTGCAGGTGTCGGGTTAATCGCCGTTGTCAAAATAAGTCTGGCCTTTTTACCTGTTTCTTTTTTTAAAAGATTATAATCGACTTTAGCCTTATACTTGCCGTATAGATCCAAGTCATCTTCCGTCAGATTCAGTTTTTTTGCAATCTCCCTGATATCTTGAGGTGTCGCTTCCTGCGCAATTTCAATGTCCGATTTAAAACCCATAACATTTCCTCCAATACTTTGATAAATTTTTAACATCTAAAATAATGATAGCTGATTCCATCGTAAAAATCAAATATTAGGTATGATATTTTTTTGACAATATATTCCAATTATTTTTCTAATTCCCCCGTATTTAGAAGAAAACTCAGCAAAATATTATCATTATTCTGCTCCTCCCCATAAATATTCTTCAAATTATCAGTTCTTATTATTTTTTTATATCGATTATCTTATTTGATGTGTTCTATTATTTCATATTTTTAGTAAGTTATTTATATTTACAATTTTTCTCTATGCTTTATTCTTTTTTTAAAATTCAAAAATTTAATTTACTATGATTTTTACTTATCCAGCATTACAATTTATAAACCCGCCTTGTAAACGTGTTCGCAAAAGCGTATAATACTATCTGATATAAAAATTTATCAATTCGGCTTTAGAAAGGATTAACTATGTCTCACTCGATTGAAGTTTTATTCCCTCTGCTGCGAAAAAAAATTCTCTGTGATCCTGACATTACAGTTGCCGAAGCCTGTTCGCAGGCCGGCTACCCAAGAAATCTTGTTTGCGGTGGAAAAGGAACCTGTAAAAAGTGTCTTGTGTCAGTCAAAGAGAACGGCATCATGACAGAAGTACTAAGCTGTCAATATCATATTTCTGACGGAATGGAAGTATTTATCTCTCAGGAAGCAGTCCAATCACAAATTCTGGAAACTGGTAATCAGGAAGATTTTTCTTTCGACCCTCAGTTGAAGGTTTATACTGTTGCCTATGATCAGATAAAAACCAGTTTGGGTTCTTACGACTTGGAAACAATCAAAAAAATTACCGCTGCTAATCTGAAGTTTAAAAAGATTGCTCTGCAACAACAGGCCGTCTCAACCTTTCATCAAAAAAATGTAAAATATTTGCACTTGGTAACTTTTAATGAAGAAATCATTGATCTTGTCCCCTCAGATAATAGTATTAACGCCTATGGAATTGCGTTCGATATCGGAACAACTTCTGTTGTAGGCTATCTTTATGATTTGACTAACGAAGTACTTATCAATCAGCATTCTACCTTAAATCAGCAAATTTCTTTTGGCGGTGATGTTATTTCACGTATTGATTACGCATCCAAGTCTCAAGAAAATTTGAACAAAATTCAAAAGTCAGTTCATTCAACAATTAATGAAATTATATCAAATCTTTGTTCAAAAAGTGCTATTTCACCTGAGCAGATTTATCACTGTGTTTTCTGCGGTAATTCTACAATGGCTCAGCTTTTCCTCGGTATAAATCCGAATTACCTTGGTATTTCGCCATTTACTGCGGTTTCTAAGGATGGTGTAATGCTTGAAGGTGCATCAACCCACTTCCCAATGCATCCTAACGGAAAAGTCGAATTTTTACCATTACTCGGTGGGTTTGTCGGTGCTGATACCACCTCCGTGCTTTTAAGTCTGCCGAAAGACGATAAACCTCGCTTAATGATTGATCTTGGCACAAATGGTGAAATTGCCGTTGGTAATCATCAACGTTTTTACTGTGCTTCTACCGCCTGCGGGCCTGCTTTGGAAGGGGCTGGAATTCATATGGGGATGCGCGGAACCCATGGAGCTATTGAAAAAATCAGCTTTGATGGCTCGAAAATCCACTGCAAGGTCATCGGCGATGCCGCTCCTGAAGGTTTTTGCGGTTCTGGAATTATCGATGCTATTGCCTTTTTATACCGTGAAAAACTCATTTATGCTAAAGGAAATTTTATAAAGGATAATGATCTGGATGCCCACCCTTTAAAAGAACGCTTCGGTATCGATGAAAATAACCAACGTTACTTTAAAATTGTAACTGCCGAAGAAAACCCCAGCGGCAAAGAAATGATTATTACACAAAAAGATATCAGACAGGTTCAACTTGCTAAAGCAGCCATTTATACCGGATGCAGCCTTTTAATTAAAGAGTTCGGAATAAATGGCTGCGATTTAGAAGAAGTTGTGCTGGCAGGAGCTTTTGGTAATTATATTGATATCCAAAATGCTCAATTTATCGGACTCCTTCCTGAAGTTGAAGGTGTGCCTATCCGTTCCATTGGTAATGGTGCAGGAACAGGTGTTCAGCTCTATCTGCTTTCACACGATGAAGCAAGTTTTTGCCAAAACATTCCTCCAGTTACAACTCATATTGAACTGGCTACCAACCAGGACTTTACAAATACTTATATGATGAATACAACACTTGGTCAAAACGACCCGCTATAAACAAATAAGCCCTTTTTAGAAGGGCTTTTCTTCATATGAAATCATGTTATAATTGCTTTATTCCTATATGAAAGGCTTTTAATATGCAAACTAAAGAAAAAATTCTACTTGTTTTAACTGGCGGTACTATCGGCAGTGCTGTTTCTGAGCATTGTATAGATGTGAGTGAAAATAGAGGCGACGATTTAATATCTCTTTTTAAAGAAAAAAGTAATCTTGCGGTTGATTTTGAAGTCCTTCGTCCTTTTCAGATTCTAAGCGAAAATGCGGATCCCTCTCACTGGCTAATGCTAATTAAGCTACTACGCGATACTAATTTAACCGAATATGCGGGAATTCTTATCGCTCATGGCTCTGATACCCTTCCTTATACTGCGGCAGCAATAAGCTACGGTCTCGACACTCCTAAGATCCCAATCGTTCTAGTAGCAGCTAACTACGCCATTGGCGAGCCCGGCAGCAATGCGTTAACTAATTTTTCTTCCAGTGTTTCCTTTGTAATAAACCTGAAACTTCCTGGTGTATTTACACTTTATGAAAACAGCGATCAAAAAATAAACGTCCATCTTGGAACACGCTTGCAAGAAGCCGACTGGATCCACGATGATTTTCAAAGTTTTGGCGGTGCTTTAGGTGTATACAATCATAATGGTTTATGTTGCCAACCTCTCAAAACCAACCCTTCAATGCCAGAATTATACAACCCAGAAACGCAGCTGGTTCCTCTGGTCGAATCCATCAAAAATCAGATTTTTGCATTACGTGCCTATCCAGGCCTTGATTATTCCTGTATCGACCTTAAGGCAAAACCATTTCGGGCTGTACTCCATTCATTATATCATTGCGGAAGCGGAAACGTAACAGGAACTAACGGGCTGTCACTAGTAGAATTCATTCGAAACAACCCTCAACTTGACCACTATATGATTTCATACAAAGATGTACGAGGTAACCTTTATGTCTCCAGCCGCACGCTAATTGATGCAGGGGCCATTCCTTTGGAGAATATCTCCTTTGAAGCAAGTCTTGCCAAACTTTTCTTAGCCTACAATCAATTTGAAATGTCACCCCTGCAATATATGAAAAAAGAATTTTTTCATGAATTTGTGAGGGAGCGTAAAGAAACCGGGTATATATTTTAGAAGACTAAAAATAAGGAGAAAATTATGTACGATATTATCATTATTGGTGCAGGCGCAGTTGGAACCTCAATCGCCCGTGCCTTAAGCCGTTATCAATTGAAGGTAGCCTTAATCGAAAAAGAAAATGATGTTTCAATGGGTGCAACCAAAGCTAACTCAGCTATCGTTCATGGCGGCTATGCTGAAGCCCACTCAAAAGTCAAAGGTCGATTGTGTTATAAGGGTCGGCAACAATTTGATAAACTCAATGCAGAGCTCAATTTTGGATTTGACAAAATTGGTTCATTAGTACTGGCATTTGAAGATGAACAGCTTGATAAACTCAAAGACCTTTATGAAAACGGTCTGAAAAACGGTCTCACTGATTTGGAAATTTTAAATCATGACCAGATAATGAAACTCGAACCAAATGTAAACCCTGAGGTAAAACACGCTTTATACTGTAAGGGCGCTGGGGTCTGCTGTCCCTTCAGTTACACGATTGCTCTTGCTGAAAATGCTGTTGCCAATGGCGTCGAACTGTTTCTTAACACCGAAATATCGTCAATTAAGAAAGACAATGATAGTTTCACTTTAACTGATCAAAACAGTCAGAGTTATCAATCAAAATTTGTGATAAATTGTGCCGGCGTTCAGTCTGATTTGATTGAACAGATGGTTGGCCTCAGCAACTTTACCATCACTCCCCGTAGCGGCGAATATATGCTGATGGTTCGTGGATCCGGTAAAATTGCAAATACTGTACTTTTCCAGATGCCAACAAAAATGGGTAAAGGCATTCTTGTTTCACCAACCTATTACGGTAACCTGATTATCGGACCGGATGCAGTCAACCTTAATGAGGGTGATAAATCAACCCACACTGATCGACTACTAAACATCTATAAACAAGCTCGCCACACTACTGACAAAATAAATATTAAACAGTTTATTAGAAGTTTTACAGGGGTAAGAGCTGTCAGTTCCACAGATGATTTTGTGATTGGTAAAACAGAAGTTGAAGGCTTCATTAATTGTGGCGGCATTCAATCGCCCGGTCTAACTTCTTCTCCAGCTATTGCTGATATGGTCCTTGACTTACTGGATCAGGAAGGATGCAAGTTCATCAAAAATCCAGAATTCGATCCATATCGTAAACCAATTATTGAACGAAAAACATTTAAATCACCACACGAAATCGAACCTCTGGTAAACCTGGAATCGGGACCAGAAAGAATTATCTGCCGCTGCGAACAAGTCGAAGAAGCTACAATTATTGATTCTATGAATCGTGGTATCCCTGTTACAACAGTCGATGGAATCAAGCGCCGCACTAGAGCAGGAATGGGCTGGTGTCAGAGTAGTTTTTGTCGAGAACGGGTTGTTGCTGTAATGGAAAGTGTTCTTGGTCATCCTGTCGATCCCGGATTTGATATTGAACACAGCGGGATTAATAGAGTCGGGAAAAATGAAATCGTTGATTATATTAATTCGCAATCCGAATAAAAAAAGGAGCAATGCTCCTTTTTTTTATTTGAAAATTTGATAATTAGACTAATCCTTTTTTTTAAACGTCAAAATAACTCCTTCTGTTGTACTGTTGGCCCATCCACCGTCGTTTGAAACGACAACATGCTGACCTTGTATAAGCGGTGTAACAGAAAAAAGATCATAGCCTTTATCGTCGTATTCATTTGCTTTATCATCAATTAAAAGCGCCAAATCAACCGCCTTGCAACGCCTAAGTCCTTTGTTATAGTCATTACCGGTGGCTTCAACCTGATCATCAAGTACTATACTAATGTATTTCTTCATTATTGTCTCCTTTATAATAAAAAACGCCCCTATTCAGGGGCGAAAAATTCAATTTATGCTTTGTACCAAAGAACTGATCTAATGGTACCAAAATCTTTTTTATTTTATATACAATCTTAGTCTTCGATAATTTTAGCAACAACTCCAGATCCAACAGTACGTCCACCTTCACGAATAGCGAATCGCAGTCCTTCTTCGATAGCGATTGGTGTGATCAGGGTGATTTCCATCTGAACGTTATCTCCTGGCATTACCATTTCTACGCCTTCTGGTAATTTGATTACACCAGTTACGTCAGTTGTTCTGAAGTAGAACTGTGGTCGGTAACCATCAAAGAATGGTGTATGTCGTCCACCCTCTTCTTTTGTCAGTACATATACTTCTGACATATAGTGGGTATGTGGTTTGATTGATCCTGGTTTAGCCAGTACCTGTCCACGTTCGATCATTGTTCGGTCAATACCTCGAAGCAGGGCTCCAACATTGTCTCCCGATCGTCCTTCGTCCAGTAATTTTCTAAACATTTCGATTCCGGTTACTGTTGTTTTCTTCACTTCGTGAATACCAACGATTTCCACTTCTTCACCAACTTTTACAACCCCACGTTCGATACGTCCGGTTGCTACTGTTCCTCGTCCAGTGATTGAGAACACGTCTTCTACTGGCATCAGGAATGGTTTGTCTGTATCTCGTTCCGGTTCTGGAATCCATTCGTCTACTGCTTTCATCAGCTCAACGATTTTATCTCCCCATGGTCCGTCTGGATCTTCCAGTGCACGAAGGGCTGATCCCATGATGATTGGTGTATCATCGCCTGGGAATTCATATTCATCCAACAGTTCCCGAACTTCCATTTCTACCAGTTCAAGCAGTTCTTCGTCATCTACCATATCTACTTTGTTTAAGAATACGATGATATAAGGAACCCCTACCTGACGGCTTAACAGGATATGTTCACGCGTCTGAGGCATTGGACCATCAGCTGCACTTACTACCAGGATTGCTCCATCCATCTGAGCAGCACCAGTGATCATGTTTTTTACGTAATCGGCATGGCCTGGGCAGTCTACATGGGCATAGTGACGGGCATCTGTTTCATATTCAACGTGGGCTGTTGAAATAGTGATTCCTCGTTCTCTTTCCTCAGGTGCTTTATCAATGTTTTCAAAAGCAACTGATTCACCTGTGCCGTATCGTTTGTTTAATACGGTTGTGATTGCTGCTGTTAATGTTGTTTTACCGTGGTCTACGTGACCGATTGTTCCAATGTTAACATGGGGCTTGGTTCTTTCAAATTTTGATTTTGCCATTTGTTCTTCTCCTTAATTAATATAGTTAAACAGAGTTCTATTTTCTGCCTTCAATAATTTCTTCAGAAACACTTTTAGGAACAGCTTCATAATGTGAGAATTGCATTGTATAAACGCCTCGTCCCTGTGTTTTACTTCTTAGTGTTGTCGCGTATCCAAACATTTCAGCCAGTGGTACATAGCCATTAATAACCTGGGCGCCACCGCGCATTTCCATTCCTTCAACACGGCCTCGTCGAGAGTTAATATCCCCCATAACATCACCCATGTATTCTTCAGGAATAACAACTTCCAGTTTGAAAACAGGTTCAAGAATAACCGGATCAGCTTTTCTCATACCATTTTTGAACGCCATAGATCCGGCAACTTTAAATGCCATTTCTGATGAATCGACATCATGATATGAACCATCATATACTGTTACTTTTAAATCCAACACGGGATATCCAGCCAATACACCATTTTGCATTGCTTCTTCAATCCCCTGGTTAATTGGGTTAATGAATTCTTTTGGAATTGATCCCCCAACAACTTTATTTTCAAAAACATAACCAGTACCTGGTTCAACAGGTTCCATACGGATTAAACAGTGACCGTACTGACCACGACCACCTGATTGTCTTGCAAATTTACCTTCTGCTTCAACAGCTTTAGTGATTGATTCTTTGTACGCTACCTGTGGTGCTCCAACATTGGCTTCAACTTTGAATTCTCGAAGCATACGGTCAATAATAATATCCAGGTGAAGTTCACCCATTCCTGAGATGATTGTCTGACCAGTTTCTTCATCAGTACGCGTTCTAAAAGTTGGATCTTCTTCTGCCAATTTCTGTAAAGCAGTAGACATTTTTTCCTGTCCTGCTTTTGTTTTTGGTTCAATCGCTACATGGATTACCGGTTCAGGGAATTCCATCGACTCAAGAATAACTTTTGCTGAATCATCACAAAGTGTATCCCCTGTTGATGTATCTTTTAAACCTACTGCAGCAGCAATATCTCCGGTATAAACCGTAGAAATTTCTTCACGGTGATTTGCATGCATCTGAAGAATTCGACCAATTCTTTCTCTTTTTCCTTTTGACGAGTTATATACATAAGAGCCAGAGTTTATCGTTCCAGAGTACACTCTAAAGAATGCCAATTTCCCAACAAATGGGTCTGTCATGATCTTGAAAGCCAATGCTGCGAAAGGCTCATCATCGCCAGCTTTACGCACTTCTTCTTCTTCTGTATCCGGATTAACACCAGAAATTGGTGGTACATCCAGCGGTGATGGCATGAAGTCAATAACTGCATCCAACATCAGCTGCACCCCTTTATTTTTATAAGAGGATCCACAAACTACTGGAATAATATCTACATTAAGAGTCGCTTTACGAATTGCTGTTTTAAGTTCTTCAACACCAATTTGTTCGCCTTCAAGGAATTTCTCCATGATAGCATCATCATAATCAGAAACTGATTCAATCAGTTTTTCACGATATTCTTCAGCTAATTCTGACATATCTTCTGGAATGTCAACAATATCAATTTGTTCTCCCAGATCATCGCGATAAATTCGGGCATTCATTTCAACAAGGTCAATAATGCCTACAAAATCGCTTTCTTTCCCGATTGGTAACTGGATTGGAACAGGATTCGCACCCAATCGATCAACCATCATATCCAAAGCGTTATAAAAATCAGCCCCTGTGATATCCATCTTATTGATGTATGCCATTCGTGGAACATGATATTTATCAGCCTGTCTCCAGACAGTTTCTGACTGCGGTTCAACCCCACCTTTAGCACAGAATACTGCTACCGAACCGTCAAGCACTCGAAGTGAACGCTCAACTTCTACGGTAAAATCAACGTGGCCTGGTGTATCAATAATATTGATACGATTTTCTTTCCAGAAACAGGTTGTTGCAGCTGAGGTAATGGTAATCCCTCTTTCCTGTTCTTGCTCCATCCAGTCCATCTGGGCTCCCCCTTCATGGGTTTCACCAATCTTATGGATTTTTCCGGAATAAAACAAGATTCGTTCTGTGGTGGTTGTTTTTCCTGCATCAATATGTGCCATAATACCAATATTTCTTGTTTTTTCTAAACTATACTCTCTAGACACCGATGCTTTCCTTTCTTACTTTAAAATGAATTCTACCAACGGTAATGTGCAAATGCTTTATTAGCTTCTGCCATTGCGTGAGTGTCATCTTTTTTCTTCACAGCTGCACCACTGTTGTTGAGTGCATCCATGATTTCTCCAGCTAAACGATCCTTCATAGTTTTTTCAGATCGTTTTCTTGAATAGTTTACTAACCATCGTAATCCAAGAGCCTGTTTACGATCTGCTCGAATTTCAATTGGAACCTGGTATGTTGCCCCACCAACACGTCGGGCTTTAACTTCCAGCACAGGTGTAATGTTTGCTAAAGCTTCCTGAAAAGCTTCTAAAGCATCCTTACCTGTTTTCTCACTGACTTTTTCAAAGGCATCATAAACGATTCTCTGGGCTACCCCTTTTTTCCCGTCAAGCATAACGTTATTTACTAGTTTAGTAACAACAACGCTACCATAAATCGGATCGGGCAATACTTCTCTTTTTGGAACTGCTCCTTTTCTAGGCACTTTACTTCCCTCCTTAACATTATTTTATGTTCATCGGTACTCGACATCCAACGTAAGTTGTTGTGCGTCTAGTGTCACTAGCATATATGTGGTCTCTTTTATTGAGCGCTTTAATATGCAGCACTATACACTACTACTTCTTAGGCTTTTTAGCCCCGTATTTGGATCGAGCTTGTCTACGCGCGTCAACACCAGCAGTGTCGAGCGCACCACGGATGATTCGATAACGAACCCCTGGTAAATCCTTAACACGACCGCCTTTAACAAGAACGATACTATGCTCCTGCAGATTATGTCCAATACCTGGAATATAAGCGGTTACTTCCATTCCGTTTACTAAACGAACTCTGGCAATTTTTCTAAGAGCCGAGTTTGGTTTCTTTGGTGTTGATGTTCTAACTGCTGTACACACGCCTCGTTTTTGAGGATTCGCTTTTAACGCCGGTGTTTTGGTTTTATCTTCCGAACGTTCTCTTCCTTTTTTTACAAGCTGATTAATGGTAGGCATTTAGTCCTGCACCTCCTTTTTAATATTTATATTAACCTCTCAATGAGCTGCTAATCACTTTAATGGCAGGCCGCAAGCAGCCTGCCTATTACTTTAATATTGCTACAACTGCGGCAGAACGGTCTATTCCAACCACTTTACCCAGTCCCAACTTGGTATCAAAATATTTTATCATGACCTGATAGTCTTTACAGGCATTTTGGATATCCTGTTTCAGCTTTTCGTCAGTATCTTCGGCTAAAATAACCTGCTGTACTTTACCTTCTTTAACAGCTTTAAGTGTCTGCTTGGTGCCAATCACCTTACTAGCTCCACTAAAATCATTCAACCCATTCACCTCCTGAAATGCTTCATAAAAAACATACCAATTTACTATACACGTTTCAATAGCAATTGTCAAGAATTATTGTTCATCCAAAAAATCTATATCGAACATATCCAAATCTGAAATAACATCATCTTCAGCCTGTTTCTGTTCTTCTTCTACATGAGCATTAATTATTTCATCATCAAACAGAATGTCCGAAGTTTCAACTAAATCAGGCGATTCCTCAATTTCATTATAAATTTCTTCCTCTTCACGCTCGTAAGTCAGCTCTATTTCACCATAGGTTTTTACACCAGTTCCAGCCGGTACAAGCTGCCCGATGATGACATTTTCCTTAAGACCAATTAAAGGATCAACTTTACCTTTAATTGCTGCATCTGTCAATACTCTGGTTGTTTCCTGGAATGAAGCAGCAGACAGGAAGGAATCAGTAGCCAAAGAGGCTTTTGTAATCCCCAGGAGTTCTCGGCCAGCCGTTGCAAGATTGCCTCCTGCTTCCATCGCTGCCTTATTCTCTTCTTCAAAGTTAAAAATATCAACCATACTGCCCGTGAGGAGATTAGTATCACCCGCATCTTCAACTTTTACTTTTCGAAGCATTTGTCTGATAATCAGCTCAACATGTTTATCACCGATATGCACACCCTGCTGACGGTAGACTTTCTGAACTTCCTGAAGTAAATACTGCTGTACTTCGTCAATTCCCTGAATTCTTAAGATATCACTTGGATTAATTGAACCTTCAGTGATCTCATCACCAGCTTTAATCACGTCGCCTTTGTGAACTCGTAAACGAGAACCGTAAGGAATCAGATAGACTCTGGTATCGCCATCTTCTCCAGTGATAACTGCTTCCTGTTTTTTCTGGGTTTCCTGAATATCAACTTTACCGTCGATTTCTGAAATGATCGCCTGACCTTTTGGCTTTCTGGCTTCAAAAAGCTCTTCAATACGTGGAAGCCCCTGGGTAATATCGTCTGCTGAAGCCACACCACCGGTATGGAAGGTACGCATGGTCAACTGAGTTCCCGGCTCACCAATTGACTGAGCTGCAATAATACCGACTGCTTCCCCAATTTCAACTGGCCGCCAGGTGGTTAAATCAACACCATAGCATTTTTTACAAACTCCGTACTGCGACTGGCAATTAAAGACAGCCCGAATCAATACTTTTTTAATGCCGGCATCAACAATACTTGCCGCCACCGCTTCAGAAATGATTTCATCACCTTTAGCCAGCACCTCTCCGGTTTCAGGGTGGAGGACATCTTCAAAAGCATATCGGCCAATCAGACGTTCTTCCAGACCTTCAATCATGCCGCCGTGATCATTAATTTCCGAGACTTCATAGCCTCTGGTCGTTCCGCAGTCATCTTCTCTAACAATTACATCCTGGCTGACATCGACAAGACGTCTAGTCAGGTATCCTGAATCGGCTGTTCGCAGAGCAGTATCCGCCAAACCTTTTCGAGCCCCATGAGTTGAGGAGAAGAATTCCAGAACATTAAGACCTTCTCGGAAAGATGATCGAATCGGTAACTCGATGATTCGTCCGGTCGGATTCGCCATCAGTCCACGCATTCCCGCCAGCTGCTTAATCTGGTTTTTGCTACCTCGAGCTCCAGAATCCGCCATCATATTAATAGAGTTAAGTCTGTCAAGATTTGCAAGCAGGGCATCAGCTACTTCATCAGTTGCCTTATTCCAGATTGAAACAACATTGTTATAACGCTCCTCGTCACTGATGAAACCCTGACGATACATCATCATATTTTCAGCAATTCTTCCATCCGCTTTAGCCAGAATCTCCTGTTTGTTGCTCGGCACTTCCATATCGCTGACTCCAACAGTGATGGCACCCTTAGTCGAGAAGGTAAAGCCCAGCCTTTTAATATTATCCAGCACTTCCGAGGTAATCGTCGGACCGAAGTTTTTATAACATCGTTCAACAATCTGCGACAATGTTTTCTTGGTTACCTGCATATCAATTTCCAGCTTAAACGTATCGTCTAATGTTTCACGTTTCTGAAAACCCAGTTCCTGCGGAATAACCTGATTAAATATAAATCGTCCTACCGTACCCTCGACCAACCGAGTCACTGGTGTCCCATCAAGCTCTTTGGTAATTCGCACTTTAACCCTGGCATGGAGTTCCACTTCATGGTTGTAGTATGCCATTTCCATTTCATCAAGGTCTTTGAAAACCGATCCGACACCTTTGCAGTCATCTTTTTCCATGGTCATATAATACGAACCAAGGATCATATCCTGTGTTGGTGCCACTACCGGAGATCCGTCCTGCGGTTTTAGAATATTGTTTGAAGCCAGCATCAGGAATCGAGCCTCTGCCTGAGCTTCAACCGATAAAGGAACATGGACAGCCATCTGATCTCCATCAAAGTCAGCGTTATAAGCTGTACAAACGAGAGGATGGAGTTTGATCGCCTTTCCTTCTACAAGGATCGGCTCAAATGCCTGAATACCCAATCGATGCAGTGTCGGTGCACGATTTAATAGTACTGGATGCTCCTGAATAACATCTTCCAGGACATCCCAAACCAGAGGATCTAGTTTTTCAACCATTTTTTTTGCACTTTTAATATTCTGTGACAGGCCACGACCTACCAGCTGACGCATTACAAATGGTTTAAATAATTCGATCGCCATTTCTTTAGGCAGTCCACACTGATACATTTTCAGTTCCGGACCAACTACGATAACTGAACGGCCTGAATAGTCAACACGTTTTCCCAGCAGGTTCTGACGGAAACGTCCCTGTTTCCCTTTAAGCATATCACTGAGTGATTTAAAGGGTCGGTTACCAGGTCCTGTTACTGCCCGCCCGCGACGTCCGTTATCAATCAAAGCATCAACCGCTTCCTGAAGCATACGTTTTTCATTCTGAACAATAATATCAGGCGCATCAAGCTCCAACAATTTCAGAAGCCGATTATTTCTGTTGATAACACGACGATACAGATCATTAAGATCCGAAGTCGCAAATCGTCCACCATCAAGCTGGACCATCGGTCTCAGTTCCGGCGGAATAACCGGAATTGTTTCAAGAATCATCCACTCCGGACGGTTTTCAGAACTTCTAAAAGCTTCTATTGCCTCTAAACGTCTGGCAATCCGAATTTTTTTCTGTCCTGAACTGCCTTTTAAATCTTCTTTTAAAACTTCCGCTTCCTGATCCAGATCCACTGTTCTTAATAGTTCCTGAATTGCTTCAGCCCCAATACCGGCAGTGAATTTATTACCAAATTCAGCTTTGGCTTCTTTATATTCAGATTCGGTCAGAATCTGTTTATAATCAAAATTACTTTCACCAGGATCCGTCACCACGTAAGATGCAAAATAAATAACTTTTTCCAGATTTCTCGGAGACATCTCCAGGATCAATCCCATTCGACTGGGAATCCCCTTGAAATACCAGATATGAGAAACTGGTGAGGCCAACTCGATATGCCCCATCCGTTCACGTCTGACCTTAGCTTTTGTAACTTCTACCCCACAGTTTTCACAGACAATGCCCTTGTGGCGGATTCGCTTATATTTCCCACAATTACATTCCCAATCCTTCTGAGGTCCAAATATTTTTTCACAAAACAATCCTTCTTTTTCCGGTTTTAATGTCCGATAGTTGATTGTTTCAGGTTTCTTGACTTCGCCTCGTGACCATTCTCTGATTTTATCAGGTGAGGCCAATCCGATCTGTAAAGATTTGAAGGTGAATTCCTCGTTTAACAAATGGCTCGCTCCCTTCTATAGTTCACTCAAAATATTATTCAAAAAAGATGTCGTCATCTTCATCGCCTTGTTCATCGTCTGCTGAGCTTATCTGGTAAGCATCATTTAATTTCTCTTCATCTTCCTCAGAAATTTCCGCTTTGCCAATTTCGCTTGTCAGTTCTTCAATTGGATCTGGCTCGTCCATCTCTTCATCCAGAAGTCTGATCATTTCCTGATCATTGAGCACATTTACATCCAATCCCAAACTCTGGAACTCTTTCATCAATACTTTAAAGGATTCCGGAATACCTGGTTTCGGAATATTCTCACCTTTAACAATGGATTCATAAGCTTTTACACGGCCAACCACGTCATCCGATTTAATAGTCAGGATTTCCTGCAGTGTATGAGCTGCCCCATACGCTTCCAGGGCCCAAACTTCCATTTCACCAAAACGCTGACCGCCAAACTGAGCTTTACCACCCAGCGGCTGCTGTGTTACCAGTGAATATGGTCCGGTTGAACGGGCATGCATTTTATCGTCAACCAAATGATGGAGTTTTAAGATATACATATAGCCAACAGTAACCGGATTATCAAAAGGCTCACCGCTTCGACCATCAAACAACTGGATTTTTCCATTTTCCGGCAATCCCGCCTGATCAAGCAGTTGCATAATATCATCCTCATGAGCACCGTCAAATACTGGTGTCGCAATATGATAGCCAAGTTCTCGCATGGCCAGTCCCAGATGGACCTCCAGAACCTGCCCAATATTCATTCGCGATGGCACCCCCAAAGGATTTAAAACAATTTCAAGTGGTGTTCCATCTGGCATAAAAGGCATATCCTCTTCCGGCAGAATTCTCGAAATAACCCCTTTGTTACCATGTCGACCAGCGATTTTATCACCTACCTGAATCTTACGTTTAACCGCAATCAGGACTCGAACTAGGGTATTTACGCCCGGTTTTAAGTCTTCATCTTTATTTTCTCTGGAGAAAACTTTAACATCCAGAACAATACCAGATTCACCATGAGGTACTTTTAATGAAGTATCTCTGATTTCACGCGCTTTCTCACCAAAAATCGCCCGCAGAAGCTTTTCTTCAGCCGATAAATCAGTTTCGCCTTTCGGCGTTACTTTCCCAACCAGAATATCTTCTGATTTAACTTCAGCACCAACATAGATAATTCCACGTTCATCAAGGTTCTTAAGCGAATCTTCGCTGACATTTGGTATATCTCTGGTAATTTCTTCTGGACCTAATTTGGTTTCTCGAGCTTCACATTCAAATTCCTCAACATGAATGGATGTAAATACGTCTTCTTTTAATATTTTCTCATTAATCAGAATCGCATCCTCGTAGTTATAACCTTCCCAGGTCATAAAGCCGATTAAGATATTCTGACCAAGGGCCAGTTCACCCATCTCTGTTGAAGGTCCATCCGCAATAATATCGCCAGCTTCAACACGTTGCCCTTTTGAAACCAGAGGCTTCTGGTTCATACAGGTTCCCTGGTTGGAACGTTTGAATTTAATCAGTGGGTATTTGTCCAGGTCGCCCTCATCATTTCTGATATAGATGCAGGCCGCTTCGACCCGTTCAATAATCCCTGATTTTTTGGCGATCGCACAAACACCGGAATCTTTGGCAGACTTATGTTCCATCCCTGTACCAATTACTGGCGCTTTGGGGATTAACAATGGCACAGCCTGACGCTGCATATTCGCTCCCATCAGGGCTCGATTGGCATCATCATTTTCAAGGAAGGGAATTAATGAAGTCGCGACTGATACAACCTGTTTGGGCGAGATATCCATATAGTCAACGCGATCAGCGGCAATCAATACAAAATCACGCTTGCTGCCGGCACGCCCAGTAACCTGTTTACGTACGAATGCACCATTTTCATCTAACGGTTCATTGGCCTGAGCAATTGTATAGCGGCCTTCTTCATCGGCGGCAATATAGTCAATTTGTTCAGTTACAACCCCATTCACAACTTTACGGTAAGGCGCTTCGATAAAACCGTACTCATTCACTCGGGCAAAGGTACTTAGTGAACCGATCAGCCCGATGTTAGGACCTTCAGGCGTTTCAATCGGACACATACGACCATAATGGCTATGGTGAACATCACGGACTTCAAATCCCGCTCGCTCTCGACTAAGACCACCTGGTCCCAAGGCCGATAAACGTCTTTTATGTGTCAGTTCTGCCAGAGGGTTAGTCTGATCCATAAACTGAGACAGCTGGGAAGACCCAAAGAATTCTTTTAAGGCCGCGTTAACTGGTCGTGTGTTGATCAATCCCTGCGGTGTTAAAACTTCATCATCCTGAACCGACATTCGCTCACGAACTACTCGTTCCATTCGAGATAAACCAATTCTGAACTGATTTTGCAGCAACTCTCCTACTGACCGCAGACGTCGATTTCCTAAGTGGTCAATATCATCGATCGCCCCAATATCGTAATTAAGTCCAATAATATAAGAAATAGATGCATGAAGATCTGAGATCAAAACGTGTTTTGGAACCAGTTCATCCATCCGTTTTTTCATTGTTTTTTTCTTTTCTTCATCACTTATGTCAGCTTCGAGGATCTCTTGGAGAACCTCATAACAAACCATCTCAGTGATATTCAGATCAGTTATATCAAATGGTATATCCTGTGCATAAATATCCACAAATCCGTTTCCGATAATTCGTGCTACCATTCCTTCAGGACGATCTTCTGTTCCTTCTTCGACTCGTACATCCACCACGTTGATACCGGCGTTTTGAATATCTACAGCAACATCACTTGAAATAATCTCCCCTGCTTCAACAAACACTTCTCCGGTTTCGGTATCAATGATTGTTTCTGCTGCCCGTTGACCAGCTATTCTGGTTGACAGAGCCAGCTTCTTATTGTATTTATGCCGTCCGACTTTCGCCAAATCATAACGGCGATCGTCAAAAAACATGGAGTTCAGAAGTGATTGAGCACTTTCTACCGTAGGGGGTTCGCCTGGTCTAAGTCGCTTGTAAATCTCAATCAGCCCGTCTCGGGTTGATTTCATATTGTTGTTTTCATCTTTTTTGATAGTTTCGATCAATCTAAGATCTTCACCATAAAAATCAAGTATTTCCTGATTAGTTCCCAGACCAAGTGCTCTGATTAAAGCAGTAATTGGCAATTTTCTGGTCCGGTCAATCTTAACGTACATAATATCATTGGAATCTGTTTCGTATTCCAACCAAGCCCCTCGGTTTGGGATAACTTGGGCAGAAAACAGTTTTTTTCCAAGTTTGTCTCGTGTCAGTGAAAAATATGCGCCTGGTGAACGCACCAACTGACTAACGATAACCCTTTCAGCTCCATTTACAATAAACGTCCCGGTATCGGTCATTTTATGTAAATCAGCCATGTATACTTTCTGTTCTTTTACTTCGTTCTTTTCCTTGTTGATCAGTCGAACAGTTACTTTTAGAGGTATAAAATAGGTTTGATCCCTTTCTTTACACTCTTCTACCGAATACTTTGGTTTCCCTTCAATGGAATAGTCCACAAATTCCAAAACTAAATTCCCAGTGTAGTCTTCAATTTTGTCAATGTCATCGAATACTTCCTGTAGCCCTTTTTCAATAAACCAATCATAAGAGTCTTTCTGGACTTCGATTAAATTAGGCATCTCAATAACCTCTTTAATCTTGGAAAAGCTTTGGCGTGTTCTCAATCCATTTCTCTCAGGATGCATTATTTCCATCCGCTATCACCCCTCACAAAAATACTCGGCAACTGATGATTATAAGCTCAGCCTGCAAGATACGTTTCATCAAAATTTGCCTGTTGTTTTTCATCTCTCCATGTGTTATTATAAACAGGAAATCAGCCTGAATCTTTTCGAAAACCATCCCCTTTGATCAGTTTTGGTCCCTCGAAATATTCGCCGGATTTCGCTAGTTTTTAAACGCACGCAGAAGCATAGAAACCTCATTTTAAAAGATACCAATGCAATTTTATATACTATCACAAGTTTTTTAATTTGTCAAGATAACCAGTGGGAAAATAATAATATTTGTTCTTCACACACAAATATATCTATCTCAAAGAATGAACCGCAAGAAAATACTGCTTTAACAGGCATTTTCTTGCGGTTCATTTTTTTATTCTTATTAAATCCAACGGTCAAAATCAACAAATTTATTGCCGATATCTTTGTAATTATTATTGATATCGCTTAAGTCGGAAGTGTTTTTTTGTTTTTTCTTTCTCGCGAATAATACTCTTTAAGAATTCACAAGTTCTCTGCTCTTTAGGGTTTAAGAAAATTTCATCCGGCGACCCTTCTTCCAGAATAATTCCGGAATCCATAAACAAAACCTTATTGGCCACTTCTCTGGCAAAACCCATCTCATGGGTAACCACCACCATGGTCATATGCTCTTCAGCAAGACTTTTCATGACATTTAAAACCTCTCCGGTTAATTCGGGATCTAAAGCTGAAGTCGGTTCATCAAACAGCAGTATGTCAGGGTTCATCATCAAGGCTCGAGCAATCGCCACACGCTGCTTTTCCCCTCCAGACAAAGTGGACGGCATTGCATCAATCCGCCCAGATAAGCCTACTTTTCTCAAATAGGTTTCACATTTTTCTTTCATTTCCGAGGTTTCCTGTTTTTTAACGACTTTAGGCGCCAATTCAAGATTTTCCCGTACGGTTAAGTGCGGAAAAAGATTGAAATGTTGAAAGACCATCCCCATCTTCATAATGATTTCCCGAATTTCTGATACTGCTGGATAATTCCCTTCTTTTAACAATGGTTTTCCCTCAATTAGAATGTCTCCCTGATCTGCTTTTTCGAGATCGATTAAACATCGTAAAAGGGTTGATTTTCCAGATCCCGAGGATCCGATAATCGCCACCACATCACCTTTATTAACGGAAAAAGAAATGTTTTTAAGCACATGATTTTCGCCGAAACTTTTATTTAGCTGATTAACTTTAATTACTTCCATTTTTTCTCCTAAAATTCATATCTGGTCTCAAGTTTTTTGAAGATTAATGTAATGACAAAGTTAATTGCCAGATAGATCAGCGCTGCCACTATAAAAGCAAAGGTATCTGCTTCGCGATTCACCGTGGTCTTGGCATAATGCAACACTTCAGCCACTCCAATTACCGTAACCAATGCTGTATCCTTAACTAGCGTTATAGTTTCATTGCTGATGGACGGCAGGCAAACCCTAACCATCTGAGGAATGACTACCCGAGTCATTGTTTCAAACCGAGTCAGCCCCAGTACCTTGGCTGCCTCATATTGTCCTTTATCAATGGCCAAAAGTCCTCCGCGAAAAATTTCCGCAAAGTAGGCTGCATAATTCAGGCAGAAAGCAATACAGGCAGCCTGAAAACGTCCGAAAATCAGAAAATCACCAACCACGGGCAGCAGTGGCAAACCAAAATAAACAAACATCAATTGCAGCAAAAGCGGAGTTCCCCGCATCACATAAATATAAAGCCTGGCAAAAGCCTGCAGCGGTTTAACCCGACTTTGCACCATCAATGTAAACATAAAGCCAAGGGGAATTGAACAAACAATGGTCACTCCAAAAACGCCCAGTGTTGCCCCTAACCCCTGTAAGATTGGCAGGGTAATCCTTAAAAAATAGCTTATAAAATCCGACATATATATCTCCTGAAAATAGTCATAATAGTTTAACAATGTGAACAGAAAAAACATAACCATCGTCTGTGCTTGAACGCCACACAGGTTCTATTTTTTCCGGTCGCAAGGTTACATTTCTGACGTAAAAAATCGGATAATTCTATCCGATTTTTACGTCGATAATTTTTATCTCATTAGTTCTTTAAAACAATATCTTCGCCAAACCAGTTTGTTGAAATTTCTGCGGCTGTTCCATCCTCATTCATTGCATCAAGTGCTTCCTGAATCTGATCCAGAAGTTCCGTGTTGCCTTTTTTAACCGCTACACCGTACTCTTCCGGTGCCAGGCTTTCTTCAAGAATAGTAAACTCAGCATTTTCTGATGTAATATAGTATCTGGCGACAATCGAATCTACAATTACTGCATCAATTCTACCAATACCCAGGTCAGCCAAAGCTGATACATTTTCCGGATATTCCGTCAGATCAGCAACCTCAGTACTGATTTCATCAGAGGTGAAAGCATCATATGCAGAGGATCCTTTTTGAACACCAATATTTTTTCCAGCCAAATCTGCTTTGGTCGCAATATCTGAACCGTTTTTCACCACTATTACCTGATCATTTTCCAGATAAGGTTTGGTGAAATCCATCACTTCTTTTCTTTCTTCGGTAATCGTTAGACCATTCCAGATAACGTCAATATTTCCTGAGTCCAGTTCCAGCTCTTTTGTGTCCCAGTTAATTGGCTGCAGTACCACTTCCATGCCTAAGCGCTCACCGACCTCTTTGGCCAGATCCACGTCAAATCCCACGATTTCATTGTTTTCATCTCTGAAACCCATTGGTGGGAATGAATCATCCAGACCAACAACAAAGGTCTGATCGTCATTGTCACCAGTTGCTTCAGCTTCGGTTGAATCAGAGCTCGAGCAACCCGCCAACAAAACAGCAAGGCTTAATAACAGCAGCAATAAACCAGCAATACTTTTCTTTTTCATTCCTGTTTCCTCTTTTCCTAAAATATTACAGAGCCTATTATACACTTTATCACGTTAATTTGCCAACCCTTTACTGCAAACGTCTTATATTTTTTATCAGTGCTTTATCATCTTTTTAACTTCTTTAAAACAGCTAAGAACATCATACTTTCATTTTTCCTCCCAGAGGGCATTTACCATTCTTTTTACCCTATCAAACACCACTTTAATCAATATAAAAAAGAGAGCTATTCCGACAAGATATTTTATCCCTTCGTCAGAACAGGTCTCTTTTGCATTATAGTCATTTCATGATTTACGGCATGTTATTGTAAAAAATTGCCATAATGGCCGCACTGGAAGCTGAACCAGGATCTCGGTGACCGATCGCTCTTTCACCTAAACGCATTGCCCGACCTTTTTTAGCTACCAGCGGAATAGTCGAATCCGAACCTGCTTCTGCCACTTCAACCGCTTTTTTCATCGCTTCCTTGGGTTCAAGACCGTCTTCAGTGTAAGCTTTCTTCAAAGCATCAATGGCCGGTCGCAAGGTATCAACCATTGTTTTATCACCCACTACTGCTTTGCCTCGTTTTTCAATAATAGCGATACCCGCTTCCATCATTGCCAGATAGTCATCAAAAGTCACTTCTTCTTTTCCTTTGATTGGCACGCCCATTTTAGTAAAAAAGCCACCATAAAGAGGACCTGACGCACCGCCAACTTTATCAAGCAGAGCTGTACCAACATTTTTAAAAAGCGAACTGATATCCCCATCCTTCCACTCTTCCAGATTTTTATTAACTTCCCTGAAACCAATGCTCATGTTCATCCCATGATCTCCATCTCCGATTGCTGAATCAAGCTCCGAGAAGTATTCCTTTTTTTCTTCCGCTAAAGTGATCAAATCAGTCATCACATTAACAAAATAATCTTTATTTAAAATATATTCGCTCATCTTAATAGCCTCCTTAAGTAGTTAAAGGGCTGGCAGCTTTCTGCCAACCCGAATAATAACAAAGTTATCGCGGGCATATTCCCTCGTCTCTGTTATCTGTTATCTTAATCTTTTACCGTCTTATTTAAAACTGTTTAAAATAAGGTGTATCACATGGATAGTCTAGCAATTCCTTCATTTCATCGTCTAGTTTTACTAATGTCACAGACATTCCAGCCATATCCATAGAAGAAGCAAAAGAACCGATCAGCGATTTATAAATAGTAATCCCTTTTTCAGCTAAAATCTGAGAAACTCTTCTGAAGCAGATATGCAGATCCATTAAAGGGGTTGCGCCAAGACTGTTGACCAGAACATAAACTTCGTCTCCACTTTCATACGGAAGATCAGCAAGAATCGGTTCCATTATCTGATCAATCACCTTATCAGCGGGCTCAATTTTTCCTCGACGCACGCCTGGTTCCCCATGGATCCCCATACCGATTTCCATATCGCCATCTTCCATTTCAAAAATCGGACCACCTTTAGATGGCAGAGTTGCTGACGACATGGCTACACCCATGGTTCTGGTCACATCATTACATTTTTTAGCAGCAGCAACAACTTCATCCAGATCTCCACCCATTTCAGCTTTTGCTCCAGCAGCTTTGAAAACAAAGAAATCTCCAGCAATCCCACGACGATCTTCAATATTTTCAGAGGAAATAACATCATCAGTTACCAGTACCGTTTCAACCCGGATACCATCTTCTTCATCAGCTTTTTCAGCACCCATATCAAAGTTCATGACATCACCAGCGTAGTTTCCATAAAGATAAATACAGCCTTTTCCGGTATCAATCGCCTTAACAGAAGCATAGCACGGATCTGGAGAAGGAGATGTATTGATATTTCCGATAACCGCTGCATCTGCAAAACCTTTTCCGACATAGCCTAAAAATAGCGGTTCATGTCCCGATCCACCACCAATGATTACACCGACTTTGTCTTTTTGCTTAGCAGACTTGCTAACAACAACCCTTCCCTGGGCTTCAGAAGACTGGTCCATGACCACATGATCTTTGTGCGCTGTTACATAACCTTCAAGCATTTCTTCCACTACATCATAAGCATCATTAATTAACCGTTTCATTTTATCCTCCTAAATTTTATCTGAATACGTTTTCTATAAAGCAAATAATATGCCAATCAAAAATCGGCCTAAAATAAGGCTTTCACTTCTTTTCATCAACAAATTGATGGGGAATTATTCCCATCCGGGTGTTTATTCCCCATTAGTTAACTTTTTTAATGGTCGCACCCTCTTTAGCGGTATTAATAATGGCATCAAGGTCATCAGAAATTGTTGCCTGTACAACGCCTCCAACTACCCCTTCTACAAGCGGTGCATCCACAATATGCACTTTCTCCTGCAAGCCCTCGTCATCCAGCATTTCAATAGCTGTTTCACTGCAAATCACTGCTGACCCCAAATCCACAAAAATAAGAATCTGATCCTTATCATGCAAACTTTCAATCGCATTTTTAATTCTGTTGGTATTCGTCCCAATTCGGCCGTCACCAGTGCCTCCCGCGGCAATTATTTCCACACTGCCGTCATTCATTTCCATCACAATGTCGCGCAAGCCTTCTGCCAGCTTTTCACTATGGGATACAATAATCACACCTGTCATTAATGCTCCTCCTTTTCTGGTTATTGGCATTTTAAAAAGCAAATTTTATGCCAATCTTATAAAAGCTGATATTTCCTGGCTTTTGCCGCAACCGTTTTATGATCAATCCCCAGTATTATCCCTGCCTGACGGTATGAACCAGCTTTTTCCAGGGCTTTTGCGATCAATTCTTTTTCCATCTCCTCCAAGCTGGGTAAATTCTCCCCACCCCAATCCAAGGCCGCTTTATCTCCTTCATCAGGCTGCCTCAAATATGCCGGTAAATCTTGAAGTGTTACCCAGTCATTATTTGACAAAGTTACACCGGACTCAATAATATTCTCCAGTTCTCTGATATTTCCCGGAAAATGATATTGTTCCAGAGCTGCTAAGGCTTTTTTAGTCATTGTACAACGAGGAAGATCGTATTTTTTACTGATCTTCTCCGAAAAATGATCCACCAGAAGCGGAATATCCCCTTTTCGCTGACGCAAAGGGGGAAGCATTACCGTGATAACATTTAAACGATAATATAAATCGTTTCGAAATCTACCTTCTTCCATCAATTTTTCCAGTGGTGCATTGGTAGCCGCAATCACCCTTACATCAATCTTTATCGGTTGGATACCACCAATACGCTCAATTTCCTGTTCCTGCAAAACCCGTAAAAGTTTTGCCTGCATCATCTTATCCATATCTCCAATCTCATCTAAAAATATGGTTCCGCCATCAGCTACTTCAAATTTCCCTCTCTTTTCCTTGTAAGCTCCTGTAAATGCACCTTTCTCATACCCAAACAGTTCACTCTCCAGGAGATTAGGCGGAATCGCTGCACAGTTCATGCTGACAAAAGCTTTTTTCCCCCGGCTACTGGCCCGGTGAATGGCTCTGGCCACCAGTTCTTTACCAGTCCCACTTTCACCTCTAACCAAGACTGTTGCGTCAGTCCGGGCCGCTTTAGAAGCAATTGTCAAACTTTCAATAAGCGCTCCGCTTTTCCCCATTATACAATTAAAGGAA
Source organism: Eubacteriaceae bacterium ES3 (assembly GCA_030586155.1). Lineage (NCBI taxonomy): Bacteria > Bacillati > Bacillota > Clostridia > Eubacteriales > Eubacteriaceae > Eubacteriaceae bacterium ES3. The sequence continues at coordinate 734,342 of CP130741.1, read as the reverse complement.
GGATTAAGTTCTTCTTTCTTGGATAGCTCATCCTGGAGATAAGACGCTTTAGCACTCAATGCTTCCACCCGCTCCACCAGCTTTTCAATCTCCGTCAATTCCCTCGCTACCAGTACATTGCCTCGACGTTTGTCTTCTATAATAATCGGCCGGGACATCATAATCAGCTCTCTGCCATTATCAGATTTAATCATCAGATCCTGAAGTCCATCAAAAAAAGCATCAGTAAAATTTTCCCCGATAAATAAATCATCAATCGCGCGTGACAAGACCTGTGTTCCATCCTTTTTGAACATCTTAACAAAAGGATAATTGACATAAGTAACCCTTCTTTTCTGGTCAATCATACAGATCCCATCGTCAACCGTTTCCAGAATGGTATTGAGTTTCTCTTTCAGTTCTTTGATACTGTGCAGCTCCCAGGACATTTCTTCTATCTGCGAAATATCCTGAAAGACGACCACACCACCGACAATTTCATCTCCAGCAATAATCGGGCTTTTATTGGTGACCACCCATTTTTTTCCAATCTTGTGCTTTAGTCCCAACTTTTCATCTTTAGAATGCAAAAGATCCTGCAGATTAAAGTTCGGCACCCAGTCGTCACCTTTTTTTCCAATAATATCACTGGCTTTAATCCCAGTAATTTCCTCGGCAGCCCGATTGAAAATATTAATAATCCCTTCACTATCCATGGCAATCAGACCGTTATCAATGCTTTCAAAAATTTTCTCACTGGCCAAGGTGCTTTCTTGCAGTAAATTATCGACTGCTTCGATTTCCGGTAATTCAAGCAGTGGAATTTGTTCTAAGAAGTCAATCAATCCCAAAACGGCATTTTCTCCATCTGAACTGTCGCTATAAATTGTTGCCTCTTCGCCATATTTTATTTTTAATGATACCAGCGGTAAAACTGAATTACAGGGCACTCCCGTCCGCGAACCGAAACGTTTAATAAACAATCGACAATTATAAGTTTTTTCAATGCTTTGAGACTGCCTTGCTACCATGGCTGCAACACGGGTATGTAGACCATTTTTATTTTTAATCACTATCGTTTTTTCCATTATTACTCCAATTTTTCAAAAGCTTTTTCGTTACCGTTACTTCAATTCTTACCTAGTCAAATTATAGGCCATCCTCAGCATCCCACTCATTAACACAAACATAAGAACATCAAATTTCTTTGTCTACGGCTATTAAATTTATACTAATTGCTAGTCTTTACAAAGACTAATGTCTGTGACATAATGATAACGTATTGATAAAAGCAATACCTTAAACGCTATACGAAAGCCATTGTTAGGAGGTTTTTAGCATTCCATGCTAAAAACCTTCCCCACATAACCTTTCAATCCCACCATAAAATAAGGAGAAAATTATGAAAATTGCCATTGATTGTGATGATGCTGCTATTGATTTTAAAGATCAAATTTTTGAATACCTAAAGAATGCCGGCTACGATATAACAGATTTAAAATATTCATCTACTCATGAATGCGATTATCCGGATATTGCATTTAATCTGGCCGAGACTATCAAAAACAAGGAATTTGATCGTGGTTTTATTTTCTGTGGAACCGGACTGGGAGTTGCCATGATGGCCAACAAAGTCCCAGGCGTTTTTGCCGGGACCTGTCACGATGTTTATTCAGCTGAACGCCTGGCCAAAAGTAATGATGCCAACATCCTGACAATGGGAGCCCGAGTAATAGGCGTCGAATTGGCAAAAATGATTGCTGAAGCCTGGTTAAAGAGCAGCTTTCAGGGCGGGGGCTCAACTCGGAAAGTCGAAAAAATGCGTGATTTGGAAAAAACATATATGAAGTAGGTCCGGGATGAAAAAATTTTTATTGGGCACCAATTGGAAGATGAACAAAACCCTCGCTGAAGGGCTAGAATATACAGAGCAGTTAATGCAAATTATTAAGTCTTATGAGGACTTCGACTTTTTTATTATCCCACCCTATACCCATCTCTGGAAGATCAAAGAACTGATTGAAGAAAAATGCAGCCCACTTAAACTTGGCGCTCAGAATATGCACGAAGAAGATTTCGGCCAGTTTACCGGTGAAATCTCACCGATAATGCTAAAAGAAATTGGCCTGGATATTGTTGAATTGGGGCACTCAGAACGCCGACAGTATTTTAATGAAACCGATGAAGCCGTTAACCGAAAAGCTCTGTCAGCCCTCAAACACGGATTTACTCCCTTAATCTGCATCGGCGAAAGAATCGAAGACAAGCATTATGGCGTTTCCAAAGAAATGTTGGCTAAACAACTAAAGATTGCCTTAACAGGTTTTTCTACTGAAGCAATCGGGAATTTCTGGATCGCTTACGAACCTGTCTGGGCAATTGGAGTAGGCGGCACACCAGCGGAAACTCCTTACGTCAAAGAAATCCATGATTATTTACGGACGGTTCTCATCGAACGATTTGGAGAAAAAGGCTCGCAGATCCCTTTATTATTCGGTGGAAGTGTTAATATTCATAATGCCAGCGACTATGCCGCACTCGAAAACGTAAACGGCCTGTTTATTGGTCGCAGCGCCTGGCAGCCCGACCTATTCAAAGAAATTATGAAATCGGTCCTTCATACTTTAAGCAATTAACGTCTCCTAAACTGATTTTTCACAAAAACAAGCCTGCATATTACTATGCAGGCTTATACTATTTTACAATTAGTACCGGTTGGCTGGCAAATTTCAGAATTTTCGAAGTGACACTGCCAATCAATAATTGATGAAGCATTGAAACTCCTACTCCGTTAGACCCCATGACAATCATATCAACCTCATGTTCGTCAAGGTAATCTTCAATCCGCTCAGCTGGATCGCCATATAAAAGAACAGTTTCAATTTCACCAGCAAATCCCTCAACGCTGTTTCTTGCATCCTCTAAATACAATTCTGCATTTGTCTTAAACTTAGAAACATACTCCTGCATCTCCAGACCTTCTTTGATTACTTTATTAGATGTTTCCTTTTCCGGTGGGGTCGAACCACTTGCCACACTGAGAAAAATCAAATCGGACTGAAATGCTTCTGCCATTTTTTTCGCCTCGGCAACCGCTTTAACTGATAAAACCGAACCGTCAACGGGAACAAGTATTTTTTTCATCTTTTCCTCCCTTTCTGTCAAGTTGCTTTTCATCCATTTTGAAAAGCCAAGACACAACACTTCTTTGAAGTCTTACTTAAATAATTTCCGGGAATGCTTTAAGAAAACTGCGAATCCGTTCTTCTATTATTCCACATCCACCAACTTCGTCTGATTCAATATTAAGGGGTAAAATCGGATCATGCAGAGACAACCTCAACAGACACCAGCCATTACCCGCAGTTTCATTACAATTAACCCGAACCCCTTCAAAATTGGGTTCTTCAAGACTCCAACCCGACTGCTTTTCTGCAAAATCTGAAAAAGCGTCGAGCACCTTTTGTCCATAGGTCTTAAAATCATCAGCTTCAATTTTTAGTCTGATTTCTTTAGCTTCAACGGGCTCTTTTAACTTTGTTAGTACCGAGCTGATGGTTTTTCCTTCTTTTAATAACTGAGCGTAGCGGATTAATACCATGGTCACCAAATAAGCACCATCATCCAGAAAATAATTTTCTTTTATCGCACCGTGACCACTGGTTTCCATAGCCAAGTGAGTTTCCACCCCTGTCTCATTTAAACGGATCGCTTCGTTGATAACATTTTTATACCCACGTTTAAAGCGATAATGCTTTCCACCCAAAAATTTTATATATTCCGCAAGCCCAGTGGAAGTCACTGAATCTGTCACAATTGTCGATCCCGGATACTGTTCAAGCAGGATTCCGGCTATAAAAGCAATAAATCCGTTACGGTTTATTGCCTTCCCAGTTTCATCAATTATCGCAGCCCGATCTACATCTGTATCGAAGATGATACCCAGGTCAGCCTGATTTTTAAGGACCGCTTCTGTAATATGGGCAATTGCTGTTTCATCCTCAGGATTTGGCACATGGTTGGGAAAGTTTCCATCAGGCTCAAGATACAGGCTGCCTTCAGTGTTAGCACCTAATGGTTTTAAAACCATATCAGCGAAGAAACCGCCAGCTCCATTGCCGGCATCCACCACAATGCGACTGTTGCTTAAAGGTCTTTCTTCTCCGGTTTGATTTCTGATGATTTCAACAATCCGATTCGCATAAACTGCAATAAAATCAAAATCCTCTGCCTGTCCGCCGGGAAGAAAATCAGTCACAACTGTTTCAGCAGTTTTCAGAATTTCAGCAATATCTTCTTTGTTCAAACCGCCATCACGATCGAAAAATTTCAAGCCATTACGATTAAAAGGTAAATGACTGGCGGTTACCATAATCGCACCATCCGCTTTCAAATTTTTATCAACAGTTGTCATGAACATTGCCGGGGTCGTAGCTATTCCACACCGATAAACTTTTGCTCCACGGCTCACGAGCCCCAGTGCTGCTGCCTGCATTAGGTGTTCTCCTGTAATTCGACTATCTCTGCCAATTGCAAAAGTCAACTGTTCCTTACCCAGCTTTTTAGAAAGCCATAGTGCAAATGAATAGGCAATTTTCATCGTCATATCCTGGGTAAAATTAACCGCTTCTCCGGGAACACCTTCGATGGCAATTCCTCTGACATCCGATCCATTTTGAAGCTTACTGATTTCTTTTATTTCCATTTTTCGTTTTATTCCCCCACCAGTGTTGCACACATTACCGCTTTAATAGTATGCATCCGATTTTCCGCTTCATCAAAAACCAGAGAATGCTGACTACGGAAAACTTCGTCTGTCACTTCCATCTCAGAAAGACCAAAGCGAGCCTTCACATCTTTAGCCACTTCTGTTTCCAGGTCGTGGAAAGAGGGCAGACAATGAAGAAAGATCACATCAGGGTTTTTCGTAGCTTTTACCATATCCATATTGACCTGATAGTCCTTTAATAATTCGATTCGCTCGGCCATCTGAGCTTCTTCACCCATCGATACCCAAACATCGGTATATAATACATCAGCCCCTAAAACACCCGCTACAATATCTTCGGTGAGAGTGATTGAACCACCTGTTTCAAGACAAAGTTGTTTCATTTCTTCAACCAGTTCATCTTCAGGAAATAAAGACTTTGGGGCTACTGCCACAAAATGCATCCCCATTTTACTGCAGCCAATCATCAAAGAATTCCCCATGTTATTTCTGGCATCCCCCACATAAACTAACCTTCGCCCTTTTAAAGCACCAAATTTTTCCTGTACTGTTAAAAGATCAGCCAGCACCTGAGTAGGATGGTACAAATCTGTTAGACCGCTCCAGACTGGGACTCCGGAATATTCGGCTAATTGATTAACCGTTTCCTGTTCAAAACCACGAAACTCTATTCCATCATAGAAGCGTCCTAAAACTACAGCTGTATCTTCAACGGATTCTTTTTTGCCCATCTGGCTATTGGTTAAAAAGGTTACATTGGCTCCTTCATCAAAAGCAGCCACTTCAAAAGCACATCGTGTTCGAGTCGAAGTTTTTTCAAAAAGAAGCACGATATTTTTGCCTTTTAACAGCTCTCCTATTTCACCTGATTGTTTTTTCTTTTTAAGTCGTCCCGCGAAATCAATTAAATACTGAATCTCCTCCGGGCTGAAATCTTTCAATGTCAATAAATGACGTCCTTTTAAATCCATTGTGCTCCTCCGCAATTCATATCTTTTTTATATTTTAACTGATATTCTTAATTTTTAACAGTCTTATTTATTCAACAAAATGAATACAATTATATTTTTTCGCGATACAAAGGCATGGTCATACACCTTGGACCACCTCTTCCCCGCACCAGTTCAGAAGCCTCTATTCCTATTACTTCTACACCGTTGTCTTCAAGCACTTCATTGGAACGCTCGTTTCTGGCGTAGGCCACAATCACTCCCGGCGCAATCGCCAGGGTATTAGTACTGTCATTCCACTGTTCCCGGGCTGCCACTACCGGATTTCCACCACCGCTTTCAATTAGCTGAACCTGTCTTAAACCCAACACCTCCGCTAAAGCCTTTTTCAGCGTTTCTTCTTGATGAAACATCAGACTATTATTCTTTCCACGACTAATAATAACGGTTTCCACCTGATCTAAAATCCCCGGAAAGACGATAAACTGATCTCTATTGACCATCGTAAAGACCGTATCCAGGTGCATGAATGCTCGATTATTGGGAATTCTCACCGCCAGCACCTGTTCTATTTCTTCATTATCTTCAAACAGATTTTTGGCCAGCTCTTCCACTGCCTGAACTTTTGTACGTTCGCTACATCCGACAGCTACAGCTTTTTCACTTAAAACCAATACATCTCCACCTTCTAAAGAGAAAAATTTCTGATGAGAATAGTATTTTTTATCATTTGCTCCTATAAATAAAGGATGTTGGTCGTAAATGGCATCCAGGTATTGACTTTCCCGTTTACGGGTTTTTGTCGCCATCGATGAAATACACATACCATTTCCAATAGTCACCGCCGGATCACGCATAAAATAAAGATTAGGCAGAGGATTCAAATAAAATGCATAAGGTTCAGGATCTTTTAAATAATCCGTTAACACCATATTTCTTTCTATATGATCGAGTTCTTTCTGCAGCACTCCCGCGATTAAGGCTTCTGAAAGCCGCTCACTCTCCATTCCCATCAGATACTCAGTTAAGAATCCATCAATATAATTCCCGGAAGATGGATTCTGATCAATTACCTCAAGGATAAGCGCTTCCCTCACAGTCTTATTTTTTAAAACTTCCTTAAGCAGATCTTCAACATACAAGACTTCGACACCACGACCTCTTAGAATTGCGGCAAATTCATCGTGTTCCTCCTGCATCCGCTTAAGCCAGGGAATATCCTCAAAAAGCAACTCCTTTAAAGAATCTGGTACAATCCGTTCAAGTTCTTTTCCCGGTCGGTGAAGTAGCACCCGTTTGAGGGGTCCAATTTCTGAATTTATATTTATAAAGTTCTTCATTTTTTCCTCATTCTATCATTTTTTCGTATTATAACATTTTTTTCAACACTTCCCAAACGAATCCTTAATGACTCAGAAAACAATTATATCTTTTTGGGGTTTGCTAAATCTTTTTATAGTTGCGAAAAACTACAAATTTATTTTCTCAAAAAGAAAAACAATCATCAAACGCATTGCGTTCTGATGATTGCCTCTTTTATCTTATTACTAGGATGCCAGTATCGACTGATCGCTTCCATTCTCATCCAGTAATACAATTTTGACACTTTGGGTCAGTAAATCAGAATAGCTGAAAGACAGTTTCTGTTCTTTTCGCTGATCCTCCTGAATCCGAACTGTAAAAATGCTGGGATATGTTTCCGCTAAAATCCCTTCTTTTTGGTAGAGCTTTTTCTTGCTTTTATGTGCTTCCAGTTTGACTCGTCTGCCCAGATAGTTTTCCACCTCGCGTTTAATGTCCATTATCGTAGCTTTTGGCATAAACTTCACCTCTCTGTGGTATTCTCTTAGATAGTATAACACAAGATAGGCAAAATGTAAAATTTTTTATTATAACAACCTGCTTATTCTTTGTCAATATGAAAATTGCATTTTTATTTTCAAATTGTTTTCGTTTACAGTTTATTCTTTTCCCAATAGCTTTTTTTCTCCTCATGCGGATGCTTTTCTGGCTCTTCATTAAATACATGATATAATTCTTTACCATAGCGCAGAGCATCAACAACACGCATAGGGTTATGAATCCATATTGCATCATCAAGAGCCGTAATCACATCAATATCTTCAAAACCCCAGGTACACAGAACGCACAGCATTCCAGCGTTTTTCGCGGTTTCATAATCAACCAGAGAGTCTCCTACATAAAGACAGTCTGAAGGCTCCAATCCCATTTCCCTACACATTTTAAAAACTGTTGCAGGGTCAGGCTTACGCGGTTCCTGATCCGTCTCGCCAATTACATCCACAAAGTTATATTTTTTCAAAACAGTTTTGACCAGTGATTTGGCCATAGGATCCGGCTTATTTGTACAAACGCCAAAAGGCAATTCATGATAGGTCAGATAATCCAATAACTTTTCAATTCCCGGATAAGCTTTCGTTTTTTTAGTGTAATTATTTCCATACTCTGCCCGCATCATATCTGTCAGTTCATCGAGGAAAACATCGTCTTCCCTGTATTCTTCAGGAATCGCCATTTTCATGAGGTTTTTCAAGCCCCTGCCGATCAATTTTTTCCCTTCTTCATAACTATGGGTTGGAAACTTATGATATTTCATGATTTTATTGCAAGAATCCATTATATCATGCAATGAATCTACCAGCGTTCCATCCAGATCAAACACAACTCCTTTATAACGATGCATCTTGATCCCTCCTCTTCTTTTTCCATTTCAAATGACCAGACCAGGCATCACCCCATTGTAAAGCTGTCTGAGTCATCTCATAGAGTATTATACCCATTTTTTATTTAATATTTTATTTTTTGAAACTTTTCGTTTATAATAATATAGAATTTAACATTTATTTAACGGAGGTATAACTTTTGGGGTTTAAAGACGAGAATTATCAGAACCTGGCTCAGTCTCTGATTAAACGGTTTGAAAAGCGAAAATTTGAAGGATATTATTGCAAAACAAAGGCCGAGGCCTTAGAACAATGTTTAGAACTAATCCCACAAGGAGTGTCTGTCACCCATGGCGGATCTGAATCAATTAAAGAAATCGGTTTACTGGATGCGATTAAAAACGGAAATTTCGAATATATTGACAGAGGAACAGCTAAAAATTATCAGGAGACACGGGAAGTCATAGCCAAAGGGATGCTATCTCATACTTTTTTAATGGGAACAAATGCGATCACTATGGACGGCGAGCTGGTCAATGTCGATGGCAACAGCAATCGGGTCAGCCTTTTATGTTTTGGACCAGAGCAGGTAATTGTCCTGGCCGGTATGAACAAAGTTGTTGCCAATACTGATGCTGGGGTTTATCGGGCCCAGAACACCGCTGCTCCAGTGAACGCCATCCGCTTGAATAGAAAGACTCCTTGTTATGACAAAGGACAATGCTACAACTGTTATTCCGAAGACTGTATGTGCTCCAATATTGTCATTACCCGCCAGTCAGGTATTCCCGGACGCATCAAGATCATTCTGGTCGGCGAAGACCTGGGTTATTAAAATGGATTATCTCAAATCACTTAATCAGGCTTTTTCTGACTATCCTTACACACTGGAAGAAAATCCAAAAGTTGCCTATGCTGGTACTGCCGGTTCATACGGCGAGGAAGCTTCACTTTCTTTTTTTAATGATAATTGTGAACTCAAGCCTTTTCAGAGCTTTGATGAGGTTTTCGATTGTATTCATAACAATCAATGTGATTACGGGGTTTTACCAATTGAGAATTCTTCTACCGGTTCAATAGCCAGTGTTTACGATCTACTGTCAAAGTATCATTATTATATTATCGGCGAAGAAGAAGTCCGGGTAAAACACTGTCTGCTGGCACCTCCCGGAGCCACTATCGAAAATATTAAAGAGGTCTATTCCCACCCCCAGGGTTTTTCCCAGTCCCAGCTTTTTTTAAAAGACTATCCGGACTGGATCTGCATCCCTTATCACAATACAGCCATCGCTGCTGCTTATGTCGCTGAACAGAACGATCTGACAAAAGCAGCTATCGCCAGTAAGAAAACCAGCACTCTTTATGACTTGGATATTTTAGCTGATGATATCAGTTTTTCTCAGACTAATGTGACAAGATTTGTGGTGATTTCCAAAGAACTTAAACTAAGAAATAATCCTTCCCGGGTCAGTATGGTGTTTAACCTCCCCCACCGACCTGGCGCTCTTTATGAAATTATTGGGATTTTTTCGGTATTTTCTCTTAATCTCTGCAAGATTGAATCCCGGCCGCTTTTAAAAGAGAACTGGGAATACCTGTTTTTTATGGATTTTACCGGTGATATTTCTCAGAATACCCTGATGAGTATTTTACCTATTATTGAAGAGAAAACGGAAACCTTTCAGTTTCTGGGGTATTATCCGCAGTACGATAAACAATAAATCAAATTTTAGAATGCTTTCATCTCATTGATAAACACTACAGAAGAAAGTCGGCTTAGCAATCTTCGTCTACTAAACGTAATCTATTATTCTGAAAAAATAAAACCCCAGGTTGTCCGACCAAAAGTCGTAAGCCTGGGGTTTTTAAATTTCTTTAATCATAAAAGGCGATTCTCACCTTTCCGTCTTTGTCTGTTACTATACTGTAGTCAGCTGAGCCACATTTAGGGCATCTCGCTTTAGCATTTAAGCGGTAGTGACCATTTTCACATGTTCCAGCAATCGCTTCAATTTTCTCATTGCGGCTTAAGGTTTGATTCTGGTCCGGTAATGCTTTTTCAACTTCTTTGGTGCTCAGCTCTTTTTCTTTACCGCAGCTATTGCAATGCAGCAAATAAAAATTTAGGCCACCGCCTTCTCGGACATCAAATTCAGTCTGACAAACATTACATCTTGCTGTAAACTTTTTTCCCATCTAAATCGCCTCCTTTTACGCCAGTAACTGCATTACCCCTTGTGGTTGCTGATTAGCCTGAGAAAGCATGGCCTGGGCAGATTGCATCAGGATATTCTGCTTGGTAAGGGTCATCATTTCATTAGCCATATCCACATCTCTAATCTGAGACTCTGACTTACTTAAACTTCCTGAGGCAGACATAAGATTAGACGAGGTATGCTCTAATCTGTTCTGATAGGCCCCAAGCCGAGAGCGTTCGGCAGAGACCATAGTCATGGCCGAATCACAGGTACTGATCGCTGTATTGGCCTGAGAATGTGATGTCACCCGGATCTCATCAAGACCCAGAGCTTCGGCCCGCATGTCACTGGTACTGATGGTCATTTTCTGCCCTGTATTGGCACCAATCTGCATGGTAAAGGATTGGGCTACTGAATCAGATAGATTTGGCCAGATAACTGTGAAATGATCTAAAGGTTGTTCTTCCTCAGCACCAGCAGCTCCACCTGTTTCCGACATAATATCTTCAGCATTCAAATCTCCACCAGTCCCACCTTCAGATCCGGTAGCTGAACCGGTATCATCTTCGGCACCAGCATCTAAAATAATGCCAGTTTCTGCAACATATGTAGCATCAGAAACAGATGCGGTAAAATCAGCGACAAAAGATGCTGAATCATTAAATGTAAGGAAAACATAATTATTCTTTGCATCTGCCAAAGCATCATCAAGCGTATCGTTTGGATTATCTTTTAAATACTGAAGTACTTCTTTAACCCCCGTTCCACCTTCCGCTTTGATTTGTTGATCCATATAACGCACAGCCAAATATGCCGATCCATAATCATTTGCTACACCATTCCAATCCGATTCTGCGCCGGTACCAAAGTTTGCAACTACCGCGTTAATACTACCAAGTGAAGCAATTGCAGATTCTAATCGTTCATCGCCACCATGGGTAAATTCAGCAACACCTTCAGAGAACCAAGTTGAGAGATCTCCAAAATTCATGGTCCGCATCATGACTGCATGGGTCATTTCATGAGCAATCACCCGATCTACATACTGAGGATAGGTTCCTCCATCTGCCGTATCAGTCGGCTGAGAATAAGCCATATTAATTTTCAATGTCAGATTTGAGCCCTTTCCAGTGATATCCTCTGCACCGACTGTATCACCCGGCACATAAGTGTAACTTCCTACAACCATTGCCGCATAGGAGCTGGATGTATCATTGGTAAATTCAACAGTCAATGAAACATTGTCAGCCGTTAAGCCATAACTATCTTCCACCAGCTTTTCAGCATCGAAAAGCCAGTATTTTTTTAGACTGGAAATCAAATTCTGCTGGTCAGCCATTGACATCGACGCATTTCCCTTATTCAAAAGCTTTATAGTGTTATATTCGGTATTGTTACCGATCCGGTCGACATCTTTGACCAGCTCATCAATTTCCAATTGAATGGCTTCCCGATCTTCTGTCGCGTTGGTATCATTGGCCGCCTGAACAGAAAGTTCACGTATCCTTTGAATGATTGAATGGGTTTCATTTAGAGCACCTTCGGCTGTTTCGATCATCGAAATAGCATTCTGAGTGTTTTTGTCTGCCTGATCTAAGCCTCTGATCTGACCACGCATTTTTTCGGAAATTGCAAGGCCCGCTGCATTGTCGCCAGCCTTATTGATACTAAGTCCAGAAGATAGTTTTTCGATAGACTTTGCTACTGCAGTGTTATTTTGATTGAGCTGGCCATAGCTGTTCAATGCCGTCATATTATGATTAATTCGCATACTCTAACCTCCTTTCTTCAAGATTATCAATAACTGTCTGTATCTCATTACCGACTATAATACCATTATTTTGACCAATACCGTCGCCGGCATATTATTACAGTCTTTATTGATTAATAGTAATATCGGCACACTTATTATTTTACATTAGAGCATTTCGCAATTTTCCCAATATTTTTATTCTTATGCTTTTTAAATAACATCACCGCTCTAATTGCTGTCATACTTTGCCTTTACTATATTACTCCCTTCCTGATGAAATTTAAAGCCCACATCGAAGATTATTTAAACTTCGACGCAGGCTTTGAATATTATATTTATTTAATTTTTAACCTAAATTTTTTCAACACCCACTTTTACATCATGCCCATTCAAATTAAAAACTTCCCCATCATTAGAAACAGTAATCTGATCTGCCAGGGTTTCTTTCATAATAAAATCTTCATACTTTTTAACAGCAGCGGTGAATTCTTCATCCGCCGCATAAAAGATTTTGATATGGTCCATCACTTCAAAACCGCTTGACTTTCGCAGCTGCTGGATTCTTGATACCAGTTCTCTGGCATATCCTTCATCAAGAAGCTCCTGATTCAGGCCAGTATCGAGGATGATAAACTGGTTGTTAAGCATCTGAACATTAAAGCCTTCTTTAGCTGAAATTCGAACATCAATGAAGTCTTTTTTAATCAGCAGCTTTTCTCCTTCAAATTCGATGGTCATTTCACCATCTGCCTCCAATTTTGAAACGACTTCCATCGGATCAACTGTTGCTAATGCTTTACCCAACAGTTTTACATTCTTGCCCAATACTGGTCCAGCAACCTTGAAATCGGGTTTTAATGAATAGTTCATGAAATCACTCAAGTTTTCTTCATAAACTACTTCTTTAATATTTAATTCTTCTTCAATCAGGTCAGTCAAATTACCGATCAGTTCCTTATGCTTGCCATCAATAATCATTTTTGACAGTGGCTGGCGGACTTTGATCTGGGCATCTTCTCTAGCCGATCGACCAAGTGATACAAGATCTCTAACCAGATCCATAGGTTCCTCGATAGAGCCCTGAATCAGGTATTCATTAACACTTGGATAGTCAGCCAGATGGACCGATACTTCTCCAGTTAAATTCTGATAGAGTTCTTCTGTGATATAAGGTGCAAAAGGAGCGCAAAGTCTGACGACTCCTTCCAGAACTTCCCAGGTTGTATTATAAACAGCCTTTTTATCTTCTGTCAGCTCACTAGCCCAAAATCGACGGCGATTTCTTCTGATATACCAGTTTGACAAATCCTCATTGACAAAATTCTGGATTTTTCGAACTGCCTTTGTGAGGTCGAAAATATCCATCTCAGCCCGTACTTCATTAACCAGACGATTATATTTTGAAAGAATCCAGGCATCGATATTTGGTCGTTTTTCATATGGAACAAAGAAACTCCGAGGATCGATTGAATCAGTGTTGGCATACATTGCAAAAAACTGATAGGTATTCTTCAAAGTATTAAAGAACTTGCTCTGAACTTCTTTTAAACCTTTGACATCAAAACGAGTCGGTGTCCATGCCGGTGAGACGTAAAGTAAATACCATCTCAGGGCATCGGCCCCAAACTGCTCAAACATTTCAAAAGGATTAACCGTGTTGCCCTTAGATTTTGACATCTTATGGCCATCAGCATCCAGAATCAGATCATTAACCAGCACACGTTTATATGGCGATTTACCAGTCACAAAGGAAGAAATAGCCAGCAGTGAATAGAACCAGCCACGAGTCTGATCAATCCCTTCACAAATAAAATCAGCCGGATACTGTTCTTCAAATAATTCTTTATTTTCAAAAGGATAATGATACTGGGCAAAAGGCATAGAACCGGAATCAAACCAGCAGTCAATAACATCTTTTACCCGCGTCATGGTTTTGCCGCAATCCGGACAAGTCAGGTGGACCTCATCCACATAAGGACGGTGAAGTTCGATGGATTCATCAATATTTTCTACTGCTTTTTCTACTAGTTCCTTTCGTGAACCAATCGATTCAAGCTTGCCACACTCTTCACATCGCCAGACGTTTAAAGGGGTTCCCCAATAACGACTTCGCGAAATCGCCCAGTCATTCAAGTTTTCCAGCCAGTTGCCAAAACGTTTTTCACCAACAAAATCCGGATACCATTCAACCCCATTATTATTTTCAATCAGACGATCCTTGATCTTTGTCATCTCCAGATACCAGCTGGGTTTTGCATAATAGAGCAGGGGCGTTTTACATCTCCAGCAATGGGGGTAATTATGCGAAACTTTTTCTTTTTTAAAGAGCTTATCCTCTCCCTTCAGCCATTTGATGATTTCTACATCGGCATCCATGACAAATTGCCCCTTCCAGGGGGTTTCTGTATATTTTCCGTCCTCAGCTACCGGCTGCAGTACCGGCAGATTGTATTCTCGACCAACCTTGTAGTCATCCTCACCAAAAGCCGGAGCAATATGAACGATACCGGTCCCGTCTTCGGTGGTGACATAATCGGCACAGGTTACATAAAAGGCCTTCTTATCTGCCGCCACAAAAGGCATGAGCTGCTCGTATTCAATATATTCAAGGTCTCGACCCTTCATTTCTTCCAGCACTTCATAACCTTTAGAAAGAAGTGACGGTGCCAATACCTTAGCACAGATCACAACCATCTCATCGACTTTAGCTTTAATATAGTCGGCATCCGGATGGACCGCCAAAGCGACATTAGAAGCCAGGGTCCATGGAGTAGTTGTCCAAACCAGGAAATACTCATCGGCATCTTTTCGTTTGAATTTTACAACAACGGTATTCGACTTGATCTCCTCATACCCTTGCGCGACCTCATGAGAAGCCAGACCGGTTCCACATCGTGGACAATACGGCAGAATTTTATGACCTTCATATAAAAAGCCTTCTTCATGAAATTTATTTAAAATCCACCAGACCGATTCAATATAATTATTATCCAGGGTAATATATGGGTCTTCCATATCTATGAAGTATCCCATTTTTTTCGTCATTTCTTTCCATTGACTTTCATAATTAAAAACCGAGTCCTTACACTTCTGGTTGAATTTATCAATCCCGTAGGCTTCAATTTCCGGCTTGCTGGATAGTCCCAGGGATTTTTCCACCTCAATTTCAACCGGCAGACCATGAGTATCCCAACCAGCCTTTCTAACAACCCGATAACCATCCATTACCTTATACTTACAGACCGTATCTTTAAGGGTTCTGGCCAGAACATGATGAATTCCCGGTCGACCATTAGCAGTCGGCGGACCTTCATAAAAAACGTAATTTTCGCACCCTTCACGATTGTCGATGGATTGTTTGAGAAGATTCATCTCCTCCCATTTTTCAGCCATCACATTTTCTTTTTCTCCTACTTGCTCTTCCGATATCAGTTTAAACTCTGCCAAATCTGTACCTCCTGTTTATGTACATTCATAGTTTCACAAATCCCTATGAATCGATTTTTTCCTCGTTTTGGACTTGCCGTGCATTCGGTGTCGCTGTCGCGCCACCTCATCGCGGGCTTCGCCCTCCCTTGTCTTTACAAAGCTGAAAAACATTGCCGTGCATTCGGTGTCGCTGTCGCGCCACCTCATCGCGGGCTTCGCCCTCCGCAGATTGAGATAATTAATCCGCTTCTGAAAGCGAGCTTTCAATCGGATTAATTATCTCAATCTGCGCACGGCTTCATTTTTCGCGCAAAAAAGTCCCCTGATAAAATCAAGGGACGAAAAGTTCGCGGTACCACCCAAGTTGACACAAAATGCCCACTCATTTATGAATATAACGGTTCCCCGGGATACCCTAATCTAAAGAATTCAAATATGAAAAACTTTATTTCAGGTAGCCTGTTCAAAGGTGATCCACCGGAAGTTTAGTATTAATCTCTCACCAATTGATTAATTCTCTGTCTTATGGCAACTCCCAGACGTCCTTATCAAAACATTTAATTTTTCTTTATTACTGACTCATATTCTAACCAAAACTGCCTGTAAAATCAAGTTTTTTGAAATCTTTATTTGAAACTTTAAGTATTTCGTTTATAATAATATGATAAGTGGAATTTCATTCCATTATTTATTAAAAGGAGAACCTAATGAAAAAACGTTCAATTATCATAACGGTGATACTCGTTGTCGTTCTACTTGCAGCAATGGTTTTTTTAATTCCTCAATTAAAAGATCAAAATACTGCCAGCGATCAGACATCAGAGGAAACCACTACAGATACTACCGACACCACCACTGATGCTTCTGACGATAAGACAACAGATGAAACCCCTGATACTTCAAACATTCCCGACGAAACCCCTTCTGCCGCAATTGAAGTGCCTCAGGCCGTTCAACAGATTATTGCCGACAATCAGGATGCCATGTATGATGATAGTTCAAACCTTTTGGCTTCTGGCTATCCCAGTGAGCTGATTCCTTTGTACAATGCCACTATGGTTTCTGAATCCCAGCTAATCACCAGTGCATCTGGTAACCCTGGCTGGTTGACTTCTTTCGTCTCGCAAAACAGTACTGATGAACAGGCCGCATTTTACCGCAGTCTGATGTCAAACCTCGCCGATTTTAGTGAAGAAACAGTATCTGAAACAACCAATTTCACAGCAACTTCAGGCGCGTACTCTGTTCGTGTATCTATTTCGCCAAACATTCAGGAGAAAACAGATCTGCCAGGGAATAGTGCTGCCAGTATTTATATCGAACAGATCAGTTAATCTCACATCTACAAAACCCGATGATCTCTCATCGGGTTTTGCTTTTACATATAGCCTTTCATCGTATCCAAATATTCTTCAGCATTATCCCGTATAGACTGGATCTCTTCTTCAGAAAGGGTTCGGACCGCTTTAGCCGGGCTACCAATAATTAAGGAATTTTGTGGAAACACCTTTCCTTGAGTAACCAGCGCACCAGCCCCAACGATAGAATTATCACCGATCTGAGCTCCATTTAAAATGATCGCCCCCATCCCTACCAGTACATTATCACCAATTGTGCAGCCGTGAATGATCGCATTATGGCCCACACTGACACCTTCACCAATAATCGTCGGGTGCCCCGGCGCCACATGCACCACAGTTCCATCCTGTATATTTGTATTATTGCCAATCGTAATGCTGTCTACATCACCACGGATTACAGCCTGAAACCAGATACTAACAAAATTCCCCAATTTAACGCGGCCAACAACATCCGCACTTTTTGCAATAAATACGGTCTTACCGAGCATCATACTTTTACCTCCATATGTTCAAGGCCTGACCTAAAAATCAGCCTCATTCTTAAAACATGATTTACTTTAGCAGCATATCTCCTAAACATTGTCACTTTAATGGATTTCCAAATATCTTATCAAAAATACTACATTAATTACTTTCCGTCTTTAAATATGTATTATTGTAACATAAATTCAAGCTAATATAACTGTTCAAAACCCCTTATAATCTGTTAATTTTAGTTAGAACGCCTAAAAAAATAAAATAAATTTTAATCGCTGCCAGTCTTATGTTAAAATATGTTTACTTCAAATTAAAAGGAATGAATATGCATATTGCACAAATCGAAAACCTGACCAAAACCTATGGCGAAAAAATACTTTTTTCAGATCTCAATTTTGGAATTGATGAAAATGACAAAATAGGTCTGATTGGCTTAAACGGCACCGGAAAAACTTCATTAATTAAGGTACTTGCTGGAACAGAACCGCCTGACGCAGGAACTGTCACTTTTTTTGGCAGCAAACGTATCGAATACCTGCCTCAAGACCCGATTTTTGAGGCAGACCTGCCTATTCTTGAAGCTGTCCTGAAAATGGATTCACCGGAAATCTCTCTGATACGTGATTATGAAGAAACTCTTGAACTGGTAAACGAGAATCCCCATGATAAAAAACTTGAAGGCCGACTTTTATCACTTTCTCAAGTTATTGATGACCAGAGTCTCTGGGATTTTCAGGCTCAGATCAAGACCATCCTGTCACGACTTGGCATCAACCACCTGCAACAGAAAATTGGTGAATGTTCCGGTGGACAAAAGAAACGCGTTGCTCTGGCAGCGGCGCTTTTGTCAGATTGCGATTTGTTAATCCTTGACGAACCGACTAATCATTTGGACAATGAAACGATTGACTGGCTGGAAAACTATTTAATGAATCGACAAGGATCCTTGTTAATGGTTACCCATGACCGGTATTTTTTAGATCGGGTTGTCACCAAAACCTTTGAACTTTCGCAGGGAAATCTCTATGAATACTCAGGAAATTACGCAGCCTTTCTGGAACTCAAGGCCACTCGAGAAGAGATGGCACTTGCCAGCGAACAGAAAAGACAAAATCTTTACCGCCAGGAACTGGCCTGGATCAGACGCGGAGCCAGAGCCAGAACCACAAAACAAAAAGCCCGTATCCAGCGCTTTGAAGAACTTAAAGATCAGGAAGTCAATTTAAACCAGCAAAAACTTGATATCGGCCTATCAACCACCCGTCTGGGAAAAAAAGTCATCGAGCTGGACCATGTTTCAAAATCCTTTGCTTCTAAAAAAGTCCTTGATGACTTTAGCCTGATTATTGGCCAGGGTGAACGGATCGGTATTATCGGGAACAATGGTTTGGGCAAATCAAGCCTCTTAAATCTGCTTACAGGACGCATACAAGCGGATCAGGGCCATATTGAGATCGGTGAAACGGTCCGCTTCGGTTATTTTTCTCAGGAATCCGAAGAAATGGATCAAAATCTCAAAGCCATTGAATATATCCGAGAACTGGCCGAAACAGTCACAGACAGCACCGGACAAACGGTAAGCGCCGCTCAAATGATGGAAACCTTTCTATTTGACCGAAACAAGCAATGGGTCTATATTAAACAGCTGTCAGGCGGCGAACAACGGCGTCTCTATTTAATGGGCATCCTGATTCAAAAACCAAATGTATTGCTTTTTGATGAACCTACAAACGATTTGGATCTGGAAACACTGTCAATCCTTGAAAGCTATTTGGACGACTTCCCCGGTTCTGTCATTACTGTTTCTCATGACCGGTATTTTTTAGACCGTACCTGCGAAAAAATCATTGCCTTTATTGGCGATGGTAAAACAATCGTTCAAACCGGTAATTATTCCGATTATATTGCCAAAAAAGGCTTATCTGAAAGCATATCTGATGCCACGACTAAAAAATCAGGTGGCAGACCACCCAAAGAAAATGTTCGCAAAGGCCTGACTTACAAGGAAAAACGTGAATTCGAAGCCCTCGAATGCGAAATCCCGGAAATTGAAAATCGACTTGAGCAAATTAGTACAGAAATGACTCAAGATCTCAGTGATTACGTCAAACTTGAGCAGCTGAATAATGAAAAAGATCAACTTGAAGATCGCTATCTTGAGGCAATGGAACGACTAGAAGAACTGGAAACTTTAAAAACAGCTAATTAAAGACCACGAAAAAAAGAAACGGATAAACTGTTTCTTTTTTTAATAGCCAAGCCGTCTAAGAGCTTCTCTGGCAGTGTCCCATTCATTGTAATAAAGGGTTTTTTCTTTTAGTATTTCCTGCTTTTCATGCCCTTTTCCAGCCAACACCAATACATCTCCAGCTTTACAAAGTCGTGCACCGTGAAAAACACCTTCCTGTCTGATTTCCTCTATTGCATACTGATCAGTTTTTTCCTGCACACCCGATAGTACCGCTTTAATAATAGTTAATGGTTCTTCACTGGCCGGATTATCAGAGGTAACAACGATAAAATCTGCCAATTCACCGGCAATCTTCCCCATAATTGGCCGTTTTTCTTTATCTCGATCACCATTGCAACCAAAAACCAAAATGATCCTGCCATCAAAAATCTTGCGGACCGACAATAAAAGCTTCTCCAGAGAATCCGGGGAATGAGCATAATCGATAACTACCCCAAATGGTGCTTTAGTTTCTAAGATTTCCATTCGTCCCTCAACTCCGGGAAAATGCGCGACCGCTTCTATAATCAGCGACATTGGTACCTGTTCACGACAAGCGACAATCATCGCTGCCATGGCGTTGTAAATCATAAATTCCCCAGGAATATTAATATATATTTGCTCTTCACCAGTCGGTGTAACTAAGGTAAAATGCGATCCTTTTTTTGTCATTTCAATATCGGTTGCAAAATAATCACATTTTACATCCATTCCATAAGTAATAATCGGTATATCAGTCTTTTCCTCCAGGGTATCTCTTAATATGCCACCCCATTTGTCATCCGCATTAATTATGGCTGCTTTTTCAGTCTGAAAAAATAGTTTTGACTTAGCTTCAAAATAATTTTCAAAAGTTTTATGATAATCCAAATGATCCTGAGTCAGATTCGTAAAAATTCCGTAATCAAAATGCACACCATTAACTCGATCTAAAGCTAAACCATGTGATGAAACCTCCATAAAAAGATGGCTACACCCATTATTTTTCATCTCCGCAATAGTTTCTTGTACTTCAAGGGATTCAGGCGTTGTTCGTCCTTTATTATCAATTATCTTATCACCAATCAAATTATTAATGGTGCCAATTAATCCGCATTTTTTTCCTGTTGTTTCAAAAATATGTTTGAGCATACTGGTGACCGTCGTTTTTCCATTTGTGCCCGTCACCCCAGTCATCATCATACCCTGAGACGGATCGCTATAAAAAGCACTGGCCAATAATCCCAATGCGTGGCGAGAATCAGCCACTTTTACAAACGCAACCTTTTCAGGATATTTGTCTAGCTCCTTTTCATGGATAATAACAACCGCCCCCTTATCAATCGCCTGCTCAATATAAAGGTGACCATCGGTAACGTATCCGTCAATTGCAACAAAAATACCCTCTTGTATAACTTTTCGCGAATCATAAGCGATTCCCTCAATCTTTCGTTTCTTATCAAGATTTTTTATATCAGTAATTTCTATATTATTAAGTAGTTTTTCTAATTTCATTCCTGCGTTCTCCTTATTTGCTCTTAACATTATACTTCTTCGGCTTTTTCTTGTCTACTTTCTATCATCTGAAAAACGCTTTTTCTATTGTTATTGTGCATAAAGAAAAACCCCTTTACATTATCTGTCAAGATTCAGCAAAAGAGTTTTCTGTGTTTTTGTAGTCGTTTACGATTATTTATCAATAACCATTGGGAATGAAGTAGAAAAACCAGCAATAGTGCACTCCATTCCAAAATCATCTTTACTAATCATTCTACCCGGTTCAAATTCTGCAACCTGACGATCCCAATTCAGTGATAAGAACTTTTCCAATAGACCGACATCGCCCGTCATCGTTTTAAAATCCAACTTTAGAACCTGACTCAAGTGTTTAGCACAATAAACCCAACTGTCTAAACTATATGCTCCAGCGTCAACCATAACCATCGATTTATAATTCTTAAACATTATCCCCATAATTGCTTCAGCACGTTTAGATCCATAGCGTCTAATCGCGTAATGGTATTCCTCTTTCAGGGATTTCTTACTGTTTAACCAGGCTTTGGTGATAAAATAGGATTCCCCACGAATTTTTTTTAAATTTTTTTCATTATGTAAAAGGACATGAATGCAATCTTCCAGTCTCAAACAGGCCAGTCTGGTGTTTTGGCTGACCAGCCCTACCAGGCCATGTCCGCAATTCCCATATGCCAATAAGATCAACCCATAGTTTTGATTATTATCAATTGCCTTTTGCAGTTCATTTCGAAGAAGATCAGGATTGATGTGCAGTTCCGCCGGCATCCAAATGGTATCATAAAAAATTCCACAATTCTCCATTGCCAAGCTCAATTCACCTTTTATCATGCCACAAGCAATCAGTAAAACTTTTTCTTTCATGATCTCCCCTCTGTTCATTGCTAATCAAAGGATGCGACTGCTTCCAGACCTGCATCTTCTCCTGAAAAATACATTAAACCCCAGCCAATGGGATGATCTTTTTCATCAAGTAGTTTTTGTTCAACGACCAGTACCGGTTCGCCATCCAAAATATCAAGCACCTGGCTCACTTCACCTTTAGCTGCAGCTGCACGAATCTTTAGTTTTTTAGTCATCGCAAAAATGGAGTTTTTCTTGGCTACCATTTCCGGAAAAGTCGCATAACGTATTTCCTTCTCGACAATCGGTATTCCGCGATAATAGGGAATATACTTGACATCAAATGCCTTAACAATCCCATCATTAACGAAAACGCGTTTTACAACAATAACGTGTTTGTTTTCCTGAATTTCCAAATTGAAGCCAACCTCATAACTGGGTTTGATGACATTAACTTCCATTAAGCGAATTTCTTCACCCTTTTTCTCGCTCGGCAACATTTCATCAAAATGCAGGGTATATAAATCAAGATCTGGTTCACAAACGTAATTCCCTTTTCCTGGAATAGAATAGATATACCCTTCATTAACCAAAACTGCCAAACCCTTGCGGACGGTCATTCGACTGACATTAAACTCCTCACAAAGAAGATTCTCCGACTGTATGGCATCACCTGGCTTAATTTCTTCGCTGGTTATCTTTTGCTTAATTGCTTCTACTATTCTTAAATATTCGGGAGATCCCATATACTCACCACCTTGGTCCACTCGTTTCTATTATTTACCGGATTTTTCAAGCATCCACAACTTACATTTATCAACCCCTAGGGTCACATCCTTTGTTGCAAAATCTGCTCCCACAATCTGACCGGCCTTTTCATCAATCACTGCCCCACCAATAATTATTTTATAGTCGTCACGAATACCACGATTAATTAATTCACAGACAATTGCCCGCATTTCGTAAAGCGTTTCCTGTTGCATCCCACTAAGAGCAATAATATCAGGCTTATATTTTTCAACAGACGAAATAACCGTATCCAAGGGCACATCTGTTCCAATGTCAATAATTTCAAAACCGGCGGTCCTTGAGAATGAACCAAAAATATTCTTCCCAATATCATGACAATCTCCAAAGACCGATAATAACAACATTTTTCCAATAGTTTGTTCAGGCGCAGGCTGATTAAAAGCTATCAGCTCTTCTAGCTCCATAACCTCCTGAAAGATTATTCCGGCAAAAATCAGATCGGCAATAAAATAATCACTGGTCTCGTATAATTTGCCCACTCGTTCCATCCCTGCCTGCAACCAGTTAAAAATATCGATGGGTTTAAACCCTTTTCGTATGGCTATTCTTACGAGCTCCAGAGTCCGATCTTCGTATAGTCCTTCTATCGATCTAACAATACTCTGTTTCATCCCTCTGCTCCATTTATCCTAATATACAATAAAACCTCAGGTACAGCGTCTCGTCTGTCAACCGAAGTCTTGCCTGAATCTATGTTCTTGTTTAAGTATACTGTTTTTTGTTAAAATAAGACTTTCATCTTTTGGTTGAAATAGAATTCATCAACCATATTTCGTTTGCAATTGAATTTCAAAAAAATTTCATTTTACAAATAATCTCTGCTACTAAACACTTTTATATTTATTCCAATGACATGGAAAAATTTGTTCAATTCAGATCCAGTCTTTTTATCATTTGAAATCGTTTGATAAATTATAGCATACTTATATCGACCTGTATATACAATTATCATCAAAAGTTCTTAATTTTTTATTAAGTAACTGCCAGCCTTACTGTTATGCAATATTGATATATACCTCTAACTTAAAAAAGGCACCTGTAATGGATGCCTTATAATGCTAAATCCAAGCTTGACACATTTTTACGCCTTCAGCCGCATTAGTTGTATAATTATCTGCTCCCACAAATTCACAGGCTTCTTTAGTGACCGGATTTCCGCCAATAATTATTTTGGCGTTAACACCTGCCGCCTTTAGCGAATCAACTGTATCTTTCATCGAATCAATTGCCAAAGTTAAAACCCCACTCATACCGATAATATCCGGCTGAACGGCTTTAGCCTTTTCGACAAAAATTTCTGGTGCAACATCAATCCCCAAATCAACAACTTCAAAACCAGCTGCTTCACACATGCTCTTGAAAATATTTTTTCCGATATCATGGAGATCTCCATGTACGGTTCCAATAATAATTGTTCCACTTGAACCTGCACCACTTCCTCCCAGAACAGGTTTTAATGTATTGATTGCTTCTGTTAGTAATTCTCCGGCAAAAATCAGATCTCCAACAAAATATTCACCTTTTTCAAACAGGTCGCCAACAATCGCCATTCCTCCCTGGCATGCTGCTACGGCTTCCTGCGCCTCATCCTCAGAAGGGTTTGTTTCTACAAACTCATTTAAAAGATCAATTACCTCTTCTTCTTCCAAGTCTCCCACCGCTTGAGTTAACACTTTTAAATCCAACATAGCTTTACCTTCCTTATTACAATAAGAATAACATGTTTAGCTTGTGTGTACATGTTTATGAGGGTATCATACACTTTTCTCTGTCTAATGTCAAGTAAACGCTTCCACATTATAAGAAAGAAGTGAACATCAGTTCACTTCAGTAGGTTTCAAATTCATGGTATCTCGCCTATCATTTCCTGACCGACCTTGGTATCTTAAAATCCGGCTAGTATTGAGGATCGTAATAACCGCAGCCCCGACATCGGCAAATACTGCCATATACATCTCACCGAAGCCCATTACTGTCAGTCCCAGTACCAGAAATTTTATTCCCAGAGCCAAAACAATATTTTGAATCATGATTTTTCGAGTATATTGAGCTATATCAACAGCTTTTAGAATATCCTGGGGATCATCCTTCATCAGTATAATATCGGCTGCTTCAATCGCCGCATCGGATCCTAATCCTCCCATTGCCATACCGGCATCAGAAATTGCCAGAACCGGAGCATCATTCATCCCATCGCCAACATAGACCGTCTTTTTACTTGTCTTCTTAATCTTTTCAAACTCAGAAACTTTATCCTGGGGCAGACAATCTCCAACCACCTGATCAAGTCCAAGGATTCGACCGACTCTATCAGCCGTTTTCTGATTATCGCCACTAAGCATTACGGTTTTCTCGATCCCAATATTTTTTAATCCAACTACCATTTTTTCAGCATTTTCTTTTATCTGATCACCAAGAATCATCATTCCTGCAAATTTTTCATCAATTGCCACATAAACAATGGTCCCTTCGCCGTCCCAATCAGGTGTTACTATTTCATTTTCGCTGAATAAACTCTTATTGCCCACCAGCACGCTTTTGCCTTCCCATTTAACCTGGGTTCCTTTACCCGGTATTTCTTTATGTTCGGACAAAGACTTTTCCGAAATCCGGCATTTTGAATAATCTCTAACAGCTTCTGCAATAGGGTGATTGGAGAAATATTCTCCAGCCGCTGCGGCTTGAAGAAAGTCGTCTTTTTGTATCCCTTCAGCCAGCTCCACCTGCAAAACTGAGAATTCTCCAAGGGTCAGGGTACCGGTTTTATCAAAAACAAAAGTATCAACCTGATATAAAACATCCAGGTAATTACCGCCTTTTATTAAAATCCCTTCTTTTGAAGCCCGGCCAATGCCGCCAAAATACGAAATCGGGATTGATAAAACCAAAGCACAGGGACATGAAACGACAAGAAAAATCAAGCTCTGATAGATCCAGGTTTCAAAGCTTGCGCCTTCTATCAATAGCGGTGGTATAATAGCCAAGAGCAGAGCCGATATAACAACAGCTGGGGTATAGTATCGAGAAAACTTAGTAATGAATTTTTCTGTTTTCCCTTTCCGATCACTGGCCTCTTCGATAAGGTGCATAATTTTTACTGCAGTTGAGTCTTCATAATCTTTTGTTACCCTGATTTTCAGAACATCCTGGCCGTTAATCATGCCACTGAGAACTGTATCGCCAACATTTACTTTTCGAGGGTAAGACTCGCCGGTCAGCGGTGAAGTATCAAGATAAGAAAGTCCTTCAAATACTACTCCATCAGCCGGAATCTTTTCCCCTGGCTTAACCAGTAGCAGATCATCTTTCCTGATCATCGTTGCGTCAACGGTACGGGTGCCCTCACCATCAATCAGATGAGCGTTTTCGACACTGAAATGAATGGTTTCGGAGATCGCATTTCTTGCATTATCAACGGCTTTAGCCTGAAAATATTCTCCGACACCAAAGAAAATCATGACCCCAGCCGCTTCCGGCCATTCACCTAAAATAAGAGCACCCACCGTAGCAATGGCCATCAGGAAATTTTCATCAAAAATCTGACCATGTCCGATGTTTTTGAGCGCCAGCAGAATAACGTGATAACCAGCCAGGAGATATGCTCCCAAAAATATTCCCATTGAAACCGCTGCAAGTGTTTCTGGCATCAAAGCTTTGGTCACAAATCCACCGACAAATAAAATCATGGCAATCAGCAATTCAATTTTCTCACGCTTTTCCATTTCTCCATGCTGATGTCCGTCATGTCCATGATGGTGGTCTTCATGTTCTGAATGTGTTTCAACATGACCAGAGCAGCAGCTCCCTTCATGACAGTGACAATCAGGTTTTATCGTCTCGCTAAATTTTGTTTTACTGACGACTACATGTGGTTCCAGTGATTTAACCAGCTTGACCACCGCATCAAAGGTAACTTCCGGCGAGAAATCCATTCCCTCTTCAATATTTAAGGTTCCAGTAGCCATTGAAAAACTTACCTCATTAATATTAGGCATTTTACTAACCAAACGTTCAATTTTTCCTGCACAGCTTGCGCAGGTCAGCCCATCTAAATATAATTTCATTTTGTCACCTCTTTTTTTACTGATGCTGTAAATGTATAATGCTTAACCGGACAATATCCTCAATATGATGATCATCCAGCCGATAATATTTCATCTGGCCATCTTTTCTGTTAGATATGATTCGATTATCTTTTAAAACCCGCAACTGATGGGATACGGCAGTTCTTGAAACCTGAACCTGATCAACTATATCACCGACACAAAGCTCTCCCTGTTCAAATAAGAGCGAAACTATTTTAATCCGAGTGGAATCTCCTAATACTTTAAAAAATTCTGCTGCAGTGAACAGGAGATCATCATTATAACTGACTGATTCTTCTTTTATCATAAGCCCTCCTCCATTCAATACGTGAACACTTATTCACATATTGATTATACCAAATTTCCCCTTATTGTCAATCTATTTTGTTTTAATACAAAAAAAAGAATCCCATCGGATCCTTTTTCACATTACGATAAACTACGTAACCAGGCAATTTCATCAGCATAACCCAAATAGTTATCATAAGGTGTTTCCAGAAAAAAAGGAATATCTTTGAGTATTGGTTCTGTAACGATTTTTTCAAAGGCCTTTTTCCCAATCGTTCCTTTTCCCAGTTTTTCATGGCGATCTTTATGACTTTCAAATGGCATCATGCTATCATTTAAATGAATCGCTTTTAAAAATTTCAGTCCAATCATGCGGTCAAACTGATCAAGCACAGACTGAAGTTCTTCCGTAATATTATAGCCGGCTGAATAGACATGGCAGGTATCCAGACAAACTCCGATTTTATTTTTTAACGAAAGATCATTAATGATTGCTCTCAGCTCACCAAAACTACGACCAATTTCGCTTCCTTTTCCCGACATGGTTTCCAGTAACACTGTTGCTTTCTGGTCTTCCCACATCAATTCATTCAGAGCATCAACGATCAGCCCAATCCCTTTTTCCACCCCCTGACCAGTATGACTGCCCGGGTGAAAATTGTAAAGCTGGCAAGGTAAGTCTTTAAGCCTTAGCAGATCCTCTTTAAAAACTGTCTGAGCAAATGCTCTGGTTTCCGGATTTTCTGAGGCCAGATTCATGGTATAGGGTGCATGGGCTAAAAGTGGTCCAAAATTGTTTTCTTCCATAATATCTACAAGACCTTCAACATCTTTCTGTTCCAGGTCTTTTGCCTTTCCACCCCGAGGATTTCTGGTGAAAAACTGAAAAGTATTGGCATTTATTTCAAGTGCAGTCTGTCCTGCTTTGGTAAATCCTTTAGCAATAGACAAATGTGGTCCAATAATTAGCATAAATTATCCTCCTCTTAACTTGTATAAATAAAGGTTATCATGTAAAATTGATTTATACAATTTAAAAAAAGGAGAAACAAAATGGAATTTTTGAAATCTATGAAGATTTTCGGTATTATTGTATCAATTCTCATGATTGTCATGGGCGTTCTTGTATTTACCAAACCTGTCTTTGCCGCTGAAATCATTTTTTGGCTTTTTGAGCTGGGGATCCTGGCTTATGGTATTTTCAGTATTGTGACTTATGCAAAGAGCACGGTTAAAAATGGCTGGACACTGGTCACAGGGATTATGGCCGTTGTTTTGGGTATTCTTTTAGTTATGTCCAGTACGCTGCAGACAGCCGGTACATTTGCTTTCATGCTGGCTTTTATGTCCATGTCGGCTGGTATTAATCAGCTTTCTGCCGGGATGACTATTAAAAAATCCGGTGCTGAAGGCAGCGGATGGCTGATTGCTTCCGGTGTCATCAACCTGTTGCTATCAGTATTCCTGATTTTTGCACCTGTTGCCGCTCTATTAGGATTCGGTTTTATCGCCGGCATTTATCTGATCGTCGGTGGGATTGCACTTTTTGCTGAAGTCATGTCCACACACACTATTCGATAAAAATTAATTCTTCTATAAAGTATTGAGAAATATTTATTGTTATTTTGAAACTTTATATTAAGCAAAAAGGCAGTCACAATTTTGTGACCGCCTTTTTAAGTTTAAGCGCCTTTTATAGCATCCAGTTCAATTTCCACCAATTGGCTTTCCCGGTTTAGCATGGTTGTCCCAACCATTGTAAATAATGGTTTGACCTCAAAAAATATTTCCGTATAGGCTCTAGCAATCTGCGGAGCATAAGCCATATCAGTCGTATAAACTTTGACTTTTGTCACATCAGCAACAGATGCATCAGCCTGCTTAAGCAGATCCACAAATTTTTCCAGCACATACTTTGTCTGACCATAAGGATCATCAATCCCATAAACGCTGCCATCTGGCTGCACGGAAGTTGTCCCGCCAATGGATACAAAGGGACCTACTGATACCATGCGGGAATAGCCCGCTTTCTCTTCCAAGGGTGCTCCTGATGAATAGTTTTTTCGAATCATTTCCATTTTTTTGCCTCTTCTATTTATATCTTTGTTTTAAACCGATCATACCTAAATGCCGACGTGTCTAAGGTCGTTTCCTGGTCCATCGCCATTTCTGACAACAGCAATCCAACGGTAGGCGAAATCCCAAAACCATGTCCGGAAAAACCACACGCCAAAATCAGTCCCGGTACCTCTTCAACATGACTGATTACCGGAATATGGTCTACGCAATCATCGATTGTTCCGGCCCAGGTTCTGATAATTTTAAATTCCTTCATTTCAGGAAAATATTTTAAGATTCCCCGACAAATACAGGGCGCCGTTGCACTCTGGGTTGCCTGTTCCGGATCATATTCCTGATAAGCGTCCAAGCCCGATGTCCCGCCAAAGACAAATGAACCATGAGTGCTCTGATGACCATAGAAATCTGCTTCAGCAGTCCCCAGCATCTGATAGAACATCTCAGGCTGGGCCTCTGTAACCAGAACTTCTAACAGAACCGGATTCATCGGTACATCAAGGCCAATTGTATTGGCAATTTTTCGACTGCCTAGCCCTGCCGCCAAAATAATTTTATCCGCTTCATAAGTATTTGTCTGCGTTACAACTTTTCTGGCAGACCCTCTGACTTTTCTTATCTCCAGCACTTCTTCGCCAGTGACGAATTGAGCTCCTAATTCCCGAGCTTTTTTATAATAGGCCATAGTGACCAACAAAGGATTGGCATGACCATCAGTCGGGCACCAGCTGGCACCGATGACCTCATCAGACAGATAGGGATTTATATCTCTAGCCTGCTCACCATCAATCATCTCAACTTCCAGACCCAGTGTCTTCGCCCGATCAGTCAGGCCGTTTAGAATATCCAGATGTTTATCAGTTTTTCCTAACCTCAAATTACCTTCCTGATAATACTCCACATCAACGCCCAGGTCTTCTGACAGATTAGGCCATAAATTTTTCACTCCGAACATAGCCAGCGGCAGCTCTGCTGGATGTCGTCCCGATTGTCTGACACCGCCACCATTTCTGGTTGAGCCGCCGTCACCGATATTATCGTCCTTTTCCAGAACAATCACTGATTTTCCCGCTTTAGCCAGGTGATAAGCCGCTGCATTACCGATCACACCGGAACCAATAATAATTACATCTGCTTTGTTCATCTTAACCTACCTCCGCGGCATCATTAGCCAGAGCCTGCATTTCTATCGGACGCATAGGTGCTCTGCCAACTGCTGATTCCAGCTCTATTGGCTTCATTCCCAGTTCTTTGGCAATAATTCCTTTAACCAGTCGGCCGCAAGTCTGTCCCTGACACAAGCCCATTCCAGTACGCAGGAACTTTCTGACTTCTTTTAAAGTAAACATACCGGCATGCACCGCTCTTCTAATTTCGCCTTTAGTCACTTCTTCACAGCGACAGATAATCATCTCATCATCAGCCATTGGAACAAATTCACCGATATCTCTTGAACGATCATTTAGTCTATCCAACTGGATTCACCTCCTGTTTAAAAAATCGGGCCTTCATTCCCATCTCCCGGGGAACCCTTATGGTCAGCAAATTGGTCTTGTCAAAGGCTTTTACTGATTTAACATCGACCACCTGGCTTTCGCATAATACCGTTCCACCTCTACCCAGTGCAAATCCGTTTACGCCAGCTTGCGGAAGAGGCAAAAATTCGTAGGGAATGGTAATGTGGGTGTGTGTCGCTTCAGCTTCTTCATTAATTAAGAATATCGATTGTCCGGAACAGGCCGCTACACACATTCCGCAGCCAACACATTCTGTTTCTGTATCAAATTCCGGCAAGGCTGTGATATTCTCACCTATTTTAATGCACCCCTTTGGGCAAGAATCCTGGCAGGGATTACAGGGAATATTCTGTGTGCATTCAATGACTGGATGTATGCTGATACACTTTTTAACACCAGGATAGCCTTCAATTTCATGGTCAGCAATATATCCTTTTTCTAAGAGGGATTGCGAAACTTCATAACCTTCATCTGTTTTGGTCAGGACTTTACCCCGATTTTCTGGTGCAAACATACCCTGACGCAGTTTCTCAAGGGACTTTTCCTGAAGTTTAACAGAGCTTTCAAGCTTTTCCTTATCAATATAACCAAGATATTCTGCTACCGACAAACCAGCAATCCGCCCTTCAATCATGGCCGAGCTGGCTTCTTCGATCCCCGAAACATCACCGGCAACAAAAATTCCCCTAATCGAGGTTTCACCACGCTCAGAACATACAGGAACAGTACCGCCTTTTTTCGGATCCTCCACCATCTCACAGCCAGCCATTCTTAAAAGCTGTGACATCGGAGAGAGCCCGACAGCCAAACAAATGGTATCCACATCAAATGTTTTTTCTGAACCACTGATAATCTGCCAGTTTTCATCAACTTGGCCGATGGTCACTTTTTCCAGGGACTCCGCTCCCTCCGCTTCAATAATGGTGTGCGATAGATAAAAAGGAACGCCCGTTCGTGCTACTTTGGCCGCATGGACACCATAACCGCCTACTCTTGGGGCTGCATCAACAATTCCTACAACCTCACAGCCAGCCTGCAAAAGTTGAAAGCTGACAACCAGGCCAACATTTCCACTCCCCAGCATTAAAACTTTTTCCCCTGGTTTTACACCATGCAGATTCATCATCGTCTGAGCTGCTCCGGCACCAATCACGCCCGGCAAAGTCCAGCCTTTAAAATTGATCATATTTTCCGAAGCCCCAGTAGCCACAATGATGGCATCAGCTTTATAGTGAAAAACCCGCTCGTCTTTCATCACAACCACTTCCCGGTTGGGATAAATTCCGGTAACAATGGTTGAAAGACTTACTTCCACACCAAGTTCAGAAGCTTCTTTAAGCAGCTGATCACCAATTTTAAAGCCGCGGATTTTTGCCTGATGTTCCTTAGAGCCAAAGAATTTATGGATTTGCTTAAAGAGCTGACCACCCGGCATTGCATTTTCATCAAAGACAATAACATTCAAACCTGCCCCAGCGGCCTCAA
Source organism: Eubacteriaceae bacterium ES3 (assembly GCA_030586155.1). NCBI lineage: Bacteria > Bacillati > Bacillota > Clostridia > Eubacteriales > Eubacteriaceae > Eubacteriaceae bacterium ES3. Next base: position 701,936 of record CP130741.1, on the reverse strand, counting down.
TTGCTGCTGAAAGTCCAGCTGGCCCAGCCCCAACAATGATTAAATCATAACGTTTCATTTTTTACGCCTTTCCTGTCATTCCTATTTTGTCCCAGCCGAAACCCCATACTGAGTTTCAACAATCATGCCTGCTTCCAATGGTGTCACGCAGGTTCTAACATTAGGTTTTCCGTTAACGACCATAACGCAGTCAGTACATCGGCCTATGGCACAAAAGATGCCTCTGGCCGATTCCTTTTTAGTATGTCGATGGACCAGCAGCCCAGCCGCTCTTAGTGCCGCAGCGATAGGCTCCCCGTCAAAACCGGTTAAGATTGTGCCATCCATTTCAAACTCTACCAGGCTTCCTTTTTGAACTTCGCCTAAAATAGGGTGCTTTTCGATTCTCATAGTCTTTCTCCACTTAAGCCAGATGAGGTTGATTCCACAAGTTGATTTTTTGTCCGATACTATTTTCAAGGGCATTTCGATAAACAACTGTTCCCCAAGCCACATCTTCTATTGGCATTCCACCAACAGAGAAAATAACAATTTCATCCTCTTTTTTATGAGCAGGTTTTTTGCCAACCATAATATCACCCAGATCATCAATTCCATCTTTGGGAAGCTTACCGTCCGCAATCAGGTCCATACAATTAACTGCCGGAATCGGAATAATGTTGTATGCCGGATATGGCATTTCATCTGCCCATGCTTCATATAATTCAATATTATCAGCAACATTGTGGGCACGGTTAATAATAAAGTCTTCATCAAATCGGGCTGATGCGGGACAACAAACCACTGCACCCGGTTTAATCCACTCTTCTTTTACATAAGGGTAAATAGAAGGATCTCCTGTTTCCGTAGATGTCGCAATGATGACCACATCTGAACCTCTAACTGCAGATTCAATATCTTCAACGATTTCGATAGTTTTAATGCTTGGTAATTCTTCTTCGATATATTTTACAAAAGCATCCAGAGATTTTTTACTTCGTCCTTTTATTTTTACTGTTTCAATACCTGGTCGAACAGCCACACTGGCCGCCAGGGCCGTTTTACTCATAACACCTGGTCCGACAATCCCTATCACTTTAGCATCTTCTTTAGCAAAATACTTAACACCAACGCCAGGTACCGCACCCGTTCGGTAGGCACTTAAAATATTGGCTGACATATAAGCCAGTGGTGCTCCAGTATCCTTATCATTTAAAGTCAGCATCAGAATCGATCGGGGTAGACCCTTCTGTTTGTTTTCTGTATTTGATCCATACCATTTCATACCGACCATATCAAATTCGCCACCCAAGTAAGCCGGCATGGCCATAAACCGTCTATCCGGTCCGTCAACTGGCATATTAGGGAACTCTGATTCAATAGGGAATGTCATCATCACCCCGTGAGAATTTCCGTTGGCACCACCCATACGGTAATCCCCCATTTTCAGCAATCGGAACATATTATCCATGGCTTCAACACAACCAGCCATATCTTTAACACCTGCTTTAATCATATCCTCTTCACTTAAGTATAAAAAATCAATTTTTGGATTCATCATTTTTCTCCTTTAATTCATATTTTTTCATTTCGCTTATCATTTACATTAACTTTAATTTATTTATATTCTATATTTATTGTAAATTTCAGAACATTTTGCTTTTTATTGCTATTCAATCCGAGCAGTAATTATTCGACACCTAAATTAGCAATCGCTTCACTCTCTTCAGAATCATCTCCCCAATTTGCACGCTCATCCTCTACACGATCCATAGCAATTACGTCATCAATTGATACTGTTTCAAAAAGTCGTTTTTTCATTACAAATTTCACCCAAACAGCTGAATAAACTACTAAAACCAACATCAGAACTGCAGTAGTCATATAAATTGATGCTTTAATCTCCGGATCATCAATCACATTGGCAATCATATAGACCATCCCGGCAATCCCGATAATTTGTGGCAGACCACCCAATTTTACAGAAAAAGTTCGCGGACGATTAGGATATTTCTTTCTCAGAACTAATACATTGATGTGGGCAATAATATAGGCGATCATCCAGAAGGTGCATCCTGTTAGAATGAAACGAATCAGATCATCAGCAGACGTAATTCCAGATAGAAGCGCTATTGAAATCAGACCATAAAGAACAATTAAACTGATATAAGGTACATTGTATTTATTTGTTTTAGCAAAAACTTTTGGTAGCATTCCACTTTCCGCCAGTCCCATCAGCATTCGTGGAACACTGGCAAGGACAGTATTTAAGGTCGAGATAACCGCTCCTACACTGATAATTAGCATCCAGTTGGTTCCAAAATCTCCTAACATCATACGAGCAAACTCCATATGTGGCTGATTTGATGTTACAAGAATATCGTATGGAACATAGTTTGAAATGGCAAATACCATCACCGACTGCACAACTAATAGTAGCAGTAAAGAAATAATCATACCTCGAGGAATGTTTTTCTCCGGATTTTTTATATCTTTGGTAAGAGGTGTTACAAATTCACATCCAATAAAGAGCCAGAAGGCTAACGCTGTTAAACTCAACACGCTCATTCCCATCGGATTAAAGTCAGTTACCGCCTGAGTCACCACTTGTCCACTGCCAATCTGTGTTGCACCAATAACGCCCAGTAAAATCAACGAACCCAACATAAAAGCAGTAACCAGAATCTGTGTAACTGCGTATGATTTCATTCCAAAATAATTGATAACAAATAAGGCGGTTAAGGCAATTAATGTAATCAGAATCGGATCCATATTTGGCAGAACCGTTGAAGTTACCACAAAACCGATCATTGCCGCTTCAGAGCTGGCTGTAAAAATATTGGTAAATAGATAACCGCCTATTACTGCGATCATCGAAACAAATGGACCTAACGATGCCAAAGTATACTGTCCAAGTCCACCGGTAATTGGCATTAGAGCATTGAGCTCCGCAAACGAAAAGGCAACCAGTATATTAAGCGCACAGGCAATCGCCATGGCTATTATAAATCCCTTGCCAGCAATTCCTACCCCCTGTGATAATGATACCAGACAGCTGGTTGCAACAATCAGACCAACACCGGCTGCTATCGCACTAGATAAACCTAATTTTTTTCCTAACATCTTAGTTCTCCTTTTTTATAGCTATTTTCGAATATTACTTGAGGTTATAGTGTAACGAGGTTTCACTTTTAGCGAAAAAAAACGCCATTGTCCTTTCAAAGGACAATGGCGTCGTTGCCGTTTCAAACAATAATCAAATTTGATGTTGTCATTATAGAGGATTCTCACTATCATTATCTTGTAAAAATCGGAAGTGATTCAATCTTTTCTTGCAATTTTTTATAAATACTATATAATATTTGCAGAAGGTAAAGAGGCCAAACCCCGAAAGGTTAGGTCTCTTTTTGCTATTCTAGATGAAAAAAATTAACTATTCATTTGAGGTGATTACACATGCATTCTATGTTACAACCATACTTCGTTTTATCGACTGAAAAATATCTTAAAGCAATCATCAATAATTATGGAATTTCCCATTTTTATTCATTTACAAAAAACGCCGCTACCGAACAGGAAATAATCGCTGTTCCCGATGGCTGCATTGATATTCTGTTTACCTGCGATGAACATCATCCAATTGCAGAAATTTGCGGCTCTGTCTTAAAACCTCAAAATGTACTTGATCAGCCAACTCGATATTTCGGTGTACGTTTTTATCCCGGCCAATGCATCTTAAACCGTAATCTAGATATTAAGGATGTGATTGGTAACCAGATCGGTCTTCTAGACATCTTCGATGCCGGTTCGGTTTTTGAAACAATTATCACTAATACCGATTTTAATGTCCAGGTTTCAACATTTCTAAATTTTTATCTCAAAACTGTCGTTAAGAATGATAGTTGTTTAAAAACAGATGAACTAAAAGGACATCTATTAAGTCAAATTCTTAAAAGCAAAGGTCAAATCAAAGTAAAAGAACTAGCTAGCGATGTTGGCTATAGCGAACGGACTATCAACACCAAGTTTATGAATTATTTCGGGATCTCCCCCAAGGTATTGTCTAAAATTGTTCGCTTTCAGAATGTATTATCTGAGTTGAATCGCAGCAATACTATTAAAAACCCAGACAGTCTGATCGACATTGCTTATAATGCCGGATACTTTGATCAGTCCCATATGTATAAGGATTTTAACGAATTTTCAAAAACTTCTCCCGGACATTATCTGGAAATTTTAAAAAACAATCATTATAACGATCGACTGGTAGTTGTATAATTTTAGACTTTCTTAATTTGAGGACCAGAAATATTTAAAAAGTTTTCCAATTACTAAACTATCTAATAGCTTTTTTAAGGGCTTTACTCCTTATAAAAGCTTTTTTATTTGTTAAATTTATCGATAACAAATTAAAAAGAAAGTTGACAAAATAAAAATGCGTATTATAATTGACTCAGTCAACTATTTTATTGAAGGAGCATTTATGAACAACATTTTCAAAAGCCCAAAAGGAATTATACTTTCTATCATTGCTATCATTATTTTAACTGTAATCCTCGTTATAACTGGTATGATCATTTATCTAAAACAATATACAAACCCATCTGATAAAATACTTTCCGAAGCTGGCATTACTGAAAAAACTGCAAAAGTTGGCGAGATAAATTTCAATTATGCAGAAGGCCCTAATAACGGTCCACCACTCTTACTCCTGCATGCTCAACTGTTAGATTGGTATACATATAACCTTGTATTACCTGAATTGTCAGAACATTTTCATGTTTACGCAGTCGATTATCCAGGTCATGGAAAAACCACCTATCCAGAAGGCTACAAAATGAATGCCAATCAGATTGGCAGTGATCTTGCTGCTTTTATCGAAACAGTTATTGGCCAACCCGCATATATCAGTGGTAATTCATCCGGTGGACTCTTGACCACCTGGCTGGCTGCAAACAGACCTGATCTGGTAAAAGCCATTGTCCTTGAAGACCCGCCACTATTTGCTTCAGAATATCCACAAATCAAAGAAACCATTGCTTATAAATCTTTTTCAACCAGCAATAAGGCTATCGAAGAAGGCTATCAGGGCAATTTTCTTGATTACTGGGTTGCCAACAGTACCGAATTCTTTAAAACTTATACTGGACCTTTTTCCCAGCAGCTAATCCAGTATGCCGTTTCAAGCTATAAGAATGCCAATCCTGGCGAGCCTGTTGAAATTGCCTTTCTTCCTGCCTCCGTTCAGGAAATGCTTAGAGGTCTTAATTATTACGATCCAAGTTTTGGACAAGCTTTCTATGATGGAATCTGGAACGAAGGATTTGACCATGCCACTGCTTTATCAGAAATTCAATGTCCCGTACTTTTAATTCAGGCTGATTTTTCCTATAAAGAAGACGGTACCCTGGACGGGGCCATGTCTCAGGAAATGGCAGATCGAGCTGTAGCATTAATCCCCAACTGTACTTATGTAAAAGTGGATGCTGGTCACGTCACCAATCTGGAGGTAGCAGAACAGTATTCGCAGATTCTAGAGGATTTTTTTCTTATCAACAAATAAATTCTAATGAAAGGAAAATGATTTTAATTCATATAAACTAATATGGACGAACTTACAATTATCAGAAGTCTTGGCATTCTTTCGCGAACATTTGTTAGTACGATGTCAAAAGAACTCACCGCAACTCACCTCTCCTTCTCTGAGAGCATCTTTCTAATCAATATCGGTGAAAATGAAGGAATTACTCAAGAGGCACTTGCCTCTTTTCTAGCAATTGATAAAGCAGCCGTTGCCAGAAGTGTCAAAGCTCTTGAAACGAAAGCTTATCTATTAACTAAAAAATCTGCGTCTGATAAAAGAGCCAAGAATCTTTTCCTGACAGAAAAAGGGCATACGCTTTATCAGGAAATATATGAACTTCATATTAAATGGGCAAAAAAAGCGCTTAGTGATTTATCCCAGGCAGAAATCCATCATTTTGCGTCAACCATAGAGAAAATCTCTGAGCAGGCAAAACAATCTGACGAAGAAAGGTCAAAATAAATAATCCTGAACTTCGGGACTAGAATACCTACACTTTTTTAGATACCGTAACATAACTGCCTCAGACGAGCCTTATGGATCAGACCACTAAAATATTTTGTAAAAATATCATGATTTTCCAAAAACCACTTGTCAGACTAATACTTTTGTTTTATACTTGAATTAAATATATCTCCGATAAAGGCAAACCATTTGAAAATTTGGGACGCAAAGCCACGGGTCTAAGGCATTTCGCTAAGACAGCCGGGTTGCCGAAGAGGGCACGGTCATAACTGTGTGCCTTTTTAGGCATACAGTTTTTTTAATGGAGAGCAAATGAAAGGAGTCTTTTTATGAAAAAAAGATTAACGTTCCTATTGGTCTTAATGCTGGCATTCTCAATGCCGGTTATGGCTGCGCCGAAAGATAAGGGTAACAACGGTAAAAAAACGACTGTCGAACCCCCTGTCATTTCTGCCCCAGCGGTTGACATAACTGAAGATACTACTGACGAAACAGATGTAGTTGATGAAACAGTTGTTGATGATACAACTGATGAAGCCTCTGAGCAAGAGGGAAAACCGGATAAAGAAAAACCATCCAAACCCAAAAATGATTTCAAACAGGAATTAAATGAACAGAAAAAAGAACTGACACAGGAAAAATCAGCAATCGCTGAAGAAAAGGAAGCTCTAGAAGCGGAATATGAAGCACTTTTAGCTTCCGGTGATACAGAAGCTGCTGAAGCACTGCTTAGTCAGATTGATGAACTTAACAAATCCATGGATGCTTTAAAAGATCAGATCAAAACGATCATCAACGAACGACATATGGTCGTTAAAACTATGTATACCGACGAAGAATTGGCTCAGTTTGATACAGCTGCTGACCTAATCGAGCAGATGTATGAAGATGCCCAGGCATTAGATGCAGGAAGTTTAACCATCAATAATCAGCTGATTAAATTTCAGGCGCCAATTTATATTAAGGGCGGCGATGTGATGGTTCCTGTAAAGGCCCTTACTGAAAAAATGGGAGCCGAAGTTCTATTTGATGAAGAAACTAAAACTCTTACCATTACTAAAGATTCGACTGTAATTACCGTTACCACTGCCGATGTTGAGGTCACTATCGATGGAGAGGTCATTGATATCACTGATCAAATCGAAGTCACCTGTGGTCGAACCTACATTAATATGGAAGTGTTATCTGAACTGTTAGGTCTTGAATCCAGCTATGATGAAGAAAATGAAATCATTGAGATTGAAGAACCAGCTGAAGAAGATACTGATACACCAGTAGATGAAACTGCCGATACTCCTGCCGACGATGCTACCGATGAAACTGTCGATACTCCTGCTGATGAAACTACAGATGAAACTGCTGACAGCCCAGTTGAAGACACTCCAGATACATCTGCAGATGAAGATCCTGTGACACCTGATCTTGGTGAAACACTTTAGTTTGACCTCCTTATTTAACGGTTGGGGAATAATTTCCCCTGCCGTTTTTTTCTTGCTGATAATCTTACAGTTTTTTAAACTAATTAACCGACACGGAGATAGTCAATTAACTGTAAGTTAAATTGACTATCTCCGGTCGGTTAAAATTTTCCAATATTTTATTAATCCTATCCGATATAAAGTAAAATTATCGTCTTCTGTTTCTATTATTATTTATTTTCCGACGCCGGGACACCAACGGTTTATCTTCTGCTAACGATACTTTTCTAAGTCGACCCTTGATTTCTTTCGTTTGCAGGGCTTTAAGTACCATGTTTCCCTTGTTATTTAAAATCTCCACAAAGGTTGAAACATCAAGAATCGTGATCACCCCAATATCGTCAGCGGTCATCCCTTCAAGTGAACAAAGGGTTCCAACAATATCTACTGGCCTCATCTTTGTCTTTTTACCGGCATTAATATGGAGCTTGGTAATCTCTTTGCTTAGTGCGTGTGCTTTGTCTAGCTTTTCTTCGGGTTTACGGTTTAATTTCTCAAGGTAGTCTGCTTTATGCGCCTCCACTTCTTCATCTGTTGGCGCAACTTTTTCGATCATTTCCTGTCCGGTGAATTGAATAATATCTTGGACTAGTCTACTATCCCTATTCGAAGCTAAGGTAATTGCTTTTCCGCTTGTTCCCCTCCTGCCGGTACGGCCAATCCGATGAACATAGGTTTCTGTTTCCCATGGTACATCGTAATTAATCACCAGCTCAATTTCATGAACATCAATCCCCCGAGCTGCCACATCAGTCGCAACCAAATAGCGAAATTCTCCTTTTTTAAAACTGTTCATCACCTGTGTCCGCTCATCCTGCTCCATGCCACCATGAATTTTTCCAAAAGCCTGATTACTTTTTCCAAGTTCATTGTAGATAGCATTAACGACTTCCCGGGTGTTGCAAAAGATGATGGCAGAATCAGGATTTTCCATTATTAAAAGATCCGAAAGAAGCTCCAATTTTTCACTTCCACAACAAATCATTTGCTTAATGGCTGGCTGATTGCTGACTTGGGATTTAATCTCAATCAGTTGGGGATCTTTCATATAATTTTTAGACAGTCTGACTACTGCTTCTTCCATCGTTGCCGAAAATAGCATGGTTACACGCTCTTTAGGTAAAGTCTCAATGATTTCCTCAACCTGATCGATAAATCCCATATTCAGCATCTCATCCGCTTCATCAAGAATCAGCCATTTAATCTGATCTGTTTTAAGATTGCCCCGATCGATATGATCCATTACCCGACCTGGCGTTCCCACCACCACATGGGTTTTCTGCTTCAGCTCCCGCTCCTGTCGTTTAATTGGGGATTTTCCATAAAGAGCAGAAACTTTCACCCGCTTAAAGCGGCCAATATTAAAAATATCCTCATTTACCTGTAAAGCCAATTCTCTGGTAGGAGTCAGCACCAGCACCTGAGGGCTATTTTCTTCCCAATCCAGTTGCTCGCAAATGGGAATTCCAAAAGCTGCCGTTTTACCGCTGCCGGTCTGGGCCTGACATAAAATATCTTTATTTTCCAGCGCCACCGGAATTACCGCCTGCTGTACCGGGGTCGGCTCTTTATAGCCCAGTTTCTCGATCGCTTTAAGAATCGGCTCACTGAGCTGATACTGATTGAATTGATTATTTATCACTTTTCTTCACTTTCTTTAAAAAATTTCAAATTAAAAAGCTGTATCCACCCAAAGAAGATACAGCTGTCTGTAAGCTATCATAATTATAACCGATCTATGCTGTTTTAACAAGCATTATCATATTTGTTCGAATTACCTTTAAGGGTCTTACCCTAAATATTGAAACCTCGCCGAAAGATTATTCTGCGAGGTTTCAATAAATCTCATATTTATTTAATCCGCATTAAACAACGGTTCCAGCTGATCTGCATATTCGTTTAAGGCTTCCAATACAAAAGTATCCCAGTGTCTGGCATCCGCTTCACTGTCGCCAAAGACATAATCTTCCTGACCGTAATCAATCACATCAAATCCCGGAATAGCCTTGCTAGCACCAGCCGTTCGATACGCCACAGCATCGGCCAGTGTGAAACTGACATTACTTAAATCTGTGCTATTAACCCAGCTGCTGATATCTGTTCCTGTAGTTTCTATTTCAGTTCCATTTTCGGTCTGTTGTGTAGCCCCCGCTTTTGTCACTGTAACAGCTCCATCAACGTATTCTCCGTACATTTCATCCACATACAGGGATAATGAATTGCCGAAAATTTCCGAAGGCACATGACCACCGTCCCATTGCCATTCAATCACCGAATCAACACCAGCATTTAACCAGGCAATTTGCAGATTAAGTGAATTTAGCATTGACATGTCTCCCTCTGAAGCGCCCATGACTATTCTTGTCCAAGTTGGATTTTCAGTATCATCAACACCAATATAGTTCAGCGGATTATACAAGGATATAATATTATTCCCATATTCATCACCTGCTTCAATGGATGCGATATCCTCTTCATAGGCAACAACCATTTCCTCGTAGGTCCCATAATTAGCTGAATCAGTCTGTGAATCTGCCGACTGGGTGGTTCCGGTATCCGGTGTTCCAACTTCCATCTGGTTAGCGGTGTTGTCATTGGCTCCGTTTGTGGTATCAGTTGTCGTTTCGGTTACAGTACTGGTATCATCAGGCATGGTTCCAGTAAAATCACCCATTTCACCACTTGCATCGTCCAGCATTCCTGTCATATCACTAGGAGCATCGCCACCTGGACCGCCCATTCCGCCGGTTTCTGCACTCTTGGCATATCGACCCTCAATAAAGGCCTGAGCTTTATCGGCTGAAGTCATGGCCGCTACCGCTTCATCGCTAAGCGCCGTTCCACTTTCATCAAACCAGGTCCAGCCCTCAGCATAATCCAGATTATCCAGATACCACTGTAGGTTTTCAGTAAACTCCTGCAGATACAAATCCAAATAAGTGCCGTAATAGCCGTTTGTTTCTGGGTAAGTCTCGGGATCATACTCAATGGTTAAGGCAAGAGTATCCTCTAAATCTCCGTCTCCATTCAGATCTTTTTCAATGGCTGCTTCATCAACCGACAGATTCTGGTCATTGATATAATCCATATACTCTGTTGATAAATATTCTGCCATCTGGGCCTGGAAAGATGTATTAAAATCATAGGTTGAATCCATATAATATTCAAAGGCCATGGCGATATCCCCTTCATAAAGCGAAGTGATCGCACTGTAGGCTACACAGCCCCAGGCTCCATCAGAAATTTCATAATCAGTATCATCGATCGATACGGTTGTTGAATATGTTCCATCCTCATTGCGATAGACCCCAACCGCACCGGCTTCAATCTCATAATCATAATAATCCGGATTATTGGATGTCGCTGCAAACATGGTTGCATGAGCTCCACCACCAGAACCGCCAGTTGATACAAAGTAATCAACCGACCCCGGCAGATTACCTAACAGAATATTATATTTAACATATCGGGCTGCTGCCTTCTGATCAACCAGGCAAGAGGGCGCATCTCCAGTGTAAGTCGTATTGCCATCTTCATCTGTTACCGTATCCTGCTTACCACGGTTTCCGCAGGAAACATTGATGTAGCCTTCACTGGCATAGCTTGTTGCTGCGTTGGAATTATTTGATGAAGCATACCCCGCTGCTCCGGTGTTTAAGATAACTGGCGCTGTTTTGGCTGTATAAACCTGCCCATTGCTGTTGGTTACCTGGCTGTCATAATTAATGATCAATGAACCATTCACAGTTTCAGTATAGGATTCATAACTCACATTGGCTTGGCCATCACTGTCGGTATCAATCCCAACTACATAGGCACCTGGCACACAAACCGATACTCCCTGCTGATCAGGCAGCTCAGGATAAGCAACCGCCGAAACACTGGTTAATACCCAGGCATCAGAATCAGCTGAGTAAGTCCATTCCTGAACAGTGTTATTGGCCAGATTTAAAGTGGTCTCAATGTACTCCTGATCTGACGCTTGCAAATCAGTATCCGATGCACAAGCTATTACTAGAAAAGCCATTCCCGTAATCATCAGCAATAGCAAAAGTCTTTTCTTCATTTCGTATTCTCCTTAAAATTATTGGCAGCTCCTGCCCGCCATCATAATCCAACTCTCTTTAAATCTATTATAGCCAGCAAGATTTTTTTCTTCTCCGAAATTCAAAGGTATTTTATACGAAATTTTTCCGTAACAGTTATTTCTGCATGTTCATCTTATTTAATGTTTTTTGCGGCAAGACTATTCTAAAACAGTTTTTGGGATTTCCCAAAACATTTATTTCGCCGCCGTATAATTCAACTACCGATTTAACAATAGACAGACCAATTCCAGTCTTTCCGCCTTTTCCTTTATAGAATCGCTCAAATATGTGTGACAGATCATGTTCTGCTATTCCTGGTCCATCATCTTTTATCGCTATCTCAATTCCATTATCCGTCTTATGACAGCTAATCACAATCGTTTGGCAAGCATACCGGACTGCATTGGATAAAAGATTATTAACTGCCCGATAAAAATGATTTTCATTATAGGTATATAAAACCGGATCATTATCAAAATCAAAATCCAGTTTGAGCCCCTTTTTCTCGGCCAGAGCCTGAATGCTTCCAGCACAGATTGACAAGGTTTCCCGCAAATCAGATTCCTGCATTTTCACAGGCTTTTCTGAATTTTCAAGACGTGATAAGTATAAAAGATCTTCAACCAGATCGCTCAATCTGTCGGTTTCAGCAATCATAATCTGGCCAGACTTTTCTGGTTTCATTACTCCGTAAGCCACCCCTTCAGCGTAACAGCGCAGGGACATAATCGGTGTTCTGAGTTCATGCGAGACATTTTGAAAAAATGTCCGCTGTTCCCTCTCATTTTCAGAAAGCTGCCGGGCAGACAGGTTCATGACCTCCATCAGTTCATTAAATTCGTGATCACGAAATTGCTCATCATGTTGGTTGAAAATTCCCTTTCCCATCTCTCCAGCAAAAGCGGACAATTTTTTTACCGGTTTTGTCACCGTGTTGGCAATGGCGTTGGCAACCAGTAGACAGATCAACATGGCAATGCTGACGATCATCCCCAACACAATATTGATGGTTCGTAATAAGTTTTTAATATCGGTGACATCAGAGTAAATAACCATATAGGTGTCACTTAAAATTGGATCGATAATGGATGTAACATAATATTCCCTAGTCTCTGTTTTGATATGAATATGCTGAGAATCAGCAAGTGAGTCTCCCCTTTGCATAAGAGCTGTAGCAATCATTTCAAGCTCAGGATAATCTTCACCGATATTATAATCAGTAATTTGATAACTGTTGTCCAGATTAAAGATTTTTGCTTCTGTGTAAATTGACTGATTGAGAAAGCTCGTCAGATCAGGTCCCTTCTCCTCCTCTGGCTCCACTCCTAATTCCTCGGGTGGCTTTTCTAACCCTGAAAATTTTAATGAGCTGATGCTTTTTGCCGTTGCATCCAGATCATCGAAGATATTTGAGCGTAAAAAGTTTTCAAAGAAAAGATTAAAAGCCAAAAAAATGCTTAAAAAGACTGCAAGCATCAATATCAGTAATTGACTGAAAATCCGCTGTCTGATCGGCCATTTTCCTCTTTTCAGATTCATTCCGGCTCCTTCAACTTCAGGCGAAAACCAAATCCCCAAACGGCTTCAAAGCCCAGACGACTGCTTTTAAGTTTTTTTCGTAGTCTTCTGACTGTATCATCAGTAGCTCTGGTTTCTACATCGGTCTCGTACCCCCAGATTGCCTCTAATAATTCATCTCTTGAAACCGCTCGTTCCTGATTTTCTATCATAAACTGAAGGACTTGATATTCATTAGGCGTCAGATCTAATACTTGTTCACCGATTTTCACAATTTTCTCCTGGGGATCGAGACTAATATCTTCAAAATGCAATAAAACACTTTCTTTCTGACTTCCCTTTTGCTGCTCATATTCAATTCGTCTAAAAATTGCTTTGACCCGCATCACCAGTGCCATCGGTGAAAAAGGCTTGGTAAAATAATCATCACTGCCCAAACTTAATCCTTTGGCATAATCAAAATCCGAATCCATAGCAGTAAGCATAATAATCGGCACAGTAGAAATCTCTCGTATCTTCTTACAGACTGAAAAACCATCGATCTCCGGCATCATTATATCCAGAATCATTAAATCGCAGGGAATTTTGAGAAAGTTTTCAGCAGCTCTTTACCCCCGGAAAAATCCTCGACTTCATAACCGTCATTTATAAGAAATATTTTAATAGCCTCCCGGATATTATCATCGTCATCAGCAATATATATCAGCTTTTTATCCATGATTGCTCCTAAACATTATTTTGATCATTATAACATTCCTGAAAAATTATTTTCGGAAAACTCTGCGCATTTTATACGAATTTTTTAATAACTCCCCTCCTGGGTTTGTAAAGAACTCAGCGGAGATCGTAGTTCTTTAAAGACAAATATCATCATAACCGTAACTCCCACCATTGATAGAAGATCGGCTATTGGAGCAGAATACAAGACACCTTCCAGGCCAAAAAAGCGTGGTAAAATAATAATCAGCGGAACACTTAGAATAAAATCACGAAGCAGAGAAAGGCCCGTTGACATAATCGGTTTTCCCAATGACTGAAGAAAGATACTTGTTGATTTTTGAATACAGCATAAAATAATCGTGGACAGATATATTCTGAATGCCATCACTGCAAATTCATTGTAGAGTCCGCTTTCACTCCCAAAGGCGCTGATGATCTGGAGTGGGAACAATTCAAACGCAATGGTTGCTACTAATCCAATAACAATTTCAGCCAGCATCATTGTTTTATAAATTTTAATCACCCGTTCATTATTTCCAGCTCCGTAGTTATATCCGACAATCGGCTGCGATCCAGCTGCGACCCCGACGACAAAAGCAATGACGATCTGGAAAACTTTCATGACAATCCCAATTACCGTCAGAGGAATATCTGCACCGAAACGAGAAAGCGCACCATACTGGACAATGATATTATTCATAACTCCCATTACAATTACAATCGACATCTGTGTCAGAAAACTGCTGAGTCCTAATGGCAGTATTTGTTTTAATATTTTTATATCAGGAATAAAGCTTGATTTTTTAAATTTAAAAGACCTTGTCCGAAACAGATAAGATGCACCAATTAAAGCCGAAATGATTTGCCCGGCAATGGTTGCCAGAGCTGCCCCTTTCATTCCCATTCCTAACACAAAAATAGCGATTGGATCCAAAATTACATTGATGATACAACCAGCAAAGATTGAAATCATTGCAAATTGAGGACTTCCATCTGCCCGAATCAAAGAGTTTAGACCGTTACCAAAAATGAAAAAAGGAATTCCGATTACCAGATAATCAAAGTATTCCATTGCATATGCAATATTATTTTCTGTCGCACCAAACCCCCACAAAATCTGTTCTTTTAAAACGACAAACAAAACGGTCAGTAAGACCCCACTGCCAACAAATAAAACCAAAGCGTTTCCGACACTTTTATGAGCCGATTCCTTATCATTTTTTCCCTGGCAAATACTTAGAAAGGCAGCGCCGCCATCGCCTATCAACAAGGCAATGGCAAGAGCAATAATAGTAATTGGAAAAACCACATTAGTTGCCCCATTACCCAAATAGCCCACTCCATGACCAATAAAAATCTGATCGACAATATTATATAATGCCGAAACCAGCAGAGATACAATACAGGGAATCGAAAATTTCAGCATCAATGTACCAATAGGCGCTTCCCCTAAATAATGATTTGCTTTTTCTTTCACAACTTGACTCCTTCAAAAGAAATTTTAATGTGCGTGGTCAAAAAAAAATAGAGACCGCAAACTCTCGTTGCAGTCTCTATGACTTCACTACCATTAATTAACCATATCATACCAGATTTTTTTCATATGTCAAGTATCTTTTGTCCAAAAAGAAACTTTATATCTATTAGCTCAATTTACATGAGATCAATGCAAACGCATTCAGTCTCTACCTCTATTATCTTACATCAATATAATAAGCTTTATGCTGATCTTGCTATTATCTAATGGTATCCTTCACCGCTAAGTACTTCATCTCATATTTCTGCAACTGCTTAAGTGTTTCAGCGTCTAAGAGCATTTCGTTCTCCATATTCAGCAACATCTCGATCATCAATTTTAATCGCGCAAAAATCTCTGATTCATCAGAGGCCTCCTGTTCACGCTTAAATATTTTCGGATACCATAACTCTTTAAAGTGCATTAATGTATGCATTTCATGCAGAAAGTGCCCACTTGCACCAACTTTCTCAATCACTTCCACCGCCATGGTTTCATCATTTACCTCAATTTCAGACCCAAAAGCTCCCAGTTGGTCAATCATTTCGTTGGCCAGAACAAGCATGGCTGGAGATACAGAATTACAGTGATCCATAATTCCTAAATCATGAACCAGATTCGCTTTACTCGATATCGCGGCAAAGAGCTCCATCTGGGATTCAGCAACAGCCTGTAGGTCCAGAGTTTTGGCGTCAGAGCAACCAGCCGTGCCATAAAATGGCAGCTGATAATAATCCGCTATTTCAGATGCTGCTGCAATGGCTTTGTGAAACTCCGGAGCTCCATAAGAACCGATGGTTGAAACCATATCAAAGATCGTCGGCATGGCGCCATAAATAAAAGGCGCCCCTTCATTGACTGCCTGGGTCATCACCAGTCCGGCAAGAATTTCGGCGTTATTCTGAACCAGGGCCCCGGCAATCGTGACCGCTGAAGTAGCCCCCATCATGGTATAGGGAACATAGGCAACTGGTATCTTATTTTTAGCGCAAATCATCAGACTTCCGGTACTCTCTTTTGAATGGGCAAGTGGCGATACCGGCTCACAGAAGTTAAAGATAAATGGCTTTTGTGCCAGCTTCTCGTAACCGCCAGCCACAATTGCTGCCATATCGATAATCTCCTGCATTGATTCGACGCTGTTAGCAGAAAAGTTGATGGTCTTTGAAAAATGCTTCACCGTTTCCAAAAAAGCAACCTGTGAAGCAATTTGAGGGGCAACATCAGTGCATAGGCCGACAGTAAAAATAAAGTGAAGATTGTCTAGTTGATTCGCTAATTGACACATCGTTTTAATATCAGTCTTTAAAAAAGGCCGAGTTCGATTATTCTTATAATCCAGAATTTCTGCCTGATCGGCATGAGTTCCAAAATATACATTGTTCTTAGCGTCAAGCACAATATTCTCCTGGCCATCACGATTATATAGAATTATTTCTTTAGGCGCTGAAGCAAGCGCCTTTTCAACCACATGTTTGGGAAATAAAACCATCGCATCCTTCTGAATACAGCCATAAGCTTTCAGATACTCAATTATTTCTTCACCTTCAACCTTCATACCATAATTTTCCAACAGTTCCAAGGTTTTATCATGAATCATATTTATTTTTTCAGGCGTTAACAATCTTAATTCCAAATCTCTTTTTTTCATCATTGCTCCTTTATAAAACATGTCCACTTATTTATCTTTTGATAACAATAGCTCCTATACCTTTTACAGCTAGCAATTTGTAAATTTTGCCTCTACAAAATCGTTGCTCTCTAAATTAATATTTGAACTTTTAGTTTCCAGCCATTCATCTGGTTATTTCTTGCAGTTTTAAATTATCAAGAGCGTAGGATTCCTCTTTTAATTAGGGAGGCTTTAACCGATGGATAATCGTCAAGATTGGTATGCGGCAAAAATCTTGCTGAATACATTCGCGATATAAAATCGATGGCTGCACCAAATTCCAGATATTCAATTCTTTTCTGCAATTTAACAACCTCATCTATTTTGTTTGCATCTGTCAGAAGATTTACAGCACCCAGAAGCGAACTGTTCCCCTGAAAAACAAAACGATCCCGCGGCAAATCCGGATATAATCCAATTGTGATTGCAGACTCTAAATTAATGTAGGTGCCAAAAGCACCTGAAACATAAACCCGCTCTATTTCAAGCGCTTTAACACCTAATCGTTCCAGAAGATAGGAAACCATTGTACTGGCTGCAGCTTTAGTATCAATAAACTGTTTCAGATCTTCTTCGCTAAATAGAAGGTCTAATCCGCTTTCTGATTCAGAAGACCATGCATAGCATACCCCCAATTTACCGTCTCGCATAACAATTCGTTCTGAACGGTCAGTATTGAATCGTCCGGAAAAATCAATCCATTCATTTAGCAGCATCTGAGCAATCAGGTCTACGATCCCTGAGCCACAGATTCCCAGCGGTTTGCTGCCAGTTATCGTGGTGCATTTTAACTGATTATTTTCAATTATAACTGAATCAACAGCCCCTGCAGTTGCTTTCATCCCAGTCTGACTGATACCGCCTTCCAGTGCTGGACCCGCCGCTCCTGCTCCGGCCACCAAAAAATCTTTGTTGCCTAGAACCATCTCCCCATTTGTGCCGATATCGATAAACAAACCCAATTCTTCTTTACGATGAAGTCCTGCTACCAGTAATCCACTAACGGTATCACCACCCAGATAATTGGCTACAGAAGGCAGACAATAGACTGCACCACTACAGAACAACCCCATCTCAGCAGTTGAAACAAGCCCAGGATAGTTAAAAACTGGGGTAAACGGATATTCAAATATCGGCCAGGGATCAACACCCATCAGAAAATGGATCATCGTCGTGTTACCTGCAACCACTGTCATCGTCACATCTTCAAGCCTGACATTTACTTCTGCTGCCAGTTTAGTCATTAGGGCATTCAGCGTATTAATCGTTACCTTTTGAATTCTAAGCAGCTGGTCATCTCGATTTTTAACATGAAATATCCGTGTCAAGATATCGTCACCAAACTGAATCTGATCGTTTAAAAGGCTATCCTCTGCCATAACTGATCCGCTATTTAAATCAACCAAACGCATTGCGACTGATGTACTGCCTAAATCAGCTGCAAAACCGAAATGACGATGCGTCTGATCTCCTGCCTCAATATGAATAATCTGCCAACATTCATCCAAGTTGATTAATGTCACTGTAATTTGCCAGTTGGCATCACGACACAGCGGATATATTTTTTTTAACAACCGCTCAGGTAAACGTACTTGTCCAAATTCCTGACTCAAGGCATCGAGAATCCTCTCCCGATCTCCACGGATATCTCCATCTCCCGGTGGTGAGATGCATTTGAATATTTTTTTAGTAAGTCCATTCATCATCGGCTCCTTATAAATTCATCTCTAAATTAGGATTTAACTCGACATCTAGGCTTGAACCTGTATGCTGCTGCCTTGAGGATTTCTAGTTATAACAATCTTTTTATCAATTCTGCTTTTAAGTTCTTCGAGGTGTGAAATAATACCGACTAATCGGTTTCCTTCAGTCAAATCAGCCAGGATACCCATAGCTGTTTCTAGAGATTCACTATCTAAGGTTCCAAAACCCTCGTCAATAAACATGGTCTCAACCTGTACACCACCAGAAAAATTCTGAACGACATCTGAAAGTCCCAATGCTAGCGATAGAGAAGCCTTAAACGACTCTCCTCCGGACAAAGATTTCACACTTCTGTTTTTAGCTGTATGCCGGTCCTTAACATCTATTTCCAGGCCGGATTTACTTTTTTTATCGGCACTCCCTTCTTTCCTGACTAATGCATAACGGTTGCCACTCATAAAGCCGAAACGCTTATTAGCTTCTTTTAAGATCATATCGAAATAAACGCCCTGAACGTATTGCTCAAATGCCAGTTTCTGTTTGCCGCTTAAATCGCCATTTGCTGTATCGGAAAGTACTTTTATTTCGCTGTAATTTTTTTCAATACTATCTCTTTCCCGGGATTTTACCTGCAGTTCTTGTAAAATCTTCTGATTGGTTTGAATAATATGTTCAACGTTTGCCTGCTCACCCTGAAGCTTAATCTGTTTTTCTTTTAAGTCTTGCTGATTATTCTTAAGTTTCTGGATATCAGCTTTTTCCTGACCGGCAATCTGTTTTTTCAGTTGATTGATCCTTGTCTGGATTTCATTAGTCTCCTGATTATAGAGATTAATTTCTACTTCTCTTTCCTTCAAGGCCTGTTCTGACATGACCGCCGATTCATAAGCTTTTAGTTCGTTAAAACCATACTCCATAAGTTTTTTTTCAAGTAGCTTTTGTGCCAACTCTTTTTCTTCAAGTGTTTTTTCAAGCTGGTCAGAGTTAGCATTCATTAAAGTCTCTTCATGATTGAGCCGATCACAAATCGCCTGATAAGTCTTTTGTGCCGCTAAAAATTCCGCTTTTCTTTGGCTCAGGTCTTTCTGTTTTTCTTTTAAAACCTTTTGAGCCTCTAGCTGTTCAGAAAATTCCAACCGTTTCTTAAAACCCTGAATTTCAGTTTTTATGGCGGTAGCGTTGACTTCTAATTGAGCAATTGCCGCTTTAATTTTTTCGATTTCCTGTTCACTCAAATTGACTTTATTCTGACGAATTTCTGTTTCTTTTTCAAGCTTCTGTTTTAATAAAACTGCTTGTTGAGCCGCTACCAGTTCCTCCTGGAGTTTTTTAATAGCCGCGTTTACGCTAGTTTCTCGTTCGCTGCTTGCTTCAAGAATTTCCGGCCCCTTTAAAGATACGTCGAAATTTAGTTTCCCGGCATCTGTTCTTATTTGTTCACGCCTGGTCTCATATTTAGTTTTAAGTCCATTACAGATTTCGCTTAATTTTGTCCAGGCAGTGCGAATTTTCTCCAGTTCTTTTTTCTCATTGTTCAGCTTTTCCTGACTAGGGGCGTTAGCTGCCTTCTTCGCCTTATTCGGATGGCTAATTGATCCGCAAACCGGGCAGGGCACATCTGCTGTTAGCGTTTCTGCCAGTATCCCTGCCTGTTCCCGATAAAAAAGGCGTTCCTGTTCGTCATACTGCTGTTTAAATAAATTATAGTCTTGTTCTTTGTCTTGACATTCTTTTTGTTTTGACTTGTATTCTTGCTTAATATCCTGGCCGCTTTTAATATTTTTGATTATTTCTTGCAGATCGGCGCGCTCTTTTTGTTTAATTTCCAGATTTTGTTCCAGTCTTATTTTTCTGGTTTCAACATCTTTTAAGGGATTTAATTCTAATTGGATATTTTCAATTCGATCTTTTTGCTCACTTAAAAATTTACCACCTTCAAATAACCGTTCATTTTGCTTTTTTCTTTCCCCTTCAAGTTCATGCAGTCTACTGTTGACTTCCGCCAGTTTTTCATATTCCGGCAAACTGGCCTCAAGATTTTTTATTTCGGTAGCTAAGACCTCACGTTGCGGCTCCTGGTCTTTTAGCTTATCGAGTTCTATTTTCCCTCTTTCTTTGAGCGGTAGACTTTGGGTGATAACCTGTCGGTTTTTCTCAATATTTGCTTCGATTTCTTTTTGCTGTTTTTCCAGGCGCCCATAGTCATCAAAGGCAGGCTTAACCTGATAAAGCGCCAGTTTCCCCAACTCCAGCTCCTGCTTTTTAATTTGGATCGCATCAGCTTTCTCAGAAAGTCTAATCGACCTACTGGTCTCAATCTCCAGCTCTTCAAACAAGCTGTTAATTTGCTCCCCTTTACTAATCTGCTCCACCAACTTATTGATTTCGCGCTGAAGCATTATATTTTCTTCTGACAATCCTTTTCTCTGTCTGCTGCTCTCTTCAATCAGCTCGTTAAGCAGTAGCAGCATTTGCGGCAATCCGTAAACACTATCTTTTAGATTTAGATAGGCTTCTTCTTTTTCGCCTTCACAGATAATGCCGTCATTATACTGAAGAATAGATTGATCAATGTCAGCCAGGTCTTTTTTAAGGCTAATCATTTTATTTTTCAGTTCTTTTTGAGTTCTTTCATAAATTTCAGTGCCAAAAACTTTCCGAAAAATCTTGCCGCGTTCGTCACTATCAGCAAAGAGCAGCTTTAAAAATTCACCTTGGGCAACCATCGAAATCTGCTTAAACTGCTGATGATTAATCCCCAGCAGCTCAACAACATGGTCTGTTACTTCACGAGCGCCAGAAATCACCCCATTGTCTGGTAAAATCAAACTGGCATTGGCATTTTGCAAAGTCATTTCACCCGAGTCTCCGCGTTTTTTGGGGCGATAGTACTTTGGATTTCGCTCAATCTCATAAGTATGCCCCTTATCTTCAAAGACCAGTTTAACAAATGTCGGTGTTTCCGGCTTGGCAAAATCACTACGAAGCATATCATTGCCACGGTTTTCACCACTGGCTTCTCCAAATAGGGCAAAGGATATCCCATCAAATATTGTTGTTTTTCCGGCACCGGTTTCACCGGTAATCAGAAAAAGACCACTGCCGTCAAAAAGATCAAAATCAATTTCAACCGTATCTGCATAGGGGCAAAAGCCGCTCATCGTAAGTTTTATCGGTTTCACAGGCTTCTCTCCTTGAGCTTTTCAATAATTTCCGTAAAGATATTTATTTGTGATTCTGTCATTTTCAGATTATTCTGATTCATGTAAAAGTCTGAAAAAAGCTCAAGATGAGATTTTTCTTTTAAATCTTCACTGGTCAGATTATTGAGACTTTCGTTTTCTCTACTTCTGCAATTATCAAAATCCAGAATCATTACGTGGGGATAGATTTGACGAACCTTTCCAATAGCATCAATAATTTCCTCTTCATCGGTTAAGATTATATGCACATAACAATCAGCAGATACTTCTTCCAGGGCTTTCCCAGCTTCTAAGTCACTTAAAGAGCAGCGAATTTCCCTTAAATCTCTGCGCGGATGAAGTTCTATCTGTTTTTGCTTTAAGTTGCTTTTTTCCTGAAAGTCTAGCAGGGTCACCGACTTCTGATGCTTAGATTCAGAAAAAGAATACTTTAAAGGTGATCCACAGTAACGGACCGTTTCTCTCCCCATTTGCTGGGGGCGGTGAATATGACCAAGGGCTACATAATCAAAGGCATCAAATGCTGACACATCCACATTATCGACTCCCCCTAAAGACTTAACCTCTGAATCGGATCGCTCAGGATTCTTCTCACCTGAGGTAACAAACTGATGGGCAACCAGAATATTTCTTTCCGTTTGATTAATTTTTACTGTATTAAGTGTTTCTCTGATACTTTCATCATAAGTCTTTGTTTCCAGCGATAATTTCCGGTTGACGACCACCGGCTTTAAAAAAGGCATCAGATAAACATTTATTTTACCATAATCATCTTTAAACGTAACTTTTTCAAGTTGGCCATTAAACTGCCCGGCAATATATACCTGATGCTTTCCCATAATCCGACTGCCAAAATTAAGCCGCTCAGGACTATCATGATTGCCGCTGATTATCATAACCGGAATCTCGAGAGTTGCCAGGTCAGTCAGAAAGTCATCAAACAAATCTACGGCTTCAGCCGAGGGAACTGGTCTGTCGTAAATATCACCGGCAATAATAAGCCCCTCCACCTTTTCATTTTTAACAATATTTAATATTTCATTTAAGATGTACTTCTGATCTTCAATCATCGAAAATTCATGGACTTTTTTTCCGATATGCAGATCTGACAGATGGATTAATTTCATTGTTTACGTTTCCTTTCTGGCATTTTAATACATTTTATCATAGGCTTTTAAAAAAAGTTGATTCTACCTTTAAATATTTTATTTTTATGGTGATTTATAATCTCTGTTTGATGACAAAGTTCCTTGTCAGAAAAAAATAAAAAAAAGCGGTCAGAAACCGCAATTTAGACTAATATAGACATATTTGATAATGCGTCAGTCAAATTCAAGATTTCTCAACGCATCTCAGTTCTTGTTTATTATACAGCCATTACAAATTATTTATCTCTACTCATTAAGAAGTCTATAATATCTAGCTATTTTTTCTTCAAGCGCTGTCATACTAAAAACACCTGCCTGACGTATCGTTTCTTTACCTTCAATAAAAAATATGACGGCCGGAACAGTAAATATCTGAAAACTTGCAGCAATCGCGGCTGCTTTTTTAATATCAACCTGGGCCACGTCAATACCAGAGTAATTCATCAGCATTTCTTCAACCTTGGGCTTTAAATCATGACACACACTACACATTTCCCCTGAAAAATATAACAAAAACATCTGATTTTCTGCATTTAATCTGTTGATTTCTTCATTTGATGTGATCTGTTTCATTTCTTCTTACAATCATTAAGCCAAGTAATCTCGCTATTTTGACGCTTCAGATTTCTTGCTTAAAGTCCTTTCATTTTATTAACTAGTTTAGCTCGATAGCTAACAAAGTTTATATACAATATTAAAAAAATTTTACACCTAACTACTTATACCTGCAATGTGAAAATCAAAAAATAAAAAAACGCCCTAAACGGCGTTATGATTCATAAATGGTGATCCCGACTGGACTTGAACCAGCGACCCCTACCAAATGAAAAGTAGTGTTTTTAAAGTGAGTATATTGGCTATTTAAAGCCATTTTAGAATTTATAAAACTATCAAAATTAATCAAATTTGCGGGAAATCCGCGGGAAAAATCATGCTTTATTGATAAAATTTTCAATATTTATTTTCAAAAAAAGACCTGCATACTTAAATATACAAGTCTTTATTTTTATTTTCAAATTAATCAGCCTGAGCAAAAGGAACACTACTAGCTGCATCAGCATTAGAAGGTGCAGGATCCCCCTTAGGAACTAACTGAATCTGAATACCCTCTAAACGCCATCCATACCCCGCAGAACCAGAGTCAGCACCATTAGAAGCCCAAGCCATCCAACCAATATTCTGAACATGAGTACGATAATAAACATCATACTGATTCGCTGCGTTTCCAGTCAATTTTATTCGGACTCCCTCAAGTCTCAAACCCCGACCAGAAGTACCCGCCATAACACCATTAGATACATAATCCTGCCAACCAATATTCTCAACATGAGTAGTATAAGTAATACCACCATCAATTCACTATGTGTTAGGATAGTTGTCAGGTGATTGAATATACTATATTATAGTAAATATAGAAAAGGATAGGAGTATCACATGACACAATATAGCGATGAATTCAAAGAACATATTATCCAGCAGATGTTGCCGCCGATCAGCAAATCAGTTCGCCAGCTGCATAATGAAACCGGTGTTTCAGAGCAGACACTTTTCAAGTGGAAGAAGCAGGCAAAAGCGTCCGGAATGGCAGCACCCTCGGGAACAGGAACTTCAGAAGACTGGTCCAGTGAGGATAAATTTCTGATCGTCCTGGAAACAGCCCGTATGAATCAGGCTGAGCTGGCTGAATATAGCCGTGAAAAAGGCCTTTATGTTGAACAAATCGAAGCCTGGCGGGATGCCTGCATCAATGCCAATGGGAGTGTTGCCAATGAATCAAAGAGACTTAAAAAAGATCTAAGCGAATCAAAAAAACAGGTGACCCAACTCAATCGCGAACTGAAGCGAAAGGAAGCAGCATTGGCTGAAACAGCAGCATTACTGGTGCTTAGAAAAAAGGCACAAGCGATCTGGGGGGAGCCCGAGGACGAATGATCCCAACCTCAGATCGCAAAATCGCTGTTGCTTTGTAAGCGTCCAATAAAAGCATGTACAAAAAATAAGTATGGCGGCCTAAAAGCCGCCATTTTCTATTTACACTATTAAACTTTACACATAGTCTGAACATCAGCATTCCAGGGAAGCAGCTGATCCAGCAGAGTTTTGTCTTCATGGAATGGAATCGCTGGAAGCTTTTTCAATAAAAATTCCAGATATTTATAGGGATTCAATTGATTCGCTTTGGCAGTTTCAACAATCGAGTAAACAATCGCACTGGCACTCGCGCCGTCAGGACTGCCTGCGAAAAGCCAGTTCTTTCTTTTATGTGCTTAAGCACATAAAAGAAATTATGTACTCAACTAGGTTATGTGCTGAAACTGGGCAAAAATTGATTCGTCAGACGTTTTTTCTATCGGTCCAGCACATAACCTAATTATCATAATGAGTTTAAGAATTGCAAAATATCATCGGTAGCATGATATCGATTGTTTGACTGATTCACGTTGGGTTCATTAAGTTTGTCTAGCGCTTTTTCTTTTAACGTTATATCAGCAACCATATATTTGTGAGTCGTCTCTATACTTTCATGTCCAAGCCATATTGCAATTGTGGAAAGGTCAACGCCTGCCTGGAGCAGACTCATTGCTGTTGAATGGCGAAATACATGTGGCGTTATGTTTTTGGTTTTTAATTTCGAATTTTTTTCTGATGCGACTTTAACAATACAGTCAATTCGATAACGAACGCCCGAACGGGTCAAATGATTAACATTTCTGCCAGACAGCAGATAGTCATGATCCGAAATTTTATTGAACTGCAAATATTCAATGAGGTATTTTGTAGTTGATTGCCACAAAGGAACGATTCGTTCTTTTCTACCTTTTCCCATAATCCTTAAATGACTGCGGTCATTATCAGAAAT
This sequence comes from Eubacteriaceae bacterium ES3, assembly GCA_030586155.1. Classification (NCBI taxonomy): domain Bacteria; kingdom Bacillati; phylum Bacillota; class Clostridia; order Eubacteriales; family Eubacteriaceae; species Eubacteriaceae bacterium ES3. The sequence continues at coordinate 676,001 of CP130741.1, read as the reverse complement.
AATAATGTCTTTCCCCTGGATAGTGATCATTTCAGATACTCTTATCCCGGAATTATAAAGTAGTAACACCATCAGATAGTCACGTTTACCCTCTGAATTTTTGATATTACAGGCATTGAGCAAACAATCTATTTCATCTTTTGTAAGATAAGAAATATCTTTTTTATCGATGTTGCGAAAAGGAATGGCTTTGATTCTACGAACTAATTCCAAAGATTCTGGAAATTGATAGGAAACATAATCCATAAATGCTTTTATAGCTGCAAGACGGTTATTAATAGTTTTTCCCTGATTTTTTCTGACTTTTTCCAGATAATTCAGGAATTCAACAACAGTATCAGCATTGAGATCTTCCATTTGTATTTTATCTGATTTTATATGCTGCACATCATGCATATACTTCAAGAATATTCGAAATGTATCACGATAGGATTCGATGGTACAAGGGGAAACCCTTTGCTGATTAATCAGTCTTTCCACGAAATAGCGTTGGAGCAGGCTCTGAAAATCTTTACTTTTCATCATGCTTACCGACGTTTCCATAAAAGAAACATTCAAAAGAATAAGAAGCAAAGTCCATCAACTCTGGGGTACCCGTCAAATACCAGTAAGTATCGGCTACCTTAACATGACCAAGATAAGTGCTAAGATAAAGTATTTTGGCATTTACATCAATTCCGCTTTTTAACCATTTTAACAAAGTATGGCATGCAAATGAATGGCGGATATCATAAAGTCTGGGTGGTCGATGCACCCAATTCTGGGTTTCTGATAAAAGCACTGTTCTGATCAGTTGCATTGCATACTCAAGATTACGTAACTTCAATTGCTGACCACCAGTCATAATCAGAAAATGTTCATCCGAAAAATATTTTCGAAGTTGATCTCTGTTTGTTACATATGTTTTAAGTGCAGCAATGGTTGTTTCATCTAAAGGAAGAAGCCGTTTTTTAAAAAACTTTGTTTCCCTTATAAGAATTTGACCATTTACCAAATCAACATCGCTATTTATTAGCTGACAGATTTCATTCGGCCGCATCCCAGTAACCCATAAAAGACCAATTGCGGTTGCTATGGTTAGTCGTCTCAGCCCATCAGGGGAATATAACTTTGTTGCTTCTTTCATCAAGGTGCAAATTTCTTCGGTAGAAAAAATATAAGGAGTTGTTCTGCCATGACATTTCCCGAACATACCTTTGGGAATCATTTGTGCATCTGGATCAAAAACACAAATATATTTTGCAAATGTCCGGACTGTCTCCATCCTTCTTGCCATGTACCAGCGTGAATATTCGGGTTTAAGCATCGCCCACTGAAAAGCAAGTTCAACAGTTAATGAACCTTCGTAGCCAATGGATTGAGTGTACGCAGCAAAGCGTCTTAATTCACCCGATTCTACTTTGATCTGATAGCCCAGACCTTTTTTGTAAGCAATATAGTCTTCTACTTGCCTGGTAATGAGATGAGCGTTCATTTTATTACCTCAGGCCATATACCAGCCACTTCCTGTAACTGAACAATGTCGACTTTTGTATAAATGCTGGTCGTTTCAATGGATTCATGCCCAAGAATATCTGCAATTGTCTTCAAACTGGTACCATTATTAATCATTTTTTTCGCTGTTGTGTGTCTTAACATATGAGTACCCGTAAAATTTTCAAGCCCAGCTTTGGTTGCTGCTTTTCTTACAGTTTGACGGATCTGCGATACTCCCATTGGAAAACCAGTTTCATTTTTAAACCTTACAAATAGAGTTCGCTCTTCGGTTACGGGGCGAACCTTTAACAAATATGCTTCAAGTGCCTGACCAGTCATTGCCGGTAATGGAAGCAATCTTTCAGAATGAGATTTGGTGTTTTTTATTCGCATTGTTCCCTGAGGCCAGTTAATATCATCTAACGTTAACCCTGCAACTTCTGAACAACGCAAACCCAAATCTTTTAAACTGCGAAGAATTGCATAATTGCGGATATCTGTCGGCTCTGTTTGATCATAGACACTATAAAGACGGTTCAACTCGTCATCGGTTAAAATTTTGGGCAACCCTGAACGACGCCAGACTGGAGATGTCATCGGCAATTTTAATATTTCATCTGCTCTGAATCCGTCGCTAAATTCAAGAAAACGTATGTAACTCCTTATTCTGGTAATGATTGTTTTCTTCGATGATGGCAAAACATGGCCAAGCGTATGGGTGAAATGAATACGAACAAGATCAGCCGTTATTTTCTCAGGTGAAAATTCTGTTTTCTGAAAATTGCTATAAAGAAATATTTTGATGGTGTTACATTGAGAAATGATTGTATTGTTACTGAGACCGGCAACTTCTTTTAAGTACCTTTGAAATCGTTCAATTTCAGTTTCAATCAACGGATTAAAATTAAAATCCTTACTATTGAGGCGTCTGTTAAACTGTTCACCACTAATAAAATAGTAGAAAAGATGAAGCGCAGCCTGAATCATAGATTTTTGACTATTCAATGGCTGATTTTTCAGATAATCTGAAAAATTAGATTTAAGTTCAACAGTATCTTTTGATGAAGACCAGAATAGTTCATTGGTTTTTAAAAATGTCCGAACTGTTCGTATATACATCGGAATAACATTTTTAGAATAACCATTTTCCTTTAAATAGACCTCAAAGTTTATTAACGAATCATTACATTTCATTTCACAGTCCATAAGCATTGTCTCCTTTTTGCTTATAATAGCAAGATATGCTTATGTTGTTATGTGCTGATGTTTCGAAAAATTTAATTTCCAGAAATATTTTATTTCATATTCAGCACATAACCTAGTTGAGTACATAATTTCTTCCTACCGTGAAGGGGCGGATGCTGTTTTCAGCAAGATTATTAGAAATCTCGCAATCCCCGTCGTCCAGATATGTCATCAGTAAAGTTTTCTGATTTTTTACATACTGCAAAGCTTTACCAATTTTAGACCGTAATAACACCACTTCAAGATTGGTATCAACCCACGCCCAAAAGGCCTCCAAAACAGGGATTTCCTGTTTTAGACGCTGAACTCGCCGTTCTTCAGACGTTAAATTTTTCAGGGTTTCTTCAATTTCAAAAAGTTTGTTGCAGTAGGCAATACCCTGTTGCGGCAGGATAGCGTCTGTGCTTTTAGTCGTTTTAGGCATGGCATCGACAAAGTAACGTCGTGCATGACTCCAGCAAAGGCACCTTTTAACATTTTTAACAACGCCATATCCTGAGTAAGCATCGGTATGCAGATATCCTTGATAGCCACTTAAAAATTCTGTGGCATTCTTTCCGGCCCGTCCGGTCCGATACTTAAAAATTCGAATCGACTGATCAGTCCGTGAACCGGAGGTGAATACCCACATATAAGATTTAGCGCTATTGGGGCGCCCTTCCTCCTTCATGACCTGGATCGGTGTTTCGTCGGCATGCAGATGCGTTTGCAGCAGAAGCTTTTCGTGAAACCGGGATACCATGGCGCCAAGCCATTCATCGGATATTTTTACAATCCAGTTGGACAGGGTGCTTCGTGAAAGTTCCATCCCCAGATTTTTAAAGTCTTTTTCCTGCCGGTATAGCGGCACATGGTTGACATATTTCTGATACATGATCCAGGCGACACTGGATGGACTGGCCATGGAATGCTGGAGCAACGGTTCGTTCGCTGGCGCCTGAATGTGGTAAGGCCGACCTTCTTTACGGCAGGTCCGACACTCCCAGGTCTCCTGATAGATGTGAACCAGTTTTAACGTTGACGGAAGATGTTCGATCTCTGTCCGCAAATATTTTTTCCCGGCATAATTGAGTTCAGCTCCGTCGGCAGGACATATTTGACGGTCTTCCGGTAGTGAATAAATCCGGTCTTCTTCAGGCAGATTGGCCAGCGCTTTTTCACGGGAGTAACCGGCACGGGTTTTCTTTTGTGTAATGACAGGTTCAGGCTCATCTGCGCAGGCTTCGATTTCTGCTTCATCAAACTGACCAAAAGCCAACTCTTCCATAACAATCTGTCCCGATATCACCGATGTTTTTTCACTCTTTTTCCCAAACAGCTTGCGGGTTAAAAAATCCAGCTGTTCCCGAAGTGCTTTTGAGTCGGCATTCATCTGTTCAATGGTATTATTCAGCGCTGCAATTGTTTCATTCTGCTGCCTGATCACATCAAGCAGGACTGTATTGTCAGTTGTTTTTTCAACCATTGAACCTGAACCCTTTCATCGATTTTTTATGATCTTATTATACCATAAACTGGTCTGATTCACCATGAAAAAACCTCTGAAACAGCCTAAATATAAGGGCTTCAGAGGTTATAGCAAACGCTTGTTATTAACATTGACGATGGCTTTCTTCTGATCAATGGAGAGTCCTTCCAATAACCATCGATACTGCTGTGGGGTAATTTCTCTAACTTCATCTGTTGATTTTGGCCACTGAAACATACCACTTTCAAGCCGCTTGTAGAGCAACAGGAATCCGTCGCCTTCCCAAAACAGTGCCTTCATTCGGTCCCGTTTTTTACCGCAGAACAAGAAAAGGGCGTTTTGAAATGGATCCAGCTGAAAGTTCATTTGAACGATGGCCGCCAGTCCGTCGATTTGCCGTCGCATATCAGTATAGCCACAGGCTATAAAAATCCGAATATCTTCAGAGAAACGAATCAGCATGATTGTCTGATGAGCTGAATCACCGTTTCCAGTGTCTCATAATCAGCGCCATTATAAATGTCGAGCTCAATCTCCTGAAAATGGATAACTGCGCAGACTCCATCTGATTTCCTTTTACTTTCCGTAGCTTTCCTAGAAAGTTCTGCAAACTCTGTGCCACCGGTAACCGCAAGCGTACCTGCCCTCAACAATGAATCTTCTCTGATTGTTTTGAGCCAGTAATAATAACTGCCTTCTGAAACCTGGTTTTTAGCACACCATGCTTTTATCGACAATCCACTTTCTATGCGCTCCTGGATCATTGTCTGCCATTTTTCCTTTTGAATGGCGTGATTGGTAACTTTCATCAGTGCCACTATTAACTCTCCAATCTTACTTTTAGTGTTTTCAGAGTCACTCTGAACACACTAAAAGTTATTTTTTGAGTCTATTTTCTCATGTTTTTGGCAATTTTTAAATCCATGTGTTTATTGGACGCTTACGTTGCTTTAATCGAAGTAGCCATTCAAAACGGAGCCCGCCAATTTATGGCATGCCGTGAGCTGAACATCAGCGAACGTACTTTTTCACGCTGGAAAAATCCGGCAACACCGCTGGAAGATCAGCGTCCCGTTGGGATTCGGCCAACTCCCTCCAATAAACTGACACCAGCAGAACGGAAAGAGATAATAAAAGTCGTGAATTCGAAAAAATATCAGAGTCTGCCGCCCAGTCAGATTGTTCCCCGTCTGGCAGATGAGGAGGGGCGCTATATTGCATCCGAATCTTCCATATACCGTGTGATGAAAGAAGCCGGCATGAATAATCATCGGGGTCGTTCATCAAAACCTCAGAAGCGCACTATCACAAGCCACAAAGCAACAGGGCCGAATCAGGTCTGGATGTGGGATATCACGTGGCTGCTGGGTCCGGTAAAGGGGTTTCACTATTATCTTTATCTGATTCTGGATCTTTACAGTCGAAAGATCGTTGGCTGGGAAATCTGGCCGGAAGAATCCGCACAAAATGCCAGCATACTTGTTCGAAAAGCAGCGCTTTCAGAAACGATTTCAACCGCTAAACAGCCGCTGGTTCTGCATTCCGATAACGGGAGTCCGATGAAAGGAGCTTCGTTGATGGAAACCCTTCAAAAACTGGGAATTGTTTCATCCTGTTTTTTGCAAGTTCTTTTTGCAGAAAGTTGCAAGTGAAAAATACAGAATGTTGCATTCTGGAAAATCCATAGTTTTGCAAACTGAAATACAAAGCAATTTCAGCAGAAATTACCGCATTGCAGGCAATGTTTGTCAGTTTTTCGGCTGATTCTCCGAAATCGATCGATATAAGTCATTAATGCTGGATTCTCGCATCCGGTTACTGGGACCCGGGAATAAAATCAGATGACAGTGATGCAGCAACCGATCCAGCATGGCAGCCGTCATCTGTTCATCATAAAGGACATTGACCCATCGGGAAAATTCCAGATTGGTATTAAGAATAATACTTCTGTTCTGATAACAGTCGGAGATAATCTCAAACAGCAGCTGGGAGCCCGTCCGATCCAGCGGCACATAGCCATATTCATCGAGAATAAGCAACTCAGCTTTATTCAGTTTTTTAAGAAAAGCAGTCAATGTTCCGGCTGCTTTTGCTTCAGAAAGCTTATTGACCAGTGCCGCTGTTCGAAAAAATTTAACTGGTATACCCTGAAGGCAGGCTGCCACACCAAGGGCGGTTGACAACATGGTTTTACCGGTTCCGGTACCGCCGTACATGATGATATTTTTGTGGTCATTAATAAAAGCAAGTGATTTCAGGCTTTCAGGGGTCAGATCCGCAGGCAGCGTGATTTCGTCAAAGCGGTAGCCTTCAAAAGTCTGACGGCTGTAGAATCCGGCACTGTTGACCAGCTTTTCAGTCCGGGAGATCTCCCGATACTGGAGTTCCTCGCTGAGAATCCGGTACAGATATTCCTGATGACTGTCACCTTCGGCAGTCTGAGCCAATTCGGCCAGGTTCCGGCTGAGACGCAGTTTCCGGCAGCATTCAGAGATTTCATTGTCAAGCATGGGGGCTAACCTCCTTCTGATTAAGTAGCCGGTCATAAGCATCCAGATTCGGCATCAGCGGCTGCATTTGAGGAATTCCGGGCTGCAGATTCATGGCCGGAAGTTCAGGAACATCGGCATACAGCCTCCGGTAGAGACTTGCAAGACTGTCAGCATCCTTTACCTGACAGGCAATGGCATGATCGACTGTATTCAGAGCGCTCTCAAAACCGGATCGATTGGTCAGTTCTGAAAGCAGTCTGATGACCTGAGCGGTTTCACTGTCTGAGCAGGAGGCCAAAAAAGACCGCATGGTTTCGGGCATCATTTCATAAATTCCCGAATATTTGACCGCTCGTGGTCGCTGAGATAACTGCTTCAGATAGGGCAGCCAGTCCATCTGTTCCTGTTTGCTGTCACCGTATAATCGTCGATGGCGGACGATTTCTCTAAAGTTTTCATCCTGAATGATAACAGCAGCTGACGTCAGTACCAGATGAACCGAACACTGGGCATATTTAGGGGCCACTGAATAGGCATGCCTGCCTTTATTCAGATAAACCTTTGCCCATTTGTCGGCTTTCAGGGTCTTATGCCCATTAAGATTAAAAGGAACAGACGGCAATTCGCGCGATGCCTTCAGATCAGCCTGAAAACGCGATTCAATCGTCTCATCGTACCGGTAATGATCCCGCTGTGCATCCTCCTCGCATTGATTAAACAAACCACGATTATAATCCGGCAGTGACAGAAAGTGCGGAACCGGCACCAGAAAGTTACGGCGCTGATAGCCGACCTTGTTCTCAACATTGCCTTTTTCATGGCCTTCGTTTGGATTCATGAAGACTGCCTTGAAACCGTAATGTTCCCGGAAACGCTCGAATTTTTCGGTGAGTTTACGCCCACCGCCACGGATAATGTCCGTAACAATAACTTTTGTGTTGTCAAACCAGAGTTCAGCCGGAACACACCCGATATGCCGAAAGATGGCATCAAGTCCTTCCAGCAGGCATTCCATGTTTTCGCCGTAGAACAGCTGAAGATAACCTTTGTTGCTGTACGGAAAAGAGACCTCCAGGTATTTTCCGGTCAGCTTGCGGCCATTTTCATAAAATTCAGCAGTGCCAAAATCGACCTGCGCTTCGCCTGGTTGATGTACCAGTGGCAGAAATGCTTTTGGGTTCTGTTTAAAAATTTCTTTGTGTTTTTCTGCATAATAACTGGCAACGGTCCGATAGGAACAGTCAAAACCGGGTGTTTCTTTCTGCAGACGTTCAAACACCCGTTTGGCGGTATGACGCTGTTTTCTGGGAGCAGATTTGTCATTGAGCAGCCATTCATCGATGATCGCTTTATAAGGTTCTAACTTGGGACAGAATTTTTTTTCAACTGCCGGCCTGGGTGCCGGTTCGTTGAAATCCGTCTGATCAATATATTTGCGGACAGTCCGCCAGTCCATGTGCAGTGCTTCAGCGATTTGTGAAATATTTTCCCCTTTCTCATAAAACCGAAATCTGATATCATGTATTTGATCCATTGTGAGCATTCTCCATTTCCTCCTTGTTCTTTGGTCAGATACAAGGATATTTGATTTGAGTTTTGCCCGCAATGGATTTTTGCATTATTCTGGATTTTGCAGCTTGCAATACTCTGGATTTTGCTTTTGCAACTTTCTGTATTTATAGCTTACACTAAACATTTCATCCAAAAGCAGACCGAGAGTCAGTAATGACAATCCCTATGCCGAATCCATCTTTAAAACCTGTAAGTATCGTCCTGATTACCCTTACAAGGGCTTTAAAACAATCATGGAAGCAAGACAATGGGTTCTCGAATTTACGCATTACTATAATTTTGAACACTGCCACAGTGGGCTTAATTTCCTGACCCCAAATCAGCGGCATACCGGCATGGATAAAGAGATTTTTTCAAACCGTACAGCTGTTTATGAGGCCGCACGGCAGAATAATCCCAACCGCTGGACTAAAAATATTCGCAAGTGGTCTCTGGAAAACGAAGTATGGTTAAATCCCGAAAAAGATGAAACGAATACAACCAATAAGTCAGTCGGTTAATTCAAGAAAAACCGCCAACTATCTTGACAACTACCGATAACTTAAAAACATCGCTTGCAGAATTTGCTTGGCATTCGATTCCGAAAAAAACTATTTGCAACTGTTGAAAAATATCTCAACTGCATTTAAAAGTCTTGAAAATTATCTTAACTAAATATTTCACTGCTTTTGTTCTGAATAATATTGCAAAATATATTGAATTACAAATCACAAAGCATAAAACCATTTTTATAACAAAACCTGTAACGCCATTGAATTCAAATAACTTAAGTACATTGTTTGTAATGATAAAATTTGCAATTATCAGTACGATACTTATAATCTGCAGCAGAAAATACTCCCAATTTTTTTTTGAGTTCATTGCTTTATATATTATTCCCGCTTCATACCAGTAAAATGTAAGAATCGCTGAAATTGCCGTTGCTGCAAGTATTCCTGTTATACCAAAGTTATACCCCAGAAAAACAGAAAAAACAATATTTAGTACCGCCGTTGCTAACGTCATATATTTAACTTTAGAAAACAATCCAAGCGCTTCTATAAACATTTTCATAGAATCCCTAACACATGCTAGATAGAAATTCACGATAATAATTATTACCGTTCCTCCAGCACACAAATAATCCGCCCCTATCCAAACAATAATAAAATCGTTGAATAATATAAGTAAACACACCGATATCGTCCCTGATAGCCAGATTGAAACAACCTGCACCATTCTGAACATTTCTGCCAATGACTCATTATTTTTTTCTGCGGCCAGATTACCTATGCTGGCAGAAACAGCAGAATATATTACTTCAACAAGAGCGTCAAGTCCCATTATCACCATTATATAGTTCGAATAAACCCCCACCATATTTGTGCTGACAAAAACTGAAATGAGAATATTGTCGGTACCATTCAACATTACCATTGAAAATCGATATATAAAAAGATCTTTTATATTCATAATTGCTCTTTTTTTATCTACTTCAGTGACGTAAAAATTTTCTTTAACAAATGGATAATGTTTTTTTAACAAAATGTGTATTATCACAGAAAATATCAGCGTTTTTATGGTAATCAACAGCAGATACAAAAGATAATTTTCAAATAAGATAATTGCCACTATCAACACGGTAAAACAAACAACATCTACCACAATTCGTACCATTGAGATTATATACCTGCGTTGATCAGCTATCATTAAATATGTATTTATTATGAAATAATTATAGATTACTATATTTATCAAAAATATAATGTAATATAATATTATTTCTTTTGTAGCAATATTTGAATTTATCATATATGGAAGAAGCGGAATAATACAGACACCAACTATTCCAATTATTATTACAGCTTTTTTGTATAATGTTTTGTAATAATTAAATATTCCACCTATCTTTTCAATATTATTGTCAACAATTGGTCTGTACATACTGTAACTGAGTGCAACACCAAAGACCAGTTCAGTAAATGTAAGAATCGTAAAGATATTCGTTAAAAGTCCGTTTACACCAAGGTAATCTACCCCTAATACCTTAATAAATACTGTTCTTGCCAAAAAATTCATCAGCAACGATATTATCTGAAATATTAATCCTGCATATATATTTCTTATAGAATTCTTTACTCTTGGTTCATTATTCATTCTTACCTTCTTACTATAGCTAACAGGGGAGTCCCACTATTTTTTTGATCTTGATAATCAAACACGAAATGATAAAACGAATTTTCTTTTTCAAAAGCAACATATTACCCGATTTTATTCCACCAACACTATCTCCAAACTCAAAAAAAAGCGAAAATACTTCTTTCGTTTCTTCCAGAGAATCCGTTGTATGAAGTGTTCTTTTCTTTTGCCCCATTTTCATTCTGACTATTTCTTTAAATTCAGAAGATGTTCCAATGTCCATTCCCCAGACAAGAATTCCAATAATATTTCCATGTGTTTCAAACGAAGAAAGAGCTTTTTTTGTCACACCTATGTAATTGTCTTTTTCGCTACCAATCCATTCCTCATCTGCATAAATTTTATGTATAAACTCTTCATATGTTTCAAAATTTGTCGTAAACTGATTCTTATAGACTATCATTCCATGTCTCTGTTCTAATTCATCAAGAACAATTTTCTTATTTGAATATCCTTTTGGCCAAATAAGTGTCAAAAAAACATCTGATTTATATCTACAAAATATTCTGATCATTTGAAGAATATATTTTTCTTCAAGCAATTGTTTTCTGAAAAATTGAAAATCATAATTTCTTTTCACATGCGGAAATATTATTATTTTTATTTTCTTTTTAAAATATATAGCGCATGCAATTCTGTGAGCGCCATTAAATGCCACATTTGCGGCACCTACAGGGATAATAGAAACATCTTCTTTAAAGCCGTCGTTTTTAATTGATTCTATCGTATTAATGAAAGATTCTTTAAATTTTTCATAAGAATTTTTTTCTTTGCTTCCGTATTCATAAAAATTGCCATTGGTAAATGCTTCGATATGTTTTTTATATAACTCTTCCGCTTCAGAAATTCCTATTCCAGTCTCATATGCTTCTATAAAGGCTAACTTTGCAGCAATATCAATTCTACCAGGAAGAAAAAGATTTTCGGGATCGACATACGCTATCTCGAAAGATGAGTTCTCATTTATATTATGTTGTCTAATTTCATAGTCCGTTAATAAATTCATTTCTTTATGCATAATTTACACCACTCTAATAAATATTCATTTAGATTCTTTGAGTTTGAGATACAGGATCACAATCAAGCTTCAACACAAAATAATTGCGTAGTACATTTTAAATTTAAACTGTTATTAGAATATTTCTAAACAACGTAACAAAGTGATTATTGATTTCCTAATTCAGTTTCATTTAAACTAAAATGTTTTGCTATTTCAAAATTCCATGCGTCCTGAACCATATCCAAAAGTGTCAGTTCGGCTTCCCATCCCAATTCAATTTTTGCCTTTTCGGTATCGGCATAGCAAACAGCAATATCACCAGCCCGTCTTTCGACAAACACATAGGGCACATCTATGTCATTTATTCTGATAAAAGTACTTACAAGCTCCAGTACCGATGTCCCTTTGCCAGTTCCTAAATTAAAAATATTTGCGCCATATGATGTGTTTTCTATTGCTGCCACATGACCTTTGGCCAAGTCGACAACATGAATGTAATCTCTTACACCGGTTCCGTCGATGGTATCATAGTCATTGCCAAAGATATTCAGGTTAGGCAGGATACCTTTCGCTACCTTTGTTACAAAAGGCATCAGATTATTGGGAATTCCGTTTGGGTCTTCTCCAATCAAGCCGCTTTTATGAGCACCAACAGGATTAAAATAGCGCAATAATGTCACTGAAAAATCGCTTTTAGCTACAGCTATATCCTGAAGAATCCGTTCGCTCATTGCTTTGGTCTCACCATAGGGGTTTGTGGTTTTCATCAATGTCATATCTTCTTTTAGGGGTGACGGCTGTTCACCGTAGACAGTTGCTGATGAACTAAATACAAATCTGGCAACTTTATATTTTAAACAGAGGCCGCTCAGCACCATCGTGGAAACTAAATTATTGCGATAATATGCTAACGGTTTGGAAACTGACTCTATTACCGATTTTAGACCTGCAAAATGAATAACTCCGTCTAAATGATTATTTTCAAATATCGCTTTTGTTTTTACCTCATCCGTCACGTCAATCCGATAAAAAAGCGAACGAACGCCAGTAATTTGATATATGCGGTCTAATACTTCTAATTTACTATTAAGCAAATTGTCGGCAATAATAACTTCATGTTGATTTTTTATTAATTCAACAACAGTATGACTGCCAATAAAACCTAAACCACCAGTTACTAATATTCTCATAGATTATCTCCCCGTCTAGCTCGACACTATCCTAGCTCGTTTAAAGCCACTTATCTCAAACTCTGGCCAGTCGTTTATATTTATTATAATCTTTTTATTTTCGCTTTTCTCCTCTTTTTTATCCACCATAAAAACATAGCTACCAAAACAGCGCAGATCACCACAGTAACCATTAAAAATCGAGTAATTAACCGCTTATCCCAAGCAGTCAGACTATTTTCTTCCGTCGAACGTTCGCTTTGCTCAAAATTATCAAGGCTTATGATATTTTCATTTGTTTCCACAGAAACCGGTATTGTCACAAATTCGCTGGCAAAATCCACCCTGTTTTTTTCATTGCAAGTTTCCAGAAATAATCGTAATACATATCCGCCCTTTTCCAGTTCTTCTGGCAAGGTAAGGGTCACCTGTCCGGTTAAATCTTCTTTTTGGGCGATGCTTTTCAATTTTGCATAATATAATGTATGATGTGTATTTCCATCTTCAATAACTGCCGAAATATATGTATTATCAATATTAGATTCTATCACTGCATCATAATTGTAAGTATAGCTTCTTTCAGGTTCCGAAACATGAGAATTCAAAAATATTGCGTCTGTTTTATCTATTGTCAATAGCATCTGTTCGTTCCAGATCGTTGGAACATAAGCCACTGTCTCATTTTCATTCTGATTATTTTCTGAATTAATAATCTCAAATAGCTGTGATCCCACTGCATCCGATTGACTTATTTTTGAATTGCGTAACATCATAATATTAGCTGTATCAAAATTACATGCCGGACGTAAACCAATGCCTACAAAATCGACATTATAGCCATAATTAGTTGTAAAACCATCAAAATATACAACCAGTGCATCTCTGTTGCTTCTGCCGGGAGACCGAAGCCACCAGAATCCATCCCCCAATTCTTTACCAGTTGCTCCCCGACTGCCCGTATAATGCGTATTAATCACCATTCTTGATGCGCTATCAGAAAATCCATAATCTTGATTGTAGACATCCGCTATTGATAAAAGGAAGAAATAATCCTCTGTATCAAGTCCACCAGTGGTCCCGTAAGCAGTATTTGAATCATTGGGCAATTTTGTCAGCTTGACTAAGGTTCGTTCGGCTTTACTAAAGGCATTCTCATAAAAATCACTGTTTAGCCATTCTCTAAGGGAAGACTCAGCCCAAGTAATATTTTCATATTTTTGATGATACTGAATTGTATCAATATTTCGATCTGCCAACAAGAAAAGTATCCCTTCATCATTTTCAAGCACCTGCCACAAAATGCCTTCAATTGAATCCGGGTTATTATCCTGTTCATATTGCCCAAGATAAAGACTACTTGTCCGTTTTCCTGTCAGATAATCATCTAAAGAAATAACTGCATCCGGTATTATCAATCCATTGTTAGAAGTCGCATCTGTAGCCAGTGTAGAAATTACATCCCCATTAACATTCTGTCTTGATTCAACTTCTGCATCTGCACAAAAAACTGACTGTGCCAGCAAAATAAAACCATTAAACATGCAAATCGTTAAGAGTAGTATTATCTTTTTAAAATACGTTCTGTCAGCGTTATTCGCCCTTTTATTTTTTTTCAACGATTCACCTCATCTTCTAAACTAAGCTCTGGTCTTTTTACTTTTATACCGCTTCATGATCGGATCAATTGCTACAAACATCATCGTTAATGCTTTAAAATACTTATATTTTAACAAAAACATGCAAACGCTGTAAAAAAATACATCCGCTTTATTATCCATTTTTTTTAAATACTTTAACACATTTTTTTTAGACAGAATCTTAACAACTGCTTGATCATTACCAAATTCCTCAATGACTGCCTTTGTTTCCAAAAATTTGTTTTTTGCCACTGCAGTTGTATCAGAAACCGACCAGCAAAAATACCTTGCCAACTGTTGAATGATCAAATCCATGTTATCCTCTACCCATCCCCTTTCCTGCAGATAAGTACAGTAAGAGCGATTTAAATTTAATAGTTGGGTTGACAAATTTTTACGTCGACTGTTCATTATCGAACCTTGACGAACTAGGTAATAATAGACAGGATAGCAAAGTACATAATATTCAGGTTGATGAGAAAATGCTTTTAGATTGAACAGCATATCCTCTAAAAAAATGACTTTATTTTCGTCAAATTGCAGATAATTTTCTATCAAAAATGTTCTTTTATACAGTGCCGCCCATGCAGAGCCAAAGGTGCTCTTAGTTTTTATTTTCTGGTAGCGTTCAGTTTCTTCTTTATTTCCATTTCGTTTCACAACACCAGAAGAATATGAATAGACAGTTAATGTTGTTTTATCCTTTTTCACTAAATAATGCAGCCCTTTTATGATATCATAGGGATAAGTTTTAACCACCGCGACCAGTTTTTCGATACTGTCATCGGGAATCCAATCATCTGCATCTAAAAAGAAAATATATTCTCCTCTTGCCTTTTTCACTCCGCTGTTTCTGGCAAAGCCCAATCCCCCATTGACCTTATGAATCACTTCAATTCGGTTGTCATTTTTTTTATATTCATCACACATTATCGGAGAGCTATCCTTTGAACCATCATCAACCAAAATAATCTGTAGTTCCTTATATGTTTGATTTGACACACTTTGCATACATTTATTTAAATATAACGCCATGTTATAAACTGGTATTATAATTGTAACTAACATCCTTTTTTTACCTCAATAACTTTTACTAATCAAAAACCTAAACTTTCAGATGGGTTTTAATATATTGATTGAGAAAAGGCCTCAATACTAAAAATAACATCGCCAGAAATCCCCATGCCTTATGTTTTAAAAAGAAAAGACAAAAGGCGTAGAATAACATCTCTGCTTTACTGGATATCATTTTCAAGTATCTGATGGCACCTTTTTGTGCCAACAAACTGCTGACAACACTATTTTCTCCAAACGTAATAATTACTTCTTTAACTGTTTTAAAACTACTATTCTCAAAAGTCAAACTTTTAGCCACACAAAAACAGAAATGTCTTGCAAGCAATGGTACGATTAAATCTAAATTCTCTTTTTCAGCACCTATATTTTTGAGATATTCTGTATATGTTTTTAGAAGCAAAAGCAACCTTTCATCATCGCCTTGCTTAGAATTACTTGATAAAGATACTTCTTGAATCAAGTAGTAGTAAACAGGTTTACAAATCACATAATACTTGGGCTTGTTAGCAAATAATTTTAAATTAAATAAAGTATCTTCTAAAAAAATCTTTCGATTGTCATCAAAGTCCAATTTATACTTCAACAAAAACGAACGTTTGAACAAAGCACCCCAGGCATAACCAAATGTACTGCTGGTTTTAATCTGCCGATAGCGCTCCTTTTCAGCTATACTCCCATTCCGATTGACAACACCCTCTGAAAAAGTAAACTTTGCCAACTGTGAACTTGTCCCCTTTTGAATATAATGCACACCTCTGATTACATCAAATGTCGCATTATACGAACTATGCACCAATAATTCAATAGCATCTTTCGGCAGCCAATCATCTGCATCAAGAAAAAAAACGTACACACCTTTCGCCATTTTCAGCCCTGTGTTTCGCGCATACCCTAAACCGGCATTTTGTTTGTGAATCGTATTAATATGACAATCCATTCCCGCATATTCATCACACATTGCTGGCGAATCGTCAGTTGAGCCATCATCAACCAAAATAATCTGTAGTTCCTGATGGGTTTGTGCGAGCGCACTTTTTACACAGCGTTCTAAATATTTTTCCATATTATAAACAGGAATTATGATACTAACCAACATTTGAAGTCTTCCTCTGTTTATATGAATCTTTTTTATGAACCAGCAGACCATCTGTCACATTTGTCTTTTTACGCTTTTTATCAAATATTTTGCTGTTGCACATAATATGATAGTCAAAATTCTTCTCAAGATAGCGGATTCTGAAAAAACTATATGTCCACCCCAAAAGGGCACCAGCAAAAGCTCCCAGACCATAAAACTGTGGCTCCAGATTTTTGGTAATCAGGCTTCCGACCAGTACACCTGATAAAAAGATAAGGCCCGTCATAAAGGTTCCGGTATTGTCATTAAAATAATATAAAAAAATGATGTTACAGTACATTATAAAAATACCGAAAAAAGCCGCCGAAAGTGCTGGATACATTGTCATCTCGAGGCCGGTAAAACCGTAATCGGGTAAAAATACAATCGCCAATAAAAAAATAACAATTGAAATGACCGCCTGAACCCTTACAACATACCCTATTTGCTGAACCAGCAATCGAAACATTTTCCTTTTATTAAGCTCAATATTTTCCAGCGTATCCCCAATGACCGATTCTATGTACTTCTGATATATTTCATGAAAATTTGTTTCTGCCATAACGGTAAAGATAACCATTGCTGAGATACTGGTAAACATACCCAAACAAGCCGCCATATCATAAGCCTGATAGGTTACAAAACTATCGGCAATAACTAAATGCTCTGGTGTAGTCCAGAATACGAAATTATGTACATAAATACCAAGAGTATAAAACAGTGTTCCAAAAAATAATCGTTTGAAATTTTTAAAGTAACCTAGACATTCCATGTAATTTTTATTTCTGAACACAAAATAATGTCTAATATAAGCCATCTGCAGTGTTGCAATAATGCTAAAGCCGATTAGTAGTCCAGCAAGCATTGCAAAGCGCACCGTAAGCCCAAATCCAAGTCTCAAAAACTGTACACTAACAAAGGCTAAAATCATACCAATCAGGAAATCCATAGCAATAATTTTATAGTCCTTGGTTGCCGATAAATATGTCAGTGAATAAAACACCGTAATCAATGCCATAAACATCAGATAAGCAATTGCCACATAAACGATTTCTAATTCTCCCACTGTTATCAGACGATAGCAAAAAATCCCACCGGAAATAGCCCCAATAACCATGCAAATCAAAAGTCCCATATAATAAGAAGGTAAAATATCTTCATATTTTTCTTCATAAAACTTATCGGCTATATATCGCGACATAACGGCATTAATAGGCCCAGTGATAATGAGTCCAAAGACAAATATATATAAAATTGTCGACGAAAGCAGTTCTCTTTCTGTATAGGATATCTTTAAATATCCAACCGTCGCGTATAAAATCAAAAGTGTCAGCATAACCATTATTGTCGGACCAATAACCACCAGGGTACTGTATGCGGCACCTGCCAAGATACTGCTAAGACCTTCCTGTTTAAAAATTCTCTTCAGTTCAAAGCCGATACCCGCCATTTTTTTGCCCCCCTTTACTATTTTTTATTAATTCTTTATACAGTAACCGATAGCTGTTAAAGCATTCACTTTTTCCATAATTCAAGGCTCTCTGATAGCCCGCTTCGCCCATTTTTAAGCGCATCTCCTTTTTTTCCGCCAGCAATAGCATGGCCTCTGCCATTTTTGCAATATTCATTACCGGAACGATCACACCAGCATCTCCCAAGCCATCCTGATATCCTTCAATAAGACCCTTGCAGTCGCCGACATTGGTAGCAATAAATGGTTTTTTTGCTGCATAACCTTCCAGAATAACAAGCGGTTGGCCTTCACTTAAACTGCTCAACACTAAAAAATCCATCTTGCCAATATATTCTTTAATATTAATCTGCCCGGTAAACACAACATCTCTGATTTCCATATAGGAAACCATATCCTGACATTCTCTAACATATTCCGGCTGTTCATCTAGAGGCCCCATAATCCATAACTTAAGTCGATTATTCCGCTTTTTTGCCGCAGCAAAGGCATTAAGCATCGTTTTTACATCTTTGATTGGTGCCACCCTCAAAATTGCTCCAATATTAATATATGGATCATCGGAATTTTTTCCAGGTATACCTTCAAAATCTTTAACGTCTATGCCATTGGGAATAATTCTGACTTTATCAGGCGGACAGCCAAATTCCACCTGCAAATCTCGGTTTCCTGGATAAAGGGCCGTAATAGTATCAGCCTGCTGATAAGATATATCAGAAAATTTTTTAAATTGGTTAATCCATAGATCCTTGTAAATCCCTCTTACCCAATCCGCCTTAATAATTTCTTCCTCACGCTCTCTTGTATAGATGCCATGCTCGGAAATTAGCAAGGGTTTATTGTAAAAATACTTGCACATACACCCTAATACCCCGGCATAACCGGTTGACAGACAATGATAAAGATCGGCCTCTGGCACCTTAGATGTCAGTATCGAAAATAAGGGCAAATAGATGGAACGCATGGTCCATAAAAAGTCAGAAAAGACCACCCTTTTGAAATTGGATCGATAATAGGACATGACCATCTTTAAAAACTCTTTACCCATCAGCATGGCATCTAGCGAAGTTGGATGCACTTTAAAATACTGCATTACGGTTTCCCAGTCTGCACCATCACCGAAAAAAAGACTTTCAAAAGCCTCATATTCACGCTTTTTAAATCGCACCTGCTTATTTCCCGTAACCTCAACCTCATCCTGTAAAAAAAACTCATATGCCCCAATTACATTTTGAGGAATTCGATATTTAATTTTTCTTTCTTCTTTTCGGCTGGCACCCAACGTAATGAGCACAAATTCGTGTTCAGACATTTCTGTAATCGCCTGATGCACCCAACTCGAGACACCCCCAGTAACGTAAGGATAAGCCCCTTCAACAATCATACATATTTTCATTTTTTATCCGTTTCCTGACTAACTTATTAGTTTCACTTCTGCACACTTAAAAAATTCCCCTGAAAGATATCGTTTTCCGGATTTTTTAATTGAATTGAGAATTCTTCATTCGTTGTTTCAATTAAATAAGCATTTTCATCTATCTCATAATACTGACCGCCATCCACCTCTTCAATCTCTTTATCCGTACGAAGCACAAAACTTGCCTGGTCCGTCATATTATCAATTTTAGCTAAAATTTTATTTTCTTCATATGTAATTGTCGGCATCATATAACGATATTCCATAAAGCGTATCGACGCATCTGATGCTGTTAATTCCTCAAGAGGCGCAAAATCATCTAGATATAAGGCGATATACTTAGAAAACTCTTTTTCAACATTTACCCAATTGTCGGCTTCAGTTTCGGGAACAATCACTTCGGCTGTATCGACGCGATGGATAATTGCACCAAAAGTTGAACTGATCGAATATAGCCGTAAAATATCGGCATCGCTTTTCTCGAATCCAGTTATAATAACCGGTATATCAGGATACTGGTCCCATATTTTTCCTTCGGGAATCGAGATATCCCTGGCACTGACCTGGGCAGATTCTGAAAAGATCAACTCCCCGTGCAAATCAAGGATTGATCTGCGAAAATAATCCATTTGTCTTAACGTTTCATCTGATGAGGTATAAAATGTCGGAATAATATCCAACCGTCGACAAGTACTGATTAAACTGGGCAGCAGAATATCTGTTTGAAACTGCAAAGAATCCCGGCTGTATAATTCTTGCAGCAATTCTTCATTGGCCAAGCCATCATAAGGAATGGAGTCAAATATCATAACCGACATATTTGCCACCGGATACATATAGTTATCGCCATGGAGTGAAACAAGCATGGCCGTCAATAAGCCATAGCCCATATTCGATGTAAAGTAGTCTCCATTTACCACAAACACTTTGCTGTCACCATAGGTATTCCTCCACAACAGTGGCGGCAACTGTTCATTTCGCTCGACAACCTCTTCATCTTTAACCTTTAAACCGTAAGCATATTCCTTGCAGGACGCCATTAACTCAACATCCTCCAGCTGATATTTAATATCTTTTACTTCCAGAAGCCCGCCAAGAAAAACATCATCGGTAAAACGCATACCCACCTGTTCAATAATCCCATTTAAAGCCTTAATGCCCATAAGCCCATAAAGATTATTTTTTTCTATCCCCGCAGCTTTCGGCATTGAAGTATAAATAAAATTAATACCCTTCTGATTTAGCCATTCAATTTGACTTTGTGAAAGTGTATCCCCTTCGGTATCACCCGAAATAATCACAGTTTCTATCGAATTCGGTATCTGCAAAGAATTCTGACTTTGAACTTCAGCTCGTGTTAAACACATATATTTGACTTTCATACAATCCAGAGTTTCAAGAATCGCCGATACTTCCATATTACTTTGTGCATATTCCTCGTTAATCACAAGAATCTCTGGATCAACACTTGAAGTAAAGCCACCAAGAGACTTTACTTCTAGCGCCATTTCATCCAGGTAAGCATTTTCCATCTCTTCCAGTAAGATTTCTTCCGGATCGTGATAGCGAATAAAAGAAAAATTGCCGGTCACCTGAAAAATAATAAGTAACAGAAAAAGAATTACCGTAATAACTGTAAAAATTCTTTTTCGCAGACGTTGTCCTATAAAAATTGGTTCTTTCATGCTGTTACCACTTTCATTTTGTCTTCTTTATCTGCTTTTCATAATTTTACAACACCATTAGTTGTTTCTGGCAATGGCATTGATTGTACTGAGAAACATCAGCACTATATACTTGCATGGCTTCCAAATTCCTACATGCATAGAAACACCCGCCTTTCGGGGATGCATAATCGCTTCACATTCTGCAATTTTAAAGCCCTGCAGTAACATTTGCATAATCATATTGACATCCGGATACTTGTAGTCAAATTGACCAAATTTTGCATAGTATTCAAATGCTGTTTTGCCAAGTCCCTGTAAACCGCTGGTTGGATCCGAAATATCGGCCTTTCCCACCCATTTGATCACAGTTCGAAAAAACAAAATACTCATTTTGCGCAATGGATCAATAGGATAAGATACACTTTTTTCCAGAAATCTTGAACCAATAACTATATCATAGGGATTTTCTTCATCCGTTAATCGTTTGTACACCAGATCTAGATTCCTGATATCATGCTGTCCATCGGCATCCAGTTGCAAAACATACTCATAACCCTGTTCAACGGCATATTTATATCCCAGCTGAAGGGCTGCCCCATAGCCCATGTTATAAACCTGACTGATCACTTTTACGTCATATTTACCAGCAATTACTGCAGTTTGATCTGTTGAAGCATCATTAACAATCAGCCAATCTGCCTGCATTGCAATCTGTGATAATGATCTGGTCTCAAGAAACGGACCGATACTTTCTTCTTCATTGTAGGCAGGAACAATAATCAGAACACCACTTCTCGTCAAACTTACTTTACTCATTTTCACTTTCCTCTCTGGCCAAATTTTTATAATCAATTGATAAATTATTAAGGGCATAGGCATTTTGTCTTAGGCGATAAACGATGATCTCTTTATCTTCATAATAAACCGTCATTTCGTCCGGAAACAAGACCTGATAAACTTGTGCCCAATAATAGATTCGTGACATCAGTTTTGCCCTTTGCTCGTGATAATAGTCATCAAGTTTAGCTTCACCGGTGATGTCTTCCATCATCAAATCAAAGGAAACAGGCTCTCTGTCAAGCTCCCTGATCTCATCAGCAGTAAAGCCATAACCATAACGGTCGATCGGTAATTTTTCGATAATAAAAAAAACATTGGGTGTGGGAATAAATATTTCTGTATCTTCGTCATAATCTTCCTGTTCAAACAAAAACTCGACTAATTCATAATGATAGCCATTATTATAAACAATGCTTGTTTCATTAACTGGCGATACTACCGTCCACATATACTGGTCATAATTATGAATAATATCCTCCATCACAGCCATAGCACCTTTTGTCTGAAAATAATAGATATATCCGTGGTCTTTAACAAATTCAAACTGTATAATCAGAAAAACTAAAAGAACAGGAGAAAGGCCCATGATTATATTTACACTACGTGAAAGCCACCTTACTTCACTAAAGCACTGATAGATACTGTCTGTTGATAGTGCGAGCAGTACCGGACTGAGATAAGCCAAAAAAATCGCGTTCCTCTGAGCATCTAAAATAACTGGCAAATCGAAAATAATTGCAAATTCATGAGCAAAAAGCAAGAGTGCAAATACAAGAATTGAAATTGATCTAAGCGAATCAAAGTCACTTCTTTTATTAAAAGCATTTATCACTAATCTAATCGTACCGCTGATAAATATGACAGCCATAGGAATCAGATAAAAAAGGAAGTATTGCTTTGTCGTAACGAGGTAAGATAACAGGATTTGCTTTACTTTCTCCCCAATCTCATTTATTTTATATGGTTTTTCTAGTGTAAGATCATTTTTTTCTTCCTCTTCACCGCCGTATAGACCCATATCATTGGTAACCACAGCTGCGCCATACTGAAAGGACTGTTCAAGCTCATAACCGACAAGCAACCCAACTCCAAGTGGTAAAATGGCAATAAATGTACTGAGAATCCCGGTAATTAACAGAGACAGTAACAGTTTGTTTTTTATAATATGGATAATAAATACCATGCCGACCGCCAGACATAAAAACAGGGCAATCGCAGTCACATAAAAATGAATGGACAGCGTTAAGGAAAATGCCATCCCGAAATAAAACAGATCAGCTCTTCTTTTCTTTTTCAGGTATCGATACAAAAAAATTGCCATCGGATACAAAAACAGCATGGCATATTCCTGCGTAATCATATACTGAAAACGGGAATAGGTTGAAAAGGTACCGTAATTTCCTAGAAGATAAAAAATCATGGCTACTGCCGCAACATATCTCAGCTTGCAAATCTCGCTGATAAAGATGTAACAATTTAGCATAATAAAAGTCGATGCCACAACGCCAAGCATTCTAGCAATTATTACCGCTGGAATATCATATATAAGGCTAAGGGCAGCTCCGATGCAATGCATACCAAAAGGATATACTCCTGCAGGAAACAATTTGCCCCCGACCAGTGATTGAATCCAGTATAAATGGACTTCAACATCAGGGGCTCCGTAAGAAATAAAATTTAAAGTCTGATAACTTGCATAATAAATTTGGATCCCAAGTACACCGGCAACAAATATGCCCTCAATCAAATTTTTAATCGTGATATTTTTTAACTTAGCTCTTATATTTAAGTCAAATGTTCTTCTTGTATTTCGAACTACCAATCGAACACCATACTCTCTGGCAAAAATTTGAGTCAACACTCTAAACTTTTCAAGCCAGTAGGCATTAATCCGTTTGGGTTCAATCATATATCGGATAAGAATTGCTACCAGCAGTAAAGCAATTATTACAGCTGACCGCGAAATCAAATTTATGTATCCCAACAAAAACATCATGTTGACGATGTAAACATGCCCAACAATCAAATCGATCAAATAGCGAATCACTAACCGTTTACTTCTTGTAAATGGTCTGGCAACAATCTCTGCCAGACCAAAAATTGTTATCATATAAACGGCGAACACAACTACTAATTCCAACACACTTTTTATATACAAATTACCCCTACCTAATCAATGAACTGAAAATATCTGACAATCTCCAATGTCTCAGCATCTAAAAATACAGAAGAATTTTTGATATCTCTGATTGTCTTCTCAAACAAGACATAGTCTTGCTGTCCATAATAAAACTTGATCTTAGCTCTCCAGGTAGCCAAATGAACGGGATGAGCTATATTAAGCAGAGACAACCATTTGTTAGCCTGCTCTGGTCGACCACTTTTTGCCAACAAAAGAATCCACTCCTCATATTCTTCCGCTGCCAGTCCTTCTTTGAAGTCCTGATGACGCTTTCGCATCAATTTCTCATATAAATCCAGATACTGGTTCTGTTCCATATCCGAAAGAATCCCAAAAGACAAGTATTTAAGCACCAACTGAGTATAGTCCTTCAAAAGCTCCTGATCGAATTCATTTTGCCAATAAAGCTCATCATATTTTTTCTGACTGCGTTTGAATTTTGCCAAAACGTCCGATAATGCCGATGAAGCGTAATGTGAAACTTCACTATCCTCACTGTTTACCGCATCTACCAGAATTGGAACGGCCCCTTCAATATCAGTTTTTAAAACATCCAGAAGAACTCGTCGCATATTCTCATTGCTTGACTCCAGCAACGCTTCTTCCACCGGCACCTTATTGAGGCCACGCTGCAGATCATCGCCTAACTGAACTTTGACCTTCTCTCTATTAAAACTTAATTCCTCCCGACTAAGAAAAGCGACATTTGTTCGTTTAAATATCTGCATTAATAAATATGACACCGCAAAAATGAAGGGCCCTAAAATTGGGCAAATTATCATCATTCCACCCACAAGCATCGCCCGTTTAACCTGTTTTTTTAAGCACATGGCAATTACATAACCTAATGTAATAACGGCACTCAATATTACTGCTATCCTTAATATAATTGTCGCTGTTTCCATTTTTTACCGCCTTTAAATTTATATTAAGACTTTGGTAAAGACTTCATCCACCGTTTTACCCGTTTCACGCTTCACTGAAGCAACATCTATCCCATTTTCAGCAAACCGCCCAATCACATTTTTTGTTTCAAGCTCATTAGAATTTGTCAGTAAAACGTAAACTTTCCCATCTGTTCCAAGTCCCAAATAATCTGTTTCCCGTGTCACATGATCAAGCTTTTTAAAAAGCTGTTCTTCTGAAAATTCGGAAAATAATACAATCAGTAAAGAGTACTCTAAAATCCCTTCATATTCCCCCTGACAGTAAATCTCCAGCATATTTCGGAATGCTTTCGTTTCCAATATGTTGGTTCCGGCAATATAGGCATCCTGCTTAACCGAGTTCATATAAGTTACGGCTCGAGACATTGACCGCTCTATTGACTTGCTGGCCATACTTAACATATTGCTGACATGCAGATTAATTTTATCAATTTCCATTGACCAAACCATAATGATAACTTCAAGCTTTTCCTCATTATAGGTCCCAGATGCCAGCATTGGATAGCCAGCCTTCAACGTCCGGTTCATAAAAACGCCCTTGGTTTTTATTGTTTCCGACAAACCAGAAAAGTTTTGCAGTTTGAAACTTTTGCCCTTTTTTCGTACGGTTTCAGTAGTTGCTGCGATTAAACGACAGTAATCATATTTTGACTCATAGATATAGATTGCAACATCTGGACTATTGATAATTTTTGCAATAACGGGTGCTGCTTTAAACATAACCGCAATTGCTTCCAGTTCATCTAATTCAGACAACATCTCGGATACTTTAGCATAGCTGTCCCGATAATTGACTAGTCTTTCTTCAAACACATTTTTCACTTCGACATTGCTGGTATTAATTTCTTTAACACTCTCCAGCTCATGTTTTAAATAAATGTTTTCCTCCTTCATATTTGACATCATCCGCTTGTAGTAATCTTTAATGTAGCCTGTCAAAATTGAAATCAGGAATAGCTGAATCATCCATAGATACAATTCATAATTCGTAATACTCTCAATTAAATTTCCGTCCGTAAAAATCAGACCAAGCTTCCCTATTACACTTAAAAAAAACGCTATGACCGCGGGCATCGAACCAAGCGTAACAGCAATCACAATGACATACAATAGATAAACATCAACAACCTGATGGAAAACCGCTCTTTGAGTCAGAATTATAAACATCTGGACAATAATAAATGCAAGTACCGTTTCAATTAACGGCATAAAGATTTTTTTTATTTTTTTTATTTTCTCCGTTTGATTGGTTATTCTTTTATTTTTATTGCCGTTTCGGTCACCGGCTAATTTACTGAATTTTTTATAAAAATCGCAAATGCCCGCCTCTAGGGGATACTTGGGTGAAAATCCGTAAAATTTTTGAGTTAAAGATTCAAATTTGGGATAGTTTTTTTTCTGAAAAACCGTATCCTGTTGTTCATCTCCCTCAATACTTTCAATAGTAATCTCACTGCATTTTTCAAAGACTTCCTTAATTTCTCTTTGAGTATTCAATTCATCGGTTGTAAAATGAATAATTGGTTCCTGCATACTGACACTGTTTAATTTATAACTACTATCTGTATGTACAACTTCCGGTAATTCTAAATGAACATCACTTTTCGAAATGATAACTTTGTAAATGCCATCCACCGCATCGTCAAGATGCATCAGATTATATTTTTTGGAGTGATCCATTTCTATTATCAGCCGATTTAAACTAACATTTGCCATCTCAGCACAGATGCCAGGTGTGTAGTAGCTTCCTTCGATACCATATATCTCCGGCAAACGAACAATTATAGTTTCGAAATTCTTATCCCCACCCAGATTAGTTCGGCAAACCTGCTCGCCTTGAAGGATTCTCTTTGATCGCTCGCTTACTGCTATCGGGATTGTCATTTCGTTAACTACCTCTTCGACATTTCCATCGAAAACATTGCAGGTTGATAAATAAATAAACTTTTTAACCATTATTGCATTTGCACACAAAAGAATGTTCATCAAACCAGAAATATACTGAACAAAATATACTGTTGAGTTTTCCCAATCATAACTCTCATCCTGAGCACCACAAAAAATAACAATTTCCGGCGTCACACTCTTCATAATACTTGTTATACTTTCGCTGTTAAATGCAAACCTATAATCTTGAAAAACATGAACTGATTTAATATCCCCTGTATCCTCACCTGTCAGGACAAATACATCATGTTTCTCCTTTTTCAATCGAGCACACAACTTTTGTTGAAAGGCACTCTTATATGAACCACATACTAATACTTTAATGACAATCAACCTCTTCCGTTTTTATTTCGCTTAACTGCATTTTCAATTCCTTATTTTCATCCTTCAACAAAGCGATCTGAATTGCCAGCTCATGCAGTTCATCTGAATGAATTGAAGCCACGATTGAATTTCTAAAAACAATCAATAATAATCCAATTGAAACAACTAGTAACAGCACTGCCGGAGGATACCATATTCCCAGTTTTGCAGCGATCATTGGAATTACACTGGGAAAAACTCCAAGGACAATTGCAATCAATCCAATTGCAATCCATAATACTGATTGCGATTCGGACATTTTTTTCTCAATCATCAGACGGAAAACAATAATAATTACTATAATTCCGACTAATACAGTTCCAATATTAACGAATATACTCAAGCTTTCCCTCCTCTGTAGATCGCAAAACGGATCGATTATTCATAAATAGACTATTACTTATTAAAGTACTAGCAAAATAAACAAAAAAAGCTACCATTTTTGGTAGCTTGACAATCATAATTTGCAAAAATCAACCACAAACCTTAGACTCAGAGCTTTGCGTCTCCAATTTTCATTGAATTTGCCTTTTTCGTGTGTTTACTATTCATTTATTCGGATTATATCAAACATAAACGCGTCGTGTCAATGATTCATTAATTACATTTTTTCCTATATATTTTTAAAAATCAACATCTTCGAGATTAATATTTTCATTTATATCATTTTAATTTCCTATTAATATATATTATAACAATATAAATCATTATTTATGATTTATAAGATGTTTCTAACACAGAAATTTTATAATCGATATAAATAATTATAATTAGTTATTTTGATTAATTATCAACATTATAAGCGCTTACTAAAGTTCATGTTAGCAAATCAAAACGCTTCTATCCCATAATTTTATAAATAATACAATTTAGCCTGAATTATTCATCCAGCTATGAGCAATCTTAAAATCGAGAAACAACATCTTTTTCAAGGATTAAATACACAGACGGTTGAATTTCAACCAAAAAAGGGTAGACGAATCCCGTAGATGTTATTTTCAAGATTATAAGTTGCCAAAGATCATCAGTTACTGTTATTCCAGCTGCGGAAGTTGTCTGATATTTTCTAAAGTTTTATAAAATTCATCTTTGTAGGAACAACTGCTGCATAGCTTGAAATAAATATAGCTTGCTGCTTTTACGATTTTCGAAGCACTTTTTAGCAGCTTTAAACGAATGGTATCGATCTGCATCTTTTTCATGCTCTTCGGCAGAACCAATCGTCTGAAACAATTAAACAGATTATAAGCCAACACATGCAGTTGCAGTCGGTTGGCATTGACTACTTTGGATTTACTTCCGGTAGAAGCGAAGCCAAATCCGGACTTGCTTTCTTTGATGAAATTCTCCATAGTGCCTCGGTTACGATAGTATCTTAGGATTTCTTCAGGTTTCAGGTCCATATTGGTTACAATGAAGGAATGCTGAATGGTGAACTGATTGCAAGGTTTCTCCACTTTAACAACTACCCTGCGCGGGTACTCCCACTTGCCTGCTTTGTAATAAAACTCATCATAGCGGACAATATACTGGGACATATCTTCTTTCATCGCTTCAAATATTTCATGATCAAGATGTTTCGCTTTGTCATTTAAAACACTGTTCGCTTTTAAACGGATCGCATAAGACACACCATTGGTTTCGCATTGCTTGTACAAATCAGGCGTTGCAAAGTAAGCGTTCAATAAAAGCATGTACAAAAAATAATTTTGGCGGCTATATGCCGCCACAGACTGTCAAAAAAGTCAGCTAAAGCTGGCTTTTTTTGATATAATCAAATCAAAAAGGTGATAAAGCGATGCTGAAACGAGAAAAGCTAGAAAGAAACGTAATCGAGATGGTAAATACCGATCTGCTGGTACCATCAGATCACTTATTAAGAAAAGTCGATTCTGCAGTGGATTTTACCCATTTGTATGATTTTGTGGAGGAGCTGTATTGTTCGGATAACGGACGACCCGGTGTCGATCCGGTCGTACTGATCAAAATGGTATTGATCCAGCATTTATACGGAATTCGATCTTTAAGGCAAACCGTCAAAGAAATCGAAATGAATATCGCCTATCGATGGTTTCTGGGCTATACCCTCAATGAAAGCATCCCCCATTTCGCAACCGTCAATTACAATTTCAAACATCGTTTCAAAGAATCAGTTGTTGAGGAAATTTTCACCTGGATTCTTTATGAAGTGGAAAGCCAGGGCTATCTCAAACCGGAAGTGATATTTGTCGATGCAACTCACATAAAAGCGAATGCCAATCAGAACAAACGGATTAAAAAGGCCATACCGGGAGCAGCCCGGACATATGAAGAACAGCTGTTTGAGGAAATAAACGAAGATCGCAGGGATCACGGAAAAGGACCATTTAAAGGTACAAAACTACCGGAAGATCGAATGCGGACAGAGTCAACCACCGATCCGGATTCTGGCATGTTTATCAAAGGCGAACACAAGAAATGCTTTGCCTACGGAGCCCATACGGCATGTGATAAAAACAATTTTATCCTGGATGTCGTTGTGACCGCAGGAAATATTCATGACAGTCAGGTGTTTGATGAACTCATAAAAAAGTAATCGAACGATATCCTCAGGTTCAAACGGTTACCGCCGATGCCGGATATAAAACACCCTGGATTTGTAAAAAGATTTTTGATGATAAACGAGTCCCTTCCCTCCCTTATAAACGACCAATGCCAAAGAAGGGCCATTACAAAAGTTACGAATATGTTTATGACGAGTACAATGATTGGATAATCTGTCCCCAAAACCAGACTCTGTATTATACAACAACGAATCGAAACGGCTATCGGGAATATAAGAGTATCCCTTTTAATTGTGAACGATGTACAGCCAGACATTTATGTACCGAAAATAAAGGTTTTGAAAAAACAGTTATCCGCCATATCTGGCAGGATTATATCAATCAGGCTGAAGATATCCGTCATTCACCCCTAGGCAAAGAGTCGTATTCACTCCGTAGTCAGACGATTGAACGCGTTTTCGCTGATGCCAAGGAGAAACACGCAATGCGCTATACGCTTTATCGGGGATTGAGTTCAGTTGCAAACTGGGTTCGATTTAAATATGCTGCCATGAATCTGAAAAAACTGGCACTCCGGAAAGCTAAAGACTCTCTATATTTTTTTCTCTTTATGCAAAGAACCCGATTTTCATTTTGAAAACCGGGTTCTTTGACAGTCTGGCGGCACAATGTGCCGTTAATTGTATCTGGATGAATAATTCAGGTTTAGCATCACATAATATCTTGCCATCTTTTCTTCAATCGCGATTAGATAAAAACACCGGCATCATCTACGGTTTCCTTGCTAGTACACATTTGACTCTTTTCCGAATATTCATCTTGGTCTTCTGTCAAGATTTAGTACAAATTAAAATGAGAAGTTTATCCTCATCTTAACCAGCTAATTGCAAATCTGATTTGTTCAATTTTGCAAATAGTTTTTCAAAATCATCGGGCGACATAAAATCGCAATGACTGTGAATCCGTCTTGTATTATAAAAGGATTCAATATATTCAAATACAAGCCGATAGGCATGCTTGAAATCACTGATTTTAAAGCGCTTTATCCATTCCCGTTTAAGCAGGGAATGAAAAGATTCAATACATGCATTGTCCCAGGGAAATGCCTTTTTAGAGTAGCTTCGCTGCATTTTAGCTGTTGCTTTTCGGTACTCTTATGAAACAAATTGGCTGCCTCGATCTGTATGAAGAATCAGTGGCAGTTCTCTACTGCGCCGTGCCTTTGCTTTATTAATAGTATCAATAACACAAGATACTTCCATCGTTTTTGAAAGCGTCCAAGCGATGATTTTTCGGGAGTAAAGATCCATAATGCTTGTCAGATAGACAAAACCATTGGTTGTCCAAATATACGTTATGTCGCTGCACCAGACCGCGTTTGGGCGTTCGGGATTGAAGCGTTCATCCAGAATATTCTGAAGTTCATGACTAAAATCTGAATCTCTGGTTGTCGTTGTCCATGGTTTGATCCATTGAGCTCTGATGCCCATTTCTTTCATATATTTACCGACTGTACGTTCTGAAATGATTTCACCGCTCTTTTGCAGTTCTTTCCTGATCTTAGGCGCTCCATAATTCTGATGGGAGTCATGATAGATTTCTTTGATTTTGAATTTTACGGCTTCCTTGCGTTTCTGTAAATCAGAAGGCACATGGTTAAGCCAGGCCCGGTATCCGGACCGGGAAACGCCTAAAATTTTCAGCACTCCGGAGACAGAAACTCGGCGGTCTTCCTGATGGGTAATTTCTGCCTTTTCAGAAACCTCCAGATAGATGGCTTCTGTTATTCTCCCAGAATGCCGATGGCTTTTTTTAATACATCAAGCGCATCCTGGGTATCACGTAATTCACGCTTTAATCGGGCAATTTCTTTTTCTTCATCAGAAGCATAATTACCAGATCCCCGACATTCAATGTCGCCAGTATCTTTCAGCTCTTTCTTCCATCTGGAAAGCGTCTGCTGACTGATACCAAGATTCGATGCACATCCCTGCAATCCAAGATCCTTGTGATCCTGATAGTATTGAACTGCATCGAGCTTAAACTGTTTTTCAAAGTGTTTTGCCATAATGAGATCCTCCGTTTACTGATAGTTTATTTTATCTTGTTTTTCTATTTTGAACTTTCTCATTTTGACTTGTACTATTTATATTCTAACAGCAGGGATTTTGATCTCAAATTAAATTTCTCGTTAGAATTAAATACGCCCATCCTTCCTTCATCGTTATTTAAAAGCCGTATCACATAGGGACGGTAGAATAGAAAGTCGGTAGATAAAACAGTTATCTACCGACACCCCAGTCCATATTAACTATAACGAAATAATCAGGTCAACGGTACTACTTCCTTCAGTTCCCATGAATTCCAGAACCAGTCCAGAAATGATACCATCTTTCATCCAGATTCGGCTCACAGTCACGCCACCGCCATAAGCACCGCTCATGGATTGTTCGATCCCGTCACTGCCAAGGATAGTTTTGACTTCATCATAGGTCATCCCTTCGGTAATCTGGGCCGCCTGTTCATCAGTAATCTCGTTTTCTTTGCCAACCGAACTGATATATTCAGCTGTCTTTGTACCATATATCATTTTGGTAAGTACTTCATTGGTGTCGGTATCTGATAAAATGGTGCTGAAACTAACCGAAACACTGTATCCATCTTTGTCAGTATAGATGTAGATATCAGAAGCCAGTTCTTCCGGTGTAATCCCAAGATTTTCATCAACTTCTTCCTTGGTCTGTCCTATTTCCACTTTATTATATAAAGCATAAGGATCACCCTGGGACTCCGCCGTGGAGTTACTGTCCGAACTGCCGGTGCTGCTGCTGTCGCTTTGACCGCAGCCAGTAAACAGAAATAGCAGGCTAACTAAAGAAATTAATAGAAAAAACAAACCAGGTCCTTTTAACTTAAATCTCATCATTTTGTTCACTCACTTTCTGTTTTAATTTTTCTATTCTTATTATTCCCTGAAAATCATTTTTCTATCATTAATAGGTCGAAAATATTAGTATGTGGGATTTACAATAACGATGGTTCTGATTACCTCAATGCCATAATAGACTTAACAGATAACCAAGATATTTATTTCTGTACGGGAACTGATATAACCCCTAAAATAAATACGATAACTAACCATATTTTACTTTTATTCATGATTGGGCAGATAAACTTTTCGTCCTTCCATTAATAAACACCCTAATATAAACCCTTGAATAGCATAGAACGATATCCGAACAAATCGGTCCCAGTCAGATAATTTCTATAAGGGGTAAAACAGGGGTAAATTTTAATCCAAAAAATAAAAAAAGCGGCTGAACCGCTATCTTATGCTTTAAATGGTGATCCCGACTGGACTTGAACCAGCGACCCCTACCATGTCAAGGTAGTGCTCTACCAGCTGAGCCACGGGATCACTTAAAGTGCTTTTCTATTATAATTGTTATCATTCAAAAAGTAAAGCACTTTTTAAAAAGTTGTTTCGGCATTTAATGTGAAAAAGTTTTTCTTGATATAAAACTCATTATAAGAGATGGGCATATTATCTTCCATTGAAATAATATTCTGGGCGACCAAAAAGCAATCCTCGTCCCGATCGATATCCAAAATCTCTCGTACTTCCAAAGGAGGTGTTACAATATCAAGATTAATGAGTTTTTTCAATTGAAACTGGAGTTTTCCCTTTTCCAGCACACCATGAAAATTTGCAAAGTTAATGACATCTTCAACGATCGGATTCCCCTTCTGATAAGGAAGAAAGATAGCCGCATACTGAACTGCCTCATTTTTAACGTGAACCGATTTTTGAACCTTAATCACTTTTTCAAAGGAACCGATTTTCAGCTCCCGCATCAATTTACGTCCTGGAGTGATAACGCCCACACTAAGCATTTTCACTTCTTCAACTTCGCCCTTTAAACTGTCGATTTCATCAAAATAAAATTGATAGAGATTAGCTGAAGGCTCGCAAACATAATTTCCTTTTCCGGGGATAGTATAGATATACTTTTCATTAACCAGCAGTGCCAGACTTTTTCTAAGAGTCGTTCGACTGACATCATACTGCTCAGACATTTCATTTTCTGAAGCCAACAAATCACCTGGCCGTAGAATTCCTTTTTCAATTTTCCCTTTTATATCATTAACGATATCTAGATAAAGAATTTTTTTCATGACCTCACCTAATCATTGATCATCCAATGTTTGCAGATATTAACGCCTTCGATGGCATCGCTTGAAAATGCATCCGCACCTACATACTTTGAATAATCTTCCCCGGCCAGAGCGCCACCCAAAATAATTTTTAATGGCGTACGCAACCCTTCCGCAGTTATTGCATCGATTACTTCTTTGATATTGTCAACAACCGAGGTAAGAATCCCGCTAATTCCCAAAATATCGGGTTCTTCCTGTCTAATAATCCGGACAAACTTATCTATCGATACATCGGTTCCCAAATCTATCACTTCAAACCCTTCGGCCCGAAGCATACTCACAAAAATTTTTTTGCCAACATCGTGAATGTCATCGAATACGGTTCCAACCACAACTTTTCCCATCCGTTTCCCCGCTGACGGATTCTCAGCATCAATTCCTAATATTTTTAAAATATTAGCCACCAGCTCACCCGCCATAATCAGGTCGGCAATATAATATTCCCCATCCTCATATCTTGCCGCAACACGCTGCAGGGCAAAATTCAGCTGATTAGATAACTCCCGTTTATCTTTTCCAGCTTCAATTTCCGAGCGCAGAACTGCCAGCGCTTTTTTTTCATCGATGGCTTCCACTGCTGAAATTAAATTCGATTCCATAAATTCCACCTGTAACCCCAATTCATCCTCAATTATTCCCAATCCACTTTACCTGTCACAGTTTATTATTCTATCATGTAAACCTTTTTTTGTCTTGTCCTTATCAATTCTTTATCCTTATGTTTTTGTGGTCTTTTGACTGAAATCGTTGTATAATGAATTTACTGTAGAAAATTTACTTTTTAAAAATAATTTTTTCCAACTAACATTTTCCGAAATAACAAAAATTTAATCAGCTTATGTTTTATCACAATTGTTGGATTCATCAAATACTAATTTATCGAGGTCAAAAATGAATGGTTATACTAAAACTCAGTTACAGGAAAACAAAAAATATCTAGAACTTCTTTCGCAGAATTTTCCTAATATCACCAGTGCTGTGGGAGAAGTTGTCAATCTAAAAGCAATTCTTAACCTACCTAAAGGCACCGAACATTTTCTGACGGATATCCACGGCGAACATGAGGCATTCAATCATGTCATGCAAAACGCTTCTGGTGCTATTAAAAGAAAAGTCCATCAGGAGCTGGGCAACACCGTTTCCATTGAAGAACTTAATGAGCTCTCTACCCTGATCTATTATCCAGAAGAAAAAATTGATCTGATTCAAAAGGATAAGACCAATGAAGCCCTTGACAACTGGTATAAACTTACGATCTACCGATTGGTCAAGGTGTGCAGGGCTTCAGCTTCCAAATATACCCGTTCCAAAGTCAGAAAAGCACTACCTAAAGACTTTGCATATATCATGGAAGAACTTCTGCAGGAAGATGAACATCGATTTAATAAAAAGGATTACTACAATGAAATCATTGAAAGTCTGGTTAAACTTGAGCGGGCTAAACATTTTATCGTAGAAATATCTGGTGTTATCAAGCGTCTAACCATCGACCACCTGCACATTATCGGAGACGTCTACGACCGGGGAGCTGGACCCGATGTCGTAATGGATACCCTAATGCGGCATCATTCCCTTGATATGCAATGGGGAAACCATGATATTTTATGGATGGGTGCCGCTGCAGGTAATGCCGCCTGTATCGCAAATGCAGTCCGAATTGCCTTACGTTATGCCAATATGGACGTTCTGGAAAACGGCTACGGAATTAATCTTCTTCCGCTGGCTACCTTTGCTGACCGAGTTTATGCCAACGATCCTTGTGAGCGCTTCCAGCCTAAAATATCTGCCGATGATGCGATATCAGAAGCTGAAGTTGCTCTGATGTCAAAGATGCACAAGGCTATTGCTATCATTCAATTTAAATTGGAAGAAAATCTGATCTCCAATCGTCCGGAATATAATATGGAAAAGCGTCAGCTACTTAAAAACATTGATTTTGAAAATCATACTGTAACTGTCGAAGGGGTTTCCTATGAACTGAACGACACTTTATTTCCAACCCTTGATGCAGCAAGTCCCGCTGAATTGACCGAAGAAGAAAAAAAAGTTGTAGAGCGGTTGATTTATGCCTTTTTACACAGTGAAAAACTGCAACGCCACATCCGCTTTATGTATGCAAAAGGCAGTATGTATAAAGTCTTTAATGATAATCTGCTTTTTCATGCCTGTGTGCTAGTCGATGAAGACGGCAATTTCAAAAAAAAGAAAATCAATGACAGTCTTTATTCCGGCAAATCTCTGATGGATAAATACGACCAGATGGCCAGAGAAGCCTTTTTCAATCAATCTGATCGTTATGAAGAGAATTGTAAAACGGATTTTCTCTGGTATCTGTGGTGCCATGAGGACTCGCCGCTTTTCGGAAAAGATAAAATGGCAACCTTTGAACGCTATTTCATCACTGATAAAACCCCTCATAAAGAATATTACTCAGCCTTTTATCATCTGATTGACAATGATGATGTCCTGGCTAAAAAAATCCTTGTTGAATTTGGAGTTGATCCTGAAGAAGGCCACATGATTAATGGTCATATCCCAGTTAAAACTACTTCTGGTGAAAGCCCAATTCGGGCGAATGGCAAACAACTTGTCATTGATGGCGGTTTTGCCAGAGCTTATCAGAAAACGACCGGAATCGCCGGTTACACACTGACCTATAACTCTTACGGCCTAACCCTTATCAGTCATGCCCCCTTCGAATCCGTCGAAAAAGCCATCGCTGATGGCTTGGATATTCAATCTTCCATTGTAGTTGTTGAAAAAGCGCTTGATCGAAAACGCGTTCGAGATACCGATACCGGAAAAGATTTAAAGTTGCAGATCGAAGACCTGGAAATGCTCATTACGGCTTATCGAAAAGGCCTGATTAAGGAAAAACTATATTGAATTTTTACTTTTAAAAATGCCGATACCGCAGGGATTTCAACTTTTATCAGTCGTCATCCAGTCAGTATCGGCATTTTATTTAAGAGTCAGTTCAAGCTGGCAAAGAAGTTTCTGTTGCTGATTAAGAATCTCTATCCGATAAATATCTTCTTCAACCGCTTCAGAAAGCACCTCCACCTGATCTCCATAAAAGCACTGTTCTTTAAAAACAATTTTAGCCCGCTTCAATTCTTTTGTTTTAACAATTTCAAGGGGTAGGGCTTCAATCCCCCACGCTATATATTTAACATGGTTAACATGATTGTTGAAATCAATATCTAAAAAGCGTACTTCAAATTTTTTGCCAGTTAATGGATTTTTAAGTCGTGGCAGTTTTTTAAAGATTGGTTCCTTTTTCTCAAAACAATTATAAACCATAAACTCCGGATGAGCATCTACCGATTCCATTTTCTGGGTTTCTCTGTTAATAAGCAACCACTGGGTATCAGCGACGATCAGGTCATTATGGTCTAAATCCGTTATTTTAAACTGTCTAACCGCACAATAACGATCCATTCCCGTTGCTTCTGTAGTTACCCGTACCTGGCTTCGATATTCGGGAGTTTTTTCAAATCGAATATCGTATTTAACCAAAAACCAGGCTAATTGTTTTTGGCTCAGATAATCGGCCCCTACGCCCAAGGCAATTCCCTGATTAGTGGACACCTCCTGGAAGTAATTCATCACTGCAGTCGGCAAGATTTTTCCGTAAATATCCGATTCATAACAGGCTATCTGTCTGAATTCTTCTGCAATTACGCCCATCGTTCACCTACTCAAAACTTCGATGATACAAGCTCACACCATCCAAGCTCCAGTTTGGCTGGGTGAACTGTCCCGGCTCTATCCGTGCAAGTTCCGCTTCCATAGTATACATTCGGGCATCGATCATATCAATATGGTGGAGAAGTTCTGCCTCAGGAAACATTGGTCGTTTCGGACTGCCAAATTCCGGTTCGTAGTGGTGGGATAAAATCATATGCTTTAAAAGCATCAGACATTCTTCATCGGTTCCTAACTCTCTGCCCGTCAATTCCAGATCGACAATCTCTTGGGTAATATGTCCTAACAACTTTCCTTCTGGGGTGTAGTCAGAAACTGAACCATTTTCGTCTGATTCCATCTCATTAATTTTGCCAATATCATGAAGAATTACACCGGCATACAAGAGGTCACGATTTATAAAACTGTAAATCTGAGCAAGACCTTTAGCAATCCGAAGCATTGAATATGTATGATATAAAAGGCCCCCTTTAATGGCATGATGGTGTTTTTTGGCAGCAGGGAAATAGGCCAGCTTATCAGTATGACGACTGAAAATCGTTTGGGTGATAGCCTTAATGTCAGGATTGGAAAACCCTTCAATGGTATCAGTAATCGCAGCAAGCATTGCATCAATATCTACCGGAACAGTTTCAACAAAATCATTGATTGATACCCCATCGGCTTCAGTCACCACTCTCATCCGCTCTACAATTAACTGTAACCTTTTATTGTATTCCTGAACTTTCCCCTTGATCTTAACCAGCTTCCCGTTTGTAAATTCTGCTTCTTCATGCTCTTTTACATCCCATTTTTTAGCATCAATTTCATCAAAGCTCTGATCATTTAAAATCATATTAAAATAGCGGCTGCCATTTGTTGCTGTTTTTACCAGCTGTGTTTTAATAAACAAAAATCCGGTGAATTCCTGTCCCTTTTTCATCTTTTTTATTTCCAATTTTTACTCCTTTATGCTCAACGATATTCCATATCATGTTCTATTTTTTTTTGAAAACTCCAAACAATTTAATTTTTAACTGCTGAACTTTATGAAACTATTTTAGTTTTATATAATCATTTTATAATTTCTATATTCGCCTTATTTAAATTCCTCTGGAAATATCATTTTATAAGCCTCCAACCCTTTTTCCAGAATCAGCATCCCCTTTTTCATATCCTCCGCATTTAAAACATAGGCTAGCCGCACTTCGTCTTCACCATCTTTAGGATTCAGATAAAAATCATTAGCCGGGGATAAAAGAATAGTTTCATTTTTATAGGAAAAATCTCGAATCATCCATTCAATGAAATGGGCCGTCCTTTTAAGCGGCAATTTTACCATGAAATAAAAAGCGCCTTTTGGCATTTTACAGATCACACCAGGAATTTTTTTAAGTCCTTCAAATACTATTTCACGACGACTACTGTATTCTTTTAAAATACTGCTGAAGAAATCTTCTTGAAGCTCCATCAAATTAACTGCTCCAACCTGATCAATCTCCGAAACCGACAAACGCATCTGACAGAGTTTTTTGATACTCTGCTTAAGTTCCATATTTTTAGTGATCACAAAGCCGATCCGCGCCCCGCAGGCACTATATCGTTTTGAGATACTATCAACCAGAACCACCTGACCCAATACATCAGCCTTTTGAGCCGGACTTTGGTAAGTCAGGTTTTCATATAAAAATTCTCTATAGACTTCATCGCTAACAAAATAAAGACCATATTTTTTTGACAGTGCGCTCAAAGTGTTGATTTCATCTTTTGTAAATACTTTCCCCGTCGGATTTCCCGGATTGGTAATGAGAATTGCCCGGGTTTTTGCGCTAATCAATGGCTCAATCATTTCCATATCCGGCAATGAAAAACCATCCTCCGCAAATGTTTTTATTCCCACCAATTTTACATTTGCGGCCGCTGCGATCTCTTTATAAATACTATACAGGGGCTCCGGTGTCAGAATTTCATCACCGGGATCACAAATGCTCAAAAATGTAAAAAGAAGCGCTTCGCTCCCCCCATTAGTAATGAAAATATCATTTTCAGTATAGGCTAAACCCAATCGTTGATAGTAGCTTCCAGCAGCTCTTCGCAGCTCTAAAAGCCCTTCTGGAGCCTGATAAGAAACCACCATCGGCTGATAGTTACAAACAGTTTCTATGAAAGCACTCGGAGTTTTTATGTCTGGCTGTCCGATATTTAAAAAATATACTTTTCTACCCTTTTGTTTTGCTTCTTCCACTAAAGGATAATATTTTAATAATGCCGGCTCACCCATTTTTAGTGTTCTTTTTGAAATTTGCATATCCGTCTCCATTTTATGGTTTTCTTATGAAAATTATAAACGCTGCCGTAACAAAAAGCAAATTAGGCATAAATTTAATTCCCCTCATAAATAATCAATGTTAAACTAAACAAAACAGCTATTTATTACTTATAACTCAACTGTCTGAAAAATTTGAAGGAGTCCTTATGAAACCCGAAAAACCTCGATTATCCCAGAACCATCATGAAACAGATGATTTAATTAAACTGATTGCCACTGCTCTTGAAGAAGAATCATCTATTGAAACAAAACTGTTTAAAAATATTGATCTCTTTGAGAATAATTTTTCCAATACTACTTTTTCAGATTGCATTTTTGAATCATGTGAGTTTTCTGATGGCAATTTTTCCCGCACTGACTTTCGAGACTTGCGTTTTACCAATTGCAGCTTTTCAAACGGCAATTTCACGGACGCTTTTTTCAACCGATGCGAGTTTATAAACTGCAAACTGGTTGGGGCAGATTTTTCTGACAGTATACTGCAAAACATTCTTTTTAGAGGGTGTAAGCAAAATTTCTCTAATATTTCTAAAGCCCGACTTACTACCGTCTCTTTTTCAGATTGCGACTGCAGTGAAAGCTATTTTACTGAATCGCAATTAAAAATGGTGACTTTAGAGTCTGTCAACCTGGATAATTCAAATTTCTTTAAAACCTTATTAAAAGGAATAGATTTTTCAAATGCGTCTATCAATAACCTGGTTGTCTCAATTTCCGATCTGGCTGGTTGTTATGTTTCTTATGATCAAGCCGCTAAATTATCCCGACTTCTAGGCGTCAAAATAAAATAGAAAAGTTACAAATAATATATTGGTTTATTATAGTATCATCTAGTTTAAGAGGTTTATATGAAAACTATTCCTGCAAAAAATATCCTAATAAAAACCAAAAATAGCTATTGGTTCGGAACCGATTATACCATGAACCTTTATCGCGGTTGTTCTCATGGCTGTATTTATTGTGACAGCCGCAGTGAATGCTATGGCATCGAAGATTTTCCCACTATTTGTGCTAAAGAACAGGCCTTAACAATTCTGGAAGACAACCTTAAACGTAAACGCCAAAGGGGCGTTATCGGTCTGGGTTCTATGAGTGATCCCTATAATCCTCTGGAAGAAAAATATCAGTTGACCAGACAAGCCATTTCACTTATCAACCAGTATCAGTTTGGTCTGTCCCTGGCTACTAAAAGCCCGCTGGTTACCCGAGATCTTGATTTATTTGAGGCGATTAACATCCATTCTCCACTACTTATAAAAATGACTATTACTACATCTGATGATAATCTTTCTAAACAAATAGAACCTGGTGTTGCCCCTTCGAGTCAGAGATTCAAAGCCATTAGGCAGCTATCTGACAATGGTATTTTCTGTGGAATCCTACTTATGCCAGTCCTGCCCTTTATCACCGACACCCCGGAAAACATCAAATCAATTGTCCGTCTTGCCAAAGAAAATGGTGCTTCTTTTATTTACCCTGGTTTTGGTGTGACTTTAAGAGATCGCCAGCGTCTCTATTATTTTAAGCAGCTCGACAGACTGTTTCCAGGCCTTAAAGAAAAATATCTTTTTCATTACGGCAATCGCTATTCCTGTGGATCACTCAAGGCCACAGACTTGAAAAATATTTTCCAGAAAGAATGTGATCATCAGCAACTGCTTTATTCAATGCCGGCCATTATCGAAGCCTATCAGAAAAAAACGCTCCAGAAACAGATTTCAATTTTTGATTTGCCCTAACTCAGAAGTTATCTGACAATCCTGCCAGAAAAATCAAAGATGACAATCTTTGTTCGATCACAAAATATGATCCTCATTATCTATCACAAATCAACTTCTGCCGGTAATTAATCGCATTAAACAAAGGTAATATTTTTTATTAGCTTTTCTTTAATGCATTTTTTATTCCGCTTTATGTAATATATATTTGACATTTTAAGTTTTATATATTACAATGTGCTTGCATTAAAATTTATCTAGGAGGCCAATCAGTGATGTTATGAAAAATTTAAAAATGAAGGCTGCACGCGCTCAGAAAGACTATTCTCAGGAAGATCTGGCCCGGATTGTAGGGGTAACCAGGCAAACAATCGGCATGATTGAAGCCAATAAATTTAATCCATCCCTGCAGCTTTGTCTTTCAATCTGCAGGGCACTTGATAAAACTTTAAATGATTTATTCTGGGAGGAAAATGAAAATGAAAAAATTTAAAAAAGTCATCGATGAGCGCCAGGAAATGGAACTTTATAAAATTGAACATCTTTTTTTCTGGGTGCTTTACTGGCTGCTTTTAGGCAGTATTATTGTTCAAGCGACATTTATGGGTTCGCCTTTTAAAGAATGGGCTTTTGAGTGGTTTATTTTTATGATTGGATCTGTTGGTATGGCAATTGGCAGTTATAAAAAAGGTCAGTGGGACTATTACACTAAACCGACAATCAAAACCTATCTGTTGTACAGTCTGGCGGGTTCCGGCATTTTTTCGGTAATTTTTTCCATTGCTGCATATCTCAATAATGATTACCTGAAAACCAACCTTTCAGCCCTTTTAATATTTACCTTTTTTTTATTTGCATTTCTCTTTATACTAATTTTTGCACTCCTTGCCTTGACAGGCCATCTGACAAAAAAACGCCAGACAAAACTGGCTCAGGAATTTGATGAAGAAGGCGATGACAGCACTCAATAAGCAACGGACTGAATTTCAATCCGTTTTTTGCAATCGTTTTTTTTCTTAATTGTTCTAAACTACAAACATTTTATGCTATACTAACATTAATTTAAGAACCATCTTAAAATCCAGAAAATGTTTGATTTTTTCATTTTTGGCAGCAGAATGAATAATTCAGGCTTTGAGATTTAAATAATCGCGAGGTGAACAAAATGAAAAAAAACTTTGGTATGATGGCTGTATTTACAGATAAAAATGATAATATTTCGGAATTTTCATCTATGGCCGTCATTAAGATATATGAAAATCTTAATGATACATGGGAAATCTCAAAATCAATTGCTTTTTCTCCGGATATGACACTTGCTCCCGGTGAACTAAGGAAAAAGCTCAAAGAAACTGCTGAAAGCATTAAACCCTGTCGGGTAATTATAACCAGTGGCATAAAAGGAATGGCCTATCAAATTTTTGATCAATCCGGCTTTATCATCTGTGAATCTGATTCTTTTGATATTGAACTTCTTGATGCCATTCGTCAGGACCTGTTGGAGACACAAAAAGAGGATATGATGGCTAATACTAACCAGCCAACTGCCCCAATACCAACTGACGAACCCGGCCGATATTTTATTGATCTTGACAAATTACAAAAAAACCGTCCAGACATCTCATCAAAAATGGCTCTGATGCCCTTTTTTGAAAAAGGTGATTTTATACTATTGGATGTTATCTGTGAACATTTTCCACCATGGTTTACGGAACGTTTCCCGCAGATGGGGCTGACCTTTACCATTGTAGAAGACTCCAATAAAATGACCCATGTAATTGTCGAAA
Source organism: Eubacteriaceae bacterium ES3 (assembly GCA_030586155.1). Classification (NCBI taxonomy): domain Bacteria; kingdom Bacillati; phylum Bacillota; class Clostridia; order Eubacteriales; family Eubacteriaceae; species Eubacteriaceae bacterium ES3. The sequence goes on along the minus strand of CP130741.1, from coordinate 632,454 downwards.
AGAAAGGATCTGTCAAATGAGTACCTACACCCACCCCAATTATGGAACACTAACTGGAATAAAACACGTAACGACCTATGAGTCCGGAATGATTAAAGCCTGCAAATTTGAAGAGCCTTTTACTTTAAACACTGATTACGGCGATTTGGTTCCTGCCTATGGTGAAGTTAACGTCAGAAAAAGAAATGGCTATGACCTGGAGTTTTTTGATAACGGCGAAATCAAAGCCATTAATCTTGAGGATTCTGTTATAATCGAAACTCTTTTTGGAAGCTTTCCGGCAGAACGGTTAAGCTTCTATCCATCGGGAAAGTTGCATCGCCTGTTTCCATTAAACGGACAAATCAGTGGCTACTGGAGTGAAGAAGATGAAGCCGCATTAACCACGCCCTATACTTTGGAGCTGACTGTTGGTACCATCACTGCTAAAATTATCTCTTTTTCTTTTTACGAATCTGGTGCCCTTAAAAGCCTGACGATCTGGCCAGGGCAAATGATTGAACTCAACAGTCCAGACGGTCCGGTAAAATGCCGTTTTGGCTTTTCACTATATGAAGATGGTACACTCCATAGTTTTGAACCAGCCATTCCCGAACCACTGACAACCCCTGCTGGTGTAATTCTGGCCTTCGACCCCAATGCCCATGGTATTAACTGCGATATCAATTCGGTTGTTTATAAAAAAGAAGGCGCTATTCAGGCACTTAAAACGATCCACTCAGGAATCCAGGCCATACTGTCCGGTGAAGAAATCCTGATCAAGGCTTTAATGATCCCATCAATGATCAATCCTGAGGTTTCTGTTCCCAACCCATTAATTATTCGTTTTGATACGGATGAAGTATTTATCAGACAAAACAACACCGCCTACACCCTTTTTATTAAGGACATTATCAAAAGCATCCTGGTAGAAGAACCTCAAATATCTGGTTGTGGCGACTGTTCCAGCTGTTCAAGCTGCAGTCACAGCGGTTGACCCTTAAGAATGTTTTAAGTATATTAAGGACATTGTATCATGTATACAATGTAAATTTTTGAAACTGATTTCACCCTTATAAACCCACACTTTTACACCCATAAAAATTAAATACAATTGTTCGCACCACACTATACGTTTTACCATTCTTTTGTCGTATCACGATTCTGTAAAGGGTTTACAGCAAAATTGATTTGACTTTTAATCCTCAAACATGGATAATATGACCAAGAAAACAAACACATACGGAAACGGCAAACGACAAAGAGGTCTTAGTCAGCTCCCTACACGGAGCTTTCTAAGACCTTTTGTTTAACCACAGTAAGACAATGAAGTCTTGGATGTTTTATAAAAAACTCCAAGACTTCATTGCGTTTACAAACCGTTTGACCAAAACTTTTACAGCCGGCACTACAAATTGCTGCCAGTACCAGCTGTAATACAGGCTAAGCCACTGCAAAGACAACGAGGTCTTTTTCGCAAAACGAAAAGGCCTCGTGTTTTTATATCCGTAGCAGTTTTCAAAACTTTTTTTATTCAGGAGGAAGAATATGAGACAAGTCGCAATTTATGGAAAAGGCGGAATCGGTAAATCAACCACAACTCAGAATTTAACAGCAGGTTTAGGTCGTATGGGTAAAAAAATCATGGTAGTTGGATGTGATCCAAAAGCCGATTCAACCCGATTATTACTGGGTGGTTTAGCTCAGCAGACCGTTCTTGATACCTTAAGAGAAGAAGGCGAAGAAATTGAACTGGAGTCAATCTTAAAACCTGGTTACAAAGAGATTATGTGTGTAGAGTCAGGTGGACCGGAACCAGGTGTTGGATGTGCCGGACGAGGTATCATTACTTCAATCAGTATGTTGGAACAGCTTGGTGCTTACACAGAAGAATTAGATTATGTTTTCTATGATGTACTGGGAGACGTTGTATGCGGTGGTTTCGCGATGCCAATTCGTGAAGGTAAAGCTCAGGAAATCTACATTGTAGCTTCTGGTGAAATGATGGCCCTGTATGCTGCTAACAATATTTCTAAAGGGATTCAGAAATACGCTAAAACCGGTGGTGTTCGTTTAGGTGGTATCATCTGTAACAGCCGTAACGTAGACGGTGAAGCTGAACTGGTTGAAGCATTTGCTAAAGAACTTGGTTCTCAGATGATTCACTTTGTACCTCGTGATAATATGGTACAGCGTGCTGAAATCAACAAAAAAACAGTTCTTGAATTTGACGATACCTGTAACCAGGCTAATGAATATTTAACCTTGGCTAACGCAATCGATAATAATGAACTGTTTGTTATTCCGACTCCTATGGAACAGGATCGTCTGGAAGAACTGTTGATGGAACATGGTTTAATGGATATCTAAGTAAGGAAAGGGAGTGGAAATATGTTAATGGTAAGAGCTATTATTCGACCTGAAAAAGCTGGAGTTATTTTATCGGAAATGTTGGATGCTGGTTTCCCGGCTGTTACAAAACTGGATGTTTACGGACGTGGTAAACAAAAAGGAATTAAAGTGGGTGAAGTTCATTATGACGAAATCCCCAAAGTAATGCTTTTAACAATTATTGAAGATGCTGATAAAGATGATCTGGTTCGCGTAATTCTTAAAAATGCCAAAACCGGCGAAGCAGGAACTTTTGGAGATGGACGTATCTTTGTTTCTCCAGTTGAAGAGGCTTATACAATCAGTACAGGAAAAGCAGGACTTTAAGGTCTTGTGAAGGAGGAACCAGATGAAAGAAGTTATGGCTATTATTAGACAGAACAAGGTTAATCAGACTAAAGAAGCCCTGGTTGCCGAAGGTTTTCCCGCATTCACCTGTTTAAAAGTCCTTGGTCGAGGAAAAAAATCCATCGATTTATCCTTAGTCAACGACATTGTCGCATCAGGTGAGATGCCATTATCAGATGTTAGTGAATCTATGACCGAGTCCTCTCGGCTCATCTCAAAAAGATTCTTTACATTAATTGTCGAAGATAATGATGTGGATCAGGTTGTATCCATCATTATGGATGCAAATACCACTGGTAATCCGGGAGATGGCAAAATTTTTGTTCTCCCAATCGATGAATCAATCCGAGTGCGTAGCGGCGAACAGCATGCTGATGCATTTTAGAAAGAGGTGATTTAATTGGATTCAAGAGAAAAAGTATTAGATAAATATAGTTCTAAAGTATATAAAAATAGAAAAGACCATGTCATTACTATTCAAGAAGGCGAACCTAATGTAATTGCTGCCGATACAAGAACGCTTCCTGGTATCATGACTAACCGAGGCTGCTGCTACGCCGGTGCCAAAGGGGTTGTTATCGGACCACTTAAAGATGTTCTAACCATTACTCATGGTCCTATCGGTTGTGGTTTCTACAGCTGGGGAACTCGTCGTAATAAAGCAAAAGGTGATGAAGACACAAAATCCTTCCTGGAGTACTGCTTATCAACCGATATGCAGGAAACCGACATCGTATTCGGTGGCGAGAAAAAACTCCGACAGGCAATTAAAGAAGCGGTAGAAATTTTTGATCCCGAATGTATCGCAATTGCCTCAACCTGTCCGGTTGGACTAATCGGTGATGATATTCACGCGATTGCTTCGGAAGCAGAAAAAGAATACGGGATTACCGTTATGGCATTTAGCTGCGAGGGTTACAAAGGGGTTAGCCAATCTGGCGGCCATCATATTGCCAATAACGGTTTAATGAAAAAAGTCATTGGTACCGGTGATGCAGCACCTGTAAAATACTCCATCAACTTACTTGGTGAGTACAATATCGGTGGTGACGGCTGGGAAGTTGAACGTTTATTAAAACGAATCGGCTACAATGTTATCTCTATCATGACTGGTGACGGATCTTACGCAACCCTTAAAAACGCACATACTGCCGACTTGAATCTTGTTCAATGTCACCGTTCTATTAACTACATCGCTGAAATGATGAAAACAAAATATGGGACTGACTGGATGAAAGTTAACTTTATCGGTATTGACACAACTAAAAAATCACTCCGTGATGTTGCCAAATACTTCAACGATCCGGAGCTGATAAAACGAACTGAAGAAGTTATTGCTGAAGAAGAATCATCAATTGCTCAAGGGATTGCCGCTTGTAAAGAAAAACTTACAGGTAAAAAAGCCGCCATCTACGTTGGGGGTTCACGAAGCCACCACTACATCAATCTGCTAAATAGTTTAGGTGTGGACACTGTTTTAGCCGGCTATGAATTTGCTCACCGTGATGACTATGAAGGTCGTGAAGTTATTCCAACCATTAAACAAGACGCTGATTCTAAAAACATTGAAAGTATTACTGTATCAAAAGACGAAAGCTACTATAAAGAACGTTTAACTGAAGAAGAACTGGAAGCCCTGCGGGCTGATGGTATTCCAATGGAAGAATACAACGGTATGTGGGAAGATATTATGGATGGCGCAGTTATCACTGATGACTACAACCATTTCGAAACTGAACAATTTATTAAAGAACTTGGCATTGACATCTTCTTCTCAGGTATCAAAGACAAATACGTAATTACACGAATGGGTGTTCCTTCTCGACAGTTACATTCATATGACTACTCTGGTCCTTATGCCGGATTCAAGGGTGCTCTCAATTTTGCCAACGATGTAAGCATGGCTACACATATTCCAGCCTGGGATATGCTGACTGCCCCATGGAAAAAAACACCAACATTGAACGGCAGCTTAGGAGGTAACGAATAATGTTAAATTTCACAACTAAAGAAGTCGCAGATCGTAAAGCCCTGCGAATCAACCCGGCAAAGACATGTCAACCGGTTGGAGCAATGTATGCTGCTCTAGGTGTTTATGGCTGTATGCCCCACAGCCATGGTTCACAGGGATGCTGCTCATACCATCGAACCTTCCTGACCAGACATTTCAAAGATCCAGCAATCGCTGCATCAAGCTCATTTACCGAAGGTGCTTCAGTTTTCGGTGGTGGTTCCAACTTAAAAACAGCAATGCGAAATATTTTCGACATCTATGACCCAAAAATTATCGCTGTTCACACCACTTGCCTGAGTGAAACCATTGGTGATGACTTAAATGCTTATATCACTGATTATGAAAGCAAAATTCCCGAAGGAAGATTTGTTGTTCATACAAATACTCCAAGCTATGTCGGTTCACATATCACTGGTTATTCTAACATGATTGCCGGATTTATTAAATACCTTTCTGAAAATACCGGCGAAAAAAATGGCAAAATGGCATTAATCCCTGGCTTTGTTAATCCTGGTGATATGCGTGAAATGAAAAGAATTGCCACACTGATGGGTGTTGACTACACGATGCTTCCAGATACCAGCGGTGTTATGGATGCTCCAATGGGAAATCATTATGAAATGTATCCTAAAGGCGGAACAACTGTTGAAGAAATTCAAGATTTAGGTAACTGCGAAATGTCACTGGCCTTAGGCGAAATTGCTTGTGAAATGCCAGCTGATGTTTTAGAAAAACAATGTAAAGTGGCTTATCAAACTCTGCCACTGCCAATAGGTGTAGAATATACTGATAAATACATTATGGCTTTGAATGAATTCTCAAAAACTGAAGTTCCTTACGCGCTTGAAGAAGAACGTGGCCAGCTGATGGATATCATGCTGGATTCAAACCAATATTCAAATGGCAAAACTTGTGCTATCTACGGAGATCCCGATACTGTACTTGGTATCACTCAACTTGCCTGTGAAATTGGAATGATTCCAAAATATGTTATTACCGGAACGCCTGGATCGCTGTTTGAAAAACGAGCTAATGCAATCCTGGAAAAATTTGGGATTGAAGGTTCTACCGTTAAAGCAAACTCTGACCTCTTTGAAATGCACCAGTGGATCAAAAATGAACCTGTTGATGTATTAATCGGTGGCAGCTACGGAAAAGCAATTGCCCGTGCCGAAGATATTCCACTGGTTCGTGCTGGATTCCCAATCCTTGACCGTTATGTACACTCTTATATGCCAATTGTTGGATATAAAGGAGCAATGCGACTAATCGAACTGATTCTGACAGCTATTATGGATCGTATGGATCGCGATGCTGCTGAAGAAGATTTCGAAGTCGTTATGTAATACCCTGAATTTAAAATTTAAACTGCTCAACTCTTACGCCGGTAAATTACCTCTAGTTTCTTTTATTCCTAATTTATCTAAATTTTCCGGCGCTTCTACCTCAGGGAGGATTTCCTCCCTGTTTTTATTAAATAAGGAGGCTAAAATGAAAACTGCCAATGATATATTACCAGAAAGATCACAGTCCATTCGTTCAACTGGCTGCAGTGGCGATGGCAGTGGTATCAAATGCGAATCTGAGAGCGTCTCCGGAGCTATCAGCCAGCGCGCCTGTGTTTACTGTGGCGCTCGAGTCGTTCTCAATCCCATTACAGACGCATTTCATATTGTCCATGGTCCAATTGGCTGTGCCAGTTATACCTGGGATATCAGAGGAAGCCTCTCAAGCGGTGAAGAAGGCTATCGAAACAGCTACTCCACCGACCTTCGCGAAAAGGACGTAATTTTCGGTGGAGAAAAGAAACTGGCGGCCGCGATCGACGAAGTGATGGAAGTTCACTCACCAAAAGTTATCTTTATTTATGCTACTTGTATTGTCGGCGTTATTGGTGATGATGTGGATGCGGTTTGTCGTCTGGCCTCAGAGAAGTACAATATCAAAGTTATTCCCGTTAAATCTTCAGGCTTCTCCGGAACCAAAAAAACTGGTTATAAAATGGCCTGTAACGCCATTATGGATCTGATTACACCAGAAGAACCACTGGAAAAAGTTGATGGGGTTAATATTTTAGGAGATTTTAACCTGGCCGGTGAAATGTGGATTATGAAATCTTATCTAAGACGCATCGGTGTTAATGTGGTTTCTCACTTCACTGGTGATGCCTCGGTTGATAACCTGCGTGAAGCACCAAAAGCTAAACTCAATCTGGTTCAGTGTGCCGGATCAATGACCTACCTGGCAAAAAAACTGGAAGAAGAATATGATATTCCTTTTATAAAAGTCTCTTTCTTCGGCGTAACTGACACCTCTGATTCGATCATGCGAATCGCTTATGCTACCGGAGATCCTGACGTGATTAGACGAGCAAAAGAGTTTACCAAAGAAGAAGAGCATCGTGTCCTTCCCTTACTTGAAAAATACAAGAAAAATTTGGGCGGAAAAAAAGCCTCTATCTATGTAGGTGGTGGATTCAAAGCTATTTCACTAATCAGACAGTTTAATGAATTTGGGATGAAAACTGTCATGGTCGGTTCCCAAACGGGTAGCAAAGATGACTATGAATTAATCGGTAACCTGGTTGAGGAAGACGCTGTTATTCTTGATGATGCCAACCCCGCAGAGCTTGAAAAATTCATGCGTGAAAAAGGTGCTGATATCCTGGTTGGTGGCGTAAAAGAAAGACCCCTTGCCTATAAATTGGGCGTAGCCTTCTGTGATCACAACCATGAACGAAAGCATCCTTTAGCCGGCTATGAGGGCGCACTTAACTTCGCCTCAGAAATCAACCTTTCGATGAACAGCCCGGTTTGGAGTACAATTGGAGGTGCTGAAGATGTCTAAAAATCTTGTTAATTTAAATGTTAATCCCTGTAAAATGTGTATGCCAATGGGCGCTGCCAATGCCTTCTATGGTATTAAAAAATGTATGAACCTGCTCCACGGCTCACAGGGCTGCTCTACCTATATCAGACGTCATATGGCTACTCATTATAATGAACCAGTCGATATTGCGTCTTCCTCTTTAACTGAAGAAGGAACCGTATACGGTGGCGAGAAAAACTTGAAGCTGGGACTTGAAAATCTGATTAAAATCTATGGTCCGGAAGTCATTGGTGTTTCGACCACCTGTCTGGCAGAAACCATTGGCGAAGACGTTGCTTTTATTATTCAGCAGTTCTATCAGGAACATCCTGAGTATCAGGATGTGACCATTATCCCAGTTCAAACAGCCGGTTATGGCGGTACTCAGTTCGAAGGCTATATGGCTACTATAAAATCCATTGTCAAGAATGTCCCGATGGATACCACGCCAAATAACAAGATTAATGTCATCACGTCAATGATCTCTCCTGCTGATACCCGATACCTGAAAGATCTGTTTGCAGCCTTTGGGCTTGATATCATTTTACTGCCTGATCTTTCAGAAAACCTGGATGGCATTCACCAACCCGACTATGATCGCTTACCTGCTAACGGAACCAGCATTGAAGACATTAAAAAAATGGGCGGAGCCAGACATACTCTGGAAATCTCCAACAGTATTCGCCCTGAATTTTCCGCAGGCGTTTATTTAAATGAAAAATTTGGGATTCCCTATCAGCGCTTAAACCTGCCAATAGGTCTTAAAAATACTGATACCCTGATTAAAACTCTTTCCAAAATTTCCGGGAAAGAGATTCCAGAGGCCATCAAGAAAGCCCGCGGCCGTTTCCTGGATGGGATGGTTGACTCCCATAAATACAATGCCGAAGGTCGAGTTGTTATTTTTGGTGAACCGGACTTTGTGATGGCAGCTGTTGAACTTTGTTGTGAAAATGGCATTATGCCAGTCGTTACAGCAACCGGCTCAAACGTACCGGAGCTTGAAATGCACATTAAACCGATTATTCAAAAACTGGCGGACCGCCTGTTTATTGAAGAATTTGTTATCTTAAATGATGTTGACTTTGAAACCATCGAATCTGAAGCCCTTCGACTCGAAGCAAACATGATGTTAGGGAATTCTGATGCCCGTCGAATCGAAGAAAAAACCGGAATTCCCCTAATACGAACAGCATTCCCGATTCATGATCAGATTGGTGGTCAAAGAATTCGCACCCTTGGATATGACGGATCGATGAATCTACTGGATAAAATGACCAACACCGTTCTTAAAAAAGTTGAAGGCGGTTTTAGAGCTCACTTGTACAATAAGTATTATGAAGAAGGTCCTAAAACTAAATATGGACTGGAATCCCCTGCAGAAGCTGAGGCTCCTGAAGAGAAAGATGCTAAAGAAAAAGAGGTAAATGTAGAGATGACTAATAAAGCGATGACTTTAGAAGAAAAAACAGCAAACCACCCTTGTTTTAACTGTGGCGCTTCACAGAAGAATTCCCGAATGCATCTTCCTATTGCCCCTAAGTGTAATATACAATGTAACTACTGCGTCAGAAAATATGATTGTATGAACGAAAGTCGACCTGGTGTTACTACTGCTGTATTATCGCCTGAAGAAGCTTTTGCTAAATATAAACAGGTTAAAGAGAAAGTTGAAAATTTGACTGTTATCGGTGTTGCCGGACCTGGTGATGCCCTGGCTAATTTTTCCGAGACGAAAAAAGCTTTAGAACTAATCCATGAGGATGATCCTAATATTACCTTCTGTGTCTCAACCAACGGACTGATGCTTCCCTACCATGCTAAGGAGCTGGCAGACTTAAATGTCTCTCATGTTACTGTCACTGTCAATGCAGTTGACCCTTCCATTGGAGCCAAAATCTATAAATTTGTTAATTTCATGGGCAAACATTATACCGGCGAAGCTGCTGCTTCCATTCTTCTGGCCAATCAGCTAGCCGGCATCAAACAACTGGTTGACCTGGGTGTGGTCGTTAAAATCAATACCGTTACTTTAAAAGGCATCAATGATGGTCATATTGAGGAAGTCGTTAAGACCATGCGCGATTTGGGCTGCTATATTTCCAATATCATGCCACTGATTCCGGTTAAAGGCAGTGCCTTTGAAAACCTGGAAATGGCCAGCAATATTGAAATTACTGAAATTCGCGACCGATGCGGCCTTCATTTAAAACAGATGTACCACTGTAAACAGTGTCGGGCTGATGCCATCGGAAAACTTGATGAAGATTTATCGATTGAATTCAGACAAATCAAAGAAGAACCCGCTAAAATTGAAGCTAAAGAAAAACCATTAAGATTTGCAACTGTTTCCAAAAGTGGTATCCTTGTTGATCAGCATTTTGGGCAGGCTACTGAACTTTATATTTACGACTATGCTGAAGATGCCGTCGCTTTCAAAGAAAAGCGAACCGTGAAAAAATACTGCGAAGGCGTTGAAAACTGTGACGATAAAGAAGATAAGATTGATAAAATTTTAAAAGAACTTGAGGACTGCGATGGAGTAATCTCCATGCGAATTGGTGAAGGACCTTCATCTCGGCTTGAAAAAAAGGGAATTAAAGTATTTTCAACCTATGACCGTATTGAAGATGCCGTTAAGACAGCGGCTGATTCATTAATAAAAGTATCAGGAGGAATCTAACAATGGTATCACCTAAACATCACATTTTTGTATGTACAAGCTCACGAATTAATGGTACGCAACAAGGTTACTGCTATCAGCAGAAGGGCGTTAGTATCGTCCAGGCATTTCTGGAAGAAATTGATGATCGGGAATTATCCGGCGATGTTATGATTAACAATACTGGTTGCTTCGGTATCTGTGATAAAGGACCAATCGTGGTTATTTATCCCGAAGGTGTCTGGTACGGTAATGTATCACCCGATGATGTAGAAAGAATTATGGATGAACATATTGAAGGAGGCACCCCCGTCGAAGACCTCCTGATTTAAACAGGAAGAGGTATATTATGATTACCATTATCGATCGGACCATGGGTCATGTAAATAGTTTTCACGCAGATCGTGAATCACTTTATACATTTATTATCAGTCTGTTTAAAAGCGGGGTCACTCATATTGAGGCGGCCCCTGTCCTTTTTTATCGGGTTTTTCCTGAGACTTATAAAGATTTCAGCGCTCTAGCAGCTAAGAAGTCCTGTCTCTTAAGCATTGATGAAAACCATCAATTTTTGATGACGGAAAACCTTTATCTGCCCTTGGATAAATCCCTCAATGACCTTCCAGATTCCAATACTCCCTGTCGTTTGACAGGAATCAGTGATTTAATGGATACTGACCGGTTTGGTGATTATTTAGCACATTTTGAGGACTTTCCTAAGAATTTAAACTTTTCTCCGGAAAACACCCTTCATTGTGCTACGGCTTTAAGTATGGAATGGTTTGCCCAAGGCGGACAAAGTATCAGTGTCAGTTTTACCGGAATTGGCTCCATGGCGCCGCTGGAAGAAGTTTTGATGGGCCTGACTTATCATTTTCCTGATAGCTTTACCGGGGATTTATCAGCCCTTCAAACTGCTAAGTCAGCTTTTCTTGAGTTCTCGAGGGAGGTTATACCAGCTAATAAACCTGTTCTTGGCGAAAGAATTTTTAAGGTTGAGTCCGGTATTCATGTCGACGGTATCCTTAAAAATCCATCTATCTATGAGCCCTTTGATCCTCAAATTGTTGGACAACAGCGGGAAATTGTTTTAGGCAAACATTCTGGCCAAAAGTCAATTACTCATAAATTGAAAGATTATCAGCTTTCTGATTTATGTTTAAAAAAGATTCTTTCAACCATCAAAGAACAATGCACACACCTGGGACGTAATCTCTCAGATCTGGAACTGGCAACACTCGTTATGGAGGTACAAAATGATTAACAAATATATAGTCGATACCACCCTCAGAGATGGTGAGCAAACCCCGGGACTGGCTTTTACCCATAATGAAAAGGTAGCTATTGCTAAATCTCTCGATCAGATGGGGGTCTCCCGAATTGAAGCCGGAACTCCAGCTATGGGCAAGGAAGAATGCCAAAGCTTTGAACGAATTAAATCAATCTGCAATCATTCAAAAATAATTGGCTGGAATCGGATGAAGATGGGTGATATTGAAGCTTCAATCAGTTGTGGTGCTGATATTATCCATGTCTGTGCTCCTGCTTCTGATCTTTTAATTACCGAAAAGTTAGGAAAAACAAGAGATCGTATTCTTGATGAATTGACTCAGTGTGCTGACCGGATTCGGTCAGCTAAAAAAGAATTTACCCTGGGCCTTGAAGATGCCTCACGTGCTGATGCCTCTTTCGTTAAAACATTGATTAAAAAGGGTATCGAATTGGGTGCTACAACCTTGAGGTTCTCTGATACTGTGGGTATTCTGACGCCACGATTATGTAAGGAAGCCATTGCCGCTTTACCAGAAAAAATCAATATTGAAATCCATATGCATAACGATTTGGGCATGGCTGTCGCTAATTCAATTCAAGGGCTGAAGAGTGGGGCAACTTACGCTGACTGCACCCTGTTTGGGATTGGTGAACGGGCCGGCAATTGCAACCTGGAGCATCTGCTGACTGCCGGCGCCCCACATTTTAATTTTGGTATTGATCGTAATGAGCTTAAATGGCATCAGTCAATGCTTCATGCTACTATATTTAAACAATAAAAAAACAGGCTAAGCCTGTTTTTTATTCTCCAAAACCATTGTTGACCAGGGCTGCCAGGGTCTCAACGGCAATCATTTCATCGTTCCCTTCAGCGGTAATTAAGAGGTTCATCCCTTTCTCTACCATCATTGAAACAACACTAATCACCGATTTAGCATTGCCATGCCGTTCCTCATCCCCCATCCTGGTAATCAGAATTTCTGAATTAAACTGGCTGGCAATTCGACAGAATTCAGCGGCGGGCCTGGCATGTAAACCAGACTCATTAATAATCTTCACTTCTTTGCGATGCATTGTAACCTCCATCCTTTCCTGAACTTCTTATCTGAAAACAGTCGCCTGTCTTTAATATCGGTTTTTTAACCCCTTTAAGCTCAATCCAGCCAGGATTTAAAGTCTCTGTTCTGCCACTAAAAGAGAAAGTACAATGGCCCAGATTCTTAAGCGTATTATTTGCCGCACTCCCTACCGCTGTGACCAGATAAATTTGATCGCCAAAAATGACCGAATCACCCTTCTCCACATTTTTTTCAAGGCTTTCAATAGTGTGCAGAACAGTAATTTCCTGAACTGCCACAGGAGCATCTTCGTTGAATACCACCAGTAATCCCGACTTAAGCAGATCTTTTACCATTTTGCCAATCGCAGTTATCCTCGTATTATAATACATTTTCCCCTATTATCCTTTCCAGACAACTCTTATCAGTTTATAACAGACCATAAAGCCATAACGAAATAAACAATACGATCAGAACAGCCCCAGGACCCGTTAATAGTCTGGCGATCAGGACAGCTTTTTGGCCAATTTCCCGGTCGTTTTCATCAGCTTCACCCAATGTCAGTACATCGGATATCAAATCACAGCCAGCCTGGGCATTTACTGCAAATAAAGCCGGTAATGCCAAGTATACAGGAACCGCCCCCAGCGCAATGCCAATCCCAATCAGCACTGATAAAAGCTGGCCGACCAAAGCATTTGACCCAATTTTCGCTGATATAAGCGGAATAGAACAAATAAAAGCCAAAATCAGCAAGCCTGGCACACTGGCAAGATATGGAAAAAGGTACTCTTTCATCAAATCCCCCAATCCAGTGTACATAACTGCACCGGCAATCAAAGCAAAAAACAGCATGAAGGGAATAATATCGCGAATCGCACTATCAACAGCGTCCTTGCCGGCATCTATAACAATGTCTGTTAATGAAGCCCTCTGAACTTTAATTCTCGGTTTCCGCTCCTTTTTTGTATCCGCTTCAAAAGTCACTTCTTCCGCTTCAGTTACAACTTCCTCCAACTTATTTGAAACTACCGGTTCAGGAAGCTCTATATCAAATATTTCCAAACTGTCTACCCGAAAAACATTATCTGGTGTCACCCCTGAAACATAGTTCTCTTTGGTCATAAATTCTTTAAAGGGTCCGGACTGCCCGACAGCAACCAGATTAATCGTTGGAATTTCTTTTTTGGGATAAAGGCCACAACGAAGCATTCCACCACAGTCAATCACCACACAAGCGGTTTCTTCATCCGTAACCGCTTCGTTATAACCATCTACAGCGACAGCTCCGGTCAGCTGGGCAATTTTTAAAGTAACTTCATCAATCCCGCCGCCAGTAATCGATACTATTTTATCCTTCTCTTCGTTCGGTTCGATCAGAAGAGGACCACCCCAACCGTTCTTACCTTTTTCGATAAATACCGTTGAATACATACTACACCTCTTTATTTTTATGATATCTCGTCATAATCTCAACGATAATCCTGGTTATCAGACTTCGAAACAGCATCACGATCAATCCTGTCACGAAATAGGCAATCGCCAGAAAAGAGATATCATAACCGGCCATATAAACACCAGTTCCAATCCCCAGAAAAATAAACAGCTGCCGCCTGTTTGCACTGGGAAACAGCCCTGTTGCAGGATGTGAAAAAGAAACAGCTGCATCTAAAAAAGCTGCTTTCTGCCTGTTTTTCAATAGCGCTGCTGCGCCTAAAAAACCAGGAGTCCCCAACAAAATGACTGAAAAGATTGGAAATAAAGTCCATCTGCTCAGGACATTACTACTTAATAACAAAAGCAGTTTTTCGATCCTTTCCTGACCTAATAAGTTTCTAAAAACATTGACCAGCATAATTAAAAGAAGAATCACTGGTAAAAACTTCTCAAGATACATCAGGAGAAATTCTGCACCTTCCTGAAATAGTCCATAATATTTTTCACCAGCATCTGCCAGAAGATTCATATTTTAAGCTCCTTCCACTTCTTTTTCCATTTCATTCAATAAAGAATGAAAGCTAAGACGCTTAGAGTCTTCAATTTTCTTAAGTCTCTTTTCGTTGATTGCCATTATCTTTTGCTTCTGAATCCGCTGCTCTAGTGCTTCAACTGCTTGGAGCAGTGCGCCTTTACGGTAAAAAAGATCGGCTAACTTTGTATAATTAACTTTGAGTTTTTCAGCTCGGCGATTAAGTAAAAAATCCTCATAAATTGCTAGTTCCCGTAGTTCATCCAGTGAATAACTGTCATATATTGTAAGTTTTTCAAAGGGTTGCCATATTTTTATCCCTGCCAGTCTTCTGCACCCGACTATCCGATTCGACTTTTTATCCACTGCCAGAATTATGATCGTTGCATTGCCAGGAAATGGAATGCCATTTTGATGACCGATTCCCAGTACTACCTCTTTATTATAAAGTTCTTTCAAAGCTTGATGATAATTTTCAACCTGCCGCTTCGAAAGATATGCTAGAATTATTAATATTGATATAAACAATAGCATCAGATAAACCAAATTTTACCTCCAGCTTTCGTCCTGTTATTATTCTCATTATAATACATTTATTCACTTTTAGCCATTCTCTTTTAAAATGATTCAATGGTCATCTATTTTATCCCCCTACTGCCAACTATTAAACGAACTGACTAACAGTCATAAAACATAAAAGTGCATCGAAACACACGTTTTCGATGCACTTTTTAAACTTTTTATATTTATGATGCTGATACTGTCACTTCAGCAGTCTGACTACTGCCGTTTCTTAAAAAGGTCACTGTGACCGATTCACCGGGATCTTTTCCGTAAAGGATTTCTTTCATTTTAAGCATAGTGTTAGTTTCCACACCATCAATAGAGAGAATAATATCCCCTTGTTGCAGACCAGCTTCAGCAGCTCCATAGCCCTGTTGAATAGAGGCGATGTAAATGCCCTCATCAAAGTCATCTCCAGCATCCGTCAGATAATAATCGGCAATTGCCCGGTCGTAGCCGGTAATACCGATTACTGTCGGAGTAAAGGTACCAGTTGCTACAATCTCATTGAGGATAGGTTTTAAAATATTGATCGGAATCGCAAATCCCATTCCTTCGCCAGAGCTGAGTTTATAGGTATTAATCCCAATTACTTTTCCGTTTTTATTGACCAGGGGACCACCACTATTTCCTTCGTTAATAGAGGCGTCAGTCTGAATCAGGTCTTCAGCCAAACCGTTATCCAGTGGAATGCTTCGATTAAGTGCTGAAACAATCCCGGAGGTAACTGTCCGTTCAAAATTTAAACCCATGGGATTCCCAACTGCAACAGCCAACTCGCCCACAGAAATATCATCAGAATCACCTAATTCCAACACCGGTAAATCTTTGGCATCAATTTTAATAATTGCCATATCGAGAACTGAATCTGACCAAATCAGATCGCCCTCATAAGTACTGCCATCATCAAGAGAAACGGTGATTGTACTTCCCCCTTCGACAACATGGTGATTTGTTGCAATATATCCATCACTTGTTAAAATAAAACCCGAACCGACACTGGTGCCTTCAGCCGCTCCCATTACTGTCATCGTCGTAACGGTGGTTTCTATACCCACCACCGACTGGGGAACTACCTGAGCTACAGCTTCTACCACTGAATCCGCATTGGAATCACTGACAACAATCTGCTGAGTAGCACCTTCAACTACCGTATCAGCACTGCCATTTAGGGTAAAAAAAGCCAAAAAAGCACCACCTACGATTAGTCCGCCAATAATTGCACCGATTATTCCGACCAGAAAGAGACTTACTTTCGATTGTTTGGGGATTTTTAAATCATCATTCATTGTTCCACCTCAAATTTTTTTTGAAGTCTTTACAATTTAATTATTTCACTCACGCAACTTCGCTTGGCAACCGCTAAACAAATATCCTTTTGAGGGTTAATCCCTGCTTCCGATAGAATTCGCGAGGTTGTTTCATAGGCCAGCAAAGGAAAATTGTTTTCCTGACTCAGATGTGCCAGTAAAACAGTTTCGGTTCCATTCTCAACCAGTGTTTTCACGAGATTCCCGGCTACTTCATTAGATAAATGTCCAAAGTCACTTTTTATCCTCTGCTTTAGATAGAAAGGATAAGCACCAGCTTCCAGCATACCCAGATCGTGATTGGACTCAATCACGGTAAGCTTGCATCCCATCAATGCTTCAATCATCTGTTCTGTAACAACGCCGGTATCCGTTGCAATACCCATTTGGCAAGTACCGTCATCAATTACAAAACCACATGATTCAGCTGCATCATGAGAGGTTTTAAAAGGCCTGATCTGCAGTTCTTCAATGTTCAGGTCCTCACCGGATTCAAAAGTCTTTCGATTATTCTCAGCAATTTTCCCCAGACTTTCACCCATTGCCTCCCAGGTTTTTGTGGTCGCATAAACAGGCAAATCAAAACGCCGCGATAAAACACCAATCCCATGAATATGATCCCGGTGTTCATGGGTCACCAGAATCCCTTTTAATTTTTTGGGGTCTTCCTCGATGGCTTTCATTGCATTCTGAATCTTTATGCCACTCATTCCTGCATCAATCAGCAAGCTCGTTTGCCCGTGTGAAACAAATAAACTGTTTCCAGAACTTCCGCTATATAAGCTACAAAATTTCAATCATTTCTCCCTTGTTTATTGACTCAATGGTTAAAGTTTCTTTGTTAAACCGGGATCTGATTGCTTCCTTATCCTATCGAAGCATACTTAAAGATGACTTAACGGAACTTTATCCGATTTAAGAAATAACTATCCGAAAAACTCTTACAGAGCTATACGGCGAATCACGGCGCCCAGACTGCGCATATTTTCCTGAAGTTTTTCATAACCACGATCTATATGAACAATATCGGTAACCTTCGTTTCCCCGTCAGCCACCAGGCCAGCCAATACCATAGCTGCTCCAGCCCGCAAATCTGTGGCCTTAATTTTGGTTGCCGATAATTCTTTCACCCCATTAATCGTCGCTGTCCGACCATTAATTGAGATATTTGCCCCCATTCTACGCAGTTCATCCACATATTTAAAACGACTTTCAAAAATACTTTCAGTAATAGTACTGGTACCCTCAGCAATGGTCATTAAAACTGCCATCGGCTGCTGGAGGTCAGTTGGAAAACCTGGATAGGGCATTGTTTTTACATTACAGGCCTTCAGTGGCTTGGTTCTTGCCACCCGAATACCATTATCTTCTTCCGTTACCGAAACACCCATTTCCGTCAGTTTCGCTGTAATTGCTTCCATATGTTTAGGTATAATGTTTCTGATTAGTACATTACCGCCGGTCGCTGCTGCCGCCATCATATAAGTCCCAGTTGTAATCTGATCGGGAATTACCGAATATTCACAACCATGCATGGACTCCACACCAACAATTTTGATCACATCAGTTCCTGCCCCCTTGATATTGGCACCCATTAAGTTTAAAAAGTTGGCTACATCAACAATATGGGGTTCTTTAGCGGCATTCTCAATAATGGTTTTACCCTCAGCCCGACAGGCAGCCAACATAATATTGATGGTTGCCCCCACACTTACCACATCCAAAAAAATATGTGCACCCTTCAGCTGTGGTGCATCAAGTTTTGCCTGTCCATGTTCAATGACAACTTCAGCCCCAAGAGCTTCAAAGCCTTTAATATGCTGATCAATTGGCCGATCTCCAATATTACAACCTCCTGGAAGCGGTACAATAGCTTTTTTATAACGACCTAGTAAAGCGCCCATTAAATAATATGAAGCTCGCATCTGGCCTGTTTCTTCTTCATATTCTGAGACATCATATGAAATCGGTTTGGCTGTATTAATAATAACTGTATCTTCTTCTCTATATATATCTGCACCCAGTTTTTCCAGAATATCCACCATTTTGTTGACATCCTTAATATCCGGTACATTTTCAATCTTACTTGAGCAGGCACAGAGAACAGCTGCTGGAATGATTCCCAGAACCGCATTTTTTGCACCCGAAATTGAGACTTCTCCGCAAAGCGGATTGCCTCCTTCTATAATAAAAGCATCCATTTATACTTACCTTTCACAAAAAAAAGTTTGCAATATCAATTGCTTATTATAACATATATAGGCAGATTATCAAGCAAACTCTTGCCTTTCCCCCATTTATTTGTAAATTCTTAAGCTTAAGGCTATCATGAACTTATAGCAAAAATTATTCTATGTGCTATAATAAAAAGATGAATTAAAAATTCATTTTGTAATATTAAAATATAGAGGTATCCATGAACCATTTTAAATTTGTTCTCAATCATGATGACCTGGGGGTTACTCCTCTGGAAAATATTTTCATCAATCATTATATGCCCTCAGCCCGGGGAGACTATGTTAAAGTCTATTTATATGGGCTTAAACGCTGCTATAACAGCAAATTGTCATCAATATCAAATACTGAAATTGCAAAAGATCTGAGACTGCTGGAAACGGATGTGAAGCGGGCATGGGATTATTGGGCTGAAGAAGGAATAATCAGTATTGATTACATTGGTACTTCAGATGCCAATATCTGCTTTTTAAATATTACCGGCACCTATCTCTATAAAAATAAGCCAATAGAAACACCTGCTAAAGATAGTACTGCCCTTAATGAAATGGAAAAGCGAATTCAGCAGATGTACGATAAAATTCAGGATATGTATGAGAGCCGATCGGTTTCAAAGGCCGAAATGCTGATGTTCAAGCACTGGTTACAGAATTATAACTTTACTCCAGAAGCCGTCATTTTAATTGTTGAATATTCCATAAATATGATCAACAACAAGGAAAAAAGTTTTACTCCCGCCCAAGTTAAAAATTATCTGGAAAAAGTTGCGGAAAGCTTCTATGGTTCGGGCGTTCGCGACCATCTTGATGTGGAAAAACATATCGAAAAGTTGCGGACACGCCGAAAAAATTATTATGAAATTTTGAATCTGTTGGGACTCAGAAGAAATCCCATGGCCTCAGAGCAGGCTATTATGGACCGCTGGCTTACAGCATTTCCCATGGAAATAATCAAAGAAGCGCTTTCGCGCAGCAATCAGCCGAATCTCAAATATATTGATGGAATTCTCAAAAAGTGGCAGGATAAAGGTTTTACAACGCTTGAAGCTGTGCAGAGCGAAACACGACCGTCCACCCGAAAGGAAACAAGCATGGATCCGATCAGCGAATCACGAAAACAGGCATATGTCGATATGAGCCCGGAATATGCCGTAGATTTATGGGATGAACTGGAGATTAGTGATGAAAACTAACAGAAAAGCCAATGCCCTTTTATTAAGCCGACAACGTGCCTACTACAACCAAAGACGACTGAAGCAGGAACATAATGAAGAAAAATACCCAGAACTAAACGAACTCCATCAGCAGTTAAATAGTCTGGGGATCAGATTAATGAAAGAAACCGCTACACAAAATCCTGAAATGGTCGAAACAATCAGGAAGGAAATGACGCTTACCGATACTCGCATTCAAACCTATCTGAAAGACCATAAAATTGAACCACTTTCTGAGTATTACTGCCCATTGTGTAAAGATAAAGGTTTTATAAACCACCATATTTGTCAGTGTCTTGCCGACTGTATTTTAGAAACCAGTTCTTTAGAAAGCGATTTTAAGAATGCTGCTCTTAATCAGCGTTTTGATTGCTTCGATTTAAAACTCTATTCAGAAGAAGCACTTAAAGAAGGCGGACTAAGTCCTCGCCAAAACGCCAAGAAAATTTTTGACAGCATGACCTGGTATAGTGATAATTTCTCACGAATAAAAACCAGCCTGCTATTTACCGGACCACCTGGAATTGGAAAAACCTTCACTTCCAATTGTATAACCAATGCTCTAATGGAAAAGGGCTACAGTATCATTTATATCACTGCTGCCCATCTGGTTGCAACAGTTCAAGACCAGCTATTTCGTGATAAAAAAAGCCAACTGGAGGTTTTTAAACCCTTTTCCTTGTGCGACCTTTTAATTATTGATGATCTGGGCGCTGAACATTTATCTGACTACGGTCAGAAACAGCTTTATGAGGTTATCGACGGACGACTGAATAATCAGCAGAATATGATTATTTCCACTAATCTCTCAGTCGAAAAAATCAGAGAAATTTATGATGAACGCCTATCTTCAAGAATTACTGGTAATTTTACCGTTTATCCCTTTATCGGAGACGATATCCGTCTGCTTAAAAAACGAGGTGCCCGCTAAAATCCGTAAATCCGCCTGAGTTCTTCTGAATACTCTCCATCATCATTATAAACTATCAGGGGCGGATTAACCACAAGACCAGGTTTTCCGCTCTTTCTTCCCTCAATCAAAACAAGATTTGCTTCCTTGTCAATTTTTGTATGGACCATCTGTAATTGTTTCACCTCTAATCCATACTGTCGCATCAAGAAAAAAATATCATTCAATCGTTCTGGTCGGTGTACCAGGTACAAACGGCCATGATCTTTTAATACCCGCTTACTGGTCACAATCACATCCTCAAGTGTACAGGCTACTTCATGCCTGGAAATCGTCTTTGTTTGCCGCTCATTCTTCAGACCTCCGCTGCCACGCATATAGGGCGGATTACTGACCACTACATCATAAGTATTTGGTAAAATACCTTCATTGATGTTTTTGAGATCTCCCTGAATAATTCTAATTTGTTCACAAAGACCATTGAATTTGATACTACGCTGTGCCATTTCAACCAGGGCTGCCTGAATCTCCAGTCCATCAATCAGACAATTTTGAGATTTTCCATAGATCAGTAATGGTATAATCCCAGTACCTGTTCCAAGATCAAGTATTTTTAGATTTTTTTTTATTTCCTTTGTTGAAAACCATGATAAAAGTACCGCATCCATACCAAAACAAAAAAAATCCGGATTCTGAATAATTTTTAGCCCTTTTAACCCCAAGTCTTCAAGTCGCTCATTTTTGTAGTTATCCACAGTAATTTTCTCCTAATTCCACACCTTTTTGAAGATTTCCCCAGTTTTTTGCCGACTTTATCCACATACCTCTTCGATTTGTGCACAGATTGTGGATAAAATTGCTTTCTTTAGCCTTAAGTCCACTCTTAACAGGCTTTTAACATCTATAACATTTTTTAACATTTGTGGATAAACGCTAAAGGATTTATCCACAAATTCACAGGTTCTTATTTTAATAAATTTTATCCATACTCAACAGCCTAAAAACCTACAACTGCTCAATTATATTACAAATTATTTACTGTTGATAAATCTTTTCCAAACCTTTGTTACATTTTCCTTTTAACTCAGCATTTTCTTTGCTATAATATTAATTTGTAAAGGTGTTTTAGTATCATATCACATTTTTGCCGTAATTTAAATTTTCTACGTATTAATTATATAGGTGTAAAGCGATGGAAAAAAAGACAATTGATGTCAGCCTCCAGAATGAAAAACTGAATAATATCCTTCATAAGAAACAGGATCTGGAAGCTACCATCGAAGATTATGAAAAAAGAATCGATGAAAAAATATCTTCCCTGGTTGCTGATGGCTTTATTCCAGAAAAAGGTCATGTTTCTGAAAATATCATTGAACTTGAGGAATCAGCTCCTGTCGTTCAGCCCATTATTGAACAGGAGCAGGAAGATGTTTTCGCAAATATTGATTTGACCGATGATGCCGCTCTTGACCAGGCTGTTTTGAAATCCAAACCAGTCTCTTATCTGCCCGAAAGCTCCCAAGAGCCCAGCTTTAACGAAAGTCTGATCTTTTCTGTCTCCGATGATGAAGATCTCAATCCTGAAATCCTGCCAGAAAATGAACATGCAGAAGTCAATTTTGCTCTCGAAGAACCAACAACAGAGGTAACAGCCGCTCCTGCAGAACAGGCTTCTGTTACTCTGACCGAAGCAGAATCTTCGAATGAACAATCAGAAAAGCTTCTTGAGCCGGAACAGGAGCAGACAGAAAACTCCGAAATTTTTGAAACAGAAAAGCCTAAGCAGAATCGAAAAGTCAAAGAAAAAAGAACGGACTCCAATCCATTACTACAACCTAAAATTCAGGATATCCTTTTACCTGCTGTTCTATTCATTTTAGGAATTGTTGCCTGTTCCGTCTATTTTATTGGCTTCTCAAGCAACTTCAGTTTTATAGATTACAGTATTTTGTTTATTCTACTGACCTGCTTAATCTTTACCATTGCCCTGCCATACAGTGCCAGTATCTTTTTTATGGTATTTATCACCGTAGGGTACGGCCTATTTATCATCTTTTCAACCCTCTATATCAAGATACCGCTAGCGGCATATCAATTCGGATGGTTCTTACTGATTCCGCTGACTCTGACCGGTAGTGCCCTATTGGTTAAACGCATCCGGGAAGTATTTCTCTTTAAGAAAGAACTGGAAAACCAGATTTCTTCTTATGACAGTATGGAAAGCAGTCCCGGACTTACTGCTGAAAAGGCTTATTACAAGGACCTCAAACAAGCCATGGAACGGGCTTCAAAGAATGAAACAGTGCTGGTATTGGAACTACTGGCGATTCCCCATCTTAGTACCTTGCGTTCCATCAACGGTTCAAGATTGTGGGACGAAATCCTTTTTAAAACCCTGAAAATCATCAAAAGGCACTGCTATAGTTCACACCTGATTTATATCCTGGAAGGTAATGTATTCAGCATTATTATGGAAAATACTTCCGGTAAAAACCAGGCGTTAATCAACCAGGAAATTCAAAATGAATTTAAGCAACTGCTCGTCTCCTATGACAGCATTGATGATGACAGCGGCGTTGAGCTGAAAATTATTTCTGTTCCGTATTCCCGCGAAATCAGTAACCCCTTTGATTATCGGGCCCTTCTATTCAAACATCTGGAACAATAAAAGATGGTTATATCAACCATCTTTTTTTGTATAAAAAAATGAGTCTAATGGCTGTGATATACCCCCTGTCAGGTAGACAGGGGCATATCAGTCCATCAAACTCAATTCTATGTTGTGAAGCCTTAAGGATAAACGATATAGGCTTCCAGATTTTGTCGACCAAACTGAATACACTGTTCGTATGTATCCATATAGATATCAATAATTCCTGCTGTAACAGCGCCACCCCGGTCTTCAACCGTGAAGGTCGTATTGAGCGCTGGAATATACACTTTTGTCCCAAAAGGTAGTCCGCTCCAGGCAGCAATCGTATGATTAGCCGTCGGCATTACACCTGATGCAGTGGCATTTCCTGTCGCGGTGTAAGCAGTACAGTTTAAGGTCATTTTCACTGCCTCTTCAGGGATTCCCGCTGCAGAACCCATATTATCGGCAGGTGTTTCTTCTACTGCTGCCGGTTTTTCAGCTGTCTGGGTCTTATCTTCAGTAACCACTGGCGCAACTGTTTCCGGAACAGCCTCCGAAGCTACATCATCTGAAACAACAACATCTGGAGTAGCTTCAACAACTTTGGTTCCGAATTCAACAATTTCATCGACCGCTTCTTTGGTAACGATCTCCGAGGTAGTTACGCGTAAAACTTCTTCATTATTTTCATACAAAACACGTTCTACAACCGATTTAGTACCATTCTCGCCTTGCTGAACCACTTGTCTTGCTCCCTGTTCCAGGTTTTCATTTTCCAGTTCAACCGTTTTGTAAGGAACACTCAGGGTTTCAGGCAGCTCTCCGACTTCGACGCGAATCACATCTACTTCTGAGACGTCTGATAATGACTCATCCTTTGAAGGTTCAACCCGATCCAGGTCCGCAAGCGTAATCCCCTGTTCTTCGAGCAAGTCAGCCACTGTTTGGGCGCCAGTGTCATAAAAAATCACGCGACCGTCCACTCTCAGTTTTCCGGTATTTTTTCGTGTTACTTCAATTTCATCAACAGCCACCAGAAAAGTATCGGAATCGACATTTAAAGTGTAGTCATCCGTAACTTCAATACCATGGTTTTCAAGAACACTGCCAACATTTTCGAAAAGTTTTCCGCTAATGACAGTTTCCTGTTCATCAACAGAAATGGTTACTTCTTTAGCCAGTACAAAGGTCCCTGTTACCCCAATTAGACTGGTTGTCAGGATACCAGTTGTTAGGGCTTTAAGTACCATTTTCCCGGTATTACTAAATTTATTAAAATTCTCTCTCATTCAACCTCCATCAGCACGTAAGGCTGATTTTTGTTACATTTTGTTTACAAATAGAATTTTACCTGATTCCCGACAATCTGTCAAGAATTCTTTTGTCAACCTTAACTTTTTCAAATATTTTAATTGACAAACGTTTACTGATCAAATAGAATTTAAGTAATTAAATCTTTAAACCGTTGAAGCGGAGATAAAATCAGGAAGAGCACTTACAGAGAGTAAAGAATGCTGAGATCTTTACAGAACGCCCCCTGGTAAATGGACCGCTGAGGGCATGGTCAAAGACTTTTGTCGAGTATTCCATGACGTCACAACTACGTCAGTGTTGAGGAATATGATAGTATTCTTAATGAGGCAGATCATTCTGCGAAAAAAGGTGGCACCACGAGCGTATCTCGTCCTTTAAGTTTCTTAAAGGACGAGTTTTTTATTTACCAAAATTTGCCACTTGTTCAACTTTTTAGTCTTATATCGCCCTGATTTAAACGATTTAAATGCACTCCCATTAAAAATTCAAAACCAGAAAGGATTAGACTGATGAAAATTCCCTACAAAATTTACTTAAGTGAAGATGAGATGCCCAAACAATGGTTCAACCTACGTGCCCAGATGAAAGAATTGCCTGAACCATTTGTGAACCCTGCAACTGGTGAATACTGCACAAAAGAAGAATTACTTCCAGTATTTTGTGAAGAGCTGGTCGATCAGGAGCTTAATGTAACCGATACCTATATCGATATCCCGGAAGAAATTCAGAACTATTACCGGATGTATCGTCCCTCCCCACTGGTCCGTGCCTATAATCTGGAAAAAGAACTGGATACTCCAGCTGAAATCTATTTTAAATATGAAGGTACCAATACCTCCGGTTCACATAAGCTAAATTCAGCAGTCGCGCAGGCTTACTATGCAAAAAAACAGGGATTAACCTGTCTAACCACAGAAACCGGTGCCGGTCAATGGGGGACCGCATTATCAATGGCTTGCGCTTATTTCGGACTGGACCTGTCAGTTTACATGGTTAAAGTTTCTGCTGAACAAAAACCTCACCGTAAAGCTGTCATGGAAACTTACGGCGCCAAAGTTATCGCCTCACCTTCTAATACGACTGAAGCCGGTCGTAAAATTCTGGCTGAAACCCCTGATACCAACGGCTCATTAGGGTGCGCCATTAGCGAAGCTATCGAAGTAGCCGTAACCACCGAAAACTGCAAGTATGTCCTGGGGAGTGTCTTGAACCATGTCGGTATTCATCAATCCGTCATCGGAATGGAAACCAAGCTGGCCTGTGACAAATACGACATCAAACCAGACATGATCATTGGCTGTGCCGGTGGTGGCTCCAATTTATTAGGTCTGATTGCGCCCTTTATGGCCGATAAAATCAATGGTAAAAACGACATCGAATTTACGGCGGTTGAACCCTCCTCCTGTCCATCACTGACCCGTGGAAAATACGCCCTTGATTTTGGCGATACCGGCCGAACCACTCCGCTCATCC
Organism: Eubacteriaceae bacterium ES3; assembly: GCA_030586155.1. Classification (NCBI taxonomy): domain Bacteria; kingdom Bacillati; phylum Bacillota; class Clostridia; order Eubacteriales; family Eubacteriaceae; species Eubacteriaceae bacterium ES3. The sequence continues at coordinate 606,239 of CP130741.1, read as the reverse complement.
GGATGTATACTTTGGGCAGTGGTTTTATGCCTTCACCAAATCACGCTGGTGGCCTAAGATACCATGGAATGAGTCCAATCATATCAAAACTCTATCATGATGGCTATATCAATGCTAAATCCTATGCTCAGAAAGAAGTTTTTGATGCGGCAGTTGCTTTCACCCGAGTTGAAGGAATCCTACCCGCGCCAGAATCCTCTCACGCCATCAAGGCAGCTATGGATGCGGCTCTGGAATGCAAGAGAACCGGCGAAAAGAAAACCATTATTTTCGGATTAACTGGAACCGGATATTTCGATATGACAGCTTATATGAATTACAATGCCGGGAATATGACCGACCACATTCCAACTGATGAAGAACTTCAAATCGGATTTGATTCACTCCCAAAAATCGATTAAATAAAAAAGGGACGATTCTGAATTTTTCAGAATCGTCCCTTTTACTTTTTATACTGCTGCCCGTCCCTTGCTTCTTTCAATTTCATATGGCCAGGTTGAAATCCCGCCAATATTGGTTACATCTGAATAGCCAACTTTTGAAAGGTATTCTCCGGCACGAGATGATCTCCCGCCACTTAAACAATAGACAAAAATCTTTGCGGCCTTATCTTTCAACACTTTTTCTGCCTGTTCAATTCGACTTAGCGGTATATTAATACTGCCAGGAATATGCCCCTGTACATATTCATTTTCTTCTCTAACATCAACAAGAACAATTTTTTCTCCAGAATCCAACCTTTTTTTTGCCTCATCCTGACCAATTCGTTTTACACTATCCTTTGAAAAAAAATTAAACATCGTAACTCTCCTTTTATATAAAAATTAATTTCGTTTTTGTTAATTACATTCTAACCTGAATCCTATTTCATTTCTGTAACTGAATCACCTAAAATTTTCAAGTTCTCTTCAAGGCTTCTTCACTTAATAAACACTTAACAAGGGTACCCTATTTATATTATAATGCTTTAAAGAGGTGATGACGATGTATAAAATACTTATTACAGATGATGAAGAAAAAATAAGAGCCCTGATTAAAAAATATATCCGTTTTGAAGGCCACGAGGCTTACGAAGCTGCTAATGGAATGGAAGCAGTAGAATATTGTCAGAAAGAACAGTTTGATATTATTCTGATGGACATCATGATGCCAGAGCTTGACGGCTTTTCAGCAGTTAAAGAAATCAGAAAAACTCAGGATATCCCAGTCATTATGCTTTCCGCCCGTGGTGAAGAATATGATAAGATACATGGCTTCGAGCTGGGAATTGATGACTATGTGGTTAAACCCTTTTCTCCCAAAGAGCTGATGATGCGCATTGATGCGATCATGAAGCGGTCTACCAGGAATCATCAGACAGATCACGAAATATTTTCGAAGGAAGGACTGTCAGCCGATTTCACAGCCAGACGCGTAACCATTAATGATCTGGAAGTGGAAATGTCTCCAAAAGAATATGACCTTTTATTCTTTATGATTAAAAACAGAAATATTGCCTTAACCCGCGATAAACTGATCACTGAAGTCTGGGGATATGATTTTTATGGCGATGATAGAACCCTTGATACACATATCAAACTGCTGCGAAAAAGTCTTGGTGATTACGCCTCCCTGATTACTACCCTTCGCGGAGTGGGGTATCGCTTTGAAGGCTAAGCTATGATTATCACAAATCCATTTAGTGATTCTCCAAAAAAACCGCGAAATATCAGCGTTAAGTGGAAAATATTTTTGTTTCTTCTTGGTTTTTGCGGCCTGCTGCTGGTTCTGCTTTGGCTGTTTCAGGTCGTTTTCCTAAACAATTTTTACAAATCCATTAAAATCAATGAAATCAAAACCGCTGCCACAACAATCGAGGAAAGCATTAACGATGAAGACCTGACTTCGCTTATTTATTCAATATCCCATAATAATGAAATCTGCATTGAACTGCTTGATCAGGAAGGAGAAATTATTTATTCCTCTCATGTCCTGAAAAACTGTATTATTCACGCCCATGAGGGTTTCGAAGAAGACGGCCTGCCAGGAAAAGTAAAAAACAACGATGGTGAACTCTATCAGTTTTTTTCTCAAACCATGGCTGAACTTGCTGCAGCAGAAGGTATTGACTTGGATGCTCCTCCTGATTCAAGTGAAAATGGTTCAGACTATAACCAGGATTCTCAAAACATCGAGGACGAATCTGACCAAAAAACTTTACCGGATGATAAACATGAGGGGCAAAATTCAATTATTTATTCTAAAAACATTTATGATTCACAAGGCTCTCAGTATACACTTGTTCTAAATTCGGTTATTTCACCTGTTGACGCTACTGTTAATACTTTGCGGGTACAACTATACTATATTACGGGATTTATGATTTTCTTTTCAGTCATTCTAGCTTTGATTCTATCGAAATGGATATCTCGTCCTATTGAGGCCATTAATGAGAGTGCTAAAGTTTTAGCTACCGGCGATTATTCAGCCACTTTTTCAGGGAAAGGATATAAGGAAATTACCGAACTCTCCGATACCTTGAATTATACCGCAAAAGAACTCTCGCAGGTGGAGCGGCTCCGCCAGGAATTAATTGCCAATATTTCCCATGACTTGCGTACCCCTTTAACTTTAATTAGCGGTTATGCCGAAGCCATGCGGGATCTGCCTGATGAAAACACACCGGAAAATGCACAAATCATCGTGGATGAAACCCATCGTCTAACCACCCTGGTCAATGATGTAATGGATATTTCAAAATATCAGTCTGGCAATTATGCCGTCCATATGCAACCATACAATTTAACCAAAAGTCTGTCTAATACAATCAGCCGAATGAACAAACTGCTTCAAAAAGACGGATATCAGATTATTTTCGAGGCGAATCAGGACGTTACCGTCATTGGAGACGAAACCCGCATTTCCCAGGCCTTCTATAATCTGGTTATCAATGCCATTAACTATACCGGTCATGATAAAAGCGTTACTGTCGTTCAGCAGTTAATCTCAGATCAGTCTCAACCTTTAGTTAAAATCGAAATCAACGATACTGGCGAAGGGATCGAAAAGGATGATCTTCCCTATATCTGGGAACGCTATTACAAAATTGACAAAACCCATAAACGGGCAGTTACCGGGACAGGATTGGGCTTATCCATTGTCCGTTCAATCATTGAAATGCACCAGGGCCAATACGGTGTAGATTCCACAGTTGGTCAAGGCTCCAGTTTCTGGTTCACCCTGAAAACTGAAATTTAAACGAAAGCTCACCTGAATTCAGGCGAGCTTTTCTTCACCAAAAAAACACATACTTAACATGCTTTTAACAAAGTACCCCTCTATAATATGATTATAAAATAAAGGAGGCCCTGTTATGGTAATCAAAACATTTAAACGCTATGAAAAAAAATATCAGCTGACTGTATCACAATACGAGCAGCTGCTTCCTATTCTATTAAAAGAAATGGAACCAGACCTTTATACTAAAGAAAATCAGTTTTATTCTATCTATAATATTTATTTTGATACCCCCCAGTATGATCTGATTCGCCATTCCCTAAGCAAGCCATATTTCAAAGAAAAACTGCGGATTCGCAGTTACTCGATCCCCAACAAAGCTGACGAGCCAGTTTTTATTGAACTCAAGAAAAAAATCGGTGGCATTGTCAATAAAAGACGAGCTACTATCCCGCTTACCGATGCTTATTCATTTATTTCGAATCGTAAAAAACCCCATACTGAAAACAGTTTGGATAATCAGGTCCTGGATGAAATTGACTATTTCCTTCAGACTCATCATTTAGAACCAAAAGCTTTTATCAGTTATGACCGGGCTGCCTATGTCGGAAAATCCAATCCTGATATGCGGATCACCTTTGATTTCAATCTTAAATCACGCCAGTTTGATCTCTCCCTTGAAAAAGGTGCCTACGGGGATAACCTGATTCCTGAATCAACTTATTTAATGGAAGTTAAAATACCAGGTACCATCCCAATATGGCTGGCTCATGCTTTTTCTGAATTAGGAATTTTTTCTTCCAGTTTTTCAAAATATGGTACTGCTTATAAAAACGAACGCATCCGTTGCCTTGCGAAACAGCGAAATCATTTACCGGTACCTGCAGCTACCACAAAATTACCCACCAAAAATACTCAACTGAATGCCAAAAATTTGTGCATCAGCTAATCAGAATTTAAAAGGAGTTAATATGTTAGATACTATTTTATCATCTGTTGTCGATGAAACCCTTACCCTAGGGACAACACTTTCCGTTCTCTTTTCTGCACTGGCGCTAGGGCTTTTAATCAGCATCGTTTATATTAAAACCCGCGGTAAGGAAGGCTATTCACCAGGCTTCACCATTACACTAATTATGCTGCCAACCATTATCGCAATCATTATTCTGCTTGTTGGCAATAACGTCGCAAGGGCTTTCAGTTTGGCGGGCGCATTTAGTCTGATCCGATTTCGAAGTGCCCCTGGCGACCCTATTGATATAGCCTATGTTTTCTTTACTCTAGGTATTGGTTTAGCTTGTGGAATGGGCTATATTTTCTACGGCGTTGTCTTTGCGATTGTTTTATGCTGTGTCATGATCCTCTTAAGCATTACTCGTTTTGGGCATCCTAAGAACTCAAAAATGCAGCTTAAAATCACAGTCCCCGAAGACCTTGATTACCAGGACAATTTTAACGACATCCTTGAAGACTATACTGATTCTTATCGCATTAACAAAGTTAAAACCTGTGATTTCGGCTCACTATTTGAAGTTTTTTACAGTATTCAATTAAAAAACAGTGTAAATCAAAAAGAATTTATCGACCGCCTCCGCTGTCGTAATGGTAACCTGACCATTGTTCTAAATCTGGATATCCCAGAAGAAAAAGTATTTATTTAAGCACCTGATTAAGACCTATCAAAAGAAAGAAGGACAACGTCCTTCTTTCTTTTGATTATGAATCCCTGATACATTCAGCTTTTAAAAATCCAGTTCATCGGCATGGTAAGAACTTCGCACCAACGGAGCAGAAGCAACTGATTTAAAACCTAGTTCTAATGCAATTTTTTTATAATCATCAAACTGATTTGGCGAAATGTACTCTTCAATTTCTAAATGCTCTTTTGACGGTTGCAGATATTGTCCCAAAGTCAAAATATCACAACCATATTCAATTAAATCGTTCATTGTTTCAATTACTTCTGCTTCTGTTTCTCCAAGACCCAGCATCATTCCAGATTTGGTTTTTAAATCAGGTCTTGTTTGTTTGGCATATCTAATAACATCTAGTGACCGTTGGTAGGATGCCGTCGGCCTAACCCGACCATATAATCTTGCTATTGTTTCAATGTTATGGTTCAAAAAATCCGGTTCAGAATCAAGGACGATATCAATCAATTCCTCCTGTCCCTGCATATCTGGAATCAGAAGCTCAATCCTTGTTTCCGGTGAAGCCTTCCTGATTTCATATACAACTTGAGCAAACTGTTTGGCTCCCTGATCTGGTAAGTCATCTCGCGTAACAGAGGTAATCACTGCATGACGTAATCCAAGGTTTTTAACCGCTTCGCCTATACGTCGCGCCTCATCCTGATCAACCGGATCTGGTTCATTTTTTGTGACATTACAAAAAGTACAGTTTCTAGTGCAGTTTCGACCAAGAATCATAAAAGTGGCAGTCTTGCGATTATAGCATTCTACACGATTCGGACAGTTAGCTTCAAGACAAATCGTATTTAATGAAAGATCTGATATCAGATTTTTAACTGTCTTCATTTCAGGTGTGCTCTTAAACTGAACTTTCAGCCAATCCGGCTTCTTTTTATTTTCAAAAAAACCATTCACGAATTGACTTTTTTTCATTCCATCTATGTAATTATCAATCATTACATCCTTTAACGCCACCGTCATTGCTTTTTTTTCATGTTTAATCCCAATCAATCGCCCTTCCAGCTTTTCAATTGTTTCTTTACCAAAAAAATCCCCTTTAACTGTCAAGTGTTTGATCACTCCATCTTCCACATCCAGATAAAATTCGACAAGTCCAAAGGGATACTTTTCGCAATGTTTATAGTTATATTTGTTATTATTGCCATAGTTCCATTCCCTATCCATAAAACGTGACTTCATAATCAACTTTACCTGTTCATCTTCATCTTCATTCAATCTTCTAATTTCTTTAATTTCATTTTCCTGAATAATAAAATCCTGAAGATATTTTTTAAATTTTTCAACATTCATCGGATTTTTCAGATACTTGTTAATATTGGTAACTCTCGAAGCTACAGAACGTACACTTTTATCCTTAAACTTTAACGGATTTGGCTTCAATGCACCAGCTAAGAGGGATAAATCCCCTGAATATAAAATCGTTCCATGATGAAGTAATCGATTCTTGAAATGATACTGAGCATTTCCAGAAACTTTCTGACCTTCGACCAAAATATCGTTTCGTCCTGAAAATTCTGCCGCTATCCCAAGATATTTAATGGCATTAACAACTGGTGTGGCAAATTTTTCAAATCCTGTATTTTTTCCTTTTTTGTTGGTTATAAATGTAAAATTTATATTACCCTCATCACAAAAAACGGTACCACCTCCTGATAATCGGCGGACAATTTCGATACCATTTTGTTCAGCAAACTCGACATCAATTTCTTGAAATGTATTCTGATTTCGACCGATTAAGATACTCTTTCGATTTCTCCATAAGATAAAAACTTCATCTTCCATTTCTGTTAAAATATATTCTTCTATCGCATGATTATAGAAAGGATTTAAACTGTCATTCTCAATAAAAATCATTAATTTCACCTAATTCTTGTATTTTTTTTAATATTCTATCACTATATGATTATTTCATCAATATAATTCTATCTCTCAAAAACATCCATTTTGTATAAATCTGAAGGATAGAAGAATTTACAAATTTATATTGCACAATTTTTCATGGACCTGTAAAATATAGTAACAGAAGTAAATTTCACTTAAGTACCATCAAAGGAGAAAACTATGGGTTTTAAAGATCTGATCCAAGATGTAACTGATTTGGCCCAGGACAGTATCGACTCAATCCAGTCAGAAATTGCCCTTAAAAAAGAAGCTCAACAACGACTGCGGGAGGAAATGAACCGAAGGATCAGTGCTTATACCGATACTTTGGTAAAAAAACTGACCGAAAACGCAAGTCCCGCCTGTCTGCTTAACACCGACACAGATGTAATCGTTTCATTTACTGAGTCGTTTTCTCAGTACTATTATCTGCCAGTGAATAATTCTGCCAGCTCAAAACTGGTCTTTTATCCCAATCATCAGAATGCCATTAAAAGTATTAGGAAATATTTCTTCAACTACACTGATGATGAACAATTTCTGATGCAATTTAAAGATGCTCAGGGGCAAACACTGATTCTCACAACAACCGGTTTGCACTTTAAAGTACTCTTTCCAGAAAATGCCGCCTTTTATGTGATTGGAAAACTTAAAAAAGAGGAACTCTGTGACTTAAATCTTGTCGATACTGAAGACTCTCTTGCCTTTCTTGTCAATGGATATCCGCTGATTCTGATTCCCAAAACCTCTTTTAGTCCAACCGACAGTTTAAGTCTTTTGGCCTATCTGAAACGCTTAAATAGCCAGGATTACAGTATCTCGACCAGACAAATTCATGACTTTATTTTCTCCAAACTTGATATCGATCACATCGAAAAAATCAAGCCTCATCTTTCTGAGCATGAGGAACTTCTATATTTTGCCTGGGGCCTGGATAATATGAATTCCAATAAATTTTTAATCTGTACCACTTTAAAAATAATCGTCTTTGATGAGGAAATCAGTTCAGAAAAAGAATACCTCTACAAAGAGATCACTCGTTTAACCACTAAACCCAATACCGTCAATCTCTTTGATATTTCTTTATCCATTGGTATAAATCCGGATGATATTATTATTGAAACATCCCAGTCAACTGAAACTATCAGTATTCTTTATTCCAAGGAGGCCCAACACGTTGTAGACCTTTATACTAAATACAAAACCTTGAATAACAATGAAGCCGACCCTGTTACTCTCCTTGAACGGCTGGGCGTACTTAAAGAAAAAGGTGTTTTAACAGAATCAGAATTTCTTGAGAAAAAGAAAGAATTGCTTGCCAAAATTTAGATGCAGTCCTCAAAATTTATCGCTTAAAAATCAAAATTTCTCACTCTATTTATTAACTTATAAATCTTTTTTTATAAAATAAAAGCTGTCCGGAAAAATTCCGGACAGCTTTTTAAATTTCATCCTTTAAAGATTTACCAATCGACACACAAATGAAGATCATCACAAATAAAAAGGGAAGCGCCATCATAATTGAGGTGTTACGCATTGCCTCCAGGCCGCCGCTGTTAAGCAGCAGGATTGCCATCAAAGAAAGAATTAGTCCCCAAACAATTTTAATCCAGTTGTCGGGATTTAATTTACCCTGTTGCGAGTACATACCCAATACAAAAGTCGCAGAATCTGCAGATGTCACGAAGAAAGTCGTAATCAGTAAAATAGCTATCAATGAGATTAAACTTCCAAAAGGCAAATGAGCCAATGTCACAAACAATCCCACTGCGACATCCGAATTGACTACGGAGACAATATCAAATCCCTGAAAAATCTCCTGATAAAGCGCTGTCCCACCGAAGACAGAAAACCAGATAAAACAAAATCCTGCCGGAACAATCAAAACCCCTAACACAAACTCTTTTATTCTTCTGCCCTTTGAAACCCGTGCGATAAATGTTCCAACAAATGGTCCCCATGAAACCCACCAGGCCCAATAAAAAATTGTCCAATCGCCTACCCAGGGATCTTTCAGAAACGGATCTAAGGGCAAACTCAGTGTCAGAAAATTCCCTAAATACCCCCCCAATGTATTAAAAAACAACTTAATTAGAAAGGCTGTTGGTCCAAATAGAAAAACGAAAAACAAAAGACTTAGTGCAATAATAATGTTTGAGTTACTGAGAATACGTATTCCCTTGTTTAGTCCTGTCGTAGCCGATAGTAAAAACATAACCGTAATGACTAGAATAATAATAACCTGAACCCAGATCGAGTTGGGCAGATTAAAGATACCAGTCAATCCACCAGCAACTTGAAGTGCCCCCATTCCCAGAGATGTTGCCACCCCAAATACAGTGATTAGCAGAGATAATGTATCAATGATACCACCAGCAATTTTAAATTGCTTTTCTGGCAAAAAGGGTTTGAAAATCGAACTGATGAGACAAGGTAAATCTTTTCGATAGGTAACATAAGCAAGGGACAAGCCTACAATCGCATAAACAGCCCAAGGATGAAAGCCCCAATGTAAAAAAACAAACTTGAATGATGATGCTGCGGCATCTAATGAATTTGCCTCTATTCCTATTGGTGGGGCTGAGAAATGAAAAACGGGCTCTGCGACTCCCCAAAAAACAAGACCGATCCCCATTCCTGCCGAAAAAAGCATGGCAAACCAGGAAAAGTTTGAATATTCCGGACGATCCTCATTCTTTCCCAGGCGAATATGTCCATATCGACTGAAGGCAAGATAAAGTACAAAAAATAAGACACCTAAAACTACAACTAAGTATAACCATCCCCAATCATTCGTGATCACCGTGAATAAAAATCCTGTAACTGCCGCAAATTCGTCTGGACTGAAAAAACCAATTCCCAGAAACAACACAATAAAAAGCAGCGAACTATAAAATACTTTCATGGTTCCTCCTTCTAAAACACCAATAGGCACCAGTGTAAACTGGTGCCTTTTACCAATAAATTTTCTTAAGCTAATAATTTCTGACAAAGTTCAACGGCTTCATCAGCAGTTTCTGCCCAGCCATCGGCGCCAATATCTTCGCCCCATTTAAGACTGGTAGGACCACCACCAATGATAACTTTATACTGATCTCTAACACCCTGTTCAACTAGGAAGTCAATTAATTCTTTTTGCGACTTCATTGTCGTTGTTAAAAGAGCACTGGCAGCAATTATCTTAGCATCAACTTCTTTTGCTTTGTTAAGGAAATCCTCAGCTTGTAAGTCAATTCCAATATCGTACACTTTAAACCCTGCAGCTGTCAATAGCGCCCCAACGATGTTTTTACCTATATCATGGATATCTCCGGCAACGGTACCCAGAATAATTTTTCCTTTATCTTCATAACCATCCCCTGAAGCTTGGGCTTTTGCCAGCTCTGGTTCCAGTACTTTCATTCCTGCACTCATCGCATCAGCAGCCATCATGACATCCGGTAAAAATGCTTCGCCATCAATCCAGGCTTTACCTACTTCTTCAATTCCTTTAATTAAACCATTCTGAACCGCTTCAACAGGATTAACATTTTCCTCAATTACTTTTTCTGCCAATTCAATAGCTACATCTTCATCGCCTTCAATAATTGCTTCTCTTAATTCATCAAAAATACTCATCTTTTTTCTCCTCCTAGATTAATTCCTTTGTTCTTTTTTCCATATAGGCCAGTAATTCTTTATTAACAGCTTCATCTAAAGCCGGTGGCTGGTAACTTTCAAGCACTGCTTTCCATTTAGCAGTAGCCCGATCACAAGCAGTCAGACTTTCTTTTGCCCAACCATCATAAGACTGACGATCGCTTAAACCTGGTCGGTAAAATTCAGTTTTAAAATTCTTTCGGGTATGTTTCTGAGTCAGGAAATGTCCCCCAGGACCAACTTTTTCAATAACTTCAAAGGCCATTTTTTCATCGCTGGACATATCAAAACCAGCCAGATAACGTTTGAGCATTCCACACATTTCTTCATCAATAATGAACTTTTCATAAGACATAGCCATATAGTATTGCATAATTCCTGCTGAATGAAGAACAAAACTAACACCTGTTGTGCTGGCTGCCATTAATAACATCATTGATTCGTAACCAGCCTGTGCATCAACAGTTTTAGCATCAGTCAAACCACCGCCGCCTCGGCATGGAACACCATAGAATCTGGATAACTGGGCACTAGCTGAGGTGAATAATGCATTTTCCGGATTACCAATCGATAATGAACCTGTTCCCATGTCAGAAATCGCTGATGTCGAGCCATAAACTACAGGTGTTCCAGGATTGATACACTGTGCCAGGGTAATTCCTGCCAGTACTTCAGCATTTTGTAAGGACAAGGCACCTGCTAATGTGGCAGGTCCAGTTGAACCAGACATAACAAGTGAAGCAATAACCATGGCCTGTCCAGTTTGGGCGTAAGCCATCAGTCCGCCTAACATACGGTCATCGTATTTAAGTGGTGTAACTGAATTAATCAGACAAATCAGAGCCGGTTTTTCTTTGATTACATCTTTGCCGCCATGGAGGATTGCTGCCATTTCGATTGCATCCATCGCATATTCATAACCGGATGAAGAACCCATAAAGACCTTGTCTGAATTGGTGATATGGCTGTATGCCATTTTCATGTGTCGGATATTTTCGTTAATATCAGTTGGTTCACAGACAGTTCCACCTGTCATATGAAGATGCTTGCTGGCACCAGCCAGTTTGACAAAGTTATCATAGTCAGCCATTGTTGCATCCCGTTTGGTCCCATCAGCTTCATAGATAAATGGGGCCCCATAACCTGGCATATAAAGGGATTCGCCGCCGCCACAGACTAAATTGTTCTCTGGATTACGAGCATGAAGGGTAAAGCTTTGAGGGGCTTTTTCAATCATATTTTCTACAAATTCAGTATCCAGATAAACGCGATGTCCTTCAACTCGCTGATTGTTCTTTCTAAATACTTCAAGAGCCGGTTCATAAGAGAATTCAACTCCGATTTCTCTTAAAATACGCATACTGTTTTGATGAATCTTATCAATTTCATCCTGTGTTAAAATATCAAATTTTGTGATCAATTTCATGCACCTTCCTTTAAATTAATATCTTGTTCCACAACAATTTCATTGTCTGGAAGTTTAACTTTTTTTAAGTAGTTCGTTTCATAATCCTCTTTCAAAGCCTTAACCATACTAAAACACATCACAATCATAATCAGCATGAAGGGAAAGGCAGCTGCAATCGAAGCAGTCTGCAAAACGCTTAAAGCTGAGGTTCCGCCGACAACGATCAGAACGATGGTAATCAAACCCTGGGCGACTCCCCAACCACCTCGAAGTTTTTTACCAGGATCCATGTCACCGCCTGACGTTAACATCGCCAGAACATAAGTTGCTGAATTAGCGGCACCTATAAAACAGGCAACAATCAGGACAATCGCTAAAACTGATGTGATTGTATATAATGGCAACTGTTCCAACAGAGCAAATAATGCAGTGGTATAATTTGCACTGACGGCGGTTTCAATGGCGCCACCTGACAGACTGTTGAGATTAAAGGCAGCACCTCCATAAATGGCAATCCAGATTAAAGAAAATCCTGATGGCAAGAGAGACACAGCAATTATAAACTCACGTACGGTTCGGCCTTTTGAGACTCGAGCCACAAACTGTCCAACAAAAGGTGCCCAGGCGATCCACCATGCCCAATAAAAGACAGTCCAGCTGTTTAACCATTCAACATTCCCCATCCAGAAAGTCTGACCAATGATATCCTGCAGATACACACCTAAACTGTTAGTGAAATTATTTAAAATATAAACCATTCCACCGAAAACAAAGATAAAGGCCATAAATGCTATAGACAGCCAGATTTTTACATCCGCTACCTTCTGCATTGCACTGTGCAGTCCCGACATCGTTGCCAGGGTAAACATTGCAGTGATAATTGCAATAATAATCGAAACAATCAAAGGTGACGATTCGATTCCAAAAATATATTCAAGACCTGTTGCAATCTGGTTGGAACCAAAACCAAGACTGGTTGCAACACCAAAAATTGTTGCAAAGACTGCTAGAATATCGATTGTTTTGCCGATCGGTCCGTGCACTTTTTCTCCAATTAAAGGATAAAAAGCTGAACTAATCAAGAATGGCATATCTTTGCGGAACTGAAAATAGGCTAAAGCCAAACCACCTATTGCAAAAATGATCCAGGGATGAAATCCCCAATGAAAGAAAACTTTCGTCATTGCCAGATCCATAGCTGCCTGGGTACCGCCTTCACCTATCGGTGGCGATAGATAATGCATAATCGGTTCCGCCACCGACCAGAATACCAGGCCAATTCCCATTCCACCACCAAACAACATGGAAAACCACTGGAAATTGGTGAATTCTGGTTTATCATCATCTTTGCCCAGCTTTATTTTCCCGTAAGGGCTTAGTGCCAGGCCCAAGGCAACAACAATAAAAAACGCAACTGCTACCAGATATAGCCAGCCAAAGTTTGTTGTAATGAGGGAAAAGAGATTTCCAAAAACATTACTCATTCCCTCTGTAAAAACGATACTTGCTATCACAAACGCAGCGGTTATCCCAATCGATACATATAGTACCGTATTACTTTTCGCGTTCTTCTCCACTTTTCTACACTCCCCTTTTAAATTTTAGAATATTTTCATCAGTGGATGTTCCGGTGTCCCCAATTTTGTCTTAGTCAGCTTATTGCTGTAAGCAATCATTGCGTCAGTTGTGGCAACTGCCCGATAAACCCATGGCGCATTAGCAATCGGTCCGTAAAGGATAAAGTCTGCTCCGTGAGCAACAGGGAAAGTAAAGACTGAAGCTCCTGCAACTTCAAAATAGGGACTACCTTTAGAACGCATTTTTTTCCACAAGTAAAGAGCATTTGATGATGCACATCCGCCAGGCAGACCATATTCATCTTTAATGTCAGCAATCGCTCTGGTTGTCCAGCTGCTGCTGGCAACATCGAGTACCCCAGGATCAACCAGGAACTGTTCTACCCCAGCCCGTTTTGCTTTACCTAGAAGACCTTCTTCTTTTTCTGTTCCAGCCAGCAATTCCACTCGTTTAGCAGGTTTTAAGTGTTTTTTACTGAATGCCAGGATAACTGCTGTTTTAACACCGCAATCTTTAATCACAGCCAGCTCATCTTCAGTACAATTTTCTTCCAGAGAATTGTAGATGATTCTTGACATCGCTTCTTCATCGTTAGCAAAGTTTTTCAAAGCCGCCATTCGTACTTCTGGACTGGGACTGTCAAACAATACAGGACTGTTGGTATTCTTAAGTACAAATTCCACATGCTTTGTTAACGCGATTTCCGTATCACCCAGCACATCTACAATTCTTGGGTTACCGGTTTCTTCGCACATTTCTGCTTCCTGATCTAAAAGAGCTTTGGCAGCCGCTTCATCAAAAATTCCTTTTTCTGAATCCTGCATAATTTTATGTCCGCGATAAAAGATACTCCCAATCAGCACAGTTGGATATTCACCCGGCTGCCCCCCAATTTTCACACCATACACATCATATACTTTTTGTTCTGCATTAAATCTAAACATTACCTCTCTCCTTTATAAGCTTTAGAAATTTTAAGCCCTGCTCCTTTCGTTTGTTTGGCATTTAGTAACGCAAGTCCCGTGCCAAGTTTTCAAGAAACTTTTCCACCATTTTAAGGGCTTTTGAATACGTTAAAAATGTAATCTTTTTCAGATGTGGAAATCATCCACCATTTTATTTCATTTTTGGTAAATTCTATAATTTTATTATTTCTTCGCTTTTGAATTACACTTCTACCACTTACAAAAGCAATTTACTTTCCTTATAATAGGCTGTTTCTGCGTTGTTTTTCTTTTTTGGAGTTTTATCTCGAAAAATTTTATTATTGGTATTCTTTACATTTATATAGTTTATTAATATAATAACAATTACCCGCTCTGACGATTATATGAAAAAGCGTCATGGCCTTTCGACAATGAAGTCGTTAACAAGAAAGGTGCAACAATGGATTATCAATACGAACATAATGAAGAATATTTGAATTACCTAAAATCTTTACCTGCAGAATTCTATTTAAATATTTTGGAAAATTGTTTTTTTGAAATCACGGTAACTGATGAAAAAGGAAATGTGCTTTATGCTAACCCTGCCTGTCTGCAATACCACGGACTAACAGCAGAAAAAATGTGGAAACTAAACTTCAGAACATCCTTTCAGGGCTTCTGGACACCACCTTCAACAGACTGTGCCATCGAAAAAAAAAGAACCATTATTTCCCGACAGAAATCAATTTTAACCAACGAGGAACATATCACCATCACAACACCTTTATATGATCCTTCTGATCATCTGTCACTGCTTGTTTACAATACCTTGAAACAGGAATCCTTTGTCCATTTTGACCTTGATTACCGAAAACCGGAATCAGCAGAAGAAGAAATAACAGACAGCAAAGCTGCCAGTAAACAAGTATTAAATGAAAAAACCAAAAATGAAAACAATCTGGTCGGCAGATCTTACGTGATCTACCAGACCCTTCATAAACTGAAGAAGGCCTCAAAATCAGATATTCCGATTCTACTGTTGGGAGAAAGCGGCGTTGGAAAAAGTCTGATTGCTAAATTTATTCATGACTACAGCGCCCGTAAAAATGAACCTTTTGTCTCAATCAATTGTGCTTCCATTCCCGATAATCTGATCGAAAGCGAGCTATTTGGCTATGTCCCTTATGCTTTTACAGGCGCTAGTCCGAAAGGCAAAAAGGGGCTAGTTGAAATGGCAAATAATGGGACTCTGTTTTTAGATGAAATCGGTGAACTCCAACCTAACATCCAGGTTAAACTGCTGGAATTTCTGGAAAATCAACGTTTTATCTCTGTCGGCGGCACAGAAGCTAAACAGGTTGATACACGTATTATCACCGCCACCAATAAAAACCTTGAAGAACAGGTGAAAAACAATAAATTCAGAGAAGATTTATTCTGGCGTATAAATGGGATAACTCAAACAATCCCCGCCCTTCGAGAAAGACAGGATGATATTTATCCGATTGCCCAATATTACCTGAAGAACTATAATCAAAAATATAATCAGAATAAAGTCTTTTCCAACAACGTAATTGATGCACTTATTCAATATAATTGGCCCGGAAATATTCGTCAACTCAAAAATGCCGTTGAACAAATGGCAGTTATGAGTATGGGAAGTGTCATCGGAATCGATAAACTTCCTGAGCAGATCGTAGATTTTTATCAACATCAGGAAATTACAGAAAAAAAATTAGTCTTCGATGACCTGGTGGAAAACTATAAAAAAAGCCTGATTCAAAATTATTATGACTCCTGCGAAAATGTTTCAGAAATTGCAGACTTACTTGGGCTAAGTCAAACCACAGCTTATCGACTGGTAAAAAAATATGTTCCTGACCCTGAAAAAAAGCATTCGTAAAGTGATAAAAAAAAGAACTGATAGAGGCAACAGGTAAACCTGTTGCCTCTATCAGTTCTTTTAAAAATATTTCACTCTAGGACTTTTTCAGTCGTTCTTTTGTCCAGAAAGATTTTTTATCCCAACTGAAATCAATTTCAACTTTTTTCTCAGTAAAGAAGTCTTTAATCAACTGATGAATCTCATCCATTTTTTTAAAGCCACTACCAGAAAGATCTTCCAGCCACATACTTTGTCCGCTGCAGGCATCGCTGAGGTGCACTTTGCAATCTAAATGTCTTTCTTCAATCCGGTCATTCAGTTCTTTAATATCATCCCAAGCTAGTATCATTTTCTCTCCTTATTCATTTGTTGTTCTGATTACTCCATTATAATCAGCAATCATAACAACTTCATTCTCATTGAGTCTCCTAATAAATTCATCCAGGTTAATCGACTCATCAACCTCGATAACATCAACATGCTCAGACAAATTCCGCCCTTTTATTACCTCACTGCTATCTAAATTCAGCAATCCGATATCCGCTTTAACACCTTCATTATAAATGATTACCACCTGTCTTTCAAGGTTTTCATTACTATCAAGAAGCTCAATTTCGTCCATACTGCCAATCATCGTTTCCTCCTGATTATTGATTCTGTTATCAGTTGATAGAAATGCAATAAAAACTACCAACACCAGACCGATAAAAATAATTATGATATTTTTCGAATACTTCATTTTACTCCCCTTTCCAAACAGTCTAACTAAAAGTGCTGAATTTAAACTTATAATACTTACATTTTCCTGAATATAGTCTTAAATCGGTATTCCAGCTAAAGGTGGATTACAGGTTGAAAATGATAATATATCTGCGAACTAATTAACTTAATTTATTGCCTTATGGCGGAAACGGAGTACTAAATGAATCAGACTCAAAATGCCGGTAAAACAAAGCTTTCACTGTCTCTTTTTATCGGTGGTATTATTGCGGCCCTTTTTGGTGCAACCAACATTATTGTATCAATCGTAATGTTTAAAGACAACCTGGACTACTATGTTTCCATGGGTTATGACTCTTCTGAAGTGATGGGTCAACTCTTCCCCACACAACTTCTACCAACTCTTTTAGAAGGTGTTGTCCTTTATGGTGGAATAGCTCTGTTACTTTTTTTTGCCAGCGTTGCTTATCAAAAACTGACTTTAATGAGTACCGAAAGTTTGGAAGCAATTGAGATTTCAACCGAACTGACTGATATGACCAGCGAATCAGCAAGTATTGAAGGAGACTATCAAGAAGAAATTTCAGCAACTCAGGAAGCTTCTGCAGCAGAAACTGAAGCCGATGAAAAAATTGAAACCGCCCTTCCTGGTGAAGCTGAACCTGAAGAAAAGTAACACAAGTTCCCCGCCGCAATCAATTTTTGATACAGGTGGGGATTTTTTAGCCTTGACATTTTATTGTTTACAAGTTAGGATAGTCCCATAGTAAAAGCTGGGGGAGCCATGTGCTGAGATTTACCCTTATTACCTGATCTGGTTAATACCAGCGGAGGGAAGCCTTTTGTTGTACGCCCACACAACATCCCCCTCCTTTTATATAAAAGGAGGTTTTTTTATGTCGGAAGAATTATTTCAATCTATGCTCGAATCGACGATGGCCAAGGCCATCATTGCCCTGCTGATTTTTTCCGGTTTACTGGTCATCTTTCTGATCACAGACAAAAAATCAGATTCTACAAAACCAAAAGCCATGACTTTTTCAGCCATTGCCATAGCTTTTGCTTTTGTGCTAAATCAGATTACCCTATTTCGCTTACCCCAGGGAGGTTCCATTACTCCGCTTTCGATGCTCTTCATCATCCTTGTCGGCTACTTTTTCGGGGTTCGACAGGGTGTACTTGCCGGTATCTGCTTTGGTCTTCTGGATTTGATGATTAATCCTTATGTTATCTCACCAATCCAGATGTTAGTCGATTATCCCCTCGCTTTTGGCGCTCTGGGACTTTCCGGTCTCTTAAAAGATAAAGAATCTGTCATTCCTGCTTATTTACTAGGAGTAAGTGGTCGCTTTATATTCAGCTTTCTATCCGGACTAATCTTTTTTGGTATGTATGCCCCGGAGGGTTTTAACGGTTTTACCTGGTCCCTGGTCTATAATGGTTCATACCTTTTTGGTGAAGCTGTATTGACTGTTATTGTACTGACCATTCCAGCCATTAAAAGGCTTATTCTTCAGGTCAAACAGACGGTCACTATATAAATAATAATAAGATCATCCTTTAGTCGTTTAAAAGACTTAAGAATGATCTTTTCTTATAGGGCTTTAATCTATCTATTTTCCTGATATGGGTCAGGATTTAATTCGCCATATGAAGGTGAATTATCATTAATGCCAGGATTCTTTATCTGGTTTTTATCTCCTCCGGCAAATACCATACTACTAAAACTTAACAGAAGTAAAGCCATCAGTAGAATCGCAATTCCTTTTTTCATGATCTCTCCTCCATTTCTGTAATAAAAACTAAAACCGATTCCACATTTAATCTGCAGAACCGGTTCTAGTTTTGAATCTCAGTCGTCATCCTATTGGAATCCTCCTTCTGATATTAATCAAATCTCTTATTCTTTTTTCAATCAATAATCATTTTAGAAACTTTTCTTAAATTTTGTTTATTGCTTTTATTTCTGTTCTAACTAATCTTTTTTGAAATGTTTTATCAGTCTCCTTCGTTTTTAATCATTTCAATTTTGATTAATCTTAACTTTCTTTCCAACAATAACTCAATTTTAAAAAATTATCCAGTTTTTAATCTTTTATGAACCATCTTCTATCAATCTATTATTTGTTTTATAAATCATCTTTTGATTTTTCATAAATCTAATACCGATTTCAAAGAAATGTATTCATTACTTTGATTATTTATTTTTCTGGATCAGTGAAAATTTTTAGTTTTAAAATTTTATATTTTTCTAAATTCTTTTCACCTTGAATCTTATAAATGATTCTTTGTTTATTGAATAATGATCTTTGATTTAACTTTATTATAACATCTTCTAAAATAATGTAAATAGACATTGTGTAAACGTTTGTATCGTATTTGTAATCCCCCTCAATTTTTCACCTTAAAAGTTTCTTCATAATAGATAAGTTATGATAAGATTCTTTTTTTATTAATCCATATACCCTTTTTTCTTAATTTTGTTAATTTTTTTTTGATTTTACTTTAATAAACTAAATTATCCTCTTGAAAAATCTTCGAAATTTTAATATGATTAAGAATAAATTATTCGGTTTGATTTTCTTATTAATCCATTTATTATTTATTCTGATATAATAACATAATAAAAAGACGATTCTTTATGAATAAAACCACAGTAGAAAGGAAACACGCCTATGAAAAACACCGGTATTCCACCAAAGCAGGGACTCTATAATCCTGATTATGAACATGATGCCTGCGGAATTGGTGCAATCGTACATATTAAAGGAAAAAAATCAAATTCCATTGTTAAACAGGGACTTCAAACACTTACTAACCTCCAGCATCGTGGTGGTAGAGGTGCAGAAACCAATACTGGAGATGGTGCCGGTATTCTAATCCAAATCCCTCATGACTTTTTAAAGCGGGTATCCGTTGAGGAAGGCTTTATTTTGCCGCAATCCGGCGATTACGGATTGGGGATGCTTTATCTCCCGACTGATGAAGCGAAACGAGCTCAGGCAGAAGCCATGCTATCAGAAATCATTAAAGCCGAAGGCCAGCGCCTGATCGGTTTCCGTGATGTACCGACTAATCCTGAAGGACTAGGCAACACAGCTCTGGAAAGCATGCCATTTATCAGACAGGTCTTTATTGGCAAAAATCCTGAAATAAAGGATACTCTCGCCTTTGAGCGTAAGCTTTACACAATCCGAAAACAAATGGAAAAACAGGCAAAAAAGAGTGACCTTTATTTCTATGCCGCCAGCTTTTCATCGAGAACCGTTGTTTACAAGGGCATGCTGACTGAAGATCAGGTCGGACTCTTCTACAAGGATCTGCAGGAAGAGGATGTAACCACCGCTATTGCCATGGTTCACTCCCGTTTCAGTACCAATACCTTCCCCAGCTGGGAACGCGCCCATCCAAACCGTTATATGATCCACAACGGCGAAATTAACACCCTCCGCGGTAATGTCAACTGGATGTATGCCCGCCAGTCACTGCTTCAGAGCGAGTTATTTGACAACGAACTGGAAAAAACTTTCCCCGTTCTCGATGTCGACGGCTCTGACTCTGCCGTATTTGATAACTGTTTTGAATTCTTAAGCCTGACTGGTCGGTCTTTAGCTCACAGTGCCATGATGATGATTCCGGAACCATGGTCAAAACATGAATCCATGTCACCGAAAAAACGAGCTTTCTATGCCTATCATTCAGCTTTAATGGAACCATGGGATGGACCGGCAGCAGTCGCCTTCACCGATGGTGTCCGATTAGGAGCAGTTCTTGACCGAAATGGTCTGCGACCATCCAGATACTATGTCACCAAAGATGATCTGGTAATTTTAGCTTCGGAAGTTGGCGTTATCGATATTGCACCAGAAGACGTTGTTTTAAAAGAACGTCTAAAACCAGGCCGTATGCTGATGATCGATACCGAAAAAGGTCAAATCATCAACGATGAGGATTTGAAAAATGAAGTTGCTTCTGAACAACCTTATCAGGAATGGATAGCAGCAAATTTAAGAAAGCTGTCCGATTTCCCGGAAACCGATTCTTGTGCTGATGCGGAACTGGAATCACTTCTGTGTCGTCAAAAAGCCTTTGGCTATAATCATGAAGAATTGATGGACATCATTCTACCAATGGCCAGAGACGGGGTTGATCCTCTCGGTGCGATGGGTAATGATGTGCCTCTAGCCGTGCTTTCTGATAAACCACAGCTTCTCTTTAACTACTTCAAGCAGTTGTTTGCTCAAGTAACCAATCCCCCCATCGATGCCATCCGTGAAGAACTGATCACCGGTAGCGAAGTTTATCTGGGCGGTGAAGGCAACCTGATTAATCCAGTGCCGGAAAGCTGTCGTCAAATTCAGCTGGATCACCCAATACTTGATAACTGCCAGCTGGAAAAAATCAGAGCCCTCGACGAAGAACATTTCCGTTCTGTCACTTTAAAAACTCTGTTCCCAAGTGGTTCAGGCGGTGACGGACTTAAAAAAGCGCTTAATCAATTATTTGATCAAGCCGATGAAGCGATTAAAAATGGTGCTACAATCATCATTCTTTCAGACCGCGCTACCAGTAAAGAAGAACTGCCTATTCCTTCACTGCTGGCTGTTGCTGCTCTGCATCATCACCTGATCAGAAACCGTACCCGTACTCAGGTCAGCTTAATTGTAGAGTCCGGTGAACCACGAGAAGTTCATCACTTTGCCCTGCTGATCGGTTACGGCGCTTCTGCTATCAATCCGTATCTTGTTTTTGAAACAGTTGAAGATATGGTAAAAACAGGTATCCTACCTGGCATCAGCTTTGAAAAAGCTGAAAAAACCTATATGAAAGCCTCGGTTAAAGGGGTCATTAAAGTTTTATCAAAAATGGGAATCTCTACGATTTTAAGTTATCAGGGCGCCCAGATTTTTGAAGCTATTGGAATTCATGAGGAAGTTATCGAAGATTATTTCACCCGAACACCATCAAGAATCGGCGGAATCGGTCTGGACGAAATCGCTAAGGAATCGCAATTACGTCATGATGAAGCTTACAATAACCCATTCACTCATAACCAGCCACTGGATGCTGGTGGAAATTTCCAATGGCGTTCTGATGGAGAATTCCATACTTATAACCCGGAAACTATTTACACCCTGCAGAATGCCTGCCGCAATAATGATTATGCGCTCTATAAAAACTATACTTCGCAAATCGACGAGCAGACACAAAAGCAGTGTACCCTGCGCGGTCTAATGGAGTTTAAAGACTTGAGTCCAATTTCTATTGATGAGGTTGAATCTGTTGAATCAATCTGCAAGCGCTTTAAAACCGGTGCCATGTCTTACGGCTCTCTAAGCAAGGAAGCCCATGAAGCGCTGGCCATTGCTATGAACCGTATTGGTGCTAAGAGTAATACCGGTGAGGGCGGTGAAGATTTAGAAAGACTTATTCCTTTAGCCAATGGAGACTCTAAATTAAGTGCCATCAAACAGGTCGCTTCAGGTCGTTTTGGGGTTACCAGTCAATACCTGAGCACTGCCAAAGAAATTCAGATCAAAATGGCCCAGGGCGCTAAACCTGGTGAAGGTGGACAATTACCGGGAAGAAAAGTTTATCCCTGGGTAGCTAAAACCCGTTACTCGACACCTGGTGTAGGCTTAATCTCACCACCTCCTCATCACGATATCTATTCGATCGAAGATCTGGCCGAACTGATCCATGACCTGAAAAACGCCAATCGCGAAGCTAAGATCAATGTTAAACTGGTATCAGAAGTTGGTGTTGGCACAATCGCTGCTGGTGTTGCCAAAGCCCGTGCCGATGTTATTTTAATCAGCGGCTACGATGGCGGTACTGGAGCATCTCCACGAACCTCTATTCGTCATGCCGGCCTGCCATGGGAACTGGGACTGGCTGAAACCCACCAGACTCTGGTATTAAACAACCTGCGAAGCCGGGTCAAAGTTGAAACAGACGGAAAACTCTTAACCGGTAAAGACCTTGCTGTTGCTACCCTTTTAGGTGCTGAAGAATATGGTTTTGCTACTGCTCCGCTGGTTATCCTTGGCTGCGTCATGATGCGAGTCTGCCACCTGGATACCTGTCCAGTCGGTGTTGCTACACAAAATCCTGAACTGCGTAAGCGCTTCACAGGCGATCCTGGACATATTGTTAATTTCATGTACTTTATTGCACAGGAATTAAGAGAAATTATGGCTGAACTTGGTTTTAAAACCATCGATGAAATGGTTGGTCGTTCTGATAAGCTGCAGATGCGTGCCGCTATCGACCACTGGAAGGCAAAAGGGCTGGATTTCTCCAATATTCTTTATCAGCCTAAGGTGTCTAAAAACGTAGGACAATACTGCCAAATTGAACAGGATCACCGAATTGATCAGTCTTTGGATTTAACTGAACTTCTTGAACAATGCAAACCAGCAATTGAAGATCAGAAGCCAGTCAAGATTTCAGCAAAAATCAAAAACACTAATCGTGTGGTCGGTACCGTTATCGGTAATGAAGTTACCAAGAAATACGGCGTTGACGGTTTACCGGAAGACACCATCAAACTCAAATTAAAAGGTTCTGCCGGTCAGAGTTTGGGTGCATTTATGCCTAAAGGTATGACCATTCAGCTGGAAGGTGATGCCAATGACTATTCCGGAAAAGGCTTATCCGGTGGTAAAATGATCGTTTATCCGCCTAAGAACGCCAGCTTTGTAGCAGAAGAAAATATTATTGTCGGAAATGTCGCCTTCTTCGGCGCAACTCAGGGGGAAGCCTTCATCAGAGGAGCTGCCGGTGAACGTTTCTGTGTTCGTAACAGTGGTGCTACCGCAGTAGTTGAAGCAATCGGCGATCATGGTTGTGAATATATGACTGGAGGAACAGTGGTTGTTCTTGGTCAGACCGGCCGAAACTTTGCTGCCGGAATGTCAGGCGGGATTGCCTATGTACTGGATGAAGATGGGACTTTTGCCAACCACTGCAATCAGGATATGGTTGATCTGGTTAAACTGACAGATCCTACTGAAATTGGCTATTTAAAATCTTTGATCGAGAAACATCTGCAATACACTAAAAGCGATCTGGCTCAGAAAATAATCGACAATTTTGATGCATATCTACCGAAGTTTACAAAAATACTGCCTCGCGACTATAATCGGATGCTAAAAGCCATGGAACGGGTAACCGCACAAGGACTGACTGGAGATGATGCCCTAATGGCTGCTTTCCAGGATAACATCAATGATTTATCACGCGTAAGCGGCAATTAAAGGAGGCGAATCATGGGAAAATCAACAGGATTTTTAGAATATAAACGTGAGGTTCCGGATGATCGAGAGCCACTGGAACGTATCAAAGACTGGGATGAATTTCATCTCCACCTGCCCAAAGAAAAACAGGAAATTCAGGGAGCACGCTGCATGGATTGCGGCGTCCCCTACTGTCACTCCGGAATTCTTTTAGCAGGCGGCGCTTCCGGCTGCCCTATTCACAACCTGATCCCGGAATGGAATGATCTTATTTATAAAGGCTTGTGGGAAGAAGCCTTTAAACGACTGATGAAAACCAACAATTTTCCGGAATTTACCGGTCGTGTTTGTCCGGCACCATGTGAAGGTGCCTGTACTGTCGGATTAAATGAACCCCAGGTTACTATTAAAGTCAACGAATGTAATATAATTGACCGGGCTTACGAAGAAGGCTGGATTAAAGCAGCTCCACCTGCTGTTCGCAGCGGTAAAAAAGTAGCTGTTGTCGGATCTGGCCCAGCCGGACTTGCCTGCGCTGATGAACTCAACAAAGCTGGCCACCTGGTTACCGTTTTTGAACGGGCAGACCGTGTTGGCGGACTTCTAATGTACGGTATCCCCAATATGAAATTGGATAAAGAAAAAATCGTTGGCCGCCGTATTAACCTGATGAAAGAAGAAGGAATCGAGTTTGTTACTTCCACCGAAGTTGGAAAAGACTATTCAGTTTCTGAATTAGACCAGAACTTTGATGCCGTAGTACTTTGCGGTGGTGCCACTAAACCTAGAGACCTGCCTATCGAAGGCCGAAATCTTTCCGGCGTTCACTTCGCAATCGACTTTTTATCGGCAAATACAAAGAGTCTGTTAGACTCAGGATTGAGTGACAATGCTTATATCTCTGCCAAAGATAAGAATGTTGTTGTTATTGGTGGTGGTGATACCGGTACAGACTGTGTTGCTACTTCCATCAGACATGGCTGTAAATCTGTGGTTCAGCTGGAAATCATGCCAAAACCGTCACTCGAGCGTACAGCGAATAACCCTTGGCCGGAATGGCCTAAAACCTATAAATTAGATTACGGCCAGGAAGAAGCAGCTGCTTTATACGGTGATGAGCCCCGTCAATACTGCGTCACGACCAAAAAGATGGTGGGAGATGACGCTGTAACTGCTTTGGATACCGTTTCTATTGAATGGGTTAAAGATGATAGTGGCCGTATGACCATGAAAGAGATCCCCGGCACTGAAAAAGTACTTGATGCCGATCTGGTTCTTCTGGCTATGGGCTTCTTAGGTCCCGATGATCAGTTAGTCGATCAGCTTGAACTTGAACGCGATGGTCGTTCTAACATTGTTAGTGACGCAAGTTATCAGACCAGCCGGGAAAAATACTTTACCGCTGGCGATATGCACCGCGGACAAAGCCTGGTTGTCTGGGCTATCCATGAAGGTCGTGAAGCAGCCCGTTCGGTTCATGCTTTCTTAACAAAATAATCTTGAAGCTCAGGCAATTTAGTCTGAGCTTTTTATTTTACTTTAAATCTCACTGCTGATCCATTCTAGTTATAACTAACAGATAATAGCCCAGCTAAAAATCTAATATGCTATCTTGCGTAACTGTTCAATAAGATTTTAGTACCGTTTTACTAGGATTATTATTCGTCTGTACATAAATTTTGTCATTATGCAACAATGATTTTAATTTACGAATGCCTGAAAAAATGGTAAGATAGAGAAAATGAAGTTAAAGGAGATCTAAGATGACCGGAGACCGTGTGAAATGTAATCTAGTTTACAGTAAGCTTTTAACCGATGTTGAAGATATTTATCTCGAGGAATTTGAACTGCCCGAGGGCTGTATAGATATTGGAATATTCACCACCCAATATGACGGTGTTGGCTATTGCGCTGCTGATGAAGCGACCAAATCCGCCAATGTAGAAGTCTGTTATCTTAAAACGCTTTACGGATACGGTGCTGGCCTCAATGATGGTCAGGTCTTTGGGGTTATTACCGGACCAACTGTATCTGACGTTGAAAGCGGCCTTCGCTATATAAGAGATTATTCTGAAAATAAATCATCTGTTTATAGTGTTAATGATGATGATTCAAACCTGATTTATGCTCAATTGGTGCCCAAAATCGGAAAATATTTTTCCGAAACCTACGACTTGCCAATGGGTTCTTCAATTGCTTTTTTATTTGCCGGAGCATTGGAAGGGATTGTCGGAATTGATGAAGCTTTAACCGTTGCTGATGTTGAAGTAGTTAAATTCTTCACTCCGCCAACCAACTCGAACTTGAGTGGCGTGATTTTAACTGGTACTCAGGCTAATTGTAAAACTGCCTGTGAAGCTTTTAAAAATGCTATAATGGATCTGGTTGAAGATCCGCTGGATTATTAAGATATTGTTATTAAAACAGCATTCTCGTTGCGAGAATGCTGTTTTTTTAATACGTCCCATTCTAAACTCATGGTAACTGTTATTTACTAAACTTCGGTATTTCATTCACATCAATTTCTTTATTATTTTCCAAATTCATATATGGTGTACGAGCAACTTTAACACGAATTTCTTTTTGCGGTTTTCCCGGTGTTCCCCATATAAGTGTAAATTCTTTTCCTTCAACTGCATATTCAGGATTGATAAAGGCCAGTGAAATCATCCGTCTGTAATAATAGCTATTCAGACGACCGCTGGAAATTCCGATCTCATTCCCATCAGCAACAACTTTGTCGGCATGATAGAACATCGAAAATCCACTGTTATAGTACATATCCATTGGACGGTCATCCATAGTTTCAAACGGCTCAACGTCTTGTCCTCTAAACTGAGAGGCAAAAATTTCACCCAGATCATCGGGATGCCATTCCAGAGTTACCAAAGTTCTTGCAGGATTCTGTGCAATCTTTTCAAGAGCCGCTTTACCGGGAAAATCATGTTCAAATTTAATCAGGTACTCCCATCCCAAATCATAGGGTGTCACAAAACGGCTTTCCAGATCATTTCCAACACTGCCAACAAGAACGCGGTTAAGATTAAAAAAACCCTCCATCGGACGTGTGGCAAGATAGTCTTTCAAACCTTCAGTTTCATACCATGGCAGCGGATAATGCATATTGATGTTAGGAAATCCCGCTTCTGTATGATTCATGGTATAAGCAACCTGTCCCAGTTTTTTTGCATCATATTTTTGCGCCACTTCCCATATACAATTATAGACTGTTTCAATATCTGCCATATCGCCATGTACTTCATAACCCAGGGTTCCTGCCATACCAAGTCTTAGGATTCTAACATCAATTCCGGCAATTTTTGACATTCGGTGTTTGGTAAAGGCAATATCGTGAAGATCACTCTCTGAAGCCTGTTCCAGAATTTCCAGAGATTTTGGGCCAGCCAACTGAAAAAAGAATTCCTTACCTGATAAATCAACGCCTTCAATATCCATTTTGGAAATAGATGCATAATAGCCGACCACCGGATTTAACCAATAGGTTCTGAAATGATTATCCGCAATCATCATAACCACTCCATCTGTGAGAATCTGGCCTTTTTCATTGCACATAACCGCATGACGAATGCTACCTGGCTTCATCTTCATAAAACTGTTTACACAAATTGAGGTTAAAAATTTTGCAGCTTCAGGTCCTTTAACATCATAAATAGGTGAATTATTCAATGTTGTCCCAAACCATGCTGTCGATTTTGATGCTAAAATCTCATTTTCATAGCCCGTATACTCATAAGCAATCAAATTTCCACCTTGGTTAAACAACGTGAACGCGTCCTGGATAATAGAATTTAACATATTCTTCTCCTTCTTTCGAATGATTTCAGCTTTGTAATCCTTATCATTCGTTACTTTCCATTATTATATTCTTCTTGCTTTTACAAGTCATTATTCATATAATAAAAAAATAAGCCCTTTGTTTATACAATATTGTACAATCATGATGGAGGTTACAATGAAATTAAGTATTCAAATCTTGTTTGAAATGATTACCTTTTCAGATACACGGCTTGTCACCAGTCAAAACATTAAGTTGAATCTCTCCGGCATTCATTTTTTTCATAAAAATAATGCTTTAAGTGACGAATTTATTTATCTCATCAACGCTCAACAATTAATCAGCTTGAAATCACAAGAAAGCGCTTCTTTCATTTGTCTCGGAGATATCGATGAGACTCAGCTTCCCAGTCAATGGTCTGTTATCATTATGCCTTCACAATCGGATAAAATCGAAATTTTTGAAGTGTTTCAGGTAATCTTTGATCGTTATCATAACTGGTCCAGCCGTATTGATGATTACATTTTTAATGGCCAACCTTTACAAACCATTTTTGATGCTGCCTGTGCCCACCTTAAAAATCCCGTTGCTTTATTTGATGACTCTCAAGGTCTCCTCATGTATACCAGTCTAAAGGACCCCGATAAGGTTGATGCTATCTGGAAACATGTTTTGGATAAAGGTTATTCTTTTAAGGAAGCCGACAGTATCGCCCTTAATGAAAATTTCAAGTCCGAACATATGCCCTTTTATTATCAGTCTCCCGATTCCTTCGGTAATATTAAACGCCTGATTGCTCCTATCACAGTCAATGGACAAATCTTTGGTTCGTTAGGAATGACTGAACTGATCTGTCCATTTACCGATTCTGAATTTACCAACCTATACCTGGTTCAGCAAATGATCGAAAATGCCCTTAAAATCAATGATGAATTCAGAAAAAACCATGAAGCTCCCTGGTATATTTATCGACTACTCAATAAAACTTATATAGATAGCAATATTCTTGCCCACCACCTGGAACAAAAAGGGAAAAAAATAAACGATCCTTTTCTCTTATGGTGTTTTAGTCCATCCAGTCAGATCAACAATTTGAATGGCTATATCAATCAGCTTTCTAAACTGTTTAATAAAAGAATTATCTTTTCTTATCATTCGGAAATACTCGTCTGTGATTATGAAATGCTTCTTAAAAAAAGTGATAAAACTGAACCAATTCGAAATTTTCTTTTGAAAAACGAATTTCAAGCCACAACCAGTATGGTTTTTAATAACCTCTTTGAGCTCAATCTGGCTTATGCACAATGTCAGGTCTCAAAGGAATTCAGTGACGAAAGAGCCTTTAAAATCACTTTCTTTGAAGATATTTATTCTGACTTTGTCCTGAACATCCTTGACAAAAATACGGAACTTGACCTTCTGATTACACCTCAGCTGAAAAATCTTAATATGAATGATCCTTATACCAAAGAACTGCTTTTATGCCTCAGCGCCTATATTGTAAATGGTAAAAATATTTCAGCTGCAGCAACGACACTTAATATTCATCGTCATACTGTTGTATACCGATTAAAAAACATCGAAAAACTCACCGGCCTCAACTATGAAAAAATTCAAGATCATGCTCTGTTTCAGTTGTTTCTGTCCTGCAATATTTTATTACGTTAGTTTCGTTTGCACTAAAAAGATCGGTTTGCTTAATTACAAACCGATCTTTCATGGTTAATCCTTCTTTACTTTTTTTCCATTCGTTAGACGATGAAATTCACCAGGTTTCAAAGCCTGAACCAGTTTCCCTTTGATTTCTGCTTCTTTATCCACTTTTATGATAGCCGCCCCGCCTTTTTTATACACAATAGTTTTGCGACAAAGTCTTTCACTCCAGAAAGACAAGTCTGGCTCATGGCCGACCATGATAATCGTCGCCTCTTCCGGCATATTTTTTAAACTTTTCAATAATTCTTTATATTCACCGGTTTCTAAAAACTCTTTTGTGTAGATCTTTTTGATGTCACAAATCCGAGAAACCAGGTCTGCGGTTTCCCTGGCTCGCCGTATTCCACTTGTCCATAAAAAAACCTCCGACCTGTTTTTCAGATGAATCAGTAAATATGGCAAATCCCGTTCTAATTTTTCTATCCCTTTCGGTACCAGCTGACGGTTCTCGTCCGGTGAAACAGAACCTCTCTGTTCCGCTTTGCCATGACGAATTAAAATTAACTCCATATTATTCCCCTTCCTAAATTTATTTCACGTTTAAAAAACTATTGGAAAACGCATGTCAAAATCTTACTTTAGTCTTTCTATTACTTTCCCACTTACTTAAATTTCTCCAATTTGTATATTCTTTTATAAAGTTCTCCAACAGGTAGACCAACAATATTGTTGTAATCGCCTTTTATCCATTTGACAAACAATCCGGCTTCTTCCTGTATTCCGTATGCCCCCGCCTTATCCATGGGTTTTCCAGTGTCGACGTAATGATTCACAGCCCTTTGCATCTCTTTATTCCAAGGACGAAAACGAATTCTTGAGCAGGCTACAAATTGTTCATACTTGCCATTTTCAATTAAGGTCACACCAGTCATTACCATATGCATTTTCCCGGAAAGTTTTTTAATCATCAGATAGGCATGGTCTTTATTCTGCGGCTTCCCTAGTATTTCTTTTCCCAGAACAACTACCGTATCAGCCCCAATCACCAATTTATCAGGATAGCTTTTATAAACCGCCATTGCTTTTTCAAATGACAGCATTTTTACCAGCTCTCTCGCCATTTTTTTTGAAGGTCTGTGCCCGTCGAAAAGACTTTTTTCAATTTTCTTTTCATCTACATCTGCCACTTCTACCTGAAAGTCATCGGTGATCAATTTCATCAGTTCTGCTCGACGCGGTGATTGACTTGCTAAAACAATCTGCACACTCATAGTATCTCCCCGATTTTTTATTATATTTTTTTCAATTTATTTTTAACGTCTAACCAGCATTTCCAAAAGCTTTCATATTTTTTACATTCTTCTTAATAATACTCCATATCTTCTAAAATTGAAAGGAATTAAAAAAACCATCTAAAACTAAATCATATAATCCAATAGTTTTAGATGGTTTTCATCATATTTCAAATGTAATATTTAAATTAATACTTGTCAAATCCTTCATCCAAGTCGATTACAGGTTCTGAAACAAACTCCGATTCAAACGAACTCTCATTAGCTATGCTTTCAACCGGCTTATGGGATACCTTTTTATTCAATGTCTGCTGTTTTATTTTAAAAGCAGCAACCATTTCTTTTAGCATTTCCGCCTGACTGAAAAGTTCTTCACTGGCAGCTGCACTTTGTTCTGCTGTTGCCGAATTATTTTGCACCACCTGGGAAACCTGCTCAATTCCCTGACTCACCTGAGTAATACTAAATGCCTGATCATTTGATGCTTTAGCAATTTCTTCGACCAGTACTGCTGATTTTTCAATCCCTTTAACAATTTCCACCAGAGATTCAGCAGTTTCATTGGCAATCTCTGTACCAGTTTTAACCTTATCAATCGATCCTTCGATTAATATCGTAGTATTATTTGCCGCTTCTGCACTTCTAGCCGCAAGCGATCTGACTTCTTCAGCAACCACTGCAAAACCTTTACCGTGTTCTCCTGCCCGTGCCGCTTCAACCGCAGCATTTAAAGACAGAATATTAGTCTGGAATGCAATATCATCAATAACCCTGATAATTTTTGAAATATCCTGGGAAGACCGGTTAATTTCTTCCATTGAAGAAAGCATCATTGACATCTGACTATTCCCTTCAAGGGCCTTCTGTTTTGCTTCGGCAGAAAGTTCATTGGCCTGATTGGCATTAGTCGCGTTCCGCTTAGTCTGATCGGCAATTTCGGTGATTGATGCTGCTACTTCCTGAGTCGTGCTGGCCTGTTCTGTTGAAGCCTGAGACAAGGCCTGACTGCCATCCGATACTTGTTTGGAACCGGAAGCTACCTGTTCGGCTGCATCGCCAATATCACCCATAACCTGGCTCATTGAACTGATAATATTATTAAAAGAATTTTTGATTGACACAAAATCACCCAAATAATCAGCAGTAATTTCCTGATTTAGATTACCATTTCCCATTTCCTCCAGGACACGAGAAATTTCATAGACATATTCTTTCAGATTATTGATTGTATCATTCAAAGCAATTTTTATAGCCGCATGATCTCCACTATAATCTCCCTGCATTGAAACAGAAAGATTTCCTCTGGCCATTTCCTGAAGAACCTGAGACGCCTCATTAATCGGTTGAATCACTGCATCTAAAGTCTCATTAATCCCGACAATAATCTTCTTATATTCACCAGTAAATTTCTCTGCATTGCCACGCTTGGATAGCTCTCCTTCAATCGCAGATTTTGACAACAGCTCTGTTTCTCGTGTTAAATAATTTAGGTTCTTAATCATCTGAAGTGCTGTTGGAATGAGTCGATCCTGATCACTCATTCTGCCGATATTCTCTAAGTTCTCCAGATCTTTTAGATCGCCATTGGATACATTTTCCAGAACTTCAATCATCATGCCAATCTGAACACCAAGTTTGTTGACTGAATCAGCAATATTTTTATAGATCCCCTGGTATGATCCCGCTACCCGAGCATCGAAATCGTTAACCGTCATTCGCTCAATTACCTGACTGCCTTCTACAAGGCCTTCCAAACCATCAATACAGGCGTTGATATTATTGCGGATTGTTTCAAAATCACCCTGATAAGGTTCCGTAATTTTTTCCGGAATCTGCCCTTTGCCAATTTTATCAATGTAACCAGCTGCAGTATTGAGTGGTTCAACGATAGCATCAAGGGTATTATTAAAGCCCTCAACAGTTTCACGATAGCCGCCTTCAAATTTATCCAAACTTCCCCGCGTTTCAAGTTTCCCTTGAACGGCAGCCTGGGACAAATTATCCACTTCTTCAACCAGCGCACTTAAATTTTCAACCGTCGTTTTCATTACCGGAGTAATTTCGTCCTCTGGATCATCAATAGTGAATGATTGGCTCAAATCCCCCACCGAGATCTTCTTCATAGTCCCAAGTACATTCTGCTGTAAATTATCAGCAAACAAATCCAGATTCTCAGCTAGAACACCAACTTCATCCCGCTGGTCAAGATTAAGCCGTCCACTGAGTTTTCCTTTAACCATATCATGAAGCATTGCTACTGATCGTTTTAACGGCCCAGTTATAATTTTTATCAGATACATCGAGAACAGAAGCACAATGATCAAACCCACCACATCAATAAGAACCATTGATGTTATCATGCTGCTTTTTTGATCCTGGCTTCGAACGATAGATTCCTGAAGGCCCATTTCAACCAGCTCGCCTATGGCATTAATATGCGATCTGGCATCATCAAATTTCGTTATAAAATCAGTATTTCCGGTATTTCCCGCAAGTTCCTCTTCGGCAACATCCTGCCAATCAGAGAACGCTTTTACAAATTGTTCATAATGCTCGAAAATGGTCAAGCCATTTTCTTCATCTTTAAATGTTTCCCAGAAAACCTGGTCGCCAGCAAGAATGTCAACCGCCTCCTGCATCCGTTCATTCACCTGATCAATATTCTCGGCATAGTCCGCAGAAATACTGTTCATCATATCTTCAGATAAATCGCCAGAAAGCATTATTCGGTTCATGGTATTAATACTGTCAATCGCCTGATAGGCATCGCGATCAGCATTTAATACCAGCGCAATACTCTGAAAACCCTGTTCATAAAGAGTCTCTGTTAATCGTGTACTGATTCCGCTAACATTTCGTACTGCCGTAACGGTGATTAGGATAAGCGCAATGACTGGAATTGCGACTAACATCAGTAATTTGGTTTTGATAGATAATGATTTCATTTTCTACCTCCTTTTATCATTTGGGTAATTTGAATTTGCCTTGTATTGTATTGATTTCGTTTACAAACCATCTCATCCAATCAGTGATTAAATTTCTTAACCATCCTTAAAATCGACTAAAGATGCTATAATGCGTACTTCTAAAGCTCTAATTATCGTAATTATTAGTATTATACCCGTTTATATATTTTAAATCATTTCTATCAATAATTCAATTATTTTATTTAACAAGCTTTTAACATTTGTATAAATTTAAAAAATCCCAAATTATAAAATTTGGGATTTCAGGGTGTAATCGGACACCATATCGACTTATTGGATTTCGTAGTTTACACTTAGATTCATATAATTACCCAATTTATAATCGGCAATTATTAGTGTTCCCAGCAACTATTCACCAAAGTAGATGTTCTTCCCTTTGGGGACAATGAAATGACAATCGACAGTGCCAGGTGTTTATATTAACTTTTGTCTTTCATCTATTATCAGTCGTGATTATTTACATCTTAATCTTTTCTTAAAATTAAATATCTAATGCTGCATGATGCCCCTGATAAACCGCTGCTGTAATATTTGCCGGTTTAACACAATCACCAATTGTTGAAACTCGAGGAGCACAATCATACAGCTCTTCTACCGTTTGTCTTAAAGCTTTCTGTCCCATGGCAGCGACAATTGTTTCCCCGGAAATGATAACATGCTCACCATTTTCATCTTCACAAATAATTCCATCCGGCTTAACTTCAACACCTTTTAGTCCTGTTCGCACATCAATCTCACATTTTTTAATTTCATCCAGTAATAAAGGCCGATGACGAATATTAGCATCAACCGCCAGTTCATCACGCATTTCTACGAGACTGACTTTTTTTCC
Organism: Eubacteriaceae bacterium ES3; assembly: GCA_030586155.1. NCBI lineage: Bacteria > Bacillati > Bacillota > Clostridia > Eubacteriales > Eubacteriaceae > Eubacteriaceae bacterium ES3. Next base: position 571,473 of record CP130741.1, on the reverse strand, counting down.
TTCTCTGGCAAAATGAATTGCTGCCTCGCAACCAGCCAGACCACCGCCCAGCACAATCACACTGTCTTTAACCTGGTCTTTTTTTAGATAATAATCATTGACTACAATGACATTTTTACCATCAATCCCTTTGATCGGGGGAATCAACGGTTCAGATCCCACTGCAATAATCAGTGCATCTGCTCTTTCAGTTAAGGCATAGTCTCTAGTGACTTTGGTATTCAAACGAATTTCTACCCCTTCATCCTTAGCCAGCTTACCCAGAGTTTTGCCTAATTCATACATTTCGTATTTAAAAGGAATTGCCCGTTCGCCCTTAAGGATTCCGCCTACTTCATCACTAGCTTCACATAATATAACCTGATGACCACGTTTTGCTGCAATCAGTGCCGCCTGTAATCCGCCAGGTCCGGCACCAGCTACCAGTACTTTTTTCTTTTTGGCAGCAGGCAATATTTCCATACCGTCCATTTCCCGACCGATTAACGGATTGACTGCACAACGTCTAGTTGAGGTGACAGCCCGCTCAGCCATACAGACAAAACAACGCAGACATTTAACAATATCTTCATCGCGATTTTCCATAACCTTTTCCGGAAGTTCCGGATCAGCCAGAAGTGCTCTGGCCATATCGACCACATCAGCTTTTCCGCTGGCAATGATTTCTTCCATCATTTCCGGATCATTAAGACCACCAAGTGTTGCAACTGGAACACTGACGTGTTTTTTAATCTCTGCCGCCAGATAAACATTGCATCCATGGGGCACAAACATTGAAGGATGGGTGGTTCCAAATCCCCGCTGATAGGTTCCTGCTGAAATATGCAGAAGATCAACTCTTGATTCCATCAGCTTGGCAATTTCTACTCCGTCTTCCAGAGTATAGCCTCCGTCAAACAGCTCAGATCCACTCATTCTAAACTCAATCGGGAAGCCTGGTCCGACATTTTCCCGGACGCAATCAAGAACCTCCTGGGCAAAACGAACACGGTTTTCAAGGCTGCCACCGTACTGGTCTTTTCGCTTGTTGAAATAAGGTGACAAAAACTGGTTAATCAGCCAACCATGACCACCATGTACCATAATCATTTCGTATCCTGCACGTTTGGCCAGAGCCGCACAGCGGCCATAGGCTGCAACAATATCAGCAATCAATTCAACTGTCAGCTCTTTTACAGGTAAACCGTCAGGTCGAACAGTTTCACTTGGTCCCCATTGTGCCAATCCCTGTTTTTTATCTTTATCAGTCAGGTAAGTTCCAGCATATTGACCCGAATGGGAAAGTTCTACACTGGCTATTGCTCCATGTCGGCGAATCGCATCAGCTGTATAGGTAAAACTTGAGAGCGATCCCACAGTCTGCAGATCCAAATGAAACATATGCGATCCTTCTGTTTCCGGATGAACAACGACTTCACTAACCGTTACAGAGGCTGCACCACCCTTAGCTCTAAGTTCATAAAAAGCTGTTGTTTTGGGTCCTATAGTACAGTCTGCGGTTATATCAGTTCCACCCATTGGGGCCGAAAACATTCTGTTTCTAAAAACAACATCACCTATCTGTATAGGTTTACATAAATTAGGGTACTTTCTTTCCATATTTTACTCCTTCAATATTAAGTGTTCCAGATTTACTTTTAAACTGTCTTATATTAATGCTTCTGGTTTAAAAAATTTATTGAAGTCATTATAACCCTGAAATTCAAACATGTCAATGTATACATGTTTGAATTTTGACAAATAAAGAGATCACTCTAACAAAATCATGACAAATGTGTTAACTTGTTGTAAAATAGGATTGAAAATCAATTCTCAGAGAGGACACTATGCGAACACTTAAATATGCCATTCTTGGTCTAATTAATCGGGAATCCATGACCGGATACGATTTATCGAAAGTTTTTAACAAAGATCTAGTCAATTTCTGGTATGCCAACCATTCACAAATTTATCCCGAACTCAAAAAACTGACCAAAGAAGGTCTCATCACTTACGAAGTTGTCCTGCAGGGAGAGAAACTCGAGAAAAAACTTTATTCTATCACCGAGGCTGGTCGCAGCGACCTTTATTCCTGGCTGGCAACAATCGATCCGCTCGAACCAACACCAAAGGATATTTTTAGACTTAAGGCATTCTTCATGGAAGCGCTTGCTGCCCAAGATATTTTGAGACATTTTCACTCTCAACTCACGCAACGTCAGGAAAAAGTCGAAAAGCTAGAGAATACGATGATATCCCAACCCTGTTTTCATCATCAAGACAATAAAATTTCTCCGGAATTCTGTGATTACCTGGTTTTAAAAGGAGCTATCATGCGCGAAAAAACTTATATCAGATGGCTGGAAGAATGTATTGCAGAAATTGGTGAATCTACCTGATTCTTTTAAATTTTTAAGCATATTAAAAGCTCCTATCTTGGAGATTACTCATAAATCACAACTGAATAGTCTTAATGTCAATAAGCTTTCTGCAAACAATCCTTTCTTCAGTTCGTGATACAAAATTTTACTTAAAAATTTTTACAGGAGATTTTATGAAAGAATATTTTTTGAATTTGTTTAACTCGCTGATTGACAACTTAAATGATGATCAGTTAACTACTGAAGAAATCCATGCTTCTATAGTTTCAGGAATTAGACTTAATGGTGCCCCCTTAATCATTTTGTTTTGTGCTATCATCGTTGCCTCGGTAGGATTAAACGTAAACTCCACTGCCGTTATTATTGGGGCTATGCTGATTTCGCCACTGATGAACCCTATCATTACAATTGGCTACAGTGCCGCTATTTATGATGGATTTCTTTTGCGCGATGCCTTTGTTAAATTCGGCCTTCAGGTGATTATCGCCCTGATCGCTTCCAGCATCTATTTTTTATTTTCACCACTGGATACCGCGACCAGCGAACTAGTCGCCAGAACTTCCCCATCATTTTTTGATATGCTGATTGCTTTCTTTGGAGGCGCAGCTGGAATTATCGGCTCCACCCGCCGGGAAAAGTCAAATGTTATCCCTGGTGTTGCTATTGCCACCGCTTTAATGCCGCCTATGTGTACCGTTGGCTATGGGATTGCCAACCAGAAGATCGACTTTATTTTAGGCGCCGGATATCTATTTACCATCAATGCTTTTTTTATCATTCTGGCTACCTTTTTGATTGTAAAAATTATGAAACTCAGACCAGAACTTAGCGTTTATAAAAATTATAATATCTTTATTAAAAGAATCATTATTGTCGGTATCATTCTAATTGCTTTGCCGGCAACGATAACCACCCTGTATACCGCCTATAACACATTTCAAAATACCGTAGTTACAACCGTTGTGGAAAACTACATCAATACTGAGGTGGACAGTTCAACAACGACGACTATCCGTGCCATTATCAATCGCTCCAATAAAACGCTGGAAATCGATTTGATGGGAGACCCTTACACCGACGAGGAACTCGCCTCAATCATCTCCCAAAAAGACGATTACGGCCTGGAGGACTACACAGTAAGTATATCCCAGGATATTCGCGACATTTTATACCGTTATTTTTCCAAAATTAATGATGATGGCGTCTCGAAAAACATTATTACCATAGAGAATTAAAGGGCTGCACAAATGTGCACCCTTTTTCTCTTATTGGTCTAAAAACAAAAGGAATTTTTATGGATAATCTAACAGAAATTAAGTTATCAGTCAGAAGCTTTGTGGAGTTTCTTCATCGTCACGGAGATATTGATTCACAATTTATGAAAAGCCAACGCGCTGTGGAAGGTACAAAAGCTCATCAGAAAGTGCAAAAATCTTATTCTGAAAGTGACTACCTGGCAGAAGTCCCTCTTAAATATTCGCTTAGCTATAAAAGCTTTAATTTTATAATTGAAGGGCGCGCCGATGGTATTTTTACCAATCACGACGAATTTCCCGTTATCGATGAAATAAAATCGACCACCCGTCCCCTGGAAGATCTGCCAGCTTCTGGCTACACTGTTCATTGGGCACAGGCAAAAATCTACGCTTTTATCTTTGCGACTCAAAATAACCTTTCCCAAATCGGTGTGCAGCTAACTTATTTTCAACTGGAAACCGAAACTGTCCAACACTTTCGTGAAATATACCTCTTATCAGATCTTAAAACTTATTTTCACACCCTGCTCGACCACTACCTTAATTGGGCTAAACTTGAAACAAGTTCACGAATTACCCGCAATCAGTCCATCAAAAACCTGTCCTTTCCTTATCCAAACTACCGCAAAGGACAGCGCCAACTGGCCATCTCAGTTTATAAAACCATCGTCGAAAAACAAAAAACATTTATCCAGGCCCCTACCGGCATCGGCAAAACCATCTCAACCCTATTTCCTGCCATAAAGTCTATCGCAGAGCATCAAACTGAGCGAATTTTCTATTTAACCGCCAAAACCATCGTCAGGGAAGTGGCAGAAGAATCACTAAACACCATGGCTAATAAAGGACTACTCCTTAAAAGCATCACCCTGACAGCAAAGGATAAAATCTGTTTTTTAGAAACGCGTATTTGTAGCCCCGAGCACTGCACTTACGCCAAAGGCCATTTCGATCGGGTCAATGATGCCTTATATGATCTGCTCAACTCCAATAACCAGATCACCCGGAGGCTTATTGAAGATTTTTCCCGAAAACATCGGGTCTGTCCCTTTGAGTTTTCACTGGATTTAGCCGCCTTTTGTGATGTCATTATCTGCGATTATAATTATGTCTTTGACCCCCGGGTTTCTTTAAAACATTTTTTAGGGGATAGTAAAAACACGGTATTTCTAATTGATGAAGCTCATAATCTGGTGGATCGGGGCCGGGAAATGTTTTCTGCCCAACTCAGCAAAAAAATGATTCTGGATCTCAAGCGCCAGCTTAAAGGCGAAGATAAAAAAGTTCTTTCATCATTAAAAAACCTAAACAGTCTGATGCTCAACTTAAAAAAGAACAGCGAAAACAAATCCCTGTCTGTTCTTAGTGAAGAGCCTAAAGAACTCGAAGGGCATCTCTATCATTTTATTTCGACAGCCGAAGAATGGCTGACAGAAAATGAATCCCATCCTTACCATGCTGAGCTCTTAGCTTTTTATTTCCTTGCCCTTGCTTATTTGAGAACTGGAGAATTTTTAGATGAGCGATATATCACTTATGTCGAAAATAGTGGCAATGATACCAGAATTAAACGCTTTTGCCTAGATCCTTCCAAGCTGTTAAGCCAATCTTTAAACACAGCTGAGGCTACCCTCTTCTTTTCTGCCACCCTATCGCCACTCTCTTACTACTCTGAGTTATTGGGGGGTAAAGAAGAAAACTACCATCTGCTCTTTCCATCACCTTTTAATAAAAAAAGGCGCGCTCTTCTGATTGCCAACAACATTTCAACAAAGTATACTGAACGGGAGAACACAAAGAACTATATAGCAGCTCTAATTGATGCCACTGTTTCTTCTAAAACCGGTCATTATCTTGTTTTTTTTCCGTCCTACCAATATATGAATATGGTTTATGAGAATTTTATTGCACGTTTTCCTGAGCATAACTGTTTAAAACAGGAAGCGGAAATGACTGAAGGTGATCGCGAGATTTTTCTGAACCAATTCAGAATCGATTCAGAATCTGAACTGATCGGCTTTTGCGTCCTGGGTGGTATTTTTTCTGAAGGCGTTGACCTTGCTGGCGATTCTCTAATCGGCTCAATAATTATCGGTGTGGGACTTCCACAAATCTGCAGCGAACGCGATCTGATTAAAGACTATTTTAACCTGAAAAACCACCAAGGTTTTGACTACGCCTATGTCTATCCGGGGATGAACAAAGTTTTCCAGGCCGCCGGTCGAGTCATCAGAACTGAAACCGATCAAGGCCTAATCTTACTGATCGACAGTCGTTTTTCCCATAACCGCTATCAGAAACTCTTTCCCCAAGACTGGTTTCCCCAACAAATCGTTACAACGACAGATGATGTGAAAAATTTTTCCAATGCCTTCTGGCAAGGACAAGAAGATTAAAAACACCTTCAAATCTTGAAGACTAATTTTTAAAACAATAAAAAAATCGGACAGGCTCTGTAGACCTGCCGATTTTTTTCTTTACGCACTAACAGATTGATGCATTTTTTTAAGCCCCTCAACCTCATCACAGATATCACTGAGCTGACAGGACTGGCAATCCAGATTAATTCCATCAAACATCGTATTGAGTGCTGAAGTGGCATCTTTAATCTTTTCAGCAATAGGCAGAAATTCTTTATACAAAGGACTCTCTCCCACTATCATGATTATTTTGACATCCTCAACCTCCGGCAAGGCCAGAAAACCTTGATACATGGATGCCCCCATTCTCCCAAGGGTAAAACCATTTTTCATGGCTTTTTTACCAATCCGCAGATTGGTAAAAAACTTCTCGGAAGACATCCGCACCATCACATCCGTAAAGTGCAAACGAATATCCGAAAATTCCAAAGACTTCAGATAATCATATACCCCTTCAGTTTCAATTGCATTACTTTTAATCAGGACGATTTTACCAAATGAAAGGTGTTTGGCTTTTCCAGATAAAAGTGCCGGATCACCGATAAGATACACCCCACCCTGGTTTTTGAAATCAAAATTTTGTGAAGAAACCATCAAATTCAGGCTTTCTTTGGGATATCCTCCCAGCTCCAAAGCGGTATCCCTTTCCATGATGAAGGTATTCTTATCCGCTGTTGTCCAAAGTTTCTGCTCCCTGTCCAATCGCTGTAATGTCTCAATCCCCAGCCTATTTTCTATTTTTTCGGCATATTGATCGAAAATATCCATTTCTTTTACAGCCTTCTGTCTCTAGGCAAGCGGTCATAATATGCATTGAAAACCGGGAACAATTTATGTACAAGTTTACTATCGAGATTAAACCAGTAGATAATAAAGGTAATCCCAAAGAAACAGGCCAAGACTTTTCCTGTAATTGTTAATAGATTTATAAAATTACTCATCTTTTACCCTCCTATGCCAAACCTTTTTGTCGTGCATATTCGGCAGCGCCCAAAGCACCCATCAACTGTGGATCAGTTTTTAAATCTGCAATTTTAAGCTTTAATACATGCTCAATGGCATGAACCAGACCATCGTTTTTAGCACATCCGCCAGTCATTGTAATCAGACCGTCGGTGCCGGCTTTTTTTGCCATGACAAAGCAACGTTTGGCAATCGACATCTGCAAACCTGCGGCAATCTCATCTCGTGGTTTTCCGTCACCAACCAGGGAGATAACCTCTGATTCAGCAAATACTGTGCACTGGGCGGTAATCGGAATGACATTTTCAGCGGTCAAAGACAGCTTGGAGAAATCGTCCAGACTCATTTCAAAGGCTCGGGCCATAGCCTCGTAGAATTTCCCGGTACCAGCGGCACATTTATCATTCATGGCAAAATTTTTAACGGTTCCGTCTTCATCAACAGCAATCCCTTTAACATCCTGGCCGCCAACATCAATAATACCGGTTACGTCAGGATTGGTCACATGAACGCCCATAGCATGACAACTAATCTCTGAAATGTTTTCATCCGCAAAAGGCACCTTGTTACGGCCATAGCCGGTACCAACAAGGTAAGAAAGGGCTTCAACGTTATTCAAATCATCAATTCCGTCCATCGCCTCGGTCAGGGCAAAATTTGCTGTCTCGACCGGATTGATTTTACTGCGCACAATCGCGTGTCCGCAAATATCACCCTTTTCATTAATAATCACACATTTCCCGTAGGTTGATCCAACATCACATCCACCAAAATATTTACTCATTTATCTTTACCTATCCTTTTTTATTTTTTTATTTACCAGCTAATACTGTCATCAAAATCTCTAAGCGTCGGATCAAGAGGGGTTTCATTCATGACCGCTTCCATATAGGTGCTGATCTGATCCCGCATATCCCGACGACTAATGGTTCGGGCATCAACCAGATCCTGCTTGAGCCAGACCAGTTTAATACCTCTTCTGCGGGCCTCTTCCTCGACTAAACCAGCAACTGCTGCCGGTCCCTTACAGGAAATCTGGTCAAACATCACAATCATGTCGCAATTATATTCTTCCACCTTCACCCAAAGATCATCCGTATAGGCGTTATAGCCACCTTTACTGTGAACCCTCATGGTTGCTTCCTGTATAACCTTCGCGACTCCAGACAGCATGGAATCGACTGAAGAAGTGTCAATCGGTCGATGTCCCTGATTTTCAATAAACTGAAAAACTGCTTCTATCCCCCAACAGTTTAGCATCCATTCATCCAAGGCACTGTACATATTGGCAATGGTGTTCCAGACAATTGCCCGGTGACGGGGTTTTATCGGATATTTTCTTGGCTTGCCCAGACTTTTTCGCATAATCTTATTAACCTTGCGGTCATTTTTAATGGCTACCGGATTTCCGCTACTGTCCTGATAAGTGAATACCCGATACATCCAGTTGGAAGCCCCATAGTGTGTCGGATTATCTGTAGCGTTCATTTCCCATTTTTCCAGGCGCAGAGCATTCTGCTCATTCCAGCGTTCACAGGCTTCCCGTAAAAGTTGGTAGTTATAAGTTTCGCCGGTATGTTCTTCCATGAACTTGATACATTCTTTTAACTCCTCTACCGCATATTCCTGGGTATCCTCACGGGTATGCCGCATTGGCGTGTTCAATACATAGGTAGGCAGCTTAAAACGGCGATCCAGGATAGTACTTGACATAATCGAGCCATCACAGGGCATATTGGAGGAAATATAGCAACAGCCGATATTTGGAAAGTCGTCTTCAATCGCTACTCCACATTCCATTGATGGCAAACCGCAGACATCGGCCGGAACACCATAACTCTCAGTAACATCCAGATAATGTTCGGGAGATCGGTGATCGATGATTGAAGGCAGGTAATGGGGCACCAGATGCTGTAAAACCCCCTGATGTTCCGCAAATCCGGCAACAATCAGTTTTGGCATATAAGCATCGATGCAAATATATTTTTTAGCCTTCTCATTACCGGGATTGATATTCCGGTCGGCACCGAAAAGCTCTTCCATGTTGGCCGTCAGCAGTCTGGCAATTGTATTTAGGTTATTCCGACCTGCCCTAAGCATGGTCCCTTTAAAACCTGGTACATTATGGTCAAAAAATGATGGTGTGGTCAGGTAGATGGCCATCCAGCGGTAACGCAGCAGGGCTGAAACATTGGTAACCGGGTGCTTTAACAGCCATTTTCCAAGAATTCCCCACAACTCCAGCCATTTTCCGTAATCATAAAGTGTATCTACCGGACCCCGCCACTCTCGGTGCTTGTAGATTCCAGTTTTATCTTCAATGATATCCTGCAGGCCATTTCCGGTCAGGTACTGATCTACCGCTTCTTTAATCGAAACCTGACCGGTCAGCAATGGTTTTAATTTATTGGGATCAAACTTTGTTTTTAAGGCACTTAAAATCTCTTTACGATCATAGTCGGCTATTTCCATCTTGATCGCTTCCGAAAAAACTTCACCGAAAAGTTTAGCGTTATCCTTCAGATTATTGCTTGTCACTGTCATTTCTTATCCCCCTCTTCTTTTTCTTTCTGAATTTTTTTGATTTCCAGACTTTCGACAAAAGCCTGAACCCTTGTCTTTAACTGGCCGGATGCCTGAACTGAATACTCTCGGTCCAGAGCGACTGTCGGCGCACCCATTTCTTCATGTAGCACATGCGAGGCCACAGCCCGTTCATATCCCCAGTAGTCACAGAATTTAATCTGCTCGTAGATAATTCCGTCCGCATTGTAATCTTCATACAGACCTTTAACCACATTCCGACGTTCCTGAATTTTTTCCTGAGACATAAAACGGGGACACTGATTACTTTCCAGATAAAAGCGACAGACCGCTTCAACAATATCTTCGTCTTCTCTGACTGGAATCTGCTGACGTCCAGGAGTGGATCCAAAGCAGTAGCGATCAGCAACCACATAGGCGCCACAGTACTCCATCAGCTCAGTAAAGCCGTAATCATCCATCTCCGAACCGACAACCACGACACGGGCACGGTAACTCTTTTTATCATCCGGTTTTCTCTTTTTAAGTTCAACCAGTGTTTCTTCCAGATAAGGCAGAATCAGGCTGGTCGGACAAGTATAGGAGACCAGATTTAGAATATGAAACTCTGTCGCTGTAATACGCGGGTTGTCAGCTTTTTTCATTTCAGAGATTTCCTCAAAAATAGCACACATCCGATTGTGCTCTTCTACTGCTTTACGAATGGCTGTTTCTGAAATATCAATCCCAAACTGATCGCGCAGGGGTTCTAAAAATCTGGTTCTAATCTGATTAATGTAATGCTTGGTTCCATGTGGGCTTACTTTCAAAGGGGCATCAATAATAGAGTGATAAAAACTTTCATTGCCAATCAGTTTCAATTCATAAATATTTTCCACAAGTCTATTCATCTGCTGACAGGTTTCACTGGAAAAAAAGCCGTCCAAAAAGTTATAGCCGCCTTCAAAGGCCCGTTCAAGAAGGGCCCTGACAAATGAGCAATTTAGGCTCCCCATATAGTATTGGGAGATATCAAGACTTCCTGTTTTAGGCGCTCTAAGCCTTACTGAGAAGGCTTTTCCCACATTCAAAAGTGCTTCTGGAATATAATAACAAGTGTAGCCAACAGCTATTCCACCCTGCTTTTTTGCTTCTCTGACCAGTTCATTGTTGGCCTCTTCCAGCAGAGAAGTATAAAAGTGGATATGCTTAAGATCTTTCATATCAATCGTCCTCTTCTTTCTTAAATTACATTTATTTGAATCAAAGCTTCTCTAAGCCCTTTTAAAGCCAAAGCTTTGACATCCAGTTGTAAAAGACTATTTCCCTTAACATCCATCATACTCAAGTCTTCGTCTTCCGGGATAAAATTTAGAACCATAATATCTCCGGTATCAACCAAGCCTTTAACCGTATCATTTTTGACCCGATTAATGATTGCACCAGATTTATTGTACATTCCTAAATCCTTTGCCACATCCCGGATCGTTTGAATGACTCCGATCCCTTTTTTACTGGCATCGCTGACCAGAATCAGATCGGTAACTTTTTCCATCACCCGGCGATTGACCTGTTCAATACCCGCCTCTCCATCAATAACCACAAAGTCAAATTCTTTTGTTAAAACACTGATGGTTTCCTTTAAAAAACTGTTGACTGAACAATAACAACCGGCGGTTTCAGGACGGCCAATAGCCAAAAAAGCAAATTTTTCCGTTTCAACAATGCTGTCGGTAATTTCATAATGGGCTTCATTCAAAAAAGAAATTGCTTCGCGCTTTTTTCCCTGCTCTACATGTTCGACAAATTTCTTTCTGACATCATCAACTGTATGGGTCACCTCTACACCTAGAGCAGTTGCTAAACCTACAGCTGGGTCTGCATCAATTGCCAAAACCCGGGCCTCAGGATATTCTTCGATGAGAAGCCTAACGGTCAATGCTGCCAGGCTTGTTTTTCCCACACCGCCTTTTCCTGAAAAGGCGATGATTCTTGTATCCTCCATTTATTTTTCCTTTCTTGAGTCATTAAACAAACTCAATTTCATACAACACCTAATACGCAACTATCATGCCAACTATTTTTTGACGCTTTGACAAGCTTTTAACAAAAAAAATAAAAACAACCGTCCCAAAAATGGGACGGTTGTTCGAACGATGCGTTTCGCTTTGCTACGTTTACTTGTTTCTAAAAATCTTTTCCACAACAATATTGTGGTGCTTAACCTTTCGATAGAGTGTCGATTTAGCAATGGACAGTTGTCTGGCTGCAGCCGTCATATTACCACCACAGTTCTCTATCGCTTCCATAATTGCTGCTTTTTCAGCGTCCTCAATTCTACTGGTGGCAGTCGGTACTCTAATCGGTTTCGCTTTCATCTCCACTCCTCTTATCGTATCGGGTAAATCCTCTATTGATAATTTAGAGCCTTCACTAATACAAAAAGAACGAACCATCATATTCTGTAACTGTCGAACATTTCCCGGCCAATCAAAGGCCGAAAAAGCTGCCAGCACTCTCTCATCAATTGTATATATTTTTCGATCATTTTCCCGGTTCAGTCGCTGTAAAAAATACTGACTTAAAAGAACAATATCACCTTTTCTCTCGCACAAAGGAGGAATTACCAGCGTGATGGTATTGATCCGATGCAGTAAATCCAATCGAAAGTTTTTATTTTTTACATCTTCTTCCAGATCCCGATTAGTCGCTGTGATAATCCGGATATCAATTTCCTTCTCCATTTTTCCGCCCAACCGAATAATCCGGTGATTATCCAGAACCCTTAAAAGCTTAGACTGAATATTAAGCGGCAGTTCTCCCACTTCATCTAAAAAGAGGGTCCCGCCATCAGCAAGCTCGATTTTTCCTGTTTGCCCTCCCTGTTTGGCACCTGTAAAGGCACCTGCCTCATAGCCAAAAAGTTCGCTTTCAACCAGATCAGCCGGCAGAGCGGCGCAGTTAAGGGCGATAAAAGGCCCCTTAGCGCGACTGCTTTCATTATGCAGAGCATGGGCAAAAAGTTCTTTTCCGGTACCACTGGGACCAGTGATTAAGACACAACAATCGATCGAAGCAATTTTTTTTGCATACCTGATCAGATCAAGCATTTTGGGGTCTTCGGTAATGATATCCTCAAAGGTATATATCGCTGAGTTACCGGTCATTTTGTTAATCATTTTATTGACCGGTTTTAGCCTCTTTAAATACAATGGCATAAAAAATTCTATTGTGGCTCAGTTCGACAATTTCCACATCTCCGATGCAGTGTATTGTTCGCCTGTTCAAGCGGAAATTCAGCTCTTTATCTTTTTTATGCAGCAATTCCTCAAGCTTATCAAATTGAAGCGATTTGCGAATATCAAACTCATAAAGCCCTGCTTCGGAAAGCCCTAAAATCATTTTGGCACTATCATTCATCTCTTCAATCTTATAATTCTGATCGAACAAAATCATCCCTTCAGACATTGTATTAAAAGTCGTTTTAAATAATCTCAAAGCCAGTTCCAATCTCATCTGGTTCTCGATTAGTTCGGCTCCGGCGGTTACGATCCCCAAGGAATGCTTACTGTACTGCTCCAAAAGGCTGATTAAGTTCAAACTCCCGATTATTCTTCCGGAATCGTCATGGATCGGAGCTGAAGAACCGGCACATATCTGCTGGTTGACACAAAAGTGTTCCGCGCCAATAATACGAACCGGTTTGTCAAGCCGCATCGCCAAATCCATTGAGGTCATTCCATTTAAGTCCTCACTCCAACGATAGCCTGGCAGCAGTTTCGTTTCATTAGCCGGAACAGAGGTGCTCGAATCCTTATATTGTGCCAGAATACAGCCTTCGGCATCAGTAATAAAAACTAATGTATCCAGGTTTGCAACGGTATGATAGGCTTTTTGCATTACGCTTTTGGAAATTTGAATGAACGCCTTATTATATTCCAGCTTTTGAGTAAATTCTTCTCTCCCCACTTCAAGGCCCATAGCTGAATGATAGTCGATTCCATTTTTTTTGCACCTCTTCCAGCCCTCAGCAATATCTTTTCGGACATTTTCATGAACAACACCCGTTTGGATAAACTGATTCCAGTAATTTATCAGATTGCTTTGTTTTTTGATCATCTTATCCTCCTGTTGACGAGCCGTTTTTCAGCATTATATTATATAAGCTCCCTTTTGTCGATGATTAGTGACTTAACGACTATAAATAACTTACTGTCCTTTAAAGAAACTAATAACTGAAGCAAACTCGAAAAGTTTGCAAAAATCCTGAGCAGTAAGTAACTGATAAAATGATTTTCTTAAATCCATTAAAGTAATCCCAATTTTATATTGCGCGCAATTTAATTGTTTGCTATAATTATTTTACAAATAAATTTCCTGTCCCAGAAAAGGAGTAAGAAAATGAAATTATATGATATTACTGTTAAAGATGCCAACGGTTCAGATGTCCTCTTAAAGGAGTATGAAGGCAAAGTCCTTCTGATTGTCAATACTGCTACACACTGTGGCTTGACTCCCCAGTATGCCGGCTTACAGGATCTTTATGATCGCTACCAGAAAGACGGCTTTGAAATCCTCGATTTTCCCTGCAATCAGTTTGCCAATCAGGCTCCCGAAGCAACCGACGAAATAAAAACCTTCTGCGAGTCGCGTTTTGGAACGACTTTTCGTCTGTTTGACAAAATAGATGTTAATGGTGCTAACGAATCCCCTTTATATACTTACTTGAAATCAGAAAAGGGTGGTCTGCTGGGTTCAGCTATCAAATGGAATTTTACAAAATTTCTGATCGATTCCAAGGGAAATGTCATTAAACGATTTTCACCTAAAGATACTCCGGATAAAATAGAAGCTGATATTAAGAAATTACTTACCCTCTAAGTCAGTATTGATAAGTTTCTAAAACAAGGGTAAAATAGAGCAAAACAAAAAGGATGTACCCGATGAACGAAGACCATTTAAAGCTGGAAAACCAATTGTGCTTCCCCCTATACGCTGTTGCCAAGGAAGTCGTCAGACAGTATAAACCTTTGCTTGACCGTCTGGGACTGACCTATACCCAATATATCACCATGATGGTCCTCTGGGAGCATGAGTCCATTAATGTAAAAGCATTGGGGCAATATCTGCATCTGGATTCCGGAACCCTGACCCCGCTGTTAAAGCGTCTGGAGCAAAATGGCTACATCAGTCGTTTCCGGTCAAGGGAGGACGAAAGAAATGTTTTGATTAACCTCACTGATGCAGGAAAAGAGCTTAAAAATCAGGCCATGTCAATTCCTGAGCAGATTGCCTCCTGCCTTCCCCTTACGGAAGAAGAAGGAAAAACCCTATATCAGTTGCTTTACAAAATCCTTGATTCCAATCTTTGCTCAATTAAAAAAACAGGTGCATAAAAATCACCTGTTTTTTAACCATTCCCTAAATTGTTATTGCTGATATTTAGACCCTATAACTTTACCGGTCACTCCATCAAAAGATACAAGAATATAGGATGAATCCTGATTCATCCAGACCAGACCATATACTTCATGATCGGCAGACCCTGATTGGATCATTTCAATTCGCAGCAAACCCTCGCCACCCAGATAATCCTTCACTTCCTGATAAGACATCCCTTCGGTGATTCCTTCAACCTGGTCCTCTGTTACTCTTGCCTTGCAAAGCTTAATCCAATCGCCACCGCCAATAGGTGGAATCAGGGCTTTTAAAACCACCTGATCGTTAACATTAAAATAAACGACAACTGAATATCCGGTAGAAATATCGGTATAATGAAAGGCTCCGTCCGCTTCCATTATTGGCTCCATCCCTAAACGAGCATTAACCGCCTCTTTACTCATAAGCAGGCCGATCTGATTGTAAAAACTGTAATAAATTTTGTCTTGTCCGATTTTGGCGATCTCAGTCGGTGTTTCCGAATCACTTTCTAGCGTTATCGCGTTTTCGTCACTGGCTTCAACGGCATCGTCTGAGCGGAAAACGAAAAATATAACTGCTATTGCCGCAACAATCAAAACTAATACAATTGCAGCGATCAATATTATTTTCTTACTGAGTTTTGGTTTTTTCATCCCTATCTCTTTCTAAATTAAAATCACTTATATTTTATAGGATTTCCGCAATAAAATCCAGTATTTTATATTTTTTTTAATTTTATCCAGAAAACAATATCATTTTATTTAAATAAGAGGAATATAGTTGCATTTATTTACTTGCGCCTATATTCTTCTCGCTCTTTATTGTCTTTTCAATCCAATCACCGGATAGAAAAATTTCCCATCAAAAAATTTCATCCGCCACCCAAGGGTGGAAAAATCAGAATTTCATCCCCCTCGTTTAGTTGTGTCGCTAAACCTTTTATGGCCCAGATCACACACCCATTCACAAAAACAGTAATCCCCGCATTCAAATTTTTTTGATCATCAAAAAGTCTGTGCTCCAGTGGTTGTCCATAAATCCTGCACAAAGTGACTAAGGCATCATAAACCGTTGTTCCCTCTGAAAGTTCAATCTCATCTTCCCCATTTCCATTCATCAGGACTTTCAGCCCGATGATTGCCTTAATTTTAAGCTTTATCATAACCTTTTATATCAGATCTAAATTTTTAAGCACTTCTTTTGCCTCAGGTAGATCAAGTTCGTCCAGTTTATCCGGAGTCGGTACCCCTTCATTGGTCCAGTTTCTGGCTTCATAATACTCATTAAGCATCAAATCCAGGTCATCATGGCTGATTAACTGACCTTTTGATCCCCCCTCCTTAATCGCTTCATTCATAATTCTTTCCGGAAATGTATCATCCGCTCTGGTAAATCCTGCTGATATATTATAGACCCGTGCCAGATTATTAACTCGCTCACCTACTTTTCCAACATCTTCCTTTGTAAGGCCAATACCACTTGCTGCATTAACCAGGTCTGCCGTGTTTTGTTCGGCAATCGCTGGCACTGCCATATCCATCAAAAATCCGCACATTGTCGGACAATCAGTTGTGGCGCAACGAATATCCTGATTCCATTTCGTCAGTTTCCCTTTCCCGTCTACAGCAAAACGATCAACTGCTTCCGGTACAGGAATGCCAAATACTTCCTGGAATGCATATCCACGGTTATGATCTGCACCGGTATAACTAGTCGCAAAATTTAAACCATGGGCTTTAGCTCCACGGGGATCATAGGCTGGCAGCTCAAGCCCTTTGATCTCCATGGCATATTTGGAAACATCACCGCCAATTTTTTCAGCCATCACTTTCGATCCATCACATAAAAGACCTCCCAAACCTTTTCTTCTAAAGGCGATATCCGAAATCAACCGGGTTACCGCCTCATAATTACCAAAGCTTAAATCGAGACCATCAGTGTCTTCAAGAGTCAGAATCCCTTTTTCAAATAATTCCATGGCAAAAGCTATGGTTACCCCAACCGACATGGTATCCATACCAAGTTTATCACATAAGTGATCATTGTAAATAATGCTGTCGATATTATCCACTCCCACGACACTACCCAAACTATAATATGTCTCATATTCGGGATCAGACATCCCACCTTCATAAAGCTTACCCTTGGCCAGTTTTAGCTGAGTACAGCCGACCGGACAGCCGTAGCAATGTTCACTTCCTTTATTTCGACTGATACTCGATTCAGCGCCGATACCCTTTGTATAATCTTTTTCTCCCGTCGATTTATAATTTTCTGACGGAAAGATCCCCAAAGCTGATGTTGCATCAACTACCATTGGTGTACCCATTTTGGAAAATTCCGGATAAAGCACCGGACTTTCTTTCATGGCACCAAGCATAAATTTTCTGGCTTTATCAAAAGCTTCTACATCAGCGACCGGAACCTGATTCGTTCCCCGAACAGCTATAGCTTTAAGGTTTTTAGATCCCATAACCGCGCCAACACCTTTTCTTCCAAAAGCACGTCTTTCATTAATGATTGAAGCCATTTTAGATAAGTTTTCGCCAGCCGGACCGATACAGGCAATTCTGGTATTCTGATCGTTTACATCCTGCTTAATGACAGTCTGGGTCATCATTGTATCCATCCCCCAAACCTTTTGGGCGCTTCTAATAGACACTTTATCATCCTTAATTAGTAGGTAAACAGGTTTTTCCGCTTTCCCCTCAATAATCAGAACATCATAACCGGCGAATTTAAGCTCAACCGGAAAATAGCCACCCGACAAAGACATTCCTACCGCTCCCGTTAATGGTGATTTTGTAGTAACTGCCATTCTACTCGCACAAGGAGCAGTGGTTCCACTCAAAGGTCCTGGTGCAAAAATCAATTTATTTTCCGGACTTAATGGTTCAGTATCTCCCGGCACTTCGTCAAACAGATATTTAATACCAAAGCCAGCACCACCGATATAGTCCTTTGCCACTTTTTCCTGTAACTCCTCTACGGATATTTCCTTCGTTGACAAATTAACCCTTAATACTTTTCCCATGTAACCACCTTGAATCATTTCTTCCTCCTTTAGGTTTTTGGATTTATTAGATCAGTACCATTTAAAGTTTTGTGAAGCAATACTCTTAGGTTTTAAAATTATTCTGGACTTATTATATTTTCAAGCCAATTAACCAAAATGGCTAAAGTTAGTCCATAAACCTAAAATAATCAGAAGTTCCTACTGCCCTTGTCACCAAGGAACCTCGGACTGATAAATAGAGGATTAAAACATCTGACATTCAAATTTCTGATTCATTAGAGCTGCTTACAATAAAAATTTAAATAATCACTAATATAAACAGTATATTGCGCTTTTTTGTTTGTAAACAAGGCAGGACTGTATATTACATATAACTATGTTACCGTTATCATACCCCAGCCAGACTTACAAAACAATATTTTTCTCTATTTGCAACTTGAACAGAAGCATACCACTCACTAATTAGAGCAAATCATTATAATTTATTTTTTCAATTAATCAATCAAAAAGCACTGTACTTAATTATTTTAAATCACAACTATTTATAACTAATCCATTTCACTTTCTTACTTAATTATTTTATGCTATAATAGTCGCAGTTTTTAATTTCTTCTGCCTTTTTTATCCCGGCACAAGACTTTGTATCAGGAGGATTTATGAAAAACAAGGAACTGGATTCGATTGATCGGAAAATTTTGAATATTCTTCAAAAGGATGCCCGCATATCTATTAAAGAGCTTGCAGCAAAGGTTTATCTTTCATCACCGGCGGTATCAGCACGAATCGAACAACTGGAAAAAGCCCAGTATATAAAAAAATACCAGGCAGTTGTTGACCCCATTAAAATGGGATATCATATAAAAGCATTTGTCAATCTTAAAGTAGAACCAATCCAGAAAAAAGATTTTTACCCCTACATTGAAAAATGTCCCAATGTGATTGAATGCAATTGTGTTACCGGAGATTATTCAATGCTACTGGAAGTACGCTTTCCCAGCACCCACGAGCTTGATGCATTCATCGGAGATCTGCAGCAGTTTGGCCAGACCAAAACGCTGATTGTCTTTTCAACCTCTGTTGAACATCGAGGTATTGAGCTTCCAATTGAAGCCTGATGAACTGACTTCTTTATAAAAAAGGCGACCCAAGGCCGCCTTTAAATTCGTATTTTCAATTTATAATCGTGCTACCCCTGAATCTTTTGCCGCCTGGTGGACTGCTGTAGCCACAGCTTGACCAACCCGTTCATCAAAAGCCGGAACGATGATATAATCTTCTTTTAATTCTT
Organism: Eubacteriaceae bacterium ES3; assembly: GCA_030586155.1. Lineage (NCBI taxonomy): Bacteria > Bacillati > Bacillota > Clostridia > Eubacteriales > Eubacteriaceae > Eubacteriaceae bacterium ES3. The sequence continues at coordinate 552,226 of CP130741.1, read as the reverse complement.
CTTTTTTAATCAGTCCGGCAATAGCTTTGGCTGCTGCGATCTTCATTTCTTCATTAATATCTGATGCACGGGCATCAAGGGCACCTCTAAAGATTCCCGGAAAAGCAAGTACATTGTTAATCTGGTTGGGATAATCCGACCGCCCTGTTCCAATAATTCGGGCTCCGGCTTTTCTCGCCTGGGCTGGGTCTATCTCCGGATCAGGATTGGCCATTGGCAGAACAATAGCATCGTCAGCCATCGAAGCAACCATCTCTTCTGTCACGATTCCTGGAGCTGAAACCCCAATGAAGACATCTGCACCCTTCATGGCGTCGGCTAAGCTTCCTTTAATCCGCTCTTTATTGGTCATCTGAGCAATTTCCTGATGTACCCAATTAGAATAATTTTCATCTGCTGATAAAATCCCTTTGCTGCTGCAGACAATAATGTCTTTTACACCCATAGATAAAAGCATTCTGGCAATGGCAGAACCGGCTGCACCAGCACCGCTCATAGCAACCCTCACATTGTCCCAGTTTTTTCCAACCAGCTTTAAAGCGTTTAGAAGTGCTGCTATCACAACTACCGCAGTCCCGTGCTGATCATCATGAAATACCGGAATATCCAGTTCTTCCTTGAGTTTTCTTTCTATTTCAGCGCAACGGGGTGAAGCGATATCTTCAAGATTAATACCGCCAAAACCTGGAGCAATCAGTTTAACCGTTTTTACAATGTCGTCCACGTCCTTGGAATCGATGCAAATTGGAAAAGCATCTACCCCGCCAAATTCTTTAAATAGCACGGCTTTTCCTTCCATTACTGGAAGACCGGCTTCGGGTCCGATATCCCCTAGTCCCAAAACAGCCGATCCATCTGTAACAATGGCAACGGTGTTTCCTTTACCAGTATATTTATAAACATCACCTTTATTTTTTTCGATCATCCGACAAGGTTCAGCTACCCCGGGTGTGTATGCTAAAGATAAGTCTTTTTCGTTTTCTACCGGTACCTTGCTATCAATCGTTAATTTTCCTTGCCATTCTTCGTGCTTTTTTAACGCTTCTTCCTGAATTCCCACTTTTTTCTCCTTCAAATTAATTCTGCCTATGAAATAATATAGAATTTTAATTCTTTATCATCGTTTTTCAATACATACAATCATAATCAATTTAAGCAAAAGATGTCAAGAAGCTTTTGTTTAAAGCGTTTTCAGAATGTCAGTGCTTTTAATGATGTCTTTTTTTTATTTAAAACTTTTCTATGCAAAATTAAATAAAATTGGAAAAACAAAGGCTACAAAACCAAACCATAAAAAATAGATATTAAGATATACAGTCTGAAATTTGACCAGTTGTTCAAAAGAGCTTTTCTTTAAAATAAATCGTATATAATAAAAAGCCAAACCCAGAAGATTTATCAACATAGCGATGTTTGCTCCTAAAGCTGCCATTTTATTGGGCGTAATTCCATAAGCGCTTAGTCGGAAAGTAATTGCAGACAAGGCAATTCCGTCAATCAGCAGGGCTACAAGTATTAGTGCCAAGCTTAAATAATCAAATAAACTTACCTTATCTTCTGATTTTCTCGACGATATTACATAAAGTACTAATGCCAATACCATCATCAGCATAAAATCAAAGGCAATCAGAAAATCTCGGTCTACAAACGGACTAGTGCCTGTGACAATCATCGCAATCAGGAAAATAACAATAGTCAGTAAAAAAAAGGGGGAAAATATTTTAGCTAACACGGGAGCAAAATTTTCAACCATACTTTTTTTCGTTTCTACCAGAAAAACCGTAATCATCACTGCTCCTGTCATCCCGTAATATATCAGAACATTTTCTACAAAGAATTCCGCATCAATATTAATCGCCTGAAAAATGGCCATCACAAAAACTGCTAAAACGATCAGTCCGCATGCTATTAGCGTTCCATAAATAAATGCCTCACCGGTAAAACGCACAAAATTCATCCGCTCACGTCTGCTACGCCATTCATCTCCCATATAAAAAATCCCGGTGACCAGCCAGAAAAAAAGCGGTAAATGAAGAGCTGTTAGAAAAGCTGTATCTCCAGGTGCTGTAAAAGGATATAAATTGACCGGAAAAACAAGTAAAGCATACAGGGCCAACAGTCCCCATATTCTCTTATTCTCAATCCTATTTTTTAAAAGAAAAAACAAGCCAACAAAGGGCAGGATAAAAAAACTAATATTCTTTAAATAAAACAGTTCATCACTTGCCACAGACAGTCCAAACCATTCTGGCAGTTTCATCAGGCTTCCCGAAAGAACTGAAAAAAGCACCACTAATCCGATTAGTCTTTTGTTGTCATCTTTTTCGATAGTCCCTTCTGGATTTAACAAAAGCTGTTTCCAGAGCTGGTCTGTATTCACTTTTTTATATTCTTTTGACAGTTCGTGGATATTTCCAAAACGTTTAACACTGATTAAAAAGGCCTCTTCTTCCGATAATCCGGCTGCCATTAGATCTTCAATCTCGTCACGCAAATGGTTTTCCATTTCCAGTAAATGGTCATCAGCAATTTTACCTTTGTCGATCAGAAATACCTTCCAATCGATAATCTGCTTCTCTAAATCAAACATAGGCATTCCTCCATAGCACCTACCCAGTTTTCCGTTTTCTTAAGAGCCTGCCGGATTACTTCCCACTGTTTATTCTGCTCTTCAAGTTCCTCCAGACCTTTTTTTGTGATCTGGTAATACTTGCGTCTCCTTTTTCCTGCTTGTTTCTCCCAGTAGGATTTTATCAGTTCTTTTTCCTCCAGCCGATGCAATACCGGATACAGCATCCCCTCGGACCATTCAAGATTATTACCCGATAAGTCTTTTACTTCTTTTATCATCTGATAACCATATGAGTCCTGCTTTTTTAAAATTGATAAAATCAATGGAATAGCTGACGCAGCCATCAAATCTTTTGATATATTCATAGTCCCCTCCTTTATTAAGTGCCTTAAAGGCATTTGTATTTTACCTTGTTCTTCTAGGTAATAATACCTAATTTATCTAGGTATGTAAAGGATAATATTTTGAACTTTTATTGTTTAACAAAAATTTAAAACTTATAAACTATACTTACTAAAAAAGAAATGGATTTTTTACTATGACAAATAAAAAAACACTTATGAAAGAACTCAGGAGAATCGAAAAAAAAGAACAGCGCCTGCAAAACAAAAAAAAGAATCAGGTCGTCCGGGAAAATATCGATCCAGTCATCGAAAAAGTACAGGAAAAGATTCCTCAAAAACTGGAGGAAACTCTCCAAGCTGCCTTTTTAAAAGGATTTTCTCTTGTCTTCGAAAAGGGAACGCCCTACATCGAAAAAACCTGCAATAAAGATAAGTTGCTTGCACAACATCAGAAAAATGATGCAGCTGTAGATAAACAAAAAGGCCGTAAATATTTTCATCGAATGAAACGATCTTCATCACAGTCCGCCTTTTTTAATCAGTCGCTTTCAGCAATTGAAGGAGGTGCTTTAGGCATTCTGGGTATTGGAATCCCCGATATTCCGGTCTTTATTGCCGTCATCTATAAGTCGCTTGTAGAAATTGCACTTCATTTCGGTTATTCCTGCGAATCTGATGCTGAAAAAGCTTATATGTTAATGCTTATCAGTGCAAGCATGGCAAATGATACAAAAAAAATGGAATACGATCAAAGAGCATCTCAATTAGGCCATCAAATCGATAGTTATGATGCCGTTGCCCTCGATCTGACAGATCTGATGAAAGAAACTTCCGAAGTCCTCTCCAGTACATTGCTCACTACCAAATTTATTCAGGGACTCCCTCTTGTCGGAGTTCTTGGGGGGCTGGCCAACCCACTTATCCTAAATAAAATCACTCACTATGCTGAAATCAAATATCAGAAACGTTATCTGGAAAAAAAATTAGATCAGTAAAAAAGTCCGTGCAAAGAAATAGATTCCTTCGACACGGACTTTTTTTAACTCCATTCTGAATAAACATCCTTATAATCCGGTTGACGGGCCAATACTTCACCGGCATAGGAGCAAGTACTGCTTAAGTTTTTACCATTTTCGCGGGCATATTCCACCATCTTTCGAACCAGCAATTTGCCGATCCCCTGTTCCCGCAGCTCCCGCGATACATAAACGTGCTCAATTACCAGCATTTTCTCGCCTTCCTCGTGATACCGGACAAAAGCTACCGGATCTTCCTCAAAGGCGCCAATATAAAACCGATTGTCCCCACTATGAATCCGTTCCATAAAATCCCCTCCTTTTAAGTCTTTTACCCATTTATGTTTTAATCAATCAAAAAAACGACTGTTAGGACAGTCGTTCGTCTGCTAAATACTCCAAATTTTCGCGATAATACTTTTTACGATATGCTGTGGGTGTTAAATTAAAATGTCCTTTAAAAGCAGTGGAAAAATGACCAATGTTGCCAAAGCCACAGGCTTTAGCAATTTCTGTTATGGAAGCACCTGTTTCCATCAGCATTCTTTTTGATTCCTGAAGCCGAATCTGAATTAGACAGTCGAGCGGATTTTTGCCAGTCTGACGCTTGAACCAGCGATTGAAGTGATCTTTGGATACCCCAGCCTTTTCCGCCAGTTCGTGCATATAAATAGACTTACTTAAGTTCTGCTGCATATAGTCAATTATCCCATCTACATCAAAAACAGTAATAACTGGCCTGGGAATCACTTCATCCTTTTTATATGAACGAATCAACTGCAAGGTAAGGGATTCACCCAACAAATCTTTGAGTCGTGAAGACAAATTTTTAGAATTTTCATCCATAAAATTTCTTATCTCTTTAACTACATTCTGAGGAATTGGAAACAGTTCAAAACCATGATAAACTGAGAAGTCGGACTTAGCAATGGAATGATAACAATTTTTAAACAGATCTTCTTCTACAAACACTACAAGCCCCTGAGGAAAATCTTCTTTTATTAATTCTTTGTGGGGTACATCCGGACCAATGAGGGCACCCAAATAATGATCCTCAGGCAAATCAATAGTTTCTTCAAAAAAAGACATTTCTGGCTCAAAAAAAATAATCACCGAATAAGCCGGGTGAGCATGATTTTCCCTAACCAGATCTAGACAACATCCCATCCTAGGTTCAAACACACCAAATTTTTCACTGACATGATAATCAATATTTCTAAAAAGCTCTCCGTTTATGTTTTCACCTATCAGCGGCTTTATCGTTTCAAGATCCATATGATTCATATTCTTTCACCTTTATTTTGAGATTATTAGAATTTTATCATATTTCATGCAAAAATGTCATCAAAAGCACCAATAAATTGTTGTCATCGTTTTAGCTCATTTCATTATTTTAAAAAAATATTAGGGTAATAAAATACATCATTTTTATAGGGTTAAGCTCTACTTGAAAATTTTCAGTCTAACTTCACATCACTTTCCCTTAAGACTGACTAAATTTAATAATTTTTCAAAAAAGTAAAAGCGCGTAATTAGAATTACCGCTTTTACTTTTTTCTGTATTAATCTAACATAAGTTCTTATTAAATACTTTTTTTCAGTTTAAACTGCTGCTTAACTTAATAGCAATGACTGATCATAACTTACAAAAGTTACATAATCAAACTGATCTTCCTCCTTTTTAGGGACAGACTTAATCCCACCAACCAGGCGACCGCCTTTATCAACAGCTTCACTGATTTGTCTTGCAAATTCTCCGGCATCATTACTGGTAATAATATTGATTTTTTTCATCGTTAAACTCCCTTTCAAAGTGTTTTTATGAATATAGCACATTATCGTGATGATGTGAAAGTTATCTTATGTAAAATTTTTACCTTTACATAAATTTGATTTTGCAAACGTTGCAATTCTAATTTATTACGATAATGTGTTGCAATAAACATCTAACCTTAAAGCTAACTGAATGGATATTTTCATTCAGTTCTAACCAAATGCTCACAAGTTCATCACATGCTCCCTTTATAATTTAATTAAATAATCATAATATAAGGAGTTTGAAATGAAAAAGATACTGACATTATTTCTGGCAGTTGCAGTTATTACATTTAGTTTAAGCGGCTGTTCAGCAAGCGGTGATGGCGAGACCATCTACGGTCAGGTAACCGCAATAAGCGGCAGTAGCCTGACGATTGAAACCGGAACACTTAATGAAGATACGGTATCACCCAACGATACAAACGAAAGCACGGAAGGTTCCTCTACGGAAAGTGCTGTGGATTCTTCGAATCAGGACTCCGACGGTACTACAACTGAACCACCTGTCGATGCAGTAAACCAGGATGGCACTGCACCCGAAATACCTGAAGACGGTGCTGCACAAGACGGTACACCACCCGATATGCCGGCGGGCGATTTCTCCGGAACAATGCCTGAAGGTATGGGACAAATGTTAACATTAGATGGTGAAACAATTGAGATAACGATTGATGATTCCACCACTATCACCCAACAGGCAATGGGGCAATCCGATGACGAAACTGCAGCTACTGAAGCAGTTTTAGAAGATATTACTGTTGGTTCTATCCTTCAAATCACTTATGCTTCAAACGGCGAAGAAATCTCAGCTATTGAAATTCTTTCCGGAGGTGGAATGAGTGGTGGTGATATAGGCGGCGGCAGTCAGACAGTAGAAACCGGAACTGGTGCTTATAACCTCACTGATAGCGAAAGCCTAAGCGGTGGTACTTATACTTCTAGCAATGACGATGAAAATGCCGTACGTGCTGAAGGTGAGATCAGCGCCTCAATGACTGATGTGACTGTTGAAAAAACTGACGGAACAGCCTCCAGTAGTGATGCCAGCAGCTTCTACGGACTCAATGCCGCTATTCTGGCACTGGATGGGGCCACCCTTGATATCAGTGGTGGCACGGTTACAGCTACCTCCGAAGGGTCTAATGGGGTCTTTGCCTACGATGGCGCTACCATCAATATCTCCGACACAACTATTGATGTCAGCGGCGGTAACGCCGGTGGAATCGAAGTAGCCGGCGGAGGAATCATGAATGCCAGCAACCTAACCGTTAATGCTACTGTTAAAGCGGCAATCCGTAGCGACCGCGGCGGCGGAACCATGGTTGTTGATGGCGGGACCTACACTACCAGCGGCAGCACCGGTGCTCCAGCGGTTTACTCGACTGCTGATATTACCGTAAAAAATGCGACTCTGACAGCCAACACATCTGAAGCGATCGTAGTTGAAGGACTTAATTCTGTTATCCTTGAAAATTGTATTGTCAGTGGCAATATGACAGGTTCCAACAGCGGCTCAGATGCCGACAATATTCACAACGTTATGCTCTACCAAAGTATGTCCGGCGATGCCGAAGTCGGAAATTCCAGCTTTACTATGACTGGCGGCAGATTGACTTCTTTAAGTGGTGATATGTTCTATGTCACCAATACGACTTCTGATATTACCCTTAGTGACGTGACCCTGGTTCCTGCTGCCGATACCTATCTGCTGATGGTTGCCGGCAATGACGGAACTCAAGGTTGGGGCACAGCCGGATCAAATGGTGGTGAGTGTGTACTGACCACATCTTCACAAACGCTGGAAGGTGACATTATGGTCGATTCGATTTCAACATTAGATATGAGCCTATCTGAAGGATCTACTTTTACCGGGTCTATCAACAATGATGGAACAAGTGCATCTTCACTAAAAGTTACACTGGATGAAAACAGCACCTGGGCACTAACAGCTGATTCTTATATTACTGAGTTAGATGGTGATATGAGCCAGATTACAACTAATGGCTATACACTTTATGTGAATGGCATTGCCGCTAATTAAAAACTGCCAATCATTTATAAGCTTAAAAAGACAGGCTCTGCCCTGTCTTTTTTTATTTATCAAATTATCATTCGACTGCTCCTACTTTCATCGTTTGTTTAATCCTCATAATAAAACTGATAATTTTTTTTATTTTTTCAAGGATTTCCTGACGCTTTTTCATAAATAACTGAACAAAATTATCCTGCATTTACCGCTTGTCTTTGATAATAGTCCATGATATATTTTTATCGATTTGATCGCTGGAATCTTCCACCGATCAAATCGATAACAGGAATTCATACTGACACAAAGAGTTTTCTGAGTGAAAGACAAATGAGTCCATGCATTTTATGCGGATTAGTGCGCCTTTCAGAGGCGCTTTTTTTGTCTAAATAAAAAGGAGGTTAAAAATGGAAACACGTGTAGCTGTAATCGGTATCATTGTTGAGGACGCGAATGCAGTCGAAAAACTCAACGCGATTCTTCATGAATACGGTCAATATATTATCGGTCGGATGGGGATTCCCTACCGGGAAAAGAAAATAAGCATAATCAGCATTGCCATCGATGCCCCCCAGGATGTTATTAGCGCACTGGCAGGAAAAATTGGAAAACTAAAGCATGTTAGTGCCAAGACCGCCTATTCACACGTTATCTCAAACCTAGAAGAATGAAATCTTGACCCAAAACACATGATCAGCCCTTATTAACTGACACAAAAACTGACCGGAAAGGTTAAATGGAAGAATGCGAACATGAAAAAACTGATCGATAAACTGGAGCAACAACAAACTCTTATTCATGATGAATTTTTAGTTTTACTTAGTAATCGCGACGCAAAAACAGCCTCTTATCTGTTTTCCCGGGCACAGGTGGTGAGAGAGAAAGTTTACGGGAACAAGGTCTTTATGCGTGGATTGATTGAATTCAGCAGTTTCTGCAAGAACGACTGTTATTATTGCGGTCTCCGATGGTCTAATCGAGAAGCTGATCGTTATCGTCTAACAAAAGAACATATACTCACCTGCTGCACAAACGGCTATGACCTTGGTTTTCGTACTTTTGTCCTGCAGGGCGGTGAAGATCCTTACTATAACGATGAAAAAATCACCGATCTGATTATATCCATTAAAAAAATTCACCCTGACTGTGCTGTAACCCTATCCATCGGAGAAATGAGCCGTCAAAGTTATCAGGCTTTTTTTGATGCTGGCGCCGATCGTTATCTGCTCCGACACGAAACTATCAATGACGCACATTACCGGAAGCTGCACCCATCGGATATGACTAGCAAAAGTCGTCGGCACTGTCTGCATGATCTCAAGGAAATCGGCTATCAGGTCGGTTGTGGTTTTATGGTGGGTTCTCCTTATCAAACCATGGATAACCTGATTAACGACCTGATCTTTCTCAGGGAATTTGATCCCCAGATGGTTGGTGTCGGTCCTTTTATCCCGCACCATGCCACTCCTTTTGCTGACCAATCCGCGGGGAGTCTGGAGCTGACGCTTTTTCTGTTGGGAATCATTCGCCTGATGCTGCCAAATGTTTTACTGCCGACAACCACCGCCCTTGGAACAATTGATCCTCAAGGACGCGAAAAGGGCATCCTTGCCGGTGCAAATGTTGTGATGCCAAACCTCTCACCCGTGGATGTCAGGAACAAGTACCTGCTCTATGACAACAAAATCTGCACTGGAGACGAAGCAGCTGAATGCCTTACAAGTCTGGAACAAAGCATTGAAACGACTGGCTGTCGCTTAGTTATTGACCGCGGAGATTACAAAAAAAATAAATAAAATTTAACTGACGGGAAAGATTATTCTGACCCAAAAGAAAGGACTAATAACATGTATAACTCTAAATCATTAAAATCTGAAGAATTTATTAACCACAACGAAATTCTCGAAACCCTGGAATATGCTGAAGCCAACAAAAATAACGCCGCCCTGATCGACGAGATTCTTAATAAGGCCAGACTTCGAAAAGGTCTAAACCACCGCGAAGCAGCCATCTTGCTCGACTGTACGCTGGAAGACAAAAATCAGGAAATATATGCTCTGGCTGAACAGATAAAAAAGGATTTCTACGGTAATCGAATTGTGCTCTTTGCACCCCTCTATTTGTCAAACTATTGTATCAACGGCTGTGTTTACTGCCCCTATCATGCCAAAAATATACACATCGCCCGAAAAAAACTGACCCAGGAAGAAATTAAAAAGGAAGTCATGGCGCTGCAGGATATGGGACATAAACGTCTGGCTCTGGAAGCCGGTGAAGATCCGGTCAATAATCCCATCGAATATATTCTGGAATGTATCGATACAATTTACAGCATCAAACATAAGAACGGTGCCATCCGCCGTGTCAATGTAAACATTGCCGCAACAACAATAGAGGACTACCGAAAGCTTAAAGATGCCGGCATCGGCACCTATATTCTCTTTCAGGAAACCTATCACAAGGAAAGTTATGAAAGACTCCATCCCACCGGACCCAAGCACGATTATGCCTACCATACCGAAGCCATGGACCGGGCCATGGAGGGTGGCATTGATGATGTGGGTTTAGGGGTTCTGTTTGGACTGGAACTCTACCGATACGAATTTGCCGGCCTTCTGATGCACGCCGAACATCTGGAAGCTGCCTTTGGGGTCGGTCCGCATACCATCAGTGTGCCCCGCATCAGACGAGCCGATGACATTGATCCCAATGTCTTTGATAACGGTATTGATGATGAAGTTTTTGCCAAGATTGTTGCCTGTATTCGGGTTGCAGTCCCTTACACCGGGATGATCATTTCCACCAGAGAAAGCAAGGAATGTCGGGAAAAGGTCATTCATTATGGGGTCTCTCAGATTAGCGGAGGTTCTAGAACCAGCGTAGGTGGCTATTGCGAACCGGAACCGGAAGAAGAAAGCTCTGAACAGTTTGATGTCAGTGATAAAAGAACGCTCAACGAAGTTGTCAAATGGCTGATGGAGAATGATTATCTGCCGAGCTTCTGTACGGCCTGTTATCGTGAGGGCCGAACCGGTGATCGTTTTATGAGTCTTTGCAAAAGTGGACAGATTCAAAATTGCTGTCATCCCAATGCCCTGATGACCTTAAAGGAATATCTGGAAGACTACGCAGCGCCAGATACTAAAACAATCGGGGAAAGATTAATCGAGGCTGAAATTGCGAATATTCCCAAAGATAAAGTACGACAGATCGCGGTGGATAACCTTGCCAATATCGAAAGCGGTAACCGAGATTTCCGTTTCTAAAACAAAAGGAAAGAGAGTAAAGTACAATGGGACTGAATGATACCCCCTCAGCAGATAGAGTGCATATTGCCTTTTTCGGCAAAAGAAACGCCGGTAAATCAAGTGTGGTCAATGCTATAACCGGACAAGATCTGGCCGTTGTATCCGATGTCAAAGGCACAACAACCGATCCCGTCCATAAAGCCATGGAACTTTTACCCCTGGGACCAGTCATGATCATTGACACTCCAGGTATTGATGACACTGGCGCGCTGGGTGAACTGCGTGTAAAAAAAACACGTCAGGTTCTCAATAAAACCGATGTGGCCGTCCTGGTCGTAGATTCGGTACGCGGGCTGACCAATGAAGATTCCGAACTGATTCGTCTGTTTGAGGAAAAAGAAATTGCCTTCCAGGTCGTTTATAATAAATCTGACTTAATGACCAAATCCAAAATAGAGAATGCCAGAGAACTCTCAGTCAGTGCGACTGAAAGAACCAATATCGACACACTGAAGGAACGAATCGCTACTTTGGCCGTCACCGAAGAACCAAAGCTTAGAATCGTGGCTGACCTGCTTGCCCCGTCAGACTTTGTCGTCCTGGTCACCCCAATCGACAAAGCAGCCCCTAAAGGCCGCCTGATACTGCCCCAGCAACAAACCATCCGAGATATTCTTGAGGCTGATGCAACAGCAATTATGGTCAAGGAGTTTGAACTAAAGCAGACCCTTGAAGATCTGGGTAAAAAGCCTAAAATGGTCATTACCGACAGCCAGGTTTTTGCCAAAGTCTCAGCTGATACCCCTAAAGATATTTTATTAACCTCCTTTTCTATCCTCTTTGCCCGCTATAAAGGCCTCCTGGCTGCAGCGGTAAAAGGAGCTGCGGCCCTTGATAAGCTTTCAGATGGTGATAAAATCCTGATTGCCGAGGGCTGCACTCATCATCGTCAGTGCGATGATATAGGAACAGTCAAACTGCCGCGCTGGATCAAAAACTACACCGGCAAAGACCTGCAATTTGTTTTCAAATCAGGCTCTGAATACCCCGATGATTTGACCGAATACAAGCTTGTTGTTCATTGTGGCGGCTGCATGTTAAACGAACGAGAAGTCCGCTATCGAACCAAGTGCGCGCTTGACCAGAAAGTCCCAATCACCAACTACGGAACCGTGATCGCCTATATGCAGGGAATTTTAAAACGCAGCCTGGAAGCCTTTCCCCATATTCTGGCGGAGATGGAGGAAGAATAATGCGCACCGAGAAAGACAAGCTGGGTCAAAGGCAATTACCGGATGATGTCCTTTATGGCCTGCAGAGCCTGCGTGCCCAGGAAAATTTTCCTCTCGACTATCAGAAGACCGACGTTCATCTGATTTTCGCCATGGTCAAAGTCAAAAAGGCGGCGGCACGGGTTTTTGCAAAACTGGATTCCCCAAAATCCGAAATCTATCGGGCTATTGAGACAGCATGTAACCAGGTTCTATCCGGTCAGGCAGCTGATTCCTTCCTGACTGATGCCCTCCAGGGCGGCGCGGGTACATCAACCAATATGAATGTCAATGAGGTGTTGGCCAATCTGGCCCTTGAAAACCTTGGCAAGCCCTGCGGCGCTTACGAAATAATCCATCCGCTTGATGATGTCAACCGCGGCCAGTCCACTAACGATGTCTATCCTACAGCATTGCGTATAGCCGCCATCGAAAAGCTTCGTGATTTGAGTGAAGCTTGCGCCAAGCTGCAGGAATCCCTGCAAAAAAAAGAAAACGCCTTTGATGATATTAAGAAACTGGGGCGGACAGAGATGATGGATGCCGTACCGATCTCTCTGGGCTCCGAGTTTGGGGCTTATGCCCAGGCTATTGCCCGTGACCGCTGGCGCCTCTACAAAGTAGAAGAACGTCTGCGACAGGTTAATCTTGGTGGTACTGCGGTAGGCCTCTCCAATAACGCCGAACGCAAATATCGCTTTGGAGTGATTGAAGAACTGCGTGAATTAACCGGTATCGGCTTAGCCGCTGCCGAATATCCCATGGATATCACCCAGAATAACGATGTTTTTGTAGAGGTTTCAGGACTTTTAAAAGCCCTGGCTGTCAATCTGATGAAAATCGCCAACGATCTGCGACTGATGAATGCAGGCCCTTGCGGCGGCATTGGTGAGATCAAGCTTGCAGCCCTGCAGACCGGTAGCACCATCATGCCCGGCAAAGTCAATCCTGTTATCCCTGAAATGGTCATGCAGGTGGCCATGAAAGCCATCGCTAATGATACAGCCATTACCCTGGCGGCAGCCCACGGCGAATTTGAATTAAACGCCTTTTTACCGCTGATCGCAGATTCTCTGCTGCAGAGTTTGTCACTGCTGACAAAGGCCGTTACAATCTTTCGCACAAAATGCATTGATCTGGTTGAGGCCGATCGCGACCGGTGTTTAATGTGGCTGAACAGCTCCTATGCTTTTGCCACAGGCTATACGCAAACGCTTGGCTATGATCGGGTCAGTCAAATTATTGCAGAAAACAATGATGATCCAGCACAGGTAAAAGCTGCCCTGGATCGTGAAAAACAATAAGAAAAACTGCGATGTTTTTGACATTGCAGTTTTTCTTTTAGGATTCTATCTCGCTCTTTTATGAATTCATCATAATTTTATCAAATAATTTTCAAACAGGCATCTGTTTATTCTTAAAAATCAGTACAGACGCGGTTAATAAAAGAACAATCAATCCGATATAAATTAGATTAATCTGAGCAGTAGCAGCTCCACCAACAATCTCAAGTGGGTCATACCAACCATAAATTGAAATCTTTTTTAAAATCTCTGCCTGGTCTGAAGCCCCGCCCAGCATATTAAAAAGAATAAACATGACCGGGATTCCAGCCCCAAAGGCTAGCGAGTTTTTCGTTGTATTGAAGATACTTGAAAAGAAAAATGATATGGATAAAGCTAATATATTAGCCAGACCCACAGTTACGTTCAACTGAATAAAAGCATCAGAATCAAAATAATCCGGAAAAAAGGCCTGGCTGATAGCCATATTTAAGATGCAGAGACTAGCCATTAGAACAATCATTGATAAAACGGCGTAAAATGCTTTTGTCAAAATAATAGTCACCCGTGAATCAGGAGTCATTAATAGACAAACGATTGAGCCCGAATCCATTTCCCGGGCTACCAGGCCATTGCCCAAAATAATACTGTAAACCAGTGGAAAACCGATCATTAAAAGTCCATAAAGCCAGCTGGCCAGATAACCGGTAAGATCAGTAAAACCTGATGAAAAGTTCATCGCCTCCATCAGTTTTGGCGGGAACATCTCCGTCATTGCAGTAATCGCCTGCATATTTTCAGGATCATACATGGAAATCATGACTGAAGAATACATGGTCAGGACACCGAAAAAAATCACAAACAGCTTCCAGTTTTTTTTGAGTGTCAATTTAAACAGCGTCAGACTCAATGGTTTTTTCATGATCTTCCTCCTTTTGATAGAAATGCAGAAAGATTTCTTCCAGACTGAGTGATTTGACATCCAGGTCAGTTACCTCCAAAACAGGCAGCACTTTCACAAAAGCCCCAATCTGGTCACCCGAAATTGTTACATCGATAAAGTGTTCGATCTGTCTGGTTTCAAATCCTTGCGCTAACAGCCCTTGAACCGCAGCAGAAGGATCCTTTACTTTCAGACGATACACTTTTCTCTGTGCGCTTTTTAAGTTCTTTATATCCGATTTCGCCACAATCCGTCCATCTTTAATAATAATTACTTCATCACAGGTTCTTTCCACCTCTTCAAACATATGGCTGGACAAAAGAATGGTTTTTCCCCGTTTCTTTTCCTCCAAAATTAAGTCGACAAAACGATTCTGCATCAGTGGATCAAGCCCACTGGTGGGTTCATCAAGAATCAAAATATCAGGATCATGCATAAAGGCCGCAACAATTCCCAGCTTCTGTTTCATCCCTTTGGAAAACTTGCGAATACTCCCTTTAGGTGAAAACTCCAGCATCTCAATTAGCCTTTTCTGCAGGCGATTATTGTTGAGTCCCCTCACATCGCTGATATATTTAAGATACTCTTCCCCTTTCATTCCTTCCAGAAAAGCGATTTCTCCAGGAATATAGCCCATAATCCGGTTGATGTCCGGGGCATTGTAAAAGCAATCCAGCCCATTAACAGTACATGTCCCCTGATCAGGTTTCATAAAACCAGTCAGCTGCCGGATAGTCGTTGTTTTGCCGGCGCCGTTAGGGCCAAGATAGCCCATCACTTCTCCTTGGGCAATCTTAAAGTCCAAATCAAAGACCCCTTTACCTGACTGATAGGTTAATGTAGCATTATTGACTTCAATCATATTTTCATCCCCCCTTTTTTCTATGTAAATACCCGTTTTTCCCCTTTCCATGCAATGATAAATCATCCGTCGTATAAAAAATAAACTGCTTTGCTGATTGTAGCTGTCTCTGTCATTCAATAAAAATAATCCCGGCTCAACGAGCATTTTGATACGCTGAACCGAGATCGTTTTATAGAATTAAAATTTTCACACTAGCGTTACAACAGCTGAATCCAGATATGCTTATTTACTCAAAGTGCACTCGGGCAGCATCAAACCTATCCTGCCGTTTAGCTTCAGCTTCAGGATAACCAAGAGGAATTACGGCATAAGGCACTAAATTATCTGGAACAGATAAAATTTTAGCCACACTCTCCATTCGGTCTGTCAGTGGCGCGACACCAATCCATACTGCCCCTAAGCCTAGTTCTACAGCTTCCAGTAATATATTCTGGGTTGCCGCACTCATATCGATATCGGCAAACTCAGGCATCCTGAGCTCCTTTCGATAAACCGGCACAATCGCCAGAGGAGCGCCGGCAATACAACCACCATAAGGGCTGGCTTCAGCTAAGGCTTTTAGAGTTTCTCTATTCTTTACCACAAAGAATTCCCAGGGCTGCTGGTTCGCTGCCGAAGGGGCAGCCATGGCAGCTTTTAGCAGCAAGTCTATTTTTTCCGCTTCCACTTCTTTACTCAAATACTTTCTGACACTTGTTCGATTAAAAATAGCGTTCATATTTTCCTCCAATTAATCAGATTTCCAGCCTGTTCTTTTCAGTTATTTCCGTCATATTATGTCTGCAGGATTTCCTGCACTTCAACGATATACAGATCGTGATAATCTGAATCACCATACCACTGTTTGTCAACACTTTCATCAATAAAACTTTCTGGCGCAAGATACTGACGGCAGAGTTTTTTACAAAGAAACACTGTTTTAGCTTCCTCAAAATAGGGAATCCCATTTTTATAAAGCACTGTTAATCCGGTTTTCTCAATTTTATTCTCATCACGACCAGAGACGCTTCCCATATAACCAAGCATCTTCTGGTATTTTTCATGGTCAAAAAATGTCAATGAAAAGGAATCCGAAGCATCTACCAGTTGTTTGGTAAAGCGACTTTTTCGAATCACCACATAAGCTACATTTTTACCCCACATTACCCCCAGACCACCCCAGGAAGCGGTCATACTGTTTACTTTCCCTTCGCTCTCAGCGCTAATTAACATCCATTCCTTGCCGATCAGGCGAAATGGGCTAAAATCAAATTCATCAGGACTGATACTTTTAAATTCACTCATGATAACTCTCCTTTTTTGTAAACTTATCCTAATTTTCTAACGACGATACCATTTTACCAATTATTTTCATAAAAGCAAGAATTCACTTCTAAATCATTTACTCTCCCAGCAGTTAATAAGTGTCCTTTCCTTCAAACTAATTTTTTGCTTGCTACTGACAAATTTTTATCTATTCTTATTGACGACTTTCATTAATGCTGTTATAATTGTTTCTTGGTAATAAACTATCAACCTTGCACATTTAGCGAAGGGTTTTTAATCCACAAACGTGGTTCCGTTATATAAATACTTTATCAAAGGCGATAACACTCACTGCTATAATCTTGTACTGTTCGTTTTAGCTACAGTCGATGATCATAGCCGTTTCTGTTATCGTCTTTTTTAAGCGGGTAAAATTAAAACCAACTTAACAATGGGGTTAGGAGTAGCGGCTGAATATTGTCAGTTTCAAAAAGGTTGATACTTAATCACAATTACAGTGATCTGAAATATATCATTACGGTATTTCAGGAGGTAACAATGCTCAATTCTGGTGATATGGCATTTATGATGATCTGTGCCATGCTTGTATTCTTTATGACACCTGGTCTTGCCCTTTTCTATGGCGGTATGGTCAGACGAAAAAATGTCATAAATACGTTAATGTCGGTAGTCTTTTGCTGTGGCGTAGCTACCATTCTCTGGTTTTTATTCGGCTTTTCTGTGGCTTTTGCTCCCGATGCTGGGGGGCTCGGTTTTATAGGTGATTTTAGCCATGCTTTCTTTAATGGGATCAGTGCAACTGAAGCCGGTGACTATGCCGAAGGTATCCCTGGCGCTCTGTTTGCAATTTTCCAGCTGATGTTCTGCATCATTACACCAGCTATTCTAGTTGGTGCTTTGTCTGGTCGAATGCGTTTTAAAGCCATGTTTATCTTTGTTGCGGTCTGGCTGACGCTGGTTTATTTCCCCTTGGCTCACATGGTCTGGGGTGAAGGTGGCCTGATTTTAAATCTCGGTGCTGTCGATTTTGCCGGTGGAAATGTCATTCATATCTCTTCCGGTGTTTCCGGACTGGTGGCCTGCCTATTTTTAGGTTCCCGAAAAGGCTACGGTATTCGTTCCTACCACCCACATAATATCCCCCTCTTTTTAATTGGCGGAGCTATTTTATGGGTTGGCTGGTTCGCTTTTAATGGCGGCTCAGCACTGGCCGCTGATGGTCTGGCAGTTCAGGCTATTGTTAACTCCATGCTTTCATCGGCGGCAGCCATGATGTCCTGGATGGCAATTGAAGGCCTTCTCTACAAAAAAACAACTCTGATGGGAGCTGTTACCGGAGCAATAATTGGACTGGTTGCCATCACACCCGGAGCCGGATTTGTTCCCTTCTGGTCCGCTCCTATTATCGGCGCTCTGGTCAGCCCAATCTGCTTTTTCTTTATGACAAAGGTCAAACTACATTTTGGCTATGATGATGCTCTGGATGCTTTTGGCTGTCACGGTATCGGTGGGATCTGGGGTGGTATTGCAACAGGTTTATTTGCTCAAACCAGCATTAATCCGGTTGCCCAGTGGAACGGTTTATTCTTTGGTGACACCAAACTTTTCATCGCTCAAATTCTGGCTATTGTGATTACCATTGCTTATGCTACGATTATAACAGCGGTAATTATGTTTGTCTTGAAAAAGGTTATGGAAATTCGCGTCAGCACTGAATCTGAAGATATTGGACTGGATATTGGTGAACATAGCGAACAGGCCTATGCTGCATTCTCAGGGATTGACCAGTAAAGGGAGGTTAGTATGAAACAAATCGAAGCAATTATCCGCCCGGAAAAGCTGGAACCGTTAAAAGAAGCTTTTCACGCGGCCAAAATCAATGGAATGAACGTCAGACAAGTCTTAGGCTGTGGTAATCAGCACGGCTGGGTTGCCCATAATCGGGGAACCACGGTGATGATCAATATGATGTCAAAAATCGAAATTAAAATCGTTGTGGCTGATGATCAGGTTGAAAAAATCTGTAATCTGATTATCGAAGTAGTTCGTACCGGCGAAATGGGCGACGGTAAGATTTTTATTAAGCCTGTTGACGAGTGTATCCGGATTCGAACCGGAGAACGTGGCGACATCGCCCTTTAAGAAAAAACCTCTGGCATATTGTCAGAGGTTTTTTAAGTTGCAATTGTAAGCCATTCTGGCTTATGCTAGAATATTATTCATAACTATATCAATTAAAGAGGTTACAATGGTAGAATCAAATCAAACCTTTATCCGCAACAATTCAAAAATATTAATCGTCGACGATCTTGAATCTAACGCCTTTCTGCTGGAACAATTATTGAAGGTAAACGGTTTCATCAATATTAAGAAAATCACTAATTCACAAGAGGCTGTTGATACCTATCTGGAATACAAACCAGATCTGCTACTGCTGGATCTTAAGATGCCCAAACCAGATGGTTTTGAAATCCTTAAACAACTTGATTCGCTAAAAAAGGATGATTATGTCTCAGTAATCGTCATTACAGCTCAAAACGATCAGCATAACCGCCTCAAAGCACTAAAAGCCGGTGCCAAGGATTTCATCGGCAAGCCTTTTGATCATGCAGAAGTCATCATGCGCGTCACTAATCATTTAGATATTCGAATACTTCATAACCAAATCCAGGAAAATAATCGACTACTGGAAAGACGTGTCCGAGAAAGAACTGCAGAAATCGAAAACCTCCAATTTGAACTGGTTGATAAGCTTCTGATGGCTGCAGAATTTCGTGATGACGATACCGGCTATCATGTTATCCGTTTGGGTAAATATACTGAAGCAATGGCTCGTTTGCTTAATTACGATGAACATGACATTTATCGCCTTACCAGCGCCAGCATGATGCATGACATTGGAAAAATCGCCATTTCTGACGACATTTTATTGAAACCCGGAAGGCTCACACCGGATGAGATGTTGATTATGAAAAAACACGCTGAGCGAGGAGCAACTATTCTTTCTGAAAGTCAATCTGATATCCTCGCTTTAGGCGAGATAATAGCCCTGACACATCATGAAAAATGGGATGGCAGCGGATACCCTGCCGGACTAAAAGGCGAGGAAATTCCGATCTCAGGACGAATTACATCTCTTTTTGATGTATTTGATGCTCTATTATCAAAACGACCATATAAAGATGCCTGGGAACTTGACAAGGTTCTTAATCTACTGAAGCAGGAAAGCGGATTTCACTTTGATCCCCAATTAGTCGAGCTTTTCTTTGAAAATTTAGATGTTTTTCTGGCTATCCATAATCGCTTCAGCGAGTAGTTAATTACTCTCCATAATATTTTTTGAAAGGATTCTCAATGAAAAAAAAGAAGGACCTTAGTATAAACCGCTGGATCTGGCTATCCTATTTAAAAGCTGCTTTGATCCCATTGATACTGGTCGAACTGGTCTTTATCAGCATTTATTTTTCTGCCAACAGCTGGTCGCGGCTGGAAACAAGAGACTATATCCATGAATCAGCAAACACAGAACTTAATCTACTGGCTGAAAAGCAGACCCAGGTTATCAGTCAACAATTACAGAGCATTTCCAGTTCAACCCATCTATATGCCGACCAGGTTCAAACTGCGCTTAGTCAAAACATGAACCATTCGTCTGAAGATTTAAATCGTCTGGCTTATTCCCAAAATGGCGCATATTACACAGTAAGTGATACTGCTAATGGTGGTATAGCTGTTTTTTATAGCGGTTATTATCCTATTAACGCTGCTGAAAGACAAAAAACAGCTAGTCTCCTCTCTCTTTCTGATTTGATGAAATCCACTGTCAATTCCTACGATCTGGCCAGCCAGATCTATTTTAACACCTTTGATTCACTCAATATTATTTACCCATATTTTAATGTACTTGAGCAGTATCCTGAAAAAATGAATATCCCTTCCTATAATTTCTATTACGAAGCTGACAGCACTAATAATCCCTCACGCAAGGTAGTATGGACCGATTCCTACCTGGATCCTGCTGGCCAAGGTTGGATGGCTTCATCTATTGCACCAGTTTATACTGGAGATTTTCTGGAAGGTGTTGTCGGTATTGATATCACTATCAGTACAATTGCCAACGAAATTCTTAACCTTGAATTCCCTTGGGACGGTTACGGAATTCTAGTTGGCCAGGATGGCACCATCCTGGCCCTTCCACAACAAGGAGAGCATGATTTTTCACTAACCGAATTAACTGACCACCATTATGAGGAAGCAATTATGGCTGATACTTTTAAACCAGAGGATTTTAATGTCTTTAGCCGCCAGGAATTTTCTGATATTGCCAATGAGCTGATTACAGCAGACAGCGGAACAACCACTATCACCCTTAATGACAACAGTCGTCTGATTAGCTGGAATACAGTATCCGAAACAGGTTGGAAGTTAATGGTCATCGTTCCTGAAGAAAATATTTATGCCTCTAGTAATGCCATTAACCAATCACTTCTAAGAATAGGGATGTTAATGATTGCCGGATTGATTGTATTTTATATGATCTTTTTTTACGTTCTTTCAAAAAGAGCCAATGCCATGAGTAAAGATATTTCTCAACCCCTTGACAAAATCAATGAGATCGTCAGTAATATCGGGAAAGGTCATTATTACCAGTATGAACCTGAGATGCCAGTTGTGGAACTGACTGAAACTGCTCACAATCTTATTGTCATGGGTGAAAATCTGGGACAATCCAATCAACGCCTGGTTTTAACGCAGAATGAATTGCAGGAAAGTGAACAACACCTACAGGCTCTGGTCCACTCAATTGATGATATCATTCTGCAAATTAATAAAAACGGATCTATCAAACGAATCTGGGCCAAAGATGATGCCTCCATTTTGGATTTCTTCAGTGATAAAGGTATGTCTCTCTGTGCCGTTTTTGATCCCGAAGATCAATTGACCTGCCTGGACAAAATCAGTGAGGTTGCTGAAACTGGTTCATCAACTACGTTGGAATACAGCATCAATACCCGTCAGGGAAAACAATGGTTTCAAGCCCGGATTTCCAGAGTTTCCAATAATGCCGATAACCTGGTTGTCTCAGCAAGAAATATCACTGAAAGAATTTTTATGGAAATGTCCATCAAAGCAGCTAAAGAAGATGCTGAAAAGGCCAACCAGGCAAAATCAGAATTTTTGTCAAATATGAGTCATGAATTAAGAACCCCGCTAAATGCTATTCTGGGTTTTTCTCAACTCCTGGAAATGTACCCTGACACACCACTTACGGAAATTCAAAATCAGTATGTTCATGAAATAAGCAAAGCCGGAAATCACCTTTTGACCTTAATCAACGAGATCCTGGACCTATCTTTAATCGAATCCGGCAGTTTTTCATTATCGATTGAGCCAGTAGAAATTGTTTCAATAACCGCAGAAGTCATCCGTTTAATGCAACCGCTGGCAGACGATAAAAGTATAGTCCTAATTTTTGACCATGAGCTCAATACCCTGGTCTCTAATACGGATCAAACCAGGATTAAGCAGATCCTAATTAATTTGATCTCCAATGCTATCAAATATAATTACGCAAACGGAACTGTTACCGTTAGAATAGAAAATGACGAAGCCTACACTTATCTGCATGTCATCGACAATGGATTTGGCATTCCCCAGGATTATCTTGATAAGATTTTCAATCCTTTCAGCCGTCTGCCAGAAACCAGCAACGCTATTGAAGGGACCGGAATCGGATTAACTGTTGTCCGACAACTGTGCGATTTGCTCAACGGAGAAATTTCCGTCACCAGTAAACCTGACCAGGGCAGTCATTTCATCGTAAAGCTTCCAAATGTCAAAGAGCAGGACGAAGCAGTTTCGTTAACAACCTCCGATGATAATGTTAACAAGCTGCTTGGTAATAATCATTACACACTTCTCTATATTGAAGATAATACAGTGAATATGAATTTAATGGAAGAAACCTTTGAACAAATCCCAAATATCCATTTGATACCTGCTTCCAGCGGTGAAATTGGACTTGCGTTAATAAAAGAATATCAGACAGATATAATTGTTTTAGATATTCATTTGCCAGGAATGGATGGTTATGAAGTCCTGAAGCGGCTTAAAGCAAATCCGCAAACCAGAGACATTCCCGTCCTTGCCTTGAGTGCCAATGCCATGCCGGAAAGCATTGAAAAAGGTTTAATGATGGGCTTTGCTGATTATTTTACAAAGCCAGTTGAAATGAGTCGATTCCTTTTAAGGATAGCTGATCTTTTGATTAAACAGCCCGAAAAATAATTTTGCTTTAAAGAATCCGCTCAATGAAAATTAATTTCATTGAGCGGATTTTTTTCAGATTAATTCTCTATATAATAAATCACCATACTCAGAGTCGCAGTGTCTTGACCAATATTACGATAGGAATGTTCTACATCAGCTTTGAATTTTATCGAATCACCACGATTCAGAACAAAACTTTTACCATCAACAACCACTTCAATCGTTCCTTCAAAACAAGTCACATATTCCTCAGTTCCCTGAAGATGAGCCAATGAAGTCTGACTACCGTCCTTTTTCAATACTACGCGATAGGTTTCAAACAACTTTTTTTCTTCAAATAAGAAAATGGGGTAATTAATGAACCGTCCTTCATTCTCAATCAATGGGTTAATCTCGTCACAGGGAACAAACATGGTAGCTTCGGTCTCTGGTTTTAATAGCGATGAAAATGAGGTTTTATAACCATTGGCAATCTTCCATAAAACAGAAATCGTCGGATTGACATCACCCTTTTCAATCTGTGCCAGCATACTTCTGGAAACGCCGGTCTCCTTGGCCGCAGCATCTAAAGTCAATTTCTTTGTTTCCCGTATCTTTTTTATATTTTTTCCAACAATATCATTAATATCCACGCAGTCCTCCGCTTGACATTATATTATACCAGTAGTACAATATACTGGATTCTTCTATTGTAACCTTTTAGTACAATATATCATCAATTTATCCAGTGGTCAATCTTATGTCAATATTTCTAGTTACTTCTAATACGACTGCTATAATTATCTTACCCTAAGCTCTAATAGCCTTACCGCTTTTAGAATAGTGAAAGGAATTCTCCATGAATGATCAATCTAACCACCTAAAAAATGCATTTAAGGCAGCCTTTCCCAATACTCTGCCAATTTTAACCGGCTTTTTATTCCTGGGTATTGCTTATGGCATTTTTATGACTTCACTTGGTTTCTCACCAGTCTTTCCGATTTTGATGAGTATCTTTATTTTTGCCGGCTCGATGGAATTTGTAACCGCCAATCTATTGCTTGGCACCTTTAATCCTATTGGCGCTTTTATTCTGACCTTGATGGTCAATGCCCGCCACCTTTTCTACGGACTTTCCATGCTCGACAAGTACCAGTCAGCTGGAAAAATTAGCCCCTATCTGATTTTTGGTATGTGTGACGAGTCCTTTTCCATTAACCTGTCTGCTTCCATACCGAATGATGTTGAGCCGGGAAGATTCTATTTTTTCGTCACCCTCCTCAATCACATCTATTGGGTCGCCGGAGCAACCATTGGGGCGCTATTCGGTTCACTCCTGCCCTTTTATCCTAAAGGCCTTGATTTTGTCATGACCGCCCTCCTGGTAGTTATTTTTTTAGACCAGTGGTTAAAAGAGGACGATCATCAAAGTGCTTTAATTGGGATGGGGCTAACCCTTGCATCCCTGTTGATTTTCGGCTCCAACCGCTTTGTCGTGCCGGCAATGATCGCCATCCTGGGCGTCTTAATTCCCCTATCCCACCAGAAAGAAGGTTTGAAAGAATGACTACCTCACAACAAATCATCACAATTGTTATGGTTGTCTTAGGAACTATGACCACCCGTTTCCTGCCATTTATCCTTTTTCCTGCCAATAAACCCACACCAGTTTTTATTCAATCACTGGGTAAGATTTTACCGTCTGCGGCCCTGGGCCTGCTAGTGATTTACTGCCTGAAAGATATTAATCTTATGACTGGCAGTCACGGTCTTCCAGAACTGATTTCAGTAGGGTTCGTAGTCGTGCTCCACGTTTTGAAACGCAATATGTTTTTGTCTATTACCGGCGGTACATTTCTGTATATGCTGCTAATTAACCTTGTTTTCTGATTTATTTAGAAGTAGAAATCACCTTTTAATCTGTGTAATTTTCAGCCCATAAGCAAATCATTCCAAATGCCTGACGATGTCAGGAAACTTCCAATCTACTAAATAATGATTGCTTGTCCAACAGGTTTCATATTAAAATGATAGTGAATAAGTCTTTTAACGGTGAGGTAAAATGAAAATAGGATTAATCCGATGCATGAAGGCAAATAAGGGTATGCCAGTCATGGATGAGTTATTAGAAATGCTACGGGAAAACGGGATTGAAAATATAAGCCCTGCAGATATCAGTCTTTCAGGACTCAATTCCTGCGGTGGCTGCCCTGGTTTTAAAGCCCTATCAAATACCGAAGACTTAGTTAAACACGGCGCTGACACCATCATTTTTATATCTCCAATCCTAAAAAATAATTCAAAAACCTATCACTGTCCCCATCTCAAGCGGATGGTGGAAGCCGCCAAAAGCAAACTGGGAGAAGATATTATTGTTCTCCAATACGCTAAAAGGTGATTTTGAATAATAAAAACAGGCTTTACGCCTGCATATTATTTAATCATTTTTTGTGACATGATCTAGGTCAAGAGGTATACGAACAGTAAATTTACTGCCTTTTCCTACTGTTGACTCTAGATCAATAACACCTTTGATTTTTTCCAGATTTTCTTTGACCACATATAGACCAATTCCGTCTCCTGAAGTATTTTGTGAATTATCCCCCCTGAAATAAACATTAAATATTTTTGATTGTTCCTCTTTCGAAATACCTTTTCCACTATCTTCAACGACAATAGTCAGCATATCCTTCTGACTAAAATAATTAATCGTGACTGATCCGCCATACTCTGTAAACTTATATGCGTTAGTCAATAAGTTGTAAACCACTTGACTTAATTTATATCGATCTGTCTTAACAGAAATCTTCTGATGGCTAATTAAATTTAACTCAATTGATTTTTTGTCAAACTGCATTTTCAGACCAGTGACAATCTGTTTGAAAAGCGAAGCCATCTCCACCTCTTCAATAATGACCGGTTCAAGCTCTTTTTGAGCATCGATCATACCTGACATATTACTGATTATCGAAGTAATATTCTCAATTTGAGTCTCACAGATCTTTACTTCTTCCGGTGTAAACTCGATGATTCCATCCTGAAAGCCTTCCAAATGTGTTCTTAAAATGGTCAATGGTGTTCTGGTCTGATGAACCAGTTCATCAATCAGTTTTTTACGGCTGGTCTGTTTCATTTTTAAACGGGAATTTAATGTATCCAAACTGTGCTGAATCGTACGGATCTCTTCGACTTTAGATTTAGGAACCGGACTGGTATTTCCCAGATCAATGTCAATTGCTTGCTGTGCAGTAGCCCTTAAATCTCTACTCATTCTTCGACTGATAAAAATACCAATAATAAAAATCAATGTAAAGACTATGCCAAAGGAAAGAAAACCACTTCCAGCCAACGAGAGCATAAATTTTCTGGCTTCCAGAGAATCACTGATCGAGCTGTATCGGGTTATTATCAGTTCTCCGATCACCATTTCATCAACGACTATGTCGCGTGTATCAATTTCCTCTGTCTGACTCGAATTCATTCGTCCCATCATTCCGCTCATCATCGGAACACTATAATTGCCAACTTCACCCATAAGATTGCCATTGACATCATAAATTCTTATTTGCTTAATCGGATCACTTAAATGCGATTCCAACTGCATATTTATTTGCTGCTCAGTGTAGGAGTCATCAAGTAATACTTTTTGTGACAACTCTTCCAGCTGGGCTACATGGTTGCCATAACTTTCAGTCGAATAGTCAATAAATGTGCGGTTAATCAGAATCCCAAACACCGTCGAATTAATGGCTACCGATAAAACTACCGATAAGATTAGTACGGTCATCCATTGTCTTCTAATACTCATCATTATTCTCCACCAAAAATATAACCAGCGCCATATTTTGTCTTAAGAATATGCGGTTCTCTGGGATTTTTTTCAATTTTCTGACGAATCCGCTTAATATAACTGTCAATATTTCGATCATACCCATCATAGTCAGCGCCAAAAGCCTGTTCAATCAATTGTTCTCTGGACAGCACCTGCCCCTGATTTTTAAATAGAACCAACAATAAGCTGTACTCGGCAGAAGTAATCACAATATTATCTTGACCGCGGTACAGCTTCATACTTCCAGTATGCAGGCTGAAATCTTGATACTTATAGACGATCTCATCTATTTCTTGATAAACCCTTTTTAATAAACGCTGAATTCTAAGCATCAGTTCTCTGGCACTAAATGGCTTAACGACATAGTCATCAGCGCCAATTTTCAAGCCTTTGATTCGATCAACTTCCTCCTGCTTCGCCGTCAGCAAAATAATCGGCACTTCCGATACTTTGCGGATTTCTGTCAACACTTCAAATCCGTCAATACCTGGCATCATTACATCAAGCAAAATGAGATGGGTGGTGTTGCTGTTAAAAAGACTCAGCGCTTCAAAACCATCTTTTGCGATCTGAACTTCATAACCTTCATGATGGAGATATTTTTCTATGACGCTGCGAATTTCTTCCTGATCTTCTACCACCAGTATCTGATACTTCACTAACCCACCTCATTTTTCTAGGGATTTGTCATTTTTCACCTACATTTCAATTTCCAAAAACAATCATAACAGCTATGTAACAATTTTGCCATTTAAACAAACCTGTTTCTCTAATAATCAGCATTTAAACATTTGCCGCAAGGCTTACACCCTGGACTTTTTTCTATTTTACCTCAGTGTTTGAGAACCTCAAGCATTTTCTGATATTGTTCTTCGTCAATTTCGCCCTTGATATATCTTTGTTTGAGCAATTCAAGAGAACTATCTGACTTTTGGTTGGCATTTAACAAATCTTTATTTTTAAATAAGAAATAGAGGATAATCCCAACAATCAGCAAACCAATCAATCCCATCATGACATCCTCCTTTTAAGTTAGTCTTCATCACCATCATAGCAGCCATAGCCGCCCATCATACCACCGCGACCAAAACCGCCCATCATTCCGTAAACGCTACCATCTTCTTCATGATGTTCAATCATTTCATCCACTCTTTCCAATGCCAAGTCAGCCTGGTCCTGAGTCATTATACCATCTTCAAGAAACGTGTTAATTGTAGCCTTTCGCAAATTAATCATCTGATTAAAAGCATCATCCACATCTGCCTTTTGTTCTTCTGTCAGATCGGTTGTAATAAAACCAAATCCGCATAAACCGCGAGCCCCCTGTGCAATTTCTGCATCCGATGTTGCAGCTAAAACGCCTGCTGGAACAGAAACCAATAATATTACTGCCAAAATCATCAAAACTTTTTTCATCATATTCACCCTTTCTTGTGTGATCTAGTTTATATGATAACTATACTCCTGAAATATGGCACAAATATGATTAAAACAGTCTTTTACTTTAAAACTTTATTAATCTGGCATTAATTGCCACGATCACTGTACTCAGAGACATTAGAAGCGCACCAACTGCCGGGCTGACTAGAATCCCCTGGTTATAAAGAATCCCGGCCGCCAATGGCAGAGTGATCAAATTATAGGCAGTCGCCCATACCAGATTTTGGATCATTTTCTGATAAGTCTTTTTCGATAAACTAATTAGTGAAACCACGTCATTGGGATTGCTTTTGACCAGAATAACATCCGCGGCTTCAATTGCTACATCCGTTCCAGCTCCGATAGCGATCCCTAGATCAGCTTTAGCCAGAGCCGGGGCATCATTTACACCATCACCCGTCATTGCCACTGTCTTACCCTGCTCGATTAACATTGAGACCTGATTGACTTTATCTTCCGGTAATACCTCGGCTATAATCTGCTCCATTTTCAAAGCTTGCCCAACCCGATTAGCTACCGTCTGATTGTCACCGGTTAAAAGTACTGTTTCGATTCCCATAGCATGTAAACCATTGATCGCCGCTTCTGATTCCTCTTTAATTTTATCGGATAGGGCAATCATTCCCAACAGCACTTTGTCGAGTAGTACAAAAACAACAGTCTTTCCGTCATCAGCTAAATTCTGAAATTTCGCTTCATCATAAGAGATTTGGGCCTTTTTCATAAAGCCGGGACTGACAATTTTCACTTCTTGTTTGTCAATTTCAGCGCTTAAACCCTCGCCCGTGATATTTATATAATTTACAACCGACATAAGTTTGAGCCCTCTTGTTTTGGCCTCTTTTACAATCCCCTCAGCAATTGGGTGTTCGGAATTTATTTCTAATGATGCTGCAATAGTTAAAAGTTTATCATCAGAATCCTTTTCACTGACCAAATCAGTCACTTCAAATTCCCCTTCGGTTAGAGTCCCTGTTTTATCAAAAACAATGGCAGTCATCTTGCGGGCATTCTCAAAGGCAGCGCGATTTCTGATCAGTAAACCATGCTGGGCTGCAATAGATGTTGTTACCGCCGTTACTAAAGGAATAGCCAGGCCCAACGCATGGGGACAGGAAATGACAATAACCGTAACGGCTCGGGTTATGGCAAAATTAAGATTAGCGGTTACAAAGATCCAGGCCATAAAAGTTATAATTCCTACTGTTGTGGCAATATAAAAAAGCCATTTTGCAGCCTGATCGGCCAGACGTTCGGTTTTTGATTTGTTTTTCTGTGCATCTTTGACCAGTTCAATCATTTGAGATAAAAACATCTCCGAACCAGTACGTAATACCTCAACCTTTAATATGCCATCCGCATTGATGGCTCCACCAACTACCTCATCATCTGCCTTTTTTTCCACTGGTACCGATTCACCCGTCAGCATCGATTCATTAACATAGGAAGTTCCTTCGAACACCTTACCGTCGATCGGTATTTTTTCACCAGGCTTAACCAGGACAAAATCTCCTTCTTCCAGTTCGTGAACTTTAACTTCTTCCAGTTCATCCGCATTTTTAATTCGATGGGCCGTTTCCGGCATCAGCTTTGCCAGTTCATCAAGGGCTTTGGAAGCACCAATCACCGATTTCATCTCAATCCAATGCCCCAATAACATAATAACAATCAGGGTTGCCAGTTCCCAGAAAAAATCATTGCCTTCAATAAAAAATACTGTCATTAAGCTATATACATAGGATACTGTAATCGACATGGCCACCAAAGTCATCATAGCCGGAGATTTTTTCTTTATCTCATCGATTGCTCCTGTTAAGAAAGGCTTACCGCCATAAAAATATAAAAAGGTAGCCAGAACAGAAACGATATACTGATCACCGGCAAATCGCCAACTAACACCCATAAACCCCTGGATCATCGGTGAGAGTAACAGCACCGGAATCATGAACACAAATGAAACATAAAAACGTTTTTTGAAGTCCATGGCCATCATTTTATGATGATCAACGTGCTCCATTCCCCCATGATGATCATGACCGCCCATATCGCTATGATGGTTATGCATATCCATTTCACCCATATCTTCGTGAGAGTCATGTGTCGTCGTTCCCTTGTGATGCTCATGCCCATTCATTATAGCGTGCCGATCATGTTTTTTCATTTCAGTATGTTCAGTGTGACTCTCCATATTTTCGTGTTGGTCATGAGTCATAGCCTCTTGGTGATGAGTATGTTCATTCATATCATTATGGTGGTTGTGTTCTTCCATATTTATATGCTGGTCGTGATTTTCCATTTCCCTGTAGTGGTTTTTTCCTTCATGTTCAGTCATTTGAGTATTATGGTCATGACCTGCCATCGAACCTTGATTTTTATGTTGATCGGACTCCATTTCCTGGTGTTCTTCCATCTTTTGAGGATCTTTATGATCGTTCATATTAATCATTCCTTTCTGAAAATTTGTCTTATTAAAATTCTACCCTGAATTAGAAATTAAAATCAGTTAAATTTAACATTTTCTATTCTTATAATCTTGTAGCATTTCTATGTATAGGCACTTATCTGGCCTATGCCACAGAAATCGCCGCCGCTATGCTGCAAAGACAACAAGCCGCTGCCATTGTTGATGCCCGCAAATTAATTGTCGATGGTGCTGTAGGAATGGTAGAAATGGCCCTGGAACGTCTTAATGAAAAAGAAATTGTGGAGCTGGATGAAGAACGAAAAGCAGCAATGGTCTCTAACTTATTAGTTGTTCTTTGCGGGAATCATGATGCTCAACCAATCGTCAATTCTGGAAGCCTCTATTAATCATGGCTGAAAATAAAAAGAAACAGATCCCTTTAAGACTTTCCCCAAAGCTCTATGAAGCCATTGCTGCCTGGGCTGAAGATGATTTTCGCTCAGTTAACGGACAAATTGAATATCTGCTGACAGAATGTGTCCGTCAACGTAAGAAAAATGGAAAATATGTCTCTGATGAATTGGATATTCCACCTGAGTTGGATGTTTAAAGTAAATACGAGAAGGCTGCCAATTCTGATATAATTGGCAGCCTTCTCGTCCTTTGGATACAAATTCATTAAATTATAAATAAGTTTTTGTTATGCTGACAATAGCTTAAGACCGATATTCAAGTTGAACATTAGATAAAGTCCGTATAATGGTGTAAAAAGAAAATGAGCCAAGAGCTCAAACCTCGGTTAAAATAAAAGTACCACCCAATACCTAATCGAGGAGATGAACAAATGGCTCAATTAAATATTACACTGGACACAGAACTTTTGCACGGACTTTTTACAAAAGATTCCCGGGATGAGGCTTTTTCAAAGCTTCTGGAAACAATTCTTAACCAGGTGCTTGTAGCGCAATCGGCTGAGCAACTTGGTGCTGAACGCTATGAGCGATGCGAGGATCGGACAGCTTACCGTAACGGTTTTAGGGATCGTGAATTAACAACGCGAATCGGTGGTATCACCCTGCGGATCCCTCGTCATCGTAACGGCGAATTCAGCACGACGATGTTTCAGCGCTACCAGCGGAGCGAGCAGGCTCTGATGCTGGCAATGATCGAAATGGTCATTAATGGGGTTTCAACCCGCAAAATCGAAAACATTACAGAAGAACTTTGTGGCCAGAGCTTTTCAAAATCAACAGTTTCAAAGCTGTGTGAAAATCTGGATCCGGTAGTAAACGGTTTTCGTAACCGAACGCTTGAAAAGCATTATCCATTTATAATTGTGGATGCTTTATATCTCAAAGTTCGCGAAGACAGCAGAGTCCGGTCAAAAGGTCTATTGGTAGCAACCGCAGTCAACGAAAATGGCAATCGTGAAGTAATTGGTTTTCAGCTGAATGATACCGAAACAGAATCAAGCTGGGGAGATTTTTTTCAAAATCTCAAAGAGCGTGGTCTGACAGCCGTTGATCTGATAGTATCCGATAATCACAAAGGACTTGTAAATGCGATTAAAAAACATTTTCAGGGATCCACCTGGCAGAGATGCCAGACACATTTCTCAAGAAATGTACTGGATAAAACGCCCAAAAATCAGCAGTCCGAATTGAAATCCTATCTGAAACGCATCTACAATGCAGTAAATATTGAAGATGCCCGCAACCTGCTGAAAGACACACTGAGACATTTTGAATCCAAAGCACCAAAAGCGATTGAAATACTCGAAGAAGGTTTTGATGATGTGATGGCTGTAATGAGTCTTCCTGAGAAATACCGGAAAAGACTGCGCACAACCAACAGTATCGAACGACTCAACGAGGAAATCAGGCGTCGTGATCGCGTGATCCGCATTTATCCCAACGAAAAATCGGTTATCCGTTTACTGGGTGCGCTGCTTATGGAACAGGATGAAAAATGGTCTTCCGGCAGAAAATATCTGGATATGCAGGATTACTATGAATTTTTAAAAGAACAGACGGCTGCTGTTTCATCAGCAGCCTAGTTAAACCCACCGAGGTTTTTACACACTATTTTGGACTTGACTTGAACATTATCAAACTATAATCATCAAACTAAACCCAGTAACAGCTAACTATGTGAGCAGAATAAAAGTCTCTTTAAATCTTGTCTTCCTGAAAGACCTACATTAATAACCCAATATCCGGCTGCTCTCCCTTCATGGCATAAAAGCCCATGCCATACTGAAAATGTTCCTCCAGCAATGCGCCTACATTGTTAATTAGCAAATTATAAATGTCAAAAGAGCCCTGAACTAATCAAATTATTCCGGCAAACCTGGCTTTTCAATTATGGTATAATGATTAATCATTAGTCACTTTAAGGAAGCACAAACCATGGTTCATCTGGAACACTTTTCTGACCACCCGCTGGATTATATCACCGAATTCTACACCACTGAAAGAGTTCGTATTGACAGCTGTCCACATTGTTACACCCGCCATCGACTTCATCTTCATGGTATCTATCACCGGCATGTGATCTGGTATGAGGATGTCTTCTCCATTCCGGTCCAACGTCATTACTGTATTCATTGCGGTAAGACAGTCAGTGTCCTGCCTTCTTTCTGTCATCCAGGATTTCAGCTGGCGCTTCCATTTCTGCTGGAACTGCTTTGGGCCTTCTTTAACGGGGCTCATTATGCCAATACTTTAGCGCATCAGCATCGTCGCTTTATCACCCGGCGTTTTTTACTTTGTCTGAACCGGCTGATTGAATTTTTTCGCATCTGCCATGATCCTTTAATCGACTTTCCTGATTTTTGGCATAAAAAAGCCATAAAGCTTCTTGAAATGGTCTACTCGGTGGGCAAGCCCCCCATCTTCGGCAAAAGATATCACGATCATTTTAAGAAAGGATTTATGGCACATTAATTGTACCATCCTTCCGCATTTTTTTGAAGAACTATTTAGCCCACAGAGCTTTTGCTTTGCCTTTTATCCATTGATCCGTTATGCTCTATTTACTGAGTTTTATGGATCCTTAAAACCTCAATTCTTTAAAAACGGAGGTTTTTTTACAATGACTGAAAAAGACAAAGAACTGATTGCTTTATTTCGCTATGGCCTGATTGCGCCATTGCTTACGGATACCGTCTCGTCCCACGCCGCTTATCTGGATGAGATCAGTGCCAAAACCCATGATGTTCCGCATTATGGCACGCGCACCTACAACCGCAAAACCCTGCTGGAATGGCTCCGTCTGTACCGGCGTCATGGTTTTGATGCGCTCAAGCCCAAGGTTCGGACAGACAAGGGTTCTTCCCGGGCTTTATCAGCGGAATCGACTAAACTGCTCCTTACGTTACGAACGGAAAACATCCATTTATCGGTGAAGTTGTTCCATGAGTGGCTCATTCATGAAGGGCACTTCACCAGCTCTGACTGTTCCTATTCCACAGTGTATCGGCTGCTGAAAAAACATCAGCTGTTAAAGCCATCCCAGACGGATACGGCTGACCGCCGCCGTTTTGCCCATGTTGATATCAACACCCTGTGGCAGACCGATGTTTCCCACGGCCCATATCTGACTCTTAACGGTAAAAAGCGCAAAACCTATCTGATCGCTTTTATCGATGATGCTTCCCGGCGAATTACCGGGGCTCAGTTCATGCTGGCTGAAAAGAATGAAGATCTCCTTCATGTCCTTAAATCTGCTTTACTTACCTGTGGCAAGCCCACCATGCTTTATGCTGATAATGGCAAGATTTTCCGTTCTCACCAACTGAATACTTCCTGTGCCACTCTGGGCATTGCACTGGTCAATACCAGACCTTACGATCCCAAAAGCAAAGGCAAAATCGAGCGCTTTTTCAAAACCGTCCGCAGTCGTTTTTATCCGCTTTTGACGGATTCCGACCTGATGGATCTGGATGTCCTCAACCAGCGCTTTGAGGCCTGGCTGGCCCGGGATTATCATCATAAGCTTCATTCAAGTCTCAATGAAGCACCGATGGTCTTTTATATGCGGGGGAGCGACCGAATCAAACATTTCTCTGATCCCCGGATCATTGATGAAGCCTTTCTGATCCGGGCAACCAGAAAGGTCAAGTCGGATGCCACCATTTCGCTGCACAACGCCCTTTTCGAAGCTTCGCCAATGTTTATCGGCAAGAGCGTGGATATCCGCTATCCCAATGAATGCCCTGATGAGATCTATCTTTATGAAAACAGTGTCCGGATTCTTACCTGCAAAAAAGTCATCATGGCGGACAATGCCATTGCCAAACGCAATAACAATGTTATCAGCTACAGCACGTTAGGCGGTGTTCCTCATGTATAAATCATTTTTCGGGTTCCGGCAGGCACCCTTTGACAAAAGCATTGATTCATCGATGCTCTTTCAGTCCGAAGCTTACAGGGAAGTTCTGGCCCGACTGGATTATCTCAAAACCACCAAAGGTTTTGGTCTGATTACCGGTGACCCCGGGGTTGGTAAAACATCGACCCTGCGGGTCTTTGCCGACAATTTGAATCCGTCCTTATATAAGGTCATGTATTTCCCGATGTCTTCCGGAACAACTATGGACTTTTACCGGGGTCTGGCCTTTTCGCTCGGGGAACAGCCGAAATTCCGCAAAGTGGAGCTGTTCTTTCAGATTCAGAACGCGATTATCGATCTTTATGATAAGCGCCGCATCACGCCTGTCTTTATCCTCGATGAGATGCAGTCGGCTTCAGCTCAGTTTCTTCACGATCTGAGCATCATTTTTAACTTTGACATGGACAAACGCAATCCTTTTATTCTGATACTCACCGGTTTACCAACGCTGGCCAACCGCCTGGCTTTAAACCAGAACCGTTCGCTGGATCAGCGGCTGGTGACCCGTTTTCATTTTTCACCACTGACACCGGATGAGGTCAGAGACTATATCAAACACCGCTTTAAACATGCCGGTGTTTCACGAAATCTGATCAACGAGAATGCTTATGCAGCTATTTCGTCTTCGACTGGCGGTTATCCTCGATTAGTCGGCAATCTCGTTACCCAATGTCTGATTCTCGCCTTTCAAAAGCAAACTGATCTCATCGATGAAGAGATTGTTTTTGCCGCTTCGGCAGAAGCCGGGATTTAACGCCTGACAGCGTTATCTCCCTTTTTTTCTGGAAAAATGGAACGTGATTATGTGATTAAAAACGAGATTTATATTCTTAATAAGCCATTATTTTCGCATTATTTCTTCCTTTTTCATCCGATTTATTGTGACTAATTCAGTCCGAAATAATGTGAAAATTTACACTACATAATCAAAGCCAATGGTGATGGGAAATACTACAAAACTACCGGCTGGGGCGAGACCATCGACAACCCTACGATACTCTGCTTTGATCTCATCTTCAGTAACATCGGGAAGCTCAAGAACTCCCTGATTATCAAATCCACCACAAAATGTTATTCGATCGCCAAATTCTTTTTTTAGGGCAACTAAATTTTTATTGCTTCCACCTTGTAATGTATCAATTGCATCAACCCCAATTTCAACCAGATCCTCTAAAATTGGCTCGATATGTCCACAAGAATGATGCTGATATAAGACACCTGATTCATGACAGGCTTCCACCATCCGCTTGAGATGAGGTTTAATTAATTTTCGCCATGTGTCCGGTGACATAAACATCCGATCTTTGGACCCATAGTCATCATGACCGTTAATTACATCAACTTTATAATACTTGGCAATTTTTTTAAAGTATTCTATTTTCCAGTCAGCCACTGCTTTAAAGTATTCGTAACACTCTTCAGGCTCAGTCGCCAAAGCAATCAGGGCATTTTCAAACCCCATCAGTGCATGAAGTCGCTCAAACGGACCATTAATGACCATGCATAAAACCAACTTATCTTCATCATAAGCACTTTTCCCATCAGCCATGGGAACAAGCCCAGCGCCTGCAACCAAGGCCATAAAGTCAGTATGAACATCAATATCCGCCTGTTTTTCCCAATCTATTTTTTCCAGGTCAGGAAAATTCACGTATTCTCGCCAGTCTGAAATCTCATCGAAGAGTATTTTTCCAGGTGTTGTCATCGGCGCATGAGCGTTTTCTACATAAGTCCATTCAACGCCAAATCCGTCCACACCTGATGTACTACCACAATATCGTTCCATTGACGGATTTGCCTGTATCATTGTTATGTCAGTAAAAAGTGTCGGGATATAAGCAGGAACGCCATGTTTATAGGCGATCAAGGCGTTCTCCCTGGGCGATAACTGTCTTTCTTCCATAAATAAAAGCCTCCTTAGAATAATCGATTTTAATATCATTATAACGATTACATAGAGGCTGTAAAATGCTTATAGCTGTTAGTCATCATGCCTTTTGAGCATAATAATTTTTTAGCAGGTTTAAAGCAAAATTATGATTTCCGTCCTTTAATATCACTAAAACGTTCTTCTAGTTCAAAGGGATATATTTTCACTACATCTGAATGTTTTAAAACCATATCTGTGTTCAAAAGAGCGCATCGCATTCCCGACTCGACCCATAAAAGCACATCCGCCATCGACTCAAGAAAATGCAATCGCGGATAAAAGCCCGCATTTTTAAGAAATGAGTTAATCACCAGTTCCACACCACTGGGACATTCTTCTTTTCTGACAATAGCCAGCGGTTCATCTTTAAAATCTGAAAAAGTAAGCTTTTCCTTTTTCGACAAAGGGTTTTTTATTGGCACAATAAAAGCTGGAATATTTTTTTTAATCCAAATTGTTTTAAGTTCTGGATATTCTTTGAGATGAAAATCAAAAGAAATGGAAGCATCCAGCCTGCCATTATTTAAATCTTCCAGCAGAGCGAAAAAACTTTTTCGGTGAAAAATAATCTCAATGTTGGGATGATTAATTTCAAAATAAGTGACCATTTGGGGGATAAAACTTTTAATTTCCAGCCCATCCACTATTCCAATATTTAGTACTCCAGCAATGCACTGACTGGCTAACGTGGCCTTTTTGACCGCCTGACCGTAATCATCAATAATTTTCGAAAATTCTTCATATAAAACAATTCCGGCTGGCGTTAATGTAAGGCCCTTATTACTTCTGATAAATAACAGTGTATTGAGTTCAGTTTCAATTTTTGAAATTTGTCTGCCTAAGGTTGGCTGAGTAATAAACAGGTTTTGAGCCGCTTTGGAGATATTGAGACATTTCGCTGTTTCCAGGAAATACTCTATTTGCGATATATTCATATTTAAATATCCTTCTAAACACTATCAAATCAGCAAAATACAAATGATAATTTGATAGTGTTCCAAAAATTTTCATTATTGAATCATCACAGTTTTTAATGAAGCTGCTAGGCTTTCTTGACAAACTCCGATTTTAAAGACATGGCGCCAAAGCCATCAATCTTGCAGTCAATGTTGTGATCGCCATCAACCAGGCGAATGTTCTTGACCTTTGTTCCTTTTTTAAGGTCCTGGGAACTGCCTTTGACTTTTAGATCTTTAATTAGAATAACGGTATCACCATCGCTTAAAATATTTCCGTTGGCATCTTTAATAGTTACTTCTTTTTCGGCCATAGAATCCACAGTCCATTCATGTGCACATTCCGGACATATAAGCAAAACACCGTCTTCATAAGTATATTCAGAATTACATTTTGGGCAATTAGGTAACTGTTCCATTAATTGTTCTCCATTCATTATTTTTCATTTGGGTTTTTCATACTATCATACTATTTAGAAAATAACAAGTTATTCGCCCTTATCTAAATCACAATAGCCTTAACCATGCCTCCCCTATTATAATGATACTAATTGATACTAGTTTGCTTCAAAGTGATTTTATCGAACTCATTATCGATATCCTGACTAAGTAATATCAATGCTAAATTTTAATCTCTTGTTTTCCACTGCGTTTTTATACTATAATGGAGATACACCATACCTGAATAGAGAGGACAAAAAATTGCACAAGTTAATTTATGACAATATTTTAGAAACCATCGGCAATACACCAATGGTTCGCATTAATCATTTAAACCCCAATCCCAACGTGGAAATTCTTGCCAAAGTTGAGGGCTTCAACCCTACCGGCAGTATTAAAGACCGGATTGCTCTAAAAATGCTGGAACAGGCTGAGGCAGAAGGTACGTTAACCAAAGACAAAATTATCATTGAACCAACCAGCGGTAATACCGGCATTGGTCTGGCTATGATTGGAGCCGTTAAGGGTTATCAGGTAGAAATCGTAATGAGCGAAGCCGTCTCAATCGAAAGACGAAAAATGATTCAGGCTTTTGGCGCTACCGTTACCCTAACATCACCCGATGAAGGAACCGACGGTGCAATTCGTAAGGTTCGGGAACTGACAGCGCAATATCCTGACCGCTACTTCAATCCTGACCAATTCAGCAATCAGTACAATAAACTGGCCCATTATACGACAACAGCCGAAGAAATCTGGGAGCAGACAGAGGGAAAAGTGACCCACCTGGTTTCTTCATTAGGGACTTCCGGAACCATTATGGGCATCGGCATGGGCCTGCGCAAACATAATCCAGATGTGAAAATTATCGAAGCCTTTCCTGAACTTGGACATTATATCCAGGGGCTTAAAAACATGGAAGAAGCTATCGTCCCAGCTTTGTATCAGCCTGAAGAAATTGATGAGCATATCATGATTGAATCAGAGGTTGCTTTCGAATATGCCCGACAAATTGTTAAACAGGAAGGGATCTTTGTCGGCATGAGTAGCGGTGCTGCCATGTTTGCCGCCGCCGAGGTAGCAAAGAAAATTGATTCTGGTCTAATAGTTGTCATCTTCCCTGATCGCGGTGAAAAATACCTAAGTACAGATTTGTTCAAACTGTAATTTTTATATTATTTGAAAAGTAATTCTAAATTATGAACGCAATAATGAAATCGGCAGCCATCTTTTTTGCATCAAAAAAATCAGTATAGGTCTTATGGACCATACTGATTTTTTGTGGGCAGTTTACCGACTCCCCCTTAAAGCTATTATAAAAAATTATAATGGCATAATGGTTTTACCGAATTCCTGGTTAATAATCTGAGCGACAGCATTGTAGAAAGCACAAAGACCGCAGAAAATTCCAACATATCCGGCAATAACGTGTACAGCCGAAGATTCAGTAAAATTTGCGACAGCCAGCAGTAAAAATAAAGCTGTAAGCGAACCAAATACGAATTGGGAAGTCCGATTGTGTTTTAGTGTTCCAAAAAACATAAAAACAGTGAATAGTCCCCAGAGTCCCAGATAAAAGCCTAAACTTAAAGAATCAGCGGCTTCAATAGTGGAAAAAGGATTTATCCAGATTATAACCAGTGACAACCAGAAGAAACCATACGCGGTAAAAGCAGTTGCACCAAAGGTATTGTTTTTCAGAAATTCCATGATTCCAGCGATAATCTGAGAGATACCACCGATAGTAATACCCATTGAGACGATAACAATAGAAAGTGGCAGAAATCCAGCATTGTGTAAATTTAAAAGAATTGTGGTCATGGCAAAACCGATTAGACCAAGAGGAGCTGGATTAGCAATGTTTGATTGATTTGACATGTTAAATGAGTTCCTTTCGAGATTTATTAAAATTAGTCAGACTTTTGATAGAATAACATCTTTTTAATAAAAATACAATGGATATTTTCAGCAGATAGTGGCTCTAAAAGAAATATTTATATTAAGCCTACAAAAAAGATTTAATGCATTTATGTTTGATCTTTTACAGTATAGAAAAATATTGCAGTGCTAAAAGCGCTTCACTGCGGATCGTGTGAAGCCTCCTGAATATCAAAGCACCCGGTTTTCAAAATGAAAATCGGGCGCTTTGCATACAAAGAGCGAAATATATAAAGTCTTTGACCTTCCATAGTGCCAGCTTATTCATATTTATACCAGCCTATTTAAATCGAATTTAGGGGATTTTACACTAGACACTTAGGATACTAATCTGAAGCTGAGTATAACGTCCAGTTACTTTTTATAAAGTTCATTAAACACCTAACTGTCATGAACATTTCTAGCGTCACAAAGACATAATGTATACACCGCCTATTATAAATTTTTATACTTTTCCACGGCAGCATTAATTGGTATAACGCCTTCCATAAAGCTTTCCGGACCTGCTCCGCTCATCAGTCTGAAGCCCATAAAGGCATAGCTGCCCTGCGGTCCGTAGGTTTCCATACAGCGTTTGACCTCTGTATCCATTTCTTCCTGAGTTGCTGTTTCCAGTCCTGGTTTTCCATTCGTATCGTATCCGCCGATAACTGAAATTTGCGAACCATATTTTTTTTGT
Source organism: Eubacteriaceae bacterium ES3 (assembly GCA_030586155.1). Classification (NCBI taxonomy): domain Bacteria; kingdom Bacillati; phylum Bacillota; class Clostridia; order Eubacteriales; family Eubacteriaceae; species Eubacteriaceae bacterium ES3. Next base: position 511,313 of record CP130741.1, on the reverse strand, counting down.
ATTCCTACAATATCGTTCATCGGCTGGGCCGAAGACCAGCCAACTGTACCAATTTCCACATAATCTGGAATGACCGCTTCAACACAGCCACAGGTATGGATAAAAGGAATGATATCCAAAGATTTAATGGCATCGTTTAGGCGTTTATGCTCAGGTTTAATCAATTCACGATAAGTAACCGGCGACATAAACAAACTCTTTTCCGTCGCAATATCATCAAAATTGGTGATAATGTCCGGTTTAAAGTGTTTAGCAATTCGTTCAACCAAATTGATCTTATAATCAGTGATTGCAGAAAATAAGGCCTGGCAGGCTTCGGGCTCCTCAACCATGGCACACAAAGCGTTCTCAAATCCCATCAGATGCGTCAATCTTAAAAACTGTCCATTCCAAATACCATATTCAACGACACGTTGATCGCGGTCTGCCCCCATAATCCCAAACTGCATAGCCGCACTGCCTTCCCAGTCAACGGCATCAAGCTCGGGGAAAGTCACCAGATCTTCCCAGGCCGTTACATCTTCAAGAACTGGCTTCCCACCTGGAACCGGTTGTCCGCCAGCCGATTCAGTCGCATGCCAGGTCACTCCAAAGCCATCAAGTCCTCCTCCTAGCGGGCCATTCTCAAAAACTTCAAAAGATCCTCCAACCAATATTACATCACTCATTTCGTTGGGAACCCATTCTGGTTTCTTATGTTCAACAGTAGCCATTAAAAAATTCTCTCGTGGTGTAAGCATTTCTATACCTCCGTAATCATTTTCATTGTAATTTTTTCTAATTATATCGATATTTTTACGAAATGTATATACAGCACAATAGCAGTTTTTTTTCTTAACTTATCCTACACATTGTAGGTCTTTTGAAAATTTCGCTTGCATATTAAAAACCACTGACCTAAAATGAATACTAAAGCTCAACAGTCATTACTCGGTCCGCCAAACTAATTATAACCTGTTTATACAAAATTCAATTTTTATAGAAAGGCTCCGCTATGAATCTGTCTCAGGATATCATCTACTACCAGCTGCAAAAGAAATTTTCTCTGCGCTACCTAAAAAAAAGCAGTCAAAATTCAAGTTATTCTCGACCAGTTTTTTGGGAACCAGCTATTGAAGATTCTAATTTAACGCTTCTGGTCGATTCCAAGGATTTTAACGACCAATTACCGGCTAAATCACTGTTCATTCTTACTCAGCCACCACTTTTCGACCTGACACATATTGACGCTACGATCCTTCTTATCGACACCAAACTCTCAATGCATACGCTTTTTAATACACTGCAAAAGATATTCAATCTGTTTGATCACTGGGATGCCCACCTTCAGAAGTCGGTCTTTGAAAACGGCAATTACCAGGATCAGATTAACAGCTGTGAACAGGTTTTAGATGAGTGGATTATGCTGGTCGATCATAAATTTCACTATGCTGCCTTTTCAAAGGCCTGCGAAGAACTTTTTGATGACACGGTCATTGATGAACACTACAATATGCCCATCGATGCGGTCAACGATTTTATTTCTGATCAGAAATTTCAGGCCCTTTATGACGAACGTGATATTTTTCTTTATGAGGCTATCACTCCTGATGGAACAGACCAAATGTTATGCCGCAACTTTTTTAACCAGAACACCTATGCCGGACGACTCATTATTATGCTGGTAACTGGTCGAGATGAATTTTTGAAAGCCTATATCCGTTCTATTCTGGAACACTTATATTATTATAGTAACTTGCTTTTTGAAAAATATCAGTCTTTGGATATTAAATATATTGTTTTGAACAATATGCGGGAGCCGCTAATCAATCTACTGAATGACTTACAAAATCCAATCGGCCAATGGGAACGAATTGCCTTGGAAAACGGCTGGAAGAAGGCCGATTCACTGCAGCTGCTCCAGTTTTCTTCAAAAGCATCTTATACAATGAATATTTACAGCGAATTCTTAGGTTTTGAAATCGAATCCCAATGGCCGGGATGCATCTCGCTTTTTTTTGATGAAAAACTATTACTATTAATTAACCTCAATTTATACAAACAATCCTGTAAAAATGATTTTTACCAGCAGCTTCCTTTATTTCTGCGAGAAAGTCTATTGATTGCTGGGCTAAGCCGAATTTTTGACGATATCAATGGTTTAAAAACAGCTTATCAGCAAACAAAAATTGCCCTTGAAACAGGAAAGATTCATGCTTCAACAGCCTGGATTCATTATTTTGATGATTTCGCTTATTATCAAATGCTCAAAAATTGCACCGGCCACTTTAATGATCAGCAGATTTGCAATCCTAAGCTACTTGAACTTAAAGCCTACGATGACCGTAAGCACACTGAATACTATCAGACCTTGTCTATTTATTTTCAATGCCGTCTCAACGCCTCTCTAACGGCAAAAACCTTACATATTCATCGCAGCTCGCTGCTGACTCGCCTGGAACGGATGAAAAAACTGTTTGATATTGATTTAGAATCTAATCATGAACTGCTCTACCTTCTGCTTTCCTGGCAGGTACTGGAAGAAAATCAGTAGTACTTATTAAAACACCAACAATTGCATAAAGAAGAAAGGACTAAAACAAATGTTTAGCTCCTTTCTTCTTTTGTTTAAATGCTTATGTAACCCTAGTTTATTAAATTAATATTTTGCAGATTAATTCCTCTGAAATTTAACAAAACTTTATCCAATTCTAACATTAATAGAAATCTTTTTTTACAGCAGAATGCTAGACTTGTTATGGAGGTGAAGACTATGTTTTTTGCAACCCATATACATATTGGCCAGTTTTTGTATGAGCAGTTGAATAAACAGGAGTTTGATAGTTTTCAAATCATCAAGTCCGCATTCGTATATGGCAATGTTAAGCCCGATATTACAAAAATGCTTTTTCTGAAACACCAATTTTCTCACATCTATGATTTGTTTTGTAATCAGGTTTATACAGTAAAAGATACTTCCCTCAGCGACTGGGATCGGTCTGTCGCTCTGGGAGTCGTTGCTCATTTTCTTTGTGACTTCTTTTGTAAATTCCACGCCAAGAACCCATATAATGAATCGTCCAAATGGACTCATTTCTGGTATGAATGGGATCTCCACATCACCGTTCTGCAGGATCTGATTAACAGAAATCCATCTGAAAAGCAGACTATCGCTGATCCTTTTAAGTACCAGGTCAGTTTTTCAAATATAAACGGCCAAATTGATGGCTTTGTCCAGGGTGATCCTGATTTTCAATATCTTGTTGACTTAATCAACCGTTATTGTATTAAAGAAGAACATACAGTCGTTGATAAGGACTTTGCCTTTTATGCAATCAATAAAACTTTTGAAAAAATCTTCGGATTTGAACTATTTATGAGCAGAGAAAATGAAATGCAGAAAGCCAGTTATACTCCTTCACCGGATGAGGAATTCTTGAAACGAAAGGCAGTGGTTTAGAAGATTAATACGAGAACAGCAATCTTTACAATAACTTTTTTACCGCAAGTCAATGGTGTAAACAATACTCTGGGACGTATGGTTGCTATTTTAAATCAAAAAACGCTGAATACATCTTTATCACACCGGATCAGAAAAATGATATTCCCAGTTCCAGTCCCCGTGATAAATCATTCGCTTATTCATGCCACCATCAACATTTATGGTTTCACCTGTAATAAAATCCTGTTCTGACAAAAAAAGTACCATCTGCGAAATATCCTCAGGTCTTCCAACTTTCCCGGCTGGTATCGCCGATTTGTCAGTGTGGCTGTGTTCATCACATCCATCCACCTCAATCCACCCCGGTGCTATGCCATTGACCAAAACTTCTGGCCCCAATGAAATGGCCAGTGCGTGTGTCAGCGCCACAATCCCTCCTTTGGCACTGGCATAAGCTTCCGTATCCGGTTCTGACTGAAAAGCCCGGGTTGAGGCAATATTTATAATTTTACCTTTATTCCGGGTTAGTTCTTCACGACAAAGCCGACTAAGTTCATAAGGAGCTTTTAAGCCCACTGCCAATACATAATCAAAGTCCTCATAGCTAAGATCCGATAATATTCCACTATTTCCTTTGCATGCGTTATTGACCAGTACGTCTATTTTTTTTATTTTTTCTTTAGCGTATATTACAAATTCTCTCAAACTATCCGGGTTCGCAACATCGCCATAAAAAAAGTACAGATCTGAGTACTGATCTGCAAAGCTCTTGCCTGCATCCTCGTTAAAATCGATAAAACAAACCTGTTCACCTTTATTTAGGAAATCCAAGCAGATTTGGCGACCAATACCATGAGCACCCCCGGTTACAACAACTCCTCTTTTCATAGTTTCTCCTTGTATAATATCAATAATCAGCTTTTTCTCAGTTTATCTTCTGAATACAGTAAGCAACGATCTGAAAAACCTGCCGGAGGAATGCCAAGTCCCTGATTCAATCGAGCCCAGTAATTAACGCTGGCAATGGTACTGGCCAGCATGACGATTTCTCTTTCTGAGAATTCACGAGTCAGGTTACTGATAAATCGTTCAGAGAAATTTGGTGGGGTTATAGATAGACTGACCGCGTACTCCAGCGCCAGAAGCTCTCGCAGGCTGAAGGAATTGACATCCTGAATATCTCGTTTCCCCTGCAGCACTTCCAGTTCTTCGTCGGTGATGCCATTCTTTTCAATCCCAACAGCGTTCATATCGATACAAAACCTGCAGGAGCAAATCAACGATGCCTGCAGTCTGACTAGATTTAAGAGCCTTTGTACCTCTTCATTTTTCCCTTTTGCTGTCAATATCTCAAGAACGCCAGAACCGATGGCTGCTCGTGGATACCAGGTCAAAAGACGGGCCGGCAATAGATCTTTCCCGGTTTCTTTTTTAGCAATTAATAGCCCCAGCCGAAATAATAATGGGATTTTTTTCGGCGGATTGATAAATGTATTTTTGATAGCAACCTCTTCAATGGAAACATTTTCTCTTTCTTTTTTCATAACTAACCTCCGTTTTTGAATTCATACAACTCCGACTATTTGATCAATAATTATCGACATTTTTAATAATCCATTGATTTATTTACGCAGATTCTCCTCAACTCTAAATGCTACGATTTTTTTGATCAGCTCAATCGGCATCGGCTCATCGATGGGAAACTGAACCGAGCCTTTCGCACTTTTGTAACCCGACAGTTCCTCTTTAAATGCTTCAATCCCCGAAGGTGCGGGATAAAATCCAATATGTTTTTTATAAGCCGCAAAATGGACCAGGTTCCCATTTAAATAAAAAGTTGGCATCTGATAAGAGATTTTTTCCATTGCTTGTGGCGCCTGCACAGCAATCGCCTGCCTGATCTGTTCAAGCATGAGCTGTACTGATTCCGGAAATTGTGAAATGTAGGCATCAATTGTTTTGAATTTTTCGACTGTCATCATCTTCCCCTTTTCTAATAGTCTTACACTGCTATTAATACCCGCTTTCAGATGAAAGTCTTCATTAAATTTGTTCCTGTTCTGCAATTAAAATCGATCTTAGATATAATGGCACTTTCCTCCACCTATTGAATACTTATATTAATTTTCTTTTTCTCTGTTTATTCCTGATATAAATGCCTATAAATCTTATATAATCTATGTCTTACCGATTTCTCCAGGACAAATTCATTCTGAATTTATTTTTAAATTAATTGCTTAAAACAAGGCTTCCTGGAAAATCAAAAATCCGAAAAAGATACACTTTACGCAAAAATCTACAAACGGAGGATTAGCAAATGGAAACCAAACAATTATTCAGAGTCAGAAAGTCAGTAAGAGACTACACCGGAAAATTATCTGAAGAAGCCCTGCAGTCGGTACTGGATGCTGCTCAGCTCTCGCCTGTCGGTAGGGGGGATTTTAAATCTATGCACCTGACCGTCATTCGCAACAAATCACTTCTAGCTGATATTGAAAAAAATGCTGGTGAATTTTTCGATGACACCAGCCGACAAATTCTTTACGGTGCCCCTTGCCTGATTCTAGTTTCAACTATTCTGGGCGATGTCAAGACCATCAATGTTCCCTATTCTAATGCGGCTATCATGGCCAATAATATGGCCTTAGCTGCAATCGATTCTAATATTGGGAGCTGCCTGATCTGGGGGGCAGTTATGGCAATGATCTATAATCCAGACCTTCTTAAAAAGCTGGAGCTGCCTGAAGGCTTTTTACCCTGCTGTGGCGTTGTTCTAGGTGAGACTGATGAGAATTTTAAGGAAAGAACCGTTCCGCTCAATCGGATTGCGGTTGAATATATATAAGAATCAACACGCTTGAATATCTAAAAGAGAAGGGGAAATCAGACCAAGCAGTTTCCCCTTCTTCATTACCTATTCAAATTTAAAAAGCAACTGAAAATCACGTAATTACTCTTTCTTTTCTTTTTCATCCTTTTCATCAGGAATCTGACAGGTTGGAAAGCTTTCTGGATAACCGGCTTCCTTTTCTTTTTTAATCAGATAGTAAGAAGTTTCAGCTGTAACTTTAAACAATCCCATCATTATATGTTGACTTTATATAACAACTACACCCTTATTGCATGTTCATTCTACTACAACATTCTCTTTCTTATAGTTTGCTATGCTTCAATCATTATACCGATCAACAAGTTGTCCGATGCTGTCATACAGCTCTGCCGGATCACTCTGACTATTATTCCAGGTACCACCGCCATCGAGCCAGTGGAAATCAATGCCGGTACTGTTCGCCGAATCTCCAACCTTAACCGAAGCACCTGGCTCTAAGCTGAAATCCGGAAAGATAAATGACTGGTTCCCTCTCACGGAAACAATTTTCCAGTCAGTCAGATCAACCGCATCAGTGCCGGTATTTTTAATTATAATATATTCGGCTTTTTTATCCAGCTCACTAATAAAAACGTCGGAATCTTTCTCTTCAGACAATTCTGCTGTACCATTAAGCTCTTCATTCACCTCATCCGGGTTTACATTGTCAAATTCATCATGAATCACTTCACCCTTTAAAGTATAAGTATAAGAATAATGGCTTGGAATCTGCGTCGTTGTTGAAGGATACGTGATAATCGCCGTAAAATCTGTACAACCTCCAGCATCTCTGATAACTTTTTCCATATATGCCTGGTCGCCATCACGATTTAGTGTACTTTCCTGTGGTGTAATATTATAGGCATTGGAAACGCCGCCAAGAGAATCTGCAATCACATGACCTTCATCCAGTGTTGGGCTCTCAACACCAGGAACCTTAGCTTCATCCGAATAATAACGACCCGTTGAAAGAACCGGCTCTATATCATCATCCTGTAAAATTATTTCTTCTGCGGTCACTTTGACCAGTTGACCATATTCATTGGTAAAGGCCCAGTATTCCCTATCCCCATAGCCAACATCAACAACCACATTTGCTTCACGTTCACCAGATAAATCTCCACCATCGACTTCGATTAGTGTATATCCCGCGAAATCCGCTCCATTATCAAGCGCAGAAAAATCACATCCTGCCGATATAAATAAAGATAATATAATTAAAATGAATACTGCTGTCTTTTTCAACTCTATCCTTTTATACATAACTTTGTTTTTTTTCATATTTAGTTCCTTTAATTGATTAGTCCCAGTAACTTTACAGATCATTATAAATTGTTCACTTTTGTTTAAATCCGCTTAAAATCAAATTTATCAAATAAGGTTCTTATTATTCAAGATTCCACGTTTCTAATTCTCGAAGACATTCCGAAACTGTAATCGGCTGAAAAAAGACTTTATCATTTTCATAGTCTGCACTGATCTTCATTTTCCGGGCAATTGTTTTTTCGTTATCCTTCACCGTCAGTTTCAGCATTTCCTGCATCACTTCATCAGAAAATGACCAGTCAACGATTGGATAATATCCTTCATAGACAGACTGATTAGAACGTCTTATCTGAATCATATGACTGCGCATCAAAACCCCTTTTGTCAGCAATATGTTTAACTCATCGATTTTCTCTCTATAACCATAAAATGCATTCATCAGATTCTCCTTCTTATTCTTTAATCAATCACTATAAAAGTTCAAACAAGCTTTATCTATCATTTTTTTCAATATAAACCTCTATTTTATTATAGGGTTTAATTTCTAAAATGACAAGTGTCGATAACTGGTCGCACAAATTTTTTTGAGTTCACAACTTGACGATTTTTTTGAAATCTATTATACTGACTTTACTAAAAATTCTTCACAAATATAAGTTGACCATAAATGGGCAGTTGAAAAAATTTCATCACATTTGTCGAAAAGCTAAGGTGATGATGCTTTTCAATTGCCTTGAATTTTTTAACATCAACACTACTCTAACTCCATATCTCAAGATATAGTGTGAAATATAAGAAATCACCGATATTGATTCTTAAATTTGAAAAAGAAAGAAGGACTATTTTGACAAACAGCCAATTAATCAGACGTTTTATTCCCTACTACCAAAAATATAAGTGGATCCTGGTGCTGGATCTTTTTTGCGCAACCTTAACCACCATGTGCGACCTGATTCTACCTCTAATCGTACGCTATATCACCAACTCTGCTATTAACGACCTGTCCGCTCTAACTATTTCGACCATTCTCAAATTGGGGCTTCTCTATTTAATTCTTAGGCTAATTGACGGCGTAGCAAACTATTTTATGGCCGATATCGGCCATGTAATGGGTGCTCGAATTGAAACCGATATGCGACGTGACCTCTTCTCCCATCTGCAAAAGCTGCCCTTTTCTTTTTATAGTGACACCAAGATCGGCCAGCTGATGTCTCGAATTACTACAGACCTTTTTGATGTTACCGAATTTGCTCATCACTGTCCCGAAGAATTCTTCATCGCTGCCTTAAAAATCGGAATGGCCTTTGCCATCCTCGGTTCAATCAATATTTGGCTGACTTTAATCGTCTTTATGGCTTTGCCGGTAATGCTTTTTGCCACCACTCATTTCAGACGACAGATGCGTAAACAAATGATGCGCACCCGGATTCAGACTGGAGAGATCAATGCTCAGGTAGAAGACAGTCTGCTGGGTATTCGGGTGGTCAAGTCTTTTGCTAATGAAAATATTGAGGAAATCAAATTCGACTTTGGCAACAGCCAATTTCTTGACATCAAGAAAAAAACCTATCGCTATTTTGCGGGATTTCAGACAACAACTCGACTTTTTGACGGACTAATGTATTTGCTGGTGGTGGTTTTTGGTGGAATCTTCATGGTTCAGGATGCCATTAATCCCGGCGATTATGTGGCCTACCTGATGTATGTCACGACACTTTTAACTTCAATTCGCCGAATTGTCGAATTTGCCGAACAGTTTCAACGGGGAATGACCGGCTTTGAACGTTTTGTCGAAATTCTTGATCAGCCTACAGAATATGAAAATCTGGAAAATGAAGTCCCACTTAAAAATGTAATAGGCGAGATTACTTTTGACCAGGTCAGCTTCCACTACAATGATGGTGCTGACGAAGTCCTCTCAAATATTGCTTTTAACGTTAATGCGGGTCAGAACGTTGCCATAGTCGGACCTTCCGGAAGTGGTAAAACAACCCTCTGTCATCTGATCCCCCGCTTCTATAATGTTACCAGCGGGAAAATTTTAATCGATGATCAGGATATCAAAACCCTAACCCTTGATTCACTTCGTTCTCAAATCGGCGTTGTCCAGCAAGATGTCTATCTCTTTGCCGGTTCAGTCTATGATAATATTGTTTACGGCAGACTGGATGCTGATCGGGAGGCAGTCATTGATGCTGCCCGTCTGGCCGGAGCCGATGAATTTATTAAAAAACTCCCAGACGGTTACGACACCTATATCGGGGAGCGCGGAATTAAATTATCTGGCGGCCAGAAGCAGCGTATCAGTATTGCCCGGGTATTTTTGAAAAACCCACCAATTCTGATTCTGGATGAAGCCACTTCAGCACTTGATAATGAAAGCGAACGAATTATTCAGGCGTCCTTAAAAGAATTGACTAAAGGTCGCACTACTCTAACAATTGCCCATCGCCTGACTACCATTAAAAACGCCGACCATATCCTGGTTCTGACAGAAGACGGAATTGTTGAGCAAGGCTCTCATACCCAACTTTTAAAAGAAGAAGGGCTCTATTACGATCTCTATCAGATGTATCGGGAACTGGATGAGCTTAATGAGGAATTTTAAGCGACCTCATTTCTATATTTTTCCTCGATTTTTAAATTATTTTTTGAGCACAGGTTTTTATCTGCATGAATAATGTTAATTAAACGCCGGCCAACCATTCAAGAAGGGCCAATTCAATAACCAGAATAAAAAATGTCAGACATAATCCAAAACCAATATTTCGGGCGATTTCTTTTTTTCCTGCAATCATCAACACAAATGCAACCAGTATTCCAGCACCTAGGCCAAAAAATCCGCCTATAAAAAGGTTGTTGGAAATCTCTGAAACAGAAATTTCACCAGCAGTATTATGAATAATCTGGACCACAACTGAAACTAAAGCAAGAACAAAAGATAAAATCATTACGCCAAGGCCAAATAGACGGGCATGTTTCGTGTCCGTCGAACGGGGTCTGAAAAGATAAGCTAAAACCCCAATCAACACTGACAAAGGAATTATTATAATCATCTGCTTAGCTCCTTTTCTTTCTTCAATTCAATATATTTAACGTTCTCTTCTTACTAATTTATACCACTCTTATGCCGGTTTTATCATCTATTTATGGTCTCAATAATACTTTTACAAATTCATTTTCCCTATCTTTTCTTTGTAATAAAATACTTGACATAAACATCAATCAGTGAGTAAATTTTATTAACAACAATTTTCAGGAGGAGCAGAGTTATGAATAATAAAAAATGGTCAACCACTGGAATCGAAACCTCACAGCTGGGTTTTGGCTGTATGCGTCTGCCCGTACAGGCAGATGGAAAAATAGACGAAGCTTTAGCCACAAAGATGCTTGACAAGGCCTATGCGGCTGGTATCAATTACTATGATACCGCTTACGTCTACCATAATGGTGAAAGCGAAAGCTTTTTAGGCAAGTGGATGAAAAATCAGGAACGGGAAAAACTCTATGTAACCACGAAGATGCCTATGATGATTATTCAAAGTCTTGATCAGGCTAAAGCAATTTTTGAAGAACAGTTACAAAGGCTTCAAACTGACTACATCGACTGTTATCTGATGCACGGCCTGAATGAAAACTTTTTTAAAACTGCAAAAGATCTGGGTATCATTGATTATGCCGAAAAATTAAAAAAAGAAGGAAAAATTAAAGCATTAGGTTTTTCATTCCACGATAATTACAAAACTTTCGAGGAGATTATAAATTATCGAGACTGGGATTTGTGTCAGATTCAGTTAAACTACATGGATGTAGACATTCAAGCCGGACTGAAAGGCAGTCAACTGGCAACCCAAAAGGGAATTCCCTTAATCATAATGGAACCGCTAAAAGGCGGTTCGCTTACCAATTTACCAGATGATATTGCTGTTTTTCTGAAAGAAATTGACCCCGCCTCTTCGCTGGCCTCTTTTGCCTTCAGATGGTTTGCGGATCTGGAAACTGCAGTAATTTTAAGTGGAATGTCGACAATGGAACAGCTTGATGAAAATCTTCAAATCTTTGAGAATCTGACGCCACTGGGTAAGGATGAAAAAAATGCCATCGAAAAAATACGAACAATTATTGGTCAAAAGGTTAATAACGGCTGCACTGCCTGCCGTTATTGTATGCCATGCCCGGCCGGAGTCGATATTCCCCAAAACTTTTCATTATGGAATGATTATGGGATGTATCATGATGACGGCTTAGTTAAACGCCGATGGGGTGGCTTTATGCCTGACAGTGTAAAAGCCAAGCACTGTATTGACTGCGGAAAATGCGAAGAATTATGCCCGCAAGAACTCAGGATTCGGGCAGACCTGGCCAAACTTCAAAAAGAGTTTGATGCTGTTTGCGGTATAACCGACTAGTATATCAGACTGTTTACTTTTTAAGTCGAATTTAAAACCGTCAGCCTTAAAGACTGGCGTTTTTTTTATTACTTAAGGGGTTAAGTATAGAAGACAAATATTTAAATAATTCATACCATTGGTTTTTTTTGCATTAAAAACTCACTGCTTTTATAAACTAAAACTGCAACAAAGCTGCCAATTAGCGCACCACACAAAACATCCGATAGATAATGAACGCCTACATATAGTCTTGAAAAAGCTATCAGGGTCGCTAAAATCAAAGCCGGAACCCCAAATTTTTTGGGCAGATTCAAAAATATTGTGACTGCTGCAGTGAAAGAAGAACCACTGTGGCCTGATGGAAATGAATATGTATTTTGTTTTTCTATCAGATATTGAAGGCCGGGAACCACTTCATAGGGTCTGGGTCTAGCCACAAGATTTTTTAATAGCACTTCGTCAATCAGCGAAGTAATCGCTAAGGCTGCAATAATCATGATTCCGACCTTCCGGGTATTTTCAGAAATCATTAAGAGCATCGCTGTAATAATCCAGATAACACCAGCATTTCCAAGTTTTGTTATCATTATAAAGAAGGGCGTTAAAAAATCATTACGGACACTTTCCTGAATCCATATTAAAATATTCTGATCTAATGTTATTAAAAATGGAAGCATTTTTTTCATCTCCAAAGGTTTTTAACAAAGTATAGCTGTTTTTTATTGAACTGTCGATGCTATTTCTAAATATTTTCTAAACTTTATCCTAATCCATATTAATTGCTAAAGACCCTTAAAAGGCTGGCAATACTTTCTGCCAAACCTTCAATAATCCCTACCATCACTGGTATTGCACCAAAGACTGCCGTCAGATAGATCGGAATAATCGGATAAACCATTTATGAACTGATGTCAGAAAAAAACTGATATTCCAATTAATACTCTATTATTCATTTGATCATCTTCCCGTTCATCACACATCTATATTTATAATGAACCGTTCCGCTGCTACTCCTCAGTTTTCACGCTAAAAACAGGTTCTCTTCACCTGATCTTCACATTCAAAAACGATTTCTGTGATAATCTATAGATAACAGTATGTATAAAAAAAAATCTATAGCCCTAGCTTTTCTTTATTTTTTTAAATCTATTAAGGAGGATACCATGAACATTTCAGCGATTTCGTCAACGTCATCAAGCTCCAGCACAACGACAACGACCACCACTACAACCACTATTAAAAATCTGGAGAACCAGATCAGGATACTCCAGAAGAAAATCACCAAAATCAACTCAGGTAACGGTGATACTGAAACCAAACAAACCCAGGTCGAACTGGTTCAGTCTCAGATACAGCAGCTGGAATCAAGAATTGCTCAGATTGAAAAACAACAGGCACAAAAAACTGCCAGCGAGCAACAGGCCACTACTGCAACTACAGAACAAACCACCAGCACCCAGACAAAACCAGTTGAAAACATTCTGGATGTTTATGCTTAAAATTCTAATTTATTTAAACCTTTCTTCCATGACAAAAGCATCGTTCTCTATCAACGGTGTTTTTGTCATTTTTTTTGCAAACCATTTTTATATATTACCACTTTTATCTCATCGTACGAAAAATCTGCTGGCAAAGCTTCCTTAATGCTCTTTAGGCCATCCAGTCCGACCTCTTTAATGATATCCAAAACTTTAACTTCCCGCGCATTTTCTACCAACCCAGACCAGTCGACACACTCCCCTTCATCCGCACAACGGCAGAGATGACCAAGAATCGTCGTTTCTGTGTAGCCCCGTTCTTTTGCAATTTCAGGAATAGATCTACCTTCTTTAAACAGTTCAAAACTGATAATATTTGACGATCTTTTTTTAACCTGCGTCCCCTTAATTTTAGTATCCTGTTCAGCTTCTGATCTTTGTTCAACCGGTTCAGGTCTGACACGGGCTTTGACTGAGTGGTCATTAGTGTAGTCTTTTATTATTTTAATAAATAAATCGCCATAAGTCTCAAAGCGTTTTTGTCCAGCTCCATTGATTAATAAAAAATCTGCCTGATCCACCGGAAAATAAGCGGCCATTTCTTTTAAGCTGGAATCCGGAAAAATAACATAAGGGGGCAGTCCTTTTTCTCTGGCAATCTCTGATCTGAGGCTTCTCAAATTTTCAAACAATTTATTGTCATAATCTTCTGAGACTGCAGTATTCCTGTTTTTTTCAGTTTGTTTGCGGTTAGAAGAACTTGAAGTGACTATCAGCTGCTTTTTAAGAAAAATCTGTTCTTCCCCTTTCAATACACGGCGAGCGTTATTAGTCAGTTTAAGAACAGGATAATCATCTGCTGTAATCATAATATATCCTTTAGCCACCAGGGTCATAATAATTTCCCGCAGGTATTCGGGTCGACTTTCTTTCATGATTCCATAAGTTGAAAGGGATTCAAATCCTAAATCCAACACCCTTTTGTTTTTTGATCCGCGAAGAACCGCAATCACCATATTAAGCCCAAAACGTTTGTTCATCCGATAGATACATGACATTACCTTCTGAGCTTCTATTGTAATATCAAGCGACTCAGACTGATCCAAACAATTCCCGCAGTGACCACATTTTTCATAATCGGCATTTTCACCAAAATACTCAAGAATTTTTCTTCTCAAACATTCATCAGTATGGCAGTAGTCTACCAGATACTGCAGGTTTTCAAAAAGAATCTTTTCACGTTCGGGTGATGTGTTATTAAGACCAATTAACTGCTTCTGCCTGACAATATCTGATGGCGAATACAATATCGTACAATGGCAAATTTCTCCATCTCGGCCGCCGCGACCAGCCTCCTGATAATAGGCCTCCATATTCTGGGGCATATTATAATGAATAATAAAACGGACATCAGGTTTATTAATTCCCATCCCAAAGGCATTCGTTGCCACCATTACATCAATTTCATCATTGATAAACGCCTGCTGACTCTTAGCCCGATTTTCCGCACTCATGCCACCATGATATGCAGCCACAGAAATTTTCATCTGTTTAAGCTTCTCAGTAACACTTTCAACGGCTTTGCGGGTGGCACAATAGATAATCCCGGACTGATTGGGAAATTCCTGAATCGTTGTTTCGATAAATGATAACTTATCACCTGTTTTTACTACCCTATATAAAAGATTTGGCCGATCGAATCCAATAATTGATTCCACCGGATTTTCAAGTTCTAATAACTTTTTGATCTCTTCTGTCACCTTTTGGGTCGCTGTAGCCGTATAAGCTGCTACCACCGGTCGGGGAGATATTTTTTTAATAAAGCCGGGTATATCGCGATAACTAGGTCTGAAATCATGGCCCCACTGGCTGATGCAGTGGGCCTCATCTACAGCTAATAACACAATTGAAGTCTTTTCGACAAGCTGCAAAAACTCCGGATCATTAAGCCTTTCGGGCGCAATATACAATAATTTGTACTGACTTTTTCGAACCCCCTCTAATCGGCGCAAATAAGTAGACTGGTCAAGACTACTGTTTAAAAATGTTGCTGAAATACCCATCTCTATCAGAGCGTCAACCTGATCCTTCATCAAAGATATCAGTGGTGAAATTACAATTGTAAGGCCTTCAAGCGTCACCGCAGGCAGCTGATAACATAGCGATTTCCCGCCACCTGTTGGCATTATGCCCAAAACATCCTGGCCATTAACTACCGCTCTGACTATTTTTTCCTGTCCTACTTTAAAGGTCTGATAGCCAAAATATTTGCTTAGATTTTTTTCGAGGGTCATTATTGCCTTCTTTCCATAATACTTCAGAATTTTCGCCTATTTAACCAATATATCACGAATTTCCGGGAAATCAAAACTCAAATTATTCCGATTTAAAATCCGAAAATTATTCTGTTCCGCATTTCCACCATTATCCCACCATATTAACTCAACATTATTTTGATCTGCTTTGTTTTTAAAATAATTTAACCAGACAAGTCTTGCTTCAAGATTATCTTTATCCAGCGCGCCAAATTCTGTAATAACTACCGGAATTTCCTGTTCCAGAAAAAGCTCCTTAAGATTTTCAAACAGCTCATCGATGTCGTTGGTATCTTCGGGATTCCCGGTACTCCAAGTATTTCTGCCTTCCTGATTCAAAGCAAAGTCATATGGAATATAGGCATGTACCGATACGATCAGATATTCGTCATCAGGCAATGATATTGCCTCTAATGCTGCCCTTTGAAATGATGCACAATAACCAGGCAGTAAGAGATAACGAGACTCATTACCACCTCCAGATTCACGAATTACTTTTACAAATTGTGCATTTAACTCATTGACAGTTTGTCGGGCCGATTCAGTTCCTGCAGTCCATTCATCAGCAGTACCAATCAGTCTTGGTTCATTCATCGATTCGAATAAAAGATGGTCATCATAATCCTTAAAAAACTCCGCGAGCTGTTGCCAGACTATAGTTAATGTTGAACTCGCTATCTCCTTATTTTCGATAGACGGCATTAACCAGTCATCATGATGAACATTTATGATCACATACATTCCTTCATCGATCCCATAGTCAACCACTTCTTTCACCCGACTAAGAAATGCTTGATCAATATTCCCCGATGCATCCATATGCTCCGACCAGCTGACAGGCACTCTAAGTGTAGAAAAACCGGCTTCATGAACAGCCCTTATCATTTCCCTGGTTGTAACCGGATTTCCCCAATATGTTTCTATACCCGATATATCTTCGCCTGACAGCCCAGTATGGGCAACATCCAGTGAATTACCCAGATTCCATCCTGAACCCATTTTTTCGACAAAACTGAGTCCTTCGCTTTTTTCAGGATTCCCGATCTCCTTTGCAAACTCATTTTCCTGGACACTTTCATTTTCATTAACGATTTGACTTTGATCAGATTGAATTCCACAACTACAGCATAATAAAAGAATCGCAGCCAAAAATAAGCACATTGTTTTTAACTTAAACCATGTCTGTTTGAACACGTCGCAAAGCCCTCCTTCTATATCTTTTAGCAATTTCATTAAAAGTATATTAAGTTTATTCTAACCTGATTAGTAAAAAAATTACAACTATTCTTTTTTACTCATTTCAACTCACATCAAAAACCAAGCCAGATATCTAACTAATCTTCACTTTCATTCCCAATAAAAAGCCGCCAAATTGCGGCAGCCATTTTTAAAAATTCCTAAAATCTATTTTATTAGTCAATCATCATTTTACCAAAAGTACCGTAATCAGCAACCATCTGTTCATAAACTGCTTCTCCCAAAAGATTTTCAGAGACTTCATCCATGATCTGGTCCGGTTCCACATCGGTAAATTTATCGGGATATAGTACCTTGCCAATATAATAGGCATCAGCAATGGCCACTTCGATGTTTGTCCCGTAAAGGATATACGGCAAGATATTATAAACTTCACCGTTCTTAAATGCTTCCAGGGCCTCATAATATTCTGAATTAGCAGCCGTATTTTCATAGACCTTTTCAATTCCATCATAATCAATAAAAATAGTATTCGGATTCCATTCAAGAAGTTGTTCCTTATCAATCATCAAGCTGCCAGAGGTTCCCGTCTCATCTACTACATTTTTGGCACTCACGGCCACAAAAGGCGGATACTCCGCTCTGGTGCTCTCTATCCCCTGTGGCCCTTTAGATCCTAAAGCGCCTACATAACTGGTTAATTTCGTCGATTCTTCAATACCTTCGGTTCGCATATTCAGATCTTTTTCATAGTCTTTTATAGATGCAATGATTTCTTCACTTTTCCCGCTATTACCAGTTACATCCCCTATCAGTTCCAGGGATTGATATAAAGTATCATCGAACAAGCATGTTGATCCGCTAATTAAGGCCACTACCGGAATACCTGTCTTCGACTGCAGTTCATCAGCAGTAGATGCATCTGTTGCCAGAGTTGTAAAAATTACATCTGGTTCAACCGACAGAATTTGTTCCGGATCAATTGTAGCATTTGGACCACCTGTTCCAATAACCGGTAATTCTAAAAACAGTTCCCTATTAGCTATGACATAAGGTTTTCCCACAAAAGATTTCTGATCAATTTCTTCGATACCCACCAAATCTTCAACATTTCCGACATAAGTATAAAGCCTTAGTGCACCGACACCGATAGCCACTGCCGTTTCTGGAACACTCCCAAATTCAACTGTTCTACCAGTTACATCCGTAACCGCAAAGCCACCTTCTGTTGTTTGACTTTCTGTTGTTTCCGCGGTTGTACAACCTGACAAAGCAAATACCATCACCATTACCAGCACGATCGAAATAAATCTTATTCTTTTCATCTCTTCTCCTCTTACATAGGAACTACTACAGTTCTTTGTTCAACTGTTTCCACTTTTACTAAAACCTCATACACTTCTCTGATATTTTCCTTAGTAATAACCTCCTTGCCACCAGCAGCATGAATCACACCGTTTTTAAGCATAATAAATTTATCTGCAAAACGCAGGGCTAAATTTAAATCATGAATTGTCACAACAGCCGCAATCTGTCTCTGTTCTGCGATTTCTTTAATAAGTTCCAAAACCTCCAGCTGATTTTTCAAATCCAAACTGCTGGTTGGCTCATCCAGCATCAAAACATCTGTTTCCTGAGCCAGAGCCCTGCCAATAAGAACTTTCTGAAATTCTCCACCACTGAGTTCGTCAACATTTTTGAGGGCATACTTTTCCAGCGACAAAGTTTTAATGGTATGATTGACAATTTCCAAATCTTTTTTGCCAACATCCCATTTTATATAAGGTCTTCTACCGATAAGGATCGAATCAAATACTGTAGTCGTAGAGCTCTGATTCGTTTGAGACACATAGGCGATTTTTTGAGCCAATTGATTTCCTTTAAGGCCTTTAACATCATTTTCTTTAATCAAAACCTCACCCCTCTGAGGCTTAAGTATTTTATTGATGCATTTTAAAAGGGTTGATTTCCCTGCTCCATTGGTTCCAAGAATCGCCAGACATTCACCTTTTTTAAGTGAAAAAGAAATTTCCTTTAAAACATCCTGACTTGGATAAGTGAATGCCAGTCCTTCAACCTGTAAATTCATTTTCCTTTTCCTCCTTTAATAAGTAAGTACAGAAACAATGGCGCCCCCAAGAATGATGTAATGGCACCAACCGGCAAAACAATAGGCGAAACAATTGTCCGGGCCAATGTATCTGAAAGCAGGAGAATCACTGCACCCATTAAAGCCGAAATCGGAATCAGAAAACGATGGTCACCACCAATTATTCTTCTTACCATATGTGGTGCGACCAGGCCTACAAATCCAATACTACCTAGAAAAGCAACTGTCACCGCAGTAATCAAAGATGAAACCATCATCCCGCCAAAACGGCTCTGTTCCACATTTACACCTAAACTCCTGGCCGCATCCTCCCCAGAATCCATGGCATTGTAGTCCCAACGCTTAAACATAAAATAAATCATTCCTGCCCCAACAACCAGGACAATCATACCAACTTCTTCCCAGCTGGCTCTACCCAAATCTCCAAATGACCAAAATACGGCTGCCGCTAATTGAACAGAATCAGCAAAATACTGAATCAATGTAGTTCCTGCCGAAAAAAGAGACGTTAAAGCCACACCTGCCAGCACGATAGATTCCGGCGAAAAACTTTTCATTCTTGCCAGCATTAAAATAACAAATGTCGCCAGGATTGAAAAACTAAAAGCAAAAATTGCTACCAGATAAGGATTGTTAACAACAATCGGCTGGGAAGCTGAAGTTTGCACTGTTCCAGCCCCCAATACAATAATCGCAATATTAGCCCCAAATGCTGCTGCACTGGTAATACCCAGTGTTGAGGGAGAAGCAATTGGATTTTTCAAATTATTCTGCATGACACAACCGGCAACAGCAAGTCCTGCTCCAGTAATCATAGCAGCCATAATTCTTGGTAATCTGATTTTCCAGACCACCACATTGGACATTTCTGTGCCTATACTCATCAGTGTTTTTAAAATATCTGTAGATCCCACATCAAAGGCTCCACTATTTACTGCAAAAATTGAAGAAATCAGCAATACGACCAGAAGAATAATGCTTAACAATGTTTTTTTGACGGTAAATTTCTGGTACAATTCGATACTGTCACCATCAATTTCCAGCTTTTCTTTTGGTTTTTTTAGCATCTATGTCCCTTTCTGATCAAGCACCGACCAGAATAGCCAGC
This sequence comes from Eubacteriaceae bacterium ES3, assembly GCA_030586155.1. Taxonomy (NCBI): domain Bacteria; kingdom Bacillati; phylum Bacillota; class Clostridia; order Eubacteriales; family Eubacteriaceae; species Eubacteriaceae bacterium ES3. The sequence goes on along the minus strand of CP130741.1, from coordinate 491,158 downwards.
CATTTTTCGACTCATTGGCATCCTCTATTAAACCATCGACACATTTTTTCTTAAGATATTCCTTTAACTTGTCTTGTTCTTCTTTACCCTCTAAAATCTGTTTATAATAATTAAAAGCACTCTCCAGTTTCCAGGTCTTTTTTCGTGCATAATCCTGATGTGTGAATTCAGCAAAATAACCTTTTTCCCATAATATATTAAAGGCGTAATATAGATTTTTACGGTAGTTTGCCTTTCTGTTATTTAAATGAAACTGGTCTTTCAATTCCTCTCCAATCAAATCTTTTTTATAAAGATGACTGCTCATAAAACAGAAATTACGTGACGCCTCAATCATCTTTAGCAAATCTTCCGGTCCATTAATAGCAGGACTCATAGATGCAAAAACCAGGTCAAATGCTTTTTCCCATCCTTCTTTTTTAAGATCAGCCTCCTCCCATGTCATTACTTTAAATAGGCATTTGCGAAATGCCATAACCCGCATAATAGCGGGATATTTTTAACATAAAAAAATATAACTCCTCACCAGATTATGATAAAATTGAGTTACAACCACAACAATCCATCATCCTGAAAGGAGTTATATATGGATATTTTACCACAAAAACAGCTTTCGTTTGCTGAAATTTATGCTGATTGCACTCATTTTTTTGAACAGGACAAACATCACTTTCTTTCACTGCTGGAAGAAAAACTTGACCTTCATGCTCTGGTTCCACATTCTTTTTACAGTCATTACTATGCTTGTAATGGGCGACACCGTGATTTTGAGCTTTGTTCCATTCTTTGGGCATTCATTCTGCAGCGAATTTTTTCCATTCCCACTGACACCCTGCTGATCACTTTTCTCAAGTTTTCCAGCGAATTAAGGGATTTCTGCGGTTTCAGCAGAGTTCCCCACGCATCCCAGCTGACTCGCTTCAAGCAAGATTATCTTCCGGACTTACAATCGTTTTTTCATCAACTTGTTGATGTAACTGAACCAATCTGCCAAAAGATCGATGCTCATAAGGCCATGATGACCATCTTTGATACTTCGGGAATTGAAGCCTATGTTACTGAAAATAATCCCAAATTTGCCAATAAAATCATCAAACAGCTCAAAGCTTTCAAGAAAACCCATCAGCTGAATGATTCCTATGATCCCTACAAGGCCGCCTATGGCGCCATGCCCACCCACGCTAAAGCCAATTCTTCTATTAAACAGCTTTATATCAACGGTCATTTCTGTTATGTCTATAAATTCGGCATGATCACCAACGGCCTTGGCATTGTCCGGGATATCTCTTTTTATGATGCCAACTTTCTGGTTGATCATCCTGATATTGCTGTTGAGAAAAAGTCTGATTCTCCCGACGAGGACAAGTCGCTCCATGATACCAAAGCACTTATTCCTGTTCTTTCCGACTTTTTTAAAAAGCATCCGCTGATTGTTCCCAAACTTTTTATTGGTGATGCCGCTTTTGACAGCTCAGTCATTTATCACTCGCTGCTGACTGATTTAAAGTTTGAAAAAGCCTTCATTCCCCTCAATTCGCGGGGCTCCCTTTCTTATTCCGATTGCCCGGTTAATGAGCATGGTATCCCCTGTTGTCCGGACAACCCTTCACTTCCCATGAAACCGGAAGGTAAAACCAGGCGTAAAAATGGTCTCGTCCGCTTTAAATTTACCTGTCCCAAAACCCGATGGGTCAGGCAGCAATCCGGTAAATCCAAACGTCAGTGTTTCTGCGAAAAACCCTGCACACCTTCTTCCTGTGGCCGGATGTTCTATGTTTACCCTGAAAAAAACCTTAGAGCTTACCCAGGTACGCTTCGGGGTACTGACGAGTGGCAGCAAATCTATAAAATTCGCGGTGTTGTTGAACAGTCACTCAATCATTTCAAAGATTCTTTCTGTGTTGCCGGTCGCAAAACAAGAAATGCTCGGACGCTTCGCGCGGATCTGCTCCTGGCTGGCATTACCCAGCTGATTACTGTCATTCTTGCTGACAACATTCATCAGCTTCAATACATCCGCAGTCTTAAAAAACTGATTGCCTAACTGCTAAAATAAAGTTTTTTTCAGGCTTTTCTCAGGCTTTTATTTTTGCGCCTTTTTTTTGCAACGCTTCCTGCTTTTTTTGTCATACTTTTTTAATCAGCTCTCTTCATGCTCTACTTTCTCATTTTTTTCATTTTTGTTTTCATTTCGCAATTACCTACATTACTTTAAAGATAAAGCGATCCGGATCATAAGCATTTGCATTTTCCTTAGAAAAATCAATCATATTTGGTGAGATATCTATACCGGTTACCTCACAACCTGCTTTCAGAAATAATTTAGAATATCGTCCAGCTCCACAACCAATATCCAAAACTCTAGCCCCTTTAAAAATTGCGCCTTTGGAAAGAAGCATATTTATGACTGCATCATTTTCGTCACGTCGTTTTCCAATTTCATTAAATTCCTCAGCCCGAAAATCCCAAAATTTTCGGGTTTCATCTATATCTTTCAGTTCCTGCATTTCTCGCCATTCGTTTTCAAAGTTCATACGTTTCTCCCTTTTTATTGATATAGTTCTGTCTTCTAGCCAAATCTCAAAATCCCCTTTTATTTAACGTTGAAAATACAACGGAATTCGGCTTTTGCTCTACTTCTGCCTCATCGCCAGTTTCAACCGGCTTAATTTTTTACACAAAAAAGACTCCTGTAAAAAAACAGAAGCCTTCCCATCTTAAGGTAGTTCTTTTTCCATTAGTCCCCTGGAATTTTCTTGCATTAAGGCAGGTCTCCTGACTAACAGTTCATCCTATTCTAGCCTTCCCAGTTTTATCCAGTGGCCTGTTAAGAATTCGTCCCTGTTTACAGTGGTGGGTCCGTGCTTTCTAAGCTTCCCTATTCTCCAATTAATATTGGCACCTTAATTTTATATTCATATTGTTAGGATTGAATTACATATTATCACCATTATAAACATTTGTCAATAATTAATACCTATTTTTATTTATGGTTAATGAACATAAAATACTATCAAGCAATCATTTTCATAAAACTATAATATTGACTTTTCGTGAAATAAGTTTTCTTTCTTGACCTAGTGGCACCTTGACGCCTGATACAATTTTAATATACAATTTATTTAATCCTGCCAAAACACTGTAAATTTAAATTTGCTTACTGTGTTTACGCAGTAAAAACGAGGTGAAAATTTGAAATTTATTTCATGGAATATTGATTCATTAAATGCTGCCCTGACTAGTGATTCAGCCAGAGCCTTATTATCTAAGCAGGTTTTACAAACTATTATTGAATATCAGCCTGAAGTCATTGCCATTCAGGAAACCAAGTTATCTGCTAACGGACCAACCAAAAAACATTCAGAAATTTTAAACACCTTATTCCCGGGATATCAATTTGTCTGGAATTCGTCAGTCGAACCGGCCCGCAAGGGTTATGCCGGTACGATGTTTCTGTATAAAACCGATTTAAGCCCCAGTGTCACCCTTCCTTCAATTGGAGCACCTGGCACCATGGACTCAGAAGGACGGATCATTACTCTGGAGTTCGATGATTTTTTTCTGACTCAGGTTTATACCCCCAATGCCGGTGATGGTTTGAACCGACTTAAAGATCGTCAAGTCTGGGATCGGAAGTATGCCGATTATCTGGCTTCTCTGGATCAACACAAGCCGGTCATTGCCACCGGTGATTTCAATGTCGCTCATCAGGAAATCGATTTAGCTCATCCTGAAAACAACCGCCAATCTGCAGGTTTTACCGAAGAAGAACGACAGGGATTTACGGCACTTCTGGAAAAAGGTTTCACCGATACTTTCCGCAGTCTGCACGGAGATATACCAGGGGTTTACTCCTGGTGGGCTCAACGGGTCAAAACCAGTAAAATCAATAACTCCGGTTGGAGAATTGATTACTGGCTGGTCAGTGACCGCTTGATCAATCGGGTCATCAAATCGGAAATGATAGATTCCGGGGCGAGACAGGATCATACACCTTTATTGTTTGAAATAGACTAAAGAATTTCGATTCATCGATCTTGCGTTTAGTTCAGTCGCAATACTTCTATTTAAGTCACCCTAGCAAGGATACCCTTTTATACCTGATAAAAGGGTATCCTTGCTATTATAAACTACTGGAAAACTTCTGATTTCATCTGTCAATGCAGTATTTTGGTGAAATTTGTAATTTTTTTTTTAATCACTATCTTTTCACCTTCAGTTCTGTTATAATTCGTGAAAGCACGTACAGATTTCCATTTTAAAAATTCGAAAAGGAGTACTTATTATGAAATGGACAAAACACAATCTATTATTACCGCTCTCTCTTATTTTAATCGTGACCACTTCCGGTTGTTCAAACCCTTCTGCTTCAGCCGCCTCTTTAAACCTGTTTGAAAATGATTCTGAGCATGAATCAAGCCGAATTGTCGTCATCAGTGATCTCCATCTGGGAATTGATGACAGTTTTTCCGAGACTGTAACCAACAAAGCAGCACTGGTCTCCTTTTTGGAGCAACTCAGATCCAGCGAAGTTGACGAAATTGTCATCGATGGTGATCTTTTAGACCAATGGTTTGTCCCCGCAAACTATGAAAGTCCAGATGATCTTAGTATATTTTTCAAGAATGTTGCTGACAACAATGCTCAAGTAATCGATGAGTTTAAAACACTCATCAAAAACGATGTCAAGGTGACCTATGTACCTGGAAATCACGATCTACTTCTAACTGAAGAAATTCTTGCAGAACTGATTCCCGGCATAGAGCAGGCCCGTGATGTAGATGGACTTGGCACCTACCGCACTGGAACTCGTTCGGAAATCGTCATTGAACATGGCCACCGCTATAATACTTTCTGCGCTCCCGATACCCTATCAAACAAAGAATTCACTGGTGACTACCCGTCAATATTGCCCCCTGGCTATTTCTTTACCCGAGTAGCTGCCACTTCTGTTGTTGAAGAAAAATCTGGCGCGCAAAAAGATTTACCTCAGGTTACCCAGCCAGCTTCCGACAATATCGACCAACTTGGCGCCTACATCTATTACCAGACCTGGGCTGGAACTATTCAAGGCTTCCCAATTGTAGCGGACTTTAACGATCCTGTTATCAATGTCAACCTTGATGGCTATAACAACAACTTTTCCTTATCTGATCTTTTACCGACTCAACAGACTGATGGTCGTATCAGTGCTGTTTTATACGCTGATGTTCAAAGTCGATGGGATGCCCTTCAGGAGCTCAACAATGTGGCTGTTAAACTTCCTTATGCCGAAGCAACCGCCAAGGCTCAGGATTCAACCTACACTGATGAACAGGCTGTTACCCAGTATTTTGATATTGATTCAACGGTTGATGTGGTTATCTTCGGACATACTCATGTACCTGTACTCAATACCTTTAGCGAAGGTTACAACAGCGAAAAAATCTACGCTAACACCGGAACCTGGATTGATGAAAACCTGCTCGGTGATGATATGACTTTTGTGGTCATCGAATCCGGCCAGGATACAACAGATGTTCGTTTGATGCAATACAATGCTTCAGAGCAAACCGCCAGCCAACTGGATTCTGCCTCATGATTTTAAAAACGGCTACCAAAAGTTTTCACTTTTGCAGCCGTTTTTATACTTTCTGTTATCAACTAAAGCAATATGACTACCCTAAGCATATAATGCTTCTTATCACATTTTCCATACTGATGAATTCTTGACAAGAGAAACTCGACTTGCTATAATAATCGGAAAATTTATATTGTTTATCACTTTGAGAGTAAATCAGTACCCACTAAATTAAAAAAGTGCCTGGCATTCAATGTGGATGGCTATATCATAAGGAGCATAAAATGATACAAAGAATTACAAGCTTAACAGAAGCAGAGATTGAAATTCGTACAGAAGTTTTTGTAGATGAACAGGGGTTTAATGAAGAATTTGACACAATTGATGGTCAGGCAGTACACCTGCTCTATTACCTGGACAAACTTGCCGTCGCAGTCTGCAGATATTACCCCGATAAAGAAAGCGGAACCTTTATCCTTGGAAGGTTTGCTGTAAGAAAACCCTATCGCGGCAAAAATCTTGGAAAAGAACTGCTTGCAGGTGCAGAAAAAGAAGTTCTAAAAGACGGTGGACATAAAATCGTTCTTTCATCACAAGTTACTGCCCGATCTTTTTATGAAAAATGCGGATTTACAGCGATTGGTGAAGTCTATTTAGATGAACATTGCCCACATATAAGAATGGAAAAAACGCTTTCCTAAAAGGATCTGGCTTAAAATCCATTATTCGGAAGCATTTATTATACGTTTAACCAGATCATCCCCTATCATGATCACTGTTTCCGGATGCGTAAAATCGGTGACTTTGTCATCGAATAAAATTGTAGCTTCAGCTGGCAATTCATCATCACCATCCCAGAAATAAAACTTTACCGGCATACAGGAAAAAGCCATCGCCTTAAAACCAGCATCAGAGTTTTTCAGGCGCTCAAAACCCATTTTCTCTGCTGTATTTATCAACATATCGAGTTTACCTTCAAAGTGTTTAGCAAATGGAATCAGCGTTTGTCTTTTAAAAGCAGCAGCAAATGGTGCTGCCCCTTTTAATTCGTGTAAAGGTACAAAATAACCTGAATTTTTAGGTGTTTCTTGGGAATAATAAAAGAGATGATAAATGGCAAACTGGGTAGTTGAATCAATTTCTTTTTCTTGATTATCTGCTTCGTAAAGACGGGCATCTTCCCGGTCGAGCAGATAATCAACCCCAAAATACTTAATGGACAGCATTTTTTCATCGTAACCGGACAGCTTTAAAGCCTGATAACGCTCTTTATAATCGATTTCTAGAGCTTTTAATCGCCATTCTTCACATCTTAACTGATATTGGTTTGTTTCCATATTATTTTCCTTCTTATTCTTTAATTAAAATTCATTTTTATATCTGTCGCTTACTCGTCTTTTTATGATACCGCATAAAACTGTCAACCGCAATAATCTTCCCAATCTGTCATTAAATTTTCGTTAAAATTTGCGCTCAATAAATCTACAGGGACAAAATTATATCCTTAAAAATTCTGGTTGCACATCTCATTAATCGTTATAATATTAATGTAAACGTATTAATATACTAAATAATTGTTTTTGAGGAGAAAAGATGGACGTACAAGATTTTCAAATTACCCAGCTAAAAGCAGATTTTCAAAAAGGCATGAACCTTTCAAAAAAATTTATGATCTTCAATTTTTTTCTATTAATCATTCCTTTATGCATTATGGGCTTAGTATCCTACCGATGCGGATTGCCGTCTTCAATCATTGTCATTGTCGGCTTACTTATCCTCACAGGTGGGAGCAGTGTCGCATACTTTGTCTCAAAAAAATTGACCGATCCTTTGGTCGAACTAACGCAAATTGCCGACAAAATAGCTCTAGGTGAAACTGAACTGGAAATTAGTATTGACTCAAGGGATGAAATTGGCTACCTGGCCAATGCATTTAAAAAAATAATTTCCCACTGTCACCTTCAATCTGAAACAACCAGACAAATATCACTTGGCGATTTATCTTCACAAATCAATCCCAAATCGGAATACGATATTTTATCACACTCACTCAATCAGGTCGTATCAGAAATTTCTCAGGTCAGCCAGTCTATACAGGATGCTAAAAAGCAAGTCCTCAATGGTAATTGGGATTACCGGATCGATCCAGAAAATTTTTCTGGTGATTTCAAGGAAATGGCTGTTGGTATGAACGCTGTCATTACCGCCTATGTGAAACCGCTTAAAGTTGCTTCTAAAACAATCGAACGTATTGGTCGTGGTCAGATTCCACCCCGTTTGGTCATTGATTACAAAGGTGATTTTAATGATTTAAAAGACAATATCAATGCCTGTATTGATGGTCTGGGCGCTTTAACTGAAGGCAATCACGTCCTTAGGAAAATGCAGCAAAATGATTTATCCCAAAAAATCGAAGCCGATTATCAGGGCATTTATGCTGAGATTGCCGAGTCCATCAACAGCCTACGGGGCAATTTGATTACCATCGTTAAAATCACCAATCATATCGCGCAAGGCGATATGCAGGATCTCGATGATTTGATTAATATTGGTTCCTTAAGCGAAGAGGACCGGCTGGTTCCGGGACTTATTCAAATGATGGAAGCCATCATCGGTCTGGTCAATCAAACTGATACGCTCTCTCAAATGGCCATTTCAGGAAATCTTTCAAACCGCGGTGATGAAAGCAAGTTCCAGGGCGAATTTGCACGTGTGATCAGCGGTTTTAATCAGACGCTAGATGCAATCATCGCACCAATTGAAGAGGCATCAGCAGTCCTTGGACAACTCGCCAAGGGTCATCTTAACACCTTAATGGAAGGTGATTATCAGGGCGACAACGGACGGATTAAAGAAGATCTTAATAATACCGTTAAATTCCTGAAACGCTATATCGACGAAATTTCCGCCACTCTCACAACAATGGGTAAAGGCAATCTGGATCAGGAAATTATGTCCTACTATCATGGCGATTTCGTCAATATTAAAATAGCCATTAACGAAATTTCAACCAGCCTGAGCCAGACCATGAACGATATCAATATTGCTGCCGATCAGGTTGAAACTGGAGCCAGCCAAATTTCCGAAGGCAGCCAGGTTCTTTCTCAGGGGACTACCGAACAGGCTTCTTCCATACAGGAACTTTCAGCATCAATTGAAGAGATTGCATCCGAAACCCGACAGAATGCTAAGAATGCCAATGATGCCAATGCTTTAACAACAATCGTTTATAAAAATGCTGAACAAGGTAACCTTCAAATTGAAAAAATGATGATGGCCATGAACGATATCAATGATTCATCCAATAGTATTTCCAAGGTAATTAAAGTTATTGATGATATCGCATTCCAGACTAATATTCTGGCTTTAAATGCCGCAGTGGAAGCAGCCCGGGCAGGGGAACACGGTAAAGGGTTTGCTGTTGTTGCTGAAGAAGTCAGAACACTGGCCGCCAGAAGTGCAGAAGCCGCCAGAGAAACTGACGGACTCATCGGTGGCTCCATTGAGAAAGTAGAAAATGGGACTAAAATTGCTGATGAAACGGCAAACAGCCTGAAGAAAATTCTTGAACAGATTGAGCGAGTGACCGAACTCGTCGATAAAATTGCCAAAGCCTCTAATGATCAGGCGGCTGAAATTACCCAGATCACTCAAGGTATTGATGCGGTGGCCAGTGTAGTTCAGACTAACTCCGCCACAGCAGAGGAAAGCGCTGCTTCCAGCCAAGAACTTTCAAGTCAAGCACAGCTGCTTAAAGAAATGATCGCTGCTTTTAAAATCAAACAAAAAGACAAAATTGGAAGTGGAATGAAAACACCTCCCATTGAACTTGAAAAAAAGGTGGCACTTAAAGAAGATACTTTTGTAGTTAATAAAAATGAGCCGCCTGCAATTCATCTCAATATCATTGAAGCAGACAAATACTAAAAATTTGATGAAGATAAAAGACTGATCCACCTTTAAACAGTGGATCAGTCTTTTTTCAAATCTTGACTTTGCTAATCAATAATCGCCCAACACTTATTTTTTTACTGTCCCAATTTGCCCGGAACGATAAGCCTTACTGTATTTTCGGCAATGACGATCCTGTCCCATTAAAGCATAGGTTGCAAAAATAGTTTCCATCATGGCCCGGTTTAAGGGGTCCATAACGGCAGAATCCATACCCGCTTCAATAGCGAAAGCCATGGCCGTTTTGTTTAAAAGCGGTCTCACCGGCAGGCCAAATGAAATATTACTGATAGCTCCAGTCACATGAATAGAAGGATATAATTCTTTGATGGCTCTTATTTCATCCCCAAAATCTAACATTGCAGAATTTTGGGTGGACAGCGCCATTACACATGGGTCAATATGGATGCGGTCTGTACTTATCCCTAGTTTGTCTGCTTTTTCCACCATACTTTTTGTGATTTCAAGCTTGGTTTCCAGATTATCGGGAATTCCCTTATTATCGCAGGTCAAGCCCACAACCTCCCAGGTATTTCCCTGCAACAGCGGTAAAAGAATTTCGCACTTATCACCTTCTTCAGAGATAGAATTAATCATCCCTGGCTTATTTGCGTACTTAAAAACTGCCTCAATTGCTCGCGGATTAGGACTGTCGATGGAAAGTGGTATTTCCGTTGCCTCCTGCACCACCTCCATCAGCCATCTAAGGGTTTCCACTTCCAGCTCAGGAGATGTGCTGGCGCAGACATCAATATAATCTGCTCCGGCTTCAGCCTGTTTCACCGCCCGATCTGCAATAAATGCTGCATCCCGATTTTCAATCGCTTCTTTAACCACAGGTATGGTTCCGTTTATTTTTTCTCCGATAATAATCATAACTTCCTCCGTCTAAAATCTCCATCATTTATTATACACTGTTCGATGCCACTAAATCCAGCCCTGACAGATTTTAACACCCTCCGCTGCATTAGTAGTAAAGTCATCAGCTCCGATAAATTCACAGGCCTCTTTAGTCACCGGATTGCCACCAATGATAATCTTTGCCGGAATACCAGCCGCTTTTAAAGCTTCTGCTGTATCCTTCATAGAATCAAGAGCCAGGGTTAAAACCCCGCTCATCCCAATTATTTCCGGATTTAGTTCTTTTGCTTTGCTAACAAATTCATCAGTCGCCACATCAATTCCCAAATCAACCACTTCAAAACCGGCAGCTTCAGACATACTTTTGAAGATATTTTTGCCGATATCGTGCAGGTCTCCATGGACAGTACCCAAAAGAATTTTACCGGAAGTTCCCTGACTATCGCTTCCCAACGCCGGTTTTAAAACGTTAATTGCCTCAGTCAACAGCTCTCCTGCAAAAATCAAATCACCGACAAAATATTCTCCCTGCTCAAACAGTTCTCCTACGATAGCCATTCCCGCTTGACAAGCTGCAACTGCTTCTAATGCATCATCTTCAGATGGATTGGTGGACATAAAATCATTCAACATATCCATCACTTCATCTTCTTCCAGCTCTCCCAATACCTCAGTTAATTTTTTTAAATCCAACATATTATACCCTTCCTTATTTATAATTAAATTGCCGATTATATAAATTTTCCAGCTTCTCCCAAACTGAATTCATTTACTTTTGTGTTCAGCTATTTTTTATGAAGCCAGCATCATAAATTTAATCAGCTCCATAAAACCGGCTTTTGCTTCTTCCGGAAAGCCTTCCAATTCATTTTCTTTAATCTCTTCCAGTACTTCCAATACAGTTTTTTCCGTTTCCATTTTTTTCTCCTTATTTATAAACGCCATATTCATGGACAAAATTAAAGGTCTCAATCAGATTTTCAGCTTTTGCATCGCCTCCTGAAAGCATCGCCCGGTCAGTTGAGAAAATATAGCCCCCGCCCGGAGCCAATTCGTCAATCAGTTTTTTCGCGTAATCCTTACATTCCTCTTTAGTTCCCAGTTTTAATTTCTCCATTGGCATCCCACCAGCAATAGTAATGTTATCACCGATTTTCTTTTTTGCTTCAAAAATATCATCATCTTCGATAATTCCTACAGCAAAATTCTTGGGTAAACTGTTAAGCCAATCATATTTGGATTCCCAATTACCTTCCAGAAACATGACCAGTTTCCCACCGCGTTCATGTATCTTATAAATCAGTTTTTCGTAGGTCGGCAGAAAAAACCTTTCAAACTGTTTAGGATTGATAAAGGTTGGTATATGCATCATTGTTGCATAAAACGGGAATTCCGGCACTGACATCACTTGGTCGGGCACACCCATAAAACCATCAGCTATTTTATACATAGCTTCACAGGCCGCTTCCACTTCTTTGGGATGACGACGTAAGTCCATCGAAATTCCTTTAAACCCTCTTAGATAATCAAAAATATAATCTAATGGCGGATAAGCAAATCCGGCAATCATGGTTGGCAACTGATATTCAGTTTTAAGTTTTTCTATCAGCTGGCCTTGAACCATTCCCTTCATCTTCCAGTGATCGACTAAAGCTTTGATAGCAGCATATTTTTCTTCATTGTTTCCCGCCAGTTTTTTTGCTTTTCTTGGCAGCATTTTATTAAAAATATAAGCTTCCGGATCTGCAATCAACTCCGGATATTCATCCGCTTCCATTGGTGTCATTTCCTTATGCTGAACAGTCGTCCCATCTTCAGAAACAAAGTGACTTTCACTGCCCATACACTCGGCACTTTTAGCATCAAATACCAGTCCAGCCGCTAATAAAACGTCAGAATAAATATCTTTATGCGGGGCACAATAGTATTCAATTTCCTTTTCCGGATGATCAGTCATCTCCTGAACCGTTCCGCCCGCATAAGCAATTGAATAAGTCTCAAATAGTGATAAAATCGGCACCTTATCCGGTTCCTGATGATTTACCGTTGTTATAATCCTTTTTATTTTCTCTTCATAAGTATCGCCCATTTTTTCCTCCTCTATACATTTCAATACTGATTTTTTTCAAATTGCCGGCTTATAAAAAAATCCGTTCCTAAAAACAATCGTTTTCATCTAATGCTTTAGATCATAGCAAATTTTAGTTTTGAAGTACTACCTTCTAAAAGACATTCGGAAACTTTATTTGTAAATTTTTATATTTTATGAACATTTAAAAAGCCAGCCTATTTTGGCTGACCCAGGTATCTTTAAAAAAGCAAATTGTTAGGAATGCGAGACAAAAGGCTCTATAACATTTCATTTTACAACAAAATATATTACATAAATAATTCAAATTATTTTTCAAGACTCATATCTTGTAATAAAATGGATTTTACGTTTCTACTTCGATCAAATTTTTCTGGTCTCGATTCAGAATCAGCACGGAAATCAGAATCACCACCCCACCAATCATTTGGTTAAGACTTGGCATAGTCCCATAAATTAAAAAGGTTACAAGCACCGTAATCACCGGGAAAAAATTCATCAGTAAGTTGGAAAAGGTCAGTCCAATATGACGAATTGCATAGATACAAAGAAAGTAAGCCACCGTCGCATTCAGTACACCCAACACCAGCATATTAATAATTACTATCGGATTAGTTAATGAAGAACGGGCTACCGGATAAACAAATAAAAAGGGCATGGTTGTCATGACACCTACCAAGGCCTGGTAGTTTAACACCACTGTTTTTTCACAAGCTGAAGAAACTCGATCTGAAAAAAAGCAGAATAAGACCCAGGCGATAATGCTTAAAAGACTTAGAAAATAGCCGATTAAGTTTGTTTCCAGCAATTCTGCCGGATTTAAGCCCATTAGGATATAAACACCAACCAAAGAAAGCGCTACGCTCACTATACTAAGCACAGTTCGCTTGCGTCTGTAAAAGACAAATTCGATGACCAATGAAAGCACTGCTGCCAGACCGAATAATAACGAAGAAACCGTTCCACCAATGTAGCGAATGCTCATAACACTGAAGAGATTAAAAAATGTCGTACCAAATAGCCCTGACAGAACAATCATCCAGATATCTTTCTTCTCAACCGCAAAACTTATCTTTCTGGCAAAATTATAGACGGTTAAGAGACCAGCCATAATAATCAGCTGCAAGGCTACAACTACGATGGGATTCAAATAATCTACAATGATATCTTTTGAAATATAGGCCACGCCCGATATCAGTACCACTCCAAGAATTGCTAAAATTCCAAGCTTTCGATTCTGTTCCATTCGCTCTCCAAATTAAATATTATCTTTTTTTATATCACTAAAATAATTATCAATGAAAATCAGTAAAACATTTTATACTTTTTTCCCACGCAAAAAGACGTCACAATTGTGACGCCTTTGTCTTGGGAACATTCTATATTGCAAACGCTGTTCTGTCAATTTTTCGCATTTTCATTATAATATCTCAATATTGTTAAATTATTCATTTCAAGAACTTTATTGTCGTTTTTGCTTTATTTTTATGTATTGTATCTATTATTATTTGCTATTTGTTTAGTTTGGCTATTTAAACGAAACTTCATTCATGCATAAATAGTCATTCTAATTTAAATTAGTAAATTCATATAAAAATCAAAGGTTTCATTACTGAATCGTTCAAAATTAACCTTAGCAAAATTCGTTGTTAAGGGGTATTTTGCCTTAAAAGAAGCCCAATCAAACAGATATTGAGATTTAGGTTTGGGCACCAGATTTTCATCAGGCTTAAAACCCTCGGAATTGAGTGTCGTCCCAAAGCTTTGGCCTACATTTTCAAAAGTCCCATAGTCTCTCATCGTTTCGGCAAGGGCTGCCAAGGTTTCTATGTTTACTTCTTTTAAAGTCAGCGGGTTTTTATCAAATCCAAAAATATATCCACCGCCAGGAAGCATAATATCAAGGAAGGCCTTAGCACGGTCAACGATCTGCTCCGGTGTATCAGTTTTTAAGGCACTGCTGGGGAATAAACCAGTCAAGATAAATTTCTTGCCTAATTTATCTTTAATCGTTTGAGGATCTCCATATTCAAAAGCAAGTTGCGATCCGGCTGGTATTTCTGATAAAAGAATATCCAGATAACGACTCCAGTCATGTTCACAAAACATATTTGGGCGAGCACCAGCAGCAGCAAACTGTTGCAGCATTTTTTTATAGGATGGCATATAGATTTCAGTAAAATCTTTTTCCCGCATAAATGTTGGCATATGCAAGGGGATAAATACTGAACCCTCAGGATGAACATTAGCTGGCATACCCCAGTGGAATAAAAGCGGCATCATTACATCAGCAGCTTCTTTAAGTTGTGTTCGATGCCGCCGAACATCCATGCTGATGCCAGAAAAACTTCTAAGCTGATCAGCTATGAAATCCATTGGCGCTTCTGTAAAATTAAAGGATCCTAAAGGACTTCCCATGTAATAACCATGGGTCTGAATCAGTTCGAAAAATGTTGGTAAAAAAGCTGCTTCATCGTTTTGCATTGCCATTTTTCCCATCTGAATCGAAGTTGCCATCAGAATTGGATTGGCAGGATCTAAATTTTTATGCTGGCGGGGGATAACGGTTTCTACCAGAAAATCAAAACCCTTTTCAATCAGCAAATCATACTCATTGTCCTGCATCCCTACGACTTCCGGATGCTGAACAAAACCGCCGTTACCCATCACGAACGACTGCGACCCAAATAATTGATACATTGAGGGGGTGCGGGATAATAAAAAGTTGGCTGGCGCAATTGGACAGCTATCAGAATAGACTTTTTCACACAATTTTCTGGCCGGATCAGCCATCAGTGAATAATCAAACTGAAAATCAAACAAATTTTGTTCACCGTACTCAGCTACAATATGCTGTCCAAAACTGATTCCAACAGGCATTCTTTGGGGAATAATGTTTGAATAAAAATCACTGTACAATTGACCGCGTTCTTGCTGCAAAGCTAACACATCACTCATTCTATCCTCCATCTTAAATCGTATTTTCAAAACACAGCATTTTTTATAAAATCATCAGCCACATTGAATATACTGGCGAATCTCCAAAAATTAAATGCTGTTTAATAAAATAATAGCAAATTACGAAATCCGACTCTGTCTTTAAAAAGACATAATCGGATTTTATTTGTAAATTTTGTATTTTTATGATTTATAGAACGCTTTTAGTGCATAATTCTTTTAATTTTTCTATATTTTTGACAATAATATAGTTTCGATGGGTTTCAATAATATCTTTTTCTCTGAGAATTTTAAGATACTTAGCAACATTAGCCCGATTTAAACCAACAAAATCGCCAATCTCATACTGATTGAAAGGCAGTCGATTTTCGTGATCTTCTGTATTTTTTAAATAAATGTAGATAAAATTACAAATCTTTTCCTGTCCTGATGAAAAAAGCTGGATGGAAAGTTCCAGACTTTGTAGCGTAACCAGTTTAATATATGCCTCATACATTGCAATGTTTAATTCACTGTTCTCATTAATATATTTGGCAAAAGTCTTACGTTCCAAAACATATACTGTAAGATCCGTTACTGCCGTAAATGAAAATGACAATAGAATTCTATTTTCTCCCGGAAAATAAAGTGGTGCTAAATAACCCTTTCCATAAAAGGCCGAAGTCTTAACATTACCGGATTCATGAAGAAAAGCGCCTGACATGGTACCTGAGATAATGTAGTACATCTCATCCATCATTTCTCCGAAACCGTTTACTGCCTCATTTTTCCTGTAGGTTCGGGTTGTCTTTTTAATCGAACCAAAGTAATCCTCAAATTCTGAAAAATCATCTCTAAAATAATATTGAAGTAACATCATTAACCTGCCTGTAAATTTTTGATTTTTATCAATAATCGGATTCCAGTGCTTTTATTTTTTCAAATAAATCTTTATTTACCGGGGAAGCAATTCCATGTTTTCGCGAAAGCTTTAAAACTGTACCTGAAAACAGATCAACTTCACTTTTTCGTTTTGCTTCCACATCCTGGCGCATTGAAGGTTTTCCGCTGCAGTCCAATGAGTCAATAAGATCAAGCCAATAAAAAATATCTTCTTCCGATAATTTCACACCTTCACACTCAGCAACAGGTATTACTTCTCGCATGGCGGCAATCATCATATCTCGCAGCTCACCAGGTTTTTGAACACTTCCAAAATCTTGTCCATAAACTGCTACCACTTGATTTATACCGACATTCAGCATAAATTTTGACCAGATTTTTTCTTCCATGTTATCATTAATTTCGCTGACAATGCCAACTCGATTAAAAAAGTCTTTTACCGCTTTTACTTTGGGAGAGTAGTCATTACCATTTTGTTCCCCAAAGCAGATCATTCCAGGATTCGTATAAGTCAGACGATTTCCTTCTTTAATAGTGTCCATCCCCAGGGCCACAGACCAGATCAGATTTTTATCACCAAACGTTTCAGCAATCACATTCTCACTGATGATGCCATTAAGCAGAGAAATAAAGATAGTCTTTTCATCCACGTGGTTTTGAGCTGCTTGAATTGCATCTTCCAGACCATCATATTTAACACTGAAGATAATCAAATCAGCAACTTGTTCTTCTTCAGGCAATTGATAGGAAAATTCACAAACTTGACTGTTACAAAAAACACCCTGGCTTTTGTATTTTTCGATTCGCTGCTGATCGGCAATCACGGAAAAATCCGAACCAATATTTTTTGCAATCTGATGACCAAACAGAATCCCCAATGCACCCAGACCAATAATAGAAACCTTTTGTATCTCCATTTTTCCCTCACCGATAAAGTACTTAGCTTTTGACCTTAATATATGTTCTTAAGTGTATCACTGCATTTCGAATCAGTCAATTTTAACAAAGGCTTGGCCTCTGATATTGAAATAAAATAATCCTAACCTGGGCTGTCGCTAACCTGGTATTATATAAAATCAGTTAACAATTTATCCATATAAAACAACAAGCCAGTTCTTTTGAACTGACTTGTTGAAGGGGATTATAAGTTGTGAAATTGATTTAGAACAGTTCTTTGCTCATTTCATCGAGACACTCATCAATATAAGCAATAACGCCTTCGAAGTTCTCAATTGGCAGACCCGATGTCTGGCAAGGAATAAACGAAGTCTTTCCATTTGCACGACAAGTTTCTTCAACCTGCTTTTTAACAACATCTTTTTCCCAATCTGGGTAATCGACGGTTCCACTATGAAGACCGCCCATGAATGTAATTTGACCATCATATTTTTCAACCAGTTCTGAAATGTTATTAGTGTTCATAACTCCCTGCCATACATCAATTCCCATTTCGATCATGTATGGTACAAGTGTTGCTGCATAAGAGTCACTATGATGTACAATCACTTCAATTCCGTTTTCTTTATAGAAGCCATAGATTTTTTTGTAAGCTGGTAAGAAGAACTCTTCGAACATTGCTGGAGAAACAAATGTCGAAATCTGGCTACCCCAGTCATCATGGTGAAGAATGGCATCAATATCGAGTTTTTCCATCATTACTTTGGCAAATGCAAGTTCATATTCTGCCAAGAACTCAATCAGTTCTTCCATCGCTTCAGGTTCTTCGTAAAGAGCCATCAGTGCATTTTCGATTCCCATTAAATGATGGGTCATTTCAAAAATTCCTGGTGCAAAGAAAGCAGTCGCATATTTTTCATTTCGGTCAACTTTGCTCACATGCTCAACGGCTGCTGCCCAAGCTTCATCAGAAGTCGGGATTTCAGGTTTTTTAAGGACTGATTTCCACTCAGTAATATCTTTAATAACTGCTAATCCATCAGAATGTACTGGGAACATACCAAGTTGTCCTTCTGGCCACTGCCATGTGATACCCCAATGATCTTTCCATGTTTCACCGTATCTAAATTCTACTCCCAAAGGCACTTCCATAATTACTTCAAATGGTTCATACTGTTTAACAAATCTGTCGGGTTTTCCGGCAGAACCCTTCATAACTTCTTTAAGATTTTCTTTTATCGTTAACATTTTTTCCCTCAATTTCTGTATATTATGATTTTACTTATCTAAAAACCCTAATCTATCTAGTTTCTTGCTCAAACTAAACAGTCCCAAAATGAACTTATGCGCCAATCAGTTCTTTAGCTTTAGAAGCAGAGCTACCAGCATCTGGTGCGTATCCGTCGGCACCGATTTCTGCAGCGTACTCAGGTGTTACAGGAGCTCCACCAACGATAACTGGAAGTTCAGGATAAGCAGCTTTTACAGTCTGAACTGCTTCTTTTAAAGCTGGCATTGTAGTAGTTAACAGACCAGAGCAGGCAACTAAAACTACATTATCGTTTTCTTTAACCGCTTCAACGAATTTGTCTGCTGGTACATCCACACCCAGGTCGACCATGTCAAATCCTGAGCTTTCAAGCATCATAACAACCAGGTTTTTACCGATATCATGCAGGTCTCCGGCAACAGTTCCCATAATACAGGTTCCTAAAGAAGTAGAATTTTCACCAGCCATAACCGGTTTTAAAATATCTACGCCTTTTGACATTGCTTTGGCAGCAATCAGCATTTCTGGAACAAAAATTTCACCAGCTGAGAATTTTTCTCCGACAACGCCCATGGATTCGATCATGCCATCCAGGATTTCCTGAGCAACTACGCCTGCATCCAAAGCAGCCTGTACAGCAGCTCCTACTTTTTTAGATTTTCCAGTTTCTACCAGTGTTTTTACTTCTGCAATTGTTGACATATTCTTTCTCCTTAGAATTTAATTTTATTTTTTATCTTTGTGTGTGCAAAAATTATTTATTTTACAAAAATACCTTCGCGGAAAGCGCCGATATATTCCATACAGTACTCATCTTCACCCATCATGGCTTCAGTGGCAAAAAGCATTCCCATCATGTCCTTGTTTAGTGGATCCAGGATGAAGGAGTCCATGCCGGCATTCATAGCAAGCACTGCAAAAGCCTGGTTGGCAATTCGACGAGCTGGCAGGTTGAAGGAAATATTTGAAACCGCACCGGTGACATGAATAGTCGGGTAGGCTTTTTTAATTTCACGGATAACTTCAGTAACCATATTGATACCATCTTCTGATGTACAAAGCATTTCAATCAATGGATCGATGTGCATACGGGAAGGATCAATGCCGTATTCTTTACATTTAGCCATAATGTCGTGGAATACATCCAGACGGTCTTTGGCTGTTTTAGGAATCCCTTTGTCACTGTTTAACAGAGCAACACATTCCCATTCGGTATCAGCCAGCGCTTTAAAAGCCGCGTCAATTTTGTCCCCTTCCATGGAAACTGAATTGAATAATCCCGGTTTTTTGCAAAGTTTCATGGATTCAATACAAGTGAAAACATTAGGACTGTCTACAGCAATAGGGGTATCTACCGCTTCCTGTACGATATCAATTAACCATTTCATGGTTTCCATTTCAATGTCATCATCCACTGATGCACAGACATCAATATAATCTGCGCCTGCTTCTGCCTGTTTAATGGCCAGATTCTTAATGAATTCAGCATCCTTAGCCGCAATCGCTTTGGCGGTTGACGGAATCGCTCCGTTAATTTTTTCTCCAATAATAATCAACTTTTTTCTCCTTTTTTGCCGCATTTACTGATTCTGAACAATCAGATTAAATGATGGGCCATCGTTTACAATCCTGTTATAACTTACTTTTCGTTTAACTTAAAATGCTGCGTTCAATCAAGCATTTGTAGTTCATAATCGATTTACAAATATTTTACCGGTAAAGTAACTGCAGTATAACGCTGAATTTACGAATTGTCAATAGTAAAATTTTACCGGTAAAGTTTTTTGACTGAAATTAAAACATTTCTTGATCTTAACTATGTTACAGTATACAATGAAAGTATCAAAATAAAGTGAGACTATAATGAAAAATCAAAAAGAAAACATCCTACAGGTTGCCACTGAGTTATTTTACGAGAAAGGCTATAAGGCGACCTATCTGGGTGAAATTGCCGAAAGATGTGAAATTACCAAACCCTTAATCACTTATTATTTTAAGTCCAAATCTCAACTGGCTGGAGAAGTCGGCGATAAAATGGTAATCGACCTTAAAAATCGGGTAGCTTTAAAACTTTATGTCGAATACTTCAAGGATAATCCTACCGATTTACAAGTCAGTACCGCTGTTGAAATCAGGCTCTTCGATATGATGCATCTCTACGATGAAAAAGTTATGCGTTTTGCCAGAGAACGGGCAGATGATCGGTTTGCCGATAATTTTACCAAAGCTAATGTCTATCTGTACAAAATTCATGACCGTCATTACGGTCTCAATCTTAAACGGTGTCCAGATGAAATATCCATGATCGCCCATGCTGCCATGTCATCTTCATTGGCTGTCAAACTAGCCTACGACAGTGGTGAATTTGACTGCACGGCTGACGAGTGTCTTGACTATCTAACCAGTCTGCACTTTACCATGATGCATATCGATGAAAGTCGAATTGACGAAATCATCTCTGAAAGCAAGCGAATCCATAAACTGATCCCCTTTGAAATCAAACCCTATTTTAAAGTTGAATAAAAAAAACCTCTAAAATTATAGAGGTGTCTGAATACTAAAAGTATTCTGGTATACTTTCACAGGAAACTGAAAGAAGTTTTTCCCAGTTAGCTTCCCCGCACCTGACCATACAGGTGCTTTTTTCTATTTTCTGAAGTGTTTGAGGTAGAATTTTAAAGAATAATTTTTGATAAAATTCTGGTCTGATGTCTGAATATAAAAAAATATATCCGTCCGATTTTATTTCAATCTGACTAATGCAAGTTTTTAATAATGTAGTCGCATAACCTTTTCCTGTCAGATTATCATGGGTTATCAACGAACCAATCCCAAAAACTGGAAGTCCTGCTATTGATTTAAGTCTTAAAATAATAAGGGAACAAAGAATTTCCCCCTTATTTTCCAGTACATAACGGTTTCCATATGCATCTTCCTGAGAATTATCACTCATGTATTCTTCAAGACTGCGATCTTTAGGAAAATGTTTATACCCTTCTTTGATAATCTTATTTATTTCATCCTGATAGGCTTCTCTAACCACAAGCCGCTCAGGTCCTTCTTTCATAAACTTCAAAAATTCCTGATAGATTAAAAGCATTTCTTCATCCAGATAAGAAAGTGCCTGGCGACTTATCTCTTCAGGAACCCCATAATAAGCTTCTGCAATAGAGCCAGTAATTGCAGCTAAAGTATCCGAATCCCCTCCTACAGAGATAGCTGTTCGAATGGCATCTTCAAAGGAATCTGACTCCAGAAATGCAACAATTGCCTGGGGAACAGTTTCCTGACAGGTTTCATTAAAAGCATAGCTTCCTCTTATTTCATCAATTGTAAAATCCAGCTGATAAAAATAATCCATTCGCTCGCGTATCTCGTCTTTCGATGCATTATTTTTAGCCATAAATACTGCCAGTGCTACCGCCTCAGCACCTTTAAGTCCTTCCGGATGGTTATGGGTCACTCTGGTAATAATTTCGGAAAAAAGCCTTGCTTCCTGTTCACTTCCGGCTGCCCAGGCAGCCGGGCTGATCCGCATAGCTGCTCCATTACCAAATGAGTTATAGGGTTTGGGGTCGATACTAAAAATCCACTGCCCAAAACGTCCCCCATATCCGCAACCTGGATATTTACGTCCGATCTTTTGCATATAATAGACTACATCTTTTTCCAGCCGCAGATAGTATTCTCGGTTAGCAAAACCTTCTCCCTGTCCCAATGCTCCAGCTTTTCCTGCTTCCATTATTGCTTTAGCAACTGCTAAAGTTATAATACTATCATCAGTTACAAAACAGTCTTTAGTAAACAATTCAAAGTCTTTACTTCTGAAGTTATCAAATTCAAAGCGAGAACCAACAACGTCCCCAATGATTGCACCAATCATCTTTTTCTCCTTTTTCTAGTCATATAATATAATTAATTTTTATCATTATGCTTTACTCATAATTCTTTCAGCCTGCCTTCACCATTATAAATTAGCCTGTATTTCCATCATAATTCTTCATTTTTTCTAAGGAATATTCAAATTTGAATTTTATAAAAAATAGGTTATAATATGCTTTAGAAACATTCTAATCTTTTCCTGAAAGCAGAATTTATGAAAAATAATATCTTTAGTAAAAACATCGCACCTGACCCCTTTGCAAAATCAATCAGGCAGCAAACTAATATAACAAATTTTAATCGCGTCACTTATTTTTTTATCGCTATGCTGTTCATTGAACCTTTACTGATTTTATTCAATGATATCAGCGGTTTAATCAATGGCCCTTTTGAAAGCTGGCTTTATTATTTTTATCTCTGTCTTCACTCTATACTTTTGTTAATTGCAATTTTTTGGATTCTGTTCAGAAAAACTTTGTCCGCAAAATGTGCCGACTGGGATGCACTAATCCCCGTGACGATATCCGTCATTCTTGTTCTATTGAGTCTAATAAACGGCCTGGATCAGCTGCACAACGATTCTATCAACGTCTACATTACCAATCTTTTAATGGCGTGTGTAGCACTACTGATAGCCTTTCCGACTAATCTATATGTTCTTTTTCCACCATATGTTATTTTTGTAGCAGGTCTTTTTATTTTTCAGAACAATGAGGCCTCGCGCTTTAACAGTTTAATTAATGGCAGTATTTTCTTTATTGCTGTTGTTGTTATTTCAACCTATCTTTACCGCTATTATTTTGAAAATTCCCTGCAAAACCTGGAATTAACCCAAGCCAATGAAAAGCTCAATTATATGTCTGCCCATGACGGACTTACAGGGCTTTTAAACCGTAAAGAATTCGAAAATCGTCTGCTCCAAATGCAGGCAAATAAAAGAATCGCATTAATTCTTCTTGATATTGATCATTTCAAGCTGGTCAACGATACTTATGGCCATCTTGCCGGTGATCAGGTCCTGATTCAAGTTGCCAAAACCTTGAAAGAATCTGTTCCTGACTTATTTATCGTATCACGCTGGGGTGGTGAGGAATTTCAAATTGCTGGTCCCGTCGAAAACCTGACCGAAGCTACCGAAATTGCCGAAACAATCCGTATTCACATCGAAAACCTCAGCCTTGCTTCTGAACAGGGTCAAATCCGTTTTACCTCAAGTTTTGGTGTTACCTTAATAAGCAGTCAGTTTGGAAACCATCTGGATACCTGCTTTAAAAGAGCCGATGATGCTCTTTATCTGGCCAAATCAAATGGCCGAAACCGTGTTGAAATGGCCTGAATCAGGCAATTTCAACACTCCCAAGTGGTTTTAGCGGATTTTTTCTTAAAAGCAGGGAATACATATAGGGATATTCATCTTTTAAGTGATTCATATACATCAGCCATTCAAGCAGAAGAAACTTAAGAAATCGCTCAATATCAACCATTATGTGTTCGGCATCATTTTTTCCGAGCTGCCTAAGATCATTTCGATGACTCAGCTCCTGTTGAGCATGCGAAATCGACAATACCAGATCTGAAAAGGTATCATGCTCACTCATAATGGGATTTTGCAGCATTTCTACAAACAGTCTTTCATTTGCAGTCAACAGTTTTTCAAGTTGGACCAGATCATCGCCTTTCAGTGCCAGCTTAATACGACTATTTTTTAATATCTTCAGCGCATTTTTATAGTCTTTTTCTTCCCAGTTCGATTCAATAACCACTGCTTCCTTCTCATCAAAAACTGCCGTCTCCCTAAATAAGCGAATCAGCTCTACTCCCACTTCTGAAAAGAACACACCTACAACCATATTAATTTTTTTTAGCCGCTCTTCCTTGTCCCGATCCTCAATTATCTTATGAAAAATTATTGAGACCAGCAATACGTCTACGGGTAAAAATGCAATATCACCAAGTAAATAAATGAAAATATGATGGGCATCGTGAAATAAAAGATAATGCAGACTGTATAAGAGTGTCGATAAAAGAACGAAACTTACCCCTATCAGAATGCCATTTAAATGTTTCTTCATGTTTGACTCCTTTAACTAATATCGTTTCATTATAACTGAATACCGATGCTAATTAAAGATTAATTTTTTCACATTTTCTAATTTCTTATCAATATTCTAATGTGCTTTAATAATGTTTTTTTGCCAGCCTGGTAATCAGAACAAAAGGCCATTCGAACTTTAGGCGTTTTTATGTTACCATATAAATGTAATTCAATTCGAGGAGGTTTTCCATGACCAAACTTTTTCTAATTCTTTTTGTTCAGCTGCTATATGTTCCCATGCTTACACTCAGAACCATCTCAATGGTCAAAAATCTGAAGGTCCTTACCGGTTTTTTTGGTTTTATGGAAGCTTTGATCTATATCTTTGGCTTGGCTATTGTCTTATCTGGAGAACAGAGTATTATTGAAATGATCGTCTATGCTGTCGGTTTTGCTCTCGGTCTGATCCTGGGGATTTATGTCGAACAAAAAATGGCAATTGGATTTTCCAGTCTATCCGTTAATATTGAGCATAATAACGATGAACTCGTTGAAAAACTCCGACATGAAGGTTTTGGAGTTACTGTTTATTCTGGTC
Organism: Eubacteriaceae bacterium ES3; assembly: GCA_030586155.1. Lineage (NCBI taxonomy): Bacteria > Bacillati > Bacillota > Clostridia > Eubacteriales > Eubacteriaceae > Eubacteriaceae bacterium ES3. The sequence continues at coordinate 466,175 of CP130741.1, read as the reverse complement.
AGGGAAAGGCCGGAAAAAGGACAAACCTTGATATTCTAACTCGCCGAAAACATGAAAAGCGTTTATTTGAAATTATCAGTGAATATGAACCCAAGGCCTTTATCATGTCTTTTGAACCAAAAATGTTTCAAGGTGGTTATCTGGCTGAAATAATGAATCGCCGTTCAAAGCTGCTTAAGCGACATTCTTCAAAAAATGACAGTAAAAATATTTTTGCAAAAACTGTAGATGAGATAAAAAATGAAGCCAGCACTTTGACTGAAGACTGGGATGAAGAATAAAAATAACGCCATAAGACATTTTGTCTTATGGCGTTAACTTTATTTTTTTAATGATACAACCCCGATGGTCGATCGTCCCGGCAGTACAAAGAAATTTTCACCGAGACTTACGCCAATTTTTTTCGTTTGGCCTTCAAACATTTCAAATAATCTGCTCTGTTCCTCAGTTGACCATTCCTCGCCGTTTCCCGGCACATAATCCTGAATTCTTGGCCAAGCTGTTTCTGCTTGCACTTGTTTAAAAACAAATACTTTTCCGGTATTCACTAAAAGGTTCATGACTTCATCAATCAGGAAAAGCTCCATAGAATCCTTTAATCCCTGATAGAATTCATCAATCTCAGTACCGGCTGTAACAATATAAGGAAAAACAGTATCGCCTTCCTCCACATAGCCGTGCAGCAGCTGACTCTCAAACTTTACGTCATCAATTTTTACGTAGTCTTCAGTTTTTTCAGTAATCTTGGCCTCAAAGTATATCGCTTTGGGTCTGGTAATCCTTTTAACCGTTTCATAAAGCTCTTCCAGAATGTCAAGCATCGCTTCATTTCCACGTAAATGTAATTCTTTATCCAGCGTTTCCATATCATAGGAAAAAGGAAATTCTTCAAATATCCGATAGCTCATCGTACCACTCCTTTTTTATACTCGCAGGTAAACACCCTATTGTAAAACGTTTACTACATTATATCACAAAAATTAAATTAATCTAATATTTTTAACTGTATTTTATCTGTTTCGATGAATATTTTATCTTCACATCTTTGAATTCATGTTCGCGGACCCATAAATAGGGTATATTCAGATTGAACAAATCTCTCCCTATTTTGGCTGCCAAAAGAGGTGATCGCAATGCAGTCACAAACAATACCCGACTTAGAATCGACTGTAGAAAATATTTCTGCAAACGATGTTTATCCCTTTCTTAAAACCTCTATTTCTGGTTTAAGCACCCAGGAAGCTACAGATCGACTCAAAACCTCGGGCCCCAACACCCTCCAGGAAAAAAAAGGAAAGCCGCTGTTCTTAAAACTTTTTGCCAATTTTACTCACCTCATGGCTATCCTTTTATGGATTGGCGGAGTGGTGGCTCTGATTGCAGGTCTTCCCCAACTGGCCATCGCTATTTGGCTGGTAAATATCATCAACGGCCTGTTCAGCTTCTGGCAGGAATTTCAGGCTGAAAAAGCCGTAGAAGCCCTTAATAAGCTACTCCCTACCTATGCTCGAGTAATTCGTGATGGTCAGGAAACGAAGGTCTCAGCCGATGAACTGGTACCTGGAGACCTGATGATTCTTTCCGAAGGCGATCGTATATCTGCCGACGCCCGGCTAGTGGATTCCAACGATTTCAAGGCCGATCAGTCCGTGCTGACCGGCGAGTCTCATCCCGTTCACAAAACAAAAGATTCCAGTCTTCGCAGCGATCTCGGTCGTTCCGAACAGCCCAATCTGATTTTTGCCGGTACCAGTGCTGCTTCTGGCTCATGTAAAGCGGTCGTTTTTGCCACAGGAATGAATACTGAATTCGGGAAAATTGCTGATCTCACCCAAAACCTGGTTGAGTCCCCCAGTCCCCTGCAGATAGAAATGGGACGTATTACCCGTCTGGTATCCACAATGGCTATCAGTATGGGGATTCTCTTTTTTATTCTGGCCATCCTTTTGGCTCAGGTTAACATCACCGAAAGCTTTATCTTTGCCATGGGGATGATCGTCGCCTTTATTCCCGAAGGCCTTTTGCCTACAGTCACCCTTTCACTGGCTATGGGTGTCAAGCGAATGGCTAAAAGAAATGCCCTGATTAAAAGACTTTCAGCCGTGGAAACCTTGGGTTGTACAACTGTTATCTGTACCGATAAAACTGGAACGCTTACGCAAAATGAAATGACCGTCAGTGATGTTTTTTTAATTGGCAATCAGGTTCATTTATCAGGGGTTGGTTACGACCCTGCAGGCCAGCTTCTAATCAATGAAGAAAGTATCAGTCTGGCAGATATACCGGATCTAAAAAGCCTTCTTAGATGCGCCAGTTTTTGCAATAATGCCCGCCTGCTGGCTCCCGACCAGGAGAAAAAGCACTATTCGATCCTAGGTGATCCGACTGAAGCAGCACTTATTGTTGCTGCTCAAAAGGCTGGTCTTGATCTGGAAGCCGAGCTTAAAAAACAGCCCCGGATTCGTGAATTGCCTTTTGAATCTTATCGCAAACGAATGTCTACCGTCCATCAGGTTTCTGAAGAAGAGTCGGATTTGAAACAGCTTGCCTGTGTAAAAGGGGCTCCCAAAGAAGTTTTGGATTTGTGCAGCTTTTATCAGCAGGACGGGAATATTCTGCCCCTTAAAGAATCAATCCGTAACAGCATTATGAACCAGAACGATGCTTATGCCCGCAAAGGACTTAGAGTGTTATCTATCGCAATGAGACCACTGACTAAAGATATGCAGCTGCCTGAGCGCTTAAGTGCCTATACACCCGAAACGATTGAGCGAGAACTTACTTTTCTTGGCCTGATAGCAATGGCTGATCCACCACGACCGGAAGTCAGTGAAGCGGTTAAAAAATGTCACCAGGCAGGAATTAAGATCATCATGATTACCGGTGATTACGGCCTGACAGCTGAAAGCATTGCCCGTCGCATCGGAATAGTAGAAAGCGACCATCCCATAATTGTAACTGGTGTAGAGCTCGATGCTATGGATGACGACGCTTTAAAAAATGTTCTTGGCAATGATATCATCTTTGCCCGAGTTGCACCGGAACAAAAACTTCGGGTTGTAACAGCCCTTCAGGAAATGGAAAATGTTGTTGCTGTAACCGGGGACGGTGTTAATGACTCTCCAGCCCTTAAAAAAGCTGATATCGGTATAGCAATGGGAATCAGCGGAACTGATGTGGCCAAGGAAGCCGCTGATATGATTCTTACTGATGATAATTTCGCCTCGATTGTCAATGCCGTGGAAGAAGGCCGGGGGGTATACAGTAATATCAGAAAATTTGCCACCTATATTTTAAACAGCAACGTCCCGGAAGCAGTGCCCTTTATTTTCTTTCTCTTTTCTCAAGGCACTATCCCCCTCCCCCTGACAATAATGCAGATTCTGGCAGTTGATTTAGGAACCGATATGATACCTGCCATCGCCCTGGGGGTTGAATTGCCGGAAGAAGGCGTCATGGAGCGTCCCCCGCGGTCCAGAAAAGAACATCTTCTCCATCGGCCACTATTAATCCGAGCTTTTCTGTTTTACGGCATCATGGAAGGTTCTATTGCCATGTCAGCATTTTTCTTTAAATATATGCAGTACGGCTGGCCGCAAATTCCTATGGTCGGATCAGGTGAACTATATCGGGTTGCCACTACCATGACACTGGGAGCTATTGTTTTTACACAAATAGCTATTGTATTTAACTGCCGGACCGAACGGGCTTCTATTTTTTACGTTGGCCCTTTTCGCAACCGGATGATATTAGTTGGGATTGCCTGCGAATTGACCCTGTTTTCTATTCTCTCATATACCCCATTCCTTCACGGAATTTTCAACACCGGTCCGCTACTGCCCATAGACTGGCTATATCTGACGATCTGGGTTCCGGTTTTAATTCTGGTGGATGAGATCAGAAAAGCCATCCTAAGAATGCTTAGTAAAAAACAAAAGAAAGGAGCATGAAGATGCGAATAATTATTGTAGGTTGCGGCCGAATTGGATCTGGACTGGCCAAAAGGCTAGGACAAGATGATGTGGGACTTGCTGTTATCGATCAGGACCCCCGTACTTTTTCCCATCTGGAAAAAGACTTTAAAGGTACTCAAATAACCGGCGTAGGTTTTGATCGCGATGTCCTGTTAAAAGCAGGCATTGAGCAGTGTGATGCCCTGGCTGCAGTAACTTCTAATGATGAAGCCAACGTCTTAATCGCCAGAATTGCACGTCTTTTTTTCAACGTCCCCCGGGTCGTATGCGCCTTACACGATCCGCGCAAATCAGATATTTACAATCGCCTGGGCTTACTGGTTTTTGACCCAATGTCCTGGGGAGTCAACCGAGTAGCTGATCTAATCAGCTTTTCCCATTTTAATGTCTCAATGAGCATCGGCAATGTGGATATATTGGAAATTGAAATACCAACCCTATTGGTTGGTCGAAAAGTTGCTGATCTGTCAATTCCCGGAGAAATCTCAGTTATTTCCATCAATCGTGGAAATCAGACACTTATTCCACTATTGAATACGACTTTTGAAAACCGGGACCGCCTGCATCTGGTAGTCTCATCCCTGTCTGTCAATAAGCTTGAGTCTCTGCTGGGACTGTGAAAGGTGGTGTACTATGAAAATTATTATCGTAGGTGGCGGGAAAGTGGGATCATATCTGGCATCACTTCTTCTGGAAGCCGGACATGAGGTCCGGCTGATCGAAAATAGAATAAAACAGATCGAACAGCTTAAAAACGACTTTCAGACTCAAAACCTGATTCTTGGAAGTGGCTCTCATCCCGAAATTTTAGAGTCTGCCGGTATCATTGATGCCGATGTGCTAGCTGTCGTAACCGGTTCAGATGAAGTTAATCTGGTTGCTGCTTCAATTGCCCGTCAGGAATACCAGGTCCCACGAATTGTTGCACGTATTAAAAACCCCAAAAATGCCTGGCTCTATACCCCCGAAATGGGTGTGGATGTAGCATTGAACCAGGCTGAGCTGATTGGCACCCTAGTCGCTGAAGAAATGTCACTGGGCAGCATGATGACATTATTAAAACTCCACCAGGGATCTTTTTCGCTGGTTGAGGAGAAAGTCCATCCAAAATCTCCTGCTAACGGTACTTCTTTGACTGAGCTGCAATTACCTGCAGACTGTATATTTGCCGCAATCATTCGTGATAGCAAACTCCTGATTCCCCATGGAGATACCCTTATCCAGGCCAAAGACGAAGTTATCGCCATCGTCAGTACCGATGCTTCAAAGCAGTTAGCCGCTCTCCTTGGTCCACCTCTAAGCTAAAATTTATAGGCGACCATGAAACCTCCATACTCAGATAATTTACTTTATTCATTGCGTGTGAGACCGTTCTCATTGTATAATGACCTAAAACCTATTGGAGGACAATGATGACAAAAGTACTGATCCTTACCTCAAAAAAACGTATCGAAAAATTTTCTGATCTCTCGATTATCCCGAATGACTGGGAATTTATCTATGCTGAAGAACTGGAAAAAGATGAGAAAATTTTAGAAATTGGAGCAGATGCAGATTTTATTTTTGCTGATGCCATTAGAGAAATCAGCAGTAAGCTCATAGAAAATATGCCTAAACTTAAACTGATCCACTCTGAAGGGGTAGGCTACAACAAAATTGATTTGGAAGCAGCCCGCAAAAAAAACATCTATGTCTGTAACAATACCGCTGCCAATTCCGGAGCGGTTGCCGAACAGACCATTCTATTAATGCTCGCATTACAAAGACGCCTGTTTGAAGGCGATTTTTTGGTTCGAAACGGTAAACAGATGCAGGCCAAAGGGTCATTTATACTTGAAGGAATCCCTGAACTGGCGAGCGCCCATGTGGGTCTGATTGGTTTAGGTGCAATCGGTATAGAAACCGCCAAACGACTAAAAGCTTTTGGCTGTAAAGTCAGTTATTTTAACCGGACACCAAAACCAGAGCTGGAAGAAAAACTTGGCATCGCGTCACTCTCGCTTCAAGATCTCTGTAAAAACTGCGATATAATAAGCCTGCATCTAGCTGTAACCCCAGAGACTACTGGTATTGTGAATCAGGAACTGTTTTCTCTGATGAAGCCCTCTGCCCTATTAATCAATACCGCCCGGGGCGAGCTGATAGTCCAGGAAGATCTGGCTACGGCACTGAAAAACAAGAATATTGCCGGTGCCGGACTGGATACCCTTTATCCAGAACCAGTTACCCTGGATAATCCACTATTAAATCTTCCCGATCCCTGTCACTATAAACTGATATTTGCTCCCCATACTGCCGGTACAACCATTCAAGCCTTTGAAAAAATGCACCAGACGGTCTGGTCAAATTTTTTGGCTGTAACCAATAATGAGTACCCAATCAACTGCGTGAATGGCTTATAAATAAAAAAGAGCTGATTCTTATAGAATCAGCTGGCGGATTTGTTGAATTTTCTCATCAAATTGCGGCCCCTGGTTATCTTTTGGTTCGGTAAACTCAAAACTGCCTATAATTTCGTTATCAGAAAGATTTTCTTCCATTTTGGCCAAACACTTTTTAGGACTCCCGCCCCGATGAGTTGCCAAAAGAATAATCTTTTTATCACTAAACTGATAATCGCTGAAAAAAGTATTTAATGGAGGAGCCACTGTGCTGGCCCATACCGGAGTTCCAATAATAATGACTTCATAAGGCTTTAAATCAATAGCTTCATTAGTCAGCCTTGGTTTTTCGGCAAAAGTTGCGCTTTTTCCACCCCAAACATATTTGCTGACTTTACCGGTTGGATATTCCTTGCTGGGGATCAACCGATAAAGTTCAGCTGCCTGATTGGCGGCTATATTTCTGGCTACCAGGTCCATATTTCCCTCATGTGAAAAATATACAATTAACGTCTTCATCTCTTACTCCTTAAATTTTTTATCCAAACAGAACCTCCTTATAAAGATTCCCAGGACCATTTCTTCGTACATATCGTATCACCACGTAAATCATTTCACTATTTCAAATACCCGCAAATTTTATAATAAAAGCCTTCTACATGATTCATGACAATTCAAACTTTTTCCAGCTTCAGCACCACAACCGTCATCATTTTTTTTCTGGACACCTTTTTTAAGTGCTCGCATAAAACATTAAAAACCGCAGGTTCTATCAACATGGGCTGTTTTACAATTAGTATCTTGGGATTTTTAATCCTGGTCAACCCGTAAAACATTAAAACATATTTTTTATCCTCAAGGTCCCTGACAGACGTTTTAAGAATATCCTCCATTCCAAATAGTCTGACCAACTCCGAAAGGTCCATTCGATAATAGTCCAAATTTTTCAAAAATTGCTTTAGATATGTTTTCACTTTTACTTTCCGGGAATCAAAGTTTGCAAAAAAGTCGAAATATTCCTGGTCATATAAGCGTTTAAGGGGGTCTCTCATTTCTGCCGTAAAACTTTGCCGGTTAAAAATCAGTCTTTCTCCTGCTGCCAATCGCTTTCCGATTATTTTTTCATAAAACATTTGCTGTTCATCTTGATTTTTATAATAGACTTCAGTATAACTGAATCGTTCCACTGAAAAAAGGCGCTGTCCATGTTTTTTTAACTGCAACAAAGAAAAGTCTTTGAAAATTGCCAGTGATTCTCCTGACTGTCTAAAGAGTTCGAGCATTATCAGGGTTATCTCATTAACTAAGGCAAAGTCTTCAAGTGAAAATACTCCTCTTATTTTGTTAGTCAGCTCCAGTGCCCCAAACACTTCTTTTTCATCAATCCCCAGCGGTACAGCAATTAAAGAAGTTATGCTAATTCCAGTCATTTGTCTGCTTGTTCTGACTTCCGCCTGGTCCGGTTTTCTCTGTAAAAGCGGCATTCCATCAAAGACAGCCCGGGTGACCAACCCCTCCCCTTTTCTGAGTTTTAATTGATAAAAATCATCCCCGCTTTTTCTTTTAATGATCAGCGGATAAATAAATTCGCCGCCCTCATCTTCATCCTTAAGCCAAATTACAGCTGTTTCAGCCTGTACAACCAACAGCAGTTCATCTAAGGCCATACTGAATAGACGTGGCAGCGATTTTATCTCTATTGCCTGTTGCCGAAAACGTGCCACACATTCATTATGTGACCAGCGTTTTTCCATACTGTAATCATTAAAAATTCGGGCTTGAAGGGCATTTCTTGTTTCCCTGATCACCCGAGTGCCTTCCAGATTACCATAAGAATCAAAACTGACCCCGCCAAAATTATGAATATCTATCAAACCTCTTCCCGAATAACGATTAAGCGGTGCAATCCGACTGATATAGGACACATAACCGGTATTTCTTGTCGGATCATTCTGATGGACAATATATTCATACCGCTCGCTTTTAAGAGCTTCTTTCTGTATTTCATTCATCGCCGGCCAACAATAAGGCTGGGCATTAACGCAGTAGGCATTGGTCTTTTCAGTCAGTCGGTTGATAAACACATAGGTGGCAAGATTTCCCCCTTTAGAATGACCAAAAAGATTACGCTCTCCAGTAATATCCCGCATAGAATGATCATAAAAATCTATCGCCTTTCGATGATGCCTGGTATCAATCCCCACAGATGCCAGCAGACAACCGCCCCAGTCCAGAACAATCCCACTTATTTGCCGGTTTTCACATCCGCTGAATACAACCGCACCATTTCCTGAACTATCTTCCAGAGCCAATGCAACCAGGCTTGTTTTATCCCAACTCCCAGTATTGCCACAAGCTCCAAAATTATCGTTTATATACCCAGTTACTCGCAAGTCAGCGAGATTGTCGCTGGTCGCAAAGACTCTTTGAAAATGCCTCTGACGTTTTTTTGAAAAACTTACCATCCTTTTCGATGAATCAATCAGTTGTGGTACCATGGCATTTTTGCACTGCGGAATCAGATCGATATAAAGATCGAGCGCTAGAGGTGTTTGTCTAGAAATCTGTTCCTGATAAAAGGCAGGCAGATGATAATAAACCAGCTCCAGCAGCAGGTATTTTTCAATATCTAAAAGACCACTCATTTTAAGACTCATAACTGCCCTCTTTTTATTTACTCGAATTACTATTTTAAATCTGAATCTTTTTGCTTTATCAAAATAATTGATGTTTACTCTGGTAAGCCATCAAGCTCTAATTTAAACATGCAACACCGGTTGCGCCCCTCCCGTTTTGCTCTATAAAGGGCACGATCAGCACGATCAACCAGTTTTTCCGCTGTCAAACAGGAAGTATCTTTAACAGTCATTCCCACACTGACAGTAAGGATTCCCTGTTCTCCGATCCCTCTATTTTCTATTTTCAGCCCCGTTACCTCGCGAAGAATTCTTTCTGATACATTTATTGCACCTTCTATCCCGGTATTGGGTAAAATGACCGAAAATTCTTCACCCCCAAATCTGGCCGCAAAATCGATGGGTCGTTTAATCGATTTTTCAATCGCGTGTGACACCGCTATCAGTGCCTCATCCCCCCGAAGATGTCCATAAAAATCATTGTAATTTTTAAAATAATCGATATCGATCATCAGCGCAGCTAGTTCTGTTTCTTCTCTATCTGATCTCAACCACTCCTTGTGCAGCATTTCGTCAAAGGCACGTCGGTTTGCAATACCCGTTAAGGCATCTCTATTAGAGATTTCCAGAAGCTGCTTATTGAGTTCCAGCAACTGTTTCTTAACTTCCTGAAGTTCATTTACTTTTTCGTTAAGCTGCTGCGATTGTTCTATAGTTACTGCTTTCTGTTTATGGAGTTCCGCAAATACCCTGACTTTACTTTTTAAAATCATTGGCTCAATTGGCTTATAAATATAATCAACGGCGCCAACAAAATAACCCTGAAATACAAAATGCTCTTCCTTACTGATGGCGGTGATAAAAATAATCGGAATATACTTGGTCTTTTTCATCCCTTTCATCAGTTCCACGGTCTCAAATCCATCAATACCCGGCATCTGCACATCCATCAGCACCAAGGCATAATCATTTTCTAAAAGCATCTCCAGAGCTTCATTTCCAGAGGTTGCTTTATCCATTATAATATCTTCTTCCTGCAAGAGTGTTTCCAGTACAAATAAATTTTCCGGTTTATCATCAACCATCAACACTCGCATTTTATCATCCACTCTGTCATCCTCCTTAATGATTATGGTTTATGTAATCTATCATCTCTGCTATTGACATAATTTCATCCTGCTGACTGTCTTCAATCACCGATAATGGCATTTCACTATACTCAGCTTCATCCGGGTCCTGGACCAGAACATGTCCGCCCCATTTTTTTATGGCTCTGCAGCCATTTTTCCCGTCCGAATTAGCCCCTGTCAAAACAATCCCCAGCAGCCTATCAAGATATGCTTCTGCCGCCGTCTCAAATAAAATATCGATTGACGGTCTGGCATAAGAGATCCGTTTTTCCGTCGTCAATGAAAAACGCTTATCTCTTTCCACCAGAACATGATAGTTGGGAGGGGCAAAATAAATAGTTCCACCCCTGATTATCTCTTTTTCTTCAATCTCTTTGACTTTTAATGGTGTTTGTTCATTTAAATAAGTCACAATATAGTTTTCAGCATTGGTTCCAATATGCTGAACAATGATCACAGGGTTCAGAAGATCATTTCTTAAGCCGGTGATCAGTTTTTCCAGAACTTTAAAACCGCCAGCTGAAACTCCTACTACTATGGCATCAAAACCCATCCGCTTTACCTCACTTACAGTTTCTTATATATTTTTTCCCTTGAATCGATGGTTTTAAACCTTTCGAAAACTTCTGAATACTCCAGGGATTCTTTGGAGCCGATCCCCAGAATGCCACCGCGACATAAGGAATCCTCAAATAGCCTGAAAACCTTGTTCTGCAACGTCCTTTCAAAATAAATCAGAACATTGCGACAGATTATCATATTCATTTCCCCAAAAATACCATCTGTCACCAGATTATGATTTGAAAAAAGAATGCGTTCTTTTAATTCTGTTTCAAAAATGATCTTCCCGTAAGCCTCACTGAAATAATCCGATAGTTCTTTTGTCCCGCCAGCGGCTTTATAGTTTCGATTAAAAGTCTTCAGACACTCTGAAGAATAGATCCCTTCTTTGGCTTTTTTGAGAATGATATCATTAAAATCTGTGGCATAAATCTGGGTTTTGTGAAGTAATTCCTCTTCTTTTAAAAGAATTGCCATTGAATAAACCTCTTCTCCACTGGAACAACCCGCATGCCAGATTTTTAAAAAGGGATATGTCTTTAGCAACGGTACCACCTCTTCCCGAATCTTTTGATAGAATGAAGGATCTCTAAACATCTCCGTTACATTAATAGAAAAATCAGGGATCACTGACCGAAAAAAGGATTCGTCCCATAATACTTTATGGGTGTAATCACTAATTGTGTTAAGCTCTGCCTCAATTTCAATACGATGTTTGATTCGTCTTTTCATATGGGCCTTGGAATAGTCCCGAAAATCATAGCCATATTTCTGGTAGAGCATCTCGATGAAGAGATTGATTTCAATCTCTTCATTTCTCAGAAATTCATTGTTCTCCATCTGTCTCCCTCGTTACTGTATCCAAAATTTCATCAAAGTCAGCAGTTCATCCATCTTAACCGGTTTCGACATATAATCACTGGCTCCAGCTGATATGCTTTTATCCTTATCTTCACGCATTGCTTTTGCTGTGAGGGCAATAATGGGAACCTGTGAATATTCTTCCTTCAAACTTCTGATCTTTCTCATTGCCTCATAACCATCCATGACCGGCATCATAATATCCATTAAAACTATATCCATATCGGGATTTTCCTCAAGCTTATCTAGGGCAAGCTGGCCGTTCTTGGCCGTTAAAATCTTCATTCCTTTCTCCTCCAGAACACTTGACAAGGCAAAAACATTTCGCATATCATCATCTACAATCAAGACCTTTCGGTCCTCCAGAACTGCTTCTTTCTCTTCTGAGGTCCTGATAAATTCACTAACGCGCATCTGGTTGCTGGCTTCGATGTGATTCAAAAATAAAGTGGTTTCATCAAGCAGCCGCTGCATCGATTTATCTCCGGTAATAATCACTGATTCTACATATCGGGACAATTCCTCACTGGTTTCATTTGAGAATTCACGACTGGTATAAAGGATAATCGGGGTCTGTGATATATCTTCATCCCTGATTTTTTTAGCCAGCTCATCACTGTTAATATCAGGCAAATCCGAGACCAGTACGATACAGTCATAAGTCTGTTTCCTTAGTGTCTGGACTGCTTCTTCCCCAGTTCCTGCATTTTCCATTCGCACTTCGGCAAATAATTCTTTTAACTGTTTTTTTATATCCTGACATAATTCACAGTCGGAAGAGATAACCAGCATTTTTTTAATATCCCGATTAATAATCGTCTCAATCTTGTCAAAGGCTTTGTGAAGCTCTCCAAATCCCACCGGTTTCTGGATATAATCCACAATATCCATTTCCTTTTCTTCTCGCCCAGGTTCTTTTCCGGACATAATATGCACTGGCATATCTTTATCTTTTTCCTTTATCTGTTTAAAAACATCCCATCCACTAATTCCCGGCAAGCCGAGATCAAGAACAACGGCTGATATAGGTGCTTTCTCAATAACCTCCAGGGCCTTTTCACCACTTTCAACTGATATGACTTCATGCCCTCGTTCTCTGGCAATTTTTTCCAGAATCATTGCAAAGTTGCTATCATCCTCAACAAGTAAAATAAGTGACTCAGCATTTTCTGGAATATTCATAGCCACTGATGCTTCTTTGGGGCTATCATTGGGCAATAGCATTTCTTCCCCACTTGCCGCTTCAGATTGCTTAGTCAAGGATAACGCTGATGCAGGCTTAGATATTTGGGACAAAGTCTTTTCTTCCAGAGTATTCGGCAGAGTCAATTTAGATGACTGCTCTCCATAATGAATCGGGATAATAATAGAAAAGATACTGCCTTTTTTTTCTTCACTTTCGAGTTGAATGCCACCACCCAGCAGACGGCTCAATTCTCGGGAAATAGAGAGTCCCAGTCCGGTTCCCCCATAAGTTCTACTGGTACTGCCATCGACCTGTGAAAATGCCTGGAAAATCTGAATTCGCTTATCTTCTGGAATTCCGATCCCGGTATCGCGAACTGAAATTTTCAGGTTCTTGTCATCATGCATGACCATCTTAATTTCGACTTGACCTTCAGCCGTAAACTTAATGGCATTGGATAAAAGATTCTTCATAATTTGACTGATCTTCATTTCATCTGAATATACCAGTTCTGGCACTTCATCGGCGACGTTCAGATCGAATTGAAGTCCCTTTTCATTTGTCAGCGGTAAAAACAGTCGTCGCATTGTCTCGGCAGTTTCACGGATATTAAATGATTCTGCCGTCACTTCCATTTTTCCGGATTCGATCTTGGACAGATCCAGAATATCATTAATCAGTTCCAATAAATCTTTCCCTGCCGCATTGATCACCTTTGCATACTCTAATTCGTCCTTGGTCATACCGCCCTTCTTGCTGTCTTTTAACAAGCCTGAAAGAATCAGTATGGAGTTTAGCGGCGTCCTTAATTCATGGGACATATTAGCCAGGAACTCGGATTTATACTTACTTGAAATTTCCAGCTCCCTGGCTTTTTCTTCAATAAGTACCCTGGTCTTTTCAAGTTCGTCATTTTTCCTGCTGATCACATCTTTCTGTTTCTCAAGGTTTTCAGTTTTTTCTTCCAGTTCTTCATTGGTCACCCGCAACTCTTCCTGTTGCTGCTGCAGTCTTTCTTTAGATGATTTAAGTTCCATCGTCTGGGCTTCTAGTTCCTCGTTGGATTGTCTCAATTCTTCCTGCTGCTGCTGTAAAATCCCTTCCGATTCTTTAAGAGCTTCGGTCTGCTGCGTTAATTCCTCATTTTTGATCATCAGTGTCTGTTCGTTTTTCTTCAGTTCCTCAGACTGCAGCAGAGTCTGTTCCAATAATTCCTGCAGTTCTTTCTTGGTCAAATTGGAATGAATGGCAATCGCAATGGTCTTCTGTACTCTTTTGAGAAACTCAATCTGATCTTCTGTATAGGCTTCTATCCCTGCAATTTCAATGATACCTTTAACTTCTTCTTCAAAAACGCAGGGCAGAATAATCACATGGTTGGGACTGATTGCTACTGTCCCTGATTCAATTTTAAACTGATTATCGGTGACATCTTTTAGATAAACAAGCTCTTTTTCAACAATCGCCTGTCCCAAAATCCCTTCTCCTTTTTTCACCGGCCGATGATCGACTTCATTGAAAGCATAACTGCCGGCAATATTGTATTCATCATCTTCATTGACATACAAAACGCCAGTCATCGAATTGAGGTATCGGGCGACAAAACTGATGACCTTATCCCCTAACTCTCTATCATCTTTAATGTCTCTTATCATTTTATTAATCTCAGATTGACCATTCTTGATCCAGGTACTTCTACGTTCCATTTCAGCAGCTTCTTTTAAACGGGTAACCATGTTAATAATGGCAATCGCAAGTTCGTCATTGTCTGAACGCTTTTCAATAAAAACTGAAAAATCATTGTTGGCTACTGAGTTCGCCTGTCTGATAACCTCAATAAAATTATTTCTCATAGTGTTAATTGATTCGCCCAATTTATCATCATCACTTCGTAGCTCAAATGGATGATCCAGATTACCCACTGCAATATCTTCACAGATACCAGCAACGTCATTTAGTGATTCTACCACACGAACAAAACTATCATGCAATTCGCCAATCTCATCCTCCACCGTTTCAATTTGCTGAATCTCCAGGCTTCCTTCTGCTACCTGCTTTGCCCACTCTGACATTGCAATCACTGGATTAGCAATACTTTTTGAAAGCCTTCTGGAAAATACGATAATCGCAGCAACCGTTCCTCCTGCTAAAAGAACCATGAAAGTAATCAACTGATACAGGGTACTTAAACGCTCAACCTCATCTTGCTTCACAACAAGCGACCATTGCGTACCATAAACGTCTAATGGCTGATAGGAAACTACCGACTGCACTCCCCGATAATCTTTTGCGGTAATGGTGTCCGTTTGCCCTGAGATAACAGACTTTGCTGCTGTTGTATTAATCCCGCCCTCGTCAACATCTTTAAAGGAATTGACAATATTTTTTGTTTCCGGCTCAAGATAAGTATCAGACCTAAGGGTATTATCGGAAGCCAGCAAATAAGCTTCTCCCGTTTCACCTAGACCTGTCCTGTCCAGCATAATTTCATTAATAGCATCTGGAGACAGCTCAAATGATACAATATACTCAATCTCATTATTTGCGTTGATTACCGGATAGCCCATAAAGGCTCGGGGCTGGTAACCGCTAATTTCACTGACTTCAAAATCCTCAAAGGTAAAAGATTTTGTTTCGGCCACCCTTTCAATCAGGCTGGCGTGATTTGTACCAGCAAACTCCCCTTCCAACAGATTTTTTTTATACTCAAATCCTTCGTTGGCCGAATAAAAAACATAGCCGTCTGGATCAATCAGAAAAATATCATTATAATAATTGTTTTCGATATACTGCTGGTAATAATCTTCCCCATCATCATCCATTTTAATCAAATCTTCCATATCAACTTTACTAACCATAACCCACTGCTGTCCAAAAACATTAAGCGGATTTGTGGAAACCACGACCTGGTTATTGCTGCTGTCTTTGAAAATATCATTAATACTATTTCCTGCTGCCGTTAAGCTGATGTAATCCAGCATAGTGGGCAGTACATAACCAATCACATAATTCCCATCTCCCATCGTAGTCATATCCGATCGAAAAGTAAAATTACCATTTACGTCTGCAACTATATAGCTTTCTGCAGTGTCACTAAAAGGTGTATCCAGATGCAAAAGCTCATTAATTGTATCATTATTGAAACTGGCCACCAAATATCCAATCAGCGCTCCATCCTGATATACCGGTACCCCTAGAAAGGCATAATAATCATTACCGGTCAATCCACTGAAAGAGAAGTCTTCAAAGCTTAATTGCCCCGAACCACTGCAGTTTTTATAGACTTTAGAAAGTCCAAAGTCCTGCACTGATTCATCATTCAGATTTATCCCCATTGACCCCATCTTTAGTCTGTCGTATAAAACTGTTCCACCTGTAGAAATAATATAAAGATTATCAATTTCAGCTGACAAGGGATTAGCATTTAAAACCGTTTCATAATTTGCCGCCAACGCCTCGTAATTACCCAGACCATAGAAGACACTGGAATCCAAATCATCCACCAATGTCTTAAAATCCTCCGACTCCTTCTCATTGATCACAAAGGCTTCGATGTCACTTAGGTAATTTTCTACACGCTGCTTATTCATTTCCTGCATATGAAGAAGCTGATCCTGTCCATCTTCAGTCTGTGCAGCAATAACCTCAACAATAAGCTGAGATTCATTTTTACTTTCTTCAAAAAAATGCAGAACCTGATTATACTTAGAGACCCTGCTGCTCTCAAGCTGACTCTTGGCATTCATAATTGAAGAGTTAAAAAAAATAATCATTCCCATCAATGCGAAAACTAGCAGCGGGATACATCCAATCAATAAAAATGACAGATTCAGCTTTTTACCGATTTTCTCATTTTTAAACCGCTCTAACATAAAAACCTCCTAAAAAATTATCTTTCTGCTTCTTTGATAATTATTATAACTTATTCTTGCACTTTTGTATTACTTCTAAACAATAAATCCCTAAATTCTCAACTATTCTGCAATCGTATAGAACAATTAGATTACTACTCACTTTTTAACCCAAAACGAATTTCTTACTATTCATCAGTAGATGCAACAGTTTCATTACAATTTCATTATTACACTAAACACTCACTGGCTTTATTTGTAAATAATTTTAAGTCTTGAATGCCATCGCATCTATAAATTTCTTTTGACTTTTTTTAAATTTTCATCATTAACCCCTCTTTTTAAACGTTTATCATTGGTATTATTTTATTATTTTTTCGTAAATTTAAATTTTATTGCATTTAGTACTAGACTAACTTGCATTTACATGGTATTATCTTAGCAAGCTTAAGCGCAACTAAATTTATCTATATTTAATTTTTGGATTCAAACCCTTAGACCCCTTGTAAAGGTCGAGCAGAATAAATATGAGAGGAGGAATCAACAAAAATTTACAATTTTATCTTTATCCATTCACATTTAAAATTAAATCACTATTTTGCAATTATTTTTTATCCTAATAATCTGTCACCTTATGTACAGATTCGGTCATCACAACTGATTTTCAGTTCATGGTTGTGAAAAATCTTTTGGTGAAAGCCAGAGATATCAAAAAAAGAGGTGAAATTATGAAAAACAAAACATTCTTAAAAATCGCTGTCCTTTCTGTCTTCTTTGTACAGATGGGGATTGGTACTATTACTCCGGTAATCGCTAACATTGGTGCCGCCTTCCCAGATGTTCCATTCACGACACTACTTCTTGTTTCAACAATGTCTGTTATCATGTCGGTTCCTGCAACTCTGATTTCCGGGCGACTGGCTGGTACCGTCGTTAAATTTAAAACCCTGTTGATCGTCGGTATGATTCTGTTTGTTGGTGGTGGTATTGCCCCTTATTTCATGACAACAGCCAGTTTTTCCGCTATTCTAGTCGTTCGAGCAATCTTTGGTATTGGTTTAGGGATTGTAACTCCACTAGGTGCTTCACTAATCATTTCCTTCTTCGATGGTGAATCACGTGCCCAGATGATGGGTTTAAGTAATGTTGTGGCCAATGTTGGTGGTATTCTCTTCCAGTTACTGGGCGGTTTTGCCGGAGCTATTTCCTGGGAATATGCTTTCCTGATTCATGGTCTAGGTATTTTAACTTTAATCATCGTCCTCTTTCTGCCAGAACCAGAAGCTGTACCAGTACAAGCATCCAATGAAGCAAAACCGAAACTTCCGACAACAGTTTATGTTTTCGCTGGTTTAATTTTCTTCATGATGGCTCTGATTTATCCAATGCTGACAAATATGTCAACAATCATTGCTGTTTCCGGTATGGGTACAGCTGGTGATGCCGCTATGGTATTAACAATGTTTACCGTTGGTGGAATGCTAGGTGGATTTATTTTTGCCAAGGTCTTTGGATTTTTCAAAAGCAATACCATGCCAGTTGGTGTAGCTATGCTCGCTGTTGCAATGGTTAGTATTGGTTTCGGTAATTCCATCGCCTTTATGTATATTGGTACCACCGTTGCCGGAATCGGATTCAGTTTCGTCATGCCTAGTATTTTCATGAATCTGGGGGCAACTGTTCACCCAAGCCAAATGCCAACAGCAGCTGGTATTGTAACTGCTTCTATGAATGTTGGCGGCTTCTGCTCAGCCTATATGTATGCTTTAATTGCTGGCATCGCGGGTGTAGATATGACTGTTAATTTTAAATTCCCATTCTATGTGTCTATGGTTGCTTTTGCTGCTATAGCTGTAGCCCTGATTTTTATCAAACCCAAAAACGAGTCTGCTCCACAACCTGAGTAATAGCAAAAAAACGTGCTGGATGAAAATCCAGTACGTTTTTTTAGTTTACTTTTCGCTTTAAACACTTTAAACGGGCTCTCTAAATATTTCATTATCTGGCAACTGTCTTATTTCGTCCGTTTTCCTTGGCCGCATAAAGCGCCTGATCGGCACGGATAATGGCATCGTTGAGATCTTCCTCAAAATCCATCTCCACCAGACCAATACTAACCGTTATCTGTCCCACCGCTGCAAAAGAATAGGACTCAATTGCTTTACGAATCCGTTCGGCAACTTCCCACGAGTCAGAAAGACTACTTTCCGGCATCAAAAGAATTAATTCCTCACCGCCAAACCGGGCTAGAACATCAGATTTTCTAACAGACTCAGCCACAATTCCAGCCAGAGTCCTTAGCACAATATCACCTGTCTGGTGACCATAAAGGTCATTAACCCGTTTAAAAAAGTCAATATCAAGAATTGCCAGACAAACCGGACACTTTGAACGATTAGCTGCCTCAAGCATTTTTTTCGAGAGTTCAAAAAAGGCATAGCGATTGTAGATTTCTGTTAATTGATCATAAATAGCAAGCTTTGCTATCATATCGTTTCTCTGCTTTATATAATAAATCACTAGCAATAGAACAAAATAAACAATAGTTGTTAACAGGAAACTCAAGTCTCTTGTTCTGGCCAGATCAAATAACTGACTGTTTTCTCCAGCTATATAGATATATCCTGCTTGCTGACCAGAAATATCTTTAATCTGCTCAAATTGCACAATATAATATTTCCCCTTATAACTTATCGAGACCGTAAAAGACTCACCGGTTTTTATTTTAGACACTACAGCTGCCTTCATCATTTTCAGAAACTCCGGGTCAGAATAAATCTCGAGTATACCCGAGTTAGCCTTTGTAATCTCGAAAACTTCAATATCCGAGACATAATCATTGCTAATAAGGCTGTCCTGATATTGTACCTGTATATCTTCAGAGGCAATCGTTTCCATTAATTCTTTATTAAGCAGAAAACCATAATCCTGCATGGGCTCTAAACTATACAAGCCACTAATGACTTTTCCCATTGGAATAGACGTCTCTACACTTCCGATAAAATTTTCATCTTTCATAAATGGATAAATAAAACGATATCCGGTAAAAAACTCCCCAACCTCAAAACCTGAAACAGGCTGATGAGTTTGGGCTACAATTTCTAGGGATCCCCGTTTTAACTTCAAGTCATCGCCGAACTGATCAGGCGCATGGAATCGCAAAAAACTGGTTCCATCCGGAAGGTGAAATTGCATTTGGTTAAAGCCGTGCCCAGAAATTACCTGATAGTCATCACTGAGCGACTGCTGTAATTGTTCTCTCAACATTGCTTTCTGCCCATCATCCGAACTAGCAGCCTGTATCATAATTTCATATATCGAATCATGATCAATCATCGTTTCAAAAATATAATTTGAAAATGATTCATAGGCATTTAAGATTGATTCCAGCTCATCTTCAAACCGTTCTTCTCTTTGATTTAGATACTCCTGATATCGATTTTCATAAAGGGTTTGAAAATATACCAATAAAACCAGCCAAATTATTGTAAGCCCCAATCCCAACAATAAAATACTGTGACTTTTATCAAATAGATTCTTCATGATTTACTCCATAATTGCTATGATCATTAAATTATTTACCCGCGATTTTTATTTTATCCCGTCATTTCTATTAATTTAAGTATATCATTACAATAATTAATTGTCACAAAGAATGCAATCGTTTCCACAATAAAAATGATCCAGAGGATCATTTTAAAAATTATACCGTTTTTATTCCCATACCCTTTTTAAAAAAGTATGCGGCTGCAGAAAAAGTGATGATCACAATCATGATGGTCAATGTTACGTGAACAACAATACTGCCTTCGCAAACCCCTACATAAGTGAAACGCACAACATTAACTAATGGGAAAATCGGATTAATATATTTAATAGCTGACATAACACCGGGCAGTTTAGAAACTTCGAAGAATACCCCTCCCAGATAAGTAAGCGGGGTGATTACAATCGATAGTATAAAGTTCATCTTTTCAAAATTCTCAAAAGCCAGTCCGGCGATTAAACCCGCTGAAGCAAAAACAAATGAGGTTGTCATTAATGCCAGAACAAATAGTGGCGGATAGGCTATTTGGTACCCGACGAAAAAAATGGTTGCCACATAGGTTAGCAGGCCCACTAAAACCCCTCTGAATACCCCACCAAAAACAAAAGCCAAAATTTTTTCAGTATTGGAAATCGGATAAGAATTTAAATCCTGGATTGTATTCTGAAATTTTTGTGAAATAATTGAAAATGCCGGATTCTGAAAAGCAGCCAAAATCGCTCCCATTGTTGCTAATCCGGGCACTAGAAAATGCAGATAATTTATTCCGTCAATACCAACTTCTCTGGTTTGAAGCATACCACCAAAGATCATCATATATAGAATATTAGAAATCAACGGAGCTAAAACCGTCTGCACCGGCACTTTCATGAAACGGTGTATTTCCCGATTCAGAAGCGATAAAAAGCCAGTTCGATTATAAAATATTTTGTTCATTTCATGCTCCTATTGTTTGATTAGACTTAAATAAATCTCTTCCAGTTTAGGTTTTTCAACAACTAGATTAGTAAAGGCCATATCTTTTTCTGACAACATTTTGAAGACTTTATTAAGATCCTTTTTAGGTGCCTTTAACAAAAGCCGATTATCTTCAGCAATTTGTGGCTGATAAGCGTTTAAAAAATCAAAATCCGACCGAATAAGTTCATTTTCGAAGTGAACTTCAATGACTGCCTCTTTTGAAAAAGCCTCCATCAGTTCGACTTTAGGTTCATCCGCAATCAGCTTTCCGCCATCAATAATTACTATTCGATCACACAACTTTTCAGCCTCTTCCAGATAATGAGTAGTCAGGACAATTGTCGTACCGGAATCATGTAATTTGACCAGAAATTCATACAATGTATGACGCATTTCAATATCAACCCCGGCAGTAGGTTCATCCAGAATCAGAATTTTGGGTCTATGGACCAGGGCCTTGGCAATCAGAAAACGGCGACGCATCCCACCAGATAAGTCTCTGAGCCTGGCAGACCGCTTCTCAGTTAAATAAAGTGCATCCAGAAGCTCATCGATTGTCTCCTTGTTATCCCGAATGCCAAAATACCCAGACTGCTTTTTGAGTGCCTCATCAATGGTAAAGACAAAATCATAGCCGGTATCCTGAGGAACAATGCCTATAATCTTTTTAGTTTCAAGTTCATTTATATCCAAATCAAAACCGCCGATCTTAACCTTACCGGCGGTTTTTTTTACATTTCCTGCCAGAATATTGATCAGTGTACTTTTTCCCGCTCCATTTTGTCCCAACAGAGCTGTAAATTCACCTTCCTCAATGTTCAGGCTGACATTCTTAAGGGCTTCTTTTTTTCCCTTCTGATAAGTCATCGATACATTTTCAACGCGCAACATTTTTATACCCTTTCTACTGACAATTACTGCCAGTATTAAATCTGTTAACATATTTGCTGATAACAGTTAATTATATCATACACAAAAGCTTCAAAAGCCGTATTTATATTGCGAAATTAATCGAAACGACCAAATTTTAGTTATTATACACAACCACCTGGTTTCTTCCCTGCTCTTTCGCCTGATATAGAGCCTGATCTGCCATATGAATCAGTTTATCAAAGGACTGATCTGAATTCTGGCTTTTTGCAATTCCAATGCTAACCGTAACATGGAAGTTCTCATCCTCTGCACTAAAGGCATGGGCTGCAAAATCCTTACAAAAACACTCAGCTTTTTGAATCACCAGATCATCTCCCGCTCCGGTCTGTAGCACGGCAAATTCCTCTCCTCCTAATCGTGCTGTTAAGGTATCCGGACCAAAAGCATTATTTAATGCACTACCAATTGTCACAATCACTCGGTCCCCCATCTGATGACCATACCGATCATTAACATTTTTAAAATGATCCAGATCCATCATTAGAAGATGCAAAGACAGTCCATTTTCCTGCGCAAGCATTCTGATTTCTTCCCCTTTTTCCATAAAGGCACGACGATTGTAAAGTCCGCTGAGTGCATCCATCATCGCCTGATATTGAAGACTTTTATTCAGATCATATGCCTCTGTCACATCACAGATAATTTTAAGCGCCCCCCGGGGTTCACGTCCATTATTAATCCTTTGGGTATTGATTTCAAAAATCCTTTCTATATTTTGAATTGGAACTTTAATTGTCATATCTCCATCAGAACAAAAACTTTCGAGGAATCGCGGTTCCTTTTCCAATATCTTCTCTATTTGCCCTTCAGCCAGAGCAATATCCTGCTTTTCAAATAATTGTTTCGCTTTCAGATTATAATCAATAATTTTATTCTGTGAATTGATAAGAACCAGCGCATCGCGATTTGACTCAAAAGCGGCACTTCTTGCTTTTGCTTTCGTCTCTAGAAAATCATATCGCCAGATAGCAACCACAACCAGCAAACAGGTAACAGGCAAAAAGACTGCCATATAATCAATCGGAATCCCCAATGGATTAAGCGAAGAAAAAACCAGTCCCATTATAGAAACTAAGGAAGCAAAACTGATTAAAATCACTTTTTCCCGGTTATAATCCTGACTGATAAATTCTTTTAGGTACAAAAATAATGTAATCCAAATCATTGACATTGAATGGAATGTTTGTACATACATCCACGGACCATAGACTCGCTCAAGTAAAAGCTTTCCGTTATAATCAACAAAATTAGCTGAAGCAAAATAGAAATGATGCCATTCATTGGTGAATCGAAAAAGCATGGTCAATAGAGGTATAACAAAAATAAACAGTATCCATCCAATTTTGTGTTTTGCAAATTTGTTAGTGTATAAAAGCCCCGATAAAAGCCATAAAGCCGACACATAAGGAATACCAAAATACTGAAACGTGTTCCAAAACAGAATCTGTGATTCTGTGATAGCATTCAGTTGAAGTGTGTATCCCATAATATAGATGAAAAATGCAATACTTAAAAATTGTATAACCAGTGCGTATCCCTTCTGATTGAGGGCCCGTATATGGACTGCCCAATAGACTCCAGCATATATCATAACCAGAAAATAAATACTGATAAAATTATAAATCGTCACACAATTACCTCTTAGATTTTAATTAGAACCAGCCATATTGTTATTATTAGCTCAATTTTCTATCTCTATTTCTAATATCAGGAGAGATGCAATTTCGCTATTTACATGTCCTTCGAAATAATTTCTTCAAGAAAGACCTTTACCAGATTTGGATCAAACTGACTACCGGCATGACGTTTAAGTTCAGCAATCGCCTCTTCTTCTGATAGTGCCTGTCGATAGGAACGATCCTGGGTCATTGCATCGTAGGCATCCACAACTGCGACGATCCTGGCCTGTAATGGGATTTCCGTTCCTTTAAGTCCCTGGGGATAACCCGTCCCATCCCAGTGTTCATGGTGACCTAGAATATATTCAGAAATTTTTCGAAGCTCCGGAATCGTCTGGGTAATCCGATAACCAACCTCAGGATGCTTTTTAATTTCTTTCCAGTCAGCTTCGGAAAGCGGACTGCTTTTTTGCAGCACTTCACTGTCGATACTTATTTTTCCAATATCGTGCAGGGTCGCTGCCAGCTCCAATGCCACCAGATTCTCCTGATCCAATCCCAAAGCCTGACCCAACTGCATGGAAAGCTCAGCCATTCGTTTAGCATGGGCTTCGGTTTCGTTGCTCTTTTCAAATAAAGTTGTTTTAATGGAATCCATGATTGATGAGTGAAAACTTTTATATTCCAGCAGTTTTTTCCGATACATTGATTCCTCAGCCTGTTTAAAAGTCTTTTCAAAGAGTGCGTGCTCATCTGTTTTGGTCGCAAATCCCAAAGAAACACTGGTGATAATCAGTTCATCGTCAAGCCTATAACCCGCCTCACTGACTTTTCTAATGCTTTCAACCAGAACTCCAGCTTCCTTGTAGGATGTCTTTGGCAGGAGGATTAGAAATTCGTCTCCACCTGCGCGTACCAGAATATCCTGTTCCCGGACATTTTCAGCTAAAATTCTGGCAACACTGACCAGTAATTTATCTCCTTCGGCATGACCAAAGGCGTCATTAATCAGTTTTAGTCCATTAATATCCCCAATGATCAGGGACAGGGGCAAAAATTCCGCTTGATTCAGTCGTTCCTTTTGTTCTTCGTAATAAGACCTGTTATAAAGGCCAGTGAGCACATCATGCTGGCTTAAATATTTTATCTCTTCCTCATTTCTCTTTCGTTCAGTAATATCACGGCTGACACCAATCAAGCCTAGAATCCGACCATTATGATCGTAGTAGGGGGTTTTTAAGGTTTCCAGGTCCACCTCCCTACCATCCGGATAGATAACCCTTTCTTCATTTTGTCGGGCTTTTTTTTCGTTTAACATGGCCAGATCCATGCTCCGAAACAGGGTTGCCATTTGCGGATTAAAGATTTCAAAATCGGTAAGACCCACCAGTTCATCCACTTTTTTTCCCGCGAACTCTTCAAAAGCCTTATTGCCTCCTAAATAAACACTCTTTTCATCCTTATAAAAAATTAAATCCTGCAACGAATCCAATAGCGAACGAAGCAATGCTTCCTTCTTCTCATATTCATAATATAAATCTTTATACTTTTCCCGACTTTCGCGAAGTTTTTTTCCAGCTTCACGGTTTTTAAGTCCCTGAAGCATCACTTGGCATAAGAGTAAAGTTCCGAACGGGTAAATAATCAGTACTGGCAAAGTAATTGCTGACAACACAGACAGCCCCAGGTGATTAGGCAGAGTCAACATTAGTAAAAGCATAACAAGATGAACCAGTAGGCCAAATAAATAAAATTCGGGCCAGACTCTCACCTGTTTGATAATAATTTTCTCGAGACGAATATGATGCCATAACAGGCCAATCACTGCCGCTGCAGCCGTTACCAAAACACCAGTAAAAGCACCGCCACCACCTAGATAAAGACGATAAGCTGAAATGATTAGAGCCGCAATTATCGTTGGTATATATCCTAAAAACAAGCCTGAAACACTAATTAGAATCGAACGAGTATCAAAAATAATCCCATCTGAAAAACTGACGGTATTAATCATCAAGAGAATTCCTACTGCCCCCAGAAAAAAACCTAGAATAGCCTTTAACCATTTTGGTGGACGATCGAAAGAAATAAAAAAGAGATTATAAACGATGCTGATAGACAATAAAAGTGCTGTATTAAAAAGCAGATCCCTAATCAGTTCAGAAGACATAAACTCACCTCTTTCATTTTTGGTTTATCCGTGCATGAAATCACTTTGTTTTCATTATTATATCAGCTTCAGTTGTTATAATCTACGAGTTTAATCTAATCATCAACTGAAAAATTCGAATAATATACAATTTTTTGAAAACAATACGATACCGCAAGCTAACATTT
This sequence comes from Eubacteriaceae bacterium ES3, assembly GCA_030586155.1. Classification (NCBI taxonomy): domain Bacteria; kingdom Bacillati; phylum Bacillota; class Clostridia; order Eubacteriales; family Eubacteriaceae; species Eubacteriaceae bacterium ES3. Next base: position 440,202 of record CP130741.1, on the reverse strand, counting down.
CAACCGGCTTTCATAAGATTCGTAATGCTGAACAGGCTATGTTTTTTTCACAGAACATATGGCTGATAATCTCTAGAATACAGATATTGCCACTACAAATAATATTGTTACTGTTTTATGATTAAGGGTAAATCAATTATATTCCTAAATAAATAAGGAGGCCCTAATGGAAAAAGTAGCCATTGAAAATTGCCAATCCTATGATTATAAAGAGATTGACCAGTCAATCAGAAATGGTCTTGCTGCCATTTCATTAAATCTTCCGATAAAAATGAAAGTGCTCTTAAAACCAAACCTGATGAGTCAAAACAAACCTGACCAGCATACGATCACACACTGGATGCTGGTGGAAGTCCTGGCTCAAATGCTGATTGAAAGAAACTGTGATGTTTTAATTGGTGACTCCATTTCTTTCTTTGAATCGGGGCTGACCCAAAAAGCTTTTGAAAGCTCGAAACTTTTAAAGGTAGCAGAAAAAACCGGTGCCCATTTAGTCGCATTTGAAGGCCTGCCACTCAAAAAGTTTGAGGTGGACATCCCAGGTATGAAAGATATTTTTATACCCGAAATTCTCTTTGACGTGGACATGGTAATCAGTCTGCCTAAACTAAAAACCCATTCTACCATGCGTTTATCCGGTGGCATAAAAAATATTTTTGGCTGCCTGCCCGGTGGCTATAAACAGCATATTCACCGGTGGATGAAAAATGAATTTGAGCTGGCCAATGTTTTTATTAAACTCCATCAGCTGATCCGCCCATCACTCTCAATTATGGATGCTGTTGTCAGCCTGGACGGCGGTCCTACTGCCCTGGGACGACCTGTAAAAACAGGCTGTCTGCTTTTTTCAACCAATCCAGCGGCTATGGATTATACCGCCGCGCAAATGATTGGCTATCAGCCAGATACACTTCCCCTACTTTTAGAAGCTCAAAAAATGGGACTGATTGATAACTATGACAATGTGGAAGTAGTCGGTACGTGGAAAACTTTCAATTTCAAGAGACTTGTTAAGGCCGACCCGAATCGTCCGTTGAGTCCAGACAGTCTCTTTGTCAAACATACCTATATAGAACTTTTCATTTCCAAAAATAAGTGTACACGTTGTGGAGTCTGTCAGAACTACTGTCCGGTTAATGCCATCTCAGAAATAGATGGTCGGCTTCGCCTGGACAATAAAACCTGTATTCACTGTTACGGCTGTCTGCTAAACTGCCCCGAAAACGCGATTTTTACACGCGTTAAACCCATGAATATGTTAATTCGTGGGGTTCGAAAAGTAATCGGGATTTAAATCTAAAACCTTTTGGATAATAAATTTATTTTATTGCCTTAGACTATTAAAAAAGTCAATTAATCCAACTGAGTACCGATAATTGGCTTTTCAGTTGGCTGCATCGGAGCGAACAGTTGTACAGAAATTCTGATATTTAGCCAATCCAATTATTGCAACTGTACGAAACCGCAGCAGCCTACGAAATTCAATTTGTCAGGACGGTATGTCCGCACTTTTTAAATGCGACGATGCTATGCACACCTTAAAATCCAGGGAAATATATCACCATATTAATGATGCTTCCTCAACTCTTAATTCCGCAGTGGATACCCTCCATAAAATTATTGTCGGCTTATCTTAAACACCAATAACTTTCTGATAAAAGACCTGCAAAATAAGCTACAACACTTTATAAACTGGGGACAAGTGAAAATCCCCTAATACTTGTCCCCCATAATATTTTTCGCTAATCCCATATCACAATTTTTATAAATAATTCAATTTTAACCACTTCTCTAAATCTTTATTAAAAATTTCTTATCCTCGATACTCAGTACTTTGTTAAATAAAACCGGCATTATCCCACTATTACATTATAGTATTTTACATATTTTCTTCCAGTAGTTTTGAACTTTAACAACAGTTTTCTATAGAATATGTTACAATATTTATTAAACACGCATAAATAAAACATTTTAAATATCCCTGACATAAAAAGTTTATTCAAAAACTATTCTTACCAACGAAAGGACCTTATATGAAAAATTCAGGTAATAACAATCTCCAGACCAATGAAATCGTTTCAGAATCTCCAACCATAAAGACAAGTCTGACTTATTTTGAGCAGATATTCGACGGTCTGGAAACCGATTCAAACCCAATTTATGACTTTGCCGATAATATTTCACAAACAGCCTCTCCTGATGAATGTCTAGCCACAGATTTTTCTCGGCTTCTTTCCCAGACTAATCTTAATACTTTACTGACCAATGCCAGTATTAGTCCTAAAACATTTTTTCTAGCCGCATTTACTTACACGTTAGCAAAATTTACCGGCCAAAACGAAAGTGTTTTCTGCTTTCAGCCAGCACCTAATGCAGATTCAATTCTACCTTTTTATTTTAAACTCGATGAGGACCAGCAAGTTCTTGCCTATCTTGCTGCGATTCAAAGCCAATATCAGAAAACCATCAACTACAACGAATGTACCTTCTCACAGCTTTCTCAAGAGCTTGACTTAAACGCTGACTTACGTTTCGTCTATAAAGAAAGGCCCGATATGACTATCGATTTTGGCCATGCCCACCTGGCTGCTGTGATCGCCCCTAAAGGCAAAAGCTTTACCCTAGATCTGCATTATCGCGATGACTTATATAAGAAAGAGACGATACTAAGCCTTAATGATCTATTCGAAAAAACCATTGCCGGCTTTTTAAACTCAGACAAGCTTTGCGAAATTACGCTCATTTCCGAAACTGATCGATTACGCTGTTATGCATTTAATCAAACTGATGTTACTTATGACGCCAGTCTGACAATGGTTGATATGCTTCGAAATCAGGCTAAAGAAACGCCTGAACTCACCGCTGTTGTTTATCAGGATATTCGTCTTACCTATCAGGAGCTGGATAAACTTACCGATCGACTGGCCAGGCATATTAAAAGTTATGGAATTGGCAAGGAAGATATTGTTCCAATTCTTCTGCCTAAAAGCGAGTTCATCGTTGTCTCGGCCATTGCGGTTCTTAAAGCTGGCGCTGCCTATCAGCCACTGGATCCGACCTATCCAATTGAGCGTATCGACTTTATGATCAAGGACACCAGTGCCCGGCTGATGATTGCTGATGAAGCTCTAACTAACCTGTTACCCGACTATCACGGAGAAATGATCTTCACCAAAGATATTTACACCCTGCCAGACAGTGATACAGTTCTAACCGATCCGCAGCCGAAGGATCTATTTATTATGCTCTACACTTCCGGTTCAACAGGCGTTCCCAAAGGCGTTATGCTGGAACATCGCAATCTGGTCTGTTTCTGCCAGTGGTATCACCGATACTACGATCTAGATCAGAATTCCCGGGTGGCAGCCTACGCAAGTTTCGGCTTTGATGCCAGCATGATGGATACTTATCCGGTTCTGACGATTGGCGGGACCCTTCACATTATTGCTGATGACATTCGTCTTGATCTGCTACGTTTAAATGAGTATTTTGAGGAAAACGCCATCAGCCACGCCTTTATGACCACCCAGGTTGGCCGTCAGTTTGCCGACACCATTAACAATCATTCCCTCAAACACCTATCTACCGGTGGTGAAAAACTGGCCTCCATTGAACCGCCGAAATACTATTTCCATAACGTATATGGCCCAACTGAAACCACCGTTCTGGTCACCAGTTTTCTGGTCGACCGAAAGTACGACAACATCCCCATCGGTAAAGCCCTTGATAATGTCAAAATGTATATTCTTGACGCCTATAAGCGCCAGGTTCCCATTGGTGTACCCGGAGAATTGTGCATCGCCGGTCAGCATGTAGCCCGGGGGTATTTAAACCGGCCAGAAGTTACCGCCACGGCCTTTGGCCAGAACCCCTTCTGTGACCAGGCTCCATATGACCGGATCTATTACTCAGGCGACATTGTTCGCTACCTGCCCGATGGCAATATTGAATTTGTCGGCCGCCGGGATGCCCAGATTAAAATCCGTGGCTTTAGGGTGGAACTCACCGAAATTGAAGCCATCATCCGACAATTCCCCGACATTAAAGACACTACCGTAGTCGCTTATGATGATCCCAGCGGGGTTAAATATATTGTTGCCTATGTAGTCGCCGATGTACCCATTAGTGTTGCCGGTCTCAATACCTTTATCGAATCCGAAAAACCGCCTTATATGGTACCGGCGGTGACCATGCAGATCGATGAAATCCCTCTAAACCAGAACATGAAGGTCAATAAAAAGGCCCTCCCGCAGCCGGTTAAAAAACAAATGGACACGACTCCACCGGAAAACCCGACCCAGCAGAAAATCTTTGACTGCATTGCTAAAATACTTGGACACGAGGAATTTGGTATCACTACTGATCTGCAGGAGGCTGGCCTGACCTCTATTGGGACTGTTTCGTTAAATGTAAAACTCTCCAATCTTTTTGGGGTTGTTGTTAAAACCCGAGACTTAATGAAGTATAATACCGTTGTAAAACTTGAAGCCTTTTTTAAACAGAGCCATACCACGGTGACAAACGCACCTAAACTGGAAGCTTATCCGCTTTCCCAAACCCAGATGGGTCTGTTTGTAGAATCGATGGCGGAACCGGAAGAACTTTTATATCATATTCCATTTTTATTTAAACTCCATCCGCATGTCGATCTTGAGCGGCTGAAAACAGCGATTGAAACGACAATTAACGCCCACTCCTATATCAAAACCCGATTTTTTATGGATGATAACGGCGAGATCATGCAAAGACGACGTGATGACAGCCCCTTCACCCTGCATATTCGTGATTATATGGACATTGACAAGCTGGTCACACCATTTCAGCTGATCGACGGCCGTCTGTTTAATACCTCTCTATATGAAACCAAAAATGGAAACTACTTCTTTATTGATATCCATCATGCCATCTGTGACGGTACTTCGATGGTTATTCTGCTTGATGATATCAACCAGGCCTATGCAGGAGAAACGGTAGAACCTGAACCTTATACAGCCTTTGAAGCCGCCCAGGAAGAACAGGTTAACCGGTCCAGTGATGTATATACTAAGGCCAAGAACTATTATAGCGAACTTTTTTCAGGCTGTGAGCATGATTTCCTGCCGGGTCCTGATAAAAATGAAATTGAGAAAACCCTGGGCGAAGTCGATATCTATCCTCAAGATCTGGACGTCAAGGCTGTTGCCGACTACTGTGAAGCCCATCAGATTACCCCTAACGCCTTTTTTGTCGGTCTTTTCGGTTTTGTTTTAGGCCGTTATAATAACAAAGACCACAGTGTTTTCACCACCATTTACAATGGCCGAAACGATTCCCGGATGAATCGTTCAATGGGGATGTACGTCAAAACCCTCCCCGTTTACTGCCCGCTTGATGCGCCAGCCAGCCAGCTCTTTTTAAGCACTAAAAAGCAGCTAATGGACAGCATGGAAAATGACATCTACTCCTTTGCTGAAATCAGTCGTGCCTTTGGCATCACTGCCGATGTTATGTTTGTTTATCAGGGCGATAACTTTGAATTCACAACTCTGGCTGGTCTGCCCACTGAAGCTCTGGAAATTATGAGTGAAGGGGTTATTGCAGCTATATCGGTAGAAATATACATCGTCGAAGGACGCTATCGTTTCCGTTGTACCTTCGAGAGCAACCGCTATGAAGACAGCTCTATCGAAGCCCTACTCAACAACATTGCCCTGGCTGCCAAACAGGCCCTGACCACAGAAGATTTATCACAGATCAGTCTGCTGTTTGATGAACCCAGGGAAATGATTGATGATCCCCGGTTTTACAGCCATACTTTTGTCGACCTGTTTACTTCGGCCGCCGAAAAATATCCTGAGCATATTGCAGTCAAGGACAGAAATGGAACGTTCAGCTATGCTGACCTGGATGCTGCTTCTGATGCTCTGGCGCTTAAACTTCTTGAAGCCGGACTGCAAAAGGAAGATTTTGTTTGTGTATTGTCCGGACGTACCCGAGAGTTTATGATTGGAGCAATTGCTACCATGAAAGCTGGTGGTGCCTATGTGCCCCTGGATCCGGAATATCCGGAAGATAGGCTGCGTTATATGCTGGAAGATTCAGCAGCCGATATCCTTTTATGTGTTGATGAATATCAATCACTGACCAAGTTTTTCACTAAGCAGACAATCAGTCTTGATGCCATCACCGCCCAAGGCATACCTTCACCTGATAAAAGCTGGATAAAAAGCCAGCCAAAGCCTGAAGATCTGGCCTATATGATTTACACCTCCGGTTCGACCGGCAAGCCCAAAGGGGTTATGATTAGCCATGCCAATTTAAGCAATCTGATCTTTAACGAAAGCGAACACTTTAAAATCACCGAACAGATCCGCTGTGCCCAATATTCCACCTTCTGCTTTGATGCTTCGGTGGTGGGGATCTTCCCTTATCTGGCCAATGGCGCCATGGTTTATCTCTATGCTGAAGAAGACCGCAAAGATGCTGTTAAAGTTTCCCAGATACTTATTGATGAAGCGATCAACATTGTTATTTTCCCCACCCAGATGGGCGAAATCATTATCGATAGTCTGACCCAGGAATCCGACCTGACCCATATCACTGTCGGTGGTGAAAAACTCAAACACTACTATGACCGGCCTTATACGATCGTTAATGCTTATGGTCCCACCGAATGTACCGTAGAATCCACTATTTTTGATGTTGACCGGGAATACCACTCTATCCCCATCGGTAAATCGCTGATCAATGTTCACTCCTATATTGTTGATGAACATTTAAATCCAGTTCCCATTGGCATGCCTGGTGAACTCTGCCATGCCGGCCGACAAGTCAGCCGTGGTTATCATAATCTGCCGGAAAAAACTGCTGAGGCCTTTGTCCCTAATCCATTCTGCAATGGCCCGGAAGACCAGGTGATGTATCGCACCGGGGATATGGTCAGACGGCTGGGCAACGGCCTGATTGAATATATCGGTCGTATTGATACCCAGGTTAAAATTCGCGGTTACCGAATTGAACTGGGCGAAATTGAAGGTGCCATGCTGAGCCCCGAGGGCATTAAAGAAACAGCTGTCTCAGTCCTGGAGCAGGCAGGCAACCAGTATATTGTCGGTTATTATACCAAAGCCGACGGGGAGATCGATCCCAAAGTCTGGCATCATCTGCTCTTGTCAAAACTACCGGAATACATGATTCCCTCTTTTTATGTTCATCTTGATAGGATGCCGCTGACACCCGGCGGGAAGGTCGATAAAAAAGCCTTGCCCAAACCTGAAACCGGTCTTAAAAAAGCAGACTATCAGGCGCCACAAACAGATCTTGAAAAACAGCTATGTGACATCTTTGCCGATACCCTGGGCCTTGATAACGTAAGTGTTCTGGATGATTTCTTTTCAATCGGTGGGACCTCCATTTCTGCCACTAAAGTAGCCATGAAATGTTTGAGTCAGGAAATTCCGCTTGCATATGCTGATTTATTTGAATATAAAACTGTTAAACATTTGGCCGACTTTATCGAAAAGCATCAGGCTTTGAAAATTGATCCAAACGATATCATTAAAAACTTTGACTATAAATCACTAGTGCCAGTGCTATCTGAAAATGACAATAAGAACCTGACTATCCTGAAAACAAGTCAACTTGGTGATATTATTTTAACTGGTGCAACGGGCTTTCTAGGAATCCATGTCCTAAAAGAGTTCCTCGATCATTATGACGGCAAGGTCACCTGCTTTATCAGAAAAGGTCGAGCAAAATCACTGCATCAGCGAATTAAAACGATGCTGATCTATTATTTCGATCGCGATTATGATGAACTATTTGACAAGCGGATCTTCTGTATTGAAGGTGATATCACAAATCCCGAAAGTGTTATGACTCTCGTTTCGGAATCAGCCGCCACTGTTATCAACTGTGCTGCCAGTGTCAAACATTTTTCGGCTGATGACACCCTTGAGAAAATTAATTTTCACGGGGTCGAAAACCTGATACAATTATGCACTGAATCAGGCAAACAGCTGATTCAGGTCTCAACTGTCAGTATCGCCGGCGAAGGCGTCAACGGTCAACCGCCGCAAGATAAAAAAATCGCGGAAAATGAATTATATTTTAATCAGAGCCTGGAGAATGCCTATGTTCACTCTAAGTTTCTAGCTGAGCGGGCTGTTCTAGCTGCCATAGCCAAGGATGGTCTGCGGGCTAAAATCATGCGGGTTGGTAACCTGATGAGCCGAAACAGCGATGGCGAATTCCAGATCAACTTCTTGCGAAGCGGCTTTATGCGAAGCCTCAAGGGATATAAAATACTTAAACATTTCCCTGTCAGCGGATTAAGCCAGCCAGTAGAGTTTTCACCCATCGATGTGACTGCCCAGTCAATTTTAAAACTGTCGCAAACCAACCAGGAATTAACTGTCTTTCACCCCTATAATAATCATTCGATATTTATGGCCGATGTGCTGGCTGAAATGAACGCCTATGGTTTTATGATTAATGTCGTCAGCGACGAGGAATTTCAAGCCGCACTTCAGGCAGGAATGGAAGACTCGGAAATCTCTCCGGCGATTTCAGGTCTGATTGTTTATCTGTCCAGTGACACCCAAAATATTAAATACGAAATTTCACCGCAGAATAATTTCACGTCAGAAGTCTTATACCGAATCGGACATAAGTGGCCTATCACCAATGAGACCTATATGCATAAATCCATTAAGGCTCTTGATGGGCTGGGATTCTTTGATATCGACGAGAATTAATAGCTAAACTAAACAAAAGATAAGCGTCTTTCATCTCGAAAATGAAAGACGCTTATTCTAGTTCATCTATGATTATCTTTTAGAAATTCAAATTCGCAAGCGTTTTTATAAGCAACAATATTCCTGCCATTATTTTTTGCGTAGTAGAGAGCATCATCAGCCCTTTTAAACAGTGTCAGTTCATCACTGTCACTCTCAAGGACTTGAGAAACCCCCAGGCTAATGGTAATTTTAATCTTTTTCGCAAAGACATTTATTTCAACTTTTTTTCGCAGCGATTCAGCTAAAACAATTGCGCCTTCGGCCTTTGTATCGGGACAAACAACCAGGAATTCTTCTCCACCCCATCGCCCGACTGTATCAATTGCTCGGATATTCTCTTTCATCAGTACTGCACATTCGCTAAGAATTAAATCACCAACTGGATGTCCATACTGATCATTGATTTTTTTAAAAAAATCAATATCAACCATGATCAGAGAGAATATATCACCGGTTCTTTTATATCTTTCCAGCTCATTTTTGACCAGCTCATCCAGTTTGAGTCTGTTACTGATATTGGTTAAGCGATCTATTGTTGCTAAATGTTCCATTTCTTTATTACGAATTTCCAATGCGTCATTACTTTCGCTAAGTTTACGATTAGCAATTTCCAGATCATTTGTTCGAACTTCCACTTCATTCTCCAAAAGCTTGTTAAGCGCAACTAATTGCGTTTCAGCCCGTTTTCTCCTGGAAATATTCCTGATTAAAATAAATATATAAATGATCTGCAAAATAATCAAGACGCTTACTATAATAATCTGCACCTTATAGGTTTCCCAAAAACTCTCCTGAGCGTACAGAATACTACTGCCAGCCGGTAAATTCTCCTCTGATACTCCATATTTTTTAAGTTGATTGCTGTCAAAAACATAGTGATAGCTGGATAATTGAATTAGATTTTCAGAAACTTTTTTTCCTTCAATCAAATCTGAGAGCTCATCGCCAATTCTGTTTCCAATAACTTTAAAGTCATAAACATATCCGCCAAGTATTCCCAAACCAAGAAACTGACTCCCTGCTCCAAACACTGGAACGGACGCGACTTCACAAACTTCTTTCACAACTTCAACCGGAACATAACTTTTCCCCTGATTGTCTACTGACCACTGTAAAAAACAAACTACGTCATAATTGCCCAATGATTCTACTTCTTCCAACATTTGATGGTATGACAGATCAGCAGTAAAATGAAAGCTTAATTCCGAATCATATTCTTTCTGAACTTCCTTGATCTGAGCAACTGTTCTTCTTTCATATTCTGAATCTCCTACGATAAAATATATATTTTTTTTATCCGGAAACAATTTTTTGATCAAATCCAGATTATTCTTAATGACCATATCATCAACCTGAATGACCGATATCACATCATCCTGCAAGTTTTCATCGGTTTCAGCAATCGCATTCAAAGTCAGGAACTTTCGGGCTCCGGGAAACAGTTCATCTCCATATTCAATCAGAAAAGGCTTTAAGGCATCCATTGTAATCACATAATCAGGCACTAGCCGGTTTGTATATTTTTTTCTAAAAAAATCAGCGGCCTCAGCCAGATAAGAGTCATCATTGGGAAATCTACCAAGATCAAGATATTCATAGGCATAGTTGATGGTGTAGTCCGTAGCCTCTAAAGATTCCTTGACACCTTCAATCAAAAGTTCTGATGACGGAAAAACGGAAGTATAAGGCATCAGAAAAAGGATGCTGACTGTCGTATTTTGCTCATCAGCTTCAATTGAGGATGATCCAATCGACATCAAAAAAATAAGCGTCGTAAGAATTAATGCAAACTTTTTTGACATTTTTACACCCCCAATTTCCTACATTTGTATTTTATTTATATACCCCAATTAAAGCAAATTCAACTTTATAAGCGCTCAACCAGGAAATAATTATACATCAGTTTGGTATTTTAAGTCTTTCTTGTACAACTTTTTTAAACACTTAAAGTTTACCAACCGGCGCCATGTAAATAACAAATTCTTCTTCGCCATCCAGATTAAGCAGTCGATCAGCCAACTCCTGATTATACGCAGCAATAGCACAGGTTCCGGCCCCAATTGTCTGGCAGGCCAGATACAAATTCTGACAGACATGGCCGGCATCCAGAGCGATAACCTTATACGAAGCTTCTGCATACCGCCACTCCATCCGATAAGGTATAGTCGCCCAAATAAAAGTTACTGCCGATGAACCGACAAATTGCTGATTAAGGGCCGCACGAACAGTTTTATCCTGCAAATGATCTGGCGATGATTCCAAAACCAGCTGATGGAGAGACGGCAGGTAGCGATAAATTCCCGGCTCCAACCCTTCCACATTAAAAACCGACAGATAGGTTTCCAGTGCATGACGATTTCCGGCCGAAGGAACTGTTCTTAAAGCATTTTTCATCTGCCACTGACGGACCCCCTGGGTAGACCATAGTAAAAAGGATAGTTCATCGATGGTTAATGGCTTAGCTGTATATTTTCGTCTTGATTCTCGCCCGGCTATCGCTTCCTTTAGCGATAAGTCTCCGATTTTTAAAGCTATCGGTTCTGTCAAGACAATTTTTTTTGCATCCGGTAGTGGCGGTTTTTCAATCGGCGGTGCTGGAATTCCCTTATGTTGATCGGTCCCGTGAAAATCTATTTCCTGGTGGATGTCGTCTTTTAAAAAGTCTTTCATTGATTTTATATTTTTATTTTTCATACTCAACCTTCTTCGTCATATATTCTACTTTATATTGCCTTGTGTGTTCGAGCAGGCAAATGCGGACACCATTGGGATCCATAACAAAAGTCTGCCGTCCTACTGAGGTGGCAATAACCGGTCCGGTGGTTTCATACCCTTTTTCCTTCAGCTCCCTAATGGCTTCGTCAAGATCAGCAACATCGGTACCAATCGAATACATACCCACATCAAAATTTTTACTTTCGGTCAACTCAACACTGGCTCCATCTTCACTATTCATAATGGTTATAGCACCGCCTCCCGGTAAATCCACATGATAACCTTCAGATAAGCCCAGCACATCCCGATAAAAGCGAACTGATTCGGACAGGTCTTTAACGATTAATGTTGAATACTGTACTTGGATTTTCATGATTGCACTTCCCTTATACGCTCTACATAATACCTATTTTACTTTCCCCTTCAATCTAACCTTATTTCCCTCCACAACAAGTCCATCTATACTTCGCAGAAAACTTGAACACCGGCTGAAACCATAATCATGGAGATTAAAATGTGCATGTCTATTCTTTAGTTCATCATGAATTTTTGACAAATTCTGAATAACGCCCCCGTTATTTCTAATCATCTCAATGATTTCCTTTTTAATCGTCATAATATCCACTGCATTCTTCATTTTCACGAAATAATGTCTGTCTTCTTCTTCAATAAAAATTTTCGAACATTCTTCCCGGATAAAGACGCTCAGTTTTGTATAACCATAGTTTCTGACATCAAAATCCGAATACAGGTTACCCAATTTACGACCAATATCACCTAAAGGAACACGATCATGGTCGGCCAGCATATCGAGAATTGACTTTTCAATGACTTCTTTAGGTGTCACATTAGACTCAACGGTTATAGCAGTTTTTCCATTCTGATTATTTTCTCCCTCTGTCTTTTCCAAATCTGCTTCAGCATCTTCCGAGGCAATTAAATTTAGATGGACAAATTTATTACAGGCCTTTGTTAAAGCCAGCGGAGTCTTTGATTCCCCCATGCCAATTACATAGGTTTGAGACTCTCTCAATCTCATGGCCAGTCGGGTAAAATCGCTGTCACTTGAAACAATACAGAATATATCAATATCATGGTTATACAGGATATCCATAGCATCAATGACCATGGCCATATCCGTTGCGTTTTTACCTTTAGTGTAATCAAACTGCTGAATCGGCTGAATCGAATACTCCAGCAGAACCTCTTCATTCCAACCATAATTCTTTTGCCAGTTTCCATAAATCCTTCTAATCGAAACTGTCCCGATGGCATTCAACTCTTCAAAAATAATTTTCACATATTTGGCACTGACATTGTCAACATCAATCAGTAAGGCAATATTTTTATCGTTCAAAACTTGTCTCCTTTATTTTTTCAATTCCTGAAATATCAGCATCTATTTTTCCAAAGATTTAACTCATCTCCGATTCAGTAGAAAGCGCTTCTGATTCTTTTTCCCAATCATCTAAAATCACTTTAGCCGTCGCAATCACACGCTCCTTAAGTCCCAACTTTTCGCCGGATTCAAAAAAAGCTTCGGTTTCCGGTTCAATTTCAAATTCCTTCAACTCCCGCATGACTCGTTTCAAGGTCGCTTCTGGATCCCCATAATACTCACTGCCTCGGATGTGGATAAAGCGCCAGCCAAGTCTTTCAAGGACAGCCTGCTTCTCCATCTCTACGCGAATATTTTCAGCACCGCTAGAATAAAGCTCGCCATCACATTCAATGGCAATTTTCTTTTCGCCTGAGACTGCAACCAGATCAATACGATAGGCCCCCACTTGCCAGTGCTGAACAATTCTGAAACCATTTTTTTCAAGTGCTCCAGAAACTGCAATTTCAAAGGGTGAATTGGACTTCTTCTCAATAAACTGCTGTTTTGAAAAAACTTTTGGGTCCGAAACATATTCAATCAAATCCCGACGCATATCGCCTGCTTTCAAATCATCAAAAACATCTAATGAATGAACCACCCAAAGCTGATTTCTGGCCCGGCTGGCCGCCACATTATATCGTTGTTTGGTCGATTTGCCGCTGCCTTCACCAGTCATTCTTAAAGGACCGTCCCCCTCATTGCTGTCCACCAGCGAAAGAAAGATAATGTCCCGCTCGTCCCCCTGAAAACTGGCGGCATTCCCGCATAAAATTCGCCGTTCTTCCATGATAGAGGGCTCGATTTTTTCAATTGCCAATTCATAAATCCGCTTGGCCTGATCTTCTCCCAGCATGGAAATTGCCCCAAAAGTCATCTTATCGTATTCCATATGTCTCATGCAGGCAAGCATTAAGGCTACAACTGTTTTAGCTTCCAGCTCATTGACTTTTTTACGGCCTTCCCGCTGGCCATATACCTGATAAGCTGCAGTTGCTGGCTTAACCATTACCTGACTGTCGTCTCTAAGCGGTCGAATTTTAAAATCATATGACAGACGGTTGCTGTAATTGATAATGCTGGGGACACAGCGAAAATGCTCTTTTAACATCAGGGTTGGAAAGGTTGTTTTTCCGATATCATACAAGGAAGAGTTCATATCATATAGGTGCGAATTGGGAATAAGCCCCTGGATAGTCATTTTCGCCAGATTATGCATTTTTTCCTGATCGATTCCAACCGCTGAAGGGCTGACCTGCTCATCATCCCCGACTATTATAATCTTTTTGGCCAGATACATAATCGCCAGAGCTGAAATATCGGACTGACTGGCTTCATCGATAATGACAATGTCAAACCTATTATTTCGAGGGTCCAATGTCTCCAGAGCTTTATTGACTGGCATAATCCAGGCCGGCACCGAAGTCTGACACTCTGCCATCAGTTTTTTTGCTTCCCGTCTTAAAGCCGGTGCCCTTTTTCCTGTGCCTTTGCCAATTTTTTTAACCGTCATTTTCCAGCCCTGAAGGGCCTGTTTTTTACTGATATCCCCTTCAATTCGAGTCAATAGATGATACCAGGAAAGGTTCTCAGATAAAACAGCTGTCAGCTGCCTCAGTTTTCCGGTTAGTTCAGCCATCTGCCGCTGCAATTTATCAAAGGGCTGCTTCGTGATTTCCTCGATAAGTCCGGCAAATTGCTTCCATTTCCAGGCTTCTTCAATATTAGCCGGAAGGTCAGCCTGCCCATGAATACCAGTCCGATTTTTGATCATCGCAGCCCATTCGGGAGCGCTCCCCTCAATGGATTTGAGAATTCTAAATCGTTCTGACAAAAAAAAGTTCTTTTCATAAAGCTTATTCAACTGGTCAAAAATTTCCCGGTACCTTGTAGCATTCTTTTGAACAGCGACTGCAGAAAGCAACTTACAGATGACAGAATTTTTGTAGCTGGTCAAGATTTCAAGATTTGAATCTAATTGCCCTTTTAAATCTCTTAAGTCCTCCTCAATCAATTCAACTATCTCAATATAGAGTGGTAAATCGTTATAAACTTTATGAGTTAAAAATTCAATTTCAGCTTGTGCATTCAGGTTAATCTGATCTTCTTTCATCAGTTCAGCATTAAAGCCGACCTGAACAAAACAATTTTTTATCCTGCTAAATGTGTCTTCATACCAATTGAGACTTGCCTTGATAATTTTGTTGTACTGAATTCCCGTCTCCTCAGGTTCTTGCCCCAGTTCATCAAAATTTATGCCGCCATTTTTAAAAATCAGCTCATCCCATAATAATCTCAGTTGGTCTCGCTTCAGTTTAAGCCGACACAAAACAATTAATACCTGGCAGTCTTCGGCTGTTCTTACAGGCTGACCATTCAATGAGATATTCTCCAGTATCGCTTTCCAGTCCCGGTGTATTAAAAATACCAGTCCTGACAGCTTTTTCCCCTCATTTAAGTGTTCTTTTATCTGACACAATATTCTAATCGTCTCTTCATCAACCTGATGACTGCCGGTCAACGATTTTCCAACTGTCATCTGAACGGTATCACCTGCTAACTGATAGGTTTCATCCAGTAAATTATATAAATCTTCCCATACTTTTTTGAAACCGCCACCTTTTTTGCCATCCAGAATGGCATGAATTTCCCAGCCGGAAAACTGAAAAACATTATTCCTAATCATGTCTTTCAGTTCTGCCACTTTGTCCAAATCAGGTGCTTTATAAAGTTTTTCACCCTGGTATTCAACCTCAAGCTGATTTAAATTATACTTTAGACGCTTATCAAATTTTTCATTGATACGTTCCAGCTGTTCTTCAATTTTCCTCAGACTTTTCACTGCCGATTCAAACTGATAGGGCGCCAGTAAACTATCCGGATTGGGTAGCTTATTCTCCAGTTCAATTTCTTCACTGACTGAGATTTCAGAATTGCTTTTATAAACCAGCTCCAGGTCGCCAATCGTAACGGGCAGTGGCTGATTCAGTTTCACTTTGCCGGGAATATACGATAAATTTTCCCTATTTTCATGAACAAATCTTGCCGCTTCTGCTGGAGAATATTCTTTACCGTCAAAAACAATACTTTCGTATTCTTTAAACTTTATAGAATATGACTTCTGTCTGATATTGGATAAGTCGTCAATGATCTTATCCCGTTCTCTTTTTAATTTTTCACTATTTTGATGCAACTCCAATGAATTATGGGATGAAATATATTCAGAAATCCCATCCACTGAACGTTCCATATCCAGATTATTGTCATATAAAACCGATACACAAAGATCTTGCAGCTCTGGTACCACCTTTTCCTTGACAACACTCAAGGCTTTCCTGGTATGACTGGTAACCAGAATATTTTTTCCCTGGGCCAGAAAATGCCCAATCAGATTTGCAATAGTATGGGTTTTTCCGGTTCCCGGCGGCCCCTGTACCAGGACCGCATTATACTTTTCTATTTGTCTGGCAATTTCCAGTTGTTCCTCATTGGCCTCTTTTGATAAGAGGACTGATTTGTCTTCACCATTAATGGCAGCCAGACTCTGACTTAAATCCAGGCTTCTAAGGCTATCTGAAAACTGAGAAACGTTCTCACCTATCAGATTTAGAAGCGGTCCCGATACTTGTCCCGTTTCTTCAATCTGTCCAATAATATCCTCTATTGCTTTAACAACTCCACCCGTCCTTTTGCGTACGAAAAAAACCGGATGATCATAAATAATCAGCTTATCATATTCATTCAGCCTATCATTCAAATCTGAGCTATACTTACTGTCCGAGTGCAATCGGTGAGCAAAGCTTTTAAGATATTCCGGCGTCTCCTTTCTATCCAGGGGATGATAAAAATTGTCTTCCAGATCATCTTTTAAACCTTTAACAGCCAAATGATTAATGAAATCTATCTTTTGCAAAAGCATGGTATAGAGTTCCGGGTCAACATTGGAATCAATAATTCTGATAATGTTCTGCTTGGCCAGAAATTCCATAGATAGTCTTTTTAAAAGAATAGGATGGGACACAAATTCATACAGATCCGACTGGCAACTTAATATGCCTTGCCCAACCATTAGTTCAACCGCTTCTGAATTATTTTCCAACTCATTGTAAATCAAATATAATTGATTAAAAAGCAGCCGGATCTTGTTTATTTCCAATTGACGAATAACCCACCTGTCCCGATCTTTGCTCCAATAATTATAGGTGCTGACCCGAAGCGGATCATCTGTAAAATTTTCAGTTGTCAGCGTCTCACCCTTATAGATTTGTATACTGTCTTTACGTAATGCCTGATTGTTAAACTTCTGCCAGCCCGGTTCGACCCAGAACAAGAGAATTTCCGGTATAGAAGGGCACTTTTCAAATTCAGGTTTGCTTACTTCGAGAATAATGCTTTTTTCCTCTCCCATTTCATCATCTTCAGATAAACGATCCAGATAATTCAGTTTTACATAAGCTTCATTAGCTGGTATTTCCGAAAGCCATTGAAACCATTGCTGTGCTTTCACATCTGCAATAATCGAATATTTCTGCTCGTAGAGTTCTTTTATATAAGAAAAAAGCGTAATTACCTTGTCATTATTGTCCAAACTGTTGCCCCCTTAATTTTAATAACCGGCTTTCTATTTCCCTACTCTTAAATAAAGTTTATCAAAATATATGGTTACTTTCAATCCGGTCATATACCAATAAATATCCAATACAAATTAATAAGTCAAGTTTAAATACTTTGCAATCTCCCCAAAATTTAATTAAGCTTTTATAATTTGGGTATCAAAATTATAAAATGATGGAGGTAAATTTATTATGCGCTATATGAAAGTTGTTTCAATAGAAGAATTAAAACCAGGAACAATGAAAAAATTCATTATTGCAGAAACACCCATTTTACTGTCCAATCTTGAAGGCACTTATTACGCAATTGACGATACCTGTCCACATATGGGCGGTTCTCTAAGTGCCGGAAAGCTTGAAGGTCAAAATGTTATTTGCCCAAGGCATGGGTCCGTTTTCGATGTAAAAACCGGATCCGTCGTTAAAAGCGGAAAGGTACTCTTTATTCCCGCAAAAGTCCATAATATTAAGAGCTATCCCATTAAAATTGAAGGAACTGATGTAATGATTGGTATAGATGATTAAAAACTGTCCGCTTAATGATCTTTTTGTTTTCTATTTTGTATTTTTATAGAACATAAACTATCACATTCTTCCTTGATAAAATGCCGCTAAAAGTATATACTAAGTAAAAGTTTTTGATTAATAATTTATTATCAGGAAACTGGAAAGGAGATGACTACCATGCATAAAATTGATCCAGATAAATGTGAATTCTGTGGCGCATGTAAAAGTGCCTGCCCGGTTTCTGCTATCAGTAATCCACCCGGAACAATTTCTTACGCCATTGATGAAGATGAATGCATCGATTGCGGCGCCTGTGAACCAGAATGCGGTTTCAATGCGATTATCGTTGAATAGATAATCGTCTGAAAAGCGGTACCCCTTGTTAAAGGAGTGCCGTTTTTTTATTCTGTTTCCTTATCTGTCAGCAGTTGATAAAGCGTTGGATTAAAATTAAATTCTGTCATTAGACTATCTACTTCATCTAAAGCTTTTTTCTTTAATTCTTCCGGTGTAGATTTGCGGCGGACGGCCCTTATCAGAATATTCTTAGGGGTATGTGACAGGTCTACAAATTCCAATAGTTGGGTCTTATAACCGCTAACTTCCAAAAGATTGGCCCTGATTGCATCAGTTGCCAAGGCCGAAAAACGCTCCTTTATTATTCCATAGCGGGTGATGAGTGAGAGATTCTCAGCTGAAATCTGACTGTTTAGTTCATGCTGGCAGCAGGGGACCGAAAAAATCATCTTTGCATTCCAGTTTATGGCATTATAAAGGGCATAATCAGTAGCCGTGTCACAGGCGTGGAGAGTTATGACAATATCAACAGAAAAAGGTGCTGTGTAGCCATTAATATCCCCCAGCTCAAAACGCAGGTTTTCATAACCATATTTTTGGGCAGCAAGCGAACAATTGCTGATCACCTCTTTTTTTAAGTCTAAACCAATAATATTTGCCTTGATTTTTTTTATCTCTGTAAGATAGTAATAAACAATAAATGTCAAATAAGACTTACCACAACCAAAATCAATTACATTTACATGCTCAGTCTTCAAACTGCCGATTTCGTCATCAAGAATTTCCAAAAAGCGGTTAATCTGCTTAAATTTGTCATACATAGCATTGACCACCTTACCCTCTTTGGTAAAGATTCCCATATCAACTAAAGGGGCAACAATGGTTCCTTCCTCAATCAGATATCGCTTCTTTCTGTTATGGCCTAGCCCTACAGCTACTGCCTCGGCTTGAGAAATCTGCCTCTTCTTATATGAAACTTTCCCCTTTTTAGAAACCATAATCATCTGTTCAAACTGCTCAGACCAGGCATTGATCTGACGAAAATGGTCATGACTTATTTCAAAGACCCGATTAGCCAATTGGTCCTCAGCGATATTTTCATGAAAAACCTGCTTGTCAGTATATCCGGCGATCTGATACTTGCTGTCCTTCTTTTCGATGATAACTTTATTGTACTTTTCATCTTTTGAGGCAGGCTTACTAATCACAAATTTTTTGATCCCAACTTGCGTGATTCTTTCAATATATTCTTTTAGCTCATTCATACTCGTCCCTCTTTTTTCTTGATTCTATCATTATATCAGCAAAGATAGCTATTTAAAAACCATTCAAGTCATATTCTTCCATTTTCTTTTAACCAACTGACTGTATCTGCCAAAGTATCCATCATCGGTCTTGTGTGGTACCCCAGTTCTTTGCTGGCTTTGACGTGGGAAAAGTTGGCATTGGTCTGCAGGGTTTCAATAGAATAAGCCGTAAAAAGCGGCGGTTTTCGTCTGATCTTATAGTATACTTCCGCCATCGGTGCGGTCATTTTGACAAACCAGATCGGCAGGAAACTTTTGATCCTCCGACGCCCGGTTATTTTAGAAAGCATCCGCAAAATTTCTCTGACTGTATAATACCGATTTGAAAGAATATAGCAGTCTCCACTAGCACCTCTATCGCAAGCGGCAATGATCCCATCAGCAACATCGCGAACATCCACAAAATCATAACCACCGGAAATCCCCGAAGTCAGTCTGTGTTTGCAAAAATCTATAATCATCGCTGTCATATGGGCACAACCGTAATCAAAAGGCCCGATAATCCCGGACGGATGAACCACCGAAGTATCCAGGTTTTGTTCAGTTGCCGCCAATACATAGGCGGTTGCTTCCGCCTTTGTTTTAGCATATTGCCCCAACACCCGGTTGGGATCAAAGTTATTGGTTTCTGTCATTACAATCCCCTGGGCCTGCGCTTCTATAGCATGGACGGAAGAGACATAAACAAGCTTTGAAACCCTATATTCCAGGCAAAGATCGGTAATATTTCTAGTTCCTGTGACATTGACATCGTAAAGATCCTGGCTGTATTTTGAGGCGATGGAGACAATGCCGGCGCAGTGAATGACCACCAGAACTTCACCCTGCTCATGTTCAAAGAAGGGCCTTAGCGAGTTTTTGTCCCGCACATCCCCATAATAAATTTTAGCATTTTGCGGCAGCAGTTTTTCCCCAGCTAAAACCAAAGCCCGGACACGTTCACCCTTTTGAATCAGCTTCTGCGTTACTACCCGGCCCAGGTGACCGGCCGCTCCGGTGACTAGAAAAATTAATTTTGAGGCCATTGTTTCTTCCTCCTGAAATTTTATCGCTCACTAATTTAAATAACCTCTGATACTTTTTGCCATAATTATAATCCAATACGCACGTTATTATACTAAGTAGACAAAATGTCTAATTATTTTAAGTTTTTATAACTTTTAAATCCCCCTTCTTTCTGTCATAATATATAAAACACTATCAAGGAGAACCGACATGCCTGAACTGCCCGAAGTGGAAACCGTCCGCCAAACTTTAAAGAATTTTATCATCGGTAAAAAGATCACCGATATCCTGGTACATTATGACAAAATTGTTAATGGCGATACCGATGAATTTATTGACATTTTAAAAGGTCAGACCATTCGCGATATTGACCGGGTGGGAAAATACCTGATCTTTATCTTAGATAATGATGCCTTTATCTCTCATCTGCGGATGGAAGGCAAGTATAATCTGACTGATGCTTCCAGGCCACTTAATAAGCATGAACACATCAGTTTTATTTTTTCAGACCAAAGCCAGATGCGATATCAGGATACCCGCAAATTCGGACGACTGGAACTTGCAAACAAAGATACCTACCGAAATGATCTGCCCCTGTCCAAACTGGGGCCTGAACCCTGGGACGCTAATCCCGAAGAAATTTACCAGAAAATTCATAAGAGCAGCCTGCCTGTAAAAAGCCTGCTGCTCAATCAATCCATCATGGCCGGTATTGGTAATATCTATGCCAACGAAATCTGCTTCAGGATGAAACTCAACCCGTCAACGCCAGGAAAACGCCTTAGTAAAAAGAGAACCGCTGAGCTGGTAGCCGTTTCTGCTAAAATACTAAAAGAAGCTATCGAACAGGGTGGAACTACCATTCACTCCTTTGATGCTAACGGCATAACCGGATTATTTCAGCTCAAACTTCAGGCCCACCTACAAAAAACCTGCCCATCCTGTGGCCAACCAATCACTAAAGAAATGATCGGCGGACGGGGAACTTATTATTGCAAAAATTGTCAGAAGAAAAAGTCTTGATTCATTTCCCGATATGACTTTAATCCTGCTTAGCACCGCACTCAGTACAAAAATTATCATCTAAAGAAAGCCATGTTCCGCAATTATGACAAAACTTTTCATTTCTATCTAATTCCGAATTATTTTCTGTGCCTAACATCTCCACGTCACCACGCAAAACTGTTGCTGCTAAAACCTCCGGTTCAAGAAAGCGTTCAGTTCGTAATTCTTCCTCAATCATTTCTGATAGCGGTGCAAAGGGATCAGTCCACTCATCATCCTCCTGCCAGCAAAGCCAGGAAGCGGCATCGAAGTCAGCTGTTTTAATCGGCGGATGAGCTGTTCTCATAGAGCTTATATATGAGCTAATCTCATCCCTGTTTACCTCTTCAAAAAGCAGTTTGATCTCATCCTCGCTGTTTCCAAAAATTATCAGACCATCCTTAAATTCTTCGATCCGTTTGATTTTTTTCCATAGAATCGCCTGACGATCCATCGGAGCGGCTCGATAATCTGTCCCAGGTATTGCCTTATAACCAATTCGAAAACCAGTCAAGGCTGTAAGTTTCGCTTTTTTGGGCATTCGCATTTCGTGTTTTACAAAAACACCAAGTTCGTTCAGCAGATAATCCGATACAATCTCGGGCTTCTCACCATCTAAGCTTGTTCTTAAACTCCAGGTTAGGTTTTCCATCAAATACGCCTCTCTTTCTAAATGTGTTGAATATCACTATTTCTGATGCGTCTTAGTATTTTTACTAATGCTTTGAGACCAGAATGCACATCTGTAGCATCCCCTTATTTTATCTGCTATAATGAGTTTATCAAATGAAAGGCGGCTTTTTTATGTCTAGTGTAATTATTATTGGAACTGGCCCCGCCGGGATGTCGGCTGCTTTACATACCGCACAATGTGGGATAGATACTATCCTGATTGGCTTAAATAACAGCACATTAGTCAATTCAGTTCAAACCGTTTTCGGCTATAACACAGCAATTTCCGGTAAAATTCTAATCGACAACACCCGAAGCCGACTCAAAGACCTGGGTGTTGAGATTATTACAGATGAAGTAATCGGTTTTTCCTATACTGGAAAACTTCATGTCAAAACAAAATCAGCCGATTACTCTACGGACAGCCTGATTATTACAACCGGTCCTCCTTCCCCCTTGCCTGATCTGGATAACCTGTCCGCTTTTATTGGGAAAGGGGTTCATCACTGTGCCGCCTGTGATGCCTTCTTCTACAGAGACCGTCATCCTGTCGTTTTAGGAAACGGTGAGTATGCACTGTATGAGGCAAATCAACTTCTTACTTTTGCTGCTTCAGCTACTATCCTGACAAATGGTGAACCAGTCAATGTAAAAATCCCTGATCACATTACCGTGATCGAGAAAAAAATCGAAGGCTTCTTCGGACACGAAACCATTGAGGGCGTCCTCTTTGAAGATGATTCCAGCCTGTTGTTTGCAGGACTATTTCTGGCTGTCGGAATTGCAAACGGATCCGACCTGGCCCGTAAATTGGGGGTTATGTCTGAAAATCAGCTTATTCAAGTCAATAATCAACTGGGTACTAATCTGCCTGGCGTCTATGCTGCTGGCGGCTGTACAAACGCTGAAATGACCCTGTCCAAAGCAATCTATGAAGGTGAAAAGGCCGGAATGGAAGCAGCTAAATTTTTAAGTGCAAAAGCTCATAAAAATTCTTAATATCGGACTTACTCAATTATCTTTCTAGATCAGCCCACTGATTTTTTATTCCTCCAGAACTGGTAGCCGCTAATCCCTAAAAGAAGTAGGATTCCTATTAAAGTAACAGTCTGTAACAAAGGATATCCCCCCCCCATTTCTTTGTGTGCCTGATAGATTCCAAAGAATCCCCAGGCTATCGGCAGTGGGATGACAAAGTTTTTGGTATTACTTGCAACAACAAAGGCCAGTCCTACTGCAATGACTAAAACTATAGACGCCCAGTATTCTGGTGCCAGGCCAAAGCCATTCCACCCAATGCTGACTAAGAAGGCAGAAAAATTGACAACCGTTGCTATCAGCAGCCAACCTGAATATAAGCCAAAAGCAGTTGGCAGCAACCAGCTTTTTCCAGCTTCCAATTGACTTAACCTTTTAACAAGCAATGCAAGCACAATGGCAAAAGCCAGAATAATAATGGCTGACATGCCAATAAAATTATATGAGAAACAAACAATCCACAACATATTGAGACCAGACGAAACCCAGAAAAGACGAGCGGTCTGATCAATTGCCTCGCTATAAAGCGGATCTTTATTTTTTACTACCATAAGGACAGCAGCACTGAGCAGTAGTAAATAGATAACACTCCATATCCCAAAGGTAAACGGAGCTGGCGTAATGAGCGTAGGATTCAGATCGGAAACCGCCTTTTGCGACATTCCGTTAAAGAATCCAAAAGCCCCTAAAGCATTAACGACTAAAGTTCCAACCAATAAAACCAAACTTAAAACGGCTTTTGTAAATTGGCTCATTGTAATCCCTCCTATCATTTTTTATATTTGTAATTTAGATACCCATTTTTTCTATTTTTTTCGCCATTTATATTAAAATTATAAATATTTGTCAATTATATTGGTCCCGAAAGATTACGCTCAAAAAATAAAAATCGCGTGGTATGTATTTCATTGGAATACATGCCACGCGATTTTTTATCGCACTTTTATTCTAACCTATTAACGGGCCACACTTGTCCTTTTTTGATAGTTACGAACAACCATTGAAAGACTAAAGCAGACTACAAAATAGCCAACTGCCAGGGTTGCAAAAATCAAAAATACTTCGGCCGTTGTAGTATATCGTCCCATGACCACAAATCCGCTTCTAGTATATTCAGGAATTGCCACAACCTGTAAAAACGAAGTATCTTTTACTGTGGTAATAACCTGAGATAAGAGTGACGGAATAATATTTTTGAAACATTGCGGCAAAACAATATAACTTAAGGTCTGAATTAATGTAAAGCCCTGGGATTTCGCTGCCTCAAACTGCCCCTCTGGAATTGAATTAAGTCCACCACGAACAATCTCGGCAATAACTGCTGAAGTATAAAGAATCAAGGCCAAGCCGCCACGCATGACAACCGTTCCTAGAGGAATCATAAAGCAGCAGACCAGAATCCAAAGCAGGAGTGGGGTGTTTCTAAACATTTCTATGTAGAAACCTGCCACTTTTCCCAAAAATCGCCTTTCATAGCTTCGTAAAAGCCCCAAAAGCGTTCCAAAAAGAATCGAAGTAATAATAATAATTACTGAAAGTAATAGCGTTAGGCCCATACCCTTAGCTAAAAACTGGATGTTTGAAGGCGTAAAGACATTTTGAAAAAGTTCTAACATGTAATTGCCTCCTCAGCCGCATCATATGGTAAATGGGTCAAATCGTTTCGCTTGAGACGTTCTTCGTATTTTCGGGCCCAGGTTGCCAGTGGGAAACAAAGCATAAAATACAAAAGACCTGCGAAAACATAGGATGGACCATAATCAAGACTTGATGATGCCCATGAATCGGCCATATACATCAGATCGAACCCGGATATCATCGCCAGTACTGACGTGTTCTTTATCAGATTGACGGCCTGATTGGTCAGTGGCGGTAAAATAATTTTAACCGTCTGCGGTAAAATAATATAACGCATATATTGAATATAAGTGAACCCTTGAGATTTAGCCGCCTCGACCTGTCCCTCGGGAATCGAGTGAATACCAGCTTTAACCACCTCAGACACATAGGCGCCATGATAAATGCCTACTCCCAGTACGCCGATGGTAAAGACACTTAAACGCAGTCCGGCAATAGCCAGACCATTATACATAAAGAAAACCTGTATGACCAGAGGTGTGTTTTGGAAAAACTCGACATAAACCCTTGCAATTCCACGCATAACTTTGTTGTTTGATGTGGAAATCACCCCAAACACAATGCCCAGCACTAGAGCAAGGATAATGGCGAGGGCTGCGACCTCAATGGTACGCAAAAAGCCTTCGCCAAACATTTGCCATTGTCCAAACATCTTCTCCCAACGCCATAAGGCAAAAGGATTAGAGCTTTTCATTAATAATTAAGTCCCCATTTCGTAATCAGTTCTTCAATGGTGCCATCTGCCAACCATCCAGTAATATAACCATCAACAGCTTCAGCCAGTGCAACATTGTTTAAGTTAGAAGCAACACCATATTCCTGTGGAGAGAAGCGGTCAGGCAGGATCATAGTAGTATCATCTACATATCCGCCAAGGATTGAGCCGTCTACACAGAAAGCATCTACTCGACCAGAGTCAAGAGCAGCTTTAATTTCAGGATATGTTGCATATTCGGAGAAAGATACAGCTATTCCCAGTTCATCAGCAGCTGCCTGAACGGCATCTTTTGAAGTCGCACTCTGGGCAACACCAATCACAGCGCCATCCATATCGGCAAGACCGGTAAATCCAGCGTCTTTTTTAACTAACAGACCCACTGCATCTTCATAATATGCAGTTGAGAAGTTGTAAGTCAGTTTTCGTTCTTCTGTAATTGTGAAGGTTGCAATTACCAGATCCAATTCACCGTTATCCAGTAACGGTCCACGCGTTTTAGCAGTAACCGGTGTTAATTCAATGGCATTTTCATCACCAAGAATTTCAGCTGCCAGCATTTTCGCAAGATCCACTTCAAATCCTTCAATTTCATTAGTGTCAGTGTTTCTTAGTCCAAAGTTCGGAACATCCTCTTTTACACCAACCCGTAACACACCCGCATCAACAACAGCCTGTAGGCTGCCATCATCAGCTGTCGCTGTATCATCACTGGAATCAGTAGATGATGAAGAGCATCCTACCAGCGCAAACAACAGGCAGAATACCAACAGAGCAGAAAGTACCTTTTTCATAATCATATTCCTCCTAAAAAAATTTATAATCACCGCTTCCTGATAATCGCAACTGACTCCAGCTGCAAGTAAAAGGCATCGGAAATTAACGCAGAATTTTACTGAGGAAGAGCTTGGTTCGTTCTTCCGTCGGATTCTCAAAGAAATGTTCCGGTGCCCCTTCTTCGACAATCCGGCCATCATCCATAAAAATGACCCGATCGGCAACCATCCGGGCAAAACCCATTTCGTGAGTAACCACTACCATGGTAATATTTTCCTTTGAAAGTTTAATCATAACATCAAGTACTTCCTGAACCGTTTCCGGGTCAAGAGCAGATGTCGGTTCATCAAAAAGAATAATTTTCTGTTCCGTCGCCAGCGCCCTGGCAATTGCCACACGCTGCTGCTGTCCCCCGGACAGAGTCGTCGGATAAGCATTTTCTTTCTCGCTTAAGCCAACAATCGACAAATATTTACGTGCTTTTTTAACCGCTTCTTCTTTTGGCAGTTTCTGCAATTTTATTGGTGCTAGCGTCAGATTTTCCAGAACAGTTTTATGCGGATAGAGGTTAAAACTTTGAAACACCATCGCCGACGTTCTTCTGATCAATTCAATCTTATTTTTCTGGGTAAGCTCTTCACCATCGACAAAAACCTTACCCGATGTCGGCTCCTCCAGAAAATTCATACATCGGACAGTGGTACTTTTTCCTGAACCAGAAGGTCCAATAATAACCAGCTTCTCACCTTCTTTGACCTCTAAATTAATATCCTTGAGCACATGGTTTTCACCAAAATACTTATTTACATTTTCAAGTTTAATCAAACCCTTTTCCCCCAAATCTGACATCGAAACGCCCAAAAAAAGCCTCTTAAAACGTACGTACTTTGATCGCGTAGTCTGAAGCCTCGTTGCTTTATCAATTTCTTTAGTTTTTCTTTAATTCTATTTAATGATAGTATGACCAGGGCATTTTGTCAATAGATATTACCATAAAGCTATCATTCATTCGAATCAATACAGGTGTTTGAATCTCAATCATCAGACACCTGTTTGATAAATTAAATTTTTTTTAATTTTGCATGCTTCAAATCATTGCAAAACATTTAGTCATTTTCCTGTTGTATTTTAAGATAATTCAGCATATCAACATCCCCTAGCGGTCGACTAAATAAATATCCCTGAATCCAGTCACATTTTTTATCTTTGAGGAAATCTAACTGCGGCGTTTCTTCAACACCTTCGGCCACCACATGAATGTCCAGGTTATGGACCATTTCAATGATACTGCCAACTATCCGGTTATTCTTTTCTTCTTTTTCCAATGATTTAATAAAAGATCGGTCAATCTTCAGAACATCAATCGGTAACTGCATCAGATAACTCAGTGATGAATAGCCGGTTCCAAAATCGTCAAGCGAGATCATCACACCCATCCCTTTAAGCTCCTTAATAATCATAATAGCCTGCTCAATGTGACCGATAAAAACAGATTCCGTAATCTCCAGAGTCAACTGCTTAGGATCTACTGATTCCTCTTCGATGACCCGTCTAATCCCCCCCAGAAAATCCGGACGTTTCATCTGGACAGCTGAAACGTTAACTGCCACACGAATATCGATCCCCATCTCCGCCTTGATTGCCTTGATTTTTTTGCAGGCCTGACGCAATACCCATTCACCAAGTTCGCCAATCAGACCGATTTCTTCGGCCATCGGGATGAACTCCACCGGCGATACCAAGCCCTGACCAGGGACCTCCCATCTAAGCAGAGCTTCAAAACTCATATTCTTTTGATCGGCAACATCAACAATTGGCTGATAAACCACGAAAAAATCTTCATTTTCAAATGCTTTTATCATCCGATTTTCCAGTTCTATCTTATAGATCACTTCGGCTTTCATTTCCTTCCGATAAAACTGAACGGAATTTTTTCCCATCTCCTTGGCTTTATACATAGCTGTATCAGCCGCCTTTAAGAGATCACTGCAGGTTGTTGCATCTCCTGGCCAAATGGCAATTCCAAAACTGGCTGTTATAATTACTGATTTTTCCCCGAGGTCAAATGGATTTGACAGCAGACTCAAGAGTTTTTCTGTATAGCTCAACACTTTCTCGTCTGAAATCTGCCGACGGACCAAAATCGCCAGCTCATCCCCCCCTAAACGGCCAATCAGATCTCTTTCATCCATTGCTGCCTTGAGGCGACCAGCGACCTGAATAAGTAAATTATCCCCTGCTCCATGACCCATGGAATCATTGATCTTCTTGAAATTATCAAGATCAATAAAAACCAGTGCAAAATGATGGCGGTTTTCCTGGTTGAAATCAATCATCAACTCGATCTGCTCAATAATCATCTTGCGATTGGGGATCCCAGTTAAGGTATCGGTATAGGCCAAAAGCTCCAGCCGTTCCTGATTAGCTTCAATCTCATTATTATAATTAAGCAATAATTCATTTTGTGCCTTAAGCTGATGCTGATGAGCCACTATATCTTCATACAATGAATTTAGATTGTCCTTCTGATAAAGTGTGGTGGCATAAATTTTTAACTTTTTCTGAATAATTAGACGATACACGGTATTACTGACAATACTTGCAACAATGAGGCAGAAATAAACTGCCAGGAATGTCAGATTAAAGGCATTATCCATTTGAATTGTCAGATCCGGGTAACGAATCAGGCTGTAAACGAAGAAAAACAGGCTGGCAAAAGCCATATAATAAAACAGTGTTCGTTGCAGCATCACATTGGATAGAATAATCATAATCAGGATGATTAGCCAGAACAACAAGGTGAAATGTTCAAATAATGTCAGATAGGTGGCCAATAAACTAAAAGTAATTGCCATACTCACCAGGTTCAAGGCCAGGCGGCGTGAAAGTTTCCGGTGCAGGATGGTAAGAATAAATATTCCACCTAAAAAGAGCGTACCCGCTACACCCGCAGTTGAATAGATCCCTAACTGCCAGTAAAATCCAATAATTATACAAACGATGGCGCCTAAAAATAACATTGGCCCCAGAATGCTCATTATCAGCTTATTTTCATTTTCCATAATTTGTTCCATATTGTCTGCTTCAGCGATTCGATTAAGTACTCGTTTCAGATTTAATATGATCTTTTTCATAGCTGTCACCTCTTTTGTATCATGTTTATTATATCCAACCTGCTGTCCTATGCCAACCACTTTTGTTAATCGGTTCTTTAGTTTATGAGAGTCTAAACGTATTAATTCTTGAGACATTCCATTCTCTATTTTTTATATTATAATTTACCCCAACAAGGTATATTTAATCGTTTTCTACTGATTAAACAATCCTCTCATTACCTGCACTTTGTCTGAATCAAATTCCCTCTCAACACCATCAAAGTTCTATATTCTCCTCCAACTTTATCCCACCTTTAAATAATGCTATAATAGAGCTAAAATCTTTTAAATCGATGGAGGAATCAATGAAGATCAATTTTCCAGTAGAAGAAACTATCAGAATGAGGCGCAGCATCAGAAATTATAATAATAACGCAATTCCGGAAAAGACACAAAACGATATCCGACTTTTTCTGGAAACTTTGGATAATCCTTTTAATCAAAAGGTAAACTTCCATTCTCTTAATATAAAAGAAATTAAATCAACGCAAAAACTTGGAACTTATGGCGTCATTAAAGGTGCCCATCAATTTATCGGAACAAGCATCAATAACAGTAAAGAATCACTATATGCTTTGGGGTATGAGTTTGAAGCCCTTGTTCTTTATCTCTCGCATATTGGCATCGGTACCTGTTGGCTTGGAGGAACTTTCAATCGACAGCAATTTTCTCAAGCTATGAACATCGACGCTGACGAGCTTTTTCCGATTATTTCACCTATCGGCTATCCAGCAGACCATCCACACTTTAAAGAAAAAGCAATGAGAAAGCTCATCAAAGCCGATGCACGAAAAGAGTTCTCAGCCCTATTTTTTCTCAACGACTTTCAAACCCCGCTGACTCAGGAAACTGCCGGTGAGCTCTGTTTTGCTTTGGAAATGGTACGACTGGGTCCCTCCGCTTCAAACAAACAACCCTGGCGGATTCTACTAAAAAATAATACCTGTCATTTTTTCGAAGAACGAGAACCAGGATACAGCAAAGCATTTCCCTATGATATCCAAAAAGTTGATTTGGGGATTGCCGCGGCTCACTTTGATTTTTCCCTACAGGAAGCCAAGTTGGATGGACACTTTGAAACAAAAGCAGACCCCAGTGTGGAGATTCCTAAAAACTTTGAATATGCCTTTTCCTGGATCCGTGATTAAGTACATCTATATACTCACAAACAATGGTAATTAATATCATTGACAAGCTATAGACTTCTATGAGATTATTCTTTTTTAAAATATTTTTAGACAAAATTAATATAATTATAGTTTTATTATATTATAATATTGAAAGGAAAACCATGCGTCAAGAAAAATCTTGCTGCTGTTGCCAGCATGAGGAAGCCATTACTCTCTATGACCTTAATACTCCCTGGATCACAGGTGAAACTGAAATTACCAAGGGAAAAATCCCAACTATTACGACACACCTGCAATCAGGAGATTATTTGGGAGCTATTAAAATGCGTCTTGGTATAGGTCGGAAAAATTATAAAATTAATCCTGGTCTCTATGCCGTTGGCAATCCCGATGCCGACACCCCTGTATTTGTCAGTGCCAATTACAAACTAAGCTTTGATGCACTGCGTAAGGAACTCACTTCTTTGGATGCCTGGATCATGGTAATTGATACTAAAGGAGTCAATGTCTGGTGCGCTGCTGGAAAAGGGACCTTTGGAACGTCAGAGATTATTAATCGCATTGAAAAAACATATCTTTCTGAAATTGTCTCACACCGCCAGATCATTCTTCCTCAATTGGGGGCACCTGGTGTTTCGGCTCAAGAAGTCAGTAAAGCCACTGGATTCTCAGTCGTTTATGGTCCAGTTCGGTCAGCCGATATCAAAAGCTTTTTAAGTTCAGGACTAAAGGCCACTGATAAAATGCGCAGAGTTACCTTTACCCTCCGAGAAAGACTGGTTTTAACCCCACTGGAATTTTTTGGCGCCGCTAAAAAGTCGCTTTCATTTTTTGGTCTGTTATTTCTGATCAATTTAATTGCCGTTCGTCCTTTCGGTCTCCCAGATTTTCTATTAATTGTCGGATCACTTTTTACTGGCACGGTTCTGATGCCGGCAATGCTACCCATTGTTCCAGGAAAAGCTTTTGCTTTTAAGGGTTGGCTCCTGGGTCTCATTTGGACAGGCGGCTTTATGGCGCTTAATGAATCGCATTTCTCAGAGCTGCTGATTATGTCGATTGGTTATCTCCTTTTGTTACCCTCTGTCTCTGCTTATTTTGCTATGAATTTTACCGGATCATCAACTTTTACTTCTCTATCAGGTGTCACAAAAGAAATGAAAATTGCTGTTCCGCTGCTGGCTATTGCATCGATTGTCGGTTCCCTGATGATTCTTTTAGCAGCCTTTGGCTTATAAGGAGGCCTTATGAAATATTTCTCAGATGTTATTACCCTCAACCTGACGGCTGAAAAATGTATTGGATGCAGACGATGTAAGGAAGTATGTCCCCACGCTGTATTTTCGATAGAAAACCAAAAGGCTAAAATTGTCAATTTCGATAATTGCATGGAATGTGGTGCCTGCGCGAAAAACTGTCCCGCAGATGCGATTTCAGTCAGAGCAGGCGTTGGCTGTTCAGTGGCCGTTATCAATGGCTGGCTCAGCGGCGGTGAGCCGGATTGTGATTGCTGTTAGGCATTCATTAAAAAAGCCCTCCTCAAGATACTAATATGCCCTTCATCGGTAAACAGTTATTATTTTAACTGTCTCTAGAAGGAAGCATATCAATACTTGAGGAGGGCTTTTTTTATTTCATGCTATAAATATTATAAAATTCTTCAACCTGACATTCTAACGTTTCCAGAGCTTCTTCCTCAAGTTCAGGTCGCCCGTTATATTTACTGAGCAGAAAAAATATCGGTGCATAAAAATTGATTGCCATTGCCTTGGGATTGCCTGAAGAAAAACTACCATTCCTGATCATTTCAATGAACAACCTGGTCTGGTAATCGATGCTTTCTTCCATAAAGATATTACGATAGATTTCATAGATCTCCGGATCGCTGTACTGCTCCATATTAGCCAACCGCCAGAAGCGGGAAATAAAATCATCTTTTAAATAAAAAAGAAAAACCATCCGGCTAAAAGCCTGCAATTCCTCTAGAGACATATTTCCATACTTGTTAGCGGCTTTGAGAAAATCATTCTCATCAGGCAAACCGATTTCGACTGACATCTCTTCCATTTTTTTCCACATCTTTTCAACAATTGTATCAAAAATTTCTTTTTTGCTGGAAAAATGTTTATACAGTGAACTGTCTTTGATCCCAACCGCATCGGCAATGGATTTTACCGTCGTTGCTTTAAAACCGTTTATCGAAAATAAGGTCAGTGCTTCATCTACAATTTTTTCTTTTGTCGTCATTAGACCGTCCTTTCCAACAATGCTTTGACCTGGTCTTCCTGCTCGAATAAAACGCATCCACCAGTATGGTCAGCCAATAAATTACCACTGTTCTGAAGTCTTAAAAACAGCGGTGACTTTAATGCTTCTTTCAAAGAAGTATTCATCAGGCTAGTATCAGAATAAGGGGAAAAGGGACAGGGTTCGGCTGCTCCATAAGGATTAATGTGAAAAAAGCCTCGCCCCGCCGCCAGACATCCGCCTGAAGATTTTTCATCGCCGGGAAAGGCGATAAATAGCATTTCATTTTGTTGAACACGCGTTAAATTGAGCTTTTCTTCAAATATTTTTCTTGTTTCTTCATCAAAGGCCTGATGGTGGGTTTTTCCGTCCACCGGCACATATTCCACATAAATAACCGCCTTGCAGCCTCGCTCTTTTAAATCATAAAGAAAAGCATCAGAAAAAACTTCATCCAGGTTATCTTTGGTGACCGTCACAGAAACCCCAAAAATATTGCCCTTACTTTTAAGCGCATGCATGGATTCTCTGATCTTTTTGTAAACACCCGCTCCCCGCCGCTGATCAGTGGTTTCTTCATTGCCTTCCACACTTATTAGGGGTACCAGGTTAGGGTTATCCGATAGAAAGTCCAGATAGTTGGCATCAATCATGGTCCCGTTGGTGAATATCGGAAAGAGGATTCTTTTTTCCTGTGCTGCCGCTGTCAGGATATCTTTGCGGACAAAGGGCTCGCCTCCGGCCAGAAGCACGAAACTGATACCCATGTCGGCCGCCTGCCTGAAAATATCTCCCCACTGTTCGACATTTAATTTTTCTTTTGTATTTTCACCATCACAGCAGGAATCGTTGGCCCGGGCATAGCAGCCGGCACAATGCAGATTACAGGAATCAGTAATAGAAGCAATCAGAAACGGGGGAATATGATCACCCTTTAATTCCGCCTTTTTCCTGACCTTCTCGGCTTTATGGCTATCTTTGGAAAATCTCATCATATATAAACTGGCATGGGGATTTTTAAAGGTCGTTTTGATGATCCCCTGAACGATTTCACGGACACCCTGGCTTAAATAAGCTTCTAAATTAAAAGTTGACATTATTCCCTCCTAATAACCTCAATAATTTACAATCCTAAGCTAGTGAACACTAGCTTTATTTATTTTTATTTTAGCTAGTATTCACTAGCTTGTCAAGTTTTTTTAGTATATTGTCTTAAATTAAATAGCTATCTTCTGATTCAGCAGTTACTTGTGAGATTAAATTGTTCCGCAAAACAAAGGCGTTCATCATTATGTTAGAACTGATAGGTCTAAAAGTATCAATTTAATCATCTCTTAACATTCATGACAGCTTTTTATGGTAAAATAAATAACAACTTGTAAAAGGAGTCCTGTATGAATAAACCCAAAGTTGCTTTTATCTGCGTCCATAATTCCTGCCGCAGTCAAATGGCTGAAGCTCTTGGTAAAAAATTTGCCAGTGATGTATTCGAAAGTTATTCCGGAGGAACGGAAACAAAACCTCAGATTAATCAGGATGCTGTTCGCCTGATTAAAGAACGCTACGGAATCGATATGGAAGAAAGCCAAACTTCTAAACTAATCGATGAACTGCCACTGATTGATATTGTCATAAAAATGGGCTGCAATGTAGTCTGTCCATACCTACCTGCTAAACATACCGAAGATTGGGGGCTGGACGACCCAAGTGGAAAGTCCGATAAAGAATTTCACCTGATTATCGATGAAATAGAAAAAAAGATTAAAAAACTGTCTGAAGATATTCAAAACACCGCCATTGACCTTTCTTAAATATAACAAACTAAAACAGCCTCTGGCTCCAGTGCGAACTGAGGCCAGAGGCTGTAGATTATTGGTCTTATTAAAATTATTTAAACATCAAATTTTTCCGCATCTTCATAAATCTTCCTGATTTCATCTTCTTTCATCATAGCCGAAAGAATAGTTGCAATAATGATAATCCCTGGGATATCGATGAGCAATCGGGTGATTGCAAATTTAGCCCCCATTGAAGCCATTTCAAACAAAAACATAGGAATTTTGGTCGTCGACCAGGCACCGATAAAGATCATGATATTGCTGAACTTGACACCCTTTTTCATAAATACCGCGGCAATCGGAAAGGCTCCGTAAAGTGGACCAGCAGCTGCAGATCCAATAAAAAATGCCAGCAGTATCCCTTTTAAGCCTGAACCTTCTCCCATATATTTCATCATCGTTTCCCGGGGTACCCAGACATCTAAAAGTCCCAGGAGGACAAAAATGGGGGGAATAATCATCATCATTTCTTTAATCGAATATCCACTGATTCCAATCGCTTTTAATCCCAGTTCCCGATTAAATAGCATGATGAAAATCATAATCACAAATGCAATTAAAAAAGCGCGATAGCGTCTTAAAATTTTTTTCATAAACTCATCACCAGTCCAATCACCAGCGCCACGATAAAAGAGAAGCAAAAGGCCAGCAAATTACGGGCGATCGCCAGTTTTTTTCCGAAATACTTTATCTCCACCGGCAGGGTTATAATGCCCACCATCATTAAGGCAGAGATGAAGGCACCAATCTGCATATAGCCGGCCCCCCCCTCTAACAGGAGGGCGGTCATTGGAAATGCTACAAAGCCTGGAATCAGGGTAATCGAACCGGTAACAGCGGCTAAAACCACTCCGATCCACCCCGATTTTTCACCAATAATATCGGAAATAACATCTTCATTAATAACCGCTAAAAGTAATCCGACCAGCAGAATGACCACCAGAAATTCCGGGAGGATGTTTTCAAAGGCTTTCCATGCCTTTTTCAGAGCCATTTTCGTTTTCTTTTTATCCTTGTAAAAGGAAATTGCCAGAAGTAATCCGGCAACTACATATAAAGCGATATTCAATATCTACCACCACCTTTATGCAAAAATTGCCTTACTGGCATTCCCCGTTATTCTCCAGGGTCTGCTGGTGTCGGCTGGCTTCAAACTGCGAAACAAAAATTGCTGCCACCATACTGACCAGAAATAAAATGACGGCAGAATTTAAATAGATTGTTGACAGTTTTCCTGAATCAATCAGCACTGCATTGATGCTTGTGCCTATTGCGCCACCAACAAACATATTAAAAGAGGCCAGTGACATAGCTGTTCCCCGGCGTTTTGACAATTTCTCCTGAACCGTGGTAATAAGGGTTGATTGGAGAAAGATAAAGGCCACTCCATAACCAAACAAAGACAGGGACAACAGCAACACGTTGGTCGAAAAAGCCAGGCCCAAAAGGGATATCCCACCAATCATACCAGCCGATAACAAAAATCTTCCCTTTAATTTTTTTCGCAGCATCGGAGCGATTCGACCGCCGACCACTGTTCCGACCCCAAACAGAGAAAGAATTGCCCCAACAATAAAGAGATTATATCCCGTAGCTGTCTGGATCAGTTTGCCAGTGTAGGTAAAACCACCAAAGACGCTGAAACCAACAAAGAAAATCGTCAGTACCAGTTTCATAAAGGAAAAATCTGAAAGGGGTTCTTTATAAGCTTTAATTAGATGGAAATGATCAACCACCGGCTGATCTCTTTCAAGAATTTTAAACATAATCAGGGCAACGATGAGCTCGGCAATCCCATAAGCCAGGTAAACCAGCCGCCAGGATCCTAAATAAGCCAGGGTTCCACCAATAATAGTCGCCATTGCGCCCCCCATAAACATCAGCCCCATGACCTTGCCAATAGCCTTCTGACGGTGCTGGGGTTCAAAGCTCTGTCCAACGAAAGCCAGGGTAACCGGGAAAATACCGGCACCAAAGGCACCATTCATAGCGCGAAAAAAAATCAGTGAGGGCAGATTAAAAGAAAAAGCACCCAGGATGCTAAAAATCGCTGTCCCCATAGCTGCTATATTGATAATTTTAACTTTACCGAAACGATCCGAAAGCGGGCCAAAGATTAATGTAAATGCCCCAAAAGCCAGCATATAGGCCGTTACCGACATAGCCGCTACACTGACAGTAATGTTTAAATCTGAAGCGATATTAATAATCAGCGGTGCCGCTGCATAGTTATCACCATTGGCTAAGAAAGCCATCAAACCAAGGATGGCAATCATTCTGTTTTTATTTTCCATTTATATGTTTGTATCTCCAAAATACTGTATTGCCTCTGCCGGACAAAGATTTCCACATCCGTGACAACCATCAACGCAGCCATCCGTATAAATTACAATAGGTTTCTGACTGGATTTATCATAAACGCCATGGG
Source organism: Eubacteriaceae bacterium ES3 (assembly GCA_030586155.1). Taxonomy (NCBI): domain Bacteria; kingdom Bacillati; phylum Bacillota; class Clostridia; order Eubacteriales; family Eubacteriaceae; species Eubacteriaceae bacterium ES3. The sequence goes on along the minus strand of CP130741.1, from coordinate 402,921 downwards.
TACACTTTTCCACACAAGATCCACATTCCACACAATTTTCTTCATTAATCATTGGATACCAGTTTTTAGCCATTCTATTCCTCTTTTCTAGTTATCAGTAAATATTTTTTACTTAACTTATGTTAATAAATTACAAGTCCCAGATTTGCTCTTCACAACTCTTATAAGATACAAATTATCTAAATCGACTATCAATTTTAGACATAGTCTAAATAGGGTTTAAAGTTCATCATAAATCTTTAAAATTTCAATACTAACTTCATCTACCATTTCCCGGTGCGCTTTGGTCACATTTCTAGTTGATAAAGGTTTCGCCAAAGCCTTTTCAATCCCGAAGATCTTTTCAATGTCTACGCTACCTGCCACTTGACTACTGAATTTTTCAATAGATCGCTTGGCACAGCATTTTGAGCAGCCATCAACTGCTATAGTCGGATAGTTCTTGGCAAACTCCCGTTCACCGCCATCACCAGCAATAAAAAGAGGCAGACACAAAGTCGTGGTCGTCCCCGGGCGATCTTCTTCCATAATTTTTCTTACTGCCAATCGCGAAATAGTTCCTCCCAGACATTCTTCACCGCTGCAGGCAACAACACCGATTTTTTTTTCACTCATCAGATCTCCCCCCTAAGCTGTTCAACCATCTCAGCCATTTTGTCAGCCAGCTCTTCGGCATAATTCCAGCCGTCAGCAGTCAAAGCCGTAGCCGTGCCATGATCTTCACCCCGATGTGCCTTCATATAATCAGCTACCTTAAAACTTTTGGCCACATTACCACCGGCTGCTTCGACACTTTTTAAAGCACATTTCTTGGGACAGCCATCCATGGTAATACAAGTTTCACCATTTATCCGCTTGAGTACTTCATCATCACCAGTCACAAGCTGGGCCAGACACAGGGTCTCTGTTTCTTCTGGGCATTTGTCCTGAGTGACCAGCAACACCGATTCACGCGCCAAAAGCCCCAGAACTTTTCCAATCCCAGAGCAGGGCAATACTTTAATTTTAGACATCTTCTGCCACCTTCTTTTTCAGATATTCAAAATAGGATGGTCCATCATGGAGAATCTCCAAATCATCCTGAAGTTCATCAGTTAATTCAAGTTCCACCAACCAGCCCTTTTCGTAAGGAGCTTCATTGATCAATTCAGGTGAATCCTGGAGTTCCTCATTTACCGCGATTACTGTTCCGGATACCGGTGAAATGATCTCAAAAACCGCCTTGCCCGATTCGATACTGCCGCAATCATCAAACTGCTCAACTTCATCTCCAATTTCTGGCGAATCCACATAGAGAATATCTGAAAGATTCTGCTGAACATAATCGCTAACACCAATTCTGGCTGTCTTTCCCGATACATAAATCCAGCAGTCATTTTCATTAAAATGAAAGCCTTCTTTAGGCACTTTGAAAACAAACTTGCCTTCCATGAAGGAATCATAGTCGATAGAGCCCATTTCAAAGCTCGTAGTTTCCTTTTTATCCTCAGCCTGAGTCAGTTTTTCAATCAAGGCCTTTTGAACTTCCCTGGTTGAATCATTTACAGCCAATTCCTTGCCCAGCTTCACATCAAGAGACTTGGCCACCTCGCTGACATTCAGCTTATCTTTAAACTTTAAATCCAGGCTTTGCACCAATTTGCTGGCACACCGGGTATTACACCCATCAAGCACTACCAGCTCCCCCTGGGAAAGCACCTTTTCATAAGGGCTTTTATTCTGATTTAGGAGTACCGGACAAACCAGCTCCCAACCTTCCTGTTTACTCAGTTCGATAGCAGTCTGGGCAGAAACCAATCCGGCACATTTATCAAGTCCGTTGCAAGGCAGTATACATTTCATTCTTCCGCCTCTTTCTTAGCTGCCTTTTCCGCTTTACGAGTTGCCTTGATTTTTCTTGTTGTCTCATTTTTATCAGGGAATGACAACGCATCCAATCCACACGTTTTAGAACAGGCACGACAAAAAACCACACAGTTCTTAGGATTTTTGACAATTAGTTTTGGCGTTTCATTTTCTCTCACCTCAAAAACCTTATGTGGGCAAAACTCTACACAATCCATACAATCGTTGCATTTATCATAATCAATGGTTGGACACCAGTCAATTTTCTCCCGGTCCACACCCATAAAGGTTGATTCACTCATGGTTACACCTCATATCCCATCTCTTCGAGCTTTTCTTCTACTTTCTCGAAAGCTTCTTCGTTGGTCATATCACGAATATCCAACATCACTGCATCTTCCATCACGTCAAGTCCGGCTTCTTTAAAAGCATCCTTGAACATTTTTTTCTGCATATTTGGGGCACAGGCTCCAATAATCACCTTGCGGTGGCTTTTTAAAAAATCCGCCAAAAAACGATCGCCATCCTCTTCGCATAACTGGGGATGGATGAAAGCATACTCCACTGGCAGTTCTACTCTCACCTGATTGATAAAATCCCATATATCCATAGCCTGAAAACCTGGGCACTTTCCAGTACAGACACACATTAAAAATCCTGGCAATTCCTGACTCATATCATTTACCTCTTTATTATTTAATTATTTGCTTATGGATATTGTACACCCGGAATTTCTCCGAGTCAATCCTAAATTTAATATTTTCCATTTATAAAGGTTCATCGACCCTTCAACTTCTATGGACAGCGAATAAAATTTCTGACCCAAAGACAATCAGAACAGGATGGCGTATTAAAATAGCAGTCATATTTTGTATCTTCCACTAAACTGCAACCACCACGCAGATCGCAGTCTACACACGATGGATACTGATTGTTGTAAATTGTATGCCAAAAATCCTGATAGTCTTTGCCTTCAATGATTTCTTTTAGCGGAGTCTCTTTCACATTGCCAAAGGAATGTTTAATCACCCGCTTCTTTTCACCAAAAACAACTTCATCATAGGTATTAGCTAAACGATAGCAGGAAATTACCTCACCACTTGCATCGATGTAGATATAACCTTTATCGATAAAATCACATCGCCGTTCGGTTTTTAATTCCATATCAGGCATATTGACTTTGATATCCCGATAGGTATACATTTTATCTCTGAACTTTTTACCCTCGACATTTTCATAGCGGGTATAAAATATCTCATCTTCTCCTTCTTGGGAAAGCGGCATCAAATGAGAAAGATTGAGTCGATGAAATCCGTAATGTCGCATTACCTCCAGAATCTCAAACAACTCTTCATGATTACTTTTTGTCAACACATAGGCGATTCCCGTTTTAGGGGTAGATGAGCGGGTTCTTCGATGATAATCAGCAAAATATTCAAAAGTCTTTATCAGCTGATCTTTAAGTCCCTGAGTTTCCTCATGATACTGATCAGCCGAAAAAAATACAGCACCAAAATTTTCACATAAAATTTTGGCTGTTTCCTGTGGCATAATTCCGTTACTGGTTATCAGCAAACGATAGTCTTTAAATAATTCTACCGCTTCTTTAAAATAGGGATAGATCGTTGGCTCGCCAATTCCGCCAAAGAAAATTTCATTGACTGTTCCAATTTCTTCGATCTGTTTTTTCAGCCTTTTAAGCATTTCAAAATCCATATCACCTTCAACAGTTTCCCAACTGTGCCTGAAGCACATCTGACAATCCAGATTGCAACGGTTGGTCAGTTCGATATACACCCGTTTCAGTTCCATTGTTTCTTGCATTGTTTTTTTCATTATTTTTCCCATTCTCCTGAATTGAACCTAGACAAAATCACCTATTAGTCGGCTTAACAGGACCACTGTTTTTTCGTCCATTAGTAATGGCATAGCACTTATCTTCAGGTGTTTTCCCAGCACACCATGAATAGCTTTGCCAACTTCAACCTTTTTTGATAATTCCATTATCAGATATTTCCATCCGATAATCAATCAATTTTTCTAAACATCAAAATTTCAACTCTTTTATACGTTATTATTTAGCTTATAATAGACAACGAAATCAAAATTCTACCTCTTAATTCAATTGACGCACTTTTTAAAACAGGCTATGATAATATGTAAGCATATCATTATTTAATTATGAATTGCTATCCTTAAATTTATTACAAGGAGAATAAAATGAGCGTTTACCTTGACAATGCCGCAACTTCCTTTCCCAAACCCTTGAGTGTTTCTGAATCGGTTTATGACTATATGGTCAACAACGGTGGAACTTCCGGGAGAGGGGCTTATGAAAAGGCTATTATTGCCGACGGTTTGGTTTATCAAACCAGAAAACAGCTGGCTCAGCTTTTTAACCACCCCGATCCTAAAACGGTTGTTTTTTCTTCATCTGTTACCGAATCCCTGAACTTGGCCCTGCAGGGAATATTACAAGATGGCGATCATGTTGTTACCAGCTCACTAGAACATAATGCCGTCTGGCGGTGTTTAAAAACCCTGGAAAGGGATCGCGGTATTTCAATCACCTCAGTCCCCGCTAACCAAAGCGGGGAAACCAGTATTGCCGACGTGAGAACCGCCCTAACACCACAGACCAAAATGATTGTCTTTACCCATGCTTCCAATGTATTGGGGACGATTCAGCCGATTGAACAAATTGGTCAACTGGCACACGAAAATGGTCTTCTTTTTCTAGTGGATGCCGCTCAGTCTGCTGGTGTCCTGCCAATTGATGTTCAGGCACACAACATTGATCTTCTGGCCTTTACCGGTCACAAAAGTCTGCTTGGCCCAATGGGAACTGGCGGTCTGGTTGTCAACTGCGATGTCAATATCCACCCATTGATTTCCGGAGGCACCGGCGGTGACTCCGCCTATGAATATCAGCCCGATTACTACCCCAACCACCTTGAAGCCGGCACCATGAATGTTAGCGGAATAATCGGTCTGGGAAAAGCCATTGCGTTCATTCAAAAAACCGGTCTTGATCTTATCGCTAACAAAGAATCTACACTTATGAATTATGCTCTTGAACAATTAAAAACAGTTCCGGGCATCGAAATCTATGGCCCTCGTGATCCAGCGAAAACAGTTGGCGTTATTGCTTTCAACCTTGCTGGAGAAGCACCGGAAGAAGTCGCTTATTATCTGGATCAAAAATATCAGATTATGATTCGGTCTGGTCTTCACTGTGCTCCCAGCGCCCATCGACTGATTGGCACTGTCAACCGGGGAACTTGCCGTATCGGAATTGGCTACTTTAACGAATCCGACGATATTAATGCTTTAGTCACAGGGCTTAAAACGTATTTAAAGGAGAACAAACAATGATTCTGTCATCCATCAATCTTGTCTATATCAAACCCTGCACAACCGGCGGTGGCCGGATTAAATTTCGGGCCAAAATGAGTAATGCTGTGCCAGAAGTGATGCCTTATTTAAATAGCGTTATAAAAACCGGACTCTATATACCTGCAGCCCAAACTTTTACCTATAAAATTGAAAGTCATATTGTTAATATTCATGATCAGGATTTAACCTGCACTCAGCTGACTAATGAATCTGAATGTTATGAGATGATTGACCATATTTTTGATTTAATTAATGAAACTTGGGAGAACAGGGAAAACATAACCCCTAATAACGAAACCCGAGAACGTCCTAATGCCATCCAGCTTTACAAACTATTGCCACAAAAAAGGGGATGCCGGGACTGCTCACAACCTTCCTGCATGGCTTTTTCTTCAAAACTTATTTTGGGAACTGCGCATCTCAACGACTGCCCGCATATTAAAGAAGAGGCTTTTGCACCAAATTATCTGAGTCTGGAATCGCACCTGCAACTACTGGGTTATGAAACAGAATAGGAGAATATAACATGTCAGCCCAAATTAAAAATCGTGATTACTCAGCTATAAAGTTTTATTTATGCCCAGCTTTTATGCAAGCCAAAACAAATTTCAAAAACCTCGATAATTTTTTTAGCGCTTGTGACTTAGAAGTATATTCTCAGGAAAGTTTTGATGCAATTCCACCAGAAATCTTTGACCAACACGTTCAAAACACTACATCTTTCGAAGATTTTAATGCCTTTATGTCAGCTGCATTAGATTTTTCTTTCGAATCGCAGCTGAAGGGCATCAAACTTTAACTGTTTCTAAAAGCTGATTAATCGGCATTGTCAAATTGCTGAAATTTTTTTATAATATATATACAAGTGGTCAAAATCCACTGAAAGAAATGAGGCAATAATGAACGCAAATGATATATCCGTAAAAATTTTTAAGGCGCTAGGCCATCCTGTTCGATTGGAGATCGTCAAGTTTTTAATTGATTCACCCCAATGCGTCTGCGAACTAAACAGGCTTTTTGACTTCAGTCAGGCCAACCTTTCTCAGCATTTAAGAATCCTAAAAGATGCCGGCATTCTGGAAAGTCAGAAAGTCGGTGTAGAAGTCCATTATCGCCTAAGATTAAAAGGGATCGAAAACTTGCTGGCCGCAATGGATCTGACCACGGCTGAATACTTCAATCATATACAATACTAAGGAGATTACTATGAAACACATTATTTCACCTTGCCCAGGCGGTTGTAATGTAAGTAAAATGACAAATGCCGTTGCCAACCATTTTGAAGAAATGGCTCAGATTATCCCCAAAATCTCTGCTGAGATTATTGAATCTGCTCCCAACGACACCACTTTTGTGGCTTTAAATGGCTGTCCTGCGGTCTGCTCTTCCAATTTTTACAAAAAATTTGGATGCGAATCTTTTTCTGAGATTACTATTATGAAAAATTTCGACCTCAAAAATCAAAAGAAATATGAAAACCTTGATAACCTCGAAGAAGAAATCGCCTTTGTTCAAAACGAACTGAATAAAATTTAATGCTTTAAAATAAAAAAAAGCCTAAATGGCTTTTTTTTATTACAGAAACGTTCTGACATTAAAGGTCTCATGGCAATTGGGACAGTTTACAGTGTTCTTCCCCCGTTTAACTGGAAGTTTTAATTTCTTTTTACAATGCGGACAAGTCTTATATCTGGCCGTCCGAAATTCCTTGATTCTTCTAAAAAAGAATTTTGTTTCTTTTCTGACAGGATTCCAGAATTTTAAAAAGAACTCATTTTCTTTCCGCCGTTTTGCAATATTCCTGGAAAAACTTCGAGCAATATTAACAAATAGGACCAGATAGGAAACCCACATCAGAATACTTGAGTTCACTGCCATATTGATAATCATAATTCCCAGCGCCAGAAACAATCCAGCATAATAGAGCTGGTCAATTCCGTAACGTCCAATCATAAAACGAATCAGTCTGTTTTTTATACTCTGCAGCAATTAAGGTCCTCCTTATTAAAAGATCAATCTGACAAATGAAAACAATGTCTGTAAGACGTAAAGCCCCAAGAAGAACTTCACAATCGTGCCTAGCGGCGAAAAGCCTCCTGCAGTTCGTCTGCCAAAGGAGCTTCCCCTCCCCTGCATCTGTCTGAGTAAATGTTCATATTCGCCATTTCCCGGTTCCATTTCCACAGCTTTCTCAGCATGTAAAATAGCCGTTTCCCGGTAGCCGGCGCCATAGTTTGCTGCCGCTGAGCAATAATACCACCGGGCATCACGCCTGGAAATATGAGCAAGTACATCAAGTGCCGCATCATAATTTCCCATATTAACAAAATTCATTGCCGCTTCAACACTATAACGTTTCTGCTGTCTGTATGACGCACCAAAAATCCATTCAAAAGGATCAAAGTCTTCATAAGGATCCGCTCCAGCACTTCTAGAGCTTGACCAGGTTCTCTGACTTCCTGATGAGGGCTTCTGACCACCAGCATTCTGATAAGCCGGATTAAACTTCCCACTCTTAATCAGATCATATGCGGCATTAATCTCACTCATCTTTTTAGCTGCCAGCTGATCTCCGGGGTTTAAATCAGGATGATATTTTTTTGCCAGTTTTTTATACGCTTTAGAGACATCCTCATCACTGGCGTCATGAGGTACTCCCAATATCTGATATGGGTCCAAATAATCAATCCACCTTTACAATTATTTGGTATTTATAAAAACTAGCTGCACACTCAAAGAACTTTCTCCCTACAGTCAAGCATTTCTGCTTATTCCGGAAAATATTCTTTAACTGCTTTTCCGGTCCAATTTATATCACTGTCTCATAAATACCTATTCGAAATAAACTAATAATATTCTTATTGTACGCCTAAACCTTTATATTTTGTTTAATCAGTCTTAAGTCTTTTTCAGAATTCAAAATATTGTGTAATCTCCGTCTAGAGTCATAGTATTAAAGACTTATTCCTTTTTTATTTAAATACTTCAAAAATTTCATCCATATTGCGCCTTGTTTTAGGTCGATGGTCTCTATTTTTATAGCCAAAAGCAATCATTGTCGCCACCCCAAAGTGACTTTTATCGAGAATTTTTTCCTCTTCAAGTATTTTCTCGACTTGTCCGTAATTAAATCCTTCCATCGGAGTCGAATCCACACCTAGAATCGCTGCTGCGGTTAGCATATTAGCCAGCGGAATATAGGTCTGCCGACATGCCCATTCAAAAAATAGCCGTTCATCACCAGTGATTTTTAAATCATTTTTCTGAAAGTCCTTAAGTTTTTCCTTCCTTTGCGACCTTAGCGGTTCTTCAAAATGCTGAATATCATTCATAATATATTCCACATAGTCAGAATTAAAGCTTAAATCTTTCGGCTTTCTAGCTAGAATAACAACAAAATGACTGGCACCTTCAAGACTGGCTTTTGCTCCCCAGGCAATAGGTTTCAGCCGTTCTTTGATTTCTTTGTTTTCAATTTGTACAAACTTCCATGGTTCAAGGCCCATGGAACTAGGTGATAGCCGTGCAACCTCCATTATCACTTTGAAATCTTCGTCTGATACTCTTTTAGTCGCGTCATAGCCTTTACATGTATAACGCTCTTTAAATGTTTTTAATATCATTTCTCTTAATTGTTTTTGCTGTTCCATTTTTTCACCTTCAATTTTCCTAATTCAATCATAAAATCTTGCAACCTATCTACTCAATTTTATACCAACATATTTTAAAATTAATCAAACCAATTCTATCGAAATCATTACATAATATATAAGGGCAAATATTTCACACTATATAAAAAGTTTTTAAGAGAATTGCGATTATTTAAAAAAATAATTGGTATATATGATTGTACACTATTTCCTAAAGGAGTGACCTCATGTTAACTGAGCTTTATCAGATACGACAGGCAAACGATGTAGACATTAAATATTTTATCAAAAAGGCCAAAAAAGAGGGCTGGAATCCCGGTCTTAATGACGGGCCCGCCTTTTTTTCTGCCGATCCCAAAGGTTTTTTTATCGGTGAATACAACAATGAACGAATTTCCTGCATTTCCGCGGTCAGATATAACGGCTTTGGATTCATTGGACTTTATATGGTAGAAGAGGACTTTAGGGGTTATGGCTTTGGTCTTTCAATCTGGCAGCGGGCTATGAACTACCTTGACGATTTAAATATCGGCTTGGATGGCGTAGTAGCACAACAGGATAACTATAAAAAATCCGGTTTCACCCTGGCCCACACCAATATGCGCTTTAAACTTCAGTCATTTACAAAAACCTCCAACAAATTACCTCAACACATTGTTTCTGCCCCCCTCGTTAATTTTGAAAATTTGCTGGCCTACGACGCAGCCCATTTTCCTTCCCTTCGTGAAAATTTTCTAAAATCCTGGCTGGCCACAGACACCGCTAAAACCCTGGTCTATCAGGATAATCAAAATAACATAAAAGGTTTAGGAACCATTCGCCAATGTTATCTCGGTTTTAAGATCGGTCCTCTCTACGCTGAATCACCCGAAATTGCTGAAAAGCTTTTTTTAAGCCTTCTTCATTTCTCTCAACAAAGACCTGTATTTCTGGATATTTCCACAGAAAACCACGCTGCCCTAGCGCTGGTTGAAAAATACAATATGGAATTTGTTTTCGAAACTGCCCGAATGTACACAGAGGATATACCGGCTCTTCCCTGGGACGAAGTTTATGGGATTACAAGCTTTGAATTGGGATAAAGACCTCATCGCAGGCTTCGCTCTATAGCCTCCACATAACTTACTGGCGTGAAACAACGAACCATGCGGCACTCGGTTCCGCTATCGCTCCACCTCGTCGCGTCAGTCGCCAGATGGCTCCTTCCTTCTAAAAAATAGAAAAAGAAGCAGAAAACAAACGAGTTTGTTTTCTGCTTCTTTTTCTATTTTTTAGAGCCGCATGGCTCGTTGTTTCACGTAATTTACAGCTTTTTGGCAATTTCTTTTATTAGTTTTTCAGATATTTCCCAGCCGAGACATGGATCGGTGATAGACTTCCCATAAACACCGCCATCAACAGCCTGAGTTCCTTCCTCAATATAACTTTCAATCATCAAACCTTTTACATATTTTTTCATCTTATCATCGTAATGGCGATTTCTGACTACTTCTCTGGCGATACGCGGCTGCTCATCGAATCGTTTGTTTGAATTGGAATGGTTAAGGTCAATAATGATAGCCGGGTTCTCGAAATCCCGTTTTTCATATTCATTTATCAGATGCATAATATCCTCATAATGATAATTAGGGAAATTTCTACCATACTGGTCCACTGATCCCCTCATAATCGTGTGAGAAAGAGGATTCCCGTTGGTTTTTACCTCATAGCCTCTAAAAATAAAGGTGTGCTCGCTTTGGGCTGCTTTGATGGCATTGAGCATTACTGTAATATCTCCACTAGTTGGATTCTTCATTCCTACTGGAATTTCCAGACCACTGGAAGTCAAACGATGCTGCTGGTTTTCTACTGAACGGGCGCCAATAGCAACATAACTTAAAAGATCCGAAAGATAAGCATAATTTTCCGGATAAAGCATTTCATCAGCACAGGAAAGACCGGTTTCCTCAATGGCTCGGATATGCAGCTTTCTAATCGCTTTAATCCCTTCCAGCATATTGGATTCCTTATTGGCATCCGGCTGGTGAAGCATCCCTTTATATCCTAAACCTGTAGTTCTGGGTTTATTAGTATAAATCCGGGGAATGATTATGATCTGGTCTTCAACTTCTTTCTGAATCTCTTTTAGCCGTCCAACATAATCAATGACCGCAGTTTCGTTATCTGCTGAACAGGGGCCGATAATCAAAATAAACCGGTCATCCTTGCCCTCAAAAACATCTTTAATCATCTGATCTCGCTGCGCCTTTGCTTTTTTCCCAGCTTCTGATAAGGGAAGCATTTCAAAGATTTCCTGCGGCGATGGCAGATGTTTAATTAATTCAAAGCTCATTTTTCACTTCCTTAATAAGATTTCATTGTTTTAATTATAATAATTTATGTGATTAATCACAAGCTTTTTAATCACCTGGCAACTGTTCTTTTAGGGCAGATGTGCAATTGGGACAGCGACTGGCCTTAATTGCAATATCTGTAAAGCAATAAGGACAGGTCTTAGTTTTCTTTTCTTCTTTGGCTTGCTCTTTTTTAAGTCCTTTAAGCCGTTTTACCAGCTTGAGCATCAAAAATATCACAAAAGCCATAATGACAAAGTTGATGACTGCTGTCAAAAAAGCTCCATATCGAATTTCCACACCAGCAACCGACCAAACCAAATTGCTAAAATCATTTTTTGCAAAAATCCCCAAAACCGGCGAAATAATATCACTGGTAAATGAAGTTACAATCGCCTGAAATGCAGCACCGATGATTACAGCAATGGACAGATCAATAACATTACCCTTCAGTAAAAAACTTTTAAATTCATCAAAAAATTTTTTCATCTCAACCTCCTTATACCTTTTAAGCATATAAAAGTTTTTATCCATTGTCAAGAATCTTCAAGATGTACTATATTAGAATATATACAAAAAAAGCACAGAAATTTTCATTTCCATGCTTTTATATATTGAGGTATTGAGGTTAGCTGGTTAGTGAAGTTAAAACATTTGCTTGCTCATTTCATCGATGGCTTCATCAGTAGCTTCATAGACACCTGGGAAACAGCCAAAATTCAAACCATGGCTGGCACTAGGAATAAAGTAAAGTTTTCCGCACCGTTCGCAGGCTTCTTTAGTTTTTTCCATAATAATTTCTTTAGTCCAACCTGGAAAGTCAATCACACCACTATCGATGTCTCCCATAAAGGTAATCTTTTCTCCATATTTTTTAATCATTTCCGGAGTATTATTGGTTGACATAACACCCTGCCAGATATCAATGCCCATCTCGATCATCGATGGAACCAAATTAGCAGAATAGGAGTCATTATGATGAACAATCAGTTCAACACCATTATCTTTCAAGAAACCATATACTTTCTTATAGGCCGGTAAGAAGAATTCATCAAACATTTCCGGTGATAAGAAGGATGCTCTCTGGCTTCCCCAATCATCATGATGGAAAATACAGTCAGGATGCAGATGATCAATTAGTTGCTTAGCATAGGCAATTTCATATTCGACCAGATAATCAATCAGATCATGCATATCTTCCGGTTCTTCGTAAAGTGCCATCATAGCTTCTTCCATGCTCATCAGATGGTGAGTCATTTCAAAAAGACCTGGTGCCATAAAACAAGTCACATATTCTTCATTACGGTCGACACTATTCGCATGTTCAATGGCAGCTGCCCAACGTTCTTCCGGATAATCAACAGATGGCGCTTTAACGACATCACGCCATTTTGTAATATCCTTAAGGACAATATGTTCATCATCATGAACCGGGAATCCGCCCAGCTGTCCTTCAGGCCAGGTGAAGGTAATGCCCCAGTCATTAACAATTGTCTGCCCGGGTCCTGCCATAGCGCCCATAGGTGCTTCCATAATGATATTCATGAACTCATACTGTTTTACAAACCGATCCGGATTTCCACCTTTGATGGTTTCAATAAGATTCTGTCTTTTTGTTAACATATTCATTCTCCTTTATTCAATCAAATGTCCATTTAAATGCCAACTAAACACTAGAATGCTCTCTTCAGCTAATGCATGAAGGAAGCATTCGACCTAAATCTTAGTTATTTATGCGCCAATTACTTCTTTAGCTTTAACAGCTGCAGTTCCGGCATCTGGAGCATAAGCATCAGCACCAATTTCTTCAGCATATTCAGGGGTAACCGGTGCGCCACCGACAATAACTTTCACATCTAATCCGCTGCCTTTAATAGTAGCCACTGCTTCTTTTAAGGCTGGCATTGTTGTCGTCAAAAGACCAGAACAGGCAACCAGTTTTACATTATTGTTTTCTTTTGCTGCTTCAACAAATTTTTCAGCAGGAACATCAACACCAAGATCTACCATGTCAAATCCGGCACTTTCAATCATCATTGAAACAAGGTTTTTGCCAATATCATGAAGGTCTCCTGCAACCGTTCCGATTACACATGTTCCTAAAGAGGATGATCCATCTCCTGCCATAACAGGTTTTAATACATCAACACCTTTAGACATTGCTTTTGCTGCAATCAGCATTTCAGGAACAAAGATTTCGCCTTTTGAGAATTTATCACCAACAACACTCATGGCTTCAATCATCCCAGCTAAAATATCCTGTGGCGCATCGCCTGCATCCAATGCTTCCTGAACAAGACCTGGTACCAGCTTAGATTTACCCGCTTCAACTTTTGCTTTTACTTCTTCAATTTTTGACATGTTTTTTTCCTCCTGATTTGTTTTAATTTAATATTAATTTTATAAAATACGGTATTCTTCTCTCCAAAAAAGATTACCGGATTTAACACATTATAGGACTTTTAATCTCAGGCCATCTATTTACTTGGTTAAAAATAACGAGCTTATAGGTTTCTCATTATCAAAATGTCAGCGATTACAATTCGCCATTCAACAATATGCTGAATTTCTATTTACCTGCTGATTAATGTAATCTAATATTAATCTTATTTAATATCACTGTCAACCTTTTTTTAGTGTAATTTATTGTTTTACGATATCGTAAAACAATAAATTTATCAATTATTGAGAAATCTTTATCTTTTGATTTTTTGTTTGCCATCACGCAATCCATTTAATAAAGCGTTTATATTGCGACACAAGAATTTCTTTAGATGATTTTACTCAATGCTTCTTCTTAGTTCTTTTTATTTACGAAATTCTGGTATCATTCCCTGTTGAAGCAAACTTTTTTAAGCAGCAATTATATGCATATAACATTTTTTAAGTCTATTTATCTTAAATTTATTGATTTACTCATTTTTTTGTATCTATTGCAAATAACTACACTTTTATAAATATTAGCATTTACATCCATCCGTCTCTTAATTTTATCCACATCAGCAACTAAATTTATTTAAATTTGATTTATTTTCAGTGTTATTATGTTATAACTGCGGGTAAAAATTTTGTGATACCATCTTTATGTAATCACAAAGTATTGCTCTATTTGTTGTCAATCTGCACTATAAATCTAACTACAAGAACAGGATTGCTTGCTCATTCATACAAAATCCAGGAATTTTTAAAATCCATCAAACGACAGGAGACTAAAATGATTATTTACAAAAACAAAGACTTTCTTTCCCATATGCAGGATGTCATGGACTATGACAAAAGAATTTCTGAACTGAACAGTCAATGGGACAACATCAAGTTACTCTGTGAAATCAATTGCCCGATTCAGTCTAAAAACGTTCTCCCCAATGTTACCAGTATCCAAAAAAGCTTTTTTAGTTTAAAACAGGAACTTATCGATACATTAATTTCTGAAAAGTTAAGAATTATTGAACAAAAGATTATCTCAAAAACTCAGGTCCAAATTGATCTACTGATCAGAAACCTCTACGAACGCACGGCCGATGTCGGTTTTCTGGCCATGGACGATGATATCCGAAATTTTATAAAAATGGATAGCCGAACTGATGATGCTCTCTATCAAATTCAAAACCGCCTGAAAGAATATGTAGCCAAATATTCTGTCTATGATGAAATCATTATTCTCGATCAGAATAATCAGGTCATTGCCAATCTGGATCCGGACAACCCTATCCTGAATATGATTATCAATGATCCTATTATTGAAACAACCAGAACAACATCAGACAGTTTTGTCGAAGCCTTTCAAAAATCAGACCTCCGCCCTAATAAGGAACGCGCCCATATTTTCACCAGCAAAATCACTGACAAGGGGGCAACGATTGGTGTTATCTGTCTCTGTTTTCGTTTTGAAAATGAAATGGACGGAATTTTCAGTAAACTTACCCGAGACTACGACGGCTCAGTCATCTCGATTATCGATACCGACAACAAAGTAATCGCCAGTAGTGACCCCAATCATGTTCCCCTTGGTGTCACCGTTGAACCCGTTGATCCCGGCGTTACCGGAATTGAATTCTATCACGGTATTTCGTCGATTTCGAAAACAGTTCCTACCAACGGCTATCAGGGCTATATGGGACTTGGCTGGCGCGGACACATCATGTTGCCGTTAAATATTGCCTGTCATGAAAAGGACGATCTGACAGAGCTCAATGAAACAATCCGGGAAAAACTTTTGTCACTTAACAATGCTTTTTCCGATAAATTAGGTGCTATTACCCTAAAAACTGAATCCATTAACAGCGCCCTGCGAAGAATCGTCTACAATGGCCAAATTATTGCCCGTGATGAGTCACTGCAGGATGAATACACGCGACTAAAACCCCTTTTGCGGGCTATCGGACGAATCGGCACCGAAACAAGCGACCTCTTCCAGAGTTCTGTTACCGGCCTTTTTTCAACGGTAGTCTCCAACAGCCTGATTGATTCGAAATTTACAGCTTCACTCTGTGTCGAAATTATGGACAGAAATCTATACGAAAGAGCCAATGACTGCCGATGGTGGGCTCTAAATTCCACCTTCCGCCAGCTTCTTGCCAAAGACAGACTCATCGAATCCGAAAAGAGTCAATTAACTGATATTTTAGTCTATATCAACGGCCTTTATACGGTCTATACAAATCTCTTTCTCTTTGATCAAACCGGCACTATTCTAGCAGTTTCAAATCCTAAGTGTTCAGAAGACATCGGAAAAACGCTTAATGACCAATATATCAAAAATATCCTTTATAATTCACAACCCGAACTATACTTTGTGTCACCGTTCGAACAGACAGATTTATACGATAGTCGTCCCACTTATATTTACGGTGCTTCTGTTACCGATATCGACCATCCTGGTCGCGTGGTCGGCGGGATTGGCATTGCTTTCGACAGTGAAGATCAGTTCCAGCGTATTCTTGAAGAATCCATTAGTGAAAGTACCTATGCCCTCTTTACGGACCGCAACAAGACAATCATCGCTTCTACTAATCCCAATCACCCGGTAGGCTCCAGTCTGCAGCTCGACAATGATTTCTTCACCATTGAAAATGGATCATCAGTCTCCAGAATTCTAAACGATGATGGTTCTTATACCTCCGTTGGCTGTGCCTGCTCCTCAAGCTATCGGGAGTATAAAGAAAGTGATGGCTACCAGAATGACATCCTGGCCTTTGTTTTTGTTAAACTGGCTGATACCAGCACAAGCCACATTAAAGAACATAAATCTGCTGAAATTGAGCAGGTGGATATCTATTTCTCTATGAATGATCCCTTTGTCAAACTGGCCACCTTCTCGATTGACGGTCAGATGTATGGACTCGACCAATCCTATGTCCTGGAAGCACTGGATATGGAAGGTGTCATCTCAATGCCGGGGATTTCAGGTCCCATCAAAGGGGCCGTTGAATATGAGGGTAATTTTATAACTGTGGTCAGCCTTAGCGAACTCTTTAACAACCAGCAGGATCTGCTGAGCACCTCCAGCTTATTGGTTCTTCAATTATCTGAAACAGAACGTATCGCTTTGCAGGTCGATCAGCTCAATAATGTATTGGAGATCAATTTAAATCAAATCCGCACAGTTGGTATTTCATCTTCCGTAACCGGCATCTTTTCACCAGAAGATGCTGCCGATCAGACTATCCTGGTGCTGGATCATCAGATCCTCTATGAAAAGCTGATGACCAATGAGCTGGCTGCCGATTTTCTCCAAAACCTCCCTCTGCTACAACAATAAAAAAAGCAGTCTGAATTCAGTAAAACTGTTTTCAGACTGCTTTTTTTATTGATAGACTACCTGATTTTTTCCACGGGATTTAGCTGCATACAGAGCTTGGTCTGCCCGTTTGATAATTGAATCTTCGGAATCCTGAGCAGTCGCCTGTGTCAAACCAATACTGACTGAAATATTATATTCTGCCAGCAGAAGATCTTTACCAATCGCTATTCTAAGCTTTTCCAGTAACGCATATGCTTCTTGATGTTTTAGATAGATAATACCACTCAACTCATCTCCACCCCAGCGGGTGATCAGATGATCCGCTAAAATACTTTTACCTAAAATCATTACCTGCTTAAGAATTGCATCTCCCTGCAAATGACCATGTGTGTCATTTAGTCTTTTAAATCCATCGAGATCCATCATAAACAGACACCAGGGATCTTTCGTTTCATCCTGAAAACGTAATACATACTTCAGTTTTTCATCAAAACCCTTACGATTCATTAAAACACCAAAAGAATCAAGCAATGCTGTTTCACGAATGATATCATTGTTCTTTTTTAAAACCTTTAATACTATAAACAAAATTGAAATAAGGATCAGCACCGTAAACATAAAGTCATAAAACATTTGCTTATATAAAGACTCAGCCAAAATCTGAGTGTTTTTTCTAACAATCAGATACCAGTCCATTTCCTCAATATAATGACTGATTACAAATTCTTCATGAGCCTCTTCATTTACATCAAAAACATTAAGCTCTTGAGATTTATCATAAAGTGCCTGACCAATCCCCTGGTACATTTCCAGATCATTGATATTCACCGATTCAATATAATCGCCATTTCTGTGGGCTTGAATCAGACCATTAGAATCAACCAGCAGAGCCTCAAGACTATAATTATCTTCAAATTCCAGCAGTAGATTTTGAAGATAGTTCATTTCGATGCCGACACCGGTCACCCCAATCACCTGGTTATTTTCATCATATATTTTACAATTAATAAAAACTGTTAAGAGCTGATTGTTGGCCTCATCCTGATCGACATCTAATGCATAGATATTGTCCTGCTTCATAAACTGATAATACCATTGGTCGTGATTATTTGAATCGTCAACAACTTTTAACAGACCATCATAGGTATAATACCTATTTGACTGATCTGAAACCAAAAAAACAGACTGATAGTCGTATTTACTGCGTATTCCTTCCAGATAATTGATAATCTCAGTTTCCTGCCGTTGCCCTTCATTATTTATCCACTCTTTAACAAAAGCGTCATTCGCCATTGTCAGACTGACAAAAATCGGCTTTGTCAGTTCATTGTCAATTTCTGAATAGATGCTGGTCGACGTCAGCTTGGAAATATTCATGATATCATCACGGATAATCTGACTGTAAATATAAAAACTAAAATAGGAAATGGCACTTATTCCACCAATTATAATTGTTGCAATAATAATTGCAACACGATTCTTTTTCATTACTGCTAGCCTCTCATCATTAAAAATCATTAATCCTGATTATAACATAAAAAGCGCTATCTGCGTAAGCAAATAGCGCTTTGGAAAACTGCTTCTTATAAAAATCTATTCAAAAAGAACACAACCAACATAGGTTAAGGTATTAGGACCATAATAGTAGTCGACTTCATTTTTTTGACAAAGTTCACTGACTAAAATCCCATAGGCTTCTACTGAAGAGATGGCCTTTTCTGGAAAACGGCAAGGCTTGTCTGGATAAGTACATTCGCTGCATATCGTGCAGCATCCGTCACCCAGGGGCAGCATAGTCAGTTTCTGTTCTGCCAGCACTTCAACCAGTTCGGTAAAGCTTTTTTCATGTTCTTCTTTAATCTCTTCCATTCCCTCAAAGTCAAAACTATCCTCAAGCTCTCCAGTTGTCTGAAGGAGAATTCCCTTCGAGTAAGCTTTCACTTTTTCACGACATTCAGGGATACTTCCGCATCCGGGAGGACAAGCCCAGTTTTTACCATAAATCTGACATTTATTATCCTGGCACATCTGTCTAACTTCATCTTTTAAATCAATAGAATTTACATCCATTTCAATCGCTTTGGAAAATCCCTTTTCCATAGCCAGCTCTAAGATTTTTTCTAATTCCATTTGTTTTCCTACCTTCTTTGTTTTTAGTTGTTTACAAACGTTTTCACTTCGACTTGTACATGTCTTTTGATTTTCTTTACGAATGCCAATATTCTAACATAGTTTAAACTAAAGTAAAAGGGATAAATTAAATGGATTTAATTTATCCCTTTCTTCCAACTTTTAATATTACTTCCAGCATGGATACTTACCCCAGCAAAAACCATGAAATAACCGGAATTGTGACAACTGAAGACAAGGTCGTTAAAAAAACCCCCCTAGTTGCCAGCGCAACATTGTTCTCATAACGGTTACTGAATAAAACAGCCGATGTCGCTACCGGCATAGCAATTATCACAACCATAATCCCCAGAATATAGGTGTTTTCAATAACCGATCGTAAAACCGCCCAGGCTGCAATTGGAAAAAGAATTTGTTTTATTAACAGATAGGGATAAAGGCGAATCTCTGTGAATACACTTTTCATGGAAATTCCTGCTAACGATACCCCTATTACAATCATAGCCAGCGGCGTGGTTGTACTTCCAACTGTTTCGAATGTACTGTTTAAAAGCTCAGGTATTTCAATACCAGAAATAAACAATATTACCGCAATAACAGCTGAGAGAATACCCGGCGTCAGAAAATTCTTCAGTCGAATGCTTTTAAATCCGTCTTTGGACATCAGGGCAATTCCCAGGGTAAAATTAAAAAAGTTGAAAACCAGATTAAAAATCGTTGCATAAAAAATTGCACCTGTTCCAAAAATCGATGCAATTACCGGAAAACCCATAAAGCCGACATTAGACCAGGTAGTCATATAAATATAGAGATTTCGCTCTTCAGGGTTAATTCGCAAAACTCTGGTTAAACCATATGCCACAAATGGCATTATTGCGAAGAACAGAATTGAAAGAACAAACATCACAATTACAGTACTTTGGTCAGCATCCGTCGGCATCGCTGCGACTGAAGAAAGCATCAGACAGGGTAGGGTAATATTTAATATCAATCGGGACAATTCATTTCCAAACTGATTACTTACAATTTTTTTTCGCGCAGCCAGATATCCCAAACCCAGCATTAAAAACAATTCGAGCATCTGATTAATTACTATTCCGATATCCACAGGCCACCCCTTATAATAAACTTTATTCAATATATCACAGGCAACCTTTTAGTTCAACAAACATCAGCATGATTTATGATAGAAAACCTTTGCTGTTTATTGATTATTTCTTAACAATCTGATATAATTTCATTAGATGTTTATACGTCCTACATTTTACGACGAATCAATCGAACTTAAGGAGAATCTCATGCACAAACCTGAAAAATCCAACCTCGGTTTAGCACCCATCGACAGTGGATCGATTGTCGACAAAATCATTGATCGCATTGTCAAGGCTATATCTACCGGGCAATTTCCGGTCGGTGAAAAACTGCCCAGCGAATTTATATTAATGGAAGAACTTAATGTCGGCAGAAATTCCCTGCGTGAAGCCATGAAAATCCTGTCAGCCTTAGGTGTTGTTACCATCAAACGCGGCGATGGTACCTATGTCTGTGATCATATCGCGCCAACCATATTCAATCCCATTATTTACAGCATCATGTTTCAGGCCCGCAGTGATGACCATATGGTGGAATTCCGTCGACTGATGGATGAAACCGTTCTGCGCACAGCCATGAAAAAAGCAAGTGCAGAAGATCTTGCCCGACTCGAAGACCATATCAAAAGTATCCGCCAAACTTATGAATCTGGCGATAAAGAAAAAGCCGCCTACCTGGATTTTAAATACCATGTTATGATTGCCGATCTCTGTGATAATCCCTATATATCAAATATTGTCAACGGCATCTATGAAGTCTTTTCCCTATCCATTGAAGATACCATCACAACCGATGAGCTTTTTGACAATGCCGAACGCTTCCACTACGACATCCTAAACTGCCTTAAAAATAAGGATGAAGGCGCCATTGAAGCTGTAATCGCCGAGAGCGTCAGCTTCTGGTACCAAAAACAAAAATAAGCCAGGATTAACCTGGCTTTTATATTAGTCCTCAAGGCTGGCAATTACCGTTACCTGACTGCTGTCCACATCGACAATTCGCAGCGGAGCTGCAACAACTGATTTTATTTTTTTATCACCAATTTCTTCTAAATGCATATCTTCGATAGCGGTGATGAATTTTTCAGTATTAAATCCCAACAGATTTTGGTGGGCAATCCCGGCCAGTTCGTTACAGGGTGAACCAATTGCCAAAAAATCAAAGCCAACCGTTTTCAAGTTGTCAAAAGTATTGACCATATACAAACAGGTTTCCGGTGTCAGGAAAGGCCCTTTCATCTGGTAAGTTTCCGGTTCCTCTTTTCGAATTTTGTCAAACCCTGTTCTAATCAGCAACAAGTCAACTTTTTTAATTTCGTCTTCATAAGCTTTTAAATCCTCAACGGTCACACCTTCACAGGCCTTTTTAGGCAGATCAATGAGCAAAACCTTTTCAAATACAAAATACTCCATCGGCAGTTCTGTAATTCTCAGGCCATTGGGGTTAAAGTGTTTAGGCGCATCATAATGGGTACCACAATGATTTGGCAGTTCCGTAACAAAACTGTTAAAAGGTGTTTCATCATTAATTTCAGTTGCCTGCCTAACTTTTACTGTCGGTTCTCCAGGCCACGCCAAATCTTTAGGATCCAATTTGTGGGATAAATAAATGTTCATACTTTCACCTCATCTTATAATTTCAAAAATGTTTATAAATTTATAGTCATGGCTGTTTACCTGCATCAAATTTATAAAACTATTTTGATTTTAACGTTTTCATTAAACTTGACTTTTTCGGGCAAAATATATTTCACCCGAATTCTTTATTATTCTTTTAAGAAATTTTTCTAACAATATTCTGCATCATTCCATGCATACTTTGTATTGAATTCTCAATTACTTTTTCATATCTCATTAAAGCAGATGTCCCATTAATCTGGTCTTTAATCGCTGCAACGACACCTAAAGCTATTTCCGTATTGAAATTAATCTTTTGAATCCCCAGTTCAATTGCTTTTTTCAACTGATCATCAGGGATTCCTGATGCCCCATGTAAAACCAGTGGTACACTTGCTTGTTCTTTAATTTTTTTAAGTGCCGCAAAATCAAGCTTGGGGACACCTCGATAAACACCATGGGCATTTCCAATGGCGATTGCCAAAGCATCCACACCAGTCTCACTAATAAATTTGTAAGCGTGCTCAGGATTAGTGGCCTGGGTCTGCCCATACGAACCATCTTCAGGGTTTAAATAACCCAGTTCTCCTTCAACACTGACGTCACACGATGCTACTATTTTAACAACTTCCTGTGTCTTGCGGATATTATCTTCCAAAGATAGGGAGGACCCATCAAACATCACAGAAGTAAACCCAGAATTGACCGCTTGATGGATACTTTCCAGACTCTTGGCATGATCCAGATGCAGAGCCATTGGTATTGGTGAAGACTCTGCCAGAAAACGAACCATTTTCCCGATCATTCCTATCGGCATCAAACTCATATAGGATTCACCGAAAGAAAAAATAACCGGTTTTTCTTCCTGAACCGCAACCTGAAAAACAGAAAGAACAGTCTCTGCATTATAAACATTAAAGGCGGCTACAGCCCTATGTTTATATTTTAATACAGTTTTTAAATCAGTCAGCATTGTCTTTCCCCATCAGAATTTCTACCGCTTCTAAAAGGGTCGTTTCAGTTCCCACGTTACCTGGAAAAATAACATAGGGAAGTCCGGGAAACAGGCTTTCTTCACCTGTCATCCAAACCGGAATTCCAGGTCTTATCTGACCCATTACCCTGGCCTTTTTAACGCGAAGAGCTTTCGTTCCAATATCACTGGAAGTGATTCCACCTTTGGCAATAATAAAATTGGGGCGGATTGAAAGTTTCCCAATAATACTTGTCACCGCATCGGAAATTTCGACAGAAATTCTTAACTGTGCTTCTTTATCATCAGTATCCAGATCAAATCGTTCTCTTCTGGTATAGACAGCCACCGACTCCCCTTTTTTTATTTTCTCCTCAACTAAAGCGATCACCCGCTCCACTTCTTCATTAAGCCCATTCTTTTCAAGCACTCGATGCTGATTGAATTCAATAAATGTCATTGGCAGATTGCCTGATTGCAAGGTATTAAGCTGTTGAGTTGTTTTATTGACATGAGATCCTACAATTACAATCCCACCATTCTTATTCTCCGATAAAATCAATTCATCATGAGTTAATAAAGCTTTGTCAGGAACTCCACCCAATACTTTTGTGACCGCCGCTGCCGATCGGAAAATAAATGTCTTACCTTTTTCGATCGCTTTAACCAAAGCAATTACAAATATTTTTACATCTACATAGTCAATTGCGTTAACCACAATCTTATTAAAACCAGATGCCCCCATCAGCTGATCAACAATTCCATCAATTTTCAAACCACGCAAGTCATCCAGGCTTAAATAAGTTACGTCAGTCGCCTTGTAGTTTCCATTTGTTTTTTCCTCGCACCATTCACCCAGATGTGATTTAGTATAGCCAAAGGTTTTGTCTTTGGCAAATTCTGTTTCTGCTGCCGGAAGCAGCTCCTTACCTTCCTGAACATAGTGAATATTGTTGATGGTAAACCTTCCACCTTCTTTGAAGAAGGGAAAAATTATTTCACCGTCAATTTCAGTATTAGAGTCGTTCTCAATTACACTTCTCAAAACTTCCGTCTCCAACGGATAATGCCCTCTTAAAGTGGAGTCGCTGCGGCTGATTAAGATAAACGGCTTACCCGATTTTTGCGATTCGGCAACCACGCGTTTGGCAATCTGCTCATGAACTATTTTTGTTTCTTCAGCAGTCAATCCCCGAGAGTTGGTCAATATGAAAAAAATCGTTTTTTCTTCAGCAAATCCTTTTTTGATGCTTTCTGGTTCCCAATCCGTATATACAGATACATCATGAACAGTTTGGACACCAGTGGGATCATCATCCAGTACGACGATCTTGTGATTCAAGCCTTCTAAAGCCTTTAACAAGTGTTTATCAACCCATTTGTCATCAACTTCCGGGAATGAAGTGAGCAAGGAAACATTTTGCCGGGGTTCATTCATCTGTTTTCCTCTTTTCTTCGAACTTCTACTCTAGCCATTTTTTCAAAATACTGGACAATTCCACCATGATCATCATCAATATGACCATCTACTTTTAAGGCCTGCATGATTTCCAGTAATTGGCTGCTCATTGGCATTGGTACATCAATGGCATGGGCTGTCGCCATTACATTTTTAATGTCTTTCAAGTTGATGGAAATCTTACCGCCGGGGGCAAATTTACGCTCAATCATCAGTGGCGCCTTGGCATCCAACACCGTACTTCCAGCCAAGCCACCGCGTATCGCCTGATAAACCAGTTCCGGATCTGCTCCTGCTTTAGTAGCCATTACCAAAGCCTCTGAAACAGCTGCAATATTCAGATTGACGATTACCTGATTAGCAAGCTTAGTCACAGACCCACTACCAGTTCCACCAACCAAAAGAGCGCTGGCACCCATTTTCTCAAAATATGGCATGATTGAATCAAAAGTATTCTGTTCCCCACCGACCATAAAGGCTAATGTGCCATCTATCGCTTTTGGCTCCCCACCGCTAACTGGAGCATCGAGAAACGAAACACGCTTTTCCTTAAGCTTGTCAGCACAGGTATGTGACTCTACCGGCGTAACTGAACTCATATCAATTACAATACTATCTTCTTTAATGGTTTCTGCAACACCACCAGCACCAAACAGAACCTTCTGAACAATTGCCCCATTGGGTAGAATGGTGAAAACTACTGAACATTTCTCACCGATTTCATTTAATGAACCCGACAATGCTCCAAGCTCAGTGAGTTCCACCACAGCCACTTTATCAAGATCATTTACCATTAGCGCAACACCCTTGTTCAGCAGATTTTTTGCCATAGGTTTCCCCATAATCCCTAATCCGATAAATCCAACCATCTGATTCATAACGCCTCCTTGCATCGGTCATCCTACGTTTGATGTTAAAAATAAAACATACGAAGTACGGATAACGTCCTATGTTTGAATTCCTTTACATATCGTAATCTATTCTGTTTAATTTGTCAATTGATTTTTTTCGTTTTTTCTTCAACCATATATCAATTTACAAAGAGTTAAATCCCTTGAGCTTTTTTCTAATACCTGGTCTGTAAAATCCCATAAAAATAACAGGCTACAAATTCAAAAAACTTGAACTCATAACCTGTCTGATTTACACTATCTTATTTGCATAAATTATTTTACAAGTTGAATATTTTCAGCTTGTGGTCCTTTTTGGCCCTGAACAACATCAAATGTTACTTCCTGACCTTCTTCTAGAGTTTTGAATCCATTAGACTGGATCTGTGAGAAATGTGCGAAAACATCGTTTCCATCTTCTCCTGTAATAAATCCATAACCTTTTTCAGAATTAAACCATTTTACTGTACCACTCATGTGCGTACCTCCTAATTTTTGTTTCCCTAAATCCAGTAAAACTGATAACAATACATTTCAAATCAGGATAATACGTTAAAACATAAGTATCGATTAAAAATAAAGCTGTTACTAATTTACTACATATTTAAGTACTTATATATCATAACACGAATACTTTCAATAATCAATTTATTTTAGATATCTTAAAAAAATAAATTATTGCTGTCCGTTGAATTCAACGGACGGTAATAAAAATTTCTATTTTAACTGTGCTTACTGTTTTTATGCTCCGCTTTCAATTTCTGATTCAATCTTTATCAGTTCCATCTCTTTCTCAAAGCGATTGGTATAGGTTTCTTCAAACCATTCTGGAAATACAACTATTCTATAATGCCGATGTTTATTCAGCGGTTTCTCCGTAAACAAATGACCTCTAAACCCTTCTTTGAGCTCAATATCCCTGTCCATTAAAAACTCCGGCAACAGATTTTTAAGTTTTTCCTGTATCCGTTCCGGATGCACCATCGTCATACCAGTAGCAACCAGAACTTCTCCACAAAACGCATCATGCCCCATCCAATAAACATCATGACGTAAAGGGTAGTTTTTTAAATTAACAGAAAGCTCTCCAAGATAACTATAATCTAATTGATTTTGCTGTTGTTCTTCAACTTCGCCAAACAAACGTTTCTTCAACTGTTTCAATTTATTAGGCGGTAATTTTCGGGCTTCAAACCGTAAAATGACATCCCCTGCCGGAAGGTTTAAATCCCGCACTTTACAAAAGGCCTCTAAAAGCTCATCAAGATTTTCTTTTTTAAGGCCTGAATTAATATCATTTTTTCTGACAGCCTTTTCTTCTCGAACTCTTTTTCGTTCATAAAACCACGCTTCTACCGATTCTCCATCCATCTCGACCTGGATTTTTTCCCTTTCATATACCGGCACCTCTTCCCATTGATCGGCACGAAGCAGTTCTTCACTGGTTAGCTGAAGCACCCGGCCATAAACGCACTGATTACCCGGCACAAGATTAAAAAAGCCATCTGCATCCATTTTAACCTGATAATCACTAAGCTTACCCGACTTCGAGGGTATTTTCTTTCCAAATATTTTTTTTTGTACATATTCATCTCTTAATGTTCCATATGAAAAAAGTAATTCCACCGTAACCTCGCTTGTTTGCATTTTTTATGCAATATACAGAATTTTTTATCTGTATCAAAATTATTCTTTATTTATACATAAGCCAATTTTTACCATCACGTAAAACTTAGTTTGGTTCTCAGCTATTACAAGTTATTTAGCTATAAACTGCCCTTGATAGAAACTTTGGAAAGTCTCGAAAAAACATCTAACCCGCTACTCCCTTATTTTCCACGAAAAAAAGGTGTTACATTTCAATTCAATGTAACACCTTTGTCATTGCTTTTCTTACTCTCTATTATAGTTTAAGTCGAAAAACTTTTCAACTGCCTTTTTTAATCCTTCACTACAAATTCTGATTATTTATTAAAATTCATTTCCTTTAACCGCTTACAACCGTTTTTGTTTGTCTTATTAAATCTGATCATCATAAAATAAAAAAAGTTCTTGTGCCTTGTCCTTCTTCTCTGATAGACTAATATTAACAAATGCTTTTTCACTGATCATCCTGCTTGTTAATTTCACTTTAGAGGATAAAATGAAAAAATACAAGAAACTCAAAATCAAATCATGGAAACAGTTTATCACTTACACCTTGACTTGTCTGGTAGTTCTTTCTGCTACAATAATTGGCGGTTCTTTTGCCATTTCCCGTATCGTTTCCGCCTCCGAGTCTAATTACCCTTCGAATTCCGATGAACGTCTACTAGCTGCATCTGATATCAACTCACATAATAGCCAAAATAATTCCAATCAAAATGAGATAGCCCCAGTCGACGTGCAACCAGCAACCACTCAACCTACAAGCCAAGATAGCAGTTCAAACATAACAACTGCGCCAATTACAGACTCATCTGACGGCGATCCCTATGCGGATATAAAAACACGCTTACTAAGCAATGACACCGATGGACTGAAAGTCGTATTTCTGACCTTCGACGATGGTCCCAGCACTTATACTTACGAAGTTCTCGATTTGTTGTCTACATACAACATTAAAGGAACTTTTTTCACTAACCACCGAAAAGGCGATTACGCTGCCGATTGTTATCGGCGAATCGTTGCCGATGGACATACGCTGGCTAATCATACCAGCAGTCATAATTACGAGTTCTACAACGATCCAACAACTTTCTTAGGCGATGTTCAGACCCTGCGCGATTATCAGATTGAACTGACTGGTGTTGAACCCCCAAAAATATTCCGCTTTCCCGGCGGTTCCGCTAATGCCAATGAATCCTGTGTTCAGGCTATACTTGATGCCGATTATAATTATGCCGACTGGAATGTAGTCGCTGGCGATGGCTCTTCTTCTGTACCTGAATCTGCCATCATCGCTCAAAATATTATTGACGACTGTCATCAACATGATGTCTCAGTGGTTCTCTGCCATGCTGAACTTAAAGAAAATACCAGGGCAGCCCTACCTGCAGTAATTGAGACACTCAGCGCCGAAGGCTATACCTTTCTGCCAATGGAAGAAGTCTTTTACTACCCACGTCAACTTGAAATATAAGGAAAGCCCCTGCAAAAGCAGGGGCTTTTTATTTACATCAGTTTACTGATATTCTGGGTGAAGGCTACCACATCTTCAATAGGCAAACCAGCAATCAGTCTTGCCTGATCGTAGAGCACCTGGGTATATAGTTTAAACTGTTCCTCATCCTGACCATAAAATTCTTTGATTTTTTCATAAACAGGATGATTTTTATTGATTTCCAGTACTTTTTTGGCTTTAGCCTTTTCTCCAGTTCCCATAACGTTGAGAGTTTTTTCCATTTCGATGGATAAATCTCCCTCAGTTGACAGATAAGCCAGATCTTCTTTTAAATGAGAGGTGGTTTTTACTTTGACCACTTCTTCACCAATTAAACCTTTCATCTCTTCCATCATTTTTTCTTCGTCTTGAGTCAATGTCTGTTCTTCTTTACTCTCTTCTGATTCATCGAGACCCAGATCATCACTAGATACATTTCTGAATTCTTTATCCGCATAAGTCCGAATCATCTGAATAACAAACTCATCAATATTATCAGTCAGATATAAAAGTTCAAAGCCTTTATCCTTAATAATTGAAACTTGTGGTAACTTGTCCAGCGATTCTACGGAAAGTCCTGAAGCATAGTAAATATATTTTTGGTCCTCAGGCATTCGATCAGTATATTCCTTTAAAGTGACCAGTTTTTCTTCTTTTGAAGAGTAGAAGAGCAGAAAGTCCTGAAGTTTTTCCTTATTCTGTCCCCAGTTATCATAAGTTCCTACTTTTAGTTGGTTGCCAAAGGCATCGAAGAATTTTTCGTATTTTTCGCGATCATTTTCCAGCATACTTTTTAGTTCTTCGGAAATTTTCGAATCAATTTTTTTGCTGATCAGTTTCAACTGACGATCCTGCTGCAGCATTTCCCGAGAAATATTTAGAGAGAGATCTTCTGAATCCACAACCCCCTTAACAAAGCTGTAATAATCAGGCAACAATTCCCCGCATTTTTCCATAATCAGAACGCCGTTAGAAAAGAGTTCCAGTCCCTTTTCATATTCTCTGGTGTAGTAATCATAGGGGGCATTGCCTGGAATATAGAGAATAGCCTTATAACTAAGCATCCCTTCGATATTCATGTGCATATATTTAAGTGGTTCTTCATAACCGAATCGTTTATCATGATAGAAGTTATGATAATCTTCTTCAGATAATTCGTTTTTATTTTTTCGCCAGATCGGCACCATGGAATTAAGTACTTCATCTTCCTGATAAGTTTCATATTCGGGATTTTCCGGATCTGCCCCTTCCTTCATTCGGGATTTTTCGGAAAGCATCTTAATCGGGTAACGAATGTAATTAGAGTAATGTTCAACCAGCTGTCGCAGTTTATAAGTTTCAAGATATTCATCATACTCATTATCTTCGGTATTCTCTTTAATCTGCAGGGTAATCCGCGTACCGTGACTTTCCTTTTCACAGGTTTCGATTGTATAGCCATCTGTCCCTTCCGATACCCAGCAGTAGGCTGTTTCTGAGTCGACTGCTTTTGTTTCGACTGTTACTTTGTCTGCGACCATAAAAGCCGAATAGAAACCAACTCCAAACTGACCGATGATATCGAATTCTTCATCCATTTCCTGGCCTTTTTTAAAATCAAGAGAGCCACTCTTAGCAATCGTACCCAGATTATCTTCCAGTTCCTGCTCACTCATTCCAATTCCAGTATCTTCAACTACCAGGACACGCTTGTCTTTATCCGGTGTAATCCGAATATAATAATCTTCTTTATTAAATGTTTTATCCGTATCTGTAAGGGTTTTATAGTAGACTTTGTCAATGGCATCCGAGGCGTTAGAGATCAGTTCTCTTAAAAAAATCTCTTTATGGGTATAAATTGAATGCACCATCAAATCCATTAAACGTTTTGATTCTGATTTAAACTCTTTCTTTTGCATCACTTTTTCCTTCCTGTTATTACTTGAATTAGCACTCATAATGAAAGAGTGCTAACAACATTTATTTTAATCACTTTTTTAAGTCCTGTCAAATTAAATTTATGATTTTTAAGTATTTTTGAAATTTCCATTTAAAATTATCCCGTTTTTTATCGTTTCTACATTAACACCCTAACCATTATTTTACTTCATCTTCAGAAATTTTCCAGGCACAAAAAAACACCGGTTACGAATACTCATCCTGGAATAATCCATTACCGGCGTTTTGTACCAATCAATTCTACAAAGCAATCAGCATTTTTTAGTTTCAATCTATAGGTCTTCACGACCTGGTACAAACATCTCCAGGAATTCCTGTTCCACTTCAGAGACCAAAAAACCATGTTCAACATCGGCCGGTATATAAAGGGATTCTCCTGCTTTTAGACACATGGTTTCCGAACCGACTTTTATTTCTGCACTTCCTTTTAACAGATAATCGATCTGAGCGTAGGGATGCCGATGAACAGGCGGTTTAGTGCCAGCTACAACCGTCATTCTGACCAGACTCACATCAGGTTGGTTTTCCAGTACTTCCCGCATGGCTCCTGGCGGAAGTTTATGTTTTGTTTCACTCATATCTTACTCCTTTAAATGATAAAGGGTTCGAAGACCTTCAACCGTCAGATTCTTCTTTTCCTCACCCGAAAAATCCTGGGCAATCACCCCACCATCCATCATAATCAGGCGGCTTCCATAAGAAATAGCGTCTTCCAGGTCATGTGTGATCATCAGTGCCGTGAGACCGCCTTCTTCAACAATCTTCTGGGTATACTCCATAACATCAACTGCCGTCTTGGGATCCAGGGCGGCAGTATGTTCATCCAGAAGAAGCAGTTTAGGCGGATTAATGGTACACATTACCAGTGCTACAACCTGGCACTGGCCACCAGATAAATCCTTCATTGGGCTGTCCATCTTATTCTCCAGCCCCATATCCGATTCTTTTAGTTTCTGATAAAACAGCTTCTTTAAATCTTTAGTCAGGGCCCAGTTTAAATTTTTCCGTTTCTGTCTTCCATAGGCCAACGCCATATTTTCTGCCACTGTCAGATTAGGTGCCGTTCCCATCATCGGACTCTGGAACACCCGACCGATAAATTTTGACCGCTTGTGTTCTGGCAGAAAAGTGATATCGATCTGATCAAGAATAATACTGCCGTCATTTGAGAGGATGGTTCCGGAAATCAAGTTGAAAAGCGTCGATTTACCAGCTCCGTTATTTCCCAGAACAGTGACAAACTCGCCCTTTTCCATATTCAGATCAAGTCCTTTAAGGATATGATTTTCGATACCGCCTTCTTTTTTAAAATGTTTTTTCAGATTTTTAATTTCCAGCATGATCATCCCTCTTTTTCAGTTCATAGTTTTCCCGGTAATAACGAACAGCTGGGATAGCCAAAGCGATTGTAACAATCACAGCTGACAAAAGCTTCATAGCATAGGCCGGGAAAATTCGGGTGCTGATAGCAGCTGCCAGAATAAAACGATAGACAATCGATCCCAGAACGCAACTGATCATGCCCGCCAGGATAGTTCGCCGTCTGATAAAGGCTTCTCCTATAATAACTGCAGCCAAACCAACTACCAGCATACCCGAACCTGAAGTCATATCCGCATAACCCTGATCACAGGCAATCAGGCCACCGCACAGGGCAATCAGTCCATTGCTGACCATTAGTCCAATCATCTTATAACCATCCACGTTCATTGATGAAGCTCTGGCCATCTTTTCATTATCACCAATCGCCCTGATACACAAGCCGCAGTTCGTCTTAAAAAAGAGCACCATCAGAAAAATCATCAGCAGTGCAATGAATACTGAAACCACAATTTTAGAAATATTATAGGCAAAAGGCAGCTGGCCGGCAATCAGATCAAATACTGAATTGACTCCCAAAAGCGTCACATTGGAAGATCCCCCCATAACCATCAGATTAATGGTATAAAGACCGGTCATGGTTAAAATCCCTGCTAGAATCGGCGGGATTCTCAGCTTTGTCTGCAAGAGTGCGGTTACCAGTCCGGCCAGAGAACCGGCCAACAAGGCAAAGATAATACCCACAAAAGGATGTCCGGCCACGACAAAAACCGTCATAACCGCCATCCCCAGGGTAAAGCTTCCTTCTGCCGTTAGATCCGGCGTATTCAGAATTCGAAAACTGATATAGATCCCCATCGCCAGCAGGCTGTAAATCAGACCCAGCTGCAGAGAACCAAGAATTAATGTCATAGTGTGCTCCTTAATAAAATGGTAAAAGGGCGATTGAAAATCGCCCTGTAGTGTCTGAAACGCCACACTAACCAATGTCCTAAAGCTACAAGTATAGGATCAATTGTCGTGCTCAGTCCATGTCACTCTCTTTGAATTTAATCTGAAAGGTGAATATATCGCCCATCTGATTATTCAACAATCGTTGCCTCTGATGCAATCGCTTCTGGAATGGTTACCCCAATCGCAGTTGCGGTTGTCTGATTGATCACTGTATCGGTTGCTTCCATATAGATAGCAGGAATCTCTGCCGGAGTTTTACCGTTTAAGATTTCAACTGCCATTTTAGCGGATTGTGCTCCGATCGCCCGGTCACCAATAGCAACAGTTGCCAGGGCACCTGAATCAACCATTACGGCTGAGCTTCCGTATACCGGTTTGCCTGCATTTTTAGCGGCTTCGGCAACAGTTGGCATCGCATTTTGAATAACACTGTCGTTTGGAATAAATACAGCATCAACCTGAGTCAGAAGACTTTCAATCGCCTGCTGTACTTCAGAAGAGTTTGTAACAACGGCTTCTTCAACCGCATAGCCACCAGCTTCCATCAGCTCTTTGGCTTTATTGACGGTACTTACTGAGTTGACCTCACTGGTATTATAGATAATTCCGAAAGTAGAAATACCAGGTGTCAGTTCAACAGACAGGTCAATGATATCAGCAATTGGAATAGGATTTGAGGTCCCTGTAGCATTATGATCAGGTTCTTCCATCGTCGTTAAGATCCCAGCCTTGATCGGATCAGATACCGTGATAAAGACCTGTGGGGTCTCAGACTTCATATTGACAAAAGCCTGTGAAGCCGGGGTAGCAATTGTCGCAACCAAATCATAGCTTCCATCTGCCATTTCCTGAGCAATGGTATTTAAAGTAGATGCATCACCCTGAGCATTTTTAACGACAATTTCCATTTGATCTTCAGTATAGCCCTGAGCTCTAAGTTCATCGATAAAGCCGTCGCGCATATCATCGAAAGCTCCATTTTCAATCATCTGAATCACACCAACTTTTAAAACTTCACCATCACTGCCTGATGTGTCACTTGATGATGAACAAGCTGCCAGTGAGACAACCATCGTCGCCATCATGACCAGTGCCAATAACTTTTTAAATCCTTTTTTCATTTTCTTCTTCTCCTTTTTTTATTTAACAGACATCTGACAGCCCAAAATAATGATATTATTTCAAACTGCAGACAGCCAATTAATTCATTGCTTCAAGTTTTAAAAATGCTTCGCTCAACATTTCCACTGTAATTTTATATGGATTATGGCTAATATCCCCCATTTTTGTGATCGTGTTAAGATATTTATCCATAGTTTTCATATCCAATTCCAGCTCTGCTAAACAGCAAGGCAGTTTAGCTTCTTTATTAAATGCATAGACTCGCTTGAATTCTTCTTCCTGACCGTCAACAAGTAAAAGAACCAGAACGCCAAAGGCAACCATTTCGCCATGAAGATGCTTCTCCTCATCAAACCCTGGTACTGTCGTTAATGTATAGTAAATAGCATGTGCCAGGCCGCTGTTATAATCCGGTGTATGGGATAAGGTAACAAGAATTGAAACCCAGGCCGTTGTAACAATTATAGTTAGTGCCGCCTGTTCAAAATCATCACTGACCACACCCATCTCATTGGCTTTCAAAGCACCAATACCATGCATCAGCACTGACTCGGCGCACTGTCTACTGATATGAACGCCTAAACTCAAGGGATGGCCCAATTGGTCCCCTCGAGCGGAAATTGAAGCTTCATAATATTTTGCATAGGTATCGCCAAGTCCCGCCCATAAATATTTGACTGGGGCCTTGGCTAAAAGCCCTGTATGAATAAAAGCACAGACCGGCGGATCTTTTAAAAATTCCGGTCTGATAAAAGCGCCACTTTGATCATACATAATCGATACACTGGTACAGGGCGAGCAATTTGATGCAATAGTCGGGAAAGCAAAGACAGGCTTTTTAACCTGTTCTCCCAGGAATTTGACCGTATCGACCACTCGTCCACCGCCCACCGCAAAAATCATATCTGCTTGAATAACTGATTCTTCCCGTTTAAGCTTTTCAATGTTTTCATAGGTACAGTTACCGCCGTAATAGATGGGGTCGGATAACTCCAGACAAGCGTTTTCAAGCTCCTCCTGAAGATATGGTTTGGCTTGATAGTAACCATAGTTTCCAATGACCACTGCCACTTTCTTCCCATAGGGAGTGCAGATTTCAACAACTTGATCATAGGCACTTTCTCCCACCCGGTAATTTGATATGTTTACACTATATGTCATTTTCTGCCTTTCTTGCAATTATAAAAAAGAGTGTGCTCCTCATCAGGCGTTTTGCGCTCCCAAAATTTTTCCGGCACACATCACTGCTATCGCTCCGACTGTCTCGGGCTTGTAAGCCTTAAACTTGCAGGGAAGTTACATTCTGCAGGGCACTCGTCGTAGCTATCGCTCCGACTCGTCGCGGGCTTCGCCCGCTGAAGGGTGTTGATGTACTAAGCGTCCGAAAGCGAGCTTTCTCCCACTCAGCACATCAACACCCTTCACCCGGCTTCATTTTTCGCGAAAAATAAAAACTCCTGTCCTTATATATACAAAGGACAGAAGTTAAATATCTGCGGTACCACCTTAATTAGTGCTAAAAGCACCCTCTCATGACGTACTAACATACGTTTTCCTGGGATAACGGACGGAAACCCCGTTGAACATTACTTGGCCGAAGCCTTTCTTTTCACCCTCATGAATCCATTCATCTTAGCGATTACCATTGCATTCCCACTGCCTGCAACTCACTGACGCATCTTTCAAAGACTACTCTTTTCAATCAAAGGTTTATCTGATTGAAGTCATAATAACATAATACGCAGTTTTTGTAAATCAGTTTTTTCCCCAATGCTTTTAGTTAAATCACAAAGAAAGTATTACATTCCCAATTCAGTTCTTCTAATCAGATCGTTCTGACTTTCAATGTACATTTCTACGAAATAGGCACTAAAACCAGCGACACGCACAACAAGATTCTTATAATCTTCAGGGTTTTTCTGCGCATCTCTCAATGTTTCAACACTGACAACATTGGTCTGCATTTCCATCCCACCCATATCAAAGTATGTTTTAACCAGATTTGTCATCTTGAGGACGCCTTCATCCCCCTTCAGAGAACTTGGATGGAATTTCATATTAAGCAAGGTTCCGTTTGCATATTTACTCTGATCAATATTTGCCACTGAATTAAGCACTGCCGTCGGTCCGTTTTGATCCATTTGCTGAACCGGGGAAATTCCGTCTGCCAGGGGTTCACCAGCATAGCGGCCGTCAGGAGTAGCTGCCGTCATTTTCTCGAAGATAATATTAGTGGTTACCGGATACAGTCCGGCATTGTACTTCCCTCGCGGTCCTGTACAGGCATTGACTTCATCAGCAAAAACATCAGCAGCCCATCTAGCGAAGTAATCAATCTCCGGATCACCATTACCATAGTGAGGTGCTTCATACATAATTATCTGGTGCAGTTCTTCATAACCTTCCCAGTTGGCAATAAGGGCATCATAGAGTTCACGGGCAGTACAGCGTTTTTTATCATATACCATGTACTTGATAATACCCAGGCAATCTGCCACATTTCCAATCGCCACACCTGCAATTCCTGTTGAATTATATTTTGCACCGCCCCACATAACGTCTTTGCCCTGTTCCATACAACCAGTCATGGTTGCTGAAACTGATGGCAGCGGCAAAACTTCCCTGGCTACATACTCAAAGGAATTGGTACAGCTGGCATGCCACTTAACAAAGAATTTAGTCTGCTTTTTAAAGGCTTCAAGAACTTCATCAAAAGTTTCCATTTCATACAGGTATCCAGTCGGTAAACCTACTCTTTTTTCCAGCGGCGGTTCGCCAAACAAACCTGGCGCTGGATTATGACCATCATTAATCGCCAGCCACAAAGCATTGGCCATATTCCAGTATGATTCTGTTCCGGTACCGCCACAGGCCGGCCAGTCATCGCCACAGCCACCTGGCTCCACACAGCCGATCAGGCAATAGTTTCTGGCATCTTCCAGAGCCATACCGCGTTTTAAAAGATTGGGAATGATAATATCGTCATTCTCCATACTGGGAACCCCACCAGATATTTTTGTAGTCTCAATAGCAGCTTCCCAAAGTGCAGCTGGTGTCCCTTTATGAATACGCAATGCCTGGGGCGGATCATGGAGAACCAGACGACCAGAGGCTTGAAGCATCATGTAAGTGACGGCATTTGAAGCATCTGTCCCATCACTTTTAACGCCTCCTAGAGTCATCAGCTGGCCGCTGTTATAACCGGGATTGGACATGGTCGCACCATAACTCCATGGTTTGTTCATTTCAGCCACCTTCAGATAAAAGAGATCCATCAATTCCTGAGCATATTCTGGTGTAATTTGTCCGGAAGCTATATCAGCCTCATAGAAGTCACCAAGATACTGGTCAATCCGACCAAAGCTGATCCCGTGCATACAGGCATCAAGACACATACAGGTCTGATACATAAATAGTGTCTGGACAGCATCATGGAAGTTTCTACATGGTTTATCCATCACCCAGTTAAGAGTATCCGCCATAGTCTCCAATTCTTTTTTTCGAACCGGGTCTGTTTCAGTCTCTGCTTTTTCCTGAGCAAGTTTTGCATAACGCCTGGAAAGAGTGATCATCCCGTCACAGACGATGGAAACGGCACGATAAAAATTATAGCGTTCAATATCATTTCCGAAGATTCCATTTTCTTCTATTTCTGAAATATATCCCTGCGCTTCTGCTTTAATGGCCCCAAAACCTTTTTTGATTGCGGTATTGTAATTGGCACAAAAATGACCAACCGGAGACATCGACTGTCCCTTTCCCCAAAACATTGAGATTCCGTTACCGCAATGTTCAAAAAATCCATCGGGGGTGTAGGCATCAGTTTTAGCACTCATACACTCCTTCAACCAGAAATCGCCAGTGCTTAAAATATACTCCCGGTCTTCTTCTGAAAGTATATATGGGTCGATATCTCTACTTGAAATAAAACGACTGTTAACCTCATCAATCAGCCAATCAACGGAATTTTCCGGATATAAAGCACAGGCACGATATTTTGCCGACTGGGCGCCAACAATTACCTCACCGTCATCAATCCTGACGGGAATGTTTTCGCAGATGTTTCTTAAATTTTTTGCTCGCTTCATGATCCCGATTATATCCGGATTCTCCATATAAAAATCGGTGATCAAGCGATATCGTTCTGTGCAGATTTCCGGCTGAGTTTCGCGATATTTTTCGCGCATCGCGGCAACGCGATCAGAAACAGGTTTTAAAGTATACATAAAAGTCCTCCTTTAAATTAACTAATGCACGATAACATTTAAATCATAACTTTCCAGCAGCGCTTTTAGAGTTGCCACTTTTTCATCGGATGGCGGCTTTACCTCAAAAATTGGTGCTGTTGTACGGATTCTCTGATACTTGGTCACACCCAGATTATGGTAGGGCAGAATCTGAATCACTGATATTGCCTCTCCAAGCGATCGGCAAAATTCCCCAGTTTTGTGAAAGTTTTCTTCTGAATCATTAAAACCGGGAATAATCGGTATTCTAATCTGCATTTTCCCGCCATTTTCTGCTATCCAACGGGCATTCTCCAGGATCCGGTCATTGGCAACACCGGTTACACGCTTATGCAGGTCTCCATCTGAATTTTTAAGATCATACAAAAACAAATCCACATAAGGGATGACAGCCTGCAGATGTTTAATATCCGCAAACCCAGTAGTATCCAATGCCGTATGGATTTCTCTCTCTTTTAGTCCTTTTAACACCTCCAGGGTAAATTGCGGCTGTGAAAGGGCCTCACCGCCGGAAATAGTCACCCCACCACCAGACTGCTTATAAAAGGGAATATCTTTACTCACCTTCTCAATCAAATCTTCAACGGTATAATCTTTTCCGCACATAAACAAAGCTCCCGGATAACAGGCTTTTGTACATTCACCGCAATCATCACAAATCGATCGGTCAATTACAATTTTCTGATTCACTTCATCTGTTGCAGCATTTTTTTCCATCTCTCCCAGAGAAATAGCACCCTTGGGACAAGCCTCCAGACACCTGCCGCACTTTTCAACACCAATACATTTTATGGCCATCCAACTCAGTTCACTGGCAAACGATTGGGATTCCGGACTGTGACACCAGGGACATCGAAGGGGACATCCCTTTAAAAACACAGTTGTCCGGATACCAGGTCCATCTTGTACAGAAAAACCCTGAATATCATAAACTTTTCCCAGTACTTCTTTCTCCTGCAATCCAATACACTCCTAACTCTACTGTAGATTTTCTTAACTGCTCGGTTCTAAATTATCCCCCGGTTGGTAAATAGCGGGTTTTTATCACGTCTCCATCATTAATCATTTTTTTGTAGACTTCTGATGGTGAAATCAGCTCACTATTGAGCGTAACCAGCAATGCAGTATTTTTGATTAAATCTTTTTCTTTCATGATTTCAAGCAATTGTGCAACCGTCATGCTTTTTTCCAAATCAAATTCCTGATTATTAAAAACAATCATTGTGAGGCTTCTACCGACAGCAACTTGGCTGGAATATCAAATTTTCTTCCAGTTGAAGGCAGTGGTTCATTTCTAAAGAATTCAGGAATAACATTATCTTCAGGTTTCCAGCCCACTTGCCGGTTAAATTCTTTTTCCAGCTGTAATGTTCTATCGGCTGCTGCAAACAGATCATCCACATTAATATTTGTTCCATACATGGCATTATATAAATCAGCGACCTTATCGAGCTGACCACCTAAAGTTGCCATAGCCATCATACACGTCATGCTATCTGCCATAGCAAAAATATGCTGCATCATATTGGAGCTTGCTATCGCTCCATCAATATCGCTTGGATCATCAGGACCCAGAGTAATTCCCGCTGTATGATCGGCTCCCATTGAAGTTGTCGCATAGGTATAGCCAGTCCCGATAGAACCTCGCGGGTCA
This sequence comes from Eubacteriaceae bacterium ES3, assembly GCA_030586155.1. Taxonomy (NCBI): domain Bacteria; kingdom Bacillati; phylum Bacillota; class Clostridia; order Eubacteriales; family Eubacteriaceae; species Eubacteriaceae bacterium ES3. The sequence continues at coordinate 363,417 of CP130741.1, read as the reverse complement.
TATCCAGGCAAGGCCTGATTCTTGCAGGTTGGGATTCGCTTGCTGTTAAAATGTTTACCTACTAAAGCAGCTCCCTGCCCAAGCAAATTCCCCAAGTCAGTTCCATCGGATATTTGCTGATAAAGCCCCAAAGCGGCTTGTGCATCGCCCCAGGGGATTAGACCTGCTTCCATGCATAAGGCAATAGTTGCGCCTGTTTCAATTGTATCAAGGCCGATATCATCACACATCCGGTCCATTTTGGCGATGGCTTCATAGTCATAAATATCACAATTAGGACCACAAAGTGCAATAGTTTCATATTCAAAACCACCCGTCAAAAAATTACCGTCATCATCTTTGACAATGTTTGAACATTTCACCAGGCAACCCGCCTGACAAGGATGCTGGTTTTTCCCGTTCTTATTGACAAATTCCATAAATTTATCCGATTTAATATTTTCCAATTCTTCGGAAATCGTCCCAGTAAAATTGTGGGTAGGCATAATGCCCGCTGGACCAACGGCATCTATAGTAGATGCTGTTCCAACTAAAGCAAATGGATTCTCTTTTGACGATTCAATTACCGACTGATTAAGTTCCTTTTTAATCTTCTGGAATATACCCGGGTCAGCATATTCGATTTCATTTTTATCACTGGCTTTTTGAATGACGATCCCTTTAATCCTTTTGGACCCCAATACTGATCCTAAGCCGCCGCGACCAGCTGCCCGACAGGGATAATTGGTTCCAAACTCTGTGACCTGCAAAGAAGAATTTTTGTATAAGCGCTCACCAGCTGTTCCAATGGAAATTACTGAAACCTTTTCGCCGAATTCATCCTGCATCTCTTTTACAAATTCATAATTGTTCATTCCTTCATAATCTGTCGCATCTTCCAGACTAAGCTTACCATCCGCTTGAATGAGTACATACTTCATTGAAGCATCTGCTTCCGGGCAGTCTTCAATCACAATCGCACGCAAGTTGTGTCCGGCAAAGGCAGCAGCGGCATTTCCCCCGACATTTGATTCTTTTATGCCGTTCGTCAAGGGACTCTTAGCTCCGACTGAAAGACGATTAGCGCAAACTAATCCACTGCCAGCGAACATACTGGTACAAAAAATTATCTTTGCCTCATCACCAAGTGGATCACAGGCCGGGTTAACCTCATCCATTAAAAATTGTGCAATCAGACTTCTTCCTCCCAGGCCTAAGTAATCTTCCTTATAGCTTTCTTCAACAATTAAATTATTTTTAGCATTAATTCTTATGGTTTTCCACATTATTTTATCCATTCCCTTTCAATTTTCTCAAATTACAACATTAAGCTATTCATGTTGCATGCCATTTCTTGTTTTAACCTCCTGAAATCAACTCTAAAAAACATTTCTATGCTTTTTTAAAGCCCTAGTAACCAGCTAACTTTCAGAATTCATTTTATATTGCACCTGATTAAAACAGTTTTTTACACCGTGTTTCTTTTAATATAAATGAGCTGACATTTTCCTCCATTCCAGTTATTAACCATTAATAAATTTCATAATACTCATACACTAGTTTTTTCGTCAAATTGATGCTATTTTGCATTGTTAACGTTTTCTTTATTTTGTGTTCTTTGTGATTAATAATCCTTGCGCCAAGTATATGAAACAAACCAATTTTATATAAATATCGTAACATTCAATCGATTTCAAATCTTTATTAGCAAATGAAATTATTACAAATATTTTTAGCATGATTTATATTTTGATTTGCATTATTTTATAACTTGAGCCCTCCTATTTAATATTATTTTGCAATATCATTTGTTTTTTTGTATTCTTTTATTTATGATTCTACAATTTTTTATAAATTGAGCATCAAATTTTAGGATTATTGCTTAAACCATATTGATTTAGAAGTCTGGCTTTGATATACTCATCATAGATTTATAATTTTAACTATATTTAATATTATTGGAGGCCTTTCTTATGACGATTACATTCTCCCAAATCTATCATCCCTTTAATAAAAATTTCAGGCTGATTAATCCTGCCCCTGAACGAAATATCATCGGTTCTGGTCGTATAAGTCGTAAGTGTAATCGTTTATCTCCAGATTATCTTTATGTCGGAAAAACCACTCAGTTACCGCCAGCCGAAAAACTTTATAATTGTAACCTGGTTCTGCTGGAAGATAAAGCAATTGATCTTTCGTATTATGAAATCAGTTCTCTGAATATGCTAATTACCGACAATCCTCTGGAATTTAAAAAAATCCAGGATAAAATCCGGGATATCTTTGAACTGCAGCTCAAGATTAACAACTATGCCTATAACCTTTTAAACTTGTGCCAAAACGGTGCAAGCATTCAGGAAATTCTTGATACTGGTTACAAAACACTCAACAACCCGATGATGCTGTTCAATACGTCTTTTGGACTCCTGGCCCACGCAGGCACACAATATGTTCAAAATGAACCGCTTCTAGAAAGAACAATTGAAAAAGGCTATCAGGAAAAAGAATTTCTCGACAAAATATTGGACGAAAGCGCTCTCAATCCGGATCATCAAAATATTATCATTAAGGAAAAAGGAATTCTCAACCACTCCTTAATCACTGGTAAAATTGTTCGTAACAACCAGCTGCTTGGCTACCTTGAACTTTTTGAATGCAACAAACCAGTTTCTGATATTAACCTCCAGCAATTGAGCCTTTTGTGTCAGTTCCTATCGATCGCATTAATCGAAACGACAAGTAAGAATCTAGCAGGCAACACTTTGATTGAAAGTTTTTTAACTGACCTGCTGGAAAACAGAATTCAGGGCCAGTCTGCGATCGAAGAAAGGGCCAACCTATTTAACCTGGTACTCTATGACTCTATGGTTGCGATCACCGTCGCTTATAACGACATCCTGCATAATCCCGAAAAAATATATCTGCTTAAAAAGAAGCTGCAAAACCATTTTAATAAACATACCGTTGTCGTTTTTGAGCACAGGATTGTTATTCTTTTTGATTCAAAAAACTCTGCCAGTCCACTGTCATTAGAAGAACTCGACCGTTTTGAAGCGATACTGAAAGAAGACCACTGTATAGCAGGGATCAGTCTACCCTTTTCTTCCATCGCAAAATTTCACAAACATTACAAACAATCATTAGCCTGTATTGAAATTATGAGACGGCTTAACTACGCTTCGCCACTGCTAAAATACGATGATTGTAAAACAACTCATATGATGCTGCATTACAGTGATATTTGTGATCTCGAAGGCCTGGTTTGCGATGAAGTAAAACTTCTGTTCGCCTGTGATAACGATAAGGGCAGCGAACTTGCAGACACTTTGTTTTTCTTTGCCCGAAACCGTCAGGACATTACTGCAACCGCTAAAAAAATGAATTTGCATTATAATACCATTAAATACCGGATTAATCAGATTGTCGAACTGACTGATATTGACTTTGATGATCCCCGAAAAATGTATGATATCATCGTATCAGATCAGGCGCTTAATCTTATTAAACAAATAGACTCTATAAAGGAAAGCAGAGTATAAAAAAACTGACTCTTAAAAGTCAGCTTAACTTTCTTCTATACGGTATGCCAAAGGCTGCCGGTCTACGAAAACAGTCATTTTCTCCCGCACCTTCTTTACTAGTGCCAGGTCCAGGTCCCCAATAATCATTTTTTCCTGGGGCTCTTCGCCCCCATCAGCTATTATCTCCCCCCAGGGATCAATCATTAAAGAATTTCCACCGTTTTGAATATCCTTGTTGGCTTTTCCACAACCATTAATTGACACCATAAACAACTGGTTTTCAATGGCTCTGGCCTGATTAAGAATCCGCCAGTGATCAATTCTGGGAGTCGGCCATTGCGCTGGCAGAAAAATAATCTCACATCCGGACAAGGACTGCTTTCTGAAAATTTCCGGAAACCGCAAATCATAACAAACCATCACTGAACATTTGATGCCGTCCAGGAAGAATTCGACCAGGCTTTCGCCCGCTGAATATCGCTTTTCTTCACCGGCATAGGAAAAGAGATGAATCTTATCATAGTCAGCGATAATTTGCCCCTGTCGATCTGCAACATAGGCGGTATTATAGTATTTGCCAGCCTTTGTTGTCGCCACCGAACCGCCGACAATATTCATATTTAATTCTTTTGATAACTTCGATAAAAAACTTTTTGTCCGCTTTCCATCTGGGTCAGCCAGTTCTTCCATCGGAAGCTTTGATAAAAACCCGCCGACAAACATTTCCGGCAAGACTACAACATCAGCACCCGCTTGAGCCGCCTTTCTGATCCATTCTTCGGCTTTTTTAAAGTTTGTCTCTATCTGGCCGGCAACTACCGCCAGCTGAATTCCAGCAATCTTCATTCTTTCACCTCTGTTTTCACCCATTGAATCGGAATTAGATAGTCCCGACTTGTTTCATTCACGATATTTTTGTTCCTGGCAATCACAAAATAAATAATTGTAAGATTTACATCCGCGTCATACCTTAAGTATAAACGACCGGACATATCGATAAGCAAAAAATTTCCGCCCCGATAGTCTCTTGGCGGTTGTCCATACTGAAGATAACCCTGTTGGAAGGCATTCTTCTGATGGAGCGGAGAGTTGGTAGTTATCCTGGCATCGATTTTAATCCAGTCATTAAAACCGGCCATATCAATATTTTTCTCCACATCCGTTAGCTCAGATTCAAATGTTCGCTCTGATTTGGGACAACCGAGAGATGCCATTACCAGATTAAGCTGGTCAAAGGCAACCAGCTTCGTGACCGCCTCAAGATCCGGCTCACCGTTTTTAAATCCAAAAATCCCCTCATCCAATTGAACGGCATATACCCCATAATGGGCATTAAAACACGCGGCATCCGGATTATAAAAAGTTGAACGTCCGTTTTTAAAATCACCAAAATTATAGAGAATACTTAGCCGTCCCACTGCATCTTCATGGGGAAAATCTTGCCCCGGCTGAAATGATTTCATCGACTCGTCCCATTCAGAACTAGGAACCGTTTTCCCGGTGGGTATTACAAGTTTAAGACCGGAGCTTTTAAAAATATCCTGGTCACTTAAAAGTAAGCTCTGAACAAACAGAACCGTATCACTGCGACATTCTGGTATCAAAGCAATCATCAGCAACATAACTACCAGGCATGAAATCATCAGCCAGCGAACTTTCATTTTAGATCTGGGTGACTATAACGCCCTCTTTTCTCAGTATTTTTACCATACTGAATAGCTTTCTTGGGACACCGATTAATACATGCCAAACACATGGTGCAGTCTTTTCCCCAAACCGGCTTATCCTCTAATGAAATAGTATGAAGCGGACAAATTTTCACGCAAAGTCCACACTGATTACATTCATCATTGGCATAAAACTTACCCGTGCTTCGGGCAAACTGATTAAACATGGAACCAGCCAGTTTCGATTTCATACCGGGCATATTGCCAGGAAGCGTATGAAAAAATCCTTTTTTGTAATTTTTAACGACTTCACCAATTTCAATCAGCTTCTGAGCAGCAGCTTGAAGTTTTTTACTTGCCTCTTCCTGTGATTCCACATCAGAACCGATTATATAATTACTGGGCATCTGAAGGGTAAAAGAACTGTTAAGCTCCATGCCTTTTTTTTCTAATGCCTTCTTTAAAATACTGGTGGTCTTCCCTTCACTTCCACCGCAATTGATAACGGCAAAAACATAGCCAACCTCTCCCATAAGACTCAGATGCCTAATAAAATCAAGTACGATTTCCGGGGGCGCCCAGGCATATACCGGAAAAACAAATCCAATCCTTTCATTTTCTTCAAGTTCAAATTCAAGCATTCCCTCATCTATCGTTTGGGCGATATTAACCAGATTCTCACCCGTTTTTTCAGCCAAAACCTTTGCCAGATGAAGCGAATTACCAGTTCCTGAAAAATAAAAAATCATTGACGACCTCCTTGTAAAATATTCAATCCTGCCAGAAAAATCACCTAAGGTGACTCTTATTTCATTTTTTACCCTATCCTGTAAGTACAAAACAAAGGACTCAAATCATTTTCTTCTATCGAGCCCATTCTTGTAATAGAAAATAGCCAGCTGAGTCCGATCTCTTAGCGAAAGTTTTTCCAGGATCAGACTAATCCGGTTTCTCACGGTTCCTTCGCTGAGAAAAAGAATACCGGCAATTTCACGATTGGAAAGCCCCTGGGCCACATGGGAAATCATTTCCATATCTTTTTCGTTTAAATCAAACTCTTCAAGTCTAATTTTTATTTCATGCCCCATCAGTTCTGGTATTTTTTCAATAATATCGGCTCCAAAAACCGTCTGCCCTGCAGCCACAGCTTGAAGCGAGGGGACGATACTTTCAAAATTCTGTTTGACCATATAGCCCTTAGCACCAATTTTCAGGGCTTTGACAATATATTCATCATCTAAAAAGGTCGTCAGATATAAAATTTTAGCCGTGGGATCTTCCTTTAAAATTCTTTCGCCGGCTTCCAGACCAGTCATTCCCTGCATCCGAATGTCCATTAAAAGAATATCAGGCTTTAAGCGGTGAAAAGAATCGATGGCAGACTGTCCATCATGCCCTAATCCAATCACCGAAATCCCACTATCTGCTTCAATAATGGTTTTTAAAGACGCACAGACCAGCTGATCATCGTCAATCACTAAAACTTTCATGATCACTCCTCAAATTCCTTTGGTATTGATATAAAAATCCGAAATCCGTCCGACATCCCGAAATTCACATTCCCTTTAAGTTTTTTGACTCGATCCTCGATGTTTTCAAGACCGATGCCCTGACCCATTTTTTCCACTTTACCATTATCCCAGAACACCAGCTGATAGAAGCCCGGATGTTCCCGCACCCTTACTTTAACCAGATTTCCATTCGAATGCCTGATTACATTTGACAGTGCTTCTTTAACAACCGAAACAAAACAGTATTTAATTTCTTTCGATGGATTATCTAAAATGTCGTATTCAAATGTAACCGGGCAGAAGGTGAACTGATTAAGGAGTGATTGTATCTCCACTTCCAGATCAAAGCTTTCTTCATGAAGATCATGGACACTGTTTCTGATGCTATCCATCGCTTCAGTCAGGGTCTCTTTTATTTTCGTCAATCCTTCTTTAGCGCCTTGGTCTTTTGTTGTTGCCAGCAGAGCACCGGTCTGCAAAATACTTCGCGACAAGAGATGACCGACATTATCATGGATATCCCGTGCAATACGATTGCGTTCCGCCAGTGTAGCCAGGTTCAGTTCATAGTCCTGCTTTTCAAGTAGTTGACGATTTTTATTTTCCAGCTGAAGTGCCGTTTCTTTGGTATTATCACGAAGCTTATAGTAGTCTGTTTTTATCGTTTCAAGCATTATCGTTCGACGCTTCAAAAAATATCCCAGTCCCATAAAAAGCGGAATTAAAACAAGACCTGTAATTGGCAAACCAGAAAAACCAGTCAAATAGGGAAGCAAGCCCAGAAATAAAAACCAGCTAGTTTCACCGCTCATGATATCATAAGCAATCAGCGGCAGAAAATAAATCAGCTCCCGATAAAAGAAACTGGCCACCGTAAAAAAAATATAAATTCCGACTGCCGCCTTCTTCTTGTCTACATAACCCAAAGCAGCTGAAAAAATAACCGCTATCAGTACTGGAACTATCTTATACACCATCTCCACGGTACTTGCAAAGAGTGCCAAACAGCAGATAAACAGTATTATCTTATCCATTGATTTATTCATTTTTACCCGAATTCCCCTATGATTCTTGTCAATACTGTATCATAAATCATGACATTTGTCATACCCTATCATTATCCGGCTCACTTCAAAATTTTGTCTGCTTCGAGTAGAATTTACTTAGAAAAAAGAAAAGGAGAACACCCATGGTTATTAAAATAAAAAATCTGGTCAAACGCTACGGTGATCTGATTGCACTGGATCATCTGAATCTGGAAGTTCGCGAGGGCGAGATTTTCGGACTGCTTGGTCCCAACGGTTCTGGTAAAACAACCGCTATCAACTGTCTTTTATCGTTACTCAAGTATGATAAGGGCGACATTGAAATTTATGACAAACCCATGCATCCCGAAGCCTACGACTTAAAGAAGCGAATTGGTGTCGTAATGCAGAATGTTGCAGTTTTTGATGAACTCACCGTCTATGAAAACATTGATTATTTCTGCGGATTGTATGTTGCCGATAAAGCCAAACGCCGTCAGCTGGTAGAAGAAGCCATCGACTTTGTGGGAATCCGGGATTTTAAAAAATTTCTGCCGCAAAAACTCAGCGGCGGTCTTCTAAGAAGACTCAACATTGCCTGCGGGATTGCCCATAAACCCGATCTGATTATTATGGACGAACCAACAGTAGCTGTCGATCCTCAGAGCCGAAACAGTATTCTGGAAGGGATTCAGAAGCTCAATGCCAATGGTGCAACTATCATCTATACTTCCCATTATATGGAAGAGGTCGAACAAATCTGTTCGCGCATCGCCATTATGGACAAAGGAAAAATTATTGCCTCTGGCACCAATGAATCTTTAAAAGAAATCATTAAAACCGGTGAACATATTTCTATTGAACTCCTTAATCCACAGGATCTCAACCTTTCAGAAATAGCCGATTTCCCCAATATTATCAGTGCCGATTTGGTTGATTCACAACTTATCATAAAATCAAGCCGCGGTAAAAATAACCTGATTCCAATTCTCGACTTGCTGAAAAAGGACGCTATTCAAATCGGCAGAGTCTTTTCCGAACCCCCAACTCTAAACGATGTTTTCCTGGAGATCACTGGGAAAGAACTTCGGGATTAAGGAGGATGCCATGTTTTTTCATAATTATATCTATCGTTTGAAATGTATCCTCCGAGATCGACAAATGATGTTCTGGACCTTGTTATTTCCGATTATTCTAGGCAGTCTTTTTTACCTGGCCTTGTCAAATATCAGCAGTATCGACGATTTTGAAAAAATCAATTTGGCCATCGTTCTAAAAGAAGACAGCGAAAAAGGTTCATCATTTTTAGAAGCAGCCAAAGAAACAGATCTTTTTATTATTTCCGAACCTTCGCAAGAAGAGGCCAATGAAGAGCTTTTTAACAACCAGGTTGATGGTATTATCCTGTTTGACCAGACACCTGCGTTGATTGTTTCACAATCCGGTATTAATCAGACGATCATTAAAAGTTTTGTCGATCAGTACCTGCAGGTTTCATCGACTCTAACGTCCATCATTACTGACAATCCCCAGGCACTTAGCGCCGGACTCATCGACTCACTAACTGACAATCAGCAATATCTTACTGAAGTGACTCCTTCACGAAATAATCCGGATCAGCTGGTCAACTATTTTTACACCCTGATTGCCATGGCCTGCCTCTATGGCGGTTTTCTGGGACTTAAAGAAATTACCGCGATCCAAGCTGACCTTTCGGAAGTAGGGGCCAGAGTCAGCGTGGCACCTGCCAATAAACTCAATATATTTCTGTCTTCCATGCTGGCAGCCGCAACCATTCAAATGACGGTAATCGCTGTCCTGATGAGTTTTCTGGTATTCGTCCTGAAAATCGATTTCGGCGATCAGTTAGGCTATATCGCTTTAACCTGTCTGGTTGGATCCATCACAGGGGTAAGCTTCGGGGCCTTTATCGCTTCCGTTGTCAAACGGGAAGAAGGGGTAAAAATGGGAATCCTGATCGGTTCAACCATGGGAATGAGTTTTCTGGCCGGCATGATGTTTGAAAACATGAAGTACCTCGTCAGCAAAAACCTTCCCATCCTGTCCTATATAAATCCTGCAAATCTGATTACCGACAGCTTTTATGCCCTTTATTACTATACTGACCACACCAGATTTTATACAAACATTATTCTATTATGCGGTTTTATAGCAGTTTTCCTAACCCTTACATTTCTTGTTATAAGGAGGCAAAAATATGCAAGTTTATAAAGCTTTTTTCAAAATCATTTTAAAGAACCGGATGCAGCTGCTGATCTATCTAATCGTATTTATGGTTTTAACGCTCATCTTTACTACCAGTTACAATCCACCTGTTTCAACGGATTTTTTAGAAACCAAAATTAACATCGCTTTGATTAATGAAGATGACGATTCAGTTTTCCTTGACGGTTTCATTTCTTATCTGTCCGAAAACACCAATATGGTTAATCTACCTGATGAAACACAAAGCCTTCAGGATGCCCTCTTCTTTCGGGAAGTGGATTATATTTTAAGAATACCCTCTGGATTTACAGACCATTTTTTAAATGGTGAATCGGCTGAACTCGAAAAAACAACGGTTCCTAATTCCACCAGTGCCACATTTTTGGACCTGCGCATCAACCAGTATCTCAATACCGCCCAAACTTATCTGAATTACGCTGATGTTGTCAGCGAATATGAGCTGGTTCAATCAGTTAAGGACGATTTATCCAAAAGCACTGCCGTCACTCTTAATTACAACAGCGATGAAAGCGCTGCTGCTGAAAAAGTAGGTTACTTCTTTAATTTTATGTCCTACTCGCTGTTCGCCATTCTAATTCTTGGCGTTTGTTCGGTCATGCTGGTTTTTAATGAGCCCGATCTTAAAAAGAGAAATTTCAGTGCCCCCTTAAAATCACTCAACTATAACAGTCAGTTAATTCTGGGAAGTCTGAGTTTTGCAGTCGCAACCTGGCTTCTGATGATTCTTGTCAGTTTTATTCTAAACGGAGACATTATGTTTAGTGAAAAAGGCGCTTTATTAACACTCAACTCCTTTATCTTTACTCTGACCGCTCTGTCTATCAGCTTTCTGATAAGCAACCTGATCAAGAGCCGCGGCGCCATGTCTGCTGTTGCTAATGTCTTTGCCCTGGGCACCTCATTTATCAGCGGCGTATTTGTTGAACAATCACTGCTAGGTGATACGGTTTTATCCATTGCCAGTTTCACTCCAACCTACTGGTATGTCCTCTCCAACAACACAATTGCTACCACTGCATCATTATCCGGTGATACCCTAACAGGTATTCTCACCAATATGGCACTGGTGCTGGGCTTTGGGGTTGCCATCCTGGGCATTACCATGGTCCTTTTAAAAAACAGAAAAGCGGAAGCATAAAAAAACGGCCCTCAGGCCGTTTTTTAATTGAAAAATATCATTCCAAACCAGGTGACTACATTGTGCCCATTTAGAAAAGACAAGCCATTTTTTTCGCAAATATCCGTCACGCTAATGGCATGACTTTCCACGCAGGGGTACATTTTATGAGGATGCTTGCATTTTGCTTCCGGGTAAGCACAGTTTTCACAAATCGCACAGGACTCAGCAGTCAGAATCAGAATATCATCCGATTCTTCAAAGACCTCTTTTTTAAGTGCTTCGACGATTTCGATATGCTCTCCCCTTGTAGCTAACATTTCCTCCATGTTAAGCAAATCAGTCACTTCCGAGATGGTAGAAAAAATCAGGGCATGTTCATAATCTTTAACCCGCGTTTTACATTCTTCAAGACTTCCAACCGCCGGCGGACAAGACCATGACTGGCCAAATTGAGGGCACTCCTGCTCACATATAGTTCTGACTGCCTTAAAACAGTTTATTTCTTTGGGATTGATAAAAGCGTATTCAAAAATTGGGTACTGCGCAATTTTTTCTTCGATGGTTTCGATGTTCATGATGACCTCGCTGTTTTAACTTTTTACTCATTATCCCATATTTTTATTCAATTTGTATTAAATCAAATATGTTTATCGTTATCCATCAGAGTATTGCGCTCTATTAATTATCTAAATTTTTTTGCACTATGATGCCATAGCAAATCATAAAATTTAGTCATATTAATAGGCATACGTTTTTTCGCCGTAAAATATGTATTATTTCTACTTATATTCGTTGTATTTTTTGTTTTTGCAGGGTATACTTTTATTGTGAGGTGATAAAAATGTATCGCAAAGCTATTGAATATCTAAATAAATGGAAACAGAAAAAGAAAAAAAAACCGCTTATTATAAGGGGGGCACGTCAAGTGGGTAAAACATGGCTGATGAAAACGTTTGGAGAGCACGCTTTTGACAAAACAGTCTATATAAATTTCGACAATAATCAGACGATGAAAGACTTATTTGATACTGATATGAATATAGAACGGATTATAATAGGACTGGAACTCTATGCTGGACATAAAATCAGTCCATTAGATACACTGATGATTTTCGATGAAATTCAGGAAGTCCCAAAGGCATTAACAGCCTTAAAATATTTTTATGAAAATGCTCCAGACTACCAGATTATTTGTGCCGGTTCTTTACTCGGTGTAGCTCTACATCAAGGCACTTCATTTCCTGTCGGAAAAGTTGAATTTATTGACCTGTACCCCCTATCATTTACAGAGTTTATGCAGGCTTTAGGAAAAGAATCATTTGTAAAGCTCATTGATGTTGGTGATTTTGAAATGGCATCCACGTTTAAACAAGAATACATTGAGATGCTCAAATATTATTACTATGTTGGAGGCATGCCGGAAGTAGTGGTGAACTTTTCCCAAAATCGTGACTTTAATGAAGCTAGAGAGATTCAAAATAATATTCTCGCAGCCTACGAACAGGATTTTTCAAAGCATGCACCCCATGATATTATTCCCCGCATCAGGATGCTATGGAACAGTATCCCTTCTCAATTGAGTAAAGAGAACAGAAAATTCATCTATGGTCTTGTTAAAGAAGGATCTCGAGCAAAAGATTATGAAATGGCTATGCTTTGGCTTACCGATTGTGGTCTTGTTCATAAAATCCCCCGTGTTACTGCTCCCAACCTCCCACTGAAAGCTTATGAAGACTTAAAATCTTTCAAACTTTTTCTACTTGATGTGGGTTTATTGTCATGCATGGTCAGGCTGAACCAAAGGGTATTGCTTCAGGGAAATGAACTTTTTAAAGAATTTAAAGGCGCCTTAACTGAGCAGTATGTTTTACAGCAGCTAAAAACATTTGATAGCTTAGAAACTTATTACTGGACAAACAATCGTGGCGGTGCCGAAATCGATTTTTTAATTGATTCAGGTAATGAGATTATTCCCATTGAGGTCAAAGCTGAAACAAATTTAAAAGCCAAAAGCCTGAAAACTTATTATGAGAAATTTCAGCCAAGTTTATCAATTCGTACTGCCATGACTGACTATAGAAAGGAAGATTGGCTTCTTAATTTGCCTTTGTGGGCGCTGAATAGTATCCCCAGTTGGGTTGTTTAAAAACATTTATCAGCTTTCACCGATTTGAATCAGAACCATTGTTTAGAACGGTCACCGCAATGAACGAGGCAGCATCGTCGTATGGTATCGTTATGCGCATAAGTTTATCAATATCCATCAGAGAACCAAAACTGAAAATTGTACGGTAACAACCGTTGATGGGTATAAGTTTATCAATATCCATCAGAGAACCAAAACGAACAACAGATAAATGAGGTCATTTCTTTAGTATAAGTTTATCAATATCCATCAGAGAACCAAAACGGATACCGTCCACGTTTTCAGTCACGCTCAGTATAAGTTTATCAATATCCATCAGAGAACCAAAACATGGTGCGGTGAGTATCAGCCAGGCGAATAGTATAAGTTTATCAATATCCATCAGAGAACCAAAACACCTGTCAGAAACTATTAGCGGGGACGTTGGTATAAGTTTATCAATATCCATCAGAGAACCAAAACGTTGTCTAAACTCATCAGCACTAAAACTCCGTATAAGTTTATCAATATCCATCAGAGAACCAAAACGAATCATTAAGGATGGAAATAATTTGTTGCGTATAAGTTTATCAATATCCATCAGAGAACCAAAACACTTCATTAGATGTCATGAAATTAAACATGTATAAGTTTATCAATATCCATCAGAGAACCAAAACGGCGTTGCATCAAATCCCTGATTAAAATTGTATAAGTTTATCAATATCCATCAGAGAACCAAAACCTATTATACCAATATCACCAGCTGTAACCTGTATAAGTTTATCAATATCCATCAGAGAACCAAAACCTTTTTCAGGTATATTTAAAATTGTTCATAGTATAAGTTTATCAATATCCATCAGAGAACCAAAACTTCCATCATTTCATTAATAACTGGTCTTTTGTATAAGTTTATCAATATCCATCAGAGAACCAAAACTGGTGCTGTCTTTTGTAAATGGATTTCTGAGTATAAGTTTATCAATATCCATCAGAGAACCAAAACGCCACTCCAGGAGATACTTGGTCTGACTATGTATAAGTTTATCAATATCCATCAGAGAACCAAAACGGCCAGTGTGATGATATCATTCTGCCATTCGTATAAGTTTATCAATATCCATCAGAGAACCAAAACTGAAAAGACGAGGGCGCATCAAAATGAGGCGTATAAGTTTATCAATATCCATCAGAGAACCAAAACAAGATGACCCAGTTGTATATGGTGATTATGGTATAAGTTTATCAATATCCATCAGAGAACCAAAACTTGATAATTACCGATATGCGTTATTGACAAGGTATAAGTTTATCAATATCCATCAGAGAACCAAAACCTGCAAATATGACGGTAGGAGGTTTTAGGCGTATAAGTTTATCAATATCCATCAGAGAACCAAAACGATGTCCAAGTTCATATGTTTCTGCCAGTGGTATAAGTTTATCAATATCCATCAGAGAACCAAAACACATAGTGTCATGATTAGTGGTTGCTTGTTGTATAAGTTTATCAATATCCATCAGAGAACCAAAACCTAAAATCCTGCCTTATGTGAATGACATCCGTATAAGTTTATCAATATCCATCAGAGAACCAAAACTTAGTCTTCCAGAGGTTCATGTAATCATCAGTATAAGTTTATCAATATCCATCAGAGAACCAAAACACATAGTGTCATGATTAGTGGTTGCTTGTTGTATAAGTTTATCAATATCCATCAGAGAACCAAAACCAATAGCTGTTGCTGTTGTGGAAAAATTAGTATAAGTTTATCAATATCCATCAGAGAACCAAAACGCCAATTAGATGGTATTACTTCAAATGCTTGTATAAGTTTATCAATATCCATCAGAGAACCAAAACGATAGTGACAGGAGTAATTGACCAGGTGGAGTATAAGTTTATCAATATCCATCAGAGAACCAAAACAGACACAACCACCAATTACCGTTTTAGCTTGTATAAGTTTATCAATATCCATCAGAGAACCAAAACCAGTCCATTTAATTCCTCGAGGATGAAGAAGTATAAGTTTATCAATATCCATCAGAGAACCAAAACGGGCTGATGAGATGAAAGAAATATTAGGATGTATAAGTTTATCAATATCCATCAGAGAACCAAAACCTAGCTGTTGCTGGATCACTGAATGAATTACGTATAAGTTTATCAATATCCATCAGAGAACCAAAACGAGGAGCTTAATGCAATGGTTTAAAAAAAGGTATAAGTTTATCAATATCCATCAGAGAACCAAAACATTCCTAGTTCCATTACTTTGTTTAACAAGTATAAGTTTATCAATATCCATCAGAGAACCAAAACGATGCCGACTATGAAAACTTTAAATACCACGTATAAGTTTATCAATATCCATCAGAGAACCAAAACGGCATCTGCGTGAAGCAGATGCATGTGAACGTATAAGTTTATCAATATCCATCAGAGAACCAAAACCCAATGTTGATGTACCAACGGACTTTGATGGTATAAGTTTATCAATATCCATCAGAGAACCAAAACCTAGTAGGTGAGAACGGCCCTGAAGTTGTTGTATAAGTTTATCAATATCCATCAGAGAACCAAAACGAACAACTGCTAACCTAGCAGCTGTCAGACGTATAAGTTTATCAATATCCATCAGAGAACCAAAACGATTTTGGCGACAAGGCTTTACAAAAACAGTATAAGTTTATCAATATCCATCAGAGAACCAAAACGAGGTATTTATAATATCAAAGAGTGTGAAAGTATAAGTTTATCAATATCCATCAGAGAACCAAAACACCGTCTTTCGCCCTTCCAGAATGGCCTTGAGTATAAGTTTATCAATATCCATCAGAGAACCAAAACGCCATCAACTAATGCTTCAGCACAATTCCGGTATAAGTTTATCAATATCCATCAGAGAACCAAAACGCTGCTGCCCAGTTTGAAATGGCCTTTTTCGTATAAGTTTATCAATATCCATCAGAGAACCAAAACATCTTGCTGGTTTTGATAAGGCTGTTTTCCGTATAAGTTTATCAATATCCATCAGAGAACCAAAACGGGTAACAGAACGGTATGATGAAGTTGATGGTATAAGTTTATCAATATCCATCAGAGAACCAAAACTGAAAGAGAACCCAACTAATTCTGCAAATTGTATAAGTTTATCAATATCCATCAGAGAACCAAAACGGCTTCTTTTCGCCTTTGCTTCTGTATTAGGTATAAGTTTATCAATATCCATCAGAGAACCAAAACAAACGGAAACGGTTGAAGAAACAGTAGTTGTATAAGTTTATCAATATCCATCAGAGAACCAAAACGGGCTGATGAGATGAAAGAAATATTAGGATGTATAAGTTTATCAATATCCATCAGAGAACCAAAACCTGGATATATTACTATTGACACATTGGCACGTATAAGTTTATCAATATCCATCAGAGAACCAAAACATAATTCCTAACCAGGTAAAATTTATATTTGTATAAGTTTATCAATATCCATCAGAGAACCAAAACTTACAACGTTAGTTGCTGGTTTTAAGCTTCGTATAAGTTTATCAATATCCATCAGAGAACCAAAACAAAGTCGGTTTTATGGTGCTCTTGTTTTCGGTATAAGTTTATCAATATCCATCAGAGAACCAAAACAGCAGATTTTGATGAAAAAGGAAAATTAATGTATAAGTTTATCAATATCCATCAGAGAACCAAAACCGAATCCATTAAAAAAGATAGGTTAGAATTGTATAAGTTTATCAATATCCATCAGAGAACCAAAACCTTAAATTAAATTTACCACTTTTTTGCCTATTAGGCAATCATAAGTTTACCATATTAGAAAATCCACAAGAATCCCCTTTAATATGCCATTCTCAAAGTTCCATAATATCCTTAGTTCCAAGAAATGATTCAGATGCAGTTTTTTCACCTATCAATATTTGCATCGAGGCATATTGTTTTTCTGTAAGTGTCAGCACTCTCACTGAGCCTTCAGGTGGTAAAAAAGATTTAACTACATTAATGTTTTTTCTCGCATCATCATGATTTCGGGTAATCCGGCAATAAACTGACAGCTGCACCATAAAAAAACCATTTTTAATCAGCTTATTTCGAAAAACCGATGCTTCATGACGATCACTTTTTGTCAATGTCGGTAAATCAAACATAACTATTATTCTCATAACTCGATTATTCACCTTCATTCCCCTTAAAAAAAATGTCATTCTTATGGATTTCCGGAATTTTCAACAATTCAATCTTTTCTTCAGCTATTGCGGATGTCAAGCTAGAGATATATTCATTCAAAGCATATCGAAGATGATATTTCCTGTTTCCAATAAGAACAGTATGATTCACCAGGTTGATGAGATCACGCCTGTTTTCTTTTGTCAGTTCAGTTGCCAGATTATCCTGATTTTGATCCACCCATAAATCAACTAATGGTCGCAGTGGCTCCATCAAATCATCTGCCAGATTAAAACCATTATGACGGTTGATGTGGTGAATCCCCAGGGCACAGTTAAATCCAAAAACAGACAAAGTTTTTGCAACTGACGAACGAATAATTGTATAACCATAGTTAAGGGCTGCATTAATTGCCGAATCATAATCTCTGACGAATCCTGCACCATACATACGATTAAAGAACCATTTAGCTGCTATCCCTTCACGATTGGTGACATCATCATAGTCAACCTCTTCTTTAAATCTTTGCATCCGCTGTATATGTTCTTCATGGACATTACATAAAGACATTACTTTTGCCTGATTTTCAATTTTCCCTTGTATAATCGTCTTCCATAATAGGCCCTTAAAAAACTCGGTCATATCTATCTGCATTTTTAGTTTACCAAAAGGAGCATAGCTGCTATTCATGGGAAACGTATGGGACACAGGTAAATGACTGCCATCGCAAAAGAGAATATGAGCACCGGCATTGGTAATAGCATTCAAAGCAGCAACTGACAAAGTCGTTCTGGGGTTATCGATAACAATAGAATAAATATCCGTTAACGGAATCTTATTCTCAATTTCATTTTCCACTACAATCAGCCAATTGTTTTTAACTGTCAGTTTTTCGCCGGTATTAATGATAAGGGTTCGGTACATTTGATCTCACCCCCTTTATTTCCCAAAAGATCAATGTTATATTTTACAACTGTATCTTGCTTTGCTATTGGAAGCGCTTTTCTTTTTTGCAAAGGTTGCGTGTCAAGAGAGTAATATAGTTGATTTTGATTGATATTAAAAATAGATTTATAAAATCCCGAGAACTTAACCTCCCCTTTTTTATTTATCACCTCAATATAATCATTTTTAAATAAATACATCATATGCTCTGAATAGTCTTCCGGCAATACTCCCTGTTTCATCCACAATTTTTTATCTCTATTAACAATATCCGTATATTTAAGTCCCCAAATGGACGTTTCTCCTTTTTGGTTTTTATAGATTTCAACACAATAATACTTCATCCCGCCAAGAACCGAATAATTATCTTCTGAAATTTCTTTTCGGTAATAATTCGTTATCGGTTTTTCTACAACCGATACCTGGTTTACTTTCTGGCCTTGTAAAGTAACAAATTGTTTCAAATCATTAGCTTTTAAATAGGCTTCGACCGTAGCATGGTTTTCAAATACATCATTCAAACTTTCAATCAGATCTGAATCATTTGTTCGAAGTTTATCTAAATCTGTTTTCTTCAGTTCTGCTACAGATTTTCTTTTAACCTTATATTTAACACCGTCGATTTCACAAACGCGAATTGGATTAGAATCAGCCATTTCTCCCCTGAATTTCCGTTCCTGCTTCTGTGAAACAATCGGCAGGTGTGGCTTAATCTCAAAATCTGAAATATCCCCGTAAAAGTTCTTGATCCGTTCTTCGAATAATTCTGGGTTTTCTTCCTCAAAACGGATATTCACTTCTTTTTCAAGTTCTTTTACATATGATGGGACACGGTTTGACTGCGTTAGTAGCCTTTTAGTATAATCTTCCTGAAAGTTATAGTATTTAGTCATTTTTTTTAAACAGTCTGCCAAATATTTCTGATATTCGTCATTAGTCGTATTGCGATGGTGTCTTTTGATTTGACCCAACTTGATATTATCTGATGAAATTTCAACATAAGCCGGTGTAAGATTTGCAATGACCACTGCATCAACCGCATGATTTAAGTAACTTTCCCGATTCTTATCTTCCTTTCCCCAGATCGTATCACGCAGCCAAATTTTCCTAAACCTTGATGTAATCCCACCCTTAATTCCATAAACCGGCTCGCTCTTCTTACTGTCAAAGAGTAAATAAGTTTTTAAATATCCTATCAGATATTTGGTAATATACCGGGTATCATTGATGTTTCTGGATTTCCAATCAGCCAACATCTTCCTGTTCTTGTCATCATAAATATTTTCAACCATCAGATAGTTATATTTGCGATCGGAAATCTGACTTTTCTTTTTATGGTGCATTTCATTAATTCTGGCAATAAAATTTTCTCTTTGAACACCACTCATATACATTAAAGGCGTTCTTTGTCGTTTTATCTGATTTTCGCTCCCCATAACCAGCGCTTTGTTATTAGCAGTATTATCCAAGATAAGGGAATATGGAACGATGTGATCCACCTCAAAGCGATGGGTTTTATCCAACAATACAAGTTTAAGGTCATCAAATGGTTTCCCAGAGTATAAACATTTCCCGTCCTGTTCTCGATAAAGACGAAGTTTCTCTATTTGAGTTCCCGAGACATCTTCAGTATCAATCCCAAGTAAATCAGCAATTTCCTTTTTATAGAGATCATTTTTCTTTTCATTTTCTTTCTGATTTTTCTGGATTTTGCTCCGTTCAGTAAAGCTTCGATTTAAATCACTGGCCACTTCCAGATTGATACATTCTGGACTTCCATACTGGCGAACTATCGCATTGATTAATTTTCTCGTTTCATTGATGGCCCTAAACACAACAGGATTATCTTTTATTTCCAAATCATCGAGCGGTTTCAAGAGACGTTGCTGTGAGTCAGTATCTAGACTTTCCTGCCGTTCTTTTAAACGATTGGCCTGAAAATTCCCGTAGGCTTCACCGTTCAAAAATGCCTTAATCGCTTCACACATATACTTATAACTGACATTACTCGTTCCACTGATTTTTTTACTGCAAAGTTCTTTTCGCAAGGAATCAGTCATCCATGGCAATTTCTTTAATTCGTCATTTCGCCGTTTAGGAGTCTGGTATTTTGAAATCAACTCACCCATCTGATGAAGCTTTGATAGCTGCACCACGTCAAACTGCTCTTCAGATATCAATTCTTGCCAATCTAAATTCGTCTTCTCAACTGATCCTTTTACAACTTTTAGATATTTTATCGCTTTTGACAGGGCCTTATCATCAGACAATTCACTTTTAACCAAAGTCAGCCCATGGCTTTTAACAATTTTTTTAGCTTCTGTCATGGTCAGGTTTCCATTTTTCAGAAGTGTATCAACCAGGTCTTTTGCTGCTTCCGGTTTTAAAAAAGGCTTTCCAGTTTCATCATCTTTAAACTGATACTGAGATAAGGTATTGGTAACCGCGTATACATCAGAAATAACGGTGCTGCGAAAACCTCTGTCCAACTCCTTATAAAACATACATTTCCCTATGGAATCCAAAAAACCGGAGTATCGACGATATTTTTCATTTGCATCTCCAGGACCATCTTCAAAATCACGCTGACTGAAAATAATCGTTTCAAGCATTTTGATATTGGCGTTTGTCAGACAATTGTAATACTTGCTCTGTTCAGTGAGAATTTGATTCATTTCATCCTTTAAATAAGATCGATTGATTAAATAATGTCTATCCTGATATTGATTATTCCTGAAGTCTGGATAAGGCTGTTTCTCATTTTTAAATTGATCAACAATGCACTCGGCTGGTGTCCGATAGGATTTTGAATGAAACAGCTTATCAAAATTATTTAGCGCTTCGTAGTCCGCTTCTTCCTCTTCATCCAGCTCACTATTTTCCATTTCATAAAAATCTTTATATCCACGATGATTGCTAAGATGAATAAGACAAGCTCCAATCTCTTCCGGAGTTATTTCCTGATCCAGAGCTTTAACCCGTAGGGTATAAACATCTTGCTGATCTGTTTCAAAATACCTGTTCAGATCATCTATTCTTACCAGTCCAATATTTTGAAGATGTCCTTTAACTCGGTTCTTTCGAAATTTGCGTCGTCTAACCAGACGTCTTGTTCCTCTAAAACCTCTTCTTTGCTGACTTTTTCGATCCTTTCCCAGTTGATCAATTTCCCCTGATTCAAAAATACGCACCCCAAAATTTTCTATCCGTGCCGCATTTTTATCACCAGAAATAACCGCCCAGCCAATTGAACCAATTCCAATATCCAATCCTAATCGATATTTCATATCATCAGATCTCCTTAAAATAAATTGACATTTCTTAGTTAATCGTCTACAATGGAGTTGTTAAGAATTACTAATGTGTACGTTTATCAATATCCATCAAACCAAATTGATACCAATTGATATTTTATAAGTTTATCAATATCCATCAGTAGTTCTAAGATAAGGCACTTCTTCGGAGGTCGCCGTGGGGTATGGTGGTAACCGACAAGCAATCCACCGTTTTTAGAAATCAAGCACCTAGTTGGTGCTTTTTTCTTTTTCTTTTTTTCTTTAAACACCACTTTTATTTCATTATACGCTTCAAAATTGCTCAATTCAATATATTTTAATGTTTTTATCAGATCCTTACTTTATCCATGCAATCTTTTTCTATTCCACGCCCAATGCTTTAAAAACTGCATCTTCCGGGCTCTGGTAAAAAATCAGATTGAACTTGCCCATCAGTTCAGGTGGTACCGTTCCCATATCACCAGCTGATACAATGGGAATCAAAACCTTTTTAGCACCTGAATCCAGGCAAACCTGAAGGATATTCGCCAGCTCCTCCACTTTATTTAGTGTCCCACCGATACTTAATTCACCTAAAATCCCCAGGCTCGGAATGACCGGTTTATTCATGGCGGCAGAACAAAGGGCAATCAGGGCCGTTAAGGATAAATGACTAGTCATCCCAACTCCATTTAGATCCTGAACATGAAGCATATAGTCCTTATTCAGTGTTGAAATTTGACCACTGATCGTTTTACTGTTGGCTTTCAGATATCGATAGGCAGTATCCAGCGCTTCTTTGTCTTCACGTTTACTGCCTATTCCCGTGCAGATGAATTTTCCTGAGCCTGACGTTATTTCAGTCTCAATTTTATAGACTCCAGGCATACCCGTTCCGCCCATGGCAATAGTATAGACATGACCAGCCTTATTCATTCCCTCTGGGATCAGTTTTCCTCCGCCCTGCTCTGGAACCGGCACATAGTCTTCCGTAAAGGCTTCATTATCAATATAGGAAAAATTAATATCATAAAATTCCATTCCGCCAATTCGTTTTAACTGCTCTTTGACCCGCCGACGCATCTCAAGTGCAAAGCGGAGGATTTCCAGGATATCCGCCTTGTCAAATTCACCATGGGGATAGATCAGTTTAACCAAAGCCGATACCATTTTTCGCACCCCAATAACATCACGCTGGTTCAGATTATTTCCCAGTTTAAAATACTTGTCAAAAGCATCCGCATAAGAAATTTTTCGCAGCTCCCGCATAAAGGCGGCCAGATAATCAGTAATAAAACCATAACTGTCGGTAAAAAACTGAGGTCGATATTTAGGGATCTCCCAGCCCGGCAGGTAACAGTGCATCCGATCAAAGAAAGCGCTGTCATTACTCATTTCCGGTGGAAAGGGATCAAAAAGATGTGAGGTTTTAAGCAAAACATCCACACTCTGATTAATATTTCCGACGAAAACCATCGAAGCCAGGGCCGATTTTTCTTCCTTACCCCGACTGAAGGAACCGGAAGCCATATAGTCTTTCATTATCTGGATTCCATCTTTATCTTTAAAACGGATACCCGCCACTTCATCAAAAGCAATACAATCCCACATTCCTACCAGGCCAACGGTTCGATTACTCATATTATAAAACAGGTTAGCCACGGTCGTCTGCCCGCCGGAAACCAGAATACTGTTGGGAGATATTTCTTTATAGACGTGCGATTTACCCGTCCCTCTGGGGCCAAGTTCACAAAGATTCAGATTATTTTCGATCAGCGGCATCAGCCGCGCTAAATGCAACCATTTCACCCGCTCGCTTAGATGGTCCGGTTCCATCCCGGTTGAGCGGAGGATCACATCAATCCATTCCTCTTTGATAAAATGCTTTCGGCCTTCCTTCACCTCCTCCATTTCCAGGCTGGGCATCTGTATGGGTGTCAAATTCCTGATCACAAAAGGACATCGATTTTTGTCCCCTTCATCATAATAATATTCCATCTGCACAATACACCAGATCCCACCGCATAAGAGCCGCTCAAAATCCGAGGCATATTTTTCCGCAATCGGCACATTTTTAATGCCCAGATTTGAAAACTCCGCTTCATAAATATCTGCCCTGAAATTTAACTGAATCGAAATCTTATCGATCACCGTATAGCTGCCTTTTTCTCTAAGTTTGGATATAATTTTCTGGGCTTCATCGGGTCGAACATAATTTTCTGCTAAAATCTGTTTCACGTTCAAAACCCCAGCTTCGATTTCCTCCTCATCCATCGATGAGCAGTACATTCCAAGCAGGTACTCCAGTACATATACCGGCACATTTGCACCTTCTTTTATTTTTTTAGTCAAATCTTTGCGCACAATTTTACCGGCAAAATGATTTCTTAATTTTTCCAGCAGGATTTCCCGTTTAGTCTTGATTTCCTGTTCTATTTTGCTCATCCTATCGCCTCCTGTCTTATTCGACTAAAATCCAAAATCATTCGCAAAGGCCAAATCCATTGATACTTCATGTCTAAATATCTCAAGGTCGTTGGACTCATCGACTGCCAGCAGATAATATTTCCCCGATTTATCATAGTGTTGATTTTTCAAACTGAAATGCAACCTGACCATCCGTTGCTGGGCGTCATTATCTTTTTTATCCGCTATAAATAACAACTCATTAGATATTTTTTCATTATCGTCAGAAATGAAATAAATTCGGTAGCTGGCCGGGCTGATGCCCTCTCCCACTGCTTCTGCTTGCATAAAGTCCAGAAATACATTGAGAGTCGTAATCTTTCTGATCACACTGACCAGCATGATTGATGCCGGCCTTGTTTCCACCCGTCGTTTTTCAATTTTTATATCGATTAGTGGAACAATCATTTCCTGGGGAGATGATCCACCATGAACATAGTTCTGTCCACCACCAGTCACTTTAAAAACATTGGCGCTAATGGGCGTGGTTACTCTTTTAGAATCGTCATTCCCCAGTATCTCTCCAAGTGTTCTTGATACAATCCCGTCCCCGATTAAAGGATTACTGTGAATAATAAAACGACGGTTCACAAAAGCATCTTTTTCGGCATTATTTGACAGCTTGTCACTTTCCTGCAGCTTATCACGTTTATAAATAAATCCATGATCAGCCGTCACCATAAAATGATAGGTATTGGCACTGCCTGAAAGGCGACGAATCAATCCGTCAATTTCTTCAACCGCTTCCTGACAGGCGGTAAACACCTCATTTTCTGTGTTTGCTTTATCTCCCCTGGCATCAATCTGATTATGATAGATGTAAACGACCTCCTGACCAGTAAAGACTTCTCTCAGCTCCGCCTTTTTCATGTTCCTGATGTCATCAAACTGAACACAGCGGCTACTTAAAACATAGCTTTTTAGAATGGACTCTCGTTGTTTCAGGTCATCGGCAGTTTTACCATCCAGCAAAACCTTGTAATCATCACTTACAGAAAGACTATGATGCGGAAGCAGTGCCGCCATTCCCAGTCGGGTAGTGGAAGGGACTAACCCCAGCATTCCAGAAAAACTGGCCGTGCATCGTTCATCCGCCTGCAATTTTAAAAACAGTTCATGGCCTACTTCATAACGCAGGGCATCCGATATAATCACGACCAGTTTATCCTTATTAGGCTCAATGATTCGTTTATAGAAACGTCGTTGCAGTGGCAATGTCGTCTTAACTTCTTCACTCTCAAAAGTCTCATTCCAGCCACGCACAATCTTATCAAGATACTCATTACTATAGATGTTCTCCACTAGAGAAGCAAGCTTTTCAAAACCAGTCGTATCACCAAGCTGATCAAAGTAATAAAAGAATTTCCGGTAGTGACCATCCATCTCAAAATCGACTTTCAGATACTGGTCAACTAATTCCTTAAAATTATTTTGGCACTGATAATTAGCATTTATTATCAAATAATAAGCGTGGTTCAGCAACTTATAGCTAGTCGTAAATTCTTCGGAAAAATGCCCATTAAGTCGTTCCCGGCAAATCTCCGGAAGGGTAAGGTCTCCTAATTTGGCTCCGGTATCTTCAACCAAAAGCCTTTCCACCAGCCAATCAATCAGGAGCTGATCAACAACCGCAAATGTATCACAGTTAATTAAATCATTCGGCTCATATCCTTTTAAAACACTTTCCATATCCAACCTTTTCTGAACAAAATCTGAGAACTTATTGTACTTTTTAATATACAAAACATTATTCATCAGACTATCCATAAAGGCTATAATATTGCCGGTTTTACTCGATATAAATGGCTTTAAAGCTTCTGGCAGCTGTCTCTGAAGGGATCTTTGGGTAACCGTAAGAAAAAGGGTAAAAACCAGTTTTTCCAGCGATGGACTTTGCTCGATGTAACCAAATTTCTGACGGCAAAAGTCCCAGAAAACGCCAAGTAGATCATATTTTTGAAACTCCTCCAAGAAACGATTACTTTCAAAAGGATTTTCCGTCTCCATTAAAACCGCACGCACGACTTCTTCAAAGGAAGCTGTATGGGTTTTACAAAGGCAGGACATCAGTGCCACTTCAATGGTTTCTTTATTAAAGTTCTGGATTTCAAGATCATAAAACCGTTGTCTGCGGTCCCGGGCAGCGAAAAATTTAATATACTTCTGAATCACTGGTTTGTATTTTTCATCGATGCCCAGATCTACCATCAAAAGCGATGCCCGGTCGGCATAAAAGACTTTCGAATAGCGAATAGTATCCTCCAGGTGATTGTCTCTGACTGATGGTCTGGGAAAAGGCGCATAAATCAGATAACTGTTAATGGTATCCACCCGTTCCAGAAAATGCTTGGTCTGAAACTGATTATCGGTTTCCAGATGATATACTTTTGCACCGTTAAGCTCAAGACCATCAATTTCAGCTTCAAAGTCGCCATTGTCGTCATACCAGAAGACCAGTTTTCTATTTTCGCCGCTGAATTCAGTATTGAGTTTATCTGTGATCTGTTTTAGGTTCATTTCTGCCATGGGCCGTCCTCCTGCTCTTCCACCAATAATTCCCAATGGCCAGTTTGGCTGCTGCCCACTCTTTTAATTAACCCCTTTCTTTTTAACTTTTTAAAATAGTATTTGGCCCGATCGACATTCCAACCTAATTCATCGGCAATCTGCTTTTGGGATATAGAAGGATGCTTGCTAATCTGTTTTAAAAGTGCACTCTCGGCTTCCGATAATGGCGCTTGGGTAGTACCTTGGGTAGCTTGGGTAGTACCTTGGGTAGTACCTTGGGTAGTACCTTGGGTAGTACCTTGGGTAGTACCCAGACTGCTTATTTCACCCGGTCTAAACATATTTACCCTAAAGTTGCCGCCCATTTCTTTTAATTCCGGTTCCGGCAAACCAGCTTTTCTGCAGGCACTGATCATTTTGGGTATTCCGCTCCCCCATTGTTCTATAATCTTCATATAGGTTAAGGCACTTACAATCCCCCGATTTCTCGGTCGGCTGCAGCCGGACTTTAGATCTTCGATCGTTACTCCACCAATCAGCATTCCCGGCTGATATTCAATGCTGCTAGATTCGCCTGCAAGCAGTTCTTCCATTGGCTAAACTCCTTCCGTTTCGTACTTCAATCATTAATTTATTTTCATTTAACCACTATACATTTTTCATCTCTCGACTAATACAATAACCCAATGTCTATATTGTTCGTAGATCGTATTTTTTATACGAACGATAAAGACGTTTTATCATCAAACCTTCCTTTTGTGCTAATAACGTGTTTAATCTTAGTATTAAAGGAAATTATTCAAATATCTTATATTTTCCCCAAGACTGAAATTTTCTTGCCTTCCACATCCGTCTGAACTTTCTCATAATTGACCTTGACTCCATCATCCAGATCCAGTTCAATGCGAGCCAGAGCCAGATGGGCAATTTTTTCATCGTAGACCTTGCTTTCTTTTAACTGCTTGATCAACTTTTCCTTGCGCTTGGCAGCTATTGATACATCTCGGGAATTGCTGCTATTCTCGATAGTTTCCTGCATTCGGTTCATTTCACTTTCGTAGACCTTTTGCATCCGATGAAGATAATCGATGCGCAGGTTTCCGATGGTATCGGCATTATAACGATGCAGATAGATTAAGGCTTTAAAACCGTTCTCTTTGCCGCTGTCAAAGAGCCAGTATATCGGGCGTTTCTGATAAATTTTACAGTGGTCTTTATAAAAGTCTTTGAGAAAATAGTTGCGGATAATTTCTCTTGAAGTGTTCCCTTTATTGCCTAATACAGCCGCAATAAAATCGAGATTGTCTTCCAGACTTTCCTGTCCATAGACTTTTTTAACAAAGGCTATAAATAGACCGACGATATCATCTTCAAAATATTCTTCATCGGTAATGGGCAGGACATTATCCTTGTCCGGGATAAAGGTTTTGTATTTTTGATTGTCCCATTCGCCGCCAGCATAAGCCAAACCCTCAACATCCAGGCTGTAACGGCCGAACATGCAGCCGACGGCGTAGGAAATAAAGGAACGAATTTCTCTACTAAGATCGGCTTTGCGGATGGTCACATCTTTATCTTCAACTTCCGGGGTGAGTTCATCCTGTAGGCCATAAATGTCAATGAAGATGCGGTTGAGTTCTTCTTCGTTGGCTTTAAGTTGGGTAAATTTCATATTCGTAAAATCCTGCCAGCGTTCAAAAGCTTCCTTGATGCAACCACTTTTAAAAGATATTTCGGTATCCACTAGATTACCTTTTCCATCCTGTTCGTAAGAGCGGATTATACCCAGATTATCGTTGGATTTATAGGTGAGTAAGGGATGCGTTTTGAAATCCCATGAAGATTCGAAGGAATCCCAATCATATTTTGCTAGGGTTATATTCTCATGAACTAATCCTTCTACTTGTTTGCTAGATTGTAAAATAATTGGTAGCGCAGTAATATTGCCAACTAAATAATGGAGTGTTGCATTCATAGTATTTAAGCAAGATTGAGCGACCTTTGAATTTAAGTAACCTAAAATAAAATGCTCATTTTCTTTCATAGTAAAATATGTAGGTGCTTCTACATTGAAAAGAAAACCACTAGGTAAAAACCGTACACCAAAGCCACCCGAAGTAGTATGTGACCATGTTAATCCCTCTTTAAAAAACAGCTCATCATTTCCCATTGCATTCAATCTACATCCTGAACAGTTCTTTATTTCAAGGCCATCATTTTCCCAATTTACAACATAATCAAAATTTCCATACCACTTCCGAAATTCACCACCTTTAATTTGTGGTACCCATCGTCTACCGCTATTTAAGTAGTCAACCTTATTTTTCATGCAAAAAGAAATATTACTATGTGAAACTTCAAACCATTTTTTTAAGAACAAATCATTATTACCAGTTTGCAAACCTGCCTTACCATCTCCAATGTCTGATAATTTTTGATTCTCAAAAATTTTTAAAAACTTTACACTCACCCAATACGCAATTGGCATTCCCGGTATTTTAGAAAAGTTTTCCTGCTTAGCCGTATATATATCGTTCCCTGCCAGAAAAGCTTCTTCCTTAGCATTCTGACTAGTATAATCAATTAATCTGGCATAGGTCGCCTGATAATCCTTTAACTGATTATTCACCATAACAAACGCGGTTGTCTGAACCACCTCACCACCAATTTCTTCAAAAGCTCTTGGTCCGAGATGAGCCATATTGACAAGATTTCTCTCCATTAATTTTTTTCTCAGTTTCTCAAAACTGGAAAGAAACATCCAGGCATGCTGGGTAATCATGGCCTGAAAGCCATTTTTATTAGTCATCTGTCCGCAGCTTTCCATAAAGACCGCAAACAAATCACTTTTACTGTCCGGATAATTCTTCTTCACAAAATCCGATAGCTTAGCACTCATTCCCTTGCTGCCCATATAGGGCGGATTAGTCACTACCACATGGTATTTATGTACCATAGCCTCCCCAATATCAATGAGTTTTTGCAGACGAACGGAAGCTTCCTGTGAGCCATGAATATCAAAGGTGAGTTGATTGTTCTCTGCACGCGGCACGGCAAAACGACGAAGCAGGTCCCAATCGCAGGGCGTAATATTTAAAATACTGCCATATTCTTTGGCATCATGAAATTCTTCAACCAGCTGCATTGCCTGCTTTACCGCAACATCAAACTCTTCTTCTGATAAATTCAAGCCCATATCATGCATTGGTGCTGTTGCAATCCCATTACCTTCTTCAATCGCATAGATATGAGGCTTAATCTCGCTGGAAAAAATCCGCCGATTGTATCGTCTAGCTTTCATCATCAGGGCAAAATAAGAAAGCTGATAGGCCCGTTTATCGATATCCAAACCGTAGAGGTTGCTTTCCAGAATACTTGCGGCGGCATCCCGCTGGCTGTAACCCTGACTTTCATAGATCGCCATTAAAACATCAAAGGCATAAACCAGAATATGGCCACTGCCCATACAAGGGTCAATCAGCTTAATATCCTGTGGTCGGAGATCTTTATAGCTTTCCCGAATAGCAGCCAGCTGTTTTTCAACTTCCGCTTCCTGGTCAGCTTCTTCCAGATAATATTTCCAGCCATAATAGCTGGCATTCATCACTTCACTTGATAATCCCGACTCAGCCTGACAATGTTCCAGCCACAATCGTCCCAGGCTGTTCTCTACCATATAGCGAACGATCCAGTCAGGAGTAAACAGCTGGGTAGCCGCCGGGATACGTTCTTTGGTGATTTTCACGTTCTTTTTTAATAGCGCGAAGACCTCATCTTTGGGTTCAGTATTGTAATACTGATAAAACCAGCCAATAATTTCCACCTGGCCTTCTTTTTCGACATTGAAGTCATCTTCAGCAATATCATTAACCAAATGGGCCACCACCCCATCGCTGTCAGTATATGAAAAATTTAGCAGGAGTTCTGAATAGTCATTGGTTTTTTCAAAGAGGTCTGGCAGAATTTCATTTAAGGCATTGCACTGTTTAATAAAAAGCATCCGAAACAGTTTGTCCCACTGGTTACTCTTTTTCAGTGCAATAATCTGAGCCTTTTCCTGATCTGAATAGCCCAAATCCGCATCAAAAGGACTGGTGACCAGGTCAGGCTCCGACTTCCCCTCTTTTTCCGAAGACAGCACCCGAATCCGGGTGGGGAGATAGTCGTTGACTTCCATAAAGCGAATGGCAATCAGCCGGTTAAACCAGGTATAGGCTACTTCCTCAACCAGGTTGTTAAACGCATCTTCCTGTTCCTTTTCTTTCAGAAGTTTAACCAACTCCTGTCGCTGCTTAATTTGGTTTCCGCTAATCGAATAAGGATCTTTAGTCCCAATATCAAAAAACTGGATGGTAGGAGTCGACTGGGGCAAGGGCTCCTTGATTTCTTTTCCGCTTATTCCCAACAGTCCGGCTTTATAAGTAATATCAGCAATGAGTTTATTTCTGGCCCAGACTGCAAAATTTTTAATGGCTGTTTTATTCATGGTCATCCTCGTCTTTAAAACTCAATATTCACAATCGTATCCTCTTCCAGCTGGGCAAGTATTTGCTTCTTAAGGTCTTCCAGATAGCTTTCCAGCTCCTGTTCGCTTTCAATCTGCCAGGATACCTGGTGACTGATGGTTTTGATGGAGATGTTCTTTCGCTTTTTAGCAGGCGGTGGTACATGAGTAGTCCCACTTGGAGGAGTTCCAGGCTCTTTTACTTTTCCACTACCTGGTGCTGGCTTTTCATAGGCTATTCGACGCTCCCTTTCGGTCATTTCATCCAGCAAACGCATTTTAAGGGCATCTGCTTCCGTTTTAATATTTAAAAGGGTCGCCACATTATTGCAGGTCTCCGCCTTTTCTTTAAGTGCGACAAATTTTTTGGTATATTGTTCGTGGTATTCATCGTAATATGTTTTTCCCTGCAGTTCCTCCATAATCCGAGCTTTGGCGGAATCAATCGCACTATTAATTCCCGGCAACTGATCACTCAGATAATGGCTGTAGGTATGGATATAGTCACTTAACAATTCTGGCAGTTTGGGAATATCACTATAAGGTGAAGGCTTTAAAAGTATTCTCTTTATTTCTGCTACCAGGCTTTCAATAGTCTGATTGGCAATAAAGTTCTGACTTTCCTCATAGATTTTAATCTTCTCATGAGCTTTGCTGAAAATGCTGAACTGTTCTCCGGCGAAGAAACTTTTTACCGGTTCATAATCTTCGGAAAAATCCAGAAAATCATCCATATCATGATCGACTTTGTTAAAAAATTCCATCGGCGACTGAATCCGCTCGACCGAACGTAAGAGTGCCAGTCCATCTTTAACAACGTCTTTGCCGGGGAGATGATTATTTCGATAGTTGATTTCCAGTTTTTCCAGATCATTAATCAGACCACGGCAATAGTGTTTAAAATCCTCCATCATGGTGTCGTCATCATCGTCCATCATCGAAACATTAAAGACTTCCCTGGACACTTTCCGCAGGGCTTTTTTCTGCCTATCGTTGGCTTTCTCACGGCGCTCGGTCAAAAGCTTCTCAACAAATTCTTTTTTCGTGAAGTAACGGACCAGTTCCTCCGGCAATTTATTGTGAAGGGTTACCGGTTCTCCGCTGACCGTTACAGAAATATCCCCATCTTTAAACAGTTTCGCCACCAGCCATTCCACATCCTCTTCCACGAAACCGTAAGGGGCTTTCATAAAACGATCCATCACCGTTTTCATGGAGCTTTTAATGTGCTTAGCAGAATTATCGCCAATAAAGGATAAGACTTCCTGAAGTGCAAGGCAGTTGGCACTTTCTGTTTTCCCCAGGGCAAGGGCCTGCTGGTTGAGGTTTTTAAACAGGTCTCGGATATTGATATCCCCCATCGCCGTGTCAATATAGCCAAGTTTATGATAGACCGCATCGACCAGTTTACCCAAAGCCTCTATAATCCTGGAATTAACGTCTTTTTTACTGATTTGAACCTGGTCACCACCAACATATATTTTCGCGCTTTTCATCGCTTCTACCAGATACAGTTTAGCATGTTCTTTTCTTTCGCTCAATTCAGTTCGCTTGGATTCCTTGATCTGCTCAAACTGAGTTAAGCGCTCCCCCGTGCCTAATTGAAGGTATTTTTCAATTTTTAGAGCATTTTGTATTTCCTCAATAAAAGCGCTGTCATCAGGAAGCACCACCAATACTTTCTGTTCTCTTCCAGATTTCATTCGGAGGTTTATCTCGTCATCATTAATATCGGAAGCCGGTGTTATAACTTCTACTCCGATCACCTGATTCTGATTTAATTTATAAGGACGACCATCGACAATCTGATTAAAAGCAAAATTATAGCGCCCATTTAAAACCGGGTTCTGGTATTTTTTTGTCTTTAATATATCTTCAAAAATCAGTTCTGATACTTTATAAATGACTTCTGCTATTTCCACATACTGACTCTCTACTTCCCGGTTGATTTCCTGCTCTTCATCGGTCAGAAAAACATAAAGTTCGCCGTTTTTCTGTACCAGCGTCTCTCTAATCAGAATTTTCAAGGCCTCTTCCACCCGTTTTTTAAGAGCGATCCGGTCGGTATCAATGTCACGAATCATCAGGCTGGTAATATTATCCAGATTGGCGGTAATCTCTTTAACGTATTTAATCATAAAGAGGGTTTTTAGGACATTGACATTAAAACAGTCATCTTCATGGTTGGGGTTAATGTGTTCATTATTTAAGGATCTGGCGATAACTCCGCTGTGACTATGATCGAGAAAGCGATCAAGAGCATCATAAAAAACATTGAAGGGGATTAGCGACCCTTGCTCCTTATCCATAATAGTCACAGCCGAATCTTTAAAGAGGGCAATCATCGAACGTTCCCCCTCGGAAAGATGTTTGCCGGAAGCACCGTGGGTCCGGATAGAAGTTAATACGCTGGCCAGCAAATTAAATTGATAAGGCACAAAAGGATAAACTGCAGAAAAATCCTGTCCGTCCCGGTATAGTTTTTTCTCTACCCCATCATTAAAGACAATCAGATTTTTAATAATAGTTTCCTTATTTTCATAAAGAAGACCAAGGGTTTGCCGGGCAACTTTGTTCTTATCCAGGATTCGTTTCTTGATGACTTCATCGACGTTAGCTGACGATAGTGACAGGCGGGTATCAAAGCGTCCCTGAATTTTAGAAAAGTCATTACCCTTGGTTTTAGTGACGGAATCAATATCCTGCTGACTGGTCACCACAATCCAGACTTTTCCATGGCAGGCCGTTCCCAGATCTTCTGTTACCGTCTGCAGATTAAGCATCAGCTTAGAGTCTTCGCCAATATACTGTCCAATTTCATCCACCAGAAAAACAATGTGGTGGTTATCCGCTTGCAGCGTCAGATACTCTTTTATCAGCCGAGCAAAGCCCTCGATACTTAGTGGGTAGGGCTCTGTGGATTTCTCACACCAGTTTCTGCCCGCCTGCTCACTCATAAAACCCATTTCATCCAGTACCTCCACAATGGTATCCTGAATAAAATCAAATTTATTACGGGAAGACTCCCAACTTTTGCCAAACTCCTCAGCAAATTTATCTTTAAATTCTTCATAGCGACCGGCTTCGTCAAGCTGACGCTCCAAATCCGCCAGATAGGGAATGGCACCGCAATAACCCTGCATTTCGTTGAATACTTTTAAAAACACCGAAACGATGGCATCCTTTGAACTTTTACCCGTCATTTCGCTTTTTGAATCAATATTAAAAAGAATGACATCGGTTGAAACACTGGCTGCCAACTTCATATTAGCCAGCACCAGCGGATTCTCAATTTTGTCATCCTCGATAAAATAATCCAGAGCTTTTTTACCATTTACTTCCCTGTTTGAAAGCAGATAAGAAAGAATTTTTAAAAAGTGTGATTTACCACTGCCAAAGAAGCCCGAAATCCAGACACCCATTTTATCGGTCGTACCGTTAATGCCTTTGCGGTAACTCTCAAAAAAATCGGCAAAATGCTTTTGCAGTTCACCGGTTACCACATATTCTTCCAGCTCCTGCCTGATGTTTTCGTCATCCGCCTGGCCCACTTTAATGACCCCTTTGATATCTCGATCGATAGCTTTAACAAACATATCTTTAATTATCATGCTAATCTCCCTTTTAAGAATTCTTTATCTTCTATAATACTAATCCACCAGCTTAAAGGCTCGGTAATAATTATCGTCTTTAATCGCCGAAAAGAGGACCAATTCCTGGCCATCATATTTCCCCGGAAAAAACAGAACCACCGGCACCCGGTCAATGGCCTGATGGAGATTATTTAGAATTTTATGTGATCTCAGAATGGGATAGCACTTGCCAATCCCGGTCAGAAAAACAACCGCGTCTTCCGGTGTATTTTTTTGAATGTGTTTTACAATCAGGCTGTTTTCATCATTGATCTGCAGGAGGTTTCCCACTGCCGATACGATCCGTTCCAGACCTTTTTTCTTTTCGAATTTAAAACACTGGTCTAAAAAGCCCTCTTCCTCCAGAATATCGATAACCAGATCATAAAGGTCAAATACCATCAGCTTAAAGCCATCGGTTTGTTGTTTATTTTTCTTCTCTATATATCTTATCCGTTCTCTGACCACCAGTTCTTTTTCAGGGGGATAATCAAAAACATAATAGCCGACTTCGTTACCCAGGCCCTTGTTTTTTCGAAAACTGTCGGTCTTTATTAGCTTTTCTGCTGTATCCAGCCGCTGTTCCAAGTTTTCCATTATCTTACCCCCGTTAAGGCATTGAGTATTACAAGCAGCTCATTATCTTTCAGGCAATCCTCCAGCCTTTTATCTAATATCGGTTTGAGGATTTTTCGGCTTCCCTTGGACTGTCCAATAAGGCCTGCTTCCATCAAAACGTTCTTATAGGATGCGCCTAAGCGCTTAAGTGTAGCGTCTTTCCAGCCTGCCACTTTTTCATCCTGAATCTGTTTATTTTTAAAAAATATTGTGATATCGCTGTCTTTTAGCTCCTCATCGCCGATGATAAGCTTTTCCCGATAGATTTCATGCATAAAGTCAAAAAACAAGGCATCCGTTAATATTACCGCAATGAGTACTATTATTTTCTGGTTGCTGATGTCGCTCTGTTCAAAAACCGGATAAAAAGCTTTGGGCAGGCTTTTTATTCGCCTGGATACGGTATTGAAGATCATGATTGAACGGGCTTTTGAAGACGCCATGAAAAGATTTTCCTGTCCATTTATTTTTTTTATTTCATCAAAGGTTGCTCCCTTATTAATCAGATCCATCATTCGTCTGAATTCCTGAAACCAGAAGGAAAATTTGACCATCCCGGTACGATACTCTTTTTTTTGCATGCTATCCTCTCCATCTGATTTATATTGTGTATAATTATTCCATTTGAAATTATTTATCAATCTGTGCACTTAGAAAAATTTTACACTGCCTCGTGTACATTGTAAACATTTTTAACCGTTTAATTCAGATAAACATTTTTCGAGCTTAATTCTTCATACCATTATAGACAGCATACACGCCTTAACACGTAAAAGAGCGCTAAAACCTTCAGACTATCGACTAAAAGTTTTTAACGCTCCGTTTTTACACTAACTTAATGCATACTACAATTATGAAACATCATTACCAAGACGGATTAACCTTTATTTCTCCGCAAAAATCATAAACATCGGTGCCGAGGCATAATTAATCTGTTCTTCCTGATCCCAGCCCAGTTCTCCGATATCCTGCTCCACCATTAGATATGTAAAACCGTTGTTTAAAAGAACGACCTAAAACCGCTTCTTATAGCCCCCTTGACACCACCGATTTCCCGATTGTCACCTATTTTTTCAACCCACAGCCCCTTGTCCTTCAATGCATCATAAAGCGTTAACACTGGTTCCTCTTCTAAATCAATGATCACATGATGGGCTGGCAGCTCCTGATTCTGTCCGTCAACTGAAATAAGAGCACCGGTTTCGTTAACCCCTTCAAAAATAGCCTCTATAATAATTGAAACCTTATATTTAATAAGCAGGTCCTTTAACATTTTGCGGTTGAGTTCGGGCATTTCATCAGTTAAAATATCCCTCTCCTTTGTTACAATCGTCATCTTATGCCGGTGCATGGCCAGATGAAGAGCCGCTTCACATCCCGCCACTGTTCCGCCAATAACTACACAGCGGGGGCCGACATAGGTTTTATCGGAGATTACGTCGATAGGATTGGTTATTTTATCACTGTCCATTCCAATAAATGAAAACGGCTTAGGTCTTGATCCCTGCGCCATGATAACCATGTCCGGCTTCTGGTTAATTATTTTTTCTAACGCAGCAGTTTCATTTAGTCTAAGCTCCACTCCCAGCTTATTTAGCTGTAATACGTACCAATTGATCAGATCATGTTCTCCTGTTCTTAAAATCCGTTGACTGGCATACTTAAGCTTTCCTCCCAGTTCTTCGCCCGACTCAAACAAGATCACCTGATGGCCGCAAAGAGCACTTACTCTGGCTGTCTCCATCCCCGCCGGTCCACCACCAACAACAATGATCTTCTTTTTAGTTTTTGCCGACCCCAGCGGAGCATCTGAAACATAATTCAATTCCGGATTAACCGCACACCCCAGCCTTTTTCCATTATTAATTAAGCTAAGGCACTCATTACAAAAAAGACAAGGTCGAATTTCACTCTCCATTCCTTCTTTTAATTTCTTAGGGTAATCCGAATCAGCTAAAAGCGGTCTGCCCAGGCCCACACCATCAATATTTTTTTCTTTCAAAGCCTTTTCGAGCAATTCCGGATCAGTCATCTTGCCAGCAGCCAGAACCGGAACCTTAACCGTCTTTTTTAA
This sequence comes from Eubacteriaceae bacterium ES3, assembly GCA_030586155.1. Taxonomy (NCBI): domain Bacteria; kingdom Bacillati; phylum Bacillota; class Clostridia; order Eubacteriales; family Eubacteriaceae; species Eubacteriaceae bacterium ES3. The sequence continues at coordinate 326,015 of CP130741.1, read as the reverse complement.
TTCTTTGCCAAAGTCAAGATAGACCCCTTTTTCAAAATAGGCCGGCGGTACTTTCCAGTAAGAATCGTTAATGCTGACTCCCGCATCAATATCAAATCCGTCACAACCGCCTGCTTCGAGAATCCTTGCCACCTCCAGGGCTTCTGCCAGATCCCTTCCTGTTTCCAAAAACACTTCTTCCGGCAGGGCTTCCAGATTGCCGTCTTTTAAAAAACTTTTCATCGGCAGACGAACTATCACCGGATAATCTTCGCCGCACTTGGCTTTGATCTCACGAATAATTTCCTTAACAATCCGGTAGCGATTTTCAATACTCCCGCCATATTTGTCATCACGATCGTTAAAAAGCGTTATCCCTTCCAGCAGCCAGGACAGGCTGACTTCTACACCGTCAAATCCGCTGTCTTTAAAAATTTTAGCCGCCTGAGAAAAATCAGCAGCCAAAGCCTGAAGGGATTTGATTGCCATGTTGCTGCAAACACTTATGAGATTTTTCAGGTCTGTATCCCCAATGCCAACTGCCAACTGGGCAAATACTTTGCTGTCGTATTGATGAATCCCATCAGCTAGACTTTTGGCCGCTAACTTAAAATGTTGCGGATCAACCAGGGGGCTTGGATAAAAACAGGCTTTTGCATGCTGACTGCCAACTTCGTTGGCACCGGTAATGATCAGGCCTGCCCCTCCGGCCGCCCTGCTTTTATAAAAATTGATAATTTCATTCGAATAGGCCCCCCTATTATCGTGTATTGCCACTGATATCGGAGCCATAAATAAGCTATTTTTCAGTTCGATCTGATTAATTTTCAACGATTTAAAAACCCTGTATTCTGTCATCTTTTCCTGATCCTCTTCCCTGTATTATTTGAAGATTGTATCTATCCTATCATACCCAAAAGTCCTAATATTTGATACTATTAAGTTTTCTAAACATTAAAAAATAATTGCAACGTCTCTAAAGATGCGTATTTCAATTAATCTGCAAAAATCCAACAGGTCAGAAACCACTTAATAAATCTTCTCCCCTATTGACAAGCCCTTAAACGAGTGTTATTATTTCACTACTCGGAATAATAAGGAGTAATTAGAAATGATAGATAACTTTTATACCGTTGAGCAAATATCAAAAATGCTTGACATTCACCCCAAAACAATTCAGCGATATATCCGCGAGGGTAAACTGAACGCGACAAAAATCGGTAAGAGCTGGAGAATTACCGAGCATGATCTAAGCCTTTTTACAGAAGGCAACCGGCCAGCTCCGTCTCCAGATATGCAACCAAAAAACAAAGCAAAGGCTTCTGCTGTTGTTGATATTGAAGTGGCTAACAGCAATGAAGCCATTCGTATCATCAATTCTCTTAATGCTGCCATGAATGTTAAACCCGTTGAGTTCGGAACAAGCTCGATGCAGACCCAGCTAATCGACAATGACACCAAATTGCGAATTACCCTATGGGGTAGTATCCGTTTTTTATCAGCCGTTTTAAATACCCTTGAAGTTTATAGCAACTAAAAGAAGCAGCGGTCAAGATAACCGCTGCAAGGTGTCAGAACAACTTCAGGCAAATAATGTTTAGGTGTTACCGCCTTAATTTTGCAAGCTATTGCAGTCTAATACAGTCGCTTAATAAACAGTAATGCCTGTCATTCAGCTTCTGTATTTTCTGCTGCAATAAAACTGGCCATGATAACAGTCCCTTCGTTCTGCGAAAAAGAAACTGTAATCGCTGATTGATCCTGATTAAGCCAATAGTAGCCTTTCACGACCTGATCAGGATTTTCCAAATCAACAGTTTCCATTACTTCCAGACCGTCAGATCCCAACAAGTCTACGACTTCCTGATAGGTCATACCGACCGTAATTTGATCTGCCTGAGCTTCTTCTACTTCTGCGCTTTGATAGATATCCCAGATCGCATCTTCTTCAATATAAAGCATTTTTGCATTAACCTGATTTGCATCATCATAGAAAACAGATACGCCATATCCTGTATCGGGATCAAGATATGTCGAATAGCCAAAATCAGAATCTGTTCCGCTTTCGAACAAGTCATCCACCTGATCTTTAGAAGCTCCTAAATCAACCTGATAATAATAGTTATACAGCTCATTTTCTACACCTGAGCTGATACTTCCACTACCGGAGCACCCGGTGATTAACAGCACCAGCACCAGCCCAATTCTTACCAAAAATCCCTGTTTCATTTTTCTCTCCTTTCCTTCAATCATCACTTGCCGCAGACTCAAAAATTAATAAAATAACGCTGAAAGTCTCCGCTCCCAGCGCTCATAAGATCTACACTAAATTTTACGTCCTTAACACCAGGAGTATCGGTTCTCACAAACTCTTATTAATTACTTACCCCAGTTTATCCTTAAAAATCAATGCGACATAAAAAAACAATCTGCAAATAACCAGTAAAGCCACCTCAATAAAAGTATATAGTCAAGTATCAATTTTTTCTCATGGCACTTTCGTCATCAGCCACGATTTGATGTCTCCCTGTTAACCAGCCAGATTCCCAGGCTAACGCAAACCAGGGAAATAATAATACGCAGACTAAGAAAGGCCTCTCCCAGAATCAAGCCTGATAGAATCACCCCAAAAATCGGTATCATAAAAGTATAAACAGCCACCACTCCAACGGGATTATGCTTGATAAGAATTGTCCAGACACTAAAGGCCGTGGCTGATAAAAGCGCCAGATACAAAAGCACTAGTAGTGACTGGGGCCCAGTTGGATGAATTTCGCCACCTGATATCCACCCCACACCAATCAGGATGAGCCCACCAATTATTAACTGGTAGGCGGTTAAAGTCATCGAATCACTATTCTTGGTATATATTCGAGTCAGGATTGTCCCCATTGCTGATGCAAGACAAGCCATAAACATAAATCCTTCACCGAAGAATTTAAAACCTCCAGCTAATGATCCGCCATTAAACTGGACAATTACAACCCCCGCCATTCCCAGTAAACAGCCAAATATTTTCTCCCGAGTCAGTTTTTCATGTAAAATCAGGTGCGCAAATATAATTACAAAAAAAGCCGCCGTCGGATTAATGATTGCAGCTTTTACACCCGTGGTATTTGCCAGACCGATATAAAATAAGATGTATTGAAGGGTTGTCTGCACCAGACCCAGACTGATTATATTCAACCATTCCCCACGCCGCGGTCTAACGATTCCTTTATTATAAATACTGGCGAGCAAAAAAGTGATTATGCCCGCCATGGTAAAACGAAAACCGGCAAACAAAATTCGACTGCCCGTTGTCTCGATCGCAAAAAGTTCATATCCAATTTTTATAAATGCATAGGCGCTGCCCCAAAGCAGACAAGATAAGCCTGCCAGACCCAGAACAACCATTTTATTCTGTAATTTATCGGACATCTCTATCCCCTTTTGGTATTTTCTTTAGCCTTCTGTCACTAATCTATAAAACCATGATATCATCCAGTCGACTGACAAATAAATCAACCAGATCGCCATCAAAATGCTTGCCTTTTCCCTCGATTAAAACATCAATGGCAAAAGACACTTCAAAGGCTTCCTTATATACTCTTTTATGGGTTAAGGCATCAAAGACATCGACAATTGCCATCATCCGGGCTGCAGTGGGTATACTTTTTCCCATAACCCCTTTCGGATAACCGGAACCATCAAATTTTTCATGATGTGATAAAGCAATTTCTGCCGCCATTTTCATCACCGGCAATTGTGAACGACTAAGAATTCGGTACCCCTGATCACAATGGGTTTTGATCACTTCAAATTCCTCCGGATTGAGTTTTGCCGGCTTTTTTAAAACCGCATCAGGAACGGCAATTTTCCCCAAATCATGCATGGTCGAGGCTAGTCTTATCAGTTCTGCTTCCTGATAACTCATATGCATGATCAGAGCAAACTCATACATCATTTTTGAAATCCGTTCGATATGTGTTCCGGTATCTTCGGACTGGGCTTCGACTGTTTCCGCCAAAGCAAATAATATCTCTTTCTGGGTATCACTGACCAGGTTATTCAAAATAAAATTATCCAGGGTAATGGAAAAATGAGTCAGAAAAAGGTTAATTAAATTAAAATCAAACCCTTCTTTCGGACCTTCAAGAAAAATAACATTATTAGAAGTAGAGTTTTCTTTTCCGTATACCAAAATCCCCTTATCTATTTTACGAATTAGACCATTCTTTTCAATTTCTGATTGCTTCAAATGTTCAAGAATAAAGGAGAGCTCTGGGATATCCTCCACATCCATTCCCATATGCTTCTTATAGGAGCCTGTTGCTGCTACAATCTTACTTTTATTGGATTGCCGCATTGACACAAAGCCGTTCTGGAAATCTTCATTCCTTAAATAGATCATGTCACTGGAATCATCTGTCAGTGTCGAAATCTGTTCCAGAATCGACACCAGAAAATCATCCAGGGAATTTTTGTTGAACAACTCTGAACTCATTTTGATAATTTTCTGCAACCCCTGCTGATTACGTTTCAACACCACCAGGTCGCGATAAGACCGGATACTTGAATAGAGCGAGGTAAACAGCCGTTTTGAAGAAAGCTCTGATTTTAACAGATAGTCATTGATATCATAGTCACGGATCACTTCCTCTTCGGGAGCTTCTCCGGGCTGGCCAGTACGCAGAATAATTCGGGTTATATAATTCTTCATGGTCCCACGAAGATATTCAACCACTTCGAAACCAGAATTATTCTTTTCCATCACAACATCAAGAAAAAGGATGGCAATGTCATCATGTTTTTTTAATACCTCGATCGTTTCAGCCCCACTATAGGTATCAATGAATTCCAATGAACGATGATTATACTCAAAATCCCGGAGAATCATTTTAGTGACCTTATGCACCTGCTCATCATCATCGGCTATTAATATGGTATAGCTGCCATTCGTTTCTGGCGGTTTTTCTTTTTTCTCTGAATCCGATAAAAAATCCAAATTCTTAACTTCAATATCCCAACGGTCCATTTCTTTCTCCTCTATTCCTGCTCGTATTCTATATCGGGAACGATAATTGTAAACAAGGTATACTGACCTTCTCTGCTTTCACAGCTAATCCGACCTTTAAGCCGCTCAACAACAAGACTATGGATCACGCTCAGGCCCAAACCACTGCCGCCCTGTCCTCTTTTAGTGGTAAAGAAGGGATCAAATATTTTTTGAACATTTTCTTCGGATATACCTTTGCCATTATCTCTATAGGTTACCACAAAATCCTGGTCTCTGATCTCCATTACAATATCAATAATCCCGTCCTTTTTGTCTTCGAAGCCATGTAACAGAGAATTCATGATCAGGTTGGTAAAAATCTGCGAAAAAGCACTGGGATAGCCTGATATTCTTAAATTATCCGGCGATTTAATATTAATCACATGACTGGTATTCTTCAGTTCATGTTTTAAAGTCAGAATCACAGTTTCAAGGTATTCTTTGACATTAAAAACACTTAACAAATCATTGGTCTGATTAACTGAAATTTCTTTAAAACTTTTAACAAGATTAGCTGAACGTCCCAAATTTTCATTAATAATTTCCGCAGTTTCCTCGACGGATTGCATATAGGTAATCAAATCATCCTTGCCAAAATTTCCAGCAACTAAGTTTTGGTAAGCGCGATTATTAATGTCAGAAAGGTAAGTCCCAGCCGATACGGCAACACCTACAGGCGTATTGATTTCATGGGCCACACCAGCTACTAAACTCCCCAGTGATGCCAGACGCTCAGAGTTCATCAGCTCTTTGGTTGTCTCTTCAAGGTTTTTAGTGCGTTCCTCTACCATTTCTTCCAGTCTCTGGTTTTCAGTCCACAATAATTGTTCCATTTCATCTTTACTTTTTTGAACCTCGTAAATCGAAGTCTTAAGAGCACTGACCATATAGGAGATAGCAATTACCGAGGCTATGATCAACCCCTCACCTGAAAACAACTGAACACTCCATGAACTCCACCTGGTCATATATTCAATTGCATCATAATTTATTTGTAATTGTCCTGACGTATACATATAGCCAAAATAGACATAAACCAATACAGTATATGCTACTATTAAAACTTTATATTTATTGCCTGGCAAGAGCAAAGCACCCATGACTGCAATAAACAAAAGCTGAACTGCACCCATACTAAGCAACCCATTATTCTGATAAGACAAAAAATTGATGATTGTCAGCACAAGAAGCATGGTTGAAATTTTCATGTAAATATTAACGCGTTTTCTTAATAGAAATAAAGCCCCTAGAATAATAATAAAAGCCACTGTGGAGATATCAACGATATTAACACCCATCTCCAGCATGCGGCTTACATTGGATAGGGCAGCAGGCAAAGACACGATAACAATCCCAATCAGGAAACCATCAGCCACCCGATTGCGTATTTCATTTAAACGTATCGAAACTGGGCTATTCTCCACATCTATACCTCCACTTTTAAACCAACTTCAAAAGATGAATCATGCCTTAAAATTGATATTTCCTCAATTTTTCAAGTTCATTCATTGTTTATCGTAAATTTTTTTCGATCTCACTGTTATTTAATTATTGCAAAAATCATCCATTACATGCTAATATAAAACAAAGTTAGATTAACAGTGTGTCTTTTTCAATACACTTAGTATAGCAGGTTTACCAATAATCTGCACTATGCTATTTTGTAACTTCCTTGTAAAAATAAGTGCTTTCAGCAAAACTTTATACAAAAAAACACTGGCAAAGGCAGGTTTTCCTTTATACAGTGTTTTTGCATTTATTTTAATCTTTCACTTTTTTTCGATATACTGACGGCGTAACCCCCTCAGATTTTTTAAAAACTCTTGTAAAATAGCCTGATTCATAATAACCTAGTTTAGACGCAATATTCTCAATTGATAAATCAGTCTTTCTAAGCATTTCTTTGCCCTTTTCTATTTTTTGAAGCTTTTGGTAAACAGAAAAATTCACACCACTCTCTTTTTTAAACAATCGGCTAAAATAATAGGGACTAACATTTGAAATTGCGGCAATTTTTTCAAGAGATATATTTTCTTTATAATGACTGTCAATATAATGAATTGCAGGCTCCAAAATTTTACTATTCAGTCCTGCTATCCTAAAATAAACGAACTCATTTTTGTTTGCAGAACTTGTACTTTTAAGCGGCTGATGTATTAGTTCAGAAATTTCTGCTCCTTCCTCTCTAAAAGGAGGTTCCATCTTTTTACTAACTCGAAAATGATCTTGAATTCCCCCTTTATCTTTCGTTAATCTTTCAGTCACGGCAGGATTTTTGTGGGTTACCCGGCTAAACTTTTCTTTTTTCCTATCAATTCGAAAGGTCTTTTCATTAACAATATGCTTATTCATGTGATTAATCATCCGGGAAATTGCATTAAATTTCTTATATGGTATGAACTGCAGATCATGATAAGTTTCTCTATAATTGAGCTTTTCTTTCATTTCAAGCCTACTGTATCCAATTGTTTCTAATTCTAACAGTTTCTCTTTTTCGGTTAAAACCTGACCGGCCATTAAAGCGCCCAAATAGTGATCGTCTACGATAATTGGAAAAGCCAGATCGACAATACCCATATGACATCGATAAATATAGGGCTTACCGGTTCTGGCTGCTTCGATTCCGCCTCTGGAATCACAACTCCTGCAACATTCATTTAAATGATTATTTTTGCGAACCAATTTACAAAAATCGCTGCATCGGCTATGATGAGTGACAGGTTCACCTTTATAATCCACAGTAATAATTGCCAGTCCGGTCGTTTCTGCAATGTCATCCTGAAATTCTTCAAACCGTGCCATGTCAAATATATCCTGTAATTTATTCATCTCACCTTTAACCTTCCATCTAAATTTTGTAAAAAACTTAACTATACTATAATGTCGTTAAGTAAAGAAATCAACCGTTTTTTTTGAATTTGTAATTTTGTTCCCACGACAAATTGAAAAAAACAGCTATTTTCATCCGTTTTAAACGACCGGGATAAAAACAACTGTATCTAAATAAGAAAATATTAACTTTTATCTATCACAGAATCGGTTTAATAAGCGGCTTTAAATATATTGATGATATCCTGTTCATTACCTTTTCTCGGGTTACTAAAAGCGTTACCGTCTTTTAAGGCCATAAAGGCCATTTTTTCAAAATCATCTTCCTTTACACCCATCTCTCTTAGTGTAGCCGGAATGCCCACATCCTGTGAAAGTCTTACCATTGCATCAATTGCTTTTTCCGCTGCTTCCATAATCGATAAGCCAGCAATATTTTCACCCATAAATTCTGCAATATCGGCAAATTTCTGCGGATTTGAAATCAGGTTATACTTTTCTACGTGAGGTAAAAGCATGGCGTTGGCAACACCGTGAGGCATATCGTATAATCCACCCAGCTGATGTGCCATGGCGTGCACATATCCTAAATTCGCATTGTTAAAGGCCATCCCTGCCAGCAGTGACGCATAAGCCATATTTTCTCTGGCTACCAGGTTATCACCCATAGCAACAGCCTGTCTTAAATTCTGAGATATTAATTTGATCGACTGGATAGCTGCTGCATCGGTCACTGGATTGGCATCTTTTGACACATATGATTCAATCGAATGAGTTAGAGCATCCATTCCCGTAGCAGCTGTTAAAGCAGCAGGAATTTTTAACATCAGCATGGGATCATTAAATGATGCCATTGGCAGATTCCTCCAGCTGACGATAACAAACTTGACTTTCTTTTCGGTATTTGTAATCACGCAATGTCTGGTGACTTCACTGGCTGTTCCGGCAGTTGTGTTAATAGCAACAATTGGGGGCAACGGATTGGTCAGGGTTTCAATACCGGCATAAGAATATAAATCCCCTTCATGAGTTGCCATAATACCGATTCCTTTACCGCAATCATGGGCAGACCCCCCTCCAACGGTAACGATCATGTCACAGTTTTCAGTATTATATACTTCCAGTCCCATCTTCACCGTAATATCTTTGGGGTTAGGAACCACACCATCAAAATAAGCAACCTCAATACCCGCTTCTTCCAAGGATTTAACAGTTACTTCTACGGCGCCGCCCTCCATATTCTTTAAAAAGGAATCTGTTACGATCAATGCTTTCTTACCGCCAAGAATTTTACACCGTTCACCAACTTTACTCACACATCCGGCACCCATAAAGTTTACGCTTGGTACTAAATAATCGTACATTCTCATTTCATCCTCTCCTTATAAGCAGCTAATTAGCAGGCATTAAATAATTCAACAGCAGCCTGGGCAATGGCCATATCTTCTTCAACGGTACCGCCGCTGACGCCAACCGCGCCAACTACTTCTCCATCAACGATAATCGGGAAACCTCCGCCAAAAGGAACGATTCTGCTGTTGTTGGATAACTGTAGACCATAAAGACTTTCACCCGGCTGTACCAGCGGTGCCACTTCGTGGGTGCCAATTTTTAAAGCTGCCGAAGTAAAAGCTTTATTAATGGCAATATCAACACTCGTTATAAAAGCGCCTTCCATACGATGCATCAGCATCAGGTTAGCACCAGAATCAACAGCAGCGAAAATAACCGGAACATTTAAACTGGCAGCAACATATTCTACTGCCTCTGCCATTTTCTTTACCACTTCCAGTGTCAGTTCTTTTTTGTCGTTAACTTTTTTCATACCGTTTCCCCCCAAATTTCTTTTTAATCATATAAAATCACAAAAGGCCTTATTCTAGCAGGTTTTTCGTATTCTGCTCTCAAAACCTCGTCTATTCGGATGTTTTGCTTACACCGCTCTTTGTTATGCATACCCTTATTTGCCTTAATTATATGATAATCCATCAAGATAATATTGCTCTATCCTGACAGCTTATTGACCAATCCTGATACTATTTGTTTAAAATTGTATTATCTTGTCATAAGATTATGATTTATTGCGGTGAAATAATTCTTCACCCATGTCAATGAGACATCTAACTGCTTATATCAACTGTGCCGCTAATGTTTAACTTTAAAAAAACCTGCTACAAACGTAACAGGTAAATACCTTTTAAGTCGCTATTCTTTTTAATTAGAAATTTAGTCACCTAAACACCAGTTTTCTGACTATTTATTGATCCTTCTTCTCCAAAGCCGGAAATTGTCGCATAAATCAGTTTAGGGTTGAGCTCTTTCAGCGTCTCATAATCAAGGCCCAGACGTTCAATCGCAGCTGGCCGATAGTTAGAAACAAAGACATCTTCGTCCTTTATAAGTCGATAGATGACTTCCTTTCCTTCCGGTGTTTTTAAATCAAGCGTAATGGCCCGTTTTCCGGTTGTGTAAAAGTCATATTTAAAAACATCTCGAGTCGAGGCTCCGGTCAACGGCTCGATCCAAATATCATCAGCCCCATATTCAGTCAAAATTATGGTACAGGACGGCCCTGCTCCGGCTAAACACAGATCTATTACTTTAATACCCTCAAGTGGTTTGAACATACTTCTAATCCTCAATAAAATTTCTTTGAACAAAGCTTTTAGTATTAATACCTTTTTTCTGTTCTGTTTTCGTTATCCTATACACCCGACATTTTAAATTGAAAAAACCCGCCATAATCACAGCGGGCAGGTGTCGGTATATTTTCTGACAAGAGCATTAATATACACGGATCATTGATAGATTACTATAGACCCGCTTATTATTTAACCAAACTCAATTGTTTCATTGTTCTTAATACTTGGATGCTCTCCCAAATAACCACCTTATTTTTAAATGTGTTTGTACTAACAATCTCGGCAACTAACTGTTCATCCTTCTCAGGATCCAAATAACTGTCGTTTCGAATGATTTTATAATGAATATCTCTATACGCCTCGATACAATTTTTATTTTTTAGCAACCAAAGATATTCATTATAAATATCTAGCGTCAATTGATGTCTGATTTTAATAAATGACCGGATCTCTTCACCATTGGAATCCTTGGCCATTACCGATAGTTTATCCTCAATCATACTAGCGAAAAGAATAAAGTTAATAATTTTATTCTCAAAATCCTCGTTATAGTTTGTTGAACTTTTAATATCTTTAAAAAACCCAACAATGATGTCATCATACATACTCATTAAATCTTTTTCTGTATCGGACTTATGGTAAGGCAAAATAAATTTACTTAAGACGATCGCAATGACTCCCCCAATCACAACATAAATTATTCTGTCAAGGCTCAGACTTGTTGAATTCTCAGCTAACACAAATGAACTGATCGCTGTGATCGTCGAGAAAATCATCGAATATGTGTAATTATCCATGAAGAAAATTGTTAAAAACAAAGCAATTATCATCACAACTGTTCCCGCATCTTTCAGCTGCAATATCGAAAAAACCACAATGACAATTATTCCACCAATAATTGTTCCCAAAATCCGTTTAACTGTTTTTTGTTTCGCCATTTCGTAATAGGGGTAGGTCAACGAAGAGATGGTAAACACCATCCAATTACCATGCTGTAAGCTAAAATAATTGACAAGAAAGGTCGCTATTGAAATTGCCAAAGCCAATCGAAAAGCGTAAGACCTACTTAAAGCGTCAATTGACAACTTTGTTTTGTATTGTTTAACGGACTTGAATTTTTTTGTTGGTATTTCACTTTTTGCCTTCTCCTTTTCGGTAATTCGATCAAGATTCTTCGTCGTATGCAAATAATCCATTAAACACTGTAATTGCTCAATCAGTTTCATCAATACCAGATCGTTGGTCGTTGTAAAGTTGTATTTTTGAAAACTTCTATTGAACAAAACTTTTAATTCGTCAAGTCTGTCGACATCTTCTTCTACAAAATATATTTTCAAACCGTTCATAAAGGTCAATATATCTTCAAGAAAGTTAATTTTTTCAGGTTCGTTTCCAATTTCATTTATCAGGTCATAGCAATTCTCCAAAACGACCACAATATTCAATTTTATTTCAATTTCTTTTGTAAAGTAGTAATTGTCAACTCTTGCCTCATAAATAATTTGCTTTAATTTACCGACTTTTCCAGTTATTTCATGGTCAACACCTTCAGTATTCGTCTTATTAATAGTATTCCTGATTTTGTTTTCGAGATTACTGCAGATTTCCAGAAAAATTATTCTGCTTTGTTTCTCGACCAGATCCTTATTTACCGCTAATTGAACAAGCATAACACAAACAGCGCCTGCAGCTAAGGCAGCCAAGCGCAAGGGTAATTCTGCCGAAGAAACAGGAACTGAAATTAAGAACACATACTGTAAGCTAAAGGGCGTGGATATCGGTGAATTAATCGTGTAGCTTAAGGCATTTGCTATCAAAAAGATACTTAAAAAATCAATTGGAATCGCAAAAAAAATATTGAGTGACGAAACATATGCAATCAATCCCATCGCTACATTAAACACCATCAGTTTCAAGAGATTTTTTACCGGATTTGCTGTCATATTTTTTGTCAGATATGTTAATATCACAAAGACTGTACTGATGGCAATAATAACATTTACACTTCCAAACACCATTAAAAAAAACGCAATAAACAACATCACGAATATAAATAAAACCGTTGTTCTTAAAAGCTTTTTATTCATCCCCAAACCTTCTTCTCATATTTAAACATAAATAAACGCTTCCCAAAGCGAAGCATAAATCATTGTCATCTTACTGATAAGTTTATTATATTTATGTATCCAATCACAATCATTTTAAACAGTCCGTCTAATCTATACTTGTTGTTGGCTTTGAAAACCAACAAATGACAAAGCCATAGAGTATTCAATTCGAAATCGGCTAAAACTCTGTATCAAACCACGCTTATTAATGTATAAAATTTTTTGTGATATCAATCATTTTTCAAACTGAAAAATGTTGATTTTATACCAATATTTTATGTTCTTTTATTGTTTAGTCAGTCAAAAAAAGGGCATAAAAATTAAAGTGTGATTATTTTAATCGTATTTCCTATTAAATGCTGCTCAACTTTATATAAAAGCTATTTTATTAGTATTGGATATAAAACAATAGCGAGCAATTTTTGGGGATATCGTCAATGTTGTAACTCTAATATTAATCTACTTATATATGCTATATATGAAAAACTGTATCATCAAAAAATAATGATAACGCAGCCATAATCACTATTGAAATCGATTAATGCTTATGAGATAACTATGTAATGATTTTTTAAGGGGGTCAATATGAAAAAGAAATTGTTATCCGGATTCCTGGTATTCATTCTATTGCTTGCATTTTTGCCGGCATTCGTTACCGCCGCAACAATACCTATAGTTAATACCAATTATGATATCAGCGCGGCAAATGACGGAGACATTATTCAGTGTAGCGGAACGGTAACACTAACAGGATCAAAAAACGTTATGATCGAATGTTCTCCGGGAACACATCTGACTTTGGACAGTGTCTCCATCGATTTGACAAGCATTAATGCTTGTGCGCTTTCATTTTCAGGTTCTGGAAATGAACTAACATTGACGGGGATAAATACCTAAGTTTCCAGTAATCATGCCGGTGTTCTGGTGGAAGATGGAACATCTTTGACCATCAATGGAAATGGAACGCTTTATTGTACCGGCGGCTATAAATCTGCAGGAATTGGTGCAGAATCTACAAATGAAGGGGCCGGAAAAGTAGGGTCCATCAATATAGAAAGTGGCATTATTATTGCATCCGGTGGAGAAAATGCAGCTGGAATTGGTGGTTGTGAAAATGGCCAGAGCGGAACCATCAGTATAAGTGGTGGAGAGATTGTTGCTGTTGGAGGAGCTAGAGGCGCAGGAATCGGTGGTGGCGATAATGCCACTGGTGGTATTATCACCATCAGCGGCGGCGATGTAGTTGCAACCGGAGGGGATTACTCTGCAGGAATCGGTGGTGGTGAGAACTCAGATGCTGGAAGTATTACTATTACTGGTGGAAATATATATGCCTCCTATGCAGGTGAGTTTGCAGCAGGAATCGGCGGTGGCTCCAACGGAAATTCTGGAAATATAGTGATTTCTGGCGGAAATGTCTATGCGAAGGGAGATTCTGCTGCTTATGACATTGGACCAGGCAGAAATGGAAACGGCGGTTCAATTACTGTTACTGGTACAAGTGCCGTATTTCTGGAAAATGATTCCTTGTATCAAAATGGTTTTACTAATATTGACCATAATCATGAACCAGGTGTATTGCTTTCAGGGCCAAATCTTACTGGTGCGATTAATACATATGGGTTGACAGATTTATATTTCAAAGACTATTGGGAGGATGCACAAGGCGGTTATTTTGTCGGAACAGACTATTTAGTATTATTTTATCACCCGAATTCCGGAACAGGGTTTGATTATTTACGTACGAGTGATGGTGCCGAAATTATTCTTTCAAGCGGCAGTGGTTTCAGTAAAACAGGATATACACTTCAAGGTTGGTCAGAGACCTCAGGAACTAATACGGTCGACTATACACTTGGCCAGACCTTTACTATGCCTTCAGAAAACACTGTGCTTTATGCAGTATGGGCACCTACTGACTATACAATAACCTATAATTTAGACGCAGGCAAAAATAATCTACGCAATCCGCGAAGCTATAATATTGAAAGCCCGACCATCACCTTTTCAAACCCAACAAAGTCAGGGTATACCTTCGGTGGATGGTATACCGATCCAGACTTAACGAATCCGATTACTGAAATTCCTTTGGGGTCTACTGGCGATGTAGAAGTTTGGGCAAAATGGATTCCTTTGGGATACAATATTATCTATAACCTTGATGGCGGGACAAACTCCCCTGAAAACCCTGTGGCTTACAACAGCGAAACTCCTACCATTACCTTTGCAGATGCCTCAAAATCTGGTTATATCTTCGAAGGTTGGTATACTGAGGCGGAGTTAATTAACCCCATAACAGAAATCCCTCAGGGGGCAACCGGAGACGTGGAGGTTTGGGCAAAATGGACAGCAGATATTAACACTATCTCCTATGACAACAATGGTGGAACTGGTACTATTGAAGATACCTCAGGAGCAACTGATTCTATAGTTGCCCTGTCAGACGGAAACGGATTTACAAGAACTGGATACAGCCTGGCTTCATGGAATACATCTGATGACGGAAGTGGGACAAGCTATACCTTAGGTTCATCTATTACGATGCCTCCAGTAGATGTGACATTGTATGCCATATGGGCACCATTCGGATATAATATAATATATCATTTAAACGGCGGAATCAACAATCCGTCAAATCCTCTGACCTATTATATCGAAACCCCTACCATCACCTTTGTTAATCCATCAAAAACAGGCTACACTTTTGGTGGCTGGTATACTGATGCAGAACTAACTAATGCAATCACACAAATACCCCAAGGGTCTACCGGAGACGTTGATGTCTGGGCAAAGTGGACAGCAAATATCAATCACATATCCTATAATAATGCTGGTGGAACAGGATTCATTGCCGATACCACCGGAGCAACCGATTCTACAGTTACCCTATCCAATGGAAGCGGCTTTTCAAGAAACGGTTATACCCTAACGGGCTGGAATACTAAATCTGATGGTAGCGGTAAAGATTTTGGTCTGGCCGCATCAGTGTCCATGCCATCAACAAATATTACCTTATATGCAGTCTGGACTGCAAATCCATATATATTAAGTTACGATCCGAACGGCGGGACGGGTACCATTACAGATACCATTGCCAGAACAGACTCAAATGTAATTCTTTCAGATGGTTCAGGATTTTCAAGAGATCTGTTCACTCTTGCTGGCTGGTCTACAGTAGCAGGTAATAATTCGGTAGAGTATCTCCTCGGTGAAGTTTATAAAATGCCAGCCAAAGATGTAACACTCTATGCAGTCTGGGAGATTAGAGAAGATATCACAGCAACGCTGGATATACAAGGAACCGTAAAGGATGAAAATGGCAACCCAATCGCCGGCGTTACAGTAGTTTTAAATTCTACACCAAAAACAACCACTACCAATAGCGAGGGATGGTATTATTTTAATGATGTATCCATTGAAACCCATTATCTTACCTTCAGAAACGGAACAGAAGAAATAGGTCGTTTTACAATTGACCTTCAACCGGCAAGTTTAGACTATGTGGATGTGTCTGATGACGGTTCCTCAGGAAGCCGGAATGGCTATGTTGAAGTCGGAGCTAATTCAGTTGATTTAACGCTTGAATTAAATGTTGTAGTAAATGAAAATGACGAACTAGTTATTGATGGAGGAGATATCATTACTCCGGATGAAGGAAATAATACTATTATTAAAGTAAGTAATAATCCTGTTACCTCTGCAACATCAGAACTTCTCTATTATATCAGAGCTAAAATTAACCGTGAAAATATTATCCCTTCCTTGACTATAATTATAACCGTTATAATTATAAATCTATTATTCATTTCTGCTATTCTCATGCTTAGGAAAAGAAAGACCTATAGATAAGAATTGTGAAAAAAGAAGCCTCTGCGATTTCAGGGGCTTCCTTTTATTAAAAAGCTTATGATTTGAAATTTGAAACGCAGAAGAAGATCCAGTGAAAGTTTTTTTGGAAATACCACAAAAAAGTCTTCTAAAGCTAAATAAAAAAACCTGCCACAATCGTAGCAGGTTTAATGCGTAATCTCAAATGACGGCGAAGATCATACTCAACTTACTGATTCAATTAAAATTTAGCTATAGTAATCAACATTTATTTTTTACATACATAAATTCATCCGCATTATTGGGGTATTTAGAAGAATCTATCTTAATCAATAGAGATTAAGATAATTAAATTCATCCACCCTAACCGCATTTTTTTCCTCTAGAATTTTGTTGCAAATAGCTATCTAATTTGCATATTAAACTCGTTTGAAGGACATACTTTTTTGTATGTTTTGTTTCAATTAAAAGTTTTAACAGTGTTCAGATTAACACCCTTCTTCAAAAATAAGAGGGAAATTAATCTGAATTTCACCTCTTTTAACTACTTTGCTAATACTTTTTTCACTTAGATAAAAGTTATTTAGCACCTTATTTTCCAATCAGCTCTTTCGCCTTAGCAGCTGAACTTCCGGCATCCGGTGCATATCCATCAGCTCCAATTTCATCTGCGTATTCAGGCGTGACCGGCGCACCACCAACAATCACCGGAAGATCTGGGTAAGCAGCTTTTACAGTCTGAACTGCTTCTTTTAAAGCTGGCATTGTAGTAGTCAACAGACCTGAGCAGGCAACTAAAACTACATTATCGTTTTCTTTAACCGCTTCAACGAATTTGTCAGCAGGTACATCCACACCCAAGTCAACCATATCAAATCCTGAGCTTTCAAGCATCATAACAACCAGGTTTTTACCGATATCATGAAGGTCTCCGGCAACAGTTCCCATAATACAGGTTCCTAAAGAAGTAGAATTTTCACCAGCCATAACCGGTTTTAAAATATCCACGCCTTTTGACATTGCTTTGGCAGCAATCAGCATTTCTGGAACAAAGATTTCGCCGGCAGAGAATTTCTCTCCGACAACGCCCATGGATTCAATCATGCCATCCAGGATTTCCTGGGCAGCTACGCCTACATCCAAAGTAGCCTGTACAGCAGCTCCTACTTTTTTAGATTTTCCAGTTTCTACCAGTGTTTTTACTTCTGCAATTGTTGACATATTCTTTCTCCTTAAAATTTAATTTTATTTTTTATCTTTGTGTGTGCAAAGATTATTTATTTTACAAAAATACCTTCGCGGAAAGCGCCTATATATTGCATACAGTATTCATCTTCACCCATCATGGCTTCTGTAGCAAAAAGCATTCCCATCATGTCCTTGTTTAGTGGATCAAGGATGAAGGAGTCCATACCGGCGTTCATTGCAAGCACTGCAAAAGCCTGGTTGGCAATTCGACGAGCTGGCAGGTTGAATGAAATATTGCTGACTGCTCCAGTCACATGAATTTTGGGATACTGTTTCTTGATGTCTCTGATAACTTCTGTCACCATATTGATACCATCTTCTGATGTACAAAGCATTTCAATCAATGGATCAATGTGCATTCTGGAAGGATCAATATTATATTCCTTACATTTTGCCATTGTATCTGCAAATACTTTTAAACGGTCAGCTGCTGTTTTAGGAATTCCTTCATCACTGTTTAACAGTGCCACACATTCCCATTTTGTATCAGCAATTGCCCTGAAAGCTGCATCAATCTTATCACCTTCCATCGATACTGAGTTGAACAGTCCCGGTTTATTACATAACTTTGCTGCTTCAATACAGGTATACACATTCGGACTATCCACCGCAATCGGAACATCTGTGGCATCCTGAACAATGTCGATGAGCCACTCCATCGTTTCCATTTCGATATCGTCATCTACTGATGCACAGACATCAATAAAATCTGCACCTGCTTCAGCCTGTTTGATTGCCAGATTTTTAATAAATTCCGCATCTTTTGCTACAATCGCTTTGGCAGTTGACGGAATCGCTCCATTAATTTTTTCACCAATAATGATCATACTTTTCTCCTTGTCATTTTGAGCTAGTTTAAATTTTATAGTTCAACGTCCTGATAAGCGATCCGGCTGAATTCGTAAACAGCTTCAGCAAAAACAGGATATTTAGTGGGGTCATTTTCGGCAATGGGATCGACATTCATGGTCATTAATATGCCCTTATCTTTATATTTTTCGAACCATGCTTTAGCCATTTTCCGAACGGTTTCATCCGACATATCACTGGTCATGACCGGACTGGCAACAGCAAAAGTCATCGGCGCATCCTTGTAAGTTTCAATCATGGCATCGAGGTTATTTAATGAAGGCTGCGGATACCAGTAATCATCACCCTGCTCAATCATTGCCGGAATCAGCCGTTCTGCTTTACCACAACTATGATGTTCAAAAATGATTCCCAGTTCATGACAGCATTCAGTCACCCGTTTGATATAGGGTACAATCATTTCCCGACAGGTCTCCAATGAGAAGAATGGTCCCGTACTGGTCCCCCAGTCATCGTGGAAAAATACACTTTCGACATTGATAATATTTTTCATTCGGCGGATATAGTCGACATAAATATCAGCCAGCTGATCAAAGAAACGATGGACTCCGTCTTGCTGGTCTTCATCAACTAGAGCGACAGCTGCTTCGGCAACTCCCATTAGGTTCATCAACCGTTCCCACATGCCAAACTGAATGCCCAGTTGAATGATCCGATCACCAGCCAGATAGTCCTGATTATCATTTTTAATGGATTCCCAGTCCATTGTATCTAAATTAGGCATTTTGACATAATCTTCCCAGTGACTTATATCCTGGATCTTGGCAGGTCCTGGTTTGGCAGTAGCACCGCAAACATTCTCTTCCCACTGCAGTTCCAAGTCAAACCAGCCCGTTAGCAGATTGCCAGCTTTACGATAATCAATCGGACTGCCACCGTCAAAAGCCTGATGATTGGCATAATTGTCAGGCTGCTGGCGTGGCCTGAACATGTTGGTGTCAGCGCCAAACCAGCCACAAACCGGAATCCAGTAGGGAGTTTGTCCGCTGAATAACATTTTGAAATTTTCTCGTCTCTCAATTGGGCGATACATATGTGGTATTGCTGGTATTCCAAGCATTCCGATCAGTTCTACACTGTGGATAGGTGGGTCCATACCCACGATTTCCTTTTCTTTAACAGGATCGTATTTCTCTCTTTTCATGGCGAATTCTCCTTATAAAATTGAATTTTTTATTTGTCTATATGATATTACAAAAAAAAAAACAAGAAAACCGTCATTGCTATTGAAACTTCAGGACAAAAACAATACAATTTGTATTAAGAATATCAAAAGGAGGCCAGGCCAATGCTTTTACACGGTTCAGTAATTAAATATGAGTTAAATAAACAATATAATTGCATTTATAAGTATTTTTCAGATGATATCAAAGTCGATCTTCCATTATTTTATCAGGCGGGAATTCGCCTATCCGGTCATATTGTAGTAGTAGATAGCACCGAAACACTACAAATTGCACAAAAGTATGAGGATGTTATTTTCGTGTGTCATCGCAATTTAACGGAAAATATTCTGAATTCAGAAATTAATCTGATTGTTATTGAAGACGACATTCCGATTTCACATGTTTTTAATCTTATTATGCAGATATTTCTGAGATTTAATCAGTGGGAAGCGCTCATGATTGAGAACATCAATAACTACGCAACCTTTGATAAAGTTTTTCAGGACACAGCAAATATTGTTGATCAATGGCTTTTACTGGCAGACACGCAATTTCATTTTATAACTTATACCAGAAAATATCTGCCTGAATACTCAGACCTTGACATCGATCAGGCTCAAAAGATGATTGTAAAGCCGGGTTTCAGTGCTCTTGATTCCATCAAAGAAGTCTTTCAGTATAATGAAATAGAGCATTGTCTGCACAAGAATATTTTTTTTCATAATGTTTATGTTGGTCGATTGGCAACCCTCTATTCTGACAACAACGCCAAAAATCTTTTTTATACGCATGTATTAAATTATCTGGCAAAATTTCTGGAAGAACTTTACGCCATTAGCGGATCTTTTGAACGCGATACCGGAAGCATTCAGCTTTTAAAAAAAGTTTTTGCTGATTATATTGATGATATTTCCGTAGATTCTTATACCTTACTAACGACCTTAAAACAAAATGACTTTAAAGAAGATGATGATTACTATCTGATTCACTTTACTACCAATATCAAAGATGAGTCCTATCTCTATGCCAATTATATCGGCACTCAGATTGAACGAAAGTGGCGGGGACTTTGCTGTATTCAGAAAAAAAATGATACCCTTATACTGCTGAATATTACAGTCTTCGAAAAATTTGAAGAAGTCGATTTTTTTAAAGAGCTATCACAGCTGATTCGTGACAGTATGCTGATCGCTGCCGTCAGTCGACGATTTTCTCATATAGCCAACGTTTTTCAAGCCTTTGAGCAGACAAAAATAGCTTTTCAAATAGGGAAAAAGAAAGAACCGGAGATTTGGATATACCATTTTGACCATTATGCCCTCGATCATCTGTTAAAATCCGCACAAGGAAATTTTTCTCCCGAGCAGGTTTGTAGTCCTGTGATTCTAAAGTTGCGCGAATATGACCAAAATAATCATACCAGCCATTATGAGACTTTACTGATGTATTTAAAAAATCAGTTTAATGCATCTGCTACGGCAAAAGCTCTTTATATTGCGCGCAGCACTTTTCTAAGCCGAATGGAACAAATTGTTAAACTAACACGAGTAGACTTAAATGATTGGCGAGTATGCTTGTACCTGATGCTTTCCTTTGAATTTTATGAAAAAGATTTACAAATCGCTAGGAAGAACTAATCTCCAAAAGAAAAATCGATTTATTTGAAATAATGAAAATTTCCAACGACAAAAAACCTGCCACAATCGTAGCAGGTCTAAGTTTAATGCGTAATATTAAATGGCGGAGAAGGAGGGATTTGAACCCTCGCACCGCGTTAACGGCCTATACCCTTAGCAGGGGCACCTCTTATAGCCACTTGAGTACTTCTCCCCAAAGGTAATAAATAATGGTTGAAACTAATCAATTTGCATTTGAATGGCCGAGAGGGTGGGATTCGAACCCACGTGGGCTTGCACCCTAACGGTTTTCAAGACCGCCCCGTTATGACCACTTCGGTACCTCTCGTAATTTCGAAATGCAAGACTTATTATAGCTGGTAAAACCATCATTGTCAAGCATTTCGAAAAAAGTTTTTTAATATTTTTTAAATATTATTTTTATTATATTTTCTCAATCCAACCCAGCTCATCTTTTTCTTCACCGACCTGGATCCCATAGAGTGTATCATAGATTTTTTGGGCATATTCGCCGATTTTACCGTCATTAAACGTCATTTCAGCATCTTTCCACCCTAAAGTCCCAATTGGCGAAATAACAGCCGCTGTGCCCGTTGCGAAAGCTTCTTTTACTTTTCCGGCCTGGTAAGCTTCATAGAGTTCATCAATCGTGATCCTTCTCTCCACAACTTTCTCGCCCCAATGTTTTAAGAGTTCAATCACACTTTTTCTGGTAATTCCCGGGAGAATTGTTCCTTCAAGGGAAGGGGTGACAAATTCATTATCGATCAGGAAAAATACATTACTGGTACCGACCTCTTCAATATAGGTTCTAGTCTCCCCGTCCAGCCATAAAATCTGTTCGTAACCCAATTTTTTGACCTTCTGTTGAGCGGCAAGTCCACCAGCATAATTTCCCCCGCATTTTGCTTCTCCGGTACCTCCCCTGACAGTTCTGGCATATTCATTTTCCACATAAATACTGCAGGGGGCCATTCCACCTTTATAATAGGATCCAACCGGCGACATGATTATCATAAATTTATATTGTTTTGAAACGCGTACCCCAATATAGGGATCCGTTGCAAAAATAAATGGCCGAATATATAAAGAAGTCCCAGGTCCTTCCGGAATCCAGCTTACATCCAGCTTGACCAATTCTTTAAGGGCTTCCATCAAAAATTCTTCATCTACCTGAGGGATACACATTCTTTCATTTGATCGGTTTAAACGTCTAAAATTTTCCAGAGGTCTAAAGAACTGAACCTCTCCCTCTGACGTCCGGTAGGCTTTTAATCCTTCAAAAACTTCCTGGGCATAATGAAGTACCATCGCCGAAGGCATCAGCTCAATTGGACCATATGGAAGAATCGTCGCGTCATGCCACCCCAGCCCTTCCGTATAATCCATCATAAACATATGATCGGTAAAATTGACCCCGAATTCCAATTTGTCGCTGTCTGGCTTATCTTTTGGCTCATTAGCTCTGATTACTTTAATCTCCATCATTACCTCCACACTATCATAAGACTTCTTTGTCTCTTAATTTTTTACATAATGCTAGTATAGCAATTATTGTATACAAAGAACAGAGACTCTTTTGTTTATTTTGTATTTTTTTAGTACATTATCTTCCTAAAATTATTTCCAGACCCTTTCGTCTCTTTCAATTGAGCCAGTAAAACCGAATTGGAAATTTTAAGACTTATTTTTTCAATAAAAAAACTCCATGAATTAATTTTGTTAGATTAATTCATGGAGCTCATATTCTTTCTTATTCTTCAAGAAAATAGATTTCAATCGTCTGTCTTCCCCAGGCGATACAATCTGCTTCAGTATCCATATAAATATCAATAATTCCGTAGGTTACAGCACCACCACGATCCTCAACAGTATAAACTCCACCAAGAGCCGGAATATAAACTTTCGTTCCAAAAGGAATTCCTGCCCAAGTTGCAATAGTTCTGCCTTCCTGCGGCGGTAATCCACAGGCTGTATTATTCCCGGTCGCGGTATATGCGGTCGCACTAACTGTCATACTACCATAGAACCCTGACTCGTTAACTGATGATTCTGTTCCATTGGCATCATCACTAGCTTCAACATTGATATTATCAGAGTTTTTCGTCACCTGAACCTTAGAAGGGACAGTTACTGTCGTAGTCGGGCCAACTTCGATAATTTCTTCCTGCGGCGCATCAACGATCTGACTCTTTATTACTTCACGTTTAACTTCAACGCCATTTTCATAATAAATACGTTCTGTCACATTGCTCTTGCCGTTTTGGCCAACCTGCATCACTACTCGAGCACCTACCGGCAATTCGCTGTTTTCATTAATGGTTACCGTCATCGGCATTTCGCGAACTTCAGAACTTTCTACAACATCTACCCGAATTACCTTGATATCTCCGGTATCTTCAGTGATAACTGTATCTTCTGACGGTTCAACCCGGTCATTCTCATCCAGTTCTACATCCATGTTAGAAAGCAGTTCACCGACTGTTTCGTCACCTGCAAAATATTCAATTGTTTCACCATCTACAAACAGATCTCCTCTGACTTTTTCAGTGATTTCTACTTCTGCCACATCTTTAAATAAAGATGTCAGAGAACTGCTGTACTGGTATTCTTCACTTACTGGAAGATCATTGGCAATGAGGACTTCTTCAAGTGTCTCTAATAACTTTCCTTCTGCCATTACCGTATCACCATCATAAGTGACGCGAATTTCTTTTTCCACGGTAAAAGCACTGGAAACCCCAACCACCAAAAGCAGGATTAAACCAATAATCCCTATCTTGACGCCTGGAAATTTCTTAAGAAAGCCCCCAGTTTCTCTTTTATTATTCATAAAAAACCTTTCATCTTGTCAACACATCATCTAAAACTTTACATATTCGTTACGATTAGTTTAACATCCTATCCATTTTCTGTCAAGAAATTTGTCGGCTACAGCCCATCAAAGGGTAATTCAATCCCACAAAAAACACCAATATAAAGCCATTTTTGCTATCCAATGGAGGGAAAGTATAAATTTTTGCCATGAACTGTAAACGCTGAGCATCTTCTCAAGATATCCTTTAGATTCATTCGTTATACTTAATCCTACTAAAATCCGCAATTCTCAAGGAGTACCCATGCCCTATTTTACTGTACCTGCTTCAGTGATTTTGATCCTGCAGAACAATACGCTTGAATGGTTTTATAAAAACAAGCGCTCACTACCCTTTCGGGAAACCAAAAATCCTTACAACATCTGGATCTCCGAAATTATGGCCCAGCAAACTCAAATTGATACCTTGATTCCTTATTACAACCGCTTTATAGAAAAATTTCCGGATCTGTCCTCCCTGGCCGCTGCCAATGAGGCCGACGTCTTGAAAGCATGGGAAGGACTGGGCTACTATTCTCGAGCACGCAACCTGCATAAGGCCGCCCAAATAATTGAAAGAGACTATTCAGGTTCCTTTCCCTCTGATTATAATACTTTAATCAAACTGCCCGGCATTGGCCCCTATACCGGCGGCGCCATTGCCAGCATCGCTTTTAACCAGGCAGTTACCGCAGTTGACGGTAATGTTCTGAGGGTTATCAGCCGCTTTCTGAACAGCAAGCTTGATATTGGTGAAAACAAAACTAAAAAACACATTACGCAATGGCTTGAAAGTCTTCTTCCCGAAAATTCCGGTGATTTTAATGAAGCTTTAATGGAACTGGGGGCTATGATTTGTACCCCCAAAAGCCCAAAATGTCTGCTCTGCCCCCTGATAGATGGCTGTCAGGCCTACTTAAAGGGAACACAGGAGATACTTCCGCTTAAAAAGAAAAAAAACAGACAAAAAACCATCAATATGGAAGTCGGTGTTCTTTGTCAAAATCAGGATCTGCTTTTTGTCCGACGCGACGAAAAGGGCCTTCTATCCGGGATGTGGTCCTTTCCAATCATTCCCCAAGGCGAATGCCCCGGCCAGGCAATCAGACAGCATTTGAATACTTATTTTAAAACCCTGCCCGAACCCAAACTTGCAGGACACAGCCGGCATATTTTCACCCATATCATCTGGGAAATAGATGTCTATATCTTTCGTTCGCCCGCTTCCTTAAAAGAATCAGCGGCTCAATACAAGCTGGACAAGCACTCCCAGGAGCAATCGATCTGTTTCATCCCAATCAATGAAACGGATCGCTTAACCCTTCCGGTAGCCTTTAAAAAACTTTTACCGCTGATTTCTCAATAGCGGTAAAAGTCCTTTAAGACTTAATTAGTGATAATTAATTTATTAAGAATAACGTTTGACTTCAAAACGGTATAAATCCACATCGGTCTCACTATCCATAATTCCGGCTTTCTGCCTGGCAATAGCAAGCTGATCTGAGACTGTATTCACACCTTCAAGATCCGGCAGCAAGAGCCCCCGATGCAAGCCTTTTTCCACAATTACCCCATATTTTTTCGCGTCCAGCTGATCGATACTGTCAATTTTTTCGGCTAGACCCAAGATATCCACTTTTATTTCCAGATCCATCAACTCAGCTTCTTCAATCGGTAAAAATCGGGGATCGTAGGCCGCCGCTTCAATGGCATTACGAATAATCTCCTGGGCAATATTCTCGGTGACTGCTTGTGTCGTTCCGATACAGCCTCTCAGTTCACCCTGTTTATGAATTGAAACAAAAACTCCAGCCTGCTGATACTCAAGTTCCTTTAGCGCCTTTTCTTCGATCTCAACCTGATCCTTATAGTGGGTAAAATTTAATTTCCGCCCCCTTTGAACCCAGGCATTAACAGAAGCTCTGGCCAGGGCCACGAAAGCCGATTCACTGGAGCGTCTATTTTTATAGGCCATCCGTTGGTCTGCTTCATATCGCTCAAGAAGACTGTCAATTTTGTCTTCTTTCATTTCTATATAAGCGGTCAGATAGCCAACCCCAAAGGGACCTTCATAAGAATAGACTTCAGACTCTGTCTCATGGCCGTCAAGGGCTCCCAGCCCCATCGCGATTGGCCTTAGTCCACACTGACCAGCCGGCTCATAAACTTCATGGGGAATTGTTAAAATAGAATAGTAATCTTTTTTACTGATGCCATAAATAATATTTTCGTCAAAAACCGGACCCATCTGATTAAACTGATAAGGCCCCTCATCCTTAAGACAATGGGATAAGTCTGCACTGGTCAGAATAATCGTCTCGCTGTTCGTTCGCTCAACTGCTTCCCGAATCGCCACACCCATCTGATATAATTCATACAGACTCAGAAAACCAATAGTAATATGAACAATTTTATAGTCCTGATAGAAACGATCAATAAAATATAATGGAACTAGCAACCCATGATCGATTTCCAGTTTAATTTCATATTCTTCCGCAGTCCGCTGATTCAAAAAAATACTGTGACACTGATTCATCGCAAACGAGCGGTTTAATTCGTCAAGTAATTCCATATCGCATTTTTTATCCATTGTAATTTCAGGACTGCCAAATTTCGACAGATCGCCAGATATCTTATTTTCATAAATAACTGCAACACCATCGCGAAAAACATTCCCATGTGGTGTGATGCAAACAATAGTTTTGGGTTTTACCTCAACTATTTTTTTAGCCAGGTCCCGCATTCCCTGCAGTGTTTTTGGCGCTTCTGTTTCCCGACCCTGTCCGACTTCCGGAATCAAGACCGGCGGATGGGACGCAATGGCCATGCCTTTTAGTTTCATTGTTTCTTCCTTTCTAAAAAGTGCCCCGTTACCGGGGCACTTGAGTATGGTGACAACTGGCTCTCTACTTTAAATTATAGAAGGCATCTTTTCCAGCATAAACAGCCAGTTTACCCAGTTCTTCCTCAATCCGAATCAGCTGATTATACTTGGCAACCCGGTCCGTTCTCGAGGGGGCTCCGGTTTTAATCTGCCCGGCGTTTACCGCCACGACCAGATCGGCGATCGTCACATCCTCTGTTTCACCGGATCGGTGGGAAACCACCGCAGTATAACCGGCCCGTTTTCCCATTTCGATAGCATCCAGCGTCTCTGTCAGGCTACCAATCTGATTAACTTTAATTAGAATTGAATTAGCAATGCCTTGATCAATTCCTTTTTTAAGTCGGGTCGTATTGGTCACAAACAGATCATCTCCAACCAATTGAACTTTTTTTCCCAGGCGATCAGTCATCAGTTTCCAACCCTCCCAATCCTCTTCATCCAATCCATCTTCGATGGAGATAATCGGGTATTTAGAAAGCAGCATTTCATAAAAGTCAATCATTTCTTCAGCAGTTTTCTCAACGCCTTCACCTTTTAAAAGATATTTTTTTGTTTCTTTATCATAAAGTTCTGAGGCTGCCACATCCATGGCCAGCATGATATCCTCACCTGGTACATAACCGGCTTCCTTAATCGCATCTACAATAACCTGAAGAGCTTCTTCATTGGATTGCAGGTTCGGAGCAAAACCGCCTTCATCGCCAACAGATGTGGTCATCCCTTTTGAAGACAGAACTTTTTTCAGCTGATGAAAAGTTTCTGCCCCCATTCGCACCGCTTCTTTGAAAGATTTGGCACCGACTGGCATGATCATAAATTCCTGAATGTCTACGTTATTATCAGCATGTTCACCACCATTTAAGATATTCATCATTGGGGTTGGCAGGGTCTTAGCGTTAATTCCGCCTAAATACCGGTATAGAGGTAAATTCAGAGAATTTGCCGCTGCATAAGAAACCGCCATGGATATTCCCAGAATTGCATTCGCGCCCAGCTTGCCTTTATTTTCGGTACCATCCAAAGCAATTAGTGCGGCATCAATAGCAAGCTGGTCACAGGCATCTATCCCGATAAGGTATTCAGCTGCATAGTTCACATTGGCAACCGCTTTAAGCACCCCTTTTCCCTGATATCTGTTCTTGTCACCGTCTCTCAGTTCAACAGCTTCGAAAGCTCCGGTAGAAGCCCCTGACGGAACAATACTTCTCCCAAGGGTCCCATCCTCAAGAATCACATCCACTTCTATTGTCGGATTTCCCCGGGAATCAAGAATCTCTCTGGCCATAATGGCATCAATATATGAACTCATTTGCTACCTCCCATTATTTATTCTTCTTATTATATACACTATAAATCTTTATATAAACCGAACCATACAAAAAAGCCCAGAATTTAGCTTCCGGGCCTGGCAAACTGCTCGTTCTATTTATTAGCGCTGCGGGCCCACTACCGGCGCCCCTTCCTCATCTACGAGTACCGTCAACCCACTGCCTAACTGATCATAATGATATAAATAATTAACTCCGGTCTCAGTATCTTCGAGAATTCGGCATCCGGATTGTTCTCCAATGGTCTCATCCAAAATAACTCTGAACCGATTGCGTTTCATCTTTTTTGTTTTCATCTTCTCCCTTATCTCCTAAGCACTTAACCTATTATAGCCAATTCCCAGTCTAAAATCAAATTTTTCGAATCAACTTATTATTTTTCTCGTTTATTCAATTGTAACTTTATCTGAATTGTGCTTAATGAATAACTCCATTCTCCAGGCAGACTGAAAGATTCATTTTCTTGTTACCTGCCTTTTCAAAATTGACTTTAACCACATCGCCGTTTTTCTCTATAATTTCACCTTTTCCAAAGCGACGATGGGTCACAACCACACCCGGCTTATAGGCCTTCAGCTCCTGTTCTGAATATGACGTTACAACTTTTACAGGCTTATTGAAATTATTTCTAACACCGAAACTTTCAGCACCTTTTTCATTTTGAACAACCGGCTTTTCAGGTGGAATCCCATCAATTAAATAGCTTATAAAAGATGAGGGAAAGATTCCATTTTTCTGATCACTGACACAGATATAAATCAGTTCCTTCTTGGCTCTGGTAGCTCCCACATAAAAAAGCCGTACTTCTTCACCAAAAAGACTCAGCTCTTCTCTGCTGCCAGGGCAAGGAATTGTCCCTTCCACCGCATCGATCACAAAGACCTTTTCAAACTCCAGGCCTTTACTTGAATGGAAAGTTGATAAGGTTACCCGCGGTTTTTTCTGCTGATAAATCCGTTTTTCCATCAACTTTTCACTGAGTTCTTCAAGATGCATGAAATACTCTGAAAAGGTATCCGACCTCCCGGCCAGAATTTTTAAAACCGATAATTTCTGGTTAAGACTCTCTTCCGAATGACCAGAACCAATTTTAAACTGCAGATAACCCCGATATCCCATCTCGTCAAGAATCAGATCAATTCCCTTTTGTGGCGTCTCCATTCTTAAGCGATTCAACAACTTTTCCACCGTTTCCAGTCTCGCTACCAGCCAGGATTTTTCCTTATTTCCCCTGATTAATGCCCTTATTGCCGTATCACTCCCCCGCATTTTAAGCGAATTAACCATGTCTTTAGAAATAGCCAGATCCATTTTATAGTATAACTGCGAAAACAACTCAAAATCATTTGGTCGTTTGGAAAATTCATAAAATGACCAGATATCTTTCACTATAAAATGATTAAAAAAAGCCGGTGTATGCTCTTTTATTAAAAAAGGTACTCCCTCCCGGTCTAAAAGATCCACCAACGGAATGGCTGATTCGTTATTTCTGTATAAAACCGCCGTTTCTTTCCCTTCTTTTCTAATCGATTCAAGAATCAGACGATACTGAGCCTCCAGACTTTTTACCCATTCCCTTTTTACCGGAATCCCTTTTTTATTAGGCGTCTCCATTTTTTTTTCGTAGCGCTCACTGTTTAGCTTAATAAATTGATTGGCACTGGCAACAATCGCCTGGCTGCTGCGATAATTTGTTTCCATCAAAAGCACCCGGCCAGTCGGCCAAACCTCTTTAAAGGATAGTAGAAACTGCGGAAAAGCCCCACGAAATCCATAAATACTCTGATCTTCATCGCCAACCATAAACAGGTTGCCATTTTTTCCAGTCAGCAGTTCAACTATCCTAAACTGAATCTTGGACGTATCCTGGGCCTCATCCAGATGAATATAACGATAACGTTCTTTAAAAACTTTTAGCATTTCCGGGTGTCTTTTTAAAAGACCATACGTGTATTTGAGAAGATCATCAAAATCCATCAAACCTTGTCTCTGTTTTTTTGCTTCAAAAGCCTCAAAAAGTTTATAAAAATCAATTTCCAGTGTCGGCAGCGCTTTAATCTCCTGCTCACTCAGCATCATGTTTTTAACATACCCGATTCTTTGAACAATCTCTGACAAGTCATTTTCTGACGGATACGCATTAAAAAGTTCCTGATAAAGCTTTCTAATGACCGGCGTTACATTTGCCAGCACCTCGAAAGCTTTTCTGTGATACTGTCTTTCGTACTGCCTGATAACCGATAAGGAGAAAGAATGAATGGTACTGAAATGAATATCATCCTGTCCAAAACTTTTACTGTAACGCTGTTTCAGGTCTCTGGCTCCCATCCGACTGAAAGTAAGGGCCAGGATAGCTGAAGGATTAACATTTTCGACCTGGATCAGGTAAGCAATCCGGTTGATGATAACCGTTGTTTTTCCGCTGCCCGGGACAGCCAGCAAAAGTGTCTGCCCATTTTTCATAAGCAGTGCTTCTTCCTGTTGTCTGTTTAAACGGATATCATATTTTTCTTTAAATGCTTTGTAACTTTTCATATTCTTCCCAGCTCATTATTTTTTCTCAATTATATCCCTGATCGGCTGTCAAGACAAGCAGGCCACAAATAAACAAAAGCATTCCATAAGGATTTAAATCAATCCTATATGAAATGCTCAAATTACTTATTATTTTTTAGTTGTTTTTATTCGCCGTAATAAGCCTGATCCATTACCGCTTTCATTTCCTCATAGCCAACCGGAACAGGGTTTGTCGTTGTACAAACATCTGCCAGGGCCTTTTTAAGCATGCTTTCCCGATCTTTAAGATAATCTTCTTCGCTAACGCCTGCATCCTTTAGACAACTCGGTATATTCAGCGACTCGCTCAAGGCTACAACACTGTTATACATGGTTACATTGGCATCCCCACACACATTTAAAATGCCTGTTGCACTTAACAGCCGTTGATAGAGGTGTTCCACCCGAGGACTCTGACCGTTGAATTTAATCACATAAGGTAAAACAATGGCATTGGCCAGACCATGCGGTATATGAAAGTTAGCACCAAAGGCATGGGCAATACTGTGAGTAATACCCAGTCCAGCACTGTTAAAGGCGATTCCCGCCATACATGAAGCAGTCTGCATACTGGATTTAGCATCCAGATTAGAACCATTTTCATAACTGTTGAACAGGCTTTTAAAGACCAGTTCTACCGCTTTACTGGCATAACAGCGAGAAAACGGATTATTACCGGTGGAGATATAAGACTCAATGGCATGGGTTAACACGTCCATCCCGGTCGCTGCAGTTGCTCCCGGCGGAACACTCTCAATCAGCTTAGGATCAAGAATCGCAGTATCCGGCATCATCAAAATATCCGTTAAAGGAATTTTTGTATTATTTTTTTTATCGGTTATTACCGCATATTCTGTGACTTCAGAACCTGTACCAGCGGTAGTCGGAATGGCAATAAATTCCGGTTTGTGCACATAACGGTCTTCAAAGAAAATCCGTTTGAAATTAACACAATAATAGATGATGGCTTTTGCTGCATCAATAACAGAACCGCCACCAATAGCAATTAAGGCATCGGGTTTATTCATAATAATATGCATCAGCCCCTTCTCCACAATATCTGTTGAAGGATCTGATTCGATGTCAGAGAAAACATGGTAGGTGATCCCCTTCTCATCCAGTAAATCGGTGAGCATTTTAAGAATCCCGAATTTTACCATCCCTGCATCAGTAGCAATACAAACATTCTTGTAATTACCTTCCTGAACTCGCTTCAGGGAATCCTCCCCATAATAAATTGCCGGCTTCACTTGAAAAAATCGCATGGGTTTTCCTCTCTATTCATAAATTATTCTTCATTCTCTGTAAACTAAACCTTTTGATCGCATAGAATTAAAATTATTATATCAACAAGTTTTGACAAAATACAGACAATCTCAAATATTTATTGAAGGATGTCTTTTTTTTATCCGAAAATGCCCATAAAAAAAATACCAACAAAGGTTTGGTATTATTAAAAAACTATTTTGTCGTGCACCCCACTTCGACAATCAGCCTCCAAGCGTTACGTCGGTAGTTTGCTCGAGTCAGAGTATCCTCCGGCACATAAAAGGTCTTACTTACCGCTGCTTCATTCCTGACCTGACGGGGTTCATAAGTTTCTATTGCGAAGGGTCCAACTGTCAACACCACTTGCCTCCGGCAGACCTCAAAACCTGAAGCCTCCATGGGGAATTCAATCCTGCTGTAGCGGATTGCAGGTTACAAAGCACCGCTAACTCTCCATCTAGCACGACTAATGTATTATAACGCAACCGTCTGTGAAAAACAAGTTTATTTCCCTTCCTTTAAGAAAAATCTATTCATCATAAATACTTCTTAAAAAACAGGGTATGTATACTAGGAAATTAAACACTATTTTGAACTATTCCAAAATAATTATTTCTAAATCTGGTTAATTTCCAATTACTTAAGGAGGCTCTCCATGAACGAATCTAATCTTTTTCAGTGCAACGACTGTACTGGCGTATTGCTTGAACTGCACGGCACAATTTCTCAAAACTGCAACCATAACATGACTGAACTGACCCCCAACACTATCGAAGCGTCAACCGAAAAACATATCCCAGTTGTCACTAATGGTGACCAGGAAATTACGGTCAATGTAGGCAGTATCCCCCATCCGATGACACCTGACCATTCCATTCTTTGGATCTTTGTAAAAACCCGTAATGGTGGAAGTTTCGTCCAGCTTACCCCAGCAGATGAACCCAAAGCCAGTTTCAACATTGATCCCCTGGACGTGGTGGCTGTTTATGCCTACTGTGATATCCATGGCCTATGGGAAGCCCAGCTCGATGATATTGATTATATGGAAACCGTCTGCTCCCCAGAATTCCCCCAGGGCTGCGTTGGCGAAGAATAAAAAAAGAAGCGGCTTGCCCGCTTCTTTTTTTATTCACCGATAATTTTAACCAGCACCCGCTTTTCTCTTTTTCCGTCGAATTCAAAATAAAAGATCTGTTCCCAAGTGCCAAAATCGAGTTTACCTTCTGTCACTGCAACAACCGTCTCTCTGCCCATAATAGTACGTTTCAGGTGGGCATCAGCATTGTCCTCAAAGCCATTATGACGATACTGGCTGTATGGTTTTTCCGGAGCCAGTTTTTCCAGCCATACTTCATAATCATGATGCAGGCCGCCTTCATCATCATTGATAAAGACACTGGCTGTGATGTTCATGGCATTAACCAGTATCATTCCCTCTTTGATTCCACTTTCCTTTAATGCCTTTTCAACATCTCCGGTAATATTAACCAGCCCTCTGCGTGTCGGCAGATTAAAATGCAGTTCTCTTCGATATGCGATCATTTTTTCCCCCAGTTACTTTTTCACTGCTTCCTATTTTAATGGATTGGAGCACTTTCGTCCAGATAAAATTAAATTTTTACCGGCATCAGAATCTTAGTTAAAAGGAGATCCTCAGAAACCTCAAGACCATTATAATAAAACTCATAAACCTTTTGCTCAACTTCAAGTCCATGTTCCTCGGCCCACTGATACATCGCCTTATAGGTCGGACCAATTTTTTTATAGGGACCCTGATACATACAATAAATCATATCCTGCTCGGGAATTACAGACGCTTCAATTTTACCGTTTCCCGCCAGTTTCCTGGCCACCGGAAAGCCAATCTCTACATCCATTTTTTGAAAATCAAAATTATGATATAAAACAAATGGGCTATCAGCACTCTGTTCCCCGCAATTCTTAAGATAATCCATAATCTCCCCGTAGGAAGTGCCAATCAATTGCGGCAACTCACTAATCGTTGTTTCTGTCCGAATCATCAGCGTCGGTGTTTCACAGTGTCGGATCAAATTGATTTCAGAAATTTTTGGCATTTTAATTCCTCCCCCGCAATAAAAAAAGACACTAACCGACCAGAACGATAATTCTGATTCCTGTTAATGTCTGCGTTCAGTAACACTTTTATTTTTATGTCAGTTTTATCTTACCTTGTTCCATCACTTTTGTCAAGGCTATCGGCCACTCTCTGCATCCCGGTTCTCTTCTCTGATGTTGTTCTATACTTGACGATACTTAAGTTTATTCAACTCAGATACTTCCCGAAACAAGTCCCTGTTGCAGCGCATCTACAACCGCATTCATGATTCCGTTTGATGTATAGGTTGCACCTGAGATAGCATCTACATAAGGGGTCTGATTAGCAACAATTGAAGCGGGTACAGCATCGATCGCTCGGCCGTAATATTTTTCACCATGTTCATTATGGGAAACCACTTCCACTGATGTGATTTGATTGTCACTGACAGTCACTGATACTGTCAAATCTGGGCCATAACCATCAGCCACGCCAGTATAAGTCCCATCAGCAATATCGGCTGTTCCTATAAATAAATTCTGATTAACTTCCTCAATCGTTTGATCAACTGTAGAATCTGATAAGGTCGTATCTTCTGAAGCAGTTGCAGTTTCCTTTTCATCAGTTGTTGTTTCATCTACGGTAGGTTGGTCATCTTCACTACCGTAAATATTCTGCACTTCTGCTTCCAGCTCATTGGAAAAGGCCATTACAAATGCTTCAGGCCCCATAATTCCACCCACTTCCCAAAGGTGAATTCCCAAAAAAACAAGCAGAACCACAGTCAGTACTCGATGTGGTTTACACCAGGAACACTGACCTTTATAGGCTTTACGCAACCAATAGGTCAAACCTAAAAGGATCCCGGTAACCATACAAAAGCTTCCGAAGTTTAAAGAAAAAACAGCGCCTGACGAAAAGAAACCGTGGATACAGGCAACAATCACAAAAAGAATACCCATCGGCTTGTGAACATTTCTCAGCTTTCTATTGAGCTGCCCGATAAAAGTATCTTTACCTTTCCCTTTATTGACAATTCTTAATATATAAACCACCGACAATAGGACTGCTAAAACAACAGCAATCCAGGCGGCCATAACATTTATTAGTATGGACATTTTTTTCTCCTTATAAACCTTGATTATCATCCAAGGAAATATTAGCAGAATATTGTGACGGTTATGTGACATATCGTCTTATTTAAATTTTTTTAAAATAATGTTGGAACCATTCCAAATAAGATGATTCCCAATCCACCAGATAGAAGTACCAATTGAATCGGATGAAGCTTAAATTTAAAATAGGCAGCCGAAGTGAGTGCAAAGATTAATAGCTCCTTAAACTGCAGGGCCTCTATAATACTTTGTATGCCGTTAATTTCCGTCCCCTCTAAAAGCAGACCTTTGGCCATCAGACTTACCACTGCTGAGGCAACTAAGGCAATCACTACCGGTCGGATCCCGTACAGAGCGCCCCTAACCCACTTATTATCCTGAAAATTAGTAAACACCTTGGCAATCAGCACAATAATGATTAAAGAGGGCAGGACGACAGCCGTCGTTGACACAATGGCACCAAAAATACCCGCCGTTCCCATCCCGACAAAGGTCGCAATATTGACCGCAAAAGCCCCTGGGGTTGACTCGGCCACAGCGAGAAAATTGACAAAATCTGTCATGGTCAGCCATCCATTTTTCAGTACTTCCTGCTGAATTAGTGGAATCATCGCATAGCCGCCCCCAATGGTAAAGAGGCCGATTTTAAAAAATGTGATAAATAAATTAATGTATATCATGATTTTCCTTATTGTCCTGAATCATTGCCTTATTAAGCACTACCTGATGAAGAATACCAATCAACCCACCGCCGATAATCAGAAATATAACGTTCAAGTCCGTGAAAACCGCCACAATAAATGAAACAATCAGCGTTGCCACCGTAAGCAGATGATACTCTCCCTTTTTACCAAGTTTTATCGCTGCACCCAGGACCAGGACACTGATCCCGGCGCGAATTCCCTGAAAGGCATATTGCACCCATAAAATCTTCTGGAAAGACTCAAAAAAGGTGGCAATTACCGAAATAATCAGCAGCGACGGTAAAACCACCCCAAATGTTGCTGCTATTGAACCAACCATTCCACCACCGATCTTGTATCCGACAAAAGTTGCTGTATTCACTGAAATCACTCCAGGGGTAGCTTCAGCAATAGCTATCATATCTACAATATCTTCACTTTCAATCCAGTGGTGCCGCTCCACCATTTCATATTCGATTAAAGAAATCATGGCATATCCACCACCAAAGGTAAAGAGACCTATTTTAAAAAACGTTGCAAAAACCGTCCAGAGATTTTCTTTTTTTTTCTCATCCATCATTAGTCACCTCCATTTCAAATTAAATTTCAACCCAGACTGAATTCTCTTCAAACGCAGCAGACGCTCCACAAAACCAGACCGCATACTCCTGGGATAATGAATAGTTTCTAAAATAAACTCCCGGTTCACTGCAGTTTTCAACCCTCCAGACTCCTGAAGTAAAGGTAAATTCAAGAAAAAAAGCATTAAGTGGAAAACCCAGGCCCGATCCCTGATATTTTATAAAACTCTCCTTAGCCGACCAGATCTGAGAAAAACCGGCTGCCTGAACCTTCTCTGGAAGCTGTTTCAGGAAATCATACTCTTTTTGATGAAAAAACCGCTTGGCCAGTGAAAGTTTCGCCGCTCCAATTTTTTGCACATCCACACCCACTGGCCTGGGACCAATTCCACAAACTGCCAAATAGTCGGAATGGGACAGATTAAAGTAAAAGTCTGTCACACCTTTATAAGAAGGCTTACCACAGTTATTAATGACCAGCTCAGGGGCCTGTCCATGTTTAAAATACTTTTGTTCCGCCCGTTTTAAAAGTAGGCCTGCTCCCAGCGACAAGGCTTTTACCTCAACCGTCTTTAACCTATTAACCTTTTGAACTCGAAGTGAATCCATTTCATCGAGCGTTTGTTTAAATTTATCCTCATCGTATAAAGGTCTGACATCCATTAGAAATAACTGATTTTTAATCATTCCCGGTTTACCGCCTTTTACATAAATAAAAAAACGATAAGAGTGCTCCCACGATTATCGTTTCTTCTTAGATTGATTTCATATTTTATGACTTTATTCCGCCGCTATACTTAATTCAAATCCTTTTTTAACAAATATATCAGGCATTTCTTTTTCCAGCTTTGATGAAACTTCCAATACTTCTTTAACTTTTTTATTGTCTATCCCTAAAAGCAAAAGGAATACTTCAATATTTGCATCATCAAACTCTTTTGATGAACAATCAATCTCACCAATTTCACGGGCTAGTGAAATCCCCTGCTGAAAACCAAAATTACCGTACGTAAGGAGTTTCATTTTATATTCCGGCATTTTTTCGCCATACTGTTCGACTAAAAGGCGGAAATAATCAACGGCTACCGCGGTGCCTTTATATAAAACATTCTCCGATAAAAGATCTGTATAGAATCTGCTTAGACTACGATTAATCAGCATCAACCGACCATGAACACGAATTTCAGTTGCAGTGGCAGTCAGCAGGTCGTATTCGATATTCTTAACTTCGAACTGCTTTTTAACCATTTCCTTAATTTGCTTCATGTATTCATTATAAACCATCAAGCCCAATTTACTTTTTGATCCATAATAATAAGTAATCAATCCGCCATTGGCGTTGACCATTTCAGCAATTTCCCGGTAGGTGGTTTTTTTATACCCCAATTCAAGAAACAAGGTTTTTGCAGCCTGATAAATACGTTCTTTTACTTCAATATCATTTCTCGGTTTAGCCATATTATACCCTTACTTTCCCGCCTTAAAAATTAGTGTTTCTAAAAATTCTATTTTCATTATAAGCCAAAACAAATAAAATCACAAGAACAAGTCGCATTCTTTCTCAAACAAGCTGTCAACAATTTAATTTTGCTTCATTAGCACTCCTAAGCAGTTCAAGCAATTCCTCTTTTCTTTCCTTATATATATTATCTCTAAGCGGTGCACAAGCAGCAATCGTTTTTTGCCCTTTGATCAACTTTTCGGCAAAAGCCATACAAGTGTTCTCGCCACAGCTTTTACAATTAAGCCCCGGCAGGAATTCATATACTTCAAAAATATTTATTTCATTATTCATTTATAACTCCCAATTTTCAGATTGTTGACTGGTACTAGTCGTAGCTGTTATTCATCGCGAACTAAACCCCAAGAAAGCACAAAGGCCGTCAGCAACATTTACAACCTCTTTCAGCTGATGCTGAATAAAGTCGCAAATCTTGCCAACGGCCAGATTTTCTTAAGTAATGGCAGGGGTATCAGGATTCGAACCTGAGAGTGATGGAGTCAGAGTCCATTGCCTTACCGCTTGGCGATACCCCTGCAAAACAAGTACTCGACTATTCTACACAACTTCAACAGTAATGTCAAGAGGAAATAAAAATTAAAATTTTTAATCCTATTCTAATCCTATAAAGTTTAATTCAGGCCAAAAAGGTGAATTGCATTTTGGGCAGTGATTTCTTCAATTTCTTCAATCGGCAACCCTTTAATCCGTGCTACTTCTTCTGCGACCAGTCGTACATAGGCCGGTTCATTCCGTTTACCACGATGGGGTGTTGGCGTCAGGTAAGGACTGTCAGTTTCAACCAATAACCGGTCAAGCGGCACCATCTTAACCACATCAGGAAGCTTTCTGGCATTCTTAAAAGTCAGCGGACCAGAAATCGAAAGATACAGTCCCATATCCAAAAATACCTTTGCCATCTCTACCGAACCACTATAGCTGTGCATGACCCCACCCGGTTCTGCAGCAAAATGCGCCTTTAGAATTCGCTCCATATCCGCCATCGATTCCCGATTGTGTATAATAATCGGAAGATTTACTTTTTTTGCCAAGGCAATCTGCTTAATAAACACTTCCTGCTGAACCTCTCGGGGAGATAAGTCATAATGATAATCTAAACCAATTTCTCCAATGGCAATGACCTTTTCATTTTGGGCCCATTTAGAAAATAGTTCCCCATGTTTTTTTTCATCATAAGTTTTGGCATCATGGGGATGAATCCCTACTGCCGCATAAATGGATTCGTGTAAATCCGCCAGAGAAACAGCACGGCGGCTGGAATCTTCGTCGGCTCCAGGATTAATCATTTTCCCAACACCCGCTTCGAGCGCTCTTTCAATGACTGCCTCACGGTCCTCGTTAAATTTTTCATCATCAATATGGGTATGACTGTCAATAAACATCTTCTTCTCCTTCTTCTACAAATCGAAGCAACGCTTCTTTCTCATTCGCCACCCGTTCTTCTATAACTGCTGTTAAAAGTTTTTTTAAGACCTTCCCAATTTCCGGACCTTTTTGAATACCGGCATGAATCAGGTCATTACCATCAACCGCCAGATCCTTTATTGAAAAACAGGCTTGTTCGGCAATCAGTTTTTCGATTATACCTTCAATTTCGTCATATTCTTCAAGGCGATATCGGCAGCACTCCGCCTGTGCCCTGCAATCAGCTCTCTTGATCTCTAAAAGCTGTCTAAAGCTTTCTTCTCCCAATCGGTTAAGCCAACGCTTTAATAAACGCTCATCCTTTTCGATTACACTGTCATGATATTTAATCAGCTGACAGATTTTTTTAATTTTTTCCTTGGGCAGACGCAAAGCATTAAGACGCCTTTTGGCAATTTCTTCCGAAACTTTGCTGTGCCCGTAATAATGCCCAATCCCCTTATCATCTAGGGAAGCACACTGAGGTTTTCCCAGATCGTGAAAAAGCATGGCCCATCTGATTTCCGAAACCATTGGCGCTGCTTCCACACTCACAGCCGTATGAGTTAACAGGTCATAACAGTGATGGGGATTTTTTTGCTCATAGCTAATCAGCGGTAGAATCTCAGGAATCACAACTCCTATAATCTGAGCCCCTTTAATGATAGCCTCTCTAACATAATCAGCAAGCAGAAGCTTATCAAGTTCCTGATAAATGCGCTCAGCCGAAATTCTTTCTAAACGATAGGCCTGCTTTTGCATTGCCGAAAAAGTTTGATTCTCAATCGGAAAACCCAACACCGCAGAAAAACGCAATCCCCGCAGGATTCGCAGTCCATCTTCTGCAAACCGGCGCTCCGGATCGCCAACGCTTTTAACTAACTGTCTGTTTATATCGCCAACGCCATCAAAACAGTCAATAATCCCTTTCTCAAGATGATAAGCCAGCGCATTAATGGTAAAATCCCGTCGTTTCAAATCCTCACAGATATTCTTAGAAAAAGTCACCGCGTCAGGATGGCGGGAGTCTGAGTATGTCCCTTCAGTCCGATGAGTCGTCACTTCAACTGCCACTCCGTCTTTTATAACAGTCAGGGTTCCATGTTTTAGTCCCGTTTCAAGGAACCTTTCATTTTTAAAACATTCCTTCATTTCATCAGGGGTGGCATCGGTTGTCATATCAAAATCCTCTGGAATTTTTCCCAGCAGATAATCTCTGACACAGCCACCCACCAGATAAGCTTGGAATCCGCATTTGTTTAACAGAGAAAAAACTTCCAATACCGGGTCAGGTATATTAATCATGATTCCCAAGCCCTATTTCATCGGCTATTTCACGCATTCCAAGAATAGTTTCCGTGATCAGTTCGTCCAGCGAATACCCCGACATCTCAGCTCCTCTTTTAACGATTTCGCGATTGACACCAGCAGCAAAGTTCTGAGTTTTAAATTTCTTCTTAACTGATTTAAGTTCCAGATCATTGACACTTTTTGATGGGCGCATATAGGCACAGGCCGTGATCAGACCAGCTAATTCATCTATAGCATATAAAATTTTCTCCATCTGATGGACCGGCTCAACAGTTGAACAAATACCATAGCCATGACTAACGACACTGTTGATAAAACTCTCTTCAAAGCCGTTCGCCTTAAGGATTTCAACGACTTTAACACAATGTTCCTCGGGATATTTTTCATAATCCAAGTCATGAAGGAGACCAACCACTTCCCAATAATCTATATCCTCCCCTTCGAGTTTTGCAAAATGACGCATTACCCCGGAAGCTGCCAGACCATGATTCACCAGTGATTCTGTTTCATTGTATTCTTTTAATAGCATAAGTGCCTTTTGCTTGTTAATTTCCTGAGCCATTCCGATCTCCTTTTCCTCTTTTTGCCATGCTACCACAAAAAAAGACTTTCTTCAATCACAGCTACTCCATCTAACCATAAAAAATTAAGCTGTACGTTAAAAAACGCACAACTTAATTTCTAGCTTTATTTTATTTGAAAAATTTCCGGTAATACAGGGTTCTAATCCGCGAAGCACCCGTATCCAAGCCGATTTTAAAACTTTTTTCATCAACCCTATGCACCGGCATTATTTCCATCAGCGAATTAGTTACAAAGACTTCATCTGCTCCCAACAATTCTTCAAGCGTGAAATAGCCTTTTTCACAAGTAATTTTATTTTCTTCTAAAACCTCCAGCACTTTTTCCCGCATAATGCCCGGAAGAATGCCGCAATCTTCAGCCGGTGTACAAACTACCTGGTCTTTTATAAAAAAGATATTGGACAAACTCCCTTCAGAAAGTTTTCCTTTTGTGTTTAGAAAAATCACCTCATTAAAACCTTTGGATTTCGCCTTATTTAAATGAAGCAAATTTTCAAGATAATTATTGGATTTCAGCGACACCAGCAGACTTTCTTCGTTTCGTCTAAACTGACTTAGTGCAAGAGCAATCCCTTTTCGGTACTCTTCATTACCATAAGGATTTTCCCGGGCCGTAATAAACAGATTATTACGTCTTTTTCCTTTACTGAAAGTCACCCGCAATGCCCCAGTTCTTATCCGATTTGCCCGTATCAGACGATAACAGTCTTCTTCTATTTTAAAAGGATCATTTTTAAAAGCCAGCCCAATCTTTGGGCTGCTCTTTATCAAACGCTCCATATGTTCATGGTAAAACTCCATATTACCTTCCTGAACATTGATCGTTTCGAAAAGACCATAGCCATACAGATAACCAGGGTCAGCTTCAACAAATCCTCTTTCCACCACGTCACCGTTAATGCATAAATAATGAATGTCAGTTCACCCCTTTTTATATTTTAAAGCCTCAAATAAAGCTTTTCCCTTATGGTAAGTTTCTTCATACTCCAGCTGATTGTCTGAATCCCAGACAATCCCACCACCAACCTGAAAATAACCTTCCCCATCCTTACAAACGATTGTGCGGATGACAATATTCAAATCCAGATCGCCGTTAAATCCCAGATAACCAATAGACCCTGTATAAATATTACGCTGAGTCGGCTCCAGTTCATCAATGATTTCCATCGCCCTAATTTTCGGCGCACCGGTAATCGATCCCCCTGGGAAAGTCGCTTTGACGCAGTCAACTGGACTGATGTCGTCCTTTAGTTGACCCACCACAGTTGAAACCAGGTGAAAGACGGTCTCATAGGTTTCAAGTTTATAAAGTTCCGGTACTTTTACCGTCCCCGATTTACAGATCTTACCAACATCGTTACGCTGTAGATCTACAATCATTAATAGTTCTGCCTTATCTTTCTCGCTGTTCTCCAGACATTTTCTATTGCCAGCATCTTCTTGGGGAGTTTTACCACGAGGCATGGTTCCCTTAATCGGTCGGGTTTCGATCGCTCGATCCACAACTTTAATAAACCGCTCCGGTGAAGAACTGACGATTTGACCCTCGCCAAAATCCAGAAAACTGGCAAATGGTGCTGGATTAATTTTTCGCAAAACCCCATATAATTCCAGGGGGCTCAGCTGCAGTTCACATTGAAAACGCTGGGTCAGATTGGTCTGATAAATATCACCGGCACGAATATATTCATGAATAGCATCCAGGGCATCCATATAACCTTCTTTAGTGAAATTTCCTTTAAATGCCAGTTCTTCATTTAAGGTCAGTTGTGGCATCTCTTCCTTTGACCGCTTTTCTGCCAGCTCGACCTTAATCTTTAGGCGGTCGATCAAATCCTGCGGGTCCTCCTCAATTCCCAACGCTGCCAGCCAGGTCTTGTTTGTCTGGTGATCAACGATAAGTATTCCATCATAGAAACCCATGAAACAATCGGGAACTTTGACATCATCCACAGCTGTTCGCGGGATTCTTTCAATGTGATGACAAAGATCATAACCAAAATAACCCACAGCCCCTCCGATAAACGGGAACTCTGTATCATACTTTAACTGATATTTCCCCATTAATTGATTCAGTTCAGCAAAGGGATCTCCTTTCTTCGTGCTGGTCTTTCCCTTTTTAGATATTTCTATTTCATCGTTTTTACTCTTAAAAATCAGCAGGGGATCAGCACCCATAAATGAATACTGTCCCAGACCATCCGCATCGATCCCGCTATCGAGAAAAAAACTGTACTCATCGTCACGAAATCCCTGAAACAATTCAAAGCTATCTAAAACCGTTTTTATTTCTTCAATGATCATTGAATTCCCTTTGCCTTCCGGTGAAAATTGCCAAGCAATTCCATCCCCATTTCTGTCAAAATTGCTTCAGGATGAAACTGGACACTTTCAATCATAAATTCCCGGTGCCGCATTCCCATTATTTCGCCTGCTTCAGTCCGAGCGGTCACTTCAAGACAGTCCGGTAGAGTCTGTTCTTCAACCACCAATGAATGGTAACGGGTAACATTCAGTGGATGATTAAGATTTTGAAAGACACCCAGGTTATCATGAGTAATTGGATGGACTTTGCCATGTACTGGCTCAAGCGCCTTTATAATATTCCCACCAAACGCCTGGCCAATGATCTGGTGTCCCAGACAAATCCCTAAAATCGGAATTTCACCGGCAAATGCACCGACAACTTCCAGGCAAACACCTGATTCATTTGGCGTACAGGGTCCCGGCGAGAGAACTATCATTTCCGGATTTAATGCCTTTATTTCATCTATAGTAACCATGTCATTTCTTCTTACCTGAACCTCTTCATTTAAACACTCAATATACTGTACAAGATTGTATGTAAATGAATCATAATTATCAATCATTAGTATCAATGGATGGTCTCCTCTTTCAAATTACTGAATAGAATTTTAACACAGTCAGCAGCCTCAATACAACTGCTTCAATTGATAAATTTTAACCCATATCCACCCCAATCATAGGCTTTATCAACATTTTTTCCCCATAAATTCAGAAGTTATCCACGGAAACATTGAATTATCAA
Organism: Eubacteriaceae bacterium ES3; assembly: GCA_030586155.1. Lineage (NCBI taxonomy): Bacteria > Bacillati > Bacillota > Clostridia > Eubacteriales > Eubacteriaceae > Eubacteriaceae bacterium ES3. Next base: position 281,471 of record CP130741.1, on the reverse strand, counting down.
CAGATTATCAACAAAAAAGGGCATTTTAAGTATCATTTTGACAAATTGAATTGACTTTATCCACTCCCTATGTTATTATTTTTTCAATTTAATAAATCGTTTCTGGTGCCTTTTATAAGGAGAATAGGGAAACAGGTATCATTCCTGTAGGGACCCACCACTGTATTGCCGGAGCCATTGTCAAAACCACCTCACGGGAAGGGACAAATGGTGATGAAGCTAACTCAGGAGACCTGCCAGAACCGTAGCGATTTTGGACGACGGTAAAGTTCACATCTTTTATAGGTGTGGACTTTTTTGCGCGAAAAATAAAGCCGTACGTCTTCTGATATAAGAGAACTGATTTAGAAGCTCGCTTATAAATCAGTTCTCTTATATCAGAAGATATAGGGCGTAGCCCGCGACGAGGTGGGGCGATAGCCACACCGAGTGCACGGCTTAATTTTTCACCGCTGTATATGTGAGAAATGCGTAGCCCGCAACAAGGTGAGGTGATAGCCACACCCAGTGCACGGCTTAATTTTTCACCGCTGTATATGCTGGAAATAAATAGCTGTCCATATGCTTCTATTCATCCCAAACTATTTATTAAAAAATTATTTTTCAAGGAGAAGATTATGAAAATCTCAACAAAACAACTGGTATTCACAGCCCTTTTAATCGCTTTATCTTTTATCGGCGCGCAACTCAAAGTATTCGGCACGATTGCATTCGATTCTTTACCGGCATTTTTAGGTACATTTTTACTTGGCCCAGTATATGGTGCCATTATCGGCTTTGCGGGTCACATACTGACCTCAGCAACATCAGGGTTCCCTTTTACTTTTCCCGTTCATTTTCTGATTGGTATCGGAATGGGTGTTACCATGATTGCTACATGGTTCGTCTTTAATCTTTTTAACAAACGCAATCAGACAAATGTTGGTTTAATTATTTCAGTACTGGTCGCTGCACTGTTTAATGGTCCTGTTTTATGTCTGCTCAGCTCACCACTTTTAATCCCTATGCTGACATGGCCCGGCGTTGTTGGAATGATGGTTCCTCTAGCTTTGGTAGGCGGAATTAATGCAGCTGTTGGCGCAGTGGTATTTAGAGCTATTCCAGCTTCTTTAAAGACTCAGTTAAACCTGGATGCTTCAAAAGTTCGTTCAAACAATTCCTAATATGAAAACTTATCAGTACCGTGATTTAAGTGTGATCGAACTACCGGACAGGCTGCTGGTCACCGCTTGTGACAGCAGTGCCGGTGTTGGTGAAAAACCCGGTGATGAGCTCAGCGTTCCCACTAAATATGTTTCAATCTATGCTACCCGGGTCTGCCTTTTTGAGCTCTTATCCTGTGGCTGCCAAATTATCGGGATCTCCAATACCATCTGTAATGAAATGAAGCCAACTGGAAAAAAACTTATTGAAGGAATTCATGAAGAGCTGCAAAGAGCGGGGCTTCCTGAACTTTTATTAAACGGCTCAACTGAAGAAAACTTCAAAACCATTATGACTGGCTTTGGAATCACCATTCTAGGATGCACCAGCCAGATGAACCTGACCCCATCAAAAAAAGATGATCTCGTCGTCTGCATTGGAAAACCCAAGGTTGGCGGCGAGCTAATCCTGGAAAACGATACTGAAATCGCCAGTTACTCAGACCTTTCTTATCTATCTAATTGTAAAGAAGTTAATGAAATTATCCCCTGCGGCTCCAAGGGAATTTGGTATGAAGCCGACAACCTGGCTGCCATTTATCATCTTGTGCCTGACGAACTGCCCGGGTCTCTTGATCTAAAAAAATCCAGTGGCCCGGCAACAACTGTCATCGCCAGTGTTAAACCAGAAGGATTGTCAATCCTGCAGAAGCATTTTGGCGACCGATTAACCCTTATTGCCCGGTTAACGTAAAAAACTGAAGCTACTTTGCTTCAGTTTTTTTTAATTTAGCTTCCCGGATATTACCCATTTCAATTCGTTTTTCCCGAACAGACTGGAGCCTTTCAATCAATTCTTTTTCTTCATCGTCGGCAATCATCTTTTTCATCAGATCCAGACTATTTTCAAATTTTTCAATCTGTTCAAGCAGATTTTTTCTATTGCACATAAAAAGCTCTGTCCACATCGGCGCATTGATCATCGCTATCCTTGTCAGGTCACCAAAGCTCCCGCCTTCAAAACCGGTAATACTCAAATCATCCTCACAATCCACCAATGCCGCTGCAATGACATGGCAAAGCTGGGAAGTAAACGCAATCTTTTCATCATGAACCTGACAGGTGGTCTCAACAATATGATTAAAGCCTAAATCTGTAATAATCTCTTTCAAAAAAGCAATATTTTCCGGCTGATTCTGGGGGCGAGGGGTTAAAATATAATTCCTGTTTATAAAGATTGAATCCGTTGCCCCGCCATATCCTTCTTTTTCACTTCCGGCCATGGGATGCCCGGGTATATAGTCAATATCAGTTCGTAAAAGATTCCCCAGATTTCTAAAAATCACTTCTTTAACCCCGGTGATATCAGTCACTAGAGCTCCGACCTTGAAATCTTCCATATAAAGAGCCAGAAAACCCAAGGCATCCATTGGGGTCAGGCAGATGAAAACCAGATCGCATTGAGACAACATTTTCGTCAAGCCTATTGATTCCCAGGCGCCACCCTCGATGACACCTTCTTTAATCGCTCTTTCTATTACACTTTCTTTTATATCGTAGCCTAGGATTTTTTTAAATCCCATTTTCCCGAGACCCATAGCAAGAGCGCCGCCCATCAGTCCCAGGCCAATAAAGCCAACTATCGTCTCTTCTCTTTTTCTCATGAAAGCACCTTGTTTTCAATTTCAGCATATTTCTTCACGGTATTCATAATCTGATCAAATTGTTCTGGTGTTATAGACTGCTCACCATCACAAAGGGCTTCTTCGGGATTGTTGTGAACCTCAATCATAACCCCATCAGCACCCGCTGCAATCGCCGCCTTAGTCATCGCTTCTACCGTCCAGGACAGTCCTGTTGCATGGCTGGGATCTATCATAATCGGCAAATGGCTTTTTTGCTTTAGCACCGGTATCAGGCTTAAATCCAAAGTATTTCTGGTTGCCGTTTCAAAGGTTCTAATCCCCCGTTCGCAGAGAATCACCTTGTCATTTCCTTCTTTCATAATATATTCAGCTGACATTAAAAACTCTTTCATGGTTGCTGACATTCCCCGTTTTAATAAAATCGGCTTATCAATTTTACCCAGTTCTCTAAGCAGAATAAAGTTCTGCATATTTCTGGCCCCAACTTGAATGATATCCACATCCTCAAAGGCTGGCAGCTGTTCTAAAGACATCAGCTCACTGACAATAGGAAGTCCGGTTTCCTGTCTGGCAATTTTAAGTAGTTCCAGCCCCTCGTATCCCATTCCCTGAAAAGAATATGGCGAAGTTCTCGGTTTAAATGCCCCGCCTCTTAAAAAGCTTGCACCTGATTCCTTAATACTTTTGGCAATGCTGACCACCTGTTCTTCACTTTCCACTGAACAGGGGCCGGCAATCATTGTCAGATGACCTTCCCCAACTTTATGTCCCTTTACATCGAAAACCGTGTCATCAGGATGAAATAGTCGATTGGCTTTCTTGTAAGGTTCCTGTACTCTTAAAACCTTATCGACAATATGATTTGATCTGATTTGTTCAAGATCTGCAGTAGCGGTATCACCTATCAGACCAATTACGGTCCGCTCAGTTCCCTTTGAGTAATTAACATTCAAATGTTGGCTTTCAATCATATTAATCAGTTTCTTAATTTCTGCTTCAGTTGCATTCGGTTTTACTACAATAATCATGTGATCCTCCAAATTTTAAAATCATTCATCCATCTCCCGTGCACTGAAGACAAAATGAAACCGTTCCTGCTTCGGCTATTCAAATAGCCCTCATCGCGGGATTTCTATTTTCACTTTGGTGAAAAATTCTGCCATGGAACTCGTTTCGCGCAGCTTACACTCGTCGCGGGCTTTTTAACTCTAACTATACAGAGCCAAAAATCAAGCCGTGCATTCGGTGTCGCTATCGCGACACCTCATCGCGGGCTTCGCCCTATGAAGACAGTAAACTTGAACTGTTCTTGAAAGTAAAAACACTTTCAATCTCAGTTCAAATCCACTGTCTTCGCACGACTTCATTTTTCACGAAAAAAGGAGACTCCCTAAGGAAGTCTCCTGTCATAAACCTAATCAATTGTGATATTGTTCATCACTTTTCATGGTTTGAAAACTTCGAGGGTAACGTTTTTTTATTACACGCAAAATAACCAAAGCCATACCAATAGCTCTGGATGTTGCTAAAATAATAATATTGTACGTTAGTTCTTAAAGTTTCCATGATATTCTCCACTTGAAAATTATAACTTTTTTTCATTATAGACTCTTAAAAGTTTTATGTCAACGAAAATTTAGGATAAATTCAAATTTTAACAAATCCCTTAACTAAAAAGATCATACTTTATTCCTGACTTATTTATTTTTACATGATACAATTGACAATAAGAAGCACTCATGTTATATTACATATAATTCAACTAGGAATTATATGTAATATTTGACTCGAGACGAAATTCCATAAACTCTTTAATGATAATTTAATACCTTTTCGTCAGTCGATCAATTACTTAACTTTTTTAACTATAACCTGTTAAACCAATCTTAAGGAGAACGATATGAAAAAAACACTTCAGTTTGAAACCCTTCAGCTACATGGAGGACAAACCCCTGACCCAACCACCCATTCTGTCGCTGTACCTATTTATCAGACGACTTCCTATGCTTTTGATAATAGCGATCATGCTAGAAAACTCTTTTCTCTGGAGGAACCAGGTAATATTTATACCCGGATTATGAACCCCACAACTAATGTTTTGGAAGAACGCATTAACCTTTTAGAGGGTGGTGTTGGTGCCCTTGCTTTTGCTTCCGGGTCAGCTGCTATCACTGCAGCTATTTTAAACATTGCCGGAAGTGGTGATGAACTGGTTGCCGCTGCCACACTTTACGGTGGTACCTATAATCTTTTAAATGCTACTCTGCCTCGCCTTGGTATTCACACAAGCTTTGTAAACCCCGATGACCCGCAAAATTTTGAGGACGCCATCACTGACAAAACCAAGGCCGTTTATATTGAATCGCTGGGAAATCCGGCCATTAACATCGTGGATATTGAAAAAGTTGCAGAAATTGCCCATTCTCATGGTGTACCCCTGATTGTTGACAATACTTTTGCCACACCTTATCTATTTAAGCCCCTCGATTTTGGTGCTGACATCGTCGTCTACTCTGCAACTAAGTTTATCGGAGGCCATGGCACTACTATTGGTGGACTACTGGTTGATGGCGGACGTTTTAACTGGGAAGAAAGCGGACGTTTTCCAGAGCTGACTACACCAGATGAAAGCTATCACGGAATCACCTACTCTAAAGATATCGGTGCTGCAGCTTATATTGTTAAGGCTCGCGTGCAGCTGCTTCGGGATACCGGTGCCTGCATCAGTCCTTTTAATTCATTTTTACTGCTGCAGGGAATGGAAACCCTTTCTTTAAGATTGGATCGTCACCTAGATAATACCAAAAAAATTGTCAATTTTCTCTCAGATCATCCTCAGGTTAGTTGGGTTAACTATCCTGCCCTTGCCAATAATTCCTATTATCCCTTATCGCAGAAATACTTTAAGAAAGGGCCTGGTTCAATTTTCACCTTCGGGATAAAAGGAGGAATAGAATCCGCAAAAAAATTCATTGACAGCTTAAAACTCTTTACTCACCTTGCCAATGTAGCTGATGCCAAGTCACTGGTTATCCATCCCGCAACCACCACCCATCAGCAATTATCAGGGGAAGACCTTTTAAAAGCAGGTATTACCGAAGATATGATCCGCTTGTCTATCGGCCTTGAGCATATAGATGATCTGATCGCCGATCTTAAACAGGCTTTTAGCACCGCGAAGGAGTCTTAAAATGCCTATTAAAATCCCTAATGATCTTCCTGCTTCTAAAATATTAACCAACGAAAACATCTTTGTGATGGATTTGGAGCGGGCTATTCACCAGGATATCCGACCACTGAAAATTGCCATTCTCAACCTGATGCCCACAAAAATAGCCACCGAAACCCAGCTTTTAAGGCTTCTGGGTAACACACCACTTCAGATCGAGGTAACACTTTTGCATACTAAATCCCATGAAAGCAAAAACACCTCTACCCAACATTTGGAGAGTTTCTATTCCTGTTTTGAAGATATCCATCAACAACACTTTGATGGACTCATCATCACCGGTGCACCTATAGAAACCCTGCCTTTTGAGGAAGTGGATTACTGGGAGGAGCTGACAGAGATTATGGAGTGGAGTAAAAGCAATGTCTTCTCCACCCTGCATATCTGCTGGGGCGCTCAAGCCGGGCTTTACCATCATTATGGGATCGAAAAACATCTGCTCGAAAAAAAGATGTTCGGTGTTTTTAAACATACCCTTAATCATTCCTTTGTGAAATTATTCCGTGGGTTTGATGACGTTTTTTATGTTCCCCATTCCCGACACACTAGTATTAAACGCAGTGATTTAGAAGCCCATCCGGAACTTTCAATCATGGCTGATTCTGATGACTCAGGTGTCTATGTCGTTACAGCCCAGAAGGGCCGACAAATTTTTGTTACAGGTCACAGCGAGTACGATGCCGAGACATTAAAACTTGAATACGACCGGGATATTGCCCAGGGAAAGGAAATCGAGGTTCCTAAAAATTATTTTGAGAATGACGATCCGAGCCTGCCACCAGTGGTCAGATGGCGAAGTCATGCCAATTTGCTCTTTTCCAACTGGCTCAATTATTACGTATATCAGGAAACGCCTTTCTCCTACACTGATTAAAAAAGCCGCCTGTTTTGACCAGGCGGCTTCTTTTCTCTTATTGAACAACTGTAAAGGTATTGACTGTATCTGGTTCTTCCCTGTCATCGATATAAATCTCAACCGAATAGTTTCCAGGTTCAGTCATAATTTCTGCTGGCAGATAGCCGACCAGCGGTGCATCAGAGTATCCTTCATTCCCAATACTGACCCCATCAAACACAACACCTTCCTGATACCAGACAAACGTAATTGTTGTATCATCTGGTGCATTGTGAAGTTCAGCAGCAACATAAACATCGGTATTGACTGGAAATTCAGTAACTTCATCAATTGCTTCCGAATATTCATCAACCCCAGTGGTCATTACCGCATTACTCACGTTAGCAGTGGATGCAGAACAGCTGGCCCCCATAAAAAGTACCGCTCCAATCATCACCAAAACAAGATAAACAGACATTTTTTTCATTTTTAATACCTCCTTCTTCTTCTTCAACTTTCAAATATTTGAACTCTAAAAACTGTATAAAGGGCATTCAAACAGCCGGATTAATTTACTGGCAAAGATAAAATTCGGCTATGTCTGATGCTAGATTTTTACCCATTTTTCTTAAGAATAATCAAGATTGTCAAATCATATCTAATGTCCCTCAAAAATACACAAGTGGCTCTAAACAATAAAAAAAGCTGCCATTAATTTATATTAATGACAGCCATCTTTCAAACAATTTCATTTTTTATACTATTTTATCCTGTAACAATTTCATCACTTTAAAATAACGCCTGGTAATCGTTTCGATTAAAGCAATCAGGTCATCTACCGTTTCGATGCTCTCACGTTTCATGATCAGGGCATCGGCAATCAGAAGCGATAATCGTCTAGCACAATTACGTCCGGAATCGTCCAGTACATCAAAATCCGGTAATGCCACATAGGCTCCCACCCGACTGGCAATCTGACAACCGGCAAAACCACAGCTTTCTTTCAAATAATTGCTTAAGAGATAATCACGGTACTCGGTATATTCTTTATAAATAGGCTTAGCGTCTTTGTCCCAGCATTCGGAATAAACGCTGATGTATTCTTCAATCATTCCGCGTAGATAAGAAAGCATTTCTTTACGATAGGCTTTTCGTGTTTCTTTTGTGCCTTCCTCATGGTAATGCCAGGCGATATATTCATAGATTAAATTTCCCGCCAAATAGCCGGTATCAGACGAAGATGCGCCCATAAAAGGATACTCCATATCGATAATCTTCATTTCATCTTCATCAATCATGATGTTAGAGGTATGCAAATCACCATGGACCAGACATTCACTTTTTCTCATAAAAATGCCCCGAAGCTTTAGAAGTTCAACTCGAATTTCTCTTTTTTCCCAGAACAGATCGCTCATCGCTACATGACGGGGATCAGGCTCCGGCATTGGCGGCAGTTCAGCATCTTCCAGAAAAACATCCCGCAGAAAAAGAATCGACTCCATAATCACGCGCATCTCAGGATTCATAAACTTGACTTCCAAGGCCTTGTGTGCAACCTGGTCAAGATAAATTTCCGAGGTATAGAAATTCGATTTTGCCAGAAATGTTCCCATCTGTTTGGGAAATTCTGGAAACGATTTGCCTTTCGTCAATTCAAAGCGCATAATTTTTAGGCGACCGCAATCTTCATAGATAAATAAATTATTGTCAGGGTCGGTATGATACATCTGCGGCAAATTTTCCGGAGTAATTGCTGTTCTTAATTTGATCACTTCTGCTTCCAGCTGATTACGGCTGGTGGTCAGTTTTGCAGCCTCACCAAAAACTTTTAAGTAAGGCTTAGCCTGTTTTACGATAACCGAATGACCGGTTTCATCCCAGACACGGTAAACATGGTTGACAAAACCATCTCCATCATCTTCACCTTCACCTATTTCATATACTGTAAGTTTTGCATCAGATGCAAAAATACTGGTAAATTTTTTTATATATTCAATTACTGATTCGGGGGTTAAATTTTTATAAGCCATAATTTCTCCGTTATTGTAAAAGATATCATTATTATTCTAACACCCCTTATTCACGGATAAAAGGCAGATATTGTCGCATCAGCAATAATATTTTGTACCTACTCTAAATATTCAGCTGATCATAGCCATCAAAACATCCTTTACGGCTTAAGAGAATGGAAAAATGAATGCTAAAATAACGGACAATCAGAATCGCCGCCATAATAACAATCTGGTAGACAATGGCTGTCATCGGCATCGATCCACCTAAAATCTGCCCGGTCATCATTCCCGGCAGAGATACCAGACCGACTGTTTCGGTGGAGGCAATAATCGGATTTAGAGAACCAACAACTGCATCTTTATACCATGGCAGTGTTGCTTCCCACTGATTGGCCGATAAGGCCAGCCGATATTGATATTTTCTTTCATTATTGGCAATTCCCTGATAAAAGGTATTGAGGCCAATAATATTACCACTCAAACTGTTACCCAAAAGCATTCCAATTAAAGGAATATAATATTGCGCCTCGAAAATATTTGAAAGGCCAATCACAAACTGATTAATGAACAAAATCATTATAAAATTCGGGACTCCAAAACCAATAAGGATCGGAAAAAACTGCCTTTTGAAATTAAGCTTGCAGCTTTTGATAGTGGTCATGGCGGCCACGCCAATCATAAAAAGCACATATGCAGTATTAACCCATAGATTATCGAAAAGAAAAATGTATTGCAGAAAAAATCCGACCATTACCAGCTGAATGGACATCCTAAATAGGGCATAAATGATCCGTTTGTTTATCTGTATACCCATCCGATAATTGATATATAGAATCGGAACTATAAAAATCAGCAAATAAAAAGGCGCATAAAAAACAATATTTTGCACACTCATGGCCATCTCACCTCCCGAACTGAAGCATCTTTAAAAACTTCGTCATGCGAAATAATCAGCATGGTTTTCTGCAATGACATCAGTCGACTGACGGCCTTTTCCTTAAGCGCCAGATCCAAGCCTGTGGTAATTTCATCCAGCACACAAATTTCTCGATCCAGAAGTATTCCCATGATCATTGCCAGCCGTTGTCTTTCTCCGCCCGACAAATCATCCACCTGTTTTTCAACCGTTTCAGCCGGTAGTGAAAATTCAGAAAGGTGGTTAATCAGCATGGTCTGATTATAGTCAATATGCCTATTGGCATGAAATGAAAACACCTCTTTAAAAACCTCCCCTACTACCCCTTTGGGAATATCTGCATCCTGACTGATATAGGTGATTTTTTTTCGAACTGTACTGACATTTTTTTCCGAGAGAAGGACACCATCCACACTGATTTCACCAGAATCCGGCTGAATAAAGCCCATCAGCATTTTTATCAGCGTTGTTTTTCCACTGCCGGACTGAGCCGACAACAGAACTTTTTCACCTTTTTCAATTACTAAATTAAAATCCTTAAATAAGACTTGCTCTTTAAATTTCAGATTAATATTTCGGTATTCTATGACACTCAAAACTTACTCCATTCTAATTAACCAAATACCAGAAAAAATAATATAACAATAATACCCAAGATAATCCGATACCAGCCAAAGACTTTGAAGTCGTTCTTTTTGATATATCCCATCAGGAATTTAATAGCCAGAATCGACGTAACAAAAGCCGAAAGCATTCCAAAAATCAGCACAAATAATTCCAGTCCAGTAAAACTGAAGCCAAACTTAATCAGTTTTAATAAACTGGCCCCAAACATAATCGGAATTGCCAGAAAAAATGTAAATTCAGCCGCAACCGTCCGGGAAGTCCCCATAATCATCGCGCCAATAATCGTGGCACCTGATCGGGAGGTTCCGGGAATCAAGGCCAGGACCTGGAAGAAACCGATATACAAAGCTGTTTTATAATCCAGTTCACTAAGTTTGTTAATCACTGGAACTTTTCCCTTATTACGATCTTCGATGACAATAAATAAAACCCCATAAATAATCAGCATAATCGCAACAACTACATAATTATAAAAGGTCTCGTTGATAAAATCGTCAAACAAAAGGCCAATCACCGCCGCTGGCAGACAGGCCACAATAATTTTTGACCAGAGTATTGTTGTATTTCTTTTTAAAACCAGCTTGCCCTTTTTACGGGTTATCGGCACAAGCCGCTGCCAATACAGGTAGACAACAGCCAGAATTGCACCAAGCTGGACCACTACAAAAAACATTTCTTTAAAACTATCCGCCATATTAAGCTGGATAAACTGGTCCACGATAATCATATGACCAGTGCTACTAATAGGCAACCATTCAGTTATCCCTTCAACAATTCCTAAAAATACTGCTTTTAATAATTCCAGAATAATCAAACCTGTTATCCTCTTTTCTCTTTACTTGTTTTTTTCGTTTTAATCTTACTTTTTAATTCAAAAAATATCAACTTATTTTATTATTTCTTAAATAAAAAAGAGGCCACGCCTCCCTTTTTATAAAAATTCTACCGCTCCGGTTTCCAGACAATAGTAGGCGCCTATTACAGCAACCTCAGATTTATCGACCTTTTCTTTTATCAGCTCGCTTTCAAGGACCTTTTTTACCCCGTACTCGATATTTTTAAGTTCACAGCTTTTATCATCCGTCTCACCGCCGATAGCTGATTGGATTCGCTCAGCTGTTCCTTTAAGATAGTCAGGCGGATTCCCAACTTTTGCAGCTTGTACAGCACCGCACGAACTATGGCCCAAAATCACGATAAGCTTAGTGCCTAACGCATTGACCGCATAAGCCACACTCTCCATCTGCAGTTCTCCAGCCAGATTACCGGCTGTCCGAATGACAAACATCTCACCAATCCCAGCATTAAAAATAAGTTCTGGTGAGACCCGCGAGTCTGCACAGCCGATCACAACTACATCAGGCATTTGTCCTTCTCTTGCGGTTTGTCTGCGCTGTTTGTGAAGTTTTTCAAAGTCAACCGACTGCCCCTTTAAAAAAGCTTCATTTCCTCGCTTCAGACGTAAAAGAATACTGTTTAATGAATCGATTTTCATACCATCTCCTTCTTAGATTCGTTAACTCACACCCTTAATTATTTGCTCAAAGAACATCCGTTACTCTTTGCGCAACCCAAGATTTTCCCAGCACCTGTTCCACAAAAACTTTAGCTACTGCAGGATCAAACTGTGTTCCGGCATTTCGTCGCAACTCACTAATTGCGTCCTCTTCACTAAGACCTTTTCTGTAAGATCTGTCTGAAGTCATCGCATCATATGAATCAGCGACTCCGATAATTCTTGCCTGCAGAGATATCTCTACTCCTTTTAAACCTTTCGGATAACCGCTTCCATCCCACTTTTCATGATGTTCAAAGACGTATCTGGCTACTTCCGTAAATTCTTCAGAAGAACACAAAATTCGGTAACCCATTTCTGGATGTCTTTTCATTTGCTCCCACTCACTCAAATCAAGACTGGCAGGTTTATTTAAAATATTTTCCTCAACCCCCATTTTCCCAATATCATGAAGCAGTCCAGCCAGGGCAATCTGCTTAATCATATTAGAATCTACTGCCATTGCCTGAGCAATGGCATTGCAGAGATCTCCGACTCGCTTGGAATGAAACATTTCGCGATTACTTTTTTCATATAAACTGTTAATGATCAAATCAATGGTTTTGCTTCGCATACTGGTGCTGGTGTAAAGCTTGTGATGATACATTTCATCTTCGGCATTTTTCTGAACAACAGTAATATCGTCTCGTTGGCTCGATTTTGTATCAATTCCGAAGGAAATCGACAGCTCAATTCCCTTTATTAATTCTTTTGCCGCTTCTTTCTCAATTCGATTTGTCAATTCAGTGGCTTCTTCTTTTGTGACACCGGGAAGAATCATCATAAATTCATCTCCACCCAGTCGGGCAATAACATCAACTGGTCTTAACTCCTTCTTCATTAGCTCAGCTGCTCTGATTAACAGTTCATCACCAACACCATGGCCAAAGGAATCATTTACCATTTTCAATCCGTTAACATCAGCTATCACCAGGCTGATCGGATAATTCTCCATGCTATCCATTTCCGACAACCGCTGATCAAAATAGCGCCGATTGTGTAGACCAGTAAGATAGTCGTGATAACTTAAATATAAAATTCTATTTTCTTTTATTTTTATTTCACTAATATCCTGAATCGTTCCGATGTTTCCAATATGTTGACCATCATCAGCAAACAAGGGTAACATCTGAACTTTCACATATTTTTCGTTTAAATCTTTAACCGAACTCGAAAATTGAATCCCCTTATCGCTCATTAAATCCCGAAATTCAACATCGTTGCAACTTTTCCCTAAATAATCTGCCAATTTTCCAAGCGTGTTAACTGTATCTTCTTTAACCGCCAGAACATTTAAAGCTTCCTCTGAATAAAGAATTTTGTCGGTATAAACATCATGCTCAAAACTACCGAGTTGGGCAATTCGTTGAGCCTGTTTTAAAGCCGACTCACTTTTTTTTCTGGCTTTATTCTCTTTTTTAAGACTTTTTAGAAGTTCAACGCTTTTCTGATGAGCCCTTTTTAAGGCCGCAGTCTGCAGTTCTACCATTTCACGAAGCCTTATTTCTTCATCTTTTTTGAGAAGATTTGCCTTTCTAATTTTCGCCATGGCTTTTACCTGCGTAACCAGCTCCACTTCGTCATAAGGACGTGCCATAAAACCTTCTGCACCATGTTCCAGTGCCATTAATCGATATTCATGATTACTGGGACCGGCTGTCATAAAGACAACCGGAATATCTTTCATCTGGTCATCTACTTTTATCTTTTCACAAACCTCAAAGCCATCCATTTCCGGCATAATGATATCCAGGAAAATCATATCGGGATTTTCATTTTCAGCACATAAAATCCCTTCCGCCCCACTGCTAGCCGTCAAGATAACGACGTCATTAAAAAAATCTCTTATCGACCGGATAAAAACCTTCTGGTTTAATTCACTGTCATCAATAATCAGAATTTTTAACCCCTGCTTGTCCACCTTTTCACCTCAACTGTTGATTGTCTATATGACGAAATAATAGATATCTTTAAGATAATCCTGTTCATACTTAATGACCAGCTTCCACAAGTCATTCTTAACTGTTTTCAGCGGAATTTCACCTTGTTCATACCGCTGAATCAATTTTAAAAAATATTTCTTTTCCTGGGCATTTGCCAGATTTCTAAAATCCCCCCAAATATGCTGGGCCACGTTAATCGCATTACCTAAGGTCGGCACATCCAGAAGTGCTTCTTCGATCAGTGTATAAAACTTGATCACACTATTTTCATCCTGATTTCTCAGAAGTTTTCTTATTTCCAAATAGTTAACCGGCGACCCTTCAAGAACTGCATATTCGTACTTCCGCCATTCTTCTGTTAGAATGACTGATTTTAAGTTTATATCCAGCCCATTCATACATTTAAGAACGGATAAGTTTTTATCCTGGCTTTCCAGTAAAATATCACAGTTTTCCTCTTTAAGCGGCTCGACAAATTTAAGAAAATCCTCAAGACCAACCGTTCCGGAATAAAATCCTGGCTTCTTTCCTTCATCCTGCACACTATATGTTATCAGCTGATTGCCATCCTTTAACTCCCAGCCGGGCTTTGCAGCCATGATCCACTCCAGATCCGTCTTTATTTTCCCAGCCGGATTAAGCTCGTGCGCAAGCCGTTCAAATACCACTGGTATCTTCAATTCTCTGCCGATTTCCAACACTTCTTCAATATTATAACATTTCAAATCGTTTTCAATTACCAGACGTTTTTTAAGTGTTTCCTCCAAATCCTGATAGGTCTGTCTAAAACGAGTAATCGCCTTTTTTCTGTTTCTAAATATTCCGCCCACAGGCATAACCAGTTTATGGCTGTCATCCAATCCCATCGCATCGAATAAACGGGCCTGACTAAGCAGTTCTTCTATTGTTTGTTCCCTTATCTTTTTATCTTTTGCGTTTAATATCGCCTGTGGCCCGGTATGCATGGTCAGACGAAGATCAGCACTCTTAACTTTTTGACCAAGTTTATTTAATGAATCACCATAAAGCTTCCACCATTCCAGACTGTTAATCGGGTTTGAGGCGTAAGGTATCACATCTGAACAAACTCTGAAAACCTTAATCTGATTGGCAATATTATAATCAATCATATTTTCAAGGACCTGCAGATTATGCTCAATTAATTCCTTCAAACGTTTTTCTCGGGCATTTTTTATGCGACAGGTTCTTAATTCTGTATTTAATGTACCGATCGGCAAACATGTGTATCCTAACCTCATAAGACCTCCCACTCCCAATGATTAACCCGCTGATTGACAGAAAGCTTAAAAAATGAATCAAGCGGACATTAAAAATATGTAACAATTTCGCAGACTGATAGATAGCATTATATCAGATTTTTAACTAATCATAAAGAAAAAACCGTATTCAATTCCTTAAATTTATATTTTTAGTAAAATATTCAAACTTATAACGCTTAATCCTATATATTTTTTTTACAACAGGATACAAGTATGATATAATGATTTTCACTTATGGTCGAACACAACCATTAAATTATATGAGCATTTTCATGTTTCATAAATATCATAAGAGGTGCCCATTGAGCAAACAGAATAAAGGAGTGATTGGCAATCGGCGAAATCAGTCTTCACAGACTTCAGCCAGGCAATCCGGTAATGCAAAGCGGTCCATGTCAAATGACCGAACGACATCTACCAGACCCACCCGCGTCACTTCATCAAAAAAAAATACCAGCAGCAAATCAGTTAGAAAAAGAAAAAGTAGCAGTAACTTATTTAAAAAGTTTTTAAGAACCGCAATCCTCGTGTTAATCTGTTTAATCGGATCAGGGGTTTTAGTTAATGCTTTCTACTTGAATAATGTCAACTCCGGACTTTCTGGAAATTTACGCAAATATGGAATCAGCAGTACAGCAGCAGCTTATGCTAAAGACCATAAAATTGTTAATATTGCCGTTTTTGGAATCGACGGCCGCGAGGATGTAGAAGGTGACCGAACCGATACCATCATGATTGCCACCGCTGATTTTGAAAATGACGCACTTAAAGTGACCTCTCTTATGCGGGACACCTATGCTTATATTGATGAAGACTATGATTTCGATAAACTGAATGCCGCCTATGCTTATGGCGGCGCAGATCTGGCGATTCAAACCATTAACCAAAATTTCGATACGGCCATTACTGACTATATCACAGTTGATTTTACCTCCATGGTTACCATTGTCAATGCTGTCGGCGGAGTAACCATTGATATCGAAACAGAAGACGAGCTCTACTGGGTTAATGCTTATCTCGATGATGTTAATGCAAAAGTCGCAACCAGCTCTCCTTATCTTGAGGATACTGGTAGTCAAGTTGTCGATGGTTCTCAGGCTCTGGCTTATTGTCGGGTTCGATATGTCGGTGATGGAGATTTTGATCGGACACTAAGACAAAGGGTTGTCTTTGAACAGGCTGTTTCAAAAGCCCTTGATTTAAGTCCACAGCAGCAATACACTCTGCTGACAGAGTTAATGCCCTACATCGAGACTTCGCTTAGCACCTCTGAATTCCTTAAATATGGTCTAAACACCTTGTTAATGCATACACGCGAAATTGAACAGGCCCGTTTCCCTGCCGATGATGCGATGCTTCTTGATTATGTTGGGGATTCCTCATTTGTCATCCCCGACACTCTAGCCGACAACATTAAAGAGCTTTATGCTTTTATCTATAATGATGAAACATATGAGCCCTCCGAGCAGGCAGCTGCAATCAGCGAGCAAATTAAAGAAAACATCTATGGTGACAGCTATGATGATTACTACGACTACAGTGAAGACTACTCTTCAAATGATGACTCTTACGACACTACGGATGATTACTATTCCGAATCAAGTGGTCCTCCGGACAATTTCGATCCGGAGTATTAAACTTTTATACTTTTATATCGCCAATTTATAACCTGTTAAACACATGGACCCTGCACCTGCAATCGTAAGTTTTCTTTACTGCAGATGCAGGGTCACGTCTCTATTTTTAAATATCTGAGCATAGATTACCAATAGTATGAAAGATCGAGGAAATAATATGGATCCTTTTCTTAAACCAATAGAACTCCCTGACGCAGATAAAAGCAAACTCCGTTTGATCTGGATACTTATTTACCCTCTGCTTATCTGTTTTCTCACCGAGTGGATACAACGAGATAGTATTTATTCGCTAACTCTATGGATTCAGGAGCGTTCTGTCAATTTTTATCTGAACTATCTCTTAGTCCTTGCTCTGCTTTTGCTTTTTGTTGGTCTATTCTCGAAGATCTGGATTGCTTCGCTTTTTTCTGGACTCATACCACTTTGTTTTGCAATGATCAACAGTTTCAAACTCAACTTTCGTGATGAACCTTTATTGCCTTGGGATATTTTCCTGTCGAAAGAAGCCTTCAGTATCCACTCCAATCTGGAGCTTAAACTTGAACCTCGCCATTTCCTGATTTTTATTATCTTTTTTGGTATCTTAATCATTCCATTTTACCTTAGAAAAAGTGATCTTCTAGTCAGTCGAAATAGAAAGCTCTTGATCACAGGTTTTTCGCTAGCACTCATTTTCTCGTTGTTTCATTTTATCTTTCTAAACACTGGTAATCTGAACACTTTAAATATCTATGATAAATCATGGAATCAAACACTCAACTACGAAGAAAATGGTTTCTTAACAGGTTTTATGATTAATTCAAAAAACATCATCATTGAAAAACCTGACAATTATTCCTACGCCTCTGTTGAAACAGTTTTGGAGAATTATCCGGGCGAAAAAATTATGGCCAGCATATCATCCAAAAACTCAGCTGATACCGAGCCTAATATCATACTTATCATGAATGAATCGCTGTTTGACCCCACACAACTACAAAATGTCAGCTTTTCAACAAGCCCGGTTAGTCATATCAGCGCTATGCATGAGGGAAACCTCTTCGTCTCCCAATATGGTGGGGGAACTGCCAACACCGAGTTTGAGGTCCTGACCGGCAATAAAACCCTTTATCTGCCGGCCGGATCTGTCGCTTACCAGCAATATATAAAAGATGAAATTCCAGCACTTCCCTCCTTTTTAAAAGAATACGGCTATACAACTGTAGCCGTCCACCCATACAACAGTTGGTTCTGGAATCGAGATACCGTCTATCCCAATTTGGGCTTTGATTCTTTTATCGGTATGGATGAATTTGAAAACCCGGAAATTGCCGGCAATCTTATTTCTGACCAATCTGCTGTCAATCGTGTTATTGAAGAATTTGAAGATAACCAGAATACCAATAATCCTTTCTTCTGCTTCCTGGTCACGATGCAAAATCATTGCGGTTATGAGGATAAGAACTATGCTAATTACGATGTATCAGTCAGTTCCGATTCTTTAGATAAGGATTCTCTTAATATTCTTAACAACTATGTGCAGGGCGTATATGATGCTGACGCTGCTTATGGCGCGATTACCGATTATTTTAAAACTATCGATGAGCCGACTGTCATTGTGATGTTCGGAGACCACCTTCCTGGTCTTGGTGATGGATATGATCTATACCAGGATTTGGGTTTCATCAATAATGATGAGCTTGCCGGCGAAGATTATCTTAACCTTTATTCCACCCCTATTTCAGTCTATTCAAATACTGAGCTGATTGATCTTAAAGATTTGGGTCTGGTTGATGCCAACCTGCTTGGTATTGAAATTCTTGATCGCTGCGGATTCACCTTACCCTCCTACTGGTCTTTTCTGATAGATCAGCAGCAGGATTTTAACCAGAATAATTTTATCACCATTAACAGTGACGGAACTGTTGTTGAAGGGATCAGTGCTGAAACTGAAGACTTCAATCGCCAACAATGGCTGGTAGAATATGATATTCTTTTTGGTGAGAATTTCAATAACACGGTTAATTAACTATTATTCAAATTTTTCTATAAATCTTTCCATAAAAAAATCTGAGACCTAACGGCTTCAGATTTTTTCTTTTACAGAAATCCATATAAAAATATACCCAAGATAATCAGAATATTTCCCAGAATCTTTCTCCGACTTAGCTTCTCCTTAAGAATTAAAAGGCTTAATACTCCGATATAAATATAGCCGGTGGATTCAAGAACTGGCCCAATCGTTAACGGGACAACTCTGTATGCCATAGTCGTCATAAAAGCTGAAATAAAGAAAAATCCGTAGGCACCAATAACGTATGGATTTAAATATTCTTTCAAGCGTGATTCATAATGGATTAAAGCACTTTTTTTAAGGATAACCTGGGAAAGTGACGCAATCAGGACTGAAACTAAATATAATAAAAAATACATCCAATTACTCATCACTGACCACCAGATAAATACCGGCAACAATTACCGCTGCCCCCAAAATCATTCCCCATCGCAAGGTTTCGCCAAAAATAAAGCACCCCCAAATGATCCCCCATAAAATAACAATCGCTTTGTTGGCAAAGGCTACAGTTAGCGGAAACACTTTTAGGATCTGCTGCCAGAGAATTGCATATACAAACAGCACCATTAAAAACAGGCCATAAAAGAAAATAAATTCCATGGATAGAAAATCATATCCACTTGCCTTCTTTGAAAATATCCCTCCAATTGAGTAAAATAGCAGGCTCCCATGCAGGAAAAGATAATTTCGAAACTTTGTCATTTTTTCATTTGTCAAACTATAATGCTCCTTAATTATTTTCCACTTCTCTCGATAAAAATAAACTAAAACTATGGATTTTTACCTTCAAAGACACTCCTTAAAGATTCAGAGCACCTATTCAGATTTGTTTATTTCTTTCATCATATTCAGGTAACGCTCAAAATTATGTCGATGCTGCTTTTTAAGCACCTCTAAAATAACTCCGCTGAAATAAGAAATAATTGCAATCACCCACATACTCGTCACAACGATTAAGGTTGGATATCGGTCAACAAGGCCGGTTTCAAAATAGGTCTTAACAATCGGTACAAAGAATAGAGCGCCTAAAGCGATTAGCACCAAAGAAATCATTGAAAAAAACAGATAGGGCTTGGTATCTCGAAAGAGTGCTCCAATAGTCTTTAATACTTTATAACCATCAGAATAGGTATTTAGCTTAGATTCACTGCCTTCTGGCCGATCACGGTAATCAATCGGAACTTCAACAATCTTCATATTATTATCCAGTGCAAAAATTGTCATTTCCGTTTCAACTTCAAAACCCTTAGAGGTTACCGGAAAAGCCTTGACAAATTCTTTTGTGAAACCACGGGAACCTGTCATAATATCTTTCACATCTGCTTTAAATAGCGTGTTAATCAGTTTTCTAACCAGAACATTGCCAATATTGTGAAAAGGTCTCTTATTCTCCGTAAAGTAGGTGGAGGACAAACGATCTCCGATTGCCATATCTGCTTTTTTATCATAAATCCGCTTTTCCAGCTCCAGCGCAAACTCTGCCGGATAGGTATCATCCCCATCTGTCATAATATAACAATCGGCATCAATTTCCCGAAACATGGATCGTACCACATTGCCCTTACCTTGCCTGTACTCATAGCGAACGATCGCACCCGCGGCTCGAGCAATTTCATCGGTACCGTCTGAGGAATTGTTATCATAAACGTAAATTTCTGCGTGCGGCATCGTTACCTGATAGTCTTTGATCACTTTTTCTATCGTTTTCGATTCATTATAACAGGGTATAAGTATCGCCGTTTTTTTTCTTTTATCCATTTTATCACCTCTCATTTTATAATCAATTAATGTATCTCTATACAATTTTAGCAAAAGCTAATTCATCTCTTATTCTTTCCTTTGCTTCTCCTATTTTAATTGTATTTTTTTAGGGGTAAAAAACTGCTCTCATTTATAATTTCTGAAAATAGATATGCTCCCAATAACTCAACTAGCATCAACAGCGGCACCAATCCAACACTATAAAACTTTAATATGGTCCAATCATACTCCACCCCATCCAAAAGAAATTCTGCAAACCATGCAATTGCATAGGCATAGATTACAGAGATACCAACCAGGGCACAAATCATCAGGCAAGTAAAAATATATACTGCCTCCTTTTCCTGATTTGTTTTTTTTCTGATTATTTGAATGACTATAAAAATCATACTAAAAATGCAAAGTATTAACAAGACTGGATTGAGCAAGGCATATATTTTGAAAATAATTTTAACCAACTGATTAGCCATGTAATAATCAGTTTCAGATTCAGACGTCATTATTTTCTCATTGATAAGTTCTTCAACAGAATCAATCGACTCCGGATCCTCGTATTCCCATAATTGACCACCAGGTTGGTATCCCCTTAAAAATACAGTCGCAAAATATTCTTGTTTAACAATACCAGTCAATTGCAGAATTTCCTCAATCGTTCTGCCCCCGCCAGAGGAAGAAATCTGTATTTTAGGATCTTCTTCCAGCAGATTGCTTTGAAACGCTTCTTCGAGTTCATTATTTACTTGTTCAAACAATTCTTCAATTTGAACTTCGTTTTCCCATATACCAGTATTTAAAAGCGCGGTCCTTAATACCCATGTTAAAAAATCGCCTTCGATGGGACTTTCATCAATCCCACCCACCAGCCAGGGCGAATTGAAAATTGCGTCTTTTAATTCCGGATACTGTTTCAATGTTTTTGATACTTTAAATGCCTTATCAATACTGTCCTTTGGCGCCCAATGAATCGGATCACGAATATCAGACTTTATTTTATAGATATTACTTACAAATTCTCCCAGCGCTCCTTCTGTCCTGGTATTAATTTCAGCGACTCCAAAATAATGCTCGTTAAGCATCTTATAAGCATTCGTACCAGCAACAAAAATCATAACAGGTAAAAGCAATGTTATTATAACAAGGACGACTCTTTTGGGTGCCAGCTCCGTTTTTTTATATCGAAAATATCGATATATTGCAATTGCCGCCGAAACAAAAATTGCTAAGCATAAACAAGGTAACAGCCACACCCCATCTTCTTTCAAGTAAAATGTAAAAGTAAAAATAAAACCTAATAGAAGACTGGACACAAAAATATTCCATGCTGATATCTTTTTATACTTTAACAGTTTGAAAACAATTAAGATCATCAATGAAAAGGTGATTACTACGAATGGTGCAATGAGAGCATTGCGATATAATCGAGTCCCTAACCAGTTATCAAAGGCAGATGGGGTAAATAGCGTAAAAAGATAGACAAAAGTTAAAAAGACGCGATTGTCTGAAACAACTTTAAATACCCTAACCAGTAATAAGGCCGCAACAACCCAGATAAGTGCCATAACCATTGAATAACTCAAGCCTGTTAAGTGAACAAAATTCAAAAAAAGCGGATAGCTCATGGTTTTCACCAGCGACCAGATATCAGGGAACAAGAAATGCGCTGTTAAATCAGCATAATTAATAAGCAGCTGATCATCATACACATCACTGGCTTTATACCATACACTTAATTTCAGTGAAAGAAATATTCTTACAAAAGTTGCCAGCAACATAATATATAACTCTGGCATCTTCAAAAACTTAAAGGTGTCCTTTTCTATTTTCACTAACTTTTTCCATCCCCATCGCTATATTTGACCTGGTAAATATAGTAACCGTTAGCAGAGCTTAATTCCGTAAACCAAACCTGATCTGTTGCCAGTTCCTCAAGCTTTCTGGTCGTTAAAACATATTTCACACTCAGCAATTCCAACTGTTCTACATTTAATTTAACCGTAAAACAGTCAGGAGAGGTAAGTTCAAATAAGGTTTCACTGTTATGATCGACTAAGTTCATACTAATATGGGCATACCGATTATAGATTTCTATATCTGAGCGGTCCGGATCCAACAACTCCCAACGCTCCAAATCAGGATAAACATTGGTCGAGTTAATGGTCGGCGCACCGGCCATGATTGGCATATTAATAAGCGGCATACCCGTTACATTACCTGAATCAAAAATCCACAAACCCTCATCATTTTCAGCAATATTCTGGATTTCAGAGATAATTTCCTGCTGATAAATAACATCTACCCCGCTACTGATAGGGTTAATAAACATTCCGGAAATGAAGGTAACAGTGAGACTAATTGCCAGGAAGGCTTTTTTAGCCCAAACTTTTCTACCATTAAATATGACATAGAAAGCACCTGCCAAAGAGGCTAGAACAAGAATCACTAATTTTGTTCCCAGATATCCTTCATAATAATAGCTTGCTGCCAGCGTCATTACTGTACTCAGTAATATTGCTCCAATAACCGCAATACCCTTGTTAATCTCTTGCTCCACCAAAGAAAGTGTTCTGATTAATATTAATATATTTAAGTATCCCACTGCCAAAAATGTCCGGATCGCCTGAGTATAGCTCAATAAAGTAATTTTCGCCAACCAGTCCGGCCATTCAAATGTGCACCATAGGGTGAGAATTACTGTCGTTAACAGCATCATAATAAGCGTAAAATCTCTTTTCCGCTCTTTAAACAAAACCCAAAAACTTAAAATAATTCCCATCGGGAAAAAATCAAAAAATACAGACCACTCACAGGTATTGAGATATGGCAGTATTTTTGATGAAATACCAAAAAATAATGTTCCCGGGTATAAGAAAAATCGATGTCCTTCACCACCACCTGTTTCAAAACGCTGCCCAGGATAAGCTGTTCCAAATATCGTTGTAATTGTATCGAGGGATTTTGTTAATACATAGCCCATTCCCAGTCCAAGAAAAACCAAAACCATCAGCAAAATGATAAAATCCCTTTTTCCCCATTGAAACTGCTTCCAATTTTCATGTACAATCCCTGCACATAAAACTAAAAAGACGTAAGCCAGGGGAACCTGCCAGGAAGGATAAAATGTTAACACATATCCACCTGCACAGACTAGTATCACCAGCGCATAGAAACTTCGCCAATAGTAATTATTTGTCTTCATATATAAGGCAATCATCAGCAATGCCAATTGTCCAAAAACAAGCATCTCAACTAATCCATTTATTGCAAACCACCATTGAACAATCGGCGCCCAGGTGATTAATACGGCATATGTTACAGCAAGAGTTTTATTCTTTTTTGTAAAAAGCATTCCATACTCAAAGGAAACCATAAACAGAGCAATCAATCGCCCCATCCAGAAAAATGAAAGGCCTTTTGCTTGAGATAAAAATAAATAACCCCAATGAAAAGGTCTGAAAATAACAGCCGGATCAAGAACCGGCTGACCGTAAATTATAAAAGCATCAGTCAAAGCTCCTCGAATGGTTTCACTAAAATAGGGAAATACGCCGCTCCCATTGAGATACTGGGAAAAAATCATCGGTGTATAGACTGCCCACTCATCACTTCGTATCAGTCTTGGTATTCCAATAATTGTCTCAGAAACAACCGTCGATCCCTGAAAGTAATTGCTCCAGCATTGAATCGATGAGCCATGAATTTCCAGGGCAACTAGAATTAAAAAGACACATCCCGCAAGCGGATATCGAAATTGATATAATCGTTGACCCATTTTTTTTAAACTATAAATTTTTCCACATATTATAATGATCATAAAAATACTCAGAATACAAAGAACACGTAACCAATCGGCACTGCTGACAAAGGAGGCCAGAACGCCGGGAGTCAGAATACCATCTGTCGGTATTTTGTTTTCAAGTATCATAAAGTATAATTCCATTACAATCGAAATAGTGACTGCCATGAAAATCATTAAAATAATTGTCAAAGCACTATTCTTTTTTCTCAATTTTTAATACCCGCTTTCAAACACTGCCTTAAAGGTCATCACAAAAATCTTTAAATCAAACCACAGTGACCACTTTTCAATATATTCAATGTCACATTCAATCCGTTTATGAATCGAGGTATCTCCACGCCAGCCCTTAACCTGGGCCCAACCTGTAATCCCGGGTCGGACATGGTGCTTAATCATGTACTTGGGAATTTCATCCTTAAACTGACTAACATAATGGGGACGCTCCGGTCTGGGACCTACAATACTCATATCCCCTTTCAATACGTTAAAAAACTGGGGCAGTTCATCGATACTTGTTTTCCTGATGAAACTTCCAAATCTAGTTTTTCTGGGATCATCTTCAGTCGTCCAGCCAACATCACCGGTTTTTGTAGAATCTTCAGTCCTCATTGATCTGAATTTATAAATAAAAAACTCTTTTCGGGCCATTCCAACTCGTACCTGTTTGTAGATAATGGGACCTGGTGAAGTAACCTTTACCAGAATTGCTGCTACCAGCATAATTGGTGACACCAGAATTAAAATCAGGATGGATAAAATAATATCACCTAATCTTTTGATAAACTTATTCAGCGGCTTATCCAGCGGAATATAACGGGTGTTGATTAAGGGTATTCCATCCAGTTCGTCAAAGTAAGCCTTTGTTCCCTGAATCAGATGAAAGTAATCTGGGATAATCTGGGTTTTTATCCCCTGATACTCGCAGATATCGATCACTTCGTCAATCCGTTTAAAACTTGTATTGGGAAGGGCAATGATCACCTCATCAACCCGATATTCCTCAAGTATTTCATTCATTTCTTTGGTGGTTCCCAGGACTGGGATACCATTTCGTTCAGTTTTATGATAATAATCATCTACATAGCCGGAAATCTTATAGCCTAGTTGTCGGTCCCCCATAATTTTCGATGCAAAAGCATTGCCCAAAGAACCCGCGCCTACTATAATAACATACTTGATGTTAAAACCGCGTTCTCTTGCCATTCTCAATATTTTTCTGATCCCGCCCCGCTCTAACGTCATAAAAAAAACTGAACTTAACAAAAACATTCCCAGCATAATTCGAGAAAAGTGAATGCTTTTCTGGGCAAAAAGAATGGACATCAAGAGGGCAATCCCTACAATATTTGCCATAATAATTTCCCGGAATTCTTTAAAAAAGTGCTGTCTCCGATAGGGCTTATAAAGTCCAAAAATTAGAAACAGACTAAAGTACAGGGGCAAAATAAATATCAGTAAACCCATATAAGCCTGGAAATTCATGGTCCGTACCCCATCCGTAAAAAAAGGCGAAACAAACCGCAGATACCATGCTAATAAAAGGGAACCCGTGATCACCAGCATATCAAAAACAACCAATATGAAATTAAAAAATCGTTGATTACTTTTTATCATCCCGTTCCCTCCATCAATCCCAGTGCTTTTTCACAAAATTTATGTTGTTAGCGTCGCCATCGGTTTTTAAACAAAGCAATGTGTTTTAAAAAAGCAGTCCCATTTAGAACGACCCATTTAGTCAAGCCATTATATTTATTTTGATAGTGCTTTTCAAAAAATATCCCCATAGAATCATAAAAAGCTTCAATGACTTTAGGATTTCTTTTCCCAATCCCACTGGCCTTTTTATGATGAAATATCCGTACTTCAGGATAATACATAATCTGATAATCAGCCTCTTTAATCCGATAACACCAATCGATATCTTCTCCGTACATAAAAAAATCCTCATCAAGAAGGCCAACCGTATCGATCACTTTTCTGGGTAGCAGCATAAACGCACCCATAATACAGTCAACCGAACAGGTTTTATTTTCATTTACATAGGTCAGATTATAGGCGCCAAAACGCTGACTGTCAGGGAAAGCATCATCCAACCGCAGTTGATGATAGATTCCGTTCATTGGAGTAGGAAAACTTCTTTTGCAGGACGGATCCAGCTTTCCGTTTTTTAAAACCACTTTGCATCCCAGAGCCCCAATATTTTTATGATCCCTGATAAAAGCTAATGACTGCTTAAGTGTATTAAACTCAACAATAGTATCCGAATTCAGCAGCAGCACATAGTCCCCGGAAGAACTTTTTATTCCCTGATTATTGGCTTTTGAAAAGCCCAGATTTTCTTTATTCTCAATCACTTTAATGTCTGGAAACCGGTTCTTGATAACTTCAATACTGCCGTCATCTGAGGCATTATCAATACAGATAATTTCCAGGTCTATATTTTTAAGATTGCTTTTCAACACCGAGTCGATACAGTTAGAAGTCAATTCCAAAGTTTTATAATGTACTATTATAATTGATAAATCCATCGTATTCCTTTCAACGTCAAAGACATTACATTATACCATAACGTTACATTTTTTTAAAGAAAGGACTCTATTTACCGAACTTAACAAGTACTTGCCTGGGCAAATTCATCATCATCAAACCCTGGATTCGAAGATAGTTAAATAGGTTTCCCACCTTGAATTTCACTTTATTAACATTATCAAGGCTTTTAAAGCCTTCTTTTACCCCTTCAATATATGACTTTCCATAACCGCCAGCAGAAAACCGCGCCCACTTAATCAAAAAACCAATGAATAAGAAGGGGCTGTTTAAAATCAGCTGTAAAAGCGGCATGTTTTTATATGCCAGATAAACGTTATTTCTAGCTGATATCTTCACCTTGAAGGGACTGTATTTCTGACCATCCGCTGTCGTGGCACTGCCAATATGGTAGCAGACCGCTTCCGGTGCATAATAATTGGAATAACCGTTGATCAGTCCGCGATAGGAAAGATCAACATCCTCAAGGTAAGCAAAAAACGACTCATCAAACAGACCTATTTCATTTAATACTGAGCGGCGATAAATCGCTGCCCCGGCACAGGAACTAAAAACCTGGGTGGATTCTTCATAGGACTCCACCGCCTTCCCATCCCCGCGTTTGTAGGCCCAGCCAAAAATATTATAGAAATCACCGGTGTCATCCAGCTTATCCCGTTCATAATATCGGATCATTTTAGAGCTCACGGAAAATGCATCCCGTCTTTTTAAAATATGCTTATACAGCGCATGAACAAATTCCGGCTCCACAACGACATCATTATTCAGTAAAAGACAAAATTTCCCTTTACTCGCACAGATCCCTCTGTTTACAGACTTGGCAAAGCCATAATTCTGCTGATTCTCAATCAGTTTAACCTGATGATATTTTTTAATAATCTCCCGGCTCTGATCTGATGAACAATCGTCCACCACAATAATTTCCATTGTATCGTTATAGCACTGTTGCAGTAAACTATCGATACAGTTGGCAATATACTTTTCTCCATTAAAATTTGGAATGATAATTGAAACGTCTATACCCATTCTTCTTCCCTTGTTAAAAATTTCAGCCTATTATACCACATTCTTTAAAAATATTCTTGTTCAGATTTAATAAGTTTCCATATTTTTCATCGATTACTATACGGATTGTGAAAATTGATCCAAATTTCTGGATTGACACAGGCATCATCAGCATTGGCAATGGCCCCAAAGTGGAGGTGTGGACCATAGGCATTATCCACATAAATTTTCTGGCTGTTATAGCCCGACCCTCCGACCGAACCAATAACCTGGCCTTCCGAAACAGTCTGTCCGACACTAACGTTAATCTCCTGCAGATGACCATAAAAGAATGATACCGATTCACCATACCTGTCTACCGTTCTGATTCTAATGTAGCGGCCATAACCCATAAAATATCCGGCTTTTTCCACCACACCATTGCAAACTGAATAACATTTTGCGTAGTAGGGAGCCGGTATATCAACTCCTTCATGAATATCACCCCATCTTGGCCCAAACCAGTCAGTCGGATCTGAGGCATTTGGTTTGTAGCTTTTGCTGACCGGATAGGCAAAAAAACCATAGAGTGTTCTGGTATCCTGAGTAATCACTTTGTTACTGCAAGTTTGATATTCCATTCCCCCCTCCTGATTCTGAATATAACCATGCGTTGGAAATGTATCTACTACATGATTATATTTTTCCAGATCAATTGTTGCCTCCCAGGTATTGTCACCAAGATATGAAGCCAGCTCAAAGTGCAGGTCATCCTGTCCGCCATCTAGACTCCAGGTAGGCAGAAAAACCGCATTAACACCCTTGCTGCTGGAGACATCTTTTATCCTGACTTTATAAATATTATCGAGAACAGCCTTATCATATTCAATAATCGGTGTGGCCTTCTCAACCGAAAGACTTTCTGCCCCAACCGAAATTATTTCATTTTCTCTACCATAAACATATGTATGAACACTATATTTCCCAGTTTCGAAGTTATGCTCTTCAAGTTTGACCTCAGCCTGATACTCATTTCCGACTTTTGTCCCCGCCAGCCATTTAATTTCATCCTGACCGTTACGTTCTGTCCAAACAGCAAAATATACGTCCTTAACCCCCGCTTTTGTGGAAAGATTAGCGGTTGAAACGGTAAATCTCATATTTTCTGTATCAGGTGATAGATTACTGCTCACAGACTCCGTCAAAAATGGGTTATCAATAGTTTCTTTTGTCTGTCCAAGAAAATTTAAATTTCCATCTAAATCTTTTAAATAAATATGACTTAAATATCGATCATAGCTTTTTTGGTAGTTTGAAAGATTGATACTGACTTTCCAGCTGTTTGCACCGATATAATCCGCCTTTTCCCAGCGTATATCATCCTGACCTCCGCTTTCACTCCAGGTCGGGATTAAGACCTCTTGGACACCATTAATGCTATTGACTCCCGAAAAGAAAATATTATATTGATCACCTATAACCGTTTGATCATCAATCTGAAAATTTGTTTTTTCTTTTTGAAACTGTTTGGTCAGTACAGGCAGAATAGTCCCATCCCTTTTTGCGATATAACAATGGATATGATACATTCCGGTTTCAAAATGATGGTCGCTGATTGAAACCTTAAGCGCATACTCACCATCACTCTGCAATTCACCATTGTACCAGATTATATCATCCTGACCATTTCTTTCTGTCCAGACAGGAAAAGTGACTGTGTTAATATTTTCTTCATCGCTCAAGCCAACTGTTTTGACCTGAAACTGATTGCCTCCAGCTTCACTGATTACAAGACTATAACTGTTTTCTGTCTCAATTACTTCTGAAGTGATATCCCCTGCATCAGTTTCAATCGCTAAAACAGACCCCGTTAAAAATAACGTAAAAACAATAATCATCGGCAATATTTTTTTTATCACCTTTATTTCATTCCTCACTGACAGCGTTCTCCTTTATTTCAAGAATTATTCATTAAAGCTATTTAAATATATGACTGTCACATAATTTTTATCGTCTAAAAAACAAACTTTTTTCTTGACCCAATTCATACGAAAAAATGCCGCCCTTGCCAGAGGAACAAATTATGTTCCCCGCAAGGCCACGGCATTGATGCTATTCCATTATGTCCTTAATTTTATTTTTCAGTTTAATTCCATAATTAGGGTCAGAGGCCCAGCCTGTTCCGTAAGGATTATTAGGAATACTTAACCAGTAAAGATATTCGGCTTTTCCACGCAGCTTTTCATTCCATCGCGGATCAACGTTCTCATTGGTCAGGTCTTTATCGTTAGCGTAGCATTTTAAATGCTGAATATGTCCACGGATTCCCATTTGAATCCCGGTTTTATCATCTCCGTAAGCTTTAGCAAAATCGAATCCGCCAGTTCCACCATCTACAGCACCCAGACCTGCAAAATTAAATTGCGTCACCTTTACCTGTCCACCATACTGAAGATAGCCGGTTTCCAGTAGCATCTGAGCAAAGGCCACTTCCGGTCGGATTCCTTCCGCCACAGCTTCATCGTAATACAGCTGGCAGAAAGTCTCTAAATCCACTCCACGCTCAATATACAGCGCCGGAAAAGTCTTCCCGCTGTCTTCATAAGCTTCAACCAGCTGATCAACGGTCACCTGCGGATCGCCCGCAATCGGTATAAGCTCAGGCATTTCCTCTGTTGCCGCGCCTAAAAATACAATCGAACCATCGGTTTCCACTCCATAAACATGGAAATGATAGTTTCCGATATCACCGTTATGGTCATCGACATCAACTATCAGTTCATAGGTCTCCTCATCGATTTCCTCGGCCTTATACCAGACCAGATCGTCCTGCCCATTTACTTCACTCCATGTTGGTACCAGAATTTCTTTTATTCCGTTGGGGGCAACGACCCCTTCAATAGAGACCGTCATTTCCTTACCCAAAAGACTGGCTGAAACTGAATCGGCTATCATTTCCTCTGGTACTTCTTCCGGCGCTTCCACACTGCTTACATCAATCGTTTTTGTAGCCAACAAGACGTACTCGCCGTCATTATCAACGCCATAACAGTGGATATTATACACACCACTATCCCCTTTATGGTCCTTAATATCAATGGTCAGCTGATAAGATCCGTCACTCTGCTTTTTCGCCTCGTACCAGATTAAATCATCCTGTCCGTCTTTATCACTCCAGGTCGGAACCAGTAATCGCGCCAAACCATTAGGGGCCGAAATCCCACCGAGTTTAACTGTAATTTCAGAACCAGATAGTTCAACCTGTACCGTACTGGCTGCCATTATTGTCCCAACTTGTACCGTTTCCGCTCCTAAAAAGGTCGTCGTTCCATAATTATCAACACCATAGCAGTGAATAATATATTTGCCTGTTGTCTGCTTGTGATCAGCCGTATCGATTTCCACTTTGTAACTGCCATCACTCTGTTTTTTCGCCTCATACCAAACCAGGTCATCCTGTCCGTCTTTTTCACTCCAGGTTGGTACTAAAACTTTAGTCAATCCATTTGGCGATGTTATTCCAGTTAGTGATACACTGATAATTCCATCTTCAGCTGTAGCAGTGACCGCTTCAGCTGACATTGGATCGGACCTCGACTCCCCAATAGTTGCCGCAGTTGAGCCGAGGAAAGTCGTTTTACCCGATTTATCCTCACCATAACAGTGGATTAAATAATTGCCACTATCGCCATTATGTTTGCTTATATCAATTTCCACTTTATAGGAACCATCGCTCTGTTTGATACCCTTATACCAGAACAGATCATCCTGCCCACCTTTTTCACTCCAGGTCGGAAAGTAGATATTGCTGATTCCGTTAGGAGCTGTTATCCCACTGACTGTAGCCGTAATCGTCTGATTGCTGACCTTAGCACTCACTGAATCGGCAGTCATTGGTTGAACAATAGCCATCCATTCATTGATAGCTGCCAGAATCTGATCCGCCATTTTCTGTTGATTGGAAGCATTTGTAAGTTTCTGAGCTTCCGAACTATTTGAAAGATAACCCGCTTCAATCAGTACTGAAGGCATACTGGTTTTTCTGGTAATGGCATCATCCCGTTCAATAATCCGACCATTGGACGGAACATAACCCAGGTTTTTGAAATATGAATTAAACAAGACTGCCAAATCTTTGGATTCCACTGCAATCGCTGGCGGTGTACTGTCTAAATCTGCAGAAACTCCACCGGACCAAAGCCCATAAGCCTGATAAATCCCATCATTATCAACAGAAGGATGATAGCTGGACCAATAAAGTTCAACCCCGCTGCTGGAAGAAGATCCAGAATTATGATGAATACTGATTAGAAGGTCTGCGTCTATTTCATTGGCAGTATTGCAGATTGTCGTGGAGTATACATTATAATCCGGGACACTGGACAAAAGCGTAGGAAGACCCGGGTTGTTGGGAATCGGATGACTTAACATGGCGTTATAGCCGGCATTTCTCAACGTTGTTACAACCTTGATAGCTAAAGCGTTATTCACATCCACTTCCCGGATTCCCAGAGATGAGTTCACCGCTCCGGGATCTACCCCATCCAAATGTCCGGGATTAACCACAATTGTCGCCCCGCTGGCCTGCACTGTCTGACTTGCACTGTATTGAGGCAGTATCACCGCAATTAACGTAATTAAAATAATTGGAATGAGCCATTGCCGCTTCATTCCCTTTGTCGTATTCACTTTTATTCTCCTTTATTATATTAATGGTTAATTGCAAATTATTTTACTTAAGCGCAGGCATTGCCTTATTCTTCCGATCCTTTTTGCAATTACTATCAAGTTAACGCCTTAAGGCATCATTTTATTTCAAATTTTCTCTATTATTTGCAGCGATCATATCACGAAAAAATCCAAGCGTCAATTTATTTGTTTTCATTTGTTACATTTTGTCTATATCTCTGACTTAACAAAGCCCTCATCTTTACCATACGATGAGGGCTTCACTGTCTACCTTAATTAAAACTTTTTGACAATATCCAAAATAATAAGCTACACAGATATTCTATCTCTTTTTTCTTAAAAAACCATTTGAATTTTTTAAAAATTCCGGTTCATACTAAAATCTTCTCGATCCATCGTTAAATTTTTATTATAGAATGGGTCACCCATAATATATTTACCCCATTTGTTTTTCATAAAGATGATTTCTCTTTCAAAACGTTCCTGTTTTTCTTTAGTATCTTCTTTCCCTCGTGATTTTGATTCATAATGAATACATTCCACTTGGGTCAAACAAACATTGTAATAACCACTATCGATTAATTTGAGACAAAAATCCACATCATTAAAGGCAATCGATAAATTCTCTGCGTCGAGTCCTTCCATCGCCAAAAATTTATTCTTCTCAACCAAAAGACAAGCACCGGTCACACCAGCATAGTTCGAGTCAATAGTCAGTCGGTTAAAATAGCCTGTATTTTTACCGCTATAGTATTTATGACTGTGTCCTGCAACGCCACCAAGACCAATTACAACACCCGAATGCTGTACAGTTCCATCTTTATAGTATAATTTTGCCCCAACCGCACCAATATGTTCCTGCTGGGCATATCCCAACATTTTTTCCAACCAGCTGTCAGTCAGAATCTGAATATCATTATTAAGCAAGAGGACATAGTCACCAGTCGCTTTTTTCACCCCTTCGTTGTTAAGGAAAGAATAATTAAACGGTACATCTAAATCCAAAACAATAAAGCGTTCTTTTAATATCTGTTTATAATGTTCAAACAAAGCAAAGGTTTCTTCCTGCTTGCTTCCGTTATCGATAATGATGATTTCAAAATTTTCATATTTTGTTTTCTTCAAGATCGATTCAAGACAGATTTTTAAATCTTTAGCATGGTCTTTTGTCGGAATCAGGATAGATACTTTGGGATTTCCGATAATATCGTAAGTTACCGTATAAGTTCCCATCATTTTTCCACTCGTAACTGTTCCTTTGATGTTTCGTCTTAAAAGCGCTGACTCGACGGCCTTTTTGCCTGCATCAAAAGCATATGTTTTCGCTTTAGGATTTCTGGCAGTTGAACTATCTATCATTCTCCAATGATAAAGCACTTCCGGAACATGGTAAATATTTTTTGTTTTTTCTGTACATCTCAGGACTAAATCATGATCCTGTGCGCCTTCATAACCGGCACGGAAGCCGCCGACTTCCTCCACCAGTGTTCGTTTAATCATCAGAAAATGGCAAATATAATTTTGCGACATCAATGTATCAGGCGACCAATCCGGCTTGAAAAAAGGCTTGCTTCGCTTTTCAAATTTATTTATTTTATCCTCGTCAGAGTAAATAATATCAGCTTCATCATGTTTATTAACTTCTTTGACCATTTGATATAAGGCAAACGGTGCCAATATGTCATCATGGTCCAGAAAAGCTACATATTCGCCCTCAGCAATTTCCAAAGCTGAATTTGATGATTCTGAAATGTGTCCATTATTATCTCGATAGACTACTTTAATTCTACTATCCGTTTTTTTATACTCTTCAAGTACCTGCTTAACATGATTCTGGCTGGAATTGTCATCTGCAATACATAATTCCCAATTTGTATAATATTGCCGGCGCACCGACTCAATGCATTTTCTCAACCATTTTTCCTCAGTGTTATACACTGGCAGTATGATAGATATCATTGGTTTCTTTTCAAAATGGTCAATGCTCTCCATTACCTCTTCAGCATCATACTTTTCGTTGGCTTCAATCCATTTTTTGTAGTCTTCCAAAAATTCATAGCTGATTTCCGACTTTATTCGTCTGGCCGTATCTTTTAAACCATTGTTATAGAAATATTTAGCGCCCAAAGCCACTTTTTTAGCATTAAGACTGATTTTCGATCTTAATGTATTGCCTGTAAAGTCAACTTCTCTATTCAAACTCAGGTTTACCAGCTCATAGCTCGACTGATTTGCAGTTGTCAGCTTTAATTTTGTCTTCTTTTTCCACCAGGTCATATCAAAAATAATTTCAAACCCGATCTTTACATTTTCTTCAATTTTGCACTTCTGATTAACATCCACCCGATGCATCCGTTTAAAGGCTACACCCGCCGAGCTGTCCTCCAACAGCGACAATTCGACCGGAGTATTGCTGATACTGTCATAAGCCCAGCCGGTTACCAATACATTACCATTTTTCTTCAATATAGAATCAATTGAATACCGTATGACTGATTTTTCTTTCATATTATATGCCTTTCACGCTTATAAATTTCTACATTTTTATTGCAAATATTAAAATCTGACCTTTATTTACTTGGAGCTTTTTTTATATGCATCACATACCTCTAGTGCTTCACCCTGCATCACCATGTGGCCTTTTTCTATCCACAAAACGTGTTTACAAAGTCTTTCAATTTGATCAATTGAATGTGATACGATGATAACTGTCGTTCCACCAGCCATCATATTTGCCATTCTCTCTTCGCATTTTTTCTGAAATAAAAAATCGCCTACAGATAGAATCTCGTCAACAATTAATATCTCCGGTCTTACTGAAGTAGCAATTGCAAAACCTAAACGTGCGATCATTCCTGACGAAAAGTTTTTTACCGCTACGTTCATAAATTCCTGCAACTCCGAAAATTCAATAATTTCATCCATCCTGTCCTGCATTTGTTTTTTTGTATAACCTAAAACCAGGCCATTAAGTATTACATTTTCTCTTGCTGTTAAATTAAAATCAAAACCGGCGCCCAATTCAATTAAAGGAGAAATACTGCCCCTGACTTCGACTGATCCGCTTGACGGCTTTAATATTCCTGAGATAATTTTCAAGAGCGTACTTTTGCCGGAACCATTTAATCCAACAATTCCAAAGACGTCCCCTTTTTCAATATTGACACTGATATTATTCAAGGCAATAAATTCATTGTAATACAATTCTCTTTTACTCAGTTTGATAAAATACTCTTTTATGCCGTCAATCTTCTCATTAGCCATATTAAATTTCATTGTGACATTATTTACTTCGATTATATTCTTCAATTTTTCACCTCTTTATATGTGCAGAATAAACTTATCCTGGTTCCTTTTGAAAAATATAGTCCCCAACAATAAAAAGCTCAAAGAAAATGCACAGCATATTAGATTCTCCCTTACTCCCGGAACAGTTCCATAGAGAATAACCTCTCTAAAGTAACTAACAAAATGAGTCAGCGGATTAAAACTAATAATTTTTTTCATAAAATCCGGTAGAATATCGATAGGATAGATGATCGGTGTTAAATACATCCAGGCCGTAATCCATACTCCCCATAAATGCCCCACATCTCTGAAAAATACATTCAAAGTGGATAATACCAGGCCAAGTCCAACGCAAAAAACCAGCGCATATATCAATGGAATTGGGAAAAGGATAATCGTCCAGCTTACCGGTACTCTTAAAATTAACAGGACTATCGCTACCGCAATTAAAGAAAACAAAGCATTTACAAAAGCAAATAATATTTTTTCCAGGGGAAATACATACTTAGGTATGTACACTTTTTTAATTAATGAAGCCCCTTCAATAATCGCTCCGCATGATCCCATCGTTGATTCAGAAACAAATCCAAAAATTAATGACCCCGTCAAATAATAGGCTGGAAAGTTTTCTATATCAAATCTGAATATTGATGAAAACACTGCTGTTATTACCAGCATCATTAATAAGGGGTTCAAAACACTCCACAGTATTCCAAGCACGGATCTCCGATACTTAACTTTTATATCTCTGCTGACCAATTCCCGCAACAAGTGCCGATATTTAAAAAACTTCTGAAAATATCCTTTTATTTCATTTTTTTTGTCTGATTTTTTTGTCATCATGGTTTTATTGTCCAAAAAATCACCTCTAGCTTCTTTATTAAAACAGATAAACTTATTGAGCCACTTCTCCCCAATAAGCCTATCTAAAAATATTATTTCTTCGAATACATCCGTTCATAATAATCCTGATAATCGCCAGACTGCACCTGTTTCAGCCAGTCCTGATTATTCAGATACCATTCAATCGTTTCAACAATGCCTTCTTCGAAGGTATAGGACGGCTCCCAACCAAGCTCCGTTGTAATCTTCGTATTATCAATAGCATAACGTCTGTCATGACCCAGTCGGTCCTCTACATAAGTAATCAAATCCTGATTGATTTGGCTGCCATCATTGTCGATGGGATAGTTACCCGATTTTAATTTCTCACCTACGTTTTCGATGATCAGGTTAACAATTTCAATATTGGCTTTCTCATTGTTTCCTCCAATATTATAAACCTCACCTGGTTTTCCCTTTTGCAAAACAGTATCAATGCCGCTGCAGTGATCCTTCACATGCAGCCAGTCACGGATCTGCATCCCGTCACCATAAACCGGCAGGCTTTTTAGGGCTACCACATTAGAAATCATTAATGGAATTAATTTTTCCGGGAAATGGTAGGGGCCATAATTATTCGAGCAACGGCTAATGGTCACAGGCATTTTAAAAGTCTGTCCATAAGCTCTGACAATCATATCCGCCGCCGCTTTCGATGCCGAATAAGGGCTATTAGGAGCAAGCGGTGTGGATTCAGTAAACATCCCAGTTTTTCCCAGCGCACCGTACACTTCATCAGTAGACACCTGATGATAACGAACACCTTCCCGATAGGTTGGATAACCAAACTCGTCTTTACCGGTCATCCATTTCTTTTTGGCTGCATCCAGAAGAATTTGGGTCCCCATTACATTGGTTTTAATAAAAATTTCCGGATCTTCAATACTTCGATCCACATGGGATTCAGCCGCAAAATTTACGACTACATCAAAATCATATTTTTCAAAAAGTCCTTCAACAAAGGAAGAATCGGCGATGTCCCCTTTTTCAAAAATATAATTAGGATTGCCTTCAATATCCTTCAAATTTTCAAGATTTCCGGCATAAGTCAGAGCATCAAGATTGACAATCTGATCCTCCGGGTGGGCACTTAACATATAGCGAACAAAGCTCGATCCGATAAAGCCGGCGCCGCCGGTTACTAATATTGTTTTCATTTTATGTCCTTTCCTTATTCAAATCGCAAACTGTCTCTGATATCTTTTAGATAGGGCAGTTTTCCGTCTTTCTCTGATAAAAGTACTTCGTCCACCTTATCAAGAGGCCATTCAATTCCCACATCCGGGTCATCAAAACGGATGCCGCCATCATATTCCGGCGCATAGAAATTTGTGCACTTATAATTAAAAACCGCTTCATCAGAAACAACCATAAAACCATGAGCGAAACCTTCAGGAACATAAAACATTGTCTTGTTTTCTTCAGTCAGGAGTACAGCATCCCATTGGCCATAAGTTTTAGACCCTTCACGCAGGTCCACTGCCACATCAAAAACCTCACCACGAGTGACTCGAACCAATTTCCCCTGAGAAAATTTAGTCTGAAAGTGAAGCCCTCTTAAAACCCCTCTACTGGACTTTGATTCATTATCCTGAACAAAACGCATGGTCAAACCAGCTTTATGAAATTCCTCTTCATTGTAGGTTTCCATAAAATAGCCGCGTTCATCACCAAACACTGATGGCTCGATGATCACCAAGCCCTCGATCTTAGTTTCTATTACATTAATCTTGGCCATCTTAACCCTCTATCTCTCTAGCACATTGCAGCAGATACTGGCCGTAAGCAGTTTTCTTAAGGGGTTCTGCCAGCTTAATCAACTGATCTTTATTGATAAATTTACGTCTATAGGCAATCTCTTCAATACAGGCCACATAAAGCCCTTGTCGCTTCTGGATAGTTTCAACAAAGTTAGACGCTTCAATTAAGCTGTCATGGGTGCCGGTATCCAGCCATGCCATCCCTCTGCCAAACAGTTCCACCCGTAAGTTTCCCCGTTGCAAATAGGTTTCATTAACGGTTGTGATCTCCAACTCACCACGAGCTGAAGGTTTAATATTTTTGGCAATTTCCACTACCTGATTATCATAGAAATAAAGACCCGGTACCGCAAAATGTGACTTGGGTTGCTCCGGTTTTTCTTCGATGGAAACCACTTTCCCGTCTTGATCAAACTCAACTACACCGTACCGTTCCGGATCAGTTACTGGGTAGCCAAAGATAACCGCGCCTTCAGAAAGATCAGCTGCGCTTGTGATCGCCCCTGTAAAACCCTGACCATAAAAAATATTATCGCCCAAAACTAAGGCTACCTGATCATCCCCAATAAACTCTTCGCCGATGATAAAGGCTTCTGCCAATCCGTTCGGTGCTTCCTGTACAGCGTATGAAAACTCCAGACCCAGACTTTCCCCAGTCCCAAACAAACGCTCAAACATCGGCAGATCATGCGGAGTCGAGATAATCAGGATTTCCCTGATTCCTGCCAGCATCAGTGTTGCCAATGGATAATAAATCATCGGTTTGTCATAAATCGGTAAAAGTTGTTTGGAAACTGCCTGTGTAATAGGATATAGACGGGTTCCTGAACCGCCTGCCAAAATAATTCCTTTCATTCTTGCCTCTCTTCTTTGTTAATTATTAAGTTTTTCTATATATTCTTCCAGAGCTACATGCCAATCTCTAAAGGTATTTAAACCCAGGTCATTAAGCCCCTTGTTCTCAAGCACTGAAAATTTAGGTCGAGGTGCAGGTCGGACAAACTCTTCTGAGGTTACCGGCTCCACTGGGATATCGATCCCTGACAGTCTGAAAATTTCGCATGCAAAATCATACCAGCTGCACTGACCTTCGCAGGTGCCATGATAAATTCCATAACTTTCCGTCTGCATCAAATCAATGATCGCTCTGGCCAGATCAACTGTACTGGTAGGAGAGCCTAGCTGGTCATCAACAACCGTCAGTTTAGGATGTTTAGCTGCCAGATCAAGCATGGTTTTAACAAAATTATTGCCATCGCCATACAGCCAGGCTGTTCTGATAATAAAAAATTTGGGAGCAATCTCCATTACTGCTTTTTCTCCAGCTGCTTTAGATACCCCATAAACCGTTTTAGGATCGATTGGATCACTTTCAACGTAGGCTCTTAATGCGCCATTTTCGGTTATCCCATCACCGTCAAAAACATAATCGGTAGAAACCTGCAAGAGGGTGATATCCATCTCTTTTGCCAACTCCGCTACATTTTTCGGCCCTTTGGCATTAACTGCCATCGCCAGTTCACGATTGGTTTCACAACCGTCCACATTGGTCAAGGCTCCACAATTTAAAATAATCGTCGGATTTTCTTTTTTAAGGATTGCTGCTGTTTTTTCTTTATCGGTAATATCCATTTCCGGTGTATCATAACCGACAAAATCAATCCCTTTTTCTTTTAACTGAATACTTAGCTCTCTTCCTAACTGACCATTTGAACCAGTAATTAAAACTTTCATAAATTCACCTGATTTCTTAGAGTACTTGCTAAAAGCCATAAAAATTCATTGTCATTATACTTCATCAGCTTTTAAAAGTCTATTTTTTTATGTTTAATAAAGACTTTCCTAAAGAATTTCTGCATTTATTTGAAAACTATGTTATCATATTATGTAAAATATCATATCCCAAATACAACAAAATATCATCTAAATTATAATTTTTTTAGATTTCTAATCAAATATTCAATGAAAAATTAAGCATCTCTGTGTATGATACACAGGTGAAATTAGGTACTTTATAATGAAAGGATTTTTATGAAAAAGAAGATCGCTCTAGTCGTTCTTTTTCTTCTTGTGTCGGTAATTGGCGCCGGATTAGTTTATGGATATAACACCCTTTATCAGATAAATGAAATTGTATCAGCACCAAAACTTGAAGAATCGGAACTGAATGTTAATTATGACCTGGATATTGATACTGTCAATGTCGCTGTTTTTGGTATTGACGGTCGAAGTGATGTGGAAGGTGATCGATCTGATACGATTATGATTGTTTCCCTGGATTTTAGAACCGGAACTGTCAAAGTCACCTCGATTATGCGTGACCTCCTGGCTTATATCCCGGAAACTGATGATAAATATGAATCCCTAGAAAAAATCAATGCTGCCTATGCTTATGGCGGTCCGGAATTAGCCGTTAAGACCTTGAACGAGAATTTTGACATGAATATCAAGGATTATGTAATTGTCAATTTTGACTGTATGGTAGATACCGTAGATGCCCTGGGTGGAGTTGAAATTAATGTTCAAAGCGAAGATATCCTTGAATGGACCAATAAATATATTGATGACGTCAATGACAAAGTCGGCAAAGCTGATCCCAAGCTGACCGAAACTGGCGTACAGACCGTAACTGGTGTCCAAGCTCTGGCTTATGCAAGAAATCGCTACAGTGATAATGATTTCTACCGAACTGAAAGACAGCGTGAAGTGGTCGGAGCAATTGTCGATAAAGCCTTTCAGATGGATATGCTCACAGCCGTCAACCTGATGGGAAAAATTTATCCCTATGTCCAGACAACCCTTGACCTCAGTGAGATTACATCTTATGCTAAAGCCTTTTTAACTGCCGAAAACCAGGCTTTCTATGAGTTTAGAATTCCAACAGACGCCAATGTCTATACTGACATGATTGATGGCATCTCCTATGTCATCCCTAATACACTCTACGATAATGTCATTGAACTGCACGATTTTATTTACGGTCCAATAGTAAACGAAACTAC
Source organism: Eubacteriaceae bacterium ES3 (assembly GCA_030586155.1). NCBI lineage: Bacteria > Bacillati > Bacillota > Clostridia > Eubacteriales > Eubacteriaceae > Eubacteriaceae bacterium ES3. Next base: position 239,887 of record CP130741.1, on the reverse strand, counting down.
CGATACGAGCACATCTACGACTACTGACAGCTCTGTTTCAACAGACACAACTGCCACTGACAGCACAACTAATTCAGGAAATATTACATCCAATCGGGTTAGCTCAGATCTTTCAAGCTCGACTGAAAGTAGCGGTTCAAGCAGTTCAACCACGACAACTACTAACAACAGCGGCTATACTTCTTATACCCCCTCTGAGCGGGTCAAAGAAATCAGTGATTCCATTGAATCCTATGCCAACTACGGGTCCTGGGGCGGTACCTCTTCATCCTATGAAGATGATTCGACCACTTATTACGAAGATGATACCGAAAGTGATTACTCGGATGATGAAGATTACTATTATGACGATTCATCTGACGATTATTCAGATGACTACTCTGACGATTATTCAGACGAATCTGACTCGTCCTACGATGATGAAGAGTCCTATGAGCCACCATTAGATAGTGACCCTTATGTAGATGCTGATGATAGCGGTAGTGATGAGGCCTATATCGATGAAACTGTCCCTACTGAAGATTACAGTCAGGCTAACATTACAAGCAGCGAATAAATAAAAAAGAAATCCGATTCGGATTTCTTTTTTATTGTTTTGTTTACTTTTGACTAGAGTATCTTTAAGACCCTCATCTGTCTGGTTTAAGGTTTCCAGCATTTCAAAGTCTTTATCCAATCAATGTCAAAACTTCTTCTTTAAGCTTTTCTTTTTTATTAACCGCTTCCTCTTTAGTTTTACCTGTCGCTGAAAAATAGATCTTCAGCTTAGGCTCAGTTCCGGATGGCCGCAGGGCAAACCATGAAGCGTCGTCAAACATGAATTTAAGAACGTTGGACTTTGGTAACTTAACTGCTTCTTCGGTCCCGGCTTTTAAATCTTTAGCAAAGCCTGACTGATAATCAGTCGTTTTAACCAGCTGCATGTCAGCCATTTCCGTTATATTCAGCGCTCTAAAGCTTTCCATAATGGCAGTAATCTTCGCTTTGCCTTCAATCCCATCTAAAGCAATGGCTTCAATACCTTCTTCAAAATAACCGTGCTTTTCAAAAAGCGCTATCAGTGCTTCGTAAAGGGTTAGACCCTGTTTTTTATAATAGCTGGTCATTTCACACACGAGAGCTGAAGCAATGACCGCATCCTTATCTCTGGCATAATTTCCAGCCAGGTAACCGTAACTTTCTTCATAGCCAAAAGCAAAAGTATATTCATGAGTTTTTTCAAACTCCGTTATGTATTCTCCTATATATTTAAATCCTGTCAATACATCTAAAACTGCAGCACCATAAGATTTTGCCACCAGGGCACCCAATTCACTGGTCACAATCGTTTTTATGACAACCTTGTTGTCAGGCAAGTCTGTTCTGGTTTTCAGGTAATAATCCACCAGCAGTGCCCCAGTCTGATTACCAGTCAGTACTACAAATTCTCCATCAGAATCACGACAGACCACACCGACCCGGTCACAGTCGGGGTCGGTCCCAATAATCACATCAGCACTCACCTGGTCAGCCAGCTTCATGGCCAGCGTAAATACTTTGCGGTCTTCAGGGTTCGGATAAGAGGCCGTTGGAAAATTACCGTCGGGATTTTCCTGTTCAGGAACAACAATCACATCTTTATAAGCCAGTTCCTTTAAGACACGTCGTACCGGTTTGTTTCCCGATCCGTGTAGTGGAGTGTAGACGACTTTGATGGCATTATCAGGATTCTCCTTGCAATAAGCGCAAACTGCCTTAGTGTAAGCCTGATCCATATCTTCACCAAGCATCACAATCATCGCCTTTTTAAGCCCCTCTTCAATTGAAACTGCATCAATATCAAAGTAATCAGTCAGCAGGGCAATCTCAGCAATTAAAGCGTCTGCTGCCTGGGTTACCATCTGCCCGCCATCCGGTCCGTAAACCTTATATCCATTGTACTCTTTGGGGTTATGGGAAGCGGTAATCACAATACCAGCTGCCGCGTTTAAATGACGAACCGCAAAAGATAACTGAGGCGTCGGTCTGAGCTCTGAAAACAGATAAGCTTTAATCCCCATCTGTGCCAGAACACAGGCAGCAGTCTGAGCAAATTCCGACGATTTATTACGAGAATCGTAGGCGATTACGACCCCTTTATCTGAATTTCCCGCTTCTTTTTTCAGATAATTGCCTAATCCCCTGGTCACCCGGGCAATGGTGTGAACATTCATCCGATTAATCCCAACACCCATTTTCCCCCGCATGCCACCTGTTCCAAATTCCAGCTCCGTATAAAAGCGATCTTCAATTTCTTTCTGATCGTTTAACTTTTCAAGTTCTTCCCGCAAGACCGGATCCAGTTTTTTTTGATTCAGCCACTGATTATAAATTTCCTGATACCCCATTATCGTTTCCTTTCAAGTTTAAAATAGTTAAGTCTGACATATAATCTGATTCTTAATTTTCGGCTTCCATACATGGAACTTCTACCGTTGATACACCCAAACCCGAATATTTAAATCCCTGCGGAGGATTTTCACCAAAGAGATTGCGCAAATCAAAAAAGTAATTATCCCGCATCGCTGTTTTTAGCTTTTGATGATCAAGTCCCTTGAATTCTCGCCAATTGGTAATCACAACAACAGCATCGGCCCCGTCAGCCGCCTGATAAGCGTCTTTACAGTAGGTAATCTCGTCTTTTTCTTTATACAAACGCCATTTTGCTTCCTGCGCTCCTTCCGGACAATAAATCCGAATCACACAGCCTTCTGCAATCAGGCCTTTAATGATCTCAATCGAAGGCGCCTCTCGCATATCAGTTGTTTCCGGTTTATAGGACAAGCCCAGAATACCGATCACTTTTCCTTCAAGTGCCCCCATCACCCGCCTGATCTTTTCCACCATCTTGACTTTCTGCTTAAGATTGGCATCAATAGCGGCCTTTAATACTTTTAATTCTTCCCCATAGGCACCGGCAATTTCTACCAGGGCTTTGGAGTCTTTGGGCAGATCTGAACCGCCAAATCCCGGCCCAGCTTCAAGGTAAGCCGGCCCAATTCGAAAATCTTTGCCAATCCCTCTGGAGACATCAAGAATATTGGCATTGGCATTTTCACATAAAAGTGCCATTTCGTTGATAAAGGAGAGCTTGGTAGCAATAAAAGCATTCACCCCATACTTAATCAGCTCTGCACTCTGGAAATTGGTAATGACATAGTTTTCATCTTGAACATGCAGACTATCATAAAGCGATTTCATTCTTTCAACAGCCTGGTCTGATTCAGCCCCAATGACCACCATTTCTGGCACCAGACAATCCTTAATCATTACTCCCTTTCGGGAAAAATCCGGATTGCTGACAATATCAAAGTCAACATTTGCATCCCGTTCGTCAAGAGCCTTCTGGATTGTTGAACGAATCACCCGACAAGAACCTGGTGGAACAGTTGATTTAACAACAATCGTTGCGTAGTTTTCCAGGTGGTTGCCAATAGACTGGGCGATCGGCTTAACAAATCGAAGATCCGGCATCTCATCATTGTCATTGGGGACTTCGCAGGTAATAAAAATCATCTCGGATTCTTTTATCGCATTTTTGAGGTTGGCACTAAAGGTCAGTTTTTTTGAATCCAGCGAAGCTGCCATCAGCGGGCGCAGTCCTGGCTCGTAAACCGGCAGTTCACCTTCATTGAGCATTTCAATCAGCTCTTCATCCAGATCCACGCCAATTACATCAACATTTGAATCCGATAATATTGAACTATAGGTAATTCCCAGAACCCCCATTCCAATAATACAAATCTTCATTTTGCACCTCCATCAACCTCATTGCTAATCACTTATTAATATCAGGTAAATTATATCACAGTTTATTTTTCATTTGAATACCCTGCACCTGTAAAGCTTTCGCTTAAACGTGCAAAAAGCCGGGCACAAGTCCCGGCTTTTAAGATTAATTTATTGTTCTTTTGCATTAATACGTGCAATCGCCCTTTCAAGAGCAGCCTGAGCTCTGGCGGCATCAAATCGATCATCCTGCAATCGCTTCATTGCTCGTTCCTTCGCCTCTTTTGCTCTTTCCAGATCAATTTCGTGCGGCCATTCTGCAGCATCCGTCAAAACAATGGTTTCTTTCGGATTAACCGTGGCCAGTCCGCCCAATAAAGTTCCGGTTCTTTTTTCCTTTCCATTTAAAAGAATAAAAGTACCTACTGCAACGGTTGTTGTCAGCGGTGTATGATCAGGCAAAATCGCAAATTCGCCTTCGGTTCCCCGAATAACCATTCGTTCCACATCTTCATCAAGGAAAATGCCGGTAGGGGAAATTATTTTTAATCGGAAAGTTTCAGCCATTAAAACTCACCTCAACTATCCTTGTAATTTCTGTGCTTTTGCTACTGCATCTTCAATGGTACCAACCATCAGGAATGCATTTTCTGGTAAACTGTCGTGTTTTCCTTCAAGAATCTCTTTAAACCCTTTGATAGTTTCGCTGATTGGCACGTAAACCCCAGGTGTACCGGTAAATTGTTCTGCTACTGTAAAAGGCTGTGACAGGAATCGCTCGATTTTACGGGCACGGGAAACGATGATTTTATCTTCATCAGATAACTCGTCCATCCCCAGAATCGCGATGATATCCTGAAGCTCTTTATATCGCTGCAGAATTTCCTGTACTTCACGGGCAGTTTCATAATGTTCCGGTCCAACAATTTTAGGATCCAGAATACGAGAAGAAGAATCCAAAGGGTCAACCGCTGGGTAAATCCCTTTTTCTGTAATTGCACGGTTAAGTACGGTGGTCGCATCCAGATGTGCAAATGTTGTCGCTGGCGCAGGGTCAGTCAAGTCATCGGCAGGTACATATACAGCCTGAACTGATGTGATAGAACCCTTACTGGTTGACGTGATTCGTTCCTGTAGTGCACCCATTTCTGTAGCCAGCGTTGGCTGGTAACCAACGGCACTAGGCATACGACCTAACAGAGCTGATACTTCCGAACCGGCTTGGGTAAATCGGAAAATATTGTCGATAAACAGAAGCACGTCCTGTCCTTCATTATCTCGGAAATACTCAGCCATGGTAAGACCTGATAGCGCAATACGCATTCTAGCTCCTGGGGGCTCATTCATCTGACCGAAGCAAAGCGCTGTTTTATCGATAACGCCAGACTCCATCATTTCATAGTAAAGGTCATTCCCTTCACGAGTACGCTCACCAACACCAGCAAATACTGAAAGACCACCATGCTGAGTTGCGATATTATTAATCAGCTCCTGAATCAGTACAGTTTTCCCTACACCAGCACCACCGAACAGACCAATTTTACCACCTCGAACATATGGGCAGATCAAATCAACAACTTTAATTCCGGTTTCGAACATTTCCGGTTGTGTCTGCTGTTCTTCAAAACTTGGCGGATGACGGTGAATTGGGCTTGTGATGACATCAGTCATATCCATTGGCTTGCCGTCGATTGGTTCCCCAAGTACATTAAACATTCTACCCAAAGTAGCTTTTCCTACTGGAACTTGAATTGGCGCACCAGTATCCACAGCTTCCTGACCACGAACCAAACCATCTGTTGAGTCCATAGCGATACATCTGACGATATCATCACCCAGCTGCTGCGCTACTTCAACAACAAGTTTCATTTCTTTAATTTGAATATCTATAGCATTGTTCAATTTGGGTAACTGATTTTTTTCGAATTTAATATCGACTACCGGTCCAATTACCTGAACAACTTTCCCTAAATTTTGGGCCATTCCCTAACCTCCTTATGCAAATCAGTTTGCACTTAATATTTTATTGATTTACTTCAATGCTTCCGCACCGCTGACGATTTCAGAAATTTCCTGCGTAATTGCCGCCTGACGAACTCGGTTAAACTTAAGTGTTAAACCTTCAATCATGTCATTGGCATTGGTTGTGGCCGACTCCATCGCCATTCGTCTGGCCCCCTGCTGACTGGCAGCACTTTCAATCATCGCACCGTAAATAGTGTCGCTGATATAATTGGGAATCAGGTATTTTAGCAGTTCTTCCGGTTCCGGCTCATACCGCATAACGGTCATTTCCTCGATCGGAATATCAACGGCTTCATCCAAACTGTCGCTTGCTACGTCTTCTCTTTTTAACGGCAGTAATTTTACCAATACCGGTTGTTGAGAAATCATCGATACAAATTTAGTGTAGGCCAGGTAGACTTCATCATACTCTTCGTTTTTAAAGCCATTCATGATGAGATTTGCTACTTCTTTAGCGTGAAAATAAGAGGGACTTTCGGTAATTCCATCATACTCACCTTCAATATGATAAAAACGATTTTTAAAATGATCCCGGCCTTTAGTTCCCACCGTATAAAGAACAGCATTTTCTTTTTTGTCAATATGTTCTTCTACCATCTTACATACATTTGCATTAAAACCTCCCGCAAATCCGCGGTCAGCTGTAATAAGGATATATGCTACTTTTTTAACTTCACGCAGCTTCATGTACTCATTTGGTGCGCCATTTGTCTTAGCAACAATCCGATTCATACTTTCAATCATCGCATCAAAGTACGGGCGTCTTCCTTCAGCCAGTTCTCGGCTTTTACGAAGCTTTGCTGATGCTACCAGTTCCATCGCGTGAGTAATCTGCTTGGTACTGTTAACACTCTTAATTCTTCTTTTAATATCTTGTATATTTTCTGCCATTGGATTTCACCTCCACTGACACACTAAACAGTTTTAAAGAAAACTTTTTTATAAGCTTCTATACACTCTTTAAAGCCAGCCACTACTTCATCAGAAAGACCGTCTTTCCCTTTTACCTTAGTCATAACATCCGGAAAATTCTTTTTGGCATAAGCAGTCAGTCCTTTTTCGAACTCTCCGATATCACTGACTTCAATATCCATTAGGAATCCATTGGTTGCTGCATAAAGAATTAGAACCTGATCACCAACATCCATTGGATCATACTGACCCTGTTTTAGGATTTCAACGATTCGTTCCCCTCTGGCCAACTGCGCTTTAGTCGCGTCATCAAGGTCAGAACCAAACTGGGCAAATGACGCCAGCTCTCGATACTGAGCATACTCGATTCGCAGCGGTCCAGCAACTTTTTTCATCGATTTAATCTGGGCAGAACCCCCAACTCGGGATACTGAGATACCAGGGTTAACCGCAGGTCTGATACCTGACCGGAAAAGTTCCCCTTCCAGGAAGATCTGACCATCTGTGATAGAGATAACGTTTGTTGGAATATATGCAGATACGTCTCCAGCCTGGGTTTCAATAATTGGCAGAGCCGTAATCGAACCACCTGCTTTTAATTTAGCGGCGCGTTCCAGAAGTCGTGAATGCAGATAGAATACATCCCCTGGATAGGCTTCACGTCCTGGTGGACGACGAAGGATCAATGACATGGATCGGTAAGCAACCGCATGTTTGGAAAGATCATCGTAGATAATTAAAACATCCTTCTGTTGTTCATACATAAAGTGTTCCGCCATACTAACACCGGCATAAGGAGCCAGATACTGCAGTGGCGCAAGCTGTGAAGCAGACGCTGAAACAATAATAGTGTAATCCATGGCGTTGTTTTCTTCCAGCTGTCCAACGATCTGGGCAACAGTCGATTCTTTCTGACCGATGGCTACATAGATACAGATAACATCTTCACCTTTCTGGTTGATGATTGTATCAATTGCTAAAGCCGTTTTTCCGGTCTGACGGTCACCGATGATCAGCTCTCGCTGGCCACGGCCGATAGGAATCATTGAGTCAATCGCTTTGTATCCGGTCTGGATTGGTTCATTAACCGATTCTCTTTCGATTACCCCTGATGCTTTTACTTCGACTGGTCGACGTTTTTCAGTTGTAATTGGGCCTTTTCCATCGATTGGGAAACCCAAAGAGTTAACAACACGGCCGATCAGTTCATCTCCAACCGGTACCTCAACAATACGTCCGGTACATTTTACAATATCCCCTTCAACAATGTTTTCATCATATCCTAGGAGTACGCAACCAACATTATCGGTTTCCAGGTTAAGTACCATTCCATAAACTTCATTCGGAAATTCCAGCAGTTCGCCGGCCATCGCTTTTTCTAAACCATGAACACGAGCAATTCCATCACCTACCTGAATGACCGTACCAACATCAACAACTTCGAGTTTATCCTCATAGTTGGCGATTTCTTTCTTTATAATTTGACTGATTTCTTCTGGTCTGAGATTCAACTTTACTCACCTCTTTTAATGTAGTCTGATATTATTAATATTTCGTTTAATTTCTTCCAGCTGTTTGCGTACACTGCCATCAATGACCTGATCGCGCACATAAACAACGGCTCCACCGAGAATTGACGGATCAATTTTACTGGTCAGGAAAACCTTTTTATCGAAACGGCTCTCCAGATTTTTCTTTAATTGCTCCTCTAATTCCTCTTCCATCGGAATAACTGTTAAGACGGTCGCCTCAACCATATTGTTGTAATCAAAGTATTGTTTTCTGAAATCTTTATAAATTTCGCCAACAAATTCAAACCGGCTCTTATCGATTAAAAGTCTCAGGAAATTTTTTAAATATCCATTCATTTCATCTTTAAAGACATTGGTCAGAATAACTTTCTTTTCGTCATTACCAACTGTTGGACTTTCAAGCACACTCATAAAGTCCTTGTTTGAATTTAGGATTTCAATAAATTCAGTATAATCGTTAAATACCTCTTCGATCACTTTGTTTTCACATACAACGTCAAACAGGGCAACCGCATATTTACTTCCTACTACACTCATTTGGCATCTCCCACACCTTCAATAAAACTTTCAACAAGTTTCGCATGTTGTTGTTTATCCATGGTTTGTTTGATGACTTTTTCCGTTGCAAATAGAGATAATTCAACAATGTTTGATTTTACTTCATTCATTGCCCGTTCTTTTTCGACATTAATCTCCAGCATTGCTTTATCGATAATTGCTTTCGCCTCATCTTTAGCTGTTGCAATAATCTCCTGATGCTGCTTCTGCGCTTCAAGATTTGCTTCGCGGATGATTTCGCGTTCTTTGTTGTGAATTTCAGCAATTTTCGCTTCATAATCAGCTTTAAGATCTTTTGCCGACTGATTGCTTTTAGCTGCCGCATTTATTTCTGTAGAAATTTCTTCCTGCCGTTTAGCCATAATATCTTTAACTTTCTGATAGAAAAATTTCTTAATAATCAGAAAAAAGATAATAAAGTTAACAACTGTAGCCAGCATGATCCGAAAATCTATATTAACTAAACCTACACTTTCCAAATCAATAGCCTCCCTTCTAAATTAAAAGCTCTTTAGGAAATTTTTAAATAAACGGATTTGCAAATAATAATATAAGTGCTACGATCAATCCGTAAATCCCGGTGGTTTCAGCTACCGCTGCACCAAGTAACATGGTTCTGATAATATCTGACTGTGCTTCCGGCTGACGCCCTACTGCTTCAGCACCCTTACCGGCGGCAAAACCCTGCCCAATACCAGGTCCGATCCCGGCGATCATGGCCAGTCCTGCACCAATTGCTGAACAAGCTTTTATAAATTCAATTCCTGACATTTTTATTTCCTCCTGCTATCTGATAACATGTTTTAAATAAATGGATTTGCAAATAATAATATAAGCGCAACAATCAGGCCGTAAATCCCGGTGGTTTCAGCTACCGCTGCACCAAGTAACATGGTTCTGATAATATCGCTCTGAGCTTCCGGTTGACGGCCTACTGCTTCAGCACCTTTACCGGCAGCAAAACCCTGACCGATACCAGGTCCGATCCCGGCGATCATAGCCAGTCCTGCTCCAATTGCTGAACAAGCTTTTATAAACTCAATTCCTGACATTTTATATTCCTCCTGTTGATATTCTCAAAAATTCTAGATAAATGGATTTGCATACATTAATACAAGCGCAATAATCAGGGCATAAATCCCAGTTGTCTGGGCAACAGCCTGACCAAGAAACATAACTCTGTTGGTCAGATTTTTAGTTTCAGGTCTAAGCCCGACACCTTCTGCCGATTTTCCGGCCGCAAATCCCTGACCAATTCCAGGTCCAATCCCTGCGATCATGGCACATCCACTGGCAATTGCTGACGCTGATAAAATCCAGACACTGCCTGTCAGTGACACTAGTGGATTGGCAAATAACAGAATTAATGCTACTACCAAAGCCAGAATCCCTGATGTTTCAGCTACCGCAGCCCCTAAAAGCATTGTTGCAATAACATCCTTGGATGTCCGAGGGTTTTTTCCTACCGCTTCTGCTCCTTTACCAGCAGCAAAGCCTTGTCCAATACCAGGTCCGATTCCCGCAATCATGGCAAGTCCGGCGCCAATTGCCGAAGCAGCTAAAATTCCGACCGCACCATCCATTTTTGTTAATGGATTTGCATACATCAGAACAAGTGAAACAATCAAGGCATAAATCCCAGTGGTCTGAGCAACAGCCTGACCAAGAAACATTACTCTTGAAATGATGCTTTTAGCTTCCAGACGATTTCCAACACCTTCTGCAGCTTTTCCGGCAGCGAATCCCTGTCCAATCCCGGGTCCAATCCCGGCGATCATTGAAAGTCCGGCTCCAATCCCTGAAGCGGCCAGAATCCACATACTGCCAGTTGCATCCACTAATGGATTGGCAAACAACAGAATTAATGCTACTACCAGTGCCAAAATCCCTGAGGTTTCGGCTACAGCAGCTCCCAATAGCATTGTGGAAATTACATCCTTTGAAGCAGCGGGATTTTTACCAACAGCTTCAGCACCTTTTCCTGCGGCAAAGCCCTGACCAATTCCCGGGCCAATCCCGGCAATCATGGCAAAACCTGCCCCAATGGCAGAACCGGCAAGGATTAAAGTTTTCGCATCAAACTGACTGAGAAAATCTAAAACTAACTGGACTACATTTGTCATATCGACCATACTTTTTTAACCTCCTCACCCTTTCTAATCCATCGCCATGGAAATAAATACCATCGACAACATTACGAAAATAAAGCTCTGCAGGGCTCCGGAGAACAAGTCAAAGTAAAAATGAAATGGAATCGGAATTGCCAGTGCAAAAAACATAAATCCGGTTAATGCCGTATACAGAAGGTTCATGATAATCAGACCACCCAGCATATTTCCAAAAAGTCGGAATGATAATGATACCGGATTTGCAAACTCACCAATTATGTTAATCGGCAGTAAAAACGGCAGCGGTTCTAAATATCCTTTCAGGTAACCTCCCAATCCTTTAGATGCCAGACCAAATCCCTGTGTCATAAAAAATGTCATTAATGCCAGCGACACCGTTACATTCAAATCTGCAGTCGGTGATCTCAGGGCAAAAAGTCCTGCAATATTCGCTAAAAGAAGAAACATGAATAATGCAAGCATATAGGGCGCAAACCCCATTTTGTCTTTCCCCATTGTTTGTTCCGTTAAATTGTCAATTGCATCAACGATAGTTTCTGCAACGACCTGAGCTTTCTCCGGAACAACTTTTAAATTTCTAACAAGTAGTAAGGATATTATGATCAGGATACCCATCACGATCCAGGTATTCACCAGGGTCTCTGTGAGCGGTAAACCAAACAAATATCCATAAATTGTTGGACCAGCCATTTTCTCACCTCAATATCTAATATTTAGCTTCTTGCCTTTTATTTAAAAGGCGTGTTCTTCAGTAATGCTTTACAAAGCAATACTGATAGTTTGTTTGCAATCAGTCCCAAAATCAACCCAATAACATCAATATAAGGAATAACAATTGCAATATATATAACAACACCAGTAAGTAAATAACGCAACATGTATCTGGTCTGAATATACGTTTGCGCCTTACCTGGTGGCATTTTTACCGATTTTTCCAGTGTATACTGGAGCAGTTTGAAATTTAAAACACTAAAACTTCCGCCAACCAATACCCCGATTACAAAATATAATGACCCGGTTATCAGTCCGCCAATCAGCATCATCAACAGGCAAATCCCCAGTCCAATTAGAATTATCCATGTCTCAACGGGGAGATTCTCAATCTTTTTCACTCCGCTCACTTTCTTCTTCCTTTTTCTGTTCTTCTCTCTCTTTTATCGCCTTTTCACTTAATCGCATTGGAATAACATATAGATTTCTAAAACCCGCCAATACACCCAGGATAGTGAAAACAATTACAATCCAGCTTCCAGTCCCAAAGAAATATTGAATAAGCTTGCCAAAGAACATCATCATGGCGATTGGGGCGATTACCGAGATACCAATTTGAGAAATAAAGGCAATGTATTTATACGGATTGTTCTTCTTTTGAGCCATTCGTTCATTCCCCCAAGAATTCATATAAATTTTTGACGTTATTTTTGACTTTCAACCGTCAGATTCGAGAAAAGAATACAAAAAAATTTCTGTTCTTTAGTGTTTAAATAAAACAGACGGAAGAATTTGTCAATTTTTTGTCGATAAATCCATTTCTCATATAGTATCACATTTCTGCATACATGTATATACAGCAATATGTTTTTTTTGAGCCTATTTTAAATACTTTTTCTCAATTTTCCCAATTCCTTCTACCCGACGTGCATGACGCTCTCCTTCAAAGCTGCTTTCCAGAAAGACGTCGACAATCCGCAGAGCAAGCCCTTCACCTAAAACTCTTGCACCCAAGGCCAAAACATTGGCATTATTATGGGCTTTGGCCATTTCTGCCATAAACTCGTTGGTGCAAAGGGCTGCCCTAATGCCCGGTATCTTATTTGCCGCCATAGAGATTCCCAAACCAGTACCGCAGATCACAATCCCCTGATCACTCTCTCCAGCCATCACCGCCTGGCCAACTTTTTCCCCATATTCGGGGTAGTCGCAGGAATCTTTGCTATGGGTACCCAGATCAATAACTTCAATGCCTTTTTCTTTTAAATGACTAACCACCACTTCTTTTAAATCAACTCCACCGTGATCGGAACCTATTGCTATTTTCATTTTTTTCCTTTCTGCCTGCCATAGTGGCAGGTAACACTTTTTTATAAACTATACAGCCTAATATTTCGTCTGAATACCAACAATTGGCTTATATAAAATGATAGCCAGCCGCCTTATAGAGCCGGTTTATCAGGGCCAGGGTTTCATTGTTCATGGGAATATCCTCCGCGTAGATGATTTCAACCCCCAAATCATCAAAGGTTCGCAGCCGAGAGTAAAGATTTTTGGCCAGTTCCTTGGGGTCTGCCTGGCTGCCCAAAGAGATGGTAATCCCTTCTTTATAGAAGTCCATGGTTTCATTGGTTGCCAGAACTCCAATTTTCATTCGTGCCTTTTTTGAATGCTTAAGCGCCTTCCTGATTTTTTCAGTGATCTCTTCCTGATTCCCTTTAACGATTATGAGTTCACCCTTTGGTGAATAATGGGTATATTTCATTCCCGGCGAGGCCACTTTCTCGGGGCAGACATCATCAGTCACATTAGGCGCAACTGCAACCTCACCAAGCACATCTCTTAGGGCACAAACGGTGATATCCCCGGGTCTAAGCACCATTGGCGGTTCAACCGTCATATCTATAACAGTTGATTCCAGACCAATCTCTGCATCTGATGAAATAATCATCGCCGGCACCAAACCATTCAAGTCAGTCAGTACATGATTTGCCTGTGTTGGACTGGGACGTCCCGAACGATTTGCACTGGGGGCCGCAATGGGGCATCCAGCAAGTTTAATAAAAGCACTGGCAATCGGATGATCCGGCAGACGAACAGCCACAGTATCAAGCCCCGCTGTCACTTCATCCGGAACTGCATCAGATTTTTTCAGCACCATGGTTAACGGTCCCGGCCAGAATACTTCCATCAGAAGTTTCGCTTTAGGGGGAATTTCAGAGACCAGTAACGCAAGATTTTCGGCTTTACTGATATGGATAATCAGGGGATTATCATTAGGACGACCTTTGGCTTCAAAAATTTTTTTTACCGCCGCAGGATTTAAGGCATCAGCCCCCAAACCGTATACCGTTTCAGTAGGAAAAACAACGGTCTCCCCCTTTTTAATCCACTGGGCCGCTTCTTCAAGCTTATCTATATTTGTTTGATCTAAACCATCTATCTGGTAAATTTCAGTTTTCATTATTTCATTCAGACCGGTTCTCCCAAAAGTTTCTGTTTAAGTTGCCACAAGGCTTTTGATAAATCCACATGGTAGACATGAGGATTGACCATTCGCTTAAAGGCCGGCCATAACCCTTCTTTTTCTTTTTGCAGGTGTTTTTGAATCTCAATCACGCCAGGACTCTCATAAAGGCACTCTCCGCCCTTAAAGATTGGCACCAATAGTTCTTTGATATAGTAATCTGTGATGGTCCGTTTCTTCCAGGTATGAACCGGATGGAAAATAGTCAGCGGTTCATCCTCATTAATCGTTTCATGGTCGAGCATCAAGAGATCAGCTAGAGCCATATCATTGCTCTTACCATAAATCCGGCAGATTTTTTTAATACCAGGGTTGGTAATCTTCTCCGGATCGTCGGAGATCTTCAGCTTTTCCTTACCGTCAATAGCTGCTAATTTATAGACACCACCCAGGGCCGGGCAATCATAACCGGTAATCAGTTTGGTCCCAATTCCCCAGGAATTAATTTTGGCACCCTGACTCTTCAAGTCCTTAATCAGATACTCATCCAAATCAGATGAAGCCACGATTCCAGCTTCAGTCAGTCCAGCTTCATCCAAAAGCTTTCTGGCTTCTCCACTTAAATAAGCCAGGTCTCCAGAGTCGATTCGAATCCCATAGCGACCTTTAATAACTTTGTCCGCCAGCGCTTTTTTAAATACCTTAATAGCATTGGGAACGCCTTCTTCCAACGTATTATAAGTATCGACCAGAAGAATGGCATTGTCCGGATTGTAATGGATAAATTTCTCAAAGGCTTCCACTTCGCTATCGTAGCTTAAAATGAAGCTGTGACTCATGGTTCCCATAGAAGCCCGCTCCAGCATAACTTCCGTTTCAACCACCGAAGTCCCGGCACAGCCACCAATTACCGCCGCCCGAGCACCAAAGTAACCCGCTTCTGTCCCATGAGCTCGGCGCAAGCCAAACTCCATCACCACATCACCTTTAGCTTCTTCGATAATTCTCGCCGCCTTGGTGGCAATCAAGGTCTGATGATTGACAATGGACAGCATGGTCGTCTCAATAATCTGAGCCTGAATCAGTGGTGCTTTAACCCTGATGATTGGCTCCAGCGGAAAAATAATTGTTCCTTCCGGAACAGCGTCAATGTCACCGCTAAAATGAAAATCTTTTAGATAATTTAAAAACGCGTCTGAGAATTCAGGGTGATATTTTTTTAAAGTTTTGATGTCCTCATCCGTAAACTCAAGACCCTTAATATATTCAATAACCTGTTCTAGACCGGCCGCTACCGTATATCCACCATTAAAAGGATTGTTTCTGATGAAAAGATCAAAGACAGCCTCCTCATCGGCCTTTCCGTCCTGAATATAGACGTTTCCCATGGTGAATTGGTATAAGTCTGTTGCCAGCTGAAGTCGTCGTTCAAATTGCATAGTTTCGTCTCCTTTATTACATTGCATCCTATTTTATCACTTAAATATATTGGAATACAAATTTTTTCAATATAAATATTTGTAATTTTTACTGATGTTATTTTATTTTTTACGATTAATTCCCCCGTTTTTTTACCATCATCCTTTTTAAAATCGTCCTGGTATCTTTTTTTGTTCTCAGGTATTAGATTTAGACTATCAAAAAAAGAGAAATGCCAGGCATTTCCCTCTCAAAATTTTATTCGTTACAGTCGCTGTCGCATGAATCGCATGAGCCGGAACATTCCGAACTGCTGACTTGCTCCTCAGTCAGAAAAAAGGTATGATCCCTTTTTTCAAGCTCAGCATATACTTCCAAATCACTCCAGGGCAGGCCGCCCCATTTGGCTAGGGCCAAATCGCTGGGATATTCTTCCCGGGACATAATAACGCCCTCGGATAAAACCAGTGGCAGGCATTCTAAACCTTCCGTTTCCAGGGCATTTTTAACCAACGGGTTATCTAAAAAAGCCTGGCTGTGTTCCATCACGTTAAAGCGGGAGATAGACACGCCTTTTTCCCGCAGATCATTTACAATATGTTCCATTCGGACTAATTCTTTTTCTATTTCCGAGTTGCAGTTTCCCCCGACACAGCCTGCCGGTTCGTATATTTCTAAACGTTTCATTGGTTTTCTCCTGTTTTTTCCTGATTGTACCACAAATTGCAAACCTTGTTAACAATCTGAAATTTGTGCAGAAATGATCCTTTTGTAATTCGTAAATTTATATTTTTATCAGTTTACTGCTTTCCATACAGTTTCATCTTTAAACTGTTCTTTTAATTCTTCCCAGGTCACTTGACTATCCACATTCCCCATATCAGATATTAGAAAATTATCGCCATCAATTTTTTCATACCAGACACCTTCTTCGTGATTGAAAATCAGTTTTGTATTCCAGTTTCCGTGAGCTTCATTTTTAGAATTTGCAAAAAGAACTACATCTCGATCTCCGTATGTAATATAAGGTTGAATATAATAGTCAGTATCTTCTGATAAACCTATCTTTTCCTTGATGGACTCCGATAGTTCATTCCAAGTTCCACCGTTTTCTTCAAATATTTTTGCTCTAAATGTATCATTTGAGAAGTTAAAGTTAGTTATACCTAGGTAATTCTGTATTTCATCATTTGTCATTTCAGCTATATTATCCATAATCTGCCGCGATAAAATAAAAAGCCGTCCATCAGCTGATGTGGTATGTTCAGAACAGTAAACAACTGCCACGGCTGTCTGTTCATCTTCGAAGTAGGAGTAGGCATAATAGTCTCCGCCTGCTGGACAAAGTTCGTCCATATCACCATAATTATCTTCTATAAATTCTTGAATCGTTAGACCTTGATGAATTCTACCATTCACTTCATAATGTTTAACAATTTCAGTCCGCTCAGTGCTGCACAAAGACTCCTGCGCATGACCAGTAAAACCAAGCATTGTCGGCAGTGTAAAAGCGGCCAATACTGCCAGAATCACCAATACTACTATTATTTCTACAAGTGTAAAACCTCTCTGATTTTTAAGCAAGTGTCCTCTCCCTCGTTGACTACTCTTTGTCTATTACCAAATACTGCACACTATTGCCATTTAATGTCGCAGCAATTGTTCCGCTGGTAATATTATTGACAACAATTCCGCCTGATAAGACCGACATCATTGAACCCTCTTTGGGTTTGAGCTCATAACGCAGGGTATTTCCGTCAAAATTTAATCCAATTTGTGAAACCTGATCAATCAGATACTCTGTTCCATTTATCACTTCCACACAGTTGCCTTCAGCGTTAAAACCGATGCTGTAAACACCACTTGGGCTATTCTGAACGCCTATAGAAGTAGCTGTTGAAAGAGCGTTCTGAAGATTGGTTTCGATATTGGTAATAGAACCTTCTTTGTATTGAATGGCTTCACTGCGGCTGAAAAGATTTAAAGAAGTTAAAAAGATCGAGCCCACAACTCCCATGATTATTATTCCAATCAGAGTGGCTGCCATCAGTTCCATCATAGTAAAACCCTTCTGATTGTTAATTTTTTTTATCATTCCCAGACACCGCCTTTCTTGTTAAAGGCAGTCAGGTCAACGTATGATTGACCCTGGTTGTAATAGACTCGTACATAAATCTGATAAGCTGTTTGGCTACCGGAAGCTACTTCATTGCCATTTTTATCTACAGGAACAATATAATATTGTTTGGGATACATTGTCTTTTGATCATCATTGAATGCTGCGCCCATATTTTTAGCATCAGCTATTAACTCACTTGTGTAGGTTTCATCATTCGACATACTGACCATCAGAGCATCAAGGATTTCCTGCGCGCTGGCAGCTGCATTGTTTTTTTCATCACTGCCAACGATCACGCCACCTCCAAACATCAGGGCGCCCATTACAGTTAATAACAGCAGTATCACAATGACGCTGGCAGCCAGGGTCTCTATTAAGGTGACACCCTTTTGACTTTTTAAAATCTTTTTCATCGGGTCCTCCTTAATAATATTTTTCCGAACCGTTAGCTATAAACCCAGTAGAAACTGTTCCACCTGAACCAGTTCCGCTTCCGCCACTAGATTGTCCTGCATTTGGAGCACTCGGCTCTGTTGGCACTAACGTAGATACTCTATTATCTAAATCAGTCCATGAAGGCGAATTATACCCTGTTGGAGATAAATTATATAGCCAGTTATCCGGATCTGTCGTTGTCACCTGAGGAAAATCGCCGCCCACATTGCTATATTTCCCACTTGTTACTGTCATAGAATCCCAAGCTACCGGCTGTTTTAAATAAAGATTTGTTCCTGTTGTGCCATCCATTCCAAAGTAATGGAACCCACGCGTATTGAATTTTTGAATACTGACAGCACTCGTGTCCAAATAAATATTAGACGCTGAAATATTTAAGGTAAATTGACTCCAACCACTCAATTCAAAGTTACTTCCACTAAACACAACATTATTGGCGTTATTGATTGTTGCAGATGTACTGCCTGACTGCTTATAAACTTCTTTAAATCCCACAAAATCAGATGAAATGTGAAGTTCTGAGTATTGATCCATTTCAAGACCATCAAAAATACAATAAGCTAAGTCAGTATAGTTTAGTTTAAAAGTATGACTTGAAGCTTCGGCTGGTTTAAGGTATCCACAAATCATAACATTATTCCCTTTTCCAGCTGCGCCCGTGACATTCATTTCTGCGCCATTTCTTAAATAAATATCCCCTGTCTTTAGGTAATTAATATTATTAAAATTAATTTTTGCCCCAGTGCTCGTTGTTGAAATGTCTCCATACAGCCAAAAATTTTCACAGTTCCAATTAACTACCGTCATGTTTTTTACTGTTAAATCAACCGTATTTGACTCTGTTCCAATTCTTATATTTTGGGCTGTCATATTATTTTCCGGCGAAGCTGAATTGGTTAATAATTCCAGATCATCGCGAATCATAATATTACCGCTACAATTCAAATCAAGTTGCGATTTATCTCCAATTGTTACTTTTCCTGCGGAATTATTTTTATAATCCCCAACAAAAACATTGGCTGAATCAACCTTTAGAACAGTACTTGTTCCTCCACTTGAAACCAGATTAACATTTTCTCTTATCCACAAATTATTACAATCATACGTATCAACTTTTCTCACTTCAATCTGCGAAGCATTACCAATATTGATATTTCCACCTGTATGATTTTCGTAGTCTCCTATTATGATATTTTCCGCTTCAATCTTTAATGAAGCGTTTGTACCGCTCCCATTGACCAGATTAATATCTCCCTTAATCCAGAGGTTCTTACACTTAATTTCCAGATTAGCAGCATTATTCAAGGTAACATTTCCTTCAAAAACGATGTTTTGAGCCTCAAACGTACAGGTTTTAGAAGTATCATTATTATTCTGAATATAATTCTCTTTTACCCGTATTGTATCAGTTGCAGTTACATTAAATTCTGCCTGATATACATCATTTGCGTCATTGGGGAAAGGTGCCGTGAAACAGATATTTTTAGCAGTTAAATTCAGGGCATTCCCACTTATCCAATCAAATTTTGCAGCATTGGGATTATCTTTATCCTTCCCAACGGCCAAACTGAGTTCTGGTTCTGAAACAGTCAAAGTTTTATCTACCAATTCATATGCTTTTTCATTTCCTGTTTTCTGTATGACACAGGATAGCTTACTACCCGATTTTTTAATCTGTGTGGCCAGAGCAGTCTCATCAGAACAAGAAAAAGCTGGTTCCTGTATCGTCCCACCACCGTCATCATTATATACAGGCTGAGTATAATTTAGACTAGTCTGATAATCCAGTGTTCTTCTTAAGTTCTGGGTTTGAATATCAAACACATAATTCAGATTCAGCACATTTGTACTGTCTGGATCATTTTCTTCTACAACGCTCATCACTCCCAAAGCTGATGATTCGTCTGTGCTTTCCGATAAAGACGAGATTACCTCGCCAGCAGTACCGCCAATATAATAAGGGGCAGTCATATAATTATGAATCTTCTGTTTTTGTTCATCAATTGAAGCTTGGATTGTAGTTGTACTATTTCCTGCCTCGACCGCCGCTGATAACTGATCATATAAGCCTTTTAATACATTATTCTCAGTTTCCAGCCACTCGCCGCGCTCACTAATCTCAATCTTCCCATACTCAATCACCGATTTGGCATCGATATAGGCCTGGCGGCTTTCCACCGACTGCTGGGTAAAAGAAATTCCGCTTTGAGCAACCGTCATCAGGCCCAACACCAGAACCATAATGATCACACCAAAAATAAGCACATAAGCCAGTGCGCTGCCGCCTTCATTTTTTATGGGGTTTTTCATGGGTCACCTCCTGCTGACGCTTACTCAATTCAGATCTTTTAAATTAAGTTCTATTCTACCGCTACAAATCAGTTCTTTCAACCATATAGACGTTAAATCTAGCTTTGATGGAAACCGCTCCTCCATCTAAAGACTGGGACCAGTTGGAATAGGAAATATTGGTGGTCGTTGTACCGGAGTCAACACTTGAACCAAGATCACCCGATGGCGTTATTTCAAACTCTGATACTACAATATCCGACCGGGAAGAAACTGCATCCAGCAATCGATAAAAATTATTCTGGGTCCCGGTTAATTCCATTTCCACGACCCCAACCAGGCCAGTAACACCGCTAGCTGTCGTATCCGTTGTGGTCTCGGCCCTAGTATTATTCTCCACTTCTGTCTGAATATCTTCTTCGGTAACATCTTCCGTCTCCGAATCATTAAAAATACTGCTGTCTTCCGAACTTTCGCTCTCCGGCTCAGTTGATACAAAGACCGGTATGGTTTGTTCGCCATTAGCGGTAATACTTAATACCTGGGGCGAAAGAGAATAGTTCATACAGAGATTGGTAATCAGCTGATCCAGGGCCTCATTGGTCAAGGGTTCTGAGTATGGGGCTTGCAGCGTTAAAATCGTTGCCCGATTACTGTCGATGGCCGTTTCCAAATCCGGAATACTGCCAATCGCCGCTTCCATAGACATCTGGGTGGATTCTGCTTCCATATACTGGTCACGAATCGTCGAATAGCGATTATAGGCCGGTATCAAAAGCAGATAAATCCCGGCGGTGGCAATCAGAAAACAGGACAGGATATAAAGGAGCATTTTTTCTCTTTTAGTCAGTTTCTTCATCCTATTCACCTGCCTTTAAATAGCAATCCACCGAGAAATCAAATACCGTAACGGTCGAGGTGGTCGAAGTTGATGTGGAGGTAGCTGTTGCTGAAGTGGTGATGGTTCTTTCCATCTCCCGCAAAGCATAGCCGGTATAATTAATATAAGTGAAATACTCCGTTGCTTTTATCCGATCCACATACCGGGAAGCATCCTTTTCGCTGTTGGCATAGCCGGATAGGTGTAAAATCCCATCTTCCTCGCTGTAGGACATGGAGGTCAGTTCAATCGCATTATTCTGAAGGCTTTCCAGCTCATTTAACTTCGCTGCCACGATAGATGGTTTAGATGCAATCGCACCATTTAAGCTTTCCAGGTCCGAAATCCGGGCATTAATCAAATCCAACTGATCAGATAGGGCCTGGGCTTCCATAAATTGCTGCTGATTTTCGGCATCAGCAATATATTCATTAATCCAGACCAGATTATCCTCCATGTTATGTCCCAATAAAAACAATGCCAGAAAGACACCAAGAAACAAAGCAATCATGCCCGCCGGTAAAATCAGTGCCTTATGCCAGGGCTTCATTTCCTTTTTGGGTTTTAAATGTTTTAAATACGCCGTATACAGGTTTACCTGTTTTTTATGACTGAAAAAGCCAGTAGCAATTAAAAAATCCTCGCTGAAGGAAAAATCATCCTGGGCCTGGCTCTTGACAGCAATATTAGGTGTCTGAGGCACCATAAACAAATTCATTTCCGGATCATAAACCGAACTCCGCAGCATATCCAGCTCCAGTTCATCAAGTCCCGCGTAGATACTCATATTAAGTTCTGATTCCATTTTCTGCGATTTGTGGAACTGAATCAGGGTCGACAGCTTATCAGACAGCTCCATGGCAAATGATTCAGTTCCCCGGTCAGCCAGCAGACGGGACCGGTTGGAAAAGATATATTTTCCCTCATTAAAAAGCAGGGAAACCAGATTCTTTCCGTCCACCACATTGATAGCCAGGGTCATCCCCTTGTAATCCTTGGTCTGGGTAATGTACTGAATAATAGCGTTCAAGCCCACATCAATGGACTTGATTTTGATCTTAAGCCCTTTAAAGAGATTGACATAAGTCTCCAGAACCCCTTTTTCCAGCCCGATACAAAGCATATTTTCTTTGGTGGGACCAGGGATCATGGTGTAATCTGCCACCAGGTCCTCGTAGTTACCGGCAGAATCCTCAAACTCCGTGGCCACCAGTTTTTCCATGTCCTTTTTCTTTAAGGTCGGAATTTCAATATTCTTGATGGCGATCAGACTGCTGTCAATGATCAGCTTAACATTCTGAAATAAGTTTTTATGGGTCTGTGCCGCTTCCTTTAAAACTGACTCCACCATTTCCACATCGGTGATGACCCCATTAAGCATGGCGCCTTCTTCCATCGGGAAATTATAGGATGCTTCAATATTCAGACGCCCTTTTCCTTTAACGCCTTTAACGACTTCGATGCCCTTATTTGAAAAAAAGACGAGTGTCTCCACGCTGTTCCTCCTAGCCTATGTTCTGATATAGAGTCATAATCGGCATCATAACCGATAAAATAATGCTTCCAACCATACCCGCCATGGCGATAATCATAATCGGTTCGATATAAGTAACCATCCTGGCGGTTGCCATTTCCGCCTCATAATCGTAGGCGTCTGATACATTTTCCAGCATCTCATCCAGTCGGCCGGATTCTTCGCCGATATAGATTGTCGCCACCAGCTTGGCGTCAAAGCCATCAACCTTATCGATGGCTGCCGATAGGGCTTCACCGTTACGGACTGCTTCAATTACCATAATGAACTGGTCGCGAATATAAGTATTGCCTACCGTTGAGCCACCAATATTGAGCGCATTGATCATCGACAAACCGCTGGAATAAAGGGAACTTAAGTTCCTGGCAAAACGGGCAGTATAGATAATTCTCAACAAATGTCCGATTTTGGGGACCCTCAGTTTTAGCCTATCAGTCTGCAACTTAACCTTGGGGATTGATAAAACAAAGGCTCCTACGGCGATAATCAAGAGCAGGCCAATCAGATAAAATAAACCATAGGTGGTCATTGAATTACTTAAAAATAGCATGAATTGGGTTAAAGCCGGCAATTCAATCCCGTCAAAGAGTTCGAAAAACTGGGGCAAAATCAGGGTAAAAACTAAAAGCACTACCATCACTGTAACGCCAAACAGAATGACCGGATAAGTCATGGCCGCCCTGACCTTTTCCCTGAGCTTATGTTCCTTTTCATAATGATCTGCCATTTTGCGGGCCGAAGTTTCCAGCTGACCGCTGGCCTCACCGGCTTTAAAAATATTAATCATCAGTTCAGGAAAAGAACCGCCGCTTAATTCCATAGCTTCCGATAAAGTGTTCCCACGCTGAATTTCCTGGAGGATCACTCCATAGACTTTTTTCAGCCCCGGTTTGATATCCCGTTCCTCCAAGATCCGCATAGCCCGAATTACCGAAATCCCCGATCCCAGCATGGAAGCCAGCTGACGGGCAAAATCCGATAATTCCATGGATTTTAGTTTGTAGGGCTTCTTGACGTTTTCGATTTCACGTGCTTTTAATAAAAAAGTCTGGTTCTGACGCAAAAGCCGGCGGACTGTTTCTTCATCGGCCGCTTCCATCATCCCCCGAACCGTCTTGGATTCAAGGGTTTTGGCAGTATATTTAAATGTTGGCATCCCTATCCTCCTCTAGCATTCAACCGTAAAATTTAATCACATTTATAAAACCGTAGTTATCTTTTATTATAACCCAAAAAGGCTCAAATACCAATCAATTATCACACTTCCAAAGAGCGTTGATGTAAAAATTCCGATACAGAGATAAGGGCCAAAAGCCATATGTTTATCCTTTGTTTTTTTAAGGATATAAACAATCGCTACCATCCCACCCAAAATCAAAGCTATAAAGATCGCCAGCAGGGTGTTGGCCCAGCCCAGTAAAAAACCTGCAACCATCATCAGCTTGATATCACCGCCGCCAAAAGCATCGGGGATAAGCATGGTTAGAAAAAGCATGGGGATAGAGACAGACACAATCCCGATTGCCCGGGCAAAAAAGTCCGGCTGGGGAAATACAAAACAGCTTAAAATCGCCGGCACCATCAGGGCAATGACTAAGCCATTAGGGATTGTTAATGTATCGAAGTCGATAAAAGTGATGGACACCAGTATCGCCATTACCACAAAGACAAGCAGATATTGCAGGGTCGGGCCAAATACAAAAAAAGAAACCATCGACAAAAGTCCGGTTAAGCTTTCCACCAGGGGATAGCGGATAGAGATTGGATTGCCGCAGTTTTTACATTTCCCCTTTAAGTAAAGGAAAGATATTATCGGAATATTTTGCGACCATTTAATGGGCGCCTGACAGTTGGGACAGAAGGACCGGCCCTTGGAAATGGAGATGCCCAAAGGCACACGATAAATAATAACATTTAAAAAACTTCCGACCACCAGGCCTAAAACCAGGGCATACAAATAGAATAGTGCCATAACCGCCTGCAGTTCCAATTTTTCACCTCCCATTATTTTTCTTTTTTTGTGTCTAACTGGCCAGGGGAATAGGTCGTCACCCAGCGCTTTTTATGATAAATGATATAGTCAATTTTTGCATCAAAGTTTTCATCGATAACTTCAATTTGAGCATTCTGATTGATGTCCTGACCGATCAGATTGATAAGATCTTCCTGAACTGGCACATGATAGTTCCCATCAACAGAAAACTCGATGGCTTTTGCCTGGGCTGCCAGGTAGATGACCCGAGCAGCGGCAGCGTTTGTGGTTTTATTAATAGAGTTGACCAAGCCAATAATTACAACAACCATAAAAATTAGAATAATTGTCACGGCTAAAGGAAAGCCGACGCTAAAAGACGCCGGTTCGTTTTCTTCAGGAGGTTTATGATATTTTCTGATTTGGGGCATAAGATGATCTCCTGAGTTTTTGGAATGAGATTTTCCTAATTATTGATAAAGAATAAAGAAAGCCCTCACAATTTCAGGATGCCTGAATTGTGAAGGCTTTCCTTCTGGTTAGTATTGTTAAGTTAACAAAATGCTTTCTGCCTCAGAATATCAGAGGTAGAAAGTTCTACCAAGAGAGATATAGAAACCACTCTTATAATTATTACGAAATCTTATTTACAGTTGATTGACCGCCAGCATTAATAGTTACAGTATAGCCATTTCTAGTATACTCTACATTAGTGACTTTACCCGCTGCGTTTACAGTCACTTCCCAAAAAGCATTGGCTGGAACAGCAGCAGTTTTATACGCAGCTAAATCGGCTGCCGTACTGATAGTAATATCAGAACTTAAATATTCCAGCATTGTTGCACTAGCTCCCGTTGTCGGAGCTGGACTTGCCCCTACATTTACTGAATCAAGCAATGTGGTTGCCGACATCGATGTACCCCCACCTTGATACTCTGTAACTGTTGCTTGTGCAGCCACGTAAACTTCACGTGCTTCCGCGATTAACGCTTTCCCTTTTGCCTCATTTACAAATCCTAACATCGTCGGAATTGTAAAAGCTGCCAATACGGCTAGAATAACTAGCACTACAATAATCTCCACCAAGGTAAACCCTTTAGTGTTCTTCTTCATTTTGTTCCAAAATTTCATTGAATCACTCCTCTTAATTTTTTTTGCTATTTGATCACCCGCGCTGCCGGTGATAATGCCGTCTTTTAATTTATCGACTAAAGTATTTTTGAATTTAGTCATTTAACTAATTCTTTAAAAAGTTTTATTTCTTTTTACAAGTTATTCTAATCTTTTTTGAGATAAGTTGATAGTGGTTATCTCTAAGTAAGGCTACCTGGTTTTAATATTAAACTTGCGCCTTTTGCTTATATTATGTTGATCAATTATTGGTAGATGTTCATGCTGTCAACTTTATTAGTTGGATATACAGCGGTTGGAAGTTATAGAGGCGAAAAACAAAGCCGTGCGCACTCGGTTCCGCTATCGCTCCACCTCATCGCGGGCTACGCCCTATGAGCCAGTCGGATATAATTCCGCTTCTGAAAGCAAGCTTTCAATCGGAATTATATCCGACTGGCTCGCACGGCTTTATTTTTCGCGCAAAGAAAGCCACACTTAATAAGGTGTGGCAACTGGCTGTCGTATTAATAAATAACTTAGACCCTATAGTTTTGCGCCTCAGACTTTCATCTGATTTGCTTTTCTCGACTTATGTACAATAATACTTGTTCCATCTGTTAAAGTCAAGTTAAAATCTTCCCACACAAATGTATTCCCCTATTATTTTTAAGCCTTTTTTCGTAATTTAAACCCGACCAAAATACTGGTTAAAGTCCTCGGCATTGGTGCACCATTCAAGGCCCGTTTCATAGGCTATCTTATTAGCCTTAACTAATTGTGCCAGATGGGCATTGAGGGTATTCATCCCCTCCCGGCTGGAAGTCTGCATGACCGAGGTCAGCTGGTGGGTTTTACTTTCGCGAATCAGGTTTAAGACTGCATCGGTTCCAGTCATCACTTCCAGGGCTGCCATTCGGCCCGATCCATCAGCTAGTGGTACCAGCTGCTGGGTAATAACCCCCTTCAGGGTCGAAGCCAGCTGGGTTCTAATCTGCTGCTGGCCGTGGGGCGGGAAGACATCAATGATACGATCGATGGTATTGGCCGCACCAATAGTATGGAGGGTCGATAAGACCAGATGGCCGGTTTCGGCAGCGGTCACGGCGGCAGAAATGGTTTCGTAGTCACGCATCTCCCCTACCAGAATAACATCGGGATCTTCTCGCAGGGAGGACCGTAGAGCTCCGGCAAAAGACTCCACATCTTCTCCCACCTCGCGCTGGTGGATAATACTTCTTTTATGCGTATGCTTATACTCCACCGGGTCTTCGATGGTTAAAATATGCAGAGCTTTATTTGCATTGATAAAATCAATCATAGCAGCTAGGGTTGTAGACTTCCCGGACCCAGTCGGACCGGTAACCAGAATCAGACCTCTGGGCTCATTGGCCAGTTTTCTTATAATCGGCGGCAGATTCAAGTCCTCAAAGCCAGGGATGGAATCATTTAAAAAACGAATGGCTGCGGCCAGGGTTCCCTGTTCCCGATAGACATTGACACGCTGTCTTAGACCATCAGAAGTCACATTGCAAAAGTCCAGGTCTTCACCGTTTTCCAGCTTATCCTTCTGCTTGGTATTCAAGAGGCTTAAAATCAGCTGCTTATTGATCTCCGGATCGCCATCAAACTCAGATCGGTAGAGCTTACCGTCCCGCCGATAAACAGGCGGCAGACCGCTCGATAGATGGAGGTCGCTGCAACGATTCTTTCGTCCATAATGGATCAGTTCTTCTATATTCATTGACTCTCCTTATTCCACATAGTAGGACAGTTTCAGGAATTCTTCCATCGAGGTTACACCATTAACCGTCAGTCGGGCCACGCTGTCCCGCAGTGAAGTTAAGCGGTTGCCCTCTTCCACATAGGCATAAACATCTTCGATGGGATCTCTTCTGGAAACCATCCCTCTAATCGTCTTGTCAATCGCCAGGATTTCATGGATGGCAGTTCGCCCCTTGTATCCCGTTTCGTTACACTGATGGCATCCACGCCCACGATAGAGCTTTTCAACGGGTACACCCAGGAGTGAAATATCAACATCCGTGGGAGTATAAGCTTCCCGACAATTAGGACAGATTTTTTTAACCAGTCGCTGGGCCACCACTCCGGTTAAAGAGTTAGCCACCATATAAGGCTCAACCCCCATGTCCTCAAGTCTTACAATAGCTGATACAGCATCATTGGTATGGAGGGTCGAGAAAACCAGATGACCGGTGATAGCCGAACGCACCGCAATGGAAGCGGTTTCGCTATCCCTTGTTTCTCCAACCATGATAATATCCGGGTCCTGACGAAGGATTGAGCGCAGTCCCATCTCAAAGGTCAGGCCAGCCTGGGGATTAACCTGGGTCTGGTTGATATGGGCCAGATTTCTTTCCACCGGATCTTCAATCGTTGCAATATTAACCGCTTTTCGTCCCATCATCTCCAGGATCATATAGAGGGTTGTTGTTTTCCCACTCCCGGTCGGTCCGGTGATATAAACAATCCCATGGGGGCTTTTTAGAATTGAGAGCATCTTGTTATAATCCTGATCCGTCATCCCAAACTGTCCGGCATGGTCAAGTTCCGAGTTCATCGAGAGGAATCGCATAACAATTTTCTCGCCGTAGACAGTAGGAATTGAAGAAGTTCGAACATTTAATTCCAGGCCATCAATCCGGACGCGGAAATGCCCATCCTGGGGAACCCGCCGTTCGGCAATATCAAGGTTAGATAAAATTTTGATACGGGCGACAATCGACTGGTGGAGGGTCTGGGATAGGCTTAAATACTCCACAATCAGACCGTCAATACGCATCCTCACAACTGTTTCTTTGTCAAAGGGCTCGATATGAATATCACTGGCACCTGAGCTGTAACCCTTTAGAAGAACCGTATTAACTAAATTGACGACCGGCGTATCGCCATCGCTGGTGTTAATTTCTTCTGCAAATAAAATCCCTTCGCCAGTGGCGGAAGAATTGGCTTCTTCCGCCGCTTTTTTTGCTTCGATCTCCGAATATGTTTTGGAAATCCCATCAATGATATCCTGCTTCTGGGCAATGACCATTTCGATGGGCATATTGGTAATCAGCTTGATATCCTCTATGGCATAAAAATCCAGAGGGTCATTAACCGCCACAATCAGACGCCCCTTATCCTGCGCAATAGGCAGCATCCGATACTTATTGGCAATAGACTGGGGAATTTTACCTGCTGCTTCCAGATCAATGGCCTGGTCCTGAATGGAAACAATGGGGACGCCCAGTCTGGCTGACAGGGCATTTAGCACCTGTTCCTCCGTTACATAGCCGTAATCGATCAGAATTGCACCCAATCGCTTGCTCTTGTCCACACTCTGATGCGCCAGGGCTTCCTGAAGGTTCTCCTCAGTAATAATTCCGGCATTTTTTAATATATCTCCAATTCGGAGTCGCTTTGTTTCCACCTGATTCCTCTTTTCTGGCCTGATTTTATACCTTATGATTGAATCAAAAATTATACTTTCCCGAAACTAACTATCCACTTTACAAATCATTTTGTTTTATTCTAACAAAAAGGAGAAAGCGAATCAACCACGCTTTCGCTAAAAATGAAGACGTGCGAAGTCAATGAACTAGAACTGACACTGGAAACATGTTTTTGTTTAAAAGTCAGTTCAAGTTCATTGACTTCATCGGGCAAAGCCCGCGACGAGTGTAGCGTTAGCAAAGCGAGTTAGACGGCTTCATTTTTCACTCTGTAAATTAAAAGGCTTTGCCCCGTCTTTTATTTCAGGGCAAAGCCAATAGCTTTACAATTTATTAGATTTCTTTAATATTCACCAATTCGATATCTTCAATGGTGCGGTTAGATTTTAAACAGTCAAGCAGGGCCTGGGCTGTATCTAAGGATGTCAGCAGACTGATTGAAGATTCTACTGATTTTCTTCGCATCCGTACAGAATCATGCTGGGGCATTCTACCTTTTGTTGAAGTGGAAATCACATAATTGACTTTGCCACTCTCCAAAAGATCCCCGATATTTGGTTTTCGCTCGGCCAGACGGCGAACCACCTTGGTCGGAATTCCAGCTTCATTTAAAACCAGAGCCGTTCCAACAGTTGCGTAGACATTAAAGCCCAGCTCGCTGAATTGTCGGCCAATCTCAATGATTCCCTCTTTATCCCGATCCTTAACCGTTAAGAGCACACCACCCGAGCGTTCCATTTTATTTCCGGCAGCTACCAGTCCTTTATAAAGGGCATCAGCGAAGGTTTTAGCAACACCCAGGACCTCCCCAGTCGATTTCATTTCCGGTCCTAATTGGGTATCAACATCCTGCAGTTTAGCAAAAGAGAAGACCGGGACCTTAACGGCAACATAATTACTCTCCGGCTGCAGGCCTGGTGTGTAACCTAAATCAGTCAGCTTATGGCCAAGCATCATTTTGGTCGCCAGATTAACCATCGGCACATTGGTAACCTTGGAGATATAAGGAACAGTTCGTGATGATCGCGGGTTGACCTCGATGACATAAACCTCATCCTCATAAATAACGTATTGGATATTCACCATCCCAACCACTTCCAGAGCCTTAACCAGACGACCGGTATAGTCGATGATGGTTTCTTTGATTTCATCACTTAAGGTCTGTGGCGGATAAACAGAGATCGAGTCGCCCGAGTGGACTCCAGCTCGTTCAACGTGTTCCATAATCCCTGGAATCAGATAGTTTTCGCCATCGGAAATCGCATCCACTTCCACTTCCTGGCCCATCAGGTATTTATCGATTAAGACCGGATTCTCCAGTTCAGTCGAAGTGATGATGGTCATATATTCAACAACATCTTCCTGTTCGTAGGCGATGATCATATTCTGTCCACCTAAAACGTAAGAGGGTCGAAGGAGTACCGGGAAGCCTAAACGCTCAGCCACCTCCACCGCTTCTTCGGTGGTAAAGACAGTCTCGCCCTGTGGACGAGGGATCTGACAGGTTTCAAGCAGCTGATCAAAAACTTCACGGTCTTCAGCAGCATCGATATTTTTAGGCGACGTTCCCAGAACTGGCACACCCATGTCTTCCAGGTAACGCGTCAGTTTGATGGCAGTCTGACCACCGAACTGGACGATGGCACCAATCGGTTTTTCGGTTTCCACTACTGAGCGCACATCTTCTTTGGTCAGCGGTTCAAAGTAGAGACGGTCCGAGGTATCAAAGTCGGTAGACACAGTTTCCGGATTATTATTGATAAAGATCGCTTCGTAGTTTAGTTCTCTTAAGGCCCAGGCACAGTGAACAGAACAGTAGTCAAACTCGATCCCCTGACCGATTCGGATCGGGCCGGAACCCAGCACTAAAATACGGTCTTTTCCTGTCGGATGGTCTTCAATAAAGAGAGCTGCTTCATTTTCTTTATCCCGGGTTGAGTAGAAGTAAGGCGTCTGCGCTGCAAACTCACCGGCACAGGTATCAACCATTTTGAAAGAAGCATACTGTTTTTCATCTTCTTCAATTTTCTGACCGGACAGTTCTTCAATGGTTTTATCTAAAAAACCTAACTCTCTGGCTACTTTTACCCGTTCCGGAGTCAGCCCTTTTTCAGACAGGTCTTTTTCCATAACCGCCAGATGACGGAGCTTATCCAAAAACCACATATCAATTTTGGTAATATCGGTGATATGCTGCATGGAGACACCACGCTTGATGGCTTCGTAAACCACAAAAGCTCGTTCATCATCGGTATTATGAAGCATTTCCATAATCCGTTCATCGCTCTCATCCATCAGTTTCTGAACAGAAAGCGTTTCAAATCCCAGCTCGATGGAACGAACAGCTTTCATCATCCCGTGTTCAAAGCTTGAACCGATAGACATGATTTCTCCGGTTGCTTTCATTTGAGTACCCAGAGTTCTCTTGGCGTAGACAAATTTATCAAAAGGCCAACGCGGGAATTTAACAACGATATAATCAATAGCCGGTTCGAAACAGGCAGTCGTCGTTCCGGTTACCTCGTTGATGATCTCATCCAGCGAGTAGCCGACAGCAATCTGGCTGGCTACCTTGGCAATCGGATAACCGGTCGCTTTCGAGGCCAGTGCAGAAGAACGGGAAACCCTTGGGTTAACCTCAATAACCGCATAGTTGAAGTTACCTGGATTCAGGGCAAACTGACAGTTACAGCCACCTTCAACACCCAGGGCAGAAATAATCTTCAGGGCAGAAGTTCTCAGCATCTGGTATTCTTTATCACTTAAGGTCTGGCAAGGAGCCACAACAATTGAATCACCGGTATGAATCCCTACAGGGTCAAAGTTTTCCATAGAACATACAGTAATAACGTTGCCTTTGGCATCCCGCATGACTTCAAATTCAATTTCCTTCCAGCCGGAAATCCCTTTTTCCACCAGAACCTGAGTGATTGGCGAAAGGCGAAGGCCGTTGGTAGCAATCTCTCGAAGTTCATCACAGTTATGGGCAATTCCACCGCCGGTACCACCCAGGGTAAAGGCAGGTCTGATAATTACAGGGTAGCCCATTTTATCAGCAAAAGCCAGGGCACCATCAACGGTTGTTACCACTTCTGAAGGAATAATCGGTTCGCCGATTTCTTTCATCATATCTTTAAAAGCCTGACGGTCTTCAGCCTTTTCAATGGTTTCCAGATCGGCACCCAAAAGTTTTACATTGTGTTTATCAAGAAAGCCTTCCTTGGCCAGCTGCATCGACAAGGTCAGACCGGTTTGCCCGCCCAGCGTTGACAAAATGCTGTCCGGTTTTTCAATCTCGATGACTTTTCGTACCACTTCCAGAGTCAGGGGCTCAATATAGATTTTATCAGCCATGGACTTGTCAGTCATAATGGTGGCTGGGTTGGAGTTAATCAGGATAACTTCAAGTCCCGCTTTTTTAAGTGTTTTACATGCCTGAGTACCGGCGTAATCGAACTCGGCTGCCTGGCCAATAATAATCGGGCCGGAACCAATTACCAGAACTCGTTTTATGTCAGATCTTAAAGGCATCCCTGTTGCCCCCTTTCCATTAAATCAGTGAATTTTTCAAACAGATAGCTGGTATCGTTAGGACCCGCACTGGCTTCCGGATGGAACTGCACCGTAAAAGCATGGCAGTTTTTATATTCAAACCCTTCACAGGTCTGGTCATTCAGGTTAACATGGGTCATAACACCCACAGATTCATCGATACTCTCAGGTACTACGGCGTAACCATGGTTCTGGCTGGTAATATAAACCCGGTCTTTAGTCAGGTCTTTAACCGGCTGATTCATTCCCCGGTGGCCATACTTAAGTTTCATGGTTTCACCACCCATAGCCAGAGCCATTAGCTGATGTCCCAGACAGATCCCAAAAATTGGTTTGCCATAAGCAATAAAGTCCTTGAGATTTTCAATAATCTGAATATTTTCGGCCGGGTCTCCCGGTCCATTAGACAGCATAATACCGTCAGGGTTCAAATTTCTGATTTCTTCAATGGTCGTATTGGCCGGCATAACCGTCACATTACAGCCAAGATTAAGAAGCATACGGCGAATATTATGTTTATAGCCGTAATCGATCAGAGCGACATGGTTGGCCCGGTTTTCCTGGGAATAATACCATCCCATATTATGTCGCGTTACCTTCTGCACCGGTTGCTCAACTTTAAAAGCCCGTATTTTTTCCAGCAACTCATCATTCACTTCTTCAGTTGTGATGGCCCCGTTCATGGTTCCATGTTCTCTGATAATTCGGGTAATCGCCCGGGTATCCACATCCCAAATCCCGATTTTATCCTGTTCAATCATAAAGTCATTAATATTTTTACTGTGTCTGAAGTTTGATGGTTCTTCACACCACTCTTTGGTGATATAACCATTAACCCAGCTGCGTTCCGATTCCATATCATCGGTGTTAATTCCATAGTTTCCAATCAGCGGATAGGTCTGCATAACAATCTGACCATAATAAGACGGATCAGTCAGAACTTCCTGATAACCGGTCATCCCGGTTGTAAAAACAATCTCTCCAATAGTGGTGCCTTCGCAGCCAAAATTGTATCCTTCAAAAACGGAGCCATCTGACAAAACCAGCCAGGCACGTTTATCTCGTTTATAATATGACATATTAAACCTCCTTGTTTCATAATCATAAATTACCCGATAACCTTCTATTTTCACGCGTTAAGTGAATATTTTCTCAACGCACTCTATTTTATTGAAAACCTGTGTTGGCTCTCAAAATTTTTTAAAGACAATGCAAGCTTCACTTTCCCAAAAAAAACCTGATTGCACGCAACCAGGTATCTTGTATCAGCTCTTTATAGAATCGCTAAATCCTCACGGTTTGGGCCAACACCAACATAGGCAATGGTCGTTCCTACTAATTCTTCGATTGTTTGAATATATTTCTTGGCATTCTCCGGCAAATCTGAAATCTTTCTGATCTTGGTTGTATCACTCATCCAGCCGGGAAGGGTAATATAAACCGGTTCGACCTTTTCCAGATCTTCTGTGTCAGGAAAACGCGAAACAATTCGGCCATCCAGTTTATAATCGACGCAAATTTTAATCTCTGGCAGGTTATCCAGTTTGTCAATCTTGCAAAGCGCCAATTCATCATATCCATTGATGGCATGGGTATACTTGAGTACCGGAATGTCCAACCATCCAAGACGTCTTGACCGACCGGTTCTGGCGCCAAACTCATCATCAGGCTTTTCTCCTGTTCCTCTAAGCAGATCAATGGAACCACCAACTTCTTCAGTCGGGAAAGGACCAGCTCCAACAGCGCTTGAGAAAGCTTTGGCAACACCAATCACTTTGTCAATCTTTTTAGCTGGGAATCCACCGCTTACTGCTGCATAGGAAGCAATAGGATTAGATGAAGTCACATAAGGGAAAATTCCATGATCTATATCTTTCATTGCTCCCAACTGACCTTCAAAAAGAATATTCTTTCCTTCATCAATCATCTGATGCAGAAAGGACATGGGTTCTATAATACTCTCTGCAAACTTTTCTTTCCATAGTTTACACTTTTCATATAAAGCATCCACTGTATAAGCTTCGATACCATAAGAACTCATCTGATCATTAACAACCGGAACAATTTCTTCCAATTTTCGTTTGACCCGATCAAGATCCAACAGATCTTCAAACCGTAAACTTTTTCTCATCGCTTTATAGGCATAGGCCTGACCGATACCACGTTTAGTGGTTCCGATTCCGCCTGTTTTTTCCATCAACTCATCAAGTTTTTGGTGGTAAGGCATCAGGACATGAGCTTTACCGGAAATTTTCAGGCCTTCCAGACTGACATTTGCTGCTTCAATCTGAGCCATCTCTTCCATTAATACATCCGGATTGACCACGACTCCGGTGCCGATCAGACTCACGCAACTTTTCTCAAAAATTCCACAGGGAATCAAATGCAGTTTAAATACCCCATAATCATTAATGACTGTATGGCCAGCATTATCTCCACCCTGAAACCGGACAATCAGATCCGATTTGCCAGCAAAGTAATCAACCATTTTGCCCTTGCCTTCATCGCCCCATTGGGCGCCAACTAAAACAGAAATCGACATTTATTCTCATTCCTTCCTTAAAACCACAGGTGAAAAAGCTCACCTATTACAACTTCAATCTATATGTAAAAATTGATAATCTCATTTTTTCCCAAGGTATTATAACACAAAGCCTTAGCTTAGGGGTAAGGTTTTTTGCAATTAAACAGTGATATTGTTTACAGATTTTGGACACACTGAAAACAGGATCAAGAAATATTGCCTGTTGCCACAAAGCAGTTAATATGACTTCAAATCTTCAACCCGTATTTCCGAATCTATTTTACCATGGCTTTATCATTATTCACAGTTCTTTTTGTGAAAAAATATTCTTTTTAATAATTACCAAAGAAAAGTTTGGTTTGCTTCCATTTTTTAGACTTAAGCATTTAATAGACCGAATTTTTTAGTTATGAAACTAGAGTTATTTGGCCATTTTAGTACTTAATACCTAATTTCAAAATCGTCTATAAATATTTTTTTTATTCTATTTAATCCAGAACATTTTCTTTCGGTCTTTAATTTTATATAAATATTTATACTTAAATAACGTAATTTTTTTAGTTTTTATTAATCTTTTCAATCCACACAAGAAGGTCACTCATCACCTGATCGCGATTGATCTCGTTAAGCATTTCATGACGACCACCGGGATAGAGTTTTAAGTCAACCTCAGAAATCCCATGTTTCTGATAAACTTCCTTAAGTTTTTTAAGGCCCTTACCAGCATTCCCAACCGGATCCTGGTCTCCGGAAAACAGATAAATCGGCAAGTACTTTGGAATCAAGGCAATGTTTTTATTCTTTCCAATCTCAAGAAGACCTTGTAAAAAGTCATAATAGAAGCCAGCCGAAAATACTTCCCCACAGTAGGGATCATTAATATATTTATCCACTTCAAAGGCATCACGGCTGAGCCAGTCGAATTGCGTTCGATTGGGTTTAAAGCGCTTGTTGTAATTGCCAAAGGACAGTTTATCCATCCGCTCACTTTTAGCTTCGCGACCCTTTCTTCTGACCTCCGCTGCTGCCATCGCAAAGCCCATCTGGTGGATGATCCAATCCCGGCCGTTGGAACCGGAAAGAATCGCGCCCGAAAGCTTATTGCCGTGCAGCATCAGATAACGCTGGGCAGCAAAAGACCCCATACTGTGACCTAACAAAAACAGGGGTAGTCCAGGATTTTCTTCGAATGCTTTTAGGCTCATCTGATGCATATCCGCAACCATTCGTTCGAAGCCGTTTTCTCTGGCCAGCACGCCAACTTTCTCCAGACTGCCGGCAGTTCTGCCATGACCGCGGTGATCGTTGGCATAAACGATATAACCTTTTGCTGTCAGAAATTTAGCCAGACGCTCATAACGGGCGGCCGTTTCTGCCATTCCATGGGCAATCTGGACAATGCCTTTAGGCCTTTCTGCGTCAATGGGCTCCCACTTATAAACAAAAACTTGTGTTTCGTCTTCTGAAACAAATGAAAAGTTTTCTGCAATCATCTTTATCAACCTTTCGGAGCAAGCATTAACCTTAAGGCCTCGTTAAACTTCTGCTTCCAGGGAAAATCGCCATTATTGATGCACCAGGTAAATTCGTATCCAGTAAACATATAGGCGGCGGCCTCGAAGAGTTTTAAGGGATCAGCAGTGTTTCTGAGTTCCCCGTTTTCCTGTCCGGTTTTAATTATTTTAACGGCCACATCTTCCAGTTCTTTGCGAATTTCAAATGTACCCAGATTTTTAGCCAGATTGAAGCTTAAAATCTGACCGTTAAGATCCGGTCCCAACTCCTCCATGCTGGTAATCAGGTTGTCAAACAAAAGGACAATCTGATCCCAGGAATTAGTTGTATTTAAAAGTTCCAGCAAAAGTGGTGTCAAATTTCCAATCACATGATCATAATAGGACAGAAGAATTTCCTGTTTGGAATTCAGATGATGGTAAAAAGTCGTCTTGGTGATTCCACAGGCCTGGCAGATATCAATAATGCTGACCTGCTTGTAACCATGCTCTTTAAAAAGCCGAATCCCTATTTCAAATATTTTCTCTTTCGTAGTCAGATTTTCCAATTCCTGCCCCGTTTCCATGTATGATTATTCTTTGTAACTATTTGTGATTATATCAATAAACCCCTGTCTAGACAAGGAAATGCAAAAACAAAAGATTGTTAAAAAAAAACTTGCCAAATCAATTCTGCCATGTTACTATTACCGCAGTAATATTAATTAGTACCGCGGTAATAGTAGTGACGAAGTCACTAGATTTTAACGCATTTAACCATCTGTCAGATTACACCCCTCATTTAAGCAGATGATGGGAATTTGCAAGTCCAAATGCTTGCCTAAATTAAGCTGTTTTTCTTCCGGTATTGACGAATCCCGGAAATGAGATGCGATGATGCGATTCACAGACCCCATGTAAAGGGTTGCACATTTCAGGAGGAAATAATATGAAAATATTGGAACAGGGACAAATCGGAAAAATGAAACTGCCTAACAAAATGTATATGGCACCAATGGGAACCTCAACTGAATGGGACGGATCATTTTCTGACCGGTCCATCCGCTACTATGAAGAACGAGCAAAAGGCGGCTTCGGCTTAATCATCACCGGTGCCAACCAGGTCACTACAGAATATGAAGCTAAAGCCTGTAATATTCTAGGCACTGCAAAATCTTTTGAACAATTAAATTTCCTGGCCCGCCGCATTCACAACCAGGGTTCTAAACTTTGTATTCAATTAACACCAGGTCTTGGACGAATGCAGTTTACCACTGGCGATGTTCAGCCATATTCAGCCAGTGAAGTCGATTCTTTCTGGTTCCCCGACATCAAATGTAAAGCTTTTTCTAAAGATGATATTCAGTTTCTGGTTAAGAAAATGGCTGAAGGCGCATTGATTGCCAAAAACGCTGAAGTTGACTGTGTCGAGCTGCACGGTTACGGCGGATATCTGATGGACCAGTTCCAGTCAGAAATGTGGAACACCCGTACCGACGAATATGGCGGAAGTCTGGAAAACAGGATGCGTTTTGCCATCGAATGTATCAAAGCCATGCGTGAAGCCGTAGGCCCTAATTACCCGATTTTATTTAAATTCACACCCGTTCACGGTGTGCCCGGCGGTCGTGAAATCGAAGAAGGGATTGCAATGGCCAAAATGCTGGAAGCTGCCGGCGTAGATGCTCTGCATGTCGACATGGGCTGCTATGAAGCCTGGTACAAAGCTATTAACACTGTTTATCAGCCAGACTGTCTGCAGCTGGATGTTGCCTCAGAAATTAAAAAGCACGTGAGTGTGCCGGTCATGTCACAGGGGAAAATGTCTAATCCGGCCGATACCGAAGCCGCTCTTCAGGACGGCAAAGCAGATTTTATCGGACTGGGTCACTTATCCATCAGCGATCCTTACTGGGTTAAAAAAGTTCAGAAACGCGAAACCTTCGATATTGTTCCCTGCATAGGCTGTAACGAATGTCTGTATGCCGGCTTCTCCGGAAAAATCCTCCAGTGTGCGGTCAACCCTTTGGCCTTTGCTGAAGATTATTATCCGGTAACACCTGGCAATTCCTCTAAAAAAGTACTGGTCGTCGGTGCTGGTCCGGCTGGAATGATGGCTGCCATAACTGCTGCTCAACGGGGCCTTGACGTGGAATTGTGGGAAAAACGAAACGAACTGGGCGGACTCTTACTAGCTGCCGGCGGTCCGCGGTTTAAAAAAGACGTGATGAAATATGTCACCTACCTGATTGGAAAACTCTATCGCAGTGGCGTTAAACTATCTTTAATGAAAGATGCTACCGCTGAAGAAATCCTGGCCGGTAACTTCGACAAGGTTGTCTTTGCCACTGGTGCCAACCCGGTTATGCCGCCGATCGACGGAATCGAAAAAGATTATGTGATTGGTGCCAATGATCTTTTGACCAACAAAAAATCCTACGGTAAAAAAGTTGTCGTTCTGGGCGGCGGCCTGGTAGGCTGCGAAACCGCCTGTCATGTAGCTGAAAAAGCTGATGAAGTTACTATTCTGGAAATGATGCCAGAACTCTTAATGACCACCAGCCACAGTAAAAACAACGATCAGGCTCTCCACCAGCTGATGGAAGACTGCGAAATCAAGTCTATCACCAATGCCAAAGTCATTGCCTTTAAAGACAACGAAGTCATTTATGAAGTAGACGGCGTGCAGAAAACCATCGCTGCCGATACCGTTGCCATCGCTGCTGGATATCGTTCTATCACTAACCTGTATGATGCCCTTTGTGATAAAATCGACTGCTCCATCGTTGGTGACGCTCAGTGTCCTGACAATATTTTAAAAGCAGTTCACCAGGGATTTAACGCTGTCCGCTGTGTATAAATTACATACTCCTACATCTTTCCTGCCATCATTCATCATTGTCCATCCGCTGTCCGCTGTGTATAAATTACATACTCCTACATCTCGATCGCCTGGTTTTCTCCCTAGTCCGCTAAACACACCTAAAGAAGCATCTTAATCAATTATCCATGGCAATCGGGCTTATTATAAAACCCCAACTACCTTTACCCTAAATATAAAAAAGCCCCCATTTAAATCAATCGATTTTAAGTAGGGGCTTCTTTACACTAGGGTGTGTCTGAAAAGTCAAAACACCAATTATTTTGACAAAAGCCAGATGCCAGCAATGTAAACAAAGCTACAAAACGAAGATGCCAGCTTGTCATAACGAGTCGCAACTCTACGAAAATGTTTGATTTTATTGAAAAAGCATTCAACCAGATGGCGTTCTTTATAAAGCCACCAGTCACAGTCCCAGGGTTCTTTGGTGTTTGACTTTGGCGGAATTGTATAGGTTGCACCCTGTGAAGTGATATAAGTCCGGATCTCTTTAGTTCCATAAGCTTTATCACCCAAAATGTTGGCATTTTTGATTTCAATGTTTGCCAGTAGACCAATTGCAGCGGTATTATCGCTAATCTGGCCGCCTGAAAGTTCAAAGTGAATCGGATTACCCAGAGCGTCGACGACTGCGTGAATTTTAGTCGTGTTACCGCCCCGGCTTTTACCGATGTATTGATTCACTTCTGCATTTACAGCCCCTTTTTAGCACCAGCACTGTGCTGATGCGCTTTTACAATGGTTGAATCAATGCTGAGATTTTCAAAGTCAGCATCGGTATTTAAGGCATGAAAAATATTTGCCAGTGTTTCGTCATCACGCCATTTACAGAAACGGCTGTAGACCGTTTTCCACGAACCAAAACGTTCGGGAAGATCTCGCCACGCAGCACCACTTCGCGCAATCCATAAAATTGCGTTGAAGATTAACCGATTATCTTTTGGCGGTCGACCAGTTTTCGCTTTGGGAAATAAAGCTTTAATCTGTTCCCATTGTTCGTCTGTAATTTCATAGCGTTTTGATGGCATTATCGTGCTCCCAACGTTTTGGTTTTATTTTAAAACGCATTGTGGTGATTGTAAAGATTTTGTTTTCAGACACGCCCTAGGAATAATCATCTTTTCATCCTGCATTTAAGCTTCCCGTTCTTCTTTTCTTTCTATCGTTCTCAGGGCATTTCGAAGCGTTTCTTTCATCTGATCTTCTAAATGATATGGGACGGGTATTATTCCATCAATCGCATCAAATAGAATTCTGATTTTATCTTCCTTGCTTATTTTCATTTTTTCACCTAACCTTTTCTTTTTATTTTATTGTTTTTTTTAAAAAAAATCAATGGTGTGGGCGTTAATCATTTCGGCCATTATGTAACATTAAATATTAATTACTTGAAAAATTGCCCTTCCTAACTACATATCAATTCAATGACTCCCCCTGCTAAACATACCATTTCCTCGAATTACTCTTATAATCCTCAAAATTCATCTCCCCCCTTGACAACCGCAATTAGGTAATGTATTATCTAATTGCCTAGAATATTACTTAAAACCGGAGGTAGACCTTGAACAAACTCAACACAATCCCTGACCAACGATATATTTTCGGGGGCATTCAGATTGCCGCCAATCAAATGGACACCCTAATGGAGCGGGAACTTAAAGAACACAATTTAACCACCAAACAGTGGCTTTTATGCGTAGTCATTCAAAACACCTTTGACCACGATCCGACCTTAAAAGAACTGGCTGCCGGTATGGGATCTTCTCATCAAAACGTCAAACAGGTAGCCCTGAGACTTCAGGAAAAAGGCTTTACAACATTAGAAAAAGACCCGGACGACGGCCGAATCACTAGAGTTCGCCTGACCGATGCAATTGACAATTTTGGTCTTGCCACCCATGAAAAGGCAGAAGATTTTTCAGCTAAATTATTTGATGGGATTACTAAGGAAGAACAGGCAGTTACCCGTAAAACCCTTAATAAACTACTCGCAAATCTTGAAAAAATGGATCTTGAATCCAAATGATTCTATTCAGACTCTTTTATAATCTATATTAATCTTAAAATTTTCAGATAAACGGAGGTTCTCATGAAAAAATTTGTTCTTATTATTCTAATCGTCTTCGGTATCCTGATTCTTGTCGCCGCCACCGGGGGATTTGTTGTAACAAGAGGACTGGAAGAAGGCGCCGCGCTTCAAATCAACTCAATCGATTTGTCAACTGTAGAGAATGGCAACTATGAAGGCCTTTATAGTTCAGGCCGCTGGAGCAACTCAGTTATGGTTAGTGTCAAGGACCACACCATCACCGATATCCAGGTCACGAAGACCGTTTTGATA
This sequence comes from Eubacteriaceae bacterium ES3, assembly GCA_030586155.1. Taxonomy (NCBI): domain Bacteria; kingdom Bacillati; phylum Bacillota; class Clostridia; order Eubacteriales; family Eubacteriaceae; species Eubacteriaceae bacterium ES3. The sequence goes on along the minus strand of CP130741.1, from coordinate 197,781 downwards.
GATCTTCCCGAAGTTAGAGAGGCCCTGGTCAACAGTGTCTTCGAACAGCAAAACACAGATGTTGATGTAATCAGCGGAGCAACAGTGACCAGCAAAGCTTATTTGATGTCAATTGAAAATGCTCTGACTCAATAAACGCAACTGCCTGACACTCTCCAAATCATCTTGTCAACTTAGTAAAAACAAATCATTTGACTCGTATTAATTAATCCACTCAAAATCGCTAAGCTATGCTATAATCATAAAAAGCCTAACATAGATAAAGTGCCAAACTTACTATTTCAACTAAAGCTGTCACTTATCTCAGGTTTAGCTAAAGGAGAGCCGATGAAACAAAAATTTCTTATTCTTTCTTTCATGATCATCTTTTGCTTATGCTTCAGTGCCTGCAACACCACGGAGACTGCCAGCCAGGCCCCAACCGATAGCGAAATGGAGTCGATTATCGACCAGGCCGTCACCCTGCAAACTGAAGGGGGAACTTATCAGGCCGATGATTTTGACGTTACGGAACTAAAAAAAGGGGATCTGATCTATGGTATGCTCCCCGGTCAGTCAGCTTTTTATACCAGCGAAGCCACTGTTGAAGAAGCTGGCGGATCATATGTGAAAATGTATCAGCTGCTGCAGATGCTGCCCCACCCCGAATACGGTTACCGCACCCAGGTCGGAACCTATGAAGTTCAGCAAGATATTTGGGTAGCAACTGGCCTCTGTATTGTAAACTCCGAAGTTTCCGGTCAGTTTACGGGGGATGGTGGCGGCGCCCAGTTTGTCGTTCCTGATTTTGATACAAATCTAAAACTAATCTCTACGGAGGATCTCCATGAATAATTTAAAGAGCCCTCTATTATCACAGTTTCTTAACGCTGAACTAAAAGACGGCAACACAATTGACAAGGTTGAAAATGGATGGTCCAAAATGGATACAGTTATTCGCCTTAAGAATCCTTTAAATAAGAAGCGAATGCTTAAACTGCTGACCGACCATCCTGATACCCTGGGCAGTTTTACTTCTAACGATCCCCACTACCCCAAAGAAGCCGGCCTGATTCATGACCGGGAATCTGTGGTTGGACCATTCAAATGATACGTAACTATAAAGAAAACTTCTAAATAACCGTCTGATTTTTCAGACGGTTATTTATTTGCCTGGTTGCTGCCTGATACTTTTTAATCCTCTCCCGGTCCTTATCAGTCGGCACAGAAATTCTTGTCAAATCCATATTATCGGCCAGATCTGCAAGCTTAACCCGACAGGCAAGGCTATTATCCAGGACTCGATTAATAAAAGCATCATAACTTTCTCCATTTTTTTTCGTCAGACACTTAAGGGCCCCAATAACTGTTTGAGAAAATCCCTCTTTTTCCAAATATTCAAAAGTTATTTCCGAGTCTTCCACCACGTCATGTAGTAGACCACATACTCTTTCCTCCTCAGTTTTTAATGATAACATTACTCTCAGTGGATGAAGAATATAGGCTTCCCCGCCTTTATCTACTTGTCCTGCATGGGCTTGATTAGCAATAGCAATGGCTTTATTAAGCATAATTCACCTCATTCTCTTTTTGTTATTATAGCATGAACATTAGGCTTTTTAAAACTCAATAGACAGTACTAATTATAACCTATGTTTCGTTCCTTTTTAATGCCATATATAATTTATATAATAAATGTTAGTTTCTTTTTATTGGTGGTATAATTATCAAAATCGTAATTTTGTATTAATTATTATCTTTCAAAGGAGATTCTTATGAACTGGTTCAACAACCTTAAAATTCGTACTAAGCTGATTAGCAGCTTTGTCATCGTAGCAGCCCTGGTAGGATTAGTCGGAACGATTGGGATTAAAAATATCAACACCCTCAACGAAAACAGTGATCAACTCTATCAGCATATCACTGTTCCCATCGCTGATATTGGTGCTCTGTCTACAGCATTTCAGCGAAGTCGTGTCAATATCCGCGATATGATCGCTGAAAGCGATCCTGATGAGATCTCTTATTATGCCGAGCAGTTCAGGACACGTAATGACGAAATAGATGAATTGGCTGCCAAACTGCAGACCTCTATCCAGTCAGAAGAGCTTCGAGCAGTGTTTACAGCTTTTATAGATGCTCATGAAGCGGCCGATAGCCAAATGGAGGCAGTCATTGCTCTGGCACTTAATAACCAGGATATAGAAGCCCATGAGCTGATTTCCGAAAACGGAACGACCGGTCAAGCTTCCCGCCTGGAGCAGGATGCCCTTGAAAAACTTGTTGCTGGAAGTCTGGCAATCGGCGAACAAACAGATGCCGCTAATGTAGTTACTGCTACTTCTGCCACTCAAACAATGATAATTATCATGATAGTAGCTATCCTTTTTGCCATCTTTTTAGGTTATTTTCTTTCAGTAATTATCTGCAGACCACTGCACAAAGCCTCTCATATGATCGAAGAAATGAGCCTTGGCCACCTGGGTGAAAGGGTTCATCTAAAGTCTTCTGATGAGATTGGACAAATGACAAAAAATATGGATGCTTTTGCCGATGAACTCCAAAATGTGGTGATTGCAACTATGGATCAGATATCAAATGGTGATGTCTCGGCAGAACTTTCAGCCAAAGACGAGCAGGATGAAATCACTCCAGCCTTAATACGTACTATCACTAATATCCGCGCCCTGATAGATGAAAGCTCGACACTTTCATCTGCAGCTACCAAAGGTGAACTTCGCACCCGTGGACGTTCAGATTTATTTTGCGGCGGTTTTAAAGAAATTATATCCGGTGTCAATCAGACTCTGGATTCACTGGTTGGTTTTATAGATGCTATGCCTAGTCCAGTTATGATCATCGACAATGATTTTAATATCCTCTACCTGAATGAGCTGGGTGCTCAAATTGCCGGATTGGATAAAAATGATGCCAACGGCAAACACTGCTACAACCTGTTTAAAACCTCTGATTGTCAAACCGAAAACTGCGCCTGCAATACAGCCATGAAAACACTGCAATCAACGGGTCACGAAACCGACGCTCATCCGCAGGCGGGGATGGATTTGGATATTTCTTATACTGGTGTTCCGATTCTGGACCAGGAAGGAAAAGCCATCGGCGCCCTGGAAATCATAACCGATCTGACCGCTATTAAACAAGCCGAACGCGTAATGGAAAAAATTGCCGCTTACCAGGCTACAGAAACCATGCAGCTTTCCCAGGCCCTTAACCAACTGGCCAACGGCGACACCAATATCTCAATTGAATTATCTCCTGCCGACAGCGACACCCAATCCAGTTATGATACCTTTAAGCTTCTCGGTGATTCCCTTGAAACCTGCGTTAAATCCATTCAAACCCTTGTTGACGACGCTAATATGCTTGCTCACGCAGCCGCTCAGGGGCAGCTAAGCACTCGAGCCGATGCCAGTAGTCATCAGGGCTCTTATGCCAGTATTATTGATGGCTTTAACCAAACTCTTGATGAAGTTGTAAAACCATTAAGCGATGCCTCAGGAGCCTTAAATGAATTATCTCGTGGTAATCTTAGCGCCAGCATGGATGGCATTTACAAGGGCGATTTTACACAGGTAAAAGACGATATGAACAAAACCATATCTACCCTGAAACGGTATGTAGCGGAAATTTCCCAAACTTTAGAAGAAGTCGGTGCGGGTAACCTTAATCAGGAAATCACATCCTACTATCAAGGTGATTTTCTGTCCATTAAAACTTCTCTCAATGCGATTACCGACACCCTCAGTCATACAATGACGGAAATCAACACTGCTGCCAACCAGGTAGAAATAGGGTCGCGTCAAATTTCAGACGGCGGCCAGGCTCTGTCGCAGGGAACTACTGAACAGGCCAGTGCTATTCAGGAGCTAACTGCTTCAATTAGTGAAGTTGCTGATGAAACCAGGAAAAACGCCGTCAATGCCAACAAAGCCAATGAATTGGCATTAAAGGTCAAAAACCATGCCATTGCCGGCAATGACCAGATGCAGCAAATGGTTTCGGCGATGAACGATATTAACAGCTCTTCCCAGGAAATTTCAAAAATCATTCGAGTCATTGACGACATCGCCTTCCAGACTAACATTCTGGCCTTAAATGCCGCCGTAGAAGCAGCCCGGGCGGGTCAGCATGGCAAAGGTTTTGCTGTCGTTGCTGAAGAGGTAAGAAGCCTGGCTGCCAGAAGCGCGGAAGCAGCCAGAGAAACCACTGAAATGATCGAAGGCTCAATCGAAAAGGTCGGTACTGGTTCTAAAATTGCTGATGATACAGCTGAAAGTCTGGTCGAAATTCTCAAGGAAATCGAAAACGTTACAGATCTGGTCGGTCGTATCGCCCTGGCCTCCAATGACCAGGCCACCGAAATCAGCCAGGTCAACCAGGGGCTCGATCAGGTCTCCCAGGTCGTCCAGACCAACTCGGCAACCGCAGAAGAAAGTGCGGCCTCCAGCGAAGAGCTTTCAAGCCAGGCAGCTATGTTAAAAAGCCTTGTTGAAACCTTTAAACTTAAACAAAATACCCGAAGTCAAAAAAGCTCGTTTGAGAAAGCCCCAATCAGTACCGAAAAAGAAGCTCTTTTTGAACTGCCGCCTGAACCAGAAATTGACCTTGATGATTTTGCTGCTGACAAATATTAAAAGGACGATTTGTATTTTTAAATAAAGGTCAGTTGCTCCTGCCCTGTCATTACTTCTCTATTTAAAAATACCTGATCTTTTTTCATCAGTTTTAGGGCTTCATTCGGTTCGCTCAGCCAGGCCCCGGCCTGGCTTTTTTCGATCAAGACTGGCATCCGATTGTGAACTGCAGCCACCGTTTCAATCGGTTCTTTGGTTAAAATAATAAAAGCAGCCTGGACCTTCTGATTAAAAAAACCGCCCATATAAAGAAGTTCTTCATTTGCACTGAATAGAAACTTTTCTTTTTTATCGTTCCACTCATAAAAACCTGCTGCAGGAATCAGACAACGTCTTTCAAAAAAATCCTGGCGGAAGGTCTTTTTTTCCAAAACTGTTTCTGAACGAGCATTTATTAAAAGTCTTTTATTGCCAAAATGCGTTTCATAACCCCAATTCATCAGTCCCAATTGCATCCCCTTTTTATCGATATCCCCAACAAAAACCGGCGCCAGATTACTGGGATAAATATCACCCTTTTTCAACTCCATATTAAAACGAATATTAACCTCTTCAACAATGGCTTTTACCGCCCTCGCATTTTTTTCTGAATGCAAAATATAACGACCACACATAATTTAACCTCACTTTTTAATTAATACATTAAGAAACATGCCACTCAGCTTTCTATAGTAATCCGGTAAAAATAAAAGGCATATACCTTGAACTTCTTTTTCGCTTCTTCTATAATTAAAACCATAAAAACTATACACTAAAATCTGGAGGTAGAAATGAAAGCAAGCGTTTTGTATTATTCAAAAACCGGACACACCAAACAGATGGCCGAAGCCATTGCCAAAGGGATGGAAGAGGTGGAAGGCATTACTGCCAAAGCTTTTTCTATTGATGCAATTGACGAAGCATGGGTTCAGGAAAGCAAATGCGTAGTTCTCGGCTCTCCGATTTATATGTCCAATGTCTGCACCGATATTAAAGCATTTCTGGAAAAATCAACCCGACCACTCGGCCTGGCTGGAAAACTGGGCGGTGCCTTTGCCACTGTCGATTACGTTCACGGCGGTGGTGAACTGGGAATCCGGCTGATACTCGATCACATGATGGTAATGGGAATGTTAACCTATTCCGGTGGCGGTTCCAAGGGTAAACCAGTCATTCATCTGGGTCCGGTAGCCGTTTCTGATGCTCTTGACAGCTATACCGTAACTTTTATGACCTACGGACAGCGGATGGCTGAAAAAGCTGCTGAAATTTTTTAATTTGCTTAAAACAGCATAACTGATATATCTTTAATTTTTCAGGAGGAACAATGGAAAAAGCAGCACTGGTTCTGGAAGGCGGAGCCTTAAGAGGGGTTTATACCGCCGGTATTCTGGACGCTTTTATCGAAAACAATCTGTCATTTGAATATGTCCTTGGCGTCTCGGCCGGATCTTTGTGCGGCCTGAATTACATCAGCAATCAGAAAGGCCGGACCGCCCAGGTTAACCTCGGTTATAATCACGACCCCCGCTATCTGAGTTACCGCAACCGCCTCAAAAAAGGTGCCGTTTTTAATATTGACTACCTGTTCGAAGAACCCGCAGGACGATGGGACGCATTTGATTTCGAAGCTTATTATCAGGATAAAAGAACCTTTGTCATTGGAGCAACCAGCTGCCAAACTGGTAAACTCAAGCTTTTTGAAAAGCCTGTCGGTGACAATCTGGTGACCGCCCTAAAGGCCTCCTGCGCCATGCCACTGGCCGCAAAAAAAATAAGCATCGCCAACGAAGAGTATCTGGACGGAGGGGTCGCCGATGCCATCCCCTATCAGGCTGCTCTGAAGGCTGGTTATGAAAAAATCGTGGTGGTCAAAACCCAGTATCACGATTACCGCAAAAAGAACTTCAGCAGCTCCAACCAGAAACTCTTAAAAGCTTTTTACCGACACAATCCCTTATTTTTAGAGGCACTGATAACCAGACCTCAGCGGTACAATGCACAAATGGACCAAATCGCCAACCTTCATCAGCAAGGCAAACTTTTTGTTATTGAGCCATTGGAGCCGGTTCATGTTTCCCATATGGAAAAGGACAAAGCTAAATTAAGAAGCTTATATCAGGGCGGGCTTGCACAGGCCAAAGCGCTAATGCCTGAACTCAAGTCCTATCTTCAATCTGACGGCAGCCTTTAAAATTGTCTTCCAAGACTTTAAGGCCAACCTTCAGATTTTTTGCTTTTTATCCGTTTTATTCCGATACATTTTCTCGTCAGCAAGCTCCAGAACCTTGACCACATCGACGGCCTCCTCGGCCTGTAACGACTCTATCCCATAAGAAAAGTCAGGCTGATATGGTTTGGGATTGTCCGCAATCTCTTTTTTTAGCTCCGTCTTAATTCTTTCAATCACTTTTTGTGCTTCTTTTATGGTCAAGCCAGGTAATATCAAAAGAAATTCATCCCCGCCCAATCGACTGAGAGTATCGGTCTCCCGGATCATTTTTTTTATCACTGCAGTAATTATCCGAATATATGCGTCTCCTTCCGAATGCCCATAGAGATCATTAACTGTTTTTAAACCATCAATATCCAGAAAGCAGATTGAAACCGCATATCTTCCATTTTTTACCTGCTGAAGTTCATTTTCCAGTATTTCAATACCTGTTCTTCTGTTGGCAACGCCGGTTAAAATATCTGTACAGGCAAAGGCTTTAAGACTTTCCTCCTCCTGCTTGCGTTTCGTGATATCTCGAAAAACCACCACACAGCCGGTTCTCTCTTCATTATCCATTACCGGGGAAATCACATATTCCACAAAAAAGCTGGTTCCATCAGCACGGTAGAAGATCGACTCAACCCGTTCATTTTCAATACCTGCACCGTTTTCCGACAACACGCGACAACCGCTAAGCGGTGACATAATCGTTTTCGCAACCGGTCTACCGAGTAATTCATTTTCGTCATACTTAAGCATCAGGGCCGCCGCCGGATTAATGAAGGTAAAACAGCCTTCTAAATCGACACCAAAAATGCCTTCACCCACCGCTTTTAAAATCAGTTCATTTTTTCGAGTTGCCAGTTCATATTCTCTGGTTCTTTTTGCAACCAGCGTCTCAAGGCTTAAACGATATTCCCGATTTTCACTAACTGCATCAGCCAGACTGGCCAGTCCCAGATAAATATCCATCAACTCTTTTTTTATCGCCTCAGGATGGGCAATAGCCAGAACCTTATCGGTACTTAGTCCATTCCCAATGGGCAGAAAAACCGCTTCCCCAGCAGCAGGACAGGTCTCTTTTTCCAGCGCCAGAAATCCTGTCTGAATTACCTCATGGACTATATCAAAAAATTTTTTATTCGAAAAACCCGTCATCTGGCTGCCGGCTTTCCCAATAACTTCATCTTTAGTCACCACCATTGCCCATTCTGCTTTAAAAAAACGGATCACCACCTCTGTCAGATTTTCCCATAAATCCTGCTGCGGCATCAGGTGCATAATATATTGAACTGCTTTAGTATAGCTCTGTAATGCCAATCGATTTTCCGCCAAGACTCACCCCTCCATTTTTTTCAGAAAAAGATTATTGATAAAAACTTCATCAAACTCAGAATAATTTGATAAATTTATAATTTTAATCCCATTTCGTATTTTATTTACAAAGTCTTTCAGTTGCGGTGACAAGAGCATCAGTTCACACCCTTGTAATGCTGCATTGCCATAAATTTCAACTTTTTTTGCCCCTGGGATTAGTCCTACTGCCCGGGCATGTTCCTCATTTAAATATCGGCCAAACGAGCCGGCAATAATCAGACGTTCAATTTCTTTGACATGAGCCTGATCGAGCAAACAAGAAATTCCTGAACCCACTGCCGACTTTGCACGCTGAAATACATCAATATCACGCTCATCCAGAAATATATCGTCGGTCATTGAAAGACGACCATCTGAAACATTTAGTTTTCCCTTCTCACTGACCACACCTGCTTCAAGTCCCAGGGCTATCATGTCTACTACCGCCGATCCGCACAAGCCTACTGCTGTTCTCCCATCGACAACCTGAAACGCTTCCTGTTGATCAAGCGAATCGACCTGACACACCGCCCCCGGTGAAGCAGGCATTCCAAAACGGATTCCGTATCCTTCAAAAGCGGGTCCCCCCGATGCCGATGTCACCCATAAACATTTCTTATCCCAGAGCGCAATCTCCGAATTGGTTCCAAAATCAACAAGCAAAGATATCCTGTCATCAGTAACCATTTGAGCCATCAGGACACTTGCCAACAGGTCAGACCCCACAAAGCCGTACAGAGGCTGAATCACTTCAATCTCGGCTTCATTAGCTATCCCCAGTTCGGCACTCCAAAGGGCCTGGTCCACAAACTCACAGGCAATCTCCTTTTCCCAGTTTTCGGGATTTAGCATAAGCTGATAATTTTGGCCCGTCAGCAAAGTCAGCATGGCCGTATTTCCCACCACCGTTACTTTACCTATTTCTTTTTTATTGATAAATTCCTTTTTTTCAATATCTTCAATGACTTCCCCAAGAAATTCCCTAACCAGCCTGCTCATAACTTGAACATTTTTTTCATCTTCGCAGGCCGCCCGTATCCTTCTTAAGATATCAGAACCAAATTCTCCCTGCTTATTGGATCCAATCCGCCCGGTTATCCGTTTCCTTTTACCTAGGTCCCAAAGACTGACCCGAATATTGCTGGTTCCCAGATCCACTGCCAGACCATATTTAGATACCGGCTCTTGACCCGCCCAGTTGAAAGAGTTCAGGATTTCAACTGTTTCTTTTGAGTAATCAGCTTCAGCTATATAGCGAATCTCTGTTTCACAAATCCGATGCGTACATTCAATGACGACATCCCCAAGCGGTATAGCCTGACAGGCCAGACGAATGCCACTATTCAGCTGTTGCTTAAGAAGACCCGTGGTTTCACTTATGGTTGGCGCATTGACTTCACCATTTAAAATCCGAACCTGACATTGACCACAGGCTCCATTTCCCCGGCATCCAGTATAGATTCTGAATCTGGTGGCATCAATAATCTGTCTGATCGTCTGGCCAGTCCGAAACTTAATCTTATAGGTTTCATCCTCCACTTTTAAAGAAAGGACAGCCTTGTTCTGAGTCATTTGTTTTTTACCTGATTAATCATTGCCATAATATTCTCCGGTTTAGAATTTGGATAAATCTCACATCCTGAAGATAAAATAAATCCACCTCTGTCGCTAAAGGCTTCCAGCAGTGATTCAGCTTTTTCATTAATGATCTCAGGCGTTCCAGATAAAAAATCAGCCGGAAGAATATTTCCGATCAGACAGATATCCGGTAGGATTTGGGCCGCTTCAGCCATATCAACTGGATAATCCAAACCCGCAATTTCTACGCCCATTTCAGAGTAATAGGGCAAAATAGTCCTATTATCGCCAGTAATATGTAAGAAATTAGCCATTCCACCACCACTTTTTAAGACTTGGAATAGTTCCGCCAAGGGATCTTTGACCAGCTCCCTAAAAAACTGCGGCGGGATAATTTCCGGTGTCGACGAGGGATCGAAAACCATCACCAGATGCGCTCCGGCTTGAAGCTGGGCCAGGCCGTAAGCCGCACTTACCTGTTTTGCATATTCAAGCACTTGTTTAAAAGCATCGAGATCGTCAGCTGCTAGATACAAGCCTGCTTCAATCCCCATCATTAAAAGCGCCAGTGTCATCGGCCCCATCACACAACCGATAATTAAAGACTCCTCACCAATTGCCGCTTTACAAATCCTGATGGCTTTTAAAATTTCCGGCATTCTGCCGCTAACCTGGGGATCAGGCACCCTTAGATCTGCCACAGTTTTTCCAACCAGAACAGGACTTTTAACAACCGGTAACTGATCATTAGGATAATCCAGAATAGATCCTGCCGCTTCACATTCCACATTTACATCTGTAACTAAAAAAATACCGTCAGCCTGATAGTAATCAAGGACTTTTAACTGAGCCTGTGCAATCAGATCTCCACTTTTGACAAATTTGTGCAGGGGAATCCCTGACAATACACCCGCATGACCAAAGATCTGGGGGACTACCGGAACCCGGTCAACTTCATTAAAGGCAACGGTCTCCATAACCCGTGTAAGACTAGTCATAGCTGCATCCTACCTTCATCTGAGTCAAAAAATGGGTGGCATCAAAAGCCGTCTGGGCAACATAATCCACATTCAGCGTTTCTGGATCTAATTGCTTAAATGCCGCTCCTCCAGCTATCAGCCCGACTGCATCCATACCCCGACCATTTAACAACTCACGAAGGCTTTTCACCATTTCTATGCCAGTAAAAATCAGTCCACTCACTCCCACTGCCAATGGTTTCTCCGCTTCAACCGTTTTTAGGAGCTCATCTACCGGACAGTTCTTTCCGCAATCAACCACCCGATATCCGTTGGCCATCAGAACTGTCTTGACTATTCCCTTGCCCAGATCGTGAACATCTCCTTCCAGCGTCACCAGAATAATTGTATCTTTACTATAAACGATTTGGGATTCTTCCGGATATAAAACTTTCATCACCTCTGTGACTGCACGACCAACCAGCATAATTTCCAGCAGGTTAAATTTTTCCAGAGTACATTTTTCGTCAAGCTCCGACATTGCTGCTTCGATCCCCTCCACTATAATAGTTTCTCTGCTTATGCCCTCTGCCAGAAGTTCTGACGCCAACCTCATCGACTCCCTGGAATCACCATCCATCAGGACTTCAAACAACCGCCTGTCTTCCAAAAGCTCCCTCCTCTCCAGATTGATTCTTAATCGTGTATCATTTTACAAATTATTATATCATCTAAATAGGTTAAACGCATCATGATTTACTTAAATCAATTCACAATTTATTCAATTTCTAATCCGCAAACCAACGTTTGTTGTTTTAATTCAAATAATCCAGAATTATTTTAATTTCCTGGATAAAAAAATCCGCTTTTCTGCTTGAGTTGTAATAATTGTTTACTTATACCATTCTGCTAATCTGAGGCATATGCTATTTTCGTCTTTTACCCAAAAATCCAACCATATCCAAAAATTATACCTGGTAGTATCAGAACAGATATCATTGGTGATTTGTAAAATAAATACAAATTTATCTCAATTAAATGAAATTTATTCCGATAATATGGTATATAAGGAATATAAAAAGTATCTGTCCATTTTTAACCTTAACTATAGAAAGGATGATTATCATGAAAAAGAAATTTCCGCGACTTTTATCTTTATTCTTGTTAATAAACTTGCTGTTCATCCCTCAAGGCATTATTGCCAGCAATGATCCGATCGCCGAAACAGGTCCTTTAAACCCGGAATTTGTCGAGTTCCAGAAAGATGATACCATTGAAACCACTACAGTTGACGGCCATGCCCTGGGTCATGTCCCCGAGATATTGGCCAGAGTTGCAAGCGAGACCGAAGAAAGCATTGATACCTCGGCCTCTTTTCCGGCCAGTTACGACCTGAGAAGCACTGGCCGAATTACTGCTGTTCGCAACCAGGGTGAATGGGGCAGCTGCTGGGCTTTTGCCAGCATCGCCTCCCTGGAATCCTATTTAAAGGCTTCAGAAACCACCGATCTGTCTGAAAACAACATGATGTGGAATCACGGCTTTGATTGGGGCCCCAACTATGGCGGCAACTCTACTATAGCCCTTTCCTATCTGGCTCGCTGGAGCGGTCCGGTTAGCGAGACCAGCGATCCCTACAACAGCGGCAAAAACACCGGCCTCTCCCCTGCTTATCACGTTCAATCGGCTGAATATCTACCCAAAAATGCGGCCGTTATTAAAGAAGCCCTGATGGAGGGCGGCGCCTTGTCTACCACTATCTACTCGGCAGCTATGGACTATCCCGCCTATTTTAATACTTCCACCAGTGCCCTTTATTATTACGGCAGCGCCACTACTGATCATGATGTTGCCATTGTCGGCTGGGATGATAACTACAGCCGTTATAATTTTTCCACTACCCCCTCCGGTGATGGTGCCTGGATTATAAAAAACAGCTGGGGCAGCGACTGGGGCGACGGCGGGTATTTCTATCTCTCTTATTATGATACCTATGCCTGCAATAATGTGACCGCATTTCATAATGCCGAGTCCACCAGTAATTACAAACGGATCTATCAGTATGATCCCCTAGGCAATACCCTGGCAATTGGCTTTAACAATGCCGACCACTCCAGTTGGGGGGCTAATGTTTTTACTGCCCAGGCCTCCGAAACACTGACTGCAATCAGCACCTACTCTTTAAGCCCTAACACCACAGCCGAAATTTACATCTACACCAATCCATCATCCGGTCTGCCTAGAAGCGGAACCCTGCGTTCCAGCCAGACGGTTACTTTTGATTATCAAGGCTACTATACTGTCGATTTAAATAACCCGGTCAATCTAAATGCCGGGGAAGACTTTTCCGTCGTCATTAAGTATGTCACCCCTCAAGCTTGGTATCCCGTCCCCATCGAAGGCCAGGAGGCCAATTATTCCAGTGCAGCCACCGCATATTCTGGTCAAAGTTATATCAGTAACGATGGCGGCTCATACTGGCAGGATGTGGCCGTTTCTGATTATGCCAATGTCTGTATCAAGGCTTTTAGCGGAACATCAAATGTCACTCTTACAAACATCAGCATTACCAGTCCGGCCAATAAACTTACCTATCAGATCGGTGATACTCTGGATATTTCTGGCCTGGAAGTAACTGGCTTTTACAGCGATGGTTCCAGCCACCTTGAAACGATCACCACCGCCAATATCTCCGGCTTTGATTCCTCCACTGCCGGAACTAAAACCCTGACCATCACAGTTGGCGGAAAAACCGCCACCTACACCATTACCGTCAAGGATCCAAACAGCTCATCAGATGATGTGGATGTTTATTATCGGACCCATGTCCAGAATATCGGCTGGCAGGGTACCTGCTATAATGGAGAAATCAGCGGTACTTCCGGTTTAGGCTATCGGCTGGAAGCCATTCAGATTCAACTGGGAGACAGCAATGCCGATTTGGGAATTGCCTATCGGACCCATGTTCAGAACATCGGCTGGCAGGATACCCGCTATGATGGCGAAATCAGTGGCACCTCGGGCTTAAGTTACCGGTTGGAAGCCATTCAAATCCAGCTCTATGGTAATGATAAAGATCTTTATGATGTTTATTACCGGGTTCATTGCCAGAATTTCGGCTGGATGGGATGGGCAGTTAACGGTGAAATGGCGGGAACCTCCGGTTATGGCTATAGGCTGGAGGCGATTCAAATTGAGGTCTGGCCCAAAAATGCATATTTTTATGGGATGGATGAAACACCTGCTTCACGCTCTGCCGACCAGGAACTTCCAGCTATTCTGACAGTGATTGAATAAAATTCGCTGTCTCTCTGCTGACTGACATACAAATAATCTCCGAACACTAACTAAAGAAGCGGCATAACCATTATAGTCTGCCGCTTCTTTTTCATATTTTTATTTCCAAGGCCGTTTAATCCCGGTCCAGCCCTTCTCTTCCCAATAAATGCGGTCTGCCTCGTTAAAGCCTTTCTTTTGCATCATACGACTTAACCCGAAAAGAGCTCTGGTTTTCAGACCTGGACTAACTTTTCCATCAGCCGCTTTTATTTTTTGAGCCAGACGGGTAGTTCTTTCGTCAATTTTATTTTTTAACTTCTGTTCAACAGCCTGCCATTCAATCGCTCTGACTGCAAAACCTAAACGATAACGTTTGGGAATTCCCCAATAAAAGAGACTGATATCCATATCCTTTATCGTGGATTTCATCCCGGCACCAGCTGCAGTCGCTACACAGACAGCCTGCTTTTTAAACATTTTTTCTTCCGGGCGATGAACCATAAAACGATATCCGTAATGATCAAGAAACAGTTTCATCGTTCCGGTCACCCGCATCACATAAACCGGACTGCCAAAAATCAGAACGTCTGCCTCATCCATGGCATCAGTGATCGGTTTGAGTTTTTCATAATGGGGACAAAGGGCCTCGTTTTTGGAAAAACAATTGCCGCAGCCAATGCAAAATTTTTCAAAATCTTTGGGCAAAAAAAATTCTTCGCTTTCTCCCCCAATCTTATCGGCCAGTTGCCTGGCGATATGGTAAGTTGATCCTTTATGATTCTGTCCATGAATCAAAACTGTTTTCATCCAAATCTCCTAATTTTTTTATCAAACAATTAAACATAATCTTCATACAAAAAAACTGTTGCATTAACAAGAGTTAGTGCAACAGTCAATTAGTCGCGTGTAGTCGAGGGCCTATTTCTTATCCTCGTCAGCCATAAAATCATGCTGTTCTTCTTTTGACTTTTCGCTCAGCTCTTCAGCTTCTTCATACATCGAATCAGTGTGACCTTCGATTTTTTTGTCTTTTTCACTTAATTCTTCCGCATTTTCGTAGATACCTTTTTTACCATCTTCTACCATTGTTAAATCCTCCTGTTTGATTAATTGAATTTTTAGATGACTGTTTCCTAGAGTTTTTACCCTTTTTTTATTTTACCAAACACCTTGAAAAGATATTTTTAAAAACTTCTCTGACGTCGCTCAAACTCTGTCATAATAATTAGGCTTATTCTTCTGTCATTTTGCCGTTTCATCTATTTTAATCTTTAACTGTTAATCATCTGATAATTTCCAGTCTTGCTGAATCATATCCACTACTTTCGCTGTGCATTTTAGTGACTTCGATTTAATCTCGTTTCAATACAAATATTGCCAGCAGGTGTTGCTAAACAGGAGGCTGTTTCCAGCTCATAGTCCTGTTCTTTTTCGGGAATTCCCAATTTAGGCGGTAGAATATCACAGGTGAGATTCTCACCTGAAAGAATTGTCAAAACATTGCCGCTTATGATATTTGACAGCTCTGACATGGCAGAAATTACGAAATCGTCAACTTTGTCAAATTCCATGCTACTCATGATCTTGACAATTTCCAGTGAAGTCTGATGAGGGAAACGATAAATTACTACCCCTTCCAGATCTCCAATCACTCCAACAGCAATATCGAGCTCATGTTCACTGAAAAAATCTTCCCCCGGATGATCCGTAATATCTAAAAGATCCAGCATCAGTTCAAAAACATTTTTGGTCGCATTCAGAAAAGGCATCTCTGTCATTACACTTCCCCCTTTTCTTTGGCAAAATCAGCTATTCGCTGATCTTCCGCAGCAACATGATTGATCAGCCAGGTCAAAAGCTTACCGGCAAACTGCTGCATCAGGGCCTCGTCAAAATCGCTTTTTTCATAGGCTTCAGATACTGATACCACATACTCAACCATATCGGTGTGTATTTTCTGATGAGCTTCATATCCCGGGTAGCCGATTTTTTTCTGGTAGCCTTCTTCGTCACGGAAATGCTCAACCACGTATTCCTTCATAAATTCCAGAGTGTCATTAATTTGAGCCAGCTTCTGATCCCATGACTCTTCCGAGCGAACCGTCATAGTAAATTTTTCCACTCGATTAAACAGTTCCTTATGCTGATTATCAATCAGCGGAACACCTAATTCGTACTTTTCTTTCCAGAGCATAAATTTCGTCCTTCCCTTTTTATGATACTTGTTTATTAATATTATACGCCTTTATTAAGAATGATTTCAAGGTATTATTTTGCGCCATGAAAAGAAGAATCTTCCTTTTAGTTTTGACGGTCCTTATAATCCTCTTCAATCTTCTGCTTCCACTCCCTTGAAATCGAACTGCCAGCACGAAGACTACTTACTGTTTCACTGAGAACAGAATAATTCAAACGTGTCCCGGCTGAATCACCATGATAATTGACAGCCCGGTCCTCAGCAATTCCAAAACTCCTGGCTGTTTCAACCGCGTCGATATTGGCTCCCAGGAAAATAAATTCCCAGCCTTCTTTTTTCTTTTTTTCGATCAGCTTTCTAACCTGGTCAGCTGAATATTCACGACTGGCATTTTCAAGCCCATCAGTGGTAATTACAAACATTACCTGACTGGCCTGTTCTTCTTCTTTTGTATGCTTTTGGACGTTATCAATCTTACTGATCGTTTTACCAATAGCATCCAGCAGGGCTGTCGTTCCTCTAACGAAGTATTCTGTTTCCGATATTTTTTCAATCCCGTTTAAAGCAATCCGATCATGCAGCAGTTCATACTGGTCATCAAACAAAACCGTTGTGATAATTGCTTCGCCTGCTTCTTTTTTCTGCTTCTCCAACAGACTATTGTAACCGCCAATCGTATCCGACTCAAGTCCACTCATTGAGCCGCTGCGATCCAGAATAAATATCAGTTCCGTTAAATTCTTTTTCATTGTAATATCCTCCAATCATTTTTCTGATTAAAGGATAGCATCAAACGTGGTTTAACTGGTCGCCTGACAGGCGACAATTAAAGGCCCAGAAGCTTCTGTTCAAAAGCAAACAGCGCTTCGTTAATCTCAAAAATATTATAATTTCTCTCTTCGATAAAATATTCAATAATAATATCTGCCCGGTTACTGTGTGAAAGGGCAAACCCAGCTCGAGCCAGAAGATCTCTGGTTTCGTCAAGATTTAAATGAAGGGCAATGGCAAAGGCAATAGCAGTCTGCTTTCCCGGATGATAGGACTTGTCATTTCTGATTTTTGAAAAAAGCTTTCGATCGATATTAGCCCTTTTATAGGTTTCTGCATCAGTCATCCCTTTTTCATCAATGAGCCGCAAAAGACTTTCTGAAAAAGACTCTTCCACCTGGTTGACCAGATCATCAAGCTTTCTCTGACTTTTTAATCTTTGAATCGACGCCGCTGCTGGCATCTCCAAAAATTCAACCTGCTCTCTTAATTGTCCTCCAGTAAAATCACTGCCGCGTCCAACACTGTTTTCATCAGCATAGCGTTCATCAATATACTGACTGATTGCTGAATAAAGATTTTCTGAAAGTTTAAACGAAGCCTGGTCATAAACAACCAGTGTAACTTCCATCTCGTGTTCCAGAAGAAAATTGCCAATTTCATAGACGGCTACCCTAAGCGCCTGATCTCTGGGATAACCATAAGCACCAGCTGAAATCAGGGGAAAAGCAATGCTCTTTAATCCCCGATCTGCCGCCAGTATCAAGCTATTTTGATAACAGCTTCTGAGCAGCTTTTCTTCATTCCGGCTGCCCCCTTCCCATACTGGTCCGACTGTATGAATGACATATTTTGCCGGCAGTTTATATCCCCCTGTAATTTTAGCCTGACCCGTTTCACAGCCGCCAAGGGTTTTACATTCATCTAACAGCTTAGGGCCTGCCGCCCGATGAATGGCACCGTCAACCCCGCCACCGCCAAGCAGGGACTGGTTCGCCGCATTAACAATGGCATCTGCTTTCATTTTGGTAATATCGTTTCTGACAATTTGAAAACCCATTTTATACACCCCCAGACCTTCAATCATTCCAGATTTCAATTTCAGGCTTCGTGAATCTGACTTCCCGTTAATCCTGAGTGTATTCCCATTTCATCTTTCTGTCAACCTTTGCTTAATGGAGCGGCAATTTTAGTAGAAATTCCGTTCCGCAGTCAATTTTTGAATTCACCATGATATCTCCCCCCAATTTAATCACCTGATCTTTAACCGAGGATAATCCAACACCACGGCCGCTAAGCATTGATACCGTTTCTTTTGTCGAAAAATTATCTCGAAAAATATAATTGATCATATGATTCTCAGAGCATTTTTCAAGTTCATCCTGGCTTAACAGTCCAGATGCTAAGGCTTTCTTTCCGATAATAACCGGATCTATTCCTTTCCCGTCATCCTTAATACTGACCATAAATTGTCTGTCCTTTTTTTCGATATGGCAATGGATATTTCCCTGTAGCGGTTTGTTTTTTTCCGCCCTATCGTCAGGCAACTCGATTCCGTGATCGGCAATATTTCTAAATATATGAATCAACGATTTAGTCAGCCCGGAAAACTCTTCGGGATTGATATAAACCGAATCTCCAGTAATTCTAAAATCGGCAATTTCTTTGTTTAGTTTCCTGGCAATCAGTTTGGTATAATCATTGTAGCCCAATAAAATATCATTAATTGTTGGGTAACTCAATCGGTGCACGTGCTCCATAACAAAGTTTGAATCCTCTTTTTCAAACCGTTTGTTGATGACATTTTCCAAATGTTTAATCCGGTCGTAGTGAATCGTGATGGTATTTTCCGATTGAAAGAAATCCTCTCCAAAAAAGGACTGGATCACCTCCAAATCTTTTAAAACAAATAGGCATTTGCGAAATGCCATAACCCGCATAATAGCGGGATATTTTTAACATAAAAAAATATAACTCCTCACCAGATTATGATAAAATTGAGTTACAACCACAACAATCCATCATCCTGAAAGGAGTTATATATGGATATTTTACCACAAAAACAGCTTTCGTTTGCTGAAATTTATGCTGATTGCACTCATTTTTTTGAACAGGACAAACATCACTTTCTTTCACTGCTGGAAGAAAAACTTGACCTTCATGCTCTGGTTCCACATTCTTTTTACAGTCATTACTATGCTTGTAATGGGCGACACCGTGATTTTGAGCTTTGTTCCATTCTTTGGGCATTCATTCTGCAGCGAATTTTTTCCATTCCCACTGACACCCTGCTGATCACTTTTCTCAAGTTTTCCAGCGAATTAAGGGATTTCTGCGGTTTCAGCAGAGTTCCCCACGCATCCCAGCTGACTCGCTTCAAGCAAGATTATCTTCCGGACTTACAATCGTTTTTTCATCAACTTGTTGATGTAACTGAACCAATCTGCCAAAAGATCGATGCTCATAAGGCCATGATGACCATCTTTGATACTTCGGGAATTGAAGCCTATGTTACTGAAAATAATCCCAAATTTGCCAATAAAATCATCAAACAGCTCAAAGCTTTCAAGAAAACCCATCAGCTGAATGATTCCTATGATCCCTACAAGGCCGCCTATGGCGCCATGCCCACCCACGCTAAAGCCAATTCTTCTATTAAACAGCTTTATATCAACGGTCATTTCTGTTATGTCTATAAATTCGGCATGATCACCAACGGCCTTGGCATTGTCCGGGATATCTCTTTTTATGATGCCAACTTTCTGGTTGATCATCCTGATATTGCTGTTGAGAAAAAGTCTGATTCTCCCGACGAGGACAAGTCGCTCCATGATACCAAAGCACTTATTCCTGTTCTTTCCGACTTTTTTAAAAAGCATCCGCTGATTGTTCCCAAACTTTTTATTGGTGATGCCGCTTTTGACAGCTCAGTCATTTATCACTCGCTGCTGACTGATTTAAAGTTTGAAAAAGCCTTCATTCCCCTCAATTCGCGGGGCTCCCTTTCTTATTCCGATTGCCCGGTTAATGAGCATGGTATCCCCTGTTGTCCGGACAACCCTTCACTTCCCATGAAACCGGAAGGTAAAACCAGGCGTAAAAATGGTCTCGTCCGCTTTAAATTTACCTGTCCCAAAACCCGATGGGTCAGGCAGCAATCCGGTAAATCCAAACGTCAGTGTTTCTGCGAAAAACCCTGCACACCTTCTTCCTGTGGCCGGATGTTCTATGTTTACCCTGAAAAAAACCTTAGAGCTTACCCAGGTACGCTTCGGGGTACTGACGAGTGGCAGCAAATCTATAAAATTCGCGGTGTTGTTGAACAGTCACTCAATCATTTCAAAGATTCTTTCTGTGTTGCCGGTCGCAAAACAAGAAATGCTCGGACGCTTCGCGCGGATCTGCTCCTGGCTGGCATTACCCAGCTGATTACTGTCATTCTTGCTGACAACATTCATCAGCTTCAATACATCCGCAGTCTTAAAAAACTGATTGCCTAACTGCTAAAATAAAGTTTTTTTCAGGCTTTTCTCAGGCTTTTATTTTTGCGCCTTTTTTTTGCAACGCTTCCTGCTTTTTTTGTCATACTTTTTTAATCAGCTCTCTTCATGCTCTACTTTCTCATTTTTTTCATTTTTGTTTTCATTTCGCAATTACCTATTTTAAAACAAATTCGTCAAAGGACCGCCCGCGAAAGATTGCAATGATCTCCTCCTGACGACAGCAGTCCTGATTTTCAAGCATTCCTGACAGCTGGTCCTCCAGCTGATGCAAACTGACAGCGGTATTGTAAAAGGAATGTAAGGCAAAATCCCCCTTCATCGTATGAACTATCCTGAATAATATGGGCAGGGGATCTTCTATTTTTTCAATCAGCTCCACCGCACTTTCAAAAAAAGCATAGGCTTCCAGCAGTGAATCCTGTATTTCACGCTTATGGTCGGCTGCCGAAAGAATCAGTTTCATATTGTTTTTTTCTTCGATGGCTTTATTCTCCAAGGCCTTTTTATCGGTTATATCGGTAAGAATCAGCATCATTGCTTTATTTTCATCGAAGGCGATAATTTTATAAGCCAGCTGAATATATCGGTTGTTAATAAGCAGTTCCCTGGGCAGCAGACGAATAAAGGTTTTTGCCCGCTTCTTTTTTTCCTGTTCAAATAAAGCTGAAAATACATCTGACAGGAGAATTTTCTCATCTTTTGGCAAAAATTCAGAAAGCAGCTTAAGCAGTGACAGATTTCCTATCGGCCAGCCAAAAATCTCATCACATACTTTACTGTATTCTTCAGTAATGACCAGATCACTACCAAAGGATAAAAACCCCTGGTCCGCATTATTCATCAGGTTTCTAATTTCTTTGTTTTTCATTTCGATTTGCATTCGAAACAGTTTTTCTTTTTCATTTGCTTCCTGTAGAATTCTCTGCTGCTGATTTAAAAGCTCTATTTCCTGTTCTTTTCGCTCTGACATGGCCGCCAAAAAATTGCTGATGCTGACCACGCCCCTATAATGGCCATCTTCTACAACAATCACATAATCATAGACATCATCAGAGGGACGGTTCATGGCTTTCATTCCAAATTGTGCCAGATCACAGGAAGACTCAAGAACGAGGATTTCTTTTTTCATAATCAGCTCAACAGAGCGATTGAGATAAATCGCGAACCCAAACTGTGTTCCAATGTTCTGATAAAAATGATTGCGCATAATCAGGCCAATGGGATAATGGTCATCATTAACAATGACCACACCACTTGCACCAGCATTCTCTTCAAAGTACTGATTGAGCGCACAACCCTGATCAGCAACCGAAAAAACAGGCGCCATTTCAATCAGTTGGGAGATAGTTTCCACCATGATCCGTCCACCTCTTTCCTAATCAGTTCTACTCATCCATTGCTTCTTTAAAAATATCCAGCACCGCACTTGCTTCAAAAGGTTTGGAGATATAATTAAGCGCTCCGGCATTTAGGGCTTCGAGGATGGTATCCCCTTTGCCCAGGGCAGAAATCATCACCACATTGGCATCTTCATCCAAAGCCAGAATTTCTTTTAAACATTCTATCCCGTTCATATTGGGCATGGTAATATCCAGTGTCACAATATCAGGGCGTAATTCTTTAAACTTTTCAATCGCTTCTATTCCATCCGCCGCTTCTCCTACTACCAGGTGATCCCCGGAAATGAGAATTTTCTTCAGTTTATTTCGGGACATTGTCGAATCATCTACAATTAAAATATTTGCCATCGCTTCCTCCTATATATTTAAAACAATCTCAATTTTGCCAAAACTCAACTGACAGGGGACAATCAAAAGTTTATTCAAGGCCTTAAGTTCCCCCTCCTGGTCCATAGTCTGAGCTTCCAGATCACATTTGATATTTTTGTGATACAGATTAGAGATAAACAAACCATTCTGACAGTTCATAAACTCACCCAGGGCATCCTTTACCAGATCATTCATCGAGTCAATGGCTTCTTCCGCATAAATAGAAGCAAACTCAACCGCCGTTTCTTCCTCGGCTGAAATTCCGGTTTCAATGTTATAATCCCCAATAATCTTCTGTGATGCCAGATTCTCATATGCATAGGAATCCTTTGTATAAGGCCTTTCAATCATCATTTCCCGATCGATGAAGCGGATAATGTTTCTGACAAACAGCTCAATGTATTCTTCAAAAACAAGCATCTCCGTGTCTTCTTGATTTCCCATAATCATTTTAACGATATCATCCGTATTGCTGCTTTTTAATATTTGTATTTCCTCTTCGGAAAAACCTGAATCCTCCTTATATGAAAGCAGGAGTTTTTCATACTTCTCAAAGGTCAACAAACCCTGATCCAAAAGAATCTGCCCCAATAAAATATGGGATTCTTTTTGCTTTGTTAAAAGTGTTTCCAGATCTGCTTTAGTTAAAAAGCCAACTTCGATAGCCAGATCCCCAAAACGCATATCTTTGATTGCCTGTAGATGATGCACTTTGTTGACCTGTTGAGCGTTCATCAAACCTGATTCAATAGCCAGAACCCCCAGCTTAACCCGTGATGATTCCTGTTTATTAAGAACCTCTTTCAACTGTTCAGGTGTGATGATTTTCTTTTTTAATAAATAATTCCCAAAATACTTATTATACATCCCCGTCTCCTCACCTATCCTCTAAATGATTTTTGCCGCTTCAAGTGAAAATTAATTTAATAATAAATAACTCTCTGATCTTAACATCTCAATGTTAACTTGCTGTAAAAATTAAAAGAAATTTTATATAGCCTCTGGAACGACAAAACCGCAGCTTTAGAAGCTGCGGTTGATTTTTTTACTAATTATCTGTAAGCATTTTCTCTACGGCATCAAAGCCAAGTCGTTTAATGGTCTGGGAAAATCGTTCTCCCTTTTCCCCCTGGTCACTGTAAAACAAAATAATCTTTTCAAGCATCGCCAAAAGACTTTCTTCATCGGCAAATATCTGGGTCAATGCTTTTCCCATCGCAACCTGTTTACCCCAGCGGCCACCAATCACCAGCTTATAGCCGTTTAAACCAGCTGTTACGGCATCAAATGGGCATTTCCCTACACACAGTCCACAATTTAGACAACTATCCCGATCAATTTCAATTCGTCCATCATTAAGCTTTGCAGCATTTACCGGACAAGCCTTAATCACACCACAGCTTTTACAGTTTTTACAGGCTGACTGTTCAAGTTCGGGAATCAACTGACCAACTACACCCGCATCGTTAAGATCCGGCTTCATGCAATTATTGGGACATCCCCCCACAGCAATTTTGAATTTATGGGGCAAGACCAGATCGCGATAGCCCTTATAAAAACGTTTATGAATTTCTGCTGCCAGGCCAAATGTATCAATTAAACCATACTGACAGGTTGTTCCCTTACAGGCTGTTACCGGCCGCACCTTGGGACCTGTCCCACCGGTTTCAAGTCCACCGGTTTTTAAATGAGCTCTAAAGTCTTCAATTTTAGCGTAGGGAATACCTGGACACTCTATAGTCAGTCTGGTAGTTAATGCCAGCGTCCCATTTCCGTATTTCTGCGCGCCTTCCAAAATACAGGCCATCTGGTCTGCATTCACTACACCATTTATAGTAATCACTCTTCCTGAAAAATTATCGGTTCGCTTGTTTCTTAGAAAACCCAGTCCCTTTACCCGTTTCACGTCTTCATTACTGATTGTTTCTGCCATTTTTCCTCCCTCATCTACGCTAATTTATATTCACTATTGTAATCATTATAGACCTTGTCCTTTTATAAGTAAAATGATAATATTTTATATATATAATAAATCATACCTATACTTAAGGAGAAATAATGGATCTGCGCCATTTAAAAATTCTAATCGCCGTCGAAGAAACCGGCTCTATGTCTCAAGCTGCCAAAGCCCTATATATCACACAGCCTTCAGTGAGCCAGGTCATTCGGGAACTGGAAGAACATTATGGCGTCCGACTCTTTGAACGGATGGGCCGAAAGCTCATCATCACTGACGCCGGCAAAACACTTTATACCCAAGCTCGTATGGTTATCAGTCAGTTTAACTCACTGGAGAACAGCATGGAAAACCTCTGCGAGCAGCAAAGCCTCAAGGTTGGCGCTACCATTACCATAGGCTCTTGTCTGCTGGCACCGCTGATGAATAAATATCTGCAGGAAAACCCTGAAACCGACTGTTTTAATTATGTCAACAACACCCGTTCTATAGAAAATCGACTGCTGCGGGCCGAACTCGACATCGGTTTAGTTGAAGGAACAGTCCAGCATCCCGACCTGATTGTTGAGCCAGTCATTGATGATTTTCTGGTTATCGCCTGCTCCCAAACCCACCCTTTTTCGGTTCTTCAAAAAATAACTGCCCAGCAGCTTCAAAGCCAGGCATTTGTGATGCGCGAATCAGGAAGCGGTACAAGAGACCTCTTTCTGGACTTTATGAAAAGACGAGGGCTAAAAGTTACGATTGGATGGGAGGTAACTTCACCGGAAATTATCAAAACCATTCTACTTAGCCAACCTTGTCTTTCAGCTCTTTCAATTCGGCTCATTGAAGAAGAGTTAAAAGCCGGTCAAATGACCGCCTATTCCCCTCTTGAACCTATCTTTAACCGGACCTTTAATCTGGTCTACCATAAAAACAAACATCTTACACCAACAATGACCAGCTTCATTGAGCTGGTAAAAAGAGAGCCCCAACCAGACCTCAAAAACCAGTTTAATCTGGGACTTATTGTTTAACTTAAAATTCCGATAACCAGTCAGTGGCTTTTAAATTTTAAATATACGAGAAACCCGTAAACTTTTTAACGAACCGTCCGATAAAATAACTAGTGCAACTATTTAGGTCTCGATCAAGACTTATTTATCTATACTTAAATATTATTATTGATATATGACTTGTTTTAAAATCTGAAAAAGAAAGAGGAACAAAATGAAAAAATCTTTGTCCCGTGTCCTAAGCTTAATCCTTGTCAATCTGATGTTAATTTCTTCTGTCCCATTTAATGTTATCGCTGAAGAACTCATCCCTTCAGACCCCGAAATTACTGCTGAAGATCCTTCTGTTACTGAAACTCCGGCTGATTCCGCGAGTAAAACAGAAGAAGATCTCCCTGCTACGACCATAACAACAGAAACTTCTGTTCCAGTTCCTGTTCCACAAGCAGAGTCTGTACCCGTTTCTGAACAAGCAGCAGCTTCTGTACAAAGCCAAAGCAGTGAGACCCTGACCACCATGGAAACAGATATTAACTTTATCGAATATGACGATGATACCGATCTTGACGGAAACGTCTATGTGACCGGTTATACGGGTTCTGACACTAGCCTTGTTATTCCTGCCGTAACCCCTAACGGAAACCAGGTTACAGGAATTGCCACTAATGCCTTTAAAGACAAGGCCACCCTTACTTCCATCGAATTGCCGTATTCTCTCCAGGTCATCGAAGCAGGGGCTTTTTACGGCTGTACTGGACTGACTGATTTAGTCCTGCCCCCCTCCTTAACTAATATACAATCCGAGGACGGAAACGGCACGTTCGCTAACACCAGCGGACTGACCGTAACCATTCCCGCCACCGTCACCTCTATCGGTCCCTATCTGTTTCAGAACGCCACTAATCCTACTATTAAAGGAGAATCCGGCTCTTTTGCCCAAAGTTATGCTGTCGAATACAATATAACTTTTGTGCCTATCACCGATTCCTTTTACGTAAAAAGCTTTACCACCAGCCTGTCCTCCGGGCAGAACATTAATACTGCTATTACCCTGACAGCTGCCGCTTCCGGCGGTACAGGCACACTTAACTATGGTTTTTATTACGACCTGGAAAAGCTGGACGGTACTTATCTGACAAATGAGACCCTTACCGATTTTGCTACGGCCAGATCAGTTCTTTTCACCCCTACTGAAGCGGGTATCTATACCCTTTATACCCGTATTAAAGATGAAGACGGTAATATTGTCCAGCGATCTATTGGGGATTTTGAAGTGATCAATCTGCCGATTGTATCTCTTGATACTGACAAGGCTTCACCTCAGTATTACTACGATTATCCCACAACAACTGCGCCAAATACCATCGCACTCACTGCTTCAGTCGACTCCGGGAGCGGGACAAAACCGTTTGACTATAGCTTTAAATATCAGAAAGACGATATTATCACTGAAATCACTGCGATTAACGGTAGCAGCAACGATAGTGAAAGTGCTAATTTTACCACCGGTGTTGCGGAAGACGCAGGAACTTATATTTTTATGGTAACTGTCACTGATTCTCAGGGACAATCAATCACAAAAACAATTGAAGATTATCAGGTTGTTGATGGTCTGGCAGTACAGTCTCTGACTGTCGATCAAAGCTCTCCCCAAGAGCCGGGCAGCGCTCTGAAACTGACGGCCAGTGCTGCCGGTGGTAAAACTGCAATTTCTTACCGCTTTTACTATACGCTGGATAATGGTCCAGAAACTGAAATCCAGGACTATTCGACCAGTAATACCAGCAGTTTCTCACCTTCAGCTGAGGGCAGCTATAAGTTTTATGTCTCCGTGAAAAACGCCAGCGGGATTGAAATCCCCATTGATACACCTGTCGATTTTACCATTGCTGAAGCTCCAGCGGCTGATTCCTTTACCGTCGAAGATGGCGGTATTCCCTATTATCTCGGCGATCCCGGTACAATTGCTTTGACGGTCAACGGAATTTCAGTTGCAGAACCCGCCAGCTGCCAATTTTACTATAGCCTGGATAGTGATACAGAGAAACATTTAATTAATACCCTTAATAATCAATATACACTCTTATTTGACCCCACCTCAACGGGTGCCGGTATTTATACCTTCTATGTCACCATTACCAGTGATATCGGCGGTATTCTGGAACTTGAGACTGAGCCATATATTGTTTATGAAGCCCTGGATACAAGCCTGGATACAGACATTGAATCCCCTCAGGATAGAAACACTGAGCTAAAACTCTCAGCCCTCGCCAGCGGCGGAAAATCGCCATACACCTATCAGTTTTATAGTAAATTAGACGGCGTGACAACTGAACAGGGAGATGACTCCACGAGGAAGTACGCCAAGTTCAGCCTGGCTGAAGCGGGCAACTATTTGCTGGGGGTGACCATTACCGACGCCAACGGCAAAAGCTTTGATAAGGAAATTCCTTATACCATTAATAATAACCCGCTGATCAGCAAGTTTGAAATTGCCGAAGATCCTAATAATGGCTATTATATTGAAACTGATTTAACTTTTAATTCAGAAGTTGATGGCGGCCTTGCCGACTATAGCTATGTCTATACTATTAAACGGGGCTCTACAGTTGTTGATACCCAGACATTTGACGCAATCAGTACTACGACCCATTTAATGACATACAATCCATCCACCTCAGGAACCTATTCATTTATTCTCCAAGTAACTGACGCTAACGGTGAAACTGTGAGTGAGACCATTAAATCTATAAAAGTTCTCGATCCGGTCACCGTGAAATATCTGAAAGTCAATAAGTATTCCGGCCAGAATATTGGCACAGAATTGAAGTTAACCGCCTCACCAAGCGGTGGAAAGTCACCATTCACTTATAACTTTTCATACTCTCTTGACGGTGTGACTAAAACGCTTATTGATTCAGAAAAAGATACCAATAAGTACGTCTCTTTTACCCCCGAAACAGAAGGTCTTTATACCTTTTATGTGACGATTACTGATTATTATGGAAAAGAAACAAGTGACCAGATTGATGATTTTCTGGTCATTAATGACCCACTTTTAACTGAATTAAGCGGCGTAAAAACCGGCACGAACACTGCCTTCAGTGATTTCTATGCTGGCGACACTTATAAGCTTACTGCAACTTCCGAATATGGCAGTGGCGATTTGACCTATACATTCTATTATATGGATGGAAAAACAAAAATGCCTATTGGCGAGCCTATAGTCACTGCTGATCAGACTGCCAGCATTGACTTTACCCCTACCGAAGGTGGTACCTATTCCATTTATGCGGAAGTAAAAGATTCGAACACCCTCACCCCTTCAATCAGTAAGAAACTGAGCCTGAAAGTCCTTTCACCGGTGAGTGCAAAGACTATTAAGTTAAGTAAAACCAAAGATGTCACAAAATTTGACATTATCACTTTATCCACCTCAGGAACTGGCGGAAAGTCATCTTACAGCTATGAATTTTTCTATTCAACCGATAATGGTTTAACACTCAATTCATTAGCTGACGCTGACACATCAAACAAAATAGCTGTCGCTCTTTCCACACTGGGACTGGATTTTTCATCTGATGTAAGCTTAACTTTCTATGTCAAAGTAACTGACAGAAACGAGGTTGTCAGTACAAACGAAAGCATACAATCTACCAAAAGCAGTTTAATCACAATCACTAACCCACCCGTTCTGGAGCTGGGTGTTTCACCTGAAAAAGGCACTGCCGATCTTTATCCCGGCGACACGGCCACTCTGACAGGTTTAGTTAAAGACGGTTCCGGTGATGGCAGCACAGAAATCCACTTCTATTACCAGCTGGGCAGCGGAACTAAAAAAGAAATTGAAGATTCAAATAGTGATGGTATCGTAGACGTCACCCTAACTGATTCCGGCTCCTGCAAATTTTATCTGGAAGCCGAGGGTGCCGAGACACAAATTGTAAAAAGCTACACCGTCCTTAAAAGTGTCTCAGCCAAAGCAATTAAAATCAGTAAAACTAAAAATGTCCTGCCTACCAATACGGTAATACTTACAGCTTCAGCCAGCGGCGGGAGAAGCCCTTACACCTACAATTTTTATTACAGCCTTAACGGTTCAGATACACTAATTAAAGAAACCACTGACCGCTCCATCGAATTCAACTTTAATAGCACCGGTTCCGGAGAATACACCTTCTATTATACTGTAACAGATGCCAATTATACTGATACTGACACCAATGGCAAAATCATTGATGACAAAACCGTAACCCAGGCAACAGTATCCGTTTCAAACCCGGCTGTTATTGACAGCTTTACTGTCAGTCCTGAAAAAGGGACTGCCGTTTATGTCGGCGAGACGGTAACCTTAAGTGCTGGCCTTGAAGAAGGCAGTGGTACCGACGAAGTCCCGACCTGTGAATTCTTCTACCAAAATGGCAGAGAGGATAAAGTTTCACTTGGAACCATCAACTTCTCAGGCGATACTGCCTCAGTTTCTTTTGAACCCACTGAAGCCGGAACTTACAAATTCTATGTTGAAGTAACCGATCCAATCAGCCAAAACACGACGGTAAATACTATTAACAGCTATAAAATCCTTTCTGATCTGTCTATCGAAAGCTTAAAGATCAGTAAAACAAGCGACCTGACCACCAGCGATACCATCAGGCTCAGTGCCACTATAACCGGTGGAAAATCACCCTATACTTACAAGTATGAATATAAGGTTGGCAGCGGTAACTGGATTGCCATCGACTCTACTTCACGCAGTGCCAGTCTTGATCTGTCTGAATCCGGACCTGGTCAATATGCCTTCCGCCTGTCGGTTACTGACGGCGGGGGAAAAGTATCACCCGTAAAAGAATATGATAGCCTTCTTACGGTCAGTAATCCGCCGATAATTGATGAAATAACGGTTACACCAACTGATACATCTTCCATATTCTATGCCGGTAAGGCTTTAACTGTGAAGGCTGATTTGGTAGAAAATACCGGTGATTCAGGAACTTTACACTATGTTTTCAATATGTATAACGGTTCAAAACTGATCGAAAGTGTAGATTCAGGCAGTTCAAATCAAGCAGAATTCACCCCTGATGAGGAAGGCTCCTATAAATTCATCGTCGAAGTAACCGATGCAAATACCAGTGAGCCGGTTACCCAAAAAAGCTCTACTGTTAAAGTTGTATCTGGCGTTATGGTTAAAAGTCTGAAAGTCGATAAAGCCAGCGGCCAAAACCTGGGCACCACATTAAGATTGACTGCATCGGCAATTGGCGGCAAGTCCCCTTATCAGTATGAGTTTTATGCCTATCATGATAGCAGCGCTGATGAAATTCTAATTCAAGCCTATTCAAGTTCAAAAACTGCCAGCTATACGCCTGAAGAACCCGGAACCTATACCTTCCATGTCAGGATTAAAGACAGCGGTGTTGATACTGAAAACAGTACTTCTACTAACAGCGATGAAATATTTGTAGATGATTTTGAAATTCTTAATCTGCCGGTTATAGACGAATTTACTGCAAATATACAAGGTGAAGATTCGGCCTACGCCAGCGATTCTGATGGTTTAAATGGTTCCAGTGTTATTCTATCTGCTGAAGCAAGCGGCGGATCTGGACCTTACACTTATACCTATTCTTATAAGCTGGGCACGAAATCAGAAGTTAAACTGGAAACATACACCGATAGCGCCACTGGCAGCAACTTGGCTGTATTCATGCCAGACGAAGCCGGAACCTATACCTTAAACGTTACGGTTACCGATCACGACGGCAATACCGTCACTAAGACCATAAATTATTTTAGAGTCTATGACCTTCCGGAAATTGACGAAATCACAGTCAGCAAGACGGAAGTTGATGCCGGATATTACAGTAAACTTTCTGTTTATATCGACGGCGGACAATATCCTTATCAATATAAGTTTGAAGTGAAGGATTCTGAGGGCAGTAATTATCCAACAACACCACTTCGCGATTTTTCCACCACCCGATCCTATTATTTTAAAACAGACACTCCGGGCACCTATTACTTTAGAGTAACAATTAAAGATAAAAACGGAAAAGAATCTATCATGGAATTGGATACACCTATTACTGTTGTAAGCGTACAATAAACCACAATAAAAGAACTCTTGCCTTTCAGCATGGACTGAATGGGAAGAGTTCTTTATTGTTTTAAATTTGTTATTTTTAACCTAGTGCCACATCCAAAATCATCATCACCGAAAAGCCAACCATACACCCGATCGTTGCAATATCCGTCTTGGAACCGCCTTCTTCCCGCTGGGCTTCGGGGATCAGTTCTTCTACGACAACATAAATCATGGCACCGGCAGCAAAAGCCAGGGCATAGGGTAAAACCGGACGCATTGAAATGACTGCAAAAGCCCCAATTACTCCTGCTATGGGTTCGACAATTCCTGACGCCTGGCCGTAGACAAAAGATTTAGTTCGGCTAAAACCTTCCCGTCTAAGGGGAATCGCGACCGCGGCCCCTTCAGGAAGGTTCTGCAAGCCTATCCCGATTGCCAGTGCCACTGCCCCAGCGACCGTTGATGCCGACCCGCCTGCCGCCGCGGCGCCAAAGGCGACTCCCACCGCCATCCCCTCAGGGATGTTATGTAGTGTTATGGCCAATACCAGCAGAACCGAACGCTGCCAGCTGGTTTTAATTCCTTCGGCCTGCGAAACATCTAAACCCAAATGCAGATGGGGCATCAGCTTATCAACCATATATAAAAATGCGCCGCCGCCCAAAAATCCAATAGCTGCCGTTAGCCAGGCCGTTTGACCCAATTCTTCAGCCATTTCTATTCCCGGTGCTAAAAGTGACCAGAAGCTGGCGGCAATCATCACACCAGCCGCAAATCCCAGCATACCATTTAAAACATTTTTATTTATTTTTTTAAAAAAGAATACCATCCCGGCACCTGTAGCGGTCATCGCCCAGGTAAACAACGTCCCCATCAAGGCTTGTTCCACCGGTCCAAACTGTTCAATCCAATTGATCATCAATTCGCCTCCTTCATTATTATTTTTGTTATTCACCTTAAACTTTACACGATTAAAAATGAAATGACAACTGTTCTTTACTTTTTTACATCATCTCAGATAAATTCTAAACTATTAGGGCTATCAAACCATAACAAAAGCTCCTGCTGAAATCATCTCCAGCCAGGAGCTTTTTTCCTTATCATAGTAATTTATGCTTGAACCTGTTTTTCAATAAATTTTAAAAAGGCCACCGTCTGTTTTTCCAGAAAAGGCTTACTTTCAACAAGCACCAGTTTCCCTTCACTATTCAACTGTTCTCCGCCTTTTGGAATCGTAAGTCTCGGGAAATTCATCACCTTCATATTCAAAAGACTAATTAAAGTCACCAGATGATCCTGCGCAATCCCTGTACCTGACATCCCATTAGTGATCCCACTGATGGCCGCCGGCTTTTTGGAAAGCACTTGCCCCTCAGTCTCACTGACCCGGCGGGACAACCAGTCAATCAGATTTTTTAGAACGCCGGGAACCGAATGATTGTATTCAGGCGTGAAAAACCAGATCCCATCAGCCGCTTTTACCGCCTCGCGAACCCGCTTTACTTCCGGGGGAACCGGAAATTCAATGTCCTGATTCATATAAGGCAGATCTCCATACTCAAGTAGGTCAAACTCCACTTCATCACCGATTAAATCTTTGGCCGCTAAAGCCAGCTGGCGATTCATTGAATCTTTTCTCAGTGATCCGACAATAGCCAGAATTCTTATTTTCTTCATGATTGCAGCTCCTCTTCTAAACTGATCGGGAACATCTTAAACCCGTTTAAATTAATCATATCACGGACTTAATGAATAATCAATCTAATCTCTATCCGACTTCTTGGGATTTTAAATAAAGAAAAAGTCGAGGGAAGCTTTTACCATCACAATCCTTGCTCAGCCAGACTATAGATGTAATCCTTATCCTGAGCACTCAGCATTCTTTCGATAATCAACGTTCCCACCAGATAAACTGTAATTAAAGTGATATTAGTAATCACTGTATAAGAAACCCCCAGGGCTGTCGCCTGAAAGAAAAGTATCGGCAATTTGGCACTCGCCCAGATGCTTAAGAAAAACAGGACATTGGAATATCGGGCACCCTTTTTAAGCATAATTTGAGCGACCGGAAAAGCAGCAACCAATGGTCCTGCCGACATGGCACCGATGAAAAAGGCCACCAAAATTCCCACGACTCCAGATTTTTCGCCCATAAAGCGAATCATCGTTTCTTTGGGCACCCAAATATCCAGAAGACCAATCATCAAAAAGATTGGCGGGACGATTTTTAACATTGAAACAAATTGAAAACCGGCAGAGGAAAGTGCTGATAATCCCAAGCCAGCCTCAGAATTGACAGCCGCTACTCCAATCTTAATTCCCAGAGCATCAAGGATAAACAAGGTAGCCAGCATGACCAGAGCGATATAAAACACTTTGTTTTTTAATAATGTTAACACAATTTCTTTTTCGTTTTTCATACCATCACCATCCATACGACAAAAGCAACTATGCCTGAAGCGATAAAAGCCATACCATTTCTTAAAACCACTGCTTTACTGCCAAAGAATTTTATCTCAGCCGACCAGTACACCAGACCAACCGCCATCAACGTTGTCATAAGAGCTGCAACCTGGGGATAGCCCGCTCCATTTGATAAAAGTTCAGCACCCAGGGGAAAAGTGACAAACGGTGGCATAAATGCTACTGAGCCAACAATCATGCCGATCAGGACTCCAAAAAAACCTGATTCTTCACCCATCACCGCCCTAATCATGGCTGGCGTTACAATACTGAGCACAATACCGACAATTAAAAACAGGGGAATTAAAATCGGCAGAATTTTTATAAAAGCCATCCAGCCCTTTTTTACCGCTTTTTTCGTCTTGCCTCTGTCTTTTACCAGCGAGACGACCAGCAAAACCAGGGCAATTCCATAAATTATAATTGTTGACAGATCCATATAATTTCTCCTTTGACAGTTTCCCGAAACAAATATTGTTGTATTTTTCTAACATATAGCTCAAAAAAATAGAAACCATTCTGTTAATGAGCAAATTATATCATCTTATATAATATAATCTGTGACTGTGTTACAAAGCAGTTTTCATATCCTTCTAAATCAACTTGCATCTATTCAAACTAAAGTTAAACCGCATCCTCAGCGAAGACTGTCTGTTACATATTAGCTTATAATCAACAAAAGGTGCTGACTCTTGTCAGCACCTTATCGTTTCCGTTCATAATTCTTAATGATTTGTTCAGCCACTTTTCGAGGCGAAATTCGCATATCCATTGCTTTTTTCTGAATATATCGATGGGCCTGTTCTTCTTTCATATTCAGGTTTTCCATTAAACAAAGCTTTCCGCGATAGACTACCCCTAAATCATCAATTTTAGCTTTTAGCTGCTCATTCTGATTCTGAAGCTTCATCATTTTTGCCCGCGACTGCCTTACAAAACGGATATTCTGGGTAAGAAGCTGCCGGTTCACCGGCTTTTGCACCACAAAAGCCATAGTATCCGATAGCTTCTCTTCAACGTGTTCCACCAGTTCGCCTTTAACGATAAGAATCACACCTACACCAAAGGAATCCATTATATCCATGGCAAAATCCACACCAAATTCATCACCTAAAGGGGTATTCACAATGACCAGATCGTATTCAATTTCCTGAAGTTTACGTCTTCCTTCACTGGCTGAAATAGCTGAATCAATCAGCTCGAAATTTAACGGTCGTAAAATTTCCGTTAAACCACGAATCACTTCCTTTTGTTTACACACCAGTAAAACGCTACTCAACCCCTTCACCTCCTGCCTTTTTGTACATCCTGAAGGCAATTAATATACAGACAAGTAATGATCAATTTCCCAGGGATGAACGGTTTTTGTGTATTCATTCCATTCGACTTTTTTTAGATCAATATATTTTTGTTTAAGCTCACTTCCGAGTACCGCTTCAATCAAAGGATCTTTTTCCATTTCCCGAAGAGCATCCATTAAAGTCATTGGCAGTTCTTCAAGCTGTGACTCATAATCCATATCGTTGGCAATCATTAGTGATTCCTCCAGAACCATTTGCTTTTCTATCCCTTCAAGACCGGCTTCAAGGACCAGGGCAAAAATCAGATAGGGATTACAGGTTGGATCAGGACTTCTTAACTCAAAGCGACAGTGACCAAAAATTTCTGCCGGAATCTTAATTAGCGGCAACTGATTGCCATAGCCAAAACTTACAAATCGCGGTGCTTCCTGGCCGCCTATCAACCGTTTATAACTGTTGACCAGAGGATTGGCTACAGCCGTAATCCCTTTGATATGCGCCAGCACACCGGCAACAAAAGACTGGGCAGTCTGGCAGAGCTTGCCTTCTTCCATCTGGAACAGATTATCTCCATTTTTTTCCAGAAAAACATTCAGATGCATACCACTTCCCGGCTCATCCATAATCGGCTTGGGTAAGAATGATGCATGGATACCATTACGCTGGGAGATCGTTTTAACTACGGTACGAAAGGTCATTAATTTATCTGCTGAGCATAAAGCCGTATCGTATTCAAAATCAATTTCATGCTGGCCCGGTCCTTTTTCATGACGGGAACTTTCAATTTCAAAGCCCATATCTTCAAGGGTCAGGCAAATTTCACGGCGAGTATTTTCTCCTCGGTCATAAGGTGCCAGGTCAAAGTAGCCTGCCTGATCAGTCGGTTCAGTTGTCGGATTGCCTTCTTCATTCAATTTAAACAGATAAAATTCACACCCGGTACCAATATAAAAATCATATCCAGCCTGCTCAGCTTTTTTCAGGGATTTCTTTAAAATCTGACGGCTGTCACTTTCATACATCCTTCCATCCGGATACTTGATATCACAAATTATCCGTGCCACTTTCCCCCGCTGCGGACGCCAGGGCAAAAGCTGAATGGTCGACATATCAGGGACCAGCACCAGGTCTGAATCTCCGGCAGCGGTTAAACCCGGTACCAGTGATCCGTCAAAAGGCATTCCTCCATAAATAACCCGTTCCATCTGTTTGGCAGTAATTGCCACATTACGGTTCTGTCCCAAAAGATCACAAAACTGCAGTCTAATAAACTTTACATCATTTTCCTGAATATAGTCAAACGCGTCCAGTACATCTTTTTCCAGATCCATGCTTTACCTCCCCTATCCTATTCATATTATTTATTTTCAACTTATACTTCATTAATATTTCCAAAATAATCATACTCCAAGTTCCTTAGACAATCCAGCGACTTTAGTACACTATTTCTGAACTTTTTAGTCTCTGATCTGTTTTTGAACATTTTTTAAAAAACGGCACCACAAAAAAACTGAAAAACTAGATAAATCAAAACGCCTTTGTTCAATCTTCCACTATTTTTTCATATTTTCTAATTAAACCACACTTTCAGTCCAGTTTCAATTCTTTTTTAATGATATTGTTTACAGCCTATTGCTTTGTCATCTGAGCCATAACAACCTGTCTCAGCAGATCCATCGACTGGGTAAATTCCTCAAGGGTCAGTCCGGGAATTTTTTGCGCCACCAGCTCATAGCCTTCTTCAAATGTTTTACAGGCATTAACTGCTGCCATTAAATCAGCATCCCCCAAAAAGGCATCTAGTATCTCAATGTGCTTTTCTTCATCGATCATAAATTTTTCTTCCATATATATGCTCCTTTAGTTTTAGCTCTATTGATAAGAATTTTAACCGTTCCTTGATCAATACTTCGATTATATCCAATCTATCGCTGTTTGTAAATTAGTAATCCTTTTCTAAGCGTTTTTTTTGTAATCTTTTACATTGTAATTTTTTGAAAAAATCTCTTTACAAGAAAGTTTTCATGCTTTATAATAAGACTATCTTAAGAATGTGGTGAATGCCACTCGTTAAAGTTAGCAATGGTGCTTTGGAATTTTTTTCCAAGGCACTTTTTTTTATCATCATTGCTATACGGTTTCTCTTGATTTTCTGGTAAATTCATTTAAAATGATTAAGAGAAGTAGTACGTTCACCTTTATGCCTGCTTTCATTATAATATGTTTTTCAAGGAAGACTGGCATATTATAATTATACAAATTAATTTTAGGAGGACACACACGTGCCAAATTCAGTAAAAGAAAGTGTTTCTGATCTGTTTGGATCAAAAGTATTTAATTCAAGTGTAATGCGTCAGCGTTTACCAAAGCAAGTTTACAAATCGGTTTTAAAAACCATTAATGAAGATTTGCCTTTGGATGAAAATGTAGCTGATGTTGTCGCAACATCCATGATGGATTGGGCTGTTGAACTGGGTGCAACTCACTTTACCCACTGGTTCCAGCCAATGACCGGCATCACTGCTGAAAAACACGATTCATTCATCAGCCCAACTCCTGATGGAAAAATCATTATGGAATTTTCCGGAAAAGAACTGATTAAGGGTGAACCTGATGCATCTTCTTTCCCATCAGGCGGACTAAGAGCAACTTTCGAAGCTCGTGGCTATACAGCCTGGGATCCTACCTCTTTTGCATTTGTAAAAGGAACTACGCTTTATATTCCAACTGTTTTCTGTTCTTATTCAGGCGAAGTGCTGGACAAAAAGACACCTCTGCTTCGTTCAATGGAAGCTTTAAGTGATCAGGCTATCCGAATTCTTAAACTGTTCGGAAAAGATGACGTTAAAAAAGTTACCACTACTATCGGTGCAGAACAGGAATATTTCCTAATCGAACGTGAAATGTACAAAAAACGAAAAGATATGATTCTGACCGGACGTACACTTTTCGGTGCTAAACCACCAAAAGGACAGGAAAAAGATGATCATTATTTTGGTCGAATCCGTGGCCGT
Organism: Eubacteriaceae bacterium ES3; assembly: GCA_030586155.1. Classification (NCBI taxonomy): domain Bacteria; kingdom Bacillati; phylum Bacillota; class Clostridia; order Eubacteriales; family Eubacteriaceae; species Eubacteriaceae bacterium ES3. Next base: position 159,723 of record CP130741.1, on the reverse strand, counting down.
GTTGCCAACTACATGAATGAACTGGATAAAGAATTATGGCAGTTAGGCATTACTTCTAAAACCAGACATAACGAAGTAGCACCTAGCCAGCACGAAATGGCTCCAATCTTTGCCAGCACCAACATGGCAACAGATCACAACCAGCTGATCATGGAAATGATGTCGCGCGTTGCTTACCGTCATAACCTGGCCTGCCTGTTAAATGAAAAACCATTTGAAGGTGTTAACGGTTCCGGTAAACACAATAACTGGTCAATGGCTACTGACGCTGGTGAAAACCTGTTGGATCCAACTGATAATCCAGCTGATAACAAACAGTTCTTATTATTCCTGTGTGCAACCATCGAAGCTGTTTACCGATACAGTGAACTGATGCGAATCTCTGTTGCCAGCGCTGGAAATGACCACCGACTGGGAGCCAACGAAGCACCACCAGCAATCGTTTCTGTATTCCTGGGCGAACAGTTAACAGCTGTACTTAAATCAATCGAAACTGGTGAAAAAATCTCTGAAGCAAAAGACCTAGTTATGGAACTTGGTGTTAAAACCCTTCCAAACTTCATCGTAGATGCGACAGACCGTAACCGTACTTCACCATTTGCTTTCACCGGCAATAAGTTTGAATTCCGTATGTTAGGTTCTAATCAGTCTATCTCTGGTCCTAACATTACCTTAAATACCATCGTAGCTGAAGTTCTTTCTGAATTTGCTGATACTCTGGAAAAAGCGTCTGATTTCGATACTGCTATCGATGCTCTGCTTAAAGAATCTGTTGATCGCAGCAAAAACGTTGTCTTCAATGGTAACAACTATTCAGAAGAATGGGTTGAAGAAGCTGCCCGACGTGGACTTCCAAACCTGAAAACTACTCCTGAAGCGCTGGAAGCATTCCTGCTTGACAAAAACGTTGAACTGTTTGGCAAACATGGTATCTTCACCAAAACTGAGATGGCTTCCCGATATGAAATCCTGCTTGAAGAATACTGCATGACCATCAACATCGAAGCCCTGACTACTTTAGATTTAGCTAAACAGGAAATTATCCCTGCTGTCATCACTTATACCAAAGAACTGGGTGAAACAATGCTGGTTAAAAAGAGCTGTGGCGATGGCATTGATGTTAGTACTGAAGCTGGCCTGCTGGAAAAAATCTCTGGCCTGTTAGGTGAAATGACTAAAGCACTTGCTGGTCTGGAAACTGCTTTAGCAGGTGTTGAAGAATGTGACGGTCCTCAGGCTGAAGCATACTACTTCTGTAATACAGTTATTCCTGCTATGAATGCTGTTCGTGAACCTGCTGATTCACTGGAAATGGTTGTTGCTGAAAAATACTGGCCATTCCCAAGCTACAAAGACATTTTATTCTATGTTTAATCTATAAAGGTGCAGGGGTAGCAATACCCCTCCCCCTTTCAATATAAACCTAAGGAGGGTCCAATGAAAAAGCTTGAAATTGTTATTAAACCGGAAAAGCTAGAAGAATTGAAAGAAATCCTGAACACTTGTGATGTACAGGGGCTGATGATCACCAATGTAATGGGATATGGTAATCAGAAAGGTTTCCAGAAATCCTATCGTGGTACTGCTTACACGGTCAATTTTCTGCCGAAAATGAAGGTTGAAACTATTACTGATGCTGAAACAGCTGAACTTATTATTAAAATTGTAACTGAACGTCTTTGTGTCGGTTCAGAAGATGAAATCGGCGGTGGTAAAATCTTTGTTTACAACGTGGAAGATGTTGTCCGAATTCGTACCGGAGAACGTGGTTCTGATGCTATTTAATTATTTAAAACAAGATAATCGTATCTATCAATGGAGATAGTTAAAGCACTTAAACAGCTTAATCTATCTCTTTTTATTTGTTTAATATTTGTATTCATTTGTATTATTAGAGAGGTGTTATAATGGAAACTCAATTATTTTTAGATATTACCTGGGTATTTTTAGCTTCAGTCCTAGTATTCTTTATGCAGGCAGGATTTTCAATGGTGGAAACCGGTTTTACCAGAGCAAAAAATGCCGGAAACATCATTATGAAGAACTTTGTTGACTTTATGCTTGGTTCAATTATGTTTTATGCGATCGGATTCAGCTTTATGTTTGGTCCTGACGTAGGTGGATTCATCGGTTCTGCCGGCTTCTTTGCTCCTGAGCAGCTGGAAGGCGCTGGTGCTTTTGATACTGTTACACCAGAACTTTTCATCTTTTTCCAAACTGTTTTCTGTGCAACAGCTGCAACCATTGTATCAGGAGCAGTTGCTGGACGTACTAAATTTTCAACCTACTGCATTATTTCCGCTTTTGTCAGCCTGATCATTTATCCAGTCGTTGGCCACTGGGCATGGGGTGGCGGATTCCTTGGTGAAATGGGATTTGTTGATTTCGCCGGTTCTACTGTTGTTCACTCTGTCGGTGGATGGACAGGTTTAGTTGGTGCTGCTATGGTCGGTCCACGTATTGGCAAATACAATAAAGACGGTAAGGCCAATGCTATTCCTGGTCACTCTTTAACACTGGGTGCTCTCGGAGTATTTATTCTCTGGTTTGCATGGTTCGGATTCAACTGTGGTTCTACCCTGGGTATGACAACAGATATCGGTCATATCGCTATGACCACCAACCTGGCTGCTGCTGCAGGTGGACTGACAACAATGTTCTTAACCTGGATGTTATACAAAAAACCGGATATTTCATTAACCTTAAATGGTGTTCTTGGCGGGTTAGTCGCCATCACCGCCGGCTGTCTGGTTGTTACTATCTGGGGCGCCATTGCCATCGGTATCGTTGCCGGTGTGGTTATTACCTTTGGTATTCCTTTCCTTGATCAGAAAATTAAAATCGATGATCCAGTTGGAGCTGTTGGCGTTCACTGTATGAATGGTGTTGCCGGAACATTAATGGTTGGTTTATTTGCAAACTACCTGCCAGGTACTGAAGATGCTATTACTGGCCTCTTCTATGGCGGCGGCGTTTCACTTCTGGGTGTACAGTTTGTTGGTGTACTGGCAGTTGCTGCCTGGACACTTGGTACTGCCTTCATCCTGTTCTTCGTTCTTAAGAAAACTATCGGTCTTCGAGTTGAGAAAAATGTTGAGATTGAAGGTCTTGATGTACACGAACACGGAATTGAAGCTTACTCTGACTTTGTAAGCCGTATGAACTAAATTAATACTACTGATAACTGATATAGAAAAGCATTTCCCCCTACTATGCATTTTTAATGACGTTTACAGTATCATGTATTTACTTAAAAGCGCTGATTAGCTTCAGCGCTTTTTTCATTTTCTCTTAAACAAGTCTTATTCACTCAATAATCACAAATCGAACAAAAACTATCCACAAGTTCTTGCTATACTATTATCAATATAAGGCTAACCACTGGTCTTTATTAAAAACCAGTTTAATATAAATCCAATCCTCTCTCTCTTTAAAGTCTCTTTTGAGGCTTTATTTTTTATCTGATCATTTGCCTTTTTTGTTGCTTCCTATTTTTTCTCTTGTTATAATTATTAATACTTAACATTCCATTATGTTTAATTATCTACTTGAGGGGGCTTTATGAAGAAATTTCTGCAACGCTATGAATTGGATTTAAGCAAAAAATCGCGTGTTCGTCAAGCCATCCCCATCTTGTTGACATTTATCACACTTTACATTGCACTATTACTTGCTCAGTTAATTATAAAAGCTTCAAATATAAACGGAATTCTGGCCCAGCTACAGGTAGTTACCTCGGTACTACTAACGATTCACCTGCCCAATTCAGGTTTTTTCGCTGCTCTGGTCCTAAACTTGTTTAATAGCCTGCTGGTGATTTTTTACGTTTTAAACAATCATGCCCTTTTATCCCTCCCGGGCATTTTTATTCCTTTTTTCACGATAATTATCCTGTTTATCCTGCGTTATTTTATTCTCGGAATGTTAAAAGAAGTTAAAAAACTTAGAATGAAAAATTCTGAACTACTGCTTTTGAATAACGAATTAGACCTGGTCCACAAAGATCTGGCGCAACAAAATGAAGTTCTGGAGTCCTATAATCAGATTATTCGACAAAACGAAGATCGCCTGCTTCATCTTGCTTATTATGATCTGGTCACTGACTTGCCGAATCGAAAACTTTTCACCGACCGCCTGGAACAGATAATTGATTTTTCCAAAGAATATAACACCCATTTTCTTGCAGTCTTTATTGATCTCAACCAATTTCGTCAGGTCAATGATTTGATCGGCATTACAGGCGGTGATTTCTGTTTAAAAACTTTGGCAACACGTCTTAAGTCTCAGATTCATCCCAATGATTTTTTAAGTCACCTGGGAGGTGACAAATTTGCCTTGCTGATTCGCAGACAACTTAATCAAAATACCTTAAAATCCTACCTTTCTGATCTTTCAAATAATATTTTTCTGCCCATTGACTTTGAAGGACAGGCAGTCCATATTAGGGCCAGCCTCGGTGTCGCTGCCTATCCCAGGGATGGCCAATCCAGTCAGGACCTGCTTATCCTGGCTGAATCTGAATCCTATAAGTCAGCCAATGATCCAAATGATAACATTCACTTTTTCAGCTAAATTTTCCCTCCATTCGTGCTTTGATTAATCCATTTTTAAGTCAGACACTTATCAGGCTTAAATTTCTTAAAATAACTAATTTTTGATAATACTCTGCCGATAGACCATTAAAGACTATGATTCTTAAATGGAGGTAGACCAATGAAAATCGAAAATTCATCGCTTACATTGTCTGGCCAGCATCAATACAGAGAATCCATTGTTCAACACGAATCGCTTCGCACCTGGAATAACACTGCTGATATTGAGAATGCCAATCTGGACACCCTAGATATATCACCTAATGCCAAACAACTGCAGACCAGCACCCCACTGGAAAAAGCTGAGCCTACAGAAAATGAAGACATTTTTAAACTTTCCGACAAAGATCTTCAAAAAATGCAGTTACTGCAAAAGCTCCTGCAGGCATTAACCGGAAAAAAAATAAAATTCCTGATTCCCAAAGGCATTAAGTCCAATGAACACGTGGTCTTAAAAACCCAGATCAAGGGCCTCGAAAATCAGCGTAACTTGCTCAATCAAGAGTCAGGCTTTCGCTATGAACGTCAAAGCCTTTATGCTGAACAGGAAACAACGGCTTTTAACGCCCAGGGCGTCATCACCACAAGTGACGGAAAAACAATCAATCTAAACCTGTCTCTCAATTTAAGCCGCAGCTTTAGGGCTGCCGAAAATGTTTTAATTCAGGCTGGTAATCAGCCTCAGCAGATTGATCCGCTAACCATCAATTTTAATGCGCCCAGCGTTAGTCTGACTCAGGAAAAATATAGCTTTGACCTTGATTCCGACGGAACTTCCGAGCAAATTTCATTTGTTGGCCCTGGCAGCGGGTTTCTGGCTCTTGATTTAAATAATGATGGCACCATCAATGATGGGCAGGAGCTTTTTGGGCCGCAAAGCGGTGACGGCTTTTCCGATCTTTCCGCTTATGACGCTGATGGAAACCATTGGATAGACGAGAACGATCCAATCTATGACAAATTGCAAATCTGGACAAAAGACGAAAATGGCACCGACCGTCTTTTCGCACTCGGCGAAAAAGGAGTTGGCGCCATCTATTTAGGCAATGTAAACACTTCTTTTTCTTTACAAACAGCTGCTAACCAGTCTCAGGGACAAATTCAGAAAACCGGTATCTTTCTGAAAGAAAACGGAGGTGCCGGCACTATTCAACACATCGACCTGACCGTTTGACCTTAGGCCGATTCTCTTTTAAAATCATATATCGGAATATTTTCCAGAAATGCCGTCAGCACCCCATGATCAAAAAGGGTCTTGCTTTCGGCTTTTAATATATTTACGGCTTCTTCCGCTTTAAATGCTCTTTTATAAACCCTATCGGTGGTCATAGCATCATAAGAATCGGCCACCGCGATAATTTTAGGCATCATACCTATATAGTCACCCTGAGCTGACAAAGGATATCCGCCACCGTCTAAACGTTCATGATGCAAAAGCACTGCCCGTTTCACATCACGATGAAAGGTGGTAAATTCATGAATCATTGCATAACCATATAGGGGATGCTTTTTCATCAATTCATATTCTTCAGTCGTCAATGGTCCCCGCTTGTTCAGTATTCTACCGGGAACATAAACTTTTCCTAAATCATGTAAAAGACCAGCCTGAGTTACCTGTCTGATAATCGGCGCCGGTAGTTCCATCCACATGGCAATAAACATGGAATAAAAAGCAGTATGGATGCTGTGGGTGAAGGTGTACTCATCCATTTGTTTAATCTGCTTCAAGGCATTAATAACCAGGGGGTTATCTTCGATGCTTTCGTACATATAGACCAGAAATTCCGTTACCCGCGTATAGGCATACTCCTTCTGAAAGATCACTTGGCTCAAATTTTCCCTCAATGCCACCAGCATCAGCTTTTCCTGGTCTTCTGAAACATACTCATAAAGGTTTACTTCCTCAAAACGTTTCTTTTCTTCAATCCTAACTGCTTCCGTCCGATCATTTTTCTGCTCATCCATATCAATGGCATTGCTAATCTCATTGATGATCTCTATTTCTGGTAACTGTTTGCCCTCTTCAACCATAAATACCCTCTAATTTGTATTAATAATACCCAGCTGTTTCATAACTTCTACCAGCTTTTCTGTATCCAGAGGCTTAGCTGCATAAGCTTCACAGCCTAGCTCAAAAGCCTGATTGACAAACTCAGTATCAGAAAGAGCTGTCGTCACGATTATTTTAACCTGTTCTTCTTTGCTAATTCCCCTTTGCGCTTCAAAATCACGGATTGCTTTTAAGACTTTTACGCCATCGATTTTAGGCATCATAATGTCCAGACAAATTAGATCATAAGGGTCTTCTTCTTTTTCCGCAATTAGATAGGCATCAAGGGCTTCCATTCCATCCACGACAACATCGCATTCTCCATACTGCGATAAAAACTTTGATAAAAATCGTCTGCTGATCATATCATCTTCTACTATTAAAATTTTCATACTTTTCCTTCTCTTTTCCTTTTTAATAATCTCAATTTATATTAAATTGCTTTTGCAGCACATTAAAAATGTCTTCGATTTTTAGAAGCTTCTGAGCCGCATTTTCATAGTTTCCCCGTCTGGCTTCAAGTTCCATTTTAAAAGCGACGGTCTTTAATTCTTCGATCTCCATTTGATTAGCCAGACGCTTAACCCTACCTGCCATTTCTTCAAGCAGACTTATTCGGCCTTCTTCGACAACCACACTTAAATCAGCAATAGCTGCTGAAAGCGCCAAAAAGCAATCCTGATCCATTGATTTCATCTGAGGCTCTATTCTCTGGCCAATCACAATCTCGCCATTTTCTCCTATTATAACACCCATATTTTTTATATTATCCGATTCTACTTTAATATTTATTGATTTTTCAATCGCATCAATCAGATTTTCTAGTTTTATTGGCTTAGAAACGTAATTATCCATTCCGTTAGCTAAAAACCGCTCACGATCGCCTTCTAAGGCATGGGCTGTGACCGCAATAATAGGAATCTGTTTATTAAACTTTCTTATCCGCTGTGTTGCTTCCATCCCATCCATTTCCGGCATCTGGATATCCATCAAAATCGCATCAAAAGCGTCGGCCTTAACCATTTCAACAGCTTCAAAGCCATTACCTGCAACAGTTACCCTATAGCCGCACTCCCTGAGCATTTTAGAGATAACCAGCTGATTAACCGCATCATCCTCGACAATCAAAACACTGGCTGAGACAATGTCAGATATTCTCTCTTCAATTTTAGGGTTTTGTGAAACTACTCCCTTTTTCAAGGGGATCGTAAACTGAAAGCGGCTCCCCTGGTTTTTCACACTGACTACTTCAATGCTTCCACCCATCAATTTAACCAGCTGTCTTGAAATCGCCAAACCAAGTCCAGTTCCACCAAAACGACGGGTAAAAGAGCCATCTAGCTGACTGAAGCTCTCAAAGATTTTAGCTAAATCTGACGATGCAATTCCCATACCCGTATCTTTAACCGTAAAACTGACCATCTCTGGTGCAGACGGGGTGTTGTTAACAGCTACCCAAACTTCACCTTTTTCAGTAAACTTTATGGCATTGCTCAAAAGATTATTAAGTACCTGCTGCAGACGATGAGGATCTCCCTCCACATAGCGGGGAACCGTTACCGAAAATGAGACGTTTAAGCTTAAGCCCTTTTCCTCGGCTGTCGGAATCTGAGCTTTAATAATATGATCTACCAGTTCCTCCAAATTAAAACCTTTTTTTATAATCTTCATTTTTCCGGCTTCCATTTTGGAAAAATCCAACACATCATTAATCACATTTAGCAAGGCACTAGAACAGGTTTTTACGATTTCAATATTTTCTTTTTGTTCTTCCGTCAGCTTGGACAACCTGAGCAAATCGACCATCCCAACAATTCCATTCAGTGGCGTTCTGATCTCATGGCTCATATTGGCCAGAAATTCACTTTTAGCCTGGCTGGCTATTTCAGCCTCTTCCTTAGCTTTTTTCAGGGCATCCTCGGTCTTCTTTCTATCTGTGACATCTCTGATAATGCTTAACAGAATCCTTTCTTTGCCGATCATAGTTCCTTTTGAGCTGACTTCGACCGGCACCAGGGATCCATCTTTTTTTTGATGTCGGCACTCAAAAAAGGTACCTTCCTGTTCTGCCTCTCCCAGCTGCTCCAAAACAAAATCGTCAGGATCCTCCCGAAGTTGAAAAACTGTCATATTAAGCAGCTCATTTCGCGTATAGCCATAGAAATTCACTGCAGCATTATTGGCATCAATAATTTTTCCATTCTTCTCAACAAAAAGAATGATATCCCGTACTTTTTCTGACAGCAGCCGATAGCGAATCAGACCATTCTCCAACTCTTTTCGGTCTGTTATATCAATTCCCAGACCAATATAACCAAGTTGTCCGTCTATCTCGCGGGACGGACTGTAAACCCCTTTAATCCAGCGATACAAACCACTGCGGTGGCGGACTCGGAACTCCAGAGTAAAGGGAATTCGTTCTTCAAAAGCCTTTTCTTTCACGTCAAGATACATTTGCCGGTCTTCAGGATGCACCCAGTCAAGCCAGCGCTGACCCAGACATTCTTCTCTCGATACACCGGTAAAAAACATCCATTCCTTGTTGACATAGGTAACATTTCCTGATGTATCGGTTCTAAAAATAAGCGAAGAAAAATCATCCAGCATCTGAAAATAAAAGTCTTTTGTTTTCTCCAAGTTATCGTGTTTTTCTTTTCTCTCGGTAATATCGGTAAAAGTTACTGCTACATGTTTTTTATCCTGATAAACAAATTGAGCCAAAGAAACCCTAAACCAATAGTCCTTTTCTACCTTTTCCGCCAGCAGGCTTTTGGAAAACTCCAAAAAAACTCTTTCTTCCCATCCATCTCTGACTTTTTCAAAGGATTTTCTTAGTTCGCAGTTCTGACAGTTTTTCCCTATACCACAACCCTTATCAAGCCCTTGTTTACATAAAAAGGCATCACCAAAAGCTTTTCCTAAAATATCCGATTGTTCAATGTGAAAATACCGCAGCAGGGCCTTGTTGACTTTGACAATAATACCAGCTTTATCAAGAATCATAATGCCGACAGATACCGCGTCAAAAACCTGACTCAGATCATTGTCATTTCGTTCTCCTATCATCATCACACACTTTCTTTAAACTCAGAGGGCGCTATCTTTTTAGATAGCGCCTTAGTAATTTAGTATTTTCCAAAATCCATATCATTTAAATAGATTGAAGAGTCTTTTGTTTCATTAACCACGTTGTTGCTTTGGCTTCTGTAATGACCGCCTTTTAATTTAAACATATCCACCTGCTCCCGCATCAGATCTGCCTGACCGGACAATTCTTCGCTGGCTGCTGCACTTTCCTCAGATGTGGCGGAATTCATCTGAACCACATTGGAAACCTGACTGATCCCAGTATTAATCTGCGAAATTCCAATCGACTGTTCATTGGAAGCTGCAGCAATTTCAGCAACCAGATCCGTTACCTGGGTAATATCTTTTACAATTCGTTCTAAATCTTCAGCTGTTCTGGTCGCAATCTGAGTTCCATCTTCTACCTTTTTGATGGAACCCTCAATTAATGCTGTTGTTTCTTTAGCCGCGTCTGCTGATCGGGCCGCCAGATTTCTAACCTCTTCAGCAACCACTGCAAAGCCTTTCCCATGCTGTCTGGCACGAGCGGCCTCAACCGCCGCATTTAATGCCAGGATATTGGTCTGGAAGGCAATCTCATCAATGACCTTGATAATCTTTGAAATATTAGCCGATGAAACGTTGATTTCTTCCATCGATTTTAACATCTGATGCATTTTCGCATTGCCTTCGATGGCATTCTGTCTGGTCTGTTCAGCCAGATTATTAGCCGAATCTGCATTATTGGCATTTGATCTGGTCTGACCTGCGATCTCTTCAATGGACGCAGAAAGTTCCTCAACTGAACTGGCCTGTTCAGTAGCGCCCTGGGATAAAGCCATGCTGGAATCAGCTACCTGTTTGGCGCCAATTGTTACCTGAATTGCGGCCGAATCGATATTGCCCAGAACCTCGTTCAGGTTTGCACTCATCTTTTCAAAAGCCTTGGCCAGTTCACCGACTTCATCCTTGCTTTCTACGCGAATATCCACATCCAAATCACCCTCAGCGATTTTTTCTGCAGCCTGAACCATCGATCTTAATGGTTGGGCGATGGAATTTGCCAGAGAAAGTCCTAACCAGATGGCCAAACCAATTCCAATCACACTGAGCAGAATCATTAATATGGTCATGTTTCTAAAATAATCAGCATTGTCTGAAAGCAGATCCTGGGCCTGTTGATCATTATAGTCAATTAGTGCTTGAAGACTTTCATCTGTGGCTTCTCTGGCAGCAGTTACTTCTCCTAGAATAGCCGCTGATTCAGCATATTTCCCTTCTTCAATAAGTGCCAGACTTTCATTTCGCACTTCTCGGTAATCAGCGAGTTTTTCTGTCAGATCATCATATAGAGCCTGATTTTCGTCATCCGCAATCGTCGCCTCGTAATCAGTGAGTAACTCGTCATCTTTTGCTACCGACTCATCAATGGCATCCAAGCGAGTTGACAGAGTCGCAGGGTTTTCTTCATACTGAGCCAGAATCTGGTTAGCCCGGATATTTTGCAGTTCCACCTGAATATCTGACAGTTTTTCTGCCGGAACCAGGTTATCATAATACATATTTTCGGAATTATTCTGGATACTGTACATACTAAAAATTCCAAAAGCTCCTACCAGTGCCGTTACCACTGCCAGCACCACAAAACAGGTTACCAGCTTATCCTTGATTTTAAGATTTTTTAATCGGTTCATATTATCTCCTCTGTTTTTTCAAAGTTTTATTCAAAAGAATCATAAATCAGCTTCTGACTGTCAACTATCAGCTTAACCTGATTTCCCACATTACCAATCCCTGATATAAACTGGTTGTTATCCTCCGTCTCAGGATAGTCAACTATCAGTGAGTCCGGGATATCCACCACTTCGGCAACCGCATCCACAATCAGACCCAGGGCAATATCTGCCTCTTCCATAACAATAATACAGGTTTTTTCATCATACTCTACAGGTGATTTATTAAACTTCAGACGTAAATCAATCACCGGAATAATCTGCCCGCGTAAATTAATAATGCCCCGAACATATTCCGGAAGTTCCGGCACTTCGGTAATTTCCTGAACCCCAATAATCTCTGTCACAACGTCTACAGAAAGGGCATAGACCTCTTGACCCAGGGGAAAAGTCAAAAACTTTTGTTCGTCCCATTCCTCAAGCTCATCATCAAATTCATCTTCAAAATCCAGTTCACTTTGTATCTGATCCATAAGCCCTCCTTATATTTTTAATCGACTCTGTAAAATAAAGCCGTCAATATCCAGAATCAGACTGATGCCTCCATTGCCAAGGAGGGTACAGCCGGTGAGCCCTTTTATTTTTTTCATCCGTTGAATATACTTGGGCAGGGTTTTTACCACAACCTGCTGCTCTCCCAATAATTCATCAACTAGAAGACAAACCGTTTTATTTTCGCCTTCCACCATCATTAAAATGCCCTCTTCAATTTCTGTTTTTGCATTTTTAACCTGGTAATACTCATGGAGTCTTAAGATCGGATAACATTCCCCGCGAATCATGATCATTTCCTGATGATTGGGGTTAGTGAAAATCTCTTCCTTTTGAGGGATGAAGGATTCTTTGATCCGGGTTATCGGCAAGGTATAACGGGAATTTCCCACGCGCACATTCATCCCTTCAATAATGGCCAGGGTCAGAGGAATTTTCAAAGTAAAGGTTGACCCCTTTCCTTCTTCGCTTTCAACCAGGATACTTCCGCCAATGGCTTCAATATTATTGGCAACCACATCCATGCCCACACCCCGTCCGGAAAACTCGGTAACTACTTCCTTGGTCGAAAAACCCGGCAAAAAGATCAGTTTAAAAATTTCATCATCACTCATATCCCGGTCCATCTGATCAATTAAGCCATTTTCTACAGCTTTATTTAAAATACCGTCTTTTTTAAGACCTTTACCGTCATCTCTGATAGTGATCAGGACATCACTGCCGGCATTGCAGGCCTCCAGGGTAATGGTGCCGGTTTTATCTTTTCCGCTACTTAAACGCTCATCACAGGTTTCAATCCCATGATCAGCAGCATTTCTGACGATATGCATCAGGGGATCGCCAATCTGATCGATAATGTTTTTATCAACCTCAGTATCTTCACCGATAATTTTAAGATTGATATCTTTACCCATTTTTTTACTGATATCCCGAACAATTCGGTGCATCTTATGAAAAGTAGGCCCTAGGGGCACCATTCTGATGGCCATAACCATATCCTGAATCTCATTGGTGATCTTTCTGAGCTGTCGGGCCGATTTGCTGAAATTATCTAACACCAGCCCTTCCAGATCCGGGTTTTGAGTAACCATAGATTCGGAGATCACCATTTCCCCCATTAAATTCATCAGCCGGTCCAGTTTTTCTACGCTGACATATATACCACCTGAACTGCTTGCCGCTGAACCATTCCCTGTCGACCGCAGCTTCTCAGATGGCCTTTGGGGTTCTGGAATTCTGATTGTTTCCTCCAGTTTTAAAGTAACAACCTGGTCCTTTTCCTGAAGCTCACCTTCCTCTTCTCCTTGGTCATCTATTTCACTCATTTCAACCCGACTTACCGATGCCGATCCTTTTAGAAATTCCATCATTTCTTCATATGCAAGTCTAGTTTTAATAAATAGTTTAAAACCCTCACTGCAAATTTTTTCAGCAGACTTCGGATCATTGATGACATCTTTCGGAACAGAGCTAAATTCCTCACTCTTCTCCTTCAACTGATGGACAATGGAAAAGGCCCTAATATTTTCCATCCCACAATTTTCTTCGAAAAAAACACAGGCCTCAAACTGATTCAGCTCCTGCTGCTTCATCTTTTTGTTCGAACTGATATAAAAGCGCTTTTCACCTTCATCTTTCACCGGTGTTGAATAATTCTCGGCATGATTTAGCTGTTTCAACCGCTCCAAATGTTCCACAATTTCTTCAATCAGAAAATCTGGCTCCCCATCTGCCTCTTCACCGGACTTTATTTTTTCAATTTCCAGTTTCATAAAATCAATACTTGAAAAAATTAAATCCGATAAAGGTGAAATTTCCACTTTGTCAGGCTTTTCTTCTCGGATGAAATAAAAAAGGTCCTCGGTTCGATGCGCAACAGTCGAGAGATTGTTCATCAACATCATCGCTGATGAACTCTTTAGGGTATGCATAATCCTGAAAATCTCGTTGACAGCTTCCCCAGTCAGCTCGTCTGACTCTTCCATCCCCATTACAATTTCTTCCATCTGCTCCAGCTGCTGATCTGTTTCGCAAAGAAACATCTCCAGCATTGGATCATTTTTAAAGTTTTCCGTCATCATCTTCCCCCCTTTCAATTATTTTTGTAAAACTGTTATAAGTGTCTCTAAAAGTTCCTTTGCCTGTTCTTTTAAGGAAAAATTATAGTTTTTTATTCGCCACTTAAGACATACTTCCTTATTGCCGCCAATAAACAATTCTGCGATCCGGTCAGGATTTAAGTCACTGTTAAAAACTTCCATCGTCTGGGCTTTTTTTATCACTTCAACGATGAAATCTTCCCTTCGCTTCATAATTTCCCTAATTTTATCGGCCAGCCCTTCCTCATTGGTCAGACTGTCATAAAGCTGGATTACTACCGTAATCTGCGGATAATTTTCATAATATTCCGCATAGGCATTGAAAAAATATCGAAGACTTTCTACTGGCAGAAAGGCTCTTTTTTGGCAGGTCTCTATTATTGCGTTATCAAATTGACCAAACTGATCGATCACTGCCGCCAAAATTTCTATTTTATTTCTAAAATGCCGAAAAAGTGTCCCTTCTGAAACCCCTTCCTGACGAGCAATCAACTTTGTCGAAAGATTTTGCAGACCAACCTCGTTCAAGACTTCTATCGTTGACACTATAATACTTTCTTTTCTATGGATTAATGATTTTCCCAATTCTCACATTCCTTTCAGTAGGAGTAAACACTCACTCCTTCTTGTATTATACTCCTTTCACCGCTGCTGTCAATTACCCTGTCAATCATTTAACATTCTTTTTTGCATTTTCTTAACTAATCTACAGGATTTATAAATTTAACACTGCTTTTCTTGGAAAACTATAAAAATAAATTTTTCAAATAGACCTATCAACACATTAAGAGTCTTATATTTTGGGGCGAATACTCTGCAACTCAAATTATTTATCAAAACATGCCAAATATTTCATTGACAACGATTACTGCCATGTTATGATAAATATGTCTTCTTCATGACATTTACAAATACACTTATGAGGAATTTTATGGATATTAACGATCGCACTAAAGAAAAACTTGCAAAAAGCATTAAGGATCTGATGGCCAACAAACCGCTGGATAAAATTACGGTCAAGGAAATTGTTGATCACAGTGAACTGACCCGGCAAACCTTTTATCGCTATTTTCAGGATAAATATCACCTGGTCAACTGGTATTTTGACAAACTGGCTCAGCAGTCAATCAGGCAAATGGGTGTAAGCTTAACCCTGGAGGAAGGCCTGACACAAAAGTTTACTTTTGTTAAAAATGAGAAGACTTTCTTTACTGCCGCTTTTAAATCAAGCGACTGTAATTCCATTTACGACTATGACCTGAAGCTAATCACCGATTTTTACATCGATCTGATTATGCGAAAAACCGGTCAACCTGTAAAAGATGATAATTTATTTTTATTAGATATGTATTGCCGGGGCTCTATGGCTATGACCTATAAGTGGGTACTTGATGGAATGACCATGGATCCCAACGAATTTGCCAAACTTCTGATTGCTGGCATTCCCGAAAAATTGAAACCTTACCTTTTGCGGTTGTGAAAAAGTGACACATTAAATCATCTGTAACTTTTTTGACATTTTTACGAAACTGTCACTTGAATCATTTCCAGAGATTGATAAAATAAAAACAAGTAATGCAACTGTTTACAGTTGTAAATTTTTGGAGGTAATTTCATGGCAAGAACCTATTATTTCCCACCTGTTGTAATTATGGAACCAGGAGCAATTGAACTGATCCCACCGGAAATCAAACGCATGAATGTTAAAAAAGCGCTGGTTGTAACCGATAAGGTTTTAATCGAAGCTGGAATTGTTCAAGACGTGCTTGATGTTCTGGATAAGGCTGAAGTTGCATATGCGATCTTCTCTGATGTTAAACCTAACCCCACTGTTACCAATGTTAATGCTGGTCTGGAAGCACTACAGGAAAATGAATGTGATTTCATCATCAGTATCGGCGGCGGTTCTCCTCAGGATACTGCTAAAGGAATCGGGATTCTTGCAACCAACCCTGGTGATCTTCGCGATTATGAAGGAGTTGGAAAAACTGCCAATAAATCACTGCCAATTGTAGCCATTAATACAACTGCCGGAACCGCCAGTGAAGCAACCATCAATTACGTAATCACTGACGAAGAAAGAAAGCTGAAAATGGTTATCGTGGATCCTAACTGTCTGGCTATGGTAGCCGTCAATGATCCTAACCTGATGGTTAAAATGCCTAAATCTTTAACCGCTGCTACCGGAATGGATGCCCTGACCCATGCAATTGAAGGTTACACCACTGCTGGCGCTTCTGCCTTCACTGATCTGTTTAACCTGGAAGCTATCAAGGCAATTTCTTCAAGCCTTCGCGCAGCTGTTGAAAACGGCGAAGATATCGATGCCCGCGATGGTATGGCTTATGGACAATTTGTAACTGGTATGGGCTTCTCAAATGGGGGCTTGGGAATCGTTCACTCTATGGCTCATCAGTTGGGTGGTTTCTATGATCTGCCACATGGTGTTTGTAACGCCGTTCTTTTACCTTATGTCGTTGACTTTAATGCTGATGCCGTAGGTGATCGTCTGGCTGCTGTTGCTGAAGCTATGGGTGTAGATTTAAAAGGTGTTAAAGCCGAAGATATTAATGGTCTGGCAATTGAAGCCATCAAAACTTTATCTAAAGATGTCGGTATTCCTTCCGGCCTGGAAGAAATCGGCGTCAAAAAAGAGGATTTCAGTGAACTGGCTGACCTGGCTTTAGCTGATATCTGTACCGGTGGTAACCCTAAATGTCCAACAAAAGAAGATGTAATTGCGATCTATACTGCTGCTTTTTAAAAACGGCTTTATAAGATAAAAAAATTTTTGGAGGAATCAATCATGACGACAACTGGAAAATTATTGGATATGGCCAAAAAAATGGCCGATGCGGCTGCTGTAAAAGCAATTGAAATTGATGTCCCAATGGTTATTGCCATCTGTGACAAACACGGTAACCCGGTTCTGTTAAACCGAATGGAAGATTCTCTGCTGGCCAGTATTGATATTGCTACCAACAAGGCTTATTCATCGGCAGCCTTAAAGGGCAGCACCGATCAGTTTGCTGCTGCTGCCAAAGAGTCCGGCCCGCTGTTTGGACTGGCTAACTGTGATAAAGGTCGCATGGTTGTCTTCGGCGGTGGTTTCCCTATCGTTATCGATGGTGAAATTGTTGGCGCAATCGGCGTTAGCGGCGGAAGTGTTGAAGAAGATATGACTGTTGCCCAAGCTGGCCTGGCTGTCATTTAAACCCATAACCTCAATACAAATATAATGTCAAATCCGACAAAAGATCCGAGTAAGATAATCTTCTTCTCGGATCTTTTTCCATTTTCATCTATTCTATTAATTGCTATTCTTATCACTATTTTAAAATTCAAAAATACATTCCGCAACAAACGACCATTTCTTGAAAAATTCATCAATCCCAGTAGTTATACTTCTTTTAAAAACTGTTCTTCCACTTCCTGCGCTGACACTGGGCGACCGAGAAAATAACCCTGACCAATATCACAATTATTCTGCATTAAAAACTCCTGTTGTTCCAGAGTTTCAACTCCTTCGGCTACCACTCTTATACCAATAGCATGAGCCAGTTCCACCAGCGTCTTATAGATGGTTTCCTCTTTCTGTGACCGGATATTTCGGATAAAAGTCTGATCGATCTTAAGCACATCGATGGGTAAAATCTGAAGATAATTAAGTGATGAATAACCGGTGCCGAAATCATCCATGGCAATGGTCAAACCTCTTTCCTTCAATTTTGCCAGCGCCTCTTTCGCAGCTTCAAGCTCCATCATGACCGCCGTTTCCGTTATCTCTATCTCGATTTCATCGGGTTTTACGTCCATCTCATCAAGTATCTGGCAAAGCCTGTCAAACACCGAACTCTCGGTAAAAGTATAACCAGAAAGATTAACCGCAATTTTTAAAGCCGGAAAACCCTTTTGATCCCAGGCTCTTTTCTGCGTAATCGCCTCTTTCAAAACCCATTCACTGATCGGTACAATATGACCGGTTTTTTCCGAAAGAGGTATAAATTCCCCTGGCGAGATAAATCCTTTTTCGGGGTGGTTCCAGCGAATTAGCGCTTCTACACCTAATAGCCTCCCGGTAGACAATTCAAACTGCGGCTGATAATAAAGGATAAATTCTTCGTTTTCAACGGCCGTCTTTAACTCATGCCCCATCTCAATCATACTTAAGGTCCGCTCATACATTTCTGCTGCAAAAAAGGTATAGCCATCCTTTCCATGTTCTTTGCGAATATAAAGGGCAATATCTGAATTTTGCATCAGCATCGTCACGGTTTCACCATCTTTGGGGTAAACAGCAATTCCCATACTGCAGGTCACAAAAATTTTCTGCCCGTTTAGATTCCAGGGGCATCTGATTCTTGCCATAACACTATCAAGCCAGTTTAAAAGATACTCTTCTTCATCAAAAAAATAAAGAAAAGCAAATTGATCTACACTAATCCGGGCAAGCAAATCCTGATTTCTTTTTAAGCCTTTTAATACTTCTGTCACAGTGGAAATAAACTGATCTCCCACCGCATGCCCCATACTTTCATTGATATGCCTAAAATTATCCAAATCCAGGTTAATCACAGCAAACTTCTTTTCCATTCTTATGGCATCTTCCACTGCCATATTTAAATAAGTCCGATTAGGAATCTCCAGAAAAGTATCATAATAGGCGATATGTTCTAGCCGCTCTTCCATCTGTCTGCGTTCAGTAATATCTGTCCCAATGGATACCAGCCCGGTAATATTTCCATCTTTATCGTGAAGGGGGTTGTTATTCCATAAAATAGTTTTATAAGAGCCATCTTTGCACAACATTTCCAGTTCATTATCCCGATTGTTTTCAGTGTCCAGGATTTCATCAAACATTTCCCTCATTTTTTTGACAGGCTCTGTCGATTTTAGAATCTCATATCCCATTTTCCCAATCACTTCATTTCTTTTGAAGCCGAAAACTTTTTCGGCAACCGGATTAAAATGGGTGATTGTTTCATCCTTATCAAAAATGACGATAATGCTGGCTGCTTCCATAAAAAACTGATTGGACAACTCTTTTTCAATCCGCAAATCATCATTCATGGCCATCAGTTCTTCATGGGCCTGAGCTAGCGCTTCATATCCATCTATCGACTGGTCGACAGATCGAGTATAAAGATCCAGGGTTTTTTTAAATATACAAAAGAATACCACTGCTGTTGCCAGCACATAAAACCAGCCTTTATAGAGCTGTACCACTTTTAATGTCTCTGGATCTCTGAATATTGACGCTACCATTTTATCTGACAATAGAATCCACAAGCCGCCAATAAGCAAGTAAATAGTGGCCATCCATAAAGCTTCCCGCGATGGCTTCAGGCGATTTCTTTCCGTAATCAAACGATCATATTGCTGGTCCATATTTTTAAGATGTGAATCGATTTTACTTAATGATTTTCTGCTCATTCACTTGCCTTTCCATTTTTGTATCAAATTTTTAATACTTAATGCAAATTACCAGTTTTTACGTTCATCTACATATTTTCCCATTATTGGCCTGCTTAATCATTGGCAAATACATTTTTAATGCTATAATTAAAAAAACAGTCAGCATATTTATATTTCATTAATATGCTGGCTGTCTTATTGATTTGTGCAACTATTTAAATACTAAATTTATAAAATTCTGCTCGTTCTATTTTCTAAACACCTTTAAATAGCCATTTCAAATTGTCCGTTTTTCTCATTCACTGCATAAAAGTCTGAATATTTTAAATCGAAGACTTCCTTTTCATCGATAACGATTTTATTTTTAAGCAAAACCTGCCAGAAACCGGCATAATCAAGATTTCCCTGTAAAATTAAGCCTTCGATTATATGGTCCCTGAGTAATATTTTTGTATAGCTGTTTCGATCCTCACGGCATACTATTCTTGTGTTTTCGTCCGCAGCAATTTTGCCGAGTGAGAGGGTTGGGCAACCATAGAAATTAATGGTATTCTTGATTGCAAAACGATCATCATAAATGCTCTCCATTCCCATCATATTCTGGGCTGCTATTTTTCCCTGTTTCATGGCATTTGGCCAAATTCCCGATAGTCCGGTTACATCCCCAGCCGCATAGATGTCAGGCTGACTGGTCTGCATTTTTTCATTAACGACGATACCACGATCCAATTCGATTTCTGACCCTTTCAAGAAAGCTGTCTCTGGCCTGACACCGGCCGCTACAATCACCAAATCGGCATCCAGACTTTTACCACTTTCCAGCACTAATGTTGTCCCATGGAGATTATCATCCATCTTCAGTTCAATCACCTTTTCAGATAATAGAAAATTTGTCCCATGTTCTTCAAATAAATTCTGATAGACCCTGGCGGACTGTTTATCCAGCTGTAGTGGTAAAATACCTGGCATCATCTCAACAATAGTATTCCTGATCCCCCGTTCATTTAGGGCCGAGGCTACATCCAGTCCCACAAGCCCGGAACCGATAATCACAACCTTGCTCTTTTCATTTAAAACCGCATCAATTTTCTTAACATCTTCAAGATCACGAAAACCAAAAACATTTTTGGCTTCTCTCAATCCTGGCACCGGGGGAATAAAATACCCTGCTCCCGTAGCAATCAGCAATTTATCAAAGACTATTTCCTTTCCATCATCAGTATTAACAGTTTTTTGGGTCGGGTCAACAGCTGCGACACTTACACCATTTAACCAGTTAACTTTTTCATCCCGACAAAAATTTTCACCTGAAAAATTAATTGACTTTTCATTTCTGTGACCACTCAGACAGTGATGAAGCATACACCGTGAGTGAATTTCTTTTTCCTTGGAGATTAAGGTTATTTCAGTCTCCTTATCCATCGCACGGATGGTTTTTATCGCCGAAATACCAGCTGCACTGGCACCAATTATAAGATATTTCATCTTCATACCTCCTGTACTATGATTGCTTCTTTAGGACAGGATTTAACACAACTGGGTCCTTCTGGCTGATCCTGACAAAAATCGCATTTAATCATTTTAGAATTTTCTTTATCCGGTTTCATTACACCATAAGGACAATTCATTACACACATCAGGCAGGAACCACATTTTTCTGCATCATAATTGACCAGTCCAGTGGAGGAATCT
Source organism: Eubacteriaceae bacterium ES3 (assembly GCA_030586155.1). Taxonomy (NCBI): domain Bacteria; kingdom Bacillati; phylum Bacillota; class Clostridia; order Eubacteriales; family Eubacteriaceae; species Eubacteriaceae bacterium ES3. The sequence continues at coordinate 138,584 of CP130741.1, read as the reverse complement.
TTGGATAATGCGCCGCTCATACAGGACATAACACATTCCGGCTCGTCACAATGCCGACAAAAGATAGGAAAATAGCCCTGATTTTCCTTATAATAAATCTTATTCCGCGACTCAGCCGTTCTGCCGCTCAAATCTGCCGTATAAAAATTGCTGCCTTCCTGATGGGCGCTGATACAGGCAACGGTACAGTTCAGACAACTATCACATTTTTCGCGATTAATAATAATCCGTTTCATGATGCCCTCCTATATGTTTAAACCCTGGCGTTTTGCTAAAATAATTCCTTCCAGTGTCTCAGCCGCCTGTTTAGCATTATCATCAATAATCAACTGACCGCCAGTCAATTCTTTCATGTTCTCAGTAAACACTTCTACTGCCAGCGAACTTCCAGTTACAAAGGGCGGCAAGCCCAAATGCAGGGGCAGACCAAGGGCCAGACCAAAGGCGCCATCGGCTAAAGCCTGCTCCTCAAGCCATTGCGGCGCTGATAAGACTAAGGGCAACTGAGGAATATCAATTCCTAACGTTTCCGCAAGCTCAGTCGCCACCAATTCCAGACGTCCAATTGCCAGGCAAGGGCCAAAGTTTAAGACAGGTGGGATATTTAGTTTTTCACAAATGGCACGCAGTTTCGGACCAGCCATCGAAGCTGCCGAAGGTGACATCAGACCCACATTTTCCAGACCACCAGAAGAACATCCAGCTGATAAAACCAGAATATCTTTAGAAATCAGTTCTTTTACCAGGTCAACCGTTAACACATCATGACCACCAGCTGTGAGACTCGAGCAACCTACAACACCGGCAATTCCTTTAATATCACCACTAACTATCAGATCGATTAACGGTTTCCAGCTTCCACCCAGGAATGCTTTTAGGGATGTCTCACTAACACCTGTTAAAGTATCATTATTACCGTGTTCCGGCTGTAAATTAATTGCCACTTGACCACGACGGTTTTTGTAAGATTCAGTAATTGCATCAAGAATTTCTTCAACCTGCTCTTCCCTTTTTTCAAAAACAAAAGGTTTTAATTCTGCATTGGCTTTCTTGGCGACATCATCCAGACAGATCTGTTTAATCATCAGTTCATCACAAATTGGTTCAATCCCCGGCAGAGTACAGTTAAACTCAGATAAGACTGCATCAATCCCGCCAGTAGCCAGAATGGCTTCGGAAGTAAAATTATTACCGGCATGACCGTCGAATACTTCCTGATAATGTTCGCCGCGCAGCTGCAGGTCCTGACCAACACAGGTACAACCCACTAATTTAAATCCTTTAGCGCCTGCCTTTTCAGCCTTTTCAATCACATCCTTATCCGTTAAACGCTCCTGCAAATAGGTAAAGATAGAATGCTGGTGACCTGTTATCATAATATTAATGTAATCCGGATTGATAACACGCAGTCCCACTGGTGCCAGGCGAATAGCCGGTTCACCTAAGAGGACATCATTTAAAAGATTAGTCAGGGTTAAACCGTAAAGACCAGTTGAGATTCCTAATTTCAGAGTGTTCAAATACATATTAACGGGATCGGAATTCAGATTGGTTGACGTTTTGACTACACCCGCAAACACTTCCGATTTAGCTCCACCAGGCAGAATATCCAGTTCCATCCAACGTTTAAATCGTGGCGCATAAGCCAACTTCTCAACCAGTTCCATTTTTATATAATCAGGCTTATAGAGATCAGCCAGAACTGCATCTGCCACTTTTTCAGCGCATAGATATTCGTCAACTTCATCAATTCCAAAAATATCAGCAAGTTTTTTGAGCGTATTTTTTCCTTTTAGAACGCCTTTACTCTGAGCGGTTTTTTTAAGCATCAAAGCTGTATTTTCAATAACATGAATATAACAGCCTGATCCGGCCGCCACAGCTCTTAAAAAGTTACGGGCCACGATGGTATCCGCAGTTGCTCCGCATACCCCTTTTTGTCCATTGGGACTAATCCGGCAAGGACCATTGGAACATAGTCGACAGCAGATTCCCTGCAGACCAAAACCACATTTAACACTTTGCCCCTCCACTCGATGATGCGAGGTTTCATAACTTAATCCAGAAATGAAATTTTCCAGATTCTGGTCCGCACTTTGACAGGTCTTACAGCTAAAATTAGAATTCATAATTACGCCTCCACTTTTGTAATCCTTTTATTTATTCTATTATATACCTGTATATCCAGTTGTCAAGAATGATTATTGTTTAGATATCGATATTAACACTAGTTAATTCTCCCATCGATTATGTCTTGGTATTTGTTGACACTTTTTTAACCCCTAAGATTTCAAAAAACAAAAAAACGCCTTTATAAATTTAATTCAAATTAAATTTATAAAGGCCACTTCAATACGGCTATCTCATAATGTCATAGCCCTACTTTTCTCCATTTTCTGAGTACAATCAGAGTACTCCATTTTGGAGCCCATTTATTATTATATTTTTACTTATCGTTTGCACTAAAACTATTTAAACATCTTTTTATTCCCCAAATATCTCAATGACGATTATCTAAAAACTGCTGCCTGGCTGTTTAAGAAATTCTATCTCCTCAGAGGTAGATACCCGGCCTAGAATATCGTTACGATGAGGATATCTGCCAAACTGATCGATAATCGCTTTATGCTTTATTTCGTACTCCAAAGTTTCTGAATCATTCAACTCTTCAAAGTAAGATAAAGCCTGTTCATGGATAGCTGCTGATTCCGAATGCATAAAAGGCATTAAAATAAATTGTTTTTCAGACTGCAGCAAACTCTTGAATTCCGGTTGCCGAAGCGCTTCCTGGGCCAGGACAAGCGCCATTGAATCCTGAGAAAAAGCCATTTCCCCATTTCGATTGAAATTTCTGGAAAACTGATCCAATAAAATTATTTCGGCCAGCCTCCCCCTTATCGTCTGCCGCCATAGCGATAGTTCTCCCTTACAGGCAGCCTGCCAGAGAACATAGAATTGATCGCGTAAGTTTTGATCAAAAGATTCATTTTTTTGAAACCAGTATGGTTTATTTTCCGGATCAAACCAGAATTCTAAAACCTTTTGACTCTCGTCAATTACTTGACTGGCGCTTTCCGGCGCCAGAGCCTGTGCCAAAATAGCCTCTTTCAAACCCAGGCATAACTGATAACGCTCGCTTGCATTTTTAAGAATTTTTTGCTTGACGTTTTGGTCCGTTAAAGACATTGAATTGATATCAATACCAGCTTTAGCAGCGGCAGCAACCGCTTCAGCCAAGCTTGCGCAAATAACCAGATCCCCCAAAACCAGGGAATAACTATCCTGTAAAATCTTCTGAACTTCGATCAGCAGTTGATAACAGTTATCAAGCAAATTCGTAAACGGACCAATCGCCCCTTCCATAGCCTGCTGGTAGCTTTGAGGTTCATTACTTTTCCCTGCTCTGATCACTTCCATATAAGCTAGAATATCAGCTTCGCTCTGGATTAAAGCATCTGCCTGCAGCGCTTCAGCAACTTCTATCGAAGCCTTACAAATAGAATTCTCGGGATCTTTCTTTAATGTACAACAACAGGCCATTTTCATTAATGCCGCGGTAATTGCCTGAATGGTTCCTACCGCAGAACCAGCTGCCGGTCCAGGGAATTTACAAATCGACAGCTTTTCCAGAAACTCATCAATTGTTAGATCACTTAGCTTTTCCATATTATTTTCCATTTAAAAAACTCCTTACCCTCTAATATGCATCCGTTGATACTAATGCTTTGAATTCTTGATTTTTCCAAATGCTAATGAAATTTTCCATACCATTATAACAGCTTCAGCTATCCCTTTAATACTACCTAAAAGAAATTCATCATAAAATTTCTTGCTTTATATATAAGTATCCATTTATCATATTTATATACAGGCATATTTTAAAGCGCTGAGGGTTATTCAACTTTCAAAAGGGTACATACAATAGCAGGATTTATAAATACATAAAAAAAAGATTTAAATTCGCGTAAACTATGCTAATATGTCAATGATAACTATTATAAGGGAGGCGTATAAATTGGAGAATACTGAAAATATTAATAAGGGCAAATGGAATATTCTATTAGTCGTTTTAATGGCAACTTTTGTTATTGTGATCGATTCAACTGCAATGAATGTTTCAATTTCAAATATTGTTACAGATCTGCAAACTACTGTAGAAGCGGTTCAGAGTATTATTTCATTTTATGCTCTGGTCATGGCATCATGTATGCTATTCGGGGCAAAATTATCTGATATCCTGGGAAAGAAAGTTTCATTTAGATTGGGTTTGATGACTTATGCAACCGGAACGCTAATCGCAGCATTCAGCCAAAATGTAATGATGCTGGCAATAGGGTGGGCCGTAATTGAAGGGATTGCCGCAGCAATCATGATGCCGGCGGTGTTATCGATTATTGTAACAAATTATGAAGGACAGGACCGGGCAAAAGCCATGTCAATCTATGCCACCGTTGCTGCCGTTGCTCTGGCAATTGGTCCAATTGTTGGTGGGGTTGTTACAACCTATCTTTCCTGGCGATTTATTTTTGGTGGTGAGGCCTTCGTTGTAATAATTGCTATCCTTTTTTCTGGCGTTATTCCCAAGGATCTTATTGAAAAAGATGCCCGCCCCAAAATAGACTATGTTGGCTTTTTGTTTTCCGGCATTGGATTGTTTTTTATTATCCTGGGCTTCTTAAACGCCAATGTTTATGGCTGGTTTTTTGAAAAAAATCCGCTTATAATCGGTGGTGTTGAGATCTCTCTATTTGGATTATCAGCATCCTTCCTATCTATCCTTCTAGGTATATGCTTACTTATTATTCTACTTTTTTGGCTGAATAGAAGGATCAAAAATGAAAAACCTGCATTATTTCACCCTCAGATGTTTACAAACAATGTCTTTTTTCCTGCTATATTGGTCTATCTGTTTGGGCAAATGAGTTTTGCCGGAATTATGTTCTGTATGCCTGTCTTTATGCAAAATGCACTCAATTACAATGCCATGGATACTGGCATTAGCCTGATGCCTTTATCAATCGCACTTCTAATATCTTCACTCTTCGTCACTAAACTTGTGTATCGTTTCTCTCCGAAGGTCATGATTATTGCTGGTCTTCTCTCAATCATGGCGGGAATAACTTTAATGAGAGCTCAATTTTGGGGTGAATTTTCTGCTATTAGCGGTTCCAGTTTTATCTTTGCTTTTCTTTTTATTGGTTTTGGAGTCGGTGTGGCATTTAGCATTGCCTACAATTTAGCTTTAAGCAATGTAAAGCCAGCATGGAAAAATGAAGGTTCAGGAATGCTTTTAACTTTTCAAAATTTAGGTAATTCATCAAGTATTGCAGTAGCAGGGAGCGTATTATTTTCAAGCGTTTTTTCAAATATTGCTCAAGGCATAGTTGATGCAAATTTTTCAATTACTTCGGGCTTATCAAAAACGCAGATTCAGGAAATTCTGATAAAAAATATTAATACCTTTAAGGACACACTAGACCAAGGGGTTAATATTTCCCCTGAGACTGCTCAACAGATAGAAAAAATACTAACAAATGCACTGTCAATCTCAATGGATCATGTTGGACTTGTTTTGACCATCCTTGTTGGGATTGGATTGTTATTAGCGATATTTGTTTTGCCGAATGCAAAATTAGAGAAATAAAAGCTTACAGAATATTATGCTGTACACGAGATCTCTAGATGGTCAGATAAGGGGTCAAAACACAGCGTTCAACTTTAAGGCATTAAAAAAACGGCTATATCAAGCCGTTTTAAATTTCTTTTCATGGCGGAGAGAGAGGGATTCGAATTATTGTATGGTTGTCATACTTAATCTTTTATGGAATTGCCAAAGCCTTTAATATGCGTTTTTAAGTGCTTTTTAAACTGTTCAATAACATCTAATTTTTCTAAAATATTTTTTCTAAGGGGTCAATTAAGGGGTCAAAATATTGTCTAAGGGGTCAGATTTTCAATAAAATAATCCCTGAAGTAAAAATGCTCTTCAAGGATTATTATGCATAAGTATTATTTTTTATTCTTCTTTAACCTGTACTATTCTTCACATTGTTTTTGCTTCTCTTTTTCTCGCAACTTTAAAACATGTTCAACACTGTAGTAACTTGAAACCTGCTTTAAGCCAGCTAATGTAAAAGAAACAATCCGATTGTCACCATGCCAAAAATAACTCCACAATCCACCAGGGTTCGAAGCATTTATTACATATTCAACAGCTTCTTTACCAAAAATAGTTTCTGCTCTTTCATACAAAACTACATCTTTCATATAAAGAAATACTGATTCTTTTTTAAACAGCTCTTTTATCTGATTTTCATTAAGCAATTTTTCACTGTGCATACTCATTATCTTTTTATTTTTCCTCGTTGTTTGTTTTTCAAAATTTTTACTATTAATAAAATCTGCTGCTATTAAAAAACCATATCTTTCAATAAACCGGAAAAATTCTTTCCCCCGCATATATATTTTTTGACTACTATTGTGCTGTCTTATGGCGTATTTCACAGCATTTTTACCAAAAATCTTTTCTGCATATTCGACCGTTACAACATCTTCATCCCCAACAAAAAAGGATTCATGATTAAACAATTCGTCTATTTCTGCTCTACTTAACATTTATATCCCGTCCCTGTCCGGCCTAAAATTCGCTTATTCGCATCATAATAAGATCCATGGCCACCTTAAAACCCAGAACAAAGCATTCGTAATTGTCTCGTTCAGTCATCACCTGTACAGCTTCGCCAATTTCATTCATTAACTGTTCATCTATAGTTTCCAGCTTACCAAGGGAACGCCTATATATCCCATACAGCCTATTAAATTCTTCCGTTTCCTGATAAATATTTTCCGCTGCATCATCCCATAATGCTTTTAAACTCGTATTTTCCATAATATTTTATTATCCTTTCGTTTAACCTCTGTTACTCATTCCATGTTCCTTGGTTTACCGATCCAGCTTCTGCATAGATTTTTATATCCTGTTTGTACCCTTCGAAAGTATCAACCCGCTTAATGTCATAATACAGGCCTTTGTATTTAATAACACACGTTACCGGGTCAATATCGTTTCGCCAATTAATGACAAATAACATTTCTTCATCACTTTGGATTGCAGCAGCTTCATAAAGTTCTTTTGCTGACAATTGCCGTACATATGCCCATAAGCTACCAGCATGAAGAGCCACCAGCGTTGGCACCTGTTCACCTAAAACATTTTCGGTATAATCTTCTTTGAATATCTGTATCTTTTTATCTTTCAAGTATTTTTTCATTTTGCCTTCCTTTTCCCAGAAAACGCCCAGCTGTCAAACCGTTTTAATAGTATTGGCACACATCATAACTAAAAAAATGGCTTAAAACAGCGATATAGAGCTTGTTTTTTAAACTGCGTTCATGAATTCTTGGTAATGGTCACACAAACCCACATAGGCATCCAGTAAAGACGCTGTACCATCAATTTTCATTTTCGGGCTACTGGCTTTAGCGGGAATAATGTTTTCATTTCGATCCACGATAACACCCGTATTAGACAGGCACCATCTAAGAATTGGATGATTATTGTAATTAATCTTTTTTGCTGCCAGATCTGCCCCCAGCCTTTCCATTGGTAAGCTTAATGTCCTGGCTCCCTGTCTACATGGGATCATGTTAAAACCTTCCATAATCATTTCATCTTTCCAGTATGTAGCTGAATAAGCATCGTAATAAATCCATGCCGGATTAATGCCATGAATCTGTACCAATTCCAGAAACCACGCCGTTAAATCTTTATAATCAATGGTATTTCCGCTGCACAGTCTCAATAATCCCCGTTCACGCCACTTGTCATAAGGTACTTTGTCGGTTTCCACCCGTTCATTAAATGAATCTTCTGGTAGCCAGTACATTTGTGTCACAAACCGTTCCTCTGTTTCCCGATCCAACATTAAGGCCGTTGCACAAGTTAAATCTCCACATCTGGCCAGATCCGCACCGCCAATAAAATACGATCCCCTGAATCTTTCCAGTTCAAAAGTTTTTTCGTTCACAATATCGTCCCAGCGCAACCAGGCATTATAAGCGTTCATCTTGATATTGAAATCCTTACACAAAACCCCGCTTAAATCGTTCGGGCTGTTCTCTGTCCGGCTAATTTTATTTTCAAGATCATCAATCTTCTTAATGATTCCTAAACCTGGGTTTGCTTTGGTCCATAAATTTTTATCTTTGTATTCCTCTTTGTCGTCCATTTCATAGATAATAGGCAAAAAGGTATCATCTTCAAAGCCACCATCACAAACACCACAAGCATATTCATAGATATCATCAAAAATATTTTCTCTGACTGTCCCAGACGTTGTTGTCATCAGCATTAATGGTTCCCGTCTGGCACTCATAGACTGTTTAAGCACCTCATAGATATTACGGTCTTTAATGCTGTGAAGTTCATCAATAATGCACAAATGACTGTTTAGACCGTCAAGGCTATTTGAATTCTTACCCAATGGCTCAAACTTTGACATGTTCGCTTCAACAAATAGGTCAGTTTTCCGTTTTCTTATATGTTTTGATAATTCTGGCGATTGCTTCACCATATTATGTGTTTCATCAAAAATAATTTTAGCCTGGTCTTTTTTACTGGCCACACTGTAAACCTCTGCGCCCGGTTCAAGATCAAAAATCATCATATACAAGGCTATCCCACTGGCCATGGTGGATTTCCCGTTTTTCCGGGCAACCATGAACAGTGATTCGCGGTATTGCCGATAACGCGTTTCATCATTTATAAATCCAAATAGCGACATGATAAAAGCCTTTTGGAATAATTCCAGCATAACGGGTTTTCCAGCCCATTCACCCTTACTATGTCTACAAAACTTTTCTATAAAATATATTGGTCTATTTCCCCGATCTACATCAAAATGATATCCCTCTTTGGGATTTTCAAGAGCATTCACAATTTTTTCATATTGCTTAGCTACCCGGTTGGACACGATCACCTCACCAGATTGGATCTGATTCCAGTATGTTAGAATATAATTTTCATATTCAATTTCTTTTTCTTCATTTTTCTTTTTCAATTTTATTCATTTCCCCCATTTAGCATTTTACCCCCCCCCTAAATTTTAAAATTCACTTTAGAGGTTTTCTAAAGGCCATCCTACGGTTCCTAATTGGCTTTTTCCAACTTCAAACAAGGGGGGATATAATCACGTTTTTCAAAATCATCAACTGTTTTTTTATGCGTAAATTCTCGTTCAAAATAATGTTACTTATCTGTAATTGTGTAATGTTTTTCACAAGCCCGCCAAAGCCCATTAATAAACTATTTTCAACCATTTGCACAAATTAAATGTTTTCTTTTTTCATTGTGTATCATTATTCTAATTTCCACCTGCTTTTTGGCCTTCCCATTTAAAAGTTTTATAAATTTACAGCAAAAAGAACCGCTTTTTAATGCCCTTTTCAGCACTTCTATTTTAAGCCCACTATATTTCCTTGCTTCATTGTGTAACATTATCAAAATAACTTAAAACCTTTTAATTGTTTATTCATTAAGTCCTGTGTCACACCGATGTACAATAACGTCACATCAATTGATGAATGATTGAAGATCATCTTCAATGTGACAATATCGTTAGTCTGTTTGTAATAGTGATAGCCCATTGTCTTTCTTAAACTGTGAGTGCCAAAGCTACCATGCAAACCAATCGCCTTAGCTGCTGTCGACAATATCACATAAGCCCGTTGCCTGGTTATCGGCTTGTTATACCCCTTCTGACTTTTAAACATATAATCATCATCTTTCAGACTATTGAAATAAATGTACTCATTCGCTGCTCTTTTTAATTCTGGATTGATTATTATTTTCGTCTGCTTATTTGTTTTCTGTTCCCGGAAATAAAAATAATCTTTATCCCTAAAATCTCTTACTCTCAAGCTTAACAAATCAGATATGCGATAGCCAGAATAAAACCCGGTCATGGCCAAAATATAATCACGTTCGTTGCGCTCTTTCAGGTACTCAACAAAATTGATAATATCGTCTTTTTCTCTTATCGGTTCAACGCTATTCATTTTTGATAAGTTCCCCCTCACTGTTAAAGCACAAACCCTTCATACATTCCGATCCGGCTAAATGCTCATAGGTGTGGCAATCCTGACACAAATATTCCAGATTGTCCCAGCTCAAAGTAATTTCAGGGTCATTAATGTTTTTCGGTGTAATGTAATGTTTATGGTGGACTATGCGCCCTGGCTTTCCGCACCGCTCACAAATAAAGTGCTGGCTGGCTGCATAGGCCTTTGATGTCTTTTTCCAAACCACCGATTGATAAAAATGTTTTGCATAGCCCTGTGCCATTGTTATAAACTCCTATTCTGCTGGATCAACCGCCATGGCCGTTAATACTTTCAGCAAACTATTAATTGTCCTTTCCAGTTTTTCGCTGTCGGTGCCTTCTGCGTTATACCACAAGGCTAAAAGAAATTTACTGACTGTATCCGCTAAAGGTTCGCTTGCCTGCTGGTCTGCGCTCATTCCTGTAGTGGTTTCAATATAATCCGGGATAGCAGACAGCAACGGGGAAATTACCCCGTCATTGTCTGTTCCGTCTATCCTCAAATAGTCTCTTGCTTCTGTAATTGTCATATCATTTATACGGCTGCTTCATACAGCTTAACAAAGGCTTCTGTGACAATCGGCTTGCAGTCGGCAACTGCTAAAGCCCGGTAATCAATCAGGCCAGATTTAAAACTGGATTCTCTGGATACTTCAATGGCAATTCCTTCGGGAATGTTATAACCAAAATACTTAAAGTTACCCAGGTAAATATCACCATCGGCAATGTTATCATCAATAACCACAGGCTTACCCAGAATAAAGCCGATTCCCTCATTTTTGGGATCTGTAATAAAAATAGGTCTGTCGTTTCCATCCACAATGTTGTAAACGTGGGTGTAAAGGGTCGAGTTATTCATGGCAAATATTGCGCCGTTACTGTAACCCCGTTTTAGTTTGCCCATTAGTGTTACAAAATCGGTGTAACTTGGAATGCCAGATTTTGTGTATTCAACGGCATTGGTGCCAGCAACCCAGCTAATGGATTCAATCCCGGTTCCCTGGGTGGTTCCTGTCCCATTAACAACACTATCCGCAATACATTCCATAACACTGGCTGATAGTTCCGTGGTCATATATGATTCAAAGGCTGAAATACTCATTTTTTTGGCTGCTGCACTGATTGAGAATACTTTTATAATCTCGTACCCGTCAAAATCAACATTTACCACGCTGCTATCTTCTGATTCAACTGCTGTCCCTTCTGTGTGCCATGCTGCTTTCCCGGTCGGTGTTCCCACAGGAATACTAATTTTACTCGGCATATTGAAGGATCGGCACTGTGGCAATAAACCGCCCATTGTCCGGGCTTTGCTGATTACTTCATTCAGTGTTTGAGTCGGTAAAACTGCTGCTGCACTGGTAACAGTGTTAAAAGCATCTGCCCGTTTTTCAACTTCCTGCGCCCGTTTAAAGGCTGCTGTTTCAAATGGTGTTAATGCTTGGCCTAGCAGGGTTTTAAAGAACGCTGACCGATATTCTGGACTTTCCAGCACATCCCCGGTTAAGGCTGCGTCACTGGCTCTTTTCTCAAAGGTTCCCCCGGTAATCGGGTTAAACTGTCCTCGTGGTTCCGGTTCCGGCTTTTTCTGATTGTCTTTAAGGTTTTCTTTTGCCTGGGATAAACCCTGAATTTCAATATTAAGGCTCATTACGTCCGCTTCTGGATCGGTGTCTATGGTTCCCTTAATCTGGGCTGCTCTGGTTTCAATTTCCGCTAAGTTTGCACTTCTGTAATAATTAAAGGCTTCTGCCACTGTTTCAAATTTCATTTTATTTTTTCTCCTTCGTAAATAGAATTTTATTTGCTGCCAATTTAATGGCTTTTTTGGTTGCTTCATCTTTTGGTGCATCTATAACCGCCCTGGCTTCTACACTCGTTTGAGGGTAAGCCGGATAAGGCACCACAGAACACTCATATATTTTTGATATTTTCAGTATTTCCCTTGTGTTAGTTTTCCGGTCGTACTTGTCCCCACCTACAGGAACGGTAAATGCAAATGACATTCCTGTCAAAAGGTCATTTTTAACTGCCGTATGAACTGACCTTGCTTCTGCCGTATCCGGTAACGCTGCAATCATTTCTAACCCTGCCGGGGTAATATTAAACTGCAATGTTTTAGGTGTTCTAGCCAATGGAATACGCTTTATATCGTGATTGTAAAGCAACCGGGTGTCGGTCATATCGCAACCATCAAGCGCACCCCTTCTAATAATTTCTTTGTAAGATCCTGCCGGGTCTTTTATTTCGGTTTCCTGTTCAAACACCACAGGCATACCTTTTATAATAAGGCCTTGTTCCTCACCTGCCGGGTCGGTGGCTCTTATTTCTGCTATTCTTTTTTCTTTCATATTTCCTCATCCTCCATATCATTCAATTGATACTGATCCGCTTTATCTTGTGATATCACATTTAAAGTCTGAATCCGTTTGTCACCATCTGGAATACTTGGAAGATTTAAAATTTCCAATGCCTGGTTAATAGACAGTAATCCCAGAGGCACCAGTGTCCTAATCATTCTTACTTTGGTGGCATTACTGGAAAATATCAGCCTGCCGGATTCAAAGCATATTTTATTGCCATATTCCTGTTCCCGGTCATTAAAGATTTTCCGGGTAAATTCAAGGCTTAATTGCAAGGCGATCGGTTCAAGCGTTGACTCATAAAAGGCTGAAAACTGATCTTCATTGTATGAGCTGTTCACAATGCTTTCCGATATGCCCAAATAGTTGTAAATTTTTGTTTTGATGGCTTCTATCTGGCCAGTATCAATATTGGCTGGGGTTTGATTGATTGGCGTGTACTCCATTTTTTGATCTATTACCGCCACACCGCCATTGTTGTTCATCTGTAGAAAGTTTTCCATGAATTTTTTACGGCTTTCTTCGAGACTTTCATCATTTAAGATTGTGGTATGCTTTATAAGCCCCCGAATATTAGCCGATGTCTGAATGCTGGTTACCATTCCTTCACTCTGTGCGTGTGCCAGTTCCAGCGTGTCCATGATGGCGGTGTTCTGATCACCCAGCAAATCATTTTCGTTGAAATTCCGGCGCAAGTGGATGATATCCGCATAAGGAAGGATCACTTCTTTACCACCCGTCAATAAAAACTTGCAGTACATTGTTTCCGTTGGATCGGTTAAAAACTCCACCTGATTTGCGCCCATGGGATAAATGCCAATTACCTGGCCTTTTTTATCCTTCTGCAAATAGGCAAAAGCGTTATTATATAAATAATAGTGCGTGACCATCTTATACAGAAAATCATAGGCCGTCATATAGGGGTTAGGTGCCACCTGTAAAATCCGGTTAAGCCTTTCGTCACCCTGGGTCTTTTGCTGATTCGCATAGCTGATAATATGCGAGCCTTTCAGCTTGCCACAATTCCGGGCGATGGAATCAACCCCGCCCCGGTATATGTCCAGTGAATAGGCATCACCTGACCATGGCGAAAAACTGTTGTTTCCGCTGATTAATTCTGCCCGTTCCATCTGCTGGGGGTCAGGTTCTTTTTTCTTGAATCGATTAAAAATGTTAATAGCTCTCACACTCCTTTTATTAGTTTTACTGTTAGCCTTACAGTTACTTTTACAGGTCTGGTCAAATTCAATTTTTAGTGATATAATCAAGATGATTTTGGTTACTGTAATTATTCATTACAGCTTTCGTCATCAAGTGCGATTTGATGACGATTTTTTATTGCTATCAATTTCATATTTGATACCCCATCTTTAAACATCATTTTTTTCGACTATTTGACCGCATACGGCTTTTTTAATGCTTCTACTGTTCAAATCCATCATAACGATTATTAAGGCCTTTATATTGTCACTAAATGACACCGCCCCAGCTTTCATAATCACCACTAATAATCTTTTCCCAGTTTTCCGGTTTTAAGACCCAATTAATCATAAGTTTAAATTCATGTTCAGCTTCACCAAGTAGATAAAGACTATCTGTAATGCTGTCAAATAAATGATCAATCTTTTCTTTAGGCTCCTGTCCAATTCCAAATTGATTAACATTATCCTTAAGCTTTTCAATCTGCTTATCCGTGAGCTTTTTTATCTTTCCTGAAATATCAATGTTATTCCAACAATCAACAAAGTATTGAATATCCTCATCAGTTAAAATTAAATAGTCTTCTATTTCAGAGTAATTATTTAGAAGCGTATCGCCAATTGGTTCAAGCTCTTCAATATCGGTTTTTTTATATTTTTCTATTTCAGCTTTCTTTTTACTGATTGCTTGTTCTAAAATCTGAAAAGCTGGGTCAGAGGAATAATCTAAGTCTCTAGTCTCTAGTCTCTTATCTCTGATCTCTAAATTCTTATCTCTAATCTCTAATCTCTTATCTCTAATCTCTGGTGTAGAAATCTTGTTAGATTCCTTACGCACTTTTTCAAAATCTGCGTTAGATTCCTTACATGATTCAATGTTAGATTTCTTACATTGACCATTTTCGTTAGGTTCAATGTTAGATTTCTTACATAATTTCTTATTTGATTCATTATCGTTAGAAACATCGTTAGTTTCTCCGTTAGATTTCTTACACGATTCTATTTTGATAATTTCTTTTGAATCAATACCCTTCGATTCTTTTAAACGTCTTTGGTATTCTCTTTGTCGATCCGCTTCACTGCTGGAAGAACCTATGAAGTTCTGTATATTGGTAATATATATTGCCCCGTTATTCATCACTTCTATTAATTCGAATTCTAAGAATATATCTATTGCCTTTTCAATGACACCGACCGAATGCCTGGTTAATTGTGCCAGCAATTGAGAATTATAAGGTATTCTTTCATTGAACATCAAACGCCCGTTACCCTTTAAACTTTTTAAATACATTTTCATTAATATGTTTGCATATAAATAGCCATCTGGTAAGCTTTCAAGGATTATAATTTTCTCATCATCAAAGAAATTATCCTTCAATTTCAAATAGTAATATTTTTTATTGTCTGCCATTTTCACACCTTTTTTCATAAACATATTTATACTTCATTTGTTCCATATTCTCCCCTTGCTTCGGCACCTAGCCAGGTTAAAAATTCTTGCTTTGGAATCAAAATTCTGCGACCGATTCTAATAGCTGGAAAACTATCCCGATGCGTTAATTCATATGCGTTTCCTTTTGAAATCCCCATTAACACCGCTATTTCAGCAACATTATAAGTTAGCTTTTCCATGTGCTTTCATCCTTTCAAAATATTTTAACTGTTTCATCACCCGCTTTATTTGCTTACTGAATATTTCCCCGACAATATGCGATATCAGCATGAAAATTAACCAATTCTTCAAACATTTCCAAGTATTCAGCTTCAATCAATATCTCTAATGACCTTGCTAAAGATAACATGCCATCAATTCGCAAATAATTGTTAAACGGCTCTATTGCTGTACACATTTCCTTTTTAAAATGACTGATTTCACTCATAAGAATATCTTTATCACTTCTCTTTCCAACCTCACCAAATATTTTTGGCAACCCTTCTTTTAAGCTCTCAATAAAATTAAGAAGCTCATGCCGGATATCATTGTGGTAGGTTCCCACAACCAGATCTGCAAGCAAATCGAGCATTTCAGCCCCGGTTAGATTATTGCAATTATCATCATTCATTTTTAGGTCTCCTTTTCAATTAAATTTTCGACTGACATATCTAATGCTTTGGCTATCTTACCAGCTATTTCAGGTCTACAATGCTTACCATTATTGATGTAAGACAACGTTGACGTAGAAACATTTGACAGTTCAGAAAGTCCCCTAAAATTAATTTTTTTATTTGCCATCGCAATATCTAGACTTGATTTATTGATTTTCATTTGTCCACCTCCTCAATTACGATAATATCGTGTTTTTTATATTAAAACACGATATTATCGTAATTGCAAGCATTATTTAAAATATATTACGATTATTTCGTGTTTTATATTTACTTGACTGATATTTCGTGTTTTAATATTAAGAAAAGGATGTGTGCAAATGGGGATTGGAAGTAATATTAAAAAAATTCTAAAAAAACAAAACATGACTACCACAGAACTTGCAAAATCAATAAATATGCCAGTAACGACGCTTTATTCATTAATAAAAAGAGATTCTGACACTGAAAAGCGTGAAACTATCGAAGCTATTGCGGATGTTCTAAAAGTAACCGTTGGAATGATTAATGATGGTTATGACAAGATGCCTTTAGGTACAACAATTAGGAATTATAGAGAAGAGAAAAATATGTCACGTGAAGAATTGTCTAAAATAACTGGGATACAACCAGAAATTATAAGACTTTATGAAATTGGTTCTTTATTTCCTGATATAGATACTTTAGATAATTTAATTCCTTCTATACCTTTTAATGATTATCAAAACTTAGATGAATCTGCACTTATTACACACTTTAAGCAAGCCCGTGAAAAAATGGGAATGACAAACGATGAAATTCATGAAAATACCGATTTTGATATCAAATTATTAGAGCAATTTGAGAACGGCGATTTAGGAGGTAACATACCTTTAGAAATGAGATACTTTTTAGGAATGCTAATTGGTTATGTCGCTGGTGATTTAGGTGATGAAAATAAAGAGCAATTTTTAAAACATTTAAAATCATCAAGTCAAAAAGAATTACTCAATTTTTTCAACAAACTTAATGATACTGGGAAAAGGAAGGCAATTGAAAGCGTTGAACTATTAACTAAAATACCCGAATATCAAGCAATTTTTATTATAGATCATCAAAATGACCATGAATAACCAACAGTCTATCATGAAAATAGCTGAATATAAAAAATAACTTAGTATCAATTGTTGAGTTTACCGACATTTGACACTACATTTCCGATTCAATTTTATGAAAGGAACATTTTGTATATGGCAAAGAAAAAGGAAACCAGAAACGCCCAGGGATCGGGAACGATCCGCTTGCGTCCTGATGGAAGATGGGAAGCCCGGTACACGCTGGGTCATGATCCCGGTACTGGAAAACAGATCCGCAAATCTATCTATGGTGCCACCCAACAGGAAGTAAGAAAAAAACTAATTGCCGTTACCGCCACCATTGATAGTGGCGATTATAAAGAACCGTCAAAATTAACGGTTTCTGACTGGTTTAAAATCTGGGTTAATGATTATGTCCTGAATTTAAAACCGCTCACGCTTAAGTCATACAGAACGCAAATCGACAATCACATTATCCCGTCACTGGGTAGGGTCAAGCTTTCCGCACTGGCACCGCACCATATTCAGAAATTTTATAATAAACTGAATGAAGAATATTCCCCCAAGACGGTTAAAAACATTCATGGTGTGCTGCACAAAGGACTTAAACAAGCTATGGATCTGGGTTATATCCGGGTTAATCCGGCCGATACCTGCACACTTCCAAAGGTGGTAAAATCACAAATCAAACCCATGGATAAAACCCTTATTCCGGCCTTTAGAGAAGCCATAAAAGGGCATCAATTTGAAAATCTATATCTCATTGATTTATTTACCGGGTTACGGCAATCGGAAATTATCGGCCTTACCTGGGATTGTGTCGATTTTGAAGCTGGCACCATCTATGTTTATCGGCAATATCAGAAATTAAAAGGCGGTTACCAGTGGGCAAGCCTAAAGAATAATAAAACCCGTTTGATTAAACCCGCTGACCTGGTCATGGCTACCCTGATAAATGAGAAAGTAAAGCAGTCAGAAAGTCGGTTACGGGCTGGATCGGCATGGCAGAACCCGAATAATTTTGTTTTCACCAATCCGTTGGGTACACATATGAAGCATGAAACGATATCGAAGAATTATAAGAAGATTGTTACTGATCTGGGAATGCCAGAACTGCGCTTTCATGACCTGCGACATTCCTTTGCGGTGGTATCCCTTCAAGTTGGTGACGATGTTAAAACCGTACAGGAAAACTTAGGCCACCATTCAGCAGCCTTCACGATGGATACATATGCACACGTCACCGATGCCATGAGAAAAGCAAGCTCTGAACGCATGAATGCTTTTATAGATACGCTGTAAATTAAAATGATCTCTAAGGGGTCAATTAAGGGGTCAAAACTATTGAATCATATTTTAGGCATTAAAAAAACGGCTATATCAAGCCGTTTTTAATTTCTTTTCATGGCGGAGAGAGAGGGATTCGAACCCTCGGTACGCTTATCACGCACACACGCTTTCCAGGCGTGCTCCTTCGACCTCTCAGACATCTCTCCATGTTAGTATTAACTTTTGTCATACTAACCTATTATAGGGGCTTTATCATAAAAAGTCAAACGTTTTTATTATTGCCTTTAATGATGGTGATGGCCAGGAGGTGCGCCTTTATAATCCCTGAGATACTCAAGTTGTCTTTTTTCCATTTTATCAAGAGCTTCCCCAACTGCCATCCCATCTCCCTTAAAACGGGTAATCCCTTCATCCGCCAAAGCATAGAATGAATCCTCTTCGATTTCACCGGTAATAACCCCTTCACAGTCATATTCCTTTATCTGCCCGGCTAACTCAAGCCCATCTCCATGTCCTTCAAAAACACTCAAGCTCAGATTATCGGTTTCTATAATCAGCAGATAGGCCGCTTTTTCAAATTCTTTAGTCACCTGATCGTCCAATGTTTTCCCGCTGCTTGTCACTGCAATTTTCATCGCTTTCTCCTTTTTTTAGTGGTATCATTATTTTACCCTTGCCTTTCTGCGGATTCAAGCCCTGTTATCAACAGTTTATCCACGTCCTTATCAAAATTCGAACAGCACCGGGTTTACACCTATGAAAATTGGGGTACAATATCATTAAATCAAGGAGGTGACCTCATGAATGTCATTGAAATAAATGGTCTGACTAAATATTACGGAAAACATCGGGGCATCGAAGATGTCAGCTTTTCAGTTGAGGAAGGCGAAATCTATGGTTTTATCGGCCCCAACGGCGCCGGTAAATCGACAACTATTAGAACCCTTTTATCCCTGATCTATCCAACAAAAGGATCTGCCACAATTTTTGGCAAGGACTGCATTAAATACGGCCACGAAATCAGACGGGACATCGGCTATCTGCCCTCTGAAGTCTTTTACTATGAACATATGAAGGTTCTGGAAGTCTTAAAATATTCTGCCAGCTTCTATGACAATGTCAATCCTGCCAGAATCAAGGAATTGGCCGATATTATGGATCTGGATCTCAACAAACGAATTGATGATCTTTCTTATGGTAACAAGAAAAAGGTGGGTATCGTTCAGGGACTTTTACACGAACCTAAACTGATCATTCTCGACGAACCTACCAGTGGACTGGATCCACTAATGCAGCAGAAGTTTTTTGATCTGATCCGCAAGGAAAATGAACTGGGAGCGACTGTTCTATTTTCTTCCCATATTCTTTCTGAGGTTCAAAAACTCTGTCATCGGGTGGCGATAATTAAAGACGGCACCATCGTAGATATTAAAGACATTAACGAAATGCGCCGCAATAATTATAAAAAAGTGATGCTGGAGTTTGAAGGAATTATTGATATCAGTCATTTCAATCTACCCGGTGTTACCAATCTGACACTTGAAAACAACGTGATGGAATTTTTGTACAAAGGCGATATCAACAAGATTATCCAGCGGCTGCAGGGCGTTAAACTTGCCAATATGCTGATTGAAGAACCGACTCTTGAAGAAATTTTCATGCATTATTATCAGAAGGAGGAATAGCCATGAACATCATTAGACAGGAGCTTAAAATGAATCTCCGCCCACTGATCACCTGGTGCCTGTCGCTTTTAGGTATCCTGATTCTGTTTATGCTTTTCTACCCCGCCTTATCCGACCAGATGGAGGAATTTCAAAAGGTCTTCGACAGTTTCCCCGCCGCTTTTCAGGCTGCCTTAAAACTTGATGCAATCACCATTGACAGCATCATGGGTTACTATCAGTTTGCCTTTTCCTTTATCCTGCTGGGAGGCGCTATTCAGGCTATGAATCTGGGCGTAGCCATTATCTCACAGGAAGTACGGATGAAAACCGGTGATTTTCTTTTCGTTAAGCCAATCACCAGAAATCGGGCTGTCACCATGAAAATGCTCACTGCTCTAATTCTGATTGCTATTACCAATATTTTTTACAACATCAGTTCAGTAATCATCCTGACTGTCATCGACTCTCAAAGTTTTGATTTAAAAACCTTCCTCTTAATGAATGGAAGCCTGCTTTTTATCCAATTGTTTTTTGTCAGCCTCGGCCTTTTCCTTTCAACCTTTTTAAAGAGGATAAGAACTGTCCTTCCTGTTAGCCTGGGTGCGGTTTTCTTCTTTTATGTCATTTCGATGATTCAAGAAACTGTCGATGACCCCAAGTTACGGCTAATTTCTCCCTTTGACTATTTCAATCTAGAAGAAATCATGGAGCGTATGGAGTATAACGCCTCCTATCTGCTCTTATGGCTGGCACTAACCGTTATTTTTGTCCTTGGTACTTACTGGCTGTTTAAACGAAAAGATCTTCCGGCCATTTAGAAAGTCAGGTGAACTAAATGAATATCTTATTAAAAGAATTAAAACTTAATCTAAAGTCCTTAATCATCTGGTGTTGTGCGCAGGGTTTTATCATTTTTGCCGGAATGATGAAGTATCAGGGTTTTGCGGACTCTGAAGTAGATATAAGCGCCTTATTCGACAGCCTGCCCAAAGAAGTGCTGACCGTTTTAGGTATGGAAAGTGTCAATATTGCCACTATCCCCGGCTTCTATTCAGTCTTTTTTCTCTATTTTATGTTATTGGCTGCTGTTCACGCCATTATGTATGGCGCCATCGCAGTATCACGGGAGGAGCGCGATCATTGTGCCGACTTTATCTACACAAGGCCGCGCCGGCGTTTTCAGGTCATCGCCCCCAAACTGGTTGGCGGCGTGATCAATCTGATGGTTTTTAATGCCGTTACCTTCATCGCCTCGATTGCCTTTATAGCCTACTACAATGATGGCAACGGGATGGTCAGTGAAGTCTCTGTGACCATGCTGGCACTTTTTTTCCTCCAGCTCTTTTTCCTGGCAATCGGCAGCTTTTTTGGAGCCATCTGTCCCACTACTAAAATTGCCACTTCTGTTTCAACCGGCTTTGTAATGCTGACTTTTCTGCTCTCAGTAATCATTGAGCTTGTTGATTCGGCCGACTTTTTAAGGGTTCTTACCCCTTTTAATTATTTTAACGCCCAGGACCTGGTCATCAACGGCCAACTGGATGGACTACCGGCACTAATACTTGTCGCTGCCACAATTATATTCTCCGGCCTATGTATTTTTAGCTTTCACTTTAGAGATTTAAGAACCTAATTTGAAAATTTTTCCCACAGAAACACGACTTATCCACAGGAAAAACTGACATTAATTGTTTTTCTTGTGGAGTTTATCTTTTATTTGGCAAAATTCTGGTTGCTTTAAAAGATATTCCAATAAAACCCCTATCAGAATATCAACAAATTACTGCCTCTTTTCCACATTAAAACCATCGCCGTTTCAAAAGAATTTATGTTATAATTAAACATGTTTAAATTTTGTAATTCGCTAAAAAATTCGGAGGTATGAATGAACACCCAACCCACTGAAAGCCACACAGAAATTAGCCAACCTTATCTTAAACATAAGGGCTTAATCATCTTTTTGGCTTTGATGAACGCCTTTATTCCCTTATCAACAGATATGTATTTACCAGCCCTGCCCAGCATGAGTGCCTATTTTAACAGTGGCTCAGCGGTCACCAATCTGACCCTCAGCAGTTTCTTTCTATTCTACGCGATAGGAATTCTTTTCTGGGGTCCGCTCAGTGACAAATACGGCCGCCGGAAAATTTTATTAATCGGCAGTGTAATTTATGCAATCAGCAGTATCGCCTGTGCTTTGTCTTTTAGCGTATACTTTCTGATTGGCTCCCGCATCCTTCAGGGAATCGGCGCAGGGGGGATTACCTCGGTTGCCATGGCAATCATTAAAGACTCATTTTCCGGAAAAAGACGGGAATCAATTCTAGCAGTCTGTCAAGCCATTGCTGGCCTGGCCCCAATGCTTGCTCCTATTGTCGGCGGTCTGCTGCTTCATTTTGCAGACTGGCGGGGTTCTTTCTGGTTACTGGCCTTAATCAGCCTGATAAACCTGATTTTTTCGATTCTGTTTAAAGAAACCCTGCAGGACGAAAATCGCTATACCGGCTCACTTTTGGGCGCTGTCGGAAGGCTCTTTGTGGTTGCCAAAAATAAAAGCTTTATCCTTCCGGGTCTGATTTTCTCCATCAGTACACTCCCATTTATGGGGTATATCGCCGTTTCTTCATATATCTATGTTGACTATTACGGATTAAGTGCCCAAACCTACAGCGTGTTTTTCGCCGCTAACGCCCTGTTATCTTTAACCGGACCTTTTATTTATGTCAAATTTTTAAGTAATATGGATAAAAAGTGGTTTGCAACCCTGACCTTATCAATGGCCACTATTAGCGGTCTTGCCGTTATGACAATTGGACGGACATCGCCATATTTATTCTGGATTTCATTTTTATTGATGTCTCTATCCGGAACAATTGTCAGGCCATTTAGTACCAACCTGCTTCTTAGTCAGCAAAAAGGCGACACTGGTTCAGCCGCTTCTCTAATTGGGACGCTTTTTACTGTTCTTGGAAGTCTGGGAATGTCTCTGGCTTCCCTTCCATGGGCTGACACGGTTCTCAGCCTGGGCATCATTATTACTGTTTTTTCGGTCTTTTCACTGCTTGCCTGGAACATTACGGTTCGCTCAAGTCTTTCAATTATTGGACTGGAAACAAAAACGAAAAAGTGACATTGCTGGCCAAAAGAAGTATTTATCCTGATTATAACCACAGAAAGTTCTGTGGTTTTTTTATTTTTTGTGATAGAATATAAATTACTTTTATATGAAGAAGGCAAATTATGAATACAAAACAAAAAGACTATCACCGCCTGTATATGAGCGAACTGGTTACCGCTCTGGTTGTTGGGAGCTTACTCTATATGACCAGTCACTCCCGCGGCATGGGACTTGATTTGCGCCTCTTTTTACCTGGTGGCATCCTCTTGTTTATCATCCTGCAAAGTGCTGGATACTGGTATTACCGCCATCAGCAGGTAATAACTCCCGGCGGCGACTATCACTGGATCATCCCTACTTTTTCTTTTTTGAAACGCATTAATTTAGTTGTCCTGGCAATTTACCCCTTATACCTGCTCCTCATGCTCATGTTTTACCGCCCGGCCTTATGGTCAGCAATTAATGTTTTTGGTATCATTCTCTATGGCTTCTCGATTCTGGAGTATTTTAATTACTATTACTTTAGTCTCCAGGTTCACAACCTGAAAAAAAGAGAACCAACTGAACTTGCATTGGAAATACAAGCTTATCAACAAGATCAATGAGCACTATAAAGAAAGGACCAGGCTTTTTTGCCTGATAAACATATGAATTATTCTGTTTCACTTATCCATTCCATCAATCCCCTTTTTTTTGCCATTCTGGCTTTAGGACTGCTGCTTATGGGAAAATCTGTTTATACCTTAAAATCTTTTCCGGAGCTAAAAAGCAAATCTATTAAAGAACTGGTGGTCGGTTCAGTGGTCATGATTGGAGTCCTTGCTCTTTTCATCGTTCTTCCGCTTTTATCCACGATCACCATTACTGATAATCAGCTGGAAGTACGGCTATCAAGCGGATTTACAAACCTAACCGTGTCTTCTCAAGATGTCCAGTCAGCCGTTGTCATAACTCTTAATTCTGATCCCGCCACTACGATAGCTGATAAAATAGTTGGAACCTCAAGCCGCGACTATCTGGAAGGGATGTTTCAGATGGAAGATGGCACAGAAGCAGGAATTCTCTTAAACGGTGATCAGGCTCTGATGGTTAAAACAGCTGAGCAGACGCTTTTTCTTGGCCCCGATGACTTTGATGACTTTCTCGCTGATTTTAATAGCACTATTTTCCCAGTTGAATAGAAAAAGCGGTCAGAATGGATATTAATAATCCAATCTGACCGCTTTTTTAACGCTTATTTTTCATAAGTTTCTGCTCGCTTTTGGGCCTGTCTTTCAAAATCCAGAACCCAGTGAACATATTCCGTATTCATATACTTGGAGTTTAAGATAAAATCAGCAGTCGCTAGATTATTGGCTACAGGAATATCATAAACTGAGGCAATTCTAAGGAGCGCTTTAATATCCGGATCATGGGGCTGAGCTTCTAAAGGATCCCATAAAAAAATCATCATATGAACTTTCCCATCCACAATATTGGCGCCAATCTGCTGGTCACCACCCAATGGGCCGCTCTGAAAAATTTCTACCGGCAAGCCCGTTGCTTCCTGAATTAGTCGTCCGGTGGTTCCTGTCCCGCAAAGAAAATGTCCTTGGAGAATCTCCTTGTTCTTTTTTACCCAGGAAAGCAGCTCCGGCTTTTTGCCATCATGAGCAATCAGGGCAATTTTTTTGGTTTTTTCAATGGTCACACTCTTATAACTGGTTTCCATTTTCCTCCGCCTTTCCATTACTAATTTAAGCTTTTTCGTCCTCAGTATAAATTTTTTTTACCCGGCCAACCTGTCCATCCTCAAGCATTACCTTAATCCCGTGGGGATGAGTGGCACTATTGGTAAGCAGCCGTTTAACTCTCCCCTGGGTCAGTTTACCCGACCGCTGATCCTGCTTTAAAACAATATCCACCAGAATCCCCGGTTTAATATTTGACCTTTTCTGTCCATCCACTACATTGTCTCTCTAGCAGCTTCAAGTGCTACAACCAGCTGATTCATGCAAGAATTATTACGGGCACCACAGGTATGTCCTTTAAACATTGGAATAATCTCATCTATCTGCTTTCCATTAATCATTTTTGACAAGGCTGATAAATTCCCACTACATCCGCCAATAAAGTTAAGGTCTTTAATCGTTTCTCCTTCAATTGCGAAGTTGATTTCACTGGGACAAACCCCTTGTGTTTTGAACTTAAATGCCATTCTATTCCTTTCCTTGAGCAATATTATTAGATTTAGAAAACCACTATCGTAATAGTGATAATCCTGTTGCTTTTGCAATTATTTTATCAATTTAAGCTTAATACTATCACGAATCCCTATGCTATAAGAAATTTTACCATAACAAAATGATCGGCTTTTTCTATTCTCTGCTAACGCACGCCTAGTCCCCATAATCTTATAATTCAATACTCCACGCTCCCAACTCTAATGGAATCGGGATGACTTCTCTTCCAATCCCAGACTGACAATGACCAGAGGAGGTATTTGTTCATAAGCTTCTCTATGAACAATTAAAGTCTGTCCTAGTCAACTAATTCTTCCTATTGTTAATCTTCCAATTACTGATATAATCATACTAGATAAACAATCATAAATCAATGTCTATCAGGAGGTAAAAATGAACGAAATAATTGAATTCTTAAACGATTGCGGAACTTTTTTTGTGAGCACGGTAGATGGTGATCAGCCAAAGGTACGACCTTTTGGTTTTGTCATGGAATATGATGGCAAGCTTTGCATCTGCACCAATAATCAGAAGCCAGTCTTTGCCCAACTAAAAGCCAATCCGGCTATCGAAATCTGCGGCTGCAAAGGCCCAAAATGGGTACGTCTATATGGCAAAGCAGTTCCTGCAACCACTGAAGAAAGTCAAGCGAAAGCCCTAGAAATTATGCCAATGTTAAAGAATATGTATTCTGTCGGTGATGGCGTCTTTGAAATCATTGCCTTAGAAGATGCAAAAGCCGATTTTTGCTCAATGACAGGAGACTTCCACCAGGTTTGCCTGTAAAATTTTCTTTACATCAAAAAAAGTTCGAATTTTTCGAACTTTTTTGATGTTTCACGTGCAACATTTTTTATTCTTCCTGACCAATCTCCTCTATTCGTAAAAGAATAGAAGCCTGAAATTTTTGATTCTCAGCTTTAAATAGCGCCTGACCCTTATGCTTTTTAGCGACTTCCGAAATAGAAGCCAGGCCAATTCCATGGGCATTCTTTCGTTTGGAGGAAAGATAAATCCCGTTCTTTAATTTCAATTCCTCCTCATAGCTATTATCGGCAGTTATTAACAGCTTGTTTTTCTGAATCTGCGAAGCCATAAAAATGCGTTTCTTACCTGTCGAAACTTTTCGGCTGGCTTCCACAGCATTTTCCAAAAGATTCCCAAAGATCACGCAAAGATCAACATCGTCAATACTTAAACTTTCCGGTACCGACAAAGCCAGTTCCAGTTCAATGCCCTCCCGCTGGCAAAGCTCCACATAATAGCCCACTAATGCGTTTACCGTATCATTTTTGCAAAACATTACATCTTTCAGGCTGGGCTGGGTATCAACAATTTTTTCGATATATGCTTCGGCCTTATCATGTTTGTCCTTCTGTACCAACGCCTTGACTTCATTGAGATGATGACGCATATCATGTTCACTTTTTCTGATATTATCGATACTTTCGCCGAACATCTGATAATAATTTTTCTGCAACACTAATTGCTGGTTCATCATCCGATTATTCTCAGAAAGAATTGCGTTCTTTTCAGATTGTTTAAGCATTTCGATAACAATATAATAAATCAGATAAAAGCCAAAAAACGCTGCCAGATCAAAAACCAGAAACTGCCAGGTTTGAATCAGCTCAGTATTGAGACCCGAAAAAGACAATGAAATGACGTAGTAGACCAGTGGCACCACCCAAATGTAATTCCAGGCTTTATTACTGGTCTGCACCACTTCTGTGATCTTTTTCCGAAAGAAAATCCAGATCACCGGATATGTAAGACCCAGCATAACAACCTGAAAAAGATTAAAATAAAAAGAATAAGACGCTTTTACAAAACTTTGCTCTAGCCATAAAACCATAAAATTGATTTCAAGATACTTTGCCATTGTAACTACAAAATCAGCATAGCTTTTGACCAGTAAGGCAATAAAAATTAATTTTGCAGCATCAGCTCTAACATTAAAGAGAAAGACTGCAATATAAAGCAAGAGGAAAAATAAACTATGGCCGATCCGCAGTTTATCCCAATCCGGAAATAATGCAATAATCAGGCTCACCGAAAGAACATTAGCTATAATACAGGCAAATCCGCTTAAAACAGCAATCCGTTTAGAATATCGCAGCTGATCCCAAACCGGAATAAAGGCCAGTACAAAATAGGGGATAATTGAAAGACTGATGCCTAAGATAAGGTTGAGCTGATCACTACTCATTGCCTTGTCCTCGTATCTTGGAGAATATATAATCCAGGTATTGCTGCCTGGTTTCAGCACTGCCTTTCTTATGGATCGCTACCAGTGTCTGGTCATCCATGATAAAATCAGTAGCCGTATAATCGGAAACGTAATCCATGTTGATAATCGCACAACGATGACAGCGCAAAAACGGCTGGCCGCCCAGCTCTTTCTCCAGCTTCGATAAAGCAAGGTATGTTTTTATATCCTGGCTTATCGTATGGATAATTGAAACCTTATCAAACACTTCAATATATCGGATTTGATCAAGATAAATCCGGTGTTTGAGCCGGTCACTTTCGATTTCAAGATAACGACGTTTTACCTTATTTTTACATCGGCTTAAAGCTTCATCAATTTTCTGCCCGGTAACCGGTTTAATCAAATAATGTCGCGCGCTTAGTTCAAAGCCTTCGATGGCATAATCTGGGCTTGATGTTAAAAAAATAAGGGCACAGGTTTCCCCCTTCTCCCTAAGTTTTTTGGCAATATCAATGCCGGTCGTATCCTCCAGATAAATATCCAAAAACAAAATATCCAGCTTTCCCGGTACATAGCGGTCCCAAAAATCGTTACCAGACGGATATTCTAACACTTCTGTCTCAATATGATGGACTTTTCCATTTTCTTCAATCAGCTCCCTGAGCTTCTTCCGCTCTTCTGGCTGATCTTCACACACACCAATCACAACCATGATGCCCCTCCAAAGTCAAAACTTGTCAGGGTCATCATAGCATAAGTTTTATGGGATGGCAATCTATTTAATTAAGGCTAACTTTATTGATTTTTGTGTTTGAAATTATTTGATAAACGCTTATGATACGTCCGTTTTTTCACATTACTTTACTTCTTATTCAGGTGAACTTATTTTAACCATTTGTTCTTTTCTCCCTTCAAGCGATTTTCCTTGCTCGCACGAAATAAGGAATCGCTTTCAAAAAATCTCGACTGACACAAACTACTAAAAAACACCCGCTGGCATTCTAATGCAGCGGATGTTTTGGAATTATTCATTTAACCTTACAATCTATTGCTTATTTTAAGTCAGATGCTAGCTTAATAAGCGAATAAAGCGGCAGTAGTGCCATTGTAGTAGATCAGCTGCCTGCTAAAATCAGAGGGTGGAGTTGGTGCCTCACATATTTGTTGATCAACTCCACTCACATCCTTTAATGAGGTTCTATAGATAATACCCCCATTGTCCTGATAGACAATGTAAGGATTCGAATCAACCATGCCGTAAGTAGGGTTGACCGGCGCACCATAACAAGATAGACCGAACTCTCCAGTAGGACTTACATAAGTATCTGCCATCCAGGCTACACCGTCCCAATAATAACATTTATAATTTGTCCCATCAAAACCGATAGCTAAAACAAAGCCATCTGAATCAACACCATATACCTGTAAAGTCATGTTATCGACAGCTACATTTAGTGGCAAGGCTTGTCCATTATAAGTAGTCGAACTATATGTGGCAAATCCTGTTATCTCCGTTGCATTATATGCAAGACTCACACTGTAAACAATACCGTCCGAACTAATACCGTAAAAAGTACCGGTACTATTGTAATACATAAAAATTTTAAAGCCGCTGTCATTATTGGGCGGGGTCAGCGAGGCATAGTAGGCAAAAATATTGCCCCATGGAGACCAACTGCCAGAGCTGTAGCTGGCAGTAATCAAGCCGTTGTTTGGCATGATAGTACCATTCAGTGATGCCAAAGGATCCATGCGGTAATTGGCCGAATCTGCTCCGGTAAGAACAGGACTTAAGATAATTTGGTGCTGGCCTTCAGTTGCTATTTTCGTGACCGCGCCATAGTTCTCCTGACTATAGTCTACAGCTCCGTAATCAGCGGTGCAGGAAAGTGAAACGCTATCCCCCGAAATCAGACCCCTATAGTTTGTGGCATCAAATGTCGGATCAAAGGTAACACCATTAACTGCGGCACTGCTGGAGCCATCAACCTTTTTGATGGTTTCTACCCCTTCAATGTTTTGGTAATTTAAGATTCTCTTCTGAATTTCTGCAGTTACTCCTGAGTTGTTGTTGGTGACCGGTGCCAAATAATTGCCGGTCCGATTTCCGCTAGTACCGGCAGAAAGTGAATATGAAAATGTTATCGGCTTATTTTGACCTGCATTTTTGTCTGCGAAGGTGGCGGATGTCAAAACCGTAATAAAATCTTTATCCGCATCCAGAATTCCGAATACGCAATCCTTCAATTCAGTGCCTGAGCTGTTTTTGTCATAATCCTTGTAATACTTACCATTGTAGCGAACAATCGTCGTCCCATCATAAGTTTTTAAGCCATAGTTAGTTGTAAAAGGCGTCGTGTTATATTCCAACTGGATCGGGTTGATTTTCCCATTATCAATGGAAGCATCAGCCAGTGTATAATGGCCTGCATTGTCTCCGCTAAGGGTGTAATCCAAATTGATGGTTTTCGGATCTGCCGCATTCTCATCTGCATAAGACGCCGTTACTTTCAGATCAACCGTTTCGCCGATGGCCAAGCCGTTTATATAGCTATTATCAACTTGATAATCAGTAATTGCTGAAGCTGAGTCTTCTCGAGTTATTGTTTTATTTGTATAAACTGTTGCTGTGCCATCATAGGTTTTAGAGGTCTCGATAAACGACGTATCTACTGACAATGTCTTTGCGGTGATGCTTCCGTCATTAACGCTAGCAGAATAGCTTGAACTATTATCAGAAAAAACATAATTTCCGCCCGAGGCCCCACTGAGTGTCACAATATACTTTAGGTAAAGGTTGCTTCCTGGCCCACTTGTTTCATTTGTACAGCTCGCATCCGTATAATAAGTAGAGCTTGTTGAAAACACCAGTGTCTTATTAGTATTTAAATCATTAATAAAAGCCTTTGTATCACTATCGCTACAATTTATACCTTTCACAATATCAACGACTCCTTCGCTTGTCCCATCATATTCCTTAGATTTTAAATCCTCTTCTATATAAGCGCTGGTTGTTGATAATTTTATTGGACTAATATTCGCAGTTTGTGTAGTGTCATTTACCGGCAAGCTATAATTATTTTGAACAGGAATTGAAATACTATTATCAAAATGATAGGTAATGGTAATACTTTTATCTACCCCAACATTCTTATCAGAAAATTCAGCATTCGCCATTAAAGTCACTGTATCACTGGCTACAACATTATCCGGTGTTACAGAAATCGCATCTGCAGAAGCCGTTGAAAAATAAGCTGTCTCCAATCCATCATAGGTTTTACTATATGGTAATGGAGTATTTGCTTCGCTTACCGTCAACTGATATTTAACTATGGAACCATCGAATTCCTCAGATGTATTCTCAATCTCGTAGTTCTTAGCAACATCGCCCGCTAATGTATATGTAACAGTAATCGTTCTGTCTCCGGCATTTACATTATCATAAGCAGCGCTGGCATTAACTGTAATATTTTCTATCCCGGTATTAAATTCTGTTGAAGTTGAAGAATTACTAATTACACCTGCAGGCGATGAAGGTAATCCCACATAAAAGGCTTTATTGTTACCATCATAAGTTTTAGTCGACTGAACCGACCCATATGTTGCCTTAAAATTATTATTCCAATTGATGCTTAATTTTTTAGATGTAATCGTACCAGTACTTTTATCAGACTGAGCCGCTGGCGCCAAATAATTACCGGCATCTGTTCCACTTAAATTATAAGAAAAATCCACCGTTTTTCCGGTACCCACTACGCTGTCAGAATAGGTTGCCGCTTGTGTAATCACCAAATCATCCCCAAAAACCTGTCCCAGCTCATCTGTAATAGTTGAAACTAGCGCCGCTGTACCATCGTATTCTTTTGTGGCCGTTGACGAAGATGGTGTATTTAGTTGCTTTTTGTCAATGGTCCCTAGCGTTGTTATCGTAGCCGAAGCCGGTACCTTATACTTAGAAGCATCTGCTCCCGATAAAGCATACGTCATGTTAATGGTTTTATTATCGCCAGCATTTTTATTATCATAAGTAGCCGTGGCCAGGACCGTCACATCATCACCGGATACGATGCCACTGACATTAGCTACATCTACAGCCGCTGCCGTCACATTGGTCGCGCCTGTTCCATCATAAGTTTTTAAGGGGATCACTATCGGGGCTGTCGTTACCGACAGGCTGATCTTGGAGACACCATCGCCCCCTCCGCTGCCACCAGTACCACCACCAGTATTAGGAGTTGGAATAACCGGTTGAATCTCAACTCCAGTATCTACCGTATAGTTTTCCGGCGCATTTTCAAAAACTGCAGAATTAGAATCAATTTCCGCATTTTCAACGGTTCCGCTACCATTAATATGTGTACCTTCACCACCAACTGTGAGGTTAGTAACAGTCGTATTCGAACCCAGATTAACAATTGCACTGTCTGCCGCTTCTCCCAGTTCCATGGTCGCTATATTGGTGTTGCCGCGGGTTGTCACTGTCACCGATGGCGCCTGAATACTGACAGAGTCAAAAGCACCTTCTAAAATCAGTTCCTCACCACTGGCATCTTCAGAAAGCACTATCTCAGCCCCCGATAAATCCGTAGCAACGATACGTACCGCCCCAGTGGGCGTCGACTCGACCCGAATACTCCCATACTGTCCACCGTTGATATGAATCGAGTTTTCACCACCGCCTCTAACGCGCAGGTCACCGGTAACCGTCACATTATTAAGTGTAACATCCCCATCGCCAACGCCTTTATCTATAATCAGGTTACCAGAGATGTCTAGATTCTGCAGAACTACTCCGCTGGTTGTAATAATTACATCTGAATCGATTGTTTGGCGCTCAAATTCAGGGCCATAAGTACCGACAGTATCATAAACTTTTGAAGTCACTAAATTTTCAAGTAAGGTAACTTTATCCTTTATTGCAGTAACTGCTGCAGTAATTTCTTCCTGGGTGTTTTTATCACTTACTTTGTTGTCTGAAATTGCTGTCTGCAAATTATTCCAGGATGTTTCTGTATAATCCTCTGCATTTAAACCATCAATCTGTGACAACAGCGAATTATAAATGCTTATATCATCTGAATCAACATCGTCTTTGACAATCCGTAAAGTTAATGCTTCCAAGCGCTGACTACTGCCTACAGTCCCTAACTGCTCACCATCAGCAAACCATTCACTGGAATTTTGCGGCTGTTCACCAATATTCTGTACATGACCCTGATAATTTATATGATAGCCAGAATAAGTATTGCCTTCTAAGTCAGTCAGTACAATTTTTATGGCTTCGATCCGTAGACTTTCTCCCCTTGTCCCGGCATATTCACCATTTTTCGGCCAATTATTGGTATCCTCTTCGTCGTAAAGCCAGCCTTTGTTTTGAACATGGACATTATACCGAATCTCCATATCCGTTGGCAGACCTGCTCCCAGTTTCAATTCAAATCCTTCAATCCGTTTGCTTTCACCCACGGTGCCAATCCGTTCCGGACTTTCTATCCATGATCCATCCGTTGGATAGTCGCCAACATTTTCTATATGACCACGAGATAAAACAATCAGATTTTCATCCGAGTTGGCGGCTATTACAGAACAGACCGGAATGATAATCCAAAAAAGCAGGATTAATGGTAATAACTTTCTTTTCATAGTAGCTCCTAAAATTTAAAAAATTCGCAGTCTATTCTGCTAAAAGAACCCCGCCCTAAACCGGACGGGGTTTTTTTATTTCAATAAACCTTGTGCCTCACAGAGACGACTCACTTCCTCCCCGACAATCCGGGTCATCTGATTTAAATCAATGTTTTCACCGTTAAGCGCCACATACCAGCCATCAGTTACCATATCACCTACGGTTTCCTTTAAAATTCCGGCTGCCCCATTGTAAATCTTGGAGATTGTAACCGTCGTTCCGGTAAGGGCCACCTGAATCAAATATTTATCAACCGGCGGAAACTGAATGCAGTGCATGATTCCCTTTCCGGTAAGAAAAGGCTCTCCACAAGGATAAGTTCCCTCTTTCATCACGTCAAACAAGTCTTCATAGGAAAGCTTTTTATTGAGCTTAACCTTATCATACCCTTTGATCATATCCGTTCCGGTCTGCTTAAGCTTATCAAATAATCCCATTGCTGACCTCTAGCTAAAAGAAGCTACCGGATTACCATCTGCATCAAGTTCTAAGGTTACCTCTGATACTGAGAACAAATCAATTTCAGTCCAGGTTACGGTTGTGCCTTCTGAATCAGCTACCATCACATCCCAGTACTGTTCTTCTACATCTGAATCAAAAGAAATATCGACATAACTACCATCTGGAAGAGTTTCTGCATCCAGAATATCATCGCCCCAGCTGTCTTCTCCAGTTGGCGATACATAAACTGCGTAAATTTCGATCCCTGTTGCATTAACAAGAGTGAAGTCCTGTGTATAAACTGTCGCTTCTGAGGCAGTTGATGATGACGAATCCGATGATGTGTCATCAGACGATCCGCTACAACCAGCTAATAAGAATACTGATAAACTAACAATTAATAATGCACTTAAAATTTTTGATTTTTTCATTTTTAACCTCTTTCTGAATAACTTTTCATGACGTATTATAGCAGTCCAAGGTTTGGCTCGCAATCTCCATTCACGGCGAAAAACCGCCATTGGCGATGTCAGTCTTCGGAAATGACAATTAGACTATCTTTTTCGCCAAGGCTGATTAAAATTGACTTGGCCGGATTAAGATGGATGCCATAATTTTTATCCGCATCCTTCTGATCGGCTTCAATAACATAGCCGATGACCACTTCATTCCGCCGCCTGCCAGACTCCACATAATGATAAAAGTCTACTGCCTCATCAGAAACAATATAATCACTGGCCCTTTTTATGTACAGTTCCGAACCGTCCGCATCAAATAAATATTCGAAAACTGTATTGAGCATCTTATTCTCGGCAATCTGAGTCAGCATCAGGCTAATCAGTTTCTCACTGACGATAAAATCATTAACTTTGGTCACCTCAGCCAGTTTCTTATTTCTGAAGTCCAGCATTTCACTGACTACTGAAAAACGAGCCCCGGTTTTTTCGGCTATATCGCGCAACTGCAACAAAATAAACAAAGTATTGGCATCAGATTCCTGAACACTTAATTCCTGATGGCTGGAGAGAATAATGACATGATCATAATTATTTAGCATTTGTTTATCAAGAGTTTTACGATCCCGGGGATCACCAATAATCAGACTGATCTTCTGATTAACCACCACCCCTGAAATCTTTTGAAAGTCCTCCATATTGACGTTTTCAGCAACTACAGTTAGAACCGAATCTTGAGGAACATAATTATCCAGTTCTGCTATAATCTGACTGGAATTATCGTTCCAACCCAAAATCAGGGTTTTTTCCGGTTTGCTTTTAAAAGTGGCCTGGTCGGTAATTAATTTACTTTCCAATACTGCTTCACTGCGACCATTTGTTGCAACAATGGTATCATCATCTTCCGAAATGGCAATAATCATATCACCGGACTTTATTTTTGTATCCATTGGCGGATTAAGATAAGTCTTACCCTGTGACTGAATTCCAATTACAGTCGACTTTTCGAAAAGTCCCAGCGTTTCTCCAAAATTTTTTCCAACTGTCTCAGGACAATCGCTAAAATAAATTTCGTCACCATCAAAATCCAGAAGCTCCGTATACACCGTTGAAAGGCCAGGTTGACGACAAGTCTGAGCAATAATTCGGGCAATCAGATTGTCACTTAAAATTATTTCTACCTGATTGCTGCCAGCTAATGTCGCAATCTGTACATGATCCGGGTCTTTTAAAACTGCTACAATATGGTAGGGTTCCACTCTTTTCTTCGGATTATTGGTAATTGCCAGCATTGTCTTAATCACCTGGGTATCATCTTCCGAAATAATAATCACTGACTTCGATGTATTGAGACTGACAATTTCCAGATCATCAATATCGATTGGATTTCCCTGTCTGGTTACAATTCTTGTTGTTTTAGTATCAGCCACACGTTCTCGAATGGCATCATCCATCTCTGTTTTATCATGATTACCCATAATTACAATACATGCGTGTTTTTGGTTACTATTTGCTTCAATCAGTTCTTCAATAATTGTAAAGATCTGTTCCGACCACCCAAGTATTATCGTCTGATTCTCTTCAATCACCCGAGACCGGCCTTTACGCAGGGAATCTAACTTGGCTTCAATCCCAGTTGTTAAAATCCCAATCAGAATACTTAATATGAAAATTCCTCCCAGTGTGGTTACAAACATTAAAAATATATAACCGATACTGCCGGTATCTCCACTTACCGTACCTGAATCTATGGCGCGCATCAGTCCCATCCACAAAAGTTCCGTAAAACTGTTGGTTGGACCGGATCTGGTCATCCAGACAATTAGTGAAACAACCAAAATCATTACTGCCGTCGCACAAGCCAATGACAATAGTAAAACACCTGTTCCCTTTGACATCAGATTGTCAAATTTGTACTTCAACCGTTCAATTAAACCTGCCTCTTTCATGTTATACCTCATCTGATATAAAATAATTTGCATCTGATTTTTAAACCCTGAACAAAATCAATGCGACAACAGTTTAGCACTATCGGTTGTGCTTGGCAATATATAAATTTTTCCGATTATTTTAATTCGTCACCCGAATTTTTAATCGTTTGACTCAATTTTTTGCTTTAATTTCATTTTAGTTTTTCTTAAGTTCTGTTATAATTAAGAAAAGACACGGAGGATTAATCAAAAACTATGGCCACACAACGGGAAAACATCCTGACAACAGCAACCCGACTTTTTTATGAGCAGGGTTATGACAAAACTTCTTTTCAGGAATTATCTGACCGCCTGGATATCACCAAGTCACTCATATCTTATCATTTCAAGTCTAAATCGTTATTGGCTAAAGAAGTTACTGAACAATACTCAGTCAATAATAAGAATGCTATCGCTTTTAAATTATATCAGCAATATTTTTCCAGTCATCAATATGACTTGCAACTCAGTTCAGCTGTGGAAATCAGGCTCTCAACAGAACTTTTTTTTCGCGATCCAAAAGCTGCCAGGTATATTATCGAAACCTCCAATGGCAATTATGAAGATTCCTATATTAGTCACTACAAGCAATTTTATGCCATCCACGACCGCCAATATCGGCTTAATATCAATCGTGATATCGATGAGATTAGCCTTTTGGCCAGAGGAGCCAGCGGCGCCTCCCAGGCTGTAATCACAGATTATATCAATGGGAATATCGATTGTACCATGAATGAGTGTCTGGACTATATTGTCGAAATGATCTTTCGTTTCATGCGGATTGACGAAAAACGAATTTCTGAAATTATTGCTGAAAGCAGAAATATAATCAGTCAGATTAATTTTGAATTTTTACCTTATTTTGAAATAAAATAAAAGCACCAGTCAATTCTGTTCAAATCAGAATTGATTGGTGCTTTAAACTTTATTTTTTGAATAGACTTTTTTTACATGACTACCCCATTTAAAAATTCCGTACAAAGGGTTTTCCTGAGAATAAGGTCCCGACATGATTTCCTTTTGCAATATCATACAATGCCGCCGGATTCTTACCATTCGTAATGATCGTATCAATTCCCTGACCGGTCGCCAAAGTCGCTGCCTGAAGTTTTGTTTTCATTCCACCCCGTCCGCGTCTTGAACCGGCACTGCCAGCCAACTGATGAACTGAATCATCAATATTGTCAATGCGTTCAATCTGTCTGGCATCAGCATAGAGTCTGGGATCTCTGTCATAAAGCCCATCAATATCGGAAAATATCACCAGCTTACTTGCTCTGCACAATACAGCTACAACCGCCGAAAGCATATCATTATCTCCAAACAACCGTTCCACAGATTCAATTTCAGTATAAGAAACTGAGTCATTTTCATTAACGACTGGAATAACCCCCATTTCCAATAACGCATTAAAAGTATTAATCAAATTTTCCTTCTTTTCTTCATGTTCCATATCTTCAGCATTTAATAAGATTTGGGCAATGGTCTTATCATAGTCTCTAAAAAATTTGTCATATAAAAATGTAATTCTACACTGGCCGACCGCAGCAGCAGCCTGTTTAAGCCGCATACTGGTAGGATGTGTTTTCATCTGTAATTTACTGACTCCCATAGCAATGGCGCCCGATGAAACAAGAATCACTTCATATCCCATATTATGTATATCAGCAAGAACATTGGCCAGTCGATCAAAAGACCGCAGGTCAGACATCCCGGTCTCATTGGTCAAGGTTGATGTCCCGACTTTAACGACAATTCTGTTTTGATACAAACTCACTTTAAACCTCTTCTTGAAAATTAATTTATTTTATCGTATCATAAAATTATAAATTCTAAAAACGAATATTTGGCATCTATTAAATTACAATTCCGAATGAAAAGGTGAAATATTATGGATATGAACATTTTAAAGTATCTGGCTTTTATCAAAACAGTGGAATTTGGAAGTTTTACCAAGGCTGCTGATCATCTGAATTATTCACAGTCAGGGATTAGTAGGATGATCAATGACCTGGAGAAAGAATGGCGAGTAACACTTCTAGAGCGGAGTCGAGCGGGTGTCCGCTTAACTTCTGATGGAACAAAACTTCTACCCTATGTTAAAACGGTATGTGACGAATATCAAAATTTGCAAATTCAGGTTGACGATCTCCATGGACTTCAATCCGGACTGATTCGGATTGGTACCTTTTCCAGTGTTGCAACCCACTGGTTACCCAACATCATCCAACACTTTCAAAAGGAATATCCCAACATTGACTACGAATTGCTGCTGGGAGACTACTCTGAAATTGAAGCCTGGCTTCTAGAAGGCCGGGTTGACTGCGGTTTTCTGCGTTTACCGGCTCACCCCGATCTGGAAACTATGTTTCTGGATCAGGATCGCCTTCTGGCTGTTTTACCTGAAGGTCATCCCCTGGCTGACTATCCTAAGGTCCCAATCGCAGCCCTTTGTGAATATCCTTTTCTATTGCTGGAAAAAGGGGCCAAAGCAGATGTATCGGAAATATTCGACCGCTGTGGTTTGGCACCAAAAACCCACTTCACAACCTGGGATGATTATGCCGTCATGAGCATGGTTGAAAGTGGGCTGGGTATCAGCATTCTGCCAGAGCTGATTTTAAAGCGGATTCCATATAAAATCGTGACAAAAGAACTGGAGGTTCCGGCTTACCGTAATATCGGCTTAGCTCTGCGTAGCCGTAAGTCTGCCTCGCTTGCGGTCTCTAAGTTTATCAATTATTTATCCTATCGAGAGGATCCCTCTTCCCAGGAATCCTTATAAGATTTCAGATTAAATTTCTTTTCAGGTATCATATCAGAATTGAGGCTTTGTCAGTACATTAAAAGCATTCGTTTGGAAGCTTGTTTTTCAACCAGGCTTTGAGTTTTGACTCATTTTTATTTAAACTCTTTACTGACGTTTTGATTTACTTAAATTAACCAACCTGGTTTACCGCAATATCAAAAGCAGATGAAGTCGCCCTGGCAATATTGCCAACTCTTTCAGCGTCACCAACAGCATAGACTTTGCTGAAATTACTTTTGAGGTCAGCCAATAAAGCATTAACAGATTTAGAACCCAGAGACAATACAACTGAATCACATTTAAGGTCTTCAAGTTTGTTAAATCCAATATGTTCTATCTTTACTCCAGAGTCAGTAACTTCCAGCAATTTCGCTGAGGTGATAAACTTGGTATTGTGTTTTTTAAGTTTTGGAACAACATCCTCAACTAACTGATGCCAGGCGATTGGCGCAATTTTGTCTGCCATTTCAATAATGGTGATTTTTGCACCCTTTTCAGTTAAAAGTTCAGCCGTTTCAAGGCCAGTCATTCCACTGCCCACTACTGCTACTTTCTGATTAGACAAATCCACTGTGCCGTTTAATATTTCAGTGGTCGTGTAAACATTTGGTTTATCATTCCCTTTGACAAAGCCAGGTTTTACGGCTACGGCACCGGTTGCCAAAACAACTGCATAGGGCTCGTAAGACTTGATTTTCTCGATGTCGGCAAGGGTATTGTATTCTATTTGAGCTCCTGCTTTTTGTGCATTTGTCGCCATATCCAGGGCAGCCCAACCGATTTTTTCTTTTTTAGGCGGCTTATTGGCCAGATTAATCTGTCCGCCAGGAATTCCTTCTTTTTCTAAAACAATAACCTTAAAGCCGCGTTTGGCAAGCAGTTCAGCTGCTGTCAAACCAGCAACACCGGCACCGATAACCACAACCTTTCTTCCCTTGCCATCTTTTGGCAGGTTGTAGTAAACAGCTTCTTTACCAACGGTGGGATTAACGGCACAATAGCCGCTGGTGCCTGCAAAGGCTCCATTATACATGGTTTCCATACAGTTTAAGCAGTTTATACATCGTTTGACTTCATCACCACGTCCACTTTCCACTTTCTCAACCCAGTGAGCATCGGCAATGTGAGGTCTACCCAGAGCGATAAAATCCTGAACACCATCTTGAAGTTGTTGTTCAGCCTGTTCTTCACTTCTAATTAGGTTGGCAGCAATAACAGGTATAGAAACTTCTTTTTTAACTGCTTCAGCAAGATAAGCTCTCCAACCGCAATCAAAACTAGTTGGTTCCAACCAGTAGTTGTAGGTATCATAAGCAGCAGATGAAACATCGATGGCATCAATCTCCATTTTTTCTAAAGCTTTAGCGTATTTTACACCGGTTTCCAGGGTGTAACCTTTACCCGCCTGACCGATCTTTTCATAAAATTCATCGACCGACAGACGGACAATCAGCGGGTAGTCATTGCCGCAGGCTTTACGGATCCCCTCAATGATCTCTTTTAAAAATCTCATTCTGTTTTCAAATGAACCACCATACTCATCGGTTCTTTTGTTGGTGTTCGGACTTAAAAACTGCTGGATTAGATAGCCATGCGCGGCGTGAAGTTCTATCCCATCCAGCCCCGCTTTTTTGGCCCGCACTGCTGCATCGATAAACTCCTGAATGAGTTTTTTGACTTCCCGCTTTGACAAAGGACGGACTTTACTGTGGGCGTGGTCGCTTTCCTCGCATTTAGACGCAGAAACAGATGAACAGACCAGCTGTTTTGCATCTAATTTCCGGCCGGTCGTCGGTGCGATTTTAAACAATGTATCAGGAAATGACTTCCATACTTTGGTGGTCGCTAATGAAAGTGGCACCGTATTGACCATAATTCCATGATTTTGACGACCCGGGTGGTGCAGCTGCACAAAAACCTTAGCCCCATGTTTGTGAATTCTTCTTACTAACTTTTTCCATGATGGTATTTGATAATCATGAGATAAACCCGGCTGCATAAATGACGTTGCCCCATGAGCATCATTTACCCTGGTAATTTCTGTGATGATTAAACCTGTTCCGCCTTTTGCCCGTTCTTCGTAATATTTAATAAACTTTTCACTTAAGGTGCCATCCATATTCGTTAATCCCATGTGCATTGGTGGCATGACAACTCTGTTTTTAATTTCGCACTCCCCAATTTTCATAGGTGTGAATAAAATTTTTTCGCCCATTTTTTCCTCCATAGCAAATCTCTTTTATAAATTTTAACCATCAGTTTAGATTTTATAATATAATACTAAAGCACAAAACCTAGTGATTACACTAAGGTTTTGTGCAGTTAGGCTTTGTGGTTTTAATTTATAAAATTACTTAATTAAATGACTTTGATCGTGACGGCTGGCAAATTGATAT
The DNA here is from genome assembly GCA_030586155.1 of Eubacteriaceae bacterium ES3. Taxonomy (NCBI): domain Bacteria; kingdom Bacillati; phylum Bacillota; class Clostridia; order Eubacteriales; family Eubacteriaceae; species Eubacteriaceae bacterium ES3. The sequence goes on along the minus strand of CP130741.1, from coordinate 97,495 downwards.
TGAGCAATCTCCAGTGCATCAACTTCTTCAATCGTTTTAAAAGCTTGCATAATCACTTCATCATGTTTCATGTAAGCACCGCCAAGTGGTGCTAAAACTGGTAGTTCAGCAAATGGATCATCATTAGAAGATGAAACTTTTATTTCTAAGCTAGCTGGTTTCCACTCATTATTCTTCGTTTCCATTATTAAGTTATTAATTTTGCCATCTGAGAATTCACAGTGGCCTGCTTCAGTTTGTATTGTGTTATAAGTAATAAAGAACGAGTTACTTGGATAAGTGGCACCTTCAGGAGCAAAGAATGCACCTACACTAGGATCGTCGTAAGCACCAAGCTCTAATTTAAGGTCTATCAAAGTAACACCTTTACGAACAACTTTGCCGACTACAGTATTTCCTTCTTTTTTGAATGAAATTTCATCGGCGTATTTTTTAGGAATACCGTCAAATTCACGTCCTAAAGTCGTACCGTCAAAAGCACCAGGACCTTCTAACAATAATGAGAAGGCGTATAGACCGACAGTTTCACCATGTACCGCCGGGACACCTAATGCAAATTCCATATATCTCTCACCAAAGTTTGGTTTTTCGATATTAACGATATAACCAATAACTACCGGAGCTGCAATATTAAGTTGTGGTGGAACTACTTTTCTAAGAGCCTCTGGATCTGTTGCATAAGCGAAATAAACGCCTTCCTGTTCGTCAATATGCGGTACATTGAAAATATTTTTCAATTCTTCTTTACTTGTAAAAAAACTAGCCATAATTTTCTCCTTTTATCTATTAAAATATTTGAATTTTGTTAAAAGACATATCAGATGTACTGCCAGATACGGCGTTTACACCATATGACTTAAACATTTCAACAATTCTTACATTCTTATCTTCTGCTTCTTCAATATTTACAGAATCCACTTCGTCTTCCATTGGATACTTCATACTAAGAGATTTATATTTTTCTTCACCTAATCTTCTAAACCGTAATAATTGTAAAAGCTTGACTTTATTGCCCAATTCATCAACAATGAATTTTGCGGTATTTTCCATATTTTCCATATCATCGTTATGATTTGGTACGACTGGGATTCTTATAATAACCGGCTTATCAGCATCAATCACTTTTTTAATATTCGAAAGTGTTAGTTCATTGCCTATGCCAGTATATTCTTTATGCTTTTCGCTATTCATATGCTTAATATCAGAAATAAATAAGTCTGTGTATGGTATTATTTCATCAACAACTTCTGGTTTACAGTGTAGTGCAGTTTCTACACAAGTATGAATACGTTCATTTTTACAAGCTTTTAACGTCTCTAAGACAAACTCCCATTGAACCAAAGCTTCTCCACCAGAAAAAGTTACACCACCGCCAGATTTTTTATAGATATTTTTATCTGGCCGTATTTTCTCCATAACTTCTTCAACCGACATTTTTTTGCCCCAGAATTGTAAGGCATTTGAAGGACATACTTTTGCACATTCCATGCAATCATCGCAATTATTTTTATCTATCTCAACGACAAAATCACCTTCAACCACAAGAGCATCTTTTGCGTGACAAACCTTGAGACAATCTCCACATTTACTTATCCCGATACATCTAGTAGAATATAGCCCTATTTCCTGAGAAGCTTTAAAACTCTCAGGATTGCTACACCATTTACAACGATATGGACAGCCTTTCATGAATACTTCGGTTCGGATTCCTGGTCCGTCATGGACTGTAAAAGTTTGGATATTAAAAATTGTACCGGATTTCAATTCATTAGTACTTTGCCCCAAAATCTGCCCCTCTCTTTCCTTTGTCATGAACTACAATACTTTATGCATTGTAGTTCATATTGATGTGAATCTTATAAACTTAATTCGGTTCTACCGATTAAGTCGTTTTGTAAGTGCACGTTTAATTCTGTAAAGTAAGCACTATATCCAGCAACACGAACTAGTAAATCTTTATATTCTTCAGGATTTTCTTGTGCATCTAATAATACTTCTCTGCCTATAATATTAAACTGACCGTGCATTACTTTGGTATCAACAATTTCATCTAATAAAGTAATTAAGTTATTACGTCCATTTTCACCTTCCAGGCTTGAAGGCGTCAATTTCCAGTTCATTAAAGTTCCGTTAGTAGCCCTGACATGATCCAGTTTAGCTAATGAGTGTAACATGTTTGTCGGTCCGGTAATGTCATGACTACCAGAAATATTATGACAAGCACCTAAACAGTCAGCAATTGGTTCACCAGCTTTACGTCCATCAGGCGTTGCGCCTAAAAACAATCCAAGTGGTACATTAGAAGAAACAGTATACATACCTGGCAAGAATTTTCCGCCATGTCCGTTTGGTTTATCTTCAACATGTGAACAATATGTATTAAACGCCATTTCAGCATATTTATCTGCGTATTGATCATTATTACCGTAGTGAGGAACTTTATCACTATTTACTTTAGCATATAATTTGTCATAGCCTTCCCAATTTTTGTTTAAAGCATCGACAAATTCTTCCCCAGTAACTTCTTTATCTTCAAAAACAAGTTTTTCGATAGCAGATAATGAATCAGCGATGTTACCAACACCAGCACCCTGAGGACCAGTGAAGTTATAAATTGCGCCCCCAGCAGAAACGTCTAAACCTTTTTCAATACAACCATCCATAACTAATGACAAGAATGGAAGTGGTTTAAGTTCTTGATGCGCTTTATCTAATTTGTTAAGCATGGATAAAATATGACCTGTCCAGTATTCCATCTGTTTATCAAAAGAAGTGATAATTTCATCCATTGATTTGAAATCTCTTAAGCTACCGGTATCAATACTTAATGTTTCACCAACGCCAGCACATTTTCCAAATCGAGGACATGCATCGCTGCATCCAAAACATCTACCATTGTTAAGTGCCATTTCCAAAATTTTGATTGAACTTACATAAGCTGCATCATGCCAACCGTATTCTCTACCAGCAGCGTCCGGTTCAACACAACCCAAAACGTTGTAATCTCTAGAATCTTGTAAGGTTCTACCTGCTAAAAGTGATGCTGGAATCGCAACTTCATCATTGAATACTTTGGGTTGACCAGTACCAATTCTTAAAACATTCGCTAATTTTATCTTGAAATCTTCTGGTGTTTTAGCATGAAGTCTTACTGCAATCCAAGGGGTTACTATTCTAACATGTGCATAAGCGTTTAATACCATGAATGACATTTCATTTGTAGCATCTTTGCCATAAATGTCAACACCACCAATCGTTAAGCTTTCACCACCCATACCTCTACCGGCAGCAGCAAGTGTAGTACCCGCGTCTCTGAGTTTAGTTGGGGTCAAGCATTTAACAAAAGTCATTTCTAAAAGTTCTTGCATTTCATCTTTTGTTAAAACGCCGTTTTCCAAATCTTTTTGGTAGAATGGAAACATATACTGGTCAAAACGGCCATAAGACATGGAGCTGTTTGCTTCGATCAAAGTGAAGTTAGTTGTAAAAACCCATAATTGTAATGCTTCCCAGAAAGTTCTAGGAGGATTAGTAGAAACCCAAGCGCAGTTTTCAGAAATTTTCAATAACTCGGCTTTCCTCTTCTCATCAGATTCCTTTTCAGCCATATCTTTAGCTAATTTAGAATATCTGTTCATAAATTCGATTGCAGCATCAACTGTGATCAGCAAACTTTTATAGAAATTGTCTTTATATTCGTCTTCAACACCAGTTGCCTTGTGTGCTTCATAAGCATCAACAACGGTCTTTCTGATACCGCCATAGCCTTGTTCAAAAACTCTTTCGTATCTGGCAACAGTGTGACAAACCCCAGCATTTAAGAACATTCCTGGTAAATAACCACATTTACCTTCTAAGTGAGAAAATCCCAACTCTTCAGGAGACATTCTTGAAATTGTCAGTTCTTCAACGGTATTGTTATTCCAGTAGTCAGCAATACTTAATAAGTCCTCTTGAACTTTTTTAGTCGCATAATATTGATTATCCGCTCTTTGGTCCCAGGGAGCGTTATTGATTTCATCTGGAATCCAACGATAGCTATATTCAGGATAGATTGGTGAAGCTTTTAAAGGTGCCGCTATCTCACCAATTATTAATTCATCCGGGTAGATGTGAATATCAACATTCTTTAGAATATGTGCATACGATTCAGCAATAATAAGTTGTTGCGGTTTACCCTCATTCATTTTGCATGCTTCTGTCATCAGTAACGCTCTTTGAGAGTCTACTGTAAATTCAGTATCAAGTACGAATTTTTTGTATCTGTTAACTCTTTCAAATGGTGAAAGGTCATCACCCATTGATGTAGAACCTACACCCCAAACTTTGTCGACTGGTTCATTTGCCTCAGGTTTTGCATTAATTAATTTACTTTTAATATTAGACATAAAAAGACCTCCTACAATATTAGTATTTTTAATTTAAATTGCCACCTATGAAATGCATTTCAATGTTTTCGATGAGGTCATTATATGTCTAAACTTTAACAATGTAAAACAACAAGGCGATGTGTCGATACAATACCTCGTTGTATTCTTGCTCTTTTAATTACACATCTATTCCAAGTGATTTACAATTTAAGGCAATTATGATAGTATTTAACAATTACTCATATTATCGCGTTTTGGCAAACTTAACTATCTTTTTAGGAGCATTATTTATGAACATACAATTAGCATACTCATTTATAACTTTATGTCAGTATAAAAATATTTCACTCGCCTGTAACTATCTAAATATTTCTCAGCAAGGGCTTAGTAAACAAATTAAAACGCTTGAAGATGAATTAAATGTTTCTCTTTTCATTCGAAGCCGTGTAGGTGTCGAGCTTACCGACTACGCTAAAAAGCTTGAACCCTTATTTTACGATATTGTTGATAGCTATGAAAATATTATTCAGATTGTTAGTTCTCCCATTTCGGCAGAATTAAATGAAGTAATAGTAGGTATCGCCCAAGGCGTCACCTCTGCTATTGGCTTAGATTTTGTTGCCGATTTTAACAAGGAATACTCTGATATAAGACTAAAACTCGTAGAACTGTACGATGATCCATGTGAACAGGCGCTTATTACCGGTGAATTGGATTTTGCATTTTTAGTAAATCCTGTCTACACTTCAAGATTAGAAATGCTCCACATTTACGAGGCTTCTGCTTGTGCGATTATAAGCAAAGACCACCCATATGCTAAAACTAAAACAGAATTATATCTTAAAGACCTGGATAATCAGCCAATTATGATTGTGGATAAAAACTATGTATTAAGACGTGAATTTGATGAAAAATGCAAAGAAATTGGTTGTAGCCCAAATATCCATTTTACGACCAGCAATATTGCCAGCTATATAAATTTACCAAACGATATTCCTTCTATCTCGATTGGTGCAAGTTTTTTTGAACAGTACATCAGCACAGAAAATTGTACTATTGTACCTCTTTTAGATGCACCTACTTACAATGTTTATTTTTGCACTGCGAAAACGTTTAAAAGTGAAAATTATCATGATAAATTTAGCAGCTTTATTAAAAAATATTTTTAACATTAATAAGCTTCGATAAGCTTCGATAAGAGTCTTCTTATAAAAAAGAACTAAATGACAAACACGCTTGTTAGACTATCCGGCAAACCAGCAAATGAATCCGTGCACTCGTTACGCGCAGCACGCACTCGTCGCGGGCTTCGCCCTATAATCCCTTTTAACATACTGCAGTGAAACAACGGGCCATGCGGCACTCGGTTCCGCTAATGCTCCACCTCGTCGCGTCAGTCGCCAGATGGCTCCTTCCTTCTAAAGAATAAAAAAAGAACTTAAAAACAAACACGCTTGTTTTTAAGTTCTTTTTCTATTTTTTAGAGCCGCATGGCTCGTTGTTTCACGAAAAAAAAGCCCCGCAACGTCCTATCCTCCCAGGCAGTCACCCACCAAGTACTTTCGGCGCTAGAGGACTTTACTTCTGTGTTCGGTATGGGAACAGGTGTGACCCCTCTGCTATCGTTACGGAGCAAATTAGCTTATTTATTTTTCTTTCCAGTGACATGGTCACTCGAAACAGCACAGTGTATAAATTCTTTTGGATCAAGACCTCGGCTGATTAGTACTGGTCCGCTCCATATGTTGCCATACTTCCACTTCCAGCCTATCGACCTGGTCGTCTACCAGGAGCCTTAACCTTGCGGTGAGATATCTTATCTTGAGGGGGGCTTCGTGCTTAGATGCCTTCAGCACTTATCCCTTCCAAACTTAGCTACCCAGCTATGCCCCTGGCGGGACAACTGGTGCACCAGTGGTTTGTCCATTCCGGTCCTCTCGTACTAGGAACAGCTCCTCTCAAATATCTAACGCCCACGACGGATAGGGACCGAACTGTCTCACGACGTTCTGAACCCAGCTCGCGTGCCTCTTTAATGGGCGAACAGCCCAACCCTTGGGACCTGCTTCAGCCCCAGGATGAGACGAGCCGACATCGAGGTGCCAAACCTCCCCGTCGATGTGGACTCTTGGGGGAGATAAGCCTGTTATCCCCGAGGTAGCTTTTATCCGTTGAGCGATGGCCCTTCCACTCGGTACCACCGGATCACTAAGCCCGACTTTCGTCCCTGCTCGAGATGTCTCTCTCGCAGTCAATCACCCTTTTGCCTTTGCACTCTAACAGATGGTTTCCAACCATCCTGAGGGTAACTTTGGGCGCCTCCGATACATTTTTGGAGGCGACCGCCCCAGTCAAACTGCCCATCTGACACGGTCCAATGTCCGGATTACGGACACTTGTTAGAATTCCAATAGTACAAGGGTGGTATCCCAACAGCGGCTCCTTCGAGACTGGCGTCCCAAACTCAATGCCTCCCACCTATCCTGTACGTCTACTACCAGAATCCAATGCCAGATTGCAGTAAAGCTCTACGGGGTCTTTCCGTCCTGTCGCGGGTAACTCGCATCTTCACGAGTACTACAATTTCACCGGGTGTGTTGTCGAGACAGCGCTCAAATCGTTACGCCTTTCGTGCGGGTCAGAACTTACCTGACAAGGAATTTCGCTACCTTAGGACCGTTATAGTTACGGCCGCCGTTTACTGGGGCTTAAATTCGCACCTTCGCGTTACCGCTAAGCACTCCTCTTAACCTTCCAGCACCGGGCAGGCGTCAGCCCCTATACGTCATCTTTCGATTTAGCAGAGACCTGTGTTTTTGCTAAACAGTCGCTTGAGCCTCTTCTCTGCGGCCCCCCTAAAGGGGCACTCCTTCTCCCGAAGTTACGGAGTCATTTTGCCGAGTTCCTTAACAACACTTCTCCCGCTCATCTTAGGATTCTCTCCTCGCCTACCTGTGTCGGTTTACGGTACGGGCACCTTCTCTCTCAATAGAAGCTTTTCTCGACAGCGTGAAATCAGCGACTTCCCTACTTGTTTTTCGTTCCCCATCACGCCTCAGCCTTATAACAAAGGGGATTTGCCTCCTCTGTAAGCCTCGACGCTTGGCCCGGCTCTTCCAATCGCCGGGTTCGCTTATCCTTCTGTGTCACTCCATCTCTCAAACAATTAAAGGTGGTACAGGAATTTCAACCTGTTGTCCATCGCCTACGCTAACCAGCCTCGGCTTAGGCCCCGACTTACCCTGAGCGGACGAGCCTTCCTCAGGAAACCTTGGGCTTTCGATGGTGAAGATTCTCACTTCACTTTCGCTACTCATGCCAACATTCTCTCTTGTCTGAAGTCCACCTATCCTTACGAATAAGCTTCGCCCCGCAGACATTGCTCCCCTACCACTATGGTAGTACCATAATCCATCGCTTCGGTGCCAGATTTTAGCCCCGTTTATTTTCGGCGCACAACCACTCGACCAGTGAGCTATTACGCACTCTTTAAATGTATGGCTGCTTCTAAGCCAACATCCTGGTTGTTTATGCAGTTGCACATCCTTTCCCACTTAATCTGGACTTCGGGACCTTAGCGGATGGTCTGGGCTGTTTCCCTTTCGACTATGAAACTTATCTCCCATAGTCTGACTGCCGTATATAAGTGTATGGCATTCGGAGTTTGATATGGTTCAGTAAGCTCTACGCCCCCTAGCCAATTCAGTGCTCTACCTCCATCACTCTCTCTACAACGCTAGCCCTAAAGCTATTTCGGGGAGAACCAGCTATCTCCGTGTTCGATTGGAATTTCACCCCTATCCACAACTCATCCAAGCCTTTTTCAACAGACACTGGTTCGGACCTCCACTTGGTTTTACCCAAGCTTCATCCTGGTCATGGATAGATCACACGGTTTCGGGTCTACGGCATACAACTAGTCGCCCTGTTAAGACTCGGTTTCCCTGCGGCTCCGTGCCTGAAGCACTTAACCTTGCTGCATACCGTAACTCGTTGGCCCGTTCTACAAAAAGCACACCGTCACTTGCGCTCCGGCTGCTTGTAGGCACAGGGTTTCAGTTTCTATTTCACTCCCCTTCCGGGGTTCTTTTCACCTTTCCCTCACGGTACTGTTCGCTATCGGTCACTCAGTAGTATTTAGCCTTGGGGGGTGGGCCCCCCATATTCCCACAGGGTTTCACGTGTCCCGTGGTACTCGTCGATTACCCACTCCTATTCCTTTCGCCTACGGGGATCTCACCCTCTTCGTCCGGCCTTCCCAGGCCGTTCGGCTAAAAATAGAAATTTGTTGTAATCCGGGCTCTTCCTCTTTCGCTCGCCGCTACTCAAGGAATCGATGTTTCTTTCTTTTCCTCCGGGTAATGAGATGTTTCAGTTCCCCGGGTTCCCTCCATGAACCTATGTATTCAGTCCATGGTGACTGACCTTCTGTCAGCCGGGTTTCCCCATTCGGATATCTGCGCTTCAACGGTTATGTGCACCTTCACGCAGCTTTTCGCAGCTTGTCGCGTCCTTCATCGGCTCTGAGTGCCAAGGCATCCGCCCTGTGCCCTTCATTTCTTGATCCTTAACTACTGACAGTAGAACTTCGTCAATAGTCTTGTAGTCCCTAAAGACTACGATCCTTTAAACTTACGTTTTTCATGTTGTTACATCTGAAATTGTATGTTTTCTTTATACACTATGCTGTTTTCAATGACCATGCGCTTAAAAAATGCACCCGAAGATGCTTTCTTTAAACTTTTTTGTATAACCATAGGTCATACAAAAGAAAATAGTACCATGACTCCCTGTTTTCCTTAGAAAGGAGGTGATCCAGCCGCACCTTCCGATACGGCTACCTTGTTACGACTTCACCCCAATTACTGACCCCACCTTCGGCAGCTGGTTCCTTGCGGTTACCTCACTGACTTCGGGTGTTGCCAACTCTCGTGGTGTGACGGGCGGTGTGTACAAGACCCGGGAACGCATTCACCGCGGCATTCTGATCCGCGATTACTAGCAACTCCAACTTCATGCAGGCGAGTTGCAGCCTGCAATCCGAACTGAGATCTGTTTTAAGGGATTAGCTTCACCTCGCGGCTTCGCAGCCCTCTGTTCAGACCATTGTAGCACGTGTGTAGCCCAGGTCATAAGGGGCATGATGATTTGACGTCGTCCCCACCTTCCTCCGTGTTATCCACGGCAGTCTGCTTAGAGTGCCCAACTTAATGATGGCAACTAACCACAGGGGTTGCGCTCGTTGCGGGACTTAACCCAACATCTCACGACACGAGCTGACGACAACCATGCACCACCTGTCTCTCTGTCCCCGAAGGGAAAGTCCTATCTCTAGGATTGTCAGAGGATGTCAAGACCTGGTAAGGTTCTTCGCGTTGCTTCGAATTAAACCACATGCTCCGCTGCTTGTGCGGGTCCCCGTCAATTCCTTTGAGTTTCAACCTTGCGGTCGTACTCCCCAGGCGGAGTGCTTATTGTGTTAACTGCGGCACTGAGTTCCCCCAACACCTAGCACTCATCGTTTACGGCGTGGACTACCAGGGTATCTAATCCTGTTTGCTCCCCACGCTTTCGCACCTCAGCGTCAGTATTTGTCCAGCAAGCCGCCTTCGCCACTGGTGTTCCTCCTAATCTCTACGCATTTCACCGCTACACTAGGAATTCCACTTGCCTCTCCAATACTCAAGTTCTCCAGTTTCAAATGCATTTCCCCGGTTGAGCCGGGACCTTTCACATCTGACTTAAAAAACCGCCTGCGTGCCCTTTACGCCCAGTAAATCCGGACAACGCTTGTCCCCTACGTATTACCGCGGCTGCTGGCACGTAGTTAGCCGGGACTTTCTCCTTGGGTACCGTCTTTGTTCTTCCCCAATAACAGAACTTTACGATCCGAAGACCTTCTTCATTCACGCGGTATTGCTGCGTCAGGGTTTCCCCCATTGCGCAATATTCCCCACTGCTGCCTCCCGTAGGAGTCTGGACCGTGTCTCAGTTCCAGTGTGACCGTTCGCCCTCTCAGACCGGTTACCCATCGTCGTCTTGGTGAGCCGTTACCTCACCAACTAACTAATGGGACGCGGGTCCATCCTATGGCACCGGAGTTTTGATGCAAAAGCCATGCGACTTCTGCATATTATAAGGCATTACACCCAGTTTCCCGAGGCTATTCCTTTCCATAGGGCAGGTTACCCACGCGTTACTCACCCGTTCGCCACTTTCCGATTAATCTCTCACCCGAAGGCTCAATCATAATCTTCTCGTTCGACTTGCATGTGTTAAGCATACCGCCAGCGTTCGTCCTGAGCCAGGATCAAACTCTCTATAAAAAGTTTGTAAAGCCTTTCGGCTTAAGCTCATTTTTAACGTGATTTCACGTGTTGACATTTTTTAAAGAGTGCCGCTCTTATTGTTGTTGACCTAAGTCAACTGATTTACAGGTTTTATGGTACTATTCTCTTTTCTATGACCCTGCGTAAACGTTTAAGTTTCCGCCGCCTCTCTTAAGAAGCTTTTCTATTATATCGTCTTTACTTTATACTGTCAAGCACTTTTTAATTTTTCTTTTTCACAAGTTTCTTAATCCGTGCTGCTGTCTCACGAGACAACTTCATTAGTATACGCTCTTTACCTTCCACTGTCAAGACTTTTTTAAAATTATTTTCGCGGTTTTTTGCAACATCTGTTTGCGACTTTTCAAACAGCCTAAAACACTACATAATCTGCCCTATCGGCTAATCTAAACCACGCTACTTAAATCATTCCCAAAATAATTCCTCTTTATTAGTCTTCATTTTTCACTGTTCACCTATATTAACCGATTATTTTTCATACAACTTCTTCAGGCTGCACCGGCAACCAGAAGTAAGCTGCATAATACTCATAATCATTGCCATATACTTCAACGTAAACCCATACTTCCTGACTCTCATTATATAACCCAAAACTTTCCTGTGCACCAGTACAGGTTTCCCCTATTGCGATTTCCTCGGGGTAGGTCATATCAAGAACTGAATAATATTCGCCCCATTCATCATTTTCATCAAGGACATAAAAATTAATATAAGAAATATATAAGTCCATCGTATCTTTTTCATGACCCAAATTACTATAGTCATAAGTTAGGATAAGAACCTGTTCCGGATCAAACTCAGCATATTCATTTCTATACGAAGTCTCATTAGCCGCTGTGAATGTAATTGAGAAGTCATTTTCTACAGTCCAGGTTTGCCCTAATTCATAAACATCGACCGTTTCTTCCTCAGCCTCTTCTTCATACTGATAATAATCTGAATACTCGTCAGTCACGCTTTCTTCATCCTGCATTACTGAAACAAGGACCGCTGATATAACGATCGTGAGCAGCACACCTGTAAAGAAAAAGGCTAAAACAACTCTTCTCGCAGTTTTCCTGTATTTCATCTCTCCTAGCTGATATGATTCTTTTGCTTCTGACTTCTGTTGTTTTGTTTGTTGCTGATATTTTTCCCTGCTTCTATTTTTTCTTTCCCGACTTTTTTTCTCATACCAGTTTAGATCGAGAGCTTCTGATTCCATCCCCAGTCCAGTGAAGAAAAAAAGACCACCAACCAGTCCAGAAATTACGGCCACTGAAATAGTCAACATTGTTCTCTGCGCAAAAACAAGCGTTACTAATGCAGCTGCAAAATAAAAATAAGCTGTCGCCAGATTAATTCTTCGCTGATCATTCTGACTAGCTGTTAAGCCCATCGTACCGGCAATCAAAAAAAGCATTAATCCTATCAGCCAGCCAAAGGCCGAAATATTTACCGGATCAACTGATAGATTCAGGCCATCTAACGTCATGGAGCGATAAAGAAACATAAAGGAAAGAAACATTACAATCATACTCAATATTAGCTTTATGGTCTTCATTTTAACCTCCTTATTTTATAGTCTTCTATATTATACCCAAAAACGCGTTCAATAACTCAGTGCTTCACCAATAAATAAAACTTCAAATAAAAAAACCGGACAACCACTGTTATCCGGCCATAAGCCCATACTACTAAGAGCGTCTTATAAATCGTCATCAATCATTAAGATATATTTTTGGAATTATCCAATCAGAAAAGTTTTTGTCTATAAACCCTTAATGATATGAATGTCCCCTACTTCTAAATATATTAAAACGCATAGAATTTATGTATTCTGTATGTGCGATCGCTTCCACGGGATCCGCGAACAAATGATTTTCATTATTAGTCTCTTCTGCCAAACCAGAACTTTTTTCTAACTCTACAAGTTCCTCTTTCAGTAATTTAATCTTCATCGAAAGGTTTACGGTTTGGCCAAAATCTTTTGATTCTATTAATTGTTCCTCTAGCGTGCTAATCCTGGCCTTCAAATTTTCAGACCGGTTTTCCAAGTCATCCCTTGTGTTTTTCATCGTATAAGCAATTGTCGGCTCAACGGGATTTGCTGCGATTTCCATTGAAAAATTGGTCTTAAGGTCACTACTGACTTGTCTGAGAAAATTCAAGTAGATCTGATCCAGGTCATATCCGTCAACTTCAACCTCTAACTCCATATATGGTTGCCAGCTGCTTTGATAATAGTTCCCCTGTTCCGATACATCCTTACACCACAACTGGGCCCATTCCTCGTAGCGAATAATGAAAACTGCATATTCTGACACTTCCCGATGAATCATTTGAATAATTTGAGGATTCAGTGCCTGCCGTCGAACCAGGACATCAACAACATCAATATGTTTGACATGCTCACCGCGAAGAACAAATGTTGTTTCAGCATTCAGTTCGCTGACCACAGAAATTTTCTCGACCTCATCGTTAAAAGTCTTTCTTAAACTTTCAGTAATATTTAATGAACTAAGCACCCGTCCGTGGGGAATAATTCGTCTGACCAAGCTTTTGTCTGGAAACTTCATTCTGGCACCTCCTCTTTTAGTTGTCATCATCATTTTCCTGGATGTTTTCTATTAATATTATCGGTAAAATTCACCGATTATTTAGTTGTTCCTCTACAAAATTAAGATTCTATAATTTACACCGTCGCTTCGAGTCATCGCAAGTTTTACTCTATAAAAAAACAGCGGGAGTCATATTGCTAAGTGAACAAAATCTGAAAACTTCTAAATTATACAGACAAAACTACGGGCTATCCGGCACTCGGTTCCGTTTCACCCCACCTCGTCGCGTCAGTTGCCTTATGGCTCCTTCCTTCTAAAAAATAAAAAAATACCTAAAAACAAGCGAGTTTGTAAATTACAGAGTCGAGAAATGAATCCGTGCACTTGTTACGCTTCGCTGCACTCGTCGCGTCAGTCGCCTTATGGCTCCTTCCTTCTAAAAAATAAAAAAATACCTAAAAAAGCAAACTCGCTTGGAATTGACAAAGTCGAAAAATAAAGCCGTGCACTCGTTACGCTAACGCTACACTCGTCGCGGGCTTCGCCCTATGATAAAAATAGAGAGCCAATATTGACTTCTAAGCAAGCTTAAATCAATATTGGCTCTCTATTTTTATCGCACGGCTTTATTTTTCACGCAAAAATGTCCCGCAACGTCCTATCCTCCCAGGCAGTCACCCACCAAGTACTTTCGGCGCTAGAGGACTTTACTACTGTGTTCGGTATGGGAACAGGTGTGACCCCTCTGCTATCGTTACGAGACTAGATAAGTATATTTCATTCGAAGTCTAATGTCAAGCATTTTTTTAAACTTTTACCGGTAAACGCATCCCGCTATATTTAGCGCCTTTTCTGTATAGTCCTAATCCAATTTTATCCGAATTACTCTCAGTTATAATTGTCCGCAAACTGATAATTAGGGTTAAAACTAAAATATCCCTTCAACTCATGTTTAAATATTTTTTTATCTATGCTATACTTTTTTTATTAAAAAAGAACTTTATTGTGGGAGCTAATCATGATGAGATTGAAAGAATTTACCCTGTTTATCCTAACTCACAGCAAAGAATCCAACATCATCAATCTTTCAGCCCAGATGTCGTATCGAATACTAATGGCCTTTATTCCATTTTTAATGCTCCTGTATAACTTCATCAACATCTTTTCACAAACAGTCAACACTGCCCTGTATGCAGACTTCACTTTTCTTTTCCCAGAATCATTTTATAACTATTTTGAGTTTGCCCAGGAAAATTCTGTTAAAGTCACCGACTCCGGCAACAGTAACCTGATCATCCTATTTTTTATTCTGACAGTTTCCATTTCCGCTTCCTACTCCTTGATCAATATCCTGAACAGAATTTTTAAGGATTATGAAAAGCGTGAACTCATCGCTTTATGGATTCAAGCAACTATTTATTTCTTTTTATTTTTGGCCATTATTCTTTTAATGCTGATCATTTATCTGGTTGGCGAGTATTTAATCTATTATCTGTCACTTTGGTTTAATTTTTCAAGTTTCTCAACTATACTATTTAATCTGTTCACGATTATTTACTTTTTTATTGTGTCAGCGATCATCCTGACTTTGATCTATATGTTTGCCCCCAAAAAAAGACTAAAGCTCAATCATTCATATCCTGGCGCGGTATTTGTCAGCTTTTTCTGGGTCATTCTGTTTATGATTTACCGCTTTTTAATCCATTCCAATGTGGATTTTACAAACTTTTTTACCGACCTTCAAGGCCCATTTATTCTGATGTTCGAAATTTATCTAATCGCTTTTGTCCTTAATTTAGGGGCTGTTGTCAATTTATATTTTATGAAACTGTATAAAAGGAGACGCAGATGATCACCAAGCTTCTTGAGTCCAAACCGGCAAAACTTGTTTTTTTCCTGATGAACGACTTTGAAAAAACCGATTTCCCTGGGACCTGCACCCAAATGGCGTTTTTTCTGCTCTTATCCTTTTTTCCATTGCTGGTTTTTCTGATTTCTTTTGTTGGTCGTTTTATCGAAACCTTTGAAGACTATTTATTTGATATTCTCCGCACCTTTTTACCTGAGCTTTCCTATGAATATGTAACGAATTTATTGGAAACTATGACCCAATACAATGACTCTTCCAAATACTTTCTGATTTTTCTGGCCTTCTTTTTTGCTACTTTTGCCGTTCGAGCCATCATGATCGGTTTAAATCAAACCTATGATCAGGTGGAATCCAGAAGCATTCTAAAAATTTGGACCTTATCCTTTATTTTTACAATTCTGCTGGCTATTGCTATCCTCCTGGTTCTCATCGCCTATTTTATAAGTGTCGATCTGGGACAGTTTATTTTAACCAGTCTAGGACTTTCTGCCTATCAGACCAACCTGATTCAAATAGGTGCCGTAATCTTTTCCTGGATTGTCGCAATCCTTTTGCTCAACTTCATTTTCACCAAAGCCCCTTCTCAGAGTCTGCATTTTAAATCCGGATTACCTGGGTCAATATTTGCTTTTCTCGGGTTAAATATCGCCTTCCGGATTTTCACTTTTTTCATCAATAATTCCAGCCGTTATAGTTCACTCTATGGAAATTTAGGTGGACTGTTTGCCTTGCTGGTTGCCCTTTATTTTATCAGTATTGTTATTAATTTAGGCGGGAAGGTTAATCTTTACTGGTCTTTTTACCAAAAAAAACAATTAAAAAACTTAATTTGGGGTAATCAATAAAGGATTTCTTAGAAAGGATGATCTGAAATGAAACAAACACAAAAACTGTCTGTCCCTCAGGAGCGATTTAAAAGTTACTCAGTTTTGGGTGCGCACCTGAAGGAAACCAAATGCATATTTCGCGTTTGGGCACCCAATGCCCAGTCCGTTTCAGTTGTTGGTGATTTTAATAATTGGGATACCACTAACGCTATAATGAAACAGGGTTCAGGGGGGGTATGGGAGCTTGAAATTCCTGATCTCTCTGAAGGTGATCTCTATAAATACGCACTTGTTCAATCAGACGGAAAACTTTCCTACAAAGCAGATCCTTATGCTTTTTTTTCAGAACACAAGCCCAAAACCGCCTCAATTATCCATAATTTAAACCAATATCAGTGGCAGGATGAAAGGTGGCTAACCTCACGCGCCAATAAAAATGTCCTTTCAGAATCCATGAACATTTATGAAGTCCATCCCGGCAGCTTTATGCGAGACGATGAAAATCAGCTGCTTAACTATCGCGACCTGGCTCAAAAGCTTGTCCCCCATATAAAAGAGATGAACTATACGCATCTGGAACTGATGCCGATCATGGAACATCCCTTTGATGGTTCCTGGGGTTACCAGCTCACCGGATATTATTCTGTAACCAGCCGCTATGGAAGTCCTGAAGATTTTATGTTTCTGGTGGATACCTGTCACCAGAACGGGATTTCAGTAATTCTCGACTGGGTTCCTGCGCATTTCTGCAAAGATGACCATGGCCTGCGAATGTTCGATGGCACCTTTCAATATGAATACAGCGAACACCCACTCTGGGGAACCATGGAGTTTGATTACGGTAAAAAGGAAGTTCTTGATTTTCTGATCTCCAACGCCTATTTCTGGTTTGATATATTTCATATTGATGGCCTCCGTATCGATGGTGTTGCCAGTATGATCGAACTGAATCACGGTGTGGATGACGAGAAAAATCGCAATGCTTATGGTGGAACAGACCGCCTGGAAGCAATCGATTTCTTAAAAGAACTCAATACTATTATTTTCAGGGATTTCCCCTTCGCCATTATGGCTGCCGAAGACTCTACCGCCTACCCCATGGTCACCTGGCCCATTGACAAGGGAGGACTGGGCTTTAATCTAAAATGGGATCTGGGCTGGATGCACGATACCCTTAACTATATGAAAACGGACCCCTATCACCGAAATCAGTTTCATCATCTCCTGACTTTTTCTATGGCCTACGCCTTTAACGAGAATTTCATCCTGCCGCTTTCCCATGACGAAGTCGTTCACGGTAAAAAAACCATCCTCGATAAAATGTTCGGGGATTATGATATGAAATTTAATCAGTTTAGACTGCTTTATGCTTATCAGATGACCCATCCCGGTAAGAAACTGTCATTTATGGGCAACGAGTTTGCGCCATTTTTAGAATGGCGCTATGATGAACCACTGGAATGGTTCATGCTGGATTATGACAAGCACCGCCAGATATTCGAGTATATAAAAGCCCTGAATAAATTCTATGTCCATGAAAAAGCCTTATGGACCATCGATCATGACTGGGAGGGTTTTAAATGGCTCGAAGCAGATAATCGCCAACAAAGCATTATCGTTTTCTCCAGAAATACTTCCGATCCCGCTGACAGCCTGATCGTTTTAATCAATTTCTGTCCCATTGCTTATGAAGAATACCGAATTGGCGTCCCCGACGCCGGAAGCTATCGCCTGGCCTTTAATTCAGATGATACTTTATTTGGCGGCACCGGCCAAAAGGTCAAAAAAACTATGAAATCAACTGCTACCGCATTTCATGGTCAGGACCAATCTATTACCGTTACCGTCCCACCATCATCGATGGTTGTTTTTAAAAAAGTACAACACCGCAAAAAAAAATCATCCAAAAAATAAATCGGCCTGAAGCTGCTCAATCATTTGTTTACCTTAATAGAGGGTAATGAGAAAGGAAAATCATGAATCCCAAAGAATTAAGAACTGCTATCGATGACTTCAAATTAGAATATCAAAATAAAATCGAGGAAGTTTCCGGACGAATTTTATCGGAATCCTCGCCGCTTAATCAGTACGATGCTCTGGCTGATCTGATCAAAGACAAAATTACTCCTGCATGGGCTCAAAAAAATGTTCAATACGGCGAATACACCCAACGTCAGGTATTCTTTTTTTCCATCGAATTTTTAATTGGAAAACTCCTAAAATCCTATATTAACTGCCTGCAGTTAGACCAGGTTGTTGAAGCAGCTATCGAAGAACTGGGCCTGAATTACGAAACGATCCTCAGCCAGGAGTCGGATCCCGGCCTTGGCAATGGCGGACTGGGCCGACTGATGGCCTGTTTTTTAGAGTCTGGAGCAACCATGCAACTGCCTATCCACGGAAATGGTATTCGCTATAAATATGGCCTCTTCGCCCAGGAAATTATTAATGGCGAACAAGTGGAAGTTGCCGATTACTGGCTAAAAAACGGTTATCCATTCGAATTTCGCAAGCCAGATGAATCCGTCATCGTCAAATATTATGGCAATATCCATGCGCAACGAATCAACGGCGTTCTAACCTTTGTCCACGAAAATTATGAACCAATTAAAGCAATCCCCTACGATATCCCGATTAAAGGCTATAAAAACGATACCGTTAACACCTTGCGCCTCTGGAGTGCTGAGCCCCTTGAAGATTTTGATCTTCCCCGTTTTAATCAGGGGCAGTTTCTTGACGCTCTCCGCCACAAGTCCGAAGCAGAAGCCATCAGTCAAATCCTTTACCCCGATGATACCGGCTTTGATGGAAAGCTTTTGCGCCTGAAACAGGAATACTTTTTTGTTTGTGCAGGTCTAAAACGCATTGTTAATCGCTATAAGCGCTTTAATAAAAATTGCCTTGATGAATTTGCCGAAAAAGTCTGTATCCATATCAATGATACCCATCCCGCCCTTTGTGGCCCAGAACTGATGCGCATCCTGATGGACGAAGAAGGTCTGGGCTGGGACGATGCCTTTGACATTACCCATCATGCCCTCAGTTTTACCAATCACACAATTTTACCGGAAGCTTTGGAAAAGTGGCCCGTTGATATGTTACAAAACCTTCTTCCAAGGGTATATATGATTATTGAAGAAATTAATCGGCGCTTCATCGAATATCTTAAAAATGATCATTTTATGTCTGATGAAGAAGCCTGGAAACTCTCTATTATCCGCGATAACCAGATTCATATGGCCAGCCTTTCCATCGTCTGCAGCCATTCTATCAACGGCGTAGCTGAGTTGCACAGTAAAATTCTGCGGGAGGAAACATTTAACGGCTACTATCACATTTTTCCCGAGCGTTTCCATTCCGTTACCAACGGAGTCACGCCACGGCGATTTTTAATCAATAGTAATCGCGGCCTTAACGAATTAATTAATGAGGCCATCGGGTACGACTGGCAACTCGACTTAAACCAACTGAAAAAGCTGGAAAAATTCGAACAAGATCCTTTGTTTATTGATAAATTTCAAAAAATAAAACGGGCCAACAAGCATCAACTGGCCGCCTATATTAATACCCATAACGGTATTATCGTTAGTCCTGATTCTATTTTCGATATTCAGGTCAAGCGGATTCACGAATACAAACGGCAGCTTCTGAATATCCTGCACGTGCTTCACCTTTATAACGAGCTCAAAGCCAAACCGGATCGCGAAATATATCCACGAACATTTATCTTTGCGGGTAAGGCTGCGCCAGGTTACTATTTTGCCAAAGAAGTGATTAAACTCATCCACGCTGTCGCCGAAAAAATCAACAACGATCCAGCTATCAATGAGCAGCTGAAAGTTGTTTTTCTGTCAAACTTCAATGTTACACTGGGAGAAATTATTTATCCGGCAGCCGATATCTCTGAACAAATCTCTACTGCCGGAAAAGAAGCTTCCGGTACCGGCAATATGAAATTCATGATGAATGGTGCTATCACGCTGGGAACTATGGACGGTGCCAATATAGAAATTTATCAGGCTGTTGGCGAGGATAATATGATTAGCTTCGGTTTATCCTCTGATGAAGTCTCGCAGTTTGAAAAATTCGGTGGTTACCGCTCTGTTGATCTCTATGAAAATGACCCACGCATACAACTCATCATGCATCAGCTGGTAGACGGAAGCCTGGGACAGGAAATCAGTTTTCAAAGCATCTATGATGCCCTGCTTTTATACAATGACCGTTATTTTGTACTCCGAGACTTTGATTCTTATGCCAAAGCCCAGTCACGAGTTAACGATCTCTATTTAGAAAAAAAACACTGGTCACAAATCTCGATTCATAATGTTTCACAATCCGGTTTGTTTTCCAGTGACCGATCCATTGCTGACTACGAAAGATATATATGGTAAAACGACATAAGGGGGACTTATATGAATAATGAATGTGTTGCAATGTTACTGGCAGGTGGGCAGGGAAGCCGTCTTGGTTCACTTACCTATAATAATGCCAAACCTGCTGTTTTTTTTGGTGGTAAGTATCGAATTATCGATTTCCCATTAAGCAACTGTATGAATTCCGACATCGATATTGTCGGAATCCTGACTCAGTACCGGCCCTATATCCTCAATAACTATATCGGTGACGGTTCGGCCTGGGCACTGGATCAGTATCGGGGCGGGGCTCATATACTCCCACCCTACATGAGCCAGAAAGGAGGCCGATGGTATTCAGGAACCGCCGATGCGATCCTGCAGAATATTGATTTTATCGACCGCTTTAACCCGGAATATGTACTGATTCTGTCTGGCGACCATATCTATAAAATGGATTATTCAAAACTCCTCGGCTTTCATAAAGAGAAAGAAGCCGACCTGACCATCGCCGTTATGGAAGTTGCCTGGGAAGATGCCCATCGCTTTGGAATTGTCAATACGGATTCTAAACAGAAAATCCTGGAATTCCAGGAAAAACCAGCCGAGCCCAAAAGCAATCAGGCATCCATGGGAATCTATGTTTTTACCTGGCCGGTTCTTAAGAAAGCCCTGTTGGAAGATGCTGATGACGAAACATCGGCCCATGACTTCGGCCACAATATTATTCCTAAGCTTCACTCCGATAATAAACAGATTTATGCCTATCCTTTTTCCGGATACTGGCGGGACGTGGGAACTGTCGAAAGCTATTATCAGGCCAATATGGATTTACTGAATCCAGCGTGTGAATTTGACCTGAATGATAAGAACTTTCATGTTTTTTCCAACAATATCAGCCGTCACCCCCAATATATCGGCGCTTATGCCAAGGTCAGAAACAGTCTCATCTGTGATGGCTGCATGATTTTCGGTCAGGTTGAAGGTTCGATCATCTCCCATGATATAGTCATTCATCCCAACACCCGAATCATCGATTCAATTGTCCATACCGGGGCTATCATTGAAGACGGGGCTATCATTGAAAATTGTATTGTTGGCGCCCGGGCCCGCGTTAAAGGGCATGAACGCTATCTTAACCAAAACAATCCTGACGAAGAAATCCGCGTCATAAATTCCTAAGAGGTGAACGATGAAAAATGTACTAGGCATTATCCTGAATGTTGACGGTGAAGACACCACCCTGAAAAACTTCCTTGAGCACCGAAGCTTAAGTACTCTACCCTTTGGCGGACGATATCGTCTGATTGACTTTATGCTCTCCAATATGGTCAACTCCGGCATTACCCAAATTGGTATCATTGGCAGTCATAAATACAGCTCCCTGGTTGATCATCTGGGGACCGGAAAAGAATGGTCACTAAGCCGAAAAACCCAGGATTTAAGTATCCTTACCGGTACCAGCAACACCAGAATCGGAAATTTTATCAAAATCAATTTGCGAAACCTTCTTAGCAATCGCAGTTTTCTGGAAAAAAATCCGGCCGATCACGTTGTTCTGGCAACCCCTAATTTAGTAACCTCTTATAATTTTAGAGAAGCTTTTGCTGTTCACCTGAAGAATGACGCCGATATTACCATGATTTGTAAAAAAGACCATGATAAATTCCATCTGCGTGACGATGATTTATACCTGGAATTCGAAAATGATCGAGTCAAGAACATTCATTATCGAAGTGATCGACGTACCGAATACTTTTTTGCTGAAATGCTGATTATCAAAAAAAGTGTTTTATTGCAGTTTTTGGAATTCAGTGAGCGCAGCGGTGACTGGGACCTCATCGATATGATCCGTTCTAATATGGATGTTCTGAAAATTTTCGGCTTTCAACACACTGGTTATATCGAGCGTATTTATACCTTGTGCAACTATGTCAATGCCAGTATGGATCTGCTGGAATATGAAGTAGTCCAGGAGCTCTTTCGTGAGGACAACCCAATTTATACAAAGATTAAGGACCGGCACCCCACATTTTTCAATGACCCTTCAAAAGTTTCAAACTCAATTATTGGTAGTGGATGTATCATCGACGGGGCAATTTCACATTCTATCATTTTTCGGGATACTGTTATCGAAAAAATTTCGAAAATCCAAAACAGCATCCTGATGCAGCATTGTCAAATCGGAAAAAACACCATACTCAACTATGTGGTTATGGATAAGGATACCATTATCAGTGATAACACCTCTCTGATTGGCAAACCAGATTCACCCATAGTGATTAAGAAAGGAACGGTGATTTAATTGTTGAAAGTTCTATTTATTGCTTCCGAAGCCTACCCCTTTGCTAAAACCGGTGGACTCGCAGATGTTGTAGGGGCTCTGCCCAAATCCTTCGGTAAAGAAATTGATGTCCGGGTCATGATCCCCAACTATGGTTCTATTCCTGATCTGCTGGAAAAAGAAATCCACTATCATCACCATTTTTACGTCCATATGAATGGTAAAGACTACTACTGCGGCATCCTTACCTGCGAGCATGATGGCATAAAATATTATTTTATCGATAACGAATACTTCTTCAGACGACAGAATCTATATGGGTATTATGATGATGGCGAGCGGTTCACTTTCTTTTCCCGGGCAGCGTTGGAATCCCTCTCTTCGCTCGGTTTTGATCCGGATATTCTCCACTGCCATGACTGGGAAACGGCAGCAATTCCATATCTCCTTAAACACCAATACCGGACCGCTTTCCCTAAACTTAAAACGGTTTTTACTATTCATAACATGAAATATCAGGGAATCTACGGGTTCGAGGATATCAATCAGTTTCTTCATCTCGGTTTCCTTCCCAACGATATGGAATTCTATGGCAAACTCAATTTGATGAAAGGGGCTTTATATGCTTCTGACCTGGTAACAACAGTCAGCCCCACCTACGCCCACGAACTCAAAGACCCCTATTACGGTGAGGGTTTGGATGGTGTCATCAGAAGCATCCATACAAAAGAAATCGGAATCCTGAATGGTATCGACGGCTCCGTTTACGATCCGGCAACGGATTCAGCTCTGTTCCTTCCTTACTCTGAGCCTGCCGGGAACAAGGCAGCAAACAAAACCGCTTTACAGGAGTATCTTGATCTGCCAGTCCGTGCAGACGTGCCAATGATTGCCATGGTTAACCGACTAATCGAACAAAAAGGACTGGACCTGGTTGCCAATGTGATTCACGAAATTCTTCAGTTGGATATCCAGTTCGTCGTTTTAGGTACCGGCGATGCTAATTATGAAGACCTGCTTAACAGTGCTGCCTATAACTATCCGGTTAAAATGGTCACCCGAATTGAATTTGACGATCCCTTATCCCGCCGCATTTATGCCGCCAGTGATCTTTTTTTAATGCCTTCCAAATTTGAGCCCTGCGGTCTGTCACAGATGATTGCCATGCGTTATGGCTCTGTCCCAATCGTCCGGGAAACCGGAGGGTTAAAGGATACCGTTACACAATTTGAGGCAGATACGGGTATTGGAAACGGCTTTACCTTCAAAAATTATAATGCCCATGATATGCTCTTTAGTATTCAGAATGCGGTTAATCTCTACCACAACAATCCTGAAACTTTTGAGAAAATTGTCAATAATGCTTTCCACTCACGATTTAACTGGTCTAATTCAGCGCAGGTTTATTTGACTCATTACCGAAATTTGAAAGAAGCTGAATATCATGAAATTCATTCATAATTCTTTTATTGCTGAATACCGTTGTCCCTTCGGAGCAGTTCCGATCAATTCTATGGTGACGCTTAAGGTCTTTGGTTCCGACCTTATCAATGTGAAACTGCATACTCATTTTAACGGGATTGAAACTGTTTATCCTATGCCACCCTCAGATTATTCCAATTTTTACGCTATCAATATCCGGGTTCCTGAAGAACCCGGCCTGCTCTGGTATGATTTCGAGTTTAATATGAAGGGAAAAAACTATACCTACGGCACCAGGCCAGATGGTCTGGGGGGAATCGGCCAGATCTATACCGAAAAAGCCTCTTCCTACCAGATCACCATATATGACCCCCAGCGAAAAACGCCAGCCTGGTACAAAGAAGGCCTGATGTATCAGATTTTCCCTGATCGTTTCAACCGCGGTGAGGATTTTAATCTCGCTAATTTCCCCAACGATGCAATGCTTCACCCTAACTGGTCTGACTGCCCGCATTATTTTAAAAATGATAAGGGCGATATTGAATATTGGGATTTTTTCGGGGGAACCCTGGCTGGCATAACCGAAAAGCTGGATTATTTAAAAAGTCTGCATGTTTCTATCCTTTATCTCAACCCCATTTTCAAAGCTAAAAGCAACCACCGCTACGATACCGGAAACTATCTGGAAATCGATCCGATTTTAGGCACTATTGAAAGCTTTCGCACACTGGTTCGTGAATGTGAAAATCGGGGAATCCGTATTATTCTAGACGGTGTTTTCAGCCATACAGGAGATGACAGCCTCTATTTTAATCGTTATGATCATTATGACAGTGTTGGTGCCTTCCAGTCGAAAGACTCGCCTTTCTATGACTGGTACACCTTTACCGACTATCCCTGTGAATATGCCTGCTGGTGGGGCGTGGAAAATATGCCCAACACCGATGAGATGAATCCTGAGTTTCAAAATTATATTTTTAAAAATGATGACTCTGTGATCAGAAACTGGCTTCGAGAAGGGGCTTCCGGTTGGCGGTTAGATGTCGCCGATGAACTTCCCGATGCTTTCATAACCGGTCTTAAAAAGGCCATGATGGAAGAGAATGAAAACACTATCCTATTGGGGGAAGTATGGGAAGATGCTTCCAGAAAAATCGCCTATGATGAACTGCGTACTTATTTTAACGGTTTCGAATTGGATTCCGTCATGAACTATCCTTTCCGCGAAACATTTATCGATTTCTTTCTGGGAACTACCAGCGCCCGCTCGGCTACCCGAATCATGATGTCCTTTTATGAACATTATCCTAAAGAACAATTTATGAGCAACTTGAATTTGGTCGGTTCTCATGACCGCCGCCGCATCCTGACTGTTCTAGGCGAAGCCTTTGAATACTGTCGTGATGCTGAACGGGAACACTATTGTCTGGAGCCTGACCAGCTTGAACTGGGAATCAAACGGCTTAAACTTATTAGTCTGCTGCAAATGACTTTCCCCGGCCTGCCCTGTATTTACTACGGTGATGAAGCCGGCATTCAGGGTTTTGAAGACCCTTATAACCGCTGTACCTATCCATGGGGCCGGGAAAATACGGAACTACTTGACTGGTACAAAAAAATCACTCGTCTTCGCAGCGATTTCCCGGTCTTTCAGAAAGGCTCCTGGAACCCTCTGGAAACCGGCGATGATGTATTAAGTTTTGAAAGAAAGGACGATGAAGATCACTGCATCTGTCTTTTCAACCGCAATGTCAAAGCGGTTCACCTCTTTAAACATCCCGATTTCACTGAAATCGAAGGTCTTGACCTTCTCACACAGGAAAAGGTAACACTGACCCCTCTGGTCCTCAATCCTTTGACAGCTTATATCATTTTACTCACCTCACATGACCGAATCAGCCAGGAATAAATCCTGAATCAGCCACCTATGCAGGTGGCTTTTTCTTTCCTCCTACAAAAATCTGTTATTTTTTATTTCAAAGGGTAATAATATTTTAACGAAGTTGTTAGGCTTAATCTAACGATCCCAAAGGAAAGGAAATTGAAATGAAAGAACTACCGAATGCTGCTATTGAAAATTTTAAGAATGAATTTTTGCAAAAAATTGCCGAGGTTTCCGGTGAGTGTCTGGAAGAATCCTCTCCTCTTGATCAATATACGGCCCTGGGGGAAATTGTGATGGAGAAAACAGCATCCTATTGGGCCACAACCTCTTCCCAATATGCTTCAAACCCTCATAAACGTGTCTATCTGTTTTCGATTGAATTCCTGATTGGTCGGCTTCTAAAATCCTATCTGGCCAGCCTTGATATGGAATCAGTCGTCGAAGCTGCATTTACTGAACTTGGTCTGGATTATCAGAAAGTACTGGAGCTGGAAGCCGACCCTGGTCTTGGCAACGGCGGACTGGGACGACTTATGGCCTGTTTTCTTGAATCTTCTGCAACCCTTGGTTTTCCCTTTCACGGCAATGGCATTCATTATAAGCATGGTCTTTTTAAACAACAGATCATCAATGGTGAACAGGTCGAAATTGCAGATAACTGGCTGGAAAACGGTTATCCCTTCGAGATTAGAAAACCGCGAGAATCTGTCATCATCAAGTTTTACGGTCAGGTTCGCACAGAAAAAATCAAGGGTCAGCTAACCTTTGTCTATGATAATTACGAAGCCATCCAGGCCGTTCCCTATGACATCCCAGTTAAAGGATATCGCAACAAAACCGTTAATTCCCTGCGCTTATGGAGTGCTGAACCCTTAGAGGAGTTTGATCTTTCCCGCTTCAATGAAGGTCAGTTTCTCGATGCCGTCCGCCATAAATCTGAAGCTGAAGCAATCAGCCAGATTCTTTACCCCAATGATGACCAGTTTAGCGGCAAGGAATTACGCCTCAAGCAGGAATACTTCTTTGTCTCAGCTGGACTTAAACGGATCATTACCAGATATAAACGCTTTAACCATGACTGTCTTGATGAGTTCCCGGACAAAATCTGCATCCATATCAATGATACCCATCCCGCTTTGTGCGGGCCGGAATTGATGCGGATTTTAATGGATGAAGAGGGCTTAAGCTGGGATGATTCCTGGCGCATTACTGTTAACGCCCTAAGCTTTACCAACCATACAGTTTTGCCGGAAGCCCTTGAAAAATGGCCGGTTGATATGATGTGTCATCTGCTTCCCCGAATTTATATGATCATCGAAGAAATAAACCGTCGCTTTATTGAAACCCTGACTGAACAGGGCGACCTTGACGATGCAAAAATCCAGTCACTTTCAATTATTTCTGATTCCCAGGTTAATATGGCCCATTTAAGTATCGTCTGCAGCCGTTCAGTTAATGGCGTTGCCGCTCTTCACAGCAAGATTCTGCGCGAGGAAACCTTTAAAAACTTTTATGAAATCTACCCGGAACGATTCCACTCTGTCACTAACGGCGTCACGCCCAGGCGGTTTCTGATCAACAGCAACAAAAATCTTTGCCAGCTGATTAACGCATCAATTGGCAAAGAATGGATTACGGATCTCTATCATCTTGAAGAACTTTTGACCTTTTCTCAAAATTCAGATTTCAGAAAAAAATTTACTGCCATTAAACAAGAGAATAAGGAGAAACTGGCTGCTTATATCAATACCCAGCAAGGCCTGATTATTAATCCAGACTCCATTTTTGACATCCAGGTCAAGCGGATTCACGAATACAAGCGTCAACTATTAAATGCCCTTCACATTCTTCACCTGTATAACACGATCAAAGACAACCCAAATGGAAATTATTATCCCAGAACCTTTATTTTTGCGGGAAAAGCCGCCCCTGGCTATTATTTTGCCAAAGAAGTCATTAAATTGATCAACGCCATTGCCAACCTGGTTAACAATGATCCCATTGTCAGCAAATTTTTAAAGGTTGTCTTTCTTGCTAACTTTAATGTTAGTCTTGGTGAGATCATTTATCCGGCAGCGAATGTCTCAGAACAGATTTCAACCGCTGGAAAAGAAGCCTCCGGTACCGGCAATATGAAATTCATGATGAACGGAGCTGTAACCGTTGGTACAATGGATGGGGCCAATATTGAAATTTATGAATCAGTCGGTCCCGAAAACATTTTTACTTTTGGTCTGAGCGATGATCAGGTTGCCCATTACTATGCCACTGGTGACTATCACTCCATAGATACTTATAAAGCCGATGACCGTCTGCAACGAATTCTAAATCAGCTCATTGATCATACCTTAGGCAAATCTTTAAATTTTCAAATGATCTACGATTCACTGCTTTTATATAATGATCATTATTTTGTCCTTAAAGACTTTGATTCCTATGCTAAAACACACGAAAAAATATTAACCACTTACGTCGATCAGGATGCCTGGTTTAAAATGTCATTAACCAATGTTGCCAAATCCGGCCTGTTTTCCAGCGACCGTTCGATTCGGGATTATCAGCGGGATATTTGGGAAACTTTATAATTGCACGCTTTAAAAAGCGCCTACTATCAGAATTATTTCTAATAGTAGGCGCCAATATTTTATAAAGTTATTCTTTTCTCTCATCAACTTCAATTCCATCAAGAAAGTCTACACAAAGCACATACTTCCCATTAGTCAGATTAAATACCCGGGAATAGGTAATACAAAGATGACCTGTCGCCATCGATACATAAGGCTCAGAAATATAAGTATCCTGACGATGTTTTATCAGGTTAAAGTAAAACTTTTTAATCGAATGGTCCACGCCTGTATTCGCCGAATGAAAAACCCGCTTTTCCCCCACATAGCCTTTTTTTGCATTGATCGTCTCACTGCATTGAATCCCTTCCTGATCCAGGACATAAGCACAATCGATGGCGTCAATACCTGCCAGTGCCTTAATCAGCAGGCCGTCAAAGGCCTTTTGCGAATCCGCTACAATCAATGCCTTAACCAGGCTGTTCACCGTACGAGTATAAAACAATCGTTTTTCATTGTATATCACTAGCTCATCCATCAGAGCAGCCTTGAAATCTTCCAATGCTTCTGCTGCCTTGGTAATCAGTTCAGCCTTTAACGTAAAATACTCACTGGGTTTGGCAAAATAAAAGCCCTGTATCACTTGCGCGCCCAGTTTTAAAACCGAAATAGCTTCTCCTCGGGTTTCAACCCCTTCGGCCACAATCAGCGCACCGATTTTATTTGAAAGATTAACCAGTGATTTAAAGATCTCCTGTTTATGATATATCTCGTCGATTGACATGATAATCGAACGATCGATCTTAATAATGTCCGGCTTTATTTCAGCGATCCGATCCATATTGGAAAATCCGGCACCCACGTCATCGAGGGCAATCAGATAACCCCGGGATTTATATATTTTGACGAACCGATTCAAGCTAGCAATATCTTTAGACTTGGATTCATTAATTTCAATAACAATATTCTGCGGGCAAATCCCGTAACGATTAACCTGTTCATCGAGAAAATCTGAACCAGAAACTGAATCTATAATAGCTGTGTCTATATTGAGAAACAAAAGCAGGTCCGGATCAATTTCATGATATGAAACAAACGCCGAAAGGATTGATTCTCTGCAGGCCCGATCCAGATCAATTAAAATCTCCTGGGTATGCGCAGCTGAAAAAAGATAAAGGGGGGATATCAAGGTCTCTTTTAAAGGATCAAAGCCTCTGATCAGGCCTTCGATACCGAGAATTTTTTTACCAGTCACTGACATAATCGGTTGGAAAAAAGCCCGAAGACAATCATTATTAAGCATTTTTTCAAGTTGAATGGTTTCTGTCCGACACTGAGGTTGATTCATTTTTCACTCCAATTAATGGGATTCTTCCCGTTTTCATAAAATGCATTATACCATGTTTAGATATCAATCGGTAAACTATTTTTTCATTTCAGGAAAAAAATTAACTCAAGTTAAAACAAGCTCATCTTTTACGGCTTAACTTATACCCTTTCGTCTTTCTCAAAATACCATAACACAGCCTTATATTTGATGTATATCGCGGGAAAACTGCACCGCTGCATCCAAATCTGCCTTATTGGGATGACCAATGGATACAAACAAAAAGTTTCCTCTGCAGATAAATTCATCTATCACTGTAATACCCTTTGCTGAAAGCAGTTCTCTCACCTCGTCCTGTCCCTTTTTACCTGAAGCACAACTGGTAAGAATTGCGGCTCTTTTAAACATGGACATATCCAGTTTTCTCAGATAATCAAGAAGTTCAGGCGCTGACTTGCCACCATAGATCCCACTGACAACAAACAATAGGTCCATTCCACTGTAAACCGGACACTCTTTAATATCCGTCGGTACAATATTCAATGCTTCGCCTATCTGCCGAGCTATTTTTTTCGATTTACCCGTTTTCGTACTGTAAATAATTGCGGTATCCTCCATTTTTCCCTCCACTATTTATATTTACTTCCTTATCGATATACCCCCAAATATAACAAGCATCCAAAATAAAATAATTCAAAATTCTTTTTTTACTGAATAGGTCTATTTTCTATTTCCATACGCTCCTACTTTGAAACAGTCTTTTATAAGCTGAACAGCAGGTTCAACTTTGTCACTCCAAGATCTTGGCAGTGTTTTCTTTCTTTAATATGTGGTATAAGGACTATATACGCTTCAGAAATATTACAAATTTTTTAAAGAGGTACACACAATGGAGGAATTATTAACATTTATCAACAACAATACAAGCTTTGTCCGAATCGTCATCATCATCATTGGCTGTCTGATAATCGCCATGTTTACAATGCTGATCAAAAAAAGCATAAGTCCTCACATTAAAGCAGACAACTGGTATAAAGTTAAAAAATCCATCAACTTTCTGGGTTACTTGTTTTCGATTATACTAATCATCATTATTTTTAGTGATCACTTGGGAAATATCGGGGTGGCACTGGGAGTCGCCAGTGCCGGAATCGCTTTTGCCCTGCAGGAAGTCATTACCAGCGTCGCCGGATGGATTGCAATTTTAGCCAGCAATTTCTATACTACTGGCGATAGGGTTCAAATCGGTGGGATTAAAGGTGATGTTATCGATATGGGAATTTTGAGAACAACTGTGATGGAACTGGGCGAATGGGTCGATGGCGATTTATATAATGGCAGAATCGTCCGGATTGCCAACAGTTTTGTTTTTAAAGAACCGGTCTTTAATTATTCATCTGACTTTCCATTCCTATGGGATGAAATTAAAATTCCAATAAAATTTGAAAGTGACTATGTTCTGGCACGCCAGATTATGCAGGAAGTAACCGAAAAAGTTATTGGCGATTACAGCCGGAAAGCAGAGGAACACTGGAAGATTATGGTTAGAAAATATCAGATCGAAAATGCCAGCACACAAACTATGGTATCTATGGTTACTACTGATAACTGGATTGAATTCACCATCCGATATGTCGTTGATTACCGGGAACGTCGGGCGACAAAAAATCAGCTGTTTACGGAAATTTTATCCGCCTTAAACTCTTACAAAGATAAAATCAAACTGGCTTCTGTCACAATGGATATTTCTCCGATTCAAATTAATCTTGAAAATGCTGTCTTAAAAACTAAGCATCCTTCCGAGCAGAACAACTATCCCGATTAATTACCAACTTGAATTGTTTTTCACAATAAAAAAATCCAGCTTGGTCAAATAGCCACCGCTGGATTTTTATTCACAAAAAGCATTCTCTCAAACAATTATATTTGTCCAGTTTTATTATCTCAAAGTTAATCTTAAAGTGTTTCCAGCCATTTGGTAATTGCTTTTGTATCAGAACTTCCTTTAGCATAGCCCTTTTTCAAAACAGCTTTGGGACAGCTTTTTTTAATATCACTTTCACTATTGCCAATCCCGCCGCCACCATGCGTGCAAAATGGAGCAAGAACTTTACCCGATAAATCAAATTTCTCCAGAAATGACAAAATTGCTTTCGGACAAGAACTGTGCCAGTTTGGATAGCCGATAATAATTGTCTCGTAACCATCGATATCAATATTAAGTGCTTGCAGTTCCGGTCGCTCATCATGACTTTTTTCAGCCCTTGATATCTCCAAAAGCTGATTATACTGTGTCGGATAAACCTTAACCGTCTTAATTTCTACAACATCTGCATTTTTTATTTCAGCAATTTTTTCCGCCATCTTCTTTGTTTTTCCCGACCATGTAAAATAGACAACCAGTGTTTTTCCCATATTATCTGCTCCTCTTCTGTTAATTTATAGAATACTTCAAATTATTTTCCCAATCAAACCATTAACCGCAATTTTAAAAAAGAACAGATCATCTCAGATGTCTGCTCTTATCGATACTTAATTATGCCTGATAGGCTGTTTTTAAAATATCCAAAACATCTTCAGCGGTCAGTTTTTTATAGCCGCCAAGAATAACAGTTGAATCGGCAATTGCTTTTAACATCTCTTCAGTAGCACCGAGCTCTTTAATGTTAAGAACAATCCCCATATCCTGGCAGAATGTTTCCAGGCAGGCAAGGCCTTCCAGGGCCACTTCTTCTTTAGATTTTCCGGCTTCGGCTACACCCCAGACATTCACTGCAAATCGTACGAATTTATCCAAACCATCTTTATAGATCATCCGATAATATGGTAGTGATACGGCTGCCAGTCCCATCCCATGGGCACAATCGGTATATGCGCCCAGTTGATGTTCAATCATGTGGACTTGCCAGTCAGCTCTTTTACTAAGACCGACAATGGGATTCATAGCCAGGGTGGCACTCCACATCAGATTGCTTCTGGCTTCATAGTCTTTTGAATTTTCTTTGGCAATTTTTGCACTGTGAATCACGGAACGTAAAATCCCTTCGATGATATAATCTGAAGTAACGTCATCTTCACCGGAGAAATATGCTTCCATCAGATGGGACATCATATCAAAAATCCCGCTAACCATTTGATATTCCGGCAACGAAAAAGTATATTCCGGATTAAGAATCGAAAATTTAGGATTGACATTAGCCGGAAAAACCCGTCCCATTTTCAGTTTCATATCATTATTGGTAATAACTGAACCACCATTCATTTCCGAACCGGTTCCAGCCAGAGTCAGAATTGAAGCAACTGGTACAATTTTATTGTCAACCGGTGCAAACTGCAACCAATATTTGGTCCAGGCATCGCCTTCACAATAGGCAGATACCGAAATAGCTTTAGCGCAATCAATAACCGATCCACCTCCGACAGCTAAAATCAGATCAACCTCATTTTCTTTCACTATTTTTGAACCTTCCAGGACTTTATCGTAAGTCGGGTTTGCCATAATACCCGAAAGTTCAACAACCTTTTTACCAGCATCTTTTAAAACGTCCAAAATCTGATCATAAAGACCAATTTTTTTAATTGAAGATTTTCCATAGGCAAGAATGACCGTATCACCATAATTGCCCAATTCTGTTTTTAAATTCTCCATTGCATTTTTGCCAAAATATATTGTTGTCGGGTTCTGATAAACAAAATCTAAATTCATTGTTTTCCTCCATTATTTTTAATTTTTATGCTTACATTTTTAGTTGTCGGTCAATCTAAAGAAAGGGTAACGTCCACGTTTCCATCCCCAAGAATCGCTTTTAATTCGTCAGCTGTAATATCATTAATCTTTCCCAGTCTGGTAAAATTCCACGAGTTCGGTGCGTAGTAAATAACGAATGCACCCGCCTGATATAATATCAGGTCCCCAGCCTCAGTCGTGATTTGCTCGTTATTTTCAGGTAAAGTTGAACCCAGCGATCCCACTTTCTCCATCCCTCCAAAATCTCGCATACTGATCGTTAGCGGTCCTGCTTCAAGCATCTTCGCCAATGCTTCTGCACTCGAATTATCTGCTAAGCTTGCGGTTAACACATTATTTCCAATTTGAAGTTTCATTTGCTTTTTCTCCTCCTTTATTTCTGTATTTGATTCATCGCTATTTTCTATCGGCGCAACTGAATCTACTGCTTCACCTTTTTCCTCTGCCGACTGGTCGGAATTGTTAGAAGAATTAGTACTGCAGGCGGTCAATAAAAATATTCCCATCAACACAATTAAAAATATCGTAAAAAATCTTTTCACACGTCACCTCTTTTAAATCATACAGCCCTGAGATTTCGTCCTAAGCCAGTTTCCTGAATGACCTTAGTTATTTCGATAGAACGCGCTCTTTACTCTATCAATCCTTTAAAATCTCAATCTGTATTTCGCCTGACAACTTTGAAATATTTTCCTTTCCGCTTACAACCTGCCCCAGTTCATATAAACCGGAAGCTTTGCCAAAATCTTTGTAATACATGACCACATTTCCCCAAGGGGCGTAATAGGCCAGACTTCCATTTTTAGCATTAGCTTTGGGAGTATTAGACGTTTTAAGCTTTTCGGCCGGATAGAAAATCTTTTCATCGTTACTGTAGTTTTCCACTTTTATAGCCATAGGCAGCTGACTATACAGTGATTCATCAGCCAGACTGTCATTTAATTGATAAACAATGGTATTTCCATTTCCCTTAACCTGAATTTTCATTTGGGCTCCTTAATTATAATTTATTTGCAGCGTCTCTGACTTTTGAAAGAATCGCCTGCGATTTGTTTTGGTCACCATATGCCGTAATGATCCCCATATCTTCCAGTTTCATAAACTTCTGAAAAGTCCTGTGATACTGATAAAATATGGCCTCATAAACATCATCACTGCCAGAACTTAACAAAAGCATCGACTTTTTTAAATTTTGAGGTATTCCCAATGCATACAATCGGTTGATTGTTGATTGAAGTTGGCCGCTATAACTAAAATAATAAACGGGAGATCCCAATACAATCATATCTGCTTTTTTGATCGCATCATAGACCTGATACATATCATCCTTTTGAATACAGGCTCCCTTTCCTTTGGTATGACAATATTCACACCCTAAACAGCCGCCAATTTTCTTTCTGCACACATTGATAACCGTTACTTCATGGCCTACCTCTGAAGCCCCCTCATTAAAAGCTCTAATCATTGCAGTGGTATTGCCATCTGGTCTGGGACTGCCATTTAATACTAAAATATTCATATTTAACACCTCATACCCATATTAGTCTAGTAGTTTATAACAAGCATTCTTATCTAAAACACTTAACCTTCGTTTAAACACTTATAAGACTGGACACCCTGTTTAAAACGGTTCAGACCATCCTGAACGCGTTTTTTCGGACAGGCAATATTCATTCTTACAAAGAGATTGCCGTTACCCTTAAACTCACTGCCAGCGGAAAGATAAAGACCGGTCTCTTCTCTGATAAACTGACAGAATGCTTCAGAATTATCAGTTAATTTTTGACAATCAATCCAGAGCAGATAAGTTGCCTGAGATGTAATCAGTTTGACTTCCGGAATTTGATCTTTTAGAAACTCATAAACCAGGTCCTTGTTCCCTTTCAGATAAAGGCGTAGTTCATCTAACCATTCTTCTCCCTGAGTCAATGCCGCTGTTACAGCATCAATAGCAAAGGCATTAGGCTCCGCCAATTCATCAGAATTCAGTCCTCTCTCCATCTTTTGACGCAAAGCTTCATCAGGGATTATCACCGCTGCTGACTGCATTCCCGCTAAATTGAAGGCTTTACTGGCCGAAATGCAGGTAACACTATTATTAGCGCAAACATCTGACACTGAAGCAAAAGGAACATATTCTGTTCCGGGTTCGGTCACATCACAATGAATTTCATCAGAAACAACGACAACATGATGTTTTTTACATAATTGACCGATTCGGTTTAGTGTCTCTTTGTCCCATATTTTTCCAATGGGGTTGTGAGGATTGCATAAAATCATTAAAGTAGTCAATGGATGAGAGAGCTTTTCCTCTAAATCTTCAAAATCGATTGAATATTCTTCACCATCATACTTCAGTCTATTTTTAATTGCATGTCTGCCATGATTGACAATCGAATTAAAGAATATATTATAAACTGGGGTCTGCACCAGCACATTATCGCCAACATTAGTCAACCGTTTTACCGCACAGGAAAGTGCTGGTACAACCCCGGTGCAAAAGATCAGCCAATCATTCGCAATTGAAAAACCATGTCTTTTTTGCCACCAGTTACAAATCGCCTGCTGCCATTCATCTGATACCAGTGAGTAACCAAAGATTCCTAAATTAACTTTATTTTTCAGTGCCTCTATCACTGCCGGTGCCGTCTGAAAATCCATATCAGCAACCCACATTGGAAGTTCATTTTCTTTAACATCCCACTTCATTGAATATGTATTTCTTCTGTTGGTTTCTTTATCAAAATCGTATTTCAAACTATCTGCTCCTGACTTTTTCTATTTATTTTAATCCACCTGCCGCGCCGCAATCGAATCAGAAAAATTGTTCCTCTAAAACTTAATTCAATACACATGGCGATCCATACACCAACCAGCCCAAAACGCAGTGCTAAAAGGTATGATAAGGGCAAGCGTACTGCCCACATACTTAAAAAATTCATGATTACCGGTATAAATGTATCCCCGGCTCCCTGCAACCCTCCAGAAGCAACAATCGAAGCCGCATACATCGGCTCGGCAAAAGCCTCAATTCTTAGAATCAGCGTCCCCAACTCCTGAACCTGGGGATCCGGTGATAAAAATCCAATCATAGCCGGTGCGGCAATAAATATCAGGAGCCCCATACAGGTCATAACCACCATTCCCAGAACAACCGTCATCTCTGCCAGTTGCTTTGCCAGTGCCGTTTGACCGGCCCCGATACTTTGACTGACAAGGGTTGTGGCCGCTCTGGCAATCCCATAGCCGGGCATATAACATAAACTTTCCGCCGTAATAGCAAAGGAATGAGCGGTTAGAGCAACATTGCCCAGCGGTGCAACAATACGAATGGAGGCAATCATAGCGCCACAAACCACACGTTTTCAAAAGCTACCGGTAAAGCAATCAGTGCCGCCTTCTTTAATAAATACCATCAAACTTTAGCGTTTCTGCTTTGTTAAACCGAAAATTCGATGTTCTGAAACAGAGAAAACTAAGCATTAAAGCCGCCGTAATCAGCTGAGACAAAGCGGTTCCCAAAGCAGCACCCGTCACTCCCAGGCCAGCACCCGGTATCGTTAGGGTAAACTGTAAAATGTCCATCTGAAATGGTGGAAAAATCAGCAAAAAATTAAAGCCAATATCCAACAGGCACATCAGGATATTTAGGATACTGGGAATTTTCATATTCCCGCTGGACTGTAACAAACTGGAAGCCAGTGTATTAAGGCCAATTGCCGGTAGTGAAAGTACATAAATTAAAAAGTAAATACTGGCCCGCTGATGAATAATGGGATCTCCTCCCAACAATTCAGGAAGATAAGAACTGATGATGATTCCAATCCCTGCCAGCAGAACAGAAAAGAACAAGACCACTATCATCCCCTGTTTAAGCATCATTCTGCTTTCCCGGTATTTTTTAGCGCCAATAAACTGGGCCACTAAAACCGAAAAACCCACTGCAGAGGCGCTGGACAAACCGGCAAACAACCAGGTTGTGCTGGCTACCAGACCAATGGCTGCGGCGTCATCTGCGCCCAACCGGCCAACCATTGATGCATCGATATATTGCATTAAAATAAAAGCAAGCTGAGCAAAAATGGTCGGTAAGCTCAGCCGGATTACCAGCGTCAGCTGGTCTTTAACAGAAACTGTCTGTCCATCACTGATATTTGACAGCAGGTCATCAGTCCCTTTCTTTCTAATGCGTCTTTCCATCTATTATACAGCCAATTCCTGTTTCTCCTGTTTGATTATAATGCTGGTATCTTCTGCTCTCATTTCCGGATTGTCAAAAATGATTTGACCGATTTCCTTTGCCTCAATTCGACCTGAATATGGATTTTTAATACTGTCAATCGCACTATCCACTTCAGCATCAACCGTACAGTATTCGAAGGCCAGGTCAGTATTCATCAGTTTGCAGTTTTTCATGACCAGATTTTCGATGTAACACATTCCCTGTTCGCTCTCAATTGTACAATTGATTAAGGTTATATTTTTAGAATTCCATCCCAGATATTCTCCTGAAACAACCGAATCGTAGACTGTCACATTTTCACTGTTCCAGAATGCGTCTTTCGAAAGAATTTTAGCATTTCTAATCGTCATATTTTTCACCCCATCAAAGGAATAATTACCGATTAATGTAAAATTATCAATTCCAAGATCCGAAGATCCCATGGCAAAATAATCGCCTTGCGCTGTAACATTTTTCATCGTAATATGACTACAGTTCCAGAGCGTTTCTTCAGCATTTGGCATATTGACATTTTCAAGCATTACATCTTCTAAAAATTTTAGGGGCCTGAACAGTGATATCTTTCATGCTGATTCTATTGGTATACCATATCCCTGCTCTAGCCATCTCGAAAAAGATGCTATCTTCGACGGTTACGTCACTGCAATACCATAGCGGGTATTTCCACTGAAACATAGTGTTGCTGATCTTCAGATTACGGCTCTCCTTTAATGGCGATTCTCCATCTGCAAATGTGCAATATTCAAGTTCCAGATCATTGCTTTGAAACAAGGCCCGTTCGCCTACAAATTTTTGCTCTGAGTATTTTTTCATTACTGTTACCTTTCTATTCTTACCAAATAGCTATATTTTTAACAAAATATCGTTGTATTCAATTATTCTGTTGTAATTTATACTAAACTCACGTATCATATATATCATACACTCTGAACCTAACTTCAGGTCAATATGTAAATTAAATTTTTTTGGAGGATTTTATGAGTTATTCCATTGGCGATGTTTCATCGATGTTAAATATATCTATTTCAACACTACGCTACTACGATAAAGAGGGGCTCCTCCCATTAGTCAACCGAACTGAGGGTAATATCCGGATTTTTGATGATTCGGATATAGAATGCCTCAAGATGATTGAATGCCTGAAAACGGCGGGAATGTCACTAAAAGAAATTAAGACCTTTTTTCAATGGTGTCAGGAAGGTGACTGCACGATTGTTAAGCGCTATGATATGTTTACCGAGCTTAAAGAAAAAACCCAACAGCAGATTCGGGATTTACAAAAATCTTTGGATCTGATTAATTACAAATGTGAATACTATCGACTTGCTAAAGACAAGGGAACCACCGATGAGCTGGGGTTGCGTGAAGAACTGGCAATGAAATATTTATCTGATGAATCATCCAAAGAGTCCGAATAGCTCAATTCTTTCTTCTTAGCCATTTCATCCTAGAGCACCGGCCGATTTACTTTTCACTTGTAAATCGGCCTTTTTAGTGCTTATATTAGTCAGTAGTCTATCTATTTTCTGCTGCTGTGTTAATACAGTTCATCGCGTTTAAACTTCTTGGATAACCGATATACGGAAGACACTGAGAAACGACCTTGATTAAAAACAATTTATCATTTCCCAAATTCATATTTCCCGCTGCATGGCTGGTCAGTTGCGGCTCACAGCCGCCCTGAGCTAAAAGAAAACAGAAAGTAATCATTTCTCTATCCTTTAAATCAAGTCCCTTTCTGGTATAATAGTCGCCAAAGCAGTTTGCTGCCAGCCAGCGATTAATATGGCCACCCTTCCAGAATTCTTTCATACCTTCACCAAAAATATCAGCCTGAGCCTGGGCGCCTTTTTCCAGTCGATCTTCCATAGTTGTTGTCGCCTGACCTTCCAACGGCAGTTTAATACCTTTTTCAGTCATCACTTCATTGGTTGCCATTAAAAATGGACGAACACGACCCATTCCAAGATAATCCACTGCCTGATAAACAATCTCCTTGGCTTCAATTGGTGTCACACCAGCATCCAGTGCTTTAGCGAGTGTAATCATATATTCGTCAAGCCCCTGGCATCCGACCAATGTTGCTAATATTGCCAGATATCTTGTTCGTACTTCCAATTCCATTCCTGGCTCATTTACAACCTCTTCCAGTGCAAAAGCCTCGTGCCGTTTAATAAATTCCGGATCTGTTTCGTATAGATTAAATTGTTCTGGATCTAAAATTTTCATTTTCTTCTCCTTGTTTTCCCGTTTAGCGGAATCATATTTCAACTTTTAATATCCACGTGGTGTTTTGTTCTCACATGAGCATTATAATTCAAACCTTCGGGTTATTCAATTTCCAATATATTTTTGTTTGTGGAATATGCCACAGATATTCGCAATATGGTCATAAAATGTTTGAAATAACGAATAATCCGCGCGAAAAACGAACTCATTTCCAAATTTTTAAGGAGAACTTAATGAAACAGGCACAAAAAAGCCCCTGTTAACTTTCGGTTAACAGAGACCTAAACATTTGCATGTTTTTCAATTTTTAATATATCTAGTCATAGATACCAGGGTTATTCTCAGCGAATCCGATAGTAATATAATCCTTCCTTTTCCACTTTAATGATCAGTTTTTTATGCAGTAAATAGTCCAGATGTGACAAGGTTTCGCCAGTTGCAAACCACTTTTGAGAAACGGGGCAAGTTTCCCAGGTTTTACCGCTCAAAGACCATTTCAACTGACCTGCAATTTCATAACCAGTCTGGTAATCTTTTTGCTTGAGAATATCCAAAATAGACTGCAAGCGCTCCTGATGATGTTTTTTAAGCTGCTCGATTCTCTCATATACTCCCACATCATTTTGGCGGTGAGCCGGCAAACCCAATTTTATATCATAATTAGCAATCTTATCCAGACTGACCAGGTAGTCATTGAGTGAGTTTTCAACATCCGGCCAGTTGGTAATATTAGGACTGATGTGCATTAGAATATGGTCTCCCAAAAACATGATCTTTTCACTTTTTAAATACAAACAGGTATTGCCTGGTGTATGACCGGGGACCAGCACGCATTCAAATTCAAGGTCTCCCACCAAAAACGTTTCCTTGTCCTTTAAGGGTATTGCCTCAAATACTTTTTTAGGCGCATAGACAAAGGCCGGGTTCTTTTTCACCTGTAAACTCAAGTCTTCTGCCGGAAAACCTTCCGCCAGAAATAAAGTTTCAGCTTTTTGTCGGATCTCTCCCGATAAGGTGCGCTGAAAATAATTGTATTCAATCTCACCCATATATATTTTGGTTTGATCGTCACGCAAACGATTCATCAGACCGGTATGATCCGAGTGCAGGTGGGTTAAATAGAATGCGGTTTTATCCATATCAAGGTCGAGTTCTTTAATCCCTGCCTGCATGGCTTCCAGACATTCCGGCATATCAAATCCGGTATCGATAATCAGATTCTCTTTCTCAGTTTTAACCACGTAGCAGTTAAGGTTTTTAAGTGGATTATTGGGTAATGGAATATCGATTCTGTATATTTCATGCTTTTCATATATCTTTTCTACCATTATTAGCTCCTGTCCTTTCATCTTTTGCTACAAATATTATACTAAAAATTTTAAACATCAGCAAATCAGAGACGCAAGTGTAATAATCCTTTAAATCAACAAATGATGGATCTGACAAAGAAACC
The DNA here is from genome assembly GCA_030586155.1 of Eubacteriaceae bacterium ES3. Lineage (NCBI taxonomy): Bacteria > Bacillati > Bacillota > Clostridia > Eubacteriales > Eubacteriaceae > Eubacteriaceae bacterium ES3. The sequence goes on along the minus strand of CP130741.1, from coordinate 56,028 downwards.
TTTAATCAAAATCCATCATTTGTATAGTTATTTTATGTTTCTTTTATTGAAAAAGAATTATTTTAGCTTGCTGAAAACTTCATCAGTAACTGGCTCCAGCCATGCGTTGGATGTATCCTCTCCTGGCACTTCAACAGAAATATGTGAAAACCAGCTGTCAGCTTTTGCACCATGCCAGTGTTTAACATTTGAAGGAATTGTGATCACCATTCCTGGTTCTAAAGAAACGGGATCTTTACCTTCTTCCTGATACCAACCTTCTCCAGCGGTACAAATTAAAATCTGACCGCCTTTATTAGATGCATGGTGGATATGCCAGTTATTTCGACATCCAGGTTCAAAGGTTACATTCGCCATAAACAATGGGGCTTTGCCGAACTCCGTCAACGGATTCAGAAAAGATTCTCCAATAAAATACTGGGTAAACATTGTATTTTCTATCCCTTTACCAAAAACATTAACTGCATCAAATTCCGCTTCGTTTAAATACTTCATTATATTTTCTCCTTTTTAATCAGTCAGTTCAACACTGACATAAACAATCATCTAAACTCTTTTTAAATAAAAGATGCTTTTACCTCGGAAATTTTCTATTATTCTTTCAATTATTCATAAAGTGAAAACAACAAAAGATCCCTAGTTTGATTTCTTCCAATTACAACTGTCTCGCACTTAATATCCACGTGTTGCTTATTTCTTCTAAGTGTATTATAATAGGAATTGGTTCAACATTCAATTTCCAATAATAATTTTTTTGTTGATTATGCCACACATTTAATAATTTGGATATTATCTCAACACAAGATATCGAAAAATACTTTTAAAAAGGAATAAGAAATGCAAGAGAGACAAATGGATTTAAGAGTCCAAAAAACCAGAGAAGCCATTAAAAAGGCTTTTAAAGAAATGGTCTGTGAAATGGATGCCCAAAAAATTACAGTTAAGGAATTAACTGAACGGGCCCGCATCCACCGAAAGACCTTTTACCTACATTACACTTCCATCGAAGCCCTGTTTGAAGATATGCTTCAGGAAGCAGCCAACCTTTATTTTTCCGAAATAGACCAGATACCGCCAACTATGCCAATGATGGAGATCAACCGCGTCTTCTTTACCTACCTGGCAAAGCAGGACGCCTTTACCGAACGTCTGATTTCTGCAGAAAGTTATCGCACTTTTGGCAATAAACTTTTTATGACCGCACTAAAGCATAACCGTCAGCGCTTCAATCCCTACGCCCATCTGCCCGAAGAAGAACAAAACATCGTCAATACTTTTACCAGCCAAAGCTCCCTTGATATGTATCGTCAATGGGTGGCAGACGGCAAAAAAATTCCACTGGAAAGGTTGATCGCACTGACCGGGATGCTGCTTAATTACGGGGTTGATTCAATTTTAGAAAAAACTAATGAACGTTAACTTTTAATCACTTCGGCTTCACTTTTAATAATATGATATCCTTCCTGATAGGAAATACCATTTCTCTCACAGATTTCCACAACACTGTCATATTCGGGATAAATACGGATTCCCGATGGCAGCTCGCAAATTTTAATCTCTGCCTGGACGATACTGGTAATATCCCGTGTTTGCATTTTTCCTCTTTTTTTATTCTCGCCTGCTCTAGTTAAACTCTAATACCTTGAGCTTACTCCAAGTCAAGCATCTTTGTTTGTTTCTTAAAGATTTTTATTTATTTTAAGGATTAAAAAAAGACAAAAAATAAAAAAGAGCCTTGATCAGCTCTTTCTTATCCGAAAAATCGGTGCATATATGGTTTACTTATTGTAGATTTAGAAGCGTTATTGCGAAATTATCTATTCAAAGGAAAGTTCAGTACGACCAATTAAATCATCTTGCAATGGACCACTTAATTCAACGAAGTAGGCACAGTATCCAGCCACGCGAATCAGTAAGTCTTTATAATTCTCTGGATTAGCCTTTGCTCTTTTTAATGTTTCAGAGCTCATAATATTGAACTGGCTGTGCATCCCATTCTTATCAAAGTAGGTATCTACTAGGTGAATCAGGTTATCTGTTCCGGCTTCACCTGATACATTTGTCGGGTTGAATTTCCAGTTTAACAAGGTCCCATTGGCGGCTCTTGAGTGTTCCATCTTAGAAACCGAGTTGGCAATTGCTGTTGGCCCGGTAATATCATGTGAACCAGCTTTTGTATGAACAGGTCCCATATTATCAGAAATTGGCTCCTGGGCGTAACGTCCATCCAGGGAAGCACCTGACATCAAGCCGAAGGCGACGTTTGAAGAAACTCCGTAAACGCCAACTTTATAATCGCCACCGCGGGTATTTTTTCTGCCAAGGATGTTGTCACAGTAGGTATCGTAAACAAAGACCGCAAAATCATCAGCGTAGTCATCATCATTACCATAATGTTTAAGCTTATCACTGTTGGCTAGCGCATACATGACATCATTGCCTTCCCAGTTTGTTTTAATCGCATCCAGCAGTTCTTTCCCGGTATATTTCCCCTGCTGGAATACTAACTGGTCAATATTAGCTAAGGCATCGGCAACCGTACCAATTCCAGTTCCTTGAGGACCAGTATGATTTACCTCAACACCACCGGCTGACATATCTTTAGCTGAAACAATACAGTTATCAAAGAATAGAGATGCATAAGGTGTCGAGCCTAATTCTCGATGGGCATGCTCCATAACAGTGATGCAAGTTACCATTTGATCAGTGAAGTATTTCATTTGCTGTCTGAATGCTTCTTTTACCTCTTCAATATTTTTAAAGGTTTCCAGGCTTCCTGTTGGTAGGCCTAATCGCATACTTCCAAAATGGGCGTATTCTGGAGGAAGCTGCATGGTTGTATAACCATCGTTGATGGCAAAATCAAAAACACTGGCAACATTCATGTAGGCGGCGTCAGCCCAGGCAAATTCTCGTCCAGCCAGAACCGGCTCAACACAACCTACAACGTTATACTCACGGGCATCTTCCAGACTTCTGCCTGATTTTATTTGAGAAGGAATGCAGGATTGGTCATTGAAAAGTTTTGGGTGGCTGGCACCGGCTTTGATGACTTCTACTGCTTTAACTTTTAATTCATTTGGTGTCTTTTCGTGCATTCGCAGACAGGTCCATGGCGCAACCATACGGGTATGAGCTGAAGCATCCAGATACATAAAGGTCAGGTCATTGGTTATGTCGTTACCCTCTCTGTCAACACCACCAACAGTCAGACTTTCACCGGCAAAACCACGACCGGTGTTTGGTAATGCAGTCATTTTATCACGCAGTTTGGACATCGCTTGTAATTTAATATACTGACATTCAATAATTCCCTGCATAAATTCTTTTGAAAATTGGCCACTATCTAATGATTTCTTATAGTATGGATACATATATTCATCCATTCTACCATAAGAGATAGAGTGTCCGTTTGATTCAATCAGGGTAATCATTGTTGCAATGTGGACTAATTGAGTCGCGTCCCAGAAGTTCGTGGCCGGTCCTTCGGCAATCGTTCTTAGGTTCTTAGCAATATTTGTATATTCTTCTTTTTTTGCAGCATCAGTTTCATTAGCCGCTTTCTCTTCATAAACTTCAGCGTGTCGATTGATATAAATAATCGCACCTTCAACAGTTTCCAGGAAACCTAAGATCGTGTTTCTTTCTTCCGGTCCATTAGGAGATGTCTTATCGATTTGCGCAAGTCTATCCAGACATTCTTGTTTCAAGCCACCAAATCCAACTGCCAGAAGTTTTTTGTAGTTGAATACATAGTGACTGATTCCACCATACTGATACAGGTTGATTAAATAGGTACCCAGACCCATATTTGAAGCTTTTAATTCATCAAAGTCCATCTGTGAAGTAATTCTGTCTTTTACAGTCCGGCCTTGCCAGTAGTCAGCAATGCTTATTAATTCTTCTTTCGTTTTTTCTGAAATATCATAATTATCAAATTCTCGTTCGTTGAAGGGCGCATTTTCCAGTTCATCGATAATCCAATCATATGAAAACTCAGGGAAGATTGCCGCATGTTTATTGGGAACCCCAGCATTACCAACAATCAGCTCATCATCATAAGTATGAATGGTAATATTTTCTAAAACATATCTTAATGCCTTACCTCTTTTTAAAACGATTGGCAGGGCTTCATTAGCTTTGTAAGCCTCTGTGATTAATAGTGCTCTTTCCGAATTGACTTCAAAATTTCCATCCAGGAAATCTTTTCTCAGTTTATTAGTTCTGGCAATGACAGAGAATCCTTCTTCTCTCGAAGTAAATCCATCATCTTTATAACCCGCCGTGAATTTGTAATCAAAGGGTAAAATACCTACTGCATCAGTATTTTCCATGTTTGAACCTCCATTGTTTATATAATATTTTTTAATTGGAAAGCTATTTTATTACTGGCACCAGCATACGCCATAATGCCCATATCTTTTAAAACTTTTACATATTCCCTGATTTCTGCTTCAAAATTTGCACGTTCCTTTGTCACTTCCATTTTATATGGCATTTGCAGACCTTCATATTTTTCCTGACCCAACGGTCTAAACCGTAACATCTGCAACTGCACAACCTTGTTATCGATTTCATCAATGATGAATTCCCCAATTTCTTTGATATCTTCAAGGTTATCGTTAAAACCTGGAATGACTGGGATTCGCAAAACGATTGGCTTATCAAAAGCAGCCAGCTTCTTGATATTTGATAAAACCAGTTCATTACCCGTGCCAATGAATTTTTTATGAACCTCGCTATTTATATGTTTAATATCTGTGATGACCATATCCGTATAGGGCATGATTTTATCCAGTTCTTTAGCATCCACGTGCAAAGCGGTCTCTAAGCAAGTATGAATACCTTCTTCCTGGCACTTGGCGAATAATGCTTTGACAAAATCTGACTGCAGCAAAGCCTCACCACCAGATACTGTTACACCGCCGCCATTTTTACTAAAATAGTCCTTGTCTTTCCTGATAATAGCCATTGCTTCTTCAACGGTCATATCTGTTCCCCAGACTTTCAGAGCACTGCTGGGACATTCATCATAGCATTTCAGACAATCGTCGCATAAGTTTCTATCGATGCTGATGACCTTGTCATCTTCTATAATCAGTGCATTTTGCGGACAAACCTCTACGCAACCACCGCATTTACTAACACCTAAACATTGATTTTTATAAAAAGCAATTTGCTTTTTCCTGAGATAACTCTCAGGATTCCCACACCATTTACATCTTAAAGGACAGCCTTTTAAAAAAAACTCTGTCCTGATACCAGGTCCATCGTGAACGGTATAACGTTGGATGTTAAAAACTCTTCCTATTGTCTCCACTACCATATTCACATCCAATCTCAATCATTATTTTTATTGGCTTATTGATTCCATTCATTAATATTGCTTTTTAGCCATTTTAACCATTCATCATAACCTTCTCCGGTTTTTGATGAAACAGGAAAAACCTGACAGTTAGGGTTTCGCATCTTGATTCCGGCCACCGCTTTTTCCATATCGAAATCAAAATATTCCATAACATCAATTTTATTGATTAAAACCGCGTCACAAACTTCAAACATTAAAGGATATTTTAAGGGTTTATCATGTCCCTCGGGAACCGATAAAATCATGACATTTTTGCTGCTGCCGGTATCAAACTCGGCTGGACAAACCAGGTTTCCGACATTTTCCAGGACCACAAAATCATACTGGACACTGTCAAATTCATTTAATCCCTGCTCTGTCATTCCGGCATCCAAGTGACACATGCCACCGGTATGCAGCTGGATACTGTCAACGCCTATCTCTTTTATTTTTATCGCGTCAACATCAGAATCGATATCCGCCTCCATGACGCCAACCTTCATTTCATCCTTTAAACTGCCAAGGGTTCTTAAAAGGGTTGTCGTTTTTCCTGAGCCTGGTGATGACATCAGATTTAATAAGAATGTTTTTTGTTCTTTTAAATTTTTTCTAACCCGATCAGCCTCCTTATTATTATCTGTGAAAACACTTTCTTTAATTTCGATAATTCTTACTTTTTCCATTTTTCTACTTTCTTTTTCAATTAAATGAATCATTTTATTAAGAACTATGTTGGTTAATTTAATTAACCAACATAGTTATAATTTTTATTAGGCAACTTGCAATTCTTTAATATTTACTTCTCTTCCCCGTAACAATACGGTATCTTCTGATGAGCAGTGGGGACATATTTTTCCATGCTCTAAGGTCTCATACTGCTCGCCGCAAGCGTTACAGATGGTCACCGCTTGAATTTCTTCGCAGATAAGCTCAGCGCCCCTAAGCAAGTCAATCTTATCTGTAGACCATTTCCAGCAACTTTGAATGATATCCGGTAATATAGCTGATACCTGACCAACTTCCAAGGTCACACTATATACTTTTGTTACATCTTCATTTTCTGCTGCGCTTTGAACGTTTTTTATGATATGTTTTACAATTCCTAATTCGTGCATTTTATAGACTTCCTATTATGCGTTTTCCTGAGATTTTTGAATGAGTTCCATTCGTTTCATCATATAAGGCTGAATTGCCTGCATTGTTTCTTCGCAAGGTATCATATCGCTGCATTCCGGACGTTCTCTGAATAGATGAATGGCATCAAATTCACATTTAGTTGTACAGACACCACAACCTAAACATTTATTTTCATCTAAGATAGTAGCTCCACAGCCTAAACATCGGGCGGTTTCAATTTTCACCTGTTCTTCGGTAAACACTTCTTTGGGATCTTTAAACGAAGATTTTCCAGCCAATGTACTATTAACATTCGCTACCTGACGAGCCGAGTTATCATATTCCGGCATCACCAGATTTTCTTTATCGAACTGAACAAATTGGCGAGCATACTTACGGCCAATAGTAAGGCTTGTATCAGGTCGAACAAATCGGTGAATGGATACGGCACCCTCTTTACCGGCTGCGATGGCATCGATGGCAAATTGAGGTCCAGTATAAACATCTCCACCAACAAATACATCTGCCTGCCCTGTCTGGTAAGTCAGGGAATCTGCTGCCGGTCTTAAAGCTCCGTCTAATTCAACCGTGGCATCTTTTAACAAATCTCCCCAAATGATGCTTTGACCGATACTCATAAATACATTGTCACATTCTACCGTGATGGTTTCTTTTTCATCGAAAACAGGATTAAATTTACCATCTTTATCCAGAGTGCTGACACATTTAGCTAATACAATCCCTTTAACTTTTCCATTTTCTGTTAAAATTTCTTTAGGTCCCCAGGATTCATTCAGTACAATGCCATCTTCTTCGGCTTCAGTAATTTCTTCTAAAGATGCAGGCATTGTTTCTTTTGTTTCAAGGAAATACATAGAGACATCGTCAGATCCGCAGCGAACCGATGTTCGAGCTGCATCCACGGCTACGTTACCGCCACCGATCACGACAGTTTTGCCATTCACTTTATAAGTCTGGTCATCAGTTACCAGATGTAAGAGGTCAACCGCAATCATGACACCTTGAGCATCTTCACCAGGAATGTTTGCACTTCTTCCGCCCTGACAGCCAATCGCTACATAGAAGGCTTTATATCCTTCTTCACGTAAGGCGTCTAAAGTAACGTCTTTACCAACTTCTACGCCACAACGGATATCAACGCCCATCTCTTTGATGATATCAATTTCTGCCTGGACAACATCTTTTTCCAGTTTGAATTTTGGAATACCGTATACCAGCATACCGCCAGGCTGTTCATTTTTCTCAAATACAGTTGGCTTATAACCTTTTTCAGCAAGATAGAAGGCACATGATAAACCAGCAGGACCTGCTCCGATAATAGCGATTTTTTCATCAAATCCCCCTTGGAATTTAGGCGCTTTAATCGGTGGAATGTATCGTGTTTCCGCATTTAAATCTTGCTGAGCAATGAATTTTTTAACTTCGTCAATGGCGACTGCATGGTCAATATCACCACGGGTACACTCATCTTCACAACGTCTGTTACAAATATGTCCACAAACTGAAGGGAAGGGATTTTCCAGCTTAATTAATGCCAATGCTTCTTTGTATTTACCCTGAGCTGCTAATTTAAGATATCCCTGTACCGCGATATGAGCAGGACAGGCCGTTTTACATGGAGCAGTCCCAGTTTCATGACAATTGATATTGTTGGTATCACGATATTCAAAATTATATTTTTCCGGTCCCCAGGCCACTTCATCCGGAAGTTCCTGTTTTGGATACTCAATTTCACCATCTTTAGTACAAAGTTTTTGACCAAGTTTTAATGCCCCTGCTGGACAATACTCAACGCAACGTCCACAGGCAACACAGTCTTTGGTTTCGACACGGGCTACATAGGAAGAACGGGATACATTTGGCGTATTATAAGTTTCCGCTAATTTTAAACCAAAACATACATTAGCACCACAGTTACAAATTGCGAAAATTTTATCTTCTCCATCAATATTGGTAATTTGGTGGACAAACCCTTGTTCTTCAGCCTTTTCAATAATTTGAAGAGCTTCTTCTTTATCGATGTATCGGCCACCTTTTTGAGTTTCAACGACATAGTCCGCCATATCACCCATGGCAATACACCAATCCCATGGATCGTGACCCATCGCTTCGCCAAAAGTTCCTCTTGCCAGTCGACATGAACAAGGAGAAGCTGCATATTTACCCTCATATTTATCTAACCAGTGTGATATTTTTTCGACACTAATGGCTTCATTCTCGGTATCAATCGCCTTTTCAACTGGAATAACATGCATCCCAATACCGGCCCCACCTGGAGGAATCATTTCAAAAACACCTTCTAAGGCTATTACAGACATTCTTTCAAAAAAGTAGCCCAGTTCAGGATTTGTTTCCAGTTTTCCCGGGTTCATACATGAAAACTCAGCACTCCCTGGAACAAACAAAGGCAAGACATATTGTTTTTCGTGTTCAGGGTTTTCCCAGTTATATTCAATAATGCCGGTCATGCTTAGCTCATCCAATAGTTCTTACAAACGAACCGGATCTTTTTGTGTAACTTCAACTAATTGTTCAAAAGTCTTAGGCTTACGTACTTCCATTTTTAGACAGACTTCAGCCATTTCATCAGTAATTAGTGTTGCTAATCCCCAATATTCGGGGGCTTCAACTTTTACTTCCGCATGTCGGTCCGTGATCATTTGTCCGAGTTCAAGAATGATGTCCCGACGGGGGCCTGAAACGATTGCATCAATGTTCTTTCTTGCTTTTTCAGAAATTTGCATAAATTACTCCTTCTCTTCTTCGCAGAATTAGTAGCACAATTTAAGGTAATCCTTTTATAACTGGCCAGCGACTACTAATCAGTGAAAACATCATACAACATTGTGATAATTCTGTCAACTCATTTATAACGTTGTTATTTCTATTTTTTTATTTATTATAGGCATTTAATCGTATTCATTTTTATATGATATTCTATTTTGTATTATTGTTATATCTATTTTACACTAAAAAAGAGCGCTTTTACAGCGCTCCGAACTTCTATTCCAATTTTTATTTCTGTTGCTTTAATCTCCTAAAAATCAGTTTATTCCTACTAACCCCAGCCTAAAATTATCTAACATTTTATCAACTACCTTTTCTGACAGTGTATCGAAGTCAATATTGATTTCACTCATATTATTGGCATGATGCAAGTTGATAACACCATGAATCTGAGAAAAAAGTGCTATGCTATCATAGTCATCCAGCTGGCCTCCCAGGTGAATTGCCAGTTCACTTACACACTTGGTCCAAAACTGATAAACCATCATGGCCATTTCTTTCTCAAGTTCAGCAACTTCTGCAATTTCACCTTCATCATAATCCATCCTGCGGGGTGTTCTTGTACTAAACATCAAGTCATAATAATTGACATTTTCTGATGCAAAATGAAAAAATGCCCGACTGACTTTTTTAAAGCGACCTATCGGATCATTTCCTTCACAATAAGCATATCTAATCTCCTGATGGAGAAGTTCAAAACCAATTTTAATAATATTAAAATAGATCTCCTCCTTGTTGGCAAAATAATAATAGATTTTTGTCGCTGAACTCCCGCAGCCCGAAGCAATCGACCGCATTGTCATATTATTATAGCCTTGCTCTGCAATGATATTAAGGGCCACTTTCATAATTTTTTTTTTCTCAATCTCTATTTCTTCCGGTGTTTTTGGTTTCGATGGCATTTTATGTTCCCTCTCTTGTGATATAGAAAATATTCATAACTTAGTTATATTCTAATAATTATTCGTAATAGTGTCAACTATTGGTTGTCTAACTCCACTGCTTAACATATTTCAAAGTTTTGGTCGACTTACAGCTTTTTACACTGCGAAACAAAAAAGAAAAAGGCCCTATAGGCTTTCTGTTAACCCTTAACTCGTCTCGGGACTTGGCCTAATGACACCCTTAAAACTTACTGTTGTGAAACAACGAACCATGCGGCACTCGGTTCCGTTTCACTCCACCTCGTCGCGTCAGTCGCCAGATGGCTCCTTCCTACTGTAAAATAAAAAATGAGCTTTAAAACAAACACGCTTGTAAGTTACAGAGTCGAAAATGAATCCGTGCACTCGTTACGCGCAGCACGCACTCGTCGCGGGCTTCGCCCTATAATCCCTTTTAACATACTGCAGTGAAACAACGGGCCATGCGGCACTCGGTTCCGCTAACGCTCCACCTCACCGCGTCAGTTGCCAGATGGCTCCTTCCTTCTAAAAAATAGAAAAGGATAGAAAACAAACTCGCTTATAAACTACAGAGTCGAAAAATGTATCCGTGCACTCGTTACGCGCAGCACGCACTCGTCGCGGGCTTCGCCCTATAATCCCTTTTAACATACTGCAGCGAAACAACGAACCATGCGGCACTCGGTTCCGCTAACGCTCCACCTCACCGCGTCAGTTGCCAGATGGCTCCTTCCTTCTAAAAAATAGAAAAGGATAGAAAACAAACTCGCTTATAAACTACAGAGTCGAAAAATGTATCCGTGCACTCGTTACGCGCAGCACGCACTCGTCGCGGGCTTCGCCCTATAACAAAAATAGACCACCAAAACTGATTATTAAGCGAGCTAATCAAATAGGCCATTGAACATACTGCAGCGAAACAACGAACCATGCGGCACTCGGTTCCGCTAATGCTCCACCTCGTCGCGTCAGTCGCCAGATGGCTCCTTCCTTCTAAAGAATAAAAAAAGAACTTAAAAACAAACACGCTTGTTTTTAAGTTCTTTTTCTATTTTTTAGAGCCGCATGGCTCGTTGTTTCACGCAAAAAAAGCCCCGCAACGTCCTATCCTCCCAGGCAGTCACCCACCAAGTACTTTCGGCGCTAGAGGACTTTACTTCTGTGTTCGGTATGGGAACAGGTGTGACCCCTCTGCTATCGTTACGGAGCAAATTAGCTTATTTATTTTTCTTTCCAGTGACATGGTCACTCGAAACAGCACAGTGTATAAATTCTTTTGGATCAAGACCTCGGCTGATTAGTACTGGTCCGCTCCATATGTTGCCATACTTCCACTTCCAGCCTATCGACCTGGTCGTCTACCAGGAGCCTTAACCTTGCGGTGAGATATCTTATCTTGAGGGGGGCTTCGTGCTTAGATGCCTTCAGCACTTATCCCTTCCAAACTTAGCTACCCAGCTATGCCCCTGGCGGGACAACTGGTGCACCAGTGGTTTGTCCATTCCGGTCCTCTCGTACTAGGAACAGCTCCTCTCAAATATCTAACGCCCACGACGGATAGGGACCGAACTGTCTCACGACGTTCTGAACCCAGCTCGCGTGCCTCTTTAATGGGCGAACAGCCCAACCCTTGGGACCTGCTTCAGCCCCAGGATGAGACGAGCCGACATCGAGGTGCCAAACCTCCCCGTCGATGTGGACTCTTGGGGGAGATAAGCCTGTTATCCCCGAGGTAGCTTTTATCCGTTGAGCGATGGCCCTTCCACTCGGTACCACCGGATCACTAAGCCCGACTTTCGTCCCTGCTCGAGATGTCTCTCTCGCAGTCAATCACCCTTTTGCCTTTGCACTCTAACAGATGGTTTCCAACCATCCTGAGGGTAACTTTGGGCGCCTCCGATACATTTTTGGAGGCGACCGCCCCAGTCAAACTGCCCATCTGACACGGTCCAATGTCCGGATTACGGACACTTGTTAGAATTCCAATAGTACAAGGGTGGTATCCCAACAGCGGCTCCTTCGAGACTGGCGTCCCAAACTCAATGCCTCCCACCTATCCTGTACGTCTACTACCAGAATCCAATGCCAGATTGCAGTAAAGCTCTACGGGGTCTTTCCGTCCTGTCGCGGGTAACTCGCATCTTCACGAGTACTACAATTTCACCGGGTGTGTTGTCGAGACAGCGCTCAAATCGTTACGCCTTTCGTGCGGGTCAGAACTTACCTGACAAGGAATTTCGCTACCTTAGGACCGTTATAGTTACGGCCGCCGTTTACTGGGGCTTAAATTCGCACCTTCGCGTTACCGCTAAGCACTCCTCTTAACCTTCCAGCACCGGGCAGGCGTCAGCCCCTATACGTCATCTTTCGATTTAGCAGAGACCTGTGTTTTTGCTAAACAGTCGCTTGAGCCTCTTCTCTGCGGCCCCCCTAAAGGGGCACTCCTTCTCCCGAAGTTACGGAGTCATTTTGCCGAGTTCCTTAACAACACTTCTCCCGCTCATCTTAGGATTCTCTCCTCGCCTACCTGTGTCGGTTTACGGTACGGGCACCTTCTCTCTCAATAGAAGCTTTTCTCGACAGCGTGAAATCAGCGACTTCCCTACTTGTTTTTCGTTCCCCATCACGCCTCAGCCTTATAACAAAGGGGATTTGCCTCCTCTGTAAGCCTCGACGCTTGGCCCGGCTCTTCCAATCGCCGGGTTCGCTTATCCTTCTGTGTCACTCCATCTCTCAAACAATTAAAGGTGGTACAGGAATTTCAACCTGTTGTCCATCGCCTACGCTAACCAGCCTCGGCTTAGGCCCCGACTTACCCTGAGCGGACGAGCCTTCCTCAGGAAACCTTGGGCTTTCGATGGTGAAGATTCTCACTTCACTTTCGCTACTCATGCCAACATTCTCTCTTGTCTGAAGTCCACCTATCCTTACGAATAAGCTTCGCCCCGCAGACATTGCTCCCCTACCACTATGGTAGTACCATAATCCATCGCTTCGGTGCCAGATTTTAGCCCCGTTTATTTTCGGCGCACAACCACTCGACCAGTGAGCTATTACGCACTCTTTAAATGTATGGCTGCTTCTAAGCCAACATCCTGGTTGTTTATGCAGTTGCACATCCTTTCCCACTTAATCTGGACTTCGGGACCTTAGCGGATGGTCTGGGCTGTTTCCCTTTCGACTATGAAACTTATCTCCCATAGTCTGACTGCCGTATATAAGTGTATGGCATTCGGAGTTTGATATGGTTCAGTAAGCTCTACGCCCCCTAGCCAATTCAGTGCTCTACCTCCATCACTCTCTCTACAACGCTAGCCCTAAAGCTATTTCGGGGAGAACCAGCTATCTCCGTGTTCGATTGGAATTTCACCCCTATCCACAACTCATCCAAGCCTTTTTCAACAGACACTGGTTCGGACCTCCACTTGGTTTTACCCAAGCTTCATCCTGGTCATGGATAGATCACACGGTTTCGGGTCTACGGCATACAACTAGTCGCCCTGTTAAGACTCGGTTTCCCTGCGGCTCCGTGCCTGAAGCACTTAACCTTGCTGCATACCGTAACTCGTTGGCCCGTTCTACAAAAAGCACACCGTCACTTGCGCTCCGGCTGCTTGTAGGCACAGGGTTTCAGTTTCTATTTCACTCCCCTTCCGGGGTTCTTTTCACCTTTCCCTCACGGTACTGTTCGCTATCGGTCACTCAGTAGTATTTAGCCTTGGGGGGTGGGCCCCCCATATTCCCACAGGGTTTCACGTGTCCCGTGGTACTCGTCGATTACCCACTCCTATTCCTTTCGCCTACGGGGATCTCACCCTCTTCGTCCGGCCTTCCCAGGCCGTTCGGCTAAAAATAGAAATTTGTTGTAATCCGGGCTCTTCCTCTTTCGCTCGCCGCTACTCAAGGAATCGATGTTTCTTTCTTTTCCTCCGGGTAATGAGATGTTTCAGTTCCCCGGGTTCCCTCCATGAACCTATGTATTCAGTCCATGGTGACTGACCTTCTGTCAGCCGGGTTTCCCCATTCGGATATCTGCGCTTCAACGGTTATGTGCACCTTCACGCAGCTTTTCGCAGCTTGTCGCGTCCTTCATCGGCTCTGAGTGCCAAGGCATCCGCCCTGTGCCCTTCATTTCTTGATCCTTAACTACTGACAGTAGAACTTCGTCAATAGTCTTGTAGTCCCTAAAGACTACGATCCTTTAAACTTACGTTTTTCATGTTGTTACATCTGAAATTGTATGTTTTCTTTATACACTATGCTGTTTTCAATGACCATGCGCTTAAAAAATGCACCCGAAGATGCTTTCTTTAAACTTTTTTGTATAACCATAGGTCATACAAAAGAAAATAGTACCATGACTCCCTGTTTTCCTTAGAAAGGAGGTGATCCAGCCGCACCTTCCGATACGGCTACCTTGTTACGACTTCACCCCAATTACTGACCCCACCTTCGGCAGCTGGTTCCTTGCGGTTACCTCACTGACTTCGGGTGTTGCCAACTCTCGTGGTGTGACGGGCGGTGTGTACAAGACCCGGGAACGCATTCACCGCGGCATTCTGATCCGCGATTACTAGCAACTCCAACTTCATGCAGGCGAGTTGCAGCCTGCAATCCGAACTGAGATCTGTTTTAAGGGATTAGCTTCACCTCGCGGCTTCGCAGCCCTCTGTTCAGACCATTGTAGCACGTGTGTAGCCCAGGTCATAAGGGGCATGATGATTTGACGTCGTCCCCACCTTCCTCCGTGTTATCCACGGCAGTCTGCTTAGAGTGCCCAACTTAATGATGGCAACTAACCACAGGGGTTGCGCTCGTTGCGGGACTTAACCCAACATCTCACGACACGAGCTGACGACAACCATGCACCACCTGTCTCTCTGTCCCCGAAGGGAAAGTCCTATCTCTAGGATTGTCAGAGGATGTCAAGACCTGGTAAGGTTCTTCGCGTTGCTTCGAATTAAACCACATGCTCCGCTGCTTGTGCGGGTCCCCGTCAATTCCTTTGAGTTTCAACCTTGCGGTCGTACTCCCCAGGCGGAGTGCTTATTGTGTTAACTGCGGCACTGAGTTCCCCCAACACCTAGCACTCATCGTTTACGGCGTGGACTACCAGGGTATCTAATCCTGTTTGCTCCCCACGCTTTCGCACCTCAGCGTCAGTATTTGTCCAGCAAGCCGCCTTCGCCACTGGTGTTCCTCCTAATCTCTACGCATTTCACCGCTACACTAGGAATTCCACTTGCCTCTCCAATACTCAAGTTCTCCAGTTTCAAATGCATTTCCCCGGTTGAGCCGGGACCTTTCACATCTGACTTAAAAAACCGCCTGCGTGCCCTTTACGCCCAGTAAATCCGGACAACGCTTGTCCCCTACGTATTACCGCGGCTGCTGGCACGTAGTTAGCCGGGACTTTCTCCTTGGGTACCGTCTTTGTTCTTCCCCAATAACAGAACTTTACGATCCGAAGACCTTCTTCATTCACGCGGTATTGCTGCGTCAGGGTTTCCCCCATTGCGCAATATTCCCCACTGCTGCCTCCCGTAGGAGTCTGGACCGTGTCTCAGTTCCAGTGTGACCGTTCGCCCTCTCAGACCGGTTACCCATCGTCGTCTTGGTGAGCCGTTACCTCACCAACTAACTAATGGGACGCGGGTCCATCCTATGGCACCGGAGTTTTGATGCAAAAGCCATGCGACTTCTGCATATTATAAGGCATTACACCCAGTTTCCCGAGGCTATTCCTTTCCATAGGGCAGGTTACCCACGCGTTACTCACCCGTTCGCCACTTTCCGATTAATCTCTCACCCGAAGGCTCAATCATAATCTTCTCGTTCGACTTGCATGTGTTAAGCATACCGCCAGCGTTCGTCCTGAGCCAGGATCAAACTCTCTATAAAAAGTTTGTAAAGCCTTTCGGCTTAAGCTCATTTTTAACGTGATTTCACGTGTTGACATTTTTTAAAGAGTGCCGCTCTTATTGTTGTTGACCTAAGTCAACTGATTTACAGGTTTTATGGTACTATTCTCTTTTCTATGACCCTGCGTAAACGTTTAAGTTTCCGCCGCCTCTCTTAAGAAGCTTTTCTATTATATCGTCTTTACTTTATACTGTCAAGCACTTTTTAATTTTTCTTTTTCACAAGTTTCTTAATCCGTGCTGCTGTCTCACGAGACAACTTCATTAGTATACGCTCTTTACCTTCCACTGTCAAGACTTTTTTGAAATTATTTTAACTTTTTTATAATCTTTCTTTATCGCTTAGCTCCTAAAATATTTTCTAATATATAAAGTGCCCTTTCTAGCTTAAACTTCGCTATTTAAACTATAATCATTTCTTATTTGACCGCACGAATAATTATTTCATCCTAATAATAATCGTGCTATTTAAAAAGCCATCCAGAAATTTCGATTCGCACCAAAATTACCGGATGGCTTCTATTCTTTAATTAGGTTTTAATTATTCGGCTTTAGCCACATTAGCCTCGCTAATTTCCAGTCCCAGTACCTTACTGACTGATTTATAAACTACGAAAGTGATGGCACCGTTGACGCCAGCTTTAATCAGATTAAAAGGAACAATAATCGGAAGAATCATCGGAATCACAGCTTCTCTAGGCATCCCCAAAAATATCGGCGTAAAGACAAGATTCCAAATTACCATCATTATAGTCATTGTAACTACACCTGCAATCAGACCAAATATCGCACCTTTTCGGCTGCGGTTTTTCTGATAAATTAGTCCAGCCACCAGAACAAAACTGCCTGTTGCAAAGAAATGCATAACAATTCCAATGACCCCACTGGCTGAACTCACTGTCAAGCCCTGGATAATCGCTGCTACAGCCGCCAGAATCAAACCGCCGACGGGGCCAAACATAAAAGCACCAATAAAGATGGGAATGTCAGCCGGGTCATACTCGAGATAAGGAGCTGCCGGAAAAATCGGGAAATGAATCAGATAAACCAAGAGAATGGACATGGCAGCAAGAACCGCCATCTGTGTTAAGTGCTTTGTTTTGATTTTCATCAAAATCCTCCTTTGATGTCTGTTTCGAAAAATAAAAAAAGCTCCTGAAAATTATTCAGGAGCTTATACGCTAATTAAACGTCATTTCTTCCATCCGGACTATACCGTCGGTTCTGGATTCTAACCAGATCGGCCTATTGGCTCGTGGACTTATTGCAACTGCACTTCACCACCGGTGAGGACTCACACCTCCCCTGAAACAGACTTGTATTTTTTTGTTTATTATACACCTTTTATATTTAAACTGTCAATAGTTTAAATTAAAACATCTTCTTTTTATAAAGCATAATTCCTGATGCAACTGTAATCACCATCATAATTACGACAACCGAAAAAAAGTTTGGTAATGGCAGGCCCTCCACATTCATCCCATAGATACTGGCAATCAGGGTCGGTACAGATAATAAAATCGTTAACGAAGTCAATATTTTCATAACGATGTTCAAATTGTTGGAGATAATTGATCCGTATGCCTCCATGGTTCCCGCCAAGATACTGGCATAAATATTTGACATTTCCAAAGCCTGCTGTACTTCGATTAAAACATCTTCCAAAAGGTCCAAATCATCTTCATACAATTTTATAATTCGACCTCTTTGGAGTTTCTCAAGTACCGACTGATTAGCTTTTAGTGAGGTGGAGAAAAATACCAAACTTTTTTCCAAATCTAAAAGCTGAAATAATTCCTCATTACGCATGGAAATATGAAGTTCTCGCTCCATATCAGTGCTCATTCTGTTTATATGTCTTAGATAAACCAGGAACCGACTGGCAACCCGGTAAAGTATTTGAAAAACAAATCGTGTTTTCAAATTGGTAAAAACATTTTTCACGCGCCCTTTAGCAAAATCGTCAAGCACTGTATCTGCCTGCAGACAAACCGTAATAATATTATCTTCGGTCTGAATAATCCCAACCGGAATTGTAGAATAAAGTACTTTTTGTGTATCTCTCTGAACAATCGGGACGTCAATAGTGATTAGTGCATGACCGTCTTCATCTGCTTCAACTCGCGAGATTTCTTCTTCATCCAGCGCAGCTCTTAGAAAATCAGGGTCAATATTTAATTCATGAATAATATATTGTAATTCTTCATTTGTCGGATTAACCATATTAATCCAGGTGTTTTTTTCAAGATTATCAATCTCTGTTATTTTTCCATCTATAGTTTTATAGAATTTGATCATTACGTTCCTCCTTTTATGAGCAACCAACAATCAATGAGATATTCTGGTTGCTTTTCTCTGTATTCAATTGGTTACCGCACTTCTCTCCAGGATCTGCGTCCATCTACCTCACTCCTTTTTCCTCAATTTTTTTATCTCCAGCGGGCACTTCAACAAACTTCGTCATCTTTATATCTACAGAAATAAACAATGAAGGCCGGCACTCGTCTCCGTTCCACTTCGACACGTCGTGGGCTATATGTCTATGTCTTAGCAAATGTGAAAATCAAAGCCCGACACTCGGTTCCGCTTTGCTCCACCTCATCGCGGGCTACGCCCGATGAAGTTTAGAGCCAGAAAACTGATCTGTAAGCGAGTTTCCAGCCAGTTTTCTGGATCTAAACTTCGCCCGGCTTTATTTTTCGCGCAAAAATACCCCCATACATGATGGAGGTTTTTACGCATCAAAAATAACGATTCCTCCATTCGTTGAGTTTCGGCACTATACAGTATAGGGACAAACGCCCAGCTACATTAAGTAAAACCTTACTTCGATAATACCTGTTGACCCATTGGCATCTTTCGATGTTTCCGGGCAGCAGCCATCTCTGTATAGGAGCCTCACCTAACAAAAGAAACGATTAAAATTCCTTCTATTCTATTGATAACTATATCTTTATTCCAAATAAATGTCAATGCCTTTACATTTATTTTACATCTCAGTGCAATAAAAGAAGGTGATTAAACAACCACCTTATTCAAAGTTATTGATTCGATTTCTAATAAAAAAGATTCCAGCTACAACAACAATTAGCAGCAGCAAAAACCCACTAAATGCTTCGGTCGGTGTGATTTCTTCCGTCCAGTCGCCCACTTCCCCGCCACTGCCAGAATAATAATCATTACCATCTATTGTCTCAACAACCTCCTGGCCTTCCAGGATTTCAAATTTATCAGCACCATTCTGAAAATAAATAATATAATTTCCATTATTTAAGTCACCTTGATAAATATCATATTTCCCGGGTAGTTCACCTTTTTCCCTGACTAAGGAACCATAAAGCTCATCATCGCCAAAAAGCCCGTCGATTAAAGAATCTCTTGTAGTTACCCGCCAGATACTATATGTGAGCAAGGGATCATCATCACCTTGATATTTATAACGGTAGGTAGGTTCAACGACAATCTCGACCGGCGTTATCTCATACATAATATGTGAACAAATCACTTCACGACTGGCACAATAATTAGATCCCAGGGTTTCACCCAAACCTTCAATTGTATAACCGCCCTGTGCAAATATCCGATATTCGCCAACATCTTTTATTTTAGCGCCTTCTTCACCATACCAGGGGGCAAATCCGGCATCAGTTGTGATGGCTATTTCCTCTCCCATTACTAAATCCTCAGTTTCAAGCGAAAAACCATAGGATAATAAGTCTGATGTACCGTCATAGGACTTATCTGATCCTGTCAGGTATATTCCTACAGGACGCTTAGTAATTTCTGCAGCGATTAAGCAGTCAGTATTTTTGATTTTTTCGTCATCACTCAAGTTTTCATTGAGCGCTTTCAAATCTTCATCTGAAATTGTACTGATCGTATAATTATATCCCTGGTCTCCAGATATCTTCATTCCCGTGAGGATTAGAAAATTATCTGACACAACATTCTTATTATAAAAGCGTGTGCTGTCAAACTCAAAAGTGACCTGGTCTTCATCTTCTGGAAGTACCATCTCGTGTTTCAGAGCAGGGATTTCTTCCTGTTCCTGACTGCTGCTGCCATCATAAATTTTTTTAATTGTTTCTTCAGTCTTAAAGCCGTTATAAGAAAGAGGCATCGGATTTAGATCAATCCGTTTTGTTTCTGTTACACTTTCATAAATATCATCTCCTGCATAGGAGACAGTTACATTATATTTTCCGGCATTCGTTGGCGCTTCATCAGTTTCTTTATAAATCACCCCATCTAAGCGTCTTCCCTGATATGTAATCGTCATTTTCTCAGGGTCCAGTTCTGTTTCATCCGGTTGGCCGCTAATACTCGCCAGATTCTGAGCCATTCCATTATAATATAGATCAGTATTAAAATTAATAACCGGCTTTAACTGTTCTGTTTCTGCATACACTCTTCCGGGTATAAGGGCAACTAATATGAATACCCACATTAAGATAAAATTCGATATTCTTATTTGTCCTCTTAACATAAAATCCCTCATTACTGCCCTTGATAACACATCTTATCCACACTGGGATTCAGGCATTATTAATCATAAACTGTCTTTCAATATTCATCTCACAGACAACATTATAATCATAAATCTTGGGTACTTCAACCGAACAGAGGCAAAGTTCGTTTAAGTTTCGTTTTATAGCGGCTTTATTTACAAGTTTGTCGCGATAAGTATATAAATTTACATGACTTGGATATAAATTTACAAAAAGGCTCGAGTGAATAAATATCCACTCGAGCCTTTCCAAGTTTTTCTGCCAGGCAGCTATTGAATTTTAGGTTTCTTAAGGATTGCCAGCATGATCATCGTCACCACTGAGCCTGCCACCAATGATAAAATATACCAAATCGGATTTCCCACTACCGGAAAAACAAAGATACCGCCATGGGGAGCCATCAGTGTGCATCCAAAGAACATCGATAATCCACCTGCCAGGGCTGAACCAACTACGCACGAAGGGATGACACGCAGTGGGTCTTCAGAGGCAAATGGAATCGCTCCTTCAGTGATAAATGAAAGGCCCATAATATAGTTAGCCAAACCGGCTTCTCTTTCTTTTTTTGTGAACCTCGTTTTAAAAAATGTAGTCGCTAAGGCTATTCCCAGAGGTGGTACCATCCCACCAACCATCACTGCTGCCATAATGTTATATTGTCCAGAAGCCAATGATGCCGTTCCAAATACATAAGCCGCCTTATTAACCGGTCCACCCATATCGACAGCCATCATCCCACCTAACACCAGACCCAGAACTACCTTACTTGACTCACCCATACCGTTTAACATATCAGTCATCCAGGTATTGATTGCAGCCACTGGCGGATTGATCACAAATACAATCGCTACCCCAATTAAAAGAATTCCGAAAAAGGGATAAAGTAAAATTGGTTTAATCCCTTCCAGACTGGCAGGCAGTTTTGAGAAAACTTTTTTAAGACCCAGAACCAGATAACCGGCCGCAAAACCGGCAATCAGCGCTCCCAAAAACCCCGAGCCACCTGAATTTGCCAGCATTCCCCCGACAAAGCCAACGGCCAGCGCCGGGCGATCCCCAATACTCATGGCAATAAACCCTGCCAGCACCGGCAACATAAAGGCAAAGGCTGTTCCGCCCACATTCATTAAGAAGGCGGCTAGGGGTGTATTGCTGCCAAAATTCGATGGATCAATTGTGTAGTCGTCAAAAAGAAAAGCCAGAGCAATTAGAATCCCTCCCCCAATAACAAAGGGTAGCATGTGGGAAACACCATTCATCAGATCTTTATAGATTTTTCGTCCAACACTTTCTTTTTCCTCGGACAAAACTGTTTCTGCACCTGCCTCACTCTGATAAACCGGAACATTTTTGCTAAGCGCCAGTTCAAGAAGTTCTTTGGGTTTATGAATCCCATCGGCAACTTTTCTGATAATGACAGGCTTCCCACTAAACCGATTGAGCTCGACATTTTTATCTGCGGTTACAATAATACAGTCAGCATTTTTTATATCCTCAGCCGTCAGCTGATTCTTCACCCCACCCGAACCATCTGTTTCCACTTTAATCGAAATACCCATTTCCTTAGCCATGTTTTCCAGGCTTTCCGCTGCCATATAGGTATGGGCAATCCCAGTGGGACAGGCAGTTACTGCCAGCAGCTGATAACCTTCCTTTTCCTCTTTTTTAGCCTCATCAGCAAACTTTTCTTTTTCTTTCTGATCAACTAATTTCAAAAATTCTTTTACATCCGATGCATCAATCAACTTTTGCCTAAAATTCGGATCCATGAGTATTGTTGATAAGCGGCTTAAGACCTCAAGGTGTAAATTATCAGCAGCTTCGGGCGCGGCAATCATAAAGATCAGATAAGCCGGTTCGCCGTCGAGGGATTCAAAATCCGTTCCGGCTCTTATAACCATTGCAGAAAGCCCTGGTGCGTTAACAACCCCTGTTCGACCATGGGGGATGGCTACTCCTTCTCCGATTCCGGTTGTCCCTTCCTTTTCCCGTTCTAGTACAGCTTGAGCAAAAGCATTTTTATCATCAATCACACCGGTTTTATCCATCAGAACGACCATTTTTTCAATAATTTCGTTTTTTGATCCCGGCTGTCCGGTTAAATCGATACCTTCTGGTTTTAACAAATCTGTGATTTTCATATTTCCTCCTAATCACTACATTAACTCAAGTAGGTTTTTAACTTCCTCTTTTGTTGCCAGCTTATCTGAAAATGCTGAGGCAGATCCTGTCGCAATTCCCATTTCCAGGGCTTCCTGATAGTGATGATGCGTCTCAAATCCGGCTATAAAACCGGCCACCATGGAATCTCCGGCCCCGACTGAATTGACCAGTTTACCGACAGGTGCCTTTTTTTCGTAAACGTTTCCAGATTCGTCAAAAAGCAGTGCCCCTTGACCAGCCAGAGAAACAAGTACATTTTCCGCCCCCATCTGACTGAGTTTTCTGGCATAAATAATCATTTCTTCTTTCGAATTAATTTTTACCGTAAACATGTCTTCCAGTTCCTGTTTATTGGGTTTGATCAAAAATGGCTTATACTTCAGGACGTTTTTTAAAAGATCACCTGTTGCATCAACAATGATGCGGATTTTTTTCGCTTCCAGAGTCTTCATAATCCGCTCGTATGTATTTTCCGGTAAAGATGAAGGAATTGATCCTGCTAAGACCAAAGTATCACCTTCATTTAACTTCTTTAATTTATTAAAAAGTTGGGCCTGCTCGCCCTCTGAAATATCAGGTCCCTGGCCATTAATTTCGCTTTCTTTTTGGGCTTTAATTTTGACATTGATCCGTGAGATCCCTGAACTGATTCTGATAAAATCAGTTTCACAGCCAAAAACCTGCAGTCGTTTCTCAATTTCATTTCCAGTAAAACCACCAATAAAACCAAGGGCCACGTTTCTGATTCCCAGATTATTTAAAACCATCGAGACATTAATCCCTTTACCACCAGCAAATATTTCATCCCCGGTGCTCCTGTTCACTTCCCCTTCCTTAAAAGACTCCAGTCTTACATTATAATCAAGGGAAGGGTTAAAAGTCACTGTGTAAATCACCTTTTTCCACCTCCAATATTTTCGTTGCTTTTTCGTATCCCTCAAAAGAAAGTTTTGTTGTAATAATGGTTGCCTCTGACAATTCAGCAAAAGTAACTGGTGTTGTCACATTAAACTTTGAAGGATCTGCCAAGATGAAGGACTTCTTACAACGCAGTAAAGCTTCCTTTTTAACTTGAGCTTCGTTTGGATCCGGTGTACTGAAGCCAGCCTCATAGTCAATCCCATTGGTCCCAAAAAAACCCTTGGAAAAATGATATTTCTTTAGTCCATTGACCGCTTCTATACCCACAACTGCATTCGTTAATGGTTTAATCTCACCTCCGATAATTATGACTCTTAGTCCTTTTTTGATTAATTTTGCTGCGATATCCATCCCGTTTGTCACAAAAACCGCCTGAGCTGCTTCAATGAATTCGATCATCGCTTCAGTTGATGTTCCGGCATCAATATAGATAAAGTCCTTATTGTCAATCTGACTAGCTGCCATTAGTCCAATCTGCCTTTTTTCTTCTGGAAAACGATTACTCCTAAGTCTCACTTCATCATCCTGAACTAAATAAGCACCACCGATAGCTGTGGCTCCGCCATGAATCTTTTTAAGTTTGCCTTCCTTATCCAGGCTTGTCAGATCACGACGAATGGTCGACTCCGAAATATTTAACTCCCGGGACAATTCACTGACCGTTATTGTCTTCTTTTCATTAAGTCTTTGAAGAATTTTTGTGTATCGTTGTTGACTCAGCATTTAATCACCTCTTTATCCTCATAATAGCACCAAGTTCACTCATAGTCAATCAAATTTAGTCATTATATTCTAACTCCAATCATATATTGCTATATTTTGCTCATATTTGACTGTTTTCGTTGTTTGCATTGATTAATTCTAATTTATTACGATCGTTTGCCTATCTCTTAAAAATATTGACCTGATAAATTTCCTGGCTACCGTATGAAAGCTCTATCTCTTCTAAAAATAAATTAACAAGCCTGATATAAAAAACACCCTCCAAGTAGAAAAATATCTGCTTGAAGGGTGTTGATGATTTTTTAAACCAGAAATTTGATATGTTCCGGATGATTTTTATTGGAAAATTCCATCGCCTGCTGAATAGTATTCTCGATCATCTCTCCATCCAGATTCATTAGTCTGAAAAGATTTCTGATCAGAAAGTAAATCATCGCACGACCGGTAAATTTCACATCTTTTTCATAGTAATTGATAAAGAGTTCTTTTCTGGCACCATACTCAGAACGGGCAATTACTTCCAGATCTGCTTCGATGTAATTCTTGTTGAGAAAATCAAGACAGGAGCGATTTAAAGTATTCATAATATTTGTTCGACCCTGTGGATTTACATTCTTAACCAACACTTCATAATAAAGCGTCTTATTATGCTCATCATTTAAAATAATCTCATAATACATGACCAGTGCATAACAGTACTTGGTATATAAATTTAAATTTTCTTCCATTGTGGAAACATAGTCATACAAGGCAAGAAAAAACACATTATAAATGTCTTTAATCATGTCATCTTTCTTTTTATAATAATAAGTAATGGTCCCCAGTTTTACATTCGCATGATCAGCGATGTCCTGAATTCCGGTCTTATTATATCCATACTCATAAAATAAGCTTCTTGCCGAGGTAATAATATTTTGTTTTGTCTGTGTTCCCTTTTTTGACTTAGCCATAACTTCCCTTTTTCTAAATTTATTAATCTAAAATGATTCTTATCATTAATCGTACCGAAAGTTACCCGGCTTGTCAACTATTTGTTGCAAAATTAACAGAATTTATTTAACCAGTAAAGTATCCCGATCCAATAAATGAATATCTTCTACTTTTTCTAAGACCTCAATTGCCTTTTCACGCACCTCATCATCGATGCGGATAATAATGATAGCATTTTCTGTCTTTTTAGGAAGAAACGAGTAGGCGTATATAATATTAATATTTTCTTTAGTTAAGGTATCGACCAGATGGCTAAGTCCACCCGGATCGTCGGATACTTCTACAGCTAATACTGGTGTTGTTTTGCATATAAAGTTGTTCTTTTTAAGAACTTCAATCCCTTTATCCGTATCCTGCAGAATCAAACGAACCACGCCATAATCCATGGTTTCGGCAATATTTAATGAGCGAATATTAATCTGATGTTCAGCCAGAATTTTTAACAGATTATTTAACCGACCCTGATGGTTTTCCAGAAAAATTGATACTTGACGAATCATAGTCTCCTCCTAAATATTTCTTAAATCAACCACACGCTGACTTTTTCCTTCACTTCTAGGCAGCGTTTTGGGTTCAACCAGCGAGATTTTAGCACTGATTCCAATAATTGAAGAGATCCGTTCGCGGATTTTTCGTTCCAGTTCTTCAAGACCACTGATACGATCAGAGAACAACTCTTCACTAAGCTCCACTTTGATTTCCAAAGTATCCAAAGAACCGTCACGACGAACCACCAGCTGATAATGGGGTTCAACTTCTCCGATTTCCAGTAATACGCTTTCAATCTGTGTCGGGAAGACGTTCACACCTCGGATAATTAACATATCATCAGTTCGACCCTGGAGGCGACAGATTCGCAGATGAGTTCGACCGCATTCACAGGGTTCAGCAATAATTTTCGTTATGTCTCTGGTTCGATATCGAAGAATTGGAATTCCTTCTTTGGTAATTGTGGTAATAACCAGCTCGCCCTGCTCCCCGTAAGGTAAAACTTCCAGGGTATTGGGGTCAATAATTTCCGGAATAAAATGATCTTCCCAAACGTGGAGTCCGTTCTGAACTTCACATTCAATGGCTACTCCCGGTCCCATTATTTCAGATAAGCCATAAATATCATAGGCTTTTATTTTTAATTTTTTCTCGATCTCTTTTCTGATATTTTCAGACCAGGGCTCTGCACCAAAAATTCCTGCTTCAAGATTCAGCGTTTCCGGATCAATTCCACTTTCTTTTAAGGATTCAGCCAGATAAATAGCATAGGATGGTGTACAGGTTAAAATTGTCGATCCGAAATCCTTCATTAGCATCATCTGCTTCTGGGTATTTCCGCCAGAAATTGGGATAATTGAAGCACCCAAACATTCTGCCCCGTAATGAACCCCTAAACCACCAGTAAACAGACCGTAGCCATAGGCGTTTTGAATCACTGAATGTTCATTTCCACCAGTGGCGACCAGACATCGGGCCATCATATCTGCCCAATTTGAAATATCTTTTCTGGTGTATCCAACTACTGTGGGTTTACCGGTTGTTCCTGATGATGCATGAATTCTGACAATTTTTTCCAGGGGAACGGCAAATAACCCATAAGGATAATTATCCCGTAAATCTACTTTCGTCGTAAAGGGGAGCTTTTTTAAATCATCCAGACTCTTTACATCAGCCGGTTGAATTCCCATTTCCTGAAAGCGGTCCCGATAAAAGGGAACCTCATGATATATCCGATTCACCATCATCTGAAGTCGCTCCAGCTGCACTTCCTTTAGCCGCTCTCTAGGCATTGTTTCACAACTTTTGTTCCAATACATTTTAATCCTCCTCAAGCTCATGATAAATTGACCTTTAAAAAAAGACCCATCCTTTTTGATTAAAGGACGAGTCTTACTCGCTATACCACCTAATTTGTTTTATACGCCAATGATAACGGATTGGTTTTTCCGGATTTACCTACTGTCTTCAGTAATCAACTCCTGAGTGAACTTCGCGTCAGTCTGACTATTGGTTCCCAGCACCT
Organism: Eubacteriaceae bacterium ES3; assembly: GCA_030586155.1. NCBI lineage: Bacteria > Bacillati > Bacillota > Clostridia > Eubacteriales > Eubacteriaceae > Eubacteriaceae bacterium ES3. Next base: position 28,612 of record CP130741.1, on the reverse strand, counting down.
CCAACTCTCTGAAAGTCAAAATAAACACTACTTTTCTCATTCAACGTTTTTAATTTTTATTATAGACGGTATCAAAGCAACTTGCAAGCCCTTTATACAACGCCCAAGCCCACATCTCCATAAGTTGCCATTTCTTTGTTCATTGATAAGGCCGCATCAACAATATTAAAAGCAAGGGCTGCACCACTACCTTCACCCAAACGCATTCCCATATTTAAAAACGGTTTAGCGCCAATAAATTCAGACCCAAAAGCCGCACCCTTTTCAGCTGAAGCATGAGAGCAGATCAGATAATCTTTTACTTCCGGTTTTAAGGTAATCGCAATGGCAGCCGCTGCAGTTGAAATAAAACCATCCACAACAACTGGTACTTTTTTAGCGGCACCAGCCAGCATGACTCCAGCCATGGCACCTATTTCCAGACCACCAACCTTGGAAAGAACATCAACCGCATCAGATTTATCCGGTTTATTTAGAGCAATGGCATCTCTGATGACCTGAGCTTTAACCAGCATTTTTTCTTCTGAAAGATTGGCACCAGCCCCGGTTAGTTCGCCAGCATCCACACCACTTAATGCTGAAAAAATAGCGGCGCTTGGCGTCGTATTACAGATCCCAACTTCACCGGTTCCCAGAATCTGATAGCCGTTTCCGATGGCCCGATTAGCCATATCAATTCCTGCTTCCAGGGAAGCAATGGCTTCATCACGAGTCATAGCTGCTTCCACTCGCATATTGGCTGTTCCTTTACGGATTTTTTTATCAAGAATTCCGCCCTTAGGGTCAACATCCCCAAGCATTCCAACATCGCAGACAAAAACATCTGCACCGGCCTGTTTAGAAAGAGCTGCCACACCACTTTTTCCTGCTACACACATATTCGCCATCAAAGCTGTTACTTCCTGGGGAGCTGCTGCCACACCTTCGACAAAAACACCATGATCACCAGCAAAAACCAGAACTGCTTTTTTAGACAGGTCTGGGTGCATTTCACCAGTAATACCAGCTACTGAAACTGCAATATCTTCAAGAACACCTAAAGAGCCCACTGGTTTTAATAGAAAATCTACCCGTTCTCTGGTCTTTTCCATCATTTCCTGGTCAACCGGCGCAATAGCCGCTAGTGTCTTTTCCAATAACTCCATTTTTCTACCTCTTATTTCGTTTTTTTATTATTATAACATACTAAGTAAGCATTATTCATTGGAATTTTTTGCAAAAATTACTAGACAAGCGGAATTTCAACCTGGAACAAAACTCCTTCACCTTCATTCCTGGCACTCACAGTTCCACCATGGCAGGTCACAATTCCTTTAACAATGGCCAGGCCCAGGCCGGTTCCTTTTTTCCCTGATTGAGCCGTATAAAAGTATTCAAAAATATCCTGAATTTCTTCCTCCGGAATTGGTTTGCCATCGTTATAAACACTTAAATGCCATTTCTGGTCAATGATTTGACTTTCAATTCTAATTCTGCCATTTGGGGGTTCCAAATGTTTAATCGCATTACCGACAATATTTTTAAAAACCTGTTCCATTCGATTATAATCCAGGTCTGCCGTTCCTGTCGCTGTATTTTTCAGTTCAAATTTAATGTCTGATTCAGCAATCCTAAACGGCTTAATGCTGTTGTTTAAAAATGTATCTATATTCGTTTCCACTTTTTTAATCTGATAAACGCCCGCTTCCATTTGTGACAGATCCAGAAGATCACTGGCAATCCCGCTAATTTTATCCGTTTCCTTCTGAATCAGCTGGAAGTACTCTATCTCTTCTTCATGATTCTGAGGGATCTCATCCTCCAGAGCTTCAGCATAGCTTTTAATGATTGCCAGCGGGGTTTGAATTTCATGAGAAACATAAGCTGTAAAACGCTTGCGCATCTTATCCATCGTCCGTTCTTTATTCAGTTCCACACGCAGATGTTCAATTGAGGATTCCAGCTCATCTGAGATATGATTGAGGGTCTCACCCAATTGTCCAACCTCATCTTTTCTTTTTCCCGTATACTTGTTGTCAAATTGAAGATCTCCCATGGATTTAGCGATATTTTTAAGCTCAATAATTGGTTTTGATATCCCCCGGGCAAAAAAGAAAGAAAATATGAGCAGCAGCACAAAAACGATCAGAAAAAAGAATAGCAAAAAATCTGAAACCACATCTATCACTTCATGAATCGAATACAGTGGGATACGCCCGGTTACCTGAATACCGTCTCTTGTCGTTTCCATATATGTCAACCATTCCACTTGTTGATTTTCAGTTTCCAGAATCGTAATAAAGCTTTCGCCTGATTCATATTCTGATACTTGTTCTTCAAAGGTCTGATGAATATGCAAGCCGTTGTCATAGCCTGGAGAGGTCGTTGTTCCAGTTCCTGTTCCGTCACCACTTCCTGGTCCGGTTCCATCACCTGCTCCAGAACCGCTTCCTGAACCGCTGGAGCTTTCTTCTGCCTCACCGTCATGATTGCCATTTCCCGATTGATTGCCATGGGTTTGCGCCTGAAGCATTTCAATTCCTGAAAAAATATCTTCTGATGCATCAGCAACCAGAATGGACTCAGGTGATTGGAGATAAGAATCGGTTGTTTGCTGAATCATCTCCACTACCATGCCCTCTTCATCGTAGGTCTTAATTAAACTTTCCAGTTCATCGGTAACGCCATTCTCATTATACATGGTAACAATCGTATGAACCTTCGTTTCCATGTCATCTACCCTTCTTTGAGTATAATAGACTTGAAAGTAACTGATTAGGATATAATAGCTAAGCCCCATCAAAACCATAAAAAATAGGACCAGGTAAGACATCATTCGCGAAAAGATCGATTTTCTCATGGAACAAATTTATATCCAACCCCGCGAATGGTCTGAATATAGTCTCCCTCCTCCTGAAGTTTTTTGCGCAACCGCTTGATTGTTGTATCCACAACCCGGATTTCTCCATCAAAATCATAACCCCATATTCTTTCCAGGATCTGTTCGCGGGAAAGGGCCAGTTTCTGGTTATTAATCAGATATAATAATACCTCGTATTCCTTCTGGGTAAGACTTGCATCTTCTCCCTGAATGAGAACCCGGTGCTCCTTAGGCAGGATTTCCAGTCTTTCAAATTCAATTTTATCATCAATACTTAGCCGTCCGCTTCTTTTAAGCAGGGCTTTAATTCTTACCAATAGTTCTCTGGTACTAAAAGGCTTGGTGATGTAATCATCAGCACCACCTTCAAAGCCAGTAATCTTATCGTCCTCTTCACGTCTGGCGGTTAACATAATAACCGGGACCTGATCCGTTTCTCGGATATTTTTCAATACTTCAAAGCCATCCATTTTTGGCATCATCACATCCAAGATCAGACAATCCGGCTGGAATTCTGCCCACTTATCCAGGGCATCCTCACCGTCGACAGCCCCCATCCCTTCATATCCTTCTTTATCCAAATATCTTAAAATAATATCTCTGAGCTTTTTTTCATCCTCAGCCACAAGTATTCTAATCCCATTCATTTTTTTCTCCTTACTTCACTCAAAACATAAAGCTTTTTGAAAGCCAGTCTTCTATATACTATTATAGCCATTTTAATGTCAAACTCATGTCATTTTTTATTTTTTTTGTGTCACAATACTGACACATAGGTCACCTATAATCATCTCATCAAATCAATTACGGAGGAAACGTATGAAAAAGAAACTAATTTTAGCAACATCTTTAGTATTAATGCTGGCTACCGCAGGAACCACAATGGCCGCTGGATATGGCAGTGGTTCTGGGAGTGGCGCTGGCCGACACGGCAACGGTTCTGGCATCCAACAGGAACTGCATCTACAGGATGGCAGTGGATTACAGGATGGTACTGGCAATCAGTATGGCGGTGGAAATGGCTTAGGTGACGGCTCTGGCAATGGCTTATGTGACGGCACCGGAAGCGGTTTAGGTAATGGACTGGGCGACGGCACCGGCGTATGTGATGGCAGCTGTCTGGAATAATATCAATTCATTCATTTAAACTCTCCCTAAAGAAAAACCCGATTCAGCTTTCTGAATCGGGTTTTTCTTAGCATCAGGGTCCTACTTCACCAAATATGGTTCAACTAAAAACGCGGACCATTGAGTTTTTCAGTAAAATCAGCCAGTGCTTCGGAAATTTTAATCTGCTGCGGGCAGACTTCTGCGCAGTGTTTACAGCCAACACAAGCAACAGGTTTTTTGTCATCCGGCATCGCCATAATCGCAAAAGGTGCAATAAAGCCGCCACCGGTAAAGAAATGTTCATTATAAAGAGACAATAAATTTAGACTATTCAGTTCCTTAGGACAATGACTTAAACAATAGCCACAGGCCGTACATGGAAGAGCAATTTTCTTAACCATCTCATCTGCAATCGATACTAGCACTTCTTCTTTTTCAGATAATGTTTTTTCCGCTTTAAAAGTCTCAATGTTATCTTTTAACTGGTCAAAACTGGAGGCACCTGTCAGGATCATTTTGACTTCGGGTATTCCCAAAAGAAAACGGAAAGCCCAGGCTGGAATGCCTTCTTCTGGACCAAGTGCTTTCAATTTAGCTTCATCTTCCGATTTAAGCGATTCCAACTGACCGCCCCGGAAGGGTTCCATGACCCAAATGGGCAGGTCATACTGTATCAGCAATTCAATCTTGGCTTTTGCCTTTTGGAAAGACCAGTCAATATAATTTAATTGAATCTAAGCAAATTCCATATGTTCACCATAAGCTTTGAGGAAACGCTCAATCACTTCATAACCGCCATATTCAGAGAAACCCAAATGGCGAATGCGGCCGGTTTCTTTTTGTTTTAAAAGATAATCTAAAATTTTATACTCAGGATTAAGATAAGCATCAATATTTAATTCACAGACATATGAAATAAATAAAAATCAAAATACTCAACCTGACATTTTTTCAGCTGTTCTTCAAAAATTGCTTCAACTTTACCCATATTGGATAAATCATAGCCGGAAATTTATCTGCCAGATAAAGAGATTCCCGAGGATATTCACTAAGAACTTTTCCCATCACATTTTCTGATTGACCAAAATGATAGGCATATGCTGTATCATAATAATTAACCCCATTTTCCATTGCATAGGCAACCATTTTAGCGGTTTGGTCGATATCAATATTGGCATCATTTTCATCCAGTTTTGGAAGCCGCATGGTACCCATGCCTAATGCAGAGATTTTCAAATCCTGATAATTTTTGTAAATCATTTGTATTCCTTTAGTTTACTTCATTTTTAAACCTTTAACGCTATCGTATGAAACGATCACATTAATTTTTCAATAATAGCATACACTCTAGAGTTGACTCCAAGGTGTAAAATTAAAATCAGAAAATTAATAAAAATTTACAGCTACGCATTCATTGATTAAGGAGAAATTTTTAGAATATCGAAAACTGCCTCATGGTGAAGAAAAAATAAGCATTATCGGAATGGGAATGGGATCAATTCACGAAAGTTCAGTTCAGGAAATCGAAGAGACCGTAAGACTTGCCATTGAAAAAGGCATAAATTTCTTTGATGTGGTCTCATCTACAGAAAAACCTTACAAAGCCATCGGACGGGCCTTTTCGAGACAACGTGAAAAAATATATACCCAAATGCATCCGGGTGCCACTGAAGCCGAAAAAGATTATTCTATTATTGGCGAATTCACGCCTCAAACATCCCTGGGTAACTGCGTTTACTGCAATCACTGCCAGCCCTGTCCTCAGGATATCAACGTGGGTCTAATCAACAAGTATTACGATCTTGCCAAAGCCGGTGATGCTATAGCTGCTAACCATTATGAAAAACTCGGTCGTAAAGCCAGTGATTGTATTCAATGCGGTCACTGTGAAAACCGTTGTCCTTTTAAAGGAAAGCAGAATGGCAGAAATTGCAGACTATTTTGGCAAATAAGCTCTTAATAGACTAAGTTAAGGCAAACAGGTCATCTCCTATTTGAAATATAAACAGGAGATGACCTGTTTTTGACTAATACTTTATGCGAACTGGACAGATTTCCCATTCTCTTATAAACTAAAACCATCAATAATAGCATCAGCAAAAGCTAATGATTAGAATTTAAAATGTGACCCTTCTGATATTAGCTTTAAATGAATTGGTTGTTTATTAAAATAGAAAAATGGTGAATGATTTTGGAATTTCTGATAAAAGGCATATTAATTGGTCTAATCTTTGGCATCCCTCTGGGAACAATTGGGGCTTTGGTGACACAAAGAATATTGAATCATGGGAAAAGAGCGGGTATTATTACTGGCTTGGGGTCTTCTTTAGCAGATATTTTCTATGCCATAATTGGAGCCTTTGGCCTGGCTTATCTTTCAAACTTTCTACTTGAATTTCAAGGCTTCATTAATCTGATAGGTGGCTTGCTTTTAATTGTGATGGGGCTCTTATTATTTCTTAAAAAAGAGGACGATATAAAGGATTCAACTTCTTTAAATCCACTAAAATTATTACTTCCCGCCTTTTTGATAGAAATAACCAACCCTGTTATGATGCTTGTTTTTATTTTTGCCTTTTCGCTGTTTAAAATTACTGGACCTCTCAGTTTACTGGAAGGATCGTTTCTGGCAACAGGAATTTTTATCGGGACTTTTCTCTGGTGGCTGATTTTAGCAATAACCATTGAGAAAATAAGCCGAAATACAATCTATCATAATAAAAATAAAGTATTTATGGTTTTCTATTTCCTGGCAGGCGCTTTTATTGTGATTAGAAGTTTATGGTCATTATAGAATTAATGCTTCCTCAAAAAATTAAAAAGGCCAGGAAATCCTGGCCTTATCATTTTTTAACTAACAGTGTTTAGAAAATCGGAACAACCGCGCCTTCATAATTTTCATTAATAAAGTCTTTTACTTCATCGCTGGTTAAAGCATTCATTAACGCGACGGTTTTATCGCTGTTTTCTTCACCTTCGCGAACGGCCACAATGTTAGCAAAAGTCTGAGCTGCCAAAGAATCTTTTTCTTCTTTAGCCAGAGCATCGGTATCAGCATTTAGTCCAGCTTCAATTGCATAGTTACCATTAATGACTGCCATGTCGACATCCTGTAAAGATCTGGCTAACTGAGCCGCTTCAAGCTCGGTAAAGCTCAAGTTCTTCGGATTTTCAACAATATCTTTTGGGGTTGCTTCAAGACCTGCCGCTTCATCCAGCTTGATATAACCAAGAGTTTCCAAAAGCAGTAATGCTCTGGCCTCATTAGTGGTATCATTAGGAATTGCAATTGATGCGCCATCAGCCAGATCATCTAAAGATGTGGTTTTACCCGGATATAAACCCAGTGGTTCATAATGGATGGCCCCGGCACTGACTATGCTGGTTCCATTCTTTTCATTAAAATCTTCAAGATAAGGCAGATGTTGGAAATAATTAGCATCCAGTTCCCCATTTTCCAATGTTAAATTAGGCTGAACATAATCGGTAAATTCCTGAATTTCCAGACTATAACCTTCTTCTGCCAGAACACCTTTAGCCACTTCCAGAATTTCCGCATGGGGGGTTGGGCTGGCACCGACAACAATCGTGGTATCTGACGCGTCGCTTTCATCTGTGCCTGTTGCACAGCCAGCAAATACAAGCAAACTTGCCACTGCTAATAAAACTACTAACCATTTTTTCATTTTTTCTCTCCTTTTTCTTTTACTCCTAATTATCGTGTAATTCCTATCGGAATAATATGTAATATAACAGGCTTTTTACTTTCTGTCAATCCCAAATTATAAAATAAAGCTTTAAAAATATTTATCCAAAATCTGCTATGATTAAACCCTAATATTATAAATTCTCTTCAATCAGACTAATGACCATTTCCTGACAGTCATCAATGGAAAAATCATCCTTTTTTAAATAATCAAAATATTTTGTAGACCTGGCAATAGTAATCAGTCTGGCTTTTTTAAGAAGACTTTTAAAAATTTTAAAAGTCTTCTGTTCGGGACATAACTCTCCCCAGAAATAATCCAGATCAATGTCGAGAATCAGGTCTTCTATTCCCTCTTCTTTAAAATTGATACAATTAAACATCTGATCATCAAGGCTTCCAAAAAAATCCTTGGGTACCAGATAATGATGGCCAGTCGAATAATTATGGGCTTCCATACAATTAATCATGTGATAATCGTTTACAATTCCAAGTTCCAAGGCAGTGTTGATCTGTTCATCATTACGCATCCTGTCCATGACCGCTTCCAGACTATGACGTTCACTGATATCCATCCCTTTCAAAATTTGCTGTTGAAATTTTTTCGTAAGACCTTCTTCCTGCTCCGGATTAATGGCCATGGCTTTCTGGTAGGCAGTCAGCCAGAAAGGCGGGTTGGTATCGGGATGAAAATCAATGCTGACCAGCACTGTAGACTTTTTATTTTTTCGATACCAGTCCGACCAGACCAAAAAGGCATACTGATGGTCTTCCACTACATTTACAACTTTACCGGAGAAGACAAAAGTCTCAGGATTTAAGTTTCTGTTCATGATTCGATATAATGACGAACCCGCAGTTCTACCCCAATGGAATCCGCAATATTTTGACAGATTTCAATCTCTTCCGGTGGCAGAATATCAACAATTGATAAAACGACTTCGGTATAAGCAGAAGCTTTTTGGGAAAAATCTAATAGTTCTTCATAGGCATCTTCAAACATCGGTTGACAGATTTCATTATATTTTTCGTGGCTAACCGCATTAAGGCTGACCGAAACCTTATCGATAACCCCTTTTAAGTAAGGCGTAATGTCTTCCCCATTGATTCGGTTTCCATGTCCGTTGGTATTGATGCGAATAGGAATATCAGCTATTTTCTTAACTGCTTTAGCAACTTCAACAATCTCAAAAAAGCGGTACATCGGCTCACCAAATCCGCAAAATACCAGCTCCTTATAGTCGCTTAAATCTCTCTTTTTTATATCTTCAATAATTTCAGAAACGCTTGGTTCACGATCAAGCCACAAATTATCGGTCCCATTCACCGTTGAATTTTCATTTCTGACACAAAACTGGCAATCATTACTGCAGCGGTTTGTGATATTTACATATAAGCCATGTCCCAATTCATAGGTAATTGTCATTATTTCTCTCCATTTTTAATACTTTAGTTCACAAACAAAAAACACACCATTAAATTCGTCGCCGCTCAGAATTTAATGGCACGATTTAATCATGTGTTTTTCCCTTTTGAAAAGTGAAAAATTTAAAAAACTGGGCCTTTTAAAACCAGATCACAGCCTTCGCAGGTCCAGTCGAGACCCACGCCAGTCATTTTCCCGCCACATTGGGGGCAAATACCGGTACCGCTTTTAGGATAGGTATAATCAGTTAATTCCATTTCCACCATTTCAACAGGATCTGATTCCGGTTGTTTTCTGAATTTTTCAATACTTTTTCTAGCCATGCCATCATCTCCTTTTATTTGCTAAGTTCATTATAGACCAATTGGATTCCTTCTACAATTTGTTTAAACAGTAAAAAATTACCGTTTTGTGACATTTATTTCCTATTGTATCAATGCCTTTTCCCAATCAGCCTCTTTAAATCCAATTAGAATTCCCTGTTCCGTTAATAAAATAGGCCGTTTCACCAGCATCCCATTCTGTGAAAGCACTTCTGCCATTTCCTCAGGGCTCATTGCTTTAACCTTATCTTTTAGGCCTAATTCACGATAAACCATCCCACTGGTATTAAAAAACTTTTTCGGTTCTCCCTGATACTTTTCCATCCAGGAAAGCAGTTCCTCCTTTGATGGATTATCTTCAACGATATGTCGTTCTAAAAATTCAATATCATGAGCAGTCAGAAATTTTTTAGCCTTCTGACAGGTTGTACATTTAGGATAACATATAAACTGTGGATTCATTATCTTTCCTTTCCTGATGGGCACATCAGCTGAAATTATTCAGAAGCGATCAATTCATTTTCTGTTTTTGATACATTACTAAAAGTATAACCTTCCGGTAAGTTCATCTGCAAGATAATTTTCCGGTTATCAAAATCATATTCAGTAATTGTCCCTAAACCATTTTTCTCAGCTCCAATTCCAAACACAGCCAAATTATCGCCTACTTTTGAAGCCCCAATAACCTGACCTGAACTTATGCTATTTATGTCAAAGCCAGTAAAAGTTTCAAGCGTTTTTTGCTTTTCATTTAAGGAATAAACTGCAATCCGGTTTCCATTTGTTCCTTGGTCAGCAACAATCAGGTTACCCAGATTATCAAATTCAATACTTGCTACCTTATTAAGCTTCTGATCTTCGGTCAGACCAAACTCATCTGCAAGCCCGGAAAATTTCCAGAGTATTTGTCCATTTTCCCGATCCAGTTTAATTAGTGTATTCATCTGGCTAAAAGAAAGAATCAGGTTTTCATCATCCGGGTCAAGAATCATCTGGTTTAGACCAGTATAATCAATCCCGGAAAGCGTATCAGTATCATAAATGCTTCCAGACAGGCCATAAAGCTCAGGATAAAGATCCGAGCTAAACTCCCAGATAATATTATTATCTTCCACTTCCTGAATTAATACCCGCAAAACTTTTGTTCCCTGTGACGATGCATTCAGGCCATCGGGAATATTGTGAACCAGTTTTAACTGTTTAGTGGCAATTATCCAGTGGTTATCATTTATTAGAACAAAACTGTCACTGGTCAGAAACTCTCCCGCTTTTGCTTCTTTACTTTCTGTTAAGCTGATAGTTTTTAAATACTGATGATTTTCATCCAGTAAAATCCGTTCGCCTAAGCCTGTTTCTTTACTAATCTTCTGATAACTGTAACGAATGCTGCCATCTTCCAGAATATGTTTTCTAAAATCTGAGTAAAGCGCATTTTCAGATGAATTTTCAGATGACGCAATATAATAAACGACCTGGCCTTTTTCATTTAGTTCATAAAGGCCGCTTTCCCCATTTGCCAGAGTTGCATAGTAATTGCCGCTATAAACACTTTCTCCTGCTGCTGTGATTGCCGGTAACTGACTGGAAAGGGTTCTCAAGTAGATCACACGATGATCTTTTTCATTTTTTACATCAATTTCGATTAGATTAGAAGCTGAAAGATTCTCCAGGTCCAGCCTAATCGTATCACCAACTCCAATTTTTTTGTCATTAATGGTAACCGTTGCTCCGACTTCATTATTTAGTAAAATCCTATTCTCCGAAATACTGCTTAAGGAAACTGCATCATAGGTTGCCCCATTTTCTGCTAATGGCAATTCTACCACAAATCCGTTAATTGTCAGATTTAAACTTTTGTCTGACATCAGGGTATTATCTCTGCCGGCATACGCAAGGGTGATACCAACCATTATAATTAATAAAATTGAAATTCCTGTTGAAACAACTATAAATTTCCTAGATCCATCCATATTTACTCCTTGTTTATTAAAACGCCTGGTACAAAAAAAAGCTGCAAATTTTTGAAAATCTTATTCATTATAAGTGTTTTTCCTTCCATTTGCATTAATTTTTTTAAGATGGTCTCATTTTCCCCTGATAATTAATTGTATTTAATCTCTTTTAGACCAATAAAAAAGACCGAATTAACGGTCTTTTTTTTAGGCAAACTGCCTTTTTACCAGGGGATACAGTCGTTTTGTGAGTACCACAGCAATGGCCCCTTTAATGATTATCGTGGGAATAAACACCACAAATCCTGTAACCATCAAACCTGATGCTGTGAGCGGCGAGTTCAGGTAATAATTCATAATCATGTAATACCAGGGCAAACCAATGACATAAATTGCCAGACTGCCGGCTGTAGCTGCCAAGATCAGTGTCTTAATATTCAAACCACCCATTTCAACAATTTTTCCGGACACATATGCAGCCAGAGCAAAACCCAGTATATAGCCAAAACTTGGTTTAAAAACATAGAAAAGCCCGCCCCCGCCGGAAAAAACCGGTAAACCGATTAGGCCAATAAAAATATAGGCCAATACCGAAAGCAGCCCTTTTCGCGAACCTAAAAGCATACCGGCCATAATGACAAACAGGGTCTGCAGGGTAAAAGGAATAGCCGGCAAGGGAATTTTAATATAAGCGCCGATCACAATCAGAGCTGTAAATAATGCACACACACTTAAAGTTTTAATATCTATTATTTTTTTCATCGTTCCTTCTTTCTGATACTGATTTCTCCCGAATGGAGGGTTTGTTTCGTTTTATTTTTATATTCTACAACCAGGCCGCCATTTTCATCAATATCCAAAACTTTTGCTTCCTGATTTTCCTGATTCCTGCGAATCACATCAACCTCTTCGCCAATAATCATTGACCTTTTTTTATATTCTTCGATAAAAGAATGATTATTAAGATTATTGCAAATATCAAACACTTCATTAATAATTTCTGCCGCTAACTGATTGCGGGTTAAGGCTTCTGGCTTATGATCAAATAAGCTTCCGGCAATCTTACTGATTTCGGTCGGAAAAGCGCCCTCTGGTGCAAAAACATTAATGCCAATACCAATAATCAGATAGGATAGTGTCCCCGATTCAAAATCTGTACCTGCTTCAGTTAAAATCCCACAAACCTTTTTATTTTCAAAAAAGATATCGTTAACCCATTTTATTTGAGTTTCCATACCCGTTGCTTTTTTTATTCCCCGACAAACACCTACAGCGGCCCCGGCTGTCGTCAGCACCGCATCGGCAGCCAACAAATCGGGTTTTAAGACCAGGCTCATATAAATCCCAGTATGATTGGGTGAAAAAAAAGAACGACCCATCCGGCCTTTTCCCCCAGTCTGTTCTTCTGACAAAATAACCATTTTGTGGGAAGCTCCTGATAAAACTCGGGCTTTAGCTTCTTTATTCGTGGATTCTGTAGTTTTTAAAACTGTCAGCTTAATCGAAGGATCATTCAATCCGATTTTTATACCTTCAGCTGACAGAAGATCTGATTCAGACTTTAGGCAGTAGCCTTTTCGAGTCACTGATTCGATGGCATAGCCTTCTTCTTTCAAAGCTTTAATCCCTTTCCATACAGCTGTTCGGGAAATGTTAAGCATATTCGCCAGGGCTTCTCCGGAGACTGATTTTTCTCTGTTATTTTCCAGTATTTTTAAAATTTCTGCTTTTGTCGACATTTATTCACCTCTAACCTATTTTAACGCAAAAAAAACTATTGTCAACCTATTTTTATTTGTTGGTTGACAATGGTTTTTTATAATTCTTATTCTGCCAGTTTGGTCAGGGTTGCGATAATAATCGCATAATTTTTTCGCATACTGTCAAGTGACCAGCATTCATCTTTCTGATGACAGGTATTCTCTTCTCCGGGAAAAACCCCGCCAAAGGCAACGGCATTTTTAAAGGCTCTGGCATAAGTACCGCCACCAGAAACAATAGGATCACTTAAATCCCCCGTATATTCCTGATAAACACTTTGCAGTGTTTTAATTAAAAATCCTTCCTTGTCAACATATAAGGGTTTAACATCATGGGTCATTTCAATCTGCCAGTCAGAATCATTAACGGCCTCGATGATTCTTTTTAGAACATTAGCAGAATTTTCTGTCACCGGATAGCGAATATCGCATTTTAGGTGTATCTCTTTCTGATCCACCTTAACAATTGATGGCACCATGGTCAAATCTCCTGATATTTCATCAGCAAGTTCGATATTAAAGCCTTTCTTATTGGCCATATTAAGCAGATCAATTATTGGATGGCTGACTAACTGTCCTTTTAATAACTCTGCCATTTTAGTCACAGCATTAACCCCTTTTTGCGGTTCTGAGGCATGTGCTGCCTTTCCTTTAATTTCATAGCAGCGTTCGCCTATACAGGCTTTAGCATAATCCGGAACAGCATTGACCTGATTGCCACCAGTCATAGTAAATTCATCAAAAGACTCGAGACTTTGTCTTGAAAACTCAATATTCATTATTCCTTTTTCCGCAAAAATTACCGGAAAACCGGAATCAGGTGAAAAGGAATAAAGGGGAGTTTCTTCGGTCTTTTTATAATGATTCAAGCACTGCCATTCACCACTTTCTTCATCTCCCCCAAGAATAAGACGGATTCGGCGATTTAGCTTTAAATTTTTTAAAGCCTTCATGGCATAAAAAGAGAGCATGGCTGGACCTTTATCATCGAGCACTCCCCGGCCATAAGCCTTATCACCCTGAATAGTCAGATCAAAAGGAGCTACAGACCACCCCTCACCAATTGAGACCGTATCAAGGTGAGTAAGTATAGCAATCATCTCGTCACCCTGGCCCATCTCAATATAACCACAATATCCGTCACAGTTTTTTGTTTTAAAACCTTCTTTTTCCCCAAGATTTAACATATATTCAAGGGCCGTCTGAATGTTTTCCCCCAGCGGTGCTGATTCTGAAATCGCTCCAGCATCTCCATTAACCGTTTTTATTTTAAGTAGTTCTTTTAAGTCATTAAAAAACCGGTCTTCATTCTCGATTTTCATCCTCCACCTCTTCGATCAGCGTAAAACGCATTATTTTTTCCCCATCTTTTTCAATCATCTGATTCCACATGACAGCTGGTCTCACCCAGGTCTTTTTTTCGCCATAAAGGGGTTTGTACACAACCATTTCTTGAAGCGATTCACTGTGAATTGCTGTATCCAAAACCTCATAGTCTTTCCCTTTATAATGCCGATATTTTCCTTTTTTTATCTTTATCATCTTTAATGCTCCAATTTAATTTTTACTTTTACTTTTAGAAAACTCATGATATTATATAAAAAAACCCTTAAAATTACAGTAATTGAAGTATTTAAAAGATTATATGATATTTATTATTGCTGATAATGATTAAATTGAATCAGGAAAGGATATAAAATGGAAAAATGTATTAGTTGTGGGACGCTTCTGGAAGAAGATGATATTTATGAATTAAAGGGAAAAATCTTTTGCGATACTTGCGCCATGGGACAACATAAGGTTTTACAGAAATGCGACCCGGGAGCCGTTCGTTCAGCTCTGCGCGACCGCCAGCGATCAGGTTTTACAGGTCTTGATGGACTGACAGATTTTCAGAAAGAAATTTATACCTTTATGAAAGAAAAAAATGGTGCCACGATGCAACAGTTTACCGAACATTTTAAATGTTCCCCAGAATTAATCGACAATGAGCTGACAGTTTTTCGTCATTTAGAGCTGGGTAAAGGACAAAAAAGAGAAGACGGTGTCTATTTTGTCCTTTGGGAATCCTAATTATTATTATTCGTTCAATACTTATCTACAAATTATCTTTACTGATATTAAATCATTAAATTGATCTTGTCTATGCTTCTATCTAAAAACCAGGCGCATAGTTTAGATAATAAAACTAATTGAAAGGAGTATTTATGCAATCAAGACAGGAAATTAAACTTCAGGCTAAAAACACTTTTTATCCCAACTATTGGATCTCTGTCGGTGCGATTTTTGTCACCTATGCATTAATCAGTGCCGCTTCCGGTGTAACCTTTTTTGTCGGTGGTCTTGGTGCCTTATTCATTTCGCCGCCTCTAATCGTCGGACTTAATCATTTTTGTCTGACCGTTTATCGTGGTGAAGATCCGATTCTTGAAGATATTTTCTCTCTGGGTTTCTCAAACTATTTAAGAAATCTCGGCGGGATGCTGTGGATGCAATTATTCATTTTTTTATGGTCCCTATTATTTCTTATTCCTGGCATAATTAAAAGTTTTGCTTATTTTGCAACACCTTATCTATTGGCCGAATACGAAAATCTGCCAGCTACAGAAGCCCTAAAGGTTTCGATGAAAATTACTGATGGACACAAAGGCGAAATCTTTATGATGGTCCTAAGCTTTTTGGGCTGGTTTTTACTCAGCAGCATTACTATGGGAATTGTTGGCGTCTTTTATGCCATGCCCTATTATTCTATCAGTATGGCTGGACTTTATGAAGAATTAAAAGATGAAGCCCTAAGAAGCGGAGTAATCTCTGAATCTGAACTCTATTAAATTTAATAACCATATTAAAAAGACTCTGAAACATTCTCACAAATTCAACGTTTCAGAAGTCTTTTTTTTACAGAAATATAATCTCCAATATTACTTAACTAACCTGATCTTCTTTCATCATTTTATTTAACGCTTCAGCATTTTTTTTAGCATCTAAACTTGCCACAAAGTAAAAGGCGATTGTATGCAAAATAATGGTTAGAATCAGTATTCCCAGAGTCCAATTTATAATTTGTTCAAACATCTTCAGTGAAAATAAAGCGACTACAGTTAGACCACCAATCATATTTAAAATTGAGGAAATCAGAATGTTCATGATGGGTTTTAGTGTTAAATAATCCCACAAGACCTTATAAAGAACTCCAAACATCAACCCAAAAACTGCGGCTATACCGATAATGTTCCAAAGATAACTAATTTGAATCGAACCATCACTTAAAAATAACGTCATTAATAAAGTAACCCAAATTAATGATAAGGAAAAAACCTGAAAAAAATCACTTCTTAAATTTTTAATCATCCTAAAGCCCTCCTAAATGCTTTTACATAATACCTGCTGATAATGTAGCTTAAGCCATCTGACAGTATCACTTCAATTCTCGCGTTACTGGCCGCTGAAAACTCTTTTACTTCTCGAATATTAACCATTGTCTGATTATTAATCCGAATCAGCCCATCAGCAAGCAACTCATCTTCAACTACTTTTAATCTCTTGTTGTATAAATACATTTCACCATTTTTTAAGCGTAAATTACACATCCGATCTTCTGATTCAATTACCAGAATAGAATCTACTGAAACTTGAATATTACGGTTATTAAGACCATTAATTGCGGTAATATTTTTTTTGTTCTTATGAAGTAAATCTTCAATTTGTTTTTTCGTTGAAGATTCTTCCGGATGGGTCAATATCATTGCCGAATCTTTTTCAACTCTCAAATCTGTTTTAAATATAAATTTCATCTATTTTCCTCCTCTGCTGTTATCATAAAGCATCACCGTAATAAATCGATCATTTTTATTTTTGATGCATTTTTCGTAGTTTTTGTTACAAAAATAAAGTCCCATTGAGTAAAACATTTTACTCAATGGGACTTTATTTAATTTGTCCGGATAATTTTTTATTTTCGCGAATAAACATTAAAACTTGCGAGATTGCTTTTATCTTCTTCAACAGTTTTGATATCTTTTTCCAGTTCTTCAAGACGATCCATTAAAGTCTGAATAGCTTCGTCATCCACAACCCGATTGGTTATTTCTTTCTTAATCCCCATAGCCAGCAGAGCATCATCTTTTTCATCATATTCTGTTTTTAAAAGTTCTAGTTTTTTATCACATTCAATCAGCTGTTTTTTGACCATTCTCATGATTCGCATATCATCATATTGTTTTAAAATATCATCCATTTTCTTTACCCCTTCTGATTTGTCTTAATTTTAGTCTAACACAGGCTTTGAGATAAATACTTATACAAGCAATAAAAAATTTTGTGATTCATTATCTTTTACCAAACTTTACCTAAAAGTCCTTTTACTTTTCAGGAATTCATGATTTAATAGTGTTGAGACCATCAATTAAACGATTTTTAAACTCCATTTGTAAAGAGAGGTCAACTGATGAACGAGTATTTAAAAGAACGAATTTTATCTAAACATGGATTTATCTGCGATATGGACGGCGTTATTTATCATGGCAATCGTCTGCTTCCAGGCGTTCCTGAATTTGTTAACTGGCTTTACGATACTGATAAAAATTTTCTTTTTCTGACCAATTCCAGCGAACGTTCACCACGTGAACTAAAAGAAAAACTCCATCGTCTAGGTCTGGAGATTGATGAAAGCCATTTTTATACCAGTGCTCTGGCAACAGCTAAATTTTTAAACGACCAATCGCCCCAATGTTCAGCTTTTGTAATTGGTGAACCCGGTCTGGTTAATGCTCTTTACGAAGTCGGTATTACTATGAACGATGTTAACCCAGAATATGTCGTTTTTGGCGAAACCCGTTCCTATAATTATGACTCCATTATCAGAGCAGTTAAACTGGTTCAAAAAGGAGCAAAATTAATTGCTACCAACCCGGATCTGACTGGTCCTACCGAAGACGGCATTATCCCTGCCTGTCGGGCTTTTGTCGCTCCGATTGAACTGGCAACCGGTAAAGAAGCCTATTATGTTGGTAAACCTAATCCTTTAATGATGCGAAAAGGTATTAAAAAGCTTGGCGTTCACAGTGAAGAAGCAGCTATAATCGGTGATCGGATGGATACCGATATTATTGCTGGAATTGAATCTGGTCTGGAAACATTTCTGGTCTTAAGCGGTGTCTCAACAAGAGATACAGTCAATCAATTCCCCTATCGTCCAAACCATATTATTACCGGGATTGATGAGATTGTAGCCGGACTAAATCTGCTTTAGAAAAAAATTGAGCATTCGTTTCGCGCAGCTCATACTCATCGCGGGCTTCGCCCGATAAATAAAAAGAACAGAAAGATAATGCTTAAGCAAGCTTGCATTATCTTTCTGTTCTTTTTATTTGCCCGGCTTCATTTTTCGCGCAATATTTTGACCAACTCTTCAGTGATACTTAAAACATTAATCCCTGTTAAAAAAGCCCGACCGTTTAAAATCGGAATGTCTAAATCTGCATCAAGGGAACAGGTACAGACAATCAGATCCGGATGAAATTCTTCAGCCTTGATAACAGCATCAGAAGCTTTAGATTGAATAATCTGGCATTCTATCCCATTTTCATGGGCAATCTGTTCAATTTTCTTTGCAACAACTGTTGATGTCGCCAAGGCTGTACCACAAGCTACCAATACACGTTTCATCATGTCCTCCATTAAACTGCATCGTCGATGATCGATCTGAACTTATTAATGTTTTCTTTCATATCGCCTTTAAAAAGACAGGATCCCGAAACTACAATATCAGTTCCGGCTTCGACCACTTCTTTTAAAGTGCTGAAATTAATACCGCCATCCACCTGAATTTTTACCGGTCGCTGGCCTATTAACTTTTTACATTCCTGAATTTTTTGAGTCGTTTCAGGAATATAGGACTGTCCGCCAAAACCGGGATAAACACCCATAATCAAAACCATTGAAATCTTTTCAAGATATGGCTCAATCACTGATACCGGTGTATCCGGAGAAATTACAATCCCTGCTTTAACATTATTTTTTAAGATTAACTCAATGGCTTCATGGGTATCTCCATCTGATTCCACATGCACAGTGATCATATCAGCGCCAGCATCAATAAACCGTTCAATATATACGAGCGGCTCACTAATCATTAGGTGAACGTCAAAGAGAAGATTTGTAACCTTGCGAAGCTGTTTAACCTGGTCAGGTCCCATAGTAATATTAGGGACAAAGTGCCCATCCATAATATCGACATGGAGATAATCAGCCCCGGAATCCTCCACATTCTTTAAATCTCTTTCCAAATTAGCAAAATCAGCACTTAACATCGATGGTGCAATTTCAATTTTCATACTTTTTCCTTTACTTAATTTCTAACTACCATTTTATCCAGAAATGGAAAGTCTATTATGGTTTTCCATAAATAAACTTTCCAATTATTTTAAATAATTCAAATATTAGTTATACTTTAAATGTCTTAATTAGATTATATACTTTTTCAGGATTATCTGCCGCTTTTATTTTTTTTAGAATCTCTTTATTTTGAATGATGGTAATAATTTTCTGCAATATTCCCAATTGTTTAGCGGGATTTTTAATTGCCAGTAAAAATATAATGTCTACCGATACGCTTTTCTTGGGATTTCCCATTTCCTGAAATTCAACCCCGTCCTTTAGAGTCAAGATTGAAATACCTTCCTCCAGAACATGGATAGAATCAGTGTGGGGCAGGGCAACTCCAATTTCTGTCGGCAAGCCCGTCGGAAAAGACTTCTCCCTTTCCAGTACTGCATCAGTAAAGGATTCTTTAACCAGATTTAATTCATAAAGCGGTAAAGCTGCCAGCTTAACAGCCTCTAGCTGACTTTTTGCCAGGCAGTTGACCTGAATTTTTTTAATGAGTTTTTCCATTTATAATCCCATTAGAAAGACAGCTGATCATCTTCCTCATCAATAGGATCCTCCTTATAGACTTTTGAAATCGTCATAATTGATTCTTCTGGACTCAGTTTCATCAGGCGTACCCCTTGGGTATTTCGTCCAACTGAAGAAATATCGTTGCCTTCAAGTTTAATTACAACACCCTGATTGTTAATCATCATTATTTCGCCATCTCTGTCAATCACACAGAAACCAACCAAAGCTCCAGTCTTTTTAGTAACTTTGTAAGTCTGGACTCCTTTACCACCACGTTTTTGTGGTCGATAAAGATCAGCAACAGAAAGTTTTCCAAACCCATTTTCACTGACGCACAGAACAAAAAGATCATCCCTAACAATGTCCATACCAACAACGACATCATCATCACGCAGTTCTATACCGCGAACTCCAATTGAGGTTCTGCTGATTGGGCGTACTTCTTCTGAGGTAAAGCGAATTGCATAACCACACTGGGTCCCCATGATGACTTCTTCTTCATCTTCCACCAGTCGTACATTGATCAGTTCATCTTCTTCTCTCAGATTGATGGCAATAATCCCATTTTTGCGGGAAGAATCATATTCGGTCAGTCTGGTTTTCTTAATAATCCCCTGTTTAGTGGCCATAATCAGGCATTTTTCCTCATCAAACTCCTTAACAGGAATCATTGTGGCAATGCGTTCCCCTTCTTCTAAAGGAAGAAGATTGACAATAGCGGTTCCTTTAGCTGTTCTCCCGCCTTCCGGAATTTCAAAAGCTTTCATCCGATAAACTTTTCCGAGATTTGAGAAGAACATCAGATAATGGTGAGTCGTGGTGGTAAAGAGATGTTCAACAAAGTCATTTTCCCTGGTACTGAGTGCTGTAATTCCTTTACCGCCCCTCTTCTGAGACCGATAATTATCAGCCGAGATTCGTTTGACGTAACCGATATGTGTCATGGTGATAACCACTTCATCTTCTTCTATCAGATCTTCAACATCAAAATCTTCAACGTCAATATCAAACTCAGTTCGTCTCTTATCCGCATATTTATTTTTGATTTCCAGTAATTCTTCTTTAATGATATTTAAGACCAGCTGCTCATCAGCCAGAATCGCTTTTAATTCACGAATTGTTTCTAAAAGCTCACGATACTCTTCTTCAATTTTTTCTCGTTCCAGCCCGGTTAAACGCTGCAGACGCATATCTAAAATAGCCTGAGCCTGAATTTCAGACAAAGTAAATCGTTTGATCAATTCCTCTTTAGCCGTTTTTCCATCTTTAGCAGCCCGAATCAGTGCAATGACTTCATCGATATGATCCAGGGCAATTTTTAAACCTTCTAAAATATGGGCTCTGGCTTCAGCTTTTTTAAGTTCATACTGGGTTCTTCTGGTAATGACTTCCTTCTGATGTTCCACATAGTGGAAAAGCACTTCTTTTAAACTCAATACCTTTGGTTCATTATTTACCAGGGCAAGCATAATGATCCCAAAAGTATCCTGCAGCTGGGTGTGTTTATAAAGCTGATTTAAAATGATGGTTTCATTGGCATCTTTCTTAAGGTCAATGACAATTGAAATTCCTTTTTTAAGGTCTGACTCATCCCTTAAATCAGAAATTCCTTCAATTCTTTTATCTTTAACCAACTCGGCAATTTTTTCAACCAGCTTGGCCTTATTAACCATATAGGGAATCTCAGTTACAACCAGCTGTTTTTTTCCTTTTTTGGTTGTTTTGATTTCTACCTTACCGCGAACCTTGACACGGCCGCGACCAGTCTTATAGGCACTTTTAACTCCCGATTTTCCCAGAATAGTCCCTCCGGTAGGGAAATCAGGTCCCTTGATATGTTTCATTAGTTCATCAGATGAAATATCTTTGTTATCAATAAAAGCAATGGTACCATCAATGATTTCGCCCATATTATGGGGTGGAATATTGGTGGCCATCCCTACAGCAATTCCGGAAGAACCATTCACTAAAAGATGGGGAAATTTCGCCGGCAGAACTGATGGTTCCTTTTCCGATTCATCAAAGTTTGGAACAAAATCAACAGTTTCTTTATTGATATCGCGCAACATTTCAACAGCAATTTTTCCCATTTTCGCTTCAGTATAACGCATTGCCGCAGGACTGTCGCCATCGATTGATCCAAAGTTACCCTGTCCGTTAACCGTTAAATATCTGGTTGACCATTCCTGAGCCATACGAACCATGGCATCATAAACGGCAGCATCACCATGCGGGTGATACTTACCCAGAACGTCCCCGACGATACGGGCAGATTTTCTGAATTGTTTATCTGGGGTCATTCCCAGTTCACTCATCGCATAAAGAATTCGTCGATGTACCGGTTTTAATCCATCTCGGACATCCGGAAGGGCACGGCCAATGATGACGCTCATGGCGTAATCAATATAGGAATTTTTCATTTCGTCTTCAATTTTGACGGTCTTGACACGATCGTATTGTATTAAATCATCCATATTCTACCTCCCCTAAATGTCCAGATTTTTTACTTTTTTAGCATTACGTTCAATAAATTCCTTACGCGGTTGGACTTTGTCCCCCATTAAGATCGTAAAGATTTCATCTGCATAGGATGCTTCTTCTATATCAACCTGTAAAAGTGTTCTAACACTTGGATCCATGGTTGTTTCCCATAACTGCTGGGCATCCATTTCACCTAACCCTTTGTAACGCTGAAGATTGACTCTTGAACGATCGGACACTTCTGAAAGCTTCTTTTCAAGGTCTGCATCGGTATAGGCATAATCAACACTTTTCCCCTGAGTAATCTTATACAGCGGCGGCTGGGCAATATAAATATAACCGGCTTCAATCAGTCCTCTCATATAACGATAGAAGAAAGTCAGGAGCAGGGTTCTGATATGGGCTCCATCGACGTCGGCATCGGTCATGATGATAATCTTGTGGTAACGGGCTTTATCCAGATTAAACTCATCCCCTACCCCGGTACCAAAGGCAATAATCATTGATTTAAGTGAATCAGTGGATAGAATACGATCCAGGCGGGATTTTTCCACGTTTAGAATTTTACCTCTTAAAGGCAGGATCGCCTGAGTTTTAGAATCTCGGCCTGATTTAGCTGAACCACCAGCCGAGTCCCCTTCAACAATATATATTTCTGAAAGCGCCGGATCTTTTTCTCGACAGTCAGCCAGCTTACCTGGCAGCGATGTAGAATCTAAAGCACTTTTTCTTCTGGTAAATTCTCTGGCCTTTTTAGCAGCTTCTCTGGCTCTGGCAGCAGATTGAATTTTTTCGATAATATTTTTAGCAATTCCAGGATTTTCTTCTAAAAACGCTGCCATTTCTTCACCGGCAATGGTTTCGACAATACCCTTTACTTCGGTGTTACCAAGTTTTGACTTGGTTTGTCCTTCAAACTGAGGGTCCAGTAACTTAACACTGACAATAGCCGTCAAACCTTCTCTGGTGTCCTCACCCGTAAAGTTTTTATCATTGCCCTTTAAAAATCCGCTCTTTTTAGCATAGGTATTAATCGTTCGCGTTAGTGCACTTTTAAAACCATTCAGGTGAGTTCCACCTTCTGGGGTGTTGATATTATTAGCATAGGAAAAAATATTCTCCGAATAACTGGTCGTATACTGAAAAGCAATTTCAACAATATAGGAATCCTGTTCCACTTCAAAATAAGTAATCTTATCATAAAGTTTATCCTTATTTCGATTCATAAATTCCACATAAGAATGGATTCCACCCAGATACATATATTTTTCAACCCGTTTAGGACTTTCTTTTTCATTAATCAGAGTGATAGATACCCCTTTATTCAAGAAAGCCAGTTCTCTTAGACGATGTTCCAGTATATCAAAGTCATAGACTGTTTCATCAAATATATCCTTATCCGGCTTAAAGTAAACGGTCGTTCCCGTTTTTTTGGTATCGCCGATGACCGTCAATTCAGTCATTGGGATTCCCTTTTCAAACTTTTGCTGATGAACTTTTCCGTTTTGTCTGACTTCGACGGTCAGATGTTCCGATAAGGCATTAACAACAGAGACCCCAACCCCATGGAGACCACCGGATACTTTGTATCCGCCACCGCCAAATTTTCCGCCGGCATGTAAAACAGTCAGGGCCAGTTCAACCCCGGTTTTACCCTGGGCCTGGTTCATCCCGGTAGGGATACCTCGACCATCATCGACAACGGTGATAGAATCATCCTCATGAATAGTTACTTCAATATTTTTACAAAAACCGGCCAGAGCCTCGTCAATACTGTTATCGACGACCTCATAAACCAGATGATGAAGTCCTCTTGAACCGGTACTGCCGATATACATACCCGGGCGCTTCTGAACGGCTTCCAGCCCTTCCAGCACCTGGATCTGATCCGCTGTATAGGTGTTTTTCTTCGTTTCTGTCATATATTCCTCCTAAAATTCTAACTCTTTTCCATTACGAATGTTAATGACATTTCTTTTTAACTCTTCCGATATATCTTCAGTTCCAGTAATAAAGGACTGGTTACTTTCGATTAAACGAAGAATATTCTTGCGTCTTTTTTCATCCAACTCGGAAAAGATATCATCAAGTAAAACGACAGGATAAAAACCTGTCTGACTTTGAACAATTTTAATTTGTGAAAGTTTCAAGGCGATAGCCGCTGAGCGCTGCTGACCCTGGGAGCCAAAACGTCTGGCATCCTTATTATTAATCTGAATCAGCATATCATCCACATGGGGACCAAAAATTGTTGACCCCTTCTTGATTTCCTCATCCTCGTAAGTTTTTAATTTCTGAAAAAACTTTTCCTTAACCTGGTTCAGTTCATCAAGCGAATCAATAATATTATTATGATAGTAAAGTGATAAGTTTTCTCTTCCCTCACTTAAAACCTGATAGAGACTTCCTGCTTCACGATTCAAACGATGAAGATAGGCAACCCGCTGCCTGATAATCCGAATCCCCAAATCAATTAGCTGCTCATTCCAGATAGGCAAGGTCGTAGATAAACTGGGCTGATAGGTAATATTCTTCAGCAGCTGATTACGTTGCATCAACACTTTTTCATAATTTTTGATCAGATAGTGGTACTGGGGATTAAATCCGGAAATTTCTTCATTTAAAAAACGCCGTCTTTTATCCGGTCCTTCTTTTACAATTTTCAAATCTCCCGGTTCAAAAAGAATTGTCGTTAAAACCCGGTTGATTTTTTCCCGATCAGTACTTTTTCCATTCAATAAAAACTTTTTTTTACCATCGATATTTTTTAAACTGAGTTCATGACTGACCTGATCATTTATAATAGTAGCCTTGACTGAAAAGTCGGACTTTTCAAAATGTGTCAGCTCTGTTACCGATGAACCCCGATGCGAATAGCCACGAGAAAGTACATACATGGATTCGATCAAATTTGTTTTTCCCTGAGCATTCTCACCAACAATAATATTCAGACCTGGCGAAAAGTTAAAGCTTTCGTTTATATAGTTACGATATTGAATCAGGCTTAACTTTTTAATATACATACTTATTATAAACCTTTAACAATCAGCTTTCCATAATCCTCAACTTCAACCTCATCCTCAGGTCTGATTTTTTTATTGCGGGCCTGGCAGATCTCACCATTTACTTTAACCATTCCGTCTAAAATTACCATTTTAGCGTCGCTACCATTTCCTACAATACCAGCAAATTTGAGCAGCTGGTCGAGTTTTATGTATTCGGTATTTATCTCAATTATTTCCATATTTTCCCCATTATTGTTAAATTACGACAAAAATAAAGGAGTATCCCAAAAATCTCCCTTATTTCCACCAAAAATCATCATATTTTTATAATTTAATATTATACCTTGGCCATTATAACATAAAATTAAAAAGAAGTCTAAATGAATGATTAAGATTTAATCATTCATTTAGACTTCAAAACAAATTATTTTAAATTAGTAAAGGATTTATTACTATTTACTCAGCAACCCTGACAGGTAATATCAGATAAACAAATGCTGATCCCTCAACCGGTAATAAAACACCTGGTCCTACTGATGTGGTCATATCGATAATCAGATCTTCTTCCTCAATTGCTTTCAATGCTTCAATCAGATACTTGGAATTAAAAGCAATCTTAATTGATTCACCTTGATTGACAATTGGAATCACTTCGAAGACATCACCGATTTCAGCAGCATTTGAAGTTAAAATAAGCTGTTCCTGATTAAAATCCAGTTTAATCAGATTATTTTTTCCTTCTCTGGCCAGAAGCGCAGCTCGTTCACTACTTTCAATCAAAAGCTTTCGATTGACTTTAACATGACTGGTCTTCTCCGCTGGTATGATTCGTTTATAATCAATGAAATCACCTTCGAGCAGTCTGGAAGTAAACTGAATATTATCCAGTTCAAAAAAGATCTGGTTTTTAGAAAACCTAACCTGGATTTGCCCATTATATCCACTAATGACTTTACTGATTTCAGATAAAGATTTTGACGGAATTATAACACTAATACTCTCATTTAAAGAAGAGTCAATTTTTGCGCACCGAAAAGCCAGACGATAACCATCCATTGCCACCAGATTTATATCATCTCCATCAATTTCCACTTTTACCCCGGTTAAGACGGGTATATTTTCATTGGCTGCCACTGAAAATAAGGTACCTCTGATTAAATCTTTGAAAGTTTCTGATTCAACCAAAAAACTGTAGTCATCAATCACTTCAGGAAACTGAGGAAATTCATCAGCTGATAAACCCTTGATTGTAAAATTTGACATCAGACAATCAATTTTTACCTGATTCTTTGAATCAGCTTCAATAAAAACTTCTGAACCGGATAATTTCCTGATTACTTCCCCGATCAGATTTGATTTTAAAATAATTTCGCCATCGGTAGTCACATCAGCATCAATTACAATTTGAATACCAATTTCCAGATTAGTGGAACGCAGCAGAAGAGACTGATCATAGACTTTAAATAAGATCCCTTCCAATAGAGGATTGCTGGTTTTGTTAGAGACTGCTTTTTGACAAATGCTGATTGCATTAATTAATTCATCTTTGGAGCAACTGAATTTCATAGTATGACCTCTCTCTAGTATTTAAATAAATATATATATAAATAATAATAGTAATAATAAGGGCTGTTGGCTCTGTGGATAAGTTTAAATTTGGCCTGACAGCAAATTTTATTGATGTTTTTATCAGGTGATAACTTGTGGATAAGTTGTCAGTTTTTAAAAAAGAAATAGCTACTTATCAACAGTGCCTAATCACCGTTGATTTCACGCTGAATTCTCAGAATAAGATTTTTAAAATCCGTGCTGCTTTCCATTTCTTCATTAATTTTTGAACAGCCATGGATAACTGTAGAGTGATCGCGCCCGCCAAACTCTTCTCCAATCTTGGGAAGTGATAATTCTGTCATTTCCCGGGTCAGATACATGGCGACCTGACGAGGCAGGGCAATAGCTCGGGTTCGTTTTTTGGAATTGATATCTTCGACGGAAATATTAAAGTATTTTGCTGTAATTTCTTTGATATAGTCAGCTGAAATAATAATTTCATCCTTCTTTTTAAAGATATCTTTTAAGGCATTTTTGGAAGATTCCAGATTAATCGGAACCTTATGCAGTTTTGAATAGGCAAAAACAGTGGTTAGGGCACCTTCCAATTCTCTGATATTGGAATGAATGCTGTCAGCGATAAAACTTAAGACTTCATTTGGTATTTCATCATTAAAAGAAGCAGCTTTCTTTTTAAGGATGGCTATTCGGGTTTCAAAATTTGGCGCGTAGATATCGGTAATGAGTCCACTCTCGAAACGGGAACGAAGTCGTTCCTCAAGACTGGGAATTTCCTTGGGAGGACGGTCGCTACTGATAACAATCTGTTTATTTTCCTGGTACAGTGTATTAAAGGTATGAAAAAATTCGATCTGAGTTGCTTCCTTATTAGCCAAAAACTGAATATCATCAATTAGAAGAATATCTGCACTTCGGTATTTATTGATAAAAGCTGTATTGGTTTTATTCTGAATAGCATCGATAAAATCGTTGATAAATTTTTCTGATGATACATAGATAACATTTTTATTAGGTGCATAGGATAGAATGTAATGACCGATAGCCTGCATCAGGTGCGTTTTTCCAAGACCTACGCCGCCATAGATAAAGAGTGGGTTATAGCGTTCAGCTGGAGCTTCGGAAACAGCCACACAAGCTGCATGGGCGAAGCGGTTGTTCTCGCCAATGACAAAAGAATCAAAGGTATACTTGGGATTCATAGAAGAATTTTTCTGACCGGTCGGAACTGTTTCAGCAGGTAATACGTTATTGACTTCACTTAGTTCATCTTCACTAAGGACAAGTTTGACTGAAGAATTTTTTCCGGTAACTTCCGCTAGAGCATTTGTGATCAGTGGCAGATGACGGCTTTCAAGAATACCCTTTTCAAATTCATTTTCGGCAAGAAAATAATAAGTATTATTGATAAACTTTATTGGTTTAATGGACCGAAACCAGGTGTTAAAACTGGTCTGGCCAATATTGGATTTGATAATATCCAGGGCTGACTCCCAGATTTTTTCAAAAGAAGTATCCAT